>OZ244064.1:0-3302831 GCA_965215425.1 Dehalococcoidia bacterium
GATTCCGCCCAAAGCGGTAGGCAGGGGAGAGCCGGTAACCCCGGTAATTTGCAGGTCATAACCCCGGACGAAGCCCCGGCTCAGGTCGGTCTCGTAGAACTCCTGACTCAGCATACTGCTGCCCCGGGGGCCGCCGTCGGCGCCCAGCCATTCGTCGAAGATGCCCATCGCACCGCCCACCGGGTGGTGCATCAGGTTCTTGCCCACCAGTCCGCTGTGGTTAGCCAGGCCCTCCGGGAACAGCGCGGACCTGGAGTTGAGCAGCAGGCGGGCGGTGCCGATGCCGTTGCCGGCCAGCGCCACTACCCGCGCCCGCTGCTCTTGCAGGTTGCCTTGGGCGTCGTAATACAGGGCGCCGGTGGCCCGGCCCGACGGGTCCACCAGGATTTCCCGTACCCGACAATAGGTCTTGAGACGGGCGCCCAACCGCAGGGCCCTGGGCCAGTAGATAATATCGGCGCTGGACAGGGAGCGAAGGGTTCCGCCGGTATCCGGCTGGCGCCCGTCGTACTCCACCGAGGCGATGGCGTTATCCGACGACCACCAGTGCCAGCCCAGCTTATTGAAGCCTTTAGCCAGCAGTTCCCCGCCTTTGCCGATGGGCAGGGGGGGCGTCGGCCTTTCCGGCTTGGGCGGGTAGGCCGGGTCGCCCCGCAGTCCGGAGACGCCCTGCATCCGGTCGTTCAGGTCGTAGTAGGGTTCCAGTTCGGCGTAGGTCATGGGCCAGTCGTCGGCCACGCCGTCCTGGGACTTGAGGCGAAAGTCGGAGGGATGGAAGCGGGGGAAGTGGGACCCCCAATGGATGGTGCTGCCCCCAACGGCGTTATACATCAGGGGCGCAATCGGCGTGTCCGTCTCGTTTACCGGGTAATCTTCCGGGAGGCCGCGAAAGTTGGGGTTGGAATGAAAGTCGGTCTGCCAGTGCAACTGGGCCTCCGGCTCGCTGGTGGAAAAGGCGTCCAGCGGCACCCAACCTCCCTGTTCCAGGCACACCACCTTGATCCCGGCCTGGGCCAAGCTCCAGGTAAAGGCCCCGCCCGAGGCGCCGGCCCCGATTACCAGAACATCAGCAACATCGTGTCGGTTAGCCATCATCCCTCCTCATCTTAAAATCGCCGCGTCCTGACGCGTCTCCGGGCTAAAAATCATCCGACACAGCGACGGGGGGCCAGGGAGCAGTACCGGCGCCAGGGCCGGTACTACCACCAATCCCGGGTCAGTACCACCAATGTTAATGCCAGCGCCAGGGCCGGTCTAACGGCGCTCAAACACCGCCGCCACCCCCTGGCCGCCGCCGACGCACATAGTTTCCAGGCCGTACTGAACGTCTCGTCTTTCCATTTCGTGGAGCAGGGTGGTCAGGATGCGGGCGCCGGTGGCGGCGATGGGATGGCCCAGGGAAATGCCCGAGCCGTTGACGTTCAGCTTGTCCTCATTGGGCAGTTTCCACTCTCGCAACACCGACAGGACTTGCGCGGCAAAGGCCTCGTTCAATTCGATCAAGTCCATATCCTCCAATGCCATACCGATACGGGACATAACCTTGTTGACCGAAGGCACCGGCCCGATGCCCATATAGGCCGGGTGGCAGCCGGTTACCGCCCACCCTTTAAGGTAGCCCATGGGCGTCAGCCCCAACTCTTCCAGCCGGTCTTCGGCTACCACCAGGCATACCGAGGCGGCGTCGTTCTGGCTGCTGGCGTTGCCGGCGGTTACGGTGCCGTTGGGCATAACCGGCCGGAGACGGCCCAGGGCCTCCATAGAGGTGTCGGCTCGGGGGTTTTCGTCCTTGTTGAAATCCACCGGGTCGCCGCGCCGCTGGGGTAGGGGAACACCGACAATTTCCCGGTCGAACTTGCCGGCCGCTACCGCCGCCACGGCCCGCTGGTGGCTGCGCAGGGCGTATTCATCCTGTTCTTCGCGGGAAATCTCATACTGTTTCGCCAGGTTTTCCGCCGTCTCCACCATGCCGGAGATGTAGCCAAACCGTTCCTCCGGGGAGATGGTCTCCCGCGCCCGCACCAGGCGGTCGTGGAGAGTCAGCGAGCCGAACCGGCCGCCCCAGCGGGATTCGTTCACGTAATACTCGGCGTTGCTCATGCTCTCCACGCCGCCGGCAATCACGGCGTCGGCGTTCTCGGTCTGCACCAGCATGGCAGCGTTGAGGATGGCCTGGAGGCCGGAAGAACAGCGGCGGTCCAGCTGGTATCCGGGGACTTCAATCGGCAATTCGGCTTTCAGGCCGGCCAAACGCCCGATGGCCGGGTTTTCGCCGTTGGGGTAGCCGAGGCCCAGGATAACGTCATCGACTTTAGACGGCTCGATACCGCTGCGCTCGACCAGTTCCCTGATTACCCGGGAACCCAGGTCGGCGGCGGAAACGCCGCGCAGCCCCCCGCCAAAGGTTCCTACGGCAGTCCGGACCGGTGATACTATGGCGACTCCTCGCATCTGCTGCTCCTTATCGCTAAAGATGAGGTTCTGGTTGCGCTTCCGGTTTTTTCGCTGGGCAATATAATACCGGTTTGCGGCTCCGCTGTCGATTCCTAGTAGCTCCACGGGATAGAAACGGGACCGAAACGTGATAGAATAGTCAAGCTGAAATTCCACGGCAAAACTTGGGGGTGTAGCTCAGGGGGAGAGCACCTGCTTTGCAAGCAGGGGGTCAGGGGTTCGAATCCCCTCACCTCCACCAAACCGGGCGGCAGGCAACGCCGAGCCGTTCCGTCCAGTTCAGTCCCACCGCTCTAGCGCCCCTTCCGGGTATGCGGCTCCTCCGGCGTACGTACGGGTGGAGGGCGGGTTCGAGGGTCTCCGGGAGGGAAAGTTCCAACTTGATGGGCAGTGTTCCGGGCGCCCGGATGACGGAAATCGGTCGAGGGGCCAAACCCGCTTTTGCGGCGCTCCTGACCTACCTGCCCTGGCTGGGGCTGCTGGGCTGGTTGGCGGCGGTCTCCTGGTTCCTCACCGACGACGCCTTCATCAGCTTCCGCTATGTCCGCAACCTGCTGGAAGGGCACGGGCTGGTGTTCAACCCCGGCGAGCGGGTCGAGGGTTACTCCAACTTCCTGTGGGTAATGGAACTGGCCGCCATCTGGCGGGTCCTGGGCATTCCCCCGGAGGTGGCGGCGCCGTGGCTCTCGGTGGCCTGCACCGCCGGAACCATCGGCGCAATGCTGTGGTGGATTTACCGCCTGCCCGCGCTGCCCCACCGGGGACTGACCGGCTGGATGGCGCTGGGGCTGGTGTGCAGCAGCGCCACCTTTGCCGTGTGGACTTCCGGCGGCGGCCTGGAGACCCGGCAGTTCACCTGCTGCATCGTCCTGGCCGTCGTCTGCCTGAGCCTGTACCGCAGCAACCGCTGGGGGCTGCTGGCCGCCTCGCTGAGCCTGGCCGCCGCGGCCCTGACTCGCCCGGAGGGGCCGCTGCTGGCCGCCCTCTGCTTCGGCTGGTTCGTCGGGCAGCGCTGGGCCGACGCCGGCCGGCTACGGCTGGACTGGCGGGAACTGGCGTACCTGATTGCGCCCTGCATCCTGCTGGTGGCGGCCCATTTCCTGTTCCGCTATGCCTACTATGGCGAGTGGCTGCCCAACACCTACTACGCCAAGCACGTCCGCCCCTGGTACGAGTCGGGTTTCCGCTACCTGTGGGCGGCGGCGCTGGAGACCGGGCTGTACCTGCTGCTTCCCCTGGCCTGGGTGGCCCTGCGGCAGCGGTGGCGACAGTTCCGCGACGGGACTTTTGCGCTGATTCTGCTGCTAATCGGCGTTCACCTGGCCTACGTGCTGCGCATTGGCGGCGACCACTTTGAGTATCGCCCGCTGGATTTCTACTGGCCCTTGCTGGCGCTGCCGGCGGCGGCGGGCATCGTCCGGCTGGGCGCGGCATTTTCCGGTAGGCTGCGTCAAGTTATCCCCCACCGCGCCCCACTCCGACTTTCATGGCCGGGAACTTATTGGCCGGGCGCCGGGACTTGCGCGTTTCTCCTGTTCCTCCCGGTCATTTTCTACGCCAGCGCAATGCAGGCCGCCCTGCTGTTCGAGGGTAACAGGATTCCAGAAAGAACTTTTTCAACTCATCTGGAATTGAATCAGGAGAACGCCGGGTGGCTGCTGGCCGCGCCGGGGATGGACGCGCTGACGGCCATTTCCAACGGGTTGCGCCGGATCCTGTTCTCGCAAAATGTTGCGCGGCCGGCCGCGGTGCACCGGGAATTCGCTACCATTCAGCTCGGCCGGTGGCGACCCTACGCCGATCTGGAACGGGGGCTGATTCCACCCGACGCCCTGATGGTCCGGAGACCCATTGGCATTATGCCCTATTACCTCCCGGACCTGAGAATCATTGACTACTATGGCCTGGCCGACTGGACGATTGCCCGCAACCCTTATACGCTACCCAACCATACCCGGTACCTGGCCCACGACCGGAGGCCGCCGCTGGGCTATCTGGCGGAGCGGGGCGTCAACTTCACCATGTACCCGGCCACCTCCAGTGAGATTGAGGCTTTGAATCGTGGCGACTACGTGGTGCAGGTCGGACCCGATCTGTGGATGCCCTTTGATACGCCCGACCCGGCGTGGGCCATTGCACGTTTCTCCAGCCTGGGCCCGCGTTTCTCAGCCCAGGACCCGAGCCTGGTGAGCGCCGGGAAACGCCTGGAGCAGCTGTTCCGAACCCGGCGGCCGGTAATCCGCGCCAACTTCGACGTGTATTACGAAGAGGACCAGGTGATTTTCGTCAAAGACCATTGCACTTCCCAAGAGGTCGAGCCGAAGTTCTTTGTGCACGTCTTCCCCGTCGACCGGGATGATCTCCCCGGCCATCGCAAGGAGTACGGGTTTGAGGCCCTGGGCTTTTATTTTCTGGAAGAGGGGGGCGTGAAGTTCGGTGAGCAATGCTTTGGAACGGCAGACCTGCCCGGGTATCCCATCGCCCTTATCCGGGTTGGCCAGTGGATTCCCAGTGAGGGTAACGTTTGGGAGGAGAGTTTCAATCCCGCCGAGACGTAGTAACGTTCTGCGCCGCTACTTTACAAAATCGTTTTCAGAACATTGCAGAGTTTCAATCCCGCCGGGCCGGGGTAACGCCTTGCGTTGCGCTACGGCCCGGGGAGTATTTCCCGGTCCTGGGCTGGGCCGGCGTCCGGGCCATGGGCCGGGGCCGGTTTGCAATGATTCCCCGGGGCGAGTAATATCGGTGAAAAGAGGAGCGGCGGAGATTCAGTGACCACAGCTACCGGGCAGAGTCCGAACACGACCGGTGAATGGGAGGTTTTGGTCGTCCTGCTGACCCGGGTCCTGTTATTGGCCTGCGGGGTGCTAACCCAGAGTCTGCTGGCGTACATGCTCCTGCCCGAGGGCCGCGGCGCCTATGCGGTTTGTATTATATTTGGCGTCCTTTTAAGTTACCTGTTCACGCCGGGCTCCGACCGGGGCGCCCAGTACTTCGTCATGGGAAGGCAGCTCACCGTTTCCCAGGGGGTGGCGATCGCCTTGATGATCTGCCTGGTGGGGAGCGTCCTAGCGACGGCGATTGCGCTTCCTCTGGTCCACAGCGGGTTGGACTTCTTCCAAAAGGCGGATACCCCTTCCTTCTACGCAGCGCTGGCGCTGGTCCCGCTAACGTCCTTCTCGCAGGCGCTGGAGATGCAGCTGGCCGGTCTCCGGCGCTTCGCCCGGCTGATGCGGATTTTGGTGGTTCGCTCCGTGGTAATTATCCTGACGCTGGCAATACTGGTTGGCGTTTTGGATCTGGCGGTTACCGGGGCCGTAGTGTCCCTCGCCGTGGGCCATCTGTTCCTGATCCTGGCCTGCCTCTGGGACTTGAGACGCCACTGCGGGCTGAAGTTCGAGGCGACTACCCGGCGCCAGGTGTCCGGCGTGATTGGCTACGGTCTGAAACACTACATCGCCGGAATCAGCTCCGCCCTGGGAGAACGGGTTGGGAGTCTGCTGCTGGGGCTGTCGGCCAGTCGGGCTGAAATCGGGCTGTTCAGCGCGGGCAGCGCAATTATGACTCGGGTGCTGGTGCTGCCCTACGCCGTAGCGACCCCGCTCCAGCCCCGGGTCGCCGTTGACGAGAGAGGCCGCCCCGAAATAGCCGCGCTCTGCGCGCGGTTGACCTGGTGGGCCGCCGGCCTTTGCCTGATAGCGTTGGTCGCTATCAGCGCGCCGTTGATTCGGATACTGTTGTCCGAGGCCTTTCTTCCGGCGGTTTCCCTGGTCTGGATTATGGCAATCGGGCTGTTCGCCTACGCCGGAGCCGATGTCTTCCTGGCCTACTTCCGTGGCACGAACCGGCCCGGGGTCTGCTCCTGGGCGGTCTGGCTGGGGTTGACCGCCAACGCCCTCGCCTTCTTCGCGCTATATCCATCCTTCGGCATCCAGGGCGCGGCCTGGGCGATGACCATTGGGTTTATGGTGCGCAGCGTTTACCTCATCGCAATGTACCGCCGGGTGTCCGGGGTGAACCTGAGTTCCTTTTGGCTGCCCCAACCCGGCGACCTGAGCTATCTTTGGTCTTCCGGGCGCCGCCTGACCCGGCTCGTCTTCAACCGGCAGTCCGCCCCTGGCTGAGCGCAACCCAAGCCGCCGCATCGCCCCTGGAAAAGACCGCCCCACAGGCGCAGCCGTCCGGTCTCCATCCGAATCCATACCGGACGTCGGGCCCGGCCCCCCCAGCGCAGCGGTCCGGCGTCGCCCCGGCCCAGGCGCCGGCGGCCTCGGAGCGACCGGCCCCCCAGCGCAGCGGTCCGGCCGCTATTGTCGCGGTGGCAAGGGCTGGTTATACTAGCCCCCGATGACTGATCCCGCTCCGCTGCATATCCTTTACATCTCCCAATACTTTCCCCCGGAAGTCGGGGCCGGCTCCGCCAGAGCCTTCGAGATGGCCAAGCACTGGCTCGCCGCCGGGCACCGGGTAACGGTGCTTACCGGGTTTCCGGACTATCCGACGGGAACCTCGAACCACGGAGTTCGGGGGGCGCTCATCCGACCGACGAAAACGGAACCCCGGGACGGCATCAGCGTGGTTAGAACGTGGTCGCTGGGCGTGGGAGATCGGAAGATTTACAACCGGCTGCTCGCCTACTCGTCCTTTGGGGTCTCGTCCGGTGTTCGTGGCATGTTTCTTGCGCGACCGGACGTGGTGGTTGCCTCCTCCCCCCCGCTTACAGTAGGACTCACCGGTTTTTGGTTAAGCCGGTTCAAAAGAAGGCCCTTCGTTTTTGACGTCCGGGACCTCTGGCCCGATTCCATTACCGACTTGAGGCTGACGGCGCCGGGCTCCTTCTATGACCGCATCCTCGGCGCGACGGCCCGGTTTCTTTACCGGAGGGCGAACCGGGTGGTGGTAACGACGGATGCCACCAGAGAGGCGCTGGTGGCGAGCGGGCGGACGGATTCGGCAAGGACGGTTACCGTTCCCAACGGAGTGGAGACCGGGACCTTCACTCCGGGAGACACCCGGGAGGACCTCCGGGAATCCCTGGGGCTTCGCCACAAGTTCCTGGTCTCTTTCATCGGAACCATCGGTCTGGCGCAAGACCTGGACATCGTTCTCCGCGCCGCGGTTCGCCTGGCCGGATATTCCGACCGACTCCATTTTCTTTTCGTTGGCGAGGGGCCGCGGAAGCAGTACGTTATCGACACCGTGGGCCGGCGCCATCTGCCTAACTTCACCTTCCTTCCGGCGCAACCGCGGGAGCGGGTTCCCGAGTTAATCCAGGCGAGCGACGCTTGCCTGGTTACGTTACGCCAGACGTCGGTGAATCAGGTGGTTATCCCGGTCCGGATGCTGGAGTTTATGGCCTCCGCCCGCCCGGTACTGCTTTGCGCCGCCGGACAACCCGCCCGAGTCCTGGAACAATCCCGGGGCGGTCTGGTGATTGAGCCGGGCGACGATGCGGCGTTGGCCGCCGCGATTACCCGCTGCCTGGCCGACCCCGAGCTGGGTCGCAGGATGGGAGCCAATGGGCGAAAGCACATCGTCCATAACTTTTCCATAAATCGGACGGCCCAGAGCTATCTGGAAGTCCTGCAACAGGTCGCGACCAATACCGCCCGGCAATAGCCAACCATGCCCCCCGCCGGCGCCGGGTCTGGCCCCGGCCTTCCCGGGGCGACCAACCCGGGAACCACCGGCGGAAGGGGGTGTTACGTTTGGGAAGTTTGCTCTACAATCAGATCAGCGGTAGCTGAGCGGCGGAGGCGGCCGAGCGGCTTCGCTCTTATCGCTCCGAATCCCGCCGCCTTCTCGCCACCCTGGGGGATAACGTTGCCTGGGATACGTTGCCGCCGGAGCTGCGCGAGGCGGGGCGGGGTGGCAGAGGGATTTCTGGACTGATGGACCTGAATACTCAAAAATCCCGATTCTCTTTAGCCTACATCGAAGCCGTGGCTTCTTTCGCCGGATTTCAGGTTGAAGAAGTAAAAGTGGACCGTGATAGTGTTGATGGAATTCTAAAGGCAGATTTTGGGAGAAGGCCGCGTATCGAGTTTCAAGCCAAAGCCACGGCCAGGGAGGTTGTTCGGGGCGGTTACATCCACTTTCCCCTCCCGGTCAAGAACTACAACGACCTGCGGCAGGAAGCAATCAACCCTCGCATTCTAATAGTTTCTATTTTGCCTCGGGCAATTGAGGATTGGGTCAACCAGACGGACGAAGAACTCTGCCTGCGCCATTGCTCTTACTGGCTGTCTCTCCGCAAGGAGCTCGCAACTTCTAATCAGAATACGATTACAGTCCATTTGCCCCTGAGCAATACCTTCAACCGGGATCAACTCATCGAACTGATGCGGCGGACTGAAAGGACGGGTGCGTTGTGATTGTCCAAATACGTGACCGCGCTGCCCTGTCATCTATTTCAGTGGTAAGCCTGCGCGCCTACCTGAATTCTCGCGGCTGGACTGATGCCGGGATTTGGGGAGAGCGGCCCATCACTGTTTTTACCAAGGAACACGCCGGCCGGCAATGGGAGATTCTGCTCCCCCACCGGGATACCATCGGCGGTTATGCTGAAAACATGGCCGAGTCCGTTGCGGTTCTGGCCTCGGTAGAGGAACGCTCGGAACTTGATGTATTCTACGACCTGGCAGCCACTGGCGCAGACGTGATTCAGGTTCGCTCAGTCAACGGGAAAGCCAGGGAATCATTGTCGCTGCGCCAGAGCGCCGGTATGCTCAATGACGCATATAGAATGCTGGAAGCGGGGGCCAGGGCCGCGGAGAAGCCTCGTGCAATCTACCGAGGGAAGTTGAGCGCTGACGTGGCGGAATACCTCGATAGCGTGCATCCACTGCCTGGCTATGCGCAAGGTTACGCCCTGACAATGCACTCTCCCGTGCCAGTAGGATTCGGGAGACAGGAGGATTTAGGAGACGACTTTCATGCTCCCTTCCCTCGCCGCGTCACCATCAAACTGGCTCAGGGGCTTCGGCATTCCAGCAAGGCGCTGGAACGGGTGGTTTCCAGCGATACTCTGGAACCCTTTCGGGAATCAGTGGACTCCGGGGTCAGCGCTAATCTTTGTGATTCTCTGGCAGAACTGGCCAAGCAAGGTGATGGGATTGCGATTGATTTGACCTGGGCTGGGGTGCGTCCTTCCAATGTGCTGGATTCCAGCTTTCGGTTTTCCCCGGCCTCTGCCGACATCTTGATGGAAGCGGCAAAGTCTCTTCGCCGCAGGGAGCCTTCATATGACGAGCAAATCGCAGGTCTGGTGATCCGCCTGGAAAGAGAACCTCCGGAATTCGATGGAAAGGCGACGATCGCGTCCGTGTGGGAAGGGCGGCTGACCCGAATGAAGGTTGATTTTGAACCAGAGGCTTACGACGTAGTAATCAGCGCATTCCGGGACCAAACTGAGGTTAGCCTGGATGGAGACGTCTATCCAATCGGTAGAGGTTACGAGTTGCGAAACCCGCGAAACCTGGCAGTAGTACCGGAAGAGTAGTCAATTTCCATAACCACCCGCTCCGAACCCACTGGCGAAGCCACCGGGTGTTGGGCGATGCCTTCCACCGGCGGCCACACTTGGGGAGGGCGACGGTAGCGGCCCACAACTGCAACTTTCCAGTGGCGGAGACAATGCGCCGAACCATATACCTGGCTAACCCCTACGGATTTTCGGAGCAGCAGCGGCGGCTACTCCTCCTGGAGTTGAAGCTGGCCCTGGAGGGACTGGGACTGGCGGTATGGGAACCCTTCGAACGGAACAATCAGGTTGACCTCTCGGAACCCGGCTGGGCCTACCGGATTGGACAGGCCGACGCCGCCGACGTCCGGAAGGCCGACGCCATCTTCGCCGTGGTCAACGGAGTTCCCGACGAGGGCGTGATGGTGGAACTGGGCATGGCCGTCGCCCTCGGCAAACCCGCCTTCCTGTTCCGGGACGACTTCCGAAAGATGAGCGACAGCGAGGAGTATCCGCTGAACCTGATGCTCTTCACCGGAATGCCGGAACGGGGCTGGGAGGATTACTACTACCGGGACGTAGCGGAAATAACCAACCCGGAGAAGGCTCTCGCCCGGTGGGCCCGCGCCGGGGACCCGGGGAAAGGCCCGGAACCACCGGAATAGGGGAAACGATAATCCTGCGGGCCGGTAATCCCCGGGGAATACGGAACCCGCCGGCGCCGGAACCCGGCCCTCCCTCCGGGCCGCCCCCCTCCGTCACCCCCGCCGGTTACGGTTGTGTTCGGGCTGGTAGCGCCTGATGAGGCGGTCTTCCAGCTCGGTGGCCCATTCCGGGCTATCGGTCAGGCAGACGGCGAACTCGGCGTGGTCCCGATTCAGGTACAGGGCGCGGCGCAGTTCCCGGTTCGGCTCCTGCCGCGACAGGTGGTCCAACAGCCGCTTTTTGACGCTTTCGCCCGCCGCCGACTTGCCGACGTACAGGCACTCGTAGGGGCCGCCCCAGATGGCATAGACCCCCCAGCCGTCGGCGGCCAGCGCATTCACCCCGGCCCGGTGGTAGGGGCGCCGCTCGGTCTCCAGACGGCGCCGGGCGGTGTGATAAGTCGGTTCTCCGGTCATTTTCGCTCCGACAAAACCGGGCAAGCTTGCTGAACGGGCTGGATGGGCGGAACGGGGCTAAACGAGGGAATCCTGCCGGGCCGCGGCGGCTTGCTGGACAATGTCCGGCAGGGCCGTAACCACGCTGTTGAAGGCCACCGCCCGCCGGGAGTCGCTGCGCTGGTCGTAGATGTCGTAGAGGAACCGGGCCAGACGTTCCACGTCATCCCGCCGGTCGCCGACCTGCCGGGCCACAGCGGCGCAGCCCCGGACGCCGCCGCCCTCCTCGCCCGGCAACATATGCCACGCCATGCGGTGGACCGCCTCCCAGGCCGTCATCCCCGCGCCGGGTTCGCCCCGCTCCTTACCGTAAGCGTCGACCCCGAGCAGAGTAACCCTACCCTGGCCGGTGGTAAGCAGCCGGTGTTCCCGCTCCAGCCGCCCGGCAACGGACAGGTTGCTGGCGCGGGCCAGGTCTTCGGCCAGGCCATAGTCGCCCTGGCCGCCGGTCTGCTGCAACCAGTCCAGACAGAACCGGCTTTCGGCGTCCATCGCACCGACCTGATCCTCCAGAAAGCGAGCCACCCCGTCGTTGATGGCGGCCAGGGCCTGCCGCACCGTTACCGGCTCCCCGGCCAGGGTGGCCACGCTGGCGTAGCGGGAATAGACCGCCATCCCTGGGCCGATCGCCGCCTGACGCAGGTCCACCGGGGCGATGTGGCCCTCCCGGGTGAGCTGCGCCAGGGCCGGCGGCAACTCCCGCTCCAGCGCCGCCATAAAGTCGCCGCGGGTGGCCGGCGCCGCCCTCTCCGGCCGGGGGCGACAGACCAGAATCACCGAGGAGGCCAGAGCGTTAGCACCTAACGAACGCGGGCGGTTGGTTAACTCTGTTCGCATGGGCCAAGTACCTACTATCTGGAAGCCGGCGTGGACCAGTGCCGTTAGCATTGTTTCCCAGCCGGTGGAGGCTACGCCATCCCGTTCCTGTTCCTGCTGTTTGTAGGCGTAGAAAATGGACGAGGGGAATTCCGGCGAGCAACGCTCTTTTATCAAGCGTAAGGTCCGACTCAAGAGATCTTCGAACTTTTGACGTGGATTATCGAACCGTGGCGCTGCGACCATCTCCTCGTCTTTCGGAGTTGTAATACCAGCAAACAAATCAGGGTAAATGTCTCTGAGCAGTGGACGCAGCCATACGTAGAAATAGTCCGACAAGTCGGCAAAGCCGATATTATCGTAATATGGTGGGTCGGTAACGATGACCGGGCCACTGTCAGCGTGGATGGTCGTGGCGGCATCGGCTTGATGCGACCTGCCTTCGTTGGTGTCTAGGGGCAATGCTTCCAGGACTTCCGCAATCCATTCAATTTGGGCAGTCCAGTTTTGTGTCGCCGCGCAGAAGGGATTCGACTCGGCAAAATTCCATAACATCGGAATCGCTTGGCGTGCGAAAACGCCGGAGACAAAGTCTCCGGCGTTTTGCCATCTTGCGTAACTAGAACAACTGTTTGACATTCTACCGATGCCCAAAGCAAGATAGGTACTGACTGCGCCGATGTAATCCGCATCGGCGCCATCCGCCTGCATTTCGGTTTTGACCGCGGACAACAACTCGCTGAACGTAGTCAGGGCTGTTAGCTGACGTTTAGTGAATAGCTGATACCAATGGGTAATTCCGTATCTCTGCACCCTAAAACCCAAAGCGCGTTCCGGCAAATCACCATTGGGTAGCCAAGCCGGTACTACTGCTTGAGCAATTTCTCTATGCTCATCTGTGGAGGCCAAAAACAGCCGCTTCCGGTCGCCCTCGGCGACGATGCAGGTCATCACCTCGCCCATATTGCCGGCCCGGGCCTGCTGACGGACATATTCCAGCTTGACCGCTCCCGAGCAGGCGAGGCAGGTGGCGCCGTTGCGGGTTACCGTGCGGTCAACGCCCAGTATTTCTTTTGGAGGTCGGCGGTTGCGCACCGTGAAGGTTATGCTCCTAGCCGCCCGGTCAACTTCGGGCCAGAGCCAGTGTTCGTTGCCCGGCTTTTTGGAGACCTGAAAGGTGGTCATTAGGGGCATCGCCACGCCGCAGGCCGGGTTGGGGCAGGGCACGGTGCGGGCCCACAGCCAGGCAATCACCGTAGCCTCACCGCCGTCGGGTAATTTGGCCGGGGGATACAGGTGGCCGAGGCGCTTCCAAGCCAGCTCCCGCAGCTGCCGCCCGTAGTAGCGGACATCATCGGCCAGGCCGGCGCTGCCCCGCCAGGGCAGTTGCCGGGCCGGCTTGCCCTTGCCCACCGTCATTCCCATGGGGTCGGCGTCCGGGTTTACCGGCGGGCGGTGGGCGAACTGGGGCGGCAGCTCAATCAGGGCTTTGGTAATCAGCGTCGCCACCGGGTTGAGGTCGCTGCCCACGGCGCGCAGACCCAGCCGCTGCGCTTCCAGCGGGATGGAGCCGCCGCCGCAGAAGGGGTCGTAGATCGGCTGGGCCCGCCGGTTCAGGTATTCCAGCACGGCGGCCGGGGCGCCCGGCTCCGGGGGCGGGTCGTCCTGCGCGCGGGCCACGGAGCGGGCGATTTCGTAACGGGCCTCGGCCAGCAGATTGGCGTCGTTGCTGTTTTCCCACACCACCAGCCGGCGGATGAGGTCGTGCAGCCGTTCCCGCTCGGCGGCCTGAGCCGCGGCGTCGGGGAACTCCTCGGGACAATCCACCGGGTCGTCCACCAGGCTGGCGAAGATGACCGCCCGGCAGGCGGCCAGGGGCCGCCGCGCCCACCACGGGTGCAGCGTTGAGGGGTGGCCGTGCCGGAGCGACTTCTCCCGGGCCGACTGGGCGTTGATGACGTCCAGGGGCAGGTCAACCTCAATCAGCTTGCGGCGCCAGGCGGGTTTGGTTGTCATGATTCCGGGATTACTCCGTTGTGTAGTCGGATTCACTCAATTCCAGCGTGAAGGTTTGTGCAATGGATAGCCGTTGGCGTCGAAGACTTGCGTGGGAAACTGACTGTCGGCAATCACCTTGCGCCCTAGTATGAAAGTAGCAGTAGCATGGCGACGCAACCGCTCGGAATGTCGGCTCGGAGGGAAGGCAACCACTATCCGCTTTTCAGGGTAGTCTTGCAGCACGGTATCAATCGGGCCAGTTAAATCACTGTCTGCGGAAATGACAATCGCAGTGTCATAGATATTCTGCATCGCGTCCCGGAGCAGCGCCATGGCGATGTTGACGTCGGTCATCTTCTCTTCAAAGGTTTCCCAAGTTGCTCCGCACTGCCGGCACGTTTCGATCTTGGGGAGATGATGACCGTACTGGATGGTCAAGTCGGGCAGGGTTTCTAACGCCTTCAGGTAAGTATCCTGACGAAAGTATTGCTCCGGGTCGCCGACAGGAGGCCGGAACCGGGCAGTGAAGTATCTGATTAGAGCCAGGCTCTGGTCAGAGCGTAGCAGACGCTCGGCCAACCGGCGCAGGTCCAGCCAGTAATAGCGGCGCCAGCCCTGGGACCTCAGGCCGTAATAGAGGTTGAGCCCGTCAACGTACACCGCCACGCGCCGAGTCTGCGGGCAATCGCCCTCCGCTATGTTTATGCTGGAAATAGGGGTTGACATACTGCCTTCACCCGTGTAACCTCATGACACCACCCCAGCGGGTAGTGCTGCTGGGCCGACGCTCCCCATCCGGAGGGGAGCGTTTCTTTTTGCCGCCGTTGCCCGGCGACACGAACTTACCGCATTCCGGCCCGAAGCGCAACCGCGCTACGGTTCCAGCTCCGGTTTCGGGGTGTAGTCCGTTTCGGCACAGTCCAGTTCCAGCTGGACGCTGTTCTCCCGGACGGCCCGGGCGATGCTTTCGGAAAACCCGCCGGTCTTGTCCGCCCGGATGATGACTTCCACGGTCACGTCGCCGCCGTCGTTGCGCAGGTTGCGGACAATCTCATCGCGCAGCCGGTTGAAGTCGTACATCGCCACGTCGGACTGGACGGTTTTGCGGGCCGTAATCCGCCGCGGCCGGGTCGGTCGCGCCTCGGGTGGCGCGCCGCCACCGAAGTCCGGGGCGTCTGAGCGGGCGGCGGCGGAGCCGGCTGCTTCCGACCGGGACGACCCAGCACCGGACGCCCCGCCGGCCTCCAGCCGGTGCAACTCGGCCATCTCGGGTTCGACAATCAGGGTCGAGCCGGTCAAGGGCGTAGTCGAGTAGGGAGCCGGCGTCTCGCCGATACGGCGGGTCAGGTTGTGATACTTCCCGCTGGCCGCGTCGTGGCCGTCGGCGCGCCCGAAAAGGCCGGTGGCAATGCCTTCGTACAGACACTGTTCCAGCACCTGCCGGTTGCGCAGGCGCAGGCGCAAATAGACGTTGGCGGTTAACAGGTTCCACAACTCGTCAACGGTAATGTGGTAACGCGGGTTCGGGCCATTCCACAGGTACTCTCGCAACCGCTGGTTCAGCGCGGCCGGTGTCAGGCGATCCACCAGTTGCTCGTCCTGAACGAACCGGTTGAGCGCGTTGGCGGCGATGTCGGCTTCGCCGGGGATCTGCCGCCAGCCGTCGGTGTCGTAGTCGGCTCGCGTCGGGTCGGGTTGGGCCGGCGCCATAATCCAGCGCCAGGCGTTTTCCAGCGCGCTCTGCGCCGCCTGGTTGTTCAATTTTTGCTGGTTCGTAGCCTGGGCGAGGCGCTCTCCGGTCAGGTTCAACCGGCGGGGGCCGTTGACGATGGAGTCCCAGGCCAGAAAGCGGCGAACGATGGGGCGCAGGTCCCGGACCCGGTCGTTGCCGGCGGCGAGGAACAGCAGGGTATTGGGCCGGGTGCGCCGGGTATCGTTCCCGCTGTTTTGCAGCAGGTCTTTGGCCGCCTCAGACGCCTGGTCCCTTTCGCCGGTCCGGCTGGGGCGGGTTTGTTCCGGCCCGAGGATGACCAGTCGCACGAAGTCCTGGTCCGGCGCCGCGGCGGGTGATGGCGGGCAAACCACGACGGCGCGGCTTTCGCTGAGACTGGTGAACTCCCGGAGACGCCGGACGATTTCCTGGTTAACCACCTCGTTGTCGCATTCGGCGGCCCGGTCGCTGGCGACCTTGTTGAGATTTTCCTGGGCATCAAAGTAATAGCGGTTATCGTCGCCGCGGTAGAAGTAGTACAGCTGGCCGTCCATGGACTGGATGGCTTCCCCGTACACGGCAGGGCCCTGGCCGGGCATGGTTACCGCCAGGTTCACCTGGCGGGCGTCAATCCCCCGGGCCGCCTTCTGGGTGGAGCTGCCGAGGAACACGGCCCGGGCCACCCGGCGGGCCGCGCCGCCCACGCCGCCGAAGCGCGCCGGCCGTTGCAGGTCGATGGCGTGGGTGCGGGAATGCTCCCGGTCAACTTCGTTCAAAACCGCATCCCACTGCGGCCCCAGCAGCCGGACGAACTCGTTGCTGACTTCGGCGTCGTTGAAGGGAAGGTTGCCGGGCATTATCATCGGGGACATTTCACCGTCGGCGCACAGCCGGCTGATGGTTTGCGCCATGAGCCGCAGTACCCCGCGGGTGCGTTGAAACTCGTGATAGAGCGACCAGTCTTGATACAACCGGTCGAAAATCTCCGGGTGGATGGGGTAGCAGCGGCGCAGACGCTCCAGGTAGCGGGTTTCGCGCGCTTCGGGCGGATAGTCGCTGGCGCCCCGCTGATACATCCGGTAGAAGGCCTGGCAAGTGGCCTCCCGCGCCAGCTCGTCGCACTCGTCCTGGAACAGCCGCCGGCGTACCACGGCAAAGGCTTCGTCGTTGCTGGTTTCGGTTACCGGCATTACCGATTGCAGCCGGTTGAGCAAGTTCTCCAAAACTTGCAAGGCTTCCATTCCCCGCGGGCCGGCGGCCTCGGTTGCGCTGACCGGTAGCGACACCACCAGGACCACGTCGTTGCGCCGCTGCGCCGCTTCGGTGAGGTTTTGGAAGAAGGTGGCGATGCCGTCCAGGTCGGCGTTGCGCGCGTAGTTGACGATTTCATCCATCAGGATGACGGCCGGCCCCACCCGCCGGAACAGCGCGTCCAGTTCTTCGCCGCCGGGGGCGTGGCCGCGGCGGGCGGCGGCTCCGACCGTTTCGTAAGCCTCCTGCCCGCCCAGCTGCCAGGCCATTTCGCCCCAGAGGGTGTTGAGCGGGTCGCCGGCGGCCGTCTGGCGGTCGCTGTCCGGCGATAGCCAGGTCCCACTGAGCACGGCAATCCTGGCGTTAACGCCGGAATCAGAAGCGGCGCCGGCTTCAGTAATGATGGAGCGCATCTCCTCACGGATCCGTCCGTACGGGCGGTCGGGGAGGTTCAGCAGTTCGTCGCCGTTGGCAATCAGGTGGTACAGCGCAATCAGGCTGTGGGTTTTACCGCCGCCGAAGCCGGTTTTGGTCTGAATCACCGGGTTGCCGCCGTTGCCGCTCACCCGCTTGACGGCGGCGACGAGCAGATTGCGAATGCCGGCGGTTACGTAGGTGCGCCGGAAGAATTCCCGGGGGTCGCCGTACACCGCGGCGGCCGAGCCATCATAGACTTGTTGCAAGTCCGCGGCGAACTCCGCTTCCTCAAAGGAACCGTCTTCCACGTCCGGGCTGGGCGTCATCACCTCGCGCCAGGGTTTGGCCGCATTCCCGCTGCCGGACGGCGCCGGCGGCGCTGAAATCAGCTCCGGCTGCGGCGCCGGCGCCGGCGCGGGTTCTTCCCGTTGACGGATTCGGTCTCGAATCGCCAGGGCCTCCTTCTGCTGTTCCGGGCGGTTGATGTTGGCCAGGGCTTCGCTGATGTGGTACAGACCGGTCTCGGCCTTGTCGGTGGCGATGTCTTCGCCGGCGCTGTCGTGCGCCAGTTCGTTGCGCAAGTCCCGGATGAGGCGCAGGGTATTCCGGATCGTCCTGGAACCGCGAAACTGCTGCTGAAACGTCTCGGTCCAGTTCTGCTCAATGAGGCGAGGAACGAACCCAATTTCGATGGCTGCTTCTACCTTTCCGCCGTTTTGCTGTAGTCTGTCCTCGAATTCCTGGGCTTGCCGGTCAGTAAGCGACCGGGATACAGCGTTGACCAGGGTGGTGCCTTGCTGCTGCCGCAGGCAGCGGGCGATGAACGTACTTATTTCGCCGCGGTAGAGGTTCAGCCCTTGTTGCAGGGCGTCCCGGTTCGGGTATCGGGCCGTAGTCATTGCTCCTTTTCTCCTCCCCTTCTCCGCTCCGGCCAGCCATTTCGCGCCCGAGGTCGTACCGCTGGGTGAAGCAGGATTGAAATTGCCAAAATTGCAGCGGGAATCGGCGGCGCCAAGCCCTTGCCAACGTAGGGGACCGATATTATCGCCTGTTACCGGAGGGTTCCCGGCATCGCCATCACCGGCGCCATACCCGCGCCGGAGGACAGTTCCGCAGGGAGAATAGACGCCCCGGAGGAGGGCGGAACGGGGCGGTTATGAATATGGCGCTTCTGGTGGGCTTAAGGGGACGGTACATAGTACCACGTTGAACTGGCGGTAGCCCTTCAAGTCCCCTGATTTCTCCGCACGGCTATTCAACACCGGCCATTATAGGGAGCCGGGATGAATTAAACAATACGCTCCCCCCGCCGCGCGTTGCCGAGCAGTTCTCGCTGGTCAGAGCCGATAAGACACTGACTTGCGAACATAAGCGCTTTATCATTTCCCAGCGCTACCGCCGCTGGGCCATTCTGTCCCGCCTGCAATCTCTTTGAACTACCAACCCCTCTTCATTAGCCTGGCGCTAAGTTGAATCGCTTGTCAGCATTTTACTCCACTGGTTGTTGACTTTCAACACATTTTTTGAGAGACTATTGCCGGAGGGTATGATGCCATTTTCCGAAAGGTTGCGCGAATTGCGAAGGGCCGCCCGGCTGAGCCAGCGGGCGCTGGCAGAGCAGGTCGGGGTGGATTTCACCTATCTGAGCAAGATTGAAAACGGGCGGGTCGAGCCCCCCAGCGAGGGGGTACTCAGGAAAATTGCCACCGAATTGGCGCTGGCGCTGGGTCTGGACGAAATTGAGTTGGCTGACGAGTTGATCACTCTCGCCGGGAAAATCCCCTCGGACTTGGCGGAAACCCTGTCCCGGAACCCGGAGGTTGTTCGGCTTTTGCGGTCTGTTGGGGGTAATGTACATTCGGCAGCCGATTGGCGAAGGCTCCTTTCGGGTCAGTCGCCGGAAGAACAACCGGAGGAAGGATGACTACCAGCTATCTGCCGGATGTCCAGATAGAACGGCTGGCAACCCGGCTGTTGAATCGGTATGAGCGTGAATTCGGGGCGGTAACCGAGCCACCGGTGCCGGTGGAGGACATTGCCGATGGCCTGCTGGACCTGCGTATCCTGTGGGAGACTCTCCCCGAATCGGCGGGCACGTCCACGTTGGCTGGCTTGAACCCGCCGGAACGTATGATCAAATTCAACGAGTCCCGGCAGCAAGTCTTTCAGGAAACGCCGGGTTTGTACAACACCGTGTTGGGCCACGAAGTCGGCCACTGGGAGTTGCACGTTGACCGCAGTCGCGCGGCTCAACCGCAATTCCCTGAGTTGGAACAAGTTTACGCGTGCCTTTACCAGGAATCCACTTGCACTCAAGGCCCGAAGGAAACGGAAGCCCATCGGTTCATGGCATTTCTGCTGCTGCCTTCCCATCTATTGTGGAACGCCATCCGCGACCTTGACCTTACCCGTTGGGCGAACCTTTACCAGTTGCGTGATCTCTTTCAGGTTACCATTTCGGCTTTGACGATCAGGCTGGAACGGCTGGGAGTCCTTCACGTCGCCACTGGCGGCCAGCTTTACCCTTCGTTGCCGGAATACCACGGCCAGCAGCGACTGGCCTTCTAGTCATCCTGGCCTTTCAAATGGCGGCCTCACGGCTGCCGCATAAAGGGGTGAATCATGGAAAACCCGTTCTTCGACTGGCCCATAATCAACTCGCCATACGAATATCCCTCCCGGCACTGGGAGTTGGATGAAGCCGGCCAACCGACGCAACGAACCATAGAAAGCCGTAGAGGGGCCGAATTCGTAACGCCGATCCCCAAGCCCCGGCAGAGAGGGAGAGCAAGGGGCGGACAGCAGCAGTTTGTCATCGACGAGGGGCTGGGAATCTCCAACCAGGCACAGCAGTACGACGTTACGGCGGCGGTGAACGAGATACGCCGCCGCGTTGACGAGTGGCGGCGGATCCCCGGCCCCAACAATTGGGGAGTAACGCCGGAGACCGCCCGGCTGCTCCTCCATTGGCGACAGCATCAATTCAGCCATTACCGCCCTTTCTTCTGCCAGGTCGAAGCCGTGGAAACCCTGATCTGGCTTACTGAAGTAGCCCCCAGGCTCGGGCCGGCCGGCCGGGGAGTCCTGGACCGGCTGGCCGACGTCAATGCAGAGGCCAACCCGGAGTTGTCTCGCATCGCCCTCAAGCTGGCTACCGGCGCGGGCAAAACCACCGTCATGGCGATGCTCATCGCCTGGCAGACCATCAACGCCGTCCGGCGCCCCAACAGCCGCCGGTTCACTCGCGGCTTCCTGGTGGTTACCCCCGGCCTCACCATCAAAGACCGCCTGCGGGTGCTCCGGCCCAATGACCCCGACAGCTACTACGCCAGCCGGGAACTGGTTCCCGGCGATCTGCTGGAAGACCTGCAACGGGCCCGGATAATCATCACCAACTACCACGCCTTGCGCCAGCGCGAGCGCCTCGAAGTTTCCAGTGGCGGGCGCGCCCTGCTGCAAGGACCGGGGAAGCCCCTGGAGACGCTGGAGACCGAAGGGCAGATGCTCCAGCGGGTTATGCCGGAACTGATGGGCATTAAGAACGTAATGGCGCTGAACGACGAAGGACACCATTGCTACCGGCGCAAGCCCGGGGAAGAAGATGAAAGGCCCCTGACGGCGGAAGAAAGGCAGGAGGCCAGCAAGAACTCGGAAGAAGCCCGCGTTTGGATTTCCGGCCTGGAAGCGGTGCAACGCAAGCTGGGCCTCCGGCAGGTGGTGGACCTGTCGGCCACACCCTTCTTTCTGCGCGGCTCCGGTTACGCCGAGGGAACCCTCTTCCCCTGGACGGTGAGCGACTTTTCCCTGATGGACGCTATCGAGTGCGGCATCGTGAAGCTGCCCCGCGTTCCGGTAGCCGACAACATCCCCGGCGAACAGGTTCCGGTCTTCCGCAATCTCTGGGAACACATTAAGGGCGATATGCCCCGGGCCGGCCGGGGCCGGGCCGGAAACCTGGACCCCCTCAATCTGCCCACTACCTTGCAGACGGCCCTGGCAGCCCTCTACGGGCATTACCATACCACCTGGGAACAATGGCAAGCGGACGGGGCGACGGTGCCACCCTGCTTCATCGTGGTGTGCAACAACACCGCCACTTCCAAGCTGGTCTATGACTACATCTCCGGCTTCGAGCGCGAAAACGAAGACGGCTCCACGACGCTGCAAAACGGACGGCTGGAACTGTTCCGCAACTTCGACCAGTACGGCAACCGCTACCCCATACCCCGTACTCTGCTGATTGACAGCCAGCAACTGGAGTCCGGCGACAGGCTCAGCGATGATTTCCGCCGGGCCGCCGCCGCTCAAATCGATCGGTTCCGCCGGGAGCGGCAGGAGCGTTCCGGGAATAGAGAGGAGGCGGAGAACATCACGGAGCCGGAACTGCTGCGGGAGGTGATGAACACCGTCGGCAAAGAGGGGCGGCTGGGGGAGTCCATCCGTTGCGTCGTGTCGGTGTCCATGCTCACCGAGGGTTGGGACGCCAACACCGTTACCCACGTCCTGGGAGTCCGGGCTTTCGGCACCCAACTATTGTGCGAACAGGTGGTGGGGCGGGCCTTGCGGCGTCAATCCTACGACCTCAACGAAGCGAACAAGTTCAACGTCGAATACGCCGACGTGCTGGGCATACCCTTCGACTTCACCGCCCGGCCGGTGGTGGTCGGCCCGGGCCAGCCGCGCCAAACGGCGCACGTCCGGGCCATGCGTCCCGAGCGGGACCACCTGGAGATAACCTTCCCCCGGGTTTCCGGTTACCGGGAAGACCCGCCCGGGGAAGACCTGATCGCCAACTTCACCGAGGATTCCCGGCTGGACTTGACCCCGGAACTGGTGGGGCCGACGCAGACGCGAAACGAGGGTATCATCGGCGAAGGGGTGGACCTGAACCTGGTCCACACCGGCGACCTGCGCACTTCCAGCCTGGTGCTGCATCTGACCAAACGGCTGCTGGAAACCAGGTGGCGGGACCCCAACCAGGACCTCAAGCTGCACTTGTTCGGCA
This sequence comes from Dehalococcoidia bacterium, assembly GCA_965215425.1. GTDB lineage: Bacteria > Chloroflexota > Dehalococcoidia > Lucifugimonadales > UBA3495 > CATQHB01. Next base: position 22,275 of record OZ244064.1, read on the forward strand.
AGCTGAAGAACGTGGTCAAGCAGTGGCTCGACACCTGCCTGGTCTGCCGGGGCGGAACCTTCCCGGCGCAGCTGATGTACCAATCATTGGCCGACCTGGCCGGCAGCCGGATCACCGCCGCCATCACCAGCCGGCGGGGCGAGCGTTCCGTCAAGGCGTTGCTGGACTCCTACAATCCCACCGGCTCCACCCGGCACGTAAACTTCACCACCGCCAGGACCGGTCTGTGGGCCACCGACTCCCGGAAGTGCCACGTCAACCTGCTGGCGCTGGACAGCGATTGGGAAGCCGAGTTCTGCCGGGTCGTGGAGGCGCATCCCAACGTGGCGGCCTACGTGAAGAACCACAACCTGGGTCTGGAAGTCCCCTACCTTTACGGCGCCACGCCCCGCACCTACATCCCCGACTTCATCGTGCGGGTGCAGGACGGGCCGGACGAGCCGCTGAACCTCATCGTCGAGATCAAGGGCTACCGGGGCGAAGACGCCCGGGAGAAAAAGAATACGATGGAAGCCTGCTGGCTGCCCGGCGTCAACGCCCTGGGCGGGTACGGACGCTGGGCCTTTGCCGAATTTACCGATGTTTACGACATCGAGCAAGGCTTCAACTCCCTGATTGCTAGTGAAATTGACCAGCAGCAATGCGGCCCCGATTCCTCGGGTTACGAAGGACTCAGCTTCAAGGAGATGCTCGTAACTGGCCCGTCCTTTGACGGCCTCGGTCTAACCAGGACGCCAGACTTCGGACGTGACGTTTCATTTCTGTGTGACGATACCAGTGAGTTCTCATAGTGTATTTACTCGACACCAATGTCGTCTCAGAATTGCGTAAACGGGCTGGGTGTGACGAGAACGTAGCGGCTTGGTACGCTGGTATTCCCGATGACGACCTGTTTCTGAGCGTACTAACGCTGGGCGAAATTCGCAAAGGAATCGAGTTGGTTCGGGGGCGCGACCCACGACAAGCCGGAGCTCTTGAAAAATGGCTGGGATCCGTGGAACATAATTACGAAGGCCGGATTCTGTCAATCGACGCCGCCATTGCCCAAGCCTGGGGCCGAATGTACCGTATCCGCAACGTGCCTGTGGTTGACAGCCTCCTGGCTGCCACTGCAATCGTGCATCATCTGACACTGGTAACAAGGAACGTTGTAGATTTTGGTGGGTTGGGGGCAATGATTCTCAACCCCTTTTCCCCGCATCGCTAGTTGGAGGAACTGCTATGCCCCGACCCCGACGCACCCGCGCCGCCACCGGCAAGTCCGCCGGCAAGTCCATCGAAACCCTGCGCCATACCGGGGAAACCCGCCCCAACATCCCCACGGCGGAATACCAGACGCTGCTGCGAAAAGAGGAAGCCGCGCCGATCCAGGTGGCCTACCAGCGGCGCAACCGGGACCTGGACCCCCAACTGGTCTGGCGGGGCAAGGACGCGCAGGACCAGGCCGACCTGGTGGTGAACGCGCCGCCCCTGTACATCCAGGAGAAGGTACAGCCCAAGGCGCTAATCGACGACCTGCGGCGCCAGTCCAAGCAGAGCCGGGAATCCGGCGAGCATCAGGGCGAGTATCAGACCGATCTGTTCGCCGACTTCAACGGCCTGCCCGAGGGCGCCGACCGCACCGCGTTCTACCGGCACGACGGCCACTGGCAGAACCGGATGATCCTCGGCGACAGCCTGCAGGTGATGGCCTCCCTGACCCAGCGGGAGGGACTGGCCGGGAAGGTCCAGTGCATCTACATCGACCCGCCCTACGGCATCCGCTTCAACTCCAACTTCCAGTGGTCCACCACCAGCCGCGACGTGCGCGACGGCAACGCCGCCCACATCACCCGGGAGCCGGAGCAGGTCAAGGCCTTCCGCGACACCTGGCGCGACGGCATCCACTCCTACCTCACCTACCTGCGCGACCGCCTCACCGTCGCCCGCGACCTGCTGACCGACTCCGGTTCGGTGTTCGTGCAGATTGGCGATGAAAACGTCCACCGGGTTAGGGCGCTGCTGGATGAGGTGTTTGGGGAGGAGAATTTTGTCAGCCTCATCACCTGCCGAACCAGCAGCGGAACGACTCAGCAAAACTCCGTAAAACGCATATCAGATTACATCATTTGGTATTCCCGCAATGTGGATCAGGTGAAGTTTCGGCGGTTGTTGGAAGAAAAGCACGTTGATACGAGCACGTACAACCAATTGGAGCTTGATGGTGGAATCCGACGGCCAATGACAACGAGCGAAAGGAAAGATCCTTCCAATTGCCCGACCTATTCCCGCCCGTACCGAAAATTGCCAGTTCACTCGATGGCCTCGGGCGACCATGAACCGCGAACAATTTTCAAATCCGTCTGGCGCATACCGCCAACTTCGCATTGGCGGTATGCGCCAGACGGATTTATGAGGCTTTACCGAGCCTCACGTATCCAACCGGACCGGACGGCTCTCGTAGCTATCTATTATCACGATGACTATCCAGCCTTCGAGATTTCTAATTCTTGGATGGATACCGGTCCCGAAATCGAAAAATCATATGTGGTCCAGACATCGACATCACCAATAGAACGCTGCCTCCTGATGACCACCGACCCCGGCGACCTGGCGCTGGACCCGACCTGCGGCAGCGGCACCACGGCCTACGTGGCGGAGCAGTGGGGACGGCGCTGGATTACCATCGACACCAGCCGGGTGGCCCTGGCGCTGGCCCGCGCCCGCATTATGGGCGCCCGCTACCCTTACTACCTGCTGGCCGACAGCAGGGAGGGGCAGTTGAAGGAGGCCGAACTCAGCCGCCGCGCCCCGTCGGAATTGCCCACCTACGGCAATATCCGGCCGGGGTTCGTCTATGCGCGGGTGCCCCACATCACCCTGCGGGCCATCGCCAACAACGCCGAGATCGACGTCATCTGGGAGACGGCCCAGGCGGAACTGGAACCCCTGCGGCAGGAACTGAACCGCGCCCTGGGCCAGGCCTGGGAGGAGTGGGAGCTGCCCCGGGAGGCCGGGGAAGGCTGGCCGGAGGAGGCCGTCGCGCTCCACGCCCGCTGGTGGGAACGGCGCATCGCCCGGCAGCGGGAAATCGACGCTTCCATCGCTGCCCGGGCCGACTACGAGTACCTGTACGACCAGCCCTGCGCCGACCGCAGCAAGGTGCGGGTCGCCGGCCCCTTCACCGTGGAAAGCATCTCGCCCCACCGGGTATTGGGCGTGGACGAGAACGGCGACGTGATTGACGGCATCGCCGAATCCGGGACGGGCTACGGCGCCGGCTACGACTTCGGCCAGGTCATCCTGGACCACCTGAAACGCTCTGGCGTGCAGCAAGCTCATAAGGAAGACCGGATTACCTTCACCTCCCTGACCCCCTGGCCGGGCCGCCTGGTCTGCGCCGAGGGGCGTTACTTCGAGGGTGGCAAAGAGGGGATCGAACCCGACGACGATGCAGACGACGCGGCGGTGGCGTCCGGGCCGGAGCAACGGGCGGCCATCTTCGTCGGCCCGGAGTTTGGCACCGTTTCCCGGCCCGACCTGGTGGAGGCGGCGCGGGAGGCGGCCGAATGCGGGTTTGACGTGCTCATCGCCTGCGCCTTCAACTACGACGCCCACAGCACCGAGTTCGAGAGCCTGGGCCGCATCCCGGTGCTCAAGGCCCGCATGAACGCCGACCTGCATATGGCCGGGGAGCTGAAGAATACCGGCGCCGGCAATCTGTTCGTCATCTTCGGCGAACCGGATATTTCAGTGGCCAGTGGTCAGTGGCTGGTGGCCAGCGGCGGGAGGATGGTTGCGAACTATGACCTCGTTAAAGAGTTATCAGGACTTGGCAGTCTGGAAGAAATCAATCGAGTTGGCAGAGATGGTCTATCGGATCTCTGCCGAGTTTCCCCAGGACGAGAGGTTCGGCATTACCAGCCAGGTGAGACGGGCGGCGGTGTCGGTAGCGGCGAACATCGCGGAGGGGGCGGAACGGCACGGGACGGGGGAGTTTATTCAATTTCTGGGAGTAGCGAGCGGCTCCCTGGCGGAGACGGAGACTTTCCTGATTCTGGCGCAACGGCTGAGAATGACGAAGCCGGAGCAGGTCGAACCGCTTCTGGCGCAGGCGTCGGAAGTTGGACGGATGCTCAACGGGCTCAAACGCTCGCTGCGGGCCAGAACATCGCCAAGGCAGACTTCCCCCTGACACTGACCACCGGCCACTGGACACAGATCACTGTAAACGGCGTGGACGTGTTCCACCCCAACACCGGCGAGGTGCGCAGCGACGGCCCGGAGGGCATCGCCTGCTGGTTCATCGACACCGACTACAACCAGGAGAGCTTCTTCGTCCGCCAGGCCTACTTCCTCGGCGCCAGCGACCCCTACAAGTCCCTCAAGACCACCCTGAAGGCCGAGATAGACGCCGACGCCTGGGCCACCCTGCACCGCGCCACCTCCCGCCCCTTCCCCAAGCCGGAGTCGGGCCGCATCGCCGTCAAGGTGATCAACCACCTGGGCGATGAGGTGATGAAGGTGTTCCGGGTGGGGTGATTCAAAAAATGGACAGAGAAATCATCGGAATAATTAAAACGGCGCGAATACCAAACCAGACAGACCCGGGGTGGCTGGCAGGACGCGCGGGGGTCAGCCTGGACGATTGCGAATTGGCTGGGGAGCGCGTCCGACCGGGTTCATGCTTCAGATTCATGCTTCAGGTACGCCGATGCAATTCCGTATAGCTGACACCTTCACGGCCAGCCTGGCCCGCCTCACCAACGAGCAGCAGAAGGCGGCCAAGACCACGGCCTTTGACTTGCAGCTCAATCCGGTCCAGCCGGGCCACCGCCTGCATCGGGTCGCCAGCGCGCGGGACCCCCATTTCTGGTCGGCCCGGGTCAGCCGCGACCTTCGCATCATCGTCCACCGCGCCGATGCCGGCCTGACGCTGTGCTACGTCGACCACCATGATGCGGCCTACCGGTGGGCCGAACGCCGGAAGCTGGAGATTCATCCAGCTACCGGGGCCGCTCAACTGGTGGAACTGCGGGAGGTCATTCAGGAGATTACGGTCCCGGCCTACGTCGCGGTGGAACCGGAAACACCGCCCGAGCCACGGCTCTTCGCCCACCTCCCGGACGATCAACTGCTGGGCTACGGGGTGCCGGTGGAATGGCTGGCTGAGGTCCGGGCCGCCGATGAAGACCGCGTGCTGGACCTGGCCGACCACCTGCCGGCGGAGGCGGCGGAGGCGTTGCTGGAACTGGCCGTTGGCAAGACGCCCCAACCGTCCCTTCCCGCGCCGGCCGGGGCCGACCCCTTCGCGCATCCCGATGCGCTCCGCCGTTTCCGCGGTATGCGAAACGTCGCCGAGTTGGAAGCGGCGCTGGAATACCCCTGGGAGAAATGGACCATCTTCCTCCACCCGGCTCAACTCGGCTTGGTGGAGCGGAACTACCGCGGCCCGGCCCGGGTTTCCGGTTCCGCCGGCACCGGCAAGACCGTCGTGGCACTGCACCGGGCGGCGTTCCTGGCCCGGGCCAACCCCGACTCCCGGGTCTTGCTAACCACCTTCTCCGAAGCTCTGGCCAACCTGTTGCGGGCCAAGCTGCGACTGCTGGGCCATCAAGAAGCGCAACCAGTTGGCAGAATCGTGGTGCACTCGCTGGACGCCGCCGGAGTCAGCCTTTACGAAGCCACGTTTGGCTCGCTGAAATTGGCCGGGCCGGAGATCATTGACGATCTGGTCAAGGACGCCGCGGATACGGAAGGGAGCAATTTCTCCCAATCCTTTCTCCTGACCGAATGGGAGCGGGTAGTGGACGCCTGGCAGCTGGACACTTGGGAAGATTACCGGGACGTAGCTCGAATCGGCCGCTACCGCCGGCTGTCCGAAGCGCAACGAAAAGCCTTGTGGCCGGTCTTCGAGCGGGTCCGGTCGGGCCTGCGCGAACAGGGGCTTTTGACTAAGGCCGAAATGTTCGGGCGGTTGACCCGGGACCTGGCGCGACTGGAGCGCCCTCCCTTCCAGTTCATCGTAATTGACGAAGCTCAGGATGTAAACGTTGCCCAGTTGAGATTCCTGGCCGCCCTGGCGGGCGGGCGGCCCAACGGACTCTTCTTCGCCGGCGACCTGGGGCAGCGCATCTTCCAGCAACCCTTCTCCTGGAAGCAGTTGGGTGTTGACCTGCGCGGGCGTTCTCAAACCCTGCGGATAAATTACCGCACCTCGCACCAGATCCGGATACAGGCAGACCGCCTCCTGGACCCGGAAATCTCCGACGTTGACGGCAACTCGGAAGAGCGGAAAGGCACGGTTTCAGTGTTCAACGGGCCGATGCCCACCATTCAGGTTGCGCCAGACGCGGCTGCCGAGTCCATTGCCGTGAGCGAATGGTTGAGGGTCAGAATTTCCGAGGGCCTGCAACCCGGCGAGGTTAGCGTCTTTGTCCGGTCAATGGAACAAATGGACCGAGCGGTGGCGGCGGTCAAGCGCGCCGGTATGCCTTATGCTTTGCTGGATGATGCGCTGGAAGCGGTAGCGGGCTGCTTGACGGTTAGCACCATGCATCTGGCCAAGGGGCAGGAATTTCGCGCGGTGGCGGTAATGGCCTGCGACTCCGAAGTAATCCCCCTCCAGTCCCGGGTAGAGTCGGTCGCCGACGCGGCAGACCTGGAAGAAGTTTACAACACCGAGCGAAACCTGCTCTATGTGGCTTGTACCCGTGCCCGGGACCACCTGTTGGTCAGCGGGGTCACGCCAGTGTCGGAGTTCCTGGACGACCTGCAAATCTGAACTGCGCGCTGGCTTTCCCTACCCGGACTAACCGAGACGGACCAACCGGGATAGTCCTGGCCCGCCGAACCGAACGGGCGCCGTACGGATCAGACCTGTCCCAACCCCCACCGTCATATACCGGCCCCAGAGTGGGTTACAACCAGGTCGCTGGTATGACAACCGCCCGGTTTCCGAGACGGTCGGCACTTAAGCTTCCTCACTCAAGCCCGGCCCGAAAGGTAGGCGTCATCGGTCAGGAACCAGGAGACCGCCGCCAACCAGCCCAGCAACCCCAGCCAGGGCAGGTAGGTCAGGAGCGCCGCAAAAGCGGGTTTGGCCTTTCCGTTTATATCCGCCATCCGCATACGGGAACTGCTACTCATCAAGGCGGATTTCCCCTTCCCAAGTCCGTCCCTCGCCCGGAATGTACTGCCCGGTCCTGATTTCGGCGATGCCGTATTCCGGCAACGGAACTTCCGCGAAGCATATCCCGGTGGTTATCATGCCATGATGGTAAAAGTTAGAGTCGAGGTTGTCGAAACCGTACTGCTTGCGATAGCCGGGCAGGTCGTTCGCGTCAACCGGGTCCAGGTGCAGGAAGAACCCAGCTCTAGCATCTCCCTCTCCACACTGTTCCTTAACATAGACGAGGCGGTTCTCAATGAGGTACACGTCGAAATTGGAGCGGATTGCCGGTTCGCGGTCAGCGACCGAGCTTGCCAGGTAATCGCTGGCCGTGGTGGTCTCAACCCGAACCGGATGCGTGGCGCCGTGGGGCATCACAAGCGCGGCTACGCATAACCCTGTTTGCCTTCGCACCCAAGATTTGGCTACAGTTTCATCCCTTGGGCCGGCCCACGACCATACCACTAATTCGTCCGGCGCACAATTTCTGGCGAACGCTTGCGCTATCTGCCCGTCCACAATCAGCCCGACGCCATCCGCTTGATAGTCGAAATGCGGCGCCATCCTTTCCCAAAACTCGGCAGTGGCCCCAATATCTTCAACCGGCTCAACGGCCCAGAGTTGGAACGCTGTTATATACTTCGTGCTGCTCCGGTAGAAGTATGGCCCCTCATACAGCGTGTTATCGAAGTTGCGACTGATCCGCCAAGTATTGGCGTAGTGGGTTGTACCGAACTTTTGATGCAAAGTTTGGGCATAATCGTCCAGATCATAAACTCCACCCCCATACACCCGGAGGGGGATATATTGGCGCAAAAAGTCATAGTTATTCACCAGTCCGTCCAAGTTCACTACCGGAAAGTCTGAAAAGTACCCTACAGTGCCAGCATCCCATGACCCGACTACGGCGCCGTCGGGAAGTATGCGGTTCATAACCAGAGTTCCTTCGTAAGTTGCCAATATCCACTCACCAGTACTGCCTTTCTTCCCGTCAACATAGTCAACCGGATTAGTGAAATCCGTCCTTACGAGCAGGATAACCGCGCCGACAATGACAATGCCCACGCTCAAAACGTTGGCCGCATACTGCGACCTCGGCGTGATGAAACGCCGGATGAAGTATATGGCTACGTAGCAGGCGATTGGAACAATCAAGGCTATCATCAGGTAGGCCGGAACGAAATACCAGGAAAAGCCTGCCCATGTTGGGTAAAGGGTAAAAACGGTCTGCCCGAACTTTGCCAAGTGCCCCGCCGCCAAACTGAAAGGCGCCACCAGAAAGAACAGCAGCAGCCAGTCCTCCCGGCGGCGGGAATGGCGAACAAACCACCAGACCAGCGGAAGGCAAATGCAGAATCCCAGGGACATCAGCAGAATCTTGTAATTGAAAGCGTCAATTTGCAGCACGTCCAAGAGGTTCTGGGCGAAGCTGTATCCGCCTTCCCCTTCCCAGCGGAACTGCGACCACGCCTGCTTGGTCGCGCCGCTCACCGGCACGATACCGCCAAAGACCAGCCCGTTATAGGCGAAGTAGACCAACAGCCCCGCAACTGCGCCAATTATTGGAACATATATTCGGGGGGGGGGGGGGGGGGGTAAATCGTATTATCGTTTTCAGGGACGCGCCGGGTATCCGCTCCTGCCTCGACCACTCGATAAGGCACAGCGCAACGGTGGCGGCCAGCGATATGGCGATGTACTCCAAACGCACCCAAGGCAGGGCAAAGACGATGGCGGCCAGCGGCCACCGCCACCGCACCGGGTTCCGGGCATACAACATCAAAGCCAAGAAGAACAGCCCCAGCATAAACAAAGCCGCCGCCGCTTCCAATCCAAGAAACAAGGCGCGGTATTGGTAGAGGGTCGGCAGTGCGGCGAACAGCAGCAGCCAAGGCAAACGCGCCAACCATGCAGCTATAACTACCAGCGCAACGCCGCCGGCAATGAGCATAATCTCGAATGCCTTGATGCCGAACAGCGCGGCTTCCTTGTCAAATACCCAGTAGAACGGCGTAATCAGCAGCAGCCAGACCGGGTGGTAACCGTTAGTCTGCGTAATGCCGCCGTCGAAGGTGGAAAACTTGCCATCGGCCAAGTGGTAAGCTATCTGGAAGTAGTAGAAAGAATCATCGGTATTCGCGCCAAGGACATCAATGAGGTCGAAGTTCGCCAGCATATGCCAGGCAAACCCGGCGCCATAGGCCAGGATGCCAGCGAGAAACAGGACGAACAGGGCGGTGCGCAGCCGCGGGGGAGGAATTACCCTTCCCCCGGTGCATACGTTCGATAGCACACCGAGCAGGGCGGGCCAAGGGTTATTCGGGGCGAGGCCGTCCAACCCGTTCCCGTTACTCTTCAATGAGGAACTCCCCCATCCGGATTTCATGGGAGCCGCCATCCGCGCGCCCTGGCCGGCGCGGACGGCGGCGATGCCGCATTCCGGGAAAGGGACCTTCATCAGATATCTCCGGTCGGATCTTCGACCATGCTTCTCGAATATCGAAGTCCAAGTTGCCGAGCCGTGCTCCTTGCGCCAGTTGGGGAGGCCGTCGGCGTCCGGGTACGGACACGGCCAACTTCATTCATCTCGTTGGTTAAAAAGCGGCCCCGATAGTTCATCGAGCATTGTCAGAATAACACGGTGGCGGCCCTGTGATTGTCCCAAAGGCTTGCTACCTATAATTATTATAGAACATTATTGGGTGGAGATAACATAACCTATCAGGCGCCCGTTAAAGTTTTGAGAAGGCGGAGAAGGGAGTGCAAAAGGGACATAAGTGACGAATTTAATTGTGCGAAAGAGTCAAAAACGGCGCATCGGCTACTCCCATCACCCGCATGGCCGCTCCCGGTCGGCGACTCCAGATACGATTACTCCCATAACTTTGATGCACGCCCCCATCTACCTATCCCGCCTACGGTCAGTAGGGGTGGGCGGGGTGGCGGAGTTTGCATATTTGGGGCGCATATATTATTGGCGCGAACAGGGTTGAGATGAGCGGTACGACGGGCAATGAATCAGCCGGAGCGGAAGCAGGGGAGTCCTCCATCGCCGGGCGGGTTCTGATTTACCGGGTATTCTCAACTTGAGGCGGCATTGAAGCGCTGCCGCCGGCAGACCAAGGCAGGGAATACACCAACATCTCCACTTTTACCACCTCGGCGCCGCCACCGCTCGGTAGCCCAACATCCGCCCGACGGCACTCAGGCGGTTGCCCTCCAGTCACAACTTAATGCCCTGCTCCTTCAGGGCGGCGCTCAGACACAGCAGTAAGCTCCGCCGGGAACGTTGCGGGGCGGGCAGTCGCCGCAACGGTCAATCGGCCGGCCGCCGGCAAGCCCATCCCGAGGCATCCAGTTGGAGCCCTCATTGGGGTAACGTACGTCTTGGCGGCAAAGCCGGCCACGCGCCAGGGGCGCACCACCCGAAACCGGGCTGAGGAACATTATAAACTCAATACCCTTGGAAGTTACATACACCCTGAGAATGGTGACCGTCCCATAGGTGGTGGGTAACGAAAAAGAGCGGGGCATCCTGCATTGTTGGGTACAAACCATCCCCAGCCAGGAGTCCCCGCCCCCGCCCCCGCCCCCGCCCAGAGTACGATTCACGCTGCCCGAGGTCAAGGACTACGTGGTCGAGTTGAGCGTAACGGTGGTGGTGACCGATGACCTGGTCACCTGCAAGCCGGCGGTGGAGCAGCTGGGCTTGGAGCATCAAGTGTGCATCACCCACGTGCGCCAGAATGTAGCCAATCGGCTGGCCGAGATTGACGGCTGGGGCTGGCGCAAGGCCCGCATCTGGCAGTTGCTGACCGAGTTGCCCAAGGGTGGTGGGGAACTGTTGCGGATGGAGCCGCAGGTGCGGGAAGAACCCAAACTGCGGCGGCCGGTGGTGGACTTATGCCAAAAGTGGCGCAGCCTGACTTGCTACCAACGAGTGCGCGGGATGCCACAGACTAACAACTGCACGGAGCGAGGCATCGGCCGGAGCAAGATACGGTACAAGACAATCAGGGGGTATAAGAGCAGGGAGGGAATGATGCACGGGCTGTGGCTGACGCAGTGAGTCTGGAGCGGACAGGACGGCCTGGACCTGGGCGAGTTGATTGCGGCCTGAACCACAGCGGCGATAATGGGCGTAATGCGTCCTGGCAGACCCTGCTCAAAATCCCACACCGCCTACGGGACGGTTACTGAGAATGCCCCCTTTCCAATAACAAAGTTTTTTTGATATACTTTCCCTTAATGTCCGCCTCATAGCGGGAGGCGGGCCAGGTTTTGCAGGTAAAGGGGGAAGTAATGCCGGCTTATGCCGTGATTGGCGGACAATGGGGCGACGAGGGCAAGGGTAAGGTCGTTGACTACCTTGCCGGGCGGGTGGATGGCGTGGTTCGCTACGCCGGGGGCAACAACGCCGGCCATACCATTGTCAATGACCAGGGAGAGTTTCAACTCCACCTGGTTCCCTCCGGCATCTGCTGGCCCGGAGTATGCGGCATCATCGGCAGCGGCGTGGTGGTGGACCCGGAGGCGCTGCTGGAGGAGCTGAACTGGCTGGCGGAACGGGGCATCGACACCAACAAGACCAACAAGCTCTATATCAGCGAGCGCGCCCACGTGATTATGCCCTATCATGTCCTGCTGGACGCCTTGGAAGAAGAATCCCGCGGCGACTCGGCCATCGGCACTACCGGCCGCGGCATCGGCCCTACCTACGTGGACAAGACGGCCCGTACGGGTATCCGGGTGGGCGACCTGCTGGATCCGGAGTCCCTGCGTCCCCGCCTGGAACCGACCCTGGAACTCAAGAACAGGCTCATCGCCGCCCTGTACGGCGGCGAGGCCCTGTCCGCCGAAGCAATCCTGGAGCAGTCCCTGGAATGGGGCAATCAACTGCGCCCTTACGTACAGCCCACCGAGCAAATCGTCCAGGACCTGATGGCCCAGGACCGCAAAATCCTGCTGGAGGGCGCCCAGGGAGTCCTGCTCGACCTGGATCATGGCTCCTACCCTTACGTTACCTCCTCCTCTCCATCTATCGGCGGGGCCTGCACCGGTCTGGGCCTTGCCCCCCAGGCAATAGCCGGCGTCCTGGGCGTTTACAAAGCCTACTCCACCCGGGTGGGCGGTGGCCCTATGCCTACGGAGATGTTCGACGATACCGGGGATGAGTTGCGGGAGCGGGCCCATGAATACGGCGTAACCACCGGGCGCCCCCGGCGGGTGGGCTGGTTCGACGCCGTCGCCGGCAAATACAGCCAGCAAATCAACGGACTTACCGGCATGGTGTTGACCCGTCTGGACATCCTGGACGGCTTTCCCTCGGTCAAGATCTGCGTTGGTTACCAGGTCGACGGCCGCGAGATAACCCGCTTTCCGTCGGATACCCGGCTGCTGGAACAGTGCCAGCCGGTATATGAGGAACTCCCCGGCTGGGAGCAGCCCACCGCCAGCGCTACCGCCCTGGCCCAACTGCCCCGGAACGCCCGGGCCTACGTGCAGCGCATTGAGGAACTGGTCGGCTGCCCAGTGCAGCTGATTTCCACCGGCCCCAGCCGCAAAGAGACCATCCTGGTGGAAGAGATAATACCCTGACCTTTGCCATCGACCCGGCCCGCTCCTGGCGAGAGGGCGCGGGTGTTCACCCTGTTGAGTGAACGGATGCTCGCCCCGGCCCGCTCCCGGCGAGAGGGATTAGTTTCAGTTTCACCCCTTATCCCGGGGGTGAGGAGAGGAAAACCCGGAGCTATGCAGCAGACAGCCAGGTTCGGCATCTACCTCAACCCGGCGGAAAGCCGGGTAGTCCGCATCAACTCCCCCTACTGGATCCCGGAGGAGCCGGAGTGGGTCTTTCTGACCCCGGAGGTCAACGCCACCCTGCTCCAGATCCGGGAACTGGCCGGCGAACAGGGCGTCTCGCCTACCCCGGAAGCCATCACCTGGGGGGCAATCCCCCTGCTGGATTAGGGTTTCCTTCACTTTCAGAGTTTAGCCGGGCGCACGCCCATGGCCTCGCTTCTCCGTGCCGGCGACCCGAACCGGGCAGGTTTAGCCGGGCGCACGCCCATGGCCTCGCTTCTCCGTGCCGGCGACCCGAACCGGGCAGGTTTAGCCGGGCGCACGCCCATGGCCTCGCTTCTCCGTGCCGGCGACCCGAACCGGGCAGGTTTAGCCGGGCGCACGCCCATGGCCTCGCTTCTCCGTGCCGGCGACCCGAACCGGGCAGGTTTAGCCGGGCGCACGCCCATGGCCTCGCTTCTCCGTGCCGGCGACCCGAACCGGGCAGGTTTAGCCGGGCGCACGCCCATGGCCTCGCTTCTCCGTGCCGGCGACCCGAACCGGGCAGGTTTAGCCGGGCGCACGCCCACGGCCTCTACGCCCGGCTCCTGAGGGGCTAAACTCTGTTTTCAAACGGATATGCTACCTGGATTAGGCCCCGGTTGCGCCTGCCGTCCCGTTATCCTACAATGGCCCCCAATGTACCGTTCCGGATGGAATACGGGCTGGAGGTGGACACGGTGATTGTGGACTTGATAAACCTTACCGGCGGCGATGGCGTGAACCTGGACGGCGTGTTTTTTGAACCGGCGCCCGGCAGTTCTCCTCCCGGGCCGGTGGACGCCCTGCTGTTAATCCACGGCTCCGGCGGCAACTTCTACCGTCCCGCTACCAAAGCGATGGGAGAGGATTTGCGGAGCCGGGGCTATGCCTGCTTGGCCCTGAATACCAAGGGCCACGATACCGTCTGGGCGACCCAGGGGGAGGGACACTACTACGGCAACGCTTTGGAGATTCTGGACGACAGCCGCTCCGACCTGCGGGCCGGCATCGATCATCTCTGGGAGCGGGGCTACCGCAGCATTGGCCTTCTGGGCCACAGCATGGGCGCGGTGAAGGTCGGCTACTACGCCGCCACCGAGGCGGACGACCGGGTGGCAACCGTTATTCCCATTTCCCCGGTGCGCCTCTCCTATTCCTACTATATGGAGTCGGAGGACGCGGCGGAGTTCCGGGGCCTGATCGATCGGGCCGACCGGCTGGAGGCGGAGGATAAAGCCCGGGAGTTGATGACCGTAAACTTTCCCATCGCCCAGATGTTCAGCGCCTTTTCCTACCTGGACAAGCACGGGCCGGCGGAACGATACAACCTGGTAACCCTGGCGCCCCGAATCCGAGTCCCCCTGCTGGTCATCGGCGGCGAGTTGGAAACCCACACCCGACTGCGCAACTGCCCCCAGGATATGGTAACGGCGGCGGTGAACAGCCCCCGGGCCGAGTACGTCATCATCCCCGGCGGCAACCACTCCCTGACCAACAGCACGGACCGGGCCTCCGCCACCGTGCTGGGCTGGCTGGCGTCTTTGACTCCCGCGCCGGCGGGGACGCCGGGGGCTAATGACTGAGCCCGGCATTACCTTCAACGCCATCGGCCATGTGGAGAGCGAGTTTCCGGGCTATGCGCCCTCGGCGGAGATGCGGGAACGCCCCTCTCGCCTCCTCCTGCGCCCGGAACTGGCCCCCGGCTTGATGGGCCTGGAGGCCGGGCAGCATATCCTGGTGCTTTTTCACCTGCACCGGGTCGCCGAATATGAACTGCAACTGCACCCCGGCCACAACCCCCAACGGCCCCGGCGGGGGGTGTTCGCCACCCGCAGCCAGTACCGGCCCAACCCCATCGGCGCAACGGTGGCGCAAATCCTCTCAGTGGCCGATAATATAGTTACGGTTACCGGGCTGGATGCCCAGGACGGTTCGCCGTTGCTGGACCTGAAGCCCTACTCGGCCGGCTTTGACTGCCCGCCGGATGCCGGCGCGCCGGTGTTGCCCGGAGAAATGGCCCCGGAGGAATGATATGGGAGCAACCCACGTAACTGTTGCCATCCGAAACTTGGCGGAGCCGAGCCGGACCTGGGAAGGGTTGTTCCTGGTGGATACCGGTGCCACCGATTGCCTGGCGCCCCGGAAACACCTGGAAGCCATCGGCCTGGCCCCGGCAGGACATCGAATTTACGAGTTGGCGGACGGTAGCGAAATCCGTATGGATATTACCACCGCCCAGGTAGAGTTTATGAGCGACCTGGCCGGGGCGACCATCATAATGGGCAATGACGACGCCGAACCGCTGCTGGGCGTAACCGTCCTGGAATCGGTGGGTATTGAAGTTGACCCGGTGAACCAAACCCTTAAAAGGATGCCGGCCATACGGCTCAAGGGTGGTTTCAAGCCCAGGGGTCAATAGAGCCGGGTAGCGCGTACCCTGAAATTGGCCGAGCAGCTCTGGAGTATCGTAGCTAAACAATTCAGACTGAGCCACTGCCTGGAGCCGGCCTGACTCCGGTGGGAGGATAAACATACCGGTCCGCTACCGTTAATCCCCATCGGCTCCGTGGCGAGGGAGTTTCCGCCATCTTTCGCCGAAAGGACGCTCTGAAACGCGTTACTGGTTCATAGTTCTTGATTTATAATTGCCGCAAGTCACGCGAGTTGAGTTATGAAGCATGGGGTAGAAGTAAACGAAGCTGAAATCCTGCTGGATAAGATACGTTACCTCCCCGAGGACATGATCGCCCTGGTCGAGCAGGCCTATATTTTCGCCGACCAGTGTCATCAGGGGCAAATTCGCAAGTCCGGCGAGCCGTACATCGCCCACCCCCTCCAGGCCGCCGTATTTCTGGCCGACCTCAACCTGGACGGTCATACGATCAGCGGCGCCTTGCTCCATGACGTGATTGAGGACTGCGGCGTTACCTTTGACGACATTGAGCATCGCTTCGGGCACGAGGTCGCCAAGATGGTGGACGGGGTTACCAAGCTGACCCGGATGGATTACCGCCTGCCCGGAACCAAGTTTAACGGAGCAGCGCCCCCGGACGACCCGGACAAGCTCTATGCCGAAAGCCTTCGCAAGATGCTGGTGGCCATGGCCGAAGACATCCGGGTGGTGTTGATCAAGCTGGCCGACCGCCTCCATAACATGAAGACCCTGGATGCCCTGCCCCCGGCCAAGCGCAAATCCATTGCCCAGGAAACCCTGGAAATTTACTCTCCCCTGGCCCACCGGCTGGGCATCTGGGATATTAAGTGGCAACTGGATGACCTGGCCTTCCGGCACCTGAACGAAGACCGCTACCGGGAAATTTCCAAGATGCTGGCCTCCCGCCGCGCCGAGCGGGAGGAGTACGTGGAGCAGGTTTGCGACCGCCTCCGCAAAGTGTTGGCCCAGGGGCAGTTGAAGGGCGAGGTGAACGGCCGGCCCAAGGGCATCTACAGTATCTACAACAAGATGCAAAAGTACGCCGCCCAGGGCAACGAACTGCGGGATGTCCTCGACCTCTACGCCCTCCGGGTGGTGGTGGACTCGGAGGGCGACTGCTACAAGGCGCTGGGGCTAATCCATCAGATTTGGAGTCCCATCCCCGGCCAGTTTGACGACTACATCGCCAACCCCAAAGAAAATATGTACCAGGCCCTGCATACCACCGTCATCTGCCAGGGCGGCCAGCCCCTGGAAGTGCAGATAAAGACCAACGAAATGCACCAGGTAGCCGAGTACGGGGTAGCCGCCCACTGGCGTTACAAGGAGGGTCGGGCCAACGATCTGCGCTTTGAGGAGAAGATGACCTGGCTCCGTCAGCTGCTGGAGTGGCAGCGGGAAGCCGCCGGAACCGACGACTTTATCGAGTCGGTAAAGCAGGACATCTTCCGCGACCAGGTGTTCGTTTACACGCCCAAGGGGGACATCGTGGAACTGGCCGCCGGTTCCACGCCCATTGACTTCGCCTACAAGATTCACACCGAGCTGGGCCACCACTGCATGGGGGGCAAGGTAAACGGCCGCCTGGTAAGCCTGGACACCTCCCTGCAAAACGGCGATACCGTAGAGATTATGACCACCAAGTCCAACCGGGGGCCCAGCCCGGACTGGCTGAACCCCAACCTGGGCTATGTCAACTCGGCCAGCGCCCGGCAGAAGGTGCGGCAGTGGTTCCACCGCCAGGCCCGGGGCAGCAACATTGAACGGGGCCGGGAGAAGCTGCGTAAGGAACTGCGCCGTCTCAACCTGCAACTGGAAGAGCCGGAAATCTTGCGCCTGGTCCGGTTCAACAGCATGGAGGATTTCCTGCTCAACCTGGGTTCCGGCGGCTTTACCGAAGGCCAGTTGGCCCACCGACTGTCCCAAGCAGTCAAGCAGGAGCCGGAGCCGCCCCAGAGCAAAGTCAACCTGCCCCTGTCCAGCCCCAGTTCCGGCATCTCGGTGCTGGGAGTGGGCGACCTGTTGGTGCGGATAGCCGGCTGCTGCAATCCGATCCCCGGCGACACGATCGCCGGCTTTGTAACCCGCGCCCGGGGCGTTACCGTCCACAAGAAGGGCTGCATCAGTCTGCGCAACGAGGATGAGCAGGAACGTATCGTCAACGTATCCTGGAGCGAGGCCCGGGAACTGTACCCGGTGCGCGTCCGCATTGAAGCCTACGACCGGGTGGGTCTGCTGCGGGACGTTACCGTGCGGGTGTCCGAGGAAAAGGTAAACATCGCCTCGGTAATCACTCAGGAAAACGCCGACGGCACGGTAACCATGGAGCTTACCCTGCACACCACCGGCCTGGACCAGCTGGGCAAGCTGTTCGCCAAGCTGGAGGGCATCCGGAGTGTAACCCAGGTTACCCGGGTGCGGACCGCCACGGCGGGGGCGCCGGGGTAGGGGTATGGCGCGCAACAGGTCCATGAACTCAACCGCCTTTACCGGTGCAACTGTCTGGACGTTATGGACCCCTGACCCGAAGGTTAAGTTGACTCGACGGTAAACGGTAACCCCTCTCCTTTGAAGGCTTGCGGGAAATCGGGAGGAATGGGCCGCCGGCCGCTACCCGCCAAGCTCTTGCAAAACCCGCTCCGCCTCCCGGCACATTTCCGCCACCACCAGCCCGGCCGGCCTGATCTCCTTGACCAGCCCGGCGCCCTGACCCATATACACCGGCGCCAGCTCCGGGTCTTGCCGGACGCGGGCCGCCGCTACGGCCGCGGCCAACGCCTCCCGCCGCCGGCCGGTGATTTCTCCCTCCCGGCCCGTCCACTCCCGCACCAGGCGGTTTCGATAGACTCGTCCGGCGATGCCCGGCGGCCAGGGCGTGTCGCCCAGCAAGTCGTACAGGCGGGTGTAGGTCGTGTCCTGACCGTCGGAGCGGATAATCTGCTCCTTGAAGGCCGGGGGAACCTCCACCGCTTCCGGCGTCGCCAGCAACGCCGTGCCTACCGATGCGCCGGCGGCGCCGGCCGCCAGTACCGCCGCCAAAGCCCGGCCATGGTTAATTCCCCCGGCGGCCAGTACCGGCAACTGCGGAAACCGCTCCAGGAGGCCGGTTAGCAGGGGCAGCAGATTCAGTTCCCCGGTATGGCCGCCGGCCTCGTTGCCCTGGGCCAGCAGCGCGTCGGCCCCGGCGTCCACCGCCGCCTGCGCTCCTTGCCAGGATTGCACCTGGCAAACGGTAACCGCCCCGGCTTCCCTGGCCCAACCCAACCAGGGCTGCGGGTCGCTGAAGGAAAAAATCACCACCGGCGTCTTCT
The DNA here is from genome assembly GCA_965215425.1 of Dehalococcoidia bacterium. GTDB lineage: Bacteria > Chloroflexota > Dehalococcoidia > Lucifugimonadales > UBA3495 > CATQHB01. The sequence continues at coordinate 40,993 of OZ244064.1, forward strand.
CCTCCAGGACAATCTCCAGATTCTCCGGGTTGGTCTCAATCAGGTGGGTGATGAAGCCAACGCCAAAGGGCCGGTCGGTTTGAGCGCGGATGCAGGCGATTTGCTCGCGCAGCCAGCCGGAGCCGAAGTCGTTGCTGCCGCCAAAGCTGCCCAGCCCGCCGGCCCGGGACACCGCTGCGGCCAGCCGCCCGCCGCTGTGATTACTCATCGGCGCCGACATTATCGGATAGGTAAGGTCAAGCAAGTCGGTAAAACGGGTGCTCAGCATGGTTATCCCATCCGGTACAAATCTGGAGAGGGCCGGCCCGGCCCGGCCGGCCTATGGCGAAAACCGGACCTGGGGAGTATAATTGAGACGTGCCGACCCTCACCTGCCGGCGGGTGTAGCTCAGTGGTAGAGCTCTAGCCTTCCAAGCTAGCTACGTGGGTTCGATTCCCATCACCCGCTCCAGTCCCCCCGACCCGCCGCCGGTTGCGACCAGCCAGCCGGCCCGTAATCCCCCTGCTTTATACCACCGGAGCCACGGGATACCACCGGAACCACGGGGACCCATTTCACCCCGGGCAATTACCGCCGCTGGTTGCCCTCCCCAAGCCCGCGGTGGGATAGTACGCCGGTTCCTCCCCGCCCGCAACCGGAACAGGGCTTGCTGGCCCCCTGGCGCTGGCTCCCTGGCATAAGAAGTAGCAACCACCCACTACAGTCAGACGGAACCGCTGACAACCTCCGGTTGACAGATTTAGCCGCCGCCCTTATCGTTAGCACAGAAGTTCTATACGCTGTTGACCGGAGTGAGGTTATGGCCGAGGCTGAGGTACAGGAAATTACCTGCAAATCCCTGTTGAACCGGGTGGATGTTCCGGGCTTTCCCTTCCGCTGGACGCTCAACCCCTACCGGGGCTGTCGCCATGCCTGTCGCTATTGCTACGCCCGCCCGACCCATGAGTTCTGGGGGATGAACGCTGGCAGCGAGTTTGACCAGCGGGTCTTTGCCAAAGTAAACGCTCCCCAGATACTGCGCGACGAGTTGCGCCGGCCCCGGTGGACGGGAGAACCCATCGCCATCGGCACCGCTTCCGACCCTTACGAACCCGCCGAGGCCCAGTATCGGCTGACTCGCGGCATTATCCAGGTCCTGGCCGAGTTCCGCAATCCGGCTTCAATTACCACCAAGGGCGTGTTGGCCCGACGGGATGTGGATGTGTTGCAGGAGTTGTACGCTGCCGCCGACGCCCAGGTCATTTTCAGCGTGGGCAGCATCGACGAAACGGTTTGGAAACGGACGGAACCGGGGACGCCCAGTCCCCAGGCCCGGCTGGAGACGATGCAGTTCCTGGTGGAAAGCGGTATTCCCGCCGGGGTGATGATGGCCCCCCTGCTGCCGGGCATATCCGACAGCGCCGAGAGTATCAACGCCACGGTGCAGGCAGCCGCTAACCACCGGGCCCAGTTCCTTTCGGCCAACCTGCTATTTCTCAAACCGGGGTCGAAAGAGTGGTTCATGCCCCTGATCCGGGAGTCCTACCCGCACCTGACCCCGGGCTATCGCCAGCTTTACCGGCATACCTATGGCGATAAGGACTATACCCAGGAGGTATTGGCGCTGGTGGCTGAGGCCCGGCAGCGTTGGCATCTGCCGGCAGTTACGCCGCCCAAAAAGCTGAGCGCTCCGCGGCAACACCAGCAATTGGCCCTGATTGCGTGAGGGCGGCCTTACCCCGCTACCGGGTATGGCCTACACCATCCACCAGGGAGACACCCTGGCGTGGGCCTTACTCCACTACCGGGGTTATGGCCCTATGCCCCGGAGCCGGGCAGTTGGCCCTGATTGCGTGAGGGCGGCCTTACCTGGCCCGGCGCGGAACGGGAGGGAGCGGGGCTAATGCGTCCGCCCCGGGGGGCGTAGTTCCTTCCTTTGGCCCGCGCGCCCCGGCCCGTAGTATCTTGACCTCCGGCAAAACCCCGATAATCGTGGGATTGAGCCTGGAGATGAGGGTAACGATCAGACGGCGTAATGCTTTTCTTTCCGCATCCGTCCGGTAATCAGGAAGATTACTCGTTCGGCGATGTTGGTGGCCCGATCGGCAATGCGCTCCAGGTCGTGGGCCGCCCAGAGCAGGTAGGTGGCCCGCTGGATACTCCGGGGGTCTTGAATCATGAACAACAGCAGTTCCCGGTAAACCTGGTCGTAAAGGGCGTCAACCTCATCATCGTCATCGACGACCTTGTTGGCCTTGATTTCGTCCCGCTGCATCAACGAGTCCATGCTGTCCCGCAGCATCTCCGTGGATTTGGCGGCCATTCGGGGGATGTCAATCAGGGGTTTCAAGGGAGGGTCGTTACCCATCAGCAGGCTGATTTTGGCGATGCCCTCGGCGTAATCTCCCATCCGTTCCAGTTCCACGACGATGTGCAGCAAGGCGATGATCGCCCGCAGGTCGCCGGCCATGGGCTGCTGGGTGGCAATCAGGTCAACGCAAAGTTCCTCGATCTCATAGCGCTTCCCGTCGATGTAGTCGTCTCCGGCTACCACCAGCTGAGATTCCACTAAATCCCGAGCCTTCAGCGCATCCACCGCGCGGATGATGGCTTTATCCACCACATTAGCCAGCAGCAGCACTTCTTCCTGTAAATTGTTAAGCTGGCGGTCCAGGTCAACTCTAAGCATTGTGGCGCCTCCGCATACCGATTGGTAATCCCCGGAGTTCCGCCGGGTCGTTCTTGCCGGGCGGCTATACCGGACGCCAGATTTGCCCCCGCTGTCGCACCGGCTCCAACAGGCTTTCGTCAAAGGGCAGGGGTTGGTAGTCCTCGGGCGCGGGGAGAGTATAGCCGATCAGGTCGAAAACCTCCGGGTTGGTGTAGTAGCCGTTATAGCACTGGCGGACCAACTCCCGGAAGAAATCGGGCTGTTCCGCCTCTACTTGCCGCAGGGTATCATCCTGAGCGGCGGTGGAAAGCGCGGCAAAACCGGCGTCGCCGCGTTGGGCGGCGGCAATTTCCAACTGGGCCAAACCCTCGCTGAACAACCGGCGCAGCCGGAGATTGTTCGCCACCGCCCCTTCCACGAATTGGGCGCCGCCCAGCTCGCCGGCCCCGGGGAACTGGTCCTCCGCCGGTACGATGCGGTTGAGCGCGGCGGTAAGCGCATCCCGCTGCTCCCGGGTGAATATCCTGATCATTGTTTAATCTCCGTTTTTAGCTGCGAATATATAAAACTATATAAAATGCTGAATTGCAACTCGCGCTTGTTCGCGGCTCGGCGGCTCGACCGCTGCGCCGCCGGGTTAAACGCGCGCTTGCCGGCTTACCGGGGAATTACCGGCAGCAGGATATGGGAGGGGTAAGCCGCCGTGTGATGGACGGTTTGCCGGGCCGCAACCAGGCGGTCATCCGCGCCCAGGGGCGCCCCGGTATTCGGATTGCGGTCGAAACGGGGGAAATTGCTGCTGGAAATCTCCACCCGCAGCCGGTGGCCCGCCCGGCAGACGTGGCTGGTGGCCCACAGGTCTATGCTGTATTCGTACACCTGGCCGGGCCGGATGAAGGTGGGGCGCCGGGCCGAGGTGCGGTAACGGGCGCGGACGATGCCATCCTGCAAGTTCTGGGCATAACCGTCCGGGCGCACATCCACCAGCTTGGCGGTAAAATCGGTATCCACGGCGCTACTGGCGGCGAATAGCTGCACCTTGATCGGGCCGGTCAGCTCCAAATCCCGCTCCAGCGGTTCCGAAGTATAGACCAGCACATCCGGCCGGTCCTCGGCCGGCCGTTGGTCGGCTACCCCGTGGGGAATCATCAACGTGTTGCCCCGCAGGGTAGGCGCCGGGTCGTGCGGGTCATAAAGGTAACCGTCCGGCGGCTTTTCCCCCGGCGGGGCAGTGGACAGGACGCCGTCGCCGTCGCGGGTGTTGGCCGAGCCGCCGGAATGGAGATAGTAGCGGGTGTAATGGGTGCGGGCCAGGGGCCACTCATTTTCATGCCGCCACCGGTTTTCGCCCATCACGAAGAGATAGACCGGCGGTTCCGCCATAATGCCCGTATCCAGATCCTTGAGCCAGTAGTCGAACCAGCGGCGCAGGTGGTCATGCAGTTCAATGCGGGCCGCCGGGCCAAAGTCGATGTCGCCGGTATCGCCGGAGGTGGCCCGGGTATAGGGCCGAATGTGCGCCCAGGGGCCGACCAGCAGTTTCTGGTTGCGACGGGCCAGGTCGCTGCCCCCCCGGTCGGTAATGGCGGCGTAGGCGTTCAGCGCTCCCTCCAGAAAGATGTCGTACCAGGAACTGACGTGGAACAGGGGGATCTTGATGCCGGCCAAGTGGCGCAGCAGGTTCAGCCGCCACCAGTAGGGGCCGTCCAACTCCTGCTCGAAGTATTCCCGAAAATAGGGAGCCGTCTCTTGCAACCGCTCAATCCAGTCCCGCAGGGGCAGGTGGCGGAACCATTCGTCCTTGAGCGGACGACCAAAGTTGCCCGGTTCCAGGACGTACTCGTCCAGCTGCGCCAGCAAGTCGGCTCGGCCCAATCGCTCCAGGGTATTGCGTCCCTTATGGATGGCGTAAGGCACCATCCAGCCCCACTCCATTGCGCCGCCGGTATGGTAAACCCAGCTTTGATGAAAGTCGGAGGAGGCGGAAACCGGCGCCATGGCCTGCAAGTGGGGCGGCAGGGGATTATTGGTCGCCAGGGTGTATTGGGTGGCGCCCAGGTAAGACTGGCCGGTGGCGCCGACCCGTCCGTTGCACCAGGGCTGGCGGGCGGCCCATTCCACCGTGTCGTAGCCGTCGGTAACTTCCTGGAACAGCGGGTTATAGTAGTCGCCCTCGGACTGGAAACGGGCGCGACAGTCCTGGCTCAGCACCACGTAGCCATGGGTGGGAAAGAACCAGACGGAATGGTCCGGGCTGGCGACGTAATCATCCTTGCCGTAGGGGCCCCGGTTCACCAGCGCCGGAAACCGGCCCGGCGCGTCCGGGCGAAAAACGTCGGTAGCCAAGCGGGTGCCGTCCCGCATAGGCACCATCACGTTACGTTCCCGGATAACCCGGTATTGCCCTTCCTGCGCCATAGGGAGAGAATACTCCCGCCGTCCGGTGGCGTCAAATGGGAAAGGGCAAAATGGAGTTAAAGGATTGTAAAATCCTTATACCTACGGGCCTTACGCCGATGTCCGCCGGGATGGTGGTAATGTCGTAAAATCCTTATACCTACGGGATACCTGCGGGCCTTACCCGGGCCAAACCGCCACGTAGCCCTTTTCCCGGCCGATAGTAACCGGGCGCAGCCGCTTTTGGGACTCCAATTCCCGGAGGGCTTGGCGTACCTGCGGGTCGCCGTGGCGGCGAAAGGCGTTCAGAATCTTGCGGGATGTTTGGGGGCGGGCGCAGTATTCCCCAATGGCCTCGGCCAGGTCAGCCCCGGCCGGGGGCAACGGCTCCAGCCCGGTTACCAGGGTATGGCCCGGATTGCCGTCCGCCGCCTCCCCGGTCTGGTAAGTCAGGAGGCCCGCCCGGCGCTGCCGTTCCAGGTAAGTCCGCAGGCTGGTGCGCAGCCGCCCGCCCGTCCCGGTGGAACCGTAACCGTGAACCACCTCCAGCGCTCCGCCGCCACCGTCGACAGCAAGAACCGCCGCATTATAAAACTCTCGAAACTCGGCCAACGCCTCGGCCCAGGTCTTACCGTGTAAATCCAGCGTCCGGGATGGCATTGTCCGCTCCTTTTCCGTCGGTTGGGCCGGGTAGAGATTGCGGGGCGGTATGTTTTAGCTCACGCCCGGAGTGAGTGGCGGCGTCAGGGTTGGGCCAAGCTGAAGGGGCCATTGTTAATAGCCCCCGGCTATTTTAGGTAGGGCATTTTGCGCAAGTCAAATCCGCCCTTCTTTTTCCGATTTTATGTAATGAAAATCTGCTATAATACCCGGCGTATAATACCCGGCAAAAAACTGTCGCCCAACCGTTGCCCCGGTTAATCCAGGAGGAATAGCCAGGGAGACGGGGGCTAGACCGGCGGTAGAGCTCTGCCCCGGTTAACTCAGGGAGAATATGACCAGGAGGGATGAATAATGGCCGAAATACTAGGGTTGGGCTGCACCCATGCCCCGATGATTCTCAATCCACCGGAAGAGTGGGTCAATATGCGCCAGCGCATCTACGGCGGCATCCCGGAATACCAGGCCCCGCCCTCGATGCTGGCAGAATTGGCCGACGATGACGGGCTGGCCCATGACAAGATGAACCAGCAGCGCATCGCCGACGCTTTTGCCGTGTTGAAGGAGAAGCTCCATGCCTGGAAGCCCGACGTGGTGATGATTGTGGGCGATGACCAGGCGGAGAACTTCAAGCGGGAAAACCTGCCTACCTTTTGCCTCTTTACCGGCGACCGGGTGGACGCTTATCCCTTCCACCGGCCCAGCGGCCACAAGAACCTGTGGGGCGCCGCGCCGGACGCCAGGTACTCCTACAACTGCCCCGCCGACTTCTCCCGGGCTATGCTGGCCCACCTGATTCGCGAGGGCTTTGACCTGTCCTCTGCCACCCAGCTTACCGGCTGGAATTGGGGCCTGCCCCACGCCCACGTCAACCCGTTGACCTTTCTGGACCCGGAGGGTGAGCTGACTATCCTGCCCCTCTTTGTCAACTGCTACGGTGAAGAGGCCGGCGATGGCTACCCGCCCCGGCCCACCGCCAAGCGCTGCTACCAGCTGGGCCAGGCCATCCGCCGCTTCCTGGACACCCGTACCGAGCGGGTGGCGATAATCGGCTCCTCCAGCTGGTCCCACAGCTTCCTGACCCACAAGTTCAACCGCTCCCAGTTCGACACCGAGTTCGACCGGCGCAACCTGGAACTGTTGGAAAAGGGAGAGGGCAGCCGCATCGCCGAGTTGACCCCGGAGGAGATCCAGCAGTCGGGCGACCACGAGTTCCTCAACTGGCTGGTTCCCCTGGGCGTAGTGGGCGACCGCCCGGCCCGCATCGTTGACCACCTGGAAGAACAGTCGCAAATATCCTTTAAGGTATTCGCCATCTGGGACTAACCCAAACCTTGGCCAACTCTGTGTCTCGGCGGCGCGTCTCCTTGCGACGTTAAAAACCGCCGAGACGCCGGGTTAGCCGAGATTACGCCAAGTTGCAGGCAGTTGTTATGAGCGCCACTGAGGGACCTGGACTCCAGGCCCGGCCCCGGACCTTCTTCAAGGCGCCCCTGTGCGTCAACCTGGACGACCTGGCCGCCGATATTGCCTTTATCGGTATGCCCTTCGACCAGGGTACGCTGGGCCGGCCCGGCGCCCGCTACGGCCCGGATGCCATCCGGGATGCGCCCCGGGCCTACTCCTATTCCGACCCCTTTGGCCGCCAACAGGAGGCGGAGGGGTTCTTCAACATTGAGGCCGGCGATGAGTTGCTGCGGGGCGTAACCATGGCCGATTGTGGCAACATCACTACCATCCCCTCCAACGTGCACCGGAACTTTGACGCCCTGACCCGGGCGGTGGAACGGGTGGCGAAGCGTGGCTCCTTTCCGGTGGTGGTGGGTGGCGACCATGCCATCACCTACCCGGTAGTCCGGGGCCTGAGCCGCTTCGCTCCCTTGAACATCGTTCATTTCGATGCGCACCTGGACTACAGCCACGACTATCAGGGCGAGCTTTACACCCACGGCAGCCCCATCCGGCGCTGCCGGGAACTGCCTTTTGTCCGGCACATAACTTCGGTGGGCATTCGCACCGCCCGCCGGCAGCCCTATGAGGATTCCCAGCGGGACGGCAGCCTGATTATCACCACCAGCCAGTTCCGCCAACTGGGCCCCCAGGGCGTGGTTGACCGGATACCCCGGGGCGAGAACTTGTATATCACCCTGGATATTGACGTGATGGACCCCAGCCAGGCCCCGGGCACCGGGACGCCGGAGATTGGCGGCCTGTTCTACCAGGAAATGCGGGACTGCCTGGTTGACCTGGTGGCCCGCAGCAACCTGATCGCCTTTGACCTGGTAGAGGTGGCGCCGCCCTATGACGCTTCGGAACTGACCAGCCAGTTGGGGGCGGCCCTGATTATCGACCTGCTGGCGGCCCGGTTCCCCTCCCGGTAGGCGAAGTCCCGGGGCGGAGCGCCCCCACCCCACCCAAAGGCATAGCGGAAGGAAAAAGGAAGTCGGATGCCGCCACTATTCGGCCCGGGCAAAGCCTTTATCGGCGTAATTCACCTGCCGCCACTGCCCGGCTCGCCCCGCTGGGCCGGCGCCTTGTCTCCCGTCCTGGAGCAGGCGGAGCGGGAGGCCCGGACACTGGAGCAGGGCGGGGCCAACGGAATCATCGTGGAAAACTTTGGCGACGCCCCCTTTCGCATTGGCCGGGTAGAGCCGGAGACGGTGGCGGCAATGACCCGGGCCGTTGCGCTGGTATGCCGGACCACGTCGTTGCCGGTGGGAGTCAATATGCTGCGCAGCGACGCCCTGTCTGCTCTGGCCGTGGCGGTAGCCGCCGGCGCCCGCTTCATCCGGGTCAACGTCCACTATGGCACGCTGGCCGCCGATGAGGGGCTGGTAACCGGCGAAGCCTTTGCGACCTTGCGCCGCCGCCGCTTGCTGGCTGCCGACCAGGCCGGCGCCGAAGTAGCCATCCTGGCCGATGTACTGGTCAAGCACGCCGTTCCCCTGGGCGAAGTGGACCTGGGGCTGCTGGCCCGGGAAACGGCCTACCGGGGCCTGGCCGATGGCCTGATCGTAACCGGGCCGGTAACCGGCCTCCCGGCCGAGCCGGCCGACGTGGCCTTGGTGCGCCGGGCCGTTCCCGACCGGCCGCTGCTGGTCGGCAGCGGGGTGGACGCGGCCAACGCGGCCCGGTTCCTGGACCACGCCGATGGCGCCATCGTAGGCACCAGCCTGAAAAAGGACGGGGTGATAACCAACCCCGTAGATTTGGCGCGGGTGGAGGCTACGGCGAAGGCGGTAGGGGGGATGGGATAGGGCCACCGCTCTTTTATACCGTCGACCATAGCTCGACCATAGAGCCAAAATAGACCCAAAGGCCGGGGTAGTGAAGCCGGCCTGTTCCCCTCCGGTAACCTCTCCTACCTCTATTACCATTAATCTCCCCCTTGCGGGGCAAGGACGATTAGCCGCTTCGTGGTATAATGCCGGGAGCGTATCGTTAAAACCGGATTCTGGCAGGTTGGCCCGGGCCGGCGCGGAGGGAAATTAGTGACGACCCAAGAGGAACTGGTCGCCAGGCTAAGGCCATTGGGACTGCGCCTGACTCCCCAGCGGTTAGCCATCGCCGAGGTGGTGGTAAACTCGGCGGACCATCCATCGGTACGGGACATTTACGCGCGGGTAAGAGCCTTCTTTCCCTACGTTACCATCGCTACGGTATATTCTACGCTGGATGTGCTGGAGCAGGCCGGCGTAGTTCAGGAACTGCCCTTCCAGCGCCTTTCCCGTTACGATGCCAACCTGACGCCCCACGCCAACCTGGCCTGTATCGGCTGTAGCCTGGTGCTGGATGCCGACGTGGGGGAGGAGACAGTTTCCGAACTGCTGGACCTGATAACCCGGGAAACCGATTTTCAGGTTTCCTCCCAACGGGTGGACTTCTACGGCTGGTGTTCCGGCTGCCGTCCCGCCGTCGACGGTTGACCGGCGGGGGAGTCCCTGGAACGACGGCATCCCACGACGGCGCCCCAGGTAGGTATCCCGATGCCGGCATCCCAATGACCTTTGGTACAATAGCGGCGGGCAAAGGAGGCGGGCAAAACGCCTGCGGGGTTCAGCGGAGGGTTCGGAAGAGTTGGCCTACCTCTCGCGCTTGACATTGACCAACTTTCGCAACTTTGCCGCGCTGGAATTGGAGCTTCCGCCCGGCGTGGTGGCGCTGTACGGCGCCAACGCCCAGGGCAAGACCACCTTGCTGGAGGCGGTGTATCTCCTGGCTATTGCCCGTTCTTTCCGCGCCGAAAATGAGCGGGAGGTGGTCAACTTCCGGGCCGCGCAGGAGGGGCAGCCGGCCCTGGTCGGCGGCATCCTGCATCAGGATGGAGCGCAGGTTTCCGTTTATGTAGGCTACCAGTGCATCAACCGCCCGGGCGCCCGGGCGGAACCGGTCCGCCGGGGCAACAATCCCGGCAACCGTCCCGGTTACTCGGTGCGCAAGCAGATAAGAGTCAGCCGGGTTCGCCGCACCGCCGCCGAACTGGTCGGCACCGTCGGGGCCGTCCTGTTCAGCGCCGCGGATATTGAGTTGGTCCAGGGCGCCCCCTCCGGCCGGCGGCGCTACCTGGACATCCTCATTTCCCAGGGCAACCCGCTTTACCTGAGAGCCTTGCAGCGGTATCAGCGGGTGCTCCAGCAGCGCAACCGGCTCCTGCGCCTGCTGCGCGAGCGACGGGCCGAGGCCGGGGAACTGGAGTTCTGGGACGCTGAATTGGTCCGGGAAGGGGCTTGGCTGACCTGGCAGCGCAGCGAGGCGATAAAGCTGCTGGCCCGTCTCTGCGCCGAACACCACCGGAACCTGAGCCGCCCCGGTGAGACCTTATCGCTGGAGCACCAGCCCAGCATACCGCCGGGGGAGAGCGCGGCGGCTACGGAGGCGAGTTTTCAGGAGGCGCTGGCCGCCCGGCGGCCGCGGGAGTTGGCGGCCGGCAGCACGGCGCTGGGGCCGCACCGGGACGATTTCAAGCTGCTGGTTGATGGCGTGGATATGGGCGTCTTTGCTTCCCGGGGCGAGGCCCGCACCCTGGCCCTGACCCTGCGCCTGGCCGAAGCCTCCTACCTGGCGGAGTTGCGGGCCGATGAACCGATTATCCTGCTGGATGACGTGCTGTCCGAGATGGACGCCGGCCGGCGCCGGCGCGTGCTGGAGAAAATCGCCGGTTATCGCCAGTCGCTAATCACTACCACCGACCTGGCGCCGGTGCAGGAGTTCTTCGGCGCCAACGCCACCTACCTGCATATTGACGGTGGCGCCGTGACCTGGCCGGCGGCGGCGTGAGGCCATTGCCCGCCGCCGGCGCAAGGAAGGTCAGGGGAAGTTCAACTCTATCCGGGGAGTAACCGCCGTTGATTGATTCCCTGTTCGCCAGGTGGGGACTGGAAGGGTCGTTGTGGTTGGCCTTGACTTCGGCAACCATTTTTCTCCTTTCCCTGCTGCTGGCCCTGATTCTTTATAAGCTGGTCTATCCGGTCATTCTGCGGTTTACCCGTTGGACCCCCACCAACCTGGACGGTCGCCTGGTGCAGGCCTTTCGCAAACCCCTTACCCTGGCCGTAGCGCTGCTGGGGCTGTACCTGGCTATTATCCTGCCTTACGAGTTGACCAGCACCCTGCGCAGCCTGGTTGACCTGGCGGCCGGCATTCTTGGCCTGCTGCTGGGCGCCATCGCTGTCGCCTCCGCCGTTTCCAACCTGTTCCAGTGGTACAGCGAGGTGATTTCTCCCCGCACCACGTCCAGCCTGGACGACCGGCTTATGCCGATGCTGCGCCGGGTTATCCTGGCGCTGGTTTACGGGCTGGGCGTCCTGCTGGCGCTGGATTTGCTGCAAGTCAACATCAGCCCCCTCATCGCCGGGCTGGGCTTGAGCGGCCTGGCGGTGGCCCTGGCCTTGCAGCCTACCCTGGCGAACCTCTTCGCCGGCACCTACGTAATGACCGAAGGAGTAGTTGACCCGGGCGACTATATCGAACTGGAAAACGGGATTGCCGGCTACGTGATCGACGTTAGCTGGCGCAGCACCCGTCTGCGCACCTGGACTAACAACCTGGTGGTAGTGCCTAACTCCCGTTTCGCCGAGACGATTATTACCAACTTCCAGCGGCCGGTTCCGGCGGTCAACGTTTACCTGACCTGCGGCGTGAGCTACGACAGCGACCTTTTGCTGGTGGAACAGGTATGCCGGGAAATTATGGACGACTTGCTGGAAAGGGATTCCAGAGCCGTCAAAGAGTACGGGAGCTATTTCGGGTTCGAGGACTTTGACGCTTCCAACGTGGGTTTTTATCTCTTCGTGCAGGCCAGGGACCGGTTAGCCAGCTTTGAGGTGCGGTCGATCCTGATTCAGAAAGTGCGCCGGCGGTTCCGGGAAGAGGGTATAGTTATTAACTATCCCATGCGCACGGTCAACCTTTCCGGGGGTTGGAACCCGGAGGCCGCAGCGCGGTGGGGAGAAGCGGCGGTTCAGACGTCGCCCCGCGCCGGGGCCGGCGGGCCCGCCGGGGGCGAACTGCGCTCCCGGCAACGCCGGGAACCGCCTCCCGACGGCCAGGAGGCCCCGGCGTCAAATATAGTCGGCGACGCTGCCGCCGATGGCGACGACGGCCCGGATGCGGGAGGACCCGAATAGGCCTCCCCGGCAAACCGGCTCGCCCCGGTGTCAAGGTTAGACAGAAGGCGGGGCCGGTTGCAACGTTGCAACCGGCCCCGCCTTCTGTCTAACCGATGTATCGGGTCCAACTGACCTGGATAATTCTCTACCCAGGCCGGTAATGACACCCGGAGCGCCGGGCGCAAGCAGCCCACTTAAGAGATTGCAGCAACTAAATCCTCGTTGGAACCGGGGATGTCCTGACCCAGGTAGGGGCTAAAAAGCCGGCGGTACTCTGCCACCGCAGCATCCGCGTCGTGGCCGGCTACCGCCCGCGCCTCAACCTCGAAGACCTGCCCGACTTCAGCTACTACGTCCAGGTTGAAAACGACCTTTCCCTTGCGCCACAATTCCCGGCGCTTGCGTACTACCGCGCGCCGCCCTAGAGCGGCATCCAGCATTTCCTTCACCTGGGCGTCGTTCACCTCCCAAAGCTGAAAATTGCTGGTTCTGGCCCCCTTCTCCTGGCGGTCGTAGTAGTAGATGATTTGCCCTTGCTCATGCTCGATGCGGAGCTTGAGCCGCCGCGTTCCCACCGCGTCTCCCCGGGACGGCAGGTGGTAGTAATAGTCCACCTGCTCCTTAACCTCTATGAAGGTCGCCCCAACCTCGCGGAGGGTCTGGCGTACCGGGACGAAGTCCGGGCAATAGGCTTTTATCTCCCGGTTCAGTTGTACGTTCATCCCGGATTATCTCCCATCGGCAAAAGGAAACAAGCCATCCCGGTTTCCGGCCTAACCGTTATCGTTGGGATTGACCGGCGGCAGGTCGGCCAACTCATCCGGCGCGAACTCCGGACCGTGGGAATAGGTGGTTTTGCGGGTGAGCGCGCGCAGCCGCCTTTCCTGGCCTTCCCGCTGGTCGGAAGTGAGATGGCCCATATCTTCCGGCAAGTCGGAACTGCGCAGTTCCTCCATTATCGCCGTAAAGGCCCGGGCGTCATTGATGCGGCGCTGCACCACGTCCTGCCATTCTTGATGTTCGTAGAAGTTAGTGTGCATCGAGTTAACGAGGTCATACAAGTCGAGCAGTTCTTCTCTCCTCCAAGTGTAGGCCGCGTACCGGGCGACGTCCCGCAGGTAGTTGTGGGCATGGTGGTTCCAGCCCTGCTGCTGGGCTAGAGCCTTAATGGACTGGGCCGCCGCGCCCCAAACCTTTTCCGAGGCTTGCTGCCGGTCTCCCCGGTCCAGTTCTGCCTGGGCCTGTTGCAGCTTGTGCAGCGCCATATCCGCGTACCTGTCCGGCGGCGAAGCCCGCTTCTGCTCATTGCCCGGGCTGGTCATATCGTCCCCTAGTCCTCCTTAACCGCCGGTATCACCCTGGTGCCGAGCAGTTCCACCGACCGCATCACGTCCTCGTGGGCCATATTGCCCTCGTTGCCATAGATGAGCATATAGCCCGGGTCCAGGGTCTGCTTGATGTAGCGCAGCTTGTTGATGACCGTCTCCGGGCTGCCCACGATGATGTTGTGGGCGTCCTGGAGTTCTTCATAGCTCATTCGCCGGCCGATGGTGCCGGTGCCAATGGTGGGACGGGACATCTTGATCCGCAGGGCCTCCCGGGACTGGTAGCCCGGCGGGTCGTTGAACTCCACCGGCCCCCGCTGGCGATGGCTCTCGGTCCACAGGAAAGTACGCCCCACCTCCTGCGCCCGTTCCTCCGTATCCGCTACCAGGCAGCGAATCAGGTAGCCAAAATGCTCCGGCCCCGGCTCATAGCCCTCTTCCCGGGCCGTCTCGAAATAGATGTCTTTCAACTGCTTGGTCAAGTCCAGCAACGACCCCAGGTTCATATAGGGATACATCCGCTTGGCGGCCCAGATCACGCTTTCCGGGCTGCCCGTGCCGGGGAACCACACCGCCGGATGGGGTTTCTGGATCGGCACTACCCAGGGATTGACCATCCGGTGCGGGAAGTAGCGGCCCTCCCAGCGGAAGGGGCCGGGCGTAGTCCAGCACTTGACAATCAGGTCGTGGGCCTCCTCGAACCGGTCCCGGTTCTCCGTGGGACTGATCCCGGCGTGCAGCGTTTCCACCGCCGTACCCCGTACGAAACCGGAGATGATGCGCCCGCCGGAGATGCAGTCCAGCATGGCGATTTCCTCGGCCATCTTCACCGGGTCGTTGAGGGCGATTACGTTGCCCAGCATGGCAATCTTCACCCGTTTGGTCACCTTGGCGATGACCGCCGCATCCACGTTGACCGAGGGCTTCATGCACCAGTAGGAGGAGTGATGCTCGTTGGACATAATGCCGTCAAAGCCCACTTCGTCGGCCAGAGCGTACTGGTCGTGGTAGTTGTTGTAGAGCACGTGGGCCTTTTCCGGGTCGAAGTAGGTATTGGGGAAGTGCATTCGCCCCGACTCATAGGGAGCCAGGTCTGCGTCGGTTACGTGGCCGTAGGGCTGCTCCGAAAACCAGAATACTTCCGTCATGGCATAACTCCTCTCTGATACGCTCCCTTTCCTTATCCTTTTCCCTTACTTTTCACTGCGGGTCGGCGGGTTTCCGGGGCGCGACACTCCCGGGCTTCTTTTCCCGGGGCGGCACCCTGCCCCGGCGGTTTTCGGGCAAAAACTCCCGGGCAGAAGCTCCCGGGCAAAAGCTCCCGGGTAGAAGTTCTCTGGCCCCCGCTGCGTCGCGGTGGCGCCTGGTGAACTACCCTCCCGCCAGAAAGTTATTCACCGCCGCCAGGAACTCCCCGGGTTTTTCCAGGGCCGGGGAATGGCCGCAGTTTTCGATTACCTCCAGCCGGGCGTTGGGCAGCGCTTGCTGAAACATCTCGCCGCACTCCACCGGAATTATCGCATCCTGCCGGCCCCAGACCAACAGCGTTGGCGTGTCCACCCGCTCCAGGTAGTAAGGCAGGCTGGGGTTGTGCAGGTAGGGACGCCAGCACAACCGGGAGGCCATTTCCTGGTTGGAGTGGGCCACCAACTGCTCCTCCGGCGTCAACTCGCGTTGGTACTGCTCGGCGTTGGGGACTTGGGAGAGGTCGAAGAAGCGCTGGTTCATCCGGGTCTGGGCCGACACCATGAAAATCTCGGCGATCTCCCCCTTTTCCGGCTTGATACCGGCGGCCCCCACCAGAATCAGGGCCTTCAGGTTGAACCGGCACATGGCGGCCATCTCCGCCGCCACCCAACCCCCCATGGAGGAACCCATCAGGACGTACTGCTCCAGCCCCAGCGTCTCCACCAGCGCCTGGTTGAAATGGCAAACGTCGGCGATGGTATAGACCCAATCCGGCCGTTCCGTGCCGTTGAAACCCGGTTGGGAAGGCGCGTACACCGTGTAGCTTCGGGCCAGTTCCTCGTGATAGGGCTGCCAGCCGGCGTTGCCCCCGGCCCCATGCAGAAAGAGCAGGGGCGGGCCGGAGCCGCCGGAGAACAGCTCTACCGCGACGCCGCCGACGGCGATAGTGGAACGCTGGGCGGTTTTGGAAATAGTCATCGCTGGCTCCTTTCCTCCGGCCACCCCCTGCCCTCCCTTACACCATCACCCTTACACCATCATATTCACGCTTTTGCGGGAATCCATCAGGAGCGGGAACCGGGATTGCAGTAATCAAACGGGGCGGGGGAGATTTATCCGCATTCTGTTACAAAGCGCAATTATTGTCAAGCCAGAGAATAATGACGGAACGGAGCGCCGGAAATTAAACCGGGTAGTCTGGCCGGATAGCCTGGGGGGCCGGATGGACTGGGGGAAAGGTTCCGTTTCCTTGACCCTCCCGGGGGCTTGTGCTAAAGTGCGCTGGGAGAGGCCAGGCAAAACCGGGTGACCGCCGCAGTGGGGGAATCCCTGCTGGGGAGGAAAGTCCGGGCTCCGCCGGACAGGGTGCTGGGTAACGCCCAGGCTCCTGAGTCAGTTTTAAGGTTGCCTTAAGGCTGCCCCAGGGGACGGATAGTGGCACAGAAACATACCGCCGCCGGGTTCTTTCCGCGATGCGGTTATTGACGTGGTTATTCCGCGTAATTATGGCCCTCAAGGAAACCGGCGGCAAGGTTGAAATCGGACGGTAAGAGCGTCCGGTCGGTTGTGGCGACACAGCGACGGCTAAACCCCACCTGGAGCAAGGCCGAATAGGGGGACCAAGGGCGTCCGGCCCGTCCCCGGGTTGGCTGCTTGACCCCGACGGCAACGTCATCCGGCCCGGCGTCGCCGGGCCGACCCGGGGAATGGTCTGTGGGCCTTCCTCCGGGGGGCTAGATAGATGGTCACCATCCCGCCGGGGGCCCGGCCTGGCTCTTTAGGCCCGGCGGCCCAGCAGCGGGATACAGAACCCGGCTTACAGGTTTCCCTGGTTCTCTCCCCCTTTCCGCCACACCGCAGCCTTATGGTCTGGCCGGCGGGGCTAGCCGGCGGAACGGCTTTTGCGGCGCTAATCCGGGGCCAGGGCGGGTTATCCAGTTTTGGGCGAAGGTCAGGAGACGGCATGGTTCGAACCAACCATACCAAGGCAAAGATCGCCGAAGGCCAGGTGGCCCTCGGCGCCAGTATCAACTTCTACGCGCCGGGGTTGGTGGAACTATACGGCGTGATGGGGTTCGATTGGGTCTGGATTGACTGCGAGCACGGTTCCTCCAATGATTCCGAGACGGAAAATATGGTGCGGGCCGCCGAGCTTTACGACCTGACGCCCGTTGTTCGGATACCTAACGCCTACCCGTCAACGATCCTGCGCTTCCTGGATCGGGGCGCCCAGGGTCTTATCGTGCCTCACATATCCACCCGGGAAGCGGCCGAAGGCGTTGCCCGCGCCGCCCACCACTACCCGGAAGGCGACCGCAGCAGCGCCACCGGCGGCCGCACCAACCGTTTTGGCACCGGGTTGCCCACGCCGGAGTATTACGCCGCCGCCAACCGGGAAGTCCTGGTAATCGTGATGATTGAGACGCCGGAAGCGGTCGAAAACGTCCGGGAGATTGCCGCCGTTCCCGGCGTTCACGCCCTGCTGGTGGGCAGCAGCGACCTTACCCAGACCATGGGGATGGCCGGCCCCGCCGAGTTGGACGCCGCCATTGACCGGGTTATTGCGGGAACACGGGCGGAAGGCAAAGCCGTCGGCGTGGCCGGAGCCGGTATGACGCTGAACAACCTGGAGCGGTTCCGTCATTTCGCCGGTCGCGGGGTCCAACTGCTCTCCGTGGGCGCTCAGGATATGATCCGCGGCGGCGGCGACGGGTTCTTGAAAGCAATGCAGAGCTGACGACCGGGGCGCCGCCGCCCGCTTCCGCCGGCCCCGGGAAAGGGACGACCCAACGGGAAAGAGCGCCGGGGATTGGCAAGGGAACCGATGGGGAACCGGGTAAAGCCGGGGGAGCCGGCGGGGTGGTTGCTGAATCTGATCCCAAAGGCTATTATGGCGCGGTAGGGTTGCTGGCCCGATTCCCTCCGGCAATCCGGAACCCGGCAACCCCGCGAGCTTCCGGGCGGCGAAACGGCTCTTCCGGGGCGCTGCCGCCGCATCCGCCAGACCCCTACTACTATACCCCAGGGAGGCAATTACCAACCGGATGTACCTGGATTTGCACAGCCATTCCGTTTCCTCCGACGATTCCCGGGCCACCGTAACGCAATACGTCAAGTGGATTCAGGTGCTCCGCAAGCGCGGGTACACCGTGGACGGCCTGGTCCTGACGGAGCACCGCAAGTTCGACTTCGACAAGGACTACTCCCAACTGGCGGCGGAGTATGGCGTCCTGATTCTCAAGGGGTCGGAACTGGATACCCGGTACGGGCACTTCCTGGTTTACGGCGTTACCGAGGCCCTGGCCCGGGAGGTTGACCTGGCCGACGTGCGGATGGACGCCCGCGACCTGATGCAGGCGGCCCGCCAGCACCAGGCTATTGCGTTCCCGGCGCACCCGGGCCGGTTCGGTATTGGCCTAGTCAATTATATGGAGCAGGGTGAATCCTTCGCCGACCTGCAGATCGTGGAGCGACTCAACGGGGGCAGCCGAGCCGGCGAAAATGAGCGGGCCGACCGTCTGTGCCGGGAACATAACTACCGGGGCACCGGCGGGAGCGACGCCCACCTCGCCAGCCACATCGGGGCTTGCCTGACCGCTTTCCCCACGCGCATACAAAACGAGCGGGAACTGGTTGACGCCCTGCTCGCCGGAGACTTTGCCCCGGTCTGGCTGGCGGACACTGTGCCAAAGGGAGCTGATACCAGGTAGTCCCTGCCTCGCTATCCTGAACCTGCCGAAGGGTAGCGGCGGGGTTCGGTCGGTTCGATATGGCCCGATAATGAGCGGATGCAGTTCCGCCGGAGGGATGACCCTGCCAGCGGCGGAGGGGAGTTTTCTATGACGATGGAACTGGAATATAACCGGGAACTGTACGGCGTGGAGCATCCGGCCGGGCCTTTCGAGATCACCGGGGAGCTAATCCAGACCTTCAATCGCAGTATCGGCGAAACCAATCCGGTCTTTACCGATACCGCCGCGGCGCGGGCGGCGGGCTACGCCGACATCCTGGCGCCCCCGACTTTCTGTACCCTGCTGGTACGCAACGTTGAATTGCCGGACATCGACCTGAAGTTTGGCCGCACCCGTTTCCATGCCGGCCAGCGGGTACAGGCCCGCGCCCCGATTGTAGCCGGCGACCGGCTGACCGCCACATCACACCTCAAGGAGGTTTATCCCAAGACGGGTCGCAGCGGGGCGATGGTGTTCGAGGTTTGGGAAACTACTTTCCGCAACCAGGACGGCACGGTGGTGGCCGACGTGCAGGAATCCTACGCCGCCCGGGAGTAACGTAACCAATGATTCCAGGAAATCAGCCCTACTTTGAGGATGTTGAACTGGGCAGCGAGATCGGCCCCCGGGAACTGGTCGCCACCGGCGAGAACGTGGCAACCTTTTGCCGCCTTTGGGGCAACCCGACGCCCAACCGCTTTACCGATCCGGCCATCGCCGAGAAATCCGGTCTTCCCGGCCCCATTGTTCCCGGAGTGATGAGTATGGCGATTATGAGCCAGGCCCTGACCGATTGGGCCGGGCCGGAATCCCTCCGAGACCTGGACCTGGTATTCCGCCAGCCGGTGCCCCATAACCAACCCCTGTTGATTTCCGCCACGGTTACCGATACCCGCCAGGATGACGGGGAGAACCTGGTGGAGTGCGACGTGCTGATGACCGGAACTGCCGGGGAACGCTACGTGGGCGGCACCGCCCTTATTTCCCTGCCCAGCCGGCCCGGGTAGCGGCCCCTCACGGGCGAAGAACCGGCGATAGCCGCTATGGTCTGTAGGCAAGACAGGGAGCGGCCCCCTACGGGCCAGAAACCGGCGCCGGCCAGAGCCGGAACAGGGCCGGGCGCCAATCAGTCGTTAGTCAATGGCAGTGCCGCCCCTCATGGGACAGGAACCCGCGCCGGGGCAATCTGCCCTGATTCGGAGGGCGCCGGCCTGGAACGCGTACCCCCGCAACCCGTCATCAAAGTAGAGTATAGTCGGCAAGGAATGGTGGAGAATGTACGACCTTAACGGCAAAGTAGCTATCGTTACCGGCGCCGGCGGAAGACACGGCATTGGCCGGGCCATTGCTACCCGGCTGGCCCGGGAGGGGGCCGACGTGGTAGTTACCGACATCCCGCAATCCCTGGAGGCGATTCGCGCCGCGGACCGCCTGGACGGTTGGGAAGGGCTGCCCAGCGTAGTCCGGGAAATCGAGGCCGAGGGACGGCAATCCCTGGGCCTCTTTTCCGACGTTTCCGACGGCGGTCAGGTGGAGGAAATGGTCGGGCAGGTGCTGGAGCGGTTCGGCCACATCGACATCCTGGTCAACAACGCCGGTTCCCGGCCCGGACGGGACCGGGTGCCCGTGGTGGAATTGGAAGAGGACGCTTTTGACGAGGTGATGCGGGTAAACGTCCGGGGTACGTACCTGTGTTCCCGGGCGGTAGCGCGCCACATGGTGGCTCGAAGTCAGACCTCTAACCCGGGTGGTAAAATCATCACCATATCCTCGGGCGCCGGAAAACGGGGCATCGCCCGCTACGCCGTCTATTGCGCCTCCAAGTTCGCCCTGGTCGGGTTTACCCAGGCCCTGGCCCAGGAGATGGCGGCTTACCGGGTAAACGTCAACGCCATTTGTCCCGGTCTGGTGGATACCGAGCGGGTGGACTTCATCGCCGCCGCCCTCTCCGCCGCGGGGCAGTCGGCGGAGGAGCACCGGGCCTTGATGGTGCGGGAAAGGTCAACTCGGGTGCCGCTGGGACGCATCGCCCAGGGCGACGACATTGCCCGGATGGCCGCATTTCTGGCTTCCGCCGAATCCGATTACATGACCGGCCTTTCCATCAGCGTCTCCGGCGGCTCGGAAATGAACTAGGCCGGCCGTCGGCATTGCCGCCGCCTCCGGCGATAGGATGTATGCCAGGGGCTAGTCCCGGCGCCGGCCGCCGGGGGCGACCGATTGGCCGGAATAACGGTTGGTGGAGACAGCCGCAAAGCGAGGGAGAAGGATGGCCTTGGAACGCGCTGAGGTCGAACACATCGCCGCCCTGGCTCGCATCGGCTTGACCGAAGCGGAGATTGAGACCTTTGGCAAGCAACTATCCCACATCCTGGAGCAGTTTGAGCGGCTCCAGCGGTTGGATACCCGGTCGGTTACGCCTACCGGCCATGCCGTGGCGCTGGATACGGTACTGCGCGACGATATTCCCCAACCGCCCTTGAGTCCGGCGGACACGCTGCGCAATGCTCCCCGGCGGGAGGGCGACTTTTTCCGGGTTAAAGCGGTGCTGGAGGAATAGTTCTTTGAACGAACCCCGGAACGAACCCCGGAACGAACCCCGGAACGAACCCCGGAATGAGCCCCGGAACGAACCCGGGGACTACCACGAGGACGAACTTTGGCGGCTGACCATTCACCAGGCCCGCGCCGGGCTGGAAAGCCGGGCTTTCAGTTCGGTGGAACTGACGCGTTCCTGTCTTGAGCGGATCGGAGCGGTGGAAGACCGGGTGAAGGCCTTCGTTAACGTTACCGGGGAAATCGCCCTGGCGCAGGCCGACCGCGCCGACCGCGCCCGGGCCGCCGGCGCCGCCGGCCCATTAACCGGCATCCCGGCGCAAATCAAGGACCTGATTTGCACCAGGGGCATTCCCACCACCTGTTCCTCCCGGATGCTGGCAAACTACGTGCCGGTCTATAACGCCACCGTGACGGAAAAGCTGCTCGACCAGGGCGTCGTGCTGCTGGGCAAGGGCAATATGGACGAGTTTGCCATGGGGTCCTCCTGCGAGAACTCGGCCTTTTTCCCCACCCATAACCCCTGGGACTTGCAGCGGGTGCCTGGCGGCAGCAGTGGCGGCGCGGCAGCGGCGGTAGCCGCCGGCGAGACGGTATTTGCCCTGGGGTCGGATACCGGCGGCAGCATCCGGCAACCGGCCTCCCTGTGCGGAGTGGTGGGCCTCAAGCCGACCTATGGCCGGGTCAGCCGCTACGGCCTCATCGCCTTTGCCTCCTCCCTGGACCAAATCGGGCCGGTGGGCAAGGACGTTACCGACTGCGCCCTGGTCCTGAACGCCATCGCGGGTTACGACCCCAAAGATTCCACCTCTTTGCCCCTGGCGCCGGAGGATTTTACCCGGCGCCTGACCGGAAAGCCGGACGGTATCCGTGGCATCCGGTTGGGCCTGCCGGACGAGTATTTGGGGGACGGGATGCAGGAGGGAGTGCGGGCAGCGGTTATGCACGCTGTCAAGACCCTGGAGGGATTGGGCGCTTCGGTGGAGCCGGTTTCCCTTCCGACCACGGAACACGCCCTGGCCTGTTACTACATCATCGCCCCCTCCGAATGTTCGGCCAACCTGGCCCGCTACGACGGAGTCAAGTTCGGCTATTCCCGCCAGGACGCGCCGGATATGTGGCAGGCGATGGAAAGCACCCGGCAATATGGCTTTGGCCCGGAGGTCAAGCGCCGGATAATGCTGGGGACTTACGCCCTCTCCGCCGGTTACTACGATGCCTATTACCGGAAAGCGCAGCAGGTGCGGACGCTAATCCGCCAGGACTTTGCCCGGGTCTTTGCGCGGGTGGATGCGCTGGTAACGCCCACTTCGCCGGTGGTGGCCTTCCCCCTGGGCGAAAAGCGGGACGACCCAGTACAAATGTACCTGATTGACGTTTGCACCCTGCCGGTAAACATCGCCGGGCTCCCGGCCATCTCGGTGCCTTGCGGCTTCTCCGCCGGCCTGCCGGTGGGGATGCAGCTAATCGGCCCCCACCTGTCCGAAGAACGGCTGCTGTCCATCGCCTACGCCTACGAGCAGGCTACGGAGTGGCGCCGGGTCCGGCCCGAGCTTTAGATTCCGTTGACCCTGAAGTTGGTGCGGTTGCGGCGCCGGTTTACGGGGCTTTAGCCCATTCCGGGGCCTCGGCCATGCGCTGCGCCGCGGCGGCCAACGGCGTTATCTCCTGCTCCAGCGCATCGCCCACCTTATCCTGCTCCACTTCCAGGTCGTAATCGGCTTGGAGATTAAGCCAGAACTGGGCACCAACTGCTGGGGTTGTGCCAGCCTTTCCCGGAAGGCCTCTTGGCAACCTGGGGAAAACTGTGCCGGCTCAGACGACACCGGCAGATTGAGGGAAGACCCCTTGGCAACCCGGGGAAAACTGTGCCGGCGGATTGAACGGCACATCAAGGAACTGTTTGTCTTCGCAGCGCACCCGGAGACTCCCCCGGATGACAGGGGGGGAACGGAGCCTGCGACCCTTGCTGAACAGCCGTAAGATCAGCGGAGGGGCCCAGTCGGAGCAGGGCAGCGACAGCAAAATGGCTTTGGCATCCCTCTTTGGAACCTGGCGGGCCAAGGGCCTCAATCCCTTCGTGGAAACCCACCGGTTGCCCATTTCCCCTCAACTCTGAACAGTTACCAATAAACTACTGCGGTTGACGTTTTCTTTAAGATGCTATATAATCCCCTCTGTCAACAGTTTTAACCTTAACAACTGAATATCGCCTGAAGGTGGCCTCGCTTTGCTTGCACGGCGAGGCTGAAAAGGGAAGCCGGTGTAAATCCGGCGTGGTCGCGCCACTGTAACTGGCGAGAACTTCTCCAATCCGCATTAACGGAAGCCACTAGCCCAATTTACCGGGTCGGGAAGGCCGGGAAGTTCGTCAGCAGCCAGAAGCCAGGAGACCTGCCTTCAGGTGTGGACTGGATACGCTTCGCGGAAAGGTGTATGGGGTTTCTGGACTGTTTAGCCTGACCAAAGAAGGTCAGGCTTTTTGCGTTCCGGGGGCTACCTTTCCAGGGGCCGTGTCCCTGGATTAAGCGAGGGCTAACCGAAATCATCCGGTCCAATGGCCCGGCCATTGGACTTTCACCAAGGGAGACGACCGGATGGCCCCCGCCGCCCCGGCTGTGCTGGACTCCTCCCCACATAGCCGGGCGCCCCGGATTGCCGGGGCCTTGGCGGCGTCCCATCCGGTCATCTTTCGGTACGCCCTTTGGTACGCTCTTTTCCAAATGGGCGGTAGCATTATTCGGCGCTGGATCGCATAATAGAGCGCCACAGGGCAAAACCCGGAGGTGAAGAATGTTACGCCAAATTCTGGAGGAATGCCAACAGGGGTTCAATCAGGTGGGCTTCAACGAGGTGGTGTTGATGTTGTCCAACACTGCGGCCACCTCCGAAGTCTATATGTTGCTGGACGACCTGCGCTTCAGCGAGTCGGGCGACATAGTTACCTTTATGGCCGCGGGTGGAACGCACCTGCATATGTACCTGGACAAGGTCCAGGAGATCCGTTTCCTGCACCGTACCAACGACGACGGCCTGCCCAGTTACTCGGTCTGGTTTATGGACGCCAACCAGGACCCGGCGCTGCGTATCTATCTCCGCAAGTCGGAAGACGAGGAAACCAATCCACCCCGCCACGACCTGTTCATGGCCCTGCTGGAAAAATACGGCCCCACGGTGCAAATAGACGGGTAAGATCCTCATGTGTCTCCTCTCTGCGCCTTCCAGTGAAAAACGTTTTTTTCACCAGAAGACACAAGGACATGGAGATGCGCAGCGATAGCGGTATAAGAGAGGGGGGCTGATGAACGCCGCCATAGTAATCGCCGGGGTACGCAGTGGTGTAGGCAAGACGACCATTGCCACTGGAATTATGGGCGCCCTGACTCGCCGGGGCCACCGGGTCCAGCCCTTCAAGGCCGGCCCGGACTATATTGACCCCTCTTATCATCAGTTGGCTTGCGGCGTTCCCTCGCGCAACCTGGATACCTGGTTGCTGCCCCGGCCCACCGTTGCCGAGTTATTCCGCCGCGCCGGCGGGCCGGGCCGGGTTTCGGTGGTAGAGGGGGTGATGGGCGTGTATGACGGCCACGCCAGTTTGACCGAGGAAGGCTCCACGGCCCAGTTAGCCAAGCTGCTGAATGCGCCAGTGCTCCTGGTGGCCGACGCAGCCAAGGTGGCGCGCAGCGTAGCCGCCGAGGTGCTGGGCTACCAGCAGTTTGACCCCGACCTGCGTATCGCCGGGGTCATCCTCAACGGCGTCGGCGGGCCGCGCCACCTGGAGTTTTGCCAGCCCCAGATTGAGGCCACCACAGGCCTGCCGGTGCTGGGCTACCTGCCCCGCCGGGAACGGTTCGTTCAGCCGGAGCGGCACCTGGGCCTGATTCCCACCGTGGAAGGCACGGTGGTTCAGGAATGGTACGACGCCCTGGTTGCCCAGGTGGAAGAGACGATTGACCTGGAGGGTATTCTGAGCCTGGCCGCTACCGCCAATCCCCCCGAGGGCCGCCCGGAGGTCTATCCGGCGGAACCCCAGCCCCGCCGCGCCCGCATCGCCATCGCCCGGGATAAGGCTTTCAATTTTTACTACCAGGACTCACTGGACCTGCTGGAGGCCTGGGGCGCCGAACTGGTCCCCTTCAGTCCCCTGACCGACGTGGCGCTACCTGAAGGAGTGGGCGGGGTTTACATCGGCGGCGGCTTTCCCGAAATGTTTGCCCGGGAACTGGCGGAAAACCGGCCCATGCTGGAATCCCTGCGCCAGGCGCTGGACAGGGATGTCCCGGTGTACGCCGAGTGCGGCGGCCTGATGTATCTGGGCCAAAGCCTTTCCGACCTGGCCGGGACGGACTACCCAATGGTAGGCGCGCTGCCCGTAGTCTCGTCTATGTCGGGCCGCCGGCTGACCCTGGGTTACCGGGAGGTCGAGGCTTGCGCCGCCACGCCCCTGTTGGAACCAGGACAGCGGGTAAGGGGCCACGAATTTCACTGGTCGGTGTTGGCGGAGCAGCCCGAACCGGAAAGGGCGGTCTATCGCGTGGTGGACCAGGAAAACCGGGCCGAGGGTTTCCACATCGGCAGCGTTTGGGCTTCCTACATCCACCTCCACCTGGGCAGCGCTCCGGGGCTGGCCCGCCGGTTCGTGGAAACTTGCGGCGAGTCAATTCAGAGTTGAAAGTAGGAATCAGGAGCCATGAATGATAAACTCTGTCCGTAAGGGTTGATGGAGAGTTGCGTTTCCAATTCTTCATTCCCGGTTCTTAATCATCAAGGGAGAGTATCAGTTATGAGTTCCGAAGCAGCCAGCCGCCAATCCACTGGCGAAGGGCCCCAGTCGGTAAAAGGCCCCAGGATCAACAAGGGGCTGGTCATCGTCAACACCGGCAACGGCAAGGGCAAGACTACCGCCGCTATGGGCGTCCTGTTCCGGGCCTGGGGCCGGGACATGCGGGTAATCATGCTCCAGTTCATCAAGCATACTACGGCCAACTTTGGCGAGCAGCGAGCCGCCCAGAAAATCGGCGTGACCATGCGCGCCATGGGCGACGGGTTTACCTGGCGTTCCCGGGATCTGGAGCAGAGCGCCGACCTGGCCCGCGCCCTGTGGGAAGACGCCAAAGAAGTCATCGCCTCCGGGGAGCATGACGTGGTGGTCCTGGACGAGTTTACCTACCCTTTGCACTACGGCTGGATTCCTACCGAAGAGGTCATCGCGGCGCTGCAAGGCCGCCCGGAAATGCTGCACGTCATCATCACCGGCCGCAACGCTCCGCCGGCCCTGGTGGAGTATGCCGACCTGGTAACGGAGATGAACGTGGTAAAACACCCCTACCAAAGCGGCATCAAGGCCCAACCGGGGATCGAGTTTTAGCGGGGCGGGACGGCGGACATCCCAGCGCCATAAATGTATACGGAGAACACCTGCTGAGATTGAAGCTGAGGTTTAAGCTCCGGCGCAATGGGGACTGGAAATGCCTGAACAGCCCCGGCGCGCCGGAGCTGATATACCCTATAACCCTGAATGTGGCCGGCGAACGTGGCGGGGGTGGTCGGCTGCCGGCCCCGGTCCCTCCGAGAAGGCCGGCCGGATAAGTTTCTTGCAGAAGGAACCGGACGCGCGGCGGCGGGCCAGGTTTAGCGTTGGCGCCCGGTTCTACCGGAACCCGCCGAGAGCCGTAAAGAAAACCGCAAAGCAACTTCCCGGTTAACCTCAACGCATCAGGAGGCCCCGACATGACCCTGTCTCCCTTGATTGACCTGACCCTGGAGGCCATTGCTCCCCTGGACGCAGCGGCTATGACCGCCGCCCGCGCCCGGCAGGATACCCTGACCAAACCCCCGGGCAGCCTGGGCCGGTTGGAAGACCTGTCGGTTATGCTGGCCGGGATGTTCGGCGACCCGCTGCCGCGAATCCGGCGCAAGGCGGTAATTCTGGCGGCCGGCGACCACGGCGTGGTGGCCGAGGGCGTCAGCGCCTACCCGCAGGAGGTTACCCCGCAGATGGTCTATAACTTTCTGCGCGGCGGGGCTGGCATCAATGTCCTGGCCCGCCAGGCCGGGGCGGAGATAGTAATCCTCGATGCCGGCGTAGCCGCCGACCTGGAACCGCACCCCCGGTTGCGTTCGGTCAAGGTGGCTCCCGGCACGGCTAACCTGGCCGCCGGCCCGGCCCTGACCCGGGAGCAGGCCATCCGCTGCCTGGAAATCGGCATTGACGCCGCCAGGGAACAGCTGGACGAGGGCGCCGACCTGATTGCCTGCGGCGACATGGGCATCGGCAACACCACCGCCTCCAGCGCCATTACCGCCGTCATCACCGGCGCCGACCCGTCGGTTACTACCGGACGCGGCGCCGGCCTGGATGACCCCGGCCTAGCCCACAAGGTCGAGGTAGTCCGGCGGGCTATTGCAGTCAACCGCCCCAACCCCCGGGACGGGCTGGACGTGTTGACCAAGGTAGGCGGTCTGGAAATCGGCGTACTGGCCGGGGCGATGCTGGGTACGGCGGCCGGCCGCCGCCCGGTGGTGGTGGACGGGTTCATCTCCGGGGCTGCCGCCCTGATTGCCTGGCTTATATCCCCGCCGGCCCGGGACTACTTTATCGCCGCCCACCAATCGGTGGAGCCGGGGCACCGGGTCGGCCTGGACGCTATGGGTTTGACGCCCCTGCTGAATCTGGAAATGCGGCTGGGCGAGGGCACCGGCGCCGTGCTGGCGATGCATCTGATTGAAGCCGCCGCCCGCTGCCTGACCGAAATGGCGACCTTTGCCGAGGCCGGCGTCTCGGAACGCAGCGACGCGGAGCCGGGGGAGGCTTAACGACCCTTTGGTTGCCCGCCCGCACCCGGGGGGAGTTTATTCAGCGTGGAGCCAGCCGAGACGATAGACTGGTTGCTCGCCCGCACCCGGGGGGAGTCCTTCGCCGGAATGGGATAAAGTCGTCTTTGCTGGTTGCCCGCCCGCACCCTGGAGGAGAGGGCCGCGAATGCCGGAAGTAAGCCCGGCTCTCGCTCTGGGGAGTTAAAACGCGGGAGGTTAAACGCGATTGCCCGCCGCCCCCTTTGCCCCAATGCTGTCGTGCTGCCGCCGGATTCTAACGAGGAATAAGGTATGAAGTCGTTTCTAGCAGCCCTCAGCTTTTTGACCTTCCTTCCCACGCTTCGACCGGCAAGCATCACCCCGCGGACAATCAGCAATTCCCGCGCCTGGTTTCCCCTGGTCGGATTGCTGCTGGGCCTGGCGCTGGTGGGAATCGAACGGGGGGCGCAGGAACTATTTCCGGTTTACCTGACCGCCGCCCTGCTGCTGACGTTCCTGATTGTAATCACCCGGGGCCTGCATCTGGACGGACTGATGGACACCTGCGACGGGCTGTTCGGCGGCGCAACCCCGGAGCGCCGCCGGGAGATTATGCGGGATTCCCGCGTGGGCGCCTTCGCAGTGGCCGGCGCCGCCGGCTTGCTACTCCTGAAGTACGGCGCCCTGGTCTCCCTCCTCTCCCTGGATGCCGACGGCAAGGAATGGGCCTTGCTATTGTTTCCCGTTTTCTCCCGGTGGACCATGGTGCTGCTGCTGATTGTCTTTCCCTACTCCCGCGCCCGGGGCCTGGGGGCGCCCTTTCACCGGGGCAACGCCGGATTGGTCACCGTGGTTGCCGCAATAATAGCGATGGCCACGGCCGTCCTGCTGGGCGGCGTGGGCGGTGTGGCGATGCTGGTGGGAGTCTCCCTGCTGGGCCTCCTGCTGGGGCAGGGTATCTCCCGGATGCTGGGCGGCTTGACCGGCGATGCCTACGGAGCCGCCAACGAACTGGCCGAGGCAGCCGTCCTGATGGCGGCGGTGGCCCTGCTGCCCTACGGGTTGATTGTGCCGCTGCACCAATTCTTTATGTTGCCTCTCTGAATGGAAGGAGCGCCGGGAATACCCAACCTCCCTCCCGACCTGCTCGTCCTGCTCCTGGCTGCGCTGCTGGATTTGGCGGCGCGGGAGCTGCCCGCCCGGTTCCACCCCACCGTGTGGATCGGCAAGACGGTAACCTGGGCGGAGCGGGCGGCGCCGGCACGCCGGGGCGGCGGACAACTGGTTTTTGGCGGGTTGATGGCCTTGCTCATACCGGGGTTCTGGGCCGCCGCCGCCTGGGTTGCCGCCGAGGGCTTGCAGTCCCTCACTGCCGTTACCCCCGCCGCCGGCTACCTGGTTTACGTCATCGTCGGGGCGGCGCTGCTCAAGACCACCTTTGCCCTGGGGATGCTGCACCGGGTTGCCGCCGGCGTCCGGGACCGGCTGTCCCGGGATGACCTGGCCGGAGTGCGGGAAAATATGCGCTCCCTGGTCAGCCGCGACGCCTCCGCCCTGACCGCCGGGCAAGCCATCGCCGCCACGGTGGAATCGGTGGCCGAGAACACCACCGACAGCTTCATTGGCCCCTGGTTGGCCTTTGCCCTCTTCGGACTGCCGGGAGCCTTTGCCTACCGCGCTATCAACACCCTGGATAGTATGATAGGCTATCGTGGGGATTACGAGTATCTGGGCAAGGCGGCGGCCCGGCTGGACGACCTGGTAAACCTGATTCCGGCGCGACTGACCGCCCTCTTGCTGACCCTGGGCAGCGGCTTTTTGCCGGAGCAGCGGGCCGGCCGCGCCAGGCGCATTATGGGCCGCGACCACGCCCGCACCGCCAGCCCCAACGCCGGCTGGACGATGAGCGCCATGGCCGGCGCCCTGGGGGTGGAACTGGAAAAGCCGGGCCACTATAAACTGGGCGACCCTACCCGTTCCCTGGAACCCGGGGACATCACCCGCGCCATCCAGTCGATGTACCTGGTGGCCGCCCTGGGCTTGCTGGTTGCCCTGGGCCTGATTTTCTTGAGATATGCTATCTTTCGATAAAGACTCCCCCGTTCGCCCGGCGCCGGCCCGCCCGGTGCATGGTGGTATCCGGCCGGCCCAACTGCGGGCCCTGGGCTTGAACCCCGCCACTACCCGGGACTTCAGCGCCAGCATCAGCCCCCTGGGGCCGCCGGAAGGCTTGTGGGCGGCCCTGCGCCGGGTGGACTTGACCGCCTACCCCGACCCGGAATGCCTGGAATTGCGGGAGGCGCTGGCCCAACGCCTGGGAACCGTCATTGAAGGGATACTGGTAGGCAACGGTTCCACCGAATTGATTCACCTGCTGACCCGAGCCCTCCTGTCGCCGCCGCCGGCCGGGTGCGCCAGCGCGGCGCTCCTGCTGACGCCTACCTATGGCGAGTATTCCGGGGCTTGCGCCCTCGCCGGCGCCGAGGTTCTGGAACTGGCCGCCGCCCGGGAGCGGGGTTTTCGTTGGGACCTCTCGCAGGCCGGGGAAATCATCCGCGCTTGCCGGCCCGCCCTGGTGTTCCTCTGCAACCCCAATAACCCCACCGGCGTTTACCTGGGACGCGAGGAAGTATTTGCCCTGGCCCGGGCCGTCGCCCCGACCGGCGGTCTGCTGGTAGTGGACGAGGCTTACCTGGGCTTTGTGGAGGCCCCATGGGATTCGCTGACCTTGCTGGCGCCGGACAGCGGGGCGGCAAATAACGTGTTCCTCCTGCGCTCCATGACCAAAGACTACGCCCTGACCGGGTTGCGGCTGGGTTACGGGCTGGCCGGGCCGGAAGTTATCGCCCGGTTGGCCCGCCTTCAACCCGACTGGAGCGTCAACGGGCTGGCCCAGGCCGCCGGGTTGGTGGCCTTGGCCGATACCAGCTACCTGCCCGCCGCCCGGCAGGCGGTGGACGCCGCCAAGGCTTACTTGACGGCCACCCTGACGGCCCTGGGGTTTGGCGTCCTGCCGGCGGCCGCCAACTTTCTCCTGGTAGAGGTGGGGGATGGGGCGACCTGGCGGGAGCGACTGATGCGCCGAGGCCTCTTCGTGCGAGACTGCGCCTCCTTCGGGCTGCCCGACTGCATCCGCATCGGCATCCGCCCTATGCCCGACTGCCAACGGCTGGCGGCCGTTATGGAAGAGTTATGCCGGGAAAGGCCCGGAACCTGAATGAGCAACCGGCTGCACCGTCCTGCCGGCTCCGACCGGAATCCGCTCCCGCAACCGTCCCCTCTTCCTGATTCGGCCCAAAGATGCCTGGAGTGGCGGCGGACTTGCGTCAAAAAATAACCGGAGAGCGACCGTACTACCCTATCTGCTCGCGTTTTTGCGGGCCACTGCCGCCAACCGGTCGCTGCAACTGTCCCTGCTGGGCGGCGCCATCTTTTGCGCTCTGTTCTACTGGAGCTACGCCGATATACCCGACCGACTTTACCAGGTGCGGGACGATGGCGTAATCACGATGAGCCATGCCCGTAACTGGGTGGATTACGGGTTTATCGGGGTGAACCCTTCCGGCGAGCGGGTGGAGGGTTACTCGGCGCCGGTCCAGTTTTTTATTTACGCCCTGGCCTACCGGCTGAGTGGCGTAGGCTACGACGCTTACGCCGTGGCGCAGACCGCCGTGCCACTTTTCTGCTGGGAGCGCTGTTTATCCTTTTCTTCCCGGGCCGCCGGGTTTATGCCCTCCTGCTATCCAACCTTATGCCCTTCCTGGAGTGGCACGGCTCCGGTATGGAGAACGCCATTACCCATACGCTTTTTCTGGCGACAGTCCTGATCCTGTTCTCCTTTGCCCGGTCCAGGAAAATAACCTGGCCTCTGGCGGCGGTGGTCTTCCTGGCGACCATATCGCGAATTGACAGCGTTTATCACATCGCGCCGCTATTGCTGCTCTTCAGCCTTTTCTGGTGGTTCGCCTTCAGGAACTGGGGCGGGCTTTACTTTTCCCTGGCGGTGTTCGGGCTGTGGTTGGCCTTCCACCTGGGGCGATACCTGTATTTTGGCGACCTGCTGCCCAACTCGGCCTATGCCCAGGGGATTAGTGCGACTGCCCCGGCCCTGGACGAGCTGTTGCAGCCGGCCCCGCCCGTTCTTGAAGCCTCCCGGCGAATCTTCGCTGAACATGGCGTTTATCTGCTGCTGGCGGCGGCCCCTTTCCTGTTCTTTGTCCGACGGGAAAAAGCGGCGCTGCTGCTGTTTCTTTTAATTGGAAGCCTGGCGCTCACATCCTGGTTCAGTCCGGCAGTCCTTGGCCCGGCGCGCCTGGACGTTACCCGGACGACTACCCAGTTGGCCGTTTTTACCGCTGTGGGCGCCGGAGCGATTTTCTATTACATTGATCACTGGCGGTTGCCCGGAGTTGGACCAGTCTTATTGGCCGCCGGCCTTTTCGTCTTTCAGCTCAATGCGGTGGAGCCGCGTTACCTATGCTGTAATATCCAGCGATTTGAGGCCATTCGGGAGGAGTTCACCTGGCTGGCCGAGCAAGAGGCGCTGCCCCGCCCCACCGTAGCCAACCCGGATTTGGGTGCGATGAGCTGGCATAAACAATTCAACATCGTTGATCTGGGCAAGCTCGGCTCGCCGATTATGGCAAAGCTGTCGGGCCGCATCATCCCCCCCCCCCCCCCCCCCCCCCCCGAGATTTGCTGGTAGCCGAATACTTTTTTGACTATGCGGCGCCGGACCTGATTGAAATACATAATTACTGGTCCTGTTACTATGATAAAAATCTCCTCTCCGACCCGAGGTTCACACAAAATTACCAGCCAGTCCAGGCTGCGGTAACCCAATGGAGCGTAATGGAGTGCCAGGCCAACCCGAAGTCGTTATCCGGGATCTGGATCAGGACGGACATCCTCAAATCCGCTGAATCCCGGGAAAGAAAACTCATCGATCTGATGGTAGCCAACCCTTCGGTAGCCCCGCTCCGACAGGAATTGGCGCAGTGCCAGGCCACGCCGGACAACAACTGTATCTATGTGGCTCGGACAGCCTACCGTTTCCTGCCGGAACTGCGGGAACTTCGGGAGCAGGCTTTGATGGGCAAACTCAACGAAGTATTCGCCCAAAGCCGCAGCCGGGAATACGACCTTTACCTGCTCAACGGCTACCGGGACGGCCAGGCGCATGAGGCCGCCATTGCCTTCATTGCCCGCAAACTGGCGGAAAGGCCGCTTCAAAGGCAGTCCCATGGCGATTAGAATATAGGCAATTAGAATATAATGACGGTCGGGAAATCTCCCGGTCATCAAGCCGGTCATCAAATCTTTGCCCGGGGTATTGGCGGAAATGGGCCGGATCTACATTGTGCGGCACGGAGAAACGGAGTGGAACGCGGCGGGGCGCATCCAGGGGCATACCGATGTTGCCCTTTCTGCCCGGGGACGGGAGCAGGCCCGGGACACGGCCCGACGGCTGGCCGGCGCCCCTTTCGACGCCGCCTATTCCAGCGATATGTGCCGGACCCGGGACACGGCCCGGATTATCCTCGGCGAACGAGACGTGCCCCTGCGCTCCGTTCCCGAGCTGCGGGAGTATCACAAAGGGGTATTTGAGGGATTGACGGTGGCGGAGTACCGGCAGCGTTACCCGGAGTTGTACCGGGCTTCCCTGGTCAACGACCCGGACTTTGCCCCGCCGGGGGGCGAAACCATCCGGCAGTGCGCCGCTCGCCTGGCCGGGTTCGTCGCCGTCCTGCGGGAGCGGCACCCGGAGGACAACGTGCTTATCGTGGGGCACGGCGGCTCCCTGCGCAGTTGCGTCGTGGCCCTGCTGAACCTGCCCCTGGAAGCCAACTGGAAGTTCGTAATGCACAACTGCGCCCTGTCGGTAATCCACACCTACCCGGACAACGCCGTAATGCACCTGTATAATGATACCTCGCACCTGAAGGGTATTATGAGGGTATCTGCCGGGATGGTTGCGCCGTCCCAATTCTGGAACAATCCGGGCGGTGAATCTGAAACGGGATGAGGGATAGCCAATGACCGGACCACCAGCCGAAGGCCCGGCCGGCCGGGTCTTAATGGTGCAGGGCACTGCCTCCCACGTGGGCAAGAGTGTGCTGGTGTCGGCCCTGTGCCGTATTTTTCGCCAGGACGGGTTCCGCGTCGCCCCCTTCAAGGCGCAGAATATGTCCAACAATTCCTACGTGACCCGGGATGGGGGCGAGATTGGCCGGGCCCAGGCAGTGCAGGCCGAGGCCGCCGGCGTGGAAGCCCGGGTGGAGATGAACCCGGTGCTGCTCAAGCCCGAAGCCGACCATCTCGCCCAGGTGGTGCGGCTGGGCCGCCCGCTGGTTTCCGCCCGGGTGCGGGACTACTTCGCCCTGAAAACCCAGCTTTGGGAGTCGGTGCATACCTCCCTGGACACCCTGCGCCGGGAGTATGACGTGGTGGTCATTGAAGGGGCCGGCAGCCCGGCTGAAATCAACCTGAAAGCCACTGAAATCGTCAATATGCGGGTGGCCCGCTACGCCGACGCTCCGGTGCTGCTCTGCGGCGACATTGACCGGGGTGGTGTGTTCGCCGCCCTGGTCGGCACCCTGGAACTGCTGGAGCCGGCGGAGCGCGCCACCATCAAGGGTTTTGTCATCAACAAGTTCCGGGGCGACGCCAGCCTGCTCGCTGACGGGCTTACGATGCTGGAACAGCGCACCGGCGTTCCGGTGCTGGGCGTAGTGCATCACTTCCGGGACATCCACCTACCGGAAGAGGACTCGGTCGCCCTGGACCTGCCGGCCCGGGCGACGCCCGGCGTCGCCGGGCCAGCGGCGCTGGATATTGCGGTGGTGCGGCTGCCCCACATCTCCAACTTCGACGATTTCGACCCGCTGACCCGGGAGCCGGGAGTGCGACTGCGCTACGTGGCCGCCGCCGCCGACCTGGGGCGCCCCGACCTGGTCATCCTGCCCGGCAGCAAGACCACCATCCCCGACCTGGCCTGGCTGGAAGCGCAGGGACTGGCCGGGGCCATCCGGGAGCGGCGCCGGGCGGGAACCGCCATTGTCGGCATTTGCGGCGGCTACCAGATGTTGGGAACCCGTCTCTATGACCCGGAGGGCGTTGAATCGACCATCCCGGAGTCGGCAGGGCTGGGCCTGCTACCCCTGACTACGGTCTTTGTCGGAACCAAGGAAACCCACCGAATTCAGGGAGAAGTGGCCGCGGGTTCCGGGCTGCTGGCCGGGGCCGATGGAACGCCCATTCGCGGTTATGAGATTCACATGGGCCGTACTGCCGGCGAGGGTGTAACCTTCCCCTTCCGCATCCGCGACCGTTCCGACGGGACGGTAACCGCCGCCACCGCCTACGACGGGGCGATGGACGGTTCGGGGCAGGTGCTGGGCACCTATATTCACGGCCTGTTTCACAACGGCGGCCTGCGCCGGGCGATGCTGGCGGAACTGGCCCGGCGCAAGGGAGTCGCCTTGCCTTCGTCTGCCGGGGAAGGGGCGGTCGGGGAGATGGACGCCGAGTTTGACAAGCTGGCCGACTGGGTGCGGGCCAGCCTGGACTTGAACCGCATCTATGCAATGACCGGTCTGAACCGGGATTTTGACCGGGTTTAGCGCAGCCCGGATTGACGGCGGAGGGCAGAGTTGGCCGGAGTAGAACAATCCACCGCCGGCCGGGGCCGGCTAACCCTGGTATTAGGCGGCGTACGCTCCGGTAAAAGCGCCTTTGCCGAAGAGCGGGCCGGGGAGCTGAACCAACCCGTCCTCTACCTGGCCGCCGGACAAATTGCCGACGCCGCGATGGCCGAACGCATCCGTCGCCACCGGGAACGGCGGCCGGCGCACTGGCTTACCCTGGAGGAACCGCTGCAACCGGCGGCGGCGCTGGCCGAGGCCCGGGCCGGCCCCAACCCGCCCGGCGTCATCCTGCTCGATTCGCTGGACGCCTGGATCGCCAACCTGCTCCTGGCGCATACGGCGGAGGATTTTAACGCCGTGGAGTCCCTGGCCCTAGCCGAATTGGAGCGGCTGCTGGAAGTGTGCCGTCAAGGAGCGGCGCCGGCGGCCTTTCTGGTCAGCAGCGAGGTGGGACTGGGGCCCGTGCCGCCCAACGCCCTGGGCCGCCGCTTTCAGGACCTGCTGGGCACCGTCAACCAACGAACCGCCGCCCAAGCCGATGCGGTGTATCTGATGGTGGCCGGGGTTCCGTGGCGAGTCAAGCCCCGGGAACAGGAATGATCCGGCCGGCGGAGTATAATGCGTCGCCAGTTGCCAAAGGGAAGGCTTTTCCAATGGCGTTCAAACTCGTCCTTCTGCTGCGGAATGGAACTCCCTGGACCAGCGCGGGTTACGGGTTAACCACGAGCCGGCCGGCATCAAGCAGCATACCTTGAATGAACAACGGCCTCCCCTGCCCGATATTTCCCGGGCCGCTCTGCCGGCGCCGGAACTGCTGGCCGGCGCTGCCACGGTGCGCGCTCCCGGCGTCTGCGGCGAGTTGGTGCAGGGGATGCTGGACGATGCCTACTTTCTGGTAACCTGCCCGGTGGACTTCTTTGCCCGGGTTCGGGTGGGGCTTTACCGGGGGGTGTCCGGCGTGGCGGCGCCGCCGGATTGTCCCAAGATCGCCGCCGCCGTCGCCCATACCCTGGCCGACCTGGGCCGGGCCGACTTGGGAGCGCGGGTCAGCGTCGGCAGTCCCATTCCCCGGGGCAAGGGCCTGGGCAGCAGCAGCGCCGACCTGACTGCCGCCATCGCCGCCACCGGTCTGGCCCTGGCGATAGAACTGCCCCCGGCCCGGATTGGCCGGCTGGCCCTGCAAGTGGAGCCTACCGACGGCGTAATGTTCCCCGGCATCGCCCTCTTTGACCACCGGGCCGGTACGTTGGCCGAGGAACTGGGGCCGCCACCGCCCCTGGAAATCGTAGCCCTGGATTTCGGCGGCGCCGTGGACACCCTGGACTTTAACCGGGTTGACCGCCGCGCCCAGTGGCAAGCCGTTCAGTCCCAAACCGGCGTGGCCTTGCGGTTGGTGCGGGCGGGACTGGCCCGGGGCGACGCCCGGTTGCTGGGCCGGGGCGCATCCCTCAGTGCCCGGGCCGGACAGCAGGTACTGTTCAAGCCCGCCCTGCCCGACGTGGCCCGGTTCGCCGATTTGGCAGGCGCCGTCGGCGTCAACGTGGCCCATAGCGGCGCCGTCATCGGTGTGCTGCTGGATGCCACGGAGCGGCGGGGCAAATCGGTTTTTCGGCAGGCCCGGGAGTCCTTCCCGGAGGCCGAGGCAATTCACCACCTGCGACTCATCGGCGGAGGCGTGCGGGTAGTTTAGGCGTTATTCTCCCGACGGGTCTGCTCACCGCAGCGACGCCGGGAACACCGCGATACGCAGTGAAGAGAGAAGAGAGCGGATTCCCTGCGGCAAGCCGATGCGGTGAAAAAACCTCGTATCCCCTATCTTGTATCCCCCTATAATAACCGGTAGGATACGCCCTAGTTTATTTGGGGAGCAGTCAATAATGGTGGAGTATAACCTGGCGATTATCGGCGGCGACGGCATCGGCCCGGAGGTGGTGGCCGAGGGCAAAAAGGCGCTGGACTACTTGGCGGCTACTACGCCCGGCCTCAGCTTCAACTGTACCGAGTTTCCCTGGGGTTCCGCCTATTACCGGGAGACGGGACGGATGATGCCGGAGGACGGGCTGGAGCAGGTAAAGGGAAATCAGGCCATCCTCTTCGGCGCGGTAGGCGACCCGGACATTCCCGACCACATCACCCTCCAGGGCCTGCTGCTGCCCATGCGCCGCGCCTTCGACCAGGGGGTCTGCGTCCGCCCGGCCTACCTGCACCCCGGCGTAACTTCACCCCTGGCCGGCAAAAGCGCCGGGGAAATTGACCTGGTGATTTTCCGGGAAAACACCGAGGGAGAGTATGCGCCGGTGGGCGGTCGCCTCTACCCGGGAACGCCTTATGAAACGGTAATGCAAACCAATGTTTTCACCCGCCGCGGCACCGAGCGCATCATCCGGGCCGCCTTTGAGCATTGCCTCCGGCGCAATAAAAGGAACAAGGTTACTTCGGTAACCAAGTCCAATGCCCAGGCCTTTGGCATGGTCTTCTGGGACGAGGTGTTCCAGGCGGTGGCCGCCGAGTATCCGCAGGTGGAAACCGAGTCGCTGCTGGTGGACCGGGTGGCGATGGACCTGGTGCGGTGGCCCGAGGATTTTGACGTGATGGTGGCCTCCAACCTCTTCGCCGACATCATCTCCGACATTGCGGCGGTGGTAACCGGCAGTATGGGGCTGGCGCCCAGCGCCAACATCAACCCGGAGCGGGAATACCCGTCGATGTTCGAGCCGGTACACGGGGCGGCCTTCGACATTACCGGCCAGGGCATCGCCAACCCCCTGGCAACCATCTCAGCGGTGGGAATGATGCTGGACCACCTGGGTGAACCCGCCGCCGCCCAACGGGTAGAGGCGGCGGTAGTGCGCAGCTTGCAGGAACGGCGGGTAATGACACCGGATCTGGGCGGCAGCGCCACTACCGCCCAGGTGGGGGATGAGGTGGTCCGGTTGCTGGGGGCGGGGTAGAGGGTGGTTTCAGTCGATGTCAGCCGGTACAGCGAAAGGGAGGAGGGGTACAGTAAGAGGATGGGTATAGTGAAAGGTAGCTTTCACGCCGCCATTTCCCGGGAGGACTAAGGGCCTAGCCCTAATGCCCGGAATTCCCCACCCGCGCATATCCATAGGCCTGCCCGAGGACTGCCCGTATCGGGCCTAGCCCTAACGCCCGGAATGACCTGGCAGCACCAGAGGAAAACGGAAGAACGGAAGCTGAATGCCCTGACGCAAAGGGCCTGCCATTTCTCCAGCGGATGTGGTATGCTGGTGAACTACGGGGGCGGTTTAACCGGAAGTTGCCAGGTTGGAGCCGGCCCGGATTGGAATAGAAAGAAAGGTAGAAATACAGGTCAACGATTTATGGAAGCCGCCCAGATACTAAAGCCCGAAAGCAATCCGAAAATCCCCGACTTTGGCGCCGGAGATACGGTGCGAGTCAACTTTCGCATCCGGGAGGGCGAACGTGAGCGTATTCAGGCCTTCCAGGGTGTGGTAATTCGCCGTCAGAACGGCAAAGGCCCCTCGGCCAACTTTACCGTGCGCCGGGTGGCCGGCGGTGGTGTGGGCGTCGAGCGGATTTTCCCCCTCTACTCGCCCCTGATCGACTCCCTGGAAGTTACCCGCCGGGGCGCCGTCCGCCGGGCCAAGCTCTACTACCTGCGCGGTTTGCAAGGCCGGGCCGCCCGCATCAAGGAAAAGACCCTGCCGCGCCGCCCCCGGAACCAGGCGGCCGGGCAGTAACCGGTCAAGGTCGGGCCGCCCCTCCGTACGATGGCGACGCGGGCGACAGCAGATTAAAATTAACCGGCCCTTTGAGTTATGCTATGGAAGCAGATCTGACCCAGCTGCTGGGCGCCGTCATTGCGATAGCCAGTGTGCTGCTGGGTTTGTTCTATTGGAACGACCGGCGTAACGAGCGACGTATTGACCGCCTCGAAGCCCGGCAAAACCAGCAATTCAGAGAGCTGGAAGCCCGGCAAAACCAGCAATTCAGAGAGCTGGAAGCCCGGCAAAACCAGCAGCTCAGAGAGCTGGAAGCCCGGCAAAATCAGCAGCTCAAAGAGCTGGAGGCCCGGCAAAACTTAAGGTTTGACGAGATAAACCAGCGGTTTGATGAGATAAACCAGCAGCTTAAAGAGTTAGGCGATCGAGTAGGAAATTTGGAGCGCGGCCAGTCCCGGACGGAAGGGCATCTGGATATAATTCGCGACGCGCTCTTCCAGCGCAACCCCAGCTAGAGCCGGGCGGAACCGTCTGACGGGATCCCCAGTTTCCGCTTTACCCCCAGTTGGGTATTAACCCAGGCAGCCGGCGACTATGGCTATGACGAGATACGCAGAAGTAGCGGTGGACGCCCCGGTAAACCCCTCTCGCACCTTTTCCTACAGCATCCCCGACCGCTTTCGCCTCCAACCGGGCCAACTGGTCTGGGTTCCCTTTGGCCGCCGCACCCTCCAGGGCATGGTCATGGAGTTGACCCCGGCGCCCCAGGTCGAGGTAACCAAGGACATCCTTCAGCCGGTGGAACCGGCGCCGTTGCTGGACGCCACCGCGCTGGGCTTGGCCCAGTGGCTCAGCCGGTACTATCTCTGTGGCCTCTTCGATGCCGTCGCTCTGTTCCTGCCGCCCGGTTTCAAGGCTCAGGTGCGCTCCCAAATCCGGCCCGCCGCCATTACCGAAACCGGGGCGGCGGCTGAGACTGATACTCTTCTGGAAAAGCTGAAGCCACCGGCTCGGGAAGCCCTGCAAACCCTGTGGGAAAACAAAGGGATGAGCGAGACGGATTTCGTAAATCTGCTGGGCAAATCCGGCAGCCGGGAGGTGAATCGCCTGGTAGAACGAGGCCTTATCCATCGCCGGGTGGCTTTGCCCCGTCCGCGAACCTTTCAATACCTCAGCCAGTTGTTCCCCACCACCTCCCCGGACGCCGCCGGTCAATGGCCCGAGCTGGCGGTAGAACTTTCAGATCGCCAGGAAAGGCTGCTCCAGGCCGTGCGGGAGCAGGTCGGGGGCTATTCTACCACCCGGGCTAACCAGGAGTTCGGTTTCGGCGTGGGCAATACTCTGGTGGACAAAGGGCTGCTGGGACTGGAGTGGGTGCGCCGGGAGCGTCCCGTAGTGGTGGCTCCCAGGGAACCGGACGCTGCCGACAGCGCAGTTGTCGGCGAGCCGGAACCGGAGCCGGAGCCGCCCCTGACCCTGACCCCTACTCAGAAGGACGCCCTGACCCGCATCGTCGCGACGCTGAACGACCCGGCCCGGCAGCCCCGGACCTTCCTGCTCCACGGTGTTACCGGCAGTGGCAAGACCGAACTGTATCTGCGGGCCATCCGTCGCGTGGTGGAGCAGGGCAAGCAGGCCATTTTTCTGGTGCCGGAAATCGCCCTGACTCCCCAAACGGTACAGCGGGTCAACGCCCGTTTTCCCGGCCGGGTGGCGGCGCTGCACAGCGGCTTGACGGAGGGGCAGAAGTTCGACCAGTGGTGGAAAATCCGGGACGGGGATTATGCTGTGGTGGTCGGCCCTCGCAGCGCCCTCTTCGCGCCAATACCCAACCTGGGCCTTATTGTCATTGACGAAGAACACGAGTGGACTTACAAGCAGGTCGAGACGCAACCCTTTTACCATGCCCGCACCGCCGCGCTGGAAATGGCCCGCCGCAACGGGGCCTCGGTAATCCTGGGCAGCGCCACACCGGACGTGGAATCCTATTACCACGCCCTTCAGGGCCGCTATCGCCTGCTGGAGTTGCCCCAGCGGATTCGCCAGACCCGCCGGCGACCGGCGCCGGACGAGCGAGAGGGGGACGAGGGGGGGCTGCCGGAAAAGGGCAACGCCGATTCCCCGGAAGCAGCTGGGGAGGTAGCTGAGGGTGCAACGGGCGGCAGCCTGGCCCAGGTGGAAATCTGCGATATGCGCCTGGAACTGCGCCAGGGCAACCGCAGCATTTTCAGCCGTTCCCTTTCCCAGGCTTTGACCCAGTGTATCGAACGGGGTCAGCAGACCATTCTGTTCCTGAACCGCCGGGGCAGCGCCTCCATTGTCCAGTGTCGAGACTGCGGTTATGTGGTTACCTGTAGCAGTTGCGCCGTGTCCCTGACCTACCACGCGGCAGAGGCCAGGCTGCGTTGTCATCGCTGCAACCGGCGTAGTCGTCCGCCCCGCCAATGCCGCCAGTGCCAGGGCAGCCACATCCGGCAGCTGGGCATCGGCACCCAACGGGTGGTGGACGAGGTTAAGGTCCTGCTCCCCGAGGTACGGGTAGAGCGGTGGGACGCCGACGCCTCCCGCGACGGGCCGGGGCCGGAGGAGACTATGCGCCGTCTGGCCCGGGGAGAAACTCAGGTGCTGGTAGGCACCCAAATGGTGGCCAAGGGGCTGGATGTGCCTGGTGTAACTCTGGTGGGGGTGGTGCTGGCCGACGTGGGCCTCTACCGGCCCGATTTCCGGGCCGGCGAGCGGATCTTTGGCTTGCTCTGCCAGGTGGCGGGCCGGGCCGGACGGGGTTCCGACCCGGGCCGGGCAATCATCCAAACCTACAACCCCGACCATTACGCCGTGGCCGCCGCCGCCCGCCAGGACTACGCCGCTCTGTTTCGCACGGAGCTCGCCGCCCGCCGGCGCCAGGGCAACCCGCCTTTCAACCGGCTGGCGCACCTGCTTTACCAGGACGTTAACCCTACTGCCTGCCAGCAGCGGGCCATCGCCGCCGCCCGGACCCTCCGGCGGCGCATCCGCGCCCAGGGATTGACCGATGTCCAGGTAATCGGCCCGGCCCCCGGCATACCGGAACGGGCGCGGGGGCGTTACCGCTGGCGCCTCATCCTGCGGGGTCGCAACCTGCACCGCTTTCTGGAGGGAAGCGACCTGCTCTCCCGAGAAGTTACCCTAGACGTGGACCCGGTGCAGCTGCTGTAGCGGTTTGGGGTAAGGGGCGCCGGCCGGCGATTGCCTGGCTACCAGCAGCCCCTACCCTTTTCCGCGGCGATTGGATATAATCGGCCCCACAATTTGCCGGGAGGTATCCCAACCGTGGCCCTTCTGACCATGCGACACGTTCCCGACCCCATCCTGCGGCAGCAAGCCCGAAAAATTACGCAGATCCCGCCCAGTATGCCGCAATATATCCGGGACATGGTGGAAACGATGCACGCCGAACACGGGGTAGGGCTGGCGGCCAACCAGGTGGGTTCCCGGCAAAAGGTGGCGGTAATCCAGCTGCCGGACTGGGAAGAGGCCCTGGTGTTAATCAACCCGGAAATCATCCGGAGGGAAGGGGAACGGGAGGTGGAGGAAGGTTGCCTGAGCATCCCCGGTTACCGGGGAATCGTCAAACGCTCCCAGCGGGTGCGGGCCAGAGCCTTGGACCTGAACGGCAAAGTTATCCGGATCAAGGCCGAGGGCCTGCTGGCCCAAGCCCTGGAACACGAAACCGACCACCTCAACGGCATCCTGTACCTTGACCACCTGGTTTCCCGGGAGAGCCTCTACAAGATAACCTATGAACCAGACCCGGAGGCGTCGGGGGCGGATGTTGACGCGGCCACCGATACCGATGCCCAGACCCAGGCCCACCCCGCCAGAGACGGCGCGGCGGAGGGGTATGGGCCGGTCGGTTCAGCCGGTTCGGTCAGCTCGCCGTGAGCGGGGAAGGGATAGCTTTTCCTGGCGCTCTAATTCGCTGCGTCTCCGGGTCTCCGTGTTGAAAAACCCTCGCCAGGACACACCGGCCATACTTGCTGAACTGGCCCAATTCTTTTCCGGTCCCTGCATCCAACGGATGGGTGGCGCTTTTCTGGTGGGCGGCTTCCTCCGGGAGGCGTTGCTTGCCGGCCCGTCCCCGGCCGCTGCCGCCGGCCCGA
The DNA here is from genome assembly GCA_965215425.1 of Dehalococcoidia bacterium. Taxonomy (GTDB): domain Bacteria; phylum Chloroflexota; class Dehalococcoidia; order Lucifugimonadales; family UBA3495; genus CATQHB01. Next base: position 84,393 of record OZ244064.1, read on the forward strand.
CGGCGCACGACCTGGATATTGCCGTACCGGTAGCCCAGGATGCGGTCCAGGGCCTGGGACAGGAATTGGCGCAACGGCTGGGCGGCGTCCACGTTCCCCTTGGCCCGTCCCACGGCGTCGCCCGAGTGGTAGTTGAGCCGGCGGAATCGGAGGAGCTATCCGGGGGGCGTTCCCCAAGACCCCGGCCCCAAACAATAGACCTGTCCGGCTTTTCCGGCAGTATCGCGGCGGATCTGGCCCGGCGGGACTTTACGGTCAACGCCCTGGCCCTGCCCTTGTCGCAATGGCGCCTGATTCAAGGACCGCCGGGCGGGGCGGACGGCTGGAACAGCGCAGTAATAGATCCCTTTGGCGGCCGGGCCGACCTGGCGCAGAAGCGGCTCCGGGCGGTAGGCCCCGGGGTATTCCGGGACGACCCGGGTCGTCTGCTGCGGGGCGTCCGCTTGGCCGGGCGGCTCAAGTTCCGGCTGGAACCGGAAACCGCCCGCCGTATTCGCGCCAACGCCCCTCTGCTGGAACGGGTGGCCCCGGAACGGGTGCGGGACGAATTTCTGGCCCTCCTGGCGGGCAACGGCGCCCGGGGGCAACTGGAGGTTCTGGACCGGCTGGACCTGCTCTGCCGGATTATCCCGGAACTGGCCTTGACCAAAGGCGTTGACCAGCCCCGCGTCCACTATTGGGACGTTTGGAACCACCTGCTGCACACGGTGGAGTACGCCGAAATGGTTACCCGGGGACACCAGAACTCGGCCATCTACTCCCTGGTGCCCTGGACGGTGGAAACAGCGGAGTATTTCGAGCAGGAAGCCGGTGACGGCCATACCCGCCGCACCATCCTCAAGTTGGCCGGGCTGCTCCATGACATCGCCAAGCCCCAGACCAGGCAGCCCGACGCCACCGGCCGCATCCGCTTTCCGGGCCACTCGGAACTGGGCGCGGAAATGGCGGAGGCCCGGTTGACCCGACTGCGCCTCAGCGCCCGGAGCGTGACGCTGGTGGCCCGGATGGTAGAGCGGCACCTGCGTCCCGCCCAGTTGCGGCAGGGACGGGACGCACCCTCCCGGCGGGCGATTTACCGCTACTTCCGCGACGTCAAAGAGGTGGCGGTAGATACGATTTACCTGGCAATGGCCGATTATCTGGCGGCAAAAGGGCCGGAAATCGCTCCTGACCATTGGGCCGATCATGCTAGAATGTTGGCCTATGTCTTGCAGGCTGGAGCGCAGCGTTCCCCGGGTTCGGCCCCAGTGTCGCCCCCGGGTTCGGCGCCGGGACCAGCGCCCGGCCCGGCCCGTCTGCTGACCGGGCATGACTTGATGCGGCATTTTGATCTGCCGCCCGGCCCGCAGCTCGGCCGCCTGCTGACTCGTCTGGCCGAGGCCCAGGCCATCGGAGAGGTCGCCACCCGGGAGGATGCCCTGGAGTTGGCGGCGATGACGTTGGAGACGACCGCCCTCTCAACCCTTCTCCCTGAGGAAGATGAGGAGTAAAGTTCCCTACCGGCAAGACCTCCCGGCAAGGAGCGGCGGGGCGCACGCCCCGCACAACCTTTCTCCATCCGGGGGGCTGAGGTGCTACAATAAAAGCGGTCAAGGTTATCGTTGTTATCCTTTGTTGACCACCTTGCCGTGAGTTAAAGGTTCTCTGCGCGCCTCCGGGGAATCCCTGCCGCTCCCTGGTGAAATCCAGCGGGGAGCGACAGCGGCGACCAGAGACGCAGCGATTTATTCAGGAGCAACTAGCTAATGCGCGGGCGCAGTATCCGGTTATCCATCCTTATCCTGTTCATTCTGGCCCTTTCCGTAGCGGCCCTGGCCTTTAGGGAAGTCAATGTTAACCTTCCCGGCTTCCCTGACCTTAACCGGGGCGGCGCCGGCCCCCTGGGGCTGAAACTGGGCCTGGACTTGCGTGGCGGCGGCCACCTGGTCTATCAAGCCGATACCGGCACCCGCATTGAGATCGCCTTTACCGAACCGGCGGAGGCCGTCGTCATCGAGGAAGCCCTGGAGTCGCTGGGGATTGCCGGCTACGAAATCCAGGCTCGAGATGACCGCTCCTACCTGGTTACCGTCGGCCTGCTGGAGGCCCAAGTCAAGGAAGAACTGCGGCAGGCCCTGAACGTTGACGGGGCGGAAGAGATTCCCAAGTTCGCGGCAGATGTGCAGTTTCAATTCGAGGACGCGGAGGAACCCGCCGACCTGCTCACCGCGCCAACCGGCGTTGTGGAGGAATTGGGACTGGAGAGTTTTACCGTGGGCCGGCGCAGCGAGGACAGTTCCATCCGCATCACCACCACTACGCCCCTGGACGATACCCGGTTGCAGCAACTGGAAGCGGCGCTGGCCGCGGCTGTCAGCGAGGCGGGCGGCGCGGTAACCAGCATTTCCCGGGTGGACCTTCCCGTCGCCACCACCGTCGGCGTGGAGTCCTACTCCCTCACCGAAACCCTGCCCCCCACCCCGGACCAGATGGAGGGGGTGCTGGACCGGATCAAGCGGCGGGTAAACCTCTTCGGCACCGAGGAGCCGATTATCCAGCTCTTTGGCGAAGACCGGGTTATCGTCCAGCTTCCCGGGGCCAGCGGCTCCATCTCTGAAGTAGAGTTCAGCGAAGCTGCCGATGTGGCCCAGGTGGAAGAGGTATTGCTGGCCCAGGGCTTTGCGGACTTCTCCGTGGAGGCCATTGCGGAACGGCGGTTTGAAATCCGCACCGTTTCCCTGAACGTGAACCAGCAGCAGGAACTGCGCCGCGCTCTGGGCAGCAGCATCGGGGCGGTTAATTCCCTGGTAACCACCGGCGGCATCGAAACGGCCAAGGCCCTCATCGGCGAGACGGCGCAACTGGCGCTCAAGGAACGCACCTGCGCCGACACCACTTGTTTCACCTTTACCGATGCGGAAATCGGCCTCACCGGCGATGACCTGGACGATGCCTACGCCTCTACCAACCCCAATACCGGGGAGTGGGAGGTCAATATCGCCTTCAAAGACCGGGGCACCGGCATCTTCGCCGACTTGACCCAGCGCATTGTGGGGCAACCGAACAAACGTATTGCCGTTTTCCTGGATGACGAACTGTTGATTGCCCCGGTGGCCCGGGCCTGGATCCGGGACGGCCGCAGTTCCATTACCGGCAACTTCTCCCGGGAAGAGGCCCGTACGCTGGCGATTCAACTGGAGGCCGGCAGCCTGCCCGTACCGCTGCGGCTGATTCGGGAAAGCGACGTGGACGCCCTCCGGGGTTCCGAGGCTCTGACCAAGAGCCTGATCGCCGGCATCATCGGCCTGGGGTTGGTGCTGGTATTCATGATGGCTTATTACCGGATGGCCGGCGTGGTGGCCGCCCTGGCCCTGGTCTTCTATACCGTCGTGGTACTGGCCGCGTTCAAGCTGGTGCCGGTGACCCTGGGCCTTTCCGGCATCGGCGCCTTCATCCTGTCCATCGGTCTGGCGGTGGACGCCAACATCCTGATTTTTGAGCGGATGAAGGAGGAGATACGCATTGGCCGCACCCTGGCTTCCTCCATGGAAGTGGGTTTCAGCCGGGCCTGGCCGGCCATCCGGGACGGCAACTTCTCCACCCTCATCACCTGCCTGGTGCTGCTCTGGCTGGGCAGCCGCACCGCCGACGACCTGGTAACCGGCTTTGCCTTCACCCTGTTCATCGGGGTGCTGGTAAGTATGTTCACCGCCATCGTGGTCAGCCGCAACCTGCTCCAGCTTTTCGCCTGGATCGGGCTGGGCCGCCGCATCAACCTGTTCAGCCCGGAGCCGCCGCCGCGCCCGGCAACCAGTTCCCTGGCCCGAGGCGCCGGGGCCGGAAGCGCCGGGGCCGGCCGGAGCCGCCGCGCCGAGGGAGGCAGATAGCCGTGCTTAACATCGTAGCCAAACGGGGCTGGTACTTTCTCTTCTCCGCCCTGATTATCCTGCCCGGGCTGATCTCGCTGATTATGCCCCCCGGCGGCTGGATCAGCGGCGGCTCCGGGCTGCGGCCGGGGATTGACTTCACCAGCGGCTCGCTGCTGGACATCACCTTTGAGCGCTCCGTGTCCCAGGGCCAGGTACAGGAGCGGCTGGACGCCCTGGGCCACCCGGAGGCGCTGGTCCAGCGCACCGGCAGCCGCAGTGTCCTGGTACGCACCAAGGTACTGGCCGAGGCCACCAGCGGCGAGAAGTCGGAGCGTCAGTTGATTGAGGACGACCTGACCCGGAACGTCGCCCCGGTCGCGGCGGTAAACTTCGATTCCACCTCGCCCATCGTAGCCCAGGAGACGGTGCGCAACGCCGCCATCGCCTTGGCCGCCGCTTCGGTATTCATTCTGTTATACATCTGGTACGCCTTTCGGCGGGTGCCCCGGGCCTACCGCTACGGCATCAGTGCCATCCTGACCCTGATTCACGACACCCTGCTGGTGCTGGGGGTGTTCTCCATCCTGGGCCGGACGCTGAATATGGAAGTCAACTCGATGTTCATCGTCGGCATCCTGACCGTGGCCGGCTACAGTGTCAACGATACCATCGTAATCTTCGACCGGATCCGGGAGAACGTCATCCGCTACCCGGACCGGGCCTTGGAGTCCACGGTAAACCTGAGCATCGTCGAAACGGTGGGCCGCTCCATCAACACCAGCTTCACCACCCTTACCGTGCTGCTGGCGATGCTGCTGATTGGCGGCGGCAGCATCCGGGAGTTGCTGCTGGTGGTAGCCGTCGGCGTGGTGGTCGGGACCTACAGTTCCATTTTCATCGCCAGCCAGTTCGTGGTCATCTGGGAGCGGGGCGAAATCGGCCGTATCTTCCGGCGGGGCCGCCGCCGGGCCGGGGCCGCCGCGACGGGACTGTTGTCAGTGTTCGGGCTGTTGGGCCGGTAGCGGCGAAAGGGAGAGCGAATTTGATGGCCCAAAACCCATGACCGATCAGGAGTTCGCCGCCATCCTCGCCCTTGGCCGGGAAACCTTCGGGGTGGAGTTCAAAGAGCCAGGGCCTATATCCAACGGTCGGTTGGTAGCGCAGGTGGTTAGAGCGGTCCTGGCTATGGCCAACCGGCGGGATGGCGGCAGAGTCATAATCGGAGTGGACGATAATGCTGGCGAGCTCAACCCGGTGGGGCTCAGTGCCACCGACCTGGCTACCTGGCATTACGATAACGTAGCCGATCAGATTGCCCGCTACGCCGACCCCGGCGTGAGTTTTAACCTCGTAGTTACGGTGTATAAGGGGGCTAGTTACGTAGTTCTGGCAGTCGCTGAGTTCCCGGACATTCCCGTCTTGTGCAAACGGGCTTATGACGATGTGTTGCGGGACGGGGCTTGTTATGTCCGCACCCGACGAAAACCGGAGACTTCGGAAATACCGACCCAAACGGAGATGCGGGAGTTGCTGGATCTGGCGGTAGAAAAGAGGGTAAGGCAATACCTGGAACAGGCCCGTCGGGTGGGTTTATACCCGCCTACAACCCTGGCGCAGCCAACCGACCAGGAAAGGTTTGGCGAGCAATTGGGGGAATTGAGATGAGCGAACTCCTCGAAAAAATCCGCTCCCGCGGCCACTGGCGAGCAGTTATTCGCCCGGCTACTTTTGATGCGCAGCGGGTTGCAGGATTATCCGCGCTTCGTCCCATTTTAGAAAAGACCGCGGTAAGGTTTAAGGGATGGGACTTTCCCCATGTGGATAGCTACATAAATATCGCTGAGGGTACGGACTGGATTGGGCAGGAGATCGATTGGGAACCCATAGTTGAATTGTGGAGGTTTTATCAAAGCGGTCAATTTGTTCATTATTCCGGGATGATGACCGACTGGAATAAGCGCTACGCCACTTTTACCGGGTGGCCCAGCCAGTATTCCGGTAACGGCCGCGCTCGCCAGGTGTTGCTGGATATAAAAGAGGTGATCATTCGCTTCGCCGAGATCTACGAGCTCGCTTCCCGTCTGACTTTCACTGCGGCGGGCGCTGAGCAGATGCATCTGGAAATCGATGTAAGGGGTATAGAAGATTATATCCTCATGGTCTCTCGCGAAGGCCAAGCAAATTCCTTCCGAGGAATGACGACTCAATCGCCACAATCTTCATTTACGGTTGAGCTGCCCCAAATTGAGCTAATGTCCAATACCAGAGAGTTGGCTCTAAATCCGGCCGCTCAATTGTTTCAACAATTTGACTGGAACCCGGGAATCCCGTTCCTGCGCGATATACAATACGAGCTCTTGAGTTCCAGACCGGCCAAGGCCCCTTGGCTATAATGCCCAACACCCTCTACTACGGCGACAACTTGCAGGTTTTGCGGGAACACCTCCCCGCCGAGTCGGTGGACTTGGTCTATCTGGACCCGCCCTTCAACTCCAACGCCTCCTACAACGTGCTGTTCCGGGAAAAGTCCGGCGAGGATTCCCCGGCCCAGATCAAGGCCTTTACCGATACCTGGGAGTGGACCCTGGAGACGGAGCGCACCTTCAATCAGGACATCATCCAGCATTCGGGGACGCCGGCGGCGGTCAAGGATATGATTATCGCCTTCCGCCAGTTCGTCGGGCGCAACGCCCTGATGGCCTACCTGGTGATGATGACGCCCCGCCTGGTGGAACTGCGCCGCGTCCTGAAACCCACCGGCAGCCTCTACCTGCACTGCGACCCGACGGCCAGCCATTACCTCAAAATCGTCTTGGACGCGGTGTTCGGCAAGGGGAATTTTCGGAATGAGCTAGTTTGGCGGCGCACAAACGCACATAATAATGACCGGGTTTACGGTCGTATCCACGACGTGATCCTTTTCTATACCAAGACAGACAAATACTTCTTCAACCCGCAAATCCGCCCATACTTGAACGGTTACATCAGGACTATGTTTCGGCATAGTGATGAGCGGGGTGTATATCGTCACGGCGATCCTACTGCGCCCGAAACTAGAACCGGAGAGTCAGGACAACCCTGGCAAGGGTACAATCCTACTGATGCGGGAAGGCACTGGGCAGTTCCGGCTTATCTCCGCGAAGACCTCGAGCGTCGGGGGGAGAGCTTGGATAAATTGACCACACAAGAGAAATTCGATCTTGCACTGAAGTATGAACTCATCCACTTGCCGGAAAAGCCGGGCGGACAGCCTGCCATCAAAAGGTATTTGACGGATCGGGAAGGAACCAGGCTGCAAGATATTTGGGCCTACCAGCCTTACACTGAAGGGGCATTGTGGGGGGCCGGGGAAGCCATCGATGAAGATGTAAAGTGGCTACAATCCGGGGAACGGTTGGGCTATCCCACTCAGAAACCTGAAGGTCTTATCACCAGAATAGTCCAGTCCTCTTGTCCAACAAACGGCGTAGTGCTTGACCCCTTCTGCGGGTGCGGGACAGCGGTGGCGGCGGCCCAGAAGCTGAACCGCCAGTGGCTGGGCATCGACATTACCCACCTGGCGGTGGCCCTGCTGAAGAGCCGGCTCAAGACGATGTTCAACCTGGAGCCTGGGACGGATTATGCCGTGGTGGGGGAACCCCGGGACGCGGGTAGCGCCCGGGCCTTGTGGGAGCAGGATCCCTACCAGTTCCAGTTCTGGGCGGTATCACTGCTGGAGGCCCAGCCCCAGGGGGAGCAAAAGCGGGGCGCCGACCGGGGTATCGACGGGATGATCTACCTGGTGGACGGCCCCCGCCGGACGCCGCAAAAGGTGGTCATCCAGGTCAAGGGCGGGCGGGTATCCTCGCCCCAAGTCCGGGACTTGAAAGGGGTGGTGGAACGGGAGAAGGCCGCGATGGGGCTGTTCATCACCCTGGAGGAACCCACCCGGGAGATGCGGGCCGAGGCGGACAGCGGCGGCTTTTACCCTTCGGATCTGTGGCAGCGGGACTTTCCGAAAATCCAGCTCCGCACCATCGGGGACTTGCTGGCCGGCCGGGGTTTTGACCTGCCGCCCCGCCCGCCGGCGTACCAACCGGCGGAACGGGTGCGTCCCGCCACGGGGGAGCAGGGGGCGCTGGCGGATTTGGCCGGGGATTAGGGGATTAAACAAGATAACTACAGGGAACTGTTATCAAGCGGGCTATTACCGGGCTATTATAAGGGAGTTATTATGCAGATCGGGGCGCACGTATCCTCCGCCGGGGGTATCAGCAAGTCCATTGACCGGGGCCTGGAAATCGGCTGCGAGGCCATCCAGCTATTCGGCTCCTCGGCCCGCAGTTGGGCCTTCAAGCCGCCGCCGGAATCGGAAGTGGCCGCCTTCAAGCAGCGGCGCGCCGAAACGGGTATGGGAGCGGTCTTCTTCCACGCCATCTACCTCATCAACCTGGGCAGCCCCAACCCGGAACTGGTGGAGAAGGGGGTCCAATCCCTCATCAACTATATGACCCTGGCCGCCGAAATCGACGCCGACGGCGTAATCTTTCACCCCGGAAGCCACAAAGGACAGGGCTATGACCGGGTGTTCGACCAGGCGGTGAACGCCATCAACCGGGTGCTGGACAACACTCCGGAAGGCCCCTGCTTGTGCCTGGAAAATATGGCCGGCATGGGCCAGCACCTCGGGGCCAAGTTCGAGGAACTGGGCGGCATCCTGCGGGCGGTAAACAGTCCCCGCCTCCGCATCTGCCTGGACACCCAGCACAGTTTCGCCGCCGGCTATGACCTGACCACGCCGGCGGGAGTGGCGGAGATGATTGCCCAATTCGATACGGCCATCGGCGGGGAAAACCTGGCGGCGGTGCACGCCAACGACTCCAGACAGCTTTGCGGCTCCGGCGTTGACCGCCACGAAAACATCGGCGAGGGCTACATCGGCGAGGCCGGCTTTGCCGCCATTATGAGCCACCCGACCTTCCGGGACGTGCCTTTCTTCCTGGAAGTCCCCGGCTTCGCCGGCGACGGCCCCGACCGGCGCAACGTGGAAATCCTCAAAAACCTCCGGGAGAAATCAGGAATTACGAATTATTAACTATACCGTCGCTGAACCCCCTCTGCTCCCGCCATTTCAGCTACGATTTAACCGCCCCTGCCGGGCTGCCCGGATAATTTGCCATTCTCCTGGTGACGGGACACTCAAAACACACTATAAGTTACAGCCTGCCGAAGAGCTCTAATCAGAGCAATCCAGTGCAATTCAGAGCAACAGACACTGCTGCATCCTGAAACTTAAACCGGGTAACCTGATCCTCTGCGGCGGCGGGTGGCTCCACCCGCCGCCAAGCTTACCCGGACCGCTCCACCGCCTCCGCCTGGACCGTCGGCAGTACGCGGGAATAGAGCTCCCCGGTGCTGCCCATCGTACTATGTCCCAACCGCTCCGATATTACCTTCAGATGCACTCCCTCCGCCAACAACAGAGAGGCGTGGGTATGCCGCAGGTCATGAAAACGAAAACCATCCAGACCGGCCCGCCGGGCCACTTGCTTAAAGACCCCGCTCCCCCGGTACGGAGGCAACCAGCCGCCATCAGCCATCCCGAAGATCGGCCCATCTCCAAAGGCATCTGACTCCAGCCTTGCCGCCAGAACCGCCAGGGACTCCGGGGGCAGGGCCATCATCCGGGACCGCCCGGACTTGGGAGGCAGGGCCCGCAGACCCTGACCGGCAACAGAGATGAGCCCCCGACGTATGGACAAAAACTATTTGCCGGCAACCCGGACGCCACCAGCCAGGACGAGCCCCCGGCGTACGGACAAAAACCCCCCAGCCAGGTCCACATCCCGACGTTGCAGACCCACCAGCTCGGAACACCGCAGGCCCGTCTGCACCGCCAACAGGAACAGAGACCGGTACTGCGGATCCCCGGTCTCTGCCAACAGCCGCGCCACCTGGGGCCAGGTCAAAGAACGCGCTTCATAGCGCGCCGGACGCGGCGGCTCCACCCGCTGAACCACATTCTGCGTCAGCAGGCCCGACCGCACCGCATCCTGCAAAGCCTTGTGCAACACCCGGTGGATATGCTCCACCGTCCGGGCGGAAAGACCAGCGCCCCGACCACCGCCGCTACGCAGCAACGCCGACTCCAGTTCCAGCGCTTGGCCGGGAGTCAACGGCTTCAGCCGGATCCGACCCAGGCCGGGCAACAGGTAACGTTCCACCACTCCCCGGCCGGACGTTGTCGTCGAGGGCCGCCGCCGCTCAACATAATCCCGAAGCCAACCTGCCTGTAGGCCCCCACAGTAAGCCCCGACACGGGAACCTGCCGGCCGGCGTCCGACTCTGCGGCAACTCGGTCCGCCGCCGCTCCGCCGCCCTGGTGGTCCGAGACCCGGAAGCTGACGCCGGCTTCCGCGCCTGGTCCACCCGGGACACCGAAGCCCTGTACCAGTGGGTCAACGAGAGCCGGCAGCCAGAGCCGATCCGGCCGCTCCGGGTCTGCCACAACCTGAAACAGACCGCCGAGATACTGTGATTAGGCATCCGGACCTCCCGGGCCTGGCTACGCCGGGAATGGAACCCGATACCCCACATCCGGGACGGGCGGCGAATCCTGGCGCACCACTCCACGCTGCTGCAATGGATGGAAGAGGAGACGCAGCGCCAGCTGGAACAACGGCCACCAGACCAGAAACCCGGCTGAGCAACAAAAAACCGCAACGCCGCCGGCCCTGCCCGGCAGTGGGCGGCGTTGCCCCGGCAATCCCGGACAAAGAGAAAACCCGCCCCGGCGGGAGCAGCGCCGGGACGGGCCCAGAACAAGCGGAGCTCCAAGGCCTTGGGGCTCTGTTTCCGGTTCCAACCCGGTTGACCCGACCCAATCAACTCGCTCCCGGCGCCGGATTTCGTCCAAGACACCGGGGAGAAACCACCAAAACAGGAGACCCGCAATGAGTGCTACCGCGCCACCCCTCTGGCCCCCCAGCAACAGGCCCTGGGGTTCATCAAAGACAAACCAGGCGCCATGCTGGCCATGGAAACGGGTGCCGGGAAGACCCGCATCGCCATGGAACACATGGAGAACCTGGACTCCCACCGCGCCCTGGTGCTGGCGCCCCTGTCGGTGGTGGACCATGTCTGGCCCGAAGAGGTCCGGAAACACAGCCGGCGCCAGGCCACCATCATTCCCCTGGGAAACCGCCATCCCCACATCCGGGCCAAGCTGCAACAGGCCGGCGAAGGCCTGGCCCTGGCCACCGCCCGGAAAGGCCCGGCGGCGGTGATCGTGAACTACGAATCCGCCCACCGGGAACCCCTGGGCAGCTGGCTCCAGAGCCTGCGCTGGGACCTGCTGGTCATGGACGAAGCCCACCGGCTGAAGAACCCCGCCGGCATCACCAGCCGGTGGGCTTCCCGACTGGCCGCCCGCTCCCGGAGGCGCCTGGCGCTGACCGGCGCTCCCATGCCCCACAGCTCCCTGGACATCTAGGCCCAGTACCGGGCGGTGGACCAGAACGTCTTCGGCATCCCGTACCAGCAGGTTAAGAACCGCTACGTCGAGTTCCAGGTCGTCGCCCCAGGTTCCCCCACCACGGTCAGGGCCATCTCCGGTTACAAGAACTTGGCGGAACTGAACGAGAGGTTCTACCAACTGGCCTACCGGGTCACCGCGGCAGAAACGCTGGACCTGCCGCCAGCGATCGAAACCCATACCCGTGTCAACCTCGGCCCCCGGACCCGGAAGCTCTACGACTAGCTGGCCCGGGAGTACCAGCGGAGTGGGATGGAGCACGGATCACCGTCGCCAACATCCTGGCCTGGCTGCTCCGGGCCCGGCAGTTGACCTCCGGCTTCACCGTCACCGCCGAGGGAAAGATGCTCCAGGTGGACGACGCCAAACTCTAGGCTCTGACCGACTCCCGGAGGTTCTGTCCCAAACCGAACCGGTGGTGGTCTTCGCCCGGTTCATCCCGGAGCTGGACGCCATCGCGCAAACCGCCGAGAAGCTCCAGCGCCCATCACGAAATATCGGGCCGAGTCAAGGATCTGGAGCGATGGCAGGAACAGGGCGGAGCGCTGGCGGTGCGACTCCAGGCCGGCGGGCTGGGGCTGAACCTGACCGCGCCGGCCACTGCGTCTATTACAGCGTCGGCTTCAGCTTGGGCGACTACCTGCAGAGCATTGCCCGGCTGCATCGCCTCGGACAGCGGGGCCCGCCCACTATGCCACCTGACCGCCGCCAGAACCATTGACGAGATCATCGCCGACGCCCTGGCCGACAAGGAGGACGTGATACAGCGGATTCTGAATACCCGGGACCTGACCAGCGGGAGTCGGACCCGGAGTTCCGCTGGCGAAAATCCCGACGTCATCAGGAAAAGGAGCAACGAGAACGACCACCAAACCGGAACCCTGGGTCAATTCCCCGGAGCAAACCCTGCCGCCCCGTTGGAAGAACTGGTGCGACGCGGCATCGAACTGCGCCGGGAGAACCGGGACCTGAAGGCCCGAACGGAACAGAACAGTGCCGAGCTGAACCAGATTGCCCGAGCATCATCGAGCAGTTCGGCCAGCGCGGGATCCGGAGCCAGAAGTTGGTAATCGGAGAGACCACCTACGCCGAGCGAACGGTTTACGCCAGCCTGGCCCGGGACGAAAACGGGGAGCATCAGAGCGTCCACGAGGCTCTGCGGTAGCACCGCTTGACCTGGCTGGTAAAGGACCAGGTGAACTCCATCTCCCTCAGCGCCTGGGTCCGCGAGCAAGAGCGACTGGCGGTGGAGATTCCCCCGGGGACACGGGAACATACGGCCATTCACCGCTACCGGGCCCGCGTCGCCGCCGATTCCCCCGGGGACACGGGAACATACGCAACCCTGAACTTCAACACGGCCGGAAGCCCCCTTGAGTTCTTCGCCAAGGCGGGCAAGGGGGACAGCTGCGACTCGGCGCTGCTGGAAGCGGTCAGCCGGCTGATTACCCTGGCGCCCCCGCTCCGAAGTCCCCCCGGAGGAAATCATCCAAAACTTCCAGGGCAGCACCTGCTGCCCCGCTTGGGACGACAGCGCGCTGATCCGTTCCACGCCGGACGCCCTGGCCCAGATGTTGCAGAAACACCAAACCAGACTGGAAATCGCCCCTCCGGAACCGGAGCGCCGGGATTGACCCCGGAAAAAGAAGGAGACAAAAGTCATGCGCCAGGAAGGAAGCCCCCAATTCCCACCGGATACCGGATGCGCGGTCCACGGCCAGTGCCTAACCTGTCCCCTGCCCGTCTGCATCGAGGAATACATCGAGGAACCAACTCAAAAACAGACCACTAGGCAGAAACTAAGCGACGAAAAGACGAGCCGGGAGGTACAAAACCTGATGTGACAGGGTTTGACCCTGACCCTGGCGGTAGCCACCGTCGCGCAGCGGCGGGGAATAAAAGATCCGTCCAGCATCTACCGGAGACTGAGGCGCAACCGAAACCGGCAGAAAATCCCCGTCAACGGAGGGAACTGATCAGCCCGGTGGAGAACCAGAAATGAAGTCCCGGCGCGAAATCGGAAGAGCAACACCTGGCCCGAAGCAGCGAACAAACAATAACCATCACCATACCCGAGGACGAAGGCAACTACGTCCGGTTCCTGGTGCGCTCCCCGGACCCCAACCTCCCGGAGGTCGAAATAATCTCCCTCCTGCTGACCGGAACCCACCCGGCCTGCACCGAACTGATTCCCCGAAACCTGCCGAACCGAGCCTTATTCGACCGGGAAGGCCTCCTCCAGAGCGCCAGGCGAGCGGAGATCTTCGTCCGGAACCACCACGTGAGGTTCAAAATCAGCCGGGGAAACGGTCAAACCGGCAAAGCCATCATAACCAGCGAAAACAACGAACTGGGAAACAACCAAGCGGAACTGACCCTGACGGAGCTACCGGGAGAGGACATCACCATCAACCTGAATGGACAGTACGTCCAGAAATCGCTGACCACCCTGCCCAGACCCCAGGTGGCGCTGGAAACCAGCGGACCCAGGAATCCCGCCAAGCTGAGTCTGCCGGACCATGACGAGTACATTCAGGTGATGACGCCAATAATCACCCTGAGCTAGTCAGCCAAAGGGCAAGGATGCCGACAACCCATGCAACCAATTTCCGAACGAGAACTGCAGGCAACGCTCATCGCCGCCGGCGAACTGGTCGGACGACAGGTATTTCACCTGGAGGACGCCCGGAAGGTGGTACGGAGCAGGAACCACAACTGGTACGCGCTGGTGGACGACTCCCAGGCCGCCGGATACCCGGACCTGACGATAGCCCGACAGGGCCAGGTTCTGTGGGCTGAACTGAAGGGATCCCACGGCCGACTGGACCACCGACTGGACCACCGGCAGGTGAACTGGCTGGACCACCTACCTCCACATCACGCCTGTGTGTGGAAACCGGAGAACTTGGACCAGCCCCTGGAGATCATCAATGCCGGAAACACCGATGCCGCCAGTGCCAGGGCGCCCTGTGGCTCCCCCAACGGGAAGGACACCGAAACGGCTGTCCCTGCCGCAGCTGCACTGGCCTGGGTCGCGCCAACCCCCGGAACCGGAAGTACGCCCTGGCCGATTGCATCAAAAAGCGGATGAAGCGCCACTTCGACCTGCTGATCGCCGACGAAGTCCACGAATACAAGGGCCAGGGCACCGCCCAGGGCATCGCCGCCGGCCTGGCCCAGGCCGGCGGCAAGGTTCTCACCTTCACCGGCATCCTGGCCGGCGGCTACAGCTCCGCCCTGTTCCACCTCATCGGAAACACGGTATTCCTGCGCTTGACCGACATCAATAGCGGCCGGCCTCCCTGCGCGGAACAGATACAGATCCAGCAGTTGAGTCAACTCCGGCCCAGGGGCCAGATCTCTCCTGGAAAACCGCCTGCGAGACGCTTTACACCGAACTGAAAAGGGCCCTGCTGGAAGCCCTGCCACAGGGCTCCGCCCGACTGCTGGCAACCTACCTCCAATCCCTCCTGACCTACCCCGGCCGCTGCGCCCAGGGAGAAACCGTCAGCGCCCCGGCAGCCGACGAAACGGGCCAGCGCCAGGTCATCGTCCACCTGCCGCCCCGGGACCCCAGGCCCATCTACCCCAAGGAACAGGCCCTGATTGACCTGATTCAGCAGGAGAAAAGCCAGGGACGCCGAACCCTGGTTTACTCCACCCACACCGACGTCCGAGACCTGACCGGACGAATCCGGCAGTTCCTGGAACGAGCGGGAATCCGCGCCGCCGTCCGCGTCCACGGACCGTCCAGCTCCAACACCCGGCCTTCCCATGTCGGCCAGCCCAGCGGCTCCCGCTTCAGCCAACGGCACAGTGTGCTTTTCACCGCCCCCACCCAACCGCTGGCCGCCGCGTAACTCAACCCCGGCGCCGCCAGTTTCACGGCTGTTTCGCCGGTTTTTTTGAGTACCGACGATGACGCTCAGCCTCACCCAACACATCTGCGCCGCGGCGCATGCGTCGGCATTCTCCGCGCCGGAACACCGGTATCCACAACTCCACTGCCCCGTAGCCGGTCATCATGGAACGGCGATAAGCATGATGGCGGTGCATCGCCAACGGGCAATTCGGACCTTGCGCCTGATGAACGTCCAGCGCCCCCTGCAACGATTGGGGCCATCGCACCGGAAGTTCCTGTTCCAACCCGGTTTCCAATTGATACCACAGCCCCCTGATGGACACCGCCAAAACCTGCCCGCTGCCCCTATCGTACAACCAAACCACCTAAATCGGAACGCTACCCCCCGGCCGGGAAACCTGGTTCATCCTGCTATTTCTGGTGCAATACCTTGTCGGGTTGATTCTCCTGTCCACCGCGCACTGGTGGCATTGGCCCGGAGCCCTGGGCGGGACTGAAGCCATGAAACTGGCCGCGCCACTGATCGTGGTGGCCACCACCAACAGCATTCTGATCACGGAGGGAACGAGCATGGTTGCCGAACATTTCCTGCGCCGCCGCGAGGAGCGGGGAAGAGAAGCGGGCAGAGCCGAGGGACAAAAAACAAACCAGGAACTCTGGGAAGCCTGGAACCGCTCCCTGAACTGGCGGTCCACCGGGAGAAGCGACCACGCGGTCCGGGAACGGCTGGAGACCATCGCCGCCCTGCCCCCGACTCCGGCAGGAGGCCCAACCAACTGGAAACAATGGTGGCTGGAACAGCGAGAATCCCGCGTCGGCATCCGGCGCCGCCAGGACCACTACCCCGGGCAGGACCCGGTATCCGAAATCCTGAACCAGACCATTCGGGCCATGGCCCGGGCCGCCGCCCTGGAAATGCCCCGCCACGACGAAATCGCCCAATACCTGCTGGATAACCCACCGGGCAGAGAACAGACCTCTCGAAAACCCCGGTCCCGGCTGCCGGGAAGAGCCCAACGGCTGAACCTCAGCGACGTGTGGATTGCCGGTCAGTAGCTTCGGGAACTGGCCCGGAGAATCGGCCTGACCCCCAACGAACAACCCCTGCAACCACCGGAAAGCCCGGAGCAATTGCTGGCCGAACTCCGGGAAGCCGGCTTCCGGCCCCGCCAGGACCTGGGAACCATTGGGGGACTGACCGAACTCCGGCAACTCCAGCAAGAGGGGGGAATCACCGAAATACGAGTCAGCGCCCCAACCGGACAATGGTACGCCGGGAAGATTCCGGACCGCCACCGGCTGCACCAACCCCGGACACGCACCTTCCACACCCCGCCCCAATATCCCGGCCAGAACGGCGCCGTCATCAGCCCCCGCCGTACGGAACGAGCCAAAATCACCACCACCGAACTGTGGCTGATTGACGCCGCCGCGCCGGACCCCCCCAACCTCGGCGACACGCCCCTCTTCAGCCCGGACCCGGCGGCCGCCACCATCGGCTTCCTGAACCGGACAACCCCTCAGGCAGTTCGGGAATACGCAGGCAAGAAGCCGACGCCACCACAGCGGAGAACCCGCCAGGGGGAAAATCGGGCAGTCAGCCCGGTTCTAAAAAAAGGCCGCTGCCCCTCATCACGCCAAAACTTGTCCAACCCGGCCAATGCCGAATATAATAAACACGACTCCGGGCACGAAGGCTTCAGCAGCAGCCACCCAGCGCAAAACGCCCGGAAACACGGCCCCGGAAACACGGCATGAAAGCTCTGCTCGCCGGCGGCGGCGGGAACTATCACCGCACCCACAACATCGGCGACCTCCTGGGCGCGGTACGGTGCTCCGACTCACCGGCGTCGACCTGAACCAGGTCCAAATCAATAAC
Source organism: Dehalococcoidia bacterium (assembly GCA_965215425.1). GTDB lineage: Bacteria > Chloroflexota > Dehalococcoidia > Lucifugimonadales > UBA3495 > CATQHB01. The sequence goes on from OZ244064.1 coordinate 101,495, forward strand.
GCGGCCAGCAAGAGCCTGGGCTGGAAGTGGGACCCGACGCGGATCTCCCGCCACTGGCTGCTGCCGGAACCTTGGCCAGAACCCAAGCCCGACTTGGAGATCACCCATCATTCGCCCGCATAACAGCCGTTACCTACCCCTGTCAGCCCTCCCCCCCCCCCCCCCCCCGATAAGGGGGCTGAAAAACAAGGTTGCCGTCGTCGGCTGGCTCTTTCTGTGCCTGAACCTATTTTTCTTTGGCTATCTCGCCGTTGCCGACCCATCGGGCTACAACGAGCTGACCAGGGAAGACTACTGGGTAGAAAACCTCACCGCAGCCCTGTTTGTGCTGGCGGGCCTGCTGCTGTTCGCCACGGCGCTGGCGGAGCGAAATCTCTTCCGGCGCAGCATCTATATTCTGGGCGGCATTGCGATGGTGTTCGTCGCCGGCGAGGAAATCAGCTGGGGGCAGCGCATAATCGGGTTTGCCACGCCGGATTTCTTGATTGACCTGAATCGGCAAGGTGAATTCAACGTTCACAATATCAACACGTTAGGCCCATGGTTCAATTTCAGGTATGGAACCCTGCTGCTATGCACGGTGACTTGCGCCGCTTTCTTCTGTCGGAAAGGGTCTGTTTTCGGGATTCCATTGCCGTCAATTCTGCTGGTGTTGGGCTTTTTGGTAGCGGTGACTTACTATGCGGCGCCAGACAGCGCGTTGGGCTTTGGCTTTGTCTTAAACCTGAACTATATCTTCAGCGCAAGTAGGCAGCTGCTGTTGCTCTTTGTCATCTATGCGATGTTTTCCCGACAAACTAAAGAGTTCGCTGCCGGCGTTTCCACTGTGACGCTCGTGGTGGCGATCAAGTATGTGAACCAGAATGTCGACTTCTCTGCTGACAGGTTGTCGGAGGTGGTGGAATATCTGTTCGGTATCGTTTGCCTTTTCTATGCTTTGGAGCTATTGCTGGCTCAGGAATCGGCCAGACGCAATCTTGCGGCGCTGCTCAACGGCATAAAACTGCCGGGCGGACGGATTCCATTGCCAGACAGTATCTTTAACCCTCCTCGACCACTACCACGAAAAGGAGAATCCATCGCCATCAAGGCCGATGGCCTGAACTTTGCAAAGGTTCTGCCGGTGCGGGCAGTTTTACGGGAACCCTGGTTGACGGTGTGCGCTTTGGTAATCGGGTGCAGTATCGGGTTAGCGCTTTTACAGTATTGCAGCGTCAGGACCGAAACTGCCGACCTTGAGAGAAGATACCGTCCAATCATGGCCGGCACAGCCGGCGAGCCCATCGCCAGTTCCGATTTTGACGTGTATCTTATCGGCAACGAATTGACCTACTTCAAGGAACAATGCGACCCGGTGGACACGGCAGACCGGTTCTTTCTACACCTGATTCCCGCCGACGTTGATGACCTGCCCGAACATCGCCGTCATCACGGCTTTGACAACCTGGATTTTGAGTGGCGGCCCGGCGCGAAATTCAAGCGGCGCGGCGCGATATTCAACGGGAAGTGCATAAAGACCGTGCCACTGCCGGACTACCCGGTTACCGGCATCCGCACCGGGCAGTACGTCCCCGGCGCGGGGCGGGTTTGGGAGGCGGAATTTCCTTTTCCGGAGTAGATGGGCCCGGCCCGGCTTTGACGGCAACCCGCTGTGCTATAATGCCCCTTACCTGCCGCCGGAGGTGGCGCGGTGGCCGGCGTGAACCTGGACAACCTTGATGACGTGACGGCGGTGCGTCTTTTCTCCTATTCTAATCCATTACCAACAAATGCTGAAAATACCCTCCGCAGGTCGACATCCCCTATTCATCGAGCAACGTGGTACAATGCGGTAAGGCTGGCGTCCGCACAGCGAATGCAGGCCGACCATCGGCTTTTATAGAGGGACACAACACGGCGCATGATGCTCTCTAGCCCCCCCCCCCCCCCCCGCAATATGACCTCACGATCCTGATTCTCTGCCGCAACGAAGCGGGATCGATCGTCCACTGTGTCGGCGAAGCTCAGGGGTTCCTGGAGCGGAACGCCATCGATGGCGAGGTCTTGGTGGTGGACAACGGCAGCCGGGACCGCTCGGCGGAGCTGGCCGAAGGCGCCGGCGCGCGAGTCGTCTCGGAACCTCACCCCGGATACGGCAACGCCATCAACGCAGGAATCGAGAACGCCCAGGGCAAGTTCATCATCCTGGGGGACGGAGACGGCGAACACGACCTGACCGCCCTGGAGCCGTACTACGAGAAGTTGCTTGGCGGCTGCGACTTCGTGTTCGGCAACCGCTTTTCCGATGGGGCCAACGTCGCCGGGCCGTCGTCCCTCCAGCGGTATGCGGGCACCGCCGTCCTATCCGGCGTTGGGAAGGCGCTGTTCGGCTCGCCCGTCAGTGATTTCAACTGCGGCCTCAGGGGATTTAGAGCGGACAGCGCGCGCTCCCTTGCGCTGCGGTGTCCGGGCATGGAAGCCGCGAGCGAGATGATCGTCAAGGCCACCCGAAAGAACATGCGCATAGCCGAGGTGCCCGTGGCTCCGCGCTCCGCGCTCGACCCCGATCGCGCATCGCACCTGAGGGTTTGGCGAGACGGCTGGCGTCATCTGCGCTTTCTGCTGATCCTGTCCCCCCGATGGCTGTATCTCTACCCCGGATGCCTCTTGCTCGCGGCGGGCGCGCTGGCCATGCTCACGCCCATCGTGTACCCGGTGGAAGCGGGAGGCAGGTTCGGGTCCTACACCATGCTCTTTGGTCTGACGTTCGTCGTATGCGCCATCCAACTCATTGTCTTTTCGCTGCTGGCCAACGCCTTTTGCGAGAACATCGGCTTGACGGACGGACGCCGGACGGCGCGCTTGGAGAGCGGATTCGTGCCCGAGGGCGGCGTCGCGGCCGGGCTGGGCATGGCCTTCCTCGGAGCGGCGGGCAGCGTTTGGAGCCTGTTCATCTGGGCGGAGGCAAGCGGCCCCGACGTCGAGGCGCGGATGCGCGTTGCGATTCCCTCCGCCACCTTGTTGATATGCGGTATGCAGTTGGTGTTCTCCAGCTTCTTCTTCGCGCTGCTGGTAACGCAAGGCTCCATGTGGCGGGCGCAGCGAGATGCGGAGGACAGCCGATGAACCTGGTCGACTATCTCGGGCTGCTTCTGACGCCCGCGCTTCTGGCCGCAGGGCAGTTCCTGTTCAAGAGAACGGCGGACTCCCTGAGCGCGGACTCGGCTTTCCGCTTCATCAGCTCTCTGCTCGGCAGCCCGTACTTCTGGGCTGCGCTGTCCATCTACGGCGTGGCTACCCTGATGTGGGTATTCACCCTTTCGCGCGTGCCGCTGAGCAGGGCGATGCCCTTCGTCGCCCTGGCGTTCGTCATCGTACCAGTCATCAGCGCGATGTTCCTCGGAGAGAGGCTGAACCTCGCGTACTGGGTCGGTGTGGCGATCATCGTGGCCGGCGTGTACACGACGGTTGCCTCGCTGGGCACGCGCTGAGGGCGGGAGAGGGCGAATTGCTGGAGCAAATCACGGAATTGGCGGACCGTGAGGCTGGCCTCAATGATAATTCCACCCATAGTAAAGGCATTGATTGGGTTATCTCTGGGGATTGTCAAGACAGCCTGCCCGCCCGGGCATCTTCAAGCGCCTCGGCTTTGCGGGCGGCGGCCTTGTCCGCAAGATAGCCCAAGTACTCGGCGATAGCGTCGCGGATGTTCACCAATGCTTCATCATGAGTATTACCCTGAGACCAACAACAACCCGGAAGCGCCGGACAGTGCACGGCATAACCTTCATCCGACTCGATGGAACAACCTCGTATCGCATTCTCGCTCTTCTCGCCCCAAGTTCCCGGCAGCCCGAAAGTCTTGCCCGCGCAGGGTAGCACAGGCAGCGCGCGGCGTTCAATATTTGTGCCTCCAACAACACGGCTCCCGACGGAAACAAGCGCCATGAGAACGCTGCGGGTTGACCTGTTCACGATGTTCCTGGCGGTGCTGGGCACGCTGGGCGCGGCCCTCGTCTTGTTGCGCGACTCGTTTTATGGCGTGAGTCTAGGCAACGATTCCTTTCTTTACATAAAAGCTGCGCAATACCTCCTGGAACAAAATGCTTTCACTTTCCATGATTACCCTCCTCTTTTCCCCCTTACACTGGCTGCCGTGGGCCGCCTTGGCCCGGACGTAATCGATGCTGCGGCATACGTAAATGCCGCTGCCTTTGGCCTGACCGTTTTCACCACGGCAATGTGGGCGCGAAGCCGCGTCCAATCCCGCTTTCTCGTCGTATGGGCGGGTTGCGTCTGTGCCCTGTCTCTGCTCCTGGCTGGCCTGGCGGCCTCAGTCTTCACGGACCATCTTCTTATCTTGTTCGTCGTGCTCTCGCTTTTTATGCTGGACCAATTTCTGGACAACCGTAAAGGGTCATTTCTGTTTCTGGCGGCGGTGTGCGCCGCCCTGGCCTGCCTGTCCCGCTATATTGGCATAGCCGTCATTGCCTCCGCCTTGTTGCTATTGCTGTTTCAGCGAGATATGACCTTGGCCGCAAAGGTGAGGAATGGCGCATCCTATATCTTTATCGCGCTGGCGCCAATCTGCCTTTGGATGCTGCGAAACTTCCTGGATATAGGACTGTTGACCGGACGTAGCTATCCAACAGGCTTTTCGCTACTGGGCAGCCTTCATAAGACCACCTCTGAATTCGCTCAATGGACGTTCGGGAATTTTGGTTTTGATCTCCTGGACACTATGCTCGCGAGGACATACGGCATCGTCATTAGTGGCGGGCCCAGTGTTGCGGGCGTAGGGCTGAAGATCGCTGTTTTGCTCTATTTGGTGCTCGTCGTCGGCTATCTGCTGCTGCGCCTGAACCGTTCAGGGGCGTTGTCCACAAAGTGGAGAGTGTGGCGAGTTCCCGCCATTTTCGTATCAATCTATCTGTGCTTCCTGGCAATATTGCTCCCGCTCACAGACATCTTACTCCCAGTCAGGTACCTTGGGCCGATTTACCCTCCGTCGCTGATTGCGGCTATGCTGGCGCTGAACGAATTCTTTCGCTATGCCGCGAGCGGACGTCCCCTTGGAACGCTGTCGCTGCTTCAAAGATGGAACGCCGGTCTGGCGAAAAGGATGACGATAAGTGTGCCGACACTTATCCTGACGTCCGGTCTTTCTCTCTGGCTGTTGCAGCACGTCAGCGCGAACTACGACGATATAAAACACTGGAGGAACAATGACCGGTGGTATTACTCGTCGAGGCAATGGATCGAGTCCGAGACTATCGACTACATACAGTCCGCTCCGCTAGCTGGGCCCTTTTGGAGCAATGACGATCGGGCGCTCTATCTGTTGGCGGACATTCGGGATGAGCGCAGCTTACGAGAGGGCAACGCATCGCTGCCGTCATCCAACTGGTGGAACATCGATGGCTCACGAGGGGTCAACCCGGAGAGAGCGGCCGCCAACGCCAGCTCGGATGGCATCGACTCTTACTTCGTCTGGTTTCATCAGGGGCGCTACGCATATGACGGATACGGCATTGTGGAAATTGCCGCCCTGCCAGGTATGGAGCTGGTGGCAGAGTTGCGTGACGGTGTCATCTTGAAAAGCGCGCTGGATTCTGCTGACAGTGCCGGGACACTTGAGGAAGGAGGGTTATTGAAGGTCATCCTGAAGGAGGCCCATCTCATCATCCGGGCCGACTTCGATGTGTATCTGGATACGGATCGACTGATTTACGTGCGGGAGGGATGCAACAACAACAACGTTGGCCCGCAGTTCTTTCTCCATGTCGATCCGGTTGATAGTTCCGATCTCCCCAGACACCGTAGGCGCCATGGCTTTGACAACCGCGACTTCGAATACGTGCATGGGTTCACGCCCGGCGGGGTATGTATAACAGTGCGCAACCTTCCTAACTACGAAATCGCCGAGATCCGCACCGGCCAATACACAACTCAGGGCCTCGTATGGGAAGCGGCGTTTAGCTTCAATGACGTGGAAGCCGTCGAGACGAACGAGCAGATCGACATAGACGCGCTTCGGCAGAATTCACGGCCCGTCATCCGCGCCGAATTCGATGTGTACCTGGACCAGGGCGCGAACAGACTGATTTACGTGCGGGACGAGTGCACCGACGCTGACGTTGCCCCCAGGTTCTTCCTGCACGTCGACCCGGTTGACGTGAATGACCTGCCAAGCCGCCGCAAGCAGCACGGCTACGACAACCTCGACTTCGGTTTCGCCGGACCGGGTTTCCGGATTGGTGAGCGATGTGCGGCCGTGCGAGGCCTTCCGCAGTACGGCATCGCCGCAATCCGGACGGGGCAGTACGTATCGGGCGAGGGCCAGCTCTGGAAGGGGGAGGCGCTCTGGCCGGCAGAGGAAGAGTGAGCGTATGCGCAGGTTGTCCGCGGAGGTGGAAGGGAGTGGCTCTCTATACGGATGAGACTACGGATGAGACGCGGCGCATGAATTCTGCGCTACGGGGCTCGAGTTCGAGGACGTAGGTTATGCAGGCGAAGAGCACACGGCTCAGGTCGCGCGCGCGGGCCCCTATTCCCGGCACACCATGTTCGACCTGCACCGCCACGCTCGCGATTATTCTACCATAGGCTCTTTGCTGACGACTTCGACCAGCTGGTACTGTCCATTTTTCATAACTGCCCTCAATCTGTACCCGTATCCTCCCTCGTATTCGAACCCCTCGACCTTGCGGTAGGTGATCACGCCGTTTATCACTAGCGACTCCCTCGTTTCCGGTCCAACGGATGGCTTTCATCAGCTCGAACCCGTTAGTCCCTGGCAGTATCAGGTCCAATAAGACAAGGTGTGGGCACTCCGTCTCCACGATGCGCACATCTCATCTGGGTTGCTGGTCGTGTACGGCTTGTATCCGTAGTTCGAGAGTGTGTTCCGAAGGAGCTGGAGCACTTGAGGTTCGTCGTCCACGGCGAGAATCCGCTTCCCATCCCCCGACGCTGCGGCCAGAGCATCGCCGGCGGCAGGTCGGGAAGGAGGTCCACCTCGACAGGATTCCGCGCCCTGCGCCGAAAGAAGGCGATCTTCGCTTCGTCAATCAAGGCCTTGACATCGGTAGGTTCGAGCATTACGGATAAGGCCCCGGCTTCTATTTGCGTCATGCCGAGGAGGTTGGTACCCTCAATGTTTGTTGGTATTAAATCAGCCCCAAGCGCCGGCAGAACAAGGCCAGGGAATCACGCAGCATCCGCAGGCTTTTGCCATACCCCTTGGCCCGCCGTTGCAACCGCACCGGAGATACTGCCGTTCCTTCCGGTAAACCCTTCGTCGCGCCATCCCGACACCTCCTGCCAGGCCGGCTCACCGATTTTCTCCTATTCTAATCCATTACCAACAAACGCTGAAAAATACCTGCGGCCGTCCCTGCTGTCCTGGAATTGACGGTCGGTGTAGAATATCGACGGTAGAATTATGCCCTTCCGAGAGAACCAGAACGCGGCGGCGTCAACCCGGCGGCCTGATGGCAAGCGGGGCGACGTTGCCGACAACCGCCAGGTGCGACATGAGTACGCCCAACGTCACGTCCGGCAACCTTGCCAAGACGGCCAAAACCCCGGGCCGCTTCCGGCTGCCGGACCCGCCCGAAGACCCGGAAGACAAGATGACCAGCTTCGACCGCCTGGCCGCCAACGGCAATGTCCGCTACCTGGCCCTGCACCTGATGGCCCAGCGTCCCGGAGAGCGGGACCGGCTCCTGGTGGCGGGGGAACACTACCTGGTGGCGCAGCCCACCCGTTACCTGGCGGGCAGCCGTTACCCCGACCTGCTGGTGGCCTTTGGCGCGGACCCGGAGGCCTACGCGGCCAGCAACGGGTTCATCATATCGGAGCAGGGGAAGCCGCCGGACTTCATACTGGAAATAGCCTCGCGGCGCACCGGCCGGGAAGACACCGGGCCGAAACGGAGGGACTACGCCGCCCTGGGGATACCGGAGTACTGGCGGTTTGACCATACTCCCACCGGAGAGCATCACGGGACGCGGCTGGCCGGGGAGCGGCTGGTGAACGGGGAGTACGTTGCCATGGACATCGAGGAACTGCCCGGCGGCGGCTTGCAGGCGTACAGCTCCGTCCTGGACCTGAACCTGCGCTGGGAGCGTGGCGAGTTGGTGTTCTACGACCCGGCCACGGGGCGGCCCATCACCACTCTGGAAGATGAACGCGCCGCCCGCATTGCCGAACAGGAAGCCCGGGCCGCCGCCGAAGCTGACCGCAACGCCGAGCGGGAAGCCCGCATCGCCGCCGAGGCCCGCGTCCGGGAGTTGGAGGAACTGCTCCACCACCCGGGCCATAATGCCGCATCCATCTGACCGGGAAAACAGAACTACGTTTCGCAAACCATCGTGCTACAGTTCGCAGGCACTTGACGCAAAAGTGAGTTGCCTGCTTGAGGAGGTCTATTTCCTTTACTGTAATGACCACCCTGCTTGAGATTCAACAAACTGCCTAGGGGGTGTCGTCAAAGTGAGAATGTGATGATAAGCTGACATTACAAGCAGTGCAGCAGGATAGGGCTATGCCAGCAGCGGTCGCAGTGCCGGCGCACCGCCGCCACGACATTTCCGGTTGGGCATGGGAAATCTCGGAACCCTTGCTCCCGGGCGGCAAGGGCAAGACGGCCCGGCCCGCCCAGGATAACCGCCAGTTCATCAACGCCGTATGCTGGATTCTGCGCATCGGCGCGCCTTGGCGCGATCTGCCCCCGGCTACGGAGACTGGAAGAACCCCCACCGCCGCTTCTGCCGCTGGCGGGACCGAGGGGTGTGGGCTGGGCTGCTGGAGGCCGTGACCGATGTCCCCGATTTCGAGTGGTTGATGGTTGATGGTTGATGCCAGTTACATCAAGGCCCATCCCCACAGCGCCGGGGCCTGGGGCGGAAGCAAGCCATCGCCCGCACCAAGGGGGCTGAACCGCAAGCTGCATCTGGTGGTAGACTCCCACGGGATGCCGGTAAGAGTGATAGTTACCGAAGGCACGGTTGCCGACTGCACCCAAGCGCTGCCCCTGATCGAGGGTATCAAGGCGGAGCGCCTGCTGGCGGACAGGGCCTATGACACCAATGAGATCGTGGCCGCCGCCGTGGCCCTGGGAATGGAGCCGGTGATACCACCCAGGAGCAACCGGCGGGAGAAGCGGGACTATGACCGGGCGCTGTACAAGCTGCGGCATCTGGTGGAAAACGGATTCCTGGAATTCAAGCAGTGGCGTGGGGTAGCCACCCGCTATGCCAAGAGGACAGCTTCCCTCTTGGCCGTCTGCCAACTTCGGGCTGTGCTGATCTGGAGCAAGCTGTTTTGACGACACTCCCTGGGGACACGATGTCGTCCTCGCTCACCCGGGCCTGGTCCAGTTCGCCGGTGAGCAGCCGGGCATCGGCGGCCGCCACCTGGAGGCAACCAGGCAGCCCACGTTGACCAGGACGGTATCGCGCATTGTTGGCGACAGGTCGGCCAGCCGGGTCTGCACCGGGGCCTGGGCCTGGGAACGGCTCTCCCGGCTCCACTGGGGCAGCACCTTGGCCCGCCAGCCGATGATGGGGAGTCTCCCGCGCCCGGTGGCGCCCAGGGTCAGGGACACCGGTATGGCAGCCGCGCCCTCAAAAGCTGGGTTGGTACGCCTGTTGCCACAGGGCCAGGTTGAGCAGTTTATAGAGCAAGGGGCCATTGTCCCGGCGCCGGCCGATATGTTCCCGGATACAGCCAGCCAGAGCCTCGTTGTCGAAAAGGCCGGAGCGCTGCGTTGCCGGGTCCAACAACACCGATTGCAGATAATCGGCTAGGGAAGTACGCAGCCAGTGGCTCATCGGCACACCGAAACCCGTCTTGGGCCTATCCAGGATGTAATCCGGCAAGACACCGCGCAGGGCCCGCCGCAATATGTACTTCTTTTGCCGGCCCTTCACTTTATACTCCGACGGCAGTCCCATAGCATAGGCGGCCAGGCGGGTATCCACCATCGGCACGCGAACTTCGATGCCGTGGGACATCGTGGACTTGTCCACCTTCTCAAAATAGAGATCGGGCAGGATTATACTGGCGTCGGTGTGCAGAATTCTCTGCACGTTGTCGAGTCCCTTGAGACGCCGGTGGAGTTCCCTGTAGCGCTGGAAGGGGTCGGTGGACTCCAGGCAGGAACGACTCTCTGCCGTAAGGAACCGGGACGGCGGCCGGTCCAGGGGTTCAGTGGCTAGAATGTTAGCTACCAGAATTTCCGGGTTGGATTGACTGAATGCTCTTGACTCTACCAGCGGCCGGTTTGCGCCGGTCAATCGGCGGGCGAGAGGTTCCATTTTGACCATGGAACGGCTGGCTAAACGCCACCAGAACAAGTTCCTCATACGAGCGTACCGGGCGTAGCCGCCAAACATCTCGTCGCCGCCCTCCCCTTGCAGGATGACCCTGGTATCGCCGTCCAGTTGTTCGCTCATGAGATACAAGGGGATGCTGGCCGGGTTGCCGAAGGGTCCATCATGGCGATTAACCAGCCGTTCAATTACTTCGGGAACGCTCCCGGCGGATACCTGTAACTCGTGATGCTCAGTCCCAAAACTATCGGCCACCATTCGGGCTTGGGGAAGTTCGTTGACGCCCCGGTCAAAGTCAAACCCGGCGGAGAAAGTTTTCAGCCGGCCGGCGTAATGTTTGCTGGCGAAAGCCGTAATGGCGGAGGAGTCGATCCCACCGCTCAAAAACACGCCAACGGGAACGTCGCTCACCAAGTGACTTTTGACGGCGGCCTCGAGAAGCGAATGGACGGTGCGCGTTGCGGTGGGCAGGTCGTCGGTGACGGGCGCCACATCAAGGATCGAGGCGAATGGCCCGGATTTTACGCCAGAGGCGTCGCTGGTCAGCAGATGACCGGGGAGCAACTTGCTGATGCCGGCGAACATTGTATTGGCGCCCAGTGCAGTCTGGTAGTACAGGTATTCGTGCAAACCCGGCCAGTCCACCCGCGCCGGGACTTCACCGGAAGCCAGCATCGCCTTGATTTCCGAGCCGAATATCACCCTCCCCCCCCCGGGAATACAATAGTAGTAGAGCGGCTTGATGCCGAAGCGGTCCCGGGCCAGGCTCAGCCGCCGTTCCCGGTCGTCCCACACGGCCATAGCGAACATCCCTTCGAACTTGGGGAAGGCGGCCTCGCCCCACTCCATGTAGGAATGCAACGCGACCTCGGTATCGGAATGACCGCGAAAACGATGCCCCTTGCGTTCCAGGGACTTTCGCAAGGCGCGGAAATTATAGATTTCGCCGTTGTAGGCAATCACGAAGCGGCCGTCGTCCGACTGCATCGGCTGAGCCCCCTGCGCCGAAAGGTCAATGATGCTCAACCGGGTATGCGCGAACCCCACCGGGCCGCTGGCGTACACGCCGCTGTCGTCCGGCCCCCGGTGGCGAAGGGATGCGGCCATGCGCCGGAGTACGGCGCAGTCAACGTCGGGACCGTTCGGGTGGTGTATTCCGCTGATTCCACACATATCAGGCGAATTATACGCCTTTACCATAAACCTTTTCCAGAGAGAGAGGGAGCTTTTTGAACGGAGAGAACGGAGAATAGCCTTGACGGGCCGCCTATGAGAGATGATGATACCTGTGTTAAAACCAAGGCGGAATCCAGAAGGGATATGTGAGCAACCGCCTGGGTTGGGCTTATTGGGTTGGGCTTATTGTTCCCGCACCAGTAGTTTAGAATGACAGGATGCAACGGCGCTTGAATCACCCATTGATCGCCCGGCTGCTGCCGGCCTCCGAGCGGCGCGTGGCGCGGCAGACTCTCTGGATCGGCGCCATTACCGCGGTTCAGCTAGTGGGCGGACTGACGCAGGTGACCATATCCGCCCGGATTCTTGGGCCGGAAGGCTACGGCGTTTTGGCTATCATCACCGCTGTTACCCTGCTCATATACGGGTTACTGGCTATACCAGGCGGTGAGGCAGTTACAGCTTTCGTAACGCGGGGTGTGGCCGAGGGACGGCCGGAGGAGGCGTCCCGCATATTGCGCTTCGTACTGGCCCTGTCCTTGGGGCTGTCGCTCATTGCTTACGCCGTCATCGCCGCCCTCACCTTCACGGCCAGCAGTCTGTTGGGGATTGACCAGGACCACCGGGATGCGATGCTCCTGTACGGCATGGTGGGGATTTTTCTGGTTACCCAAACGGAGACGCTGGCGGCGCTGCGGTTGTCCGACCGCGTGTCGCTGGGTTTGGCAGTTACTGTTGCCGCCTTCCTGACCCGGATTGGCCTGCTGGCGGCGGCGTGGCTGACCGGGGGCGGGCTGCTGGCCGTGGTCCTGGCCCATGTTGCCGGTGTTGTGGTGAATGGGGGCGGGCTGCTGATTGCCGCAACGGTGTCCGCGCCGCGGGCGGGGATGACGGGCCTCCTGCGCTCGGTATCGGTAAGAGTCCCGCCGGATGTGATACAATTCCAAGCCGGAGCATTCGGGAAATCCGCCATCTGGGTGTTGGCCCAAAACCTGGACGTCATCCTGCTGGCGCAATTCACCAGCTCCGCCGATGTCGGCCTGTACCGGGGCTCTCGGCAGATAATAGACTCCACGAGATACCCGTTCCTGCCGCTGAAGGACGCCGTGCAGCCCGAGTATAGCCGGCAATGGTACTCGGGCCGGGTAACCGCGCTGCGCCGGGCGTCCCTCCGGTTCACCCTGATGACATTCACCTTGGCCGCCGCCGGATTCGGGTCGCTCGCCGTATTTCACCAGCCCATAACCAGGTTCATCCTGGGCGCGGAGTTCTCGGGGGCCGCCCCATTGGTGCTGATTATGCTCGTCGGCTCCTTCGTCTCTTCCAGCGTTTCCCTGCTCACCATTCTACCGGCGGCCATGGGGCGCGTCTGGCCGTCCGTGGCTGGGGCGGCGGGCGGCCTCGCCGCTTCCTTTGCCATCATCGTCTGGCTGGCCCCCCGGTATGGCGCCGAGGGAGCGGCATGGGCCAACACGGCGTACTTCATAGTCTTTGTCGCGGTTCTGCTCCCGTGTATAATCTTGATACTGCGCCAGAGCCACCGGCCATGATGCGGATTGGGGAGGAAAGGCCGGCCAGCAATGGGCGTGATGCTGAAGGAACGCAGGAATGACCGCGCCGGGTAAGCTGCATATCGGGTTCGTGCTGCACAGCCTGGGCGGTGGCGGGGCGCAACGGTTTGCCCTCAGATTGGCGGGGTCGCTCATTGAGCGCGGCCACCGGGTGGATATTCTGCTGGGGCGCTTCCGGGTGGCCTACCCGGACAGCCTGCCGCGGGGGATGCGGCTGTATTACCCGGGAATCAGGAAATCGGACCGGGAAGTAATCCGCCGCTGCCGGGAGCGCGGCGTCGCGGCGCAGGCCCTGACCATCAATCCCCGGTCAACCGCCCGGGACTGGCTGGCGCTCCGGCGCCAGCGGCGTGGAACAAACATCAACATCAAGGACGCCGTGTTTGCTCATTTGGTCGCCCATTACATCCGACAAGAGCGTCCGATGCTGCTGCTGGCCGCCGTTTCGACGGCCAACTTCGCTGCCGTTAATGGGGCGGAATTGGCGGCAGGCTCCCTGCCGGTAGTTATTTCAGTGAGGAGTAGCATCGATTTGACTTACAGCGAGTACGAACAGCGCCTGGCAAGGGCGCTCTACCCCAGGGCCGCCGCCGTGGTCGCCGTCTCCCAGGGCGTGGCCGGCGAGGTGGAGCAGTTATTGGGGGTGAACGCTGAGCGTGTCCATACCATCTACAACCCCATACCGTCCGCCGGGATATGGCGGCTGGCGCAGGAAGAAGTGGCCCACCCCTGGTTTGCCGACGACCAACCGCCGGTCATTCTCAGCGTGGGGAGAGAATCGCCCGCCAAGGACCACCCCACGCTGGTCGAAGCCTTCGGTCTGGCCCGCCGCCGCGTCAACGCCCGGCTGGTCATAATGGGGAGTCTCTCGGAGCCGTACCGGGCCGGGCTGACTGCCCAAGCCCGCAGCTACGGGGCGGAAGCGGACTTGGGGTTCATAGACTTCGACGAGAACCCCTTTCGCTATATGCGCCGGGCCGGGCTGTTCGCGCTTTCCTCGCTTTGGGAGGGGCTGCCCAACGTGCTGCTGGAAGCCCTGGCCTGCGGCGCGCCGGTGGTGAGCGCAGATACGCCCCACGGCCCGCGGGAAATCCTTGAGAATGGCAAATGGGGCAAGCTGACGCCGGTGGGGGACGCCTCGGCCCTGGCGCAGGCGATGGTGGAGACGCTGCAGGGCGACCAGCCGCCGGAAGCCGCGTTGCGGGGCCGCGCCGCCGAGTTCTCGGAGCAGCGCGCCGCCGATGCGTATCTGGAGCTGTTTGAGAAGGTCGCAAACCAAGCCGGGTGATGGCTGGTCACCAGCGCAAAACCGCATCGCGGCGATGTGTTATACTTCACTGCACACCAATAGCCGCCCGGTGAGCGGCGGGGGCGTCCCATTCTCCGAGTGAGTTTCATCAACGAATCCATTGCCAAGCGCGCCGTCAACCGGCGGGTTGCCCTGTTGGCCGCCGTCACGGCGGCGGTGATTCTTGCGCTGAATCTGTATGCCCCGGCGGATCCGCCAGCGTTGCAGCGGCTGATGGCCTCGCTGCTCCTGGGTCTCTGCGCACTGCCGACGCTGCTGTGGGCGTCCGACCGGGACTGGGGCCATTCCCTGATGCCCTTTGCTGGGGTCACTTACGGGCTGTACTTCGGCTCGCCCATCTTCCTGAGACGGGATTTTTACGGGACCTGGTTCGGCAGCCCCCGATTAGACGATTCCCTGGTCAGCCTGACCCTGCTTTTGGCGCTGGCCGGCTGGGCTCTGCTACTGGCTGGGTATTTCGGGCCGCATCGCCGGTGGCTGGCCGACAAGCTGCCGCGAGTCGAGATCATCCCGGCAGAGACGCACCGCTACGCCGCAGCGCTGGCCGTCGTCATCGGCATAGCCGCCGCGCCTTTCTTCTACATCCACATTGACAGCCACATGGTGGCGTTCTACACCGGCAGAGAATCGCTGCCCTCGGGCCTCGCCTTTCCGGTCGAACTGGCCGGCCAGTCCGTCGTTCTTTCCGTCTTGATTCTGTTTTACCTGCAATTGCGAGGACAACTGGGTCTGGCCGGCAAGGCGTTTATGTGGCTGCTGGTGGCCTACTACACGCTGCTGGGGCTGAGCAGCGGCCTCATAATGGAAGGGCTGGACGCCATCTTTGCCCTGTTCGTGGCCTGGGCCGTAACCACGTCCGCGCCGAGCTGGAAAGGGGCGGCTTACGGCATCCTCACGGCGGGAATCCTGCTTTTCGTGCTGATTCCGATGCGGCAAGAGTTTCGCTCTTTGATTTGGACCCACGGGATTGACGCGGACGCTGGCCGGGTCTTTCGGACATCCACCCACGTTTTCACCCCCCCGGGCGATACCGGCGCGGAAACCAGCGAGCTGGTCGCCGAAACACCGGACTATGATATATCCTACGGCGGCGGCGTCTTGACTTACTATTACAAGGAAGCCGGTGCGTGCGGCGCGGAATCGGCGGACGCTGGCCGGCGGTACTTTTTCCTGCACATATTTCCATCCGACCCCGCCAGCTTGCCCAGCGACCGGGCAGCTCCCGGCTTTGAGAACCTCGACTTTCCCTTGGACCAGGGCGGAATGGTGGCCGGGGGGCAGTGCGTTCACCAAGTCTCGCTTCCGGCCTATGCAATAGACCACATCCGGACCGGCTTGTACCGGCAGGTCGCGCCGGTTGCGAGGTATCTGAGTGAAATTCACCAGAGAGAGAGCAGGGACCGGTGGCAAAACAAGATGCTTACCACCTTCGTCGGCGGGTCTCTCCGCAACATCAGCTCGGACGAACAGTGGCTCCTCAACACTGTAGACGCCACTTCATGGAAGATAGACACCGAGATGGAAAGCAACGTGAAGCGGCGGATTCATATCTACGAAGCAGACGAAGGGGAGCTGGCCGCCCTCGCCGCAGTTCTGCCGGGCGACCTGATACGGGTGGAAGCGGACGCGGACAACTGGGCCGAGTATGTGGTGGCTCAGACCTTGGTTCCCAACGACTCCCGGGTAATCTACCGACTGCTGGCGTTGACTGACTATGAGGGCGACCGCTCCGCGCTGCGGGAAGGCGGCGCGCCGGCCGTTTTTTTCTATCCTTTCCGGGGCGATGGCGCGGCGGTTCCCATCACCGCCGCGACCGAGAGGCGCGATTCGCCCGGCAGGAACCCGTATGCGCCCAGCGCCGATGAATCCCAGGTGCGGAAAGTAGCGATCTACCTTCAGACCTTGTGGAACTATAACGTGGCAAGGGCATCCCCAGGCCTCTTTCATCGTTCGCTCAACGCTGCGTCGACCCGCCTTGATTTTCTGTTGCCTGTGGCTTGGGTCATCCACCAGACCCCGGAGAATGTGCCGTACCTGAAGGGCGAGACCTACTACCGCTTGCTGTTCACCTTCGTCCCTCGGTTAGTCTGGGAGGACAAGCCCAAGAACGTAAGAGACTTCGGCCAACGTTACGGGTTTATACCCGAGGACAACGAAATCAACGGCTTCAAGCTGCATCACTTGGGGGAGTTTTACATCAACTTCGGCGCGCTGGGCATTCTGCTGGGGATGCTCCTGCTGGGCCTCCTGTACCGGGTGGCGCACCAGCTTTTCTTCCACGCCGGCGCCTCGGTGGTGACCATGGCCGCCGGCGCCCATATTCTGACGGTTTTGGTCGTGAATATGGAGGCCACGGTCGCGGTCATGTTGGCCCCCATCCTCTGGTACGTAGTTCTCCTGGCCCTGCTGGGCATAGCCGTGAGAGCAGGGTTGTGGGCCTGGCGGAGAGCGAGATAGCGAACCGGGCGGACTTTTTCAGCATCGGGCTGGCGTTCAGCATCCCGCGAATCGCCGCTCCCCAAAAATCGCATGCTATAACATGTCATAGTGATGACAGGTGAAACAGATGACGCTGAAAACTACCATGCTGCCCTACAACCTGCAACTGGAGGAGGGGGAACGCCTGGCCCTGCCCGACGACCCGCCGCCCCTGCCTGACGCCATGCTTCAGAATCCCAGCATCATCTACGCCTACAATGTCATCGCGACGCACTTCCACGTCCGCCCGGATGTTTTCGTGGATACCAATACCTTCGTGTACTATGACCGGACCGACCGCCAACGGCGTATCGCCCCAGACCTGTACGTGGCCCTGGGCGTGGACGCAGCGGCCATCCGCCGGCGCAACGGGTACGTCATCCGGGAGGTGGGCAAGCCGCCGGACTTCGTGCTGGAAGTGGCCTCGGAGACCACCGCGGCCCACGACCTGCGGGGCAAGCGGGACCTCTACGCCGTCATCGGCGTTGGCGAATACTGGCGGTTCGACCCCAGCGGCGGCGACTACTATGGTGAGCCGTTGGTGGGGGAGACGCTGGTGGACGGGGAGTACCGGCGGCTGGAGTTGCAGCCCTGCCCGGAGGGGCTGGTCTCGGCCTACAGCCCGCTACTGGATCGGGAGGTTCAATGGGAAGGGGGCCGGCTGTGGATCGCCGATCCGCGGACGGGGGAGCGGGGAAGGGATCATACCCAGTCGGAAGCGGAACGCAAGGAAGAACGCCGGGGCCGCCTGGCCGCGGAGGTTGCTCTCGCGGCTTCCGAAGCCGAGAACCGGAGCCTGCGGGAGCAACTGCGCCGCTTGCGGGAATGTTGAGCCGGTGTCCGCCCACGTAATGTTCATAATCAGCGGCCTGGAGCGGGGCGGCGCCGAGAACCAGCTGGTCGGCCTGGCCAACGGCCTGGCCGGCCGGGGATGGCGGGTGACCGTCCTTTCCTACCTGCCTTTCTCGCAGTGGTCGCTGCGCCCGGAGTTGCACGATCCAGGCGTCAAAGCCGTTACCCTGAACGCACCCAACGGGGCGCTGAAGTACGCGAGCATTGTCAAGGCGGCGTTGGCGGTGCGGCGGGCTAGGCCCGACATACTGGTCGGCTTTATGTTCCACGGCATGATGACCTCGCGGCTTCTGGCTCATAGCGTAGCGTCGGCTCACAGTGTATCGTCGGTTAGGAACGTACTGGATGGGCCGGTAAGGGAGCGTCTGCTGGGAATTACCAATGGACTGGCGGACGCGGTGACGGTACAGTCCCAGGGCATAGCGGAGGAACTCTGCCGCCGGGGAGTCACCAAGCCGTCCCATACGCACCGGATCCCCAACTCCATAGACATCGCCCGGTTCGAGGCGGTGGCCGGCCGCCGGGATGAGACCCGCCGGGATCTGGGCGTCGCGGCCGGCCGCTTTCTCTGGCTGGCGGCCGGCCGGCTCGACGTCGCCAAGAACTACCCGAATATGCTGAACGCCTTCGCGGAAGTGGCCCGGCGGCGCCCCGACGCGCAAATGGTCATCGCCGGGCAGGGGCCTCTGGAGGGTAAGATACGGTCAATGATTCAGCGGCTGGGGTTGCCGGAACGGGTTCGGATGCTGGGGCTGCGGCAGGATATGCCGGAGCTGTTCGCGGCCAGCGACGCGCTGGTATTGTCCTCGGCATGGGAAGGTATGCCGGTGGTAGTATTGGAGGCGATGGCGTCGCGCCGGCCAGTGGTGGCGACTGCCGTGGGCGCCGTTGCCGAGGTGCTCGCCGATGGCGAGACAGGCATCGTCGTGCCACCCGGAGACCCGGCGGCGCTGGCCGAGGGAATGGTTCGGCTAATGGAGCTGTCGGCCGGGGACAGGTCCGCCATGGTCGAACGAGCCTACCAGCGCGTGCGCTCCGAGTTCTCCCGCGAGGCGGTTCTGACCCAGTGGGAAACCCTGTTCCGCCAACTGCTGAAAGGCAAGGGTGGAGGGAGAGGAGATATATAGCGACATGGAGATTAGCCGCAGCCGGTTCAGGGCGCATCTAATCGGCCTCGGCTCTTGCCTGCCGGGCTGGCCGGCTCTGGTGCGGCATCAGCGCCGCCGCCGGGGAAGGCAGGCATCGGCAGGATACTGCGGTTCGGTCTGGATGCGGCGTCTTCTGGTCCTGTTCAGCAACGGCTTGGCGTCGCGGCCTCGGACGGTGGTGGAAATAGGCCCCGGCGATTCCCTGGGCATCGGTATCTGCGCCCGACATCAGGGCGCAGAACGCTACGTTGCCGTGGATGCGGTTAAGCAGACCGATCCGGCGGACAATCTGCCGATGGTGGACGAAATAGCCGGCCTGTTTGCCCGGCAAGCGCCGATAGCGGACGACGAGGAACTCCTCCCCATGGGGCCGGAGTTGACCAGCTACGACTTCCCGGTTCAACTGATTGACGCCGGGATCATCCGTCCGGCAACGGAAGACCGGCTTCAGGATATACGGAACGCCCTCCTGACGACAGATAACGACGATAGTCGCATCAGATACTTGGATCCCTTGGATCCCCCCCCCCCCCCCCCCCCCCCCCCCCCCCCCCCCCCCCCCCCCCCCCCCCCCCCCCCCCCCGACCTAAAGCGATTTCCCGAAATGGCCGGATGCGCCGATTTGGTCATTTCCCATGCCACCATGGAGCATATCGACGACCTGGAAGGAACGTACCGGGCGGTTTGCGGCTGGCTGCGCCCGGGCGGAATGATGTCGCACAAGATTGATTATCGCAGCCACAGCGTCGCTTCCCGGTGGAACGCTCACTGGATCTACTCCGACCTCGCCTGGAGGCTGCTGCGGGGGCGGCAGCCGTACTTGCTGAATCGTGCCCCCCCCCCCCGCGACTCACTTGACTCACTTGACTCACTTGCGGCTGCTGGAAAAATGCGGATTCGCCCTCCGCGCGGAACTCAAGACTCGTCAGCCGTCGGCCATCCGGCGAACAGAGCGGGCCGGACAATTCAAAACTCTATCGGAAGACGACCTCACCACCAGCGGAGCCCATATAGTGGCTATGATAAAATGAAAGGCGAAACGCAGGTACTGGGTCAACGGGCGGACTGGTCCACCCGACTTCAAGGCTGAGAACAAAGATGAACGACTTTCCCAGGTCGGTCGCCATAGTTGCCAATTCGGATACCAACATATTCCGGTTTCGCGCGCCGATCATGCGCAAGCTCCTGGCGATGGGCGTCATCGTGTACGCCATCGCGCCGCCCGGACGGTTCGTGGCGGACATAGAGCGGATGGGCGCGGTGTTCATCCCGTGGAACCTGGACCGTGGCAGCCTGAATCCGATGGCTGCCACCTGGCATACAATCTCATTGGCAATAATCTACGGGCGGCTTAGGCCGGACCTGGTCCACCACTTTACGATCAAGCCCAACCTGTACGGCGCGGTTGCCGCCCGGCTGGCCGGCGTCCCGGCGGTCTTCGGCGGAATCACGGGCTTGGGGTCAGCATTCTCGAAAGCCAGACTGAAGAGCTTTGGCTTGACTTCAGGCGCGTTGCTGCTGTATCGCCTGGCCGCAAAGCTAAGCCACTGTATGATTTTCCAAACACAGCATGACTTCGATGCCCTGCTTGGGATAAGATCGCAGAGCGGGAAAGGGCTGGTTATCGGAGGAGGGTCCGGAATCGACCTTGCGGCTTTCAGTCCCGACGCGGTGTCCGGCCAGCAGCGGAAGCGGATAGGGTCGGAATTGGGGATAGAGCCGGGGACGATGGTGGTCAGCATGGCTTCTCGTCTGCTGCGCGACAAGGGCGTTGGCGAATACATAGAAGCGGCTCGTCTGGTGCAGAGCAAGTACCCGGATGTCTGCTTCCTCCTCGCCGGTGAGCCTGATCCAGGCAATCCGGGATCGATTACCGACAAAGATATTGAGACATGGGCCAGTGAGGGTTTCGTCAAGCAAATAGGTTACCGAGACGATATTGAGACCGTCTTTGCCATATCCGACGTGATTGTCCACCCGACCTACTACCCCGAAGGCATACCGAGGGTTCTCATTGAAGCGGCCGCCATGGGAAAGCCGGTGGTCGCAACCACGATGCCGGGCGTTACCGAGATAGCCGAAGACGGCGTGAACGGAGTTTCCGTTCCTCCGCAGGATGGGGGAACGCTGGCGAAGGCAATAGAAAGTCTGCTGACCGACCCCGACCTTCGCTGCCGGTACGGCGCCGCCGGACGAAGAAAGGTTGAAGCCGGATACGCAGACAGTGCAGTTGCGGACCGGTACGTCGCCGAGTATCGTCGGGTGTGGAATTATGCCGACGACCGGCGCAGACGGGTGAACGTAGAGGAGCGCCCTTTCCCGCCGGGTATCACTGACACCAGGACAGACCAATCCGGCGTGCCCGTATCAGTAATCATTCCGGCGCGCAACGAGGAAGCCTCGATAGCGGCCACGCTGGATTCGGTTCTTTCTCAGGACTATCCGGGGCCAATTGAGGTCATCGTGGCCGACGGCTCCGATTCTCCGGCTATGGCCGGGGTTATCCGGGCGTCCTACCGAGACGTTCGCCTGCTCTCCAACCCGGAACGCTCCACGCCCGCCGGGCTCAATTATGCAATCCGCGAGTCCACCGGCGAAGTTGTAGTCCGCTGTGACGCCCACGCTACCCTTCCGCCCGGATACGTCCGGCGCGCTGTTGAGACCCTGGATCGGACCGGCGCGGCCAACGTGGGCGGACGGCAGCAGGCGGCTGGGACGACGTTCTTCGAGAAGGCGGCGGCGTTGGCGATGAACTCGCTGCTGGGATCGGGAGGCGCCCACTACCGGATGGGAAGCGCCCCGGGGCCAACCGACACGGTTTACCTCGGCGCCTGGCGCCGCGACACACTGGAAGCCGTGGGCGGATTCAATAACAGCTTGATTCGTAATGAGGACTACGAACTCAACTGGCGTCTACGTCGGCGCGGGGGAAAGGTCTGGTTCGATCCGGAGCTTGCCGCCGAATACCGCCCCCGCAGCAGTATGGCGTCACTGGTGCGCCAGTACTTCAACTATGGCCGGTGGAAGTCAACGATGCTGATGCTGCATCCGAGGTCACTAAGGCCCCGGCACCTGGGCGTCCCCATGTTGGTGCTGGGCCTGGCCGCCTCGGTTGGTCTGGCCGTCTCCGGGGCCTTCTGGTGGGCGGTGGCGCTGCCGCTCCTGTACCTCGCCGCCCTGCTGCTGACAGTGGCGTCCATCGGGCGGCGCCACCGCAAGTCGTCTGCCGTCCTCCTCCCGGCAGTGCTGGCGGCAATGCACCTGAGCTGGGGAATCGGTTTCTTCCTTCCGGCACGACTTCCCCGGGAAGCCCGGCATGATACATCCCTCAACCCCTGAAGCAGCGCTCAGCAAGTACCAGCGACTTATCCACCTCGGGGAGAATTCATGAAGACCTACAATTTGTTCATCAGCCATTCATGGCGGTACGGCGACCATTATGCTCGGCTCTGCAACCTTCTCCGAGCACGCCGGCATTTCGCGTTCAGGGATTATTCCGTTTCTAAGGATGGCCCGATCCATGACGCGGCTAACGACGCTCAACTTCGGCAGGCCATTCGAGACCAAATGCAACCTTGTCATGTGGTATTGATCATGGCCGGAATATATGCCACATTATAGTAAATGGATCAACATCGAGATCGATTTGGTCCAGAAGGGATTCCAACACCCAAAGCCCATCATTGCCATCAGGCCGCGCGGCAACGAGGTTATCTCTCGACCGGTCCGGAAAGCCGCTGACAAAATTGTCCACTGGAACACTGAAAGTATTGTCCAGGCGATCCGTGAACTCGGGTGATGTACCCATCAGGCGGGGAAATCATGTGAGTTCCGTAATGGCCGTTGCAGTAGTCTTGGGGTTCTCACTTTTAGCTGCTGCGGGAAGTTGTGATGCTGTGCAAGCTGCTGCCACCAAGCGCCGGATAGCACGGCCTTTGCTATGAGTTATATGACGGAAACCGCCGCGCTGTACGAAAGATGAAGCCCGAAGACTACGGCGAGAACTACCAAACCCATTTGCTGGAGCAGTACAAGCTCTACATAGAAATGGCCGACCGCATCGGTCAGCGTCGGGACCACTCAAACCGCTTCTACGCAGGATTAGTGTCCACAATCGTAGCACTGTTAGTTGTGATGGGAAGACTAGGCGCATCCGGTAGCAGTTGGGACATTGCTTTGCTGGTAGCGGGATTGCTCGGCGCCGCTCTGTCCGCAATTTGGTACATCAACCTTGGTTCCTACCGTGCACTGAACTCCGCCAAATACCGCGTTATCAACGAGATGGAATCCCATTTGCCCTATGCTGGATACACGAAGGAATGGGCTTACCTGCGGCCAGCGGAGGGGCCAGCAAAGTACCTCCAGCTGACCCGAATTGAGCGATTTGTGCCCCTCCTGATCTTGACACTGTTTGTTGGGATCGTAGCCTATTCAATTTATTCTTTGGTCTATGGTTTCAGTAACGTGGCAGAACCGACTGCCCACCTCATTGGCTGATCCTGGTGATGGAGCACGTGCTGCCTACTATCTGAAGCGCTGGGGGGCCTTCCTCAGTCTCCAATTCCTGCCAGTGTAGGCGTTCTGATAGCCATAAGCTCGACTTGGGATCTGACCTGACCATGCCCACAGGACCGTTACCGGCAGGAATGCCCAATCGTTACTTGCCGCGGTTCGCCGGCGATTTCGCGAAAGTTCCGGGGTCCCGCAGCATTTGGTTGATGACTGTCCATTTGTATCTACAGACAGCCCGGTACTTGCCCACCAGCCCGTAATTCTGGCACTGCGGCATCAGTTGGACTACCGGACACTCCACCTCACCAGCCAGACTCAGTTCGTCCTTTACTCCCGGCGCGTTTTGGGTGTCGGGTCCCAGGAGCACGATAACGACGTCGGAAACTTTCATCCTCTCCTTAACATCCCTACGCCACTTATTGTCGTGCTCCGCTGCCGGGAGGGACTTGTCCTTAAGGGTGAATTCGCAATGCTCCCTTGCTTGACTGGTGAAAGCGCTCCGACGTCCGGCGTCCTTTTCAAACTCGAAAGACAGGAAGACGGAGCGGGATTCCTTACGCTTCCGACTGCTATGCTTCGTTTCCTTTGACATACTCTCCTCGCCTTTGGCACCGGCTTGATTGAACCTGTACAGTATCCAAGCGTAAGTTCTAGTGTAGCGCCAGATTACGTTGACCGCAAAACCCGCCGTTCCTGATTCTTAATCGGGCAGTGAAGCAGGCAATGTAGGGAACCGGAACTCCAGCGGAATACGGCGAGGGGGCACGCCAGTTTTTAGGCAGAGGAAATAAAGCTACCCTACGGGTGTGAAAAAAACCGGCCAAGAGGCCGAATCCCGGAGGGCAGCATGAGCACACAGAGCCAGCTGGTGGTGCTGCTCAGACATCGTGTGTCGGGGTTCGAGCGGCGGGTCAATCTCCCCTTCCCTGGCGTCATCCGGTCGGTCCACGACCTCCTCCCCGCTGGAACCCGCGCATTGCCGGGCATTCACCCAAAGAGGCGCACCGCCGGATTTTCGACCTGCACCAACCCGCCCGACCTGAACAGGGATAGACGCGATTACGCCCATTCTGTACCCGCTGGCCAGTTCCCCCCAGGGGTAGGCATAATCTGAAACCGGCCCAGGACTTGGAAAGCGCATGGAATCCTGGTATCTTGGTTGTAGTCTTGAAACTGGATACCGGTTGTGTCCCCTGCGCCTTCTCAGGAAGGCCTACCAGATGCGGCAGGTGATTGAAACGCATTTGCCTCCCCTTAGTCGGTCCCAACTGGCCAGGCTGTCCTGTGGGTGGGGTGGGACTATCGGGGCGGTGAATGCCGGCCAGAACGCCGTGACGACGGGCTGGCCCTATGTCCTTACTCAGGCACAAGGTGGAGATTCCTTGGTTGCTGCGCTCCAGTAGAAATGGGAAAGCCCCGTGACCAGGCCGAATAACCCTTGGCCCGCCCTGCTCGGTGTGCTATCGAACGTATGCACCGGGGGAAGGGTAATTCCTCCCCCGCGGCTGCGCACCGCCCTGTTCGTCCTGTTTCTCGCTGGCATCCTGGCCTACGGCGCCGGGTTTGCCTGGTATATGCTGGCGAACTTCGACCTCATTGATGTCCTTGGCGCGAATACCGATGATTCTTTCTACTACTTCCAGATAGCTTACCACTTGGCCGATGGCAAGTTTTCCACCTTCGACGGCGGCATTACGCAGACTAACGGTTACCACCCGGTCTGGCTGCTGCTGATTACGCCGTTCTACTGGGTATTTGACAAGGAAGCCGCGCTGTTCGGCATCAAGGCATTCGAGATTATGCTCATTGCCGGCGGCGTTGCGCTGGTAGTTATAGCTGCATGGTTGGCGCGTTTGCCTTGGCTGCTGCTGTTCGCCGCACTGCCGACCCTCTACCAATACCGCGCCTTGTTTCTTGGATTGGAAGCGGCGGCGGCTTTGTTTATGCTGGGGCTGTTCTTCTTGGCTTTGATGTTGTATGCCCGGAACCCGGTGCGGTGGCGGTGGCCGCTGGCCGCCATCGTCTTTGCCCTGCCTTGGGTGCGTTTGGAGTACATCGCCATATCGCTGGCCGCCACCGTTGCGCTGTGCCTTATCGAGTGGTCGAGGCAGGAGCGGATACCCGGCGCGTCCCTGAAAACGATAATACGATTTACCCCCCCCCCCCCCCCCCGAATATATGTTCCAATAATTGGCGCAGTTGCGGGGCTGTTGGTCTACTTCGCCTATAACGGGCTGGTCTTTGGCGGCATCGTGCCGGTGAGCGGCGCGACCAAGCAGGCGTGGTCGCAGTTCCGCTGGGAAGGGGAAGGCGGATACAGCTTCGCCCAGAACCTCTTGGACGTGCTGCAAATTGACGCTTTCAATTACAAGATTCTGCTGATGTCCCTGGGATTCTGCATTTGCCTTCCGCTGGTCTGGTGGTTTGTTCGCCATTCCCGCCGCCGGGAGGACTGGCTGCTGCTGTTCTTTCTGGTGGCGCCTTTCAGCTTGGCGGCGGGGCACTTGGCAAAGTTCGGGCAGACCGTTTTTACCCTTTACCCAACATGGGCAGGCTTTTCCTGGTATTTCGTTCCGGCATACCTGATGATAGCCTTGATTGTTCCAATCGCCTGCTACGTAGCCATATACTTCATCCGGCGTTTCATCACGCCGAGGTCGCAGTATGCGGCCAACGTTTTGAGCGTGGGCATTGTCATTGTCGGCGCGGTTATCCTGCTCGTAAGGACGGATTTCACTAATCCGGTTGACTATGTTGACGGGAAGAAAGGCAGTACTGGTGAGTGGATATTGGCAACTTACGAAGGAACTCTGGTTATGAACCGCATACTTCCCGACAGCGCCGTAGTCGGGTCATGGGATGCTGGCACTGTAGGGTACTTTTCAGACTTTCCGGTAGTGAACTTGGACGGACTGGTGAATAACTATGACTTTTTGCGCCAATATATCCCCCTCCGGGTGTATGGGGGTGGAGTTTATGGTCTGGACGATTATGCCCAAACTCTGCATCAAAAGTTCGGTACAACCCACTACGCCAATACTTGGCGGATCAGTCGCAACTTCGATAACACGCTGTATGAGGGGCCATACTTCTACCGGAGCAGCACGAAGTATATAACAGCGTTCCAACTCTGGGCCGTTGAGCCGGTTGAAGATATTGGGGCCACTGCCGAGTTTTGGGAAAGGATGGCGCCGCATTTCGACTATCAAGCGGATGGCGTCGGGCTGATTGTGGACGGGCAGATAGCGCAAGCGTTCGCCAGAAATTGTGCGCCGGACGAATTAGTGGTATGGTCGTGGGCCGGCCCAAGGGATGAAACTGTAGCCAAATCTTGGGTGCGAAGGCAAACAGGGTTATGCGTAGCCGCGCTTGTGATGCCCCACGGCGCCACGCATCCGGTTCGGGTTGAGACCACCACGGCCAGCGATTACCTGGCAAGCTCGGTCGCTGACCGCGAACCGGCAATCCGCTCCAATTTCGACGTGTACCTCATTGAGAACCGCCTCGTCTATGTTAAGGAACAGTGTGGAGAGGGAGATGCTAGAGCTGGGTTCTTCCTGCACCTGGACCCGGTTGACGCGAACGACCTGCCCGGCTATCGCAAGCAGTACGGTTTCGACAACCTCGACTCTAACTTTTACCATCATGGCATGATAACCACCGGGATATGCTTCGCGGAAGTTCCGTTGCCGGAATACGGCATCGCCGAAATCAGGACCGGGCAGTACATTCCGGGCGAGGGACGGACTTGGGAAGGGGAAATCCGCCTTGATGAGTAGCAGTTCCCGTATGCGGATGGCGGATAGCGTCTCGCTCAAGTCGGCAATCTGCTTTTCCACGCAGTTCCCGTATGCGGATGGCGGATAGAGCCGGAAAGTCGAAACCCGCTTTTGCGGCGCTCCTGACCTACCTGCCCTGGCTGGGGCTGCTGGGCTGGTTGGCGGCGGTCTCTTGGTTCCTGACCGATGACGCCTTCATCAGCTTCCGCTATGTCCGCAACCTGCTGGAAGGGCACGGGCTGGTGTTCAACCCCGGCGAGCGGGTCGAGGGTTACTCCAACTTCCTGTGGGTAATGGAACTGGCCGCCATCTGGCGGGTCCTGGGCATTCCCCCGGAGGTGGCGGCGCCGTGGCTCTCGGTGGCCTGCACCGCCGGAACCATCGGCGCAATGCTGTGGTGGATTTACCGCCTGCCCGCGCTGCCCCACCGGGGACTGACCGGCTGGATGGCGCTGGGGCTGGTGTGCAGCAGCGCCACCTTTGCCGTGTGGACTTCCGGCGGCGGCCTGGAGACCCGGCAGTTCACCTGCTGCATCGTCCTGGCCGTCGTCTGCCTGAGCCTGTACCGCAGCAACCGCTGGGGGCTGCTGGCCGCCTCGCTGAGCCTGGCCGCCGCGGCCCTGACTCGCCCGGAGGGGCCGCTGCTGGCCGCCCTCTGCTTCGGCTGGTTCGTCGGGCAGCGCTGGGCCGACGCCGGCCGGCTACGGCTGGACTGGCGGGAACTGGCGTACCTGATTGCGCCCTGCATCCTGCTGGTGGCGGCCCATTTCCTGTTCCGCTATGCCTACTATGGCGAGTGGCTGCCCAACACCTACTACGCCAAGCACGTCCGCCCCTGGTACGAGTCGGGTTTCCGCTACCTGTGGGCGGCGGCGCTGGAGACCGGGCTGTACCTGCTGCTTCCCCTGGCCTGGGTGGCCCTGCGGCAGCGGTGGCGACAGTTCCGCGACGGGACTTTTGCGCTGATTCTGCTGCTAATCGGCGTTCACCTGGCCTACGTGCTGCGCATTGGCGGCGACCACTTTGAGTATCGCCCGCTGGATTTCTACTGGCCCTTGCTGGCGCTGCCGGCGGCGGCGGGCATCGTCCGGCTGGGCGCGTGGCTTGCGGCTTGGCTGCGTCAGTTTACCCCCCCCCCCCCCAGTTTTACTGCCGGGAGTGCGGGTTTGGGCGGTAATCCTGTTCCTCCCGGTCGTTTTCTACGCCAGCGCAATGCAGGCCGCCCTGCTGTTCGAGGGTAACAGGATTGACGAGCGCGTTCTGAAGTTGCACATCGAGCTCAATGCTGAAAACGCCGGGTGGCTGCTGGCCGCGCCGGGGATGTCGGCATTGGCCGCCGTCTCCAATGATCTGCGCCGCTTGATGGCGGCGCAGTCCGTCGCCTCGCCCTTCGCCGAACACCGCGAGTTCGCTAACCAACAATTGCGCCGATGGAAACCATACGAGAATATGGAGCGAGGGGTGATTCCCGCTGATGCGCTGATGGCCGACACCACAGTTGGCATCCAGTTTTATTATCTGCCGGACCTCAAAGTCATAGACACCTTTGGATTGACCGATAAAACGGTGGCGCGCCACCCGGTCACCAAGCCCAATCACCAGCGCGTAATCGCTCACGACCGCCGGGCGCCGCCGGGCTACCTGAGGCAGCGGGGCGTCAACTTTACGGTGTACCCGGCGGCTTCCAGCGCCGACCAGGCCCTTGAACGCGGGATGCACGCCGTGGCGGTCGGCCCAGGCCTGTGGATGCCCTTTGACTTTGCCCTCCAGGATTGGGTTGCCGCAAGTTTCGCCGGGCGCGACTTGAAGGTGGAAACTGTGCTGACGCGGGAGTACGTCGCAAGCCTGCTCGGCGGCAACCAGCCGTCCATCCACGCCGATTTCGACCTGTATATCATCGAAAACCGCCTCGTCTATGTCAAGGAACCGTGCCGACCGGATGACGTTGACGCCAAATTCTTCCTGCACCTGGCCCCGGTGAACGAGAGTGATTTGCCCAAGCATCGCCAGCAGTATGGCTTTGACAATCTCGACTTCCCCTTTCGCCGTTATGGCGCGCTATTCGACGGGGTGTGTCTGGCGCAAGTCCCGCTGCCGGAATACGGCCTCACCGCCATCCGCACCGGCCAGTACATACCGACGAGTGACGGCTCGCATCGCCTTTGGGAGGGGGAAATCCGGTTTGGTGAGTAGCAGTTCCCGTATGCGGATGACGGAAATCGGTCGAGGGGCCAAACCCGCTTTTGCGGCGCTCCTGACCTATCTGCCCTGGCTGGGGCTGCTGGGCTGGTTGGCGGCGGTCTCCTGGTTCCTGACCAAAGAAGCCGCGGTCTGGCGCGGCCGTGATAGCGAGCGTTTCACACCGGTCAGCTACCCGATGGACGCGGTGGTCGGAAAGCGTCTGCAACTGGAGCTTTTTGACGACGAACTCGGCAGCTGGGGACACATTATGCTGGACCAAGTGATGCTGATGCAGCGTGAAGAGGCGGAATAGCCCTGACTCATTGCCCAGGGCGTGTTGACATTTTGGTATAGTGGCAATATGGCAGAATTAGAATTGACACCGTACCAATGGGACAGGATCCTCGCCTCCCTGCGCCGCCGTTCCGACCTTTATGTCGGGCGCGAAGCCGATTGCCAGCATTTCGTCACCTCCGTCCTCTGGACTACCCGCTCCGGCGCCCAATGGCGGTTGTTGCCCGCAGCCTACGGCAACTGGAACCCCGTTTTCAAGCGCTTCGGCCCGTAGTGCGACCGTGGCATCTGGGCCGACCTGCACCAATGTTTGGCCGAGGACCCGGACCCGGAGCATCTCACTATTGTTCGTTGCCGCCCTCATCTGGCTACGCTGAAATGTCAACACGCCCTAGTAGTATCAAGTGGGATTTATGGTTTCCCTTTCCCGCCGGCCGGTGCTAAAATCGGGGCAACCGGAGCCGGCGAGGGGCATCGAGGGAGGGATAGAAACGATGCAGCGCAGCAGAGTCAAGGACATCCTGAACCGGGAAGCAGCCGGCGGTCAGGTGTTGGTGCAGGGCTGGGTCAAGACCTGCCGTTCCTCCGGCGCGGTTTCCTTCATCCAGCTAAGCGACGGCTCTACCCTTAAAGACCTCCAGGTGGTGGTGGAGCGGTCTTCGCCCTATTATGCCCTGGCCGAATCCCTCACTACCGGATGCAGCGTCAGCGTAACCGGGGAACTGGTGGAGTCCCGGGGCCGGGGGCAGCAGTACGAAGTCAACGCCCGGGAAGTGCAACTGCTGGGGCCGGCCGAGTCGGAGGAGTACCCCCTTCAGAAAAAGCGCCACACCCTGGAGTTCCTGCGGGAGATTGCCCACCTGCGGCCCCGCACCAATACCTTCGGCGCCATGGCCCGGGTCCGCAACGCTATGGCCTATGCCATTCACCGCTTCTTTCAGGAGCGCGGTTTTCAGTATATCCAGACGCCGATGATAACCGCCAGCGACGCCGAGGGAGCCGGCTCCATGTTCCGGGTTACCACCCTGGACCTGGAGAACCCGCCCCGGCGGGACGGCGCGGTGGACGAGGCCGAGGATTTCTTCGGCCGGCCCACTTACTTGACGGTCAGCGGCCAGTTGGAGGCGGAAATCTTTGCCCTGGCCCTCTCCGCCGTCTATACCTTTGGCCCCACCTTCCGCGCCGAGAACTCCAACACCTCCCGCCACCTGGCTGAGTTCTGGATGGTGGAGCCGGAGGTGGCCTTTTGCGACCTCGACGGGCTGGCGGAACTCGCCGAGGATTTTTTGAAGTATATTTTCAGCTATGCGCTGGAACACTGCCCGGAGGATCTGGCCTTCTTCAACCAGTGGTACGACCGGTCGGCCATCGCTACCCTGGAGGGCATCATTAACTCCAGCTTCGAGCGGCTCACCTATACCGAGGCGGTAAGGTTGCTGGAAAGCTCCGGCGAAACCTTTGAGTTTCCGGTGGCCTGGGGCCTGGACCTGCAATCGGAACACGAACGCTATATCACCGAAAAGCGGGTGGGCAAGCCGGTGGTGGTTACGGACTACCCCAGGGACATCAAGGCTTTTTATATGCGACTGAACGATGACGGGGAGACGGTGCGGGCGATGGACGTGCTGGTGCCGCGCATCGGTGAAATCATCGGCGGCAGCCAACGGGAGGAACGGCAGGACATCCTGCTAGAACGGATGCAACAGGCCGGGCTGAACCCCGCCAACTACTGGTGGTATCTGGACCTGCGCCGCTACGGAACCGCGCCGCACGCCGGCTTCGGGTTGGGCTTCGAGCGCACCGTCCAGTTCGCCACCGGAATGCAGAACATCCGGGACGTAATCCCCTTTCCCCGGACTCCTCGGAACGTGGAGTTTTAGCTTCCCGCCGCCCGATGGTCGTTTTGCGGGCCTATCCCGCTGGTCCTCTTGCGGGCCGATATAGTACGGTTCACCCATACCCCGGCGGCCCGGCGTTGTGGCGAGTTCCGGGCCCCGGCGGGTATTCCAACGCTGGCCGGCCGAACCGCCCATCGGACGGCCGGTGGGCGGTTCAGTGCAGCAGACACCCGGTTTGTCGCCCGGTTTATGGAGCCGGTCAAATCCTACCTAACCCAGCGGCCCCTGAAATACCTGGTCAACGTAGGTATCGGACAGGGCATCCAGGGTTTCCGGCCATCCGTCGCCGCCCCCATTGCCCCTGACCGGGCGGCGCATTTCCCCGGGCCGGGGTTGACCTTCCCAACCCCGGAACCGCCGGGGCGGCGCCCCGGTTGGGGTCGATGGCATCTATGGTATAGGCCAGGGGGGTATAGGCCAGGGGCAGTCGCCCGCCGGCGAGGGCGTCGATAGCCTCCCGTACATCGGTCAGCCGGGTAGTCATCGTCTAACCTCCAGCACCCGCGGGGCGGGGGCGTCCAGCAGCCCTTGCCGCTCCCAGCAGGCCAGTTGGACGTACAGGGAGAGGCCAGGGTAGGTGGGAATATCATCGGCGGGCCGCCCCTGGTACAGGGCCTCCAGCCGCGCCACTTGTGCTTTAGCCTCCAGCCGTCCGGCGGCGCTACGCCACCACTCACAACCCTCGCCCGGCCGGCGTGTCGGCGGCGGCGGCGTGTCCGGCTCGGCCCGGACGTCCGCATAGGCGACATAGCCCAGGGCCAGCAGCAACGCGCCGACGGCGAGCAGGGCGCCCATCCGCCTAACCACCATCGCCGCCCGCCCGCTCCAGGCGGGCGCGCCGCCCCGCCGCTTTCAGGGCCTCGGCCGCCGCCGCGTCCAGGCAGCGCCTACCCCAGTCGGTGGCGGGTATTCCAGCGCTGGCCGACTGAACCGCCCATCGGACGGCCGGTGGGCGGTTCAGTGCAGCAGACACTCGGTTTGTCGCCCGGTTTGTGGAGCCGGTCAAATCCTACCTAACCCAGCGGCCCCTGAAATACCTGGTCAACATAGGTGTCGGACAGGGCATCCAGGGTTTCCGGCCATTCGTCGCCGCCACCATTACCCCTGACCGGGCGGCGCATTTCCCTGGGCCGGGGTTGACCTTCCCAACCCAACTGCTCCATGTAGTAATAGAGCTGAATCAAGTGGCCGTCCGGGTCTTGAGCGAAGGCGGCGTAGTCAATTCCCGGATGCAGTTCCGCTGGGATTTCCTTGAAAGTAACCCCGTGTTCTTTCAGGAAAGCCACCGCATTCCGCAGCTGCCGGTAGCTACCCACCTCTACCCCAAAGGACAGGCAGGAGGTATGGGGACTGCAACCCAGTTCGGCCCGCAGCGCCTTGGGGAACAGACCCAGGCTGTGATGCTCGTTGCCGTTGCGGAGGAACACGGCCCGGTGGCCCTGGTAGCTGGCCTCCTCGGTAAAGACAAACCCCAACCGGTCGGTGTAGAAGCTGAGGGCCGCGTCCAGGTCTTTCACGAAGAGGTTCACCGGGCCAACCTTGGTAATCTTGAAGGGACGGGGCAGGAGTATCCCCTCCACATCATAGACGGCCGGCCGGGATTCCCGGTCGCGGGCGCCCGAGAAAATCTCAATGCCCTGCTCCAGCGCCTCCTCCACCTCGGCCTCTTCCGACATCTGGGGCAGACTGGGGATTTCGGAGAAACCCCGGTAGTGCATCGGGCGGGGCTTGCTGCGCCCCAGCCAGCCGATTTGCTCGATGCCGTAGTAAAGCTCGTTAATGTTGTCGTCCGGGTCCCAGACGTAGGTATGCCAGTTGCTGCCCGGCATATCTCGCCCGGTGCGGCGAATGGGAACGCCCAGATCCGCGAAGTAATGGTGCCCGTTGACGACCTCAGCCAGGGAGCCGGTCTGCCAGGTAATCTGGTTAATGGTAACGTCGCCCTCACCGTTATGCTCGCCGCCACGCCCCAGCACATCCAGGGCTTGCTTGGGGAAGAGGACGAAGGAATGATGGTCGCCGCCGTGGTGCATAAATGCGCCCAGGCAGTCCTCATCCGGCACATCCCGCAAAATTTCGGCCCGCTGCGGGTTGCCCTTGAAGTTCAGGTGGTCCGAAATCTTGAACCCCAGCAGGTCTTTATAAAAACGCAGGCCGGCGGCCATATCATTAACGTTAAATCCAAAATGGCCCAGCCGCCGGATCTTGAAGGGCCGGGGCATAGTAACCCCGCCCACGTCAAAAAGTTTGTCCTGAGTCGTCGCCATACTCCCACTCCTTCTCGGCCAGGTTAGGCCCAATTTTTAGACCCCCAGTCAGTCCAGTCAGGCTAGCCCAGTCAGGCCCCTGGCTGACCCCGGCTAGGGCCTATGGTAATTGACCCCGGCGCGCCGGTCAACTTCCGGCGCTCCGACTCTCTTACCCCATCCAGGCGATTCCTGTTTCGCCCCCGGATACCAGCGCCGGGGCCGGGGCCGGGGCCGCTGCGCTTACCAGCCAACCGATTCCTTAATCAACACTAACCGTACCCGATCCGGGGTTTGTTCGTTTTCAAAGATCAGCAGCTTGCCCATCGGCCCGGCCGTCCTACCGTTTTCCTCGGCCCACCGGTGGTGCCGTTCTACGGAAAATCCCCGTACCCGGGCGAGGGCGTCGGCGAGCGTGGGGCAAATCTTCTGGACGCCGGCCACCCAGATAACCCGTTTGGCCCCGTAAACGTAGGCCCCCAACTGGCTGCCCGACCCGCTGGCGATTATCACCTCCCCGGTCTCGGCGATGGCGTGGACGCTGCCGACGTAATACTCGGCGACGCTGGCCAGCCGGCGCAATTCCCGCTGCCGATCCCGGTCCGGTTCCGCCGCAAGTTCCAGGTGGAGCTTTTTATAGCGGTCGGTCTGGCGAATGTAGTCGGAGTAGCCGATGGTATCCAGGGTCTCCGAGGTGCTCTTGAAAACTTCCGCCCCGTCGGGAATCAGACCAATCAACTTTTCCCTGGCGGCGGCGGCGTTCTCGGCTACTATCGCCTCGATGTTACGGGCCTTCAGCGCCTCCACCGTACGGAACAAAGCCGCTTCATCCACCAGTAAAGCCTCCGGGTTCTCCATAACCATATATCCCCCTCCCGCCGGCGGCGGCCCCGGCCGGCTACAGCGCGGGGCCGGACGGCGATAGCGCGAGTCAATTGCGGTAGCCTATTCTACCCGAAATTGGGCGGCCGGGATACCGCACGGAGCAACATCGACCGACCTACAGCGCCTGACCTCCGGCGCCTTCCGCCACTTTGACTTACCCCGCCGGCTTGACGGAAACCGCCGGCCAACGTAGGCTGACCGGCAGCGAACGCCTCTACCGCCGGCGGGTCAATCCAACGGCGCCCGGTTTTCGTAAGACTGTAGCGCAGGGTAGGGGAATCTATAATCTATAATGGACCTATATGGAGCTGAAGCGATGCGAACCGGATTTAGACGCAACTTGCCGGCCGGGTTGACCGGACTAGTTGGCCTGGTTGGCGTGGTTATGGCCGCGGCCATAGCTGCCGGCCTCGCCTGCGGGACCAGCGCAACGCCGGCGGAGGGGGATCCGCCCCCCGAACCGGCGGCGACGCTTACAGAGACACTGCCGGAGACGCTGCCGGAAACACTGCCGGAGACGCCGGGAGCAGAATCGCCCCCGCCGGCCCCGGTCGTGGCCCGTACCCCGCCGGCCGTTCCAACCGGCGCGCCGGCAACGTCTCCGCCCCCTGCGCCCGGCCCGGCTCTTGACGCCACCGCGAGCCCGGAAGGGGCCACCAGTGCTATACCGACGCCTACCCGGGCGCCGACTCAGCCCCCGGCCGATTGGGAACGGGAGTTGCGTACCGCCGGAATTTACCGCGGCGATTGGAAAACGGACTTCAGCCAGCGCAGCGTGCCTTACACCGAGATATTCTCCGGCGGCGTGCCCCGGGACGGGATTCCACCCCTGGACCAACCAAATTTCACCACCGTCGAGCAGGCGGACGGCTGGCTGGAGGCCCAGGAACCGGTCATCGCCTTCGAATTGAACGGAGAGGCCAAAGCCTATCCGCTCCAGATTCTCACCTGGCACGAAATCGCCAACGACACGGTGGGCGGCGTTCCGGTGGTTGCCACCTTCTGCCCGCTCTGCAATTCGGCCATTGTTTTTGACCGGCGGCTGGAGGGCGAGGTTTATGACTTCGGGGTGTCCGGCAACCTGCGGAACAGCGACCTGATTATGTGGGACCGGCAAACCGAGTCCTGGTGGCAGCAGCTAACCGGGGAGGCGATTGTGGGCGAGCTGACCGGCAAGCGGTTGGCCCTGTTGCCGGCAACCATCGTCGCCTGGGAGGATTTCAAGGCCAGCTATCCCGACGCCGCCGTGCTGTCCCGGGACACCGGCTTCTCCCGGGATTACGGGCGAAACCCTTACGTTGGTTACGACCAGGTGGGCCAGTCTCCCTTCCTCTTCTTTGGACGCGAAGATGACCGGCTGCCCCCCACGGAGCGGGTGGCGGCCCTGACCGTGGGCGAGGCGGCGGCGGCCTTTCCCTTCTCCTTCCTGGAAACCAAAGGCGTAGTTCACCATTCGGTAGGCGGACGGGATCTGGCGGTATTTTTCAAGCCCGGCGCCCGTTCCGCGTTGGACGGCCCGTACATTGGAGCCTCCAGAGAGGTGGGCGCAACCGGCGTCTTCGCCCGGGAACTGGATGGGCAATTGCTGACCTTCCGCACTGCCGGGGACGAGTTCGCCGGGTTCATCGATGCGGAGACGGGCAGCCGGTGGAACATCCTGGGTCAGGCGACCGCCGGCCCGCTCTCCGGGAAACAACTAACTCCGCTGGTTCACGCCAACCACTTCTGGTTCGCCTGGGCCGCCTTCCGGCCCGATACCGAGGTGGTCAGGGAAGCGTCTTGACTCGCCAGTCAACGCCCTGCAGCGTAGTCGCGGCAGTAGCGTTGGCCCGCTCCCGTTAGCCCGCTCCCCCGGAGAAAGCCCCGGCCGGGAACTACCCCGGACCAGAGCTATCCCGGCTGGGACGCCCCCGGCCCGGAAACCGGGACCCGAAAGCCGAAATCTGGAAGCCGGAACCTGGAAGTTGTCGCTGCGCCGGGTTTAGCGCATTATTCCCGCACCGGCAAAACGGGATTGCCCGGGCCGCCAGGCCATTGCCGGCATTAACCGGCTCCTCTACAATACCCCCGATACGCTGGGATACGCTGTAGCGTCGCCGTTCCGTCCGACCGACCCCGGGCGCCGGGACCCCGCTGGTAGGCGCGAGCCAGCAGCAGGCGGCGGTAGCTGTCGTCCCCGGGCGCCGGGACCCCGCCAGTTAAGGAGTCGCCATGACCACACCGCAGGTTACCTTCGGCTGCAACTTCTCCGTTGAGGAATACTGGGACGTGGTGGAGTTCGCGCAGAAAGCCGAGGCATTGGGCTTTGACCGCATCACTACCGGCGAACACGTGATGGACGGCAACCCCCCGCGTCCAACGCTGCTGAACATTCCACTGATGGCGGCCGCCGCCGGGGCCACCCGCCAGATCAGGGTGATGACCGGTATCGTCATTGCCCCCCTCTATCACCCGGTTATGCTGTCCAAGCTGGTAACCTCCCTCGACATCGTTTCCAGGGGGCGGCTGGATTTCGGTATCGGCGTCAGTGGACAGCGGGGAACGCAGGTCGAGTTTGACGCCCTGGGCATTCCGGCGCGGACCCGGGGGCGGCGCACCGATGAGATGCTGGAGGTAATGCAGCGGCTGTGGACTGAGGAGCGGGTCAGTCATCGCGGCCGGTTTTTCAACTTTGAGGATGTAACCCTGCTTCCCCGTCCGCAGCAGCAGCCCCATCCACCGGTCTGGGTAGCCGGACGCAGTGAAGCGGCCATGCGGCGGGCGGCCCGGTACGGCGACGGCTGGTATCCCTACCTCTTCACGGTACGCCGCCTGAAAGCCACCAACGAAACCCTCCGGCAAATGGCCGCCGACGCCGGCCGGGACTTGACCGGATTCCACTGGGGCCTGAACCAGCCCACGGCCGTTGCCGCCGACGCCGGAGAGGCGCTGGCAATGGCCGTAGCCCACGTGGGCCAGCGGTACGTAACGCCGGAGCGGAGCGCCGAGGACATTGCCCAGGCCCTGTGCATTACCGGCGCCCCGCCGGACTGTATCAAGGCCATCGAAGACCGGATCGACGCCGGGGTGCGGGACTTTATGTTTGGCTTCCTGTCTCCCGATGCGGCCGGAATGTACCGGCAAATGGAAATCGTTGCCCGGCAGGTGATACCCTATTTCCGGGGATAACTGATGAGTGAGCGCCGGAAAACTAAACCCCGGCTTTACGCCGCCGTCCGCCGGAATGACGGCAAAATGCCGGAGTTTAGCCAGCCGTTCAAGTATCCCTGGAGCGAGGGGAACCGGAAAACCCGGCAGGCAAAAATCCGCGCCCGGACGCAATAGCAACAGTTCCGGTAGCCGGCTACCCCGGCATCCGGGGCGGTCGTTGCCGGGGCGGTCGTTGAGGATGTTATGTCCCTTCTCCGGCCCGTTCTCCAGATCGAGGCTTACGTACCGGGCAGTCCGGCGCAGGTTTTCAGTTACGTAACCGCCTTCCCGGCCGTAGGCGAACCGGACCACCGGTTGCTGGAGGAGAAGTACGGCCGGCTGCTGGCTCAAGAGGGGAATTGCTATACTTTTCAGGATACCACGGAGGCGGCCAACCGGTGGCGGTGCCATTTTGACCCGCCGCATCGCCGGGTGATGCAGGCGCTGGAATCCACCTGGTCGGACCGGACGGACACCTTTGAGGCGTCGGGAAACGGCACCCGGTGGACGCTGACCTGGGAGCTGAAGGCGCGCGGCTCCCCGACCTTGTTCCGGTGGCTGCTTTTCCGCTTCAAGGACCGCCAGCAAATTTACCGCGGACTGGTCCAGCCGGTGCTGGAGCAGTTCCCGAGACCAGAATACTACTAGCCGGGGCAAGGCGACCGGGGATAAAGCCAACGCGACCGCCCGACTGCTCCGGGCGACCTTCCGGCCAAAGGGCCGGTTAAGGGGAAGAATTAAGCGCCGGCGGCCTTCAGCGCGGCCTCCAGCTTGGGAGGGCTGTAGCCCACCACGTTCTGGTCGCCGATGACGGTAACCGGAGTGCTCCGCAAGCCCATGGCCAGGAGCGCCTCCCGGGCCGCGTCATCCTCGGATACGTTCCGCTCGGTAAAGGCAATGCCCTTGCGTGAAAGATACACTTTCACCATATGGCAGGGGCCTCACCCCGCCGAAGTAAATACCGTTATATCCATAGTTACGCCTCTCCCTCCAATTCTCCTTGCCGGCGCCTGGGCCCGGAGCCGTTTACTTTCAGGGTGCAGTTGCCGCTTCTTAATTACGGGGTAAACACTAATTGTAAACGGAACCCGTTGCCCGGATCGTTTGCCTGGCGCTGGGTCAGGTTTCCGGCGGGGCCTCGGCGGCCGGTTCCGCCGGCCGCCCCCGTTCTTTGAAGTCAGCTTTAGACTGGTAATCCTGGTCGAAAAGGCCCTCGCCGGGCTTTACCGCCTCATCAATCGTCTGGGCAAAGTCCTCGCCCTGTTCATACTTGCGAAGAAACTCTTCGCTCACGAAGAACATTCAAATGCAGAACCCGTCCCGCTGGATGTCTTCGTGGTGACGGTCGCAGGGGCAAATCTTCTTGCGATCCTCCACCGGGTCGCCACTGAGGGGCATTCAAGGGCAATAACGGTAGCCGTGGCTGATCTGGTTTTCGGCCAGCCCCCGCTGCACCACCTCCACCACTTCCGCCTCGGGGAAAAATTCGTAGGGGCCGCGCTCAACGTATTTCTCGGAAAAGGTTTTTGCGCCCTGGAA
Source organism: Dehalococcoidia bacterium (assembly GCA_965215425.1). GTDB lineage: Bacteria > Chloroflexota > Dehalococcoidia > Lucifugimonadales > UBA3495 > CATQHB01. The sequence goes on from OZ244064.1 coordinate 140,868, forward strand.
CGCCTGGTCAAAAGTCAACTTACGCTGCGACTTTCGTTCCTCCTGGCCCCCCCGTTCCTCCCGGTCTCGTATCTCTTCCGGTGGTTCGCCTTGATCCATTATGCCTCCCATTATACTCCGTTCGTACGCATTCGAGCGTGCATCGCGCAGGACATACCGGTGAATTGCCGGGCCTTCATTTTCAGGTTCTCCAGGAGGCTCGGCAGGGCTTCCCGGACTTCGGGCAGGGTCTTGACCATGGCGACTTCTACGCTGAGGAGCGCGGCGGTGCCGCAGTCGCAACGGGTGGCAAAATAGATCTTGTGAAAGTCCCGGTTGCCAGAAAAGTCTATCTTGAAACCGCGCAACAGGGAAAGAGAGGGCTCACCGGCGACTGCTTCCTGAAACAGCGCGTGGATTTCCGCTAAACTGGCTCCCGTCTTTGCGCCCCTTGCGCCGGAGCCTTCCATGCCAATCAAGCCAACGCCCTCCCTTCAGGTCGCGCCTGCCGCCCGCCGGCCGTACCATATACCATTGCACCGGGGTAAACTAGGGCAAGGCGGCTACCGCCTTGATTTCCACCAGAAACTCCTCCCGCACCAGACCCTCGATGACTAACAGGGTGTTGGGCGGATAATCACCCTCGGGGAAGAGGGTAGAGAAAAGCGCAGCGCGGGCCTCGATAAAGGGTTGAATGGCATCCCGGCCCACCAGGTAAGTGGTGAACTCCACCACGTCCTTGAAGGAGGCTCCGGCGGCATTCAGTATCTGCCCGATGTTCTCGTACGTTTGACGCGTCTGGGCGGCGATGCCTCCGTCCCCGGCCAGGTTGCCATTGGGGTCGATCCCCACCTGCCCGGCAACGTACAGCAACTCTCCCGGCCTGACCCGAACGGCCTGGGAATAGGCGCCCAGGGGCTGGGGAGCGTTGCCGGTGGTAACCACCCGTCGCAGTGCCGGTTGTTGCGCTGATTGCTGAGTTGGTTGCTGGGTTGGTTGCTGTGGTTGCTGCATCATTTACCTCCGGTTCCCGGCCGGCCCCGGCCTTGAATTGGTTCAGATTAAAAACGCCGGCCCTTGCCTGGCCTTCAGGGTAAGCCCATGGCAAGCCCGGCGCCGGGCATTCCCAACCTGTGCCGGCGCCCGCGTTGCCGTCGGCCCCCCAGATGTAGCGGAGCGGGCTACGCCGGCCGGCTAGAGGTTATCGCCATCGGGTCAGCCCTCCAGATGTAGCGGAGTAGGACCAACCCATGCCGGCACCCGCCATTCCGCCTTTCACCAGAATGACGTTCGGAATAACGTTGCAGTCCGATAGCAATCATCGCCATCGGCCGGCTCAGTCGGTAGCAGCGGCTACCATGTAACGCCCGCCCACCACGTTCAACTGGTCTCCGGTAATGTAGGAGGACTCGTCGGAGGCCAGGAAGAGGCAGGCATTGGCGATGTCGTAAATAGTGCCCTGGCGACCCAGGGGGATCCGGCGCAACTGGTCGCTGTCGCCCCGGGGCCGGCGGGATTCCCGGGCGAACCACTCCGGGTTGCGCCGCGTGGTGTCTATGGTGCCGGGATTGACCATGTTAGCCCGGATGTTGTAGGGAGCGAATTCAGCGGCCACGGCCCGGACGAATCCCCAAAGCCCGGTCTTGGCGGCGGTGACGGCGGCGGTGTCGGGACGGCCCGTGATGGAGGCCATGCCGCCGATGGCGATGATGCTCCCCATTTCCCGCTCCATCATGCCGGGCAGCACCGCCTTGCACAGGTAAAAGCTGGAGTGCAGGTTGATTCCAAAGACCCGGTGCCAGTCCGCATCGGTTACCGTCAAGAGCGGGTGATGGGGCCGGATGGCGGCGTTGCTGACCAGCACGTCAATTCGCCCCAGGGCGTCCAGCCCACGGGCCACCAGATTCCGGCACTGGGCCGAATCGGCAATATCCGCCACGGCGGTGCAGGTCTGGACGCCCAGTTGGCGACATTCAGCCGCCACCTCATCCAGTTCCTGCGGACTTTGCAGTGAGCTGAGTACCAGGTTAGCCCCCTCCCGGGCAAAGGTGAGGGCGGTTTCCTTGCCAATGTTCCGGCTGGCGCCGGTAATAAGGGCGGTTTTTCCGGCCAAGCGCACGGCGTTTCCTCCGCTGAATATGAGATTATAGAACACTGAACGAGGGATAGTCTATTCCCGCCCGGCGGGGTAGGGCAATCGCCGGCTGATTTCCGGCCTTCTTCTCCCCGGTCTTCTTCTCCAGGGAGAGGGCCAGGGGCGAGGGCGGGCGCCGCGGCGGGAGCAAACCTTCAGGTTTCCCCGAAAGGCTCCGACGGGGGATCCGGCGTATTCCGCAGGATGTCCTCCAGGGTCTGGTCCAGCTGCGGGTCAAGTTCTACCGGGCTTTCAAAGGGAGTATAGCGGTAATCGGCCCGCACCCGGGCAATAATATCCCTGGCGTTGGCGTTGGAATTGCTGATTCGGTCCAGGGTTTCCTGCAAGCGGGCTGATTCGGCATTGCCCCGGGCTTCCAGGTCTGACAGGTCCAGGTCCAACCCGAACATAGCTTTCAGCCGGCGCATTATGTCAAAGAAGGAACGATAGTCGGTTACTATCCCCACTTGCTGGTTACCCGAAGTGGTAAAGGGATACATCGGCGCCATAGACCCCAGCCGAAACACCGATAACTCCGGGTGCCGGTAGTGCGCCAGGCTGACCAGGGCCATACCCACCGTTGGCCCCTGGCGGGCGCCGCTGCCATAGTTGGAAAACTGGATACCATACTTTTCCAGGGTCTCTTTCATGTCGGCCCGGCTGTAAACGCAGCCGACCCGCCGCTCCAGATCCGGCGGGGCCGGGCCGTTATAACCCTCGACGGTTACGGTCTGCTCGACTTCCAACCGCTTGATCGCCGCAAAGAAGGCTTCCCCGTACAAACCCAGGTCAAACCAGGGTTCCTCGCCCATGAAAATAACCAAGCCGTTGCCAGCGTCATAGAAATCATTGTCCCAATGCATCGGTACATTGGGCAAGCCGTCCTGAAAGGCGGCGGCCGGGCGAAAGGCGTCGTGGGTTCCGGCTATCTGGAAAGGGTAGCACCTTTTCTGAACTTCCGGCCCGAACCGCCCGATTTTCCTGGCTCCCAACCGGTCAACCAGGTATTGGGGCAGGCCACTGGAAATGTTTCCGCCGTCAGACCACTGCTTCTTCCAACCGGCCAGCAGGTACCGGGCGTCGGGATTTTCGTCGAGAATCAACATTTCACTGGACATCGCTGGCTTCTCCTGGGCCCTTTAACCCTTCTCCCGGGGCGCGTTGCGCAAAACACCCGTCCCTATTATACAACTTATACCAAGTACAATTATATCAGGGCTTTGCCAGCGCCGATAAGCACTCGACTGGGGGACGGCCAACCGGCCAACCGGCGCCGGTGTCCGCGCTTCCGGCCAGACGCCCGCCGGCCATTCTTGCCTGGCCGGGTCTAAAACCGCCGGCTTAAGCCGGACTTACCCGGGCTGACGCCACAGATACGGTATTCTTGCCGGCGTAGCCAAATAGGGTTATAGTGGTGCAATGCAATACTATAAAGCCCGGCCCATTTCCTTAATCCCTTGCCTGGAGCAGCTATGACACAGCAAGAATTGGTGGCGTGGCTGCGGGAATGGGGAGTGCGCGTAACCCCGCAAAGGCTGGCCATTGCCGAGGCGGTGCTGAACTCCACCGACCACCCCTCGGTGCAACAGATTTACGAGCGGGTGCGCGACCATTTCCCCTCAATGACCCTGGCGACCATCTACTCCACCTTGGGCGTGCTGGAAAGGAGCGGGCTGATTCAGGAACTGCCCTTCCCCAAACTGTCCCGGTACGAGTCGAACCTGGAACCCCACGTCAACCTGGTGTGCCTCCAGTGCGGCAACGTGGTGGACACCGACCTGGGCCGGGAGGCCGTGCTGCGTCTCAAGGCGCTGATTTCCCGGGAATCCAACTTCGCCGTGGCCTGGCAGCGGGTGGATTTTCACGGCTGGTGCCGCCGCTGTGTCGATAACCGGGAAGACCGGGAACCTTCTCCGGCATAGGTCGAGCAAGGCGCTTTACGGGGGCCTTACAATTCCGCCCCGGGGCAACTGCCCGGGTTGCCCCTATCGGACAACCGACCGCCGGCGGCGGGAGAGGAGGCAAGCATGATTACCGGCGTGGTGGGCATTACCCTGTGGACGGACGACCTGGAGCGACTGTTCCGGTTTTACCACGACCAACTGCGCCTGCCCCTCCATTCCAACCACGGCGACTTTATTGCCTTTCAACTGGGTGAGAATATGCGCTTTAACCTGGGACTCCACGACCGGGTAGCCGGCCCGTCCCGGGACCCCTACCGGATGATGCCGCATCTGGAAGTTGACGACATCCACCGGGAACACCAGCGCCTGGCCGCCGCGGGAGTAGAGTTTCTGCGGCCTCCGGAACAGGAACACTGGGGCGGCTGGGTCGCCACCCTCAAGGACCCGGATGGCAACATCCTGCAACTGCTTCAGTTCCCGTGAATGGCTCAGAATGGCTTGGAACCGCACACTTCACCCCTACTAAATAACACTGACCCCTTGCGGATTGGTTCAGTTGCGCTTGCCTTACAGCGTATCGGGTAAAGGCAACGAGTCGTGGGAGGGAACGGCGCAAGGTGTATAATCAGTCCAAAGGGCTGACGTTCTTTCTCCTGGCGGCAGTCAGCCTGGCCAGTGGATTGACGGCCTTGGGGATCTGGTACGAGGTATTCTACTTTACCGATGACTCTGGCCCGGAAACCGTTAAGGCTGTTTTTATGAACATCGGCGGGGCAGTGGCAACATCGTTACTGACTATGGGGGTAGTGGAGGTCGTCGTGGTGTTATCGAGGTACATTATCGAACAATACCGCAAAGAGCGGGATGAACGGGTGAGAGCCGAGGGCCGAAAAGAAGGCCGGGAGCGGGGTATGGCCGAGGGCCGGGAGCGGGGTATGGCCGAGGGCCGGGAGCGGGGTATGGCCGAGGGCCGGGAGCGGGGCATGGCCGAGGGCCGGGAAGAGATGGCGCAAAAGTGGCAGGCTTGGAACCAGCGGCGCCAGGCGGCCGAAGACCGGGGGGAACCGTTCGACGAATCCCCTCCTCTTTCCCCTCTCCGGGCAGACTGATACCACCCTTCACCGAATAAGCATGGTGGAGGTCGTCATGGTGTTATCGAGATACATTATCGAACAATACCGCAAAGAGCGGGATGAACGGGTGAGAGCCGAGGGCCGAAAAGAGGGCCGGGAGCGGGGCATGGCCGAGGGCCGGGAGCGGGGTATGGCCGAGGGTCGGGAGCAGGGTATGGCCGAGGGCCGGGAAGAGATGGCGCAAAAGTGGCAGGCTTGGAACCAGCGGCGCCAGGCGGCCGAAGACCGGGGGGAACCGTTCGACGAATCCCCTCCTCTTTCCCCTCTCCGGGCAGACTGACACCCCCCTTCACCGGATAAGCATAGCGTCGCCGAAACTATAGAAACGATAGCGCCGCGCAATAGCCTTCCGGTAGGCCGCCAGGATTTGCTCCCGCCCCGCGAAGGCGGACACCAGCATCAGCAGCGTTGAGCGGGGCAGGTGGAAGTTGGTAATCATCCCGTCCACCAGCCGGAACTTATGGCCGGGCAGGATAAACAGGTCGGCCTGCCCGCTGACCGGCGCAATAGCCCCCGTTGCCCCCGGCCCCTTCGCTTCCTGGTCCCGGCCCACCTGCTCCAGCGTCCGCACCGAGGTCGTCCCCACGGCGAAAACCGGCCGGCCTTCGGCTCGCGCCCGGGTCAGGATGGCGGCGGTGGCGGCGGGCAGTTCGTAATACTCGGTATGGATGGTATGCTCCGACGGGTCTTCCTCCGCCACGGGCCGAAAGGTGTCCAGCCCCACGTGAAGGGTAACAAAGGCCGTTTCCACTCCCTTGCCGCGCAGGCGTTCCAGCAGTTCCGGGGTAAAGTGCAGCCCGGCGGTGGGCGCGGCTACGCTCCCCGGTTCCCGGGAATAGACCGTCTGATACCGTTCCGGGTCCTCCAGCCGCCGGTGAATGTACGGGGGCAGGGGAACCTCTCCCAGGTGGTCGAGCCCCGACTCGGCGGACAGGCGTACCCGGCGGACGCCATCGGCGTTGACCGACAACACCTCCGCCGCCACTTCCAGCTGGGCCGCCCGGCGCCCTTCTCCCGGCGAAGGAGCGGCTGGAGGGATGGACGGCGCTTCCAGCCGCAATGCGGCGCCAGGACGGAGCCGGCGGCCCGGCTTGCCCAGCGCTTGCCAGACCCCCGGCTCCTCCCGGCGGAGCAGCAGCAGTTCCACCGGGCCGCCAGTGTCTTGGCGCCGCCCGTAGAGCCGGGCCGGTATCACCCGGCTCCGGTTCAGCGCCAACACGCTGCCGGCGGGCAGATATTCCAGGATGTCGGAGAAGTGGCGGTGTTCCACCCGTCCGGTTGCCCGGTGCAACACCAGGAGGCGAGAGGAGTCCCTCGGTTCCGCCGGGGTCTGGGCGATTAACTCCGGAGGCAAGGGGTAGTCAAAGTCGCCAGTGCGCATCGCGGAAGGAAGTCGTTCAGTTCCCAATCAGGGCGGCCACCGCCCCGGCCGGGTCTTGAATCACGCAGAAACTCTGACCGTCCATAGTGCGGGGGCCGTCCAACACCTGGCCGCCCAAATCCAGGCAGCGCCGGGTGCTCTCGGCCACATCGGCAACGACGATGTAAACCAACCATTGGGCCGGCAGGTTGGCGTTAGACCCCTGACGATGACAGATGCCGGCGACGGTCTGGCCCGTTTCCGGGTGGTTGATGTTGAAATCCTGGTAGTCGCCCATATCATGGCCGGTGTAAGTCCAGCCGACCACCTGACAATAGAAATCCCGCACCGCCGGGGCATCCGGCACGGTCAAATCCTGCCAAACAATACTGCCCGGGCCGGGCAGTTCCGGTTGGGCCATAGCGCATTCCCTCCTGAAATAACCTGAAGTAACCATCCGGGGCCAGACCCATCCCTGCTATCTTTTACCCTCCCCTGGCTTCCCCCAGGCAGAGGAGACAACGGCCCTCCCCCTGAAGGAAAGGGGGGCCGGAAGGAAAAGGGCCGGGGCGAGCGGACGGCCAACGCTCAATACGTAACTCCGGATTCATAACTCCGGATAGAAATCCGGGCGGCGGTCAGGGTATTGACCAGCAGCATAGCGATGGTCATCGGGCCGACGCCGCCGGGCACCGGGGTGATGGCCCCGGCGCGGCCCGACACCGGCTCAAAGTCCACGTCCCCGTCCAGACGATAACCCTGGCGCCGGCTGGAGTCAGCCACCCGGTTGATTCCCACGTCGATCACCACCGCGCCTTCCTTGACCATATCGGCAGTGATGGCCCGGGGCTGACCGATGGCCGCCACCAGGATGTCCGCTTGCCGGGTAATGGCGGGCAGGTCGGCGGTGCGGGTATGGGTAACGGTTACGGTGGCGTTGGAGCCGGCCCGGCGCTGGAGCAGCAGGGTAGCCAGCGGCTTGCCGACGATGTTGCTGCGCCCGCAAATCACCACGTGCCGCCCGGCCGGGTCATAACCGCTGCGCAGCAGTATTTGCTGGATGCCGGCGGGAGTGGCCGGAATAAAATCGGGGACGCCCTGGAGCAGCTTGCCCAGGTTGAAGGGATGCAGGCCATCCACGTCCTTGACCGGACTCAGAGCCTCAATGACGGCGGCTTCGTCAATTTGGGGCGGCAGGGGAAGCTGTACCAGAATGCCGTGGAAACGGGCGTCGGCGTTCAATCTTGCCACCAGTTCCAGCAGTTCCTCCTGGGCAACGGCCGCTGGCAGGTGGAAGGTCTCGCTGAACATCCCGGCCGCGGCACAGGCCCGGCCCTTGTTGCGGACGTAAATGGCGGAGGCCGGGTCATCGCCCACCAGCGCCGCGGCCAAGCCCGGGGTAACGCCATACTTTTGCCGCAGCTCCAGCGCCCCGGCGGCCACTTCGGCTTGCACCTCCCGGGCCAGCGCCGCTCCATCCAACCGCCTTGCCATACGCCCAACTCCTGTTTGTCTTTAACTTACTTCTTTAACTTACTATGGATGCACCGGGGATGCACCGGATATACAGGATAGTCTATGGCGTTCTGCTATTCATCCGGTAAATCCGGCGTATCCACGTATAAATCACCAGGGCAGGGAGCTTTTACGCTCCCTTCGCCCCGGGGCGAAGGCTGAAGATAACTGCGGCAGTTAGCAGCGCCAGGGCCGCCGGAAGGTAAAGTATGCCGATGGAGAAATAGCCCAGGCCGCAAAATACCAGAAGGGCGATTGTCAAAACCCCCAGTATAAGCGGGGCGCGGACTCGCCCTCCCTTCCAGGTCAACAGGACCAGCAAAGCCAGCGCCGTTAGCGCCACCGGAACCAGCAAGGGGATTATTACTCCTAATCCATTGGCCTCAATTAAGGATGCGGATAATCGAACTACTTCTTCACCCGTCGGCGCGCCAAACTCATCGACGTAGCCCAGCCCATCAACGTAGGCCGAGTTGGAGGGAGTCACCGAAACACCTTGATAGGCATAAGGCCAAAACGCGAGCCATAAAAACGCGGCCCAAGCCAACGCATGGGCAATTGTGGCCGCTACAATGGCGGAGCGGTTGGGTGTAGGATACCGACGGTATTTCATTGCGGTGGATGCCTTTCCCGATGCATAAATCACGTTATACTAAATGCAGTCTATCACATCCGGAAGCTCTTACATTCGGGAGATGGGGCCTATGCGTATCTGCTCCCTGCTGCCCAGCGCCACCGAGATAGTATATGCCCTGGGGTTGGGCGACCGGCTGGTGGGTGTTTCGCATACCTGCGACTACCCGGCGGAGGCCCGCAGCAAGCCGGTAGTCAGCCGCAGCGTCCGCCGCGTCGCCCACCTGGACAGCCGGGAAATTGACGCCATCATCCGGCAGGCGCGGGAGAACAACAACCCGACGCACTGGATTGACGCCGACCTGCTCCGGGAACTGCGTCCCGACCTGATAATCACCCAGGAGATTTGCGAGGTCTGCGCCATTGACCAGGGTTCGGTGTACGCCACGGCGGCCCGGGCCCTGGACTACCAACCCGAAATCATCGTTACCCGCCCGGTGGGGCTGGAGGAAATCTACCAGAACATCCGGACCATCGGCGCGGCGGCCCGGGTCCCGGAGCGGGCCGCCGCGCTGGTGGGTCAACTGCGGGCGCGGGCCGACCGGGTGGCCTCCGGAGTGGCCGGCGCCGGGGGCGTTGCCGGGAATGGCGCCGGGAACCGTCCCAAAGTCTTTTGCATCGACTGGCTGGAACCCCTGCGCAATACGGGTCAATGGACGCCGGAACTGGTGGAACTGGCCGGCGGCCGGGAGGGGTTGGCGGAAAAGTGGGGCAAGTCCCGGGAAATCCCCTGGAAAGAGGTGGTGGACTACCAGCCCGACTACCTGATGGTTATGCCCTGCGCCTTTGACCTGGCCCGCACCGAGCGGGAGGCCCGGGAGCATCTCTTTTCCCGGCCGGCCTGGGCGGAACTGCCGGCGGTGCAACGGGGGCAGGTTTATCTGTTTGACGGCCTGATTCCCAGCCGGCACGGGCCGCGGGTGCTGGACGTGCTGGAGGGTTTGGCCGAGGCGCTCCACCCGGAGCGCTTCCCCGGCCTGGCCCCGCCGGGAGTGTTTCGTAAGGCTAGCTTGGAATAGAGAGGGCAGGCCTGAAATACATAGGAGTTACGCAGTTGAGGCCAATACCTCGACCCAGACATCCTGCCCCATACAAGGGCCACCCGGAACCTTTCGGTTCCGCTAGGATAAACTCCGTGAAGGGATAAAATGCTGGTGGTGAGAAAGGTTCAGGTTGGCAGGCATTTTAGATTCCTCGCTGCGCTCGGAATGACATATCTCTGAGGGGAATCCGGTTCAACTGTGTAGCTCCCTAATATAATTGGCCTTGAAAGACATTCGTGCCTATTTGTGTCCATTCGTGGATAAAACAGTGGATAAGACAAAGGAGAGCAAATGCTTTACCTGGTAGAACTGCGCCACAGTCCCGACCGCTGCCCCGGCGTCGCCAACGACGTGCGCGACCGGGCGCTGCGGATGTCCGAGGACCGGGACACGGTGCTGCAAGCTCACGGCTGCACCTGGCAGGGCGGGTGGGTCAGTCCGGCGGCCCACCTGACCGTCCTGACTCTGGACGCCCCGGGCGCCCACGCCGTGGACGCAGCGATGATTGACCTGGGCCTGGCGGTTTGGAACACCACCATCATTTACCCGGTGCTGGACTTTGCCGAGGCGGTGCAGGCCCTGGCTGGCCCGAGGCCTGATTCACCGTAGGGACGGGTCATTCCGCTAACCCCGACTCCCCTATTCCGTTCGTCCTGAGCCGTTCGACAAGCTCACAAGAGCCTTGTCGAAGGGAATAGGGCCTATTTCTTGTCGGGCAGTTCGGCGAAGAGATGGCCGTTGCGGGCGGTAACCACGAAGGAATACATCTGGGCGATGGGGCCATTGATGCAGTTGCCTTCGTAGTATTCAAACCGCCAGCCGTGGGAAGGACACATAAAGCAGGTATCCTCCAGGTAAACCGTCCCCCAGCTATGGGGACAGAGGGACGACAGCAGCTTGTAATCACCCTTGCGCGACCGGGCCAGGTAGAAATCGCCACTCTCCAATTCAATCGTAGCGGGGAACCTGGTAAAAGAATCCTCCGCCCCCAAATCCACCTCTTTAACTCCCGCAGAAAAGTCCGGGTAAACCATCAACACCCCCCAGGCAAGCAAAGATGGGGGCAGTATAGCGGTAACGGGCCGGGGGTGGCAAATTACTACTATCCACTATCCACCGAAGAAAATGCGAAACTCGGGAACTGCCGCTAATTGACTCAGGAAAGGGCAAGACTCTACTATAGGGGCACCGCTATAGGGGCGCCGCCGCGGGCTCGTCCCCGCGCCGCCCGCGCTTGCTCAACCAAGCCCAATCAGGAATCGAGGTTCAACAATGGCAAAAATGGCAAAGTTCGCCCGGCTTTCCCGGCCACCCCGCGCCAGGCCGCTGGCCCCGGGCTTGATGGCCCTGGCCGCGATAGTAGTCGCCGCCGTCCTGCTCACGGTCGGGCAGGTCCACCTCCAGTCCCAAATGGTTCAGGCCCAAACAGTTCAAGCCCAAATGGAGCAGGAGCGGATTCAGGCCCGGATTCGGGCCCAGAATGTCGCTGCGGACCGGGCGGCGCTGGTCGCCTTGTACGACGCCACCGGCGGCGACTCTTGGACCAATAATACCGGCTGGAAGAGCAACGACTCGCTGGGCGATTGGCACGGCGTTAACACCCTCAACGGCCGCGTTACTGCCCTGTCCCTCAACAACAACAGCCTGACCGGATCGCTACCGACCGAGTTGGGCAATCTGGGCCGCCTGACGTCCCTGGGCCTCTACGACAATAACCTGACGGGGAGCATACCGGCAGAGTTGGGCAACTTGAGCAACCTGACGGGGCTGTCTCTTTACAACAACCAACTGTCGGGAAGCATACCCGCCGATTTGGGCCAATTGGGCAGCCTGCGGTCTCTGGCGCTCAGCAACAACCAACTGTCGGGGATCATACCGACCGAGTTGGGCCAATTGGGCAGCCTGACCACACTGTCCCTCGACCGCAACACCCTGACGGGAACGATACCCGCCGAGTTGGGTCAACTGAGCCGCCTGACAACGCTGTCCCTCCACACCAACTCCCTGACGGGAAGGATACCTCCCGAGTTGGGCCAATTGAGCAAGCTGACGGCGCTGTCCCTCCACACCAACTCCCTGACGGGAACCGTACCCACCGAGTTGGGCCAATTGAGCGCGCTGACGTCGCTGCGCCTCCAGAGCAATCAACTGACCGGGGAGCTTCCCGCCACCCTCACCGGGATCTCGACCCTGACTACGTTACTGTTCCAGAGTAACGCCGGGCTTTGCGCCTCGCTGGACAGCTCCTTCCAGACTTGGCTTGACGGGATAAGCACCCTGGATGGCGAGGATTGCCCGCTGACCCGGATCCGGACCGGCGCCGTGGCGCCGGTGGTGGGCGAGCCGGTTACCGCGCGGCTGACCTCCCAGGATGCTCGGCTGGCTCGTATCAGCGCAACCCAGCAGGAGTACGACAGCGACCCCTGCATTGGCTACGACACTTCCGGGTCCCGCGCCGGCGTTACCGTTCCGCTCTGGACCTGGGAGCGGGCCGATGCGGACAGCAACGATCCCAACTCCCCGGACGACTCCACCTGGGCGGAGGTTACCGCCGGACGGCACCCCAACGCCACCTTCGTCTATCTACCCCAATCCGGGGACGAAGGCAAGTTCCTGCGGGCCAGTCTGACCCACGACACCCCCCCGACGACGGACACCACCGAGGCCATCGGGCCGATCGTGGCCGACCATGGAGTAACCGGCGGGGACATAGTTGCGGTCGCCGCCCCCACCGGCACGTTAGCGGTCGGCAACGACCTGAGCGTGAGCTTGCCCGCCGCGGCCGCCGCCGAGCGCCAGGATCGGGCCATCAACCCCCGCCCGGAATCCTGGCAGTGGGAGCGGTCGGACGATGGCAGCACGGATTGGACCAACGTTACCCCCTACCACCGACATTGCGAACAGTCGGACACCGCGTACTCGCTGACCTCCGATGACGCCGGCAAACACCTGAACACCTACGTCTATTACAATGACGACAGCAGTAGCAGCGTCGTCCTCAAGCGGGGCGAACTATCGTCCGGGGTCGGCCCGGTGACCCAGTAGTAGTAAAAGCCGGCCTGGCCGGCCGGGGCCTTCCGGAAGCGCCGGGAAAGGGCCTTGAACCGTTGAAACCGGCGCCGGTTTCAACGGTTCAAGGTTCAATGACGGTTCAACAATGGTGGTTGAAGGATTGAGCGAGACCATTGCCGGCTAAAGGCCGACTTTATACTACGTCAGCACCCCGGAGGCTCCCTGATGTCCATTGACCGGAAAGACCTGGTTAAGAACCCGGAAACTACTCCCTTTTCCCGGCTCAAGTACCTGGCGCGCCAGTCGGAAGAGGACGTTACCCGCTTTATGAATGAGCTGTTTAACCTGGCGGCTCGGGCTAAAGAGGAGGATGACTGGCAGCCGGTGGAGCAGTTCCTGAGTCGCTGGGAGGAAATCCTGACCGAACGGCTGGAACTGCCCCTGGCCTTTGACTCCACGCCCTGGGCGCCCTTTATCAAGCCCCTGTCCCAGGCCCGCATCGCCGTCCTGACCACTGGCGGCATCTACGTAGCGGGGCAGCCGCCGTTCAACGTGGACGGCGACTGGAGCTACCGGGAGATTCCGCTGGATACCCCGCCGGAGGATTTCCGGGTGGCCCATACCCATTACGACACCACCGGGGTGGCCGAGGACGTGGACGCCGTCTTCCCCATCCACCGCTTGCAGGAACTGGCGGCGGCCGGGCGGGTCGGCCCGGCGCACAGCCCTACCTTCAGCTTTATGGGCTACATCCACGACGTGGTCGGGTTGATGGAGGTCAGCGCGCCGGAAGTGGCCCAAAGGTTGCAGGCCGCGGGCGTGGACGGCGCGGTCATCGGCACCACTTGACCCCGCTGCCACCAGTCCGGCGGACTGATTGCCCGGGCCATTGAAGCGGCCGGCGTGCCAACGGTGGTGGTGATGGTGGACCGGCAAAAGGCGGCCACTATGGCGGTGCCCCGGGGCCTGATTCTGCGCTTCCCCTTTGGCCGTCCCTTCGGCGCGCCGGGCCACCCGGAGCAGCAGCGGGTAGTGCTGGAAGACGCCCTGACCGTGCTGAACACCGCCACCGAACCGGGCCGGATCGTGGCCTCCCCCTACCGCTGGCGGCGGGAGGACTATACCCGCATCCTGGTGGAACGCCACAACGGTTAGGCTACTATCAACTATCCTGATATCATATAGATGCTGCAATAGATGCTGGAGATAGCCGGCCGCGGCGGATTCACCGGATTCGCATCCTTTTCTACATTATAACCAGTATCAAAAGCCACCCGGTATTTTGGAAATGCCCCAAAATGGTTGACAGACGGTCAGGGGTATTCTAAAATCCCGAATAGCCAATCGGGTTTGCGTAAAACCCTTACTCTGGTTATCCAACGTTCGAGAAGGAGGCGTCGGATGTCAAACAAAGAAGACCTCGCGTTAATGGCTCACCTGATGCGACGCGCCGGCTTTGGCGCCAATCGGGAAGAGTTGGAAGTGCTTGTAGCCCAGGGCTATGACGCTGTGGTGGATGAACTGGTCGATCCGCCCGCCGACCGGCATGGCGGCCGGGGCGAACTGTTGCTCCGCTACCATCCCGGCTGTCTGCTCCCCGGGGGCAATCCGGTTATGGGCCAGGCCAACTGGCTCTACAATATGGTCAGCACGGACAAGCCGCTGGAAGAGAAGATGGCCCTGTTCTGGCACCACGTATTCGCCACCGGCAACTCCAAGCTGGACAACTGCGACCAGATGTTGACCCAAATCGAGATGTTCCGCCAGAAGGGTATGGGCAATTACCGGGAGTTGCTCATGGAACTTTCCACCAACCCGGCGATGATTTACTGGCTGGACAATAACGAGAACCACCGGGACGCGGTTAACGAAAACTGGGGCCGGGAACTGCTGGAACTCTTCTCCATGGGCGTCAGCAACTACACCGAAGTGGACGTGCGGGAGGCCTCCCGGGCCTTCACCGGCTGGACCATCCAGCCCAAGCTGCCCCGCCAGCCCTACGGCCGCTACCCCTGGTATTTCTCCTACCGGGAAGAGGACCACGACTTCGGCGAAAAGACCTTCCTGGGCCAGACCGGCAACTTCAACGGCGAAGACATCATCGACATCGTGGTGCAGGAGCCGGCCACCGCCCGCTTCATTTGCCGCCACCTGTATAACTTCTTCGTCGCCGACGAGCCGCAGGTCCCCGCCTGGACCATCGAACCGGCCCGGGACGAGGAAGCCCTGGATATGATGTGCAACGTCTTCGAAGAGTCCGGCTACGAGATTCGGGAAGTCCTGCGCTTTATGCTCAAGTCCGAGTTCTTCAAGAACGCCCGCTATTCCAAGATCAAGAGCCCGGCGGAAGTCGTCGCCAGCACCATGAAGATGGTAGGGGCTTACCGGTTCCCCGACCCGGGCCTGTCCAAGATCTGCCGGGAACCCGGCTACATGGGTCAGGACATCCTCGACCCGCCCAGCGTGGAAGGCTGGCACACCGGCTCCGAGTGGATTAACAGCGGTTCCCTGCTGGCCCGCATCAACTTCGTCGCCGACAGCGTAACCAAGACCGGCCAGCCCGGGATGCAGAGCATCATCGGCCACATCCAGGCGGAGAACGCCACCACCCCGGATGAATTGCTGAACGCCTGTCTGGACCACATGGGCTTCCTGGAGCTCAGCGACGAGACCCGCGCGCAACTGAGCGAGCACGCCCACGCCGGCGGCAACCTGGACTGGAGCGATACCGCCGCCGCCGCCACCCGCATCGGCGAGATGATGGCCCTGATCAGCGCCACCACCGAGTACCAGTTTGCCTAACGGGTTCGACTACCGGCCCAGCCTGCAATAAAGGAGGAAGAAATGACTTCAACCAAGAAAGACCCGGTTATCGTCGTGTTGCAGCTCACCGGCGGCAACGACTATATGAACACGGTTATCCCCTACAGCGACCCGCTGTATTTCGAGAACCGGCCCAACGTTGGCTACAAGCTGGAAGACATCATCAAGGTGGACGACCAGCTGGGCCTGATGCCCACCATGGGCCCAATCAAGGAACTGTACGACCAGGGCAAGGTCGCCGTCATTCACGGCATCGGCTACCCGGATTCCCCCCGCTCCCACTTCCGCTCCATGGACATCTGGCACACCTGCGAGCCGGACAAGGTGGGGACGGAAGGCTGGGCCGGCCGTCTGGCCCGGGAACTGGACCCGAACAAGGAAAACGTGCTGACCGCCATCAACTTCGGGCACGGTCTGCCCCGCGCCCTGGCCGTACCGGGCGTCCCGGTTGCCGCCATCGCCGACCTGGGCACCTACGGCCTGCTCACCGGCATCAGCGACCAGGACCAGCGGGCCAAGGCCCTGGACCTGTTCAGCCGGATGTATTCGCCCACCGTCGGCGGCAGCTTCGTTACCGACTATCTGCGCTCCACCGGCACGGAAGCCATGATTGGCGCCGACATCGTCAAGGTAGCCCCGGAACGCTACTCCTCCAACGTGGAGTATCCCAGTTCCGCCATCGCCCGGCACCTGCGCGACATCGCCCAAGTTTACATGGCCGACTTGGGAACCCGGGTCTTCTACACCCAGCACGCCAGCTTTGACACCCACGCCGGCGAGTACGCCGCCCACCCGCAGCTGTGGAAGGATATTTCGGAAGGCGTCTCCGCTTTCTTCGAAGACCTGAAGGAGCATAACACCGGCGAGAACGTCATCATGTACCTGTTCTCCGAGTTCGGACGCCGGGTGCGGGATAATGGCTCCGGCACCGACCACGGCGCCGCCGGCGTAGCCTTCGCCATCGGCGACGGGGTCAAGGGCGGAATGTACGGCGAGTACCCCTCCCGGGAGGCCAAGGACCTGGAGCAGGGCGACCTGGTCCCCAACTATGACTTCCGCGGCGCTTACACCACCATCGTGGAAGACTGGTTCGGCGTGGACGCCACCCCCCTGGTCAACGGCAACTTCGAGAAGATGGGCTACTTGAAGTAGGTCGCCGACCTTTCCGGTTAAACCGTAATTAGCGATGGGCTTTTCTTTCACCCCGGAGACGGCGAGTACCCGAATGGTATCCGCCCGATAGTAGCCGATAGCATCCGGCGGTTTTCCCCGTAGCTCCGGGTCTTCGGGGTGAAAAGGGCCCTCAAGGAGGAGAATATGGCGCAGAATACTGTAGCTGCCGGGCGCGCCTGGCTCTATAGCCATAACATCGGCCGCAACGGCGCAGCGGGTATGGGCTTCAGCCAGCCCGTAAGCATCGCTGCCGCCAAAGACGGTGTTTTGTACGTAACCAACCGGGCTACCGAGCAGAACCCCGGCGGTATCCGAATTACCAAGTTCACCGTGGACCAGAAGTACATCGGCGAGTTCGGCCGGCAGGGGCTGGCCTACGGCAGCGATGAGCCTTCCACCTTTACCTGGCTTTCCGGCGTTGCCCTCGACTCCGCCGAGAACGTTTACGTCGCTGACGAGTACCAATGCCGGATCGTTACCTTCGACGGAGACGGCAACGTCCTGGGCGGCTGGGGCGAAAAGGGCAATGGCGAAGGTCAATTGAGCGGCCCCGCCGGGATGGCTTTCGACGACGAAGATAACCTCTGGATCGTCAATTCCTTCAACAGCCGGATCCAGAAGTTCAGCAAGGAGGGCGCCTATCTGGGCGGATTCGGCAAGAAGGGCAGCGGCGCGGACGAACTGGAAATGCCCTATGGCATCACCATCGACGCCAACGGCGACCTCTACGTGGCCGACTGGGGCAATAACCGGGTGCAGAAATACAGCGCCGGCGGCGCCCTGCTCCGCACCTTCTCCCACACCGTCAACGCCGCCGACGCCCTGGACCACCCCACCGACGTCTGCGTGGACGGCGATGGCGACGTGTACGTGGTGGACTGGA
Source organism: Dehalococcoidia bacterium (assembly GCA_965215425.1). Lineage (GTDB taxonomy): Bacteria > Chloroflexota > Dehalococcoidia > Lucifugimonadales > UBA3495 > CATQHB01. Next base: position 158,460 of record OZ244064.1, read on the forward strand.
TGAACGACCGGGTAGTTATCTACGACCCGGAATCCCGGCCCATTGCTTACCTGGAAGGGGATGCGGTTGACATCTCCCAGTGGGGACAGATGGGCTTGGACGCCAACCCGGATATGGTGAAGGCGCGGCGGCGGGTGCCCGACCTGCTGGAACAGCAGCGGAAGTTCACCAAGCCCACGGCCTGTACCTACGACCGGGAAAATAACCTCCTCTTCATCTGCGACACGGCCCGCAACCGGGTGCAGGTGTATGAGAAGGATCACGAATACCTGGATCCCCAGATTAACCTGTAATACCGGAACCCGTTTCATACCCCGGCATAGCGGCGCAAAGGACTCTCCTAAAGTCCTCTGCGCCGCTCGTTGTCGCTGCGCCCGATGCTGCAATCAAACCGAAATGACCGGCAAACCGAAATGACCAGCGAGAAGGCGTCCAGGCCGGGTATGGATCCCGGCGTAATTGCCCATGGCGGAAAACCGGGAGGGCGGAATTATGGCTAACCGGATTGCCCGGGCCGGGCGGCGGATGACCGCCGCGGAATTGCTGAATATGCCCGATGACGGTTGTCGCTACGAACTGGTCAGAGGAGAGCTGGTAACTATGCCGCCAGCGGGACTGCAACACGGAGGCTATGCCTCAAATATACACGTGCCGCTGGCAGTTTACGCCAGGGCCAACAACCTGGGCCGGACCTATATCGCCGCGGGGCCGGCTTCCTACTCGGCTCCGACACCGACACGGTGCGCGTCCCTGACGTCTCTTTCGTCCGCCAAGCGCGGCTGGAAACGCTGCGCGACGTGGCGGGGTTCTGTCCCGGCCCTCCCGATCTGGCAGTGGAAATCATCTCCCCCACCGACCGGCTGGCTGCGGCGCCGGGAAAGGTTGACGCGTGGCTGGCTGCCGGCGCCCCTATGGTAGTCGTGGTGAACCCCCGCGCCAATGCGCGCACGGTAACCATCCACCAACCCGGCCAAGCGCCCCTGACTCTGAGCGAAGCCGACACCCTGGACGGCGGCGAAGTAGTCCCCGGCTGGCAGCTGCCGGTGCGGGAAATTTTCTCCTGATTCTCGCGGCGTCGCTGCGGTTGGCTTGTTATTCTCAACATTACCCGGCAATGTTGAGGGTGTCATTCATTTCTGACATCCCATATTGGGAATGCCCTTGGCTTTGATCCCCCGGATGGGGCGGCGGCCGGCGCTGACGCCAGAGGACTTTGACCCGGGGACACCCGGATGGCGGCTGGGGGGCATGGCGAGCGGACGGTCTGAAGATGCTTTGACCCGGGGACGCCCGGATGGAGGTTACCTCCGTTCAATAATCGCCCGGCGATGGGCGCCCTCGCCGATTTTGCGGTCGCCGTCGTATGCCGTTACCTGAAAGTTCAGCCGATTGCGCTCCACCTCCAGCAGTTCGGCGTGGGCGATGATCCTGGCCCCAATGTCCGCCGGGGCCAGGTGCCGCACGTTTACCTCATAACCCACCGAGGTCTGTCCTTCGGACAAGTAGGCGTCAATGGCTGCGACGGCCGCCTGCTCCATCAGGCTGATCATCGAGGGCGTACTGAACTTGTCCACATGGCTCGCCACATTATGCTCACATACCAGAGTCTGTCGCTGTCCCTTCAGTCCTGGAGCGATCTTCGGGTTCAGGCTGACCATATTAGCGCTGCCTCCTCTTTTCCTTTTCCAGGGCGCCGACCCCTATGATACCAGCAACACCGGGCGTTTTCACACCAGGACGCCGCGGCGCGGCGCAACCCCGCGCCGGGATTAGCGGCTTCCGACCGCGTTGGTTACCTTCAGACGGCGGCGGCAACCGTTATGACCAGGCCAATGGACACCATCGCAATAATTTGACAAAACAAGCGTAACGAACCTGGCACACCGGTGAAACTATTGCGTAATTGTGGCGAAACACCCATCGTTTAGCGTCAACTACAAACCTGATGGGGGCATTCTTGAACCGGCCCCGGTTTTGATATACTATTCAGCGACGTCGAAACCACAAAGTCGCTATCAGCCGCCGGGTAAAGGCAGTGTGTCCGTTTGAAACTGACCGCTATAGAGCGACTGCTATAGAGCATCGTAGCCAAAAATCAAACGGATACACTACTCAAATAAAATCGCAGCGAGACCGCCGTATATGCCAGGCAAACGCCACCTTTTGTCAGTTACCGACCTTAACCCGGAGGACACCGGAGCCATCATCCGCCGCGCCCTTGAGCTGAAAATGCGGCTGAAATCGCCGGACGCCAGCCTTCCCCTGCGCGGCAAGAGCGTGGCGTTACTTTTCGAGAAGCCATCCCTCCGCACCAAGGTCAGCTTTATGGTAGGTATCCAGGAACTGGGCGGCTACGGGCTGTACCTGGGGCCGGAGGAGGTGGGACTGGGCGTCCGGGAGCCGGTTTCCGACGTGGCCCGCGTCCTCTCCGGCTACGTGGATTGTATTGTCGCCCGGGTCAACTCCCACCGCAGCCTGGAGGAAATGGCCGAGTACGCCAGCGTGCCGGTGGTCAACGCCCTCTCCGACCGGGAGCATCCCTGCCAGATAATGGCCGACCTGGTAACCGTTGCGGAATACCAGGGAGAATTGAGCGGACGCAAGCTGGCCTTCATCGGCGACGGGAATAACGTGGCCCGCAGCCTGTGCCTGGCCCTGCCCGCCGTAGGTATGAACTTCACCATTGCCTCGCCCAGGGGTTACCGCCTGGAGGAGCCGACCCTGGAGCAGGCCCGGCAGCGGGACGGCAGCGGGGCAGTAGAAATCCGGTCATTGCCCGACCCGGCGGAGGCGGTGCAGGAAGCCGACGTGGTCTATACCGACGTTTGGACCAGCATGGGCGATGAGGCGGAGCGAGGCGGACGGTTGGAGGCCTTCCGGGGTTATACGGTGGACCCGGCGCTGCTGGCCCAAGCCAAGCCTACCGCCAACTTCATGCACGATATGCCGGCCCACTACGGGGAAGAGGTTCCCCCCGGAATGTTGGAACATCCCCAATCCATTGCCTACGCTCAGGCCCACAACCGCAAGCCCGCCCAGCAAGCCCTGCTGGAATACCTGCTGGTTGCGGGAGTGGAGTAGGCAACCCGCGAAGTCCGGTATAGACGCCCATAAACGCCGCCGGCCTGAAGGTTGCTCCTCGTATCAATTGGGGCAACCGCCATCGGCTTGGCGTGGCTGCCGGCAGGCACGGCGCTCCCCGCACCAATTGGGGCAACCAAAGGGAAATCCGCCGCGCCAAATGGCGGGGGTCGCCCCCCGCACCAATTAAGGCAACGCCCGGCTGGACCGGAGCGTCGCCGCCCGGGGCGGCGCCCCCCGCGCCAATTGAGGCGACTATCCCCGGCCGGAAGGGAAACGGCTAGTTATGCCGGCAAGGCGAGAAACCGCGAAATGACCGGGTTCCCCTCGAAAGCAGGGTTCAGCCCCACCAGGGCAGGACGTACATCGCCGCGAAACCCTAAAATATAAGGAAACCAATGGCCGGGCAGCATATTGCCAGGCTAATCCGGTATATAATTATAAAAGACATTTGCGCCGATCGGCGCTCACGCGCCGATTCCGCACACGGGACGGGGAAGCTATGGTAAATCCGGAGAAGGACACCGCCGGCGGACAACCGCTGCCCGTCGTGGCGGTGGTGGGGCGGCCCAACGTGGGCAAGTCCTCCCTGTTCAACCGGATACTGGCCCGCCGCCAGGCGATTGTGTCCAACGTGGCCGGCACCACCCGGGACCGGCTGATGGCCGAGGCGGAGTGGGACGACTACCGCTTTATTCTGGTGGATACGGGAGGTCTGGAATCCGCCCCGGAAGGACAGATCCGGGAAATGGTGCAGGAACAGGCGGACCAGGCGATGGCCGAGGCCGACGTGATTGTATTCGTAACCGATGCCGCCGCCGGGCTGACTCCCACCGACCAGGATATTGCCCAACGGCTGCGGCGCGCCCGGAAACCGGTAATCCTGGCGGTCAACAAGACGGATAACGACGCCCGGGAGGTGTCCGCCGCCGAGTTTTACCAATTGGGACTGGCCGACTCGGTGATGATTAGCGCCTACCACAACTATGGCATCTATGACCTGATGGAACGGGTTACCTTCCACCTGCCCATCCCGGAATACATCCCCGATTTCGCGGACGGGGCGACCGGGCCGGCGGAAGGCGGCTCTCCCGGAGCGGCGCCAACCCCGGTTACTCAGTCCGCGGTCAACGAACTGCGGTTGGCTATCGTGGGGCGGACCAACGTGGGCAAGTCCCTGCTGTTGAACGCCATCCTCGGCCAGGACCGGGCCATCGTAAGCGACGTGGCCGGCACCACCCGGGACGCACTGGATACTCAATTCACCTACCGGGAGCGGCCGGTAACGCTGATTGACACGGCGGGCATCCGGCGGCCGGGGCAGGTAAAGCCGGGCATCGAAAAATACAGCGTCCTGCGGTCGGTGAATGCCGTCAACCGCAGCGACATTACCCTGCTGGTTACCGACGCCTCGGAACTGGCTACCGCCCAGGACGCTCACCTGGCGGGCCTAGCTTGGGAGATGTGCCGGGGCGTGATTGTGGTGGTCAATAAGTGGGATCTGGCGACGGAAACGAGGCCGAAAGCAGGGCCGGAAACGAGGCCGGAAATAGAGCCGAAAACGGTGCGCTACACCCGGGAGGAGGCCATCGCCCGGTTGCAGGAACGGCTCCATTTTATGCCCTACGTTCCCATCTGCTTTACCTCGGCGCTGCGCCGGCAGGGCATCACCACCTTGCTGGACACGGCCCTGGAGCTGGGACAGGAACGGATGCGCTGGATACCGGGGCGAGACTTGCAGTATATGCTGGCCGAGGCGCTGACCGACCACACGCCGCCGCCGGTAAAGGGCAAGGGACGGCGGGGCGAGTTTTTACGCATCAACCGGGTCAACCAGGTCGGCGTAAATCCGCCTACCTTTCTCTTTACGGTAAACAACCCGACACTGGTACACTTTACTTACCAGCGTTATCTGGAAAACCGGATCCGGCACAAGTTCAGGTTTGACCATACCCACCTGAAACTGGTATTCAAGAGAAGATGAACCGAGCTTTAACTCTTCCCGCCGTATGCTCGTTGGCCGCCCTGCCCCTGCTGGCCGGCGCGGCGATTGCGGCGCTGCTGACTTTGCCCGGGGCTCCGGCGGCCTACCAGTACGCGGCGCTATTGCCCCTGGCCTATCTGATCGGGGCGCTGCCCTGGGGGTACGTCGTGTTGTACCTGCGGCGGGGCATTGACATCCGGGAATACGGCAGCGGCCGCACCGGAGTTTCCAACACGTTGCGCACCGCCGGAATAAGGGTGGCCGGGCTGGTGCTGCTGCTGGACCTGCTCAAGGGAGTCGCGGTGGTGCTACTGGCCCGTACGCTGATTGGCGAACCGACGGCGGAAGTAGCCGCCGGGCTGCTGGCCCTGACCGGCCACAACTGGCCGATATTCCTGGGCTTCCGGGGCGGCCGGGGCATTGCGCCGGGATTGGGCGGGCTGGCGCTGATGTCCCCCCTGGCGGCCGCCATGGGCGTGGTCGTCTTCATACCCTCCTGCCTGATTAGCCGCTACCTGTCCCTGGGGTCCATCCTGGGCGTGATCTCCGCCTGCGGAGCCTTGCTGGCCCTGATTTTACTGGAGTTCAACCCCTTGGGGTTTGCCTCAAATCTCTACCTTATCTACGGACTGCTGGGTGGCAGTGTCATAATCTGGCAGCACCGGGACAATATCCAGCGAATTCTGCAAGGCACCGAGCGGCGCATCGGCAACCCGGCGACCCGGATCCAGTAATTCCAGTAACAAAGCATTATGAACCCCACCGCAGTGATCGTCGGCGGCACTACCTGGGGAACCACCCTGGCGGTTATCCTGGCGCGCCGTAATATCCCGGTAACCCTCCTGACCCGGACGGCCGAGGAGCGGGAGCGACTTAATACGGACCGGGAAAACCGGCGTTTCCTGCCCGGAGTACCCTTCCCGGACTGCCTTGCCGTAAGCAGCGACCCGGCGCCGGCGGTAGGGCCGGCCGGCCTGGTTATCCTGGCCGTACCCTCCAGCCACTTCCGCCGCAACGTGCAGGTGATCGCCACCCACCTCTCTCCGGAGGCCACCGTGCTCAGTTGCTCCAAGGGGCTGGAGTTGCCCGGCGGAAAGCGGATGAGCCAGATCCTGGAAGAGGAACTGCCCCCGGCCCTGGGTTCCCACATCTGCACCCTCTCCGGCCCCAACCTGGCCCGGGAAATCGCCCAGGAAAAGCCGGCGGCAACGGTGGTCGCCAGCAAGGATGAGAACCAGGCCGCTTCCGTCCGGGAACTGCTGATGTCCCCCTCCTTCCGGGTTTACACCAGCGACGACGTAGTCGGCGTGGAGCTGGGCGGCACCTTGAAGAACATCATCGCCCTGGGCGCGGGCATCGCCGACGGGCTGGAAATGGGCCAGAACAGCAAGTCCACCTTTATCACCCGGGGACTGGCCGAGATAACCCGGCTGGGAGTTGCCGCCGGGGCCCAGCCCCTCACCTTTGCCGGCCTGGCCGGATTGGGCGACCTGGTTGCCACCTGCTACAGCCCCTTGAGTCGCAACCGCCACGTGGGGGAGCAGCTGGGTCGGGGCCGGCGCTGGCCGGAAATCCGGGAAGGTATGCAGAACGTGGTAGAGGGAGTAAACACCACCGGCGCCGCCTTGGCCATGGCGGCGGGGCTGGCGGTGGAAATGCCCATCGCCCAGGTAACCTACCGGGTCCTGTTTGAAGACCTCTCCCCCCGGGAAGCAGTAGCCAGCCTGATGGAAAGGCCGCCCAATACTGAATGATTTTCCATCAAGAACCCGTCCCAACCCGCCCAATGCCGCTTCCCAACCTGGTCAAACCGGCCCGGCGCGCGCCGGGCCGGTTCAGTCCTCTCCCGGCGCGGCGGTAATTCCTGATTCCTAATTCTTATTCCCTCTCCGGCCCAGTTCCGACAGCCCTTCCTCCAGCGCCGTCCAGGGCAATAGCGCGCACTTTATCCGCACCGGATAGCGGCGCACCACCTGCAAGGCGGCCAGATCCTTCAGTTGCGCCAGAGCGTCAGCCGGCAGGTCATTGCCCCGCATCAGCTCCCGGAAAAGCCGGGTCAATTCCGCCAACTCCGCCGCTGACTTACCCTCCATACCCTCGGCCATCATTGATGCCGACGCCTGGATAATAGAGCAACCCCGGGACTGGGAAGACACCCGGGAAACCCGGCCGTCGGCGTCAAATTGCACCCGAAGGGTTACCTCATCGCCGCAAAAAGGGTTGAACTCATGGGCCACAACATCGGCGTCTCCCAGCGGCGCGCGATGCCGGGGATTGCGGAAATGATCCATAATGGCAGCGCCATAAAGACCGTCAAAAGAAACATCGGAAAACTGTGACATAGCCGTTGCGTCCGCTCGGTATCGGTAAAGGATAAAGATAAATGCCGGCGCAGCGTCGGCGCCTTGGGAATAGCAACCACCTATAACTTGCTACTGTAGCTTACCACAAACGGCCTAGCCGGTCGGCCCGGGAATAACCTTAATCAAGGCAATCGCGCTTAAGCTCCCGGTGTTCCCCCGCCACCGACCCATCGCCCAAAAGAGCGAAGGCCGGGGTGATTGGCTGTCTTGAGGAACCGGATGGGCCGAAGGGCCGGTCAATCAACCAACCGCAAGGGTAACCCTGGGGCGGGCAAACCCACGGGCCGTAGCAATCTGGTACAGCCCGGCTTAGTGTGGTACAGTGGCAAGCGCCAGATCGCCGGATTTCCACAACCGGCTATAGGGGAGCCACTTTTAGGGAGATGGTTATGGCAGAACAGATCGGATTTATCGGATTGGGAATTATGGGAAAGCCGATGGCCCGCAACCTGATGAACGCGGGTTATTCCCTGACGGTCTATGACATTGTGGGCGAGCCGGTGGAGGAACTGGCGACCGAGGGGGCCCGGGCGGCCTCCTCCAGCGCGGAGGTAGCGGCGGTAACGGATAAGATTATTACCATGCTTCCCGACTCCGCCGATTCGGAACGGGCAATTCTCGGGCCCGGCGGCGTACTGGAAGGCGCCAGGCCGGGTTCAATAGTGATTGACATGAGTTCCATATCTCCCATTATGTCCCAGAAGATTGCGGCAGAATGCGCTCAAAAGGGCGTGGAGTTGCTGGATGCGCCGGTCAGTGGCGGGGAGCCGGGGGCGATTAACGGCACCCTGGCGATAATGGTGGGTGGCAAGCCGGAGATTTTCGACCAGTGCCAGCCCCTGCTCGACGTGATGGGCGGCAACGTGGCCCTGACCGGCGACGTCGGCGCCGGCAACACCACCAAGCTGGCTAACCAGATCATCGTGGCCCTCAACATCGAGGCCCTGAGCGAGGCCCTGGTGCTGGCGCAGAAGGCGGGAGTCGACCCGGAAAAGGTGTTCCAGGCCATCCGGGGCGGGCTGGCCGGCAGCGCCGTAATGGAAGCCAAAGCCCCGATGATGCTGGACCGCAACTTCCGGGCCGGATTCCGCATCCGGCTGCACCAGAAGGACTTGCGGAACGTGCTGCAAGCAGCCCAGGAACTCAACGTCCCGCTGCCGGTTACCGCTCTGGTACAGCAAATGCTGGGTTCGCTGGTCAACGAGGGCGACCAGGAGGCCGACCACTCCGCCATCCTGCACTTTGTGGAGAAGTTGGCTAACATCGAGGTAAAGCGGGGCGGTTAGCGCCGGCCCGCTGCGCTAGCGAGGCCGGTTAGCCGATTTTCATTTCAAGATCGCAGGGCGAAAGGATGGAATGGTTTTCCAAAGGGTTCTGCGGCTGTTTGGGAGTGGCCGCTGCGGTCATCGTCATACTGCTTCTCCTGACGATTTTCCTTAACGTTATATTCTCATGGATCTAGCGGAAAGGTGCATCAGTCCCCGGTTATTTCGATGACGCACTCCACGATGACGGCGATATTGCCGGGAAGGGCGCTCATACCGGGGGCCGAGCGGCTGTGGCGGCCGGCATCGCCAAAGAGGGCCACGAACAGGTCGGAGGCCCCGTCAAGGACCTGGGCCTGCCCGCCGAAGTCTGGCGCGCTGTTGACGAACCCCACCACCTTCAGAATACGGGCCACCCGGTCCAGATCGCCCAGCTCAGCCTTCATCCGAGCCAGCAGATTGAGGGCGCACTGGCCGGCGGCGGCGTAGCCCTGCGCCACGTCCAGGTCGGCGCCCAGCTTTCCGGTTATCCGGGAGCCGTCGGCCCGACGCGAGCCAACCCCGGCCAGCCACATAATGTTGCCGCTGCGGGTTGCCGGCAGGTAGTTGCCGGCCGGAGCCGGCGGCGGGGGAAGGACATAGCCCAGTTGCGCCAACCTGGCTTCGATTTGGGGCATAAACAACCTCGCCGCTCCAATTTGGCGATAATATAGCCTAATTCACCCATAACCGTAAACGACAACTAAAAGCCCCTGGGGGTCAGGGAGAGCGTCAGAACTCCCGTATTCCTGCCCGTTTCCTGCCCGTTTCCTGGAGGTACGCTTGCCGTGCCGGGGCGACTCCGGTGGTATAATCCTTCAGGGCTTTTGCCGGGAGGATTGGTCGGCGCAGCGTCAATACGGCCCCCAATACGGTCCAAGCCTTCCTGTGTGGCGCCGGGCAGTGGCAAAAATAAGGGGAAGCGTCAATACGGTATCCGAGCTTTCCCCCGGGGCCGGACGCGCCGTGGCCGGAGGGATGGGAAACTGTCGATGATTGAATTTGACCTGAGCCGGGCCCTGCTGCTGACCTACGCCGGGATTGGCGCCGCTTTTGTCGTCCTGGGTTCGCTCATTATCTTCACCGTGCTTTTGGGCTGGTGGGGCAATTGGCGGCGGCGCGCGGCGGCGGCGGAACCGGTGGCCGCCGCCGCAACCGCCGGGCCTGTTGCGGTGGAGGTAGCGGCCCCGGCGGAGGAACCGGTGGAGCCGGCGCCCCAGGTGGCGGCCGCCATTGCCACCGCCGTCGCCCTGGCCCTTGAAGAGGAGGGGCGGGAGCGCCGCGAAATGGAACGGCAACCGCCGGAGGCCCCGGCAGCCGACGGAGCGGGTTGGAAGAGCCAGGGCCGGATCGTGGCCTTCGCGGCCCGGCGGTTGCGAGACCGGGAAAGGTGATTTAACCGGGCCGGATTTAATCAGGAATTACACCAATAAGCATCCGTAAAAGAGTCGATGGAGTTTCTTTTAGAATCCGGGTTTGCCAACCTTAGCTGGGGTAACGCGCTCCTGTTCCTGTTGGGGGGAGCGTTTATGTTGGCGGCTATTGTCAAGGGTATGGAGCCTTACGTCCTGCTGCCCATCGGGTTGGGCATTATCCTGGGCAATCTGCCGGGCACCGGGCTGGTGGAGTTTGACCCCTCCGGGGAGGTGCAGACCTCGGGCATCTTCGGCATCATCTTCCACTTCACCCTCTCATCCTGGAACATTCTCCCGCCGCTTATTTTCCTCGGCCTGGGCGCCCTGACCGATTTTGGGCCGATAATCGCCAATCCCAAGACCATGCTGCTGGGAGCAGCGGCGCAACTGGGTATATTTGTCGCTTTCTGGTCGGCGCTGGCCTTCGGCTCCTTCACCTCGCCGGACCTGTTCACCCTGGAGGAGGCGGGGGCCATCGGGATCATCGGGGGCGCCGACGGGCCGACTACCATCTTTGCCTCGGCCAAGTTGGCCCCCGACCTGCTGGGGATAACCGCCGTAGTAGCCTATTCCTATATGGCGAGCGTGGTATTCGTCCAGCCCCCCCTGATGCGCCTGCTCACCACCCGGCGGGAACGGCAAATTGAGATGAAAACGCCCCGGGAGGTGTCGCGGACGGAGAAGCTGCTGTTCCCCGCCGGGGCCATGCTGATAATAATTCTGTTTGTCCCGGAGTCGGCCCCGCTGATCGCCATGTTCATGATTGGCAACATCTTCCGGGAGAGCGGCGTGGTGCCGCGCCTGAGCAACGCCGCCTCCAACGAAATCCTGAACATTGCCACCATCTTCCTGATGATAACCATCGGGGCGGAACTGTCGGCGGAGCGGGTGTTTGACCTGAAGACGCTGGCGATACTGGCCCTGGGGATTGTCGCCTTTTCCTGCGGCACCATCGGCGGGCTGCTCTTTGCCAAGCTGATGAACCTCTTCGTTACGGACAAGGTGAACCCGCTGATTGGTTCGGCCGGGGTATCGGCGGTGCCGATGGCCGCTCGCACGGCGCACACGCTGGGCCAGGAAGCTAACCCGCGCAACTTCCTGCTGCCCCATGCCATGGGCCCCAACGTAGCCGGGGTAATCGGCTCGGCAGTAGTGGCCGGGGTGTTTATTTCCATCCTGGGGGGATGAGGCAAGGGGGGTTATATACGAAAGTACTCCCTGGTTCCACCGGAAGGCAGGCGCAACTCCGTCAAGCCCGGGCGCTCCCTGCGGTCAACGGAGGCATCGCCCCTGGTGGCGATACTCAGCCCTTTCCCCCTTTGCCCCGTTGTCCCCTTCCGGGGTTCTCCGGCTACGCTTGCGGGGCCAAGCCTTCTGGGAAGCCGGCAATCTCTCGCCTTGGTCCAACTCCTCCCTGGCCTGTTGCACCAAGCGGCGGCTAATCTGCAGGTGTTCGTCGGGGGACTGGTTTTGGTTCGCTTCCGGCAGCGCAGTAGTCATGGACTTTCTCTGGTCAGCTTGGTATGGCGTGGGATGAACGCAAACAAACTACCCCAGCTCCCGGAACCGGGCGTCCCGCCAGTCCAGGGCGGCGCGGAGGCCTCGCTCCTGCCGAATGGCGTTAAACTCTTCCTGCTCCGGCGTAACGCTGGTGTCGAAGTGCGTCATCAACTCCAGGTTGTGCTGAACGGCGGACAGAAAGCCCATACCCTCCAGCGCCCGGTTTACCGCGATTTTGGTCATCTTCACGCCCACCTCGGAAATGAGGGTAATCTTGCGGGCAATCCGTTCACATTCGGCCAGCAGGTCGTCGTGGGGAACGACCCGGCTGACCAGACCGATGCGGGCGGCCTCGTGGGCGTCAATGGTATCGCCGGTCAACAGCAGTTCCTTGGCCGTAGCCAGGTTGACGCTGAAGGGGGTGATCAACAGGGGAGGCCCGACGCCGGCGCGGATTTCCGGTTCTCCCATAATCGCCCGGTCCGAGGCGATTTTGATGTCGCAGACCTGGACCAGTTCACAGGCCCCGGCCAGGGCATAACCGTTAACCGCGGCGATGACCGGCTTGCTCAGGTTCCAGACCTGCATAAATGTATCTATGTGGCTCTTGAGGCGGCCCCGCCAGACATCCGGCGGTAGTTCCTGGGGATCGGAGTCGCCAGGCTCCCGGTGAAGGTCAAAGCCGGCCGAAAAGGCGCGTCCGGCTCCGGTGAGGATCACCACCCGGAGGTCCGGGTCCGCCTCAATCACCTCCAGCGCCTCCCGGAACTCCGCCAGCAGCGCAGCGTTAAGCGCATTGAGCCGCTCCGGCCGGTTCAGCGTCAGGTAAGCGATGGCGTCTCTCTTTTCGTAAAGGACAGACTGGAAAGCCACGGCAGTTCCCCCGGTACTACGCGAATGGGGCGAAATTGATAGACCCGCACCGGCCCCGGCCACCGCGCCGGGGCCGGGGGTTCCCCGGGACAGATCGGACCGGTTCAAATGGATAGGTCCCATTCCGGCGCCGCCGAAGTAGCTGACGGGTGGATCTATCGGACCGGCTCGAACGGATAGAACCCAAGTCATAGAGCCCAGGCAGGTTGGCAAACCCTAACTGGGTCCCTTGATTTCAATGTGCTGGATGACCACTTCCTCCAAGGGGCGGTGGCGGTCGGCGCGGGCCGTCGATATAGCGTCAGCGATCTCCTGACCGGCGGTTACCCGGCCGAAAATAGTGTGGCTGCCGGTCAGATGGGGCGTGGGCGCCACGGTGATGAAGAACTGACTGCCATTGGTATTGGGGCCGGCGTTGGCCATGGCCAGCACGCCGGTGCGGTCAAAGCTCCGGGAGGAGATAATCTCGTCCTGGAACCGGTAGCCCGGCCCGCCGCCGCCGGTGCCGGTGGGGTCGCCGCCCTGAATCATAAATTGGGGGATAACCCGGTGGAAAATCACCCCGTCGTAAAAGCCCTGCCGCGCCAGGAAAACGAAGTTGTTTACCGTAATCGGGGCATCTTCGGCAAATAGTTCCACGGTGATGGTGCCCTGGTTGGTCTGAATATCTGCGGCATATTCTCCCGAGGTGTCAATGGTCATTTCGGGAGGAGTGGCGTACTGCGGCACCAGCCGGCCGCTCCGGGACTCCTCCCTTTGTGGCGTGGGGGTGCCAATGACCGCGGGGGTAGGAGTATCGGCAATGCGCGGGGTGGGTATCACTTCGGGAATTGCCGTGGGCGTCGGCGCCTCTTCCGGCAGGGAGCAAGCGGCCAGCAACAGCGCGATTAACGATAAGCTCAGGCTAATTAAAATTATCCCTTTCATCGGTTCTCCCGGACTCCTTGCTTGAGTATCTCCAGGGCTGATTACAGGCCGGCAATCCCCGCTCCGCCAGGGAAACAGCAAGGGACTTGCCCACTACCGCCGGCGGGCGCAGACTAGCGGCTGGGGCGGGGCAGCCGCAATACTTCCTTCAGCTTTTCCGGGCTGAAGTCGGCGGACTGGCACAGGCTGATGGTCTTATCCTCGTAATCGGCCAGGGTTTGCACCATAGCCGGAATCTCCTCGGCAATCTCCAGGGGAATGTTGGTAACGCCGTGCTTGTCCCCGTGCATCAGGTCGCCGGTGCGGACCGTCAGGCCGCCGACGGTTACCGGGATGCCAATTTCCACCAGGTGGACGTAGGCTCGGGAAGGAGAGATGCCCCCGGCAAAGAACTGGAAGCCCAGTTCATGCACTTCGTCGATGTCCCGCACCGTGCCGTCGGTGGCGGCGCCCACGGCGCCCAGCGCCTGGTGAATGTTTCCCTGTACCTCGCCCCAAAAGGCTCCCCGGGGCGGGTTGTCGATGTCGTGCAGCACGATGAACCGGGGCGCGGGAACGGTAAGAATAAAGTCCACCCAATCCTCCCGGGAAAGGTTGCGTCCCTCGGGCCGGTCGGCGCTGATGACCCCGGTAACGGCATAGCCCACCGCCGGGGGCAGGTCCCGGAAAATCCCCTGAATGCCCGCCAGCATAAACCCGGCGTTCCGCGGGCGCAGGTCAAATCCCTCAATAGCGTTGCAGATGCTGGGCGTGTCTATTTTGCCCAGGGCGGCCAGGGCCTCTTCACTGATGGTCTGGTACACGGAAAACCTCCTGATTCTGGTTAAGGGGTGATTATAGTTCGGCTTGGTGAAGTCCCGGATATTGTCGTCCAGTCGTCGTCTTGGCCCCGGATTGCCCCGGGACGCAGCGTCCCGGTGGTTATTCTAACACAGCGACACGTTAACCCGGAGACCCGCTAGCGCAGATGCCGGGCGGCGACCCGGGCGGAGCATTAACCCGGAGACCCGCCGGCGCAGCGCTTACCGGCGCCGGCGTTATCTTCCGGCCCGCCGGAAATACCGGAGTCGGTAATGGCGCCGGCTCCTTCCGCCACCGGTTCCCGGAAGGAGACCTCCCGCGAGCGGGGATGCCGGGGAGCGTAACCGATTCCGATGCGGGCAACCCGCTCCGGCATCATAAAGCCCTCCCGGGCCGGCGGCCGGGGGATTGCCTCCAGCATACCAGAAACCGGCGGGCCGGCAAAGGCCGAGGGGTGTAGGGGAGTCGGGCGCATAATCCCCCTAATCCGTCGGTAGCGTGTAGCCGGCCGGCGGCCCGACCCGTGCTAGAATCCCGTCATCCCCAGGAAGACGGGGACAGCAAACTGACCGGCCCGCATCCCTCTATTCCTTTCTATATTTTATTGATGCGGCGGTTATAGATGAAGGGGATATACTTATGGAAAAAGCGATAGAAGGGTTCTTACAACACCTGGTAGTGGAAAAAGGGTTCTCCCGAAACACGCTGGATGCCTACCGCAACGACTTGAACCAGTTCACGGAGTTTGTCCGGGGCCGGCTCAACGGGACCGGGGAGCGAGAGGACGCCTGGCGTTTCGTGGACCTGGACCTGCTGAACGAATACATCGCCGACCTGCGGGGCCGGAAGGGTTACCGGGATACCACCACCGCCCGCAAGGTGGCCGCCGTCAAGTCTTTCTTTACCTTCCTGGCCCAAAACGGCGACATCGACGACCCGCCCACCGAGTCCCTCGGTTCTCCTCGGGTGGGCCGCGCTTTACCCAAGTACCTCTCCGAGGAAGAGGTCGGCCGGTTGCTGGAGGAGGCCGGCAAGCCCGGCACGGCCGAAAGCCAACGGGACGCCAACATCCTGGAACTGCTCTATGCCACCGGCCTGCGGGTCAGCGAGCTGGTATCCCTGAACTTGCAGGACGTGGATTTCCAGGAGTCATACATCCGCTGCTGGGGCAAGGGTTCCAAGGAACGGATCGTTTACATCCACGACAAAGCCCTGAACGGCCTGCAAGAATACCTGGCCGGCTCCCGGCTGTCCCTGGTGGGAGCGCACCGGGACGAGCCGGCCCTGTTCGTGAACCACCGGGGCGAGCGATTGACCCGTCAATGGATCTGGAACATTCTCAAGACCTACAGCAAGAAGGCCGGTATCGACCGGAAAATCACGCCCCACACCCTGCGCCACAGCTTTGCCACCCACCTGCTTCAGCAGGGCGCCTCCCTGCGCCACGTGCAGGAACTGCTGGGCCATTCCAGCATCTCCACCACCCAGGTTTACACTCACCTGACCAACGGCCACCTGCGCAGCGAGTACGAGAAAAGCCACCCCCGGGCGGTGTAGCGCGGGCCGGTCAAAGGCGTCGGGGAAAATCCCCCGGCGCCCTCGTACAAAGGGAAATTTCACCCGGCGAAGCAGTGGGCAATCTACCCCCAGGGGAACCTTCCAGGCCGTTGCCGGAAAGACTGGTATCGCACAGTGGGCAATCTACTCCCGATGCCCCCGGCGCGGCGTAGCGCCGCTGCGATGAAAGAGACTGCCGGGGAGTGGCCCGCCGGGAAAGGGGAAGGCCCGGTTAAACTGAGGTGGCGGCGCCGAGACAGGGCGGGGATTTGCTGGTATAGTAGATAGTAGGTAAAGTAATGCGCCCCGATTTTCCGGGTCTGCCCGAACAGGAGGTACGTCGCCATGCCAGCTAAAGGTCGTCGGGTGGCGTCGCGTCAAGCCCAACTCGGCCGGCGGAGACGGCGGCCGGCCCGCGCCGCCGGCAATACCCCTCCGGGCGCCGTCGTTGCCGCGGCCGGGGAGCCGGCGGATCTTCCGGTTGGCGCCGTTGCCACCGCCGCCGGGGGAAGGGACGTCGCTCCGGCCAACGGCAACCCCTCGCCGGCCCCGGCCCGCGCCCCGGCTTCAGCTTCCGCCCGGCCCAGTCCGGCCCCGAACCGGGCCGACCTGCCCATGGCCTATACGCACCTGGGCGCCGAACTGCGCCGTATCCTCATCCTGACCGGCGCATTACTGGCTACCCTGCTCGTGCTGGCCGTGGTCCTTTAGACGGCGCCATCCCGGCCTGGCCGTCCCGGCCGCCGCGTTGCTTGCCCCGGTTAGCCGATTTATTTGCCGGTAGGAAATATGACCCGGGCTATGTTTGAACACCGCCTGCGGGTTGCCCCGGAAAAGCCGGGCGTCTATCTGATGAAGGACGCCCGGAATGAAGTTTTGTACGTGGGCAAGGCCAGCGTTCTGCGCAACCGGCTCCGTTCCTACTTCGGCTCCCCCGCCGGTCTGCCGCCTAAAATACGCCGGATGGTGGCCCAGCTGGAGGACTTCGAGTTCATCGTAACCGACACCGAGGCGGAAGCCCTCATCCTGGAAAATACCCTCATCAAGCGCTACAAACCCCACTTCAACGCCCGCCTCAAGGACGACAAGACCTATCCCTACCTGAAGATTGACCTGACCGAGGACTTTCCCCGGGTCTATATCACCCGGCAGGTAGCCCAGGACGGGGCCCGCTACTTCGGCCCCTTTGCCACCGCCAGCAGCGTCCGCAAGACCATGGACTTAATCAAAAAGTTATTCCCCTACCGTTCCTGCACCAAGACCATCACCGGTCAGGACCCCCGCCCCTGCCTGGAATACTACATCCACCGCTGCGTCGCCCCTTGCTCCGGTCTGGCCGGCAAAGAGGATTACGCCCAGGTAATCCAGCAGGTCATAATGTTCATGGAGGGCAACACCGAGGACATTACCCGCACGCTGCGCCGGAAGATGGCGGCGGCGGCGGCGGAACTGGAGTTTGAGCGGGCTGCCGTCCTGCGGGACCAGATACGCAGCATCGACCGGGTAGCCGAGGAGCAGCAAGTCAAGGTGGAGTCCAACCCCGGCGGCGATATGGACTTTATCGCGATGGCTCAGGGCGCCAACGAAACCTGGGTAGAGGTCTTTTTCATCCGGCGGGGCAAGTTGATTGGCCGGGACCACTTCTTTATGGAGGGCACCCAGGACGACGCCCCCGAACTGGTAATGGGCCAGTTTATCCGCCAATTCTACCAGTCCGCCCTGTTTATCCCGCCGGCCGTCTTTCTCCAGCACCCGCCGGAAGACCGGGAGTTGATCAGAGGCTGGCTCAAGGAGCGGCGCGGCGGCGCGGTCAAGTTGACCCGCCCCCAGCGCGGCCAGCACAAGAAACTGCTGGACGTGGTGGCCGAGAACGCCGTCCAGGGGCTGGCCCAGCACCGGGTCAAGTGGCTGAACAACTCGGACGTTATCCAACGAGCAATGGGCGAATTGCAGGAGGAATTGAGCCTGCCGGCCCTGCCCCGGCGAATGGAGTGTTACGACATTTCCCACGTGCAGGGAACCAACCTGGTGGGCAGCATGGTGGTGTTTCAGGAGGGCCGACCCAAACCGGCCCACTACCGCCGCTTCCAGATAAAATCGGTGCAGGGTGTGGACGACTACGCCAGTATGCAGGAGATGCTGCGCCGCCGTTTCAAGCGCCTGGCCGACGCCCGGGCCGAAACGGAGCTGGCCCAGTTGCCGACGACGGAGCCAGCCCCGGGGCCGACGACGGAGCCAGCCCCGGGGCCGACGACGGAGCCAGCCCCGGGGCCGACGACGGAGCCGCCCCCGGAGGAGAACCCGCCGGACGACGACCATAAGGGCGCTAAAGGCGGCGGGCCCGGCGCCGCCTGGGGCATCGCCCCCGATTTGGTAATCATCGACGGCGGCAAGGGACACCTGTCCGCCGCGCTGGAAGTGCTGCTGGAGTTGGGGCTGGACGACATCCCACTGGCGGCGCTGGCCAAGGAAAACGAGTGGCTGTTCGTGCCGCACACTGCGGAGCCGATTGCCCTGCCCCGCAACTCTCAGGGCCTGTATCTGGTGCAGCGCATCCGGGACGAGGCGCACCGGTTTGCCATTACCTACCACCGCAACCTGCGCAGCAAGGGCAGCCTGCGTTCCTCGATTGACCTGGTTACCGGCATCGGGCCGAAACGGAAGCGAATGCTGCTGCGGCGTTTCGGCTCCATCCAGGGCATCAAGGAGGCGCCGGTGGAAGACATAGCGGCGGTGCCGGGCCTGACCCGCTCCCTGGCCCTGCGCCTGAAACAGACCCTTTAACGGTGCTCGGTTTACCAAATACCGAGACCTGGAGTCAGACAGAGCGCCATCTGACCGCGGCGCCTCCCAGCGCACCCCAGCGCGCCCAACTTGCTAACCCCCACCCGGCCCGTTAACATAAGCGCATAATGCTAAAGATTTCCATTACCCTACCCAACAACGCCCAGATAAATCTGGAATCTGAGGATGCGGCGGTCATTGACCGGATTCTGGGCCTGGTGCTGCTCGACATTACCCGGGAGCTGCTGGTTGGCTCTCCGGCAGCCAACCCGGTCCCGGCCCGTTCCGTTCCATCGTCCCAGGAAAGCCCCGTGGTCCTGCTCCAGCCGGCCACCAGCCCCGCCCCGGCGGGCCGGGAAACCGCGGCCGTCCCGGCACCGCCACCGCCCGCCCCGGCGCCCTCCGCCGAAACCGTTACGCCCCAAACGGAAACCGCCCCATCCCCGGCGCTGTCCCTATTGGCATCGCCTCCTAGCGACGACGTTCTACCGCCCGATAGCGACGGAATGGAGCCGGCGGATGGGCTGGCCGAGGCTTGGCTGGAAGCTGATGATGCTGCTGAAGATAGCGGGGATGCCGGCGTCGCCGCCGGGAGGGATGATAGGGATGGTAAGGATGATTTGGCGGCGGTGAAATCGGCCCACAACCGCAACAACGGCGCCCCGCCGGTCAGTCTCGCCAGTCGCATCAGTCCTATCAGTCCCAATGGGGACCCGCTGGCCGAGGCAGCGTTCGTAGATTTTTGCCGGGCCGCCAACCCGCTGGGGGATATGCGCCGGGTGGTAGTCGCGGCCGAGGGCGCCAGCCGTTACCTGGGAATGGACGGGGTGGACGCGGAGGAATTGGGCCGGCTTTTTGACCTGGCCGCCTGGCCCCGCGCCCATAACTTCGTCCAGACCCTGCGCAACTCCGCCCGCAGCAAGTTCGGTTGGCTGGAACGCGTCCCCGGGCGCGCCGGGTACTACTCGGTTACCGACTTGGGGCGGGCAACGGCTTTGGGGCGGTAGCCGGCCCCCCATAATATGCTAATATATCCCCTGACGCCTGACTATGGAGGAGAAAGCACGCTATGCGAATGTATATCAACGGCCAATGGGTTGACCGGGCCGAGACGATGCCGGTTTACAATCCCTTCGACCAGTCGGTGATTGACACGGTGCCGCGCGGCACTGCCGCCGACGTGGCCACTGCCGTCAGCAGCGCCGTGCGGGGCGCGGCAGCGATGGCGAAACTGCCCGCCTTTGAGCGCTACGCCATCCTGCGCCGCACCGCCGATATTATGGCGGAACGGGTGGAAGAGCTGGGCCGCACCATCACGATGGAGGAAGGCAAGGTCATCGCCGAGGGCCGGGGCGAGGTGCTGCGGGCCGTCCAGACCATTACCCTTTCCTCCGAGGAGGCCAAGCGGCTGCACGGCGAGACGGTGCCTTTGGACGCGGCGCCGGGCAACGTCAGCCAGTTCGGGTTTACTGTACGGGTGCCGGTGGGGGTGGTGGCGGCCATCGCCCCCTTCAACTTCCCGCTGAACCTGGTCTGCCACAAGGTGGGCCCGGCCCTGGCCGCCGGCAACGCCGTGGTGCTCAAGCCGGCCGGGGATACTCCCCTGTCCGGCCTGAAGCTCACCGAGATACTGCTGGAAGCCGGCTTGCCGCCGGAAGCGATCCAGTGCGTTACCGGCTCCGGCGCAGAGATCGGCGACGCCCTGACCGGCGACCCGCGGGTCCGCAAAATCACCTTCACCGGCAGCATGGAGGTGGGCGACCGCATTTGTCGCAACGCCGGAATAAAAAAGGTAACGATGGAGTTGGGTTCCAACAGCCCGCTGATCGTTATGTCCGACGCCGACATTGAGAAGGTGGCGGCGGCTACCGTCGCCAGTGGCTTCGCCAACGCCGGCCAGGTCTGCATTTCTACCCAGCGCGTGCTGGCCGACCGGCGAATTTACGCCGACTTCCTGGATGCGATTAAAGTCCCTGCGGAGGCCTTCGCCACCGGCGACCCCCTGGACGAGTCGATCAAGATGGGGCCGATGATCCGGGAGTCCGACGCTTCCCGGGTCAGCCGCTGGATTAACGAGGCGGTGGAGCAGGGGGCGCGGGTGGTGGCCGGAGGCGACCAGGAAGGCACCATTCACGCCCCGACGGTGGTGGCCGACGTTAAACCGGATATGCGGCTGTCCCGGGAGGAACTGTTCGGCCCGGCCGTAGCGGTGAGTTCCTTCAATGACATCGACGAGGCCATCGCCATGGCCAACGACACCCGGTTCGGCCTGTCCGCCGGTATCTTCACCCAGAACGTGGACTGGGCTATGCGCTTCGCCAAAGAGGTGCACTCCGGCAACCTGCATATCAACTCCCACCCCCAGTGGCGCGCCGACCTGATGCCCTACGGCGGTCTCAAGGACAGCGGCATGGGCAAGGAAGGCCCCGGCTACGCCATCGAGGAAATGACCGAGTTGAAGATGGTGGTGTTTCACCTGTAGGAACGCTTGGGGCTATTGTCAGGTTGGGTTGACGGTGGCGTCGACGCAGCGCCACCACGATTCTTCGCAACTCTCCGCGAATCCCCACGGCTTCCGGGGCGCTGCGGGAAAAGAAACCTGGCCCAAAGGCCCTGAACCCGGGAAAGGACCGTAAACAGGAATGGAGATTATTACCGACCCGCCTGAAAGCGCCTTGGTGGTAACCCCGCATCCCGACGATGCGGAGGGCGGCTGCGGGGCAACGCTGGCTAAGTGGATTAAAGAAGCCGGCACCGAGGTGGTGGTCCTTATGTGTACCAACGGGGACAAGGGTACGTCGGACCGGGAACTGGCGCCGGCAGCCCTGGCCGAGCTCCGGGAGCAGGAACAGCGCAATGCCTCGGCCTGTCTGGGGGTTAAGGAGGTGGTGTTCCTGGGCCACCCGGACGGCGCGCTGGAGGATAACAGGTCTTTTCGGGGAGAGGTGGTTCGGGAAATCCGCCGGCACCGGCCAGAGCTTATTTTCTGCATTGATCCCTACCGCATCCGGAGCCACACCCACCGCGATCACCGAATGAGCGGCCAGGTGGCTCTGGATGCCGCCGGCACCTATGCCTGGAGCTACCACCAGTTCCCGGAACAGCTTACCGGGGAGGGCCTGCAACCCCACATGGTTAAAGAGGCCTATCTGTGGGGTACGGAAAACGCCGACGTGTTCATTGACGTAGCCGGCTACCTGGAGCTGAAGGCCGAATCGCTGAGCCGCCACGTCAGCCAGATGCAGCGTCGCAGCCCGGAGCAGCGCCTGGAGCGGGTAAGGAGCGGTTCGGCGCGTCAGGGGGCAAGGGTGAACCTCGCCTACGCCGAGGGTTTCCGCCGTATCCGCTTTAACCTGGGTTCTCTGGACTGGCGCCTCTTCTACTCCTGAAGGGCGGTTCCTGAAGGGCGGTTCCTGAAGGGCGGTTCCTGAAGGGCGGTTCCTGAAGGGCGGTTCCTGAAGGGCGGTTCCTGAAGGGCGGTTCCTGAAGGGCGGTTCCTGAAGGGCGGTTCCTGAAGGGCGGTTCCTGAAGGACGGCGGTCCGTAGGGGCGGATGGCGCCTGCTTCCGGCGCGCCGCCCGGAGGCGAGCAGTGCGTGCCAGACCGGACCGGACCAGACCAGACCCTTCCCCCACCGTCCCAAGCTAGGCGCCAGGCTAACCAGGAATGCCGGGAAGCCGGCAGTAATACCCCGATAAGGAATAAGCAAGGAGGTCAGCTATGCCAATCACCCGACTTTATACCGGCAGCGACGGACAGTCCCACATCGAGGAACTGGATCCGGCGACGCACCCGACCTTGACGGAATTGGAGGCCGCCACGGGCATTTCCTTCAGCGTGGCCGAGCCAGGACGCTTCAGCGACTGGCATAATGCGCCTCGCCGCCAGTACGTCATCACCGTCTCCGGGGAAGGGGAAATCGGGCTGGGCGACGGCTCGGTACACCAGTTTGGCCCCGGCCACGTCAGCCTGGTGGAAGACCTGACCGGTCAGGGCCACACCACCCGGGTGTCCAGCGACGTACCCCGGGTTACCGCCACCGTCCGACTGACCGACCAAACAGTGGGCAGTTAGCCGGGCAATTTGGCCGGGCGAGACCGTTCCGCATTCCGGGCCCCGCCCGCGCCTCCGGCGCCGCTACCGGCGAGGGGGAGAGGGGTGGAATCCCTCCCCTTGCTTCCGGGCCGGGGGCGAGGGGCAAGTAGTCCCGGTTCACCCGGCCGGGTTCCGGCCATTGGGAAAGATGGCCCCCTCCGCCGTGAACCGCACCCCTTGAGCGCGCATCATTGAGGTGGCGCCGCTCCGGGCGATGGCCCGCAGCACATTGGCTACTATGCCGGTGTTCTTGCGAATATCCTTGCGCGGGGCCGGAATTACTACCTCCGGGGTTTCGTCCAGCAAACCCCATTGGGGCGACAGATTCCGGCGGAGCGCCAGTCGCCGGGGCGCCATGACGTAGTGGTAGTCGGCGATGCCCAGGAAGCCAGGGTCATGGAACTTGATGCTGAAGGCGGCTACCCGGTTCCGGTAGGTCTTTTCTTCCCGGAGGAGGCGTTCATAGTCGGCCCGGGCCAATCGGTAGGACGGTTCCTCTTCCCAACCTTCAGGACGAACCCGTTGGGCATACTTGGCCGCTTGGGCCAGCGTTTGCCGGGCCAGTCGGCCCCGCCGCAGGAGCGGCTCGCTCCGTTCCTTCAAGGCGGCCAGGTCCGCCGGCGTATGGTTATCCTGGGCAAAGTCGGCGCGACTGGCCTTAACCTCAACCACGTAAATCACATTGCCCGGGCCAACGCCGACCAAATCCGCCACCCGGCCGCCGGGTCCTTCCAACTTCACTTCCAGGCCGATGCAGCGGCACTGGGCGACGGAATAAAGCCATTGCCAGGCGGCCCACTTCAAGGAGTAGGTAAGCAGGGTTTCGTTGCCACGCTTGAATATCTGCGTATCCACAACCACCCCGCCGCTCTTGTCGGGGCGACCGGATTTGACTCTGCCGGATTGCCGGGCGATTCGGATGCGGACGACCGGGGTCGCCCCCTTGTCCGCAGGTTGGTGGCGCCAGACGCTTTCCGGCTACGTACTTTGATTCCGCCGCCCCCTTGACCGCAGGTTGGTGGCCGCGGTGCATAGTTTGGGCCGGGCCACCCGGGGACGCCCGGCGCGTCCCGGCGCCGGACTCGGGATTCGGTTGGCGGGCGTTGCCGGTCTAATCCGCTTCTTGCAGACGGCGGATGATGCGCCGTAACTGCTGCTCATCCGCTTCTCCGGCGGTGGCGAAGGACAGGCCGACCTCATCCACCAGACCGCCGTAGCGTTCCAGCAACCGGTCCGCCACCTCATCGTACTCGCCAACCACGGCAAAGGCGGCGAGCATTTCGTCGCCGACCATTTCGCCCATCTCGTCCCACCGGCCCTCCAGAGACATTTGGTACAGCCGCTGCCCAACCTCCTGGAAGCCGTGGCATTCCAGCACCGGCCGGTAGGTGCGGGTAGAGGCGTAAAAGGCGATGCGGCGGCGCGCCTCCCGGTCGGCTTCCCGAAGGGCCGTCCGGTTGGGGCCGGTAACGATAAAACCGCCCCCGTTAACCTTTACCTCCGCCGGATTGCGCCCCACCTTCGCGGCGCCGGCGGCAATGTTGGGGCGGACCACCTGACGCACGTATTCCGCCGAGGTGAAGGTATGCAGCGTCAGCCCGTCGCTGACCTCGCCGGCCACCCGGCAGTTGTAGGGGTTCACCGCCGCGTTGAAAACCGGCGGCGGCCCGTGCTGGCCCGGGCCGGGGCTGAAAAAGGGCGTCATCAGGGAAAACCGGTAGAACCGACCCTGGAAATCCAGCCGCTCCCCCTGGTCCCAAGCCCTCCAGATGCTCCGCAGGGATTGGATATACTCGCGCAGCTTGGGGCCGGGCGACTCCCAGACGGTGGAAAAACGCCGCTCGATGTGTCCCTTAACCTGAGTTCCCAACCCCAGCCGAAACCGGCCTCCGGACAAATCTTGCAAGTCTCTGCCGGTGTAGGCAACCACCATGGGCGAGCGGGGGAAGGCGATTGCCACGTGGGTTTCCAGGGTAACCCGGGCGGTGGCAGTGGCGGCCAGGGTGAGCGCCACGAAGGGGTCGTGGGTAGTTTCGCTGCTGGAAACGCCGTCGTAACCCATCGACTCGGCCCAAGCCGCCGCCGCGGCGATAGCCGGTAGCTCCGGGGAACTCAAGGGGTAAATTACTCGCATCCTGGCTCTCTGCTGCCTCCTCTTACCCCGTCGTTGACGCCCCCGACCTTCCCCCGTCTCTCGCCGTCATTCCCGGGGCGGCGCCGGTTCCGGAACCGGTTCCTGGACCAACTCCTGGAAGAGCTGGTCGGTTTTGGCTGCCATGATGAAGTCGTTGCGGTGCAGGTTCCGTATCTTGTGCGTCCACCAGGTTACTCCGACCCATCCCCATTCGGTTACCAGCTTGGGATGGTGGCCCTCGGCCTCCGCCAATTCGCCTACGGCGTTGGTGAAGTCCAGGGCCTGCTGAAAGTTGGTAAAGCGGAACACCCGGTCCAGCTTGGGAACCCCGGCGTCGTCCAGCAGTTCCCAAGCGGCGACGGTGGGGCGCAACTCGTCAATTTCGGTAGTAGTAACCGCGGGCGAGTCCCGGCGGCAGGCAACGCATTTTTCCTGGTAAAGCTGGGTCATTTCGGCCTCCTGTCTCACCCGACGCTCAACCGCAGCGGGAAGTACGGCGCGGTTGGCTTCACCGGACAATTTATCCCCGCTATTGTAGCATATGCGGAGTTTGCAATCTTCCCGGGAATAACCTCCAGGTGTGGCCCAAGCCTTGAGCAATCCCCGGATTAAGGATATAGTCAGGGTTGAGAAACCAACCCCGGCGGAGGTGAGGGACTATGTTATTTGGCGCGATAACCAACTCCTGGCGCAACCAGCTGCTGGAGCGCAGCCTGACGGAACTGGTCGGTGAGGCCCGGGCCCGGGGTTCTCGCCACGTTGAACTGCGGCAGACCTGCCTGGGCGACTGCGAAAGCGGTCAGGGTGCGGACTGGCGGCCCAATCTGGCCGGCCTGCAAGCCCTGGCCGACCAGTTTCCCGACCTGACCTTTGACCTGGCGATAGCGTTGCCCTGCCTGACCGCCCCGGTGGACCCGGCCGGCGAACAGTTCCAGATGGCGTTGGCGGGGGCTAAAATCGTGGGCCGGGAAACGCCCCACCTGCGCACGGTAGATCCCGGTTCCTTTGATACGGTCTGGGAGCAAGCCGCCGATTTGCCGGAAGCGGCCCTGGGTCTGACCGACCTGGCCCGGGAAGCGGCCCGGCAGGGGGTAATCCTGTCCATCGAAAACTCCGGCCAGCCCATCAGCAGCATGGCACTGCTGGTTCGGGAGTGCCGCGCCCGTCTTACCGCTGCCGAGGGGGCTTACTTGGGCCTGTGTCCCGACCCGGCCAACCAGCTGCGCCGTTTCCCGGAGCGGGATGCCCTGGGCGATTTGGACGCCCTGCCCCTGGATCTGCTCAAAATCGTCCACTTCAAGCAGGCCCGGGACGGGAATCCGCATCCCACGGTGGATACCGGCGACCTGGACTGCGGCCGGATGCTGCGGCTGCTGGAAAGCAAGGGTTATCAGGGGCCGGCGATAATGGAAATCCCGCCCCACCCGGAGGTCTTTAACCACCTCACCGCCAGCTATGCCTTTCTGAACGCCGCCGCCGGGGAGCCCGCTTAAGAACTTTTTAAGAACTTTCCGGCCGCTCCGGCGCCGCCGTTTCCAGGCGCCCCGGGAGCCCCAGCCAGATTCAGCGCCATAGTCAGAGGAGCAGCAACTGCCAGTGTCCGACTACCGCAACTACACCGTATCCATCCATTACGACCGCCGCCTTTACCGCCAGGACATCGCCGGCTCCATCGCCCACGCCCGGATGCTGGCCCGCCAGGGCATCATCCCGGCGGAGGACGCCGAAACCATCATCGCGGGCCTGAAGGCGGTCGAGGGGGAAATTGAATCGGACCAGTTTCCTTGGGACGCCGCCCTGGAAGACCTGCACATGAACATTGAACGGCGGTTGACCCAGCTGGTCGGGCCGGTGGGCGGGCAGCTGCACACCGGCCGGTCCCGCAACGACCAGATGGCCCTGGATCTGCGGCTCTACACTCGGGAAGTCATCCGGGACACGATACAGGGATTGAGGGGCTTGCAGCAGGCGCTGGTTGATCTGGCAGAGCGTTACCAAGACGCGCTGATGCCCGGCTATACCCACTTGCAGCGGGCGCAGCCGGTGCTGTTTGCCCACCATTTGCTGGCCTACTTTCAGATGTTCCGGCGGGACACCGCCCGTTTCCGGGACGGCTACCGGCGCACCGACGTTCTGCCGCTGGGCAGCGGCGCCCTGGCCGGCGTGCCTTATCCCACCGACCGGGAGTTTCTGGCCGAGGAGTTGGGGTTCGGGGCGATAACCGCCAATAGCATGGACGCCGTTTCCGACCGGGATTTTCTGCTGGAATACCAGGCGGCGGCCTCCATCTGTATGCTGCACCTGTCCCGGCTGTCGGAAGAACTGGTAATCTGGTCCAGCCGGGAGTTTGGCTTTATTCGCTTGTCCGATGCCTTCACCACCGGCAGCAGCATTATGCCCCAGAAGCGGAACCCCGACTTTGCCGAGTTGGCCCGGGGCAAGACCGGCCGGGTTTACGGCCACCTGATGGCGCTGCTGACGCTGATGAAAGGGCTGCCCCTGACCTACAACCGGGACTTGCAGGAGGACAAGGAAGGCTTTTTCGATACGGTGGATACCCTGCTGGCGACTCTGGACGTGTTCCGGGGAATGCTGGCCGGGCTGACCCTGGACGTGGCGCAGGTAACTCGACTGGCCGGGGAAAGCTATATGCTGGCTACCGACCTGGCCGACTACCTGGTGAATCGGGGCGTGCCTTTCCGGGAAGCCCATGGCATTATGCGCCAACTGTGCGCCTGGTGCGAAACCGGGAGCAAGGAGTTGTCGGAGGTCTCCCTGGAGGACTACCGCCGCTTCTCGCCCCATTTTGACGCCGACGTTTACCGGATAACCGCCCGGGCCTCGGTGGCTGCGCGGGACAACCCCGGCGGAACCGCGCCCAACCGGGTCGCCGAGGAGTTGCGCCGGGCCCGGCAACTGCTGGAGACGGAAGGGAATGACTTCGCGGACGGTGGTATTAGTCTGGGCCGCCGGGCAACTGCTGGAGGCGGAAGGGAATGACTTCGCGGACGGTGGTATTAGTCTGGGCCGCCGGGCAATTGCTGGAGGCGGAAGGGAATGACCCCTGAATCTAACATCGCGGCGCAAATCCAGATTGCCCCGTCCATTCTGGCGGCCGACCTGGCCCACCTGGGTCGTCAGGTGGCGGAGGCTACCCAGGCCGGCGCCGACCTGATTCACGTGGATGTGATGGACGGCCGGTTCGTGCCGAACATCTCCTTTGGCGAGGTGGTGGTGGACGCCGTACGCCGGCACACCCATTTGCCCCTGAACATCCACCTGATGGTTGAGGAGCCGGGCAACTTGCTGCCGTCATTCCTCAAATCGGCCACCGACCAGATTATCGTTCACGCCGAAGCCTGCACCCATTTGCACCGCACCGTCTTTCAGGTCAAGGAGCAAGGCGGGCAGGTGGGCGTGGCGCTGAACCCCGGCACGCCCCTGGCGGCGGTGGAGGAAGTGCTACCCTTTCTGGACCTGGCGCTGGTGATGACGGTGAATCCCGGTTTTGGCGGCCAGAGCTTCATTCCCGGCGCCCTGGACAAGGTGCGGCGATTGGACGGCATAATCCGGGCCAAGGGCTACCACGCCCGCGTGGAGGTGGATGGTGGAGTAAAAGCGGACCAAACGGCCCGGGATTCGGTGCGGGCCGGAGCGACCATCCTGGTAGCCGGCACCGCCATTTACAACCGGGAGGAGTCCGTCCCGGCGGCAATGGAGAAAATGCGGGCCTGCCTGCGGGGGGTGCGGGCGGAGTAGCCGCTGCTGGCGCTCCGGTCGGCCGGCCCCAGGGTCTGACACTAGAGCTATGGGGAAGTAACCGCTGCCGGCGCCCCGGTCGGCCGGCTTCACTCCAAGTCGAGCTCAGCTCTCCGGCTAAACCGGTCCTTCAAGCCCGTCAGGATGTACCTGAGGTCATAATCGGGGAGCTGCTGTACCACAGCGCAGTGTTCACCGATGCGACGGGTTTTATACTTCCTATCACTGCCAGCGGCGCCCAAGTCGAAGGTAAAATCCAGGTTGGCGAAGCCGTACTGCTGGCGCCACTCCGGCAGGTCCTTCCGATCAACCGGGTACAGGTGCAAAAAGATCCGCTCCACAGCATTCCCCCGCTCGCAGGGAGTCCGCACGTAAATCAATCTTCCCTCCGCGATATAAACCGCATAGCCGAAGCGAAGTACCGGTTCCTCCTCAATTATTTCCGCGAGCGACTCGGAAGAGAGCTGGCGCTCCGGGGGCAGGATGTCGGTGTGCCGGGGATCGATAACGTGAACTTTTCCGGAAAAGCTCACCAGATAAAGTAGCCCTTCCCGCTCCAGTATTGCCGTAACATAGCTATCGGCAAAGCTGAAAATACGGGTGGGGGTGAAGGTTTCGTAGTCGAACCGGTCAACCACGAAACCGGATTCGCCCTCACCGACGGCAAGGTAGGCCACGTAAACGCCCGATTCATTGGCGTGGGCAAAGGTGGAAGCCACCCCCGGAAGTACCGCTACCGGCTCGGTTACATTGGCTTCCGGGGGGGCTTCGCTGGTGCCATAGAAGGGATACCCGTAGAACCCGTCTTTTATGATGGCATTTAACTCTTCCAGCTGTTCACCGGGGCGCACTTTTTCAGTCCTTCCGTCGCTCGTGTCGTTATCCCCTCCGTAAATCGTTCCGTCCGGGGCGATGGAGATTCCGTAGGTGTTGCGGAGACCGGTGGCATACACCTGAACCTGAACCGCGCCGGTTTGTCCGGCGGCGGCGGGACGGAAGCGGGCAATCACCCCCATCAGGTCGGTACGGCCTCCGGCGGCGGCGATTTGCTCCGCCCCCTGCACGATCGGCCCGCCGTCCGGTCTAGCAAGGCTTTCAAAGGGGTGCCCAATGCTGACATATACATACTCGCCATCATTGGCCAGCCCCTGGGGACTATGATCCCGGCTGTGGCTCAACAACCGGTCCACCACCACTTGCCGGTCGTCGAGGGAGCCGTCCTCGCCAATTCGGTAGGACAGTATCTGCGCGCTGGCCCGCAGCAATATATCGATTTGCCATCTATCGTTGGTCCGGCATAACCTCTTTTCCTCGGCGGTTTCGAACAACCCGCAAACATTGCCCATATCCGATACGTAAAGCCGGCCGGCCAATACCGTCAGGCCCTGGGGGATGCTCAATCCCTCCAACACTGTCTCCACTGCACCGGTGGTGACGTCCAGCAACCGGATGCGGCCTTCCCAATCCGCCAGATACATCCGGCGGTCATCCAGCCAGGCCGCCGCAGTCAGCTGGCCGCCCGGTTCCAGCAGTTGGCAAAACCCGTATTCGTCGCAGGGCCCTTCCACCGCTTCGGGCGGCGATCCAAAATCATCAGCTATGGGGACGGGCGTTGGGGGAGAGGGAGGGGTTTCCGCCGGCGGTGGCGTGGCCGGCGGCGGCGTAACCAGCGGGACGGTGGGCGTGGGCGCCGGGGTTACCGTAGGAGTAGGGGTAGGCTCCGGCGGCGGCGTGGCAGTGGGCGCCGGCGTTACCGTGGCGGTAGGCGCCGGAGTCATCGTGGCGGTGGGCGGCGCCGGCGTAGGGGTAGCCACATCCTGACACGCCACGACCAAAAGGACCATAACGGCCAGCGCCGGCCCTGAAAAGCCACGATAAAAGGGGAGATCGGCCCGGCGAGCAATGCGGGTCAAGCAGTCCGGGAGGTTCAACAATCCCGGCAGCCCCGAATTAAACGGCGGCCTTGCCCCGATTCCGGGGCGGCTTGTGGAGGGTACGCAGGCAGCGGCTGCAAATCTTGACCTGCTGCACCTTTCCGTCCAGGAAGATGGTCTGCTTGTGAACGTTGGCCTTGAACCGGGTCTTGGTATGCCGGTTGGAGTGGCTAACGTTGCTGCCGGTCATCCCGGCTTTCTGGCAAATCTGACACTGCATAGCGGTAAGTACGTCCTGTAAAGTGCCGTCAGCTTACCACACCGGCGCCCGGCAGACAAGGGCGCGGCTCAAGACAACCGCCGGGATAACCAGCCGCCGCCCCCGATGACCCAGGGCCTGGTATCCTATGCTCAAGACAACCGCCGGGACAACCCCGGCCCGGGAAGCCGGCGGCCGTCGGACTGGTTGCGCCCCTGAAGGGAATCGGGCATAATGCCCCGAAACCGCTACCGCCGCCGCTATAGCTGTCGTGTATAGCTGCTGGGGTTGTTGTGGTCGTGGGCATCGCTACTTTCGCCTGGAGGGAAAAGACTATGCCGGGGACTGTGCCGGGACCGATTCCAACGGAAGAGGAAGTGCTGGGCTATTTTCAGAAGTTCTCCAACTGGGGCCGCTGGGGCGAGGCCGATGAACTGGGCACCCCGAACCTGATTACGCCGGAAAAGACCCGCCGCGCCCTGGCTACGGTGCAGGAGGGCGTAACCGTTTCCCTGGCCCGCACCGTGCAGTTCGAGCCGAGCCTGGACGCTCCCGCGCCACCGGTGCATTTCATGGTGGAGAGCGGCGAGGGTTGGGGCAGCGGCGACAAGGTCAGCAGCCGGCCCAACGCCGCCGCGATTGACTACTTCGGGATGATTTTCCACGGCTATACCGTTACCCACGTGGACAGCCTGGCGCATTTCTTCTGGGAGGGCAAAACCTACAACGGCAGGCCGGCCCACCTGGTTTCCACCAGCATGGGCGCCACCGTCTGTTCGGTGGAGGCGGCCCGGAACGGGTTTATCACCCGGGGCGTGCTGGTGGACGCGCCGCTGGTGCGCGGCGTGGACTGGCTGGAACGGGGCGAGGGCGTAATGCCCGAGGACATCCTGGCCGCGGAGGAACGCTGCGACTTTAAGGTGGAGGAGGGGGATATTCTGCTGGTGCGCACCGGTCAGTTGCACCGGCGCAACGTGGAAGGCCCGGTGGAACGGTCGGCGGGTTCCACCGCCTGCCAGGCCGCCTGCCTGCCCCTGTTTTACGAACGAGGCATCGCTGTCCTCGGCTCCGACACCGGCAACGACGTCAGCCCGGCCCAATACTCCCGGGTGCTTCAGCCCATCCACCAGGTGGGGATTACCGCCATGGGCCTGTGGATTCTGGATAATGCCAACCTGGAGGAGGCGGCAGCGGCTTGCCGCGCGCGCAACCGCTGGGAGTTTCTGGTGTCCATCGGGCCGCTGCGTCTGCACAACACCACCGGCTCCCCGGTCAATCCCATTGCCGTATTTTAGGCCCGGTGTTTCAGACCCGGTGTTTCGGGCAACTTGATTCTTCAGGTTTCCCGGCCGCCGGATTACCCTGCGCCAGGAGCGGCGAAAGACAGTTCAACCTGCGCTGCGACCCCTGATGCGACCTGCGATTCGCAACCCCTGATTAAGGAGTGTTTTATGTCCCCCCAACCGGATGCCCTAACCCTGGAGGCCTTTCAGGTAATTACGCAACGGGCCGGGTTGGAACTCGACCCGGCGGAACTGGAACGCCTGTTGCCCCAGTACCAAAACCTGACCGGACAGTTGGCCGCGCTCCACGACCCGGCGCTGCCCCTGGCCGGGCCGGCGGAGGTTTTCGTTCCGGATTGGTCGGGCTAAGCCGGTCGCGCCCAGGCCCGGAACGGAGGTATTCAACCGGCGCCCGGCGCGGGAGGCGTCATTGGAACGGCTGCTACCTATCATTGCAAGAGCTCGACCGGCGCCCGGCGCGGGAGGCGTCATTGGAACGGCTGCTACCTACCATTGCAAGAGCTCGACCGGCGCCCGGCGCGGGAGGCGATGCCGGCGGGCGGTGTCCGGTATGGGTATGTAGTATGTAGCCGGGTTCGCCCGGCGCAAACCGGACAACAGCCCAGGGATAAAATAAGGAGGAGGCCATGACCGCAACTCCAACTCCGACTCCGACGGAACTTTGCTATATGACCATCGCCCAGGCGGGGCCGTTGCTGCGCGACCGGCAGTTGTCGCCGGTAGAGTTGGTGCGGGCCTTTCTGGAGCGAATTGAGGCGGTGGATGGCCGGCTCAATTCCTACGTTACCCGGCTGCCGGAACGGGCCCTGGGCCAGGCGCGGGCGGCCGAGGCGGAAATCCTGCGGGGCCGCTATCGCGGGCCGCTTCACGGGATTCCCATCGGTCTCAAGGACCTGTACGACACCGCCGGCATACGCACCACGGCGATGTCCCGCGTTACCCCGGACCGGGTGCCGGAAGAGGACGCCACCACCGTCGCCAAACTGAACGCGGCGGGGACCATCCTGCTGGGCAAGCTGGCGATGCACGAGTTTGCCCTGGGCGGCCCGGACTTCACCAGCCTCTTTCCGCCGGCGCGCAACCCCTGGAACCTGGACCACATCCCCGGCGGTTCCAGCAGCGGCTCCGGGGCGTCGGTGGCCGCCGGGCTTTGCATGGGCGCCCTGGGTTCCGACACCGGCGGATCCATCCGCGGCCCGGCCTCTATGTGCAGTATCGTCGGCCTCAAACCCACCTATGGCCGGGTCAGCAACTACGGGGTGGTGCCACTCTCCTGGTCCCAGGACCACTGCGGCCCGATGACTTGGACGGTGGCGGACAACGCCCTGATGCTTCAGGCCCTCGCCGGGCCTGACCCCAAGGATCCGACCACGGCGCCGGCGCCAGTGCCCGACTACTCCGCCGGGCTGAAGGACGGCATTGCCGGAATGACCATCGGCGTGCCGCGCCGTTACTTCTTCCAGCCCGGGCCGGAGGTATCCCCGGAAACCCTGGCGGCGATCGAGACCGCCCTGAAGGTTATGGCCGAGTTGGGCGCCACGGTGCGGGACGTGGACCTGCCCCACGTGGAGCAGGCCCGGGCCGCCAACCAGACCATTATGTTGAGCGAGGCCTTTGCCTACCACGAACCCAACCTGAAGACCCGCCGGGAAGACTACGGCGAAATGGTACGCGACCGGTTCCTGCTGGGCGGCCTGCTGTCCGGCAGCGACTACGTGCAGGCGCAGCGGGTGCGGGGCCTGATTAAGCGAGAGATGGCCGCCGCGCTGCGGGAGGTGGACGTGCTGGCAACGCCGACGTCGCCCCAACCGGCGCCGGCGCTGGAGGGTTACTCCGGCGGGGCCACCCTGACCGGCCCCAGCTTTACCGGCCCCTTTAACGCCTCGGGAATCCCGGCCATATCCATACCCGGCGGGTTCTCCGCCGACGGCCGGCCCATCGGCCTGCAAATAGCCGGCAAGCCTTTCGACGAAGCTACCGTGTTGCGGGTGGCCTACAGCTACGAGCAGGCGGCCCGGTGGTTTGAGCGCCGGCCGGAGGTTTAGAGCGGGATGGCTTCCGCCGTCCCCGGAAGCAGCGCCAGGGAAGCGCCGGGATAGCTATCGGGCGCGGCGATGGGCGTGGCTTAATGCGACGCCGCAACCGTCCGGTCTTCCCAGCCGGGCCGGCGCCGTTCGGTCATCATCTCTCTCCCGGCTTAACCCGGAAAGTCCGGCGGCCTCAAGCTAACCCCCAAAGCCCGTTCGCACCAGCCCGCCACCCCCAACAGCCTTCCTTCTTCAAAGGGCGGGGCGGCGAACTGGACGCCCAACGGCAGCCCGTCCCGGCTCAGTCCGGAAGGGATGACGACGGTGGGCAGACCGGCAGAAGTCCAGGGAGCCTGGAAGGCGGCGTCGCCGGTAGTGTTCCGGTCCCGGGGCGCCGGCGCGGGAGTGGCCGGGGTCAACAGGGCATCCACCCTTGCGGCCAATTCCGTCATATCCTGCCGGAATTGACGGCGCAGACGTTGGGCTTGCAGGTAGGTTACGCCGGGAACCAACAGGCCCATTTCGATGTTGGCCCGGAGTCTTGGGCCGTATTCGTCGGCCCGGTGGCGGAAAAACTCCTCGTGAAAGGCGGCGCACTCCACGTTCATTACAATGCGTTGGCAACTGGGCGCCGTGGCAAAGCTCTCCGGCAATTCCAACTCCTCAATAACCGCCCCGGCCTGGGCCAGCTGCCGGGCGATCGCCTCGGTGTGCTGGCGTACCTCCGGCGTGGCCCGGTCGTAGAAGTAACCCTGGTTGAGCAGTCCCAGGCGGGGCGGCCCGGCGTTGCTTTCCATTTCCAGCCGGTAGTCCGGGACGGGGACGTTGACCGAGCCGGGGTCGTTGGCGTCGTACCCGGCCATGGCCTGGAGCAGCAGGGCGGCGTCGGCAACGGTGCGTACCAGGATGCCCACCGTGTCCAGCGACCAACTGACCGGAATCACCCCATAGCGGCTGATGCGGCCATAAGTCGGTTTCAATCCGACAATACCGTTGTACGCGGCGGGGCGACAGGTGGAACCGCCGGTTTGGGAACCCAGGGCCGCGGGACACATACCGGCGGCCACGGCCACCGACGAGCCGCTGCTGGAGCCGCCCGGGGTATGTTCCCGGTTCCAGGGATTGCGGGTTGGCGAGGGGTCGGAAGTGGCGAACTCGGTGGTTACCGCCTTCCCCAGGATGATGGCCCCGGCTTCCTTCAGACGGGTAACGCAGGTGGCGTCGTAGTCCGGCACAAAGTCGGCGTAAATGCGGGAACAGGCGGTGGTCTTCATCCCCGCCGTGTAGAAAATATCCTTCAGTCCCACCGGCACGCCGTGCAGCGGACCCGGCGTCTCCGCCGCCGCCAACTCTTGCTGCCGCTGCCGTGCCGTATCCAGAACTTCCTCCCGGTCCAGGGTAACCCAGGCTTGCAGGGCCGGCTCGCGGGTTGCAATCCGTTCCAGCAAGGCCTCGGCGTAGGCGATGGGAGAAAGTTGGCCGCGGCGTAGCTGCCCGGCGGCCTCGCTGACACTGAGGGTATAGGGTTCGGCCATAACGTCCTCCTGATGACGGGATTATTTGGCTACCGAGACGGGTATAAGCGGAACTATTTGGGGACTTGCATCCGCGACGGAGGCCGCCAACGCCCAGGTCAGGGATAAGCGGAGCTACCCGGGGACTTGCTCTCTTCCCCGGGAAAGGGCCGGGACGAGGGGGCTGGAAGGCGCTACTGGTAAAACCCCGGTTCGGTTTCCTTATCCGGCAGGTTATTGGCGATTTCGGCCATATATTGGGCGGCTTGTTCCAGCAGGGCGCGGTTTTGTTCAACATAACCGGCGCCCCAGACCGCCCGGGCCTGCTCCGACAATTGGCGCAGCGCCGCCTCGGCGGAGATTTCCGGCGCAGTATCAGCCATAACAACCTCTCTCAACGCTCTTCAATTTGCCGGGGGATGACGCTCACCAGTTTACCCTAAAATCGAGCCGACCGGAGCTATATCCCCCGCCGGAACCGGCATTTGACCTCACCCGGTATCCTTGTCATAATCAGGGCCGAACCTTAACGATACAATTGCCCAACCCGAGTCCATCCCCATTTCAAGCAAGAGGAGGCACGCCGTGACTACCAGAACCATTGTCGGCAGCGGCAAATATACCTACGAGATGCATACCGATTGGGCCAAGCTGCCCGAAGGCTGGGCCATGCCCGCCGCCGCCGTTTACGGCGATTCCCGGGACCGGGTCTATTGTTTCAACCGGGATCCGGAGCATCCCATCGTCATCTTTGATCGGGAGGGTAATTACCTCAACTCTTGGGGCGCGGGGCTTTTCCAGTTTCCGCACGCCATCATCATTGACCCCGAGGACAATGTTTGGCTGGTGGAGCGCAACGACGGCCAGATTATGAAGTTCACTCCCGACGGCGAATTGCTGCTGACGATCGGCACCAAGGGTTACCGTTCCGACACCGGCGTGGACAACTCCGTGTTCAGTTCCAACGCCTGGCCGGATGTGGTGCGGGGCGCAGAACCCTTTAACTTGCCCGCCGGCATTGCGGTCAACGCGGCCGGCGAGGTGTTTATCGCCGACGGTTACGCCAACGCCCGGGTCCACAAGTTTACCGCCGACGGCCAGTTAATCAAGTCCTGGGGCGGCCCCGGCTCCGGCGCGGGCGAGTTCAACCTGCCGCACGGCGCCTGGATCGACCGCCGGGCCCGGCTGTTGATTGCCGACCGCGAGAACGACCGGATCCAGGTGTTTGACCAGGAAGGCGGGCATATCACCGATTTCCCTACCAAGCTGATTGGCCCGGCGGTTATCTACGTGGACGATGAGGACATCGTGTACGTGGCCGAACACAATGGGGGGCTGGTGAGTATCCTGAACCTGGACGGGGAGTTGCTGGCCCAGTGGGGTTCCATGACGCACCGCTCCTGTCACGGCATCTGGGTGGACTCGCACAAGGACCTGTACGTGGTGGAACCCTACGAGGGCAGTCAGGGCCGGACTGTGGTGAAGTTCGTCCGCCAGGGTTAGCGGCACGTTGGTGGCGCTGAAGTCGGCGATGACAACGGTTCGTCCACCAGGGTTAGCGGCTGCCCTCTGCCAGGACTTTGCCCGGCAAGCGCGGCAAAACCGGAGTCTATGTCTGAACAGACCACGTATTACCGGCTTTGCCCGGCAAGCGCGGCAAAACCCGCCGGGCAATAGCATCTAATCTGCCGGCCCGGCGCCAGGCCTGCCGGGTGGCAAGGCCCGGTTCCGTTCCGTTTGAAAACCGGGTTTCGCCGCGCCGGGGCCAAGCGCATACCAACCTTGCCGTACCAGGTAGCAGTTGCCATCGTTGAGCCGCGCCGGGGCCGGGCGCATCGGCGCGGCGAAACCCTGAAATCAAACGGAAGGCATTCTCAACAAATATAGGTAGGCATTGAGTTCAGCCTCTTGCCGCCGGCAGCCCCGGGCCAAAGAATACGCCAACAGCTCCACCTTCTTGACCTTCCTGGTGTACCCCTTCGGTATGGCGCGCCATACCGGTTCAGCTTGCTGCGCCATACCGAGGACAGCCCCTCGTTCCGGTTCACTGCTCCCCCTTTGACCTCCAGGCAAGCCCACATCCCGTCATCGTCAATCACCGCCGCCGGCTACCGTCCGACCTTCCCCTCAAGCCGCTGTTTCCTCCCCGTTGGTAGCCGCATAATCCTGACTGGCGGCGGGCCTTTCCCGCTTTGGAAATAGCCGATACTGCCCGGCGGGCATAATCCTGGCTGGCAGCGGGTCTTTCCCTATGGTATATAATTCCCGGTAGAATCGGGTAGAG
Source organism: Dehalococcoidia bacterium (assembly GCA_965215425.1). Taxonomy (GTDB): domain Bacteria; phylum Chloroflexota; class Dehalococcoidia; order Lucifugimonadales; family UBA3495; genus CATQHB01. Next base: position 196,298 of record OZ244064.1, read on the forward strand.
GGGGGCACGCGCAGGTAGTATGGGCGTTGGAGTATTGTATAAGTACGGGGAGTTTCTGCCGCTGACGGCGGATACTCCCATCTTTTCCCTGGGAGAGGGGGACACGCCGCTGGTCAAGTCCAACCGGCTGGGGGCCGAATTGGGCTGCCCGGAGCTTTACTTCAAGCTGGAGGGCTGCAACCCCACCGGCTCCTTCAAAGACCGGGGGATGGTCGTCGCCATCGCCAAGGCCCGGGAGGAGGGGGCCCGCGGCATTATGTGCGCTTCCACCGGCAACACCAGCGCCAGCGCCGCCGCCTACAGCGCCTACTGCGACTTGAGGGCCTTTGTGCTGATTCCCAAGGGGGAGGTAGCCCTGGGCAAGCTGGCCCAGGCAATGGCCTACGGCGCCAAAATCATCATGGTGGACGGCAACTTCGACGCCGCGCTGAGCCTGGCCCGGGATTTTACCGCCAATCACTCCATTACCCTGGTCAACTCGGTCAATCCCCACCGGCTGGAAGGCCAGAAAACCGCCGCCTTTGAGGTGGCCGACGTGTTGGGCGATGCGCCGGACTACCTGTTCATCCCGGTGGGCAACGCCGGCAACATCACCGCCTACTGGAAAGGCTTTGTCGAGTATCACCAGTTGGAACGCACCAGGACCTTGCCCCGCATGATGGGCTTTCAGGCGGCCGGCGCCGCTCCGATTGTCCACGGCCATCCCATCGCCAACCCCCAGACCATCGCCTCGGCCATTCGCATCGGCAACCCGGCCAGTTGGCAGCCAGCCCTCAAGGCCCGGGACCAGTCCGGCGGGACGATCGACCTGGTGAGCGACGACGAAATCCTGGAGGCCTACCGGCTCCTCGCCTCCAGGGAGGGCCTGTTCGGCGAACCAGCCTCGGCGGCCTCCGTAGCCGGGCTGATTAAGCAAGTGCGTCAGGGGTTGAATCTGTACGGACAGCGTGTAGTATGTATTATTACCGGCTCCGGGCTTAAAGACCCGGAACTGGCGGTTAGCAGCGTAACCGCCCAGACCATCGAAGTGGCGCCAACCATCGAGGCCGTGGCGGAAGCGGCCCTGTCCCCGGCGGGGTAGGTTCCCTGCTCAACCGGCGGTTCCGGTAGGGCAAAACGTGGTAAAATACGGCCGTCCGGCAATCGTGAGGCAAGGCAATGACTATGGCAACGGATGATTCCCGGTTGGACGTAGTGGAGGCGCGGCTGGAGGACTTGCGGGAGGGGCAGCGGGAAATCAATACCCGATTTGACGCCTCGCAGCAGCAAACCAATGCCCGGTTTGATGCCTTTCAGCAGGAAATCAACGCCCGATTTGACGCCCTGCAACAGCAGATCAATGCCCGGTTTGATGCCTTTCAACAACATTTCAATGCCCGGTTTGACGCCCTGCAACAGCAGGTCAATGCCCGGTCGGACCGGCTGCTGCTGGCCGTATTAGCCATCGGCGCCGCCCAAATCGGGCTGCTGATAACCCTGGTAATCCAGGGGAATTAAAGGACGGGTAATATCATCCAACAGCGTATTGAACATACCATCGCCGACCTGCTGGAGGCGGTGGGAGAAGACCCGAAGCGTCCGGGGCTGCGGGAGACTCCCCGGCGGGTGGCCCGGATGTACGGCGAACTGTTTTCCGGTCTGGGCCTTAACCCGCAAGACGCCATTGACACCGTCTTTGAAGCGGAAAGCGGCGACCCGGTTATCCTGCGCCACGTTGCCTTCTATTCCCTGTGCGAACATCACCTGCTCCCCTTCTTTGGCCGCGCCCGCTTGGCCTACGTGCCTGACGGCAAAATAGCCGGCATCAGCAAGCTGGCCCGCGTCCTGGATGTAGCCAGCCGCCGCCCCCAGGTGCAGGAAAGGTTGACCGGCCAGGTGGCCGACGCCATCTTCAAGGCCCTCAATCCCCGGGGCGTGGCGGTGGAGTTGGAAGCGGAACACCTTTGCATGGCGATGCGCGGGGTGCAGCAATCGGGCATCCGGGTGATTACCACCGCCGTCCGGGGCGACTTCCCCACTGGCCGGAGGGACAAAGGGCGCTGGGATCAAGACAGTTTGCTGGCCCTGCTGCGGAGAGATGAGTAGTTGAGCGATAGTCTGAGTTTGACCGCCACGCCGCTCCGCTCTTTTCAGGAAATCCAGACCGAATGGCTGGACCTCCTGTCCCAGTGTCCAGTCAATACCCTCTTCCTGATGCCTCAGTGGCAGGAAATATGGTGGGATGCCTTTCGCAATGGACGGGAAATGGCCGGGTTCTACCTCCGTCAGCCGGAAGGCGTAACCGCCATCGCCTCCCTTTCCCGCCAGGGCCACGCCCTCTCCTTTATGGGCAATTCGGAGACCTTCGACTACAACGACTTTATGATCCGCCCGGGCGGCGAGGCCGATTTCTTCGCTGCCCTCCTGAGCTGGTTGGAGCGGGAGGACTGGGCGGCGCTGGACTTGCCCTCGCTGGTTGAAACCTCGCCCACCCTGGAATACCTGCCCGACCTGGCCCGTCAACGGGGTTACTCGGTGGAAATCTTCCCGGAAGACGTAACCCCGGGACTGGCCCTGTCGGCCACCTGGGAAGAATACCTGGCCGGGCTGTCCAAGAAAAACCGCCACGAGTTGCGCCGCAAACTGCGCCGCCTGGAGGCGGTGGCCGACTGGCGCTGGTACTCGGTCCGGGAGCCTTTGGCAGTGGCCGACCGGCTGGATGACTTCCTGACCCTGATGCGCCAGAGCGACCCGGAAAAAGCGGCCTATATGACCCGGGACCGGGAAGCCTTCTTCCGCCGGGTGGCCCAGCGCACCGCCGAACTGGACCTGTTGCGGCTCTGCTTCCTGGAAATGGACGGGCGGGACGTGGCCGCTTCCCTGTGCTTCGATTACAACGGCACCCGGTTTCTGTATAACAGCGGGTACAACCCGGAGTACGGGTATTACAGCGTGGGCCTGCTGCTTAACGCCCTGTGCCTGCGGGAAGCCATCGAATTGGGGCAGGGGTACTTCGACTTTCTGCGCGGGCCGGAGCCTTACAAGTATCACCTGGGCGGCCGAAACCGGAACATCTATCGTATGGTGGTGAGCAAACCGATGGCGGGGAGCAACAGTTGAGCGAAGCAAGAGTAGCCTTTATCTCTTTCCACGCCAGCCCGCTCGCAGCGCCGGGCGAGGGCAAAGCCGGGGGAATGAACGTGTACGTGCGCCAGTTGGCCCGGGCCCTGGGCAATGCCGGCGTTGCCGTGGATGTCTTTACCAGGGAGCAGCGCTTCGGTAATAGAAGTAGCGAAAACAGAAGTAACAAAAACGGAGCGTATGGCGCGTACAATGCGGCGTACGGCACCAACGGCGCCAACCCCGGAAAAGCCGAAAGCCTGGTGGAGAGCCTCGCCGCCAACGTCCGGGTCATTCACCTGCCCGCCGGCGAGCCGGACACGCCGCTGGACGACCTGTACCACCACCTGCCCCAGTTCTTGCAGGGAATGCAGGAGTTCCGGGAACGCAACAACCTGATCTACCGAATAGTGCACTCCCATTACTGGCTTTCCGGCTGGCTGGGCCGGGCCTTCAGTCAAGCCCTCGACCTGCCCCACGTCATCACCTTCCACACCCTCTCCCGTATAAAGATGCAGTCCCGGGCCGGAGAAACCGAATCCCGGGAACGGCAGCAGGTGGAAGAGGAGCTGTTGGCCTCGGCCGATCGGATCATCGCCTTCAGCCCCCACGAGCGGGACGCTATGGCGCGGCTTTACGGGGCCGACGTAAACCGCATTCACCTGGCGCCCTGCGGCGTTGACCTGAGCGCCTTCCGTCCCCTGGACCGGGAGGAATCGCGCAAGCGCCTGGGCCTCAACGGCGACAAGGTACTGCTTTACGTGGGCCGGATTGAGTCCCTCAAAGGAGTGGAACTGCTGGTGCATACCGCGGCTCAACTGGATACCTGCCAGCCGGTGCGGGTGCTGGTGGTGGGCGATGACAACGGCCAGGACCGGGAGATGGACCGGCTTCGCGGCCTGGCGGAAACTTTGCAGGTGGAGGAGTCCTTCCAGTTTGTGGGCCGGGTGGCTCAAGAGGAATTGCCGGTCTATTACAGCGCCGCCGATGTCTGCATCGTACCCTCCTTCTACGAAAGTTTCGGCCTGGCCGCCCTGGAGTCCATGGCCTGTGGCACGCCGGTAGTGGCCTCCCGGGTAGGTGGCCTTTCCACCGTGATCCAGCACGGCAGCACCGGCTACCTCAAGTCGTGGCGGTGCCCGGAGGCTTTCGCTAATTCGCTGGAAATGTTAATATCAAGCAAGAGCTTGCAGAGCAGCATGGGCCTGGCGGCCCGGCGGCGGGCCGAGGATCTGAGCTGGGACAAGGTGGCCGGCCAAATCGCCGACGTTTACCGGACTTTGGCTGAGGAAAGGGCTGCCGCCGGCGCCGCCTGAGTTGATTCGCCGGGCCTCCCTGACCCCGGCCCCGGCAACCCGCCCCGGACGTACCCGGACGCCCCTCGCCCAACCAGGCCCAACCAGCTTACCCGCAGGCAAGCTCCAACCCGACCGGGTTCAGGGCGCGCCTTTATTCAGCCACCGGACTTCGGCCCACCGGAACAGCAATAGCGAAGGGGGACGACGGGCGGCGGGGCCGGCAGCCCCGAAGGCGCTTGCCCGGAGCGGTTCTCACCAGGAAAAGGAGCGTTGAGGAGAGGTCATGGCGGCGCCGGGGCTAGAAGACCGCAATCTCGCCCGTAGGGTACTCTTTCACTTTGAGACCACCCTGGGCGCTGGCCTGTTGGTAGTCCTGCCGCTGGTCATTACCTTCTTGGTGGTCAAGTTCTTTTTTGACTTGATGGAGCCGATCTTTCAGGAAACGGTGCTTAAATATCTGCCCGGCCCGCAGATTCCCGGCCTGGGCGTTTTGGCGATGCTGGTGTTGATTTACGTGGCCGGGTGGTTTACTACCCACGGCCTGGGCCGGCGGCTGATTGACGCCGGCCACCGGTCGGTGGAGTTCATCCCGGGCATCAAGGGAATCTATGCGCCTTTGCGCTCCGCGATGCAGTTGATGAGCGACGCTGAAGACCGACCCTACCGGGGGGTGGTGCTGGTAGAGTTTCCCCGGGAGGGGGCCAAGTCCATCGGGCTGATTACCTCCCAGTTGGGCGAATCCGACGGCGAGGATCTGGTGGCCGTGTACGTACCCACCACGCCGGTGCCCTCCTCCGGGTTCCTGATTGTAGTCCCCGCCAAGGACGTTACCCCGGTTGACATCAGCGTGGAAGACGCGATGAAGATAATAATCTCCGGCGGCTTGCTGGCGGGAACCATCATGGGAGACCCGGAACTGGAAACTTCGGCCCTGCGGGAGCAAGACCACGACTAGCATTATCACTAGCGCCGGCCTTCGTCTGGTATGTTGACCAACTTTTGGGGCGGCCCTGGGCCGCGCCGGGGCGGCCCGGCATATTTGTGCCGATCGTATTTGCGTCGCTCGAAGGAGTCTGTGGATGGAAGAAACCCCGGAACGCGTACTGGTGGTTACGCCCCACCCGGATGATGCGGAAATCTGGTGCGGCGGCACCCTCGCTCATTGGATCCGGCAAGGAGCCGAGGTCTATTATGTCCTGTGTACCGACGGCGGCAAGGGCAGCGAAAAGCCGGGGATCACCGCCCGGGAGTTGGCGGCGATCCGCGCCCGGGAACAGCTGAACGCCGCTCAGACGCTGGGGGTCCGGGAAGTAGTGCAGCTGGGTTACCCGGACGGTGAACTGGAGGACACCGGCGAGTTTCGCAAGCAGTTGGTGCGGGAAATCCGCCGGGTGCGGCCCGAAGTGGTGCTGGTTACCGAGCCTTACCAGCGCAACCTGGCCTGGCACCGGGACCACCGGATCGCCGGGCAAGTGGCCCTGGATGCCGTCTTTCCCTACGCCCGGGACCACCTCCACTTCGGCGAACTGTGGAGCGAAGAGGGTCTGGAACCCCACCGGACGGGCGCCATCCTCTTTTGGGGCGCAGAACAGGCCGACACCTTCATTGACATCGGGGAAACCCTGGATATTAAACTGGAGGTGGTACAGGCCCACCGCAGTCAGGTGGCCGAACACCCCTGGCGGGAAGTGGTGGACGAGGTGCTGGAACGGGCCAGAGCGGCCGGCGTCGCGGGAGGCTGTGAATACGCCGAGGCGTTCCGCAAGCTTACCTTTCGAACCGGCTGACGCCTTTTACCCTCCCGCCATCCCCGCGCCGGGGGCGGACAAGGGGTGTATCATCGCTCCCCTGCGCCTCTACCACTGCCATCCCCTGGCCCGGGGCGGACCAGGGCGGGTTTTAGCCCGGAGGTTGCGCCTCCGGGTCTCCTTTCGGAACGGGGTAAGCCCCCAACCCTCGCCGGGGAGCTTTTACCGAAGCCGGGACCAGGCAACCCTACAACGGCCCGTCCCCCGGTCGTTGCAGCATTGCCTCCCGCAGCAGGGGCAAGGGCGGGGCGCCGTAGGACAGCAGCCGGTCGTGAAACTCCTTCAACGACCAGGCCGCGCCGCTTGCCTGGCGTTCCCGCCGGTAGTCCTCCCGCAGCTTGAGAATCATCAGCTTGCCCAGCGTATAGTTCAGATAGCCCGGGTCAAAAGTTCCGCGCAGGGCCTCCCGGCGGGCCGGCAATTCTTCCATATAAGCATTGTCCATAAAGAACCGGGTAGCCTCCGCCACGGTCATGCCCTGCGTGTGCATCCCCAGAGCGCACAGGTAGCGGCAGTTGCGTACCAGCGCCTCCAACAACTGGGTAACCAGCAGCGTCGCCCGCCCGGCGCCGTAATCCGTTTCCAGCATCAGCTGCTCGGTATAGTGCGCCCAACCTTCGGTAAAGGCATAAGAAGTCGCCACCCGGTTGACCAGAGGCAGCGGCCGGCCGTACCGGTTGTGCAGGTGGTGGACAAAGTGGCCGGGATATACCTCGTGAATGGACACGATGCGCAGGGTATCGTAGTTGAAATTGGACAGCCATTCCTCCTGCTGACGGGCCGTCCAGCTTTCCTCTACCGGCGTAACGTAGTAGAAGGACTCGGCAGCCCGGGTTTCCAGCGCCCCGGGGCTATCCATAGCGGCGAAGGCGTACCGCATATAGGCGGGCGTCTCCACCACCTGGCAGCGATCCTCCGAAGGCAGGGAAATCAGGTCCAGGTCCAGCAGGGACTGGCGGATGTCCTCCAGCATGGCCCGAGCTTCCGGCAGCAACGTCGCGGCGGTGGGATGGTTCCGGCTGATGCCGGCGACAATTTCCCGGATGGAGCGGCCCGGGGCGATGGCCGCCGTGGCCGCGGCCAGCCGCTCCAGGTTCTGCTCCAGGTTGGCCTGGCCCAGGTCAATCAAATCCCGCAGGGGAACGTTCACCCCCTCGCCATGGGCCAGCATCGCCGCGTAAAGCTGGGAGCCGATGGCAAAGTCGCCGTCGCCCTCGTTCCCGACCTTTGCCAGGCGCGCCTCCAACCGGGCCACAAAACCATCCAGGGCCTGGGCGGCCCGTTCCCGAGCCGCGTCAAACCCGGCCAGAACTTCCAGGGCGTTTCGGCCCGGATTCCGGGCCGCGTCGGTACTGACCCGGGCCGCGTCAAACCCGGCTATACCCTCCGGGGCGTTCCGGCACGGCGTCCGGGCCGCGTCAAACCCGGCTATACCCTCCGGGGCGTTCCGGTTCCGGCCCGATTGGGCCAGGTCAACCCGGTAAAAGCGGGCCATTCCCCGGTAGCTCTCGATACTCATTTCCAGCACCGGACGGCTCAACTCCGGGGCCAGGGCGTCGTCCAGGACTTGCAGGAAATCCGGGACTTGTTCCAGGGCTTGCGTGGCGGAGCGCAGCCGGTCGGACAGCGGCGCATAGTCCCGCTTGACGTAGCCACCCAGGTTCAGGTAGCCCACCTGCCGCATGGGATTATTGGCGAGGGGCCGCAGTTGCTCCAGGGTAAACAACTCCCGCCGCAGAAACAGTTCCAGCAACCGGCCTTCCAGCCGCCGCTCCGGGGTCGGCGCGGCTGGCTCGGGATCGGAACCGAAACCGGCACCGGCGCTGACGCTGACGCTGGCAGCGAAATCGGCGCCCGGTCTGGCGATGCCAGACAGTTGGGCCAACCCCCGGCGCAGTTCCCCGGCCCGGCGGGTCAACCGGTGCGGCGACAGGTCGGGAAGTTGGCCGTCATATTCGTGGCGGCCAATGCGGGAGCCGGCGGTGGGGTAAAAGTCCCAATGCTCCTTAATCAACCGCTCGGCCAGAAGGTCAAAGGCGGCGTCCAGATCCATAACGGTTCTCCCTTGTCGGGGTGATTCACCAGGAAACCCGGCAGCAACTCAACCCCTACACCAACTCGCTAATCTGGATTTGGGGACGGATGTCGGTGTAGTTGGCCGTATCGCCCATCAACTCCCGCCCGTGGGTCTTGAACCCTTCATGCACCTCGTCGGCGGTGTTGAAGTAGAGGTTGCCCACGGCGATGAAGGGAGCCGGCGCATTGGGGTCGGCGGCGCTTACCCCGCGCTCCACCTCGCTGCGCAGCAGGCCCATACCATCCAGCCGCTGGTGCACCAGGGGCATATGCGTCCCGGTGAAGTAATCCAGGTCAAACCGCTTGTCGGCCTCGTTGGGATACAGGAAGGAAACCTTAATCATCAGGATGCTCCTTTATACTGAATGGGGATATTTGAAGTGGGGATATTTTAACACAGCCCAGGGCAGCCGGCGCGGCAGGGACGGTTTGGCCGGCGGCCGGCCAAACCGTCCCTTTTAACCCGGTCAGGTTTATGCTATACTTTGGTTTTCCGGCTGGCGGCGCAGCCCCTGGTTACCCGGCGTGGTTGCCCGGCGCCCGGTCTAGCCTTTGTTTGACGGAGCGAATGGCGGTGAAAGTTACCAGGGAATCGTCCAGTCCAACGGAAATTATCCTGAACATTGAAATGGACGCCACGGACGAAGACCCGTATATCGACCGTTCCTACCGTCGGACCGTTGGCCGCCTCCAGATCCCGGGTTTCCGCAAGGGCAAAGCCCCCCGTTCGATCGTCGAAAACTACGTTGGCCGCACCGCCCTGCTCCAGGAAGCCCTGGATTTTATGATTCCCGAAACCCTGAACCAGGCCCTTCAGGAGGAGGAACTCCAGGCCTTCGTCGAACCCCGGGTGGTCGTCCTGGAGCTGGAGCCGGTTTCCTTCCAGGCCACCGTACCCCTGGAACCGGCCGTTGACCTCGGCGACTTTTACAACGTCCGGCTGGAAAAGGAGCCGGTGGAAATCACCGACGAACAGGTTGACCAGGTACTGGAAAGGCTTCAGTCCGAATCGGCCCCCTGGGAACCGGTCAGCCGCCCCGTCCAGTTCGGCGACCTGTTGAACCTGAACGTTCAGGGCAACATGGACGGTGCGGAGGTGGTCAACGACGGGGGGGTGGATTACATTCCCCAAACGGAGAACGTGCTTCCCTTCCCCGGCTTTGCCGTTTACCTGGAAGGGATGGTCGAGGGGCAACGGCAAGACTTTATCCTGACCGTGCCGGAGGACTATCCCCGGCCCGAGTATGCCGGCCAGGACGTGGCTTTTCAAGTGGAGGTGCTCTCGGTTAAAGAAAAGCGCCTGCCGGAGTTGGATGATGAGTTCGCCAAGGGCGTGGGCGAGGGTTTCGAGGATCTGGCGGCCCTGCGCGCTCACGTGCTGGGGCGCATCACCGACGAGGCCCAGACCCAGGCCGATTATGCCTTCCAGGAACGCAGCCTGGCTTCCCTGCTGGAAAACGCCACCATCAGCGTCTCCGATTTGCTGCTGGAGCGGGAAATTCAGAACCTTCAGCAGGAGCGCGAGCAGATGCTACGCAACCAGCGCCTGGACCTGGACACCTACCTGACCTACGTGGGCAAGACGGAAGAGGAGTTCCGGGAGGAGTTGCGCCCGGCGGCGGCAGACCGCCTGAACCGGATGCTGGTAGTCCGCAAGTTGGCCCGGGAAGAGGAAATAGAGGTAGCTCCGGAGGAAGTTCAGGAGGAAATTGATTCAATGATTTCCTCCGCCTCGGAGGAAAACTCCGCCGCCATGCGCCGCGTCTTTAACTCCGAAGATACCCGGGAATCCATCCGCGCCTCCCTGCTCAACCGCAAGGTGATGCAACGGCTGGTGGAGATGGTCCAGGGACTGGAGGTGGGAGCCGGGGCGCCGGCAGCGGCCTTGGAGCCCAACTCGGACCCGGACCTGGATTCAGACCCGGACCCGGTGGCGGCGGAAAACGTAGAACCAGTCGGCGCCGACGCCTTGGCGGAAAATGTAGAACTAACCGACCCGGCCGCCCCGGCGGAAACGGAAGGAAGTGATGAAGGAGCAGAACCCGATGCAGAATAACCCTTTTAACCCGTCGCTGATTGTCCCCTGGCACTGGTGTGATGGTCAGCTGGGGCGCAGCTGGCCGAATAACCCCTCTGACCCGTCGCTGACTGTCCCCCAAAACACTATGCCGATGGTAATCGAGACCAGCCCCCGGGGAGAACGGGCCTTTGACATTTATTCCCTGTTGCTCCGGGAGCGGATCGTTTTCCTGGGCACTCCGATAATGGACTTTGTGGCTAATACGATTATCGCCCAACTGTTGTATCTGGAACGGGAAGACCCGGCGCGGGACATCAGCATTTATATCAACAGCCCCGGCGGTTCCATCACCGCCGGCCTGGCGATTTACGATACTATGCGGATGATTTCCCCCGACATTTCCACCGTTTGCGTGGGCATGGCCGCCAGCATGGCGACCGTCCTCCTCGCCGGCGGGACCCAAGGGAAGCGTTACTGTCTGCCCAATTCCACCGTGCATATGCACCAGGCCCAGAGCGGCACTCAAGGGTCGGCTTCGGACATCCAGATTGCCGCCCGGGAGATTACCCGGCTCCAGGAGCGGCTGCGCACCATCCTCTCGGAAAATACCGGCCAGAGCTACGAGCAAATATCCCTGGACTCGGACCGGGACAATTATATGACCCCGGAGCAGGCCAGGGAGTACGGCCTAGTGGATGAGATTCTGGGCAGCGGCGACAGCGCGGCGGACGGGTCCGCCGATGCGGCCGCCTAGTTCGTCCCGGTTCGTCGCGCCGGAACAGTTCGCTAATGTCGAGCTGGGCCAACCGGCGGTGGTCTGGGTGGTGTCGGTCATGGCAGTCCGCTAATGGAGAGCCGGGCCAACCCTTACCCCGCCGCCCGGGGCCAGCCTGGGCCGAACCGGTTTAGCGATCTGGGTGTAGAAGCGAAGGTCGCTGCAAGGCTCTGGACGCCGGGCCACAGGGCGCAGTAGCCGGACGAAACCGGGGGCTATTTTGAGATGGCAGCAGTGAACCGTGAGCAGTGAACCGTGAGCAGCAGCGGCAGCAGAGACGGCGTCCGGCCAGTGCAATGCTCTTTTTGCGGAAAGGGCCGGGCTCGCGCTGAATTGGTGCTGGCCGGTCAAGGCCGGGCCGCGGTTTGCTACGACTGCATCCGGGCGCTGGGCGAACTGATTGAACCGGAAAGCCCGGAACCGCCGGCCCGCTCGCCCCGGGACGGACTCCTGGTTCCCCGGGAAATCTACGCCAACCTGGAAGCCTACGTCATCGGCCAGGAACGGGCCAAAAAGACCCTGAGCGTGGCCGTCTATAATCACTTCAAGCGCATCTGGTCGGGCGTCGGCGATTCCGGCGTGGAACTGCAAAAGGCCAATATCCTGCTGATGGGCCCCACCGGCTGCGGCAAAACCCTCCTGGCCGAAACCCTGGCCCGCACCCTGGCCGTTCCTTTTGCCGTCTGCGATGCCACTTCCCTCACCGAGTCCGGGTACGTGGGCGAGGACGTGGAGAACATCCTGCTGCGGCTCATCCAAGCGGCCGATTGGAACATCGCCCGGGCGGAGCAGGGTATCATTTACATCGACGAGATGGACAAGATTGCCCGCAAGGAGGGGGTCAACCGCTCCATCACCCGGGACGTTTCCGGCGAAGGCGTGCAGCAGGAACTGCTCAAAATCATTGAGGGCTGCGTTGCCAACGTGCCGCCCCAGGGAGGACGCAAGCATCCCCAACAAGAGTTTCTACAGATTAACACCCGCAACATTCTGTTCATCTGCGGCGGCGCCTTCGAGGGCCTCAGCGACATTATATCCCGCCGCATCGCTACCCACTGCTCCCAACTAGGTTTCCTCGGGGGCAGCCGGAGCAAGGCGGAGACCGAGGGCAGCATCCTGTCCCAGGTAACCCCGGAAGACCTGCTGGAGTTTGGGTTCATACCGGAGATGGTGGGCCGCCTGCCGGTGGTAACCAGCCTGGAACACCTGGACCGGGAAGCCCTGATGCGGGTGCTGACCGAGCCGAAGAACGCCATCGTCAAACAGTACCAGCACTTGTTCAGCATCGACGGCGTGGAGTTGGAGTTTACCCCTGGGGCGCTGGCGGCGGCGGCGGAACGGGCCTTGAACCACCATACCGGCGCCCGCTGCCTGCGCTACATCGTCGAGGAAACCCTGCTGGACGCAATGTACGAAATGCCCTCCCTGAACCACATCACCCGCTGCGTGGTTGACCGGGACGCTATCGAAGGAAGCGGGGTGCCAATCCTGTGGACCCGAACCGGCGAAAACATCCCCCTCCACCCGGAACTCATCCCACAATCCGCCTGACCTCTACCTAACCCCGCTGTCCCGGCCTCCGTTCTCTCCTCCCAACTCTCTCACAACCCGCCCGAACCGCTGGCCTCGGCCTCACCCCTGCCGGTTGCCGGCGATACTCCCGAGGGGGCGCCGGCGAAAGTAGCCCCGCCCCACCCCTGCCGGCGCCCGGCGCCATCCCCGGAGACGACAACTGTAGATTGCCGCGCCGCCGGCTACCGCCTTCCCGCCTCCGCTATAGACACCGCGCGCGGGCGGTGCTACTATGCGCGCATACCCCCAGCAGTGAGGCAGCGCCGGTGGACGGTATCCAGTGGCAGTTTCGCCGGATGTCCCCGGCGGAAATAAACCAGGAATCCATGGAGCAGGAGTTCTTCCAGGGAGAACCGATCAACGTCCGCCTGGTGCGGGAGGTTATTCAGAACTCCCTGGACGCCGCCCTCAGCAAGCGCCCGGGGCCGGGCGCCGCCGGCCCGGTGCGGGTGCGCTTTTCCCTGGCCGGCATCCACCACCCCGTACCGGCCGAGCGTGCCGAACGCTATTTCACCGGCCTGGAACCCCACCTGAAAGCAATAAAAGCAGTAACCGACCTGGACGACGCCATTAACGCCCGCCTGGAACAGGGCCGCCTGACCGCCGGCGGCGTCCCGTACATTGTGATTGAGGATGACCGGGCCGTCGGACTTAACGGCGACTGGCAGCAGTCCGACGACTCCCCGGCCCACCCGGCCCAGGGCAACGATTTCTACTGGTTTTTCCGCAACGTGGGGCGTTCCGGCAAGGGGGATGCGGATAACGGCTCCTGGGGCCTGGGCAAATGGGTCTTTCCCGACGCCTCCGCCATCAACTCCTACATCGTCGTAACCCGCCGCAGCGCCGACGACGAAACCCTGCTAATGGGCCAGTCGGTGCTGAACAAGCACACCATCGCCGGGCAGCGTTACCCGCCCTACGGCTATTTCGCCGAACATAACGCCGCGGGATTTCAGCTGCCGCTGCGAATGTCCAACCCGAAACACCGCCCCTTCATCCGCCAGTGCAGCGAAGATTTTGACCTGCGCTTCCGCCATGGGCCGGGGTTGTCGGTAATCATCCCCTTTCCCCGGGGAAAGCCGTCCACGGCCGGCGCCGAGCCGGCCGACGCGGATACCCTGGATAAAAGCCGCCTGCTGGCCGCCGTCATTCGCAATTACTTCTACCCCATTATCGCCGAGCAACTGGAAGTCATCATTGACGACGGCGACGGCCCCCCGGCGCAACTGACCGGCGCAACGCTCGACGGCCACCTGTCCGACCTGGAGTTGGGCGATACCGGTGAACACAGCCCCCAGAGCTACCGGAAACTCTTTGCCATGTTCCGACGCATCCGGGACTTGCCGGAGGATGCGTACATCGACCTGGCCCACCCGCCGGGGAACGATACCGAGTATTCCCAATATGCCGACCTGGTGGCGCAGCGGCCCGATTATGCGGCCGGGAAGCTGCTGGCCTTCCGCATCGGCCTCGGCGCCGGCGTGCAGCGCAAGGGCGACTCGCCGAAGAATACCGCCTTTCACTTGTACGTGCAGAAGGACGATACCCTGCAAGAGGGACACGACTACTACGTCCGCGGCACTCTGTCCATCCCCGATATGGACTACATCCGGCAGCACAAGGCCCGCGCCTTGCTGGTGGTAAAGGAAACGGAACCCCTGGCCGCCATGCTGCGGGATTCGGAACCGCCGTCGCACAGCGCCTGGCGTCCCCAGGTTGACCGGTTAACCAAACGCTGGGTTGCCGCGCGCCGCCACATCGAGAGCGTCCGCCGCGCCCCGGCCAACCTGCTGCGCCTCCTGGAGACGCCCCGGGAGAGCCTGCAAAAGGACGCCCTGGCCGACATCTTTTCCTGGGACGGCAAAGGGAGAACTGCTCCCGCTCCCACACCCGCCCGCTCCCCCGCCACCCAACCCAACGGCGACGCCGAACGGGACGGAACGGATAGCATCGTCCCGGCGCCGACGCCGCGCAACTTTGCCGTCTCCCGTGCCGGCAGCGGCTTTCAGGTACGCTGCTCGCCGGGCACCGTCCCGGAAGGGCCGATACAAGGCCTCCTGCAAGTTGCCTATGTAACTCCCCGGGGCGATTCCTTTAAGGCCTATCGGGAAATGGACTTCCGCCTTCACGGGGCGAACGCCCTGCCGGTAACCGTGGCCGGCGGCAGCTATGCCCCCGGCAGCGCCGGCAACGAACTGCTGCTGACCATTGACGACCCGGCCCGGTTCTCCCTGGCGGTGCAGGGGTTTGACCAAGTGCGGGATGTCCGACTCCGGGTGGATTGGCTGACCGCCGCCACTCCTGACGCGCCGGAACCGGAATAGGCTGCCGCCATGATACGCGAATTCAACTATACCCAACGCAAGCGGATTGATCCCCGGCACGTCAACATTGAGCTGACGCCGCTCGATGACGCAACACGCAGCTTTAATGCCGACCTGACGCTGGACGACCTACAGTTGCCGGCGGACGCTCCGTTGGTGCTCGAGGCCTCCCGGAACAATGGGGCAATGCGCTTCGATTGGGGTACGGTCGGCTGCCCTCAGCCGGCCGGCGACCGGCAGCTTTCCGAAGTGGGCTATCCGCCCACCTTCCGGGTGATGGCGCTGTCTCCGGACGGCTCCCGACGGATCCTGGCTTTGGGCAACCGGATAAAGCCGAAATGGAACCGGGGGGATACGCCCGGCGTTCAGGGGTTGGTCTATCTGGAGGAGGCCGACCTGGGACAGGAGGTTTGGCGGTTGGACCCGGGGGAATTGGAGGGCATCCCGGTATTAAGGGTCAACCGGGACGTCGCGGGCATCAGCCAGGCCGTCCGGAACGACCCGGCCTTTCGCTCCCTGGTCTTTCCCCAAGTGTTACGGACGATTCTGACCCATATCCTGCTACTGGAGGAGGCCGACCCGACGGATACCGAGGGGGGCCGGTACGAATGGTTCGGTTTTGTCAGCCAGTTCTACCCGGAGCAATGTCCTCCTCTGGCCGGACTGGATGCTGATGCGGAAAAGAGGCAGGCAGCGCTGCGGGAGTGGATTGACGGCGCAGTGAAAGCCTTTACCAATACCCGGTTTAACGCCAGCAGGCTCTACGCCGAGGCCCGGAGGTAGGGCGCCGTGACGCCGACCCAGCTTCTATCTTATGGGCGACTGCATAGGCGCCGGCTTTTCGTCCCAAAGGGTAGAGCGCCGTGACGCCAGCCCAGCCGTACCTGGTCGGCCAACTGAACCAGCGGGGCGTGCAAGCCGCCAGGGAATACCTGGCAACCCTGCGCGCCGGCCGGGTTGATGCGCCCTTTCCGGCAGAACTCCTCACCGACTCCCGCTACTCGAAGCGGCTGGACCCGGTGGTGGAAATCCTCCAGCGGTCGTTTGACAACCGGCGGGAGGCTGGGCAGTACCTCAGCCAGCTTCTGGGCCACCGGAACGTTGCTGCCGTAAGGAGCGACTGGGGCCTCTGGTCCTGGCTGGGAATGTTCTACTTCGACCAGTTGGTAGGCCGGGACGCCAATGGCTATCCCGACCTGGGCCGCAACCCGGACGTGGCCTACGTCATCGACCCGGCGGACGAGGGACGGGGCGTCCACCGAAACCGCCTGCTGCTGGCTTGGGAAACCTGGACCCGGCATGGGGAGAATGCCTGGCATATGCTGGAGCAGCCGGTCAATTCGGTGGGCCAGTTTGCCGACCGGCTCATCGGCAAGCCGACCGCCTTCCGCTCCCCGGGCATCGTCAAGCTGGCCCACCTGCTCTACACCGACCGGGCCACCGGGCGCGCCAAGCCCGGGTTCGGCGGCGGCGGCCAGGACCAGCGCCGCCCCGGCAACTTGATGCGGTTCATCGACGTGATTGACCAGTTGTATATGACCTATGACGTTTACGGGATGACGGCGGAGGAGTTGCTAATGCTGCTGCCCGCCGAGTTCAATTCCTGGCTTCCCCCAGACCGGTAAATCCGCCCGGCCCGGCCCCACTGCGGCGTTCCATCCGCTACTACCTTCCACGCGCCGGAGCTGGCGTATCCCCCGGGCCGCCACCCCGGTCATTCTACTCCGTCCGCCGCCATCGCCCGGTCAATCGCATCGTCCAGGCACAAACCGGATGGGACGGTAGCCGCCAGGGGCTGCCCGGCGGCGTCCAGTACCTGCCCGTCCCGGACAGAGAGACGGCCGGCGGCCACTGCCCGCAGGGTCGCAAAGAGCAGGTAAGGCTCCCGCCGGTATTGGGCCTGGCGGATCTGCCGGAACAAGGGGAACTCCTCCCCCTGCGCGGCCCGCACTGTCGCTACCTCCCGCCCGGCCAGGGCCTGCCAGGCCGGGTCAAAGGCCGGGTCGTCAAGGGGAACGGTGCAATAGGATAGCGCCGGCCCCCGGTCAACCGCCTCGGTTGCCAGATGAATCGTGGCGCCGGTACGGGGAGCGCGCTCCTGGATCAGGGTCCAGATGACTTCCTGCCAGGTTCCGATGGGGCCGTCGGGCAGGGCCGGGTGCAGGTTCAGCAGGGGATAGCGGCGACACACTTCGCCGCCCATAATCAGCATATACCCGGCCAGGACACAGATGTCCGGCGCATAGTCGGCCAGGGCTGCCAGGGTCCGGCGGTCAAACTCCGGACGCAACTCGGCCCAGGGGATCCGGTTCCCGCCGCCCTTCCGGCGGGAACGGTGCAACTCGGCAGAGGAGCAGGTGATCAGGGGAATGCCGTAGGCGGCGACCAGCCGGAAAAACTCGTCGGAGCCGGCCGCCTCGCCCGGCGCCCGGTTGCTGAATACGAACTGAATGCGGGCGTCCAGCAGGTTGCGCTCAATCCGCTCCTGGATGAACCGCAGCAGGCCCCGGGAGCCTTCGCCCCGTCCGGTAGAGAACCAGCCGATGCGCAACATCGGTCAAAAGGTCCCGGGCAGGTCTTCTTCCAGTCCCCAATCATCGTCCGGCGGCGGCGCATCCACTTGCCAGGGGAGTCCATCCGCCGGGGTATGAGGGGAACCGGCGTTATCCCGCACCTGGGAAATCCTCAGTTCGGTCTCTTCCAGCAACTCGCTGCACCGCCGGACCAGCGTCATCCCCTGCTCGAAAAGCTCGGCGGCCTGGGCCAGGGGCAAGCCGCCGGATTCCAGCCTTTCCGTCACCTGCCCCAGCCGGGTAAAGGCTTCCTCAAAGGAAAGGGACGAAGGGACGGGCCGGGACTGGTCATCATTCTGCGGTTCAGGCGGCGATTCAAGCATAACCAGGTATAACCTCGGTGAAGAATGGCCGGGGATTTGGCACCGGCTCCGGCGACGGTTCCAGTTCCGGCGGAACCCGGCACCGGGATAGGGATTCCGGCGTTTCTGAAGTTCAGCCGGCCCCGCACGACAAAGGCGCGCCGGTCTTTGCCCGGAAGCTGCTGCAACATTCTTATGACCTCATTTACCGCATCCAGGTCTTGAGCGACAAGGGACGTGGGGAAAGCGCCTTCCGGTCTCCCTGATTGGTAAAAACACTTTAAGAGACCGGGACTTGGCGTGTCAATCGCCGCTCAGTGCAACATTGCCGTCAAGAACGGGCATCGGAGTTGACCCACTACAGCAGCCGTTCCATCCCCGGCGGTTCCTCGGGCTTGGCCCGTCCCCGACCCCGGCGAGCGGGTTGGGAACGGGATTCCGGGGCTAGCTCCGGCAGGGGTTCCGGGGCGGCGGCAGTTAACGCGCCGGCGCTCGGGTCAGGGGCCTGGTCAAGGGCCGGGTCAGGGGCCGGGGCCGGCTCCGGCAAGGGTTCCGGGGCAGCGGCGGTTGACGCACCGGCGCTCGGGGCAGGGGCCTGGTCAAGGGCCGGGGCCGGCTCCAGCAGGGGTTCCGGGGCAGCGGCGGTTGACGCACCGGCGCCCGGGTCAGCGGCCGGGGCCGGGTCAGGAACAGGTACAGGGGCCGGGGCTGGGGCCGGGGCCGGCTCCGGCAAGAGTTCCGGGGCAGCGGCGGTTGACGCACCGGCGCCCGGGTCAAGGGCCAGGGCCGGGTCAGGGTCAAGGGCCGGGTCAGGGACCGGGGCCGGCTCCGGCAGGGGTTCCGGGGCAGCGGCGGTTGACGCGCCGGCTACGGTGGCGGGAATGCTGCCGCCGGCCAGGGTAATGGTCAGGGCATCGCCGCCGGTTACCTGGCTGGCAGCGGTTATTACCTGGCCGGTGGCGCTGCGCTGCACCACGGAGAAGCCCCGCCGCAGGGTAGCTGCCGGGTCTAAAGTGCGCAGCCGGCGCTCCAACCCGACCACCTCCACCCGGGCCAGTTGCAGCCGGTTCCTGAAGCCCCCGCCGACCGCATCACCCAGGTCGTCCACCCGGCGCTTCAGGTGGTTCAGGTCGGGCAGGCCCGCTTCCAGACGGCGAGCCAGGTTTGCCACGTCGCCCCGACGGTTGGCCGCCGTGAGCGTTGTCCCCCGCCAGGCCCGGTCGGCCCAGTCGTTCACCGTCCGGCGCAGGGTGGCCCGGTCGGGGACGACCAGTTCCGCCGCCGCCGAGGGAGTGGGGGCGCGCCGGTCGGCCACGTAGTCGGCGATGGTGAAGTCGGTTTCGTGGCCCACGCCGCTGACCACCGGAGTCCGGCTGCGGAATATGGCCCGGGCTACTACCTCTTCGTTAAAGGGCCAGAGGTCTTCCAGGGAACCGCCGCCCCGGGCCAGGATAATGACATCGGCGCTGCCCGCTGCCTCCAGGCGGTCCAGGGCGGCGGCGATGGCGGGGGCCGCCGCCAGACCCTGAACCTGAGCAGGGGCGAGGAGCAGGGCGGCCAGGGGGTAGCGGCGGCGGATGATGTTCTGGATGTCCTGCCAGGCCGCTCCAGTAGGGGAGGTAACCACCCCGATTACCCGGGGGAACTGGGGCAGCGACCGCTTGCGCGACTCCTCGAACAAGCCCTCCTGGGATAAGCGCGCCTTCAGCCGTTCCAGTTCCTGGGCCAGTTCCCCCTCGCCTTCCGGCAGCGCCCGGTCAACCATAAAATCGGTGGAACCCCGGGGTTCGTAGAAGCTCATACGCCCGTGAGTCCGCACCGACTTGCCGTTTGCCAGTACTGCGGCCCCGCTCTGCCCCCGGAACAGGACGCAGTTCAGTGAAGCGACGCTGTCTTTAAGGGTAAAGTAGGAGTGGCCGGTGGCGGAGGAGCGCAGGTTGGACACCTCGCCGACAATCCACAGGTCCGACAGCAAAAGGTTGCTTTCCAGCAGCTCTCTCAGGTGAACCGCTACCTGGCTGACGGTGAAGATGTCCGGCTGCGGCCGAGTCAAGGCGCTAACTGACCCGCTCGGTGTACTGTCCGGTACGGGTGTCCACTCGCACCACGGCGCCGGGGATGATGAACATGGGTACGTTGATCCGCAGGCCGGTTTCCAGGGTAGCCGGCTTGTTACCGCCCTGGGCCGTGTCGCCCCGGAAGGCCGGCGGCGTGTCCACCACTGCCAGTTCCACGTGGGTGGGCAGGTTCACGTTGATGGGAGAACCCCGGTAGAACACCATCTCCGCCAGCATATTCTCTTTGAGATAGTCCAGGGTGGAGCCCAGCTGCGCTCTGGTCAGTTCGTACTGGTCAAAGGTTTCCTGGTCCAGGAAGTAGTAGTAGTTGCCGTCGGTATAGAGGTACTGGGTTTCCCGGTTGTCAATCTCGGCCACAGTGAAATCGGTATCGTAGCGCTGGAAGGTGCGCTCCACCACCGCGCCGGAGATGAGGTTCTTCAGCTTGATGCGGGTAACCGGGGCGCGCTGCTGCATCTTGTGTCGCTCGTAATCCATAACTTGCCAGGGCTGGCCGTCCAGCTCGATAACCATATTCCGGCTCAGGTCGCTGAAGTTAATGCTCATTCTTTTCTCCTGGTTGATTCACTGCGGGTTACTGCGCTGTTCGACCGGCAAGGAGCGGCCCCGGATCAGGCGGGCTACGAAGTCATCCTTGAACCGCTCCCGCAGCGCCTTGCCGATTGTTTCGCCGAAGTCTTCGGCTAGTTCCCGGCCAGCGCAACTTCTAAAGCATACCGACATCCAGTCCGCGAGAACGGACTTCAGCAAGCTACTTCCCGGCCTGGCTCAAGGGCGTGGCGCCCTCTTCGCCCAGGATTACGATGTCCTCGATGCGGACGCCGCCCCAGCCGGTGAGGTAGATGCCCGGCTCTACGGTAAAGACCATGCCCGCTTGCAGGGCGTCTTTGCCTCGGGAGCTGACCCATGGCTTTTCGTGGACGGCCAGGCCGACGCCGTGGCCCAGGCTGTGGCCGAAGTTGTCGCCGTAGCCGGCCTCGGCGATGATGTCCCGGGAGATGGCGTCGCATTCCTCGCCGGTCATGCCGGGGCGCACGGTGTGGATGGCGGCAAGCTGGGCGCCCAGCACAATGCTGTAAATCCGGTGGAACATCTCGTCCGGCTCGCCCACCACCACGGTGCGGGTGATGTCGCTGCAATAGCCGCCGATCTGGGCGCCCATATCAATGACGATCGGCTCTCCGGCCTGGATTACCTTGTCGCTGGGGTGGTGGTGGGCCATGGCCCCGTTAGGCCCGGCGGCCACGATGGTGTCAAAGCTGATGTTGTCGGCGCCGAACTCCCGCATCGCCATTTCCATCCGCCAGGCCACCTCCCGCTCCGTCATCCCGGCGGCAATGGTGGGGCAGACGGCGGTCATGGCCTGGTCGGAGGCATCAATGGCCTTTTGCAGTTGGACCAGTTCCTCGGCATCCTTGAGGATCCGCAGCTCCTCGGTGATGCCGGCGGTGGCGAGCAGCGAGGCCCCGCTCAGGGCTTCGTCCTCCTTCAGGGCATCCACCACCCGGTTGTAGGAGGCAACGGTGATGTTCTCGCTCTCGAAGCCGATGCGCTTTACGCCGGTTTCCTTCAGCGTATCCAGCAGCCAGTCCCACCCGGACTTCACCTGTACCACCTGGAAATGGGGAGACTGGTTGGCCGCTTGCTCGGTGTAGCGGGAGTCGGTGAATAGCACCGACCGCTCCGGGGTAATCAGCAGGTAGCCGGCCGAGCCGGTGAAACCGGACAGGTAGCGGCGGTTCTCCGGGTTGGAAATGAGCATAGCGTCCAGTTCCTTCTCCGGCAGCTGGGCCGCCAGCCGGGTAGCGCGTTCGTTCATAAGTTCTCCTCCTCCTCGATCAGTCCGGCGATGATTTCGATGGCTGAAGTATAGCTTCTCCAGCCGAAGCCGGCAATCTGTCCCCGGGCGATGTCGGCGATGACCGACTGCCGGCGCCATTCCTCCCGGGCGTGAATGTTGCCCAGGTGCACCTCGATGACCGGTACGGCGGCATCGATCAGGGCGTCTTTCAGGGAGTAACCGTAGTGGGTCAGGGCGCCGGGGTTGATGACGATACCCTCCAGCCGGCCCCGGTTTTCCTGGATGCAGTTGATGATTTCGCCCTCCAGGTTGGACTGGTAAAAGGCGACTTCCACCCCCAGGGCCAGCGCCTTTTCGGCAACGGCTTGGTTAATCTCCTCCAGGGTTTTAACGCCGTAAATGCCCGGGTTGCGCTGCCCCAGGAGGTTCAGGTTTGGCCCGTTGATAACCAGTATGCGAGTCATAGGCGGACGGTCTCACTTTGTGTAGTCATCGGACGTAATAATATCACCGGTTATACTATTATGCTTCAGGCGGGCCGATTTTCTCCGGCGTCTCCGCCCCGGCCCGGGGGTGAAAGCGCAGGTAGGCGGCCCGGGCCTCCTGCTTGGTTATGTGGGTGTAGATTTGGGTGGTGGTGGGGCTGGCGTGGCCCAGCAGTTCCTGGATTACCCGCAGGTCGGCTTCGCCCTCCAGCATATGGCTGGCAAAAGTGTGGCGCAGGGTATGGGGGTGGATGCCGTCCCGCAGGCCGGCCCGGGCGGCGTGGTGGCGCACCAGCTTTTCGATGCTTCGGCGGGAAAGCCGTTGGCCGTAGCGGTTGAGGAATAAAGCCGCCGAGTCCCGGGCCCCGGCGTCCCGGCGTTTCCCCAGCGGCGCGCCCTCCGGCAATCGGGGCGGCGCGCCCTCCAGCAATCGGGGCCGCGCCTCCTCCAGGTAACGCTGCAAGGCCGCCGCGGTGGGTTCGCCGAACAGCGTCCAGCGCTCCTTGTCGCCTTTGCCCTCCACCAGGATCTGCCGTTGGGCAAAGTCTATGTCGGCCAGGTCCATGCCGGCGATCTCGGCCAGCCGAACGCCACAGGAGTAGAGGACTTCCAGGATGGCCCGGTCGCGGATGCCATAACCGTTATCTGCTGGCGGGGTTTCCAGCAACCGCACCGCTTCCTGTTTGCCGATGAAGGAGGGCAAGGGCTTTTCCACCTTGACCTGGAGGCTGCGGCCCGAAGGCACCGGACTGTGCTTAAACCGCCCCTGCTGCGCCAGGAATTGGTAAAAGGAGCGCAGGGCGGTCAGCTTGCGGACGATGCTGACCCGGGCGTAGCCTTCCTTTTGCTTGCGGCCCGAATAGGGATGCACCGTTTCCCGGGCTTCGGTCGCCAGCCAGGCCAGATAGTTGCGGGCCAGCTGCCGGTTCATAGCGTTCAGGGAATAGCCTTCCTGGGCGATGTAGCGGAGGAAGGCATCCAGGTCGTCCCGATAGACCCGGACGGTGTTGTCGGACAGACCCCGCTGCCCCCGCAGGTAGGTTTCGTATCGTTCCACCAATTCGGCTATTTCCGGGGAGGGAGCAGGGTTGGCGGTGTCGGTGCGGTCGGTGGACACGCTGAACCTCCGGCGGGTAAGGGTGGCTTCAGCATACCCTCTCCGCCGGAGAAATTGCGCAAGGGAGAGTCTTCAGCTTTGGGGCGGTTTAATGAGAGACGCAGCGTTACCGGGGATTAGCGGAGAGGCTCCGGGACTCTCCGGGGGAGACTCCGGGTTCGCTGCGTCCTGGCGGGCGAAAAACTCCGCGTCTCAGTGGCCCACTGCGGCCAACTCCGGTACAGCCAATTCCGGCTTTTCCCCGGGCTGGCCCTTCCAGGGGCAGACGGTACAGGCCGCCTGGTCCGGGCTGTCCTGAACCATCAGGCCATTGCACTCCGGGCAGGGGTTAGGCAGCGGCGGCTTGTGGATCGTGAAGTCGCAGTCGGGGTACTTGGCGCAGCCATAGAAGGCCCGGCCGCGTCCCCGGCCGCGCCGCTCCACCAGGTCGCCGCCGCACTGGGGGCAAGCGGCGCCGGTTTTCATGGGGCGGGTATTCTTGCACTGCGGGTAGCCGGTGCAGGCCACAAACTTGCCGTAGCGCCCGGTCTTGATGACCATCGGCTTGCCGCACTGGTCGCAAACCGTATCGACGGCCACTTCCCCAGCTGCCGCTTCCGCCGCATCTCCCGCCACCTTAACCTGGCGGGTATTCTTGCACTGCGGGTAGCCGGTGCAGGCGAGGAAGCGGCCAAAGCGCCCGGCCTTGATGACCATTGGGCTGCCGCAGTTCTCGCAGATTTCGTCGGTGGCCTCATCTTCCGGCTTCACCCGGGGCATATTCTCGTTAGCCGCAAGCAACTCCTGCTCGAAGGGGACATAGAACTCCCGCAGCATCGGCACCCACTCCCGTTCCCCCTGGGATACTTCGTCCAGCTTCTCCTCCATCTGGGCGGTGAAGTCCAGGTTCATCACGCCGGCGAAGAACTGGGTCAGCAGGTCGGACACGGTGAAACCCAACTCGGTGGGATGCAGGCTGGTTTGTTCCCTGGACACGTAGTTGCGGGCCAACAGCACGCCGATGGTGGGGGCATAGGTGCTGGGGCGGCCGATACCCTTTTCCTCCATCGACTTAATCAGGGTCGCCTCGGTGAAACGGGGCGGCGGCTGGGTAAAGTGCTGCGACGCGGTCAATTGGGGGCAGGTCAGCCGGTCGCCGGGGGCCAGTTCCGGCAGGGAGTTTCGCTGCTCCTCGGCCTCGCCTTCGTCCCGGCTCTCCAGATACAAAGTGCGGAATCCGGGAAACTTGAGCACCGAGCCGGTGGCCCGGAAGTTATAGACGCGGGGCGATGCGTTATCGGCCGACTGCCGGCCGGCGGCATCAATGTTCACCGTGGTGGCATCGGAGCGGGCGTCGGCCATCTGGCTGGCCAGCATCCGCTTCCAGATGAGGTCGTAAAGCCGGCGCTGCTCCGCAGTCAGGTGCGGCTTCAGCGACTCCGGGTCCCGGTTTATCGAGGTAGGACGGATGGCTTCATGGGCTTCCTGGGCCGCTTTGGTCCGGGTGCGGTAGGCGCGGGGTTTGCCGGGCAGGTAATCCTCGCCATATTTGTCCTGGATGTAATCCCGGGCTTCCTGCACCGCCGTTTGCGCCACCTGGGTCGAGTCGGTACGCATATAGGTAATCAAGCCCACCGAGCCTTCCTCCCCTATCGGCAACCCTTCATACAGCTGCTGGGCCACCGCCATGGTTCGCTGGGCAGTGAAGCGGAGCTTGCGGGCCGCTTCCTGTTGCAGGGTGCTGGTAGTAAAGGGAGCGGTGGGCCGTTGCCGTACCTCTCGTTTGCGCACTTCGGCCACCGTATAGGTGGCGTCCTTCAGTTCCGCCTCGTAGCGGCGCGCTTCTTCCTCTCTGGGGATATTCAACCGGTTGCGGCTGCCCTTGAGGGAGTGGAGCGTGGCGGCAAACTGGTTCGGCTGGTCAGCCGGGTCAGTTTCCTTATGCAGTTGGGCGTCCAGCGTCCAGGATTCCACCGGCACAAAGGCCCGGATTTCCCGTTCCCGGTCAGTAACCAGCCGCAGGGCCGCCGACTGTACCCGCCCGGCGGAAAGCCCCCGCTGCACTCGCCGACCCAGGAGGGGGCTAATCTGGTAACCCACCAGCCGGTCCAGGATGCGGCGGGCTTGCTGGGCATTGACCAGCCGCATATCGATCTCCCGGGGGGTCTTGAAGGCCTCTGCTACAGCGTCTTTGGTGATTTCGTGAAAGACTACCCGCTTGGGCGGGCGGGTCTGCTTATCCCAACCGGCGGCGGTCTGCAAGTGCCATGATATAGCCTCGCCCTCCCGGTCCGGGTCGGTAGCCAGGTAAATGTCGGCAGCCTCGTCGCCGGCCCGCTTTAGCTCCTTAACCAGGGACATCTTGTCGCGCAGGGTTACGTAGGACGGCTCAAAGGCGTGTTCCAGGTCAACGCCCATTTTCCCCTTGGGCAAGTCCCGGACGTGGCCCTGGGATGCAGCGACCACGTACCGGTTGCCCAGAATTTGGCCGACGGTGCGGGCCTTGGCCGGGGACTCGACGATTACCAGACGCTTGCCGGCGGTCTTGCCCAACCCCCGGGCGGTTCCGGTGGCGGCCCGGCCCTTCGTATTGGCCTTATTGCTGGCCGCCGCCTTGCCGGTGGTTTTACCGGTAGTCTTGCTGTCCGTCTTGCCGGTGGTTTTACCGGCAGTTTTGCTGGTAGCTTTGCCGGCCGGTTTGCTGGTCGTGGTCCCGGCCCGGGTTGACTTGGCCTTGACCGTGCGAGCGGTCTGGTTATCCGGGCCTTTCCTGGCGGCGGTCTGGGCCGCGGCCGTAGTTGTTCCCTTACCTGCCATGGGTTGAGGTTGCCTCCCCTATCCGAACATAGTGCATCCCGCCCACCTGTTTTACCAGGCCTTTGAGTTCCAGCATAGTTAACAGGCTGCCCACCAGGGCCACGGGCTGATCGGCTTCTCTCCGGATATCGTCAATATGCATTGGTTCATGGTTGAGACGGCGCAGCAGGTCGGCCTCGCCGTCGGCGTCCGGGCTGGGCGGCAAATCTTCCGTCAGCCGCAGTTCAATCTGGCGCGCTACCACGCTCAGGTTCAGTTCCTCCAGGATGTCGGTATGGCTGGCGACCAGCTTGGCCCCCTCCTGGATCAGGCGGTTGGTCAGCCGGCTGGCCGGGGAAAAGATGCTGCCCGGCACGCAAAAGACCTCCCGGTTCTGCTCCAGGGCGTGCTGCACCGTCCAGCCGGCGCCGCTTTTCTCCCCGGCCTCGACTACCAGCGTACCCAGCGTCATCCCGCTTATCAAGCGGTTGCGCCGGGGAAAATTGCGGGAGTCGGGGCGAACGCCCAGGGGATACTCGCTGACCATGGCCCCCTGCTCCGCAACCTGGCCGGCCAATCCGATATGGTCTTTAGGGTAAACAATGTCCAGGCCGCTGGCTACGACGGCGATCGTGCGACCGCCCTCGGTCAGGGCGGAGCGGTGGGCGATACCGTCGATGCCCAGGGCCAGGCCGCTGACGATGGTAATGCCGCAGCGGGCCAAGTCGCCGGCCAGGGTGGCGGCGGCCTCCCGCCCGTAACTGGTGGGGAGACGGGTGCCCACCACCGCCACCGCTCGCTCGTCTTCGGGCGTCAGGCTGCCCTTGACGTAAAGCAGCGGGGGCGGACCGTCAATTTCCCTGAGTCGGGGAGGATATTGGGGATTGTGCCAGGTAATAGCGCGGACACCGGCCCGTTCCAGCTTGGACAGCTCGGCGTCGGGAGAGACCTGACAGCGAGCATCCACCACGGCGGCGGCGCTGCGAGCATCCAGACCAGCCGCCCGCAGCGCCCCGATTTCGGCCTTCCAGGCGTGTTCCAGAGCCCCGAAAAATGCTTCCAGCTTTTTGAACCGGTTGGTTCCCAGGTGGCGAACCTGATTAAGCGCAACCCAGAACTTAACCTGCTCCATATCATCCATAACAGCGATTCTAGCACAGGGCGGAAAAGGGGAACAACCGACCGGAGTCAGGGGTATTCTTAACTTCTGGCGAGTATTGAGTTTATAACGTCCCTCGGTCAAGTTTCAGAAGGTCGGCCCAGGGCGCACGACCGAGTTTACCGCCACGATGTACGTTGCCCCGTGACGGCTCCAACTGGATGCGCCAGGAAGGACTCGCCGGCGACCGGCCGGCTTACGGTTGCAGCGACGGCCAGCGTCGACAGGTTCCCGGCGGGACTCACCGCCGGCCGAGCGCCCATAGAAGGAGCGGGGTACTAACGGGGCATTAACCAGTTTCCTCTTATTGCCTTATTGTCGCCAGTTCACCGGCGCCCCGGCCGTTTCTCCCCGCCTTTTGCCGCGCTCTATCCGGTTAGGCTGGAAACGGCCGGGGCGGGCTTGAAACCCACCCCGGCGCTACTGCAAACCGGCACAATACCCGTCTCTTCAGCCTCTCCCCACCAAGCCCTGGGCCGTTTTTACTACCCGGGCTGCGTTGGGCAGGTAGATGTCTTCCAGGGGGCGGCTGTAGGGAACCGGGGTGTGGGGGGCGGTTACCCGGGAGGGCGGGGCGTCCAGGTAGTCAAAGGCTTCCTCGGCGACCCGGGCGCAAATGTCGGCGGCCAGACTGCATACCGGCGTGTCTTCATCCACCACCACCAGCCGGTGGGTACGGCGCACCGAGTCGATAATCAGGTCGTAGTCGATGGGCGAAACGCTGAGCAGGTCCACCACCTCGGCGTTCACTCCCGCTTGCGCCAACGCCTCCGCCGCTTCGGTGCAAACCCAGGTCATACGGGAGATGCCGACCAGGGTGATGTCCGAGCCGGAACGAACGGTGCGGGCCTTGCCCAGGGGAAGGGCGTAGGGTTCCTCCGGAACCGGGCCGGTATTGCCGTACAGTCCCTTATGCTCGAAGTAAACCACCGGGTCGTCGTCCCGGATGGCCGCGATGAGCAGCCCCTTCGCGGTATAGGGGTCGGAAGGCGCCACGCCCTTGAGGCCGGGGATGTGGCTGAAGATGGAATAGAAGGATTCGGAATGTTGCGCGGCGCTGCCGAACCCGGCGCCGATGCGGGTGAGCAGGGTAAAAGGCACCTTTACCTGGCCGCCGAACATATAGCGCATCTTGGCGGCGTTGTTCAGCAGTTGGTCCATGCAGACCCCGACGAAGTCAACGAACATCAGCTCGGCCACGGCGCGCATCCCGGTGGAGGCGGCGCCGATGGCCGTGCCGACAAAGGCGGCCTCGGAGAGGGGAGTATCCAGCACCCGCTGGTTGCCGAACTGCTGAATCAGGCCGACGGTGGTGCGGAAAGGCCCGCCCCAGGCGTCCACGATGCCCAGATGTTCCCGGCCGGCGCCGCCGGCGATTTCCTCGCCCATGATAATGACCGTCTCATCTCGCTCCATTTCCTGGCGAAGGGCTTCGTTGATGGCTTCGCGGTAGCGCAACTCCCGGTCAGTAGTGGGGGTCATAGCGGTGGTCATGGTGGTGCTCCTTTAGCCACAAACAGGTTTACCTTCAGCAGTTTCACGATGGGCGGGGAAGTGGAGTTTAATTCTTCGCTCCACTCAACCCGATGATATAAGGGGCTTACCTTTCCAAGAGAGCCAGTTGGTCTGCTTCACTGGCCGGTTCTTTGGTGCCGTTGGTTGGCTTGTAATTAGTAACAATTGCTTCCAGCATGGGTTTTCTGTTTTTCTCGTAAGCGCCTACATGATAAAAGTGCTCTTGGGTCAAAATCGGAAATTCGCTCCAAAGCTCCTCTATAAACCGATTCTCCCGGTGTCGGTTACTATGCCAAGTGGACAACATGAACCTTGCGCCGGTGTCTTTCAAGCTACGGTGCAGCAGATTTTCCTGCTGCGCATCCCAGGCATGATAATAATCAACATGCCGGCCAGCGTAAGGCGGGTCGCAATAGACAAAGTCGCGACTGGCAGCATTCTTGATCGTTTGCTCGAAGTTCTGACAGACAAAGCTCCAGTCAAGCATCTGTGCGGCGGCCCTGAAGCGCTCCACCTGGTTGACAATTTTGGTGATGTAAGTCGGTGAGAATCGTTTCGGCTTGTGACCATAAGGAACGTTAAACTGCCCTTTGCTATTGAAACGAACTACTCCATTAAAGCAAGACCGATTAAGGAAGAGGAAGTCCAGTGGGCAGCCAAATGAATTGAAACGCTCCCTGACCCGGTAATAGTGGCTCTCTCCGCCAGTTGCAAGCAAGGCACCTTCTCGTTCGAGGAAAATCCGCGTTTTCTTTCCGTCTATTGCTCCTTCCTTGACCGCCTGATAAAACCGAATCAGGTGGGGGTTGGTATCCGCCAGCATCGCTTTCCTGGGCAGTACATTCAGAACAACCACCCCCGAACCCAGGAAGGGCTCGATCCACATTCCCTCAGTATCTCGGTCAAGGCAACGTAAGATAGTCGGGACCAGCTTGGTCTTGATACCCTGGCACTTTAGCGGAGGTACTAGTACTTGCAAGTTCACCCTCCACCCCGGCGCCGCCGGGCCTTGGGGACGATTCTCGTCTCGTCTCCGCCGCGATATTTGACGAAATCTGCCAAGTTTCGGATTGTGCGTGTTTCACCCGATTCGTATCTTATAGTTATACTGCCATAATTCATCCAATAGTCATCAAACCAATCTTCTCCCAGGAGAGAGAACATGCCGTTTCCTGAAACTATGTCGTCAATCCTGGTGACACTGCCAATGTTAGCCGTATTCCCGCTACCGCTCCGATCCCCGGCAATCTTCCATTTCTCCTGCACGAAGAACTGAAAATCCCGAATTACTGACCCAATGGACCCGAGGTCTTCCAATTGGAATCTCACCGTTTCGTTTACCGATTCGCCAACGTTGCGTGAATATATGATCCCCAAGCAGAAATGCCCCAGATATTCTTTATATGGAAACTGGATATTCTTGGCGCTATTGCGATTCTTAAAGTACTCCCCATGTGAGCCGAGGGTAAAGCCGTTGCAAAAGTCTGGAGCTCCTTCAACTCGATAGGTCGTCTTGAAGTCAACGGCGAACTTTACAGACGGGTTCGCTATCTTTACAAAAGAAAGGTCAGGGTAATAATTTTGGTGCTCGGCGAGAACCAATCCAAAGCCTGTCTGCTCGGCAAACAACAAGAGCCTCGGGAAAAGGTGTATCTCCAGTATCTTTGAAACTACTTTAGTGTCGGACGAAATAGCGTATATATTGCGATAAATATCTATAAAACCCTTGATGGCCCACTGCCCGTCTTCTGTATGCACCGCTTCACCAAGGTCAGTTACGAAACTGGATAGAGCGTTTTGAAAAAACCTTTTCTCCTCTTCCTTATCCAATAAATCTCCAGTCATAACGGGAAGCGGGAAGATACTCCCGTGAATCAGTCGCGCCTACATACTCGAATCCCCAATCATTTCAGCCGGCCCGCCCCCTAAACTTCCAGGTTTATGCCCCGGCGCATCATATCCACCGGGTAATCCACGTACACGTCATCATAAATTTCCGGGGGTTGGGGGAGGGGGCTTGCGTCGGCGAACCTGATGGCTTCCTCCATCAGTTCCTGGGCTTCCCGGTCCAGCCGGTCCAGTTCCTCGCCAGATACCAGACCGCCCGGGGCCACCCGTTCCCGGAAGAGTTTCAGCGGGTCCCGAGTGCGCCAGTAGTCCTGCTCTTCCTGGGTGCGGTAGCTCAGCGGGTTGTCGAAGACGGTGTGGCCGTAGTAGCGGTAGGTGCGACATTCCAGGAGGGAAGGGCCTTCGCCGGCCCGGGCCCGCCCCACCGCCGGCCCGGCAGCCTCAAAGACATCAAACACGTCCATGCCGTCCACGTGGACGCCCGGCATATCGTACCCGGCGGCCCGGTCGGCCACCCGGGCGGTGGAGAGGGCGTATTCCACCGGGGTGGACTCGGCATAGCCGTTGTTTTCGCAACAAAAGATAACCGGGAGCTTCCAGACCGAGGCCAAGTTCATACATTCGTGGAGGACGCCCTGGTTGGCGCCACCGTCGCCGAAGAAAGCCACGGCCACCCGGCCCAGGCCGCGCAGCTTGGAGGTAAGGGCCGCGCCGACGGCCAGAGGCACGCTGGCGGCCACCACGCCATTGGTGCCTAGCATCCCCTTGCTCATATCGGCGATGTGCATCGAGCCGCCCTTGCCCTTGTTGGGACCGGTGGCGCGTCCGAAAAGCTCGGCCATCATCAGTTTGGGGTCAACCCCCTTGGCGATGCAATGGCCGTGGCCCCGGTGGGTGCTGCCGATGTAGTCTTCCGTCGTCAGGTGCGCGCAGATACCGGTAGGCACCGCCTCCTGACCGGCCGAGGAATGGACCGAGCCGGACATCCCCCGCTGCCCGGTTTCCGGTATGCCCCGTTCCTCGAAATGCCGGATGGTGGTCATGGTGCGGTACAGGTAGAGCAGCATATTCCGGTCGAGTTCCATAATTCCCCCAGTTTCTCCAATAGCGCCCGGCTACCGGCTAAAGCCCGGATCGGCTGATTTGCCCCATAGTAGCACGAGGGCAAGGGATGTCAATAGCGGCAGCGCCGGAAGGATCCAAGTATGAAACGGCCCGGATCTGCCGGATACCGGGGGCCGGGCCGGAGAAGTCCCCGGCCCGCTAATTATTGACCAGGCCGGCCCGGTTCATCCAGGCCCGGCCAGTCCCACTACCCGCACCGGGGCGCCGGCGCCCAGGCCCAGGGTTTGGGCGGCGTTCCCGTCCCGGACCGCCAGTTCCAGATAGCCGTTGCTGCCAATTAAAGCCAACAAGGCCGCGCCGTCAGGCCGCGCCGGGTTTGGCGCGCCGGCGTCAGCCGCGCCGTCATGGAAGGTGCGACTCAGGCCGGAGATACGGTGCGGGCCGATTTCCACTATTACCGGAGCAGTGTTGCGGCGGCCGGACGGGAGGGCGGCCGCGGGGATGTTGGTAATCAGGTTCCCGAACCGGTCGGCGTAGATTACTGCTCCCAGCAGCGCATTGCCCCGAACCGCCGGTTCCGGCGGGGGCTGCCAAACCAGGCGGGTTACCGGCTGGCCCAATCTTTGGGGAGAAATTCCCCGGGACAGGTGGGCGGCAGCCGGCGCAAACACGTCGCGACCATGAAAGGTATTGCTCACCGGGTTGAGCCGGTACTCGGGATTAGTCAACTCGTAGGCGGTCAAGCCCGGCGGCGGCGGAACCAGCCCTGGCTCCGGCTCCGGCTTCAACTCCGCCCCCAACCCCGGCTCCAACTCCGATCCCGGCTCCAATTCCGACGGGTCGGGGGCCGCCGCCAGATAATCTTTGAGGACATGGCTGAGCAGTCCGTTATCCGGGGCCAGGAACCGGGCTTCCGGCGTTACCAGCAACAGGGCGCGGCGTTCCGTGCCTACGCCGGGATCAACCACAGCAACGTGAATGGTATCCGGTGGAAAGTAGGGGTAGTTGACGCCCAGGACAAAGGAGGCCTGCGCCAGGTTCTGGGGTTGAATATCGTGGGTCAGGTCAATGATCGTGGCTTGGGGGTTGATGTTGAGGATGACCCCCTTCATCACCCCCACATAGGCGTCGGTCAGGCCGAAGTCGGTGGTCAGGACGATGGGCGGCATAGCGGTCATACCAAAACTCTGCGTTCCCCGGTAGCGTTCCCCGGCGCCATACCGCTGTGTCTTTGTGGGAAGAGATTTTTCCACCTGAAGATGCAGCGCCCCGGAGTTGCCCCGGGAGGGCCGGTCAGCCGGAGAATAGCTGCACGCTGACGATGGATACCAGGATGAACACCACCGCCAGGGCGATGGTCAGTTGAAACAGGGTCTTTTCCAGGCCGCGGCGGGTGCGGACGGTGGACTGGGCGCTGCCGAACAGGCCGCTGCCCCCCTCCTTGACCTGGGCCAGGATAATCAGCACCAGTACGACGGATACCAGAATCTGGGCGATGTTAAGGTAGATCACGCTTACCTCACTGACTTTAGGGAACTAACCGGTATTGACCGGAGGCCGGGGATATTTACTTTACCCCGGATTATCCGCCCCGTCCGACAGCTCCCGGTCTGGCTCGAGGTTCCGGGCCGCTTCCAGGGCAGTCTGCACCAGTTGCAAGGTCAATTCCGGCCTGGCCTGGCCTCGGGTCAGCTTCATTACCTGGCCCACCAAAAAACGGGCCGCCGTTTCCTTGCCCTTAAGGTAATCGGACACCGCCCGGGGATTGCCGGCCAGAGCCTGGGCCACCGCCGCTTCCACTACGGAGGCGTCGTTAATCTGGCTGTAGCCCTTTTCCTTAACTATTTTACCGGGGGCTACGCCGCTGGCGAAAGTCTCTTCCAGCACCGTTTTGGCGAGGGTCCCGCTGATCGTTCCCGCGTCGATCAGCCCCAGCAGTTCCGCCAGGTGGCCCGGCGTTACCTTTACCCCGGTGATGTCCCGGTTTTCCAGGTTCATCAACCGGCTCAAGTCCCCCAGCATCCAGTTGCTGACGTTCTTGGCAAAGGTCGGCAAATCCGGGCCGGCTGGAGGGCGACAGGCCACCGTCGCCTCGAAGTAGTCCGCCAGGGGCCGGGACCCGGTAAGCAAGGCGGCGTCATAAGGGGGCAGGCCGTACTGCTCCACCAGACGGGCCTTGCGCGGGCCGGCCAACTCCGGCAGGCAGCGGCGTAGCTTCTCCACCCAGGCGGAATCCACCACCAAAGGGGGCAGGTCCGGCTCCGGGAAGTAGCGGTAATCGTGGGCCTCCTCTTTGCTGCGTTGGGAGACGGTAACGCCCCGTTCTTCCACCCAGCCGCGGGTTTCCTGGGTAATGCGCCCGCCGTCTTCCAGGATGCGCCGCTGCCGCTCTACCTCATAGTTCAGGGCCAGATAGACCGAGCGGAAGCTGTTCATGTTCTTGACTTCGGTGCGCGTGCCGAACTCGGCGCTGCCCTGGGGCCGGATGCTGACGTTGGCGTCGCAGCGGAAGTTGCCGTCTTGCAGCTGCGCCGAGGAAACGCCCAGGTGTTGCATAATGGAATGAAGGGTAGTCAGATAGGCACGGGCCTCTTCCGGGGAGCGCAGGTCCGGGGCGCTGACTATTTCCATCAAAGGAACCCCGGCCCGGTTCACGTCCACCAGGCTGTAGGCCGCCCCGGCGCCGCCGGGGAAGTGCTGAAGCTTGGCCGCGTCCTCCTCCAGATGCACCCGCATCACGCCGATGGACTTGGCGGCGCCGTCCAGGTCAATTTCCAGGGCGCCGTCCTCGGCCAGGGGCAGGTCGTACTGGGACACCTGGTAGCCCTTCATCAGGTCGGGGTAGGGATAGTTCTTGCGGTCAAATTTGGAGTAGCCCGGTATGCGGCAGCCCAGGGCCAGGCCGGTCATAATGGTGTATTCCACCGCCTTGCGGTTAATGACCGGCAGGGCGCCGGGCAGACCCAGGCACACCGGACAGACCCGGCTGTTGGCCGGCGCATACTGGTAGTCCGCCGGACAGCCGCAGAACATTTTGCTGCGGGTCTGCAACTGGACGTGAACTTCCAGGCCGATGACGGTCTCGTACTGCATAGGGGCATTCAGTATATCAGAGTGGATCTGGGGAAACAACGCCGGGCCACCGTATAAACGGGGCCTTTCGATTCTCTCTCGGTTCTCAGCCCGGGGCCTGAACGACGCTCCCGGTCTTTCAACAGTAGGCCGCGGGCTTCTTATCCCGCCAGGGACAGGGAGGAAGGAAGGGTTCTACCGGATCGAGCTGGAGCAGTCGATTAAGGGCGCCGGTTCAGCCCGAATCAGCAAAAGTTTTGCGTAAAATATACTCTACCACCCGGGGATACGGCCACTCCGATCCCCCGGGCAATCGGGTCTTAACTGCGAAGGGCTTTCAGCAAGTGGGCATCCCGCCCGCTGGCTTGCCGGCGTTGCCCTGGAGGCCCACTTTCAGGCTGGTTTCCCGTTTCAGCAGGTTGGGGGAAATTTGCCGCAGCGTCGCCAGGTTCTGGGGCGCGTGAGCCCTGCGAATCCGGCATTGGTCTTCCCGGAAGGTCCCGTCCAGGCTCCGGTGCAAAGAGTTCTCGCTGCTCCGGTGGGTGCGTACTGCCGCCAGCAGCTGATGCAGCACCTGGGTTGCACGGTTGACCCCTCCGCCGTCTCCCGATGGCCCACCACTCTGACCGCCGATTTCAGGCCAGGCCAGTCCTGGCCGGCGCTCAGGTAGGCCGGACTCAACGGGTCGTTGATCACCCGGCGCTCCCGCCATTCCACGCGGCCGTGGTTCCTGTTCAGCGTGTTGGCATAGTCATGGGGAACTCCCCGGTAGCCGAACTCCTCCGCTCCGGCAAACAGGTCCTGCACCTCCTGATACAACCGGCCCTGGTTCCCTTTCAGGGCGAGAACGTATTGAGCCTCCCGCTCCAATATCGCTTGGGCGATAGCCTTCGGGCAGCCCAGGGCATCAATGGTGACGATGCGCCCCCTCAGTTCCAGCCGTTGCTGCAACTGGGGTATGGCGGTAATTTCGTTGGACTTCTCTTCCGTCTTCACCTGGCCCAGGGTCAGCCTGTTGGCTGAGGCCCAGGCGCTGACCCGGTGAATGGCTTGCTCGCCAACGTTGCCATCGCGGGAACGGCGCACCGTCCTGCCGTCCATCGCCACCACTTCCCCAGGCAACAAATCGGCCACCCCCTGAGTCCATTCCATAAAGCCCGGCGGGAATCCCTCCGAATCCAGCCGGGAGAAGTCCTCGCCGAAGGTGTCGTGCGACGGGATGCCATTGGGCAGTTCCAGGTGGGTTCTAAACGAAGGTTCTAAAGCCACTCCTCCTCGCCTTTGCCGAACAGTTCCATATGAACCCAGCTATCCGCCCCGCAGATGGTGGCGCAGATAGCGATGGCCACAATGTCCAAAAGATTGTGCCGCCTGCTCCGCTCTATCCCGGGCTCCTCCAGGGCCTGGAAATAGTCTGTAATGGATGCACGCTTCGCTCCTTTCATCGTTCCCTCCGCACATCACATACCCCAATTCTATCCTGCTACCTGCCTCCGTTTAAGAAGGTGTCTAAAAAGGTATAAATTGGTGAAAGAGGACGCAGGCAGGACATTGGGGGGGGGGTGGTGTAGTTTGGCGGTATGGAACGACCAGCTTACCCCAGCGACCTCAACGACCGTGAGTGGCGACTGCTCAAGCCTTTGCGGCCCCCCCACCCCATTCCGGCGGCCGCCCCTGTAAGTACCCCCGGCGGGAAATCGTCAACGCGATTCGCTATGTGCTGCGCACCGGCTGCTCCTGGCGGATGCTGCCCCATGATCTGCCGACCTGGCACATCACTTTCCATTACTTCCGCACCTGGCGCCGGGATGGAACCTGGCAACAGGCCAATGACGCTCTGCGCAGCCAGTTGCGACAAGGGCAGGGACGCCCAGCCAGCCCCAGTGCGGCCATCATTGACAGCCAATCGGTCAAAACCACCGAAAGGGGGGCCCAGAGGCTACGACGCCGGCAAGCGGGTAAAGGGGCGCAAGCGTCATATCCTGGTGGACACCCGGGGGTTGCTGCTGGCAGCGGCAGTGCATCCGGCCGATATACAAGATCGAGACGGCGCGCGGTTGGTATTGGAGCGTCTGGCGGGAAAGCACGACCGGCTGCGGGTAATTTGGGCCGATGGGGCCTACGGCGGCAAATTGGTGGCGTGGGCCAAGGCCATGGGCGGTTGGAGCCTGGAACTGGTGCGCCGTTCCCCTGGCCTGGGGACTTTCCAGGTCCTGCCCAGGCGTTGGGTGGTGGAGCGCACCTTTGGCTGGCTGAATTTGCAACGGCGGTTGAGCAAAGATTATGAAGCATTGTGTGAAACTACCGAAACCTGGCGGTACATCGCGATGACCGGGTTGATGCTACGCCGTTTAGCACCCGGTTCGCCTTTTTAGACACCCTCTAAGAGATGGCGCTGCCTTCAGGGGGCCGGGCCATTGCATTCCTGGGAAGGTGGTCTGGCCGAGGGAGCGGGAATACTCGAAGCCGTTCAGCAATTTCGCAAGGCGAGCGCTGATGACTGCTTTACATATTTGAGTGGTCTGACGATGAATCTTTTCCCTTTCCGCCACCTGGAGGGCAGTTGGGCTTAATTCCCTTGCCCGTGGCGGCGCCGGGGTGGGGGAAGATCCGGGTTCTGGCACCATGCCGCTGGCGGGATGAGTTCCATTCCCCTCCTCCGGGAGGGGAATTCTGGTTATTCTCTCTCATCCTTCTTTTCCGGCGGTGGGGGAAATCTGGATGGTTGAGCGCCCGGTGGGGCGGCGTTCGGCCAGGTATCTTTCCGCCAGCCAAGCAGATCGCCCCTCGGGTCTGAGCCGGCTGCAGCCAGGATCAGCTGGCTGGCGGCGGGGTTTTCAGGACGCTTCCGTCTCCCGGTTTGCCGCGGGCGTCGGGCTCCAGGTCAGTTGCTGTCGGACGTTCCGCACCGTTACGGTTTTCTCCCGGCTCTGGGTCCGGGGTCAGAACCGGTCGCGGAGCTGTTCCAGCTCCGCCCGGAACGCGGCTTCCTGGCCTTTCCGGATGTGTTTGTGCTGGATCAAGCAGTGGTCCTGGTAGTCCGATTCGCTGGCTTCGTCGTCCGCTCCGGTCCAGTCCCAGTGGGCGTCGTACATCCGGGAGGCCAGGTCCTCCGGTACTCCCTGCCCGGTGATCCATATATTTTCCTCGTACCGCTCCCCGTGGCAGTAGAGTTCCAGGGGCGCCAGGATGCGGCGCCGGGTTCCGTCGGGTTCCCGGACAATCAGATGGGTTGGGGCATTACTGTCGCCGGTTGCAGCACGGGTCTGGCGCTGAGGGCGAGTATCTGGTTGGGGAGGAATCCGATGCTCAGCCCGGCCCGGTCGGGAAGGGGTTCGGTGGGGACCTCCTTCCCGTTGACGGTCGCCGGTACGGGATAGTGGGCCAGCAGTTGCTGGATGAAGCGCTCGGCCGGTTGTTGTCGCATCGGGCCGGCGGGGGCGTGGGCGCGGTGGTAGGCGCTCTCAACCTGCCGGCCGTTGGCGCCGATGCCCAGGCGCCCGTCGGCGCTGGTCACGGTTATGTCCGAGGCTTTTACCTCGGGGCGGTGGCGTAGCAGGTTGTGCGCGGGGCGGAAGCCTGCGGGCTCGTTGGCGGTTCATCGGGTTTGCTCCTTCATCGGGTTTGAGCGGTGGTTCGGGGGAGTCCGGGGACGCGCTGGAGGGATTGGCGGTCAGCGGCCTCGCCGCTGGTGGAAGTACAGCTGGTTGTGGATGCCGGTCCACCGGGGCAGCGCGATAGTGTTGGTTATCGTCCAGTTCCAGTCATAGTTCCTGGTGAAACCTATTGTCTCCGGTGCAGCCGTTCTCCGCTTCGCCGGCATAGACCGGGTTTTCTCCCTGAAACCGTTGCAGGAACTGGCCGGCCATCGGATCGGCGTAGGGCGGCCCGCAGAGGAAGAGGGTGTGGTGGCGCCATTCCGCGTCAAATCGGGGGGCTTCCGGTTGGGGCGCGGCTCCCGCCGGGAACCAGGAGCCCACCGGCGTCTGGGCGCCCCGGCAGCGATGATACCGGTTGTTTCCCGTCTCCACCGGGTTCCGGTCCAGGGCGGTTACCCGGGCGCCCCGGCGGTGCAGCAGTGCGGCCCAGTAGCCGGTTCCGGCGCCGATTTCCAGGCTCGGGCTGCGGGCGGCCAGGCCCTGGCGGCGCTGGCTCGGTGGGTATGGCCCGGCTGTAGCGGTGGCTGAGACGCGCCGGGTCTGGCAGTGTTCCAGGGGATTGGTCTGCCGCCAGGCTTGCAGCGGGGGGCTGAAGAGCGGGGCGGGTTGACTCGGGTTCTCCATGTTCCGACTCCTTTGCTCAGCGGCGGGCGGCACGCTTCGGCTTCCGGGTCGGTGGTTCCCGGGCTGCCCCTCTCTTCTCTTTTTACGGCAAGCGGGGCGGTTTTTATGATTTTCCCGGTTTTCCGGCGACGGTTCTCTGTGGGTGTGGTGAGGAACGAGTTTTCCTCCTCCTTGGGTGTTGGGATTGCTCGGGAATTCTCTGTATCCTCTATCTCTTGGGCCCTGGGGTTGTTGGGCCAAGCTCTGGAAAGCCGGGAAACCGGGAAACTGAACAGCAGGGTTGTTTTTTCATCAGGCGGGCGGGGTCTTGAACTGTATTGCTGTTGAGGGCGTGAGGCAGTGGGTCGGGAGACCGGGAGAAAGGGAGGCAGCGCCGCTGGTTCTTTGAAAGAGGTTCTCCGGGGGTGGCTCCCCGGCAGCCCGGCAGCCGGGAGGGCCTGGGTTCCGGGTAGGCCCGGGCCCACTGATAGCGCTCGTCAGAGGGTTCCTTCCAGGTGGCGGAGGCATCTGATTCTGGCAGGCCAGGCTGTCGGGGGCGGCGTTCCCTGGGGGGCCAGCCGGCGAGGTCCGGGGTCAGGGTGATGTCGGGATAGAACATCCCGCCATGGTAGTCGGCGGAGAAGCCGATGGGCTTGGCGTTGGTCCAGTTCGTTGTGGGTTGCCTGGGGCCGTGGGACGGTGGGTGCCTGGCGCCGGAGCCGGGTTGCGGGAGCTTCGCGGCGGGGAGTTGACTTGGCCGGATGAACGGCGGAAAACGGGGAAGGCGGTCGCGGGCCGCGTTCAGCGGAAGTTAGGGCTCAATGACTATGATCCGAGTTGGGCAGTCCGACCGGGGCGCCATGTATCGGCCAATCAGGGGGCGTACTTCCCGCCAGTCCAGGCCGCCCAGCCCACAACCCAGCGGGGGGTATTGCCAGGGACTTAATGCCGTGGCGCCGGACCTCGCTTTGCCGGGTTTGGAGTCCCTCGGCAATCCATTCCAGGCGGCTGGGGGTGGCGCCAGTGGTCCTTGGCGGCGAAGTTGAGGATCCAACGGCATTGGTCCGACGGGTCGGGGTTTTGCCATGGGTGTATCGCCCCTGGGTGAGGTATTTCTGCCGGCAGAGTTGCCGGTAGTCGTCGAACATCCGGGGATAACGCTTTCCCTGACCCGCCGCCCGGCCACCCGTAGCGGTAGTCGTCGAACACCCGGGGATAACGCTCCTTGAACTGGCGGGCCAAGCCGGCGCTCATTACGCCGGCGTAGTTGACGGTGTTGACCAGGGCCTCGGCGTCGTGGTGGAAGATGTTGCCCCTGGTTGACTCGATAGTCATACTCATTCCGTCCTCATACAGGTTTACGTTTGGGTGAAACTCGGCGCCGTCCGGACTGGCTGGCGCATGTTGCCACTGAAGTCCGGGTGAGTTTGCCCGGTGGCCTCGTAGCTCTCCTGGGTCTGAGGCCCAGGCCAGAGTGTTGGAGTCTGCGGGGTGTCCGTTATACGAATACCTGCGACTGTGTTTGCCCCAATTGAGATCCTCGCCGTCCGGGGTCGTGGTTTCCAGAACTGGCTTTACTTGCATTTGGCGATACTTTGCTCTCCTTCCGGTCGTGGTGATGCCGTTGCCCGTGTGGGTTCTCCGGACTCAGCTATTCGGCAATGAGTTGGTCGATATCCTCGGCTCGGAGTTCCCCTCCCCATTTGTTGCCGCAGAGTCGGCTCGGCAGGTCCAATAACGACTCGGTTCTAATCAAGTGGAGTTTTTCGCCCACGGCCTGGTGGAATACGGGCCAGGTATCGCGGTGGTCGCAATACTCGTCGGAGCCACAGTGGGGGCAGCGGTACTGGGGGACGCCTTCCTGTCAGGATTCTGAGATTTGGTGTTGGCGGGCCTAAGAGGACTGTACTGCGAACTTTTCGGTGGGAAGCCTAATATGACGATTTTAGCTTGGTGGGGCTGTTTTCCCAAGTGGGAGCGTCTTCGGCTCTGGTGT
The DNA here is from genome assembly GCA_965215425.1 of Dehalococcoidia bacterium. Taxonomy (GTDB): domain Bacteria; phylum Chloroflexota; class Dehalococcoidia; order Lucifugimonadales; family UBA3495; genus CATQHB01. The sequence continues at coordinate 237,318 of OZ244064.1, forward strand.
TCCTCGCGACTGTACCTTAAGGCAGAGAAGCCGACCACATCCACCTATATGCCGGTGTTGCCCCCGCCGGTCAATTGCGGCTCGTATAGGGCGCACCATGCGGTTGCGGATCGAGGTTCGAAGTAAACGTCACCCTCGCGTCTACTTCGCTGCTGCCGGATGAGATAGCCCGCTCGGTCCAGATTCACCAGTCTGTTCTTCGCGGCGTTGGGCTTTATGTTCTCTGCATCGGCCAACTGAGACGCTGTTACACGCCCACCCAATTCGACGATACCATCCAATGTGCCACTTTCCGTCTGGGTTAAGATTCCGGCCGGAATACTTCTATGGATGTCAAACGGCGACCGGCATACGTAAACCGGTAACTGATGTACGTGAGCCATGTATTCAACGAAGTCCTTGACCCCAGGATCAGTAGTGCTGACGACAAGGCGGACTATTCCGTATTCGCCGCCCTGGATGCGTTGTGCGAGCGGCAGAACCAATTCCTGAATGGCCGATGGAGTCAGCACTACGCCGGCTAGGTCCAGGACGAGAACTTTCGGTTTGTCAAAGAGGCTGAGCCTTGTGGAAAGTTCGTCGCGGATCGCGGCGGCTTGCCATCTGTCTTTGAATACCAAGGTCGTTCCGACTTCCTCGCGGAGAGAACGACGAATAAGGTTGGACAAGAAGGCGAGCCTGGCTTCAGGTGAATTCTCCATGGTGTGCCTCCGAGCGGGTGGTGCACACTATAGCACAAGGCCCGGCTCAGGTGTTGACGCGTATTTCGCCCGATATACGGAGACAAAATCGGGGTCCTCGCAAATGCAGAGCCCGTTCCTGGCCTTAAGTGCAAATTGAGGTGTTGTGTCGTGAACAGGTTTCAGAACATCCAACCTCCGCACTCGGGTCCTGCGTTCGGCACCATTGGTCAGTACGTCGCGCACCGCCTCTGAGGCGAGGATTACACCCGCCAACGCTGACTGAAAAGCAAGCGGGACTTGCAGATCCATCGGGGCGGAGCCAGCCTCGCCCAGAGGAATAATGCCGCCGCCGCAGACCCCGTTTACCCAAAGCTCACGAATCGGTCTGTTCACGTAAGGGTCGAGAATCCTGGATGGAATGTTCCACGCGGCGGCGACCGCCTCGCAAAGTCCTCTGTCTACGCCAAGCCCACCACCAAGCAGGTTACGGACTTGCGGCTGAAGTTGAGGGATTCTCAACCCTTCTGCGACGATCTGGTCTTCGCTCTTTTGTTCCTGAGTCGGTAGGTAAAGGCAGGCAAGGCAAGCATCCTCACCAAGGAAGGAATGGGTGGACACGCCGAGATCACCAGTCTGAGTCCACGCGTTGGCTATCCAACGGGGGAGGCTCCCCTGGACGGCCCGCCTGTCGCGCGCGGAGTCGACAGCTACCAGCACTCGTTCCCATTTATAGCCGTGGGTCTCAAGGAAGGAACCCCATTCCCCGAGATAAAGAGATGCCCGCAACCCCTCCTTCCTAAAGGCTCTCTCCATGGCGTCGACTTTGGCAGTGCCCTCGTCGGTCCTGGTACAGAGGACGTAACGCTGAAGGTTGCTGAGTTCGACAGCCTCCGGGTCGACCACGTGCAATTCACCAGTGAGCGGTACGCGAGACAAAGCCCAAGCAGCACCGTTACCTATCGCTCCCGCTCCCACTAGCACCATGGGTTCGGCCAGCGTCGCTGACTCAAGATCAGGAAAAGATGAGGCATCAGTCGGGTATTGCGCATCGCGATCCAACAAGGGCGCACCGTCAGGCAGGAAGAGGAAGCGAAAAAGGTTTGCTGCTCCCAGACAGGCTGCAAACCCTGCCCCAAAGGGGTTACCAAAGTCGCTGGTTCCATACGGGGCCTCGGTTCCCACCTGAGCAGTCCATCCATCACACCCGGCATAGATGGTTTGCGTGTCCACGGAGGGCGCGTCTGTTCCGACCGATAAAGCCACATTCGCACAACCCCCGCGCCTTCGCACTTTGATGTTGGGGTTGATGGTTTTTGCCAATGACACAAGGTCAGCCCCGAACTGGTCCCCACCGGAACTGGCCACTACTGACAAATTGGGATAGAGGCGAGCTACCAACCTTACAGCGAGGTCAAGGAGTTCACGACCGTCGCGGCTGGTAGCTGCCTCCTCTCCAAAGACGATGGCTACCTGAAGATCCTTGAGTTTTTCGGTGAAGACGTCAGCCTGGAATCCTTGAAGCACCTGTGAAATAGCGACGGCGTCGCGCGGGAAAAAGTCAGCTAGTCCCATTATCAACAACCTCAACCAGACCACTCAAAGGCCCGGTTACCTCCAGCCAGCGGCCTCCGACGAGGCGATAGGCCGCGATGCCCTCTGCTTCCCAGCCTTCCTTTCCGAAGTAAGGAAGGACGATGGACAGGCTTCCCTTCAAAGTGGCAACAGGGTAGGCATCGTCGGTCTCCGAGTGATAAGCATCCGTTGGATGGCTGTGAACCTGCACTCCCACGACCTGATGGGCCTCATATAGCCACGTATTAAGTCTGTGAAGTTCGGAACCGCCGACTCTCACGCAGAGCCCACTTTCTAGCCTGTAGGAGGTCTGTCTAGGAACGTGCACTTCGAGAACGTCAAAGGCGTCGCCAGTGCTCGTTCCTGACCAGACTACGAATAGTTCGTAGCCCTCTTGCCCTGCTGACCGCAAGGCGTCCACTGTTTTGCGGATGCTATCCGACTGAACTCGGAACTTTCGTACGTCACTCAGGGTCATAGGGGTGGCTCGACAGTCGCCAGAGTAACCTGTGGCGCCAAATTCACGTGGAAGCCCTTCACTGTGTCAATGCTGTATTTTGAAATCACTTCCAGCAAGCGAACCAAACGCCCCTCACCGGCAGGCCGGTGCAATTCCCACGAATCACCGGAATGGCCGGGGTGATCGTGGTATTCCTTGACACCAGCGATACAGAGAAACGGCAATTCATCCGGAGAGTGGGCTTGCATCAAGTCCTGGGTGGTGTTCAAATGTGCCTTTATTCCACCAGGGCCGGGCACATCCACCTCCGGGCCAGGGACTGCCCGGAGGAGCCGGATTGGAAGTTCCTCATTCGAGAAAGGACGCCCCGAGAATGGGTCGACGAAGCGGACCGAAGGCGGATCCGCATCGTAGTTCGTGTAATCAAACCGGACAGCTGTGACGAGTGTCGGCGGATTGGTCTTGTTCGTAGCCAGAAGGACCGTAACCAGGGCATCTTCCGCTTCTATCAGGAACCACCCACGCTTTCGGTAATCGGCCTCTAACGAGAGATATTCAGTCAACTCACGCTGGAGCTTGGCATTAGATACATCCGGGTCCACGTATTGCCTGGTAACTCTAGCCACCACACCCTCCGACTCCTGCTTTGAGGTTCAGGAACAGGCGATAGTCCTCCGGGAAGTTGTAATCCCCGATCAATTTGTCCAGATCGAGGCGGCGTCCGTCGGCATCCCGAAGCTCCCAGTTCTCCGGCGGCTGTCCCGAGTTTCCGGTCTGCTGGAGGGCGATAGGGATGATCGCTCCGAGCGGTACATCTTTAGGGGTGCTCACAACCGTCGGCTGCCCGTTGACGACCACTGTGGTCAGGATTTCATCCACCGAAATTTTCTGTGGGCCGACCATAACAGACCTCCTCGTTAAACTGTAAGTCAATGTTATCATATTACTTCACTAAATCCAGTGAATTTCAAGCTAGAACGAAAATTGGGTGGTACGCTCTCAGTGGTTCGACCACCCTCTATATTGGTCCGGCCGAGCCTGGAACTCGCCTGCTCTACCTACATATGATTCAAGACGGACACATCACTGACGAACTGGAAGACACTGTGGAGCAGTGTCCCTAGCTGAACACCCTCTGGGTTGGGGATGGGGAACCTAGTGTGGCTTGAACCGGGCAAGAGGTCAATGCGAGGCAAATTGAAACGGACCGGTTAGGACGGCAGGTTCCTCATCAACATCATCTCCCAATTCGTCAAAATCCATATAAGACAGCCCTGAACAGGCTGACAGTTGGTGATTGCCAAGACTAGAAATAATCAGGTAACTTAACCCGGTCCCTTAAACTGGATAAAGGTAAGTCGCCAACCCCGTACCCGCCGAGCCAAGTTACAGAATTCCTTGGGGAGAGCCATGAGCCAGAAGTCAGCCAAGAAGCGCCGCAGAGAGCAGCGGGAACGGGAACAACTAGAGTCAGCAGGGTTTCACGGAGCAGCCGAAGATCTGCCCGTGAATGACCTTGAGGAACTCCTGAAAGCAGGCAACATCGACACCTAAGCCCAGACCTGCTGGAGCCTGGCGAATAACATGGACAATATGCCCAGTGCCGGCGACACCATAACCGGCATGTGGCCCTGCGAAGAACATCGATACCCACGCCCACAGGTTCCGTCTGACCCTCCAGTCAACGATGACCATCGTCCAGTGCGCCGGAATGGAGACCTGCGGCGAAGCCATCAGACTGGCGGCGGGCAAACTACCCCCAGAGAGCCTGCCGTGTTACGAACATGGGCATAACGAACAATTCTGGGACCTGATGCTGTACGGGACGGACCTGCACGAGTGCGTATACTGCGGAGAAATTCCCAAGTCCATGGGAGCAGCCAGAAGTATTGACTGGCCCGACGAAGTGCCGGTGAAGGGAATCGACGGGCAGAAGTACTGGGCCTGCCCCAACTGCAACAGCGGCCTGCTGGAACTTCAGGGAGAGAAACTCCACCACTGGGGATGGAGAATCACTTGCGTTGATTGCGACTGGGAGATGAAACAGGCCGAACTCTTGGACATCAGGCAATACTGCGATCTCATGGAACGGACGAGGGAGGACCTCAGGGGCACCCAGGAGCTGATGGAGAGCGGGCTGGTTGGCATCGAGACCCGGGTCCACGCCGTGGCGGTGAAAACCAGAATGATACTGGAGAACATCGCCTATGCGGCGCTGGTGTCCAACAAGGACAGTTCCGGGAAGAGCGAAGAGGATATGAGGAAACTCTGGAACCCCAGGGAGATTTTCAAGGACATTGAGAAAATTCACCCCAATTTCTTCCCCAGACCGGTGGAGGTGAATGCGAAAAAGCAGGACCCCGACATGCCGTTCAGGCCAAAGACCCGGGATGTGTTGACCAAGGAACGGCTCCTGGGAATGTACAAGGAACTGAACCCGCTGGCCCACAGCAGGAACCCGCTGGACGAGCCGGTTGACTACGGCTATTACATGGAAATGCTCCCACAGTGGCTTGACCTGATAGCGAACACCCTGGAAGTCCACCAAGTCCTGCTCTTCCACCACCCAGACCACTTCTACGTGGTGAAGATGTGGGGAGATAAGGACGGGTCAGTCCAATGCACCCCATTCAACAAGGACGCCACAGGAGCAATCACGTGCGCTTGGCCCGACTGCGTCTCATCGGCAGCCAGGGTCCACTGTGAATTCTGGGAGAGACCCTGGTCGGAATGCACTCTGCCGGACAAGGAGGACGCCCAGACCCAGGGTAAGATGATGGGAGCCTTGGCAGACCAACAGGAAGCAAGCGAGGAGGCTGAGAAATTGCTCCGCGAGTTGGAAGAACTCCGGTGATATTCCGGATAAGACTTGGTAAGGTGTTCCCATCTCGTGCCTTGAGCATTCACACCTCCAAATTCACCCTTGGAGTCTCAGGATAATGGACAGTTTTGAGGAGAAGATCCGGGAACTGATCAGTTCAATCAACGGTCAACCGCCGCGTCCCTGGATGATGGCAATGACCAACCCACCCGAAGCCGATGTTTTCATCGTCGGCAGGAACCAAAGTAAGTGTTATTGGGCCAACGCCATATCGCACGAGAGGCACGTCGACGCCCTGTTCAACCGGAACGGGGAGAGTTGCCGAGGGCGCTATGACCGGGTGACCAACAGCAGGCCGTCTCCGGCCAGGAAGAATACCGACAGACTCGTATGCCGCCTGAGCCGGCGGAACATTCATAACATCCTGGAAACTGATGTGATCTGCTACTCCACCCCAATGAGCAGGGAGCTGAGAATGCTGGCCCACGTCGCGGGCGCAAAAAGGAGGAGGAGGATTTTCCAGCACCTTCTGGATGAAATCACCACGGCATGCCTCATCGTTCATGGCGTGGGTTCCGTGAAACAGGTCTCCAACATCCTGAGCGTCCCCCAATTGAAGCTCCCCAAGTCCGCCGACGAGATATGCGGCGTTCAAACGGAGCGCCACATGGTCATCCCCTTGGCCCTGCCAGCGTTCAACAAGTGGTCGTCATGGTCGCATGAGTACCTGGATAAGGCCGCAGACCGGGTATGGGACAAACTGGCGGGTTAGTACCGCCGATTCCTGCGCCCACAGCAACCCCAGCGCGAGGAGCACCGACGACTCTACTCGCTATCAGGGTCGTTTCCATAACAGAGGTGTCCCGCTAGGATGAACATGATAATCGGAACCGTCAACAGGCACCTCATGCCTATCATCCCAGTCAACGTAAGGAGTGAGGGCAACGCCTGGCAGCAACTTGAACTGTTGCTTGATACCGGGTTCGACGGAGCCATCGCTCTCGAATTGGAGTTGGTACATCGCCTGGGCCTGGAAACCCGGCCCATACGTCAACTGCTAACCTCCGAATTTGTACCGGGGAGGCAGGGCAGTCAGAACCTGAATCGACCCGTCAGGGTTGAAGCGGAATTGCAGGGATCCCCGCAGGAAGTCTCTCTGCTAATTCTGGAAAAGCATCTCTTTTCAAGTATGCTGGGCACGGAAATGCTCAAGTTCCGCCGGGTTACGGTGGACGTAATGGAGGGCGGACCAGTTACCGTGGACACGTTCTGCCCGGATTCCGGTCGCGGCACCGGCTGGCGGCTACTTGGAAACCGGAAACGCCAAAGACCTTTCGGAGAAGCCCCGGAAGAGTATGGGGAGTAGATATACCGAAACCTGCCATGGACCAACCTACAAATACAAGACAGCGACGGAGATTGGCCCACTATCTGGGTCAATGTCGATACCGGGTCTAATAGCGGGTTGAGCCTTCCGTCCAGTTGGGTTTCCAGGCTTGGCCCAAGATTGCCAGACGAGTGCGAGATTGAAACAGTCCATGGCCCGCTCCCAGTTCAGAGGGGGCAGTAGAAGTTATCTGGAATGGGAAGAGACGCTTGATTGAGTGTATTCGCCGGGATGACGATGCACCGCTGCTCATCGGGATGAAGTTGCTGGAAGGGAATAGAATCACCATGGATTTCGAGGATTTTGCCGGCACGAATGTAGATGTTGAAATCAAGCCGATACCCGGGCCGGGCTCGTCTAGGGGGGGAGATTTCTCCGGTTAACCTGATAATGAGTGGTCTTTCGAAACTTGTCAGGTGTATTGAAACTGTCAAAGCCGGACACCCTCAAGCGCTCATTCTCAAAAATCCCTGCGCTCTTCGGGCAGACGGACGTATAGCACATCTCGGCCATGGGCTGGAGACTTCGCTACCGCAACCTCAGACCTTCGGACACCTCGGCTAGTAGAGAGTTGATAGCCCCCAAGACCGAAGGGTCGGGAGGATTTTCCCCGCTCAGCTCGATTTGAATGTTGAATCTCAATTGATGCCCTACGGCAGCCATAGTAATACCCGGTATCTTATCAGCCAGGTCCTGGATGCCGTTGGCCTCCAACGTTGCTTCAGCAGCGACCATCCCCAACCGTTTCTGACCATACTCTCCCCGACGACCACCTGAAATTCCCGGTATCGCTGCCGCCTGGATAATCACGTGCTGGGCGTTGGTGAAATCGCACGGCCACGAATGGCTGTCTTGGGCAAGCTCAATCCACCTTGTTTGAATCCCAGAATCGATCGCTGACCGAACGGCAGTCCAGGGCAACGGCCTTCCCTGTTGGGCAGACAATGCAGTGACGACGGCGAGGACATTAGCCTTGCCATCTCTCCAAGCGTCAGGGATACAGGCTTCCATCAGGTCCGTCACAGCGACCGGCGCCGGGGGCGAGTTCAAGATTGCAGTAGGACTGAGAACCCCGGCAGGCACTGTTTCCCTGAATATGGAGGCCGGACCGTTAATCAACCAAACTAATCCTCGCTCCACAGCCACTGCAATCGCCTCTTCGACAGCCGATGGCTCGCACTTTGGAATGAACACGGTGTCGTCGTACCCTTCTTTGGGCACCGTAACCGAATGGCCGCCGGCAAAGTAGCCGATGACGTCTTGGACTGCGATTTCATCCGCGAGCCACAGACCCGGAAGGTTTCCGGGGGCAAGAAGCGCAGGGTCTATGTCGCTGAGAGTCGCAGACTCGGGAAGAAAGACTTCGAGAGCCGGATCGCTCAATACCTGCTCTTCAATCCCGGTGCGCCAGAAGGTCTTCACCGTCCGGTCTGGACGCATCAACTGGCCGACCCAAATCCCCTCTCGAATCCCTTGGGCGACGGTATCCAGTATCTCCTTCTGGTGCAGCATCTTGGGCAGTTTCGCAAACTGGGCAAATGAGCCGGCCAAGTCCTTGACCCGCCGGGAATCTTCCCCTTCCCGCCACAGATCGTAAGGGCCGCCCGGCAACATCGCCTCGGAACTGATAGCGGTCTCCTGTATCCGGGACCGCCGGTCAGCCTTGATGGTAAGGAACAGGGGATCGTTGTCCACCGCGACCCGGAATGCCTGAATATCATTGGCTTCATTCACGGTCACGACCACCGAGTAGGCTTGGCTGATGGCATCAGGGATACGTCTCTCCGCCGAGGCAATTTCGCTGAGGAGCATCTGCTCCCGGATTGGGTCAACCGGCTGGCCCTTTAGAAGTTCTCTCACTTCCGCCCAACCCAAACGCTCCCTGACCCGGTCCCTTACCAAATCCAGGCCATACCGGGATGGAACGGCTAGGACTATGGCGTTCCGATTTACGCGAGGCCGGTCCGGAGCAGTTGTTTCATTGATGAAGCGGCGAACTTCCGCGCTTGGCTTGCCGGATTCGGATGCTGCCGTCGGACCGAGAACCGCATAGTGGAAATCACCATCGTCGGAAATGTCACGGGGCCGGTCTGGGAGGGTGTGTACCCTGGCTCCAGCGGCCGATGCGCCGTTGGACAGAGACCGCTGTTTCCTGATGTATTCTATTAGTTCTGTTTCTACACGCCCAGGCGGCACCCGGTTCGTGCAGGCGTCGTCGTGCATCTGACGCAGGTTCGGGCGGTTGCCCAACCGCCACGACTTGGGCAACCCCCTGGCCCCGTCCGGGGACGTTTCCGCCGTGCCTATTTCCACTTCGTCCAAGAACCAGGACAGCTCCGTCCAGCGACTCAGGGACCTTTCCAGTTCTATCTTGTCCGGCTTGGTAGGCGCTACCGACATCACCAACTCTTGAGTCAGGGTTTTTTGGCCGATGGGCTGGGAACCCAGGAACACCGAGACCACCGCCTGCTCCATTTCCCGGTGCCGAAGCCCGGTCATTTCGGATTGGACGGCGCGGGCCTTGGCAAGCTCTCCTTCCAGGATGGGACGCCACTCTTGGTGAGTGCCTGTTCCGGTATCCACACTGGCGAAGGACGCCAGTTCGCTGGCGGACTCTGAAAGCCCACCTTCTCCCGGTCCATTTAGGAACACATTCGGGCCGATCAACGGACTGGTGTCCCACTTTTCAGCATCGCGCAAGGCCATGGCGAAGGTGCGCAAGATTCCGCGCGTTCGCTGGAACCCGTCGAGTTGAGTCCACCGGGTGTAGAAGATGTCGGTGAGGTCGGGATGAAAGGGGTAACTGCCCAGGAAGCGTTCTTCGGCAGCGGGACGCCCCTTCTGGGTTTGCTCGTCCAATAAGGCGATATTCCCAACTATGGAAGTCACGTGAGGCCGGAAGGCGCCGGAGTCGCGAAACGAGTCCGGCTTGAAGAAGCGGCGCCGGAGCACTTCCGCCACGTCATCCTTGCTCACGGGGCTGACGTCTTCCTCCATTTGCCGCCCGAATACCTCCGACACTTCCCGGTAAATCCGGTTGCCCAAGTCGTCATGTTTATTGGTGTCCGACGCCAGAAGCGACGCGACCAGGGAGCAACGGTCCACCTTCACCACGGCTTGGGTAAGATACTGGAAGAAGTTCACCAGGCCGCCGCGGGAGGCAGGGTTGGCTTCGACCCGGCCCCGGAGATACATCAACACCTCGTCCAGCAGGACCAGTGTGGAAAGCCCTTCCTCCTGGGGCTTGGAAAGCAGCTCTACCACCAAAGGCTCGGCCGGCGGCGTCTCCCGTTCCGCGTCCTTGCCCTCGGCGTGGATTAGCCGGAGGCCCTCGACTCCGGCCAACTGGTAGGCAAGAACGCTCCAGGGATGTTTGAGCATTCTGAGCGTACCATCCGGGCCGGGGGTCCCGATGCCCTTCTCCAAGTCTATCTTGTCAAAGCACAGCGCAGCCACCCGAGCTTTGGGAGGCTTGAAGCCAATGTGGGCCTCGAACTCCCGGATGGCTGAAAGGTCGGGCAGGGCGTCCGGGTTGTGGGCCAGGTGCCGTAGGGCGATGAGGGTGTGCGTCTTGCCGCCGCCGTAGTTGACGGAGAGCTTCCGGTATGCTTTGTCGGTCCGTCCGGCCAGGCGCAGGCACACGTCCTTGACCAGTTCCCGCAGGTTGTAGGTGGGATAGGTCAGGGCGAAGAACTCGGCGGGGTCTTCGTAGACGGGACGACTCCCCTTCTGCATCAATACGTCATACAGGTCGGCGGCGAATATGGAGAGGGAAAGTTCCCCGGTTTTCAGATCGTCCCGCAGTTCTACTACCTCGTGCCAGGGCCGCAACGCGGTTCTCTGTGACATATTGACCTCGCTTAGATTGACTGGACGACAGTCGTTAACCGCCGGGCCAGGGAGTCAAAGTCCTCTGGGCATTTCTGGCGGATGGCGCGGCTGCGGCGGGACGCTTCTTCACCCAAAACCCTTCGCCCGCCGCCTTCCGAGTCTGCCAGCCCACGTAGAAGGGCCAACCTGTCGAAATACCGTTCCTTAACATCTACTTCCGCCCTTACGTCAGCCCAACGCCAGTCACCGGGCAACGCCAGTCCGGCCAGCGCCCAGGTCTCAACCTCTTCCCAAGCGTTCTCTGCGAAGAAAACGCACCTGCCCTGGAACTCGGCTTCAATCTGGTCAAGTCTTTGTCGCCGTCCGGTACGGCCATCACGGTCAACGCACAGTACGAAGATGTCCACCATTCCTCCAAACCGCCGGACGATTTTCTCCAGGTCCGTCAGTGCCAGTGCTTGGTCTACGCCCCGAAACCTGGGTTGGTAACACATCTGAATTTCTGCTGAAGGGGCTCCGATTTGCCTGACCAACCGGGAAAAGAGCGGCTTGAGAATATGTTGGTCCTTCAGGAAATCTTCGGGAATTATCATGACCCTCATTCGAGTACGCCTTGCTCCCAATCATCTTCGTCGTCGTCCAGATGGTCTGAGTCTGAGTCCCCTTCGGAGAATTTCATCGCAGTTTCAAACCAGCCAACCGTGTGCAGTTCCCCCAGCGTATCGGACTTCCGCAACTCACGAAGATTGTACAGGCCCGCTATCGGGCGGATCACGCTGTCGGCCCAGTATTGGTCGCGGTAGACGACGGACGTGTTCTCAAAGGTCTTGTCGCTCATCCAGGACAGCAGGGCGGGCGAGTGGGTGGTGGTAATGACCTGGACGTTGCCCTTGGCGGTCTGTCGCTCGATGAAGTCGAGCAGGAGCCAAAGCCGGTTGGGGTGGATGCCGTTGTCGATTTCCTCGAAGAAGTAGAGGCCCCCTTGGTCATCGTTGAGCAGGGCAGCCAATATCGCCAGGAAGCGCAGGGTGCCGTCGGACGCGCTGTAGGCTGACACCTTGCGCCCGTTGCGCTCCACGATGTGGAGATGGATACGCCCACTGGGGTCGCGGGGGAAATCGAAATCCTTGACGTCCATAGGAGTGAGTTCCTGTAGCCAGGACATCAGGTTCCTTCCCCTCTGGACGTCGGCGCAGATTGCTTCTAGGACTGACGGTAGATTCTCGCCGCTGTCCCCCAGCAGGGTCGCGCCAGGTATTGACGGTTCGCGCATTCGTTCCATCAGGAGCTCAAAGAAACGCACACTGCCAAAGGTGGAGTGCGCTGCCGGGATGGATGGTCGACGTATATCGGTTAATGGAAGACGCGAGAGCTGTGTCAGGACCGGTTGCCTGCGGCTGAGATTGGCTTCTAACCGATTTGGCGCTTCGCCTCCCTTCAAGGCAATCAGTGGAGACCAAGTATCTTCCCCCGCCGTCGCGTACATTGTTTCCGATTCAGTCTTTAGCTCCTCGCCCAGAATTCGGAAACCATCCGGGTCGCTTGGGTCGAATTCCACTTCAATGAAATAGGAAGCCTTCGCCACTGATAATGAAAGTTCGGCGACGAGAGAAAACGCAGACGGCACATAAAGATAGTTTTGTTGGGAACGAATAATTTCATTCGGCGCCCCCCTGATCCCTTTCCACTCCATTTGCCCCCCGGGGCCGTACTTCCCCCCCAGAATCTCCGCCAGGGTATAGCCCCGCCCTATGCCGTGGAGGAAGCGGAAGGCGTCGCGGATGTTGCTCTTGCCGCTGGCGTTGGCGCCCACGATTACGGTGAAGGGGCCGACCTTCAGCGTTTCGTCGGCGAAGTTCTTGAAGTTGACCAAGCGCACCGACGTTATCATGTGACGCCTCCCATCTGAAGCTGCCGGTGGCGCGGCGCGCGCACGTCGCCGTGGGCCGCGGCATGGTTGCTCAGGGCTTCCAGGATGGCCCGCTCCTCGGAGCCGGCGGGGGCCAGTTCGATGAGCGCCTGCAATAGCTGGTGGAACAGGGCGTTGCGCTGGAGGCCCCAGTTGTCCAGATACTCGTTGACCCTGGCCTGGTCTCCGGCCCGCCAGAGGTGCATCAGCTTGTGCACCTGGTCGATGAGGGGTACAGGGCGGCCCCCAGCCCCTTCCAGGCCAAGACTGCGCCCCCGGCGCCGGTCCCAAGCCTTGAGCTTCACCTTTGCGCCGCTTCCGCCTTCGCCGTTATCATCGCCTTCGTCGTCCCCGGAGGCGTCGTCGTCAAGACTGCCGGCGGTCGAGTCGTTCTTGGACTGGGCCAGCAGGTCGTGCTGGTTCACCAAGGCCGAGTCGGAGAGGTTGCAGGACAGGGCGTAGAGGATGCAGCCGCCCACCGGGGCGTCCTCCAGCCCGAAGTCATTGCGGTGCAGCAGGTAGTAGGTGGTCACGTCGTCCAGGCCGGTAACGGACTCCTCGCCATCCTGGGTCAGCACCCGCCCCACGACGAAGTCCACCACCATCCGCCGCACCTCCCGGAGGAACTCCGAAACGGTCATAACCTCGTCGGGAGCGTTGGCCTTCTTGACCACCGGGTGCTTGCTGAAGGCTTCCAGCGCCGGCCCGGTGGCCGCCCACACGAAGTCGGGGCCGCGAATCCCGGCGTCCCAGAAGTCCCGCAGCTTCTGGGTAATGTTCTCACGCATCTCTTCCAGCACTATGTTGTCCCAACCGGGACGGGCCGGGGACCGCTTTTTGCAGACCAGCCAGACGGACGAGGCCAGGGCAGCGGATGCAATGGCCCGGTTACGGTTGCCCATCTCAGTCTGAATAGGCCAGGAGCCGTCAACTACGAAACCGGCGCGTATCAGAGCGCCTACCAGTGTCTCCCACGCATCGGGCTGCTTGTTGGCGAAGACGACCACCAGCCGCCCATCAGGTTGCAGCGCAGCATGGCAAGCCTGAAACGAGCGGGCCATTCCATCTTCGTAATTCTGCTTGGACAGCCTTTGGTCTCCGTCGAATCGACTGGCATCGTCAATCAACTCACCGTCCCGTCCTTCATGGTCCCATTTTGGCCCCAGAGTGTTTGCAAAAACGGCATCAACATTGGCAGTTAAACCGAAGGCCGACCTCCTAATCCATACATAAAAGAAGTCCATTAGGTCAGAGTAGGGGATAGCATCGTAATACGGGGGGTCAGTGATGATGACGTCACAAGAGCCTTCTTGACAAGTAGTTGCTGAGCCGCGTAGGGCTTCGCCCGCTGACGATGACGCTACGCTTCCTTGTAGATGGTCGCACACCTTGAACACCCAATCGACCGACTGCACAAATCCGCCCGTAGTATCGGATAGCGGGGCAGATTCGGAAAAGTCCCATGTGATCGGCAAAGCAAATCTAGCGAACGTGCTTCGAATTTTCTCGGGGTTATTGGTCCACGTCGCCAAAGTGCTCCCACGGTCTGCCATACGGCTGATGATTGGCAGGCACATCGCAGGAATAGATTCCTTCCAATCCTTCGGGTAACCGGAGAGTTGCTCCGGCAATTCGCGGAGAGCGCGTACAAACCCTCCAAGGGCCAACAACTGCCTATTCGTGAACAGCTTCCGCCACGTGTCGAACCCGTAACCGTCCACCGAAAACGCTCGTGAAGCCCCGCTTCCGGCTTTGGGCGTTGGTTCCTCCGGCAGCCCAAAGGGAATGTCCGCGTAGAGAGCTTGCAGCCGCTCCTCGCTTACCTCAGCAACCTCGCGCTCGTGGTCGGTGGGCAAGCGGTACTCCTTGCCCTTGGTTCCATCCACCACCACAGCGGTCATCACCACGCCCAACCGCCCAGCCTGCCCCTCAAAGCGGATGTCGCTCATGGTCATAATGGCGCCGCAACAGGGGCAGGTGGCGCCGGTGCGGGACATGGTGCCGGCCCCGACGCGCTTGTCGTGTTCCCGACGCTGGGCAGAGTTACCGCCGTTTTGGGGAACATCGGGCTGAACATCGAAGGTAACGCCAGCCCGGTCCGGGTTGGGTTCCATCGTCAGCAGTACGCGCTTGTTGTCCTTCTTGCACAGCCAGCGGGTCTTGAGCAGGGGCAGCGTGGCCCGGCATTGCTTGCAGGCCGCCGTGCGCGCCCACAGGTAGGCCACCGTGGGCTTGGCAACCCAACGCGGATTGCGCGGGTCCTTGATGTAGGACTCGCTGAACTCCGCGTTCAGCTTCGCAAGCTGAGCGATGCCACTATCATCCAGCTCCAAAAGCTGGATGGGGTGGGGAGCATCATCCCCGTTGGGCGTCAGCGGCTGGAACTCGGCGTAGGTGGGGTAGAAGGAAGCCAACTCGCGGCGGGCGCGGGCCAGCACCCACCGGCCCCAGGCCCGTACATGCCAGGCCAGGTCCGCTTCGGTTATCGAATCGTCTTGGGACAGGTCGCCGAGTTGGTGTCCCTCGCCCTTGCCGTGGCCCAAGCGTTCAAGGAACGTCCGCAGCCTGGCCCCCTTGAAGCCCTTGGCCTTCAGGAGCGCCTCCATGAACTCGCCGTCGGCCAGGGCGAACTCCGGCAGGGGACGGGTCTGACCCGCCAGCTTCTGCGGGTATTCCAGGGTGCATTTCAGGATGAACCAAGCGACAGGGTTGATGTCCATGGCGGTTACTTCGCAGCCCAAGCGCATGGCCTCCAGGGGGATAGCGCCGCCGCCGGCGAAGGGGTCCAGCACCTTGGGCGCGCGGCCGCCGTAGGCTTTGCGGATTTCCTTGCGGAACCACTCCAGGTCCGGGCCGTTCTCGCGCCCCCAATGGAGGATGCCGCCAGTAGTTTCTTCCTTCGCCTTCTCGACCACCCGGCCATTGACCCGCCTGCGCTCCACCTTCTCGGTGACCCGGCCCGCCATGCGCTCCAAAATGGCCCGGCGTTGCTCGGCGTCGCCCGGGTCGGGCAGCAGCGTGGCAATCAGCGCAGCCCGGGCCGCCGCCAGCGGCCGCCGCGCCGGCCAGATGTGCAGCGTGGAGATGTGCCCATGCCGCACGTTCTTCTCATGCACCGAGTCCAGCGATACCTGCTTGAGGGGGAAGGCAACTTCGATTAGGCGTTTGTCGGTCATGATGCAGTCTCACCAAGCTGCTCAGATTCCGGCTCTATCAGAGTGCGGCTGGTGTACCATATACTTCCATCAGGCAATGGCACGACGCCCTCCAAGAAGGACAGTTCGCAATTCTTTGACTTGAGGAACTTTGCGAAGGATTGCAAGTATCCTATATGCAACGTGTACTGGACAGTCCGAAACAGTTCTTGTCCCGCAGTAGTAAGCAGGACTACTGGGAGTTCCAGCACTTCTTTGGCGCTTGGAGTTCCCTTCATCATTAGCGCACGACTTTGATACGCCAATCCGATTTCCTTCTCGTCGGACCATTGAAGGGTCTTCTTGAGGAATGGTCCAGTGTTTATTAAACCGCAGTCCTGAAGATGAAGCAGGTTATCGCATTTGAGAGAGTCATAGCGATGTACATACTTCTCTTCGTAGAACACAAAGTGACCATCGAAAACAAAGTCGCAGATGTCCCTGAATATCTCAGCGTCCCTTTTGGTCATGTTCCTGAGAGCGTCCAACGTGCGTAGGGAAGTGCGGCCGGGGCTTTCCACTTCGCCGGCGAGGATTCTCGCCCAAATCCTCTGCATATCCTCGGACGAAACATCTTGGACACAATCGAAGAAGCGGGCAGTCCAATCCGGGTCCGGCTCGTGGTCGGGAATTTCTTTGTCACCAAGCTCTTCGGCGGCACTCATCACGACGGAGCTGGAATTGGCAAGGCGTTTGCGTCCTTGAAACTCAATTGACTGGGTAATGTCGTCCCGGGTGATTTCCACCATGCCGCGCCCTGATTCAATCGTGGTGTCAATGGACTGCCGGGCCTTAGCCTGGGCCTTGGCAATGATTATCAATGATTGGGCATCTGATTCCGCTTCAATACGGCGCACTTCCGCCCGTACGGATGCGGAAGTAAGCCCCGTCATGATGCCAACGGCTTGGGTCGCAGACTTCCGCCCGTACGGATGCGGAAGTAAGCCCGTAACGTCCGCAACAGACGGCGTTTTTCCGCTTCCGCCCGTACGGATGCGGAAGTAAGTCTTGACTTTCCTTCTTGCGTTGCTTTCCAGTTGGCTAGAATCGGTCCAGCAACCGCTCCTACTCCACTGGCGAAATATTCCAGCAATTTTCCAAACGCTGGTATCATCGTGTTCAAATCAGCCATGTTTCATGTTCTCCTCTTAAGGTCACCTTGCTACTCCGCAGCTTCTAAAATCTGCGATTCCGATATGGTGAAAGCCGTGGATTCCCGCGTCCTGGCCAGCAGCTTGCCGAAGGGGTCGCGCACCCGCACCAGGCGGGGGTGGGGCGTGGCGCAGTCGAAGACGACGTAGAGCCAGTATTTGCCGCGCAGGTTGCAGGCGTTGGCCCATTCGTTGTCCTTCAACTCGATGCCGCCGCTCCCCCGGCGGCCCTTGACCTCGATGGCCAGTTCTTCTACAGGGCGTTCCGGGGCCGACGGGCGCTTGGAAAGCAGATCGAATCCGGGCCAGTCGGTCAGGCCGGCGCGCCGGGCGAGTTCGGGGCGCGAAACGTCTTTAATCTGAGCGTTGAAACGCTCCTCATAGGCGGTCGCAACCTGGACCGCGATGGCTTCCACGTCGGCGTCGTACTGCTCCGCCTCTTCCGGGTCCTGGGACGGAACGACAAGGGAATGGACGAGGAACTCCACTTCACCCGGCCTGATGCCATCGGGTTCGGCCCGAATCTCGTCAAGGCGGTTGGCGCGGGCCGCCGACAAGCTGCGCTGCCGCTCCCTGACCCGGTCAAGTTCATCCGCTACCCGGTGGTCGCCCGCCCGGACTCTCTCATTCAGGCGAGCCCGGGCTGCGGCCAATTCCGCCGCCTGGTAGTCGAAACCGCGCGCCACGAATCCCAGGCGTTCGTCCAGGCCGTCAATGAGCCGCTGCCGGTGAGCTTGGACCATGCCGCCGCCGACTATATCCTTGGCGAACCCCTCGGCTTCCTGGACCAGGGTGCGCGCTGTGGCAGCGAGAGGCTCGGAGCCGGGCGCGAAATCAGCAGCGCCCTTGAGCAGAAGCAAGTGCTCGACCGGAGCCTCCTCCACGGTTCCGTCCCCATTCTGCCGCAAGCCAACCAGCCTTGAGTCAAGGAGCTTGGCCTCTGGTATAGGGCTTTCAGGTGCCTGAGAAAGGGAGTCCGCTCCCGAGGACGCCGGATGGTCCGGCGCCTGCTCGACCGAGACCAAGGCTATGTGAAACAGATGGGGCTGAGTGATGTAGGGGTCAATGAAGACCGCTCCCCTAAGCCCTTCGTCTCCGAAGCGCCCCACCACCGAGGCGGAGAGCCGGTCAAAAACCTCCTCCCCAGGGTGCATCCATACGGCGTCGCCGGCCCGGGCCGGTCGGTACACCGTCAGCCGGCCGAGTGGCCCTTGCTGATGCGATTCCAGAGCCGGCAACAGCAGGTCCAAAGCCCGGCGTTCGGTTGGAACCAACCGGAAGTTTGAGTCCACGTCTCCTTCGATCCTCAGGGCGAGAAGTGGCGCCGCTTTCTCGACGAAACGGCGGACATAGCCGGGAAGCAACCGCCGGTATACCTCTTGGTCAGCCGCGTCGTTGAGCCGGCTGAGTTCCCTCGCCACGTCGCCGCCCGGACCAAACAGGCTACGCTCCTTTTCCTGAATGGCCCTGACCTGCCCTTCAGTCAGAGTCCCCTCCAAACGGGCGAGCGCCTGGCCGGACTCTCCGTCGGCGAGAGTCTGTTCAATGTAGTCTTTGATTGACACGCCCTCGAAAAGGCGGCCGATGACGTCGAACACCTTCCCGGACTGGAGTTGGCGGCGAATCGCCTCAACTTTTTCGAGCAGGGTCTTCAGGACCCTCCCCTCGCGGGTGGCTCCCGCCACTAGGTTGACCACCACCACCGGGTCGTGGGGCTGCCCATAGCGGTGGATGCGCCCCATCCGCTGTTCGAGACGCGCCGGGTTCCAGGGGATGTCGTAGTTCACCATGAGCCAGCAGAACTGAAGGTTGATGCCCTCGCCGGCCGCGTCAGTCGCCACCAGAAAGTTTGCGCCTCTTTCCGCTTCCGGCCTGCGAAAGAACTCGACCTGCCGTTCCCTTTCCTGGTAGGACATTCCTCCGTGCATTGTGGCAATCTGACCAGTGAATCCGAGGCCCTCAAGCCTCCGGACCAGGAAATCGGCGGTGTCTCGGTGTTCCGTGAATATGATGAACTTTTCACCAGAGTAACCGGGGTCTCTCAGGACCTCGCGCAATTTCTCGAACTTGGACTCCTCCCGACTGTCATATAGGCTCCTCGCCTTGTCCAACAGGCCATTCACCTTGCTGCGCTCAGCCTCGAGCTCAGCAAGGCCAAGTCCTACAACGCCTCCAAACACTTGCTCTTCAAATACCTCCAAGCGGTCGGAATCGGCATCGCCCAGGACTTGTTCGTCGGCGGTGGTTGTTTCAAATGCGTCGCCAACGTCACTAAGCCGCTGTTGCTGGCGGGCAAGCTCCTCCTCGGTTAGCCTTCCGTCCCGAATGCGTTCGATCATGTCTTCAAGCTTTTCTACGCGGCGCTCGAAGGAACGCAACAGGGCGTAGGTGGAACTTGCCAGACGCCGCTGGAATACACTCATGGCCAGCCTGGCCGCAGACCGGTTCAATACCCTGGCCCGGTTGTAATAACTTCGGATGTAGTCCGTCGTGTCGTCGTACAGTTCCTGTTCGCTTCCCGGCCCCTGCGTCAATCCGTAACTCAGGGTATCGCATTGTCTGGCGGGGAAAAGGGGAGAGCCGTCGAAATGTACCAACTCCTCTTTGGTGCGCCGGATGAAGTGCCGTTTCCTTGACTCGGCGGGGAACTGCTCAAATGATTCGTAGGTAGGCAGTCCCTCGGGAAGCAACAGGCGCCATAGGTAGTAATAGGGAGAGTCCTTCCCCATGTGCGGCGTGGCAGTGAGCAAGAGAAGATGTTGGGCCGACCAGGGAAGCGCCCACCGTGCGCTGTCAGCGCCTGCCCCTGCTATGGCTTCCGCCAGCCGGTAGCGCTCCGTCTTGCGTACCCTGAAGTCGGGTTGACGGTCAGCAGAGAGCTTGTGAGCCTCATCGAAAACAACCAAGTCGTATGCCCCGGTTGCCGCATCACCGAGGTGACCAAACATTCGCTCCCCGGCCAGGGTATCGACGCTGACGATGACCAGTTGGCTCTCCAAACCTGCGAACGGGTTGGCCCCTCTTGAATCCGAGCTCGTAACCACCCGGAACTGCAAACGGAACAGGGTCCGCATTTCTCGTTCCCAGTTGCCCACCAGACCAGCAGGGGGAACGATGAGGACGCGACGGATTAGGCGGCGGGCCAGCATCTCACGGACGTATAGACCGGTCATGATCGTCTTGCCTGCGCCCGCATCGTCGGCCAGCAGGAACCGTAACGGCGACTGCTGAAGCATATGCTCGTATACGGCCAACCTTTGGTGGGGCAGTGGGTCGATGAGCGACGTTTCGCTGGCAAACGTGGGGTTGAAGAGGTGCCCGTAGGCAAGCCGGTGAGCCTCGGCCACGGCAGATACAACTTCTGGGGACGCCGAGAAATCCAGAGCACTCGATACGTCAAAGTCGAGAGGGCGGTTTGATTCTGCGATGCCATCTCCCTGCATCGAGAGTTCCAGGTCTATGACTCGCCGCCAAGCCAGGTTGTTAGGACGGGACTGGCCGTTTTCCCACCGATTGACAGAGGCGTAGGAAACTCCGATGAGCTCGGCAAGCTGGGCCTGAGTCAACCCAGCGACCTGTCTGGTCCTCTTAATCCGCTGCCCGAAATCGGGCGGCACGAGCATTGAATTGGCAGTTGTCATCGTTCGGCCCTTCGAAAATCGCTCCCAACCAGCATAAGGGATGGATGTCTGGCTGTCAAATTAGACATAGCATGTGTTACATTCAACCGATGGATTCCTTCGCGCATTGAAACCATTCAGGCAACAAAAAAGGGACGTACACATGGACTTTTGGGAATAGCTGTTCAGGTTGCCGCCCAAGCGTCATTCCCGCGCCGGCGGAATTCCAGAAATGCCAAAGGAAAAGGGAACGTTGCTGGCTGCAACGCTTATGGATTCCGGCCCAGGGCCGGAATGAAGTGTCAAGCCTGAACAGTTACTTTTGGAGACTACCACTAAGGGCGCCGGCGCATGCACCAGCCGGGCGCGGCCACCCTCCTCCTCGTCCAATAGACTCAGAAGTTCCTCGTCGGGTAATGACCCTTCCTTTGGTTCCTCTCATTCCGGAAGATCCCAGCAAACCGTCCTGGGAGCGCATCCAGTGGTGCAACTTAGAGTCATGACCCTTTCAGAAAATCAATAGCCCTGATTAAGCCCACCCATGTAACGAATTTTCCTACAACTTTGTCCACGGGGTGAAGGAACCTTCGAATTCCCGTCCGCCTCTCTGGTTCCCGCTGTCCCAACTCCGAAAATAGCAATTCTGCGGCCCTCTGCGCGACATCGGAAGGCTGATGAACCCCCCGGTCCAGTGATAACGTGTCTATCTTATCTATGACCTCCGCCTCTGTGTTCTGGAAGAACCGCACCGGGTCTTGGGTCAGTTCCCTTAGTAGGAGAACAGCGCCGTCTCCATCCTCCGACGAAGCGCCAAGCTCGAGGTCCAGAGGTAAAACGGGTTTACCATCTTCCAGCATATCCGTACCGGAAATATAGGTACCCTTTCCACCGCCGATGGCCACCATGGCATCTGCCAGCTCGAGTTCAAGCTGCCTGTATAGCCCGCCGGTGTACTCTTCCCTTCTGATACGCTCGACTTCCAGCACTCCTCTTTGGGCCAATTTGCTGAAAGTCCTGAAGTTCTTGTCGTCGAATTTGGTTTCCACCGCCTGGTCCGACATCACAAGCCTGACAAGAGTCCCGGGCGGCTTCGTGGTGGTCTCAACGTATCGCTCTACCTCGCGCAGCACGATCCAGTCGAATATGCGAGGTTTGCCATGTGGGGCCAATGTCGCCGATTCATCGGAACCCAGCACAACAACCCCACCCCCTAGTCGCAACGCTTCGACCACGAAGCTCTGAACAAATTCGATTGCTCGGTCCAGCTTCTCGACGGGACAAGAGGGGCTTGCGCTCCCTGATATCAGGATGAATTTGCCCTCCATGGAGGGCATCACCTCCCAAGCGTCAGTCGAACAGGTTATCCAGGTCCGATTCAGACTTGGCTCGTTCCAGTCTGTTCTTCATCTGTTGAAAATGGGTTGCCGCCTTTACGCGCGCATCGCTTCCTGGGCGACCCATGTAGTCATCCACAAATCTTGACTGCCCAGTTGAGTCCCTAATTGGCTGCTTTACGGCAGAGGAAGAGAACTGCAAAAGGTGGCTCACCATGCTCTTCCGGTCAGTTGCACCTTGGTAATTCTTGAACGCCTCAATGGCCAAGGATTCGATGTGATAGCCGCTGATTTTGTCGTTGTCGCTGCGAATGACACGATTGGCCAGGGCCTTGGTCAATTTGATGGCAGGTATGACCCGTCCTCCATTTGCCTGATTCACCTGGGTTAACTTCTGAGCAAATCGTTCCGGGTGTAGTACCCTGCTCCACTCATTGCGACTCGGGTTTGCTATCCTTATTCCCGCTCTGGTCCTTATCGCAGGCAGCACCTGGATTTCGTGGCCATCGGCGTAGGTAACGGTTACCGCCAAACGGCCCATCCTCACCTGGGTTCTGGGCAGTCGCTGCTGAATCAACTCGGCCATCCTCTGGATCACCGCTCTCGGGTCGCGGCCTGATAGTGATGAGTCGTTCACTGTGAGGAGGACATCCACGTCGCTGATCCCATCGACATAAGTGTGGCGACTCACGGACCCACCAAACCTTGTCGGCAACACATCGGCGCTTTGCTCCAACGCATCCCTCAAACCGTGAATGTGCCGATTGATTGCCTCGACATCCCTGTCATTGTAATCCCGAAGTTTGTCCCGCAGGTAAGCTTCAACTTGCTCATCGGTCAGTATTGGCATCGGTCGCGGGGAAAATCGACGTGATCTACCGCCCATTTCTCTCTCCCTTACTCCCTGATTTCCGCCCCGGCAATATGCGCGATCTGGGCGGTTTTGCGGGCCATCGGAAACTCCTCTAACAGAGACTCAAGACTACCGCCGGACCCAAACTGCTGCATCTCTTCCTGTAACTGGAACAGAAACCGCAGATTATGCGTCCAGGCTCGCATCCGAAGTTCCGAGTCGGTCAAGTTCCACCGGAAGTCTTCCGTCGCGGAGTCGCCAATCGGAATGGAGCCGGAACTCCGGAATAAACACCGGAGCCAGTTTAGACCGTCGAAGATGTCGGCGCCGCAGAAAAAATAGGCGAGCACCTCATAGGGGTTGATTGCTCCGAAAACATGGATCGGGGTGTGTAGGCCGGCCGCATTCAGCATATCTCGCAGCATCACGATGGAGCAGCACCGGGTAAGAAGGGAATCCCCCGCTTCGCGAGCGGCAATCCCAACAACGCTCACTTGGGCAAGTTGGTCCAGGTGCAGCCCTAACTTGGGGAGGTTCACCGACTCCACTTCGTCTGCCGGTTTTACCAAGAAGTCCGAGGCCGCGAGAGGAACGAGGGAGAAGTCTTCGGAGGCCCGGGGGATTTGGTCTTCCAGGGGGCCGATCTGATCGAAGTTGACGACAATCGCGTTCGATCCCGCACCGATGTTTTTCAGAGTCTCCTGATACCTCTTTCTTGTCCATTCCACCGGAGTCGAAGCCGCATGATGACCGTTGAATTCTGTGTGTCCGCTGCTGGTTTCGAACGACCCACTGTCCCATACCACCACATTGACCAGATCGGTCACGTCCCTAGGAATGTCTCCCTGTGCGACATCAAAGGCGCTCACCAAGCAAACACCGTAAAGTTTGTCGGAAAACTCTTCCCAGATGTTGGTGAGGTTTGGAAACCCTCGGCTAGAAAACGAAGGCACGATCAACGGAGTCGGCACATCCACCTTGTCAACACGCCGGACCCGAGCATGAATATGTTCAGCTCCCATCTATCTCAGTCCTATCCAGACAAGACGGACATTCCGTGCAGGCTGGTGCGTTTTGTCGCTCGCAGCTATGGGTTAGATGTAGCGGAACTGCTGACTCTTTCGCAAATCTGATGATTTCGGCTTTGCTTTCGGCAAGGAACGGCGCGTGAAGAGAAACCGTTCCCCCGGAATAGCCATTCAACAGCCGTTCCATGTGTTTGACGAAGAGGGGTTTGGTGTCGTAGTAATCAGAAAGGGCGTGGATGCCAATTGCTACGGTGAGGGGGCGATGTGGAACAACGCCAGCTGCCGCCAAGACAAACAATGCGTTCCTGCCAAAGAACTCTCCGCGGTCTGACACCAGAGTCACGCCAAAGTCAACTTTCTCGACCCCGATCTGGTAATGGCTAGCGATTTGCTGGGCCGCTTCCCATTCGCTCCGGGCCGCTGGCTGCCCGTAGTCGAAGAACATACCCGAGAGGTCCGTCCCCAATCGCTGGCAGGCAACAAGAGTTGCTGAGGAGTCGATACCCCCACTCATCAGCAGTACACAGCGGCTGTTACTGACCCTGACCAATTCGTCACCCTCCCAAGGAGTGTTGTCCTTTCGGATCTCTTCTTTTCGTATGATGGACGGCCACCAAACACCGGCTGCAAGAATTGAGATTTATGCCGCTCTGCTCACACCTGGTTGATCTCAGACCGGATGCGCTCCTTTACACTCTCCGTCTAGGAAGTCTCAAAAGTCCCCGGATGTCGGTCCACCACTTGGGGCCAGATGTCGGTTGAACCACAGGCACATATTCCTCCAGATAGAAAGGAGCCTCCGAGTCCCCTTTAGACTGCCTGCTGGGAAAGAAGCAGCCAGAACGGCAATGGCCTCGGGAAAGACGCATCTCCTCCACGACGAATTGATAGTCCTGGTCTTTCAGCGTCGGCCACCACTCTTGGAACAGGAGGTAATGCAGCATAAGGTTGACTTCCATCCCAGCCACGCTCAGCGCGAATGGAAAAACGTTCTGGTTCCGCTCCCGTTCCTCTGGAGCCAAGTTGGCGATGTAAGTCGGATCGTCCAAGGAGCCATCCAGCTCACTGGTTACCATGCTGGTGTCGTACTGCCCGTTACAGCGAAGACATTGACGGCCCGGGCCGGTTAGGTGAGCCTTCCAATGTGCTGAATGGAGACGCCCATTGTGAGGTTGAACATCAACCCCTCCGTCAACTACGAGGATCAAGTGAGCATAGGCCAAGTAGTTGAGCACATCCCGCCCAACCGGTCGGTCCACACAACAGAATAAGAGGTCGCAGTCCACCGCCGCCTGATAAGCAGGAAGCTGATGAACCGCCATAGGAAGCGCGGTGATTTGAACGGTGTCGGACGTCGCGTGCTCCCGTATTTTCCTCTCTGCCAATACTACTTTTAGCTCTCCAATATCCCGTTCTGTGGCGTAAAAGAGCCGGTCGAGGTTGTGTCGCTTGACCGTGTCATGGTCAATGAGCGTAATCCTCGACACGCCGATCCGTGCTATGGCCTCAGCAACAATACTACCCACGCTACCCAAGCCGACTATCCCAACGTTTAATCGTGACAAGTCATCTTGGGCGGCCTCTCCCCAAGAATCTATGGTGCGCTTCAGCACTTCTTTCCGGGCAGGCGGCGGGGCTAATTTATCGTCAAAAAAGTGTCGGCAAGTATCCGGACCCACGACTCGGACTTTGTTGCATTGCTGCTTAGTCATCTGCCCGCCCAGCTTCTCCCAGAACCGCGCACTCCAGTAGCCATCGGCTCCGATGGTCAAGCAGATCAAAGGAAGGCCAGTCGCGCCGGCGGGATATGCTAGAACATCACGCTCCGCCAGAGTGTCGTCGCAACTCATTCCCTGCCAGCCTCGACCAGGGTGGCTGTGCATGAAGGCGACTCCAGCGCCATCCTTCACAGCCATCTCGATTGCCCGAGCAAGATATGCGGGCTGAAAGCTGGTATTTCCGTGCAGTTCTCGTTCGCCTTCCAGCGGCAAGACGATTTCGTAAATGATCCCAGTTCTACGTGTGCTCCCCGTAGAAGGTCGCCACAGCGCAAAGCAGAGATTCTCCTGGCGTACGCCGGTCTTGAAGTGGTTAAGCAGGTGAGTGCTGGCCTCACTGCTGACCTCGGCGGTCATTGCGACCTCAAAGCTCATACTCCGTTCCAAAACCTACGGATGTGTTCGTTTAGATAGTTCTTCATGTCCTTTACGGGCAACTTGTCCCAAATATCCTTGGGAGGCCGGCTCATCGCTACCCATTTCCGGCCATCTTCAGTTTCATATTCATAATGGACCTTTTGTCCGTCACCTACGGGAGGACTGACATGGATCCAGTGAGGCGGATACTCGGGATATCCGGTCCTCCCTTTATGAAAGCTCACGCCAAGGCGAAACTCTTCCCCTGCTCTCGTTCCGGTTTCCACTTTGTAGTCAAACTCCACCACAGTACCGTGGTCCCACTGTCGAACCACGGTGTCGTACCCCAGGTCTTCCAGTTCCTTTTTTACTTGTTCGATTTCGGCGGACATCACAAATTGCCTCCGCTAAGACACGGGCGTGCTTCCCACCGGAACGGTGATAAACACGTTGTCATCAACCAAGTTGACGGTGTCGTTTCCCTGATATTCTCCCTTTTCGCCTTTCAGGGCATACTCCTCGGGATTGTTGGGGATCGCGCCCCCCTGTTTGGCTATGGTCAGTATCTCCAGAGCAGTAAGTTCTGCTTTCGCCGTCGCGAACTGTTCTCCGTTGACTTTGAACTCGTACCCTTTTCCCGGTGTTGTCATCGAAATATCTCCTTTATTGCTTATTTGTCGGGCGAGGCTGCTTGTGATGTCCGGCCTGGTAAATGACTTCCTAAATGTCACCCCCGGATAAAGAATATCGGAGAGCTTCGCTCTGCAGCCCACTAATGGGTCGGAATCATCCGAACATGGTATCGTCGGTTACGCGGACCAAGCCGAGAGATTCCAGACGAATCCGGGCTGCCTCCTGGGACACTTCGCACCGTTTACTTAATTCCAAGACCAACCCCGCAAATTCCACCGAACCTGTTTCAGGCATCTTCCCGGCAAGGTCGTCTAGGTTGTCAGCTTGCGCGGTGTCCAGGACCAGCTCCCGGAAAACCCTTCCTGGCATTAAGAGGGCTGCCATCCCCCGGTTGGCCTGTACCTCCCTCCAGTCGTAATTGCCTCTCCGGAACGACACGTCCCTCTTCAAGCATCGAAGCAAGGAACTGGTCGATTCTTTGGTGGTTTCCGAAAACAAGGAACCCTGCTCAAACGGCACCTCAACCAGACTACGGTGCAGGACTACGTGCCCCGCCTCATGGGCCATAGTGGCCCTCCATCTACCCAGGATCCCGCTAGGAGCTTCCTCTGTGTCTGCTTGGGATGTGAGGTCTTTGTTTATAGAGACCAGAGGCTTCCTCCCACCCAAGAAATGGGTAACCCCCAAGACGTCATCGTCAAGAACGGCGTGTATGTCAAGCTTCACCCCAAGATGGATCTCCAACAGGCTTTCCAAGTCAACTACCGGGTCGGCAGGGCAGGGGAAAAGTCCCGCTTTACACAGTTCATTCTCCATCATCCACTCGATTTCGTCTTCCTCGAACCAAAGTCGGTGTTCTCCAGTCGGGCTACGGTATTCCTTCATCGTCCTCCCTCAGTTTCTCTAGCTCTTCAAGACTTGACATGAGTTTCTCTAGGGGGTGTCGTCAAAGTAAGGGTGTGATGATAAGCTGACATTGCAACCAGTGTAGCAGGATTGGGCTATGTCAGCAGCAATGGCAGTGCCGGCGCACCGGCGTCACGATATTTCAGACCGGGTATGGGAAGTCCTGGACCCCCTTCTCCCAGGCGGCAAGGGCAAGACGGGCCGGCCCGCCTGCGATAATCGTCTCTTTCTCAACGCCGTGTTCTGGATTTTGCGCACCGGCGCCCCCTGGCGGGACCTGCCCCCGGACTATGGGGATTGGAAGAACACCCACCGCCGCTTCTGCCGCTGGCGGGACAGAGGGGTATGGGACATGCTGCTGGATGCCCTGGTCGACGATCCTGATTTTGAATGGTTGATGATTGACGCCAGTTACATCAAGGCCCATCCCCACAGCGCCGGGGCCCAGGGCGGAAGCCAGGCCATCGCCCGCACAAAAGGGGGCTGAACACCAAACTGCATCTGGCGGTGGATGCCCACGGAATGCCGGTAAGGGTAATGGTGACCGGAGGCACGGCAGCGGACTGCACCCAAGCCTTGCCCCTGATTGAAGGCATCGAAGCGGAGTGTCTGCTGGCTGACAAAGCCTACGACACCAATGAAATCATAGCTGCGGCCTCGGAGTTGGGCATGAACCCGGTAATACCGCCCAAGAGCAATCGCCGGGAAAAGCGGGAGTATGACCGGGCGCGGTACAAGCTGCGCCACCTGGTGGAAAACGGCTTCCTGGACTTCAAGCAGTGGCGGGGGGTGGCAACCCGGTATGCCAAGAACTCCCTTTCCTACTTGGCCATCTGCCAGATTCGGGCGATGGTCATTTGGACTAAATTACTTTGAAGACACCCCCTAGGGCTTCCTGGTCAAGTTGGGACTGCGCCATTCTGCGAAATAGCCTTCCGGCGAGTTCGTTTTCGCGAAGAAATTGCTCTCCCTTTCCCAGGCGCCCAGCTTCCTGCATCAACTGGTCAAAATCCAATTCAAGAACCCTGGCCATGTCGCGAAGAACCGATTCAGAAGGAACCCGCCGGTCATTCTCTATGTCGCTCAAATAAGAAGGCGCAATATTTAGCTCCCTAGCCAAAGCCCGTAATCCCAACCGCTTTCTCACCCGGGCTTCATTGACGATCTCGCCAACCGACATTAGCCCTCCATTCGGGATTCGATTGGTGTCCTATGTATGCGTACTAGCGCACATTGAAAGGTTATGATCTGTCAAGTAGAGAAGAACGAATGGTGCGCCTGTCCGGGATTTCTCCGGGTCACCTCTCGCTGCGGATGAGCTGATGAATGAGAAGCGCAGCCCCTCGCCCCGGGTCTGACGGCGGTTGCAGCAGGACCTGGGCATGGACGACTTTCACCGGCTGTTCCTCATCGTGCCGATGGATGATGGAGACGACGGAGGGGAACGGGCCGCTATCCCTTAAACGCAAAAAGGGCCTCATACATGCGCTGCTGGGGAGGGACGCAGAAACAGCGTCCCTCCCCTTTCGCGTGCGGCCCGGCCAATGGCCTCTCCTAGAACAGCCGCAGGCCGAGCAGCCGCAGGGTCTCGGCCTCAGCAGGCGGGGGCGCCGCCTGCTGGCGCCGGTTCCGCTGCCGGGCCGGGGGAGCGGGCCTGTCGTAGGCCGGGTGCATGGGTTCCTCCTCCCACTTGGCCCGGGCCCTTGCCACCACCGCCGGGAATTGGTCGGCCAGATCGAACAAGTCCGGGTCCTCGAAGGACTCGATGTGAGGGTCCGCCGAGGGCTGCTGCACGCCGATGGTGGCGCGGCCCGTCCGGATGGACAGGATCACCTTCAGCTCCTCCGGCTGGGCGGCGGCGTCCCCAGCGTCACCGGCAACATCGAGTTCCGCAGCGGTCTCCGTGCCGGCGTCTTGCTCTTCGGCAATCCCGGCAGCCGCGTCGTCCGCCGCTTCCCCGTAAGGAACCGCCTCGGCGGGCGCGTCGCCCGACGGGTTGCCGGAGAGGAACTCCTCAGCGCTGAGGACGTCCGGGGAGTGAGGCTCCCTTTCAATTTCGTCAGCCATAGTGTCTTCCAGTGACCCGCTCTTGATTTCGCCCAAGGTCTTCGGGGCTGCCAGTACAGGTCGCGCTCCACGGCGAGAACGCCACCGAAGGCGGTTGTTTAGGGGCTGAAGAGTTTGGCCCGGGCCAGCGCGTCGTCGTAGTCTGCCGCGTTCTCGGTGGCTCCGATGGCGGGGATGGTGTCCGCCAGCTTCTCCGTCATCAGCTGGTGTCCCCGCTTCCCGCTGTGGGTGTCCTGCCACCTCGTCGTGGTGCTTTCCTTTAGGTCAGGCATGATTTCCTTCTCCTTATTGGTTCTGTGTGTAGAGGTTGGTCTGCGCCGTTCAAGCGGCGTGGGTGCGCCCCACCAGCCGCGCCACCGCCTCCGGGGTGACGTAGCTGGGGGTGACCGTCCCCAGGTCCATGTCCAGGTAGAGGCCCAGGAAGGGGCAGGTTCCCGCTGCCATGCGGCACACCACCTGCAAGACCAGCGACGCCATCACCTGGTTGATGGTCGGGTCCTGGTCAACCAAATCCAATGCCGCCGCGCAGTCCACGTCGGGCGGCCCGGTGGACACGGCGGTCAGCAGGTCCGGGCGTTGCAGGGTGGGCGCGGGGGCCAGGTGGCAGGTCTCGCCGGTGAAGGGAGGTTCCTCCAGTTCCACCCGGTGGGCGACGTTGCCAATCAGGACCTACCCCCAATTGGCGTCGTTGCCGGCGTCGATGAGCCAGCGGCAGGGGTCCCCGGGCAGGCACTCGGCCATCCCCCTTCTGGCGGCGGCGTTGTCGGCGCAGCCGATGACCAGACCGTCGTGGGAGGAAAGGCCGGGGTAGCGGGGTTCCTCCTCGCGGAAGGGATAGACCGAGTAGCCGATGGGCCGCTGGTAGTCCCGCGCCAGCCGGTCGGCCAGGGCCTTGCTCTTGAACTGGCCCACGTCGGCGGGATGGAAGTTCTGGCGCAGCAGGTTGTGGGGTTCCACCCGGTCGTGGTCCACCAGGACGATGGTGGCGTCCCGGCCCTGGAAGAGGCGGCAGAGGCCCTCGGCCACGAAACCGCCGGTGCCGCCGCAGCCCACCACGGTAATCCAGGGGTTGCCCAGCAGGAACTCGTTGTCCAGGTAGTAGGGCATGGTCGCTCACCCCCTTATTTACGGGTCGCTTTGCGTTGACTCGGTTGCTTCACTTACCAGCCGGAGGCCCGGCGGGGTCGGACCATCGAAAACCTGGGACCAGTCCAGCGGGGCGAAGTGGCCGTAGATGCCGAGGCGCAGGCTCAACTCCGGTGGGGATATCCAGGCGTCCCACGACGCCGTAGATGCGAAACCCCTGCTCGTCCTTATCGTCGGTTGCTGAGAAGAAGGCCCGGTGTCTGCCGTGGGAGTGGAACTCGGCCACCACGCCCGCCGGGGGCTGATAGGTGAGAGACGATGCCCTCCCTGCCTGTGGTGGCGCCACCAGCCGGTAGGCGTTGGCGTCCCAGCGCACCGCGAAGAACCGCTCGGTATTCGGCACGGCCTGGAACCAGCGCAGGCCCAACTCGAACAACCCTGCCGGGATAGGGCCGTAGGCTAGCGCCAGCTTTTCAGATACGGACACCAGCCCGCGCACTTGGCAGGGGGCAATTAGCAGCCGCGCGGTGAGGTGGGCGCTCTCGGACTGGACATAGAGGCCCCCAGCGCTCAGCACGTAGTCGTAGCCGATCCCCTGGCTTCCCTTGAGACCGGTGGGTGGTTCACCAGGTAGCCCACCGGCGCAGCGCCGGTGTTAGGGGTAGTAGCCCCGTCGTCCTTCGGAGACCGCCATGACATGGCCCACGGTGCATTGGGGAACCAGGTCCTCAACCGGGTACTCAGCCTTTCCATCCAGTTCCTCCCATAAAGCCTTTAGATCGTCGGGGTGTTGTTTCGACCGTTCCCTGGTATCTCCGGTAAGGGAGAGGAAGGACTGGAAGAAGGATTCGGGTATCGGCCCCGCGTCTTCTGGGAAGCGGTGGCTGCCGGGGCAGACCCTTCCGTCCCTAAAGACGTTGAAGGCCGGGGCGCGGTAGAGCTGCTGCTTGCCGTTTACAGGCCGCTCCAGCGCGGCATAGACCCAGGGCGCCCGGCCCGGCGAGCAGACGAAACCAACCCCGGCATGGGCAGCCGGAGCGGGGCAGCAGCCCGGAGGAGAAGCCCAGGCGCCGGATGAACACGCTGGCAATCTCGTCCGCCGAGACGGTCCTGACCCAGGTTGAATTGCCCTGGACGCCCCGTAACAGAACGGTCTCGGCGTACACCTCCGGTTGAACCTGGAGCTGATCTCGAGGAACGTCGTCCTAGCCGGGCAGGGACCATTGGGTGGGATTAGCGTCAATAGTCGTCATCGTTTTCCTCCTTGTCTTGGTTGTCGGGTTCGGGCAGCCGGGGCAGGATGAAGTCCAGCAGTTCGGAGTAACGGCCCGGCAGGTCCCCCTCCAGCCAGTCGGCCAGCCTGATCACCGAGTCGGTGAGGGCGCTGGCCTTGCGCCATTCCTCGGTTCCTTCGGCGATGATTTCCTCCTCCCAGGGGTCGCAGAAGCCGTCGTAACTCCCGTCTTCGTGGTTTTCGTCGAGGAAGAAGTTGCCGGTCTGGGCCCAGGCCCAGGAGCAGGCCAACGCCGCCGCCTCAAACCCGGTTTCCTGCACCGCTTCGGTGAGAACCTCCAGCGGAATGCCACCTCAGGGGATGCGGAGCAGGGTTTCCTGCGGAATGCGCTGGGCTGCCGACTCCAGCCAGGCCGTCCTGATTTCGTCGGGGCCGCCGAAGAAGGTGTCGGGGGGCTGGCCCGGGAGGGCCAAGGCCGACAGCCCCTCCCGGTAGCCATCCCACAGCTCGTGGAGGCCGTCGTAACCGAAGCCCGTCAGCCCGAAGGGGATGCCCCGCCTGAGCCAGGTGAAGGGCGGGGCATCTCCTCCCCTTCGTCGAGCCAGAAATCCAGGAATAGCCCGCAGAGGGGTAAGTATCGCTCTTGGAAGAGCCGGGTGAAGCGTTCCAACCGCTCGCCCATGTCCGGGACGGCCAGCGCCGCCTCCGCTTCCTGGGGAAAAAGAGGCGGCGAACCAGACCGGCGAACCAGGCGTAATCCTCGGCGTAGCCCAGCCGGACGATCAGCTCTTGCAGCGACGGCGGACGCCGCAGGAGCAGCCCGGCCAGGTTGCTCAGTACCGGCGGGGCCGCAGTTGCCACCGCAGCGCCTCCAGGAGCCGTTTTGTCGTGGCGGCGTAGTCCTCGGCCTGGGCGCAGGCCAGTTCCACCTCCGGCTGCCGGGCCGCCGCCGCGTCCAAGTCCAGCCCGCCGTCGGGCCGGGTGAGCTCCACCGCGAGCTCGGTGATTCTGAGGTCAGCCGGCGGCGTTGCCGCCAGCAGACCGGCCACGGCCAAGTTGTCCATTTGATTGCCTCCCTAGGGGGTGTCGTCAAAGTAATTTAGTCCAAATGACCATCGCCCGAATCTGGCAGATGGCCAAGTAGGAAAGGGAGTTCTTGGCATACCGGGTTGCCACCCCCCGCCACTGCTTGAAGTCCAGGAAGCCGTTTTCCACCAGGTGGCGCAGCTTGTACAGCGCCCGGTCATACTCCCGCTTTTCCCGGCGATTGCTCTTGGGCGGTATTACCGGGTTCATGCCCAACTCCGAGGCCGCAGCTATGATTTCATTGGTGTCGTAGGCTTTGTCAGCCAGCAGACACTCCGCTTCGATGCCTTCAATCAGGGGCAAGGCTTGGGTGCAGTCCGCCGCCGTGCCTCCGGTCACCATTACCCTTACCGGCATTCCGTGGGCATCCACCGCCAGATGCAGTTTGGTGTTCAGCCCCCTTTTGTGCGGGCGATGGCCTGGCTTCCGCCCTGGGCCCCGGCGCTGTGGGGATGGGCCTTGATGTAACTGGCGTCAATCATCAACCATTCAAAATCAGGATCGTCGACCAGGGCATCCAGCAGCATGTCCCATACCCCTCTGTCCCGCCAGCGGCAGAAGCGGCGGTGGGTGTTCTTCCAATCCCCATAGTCCGGGGGCAGGTCCCGCCAGGGGGCGCCGGTGCGCAAAATCCAGAACACGGCGTTGAGAAAGAGACGATTATCGCAGGCGGGCCGGCCCGTCTTGCCCTTGCCGCCTGGGAGAAGGGGGTCCAGGACTTCCCATACCCGGTCTGAAATATCGTGACGCCGGTGCGCCGGCACTGCCATTGCTGCTGACATAGCCCAATCCTGCTACACTGGTTGCAATGTCAGCTTATCATCACACCCTTACTTTGACGACACCCCCTAGCAATGGGCGGGGGTGAAGGCGCCCTTGTACCCACCCGCCGCTGGAACTCGTAGATGGTGTCCTCGCCCCGCTGGGTCTCCTTGACCGAGGCGTTGGCGATTTCGCCGTAGAAGTCGGCCAAAGTCTGCTTGACCTGCTCGACGCTCATTTCGGGGTCAGGGTCGGGAAACTCGCGGTCGTCATAGACAAACACTCGTGCCATCGTTTCTTCTCCTTATGAGTTGGTTGCGGTTTAGGTTGCGTTGCCTTGCGGGGAGGCTGCCGACATTGCAACGGCGGCCCTCCCGTGTGCCTTTGCGGTCTAGCGCCCGGCGGCCACCGCCCCTTCTCCCGTTCCCGTTCCTGGTCCAGCGCCCACTGGAACAGGGACGGGGCAGCGGGCTGGGACTTCCCCTTCTTCCCGTTGGGCTTGGCCGGTTCGTCGGCCCGGAACTCGGCCCAGGAGAAGAGGGACTGCTGCCCTTCGACCGGTTCGGGTTCGTGGCGGCCGTTGCCGTTCCCGTTGCAGTTGGCCGGTACGGGGGTGTGGCCGTCGCCGTTCACCACCAGCTCCACCGTGAGGCAGATGCCTGCGGCGTTGTGATGCCCGTTGCCGTTCCCATTCCCGTTCCCGTTGACCGTGATGGCTTCCGGTTCCGCTGCCACCGCCGGCCAGCCGTAGTCCACCAAGTATCCCTCGGCGGCGGCCTCGGCGTCCCGGGCCTGGGCGAACACTTCCTCCAGCGTCTCGGCGTCCGCCTAGGCATCGCCGCTGACGATCTGCCGGGCCAGGGCCAGCATCAGGTCGTCCCCGTCGTCGCCGTAGGCGGCCAGGCCGTCCTCGGGCAACTCCCCCTCCACCGCCAGGGAGCTTTGCAACTTCTTGGCCACCAGCTTGAGGGCGTCGGCCTGGAGGGTGTTCCGATAGGCCATGAACACCACCTTCACCGGGCGCTTCTGCCCGATGCGCCAGGAGCGTCGGGAAGCCTGGCGCATGGTGTACACGCTGTAATCCGTCTCGAACCAAGTTATCGTAGGAAAGTCAACCAGGTCCAAGCCGGTCTGCACCAAGCGAGGATGGCAGACCAGCACGTCCACACCCTGCTTGACCCGTTCCTCCACCCAGGCTTCGCGGCGGTCCGGGGCCACCGTGTCCGCCTTGAGCACCGCCACCCGGAACCCGTGCCGGGTCAGGAACTGCTCCATCCGCTCCGTGATGTCCCGCGTGCCCGTATGTGTGGCATAGACCAGCACCTTGCGGCCCGCCAGCCGCTCCGCCGCCACCAGGTCCACCAGGGATTGCTCCTTGGGGTAGAGCTTGTCCTCGGCCAACGGCGGCGCCTGCACCAGGACGTTGCCGGTCTGGGGGTCGAAGGCCGTTTCGCCCCGAGTGCAGCCGTCCGGGTAGGCCAGGAGGGTTTGCAGGTAGGTTGCTAGCAGCCGCTTGGAACCCCTGGCCAGGGCTGCGGCCAGGGCCTGGCGTAGGGCGTCGAAGATGACGTCGTAGGCCTTCCTTTGGGACAGTCCGGTGCGGTCCGGCTCCCGGTCCAGGCCCGACAGCAGCACCTGCTCCTGGTAGGGGGGCAGCCCGGAGGCCACGTCGGAGAGACGCAGGAACACCGAGTTGCCGATGAGGTGGAACAGGGCCGAGGGGGCCAGGCCGGGCCGCTCCCTTACCGTCTTGCGGTAGCCCTTGCGCCTACTGCTGCGCCCGTCCTCGAAGGAGTCGCCGTCGTCGGAGTGGCGCACCGTCTGCTCCAGGAAGCCGTAGCGGGCAATCCACCGCCCCTCCTCGGTCCTGCCGAACTCGGTCCTGATTTCCGGCGAGAAGCGGTACAGCAGGTGGAACAGGGTGGAAGCATACCCTCCGGTCAGCGTGCCGGTCAGGGTGAGAGACCTGCCGCAGGCGTCGGCCAGGACCCCGGCGGCGATGCCCTGGGCCGAGCCACGGCCCTTGTACTCGTGGATTTCGTCTCCGATCAGCAGGTCGAAGAAGCCCCGCATCCTCACCTTCACGTAGTCGGCCAGGGGAAAGCGCTTGGGTCCGGCACCATCGGCCTGCCACAGGGCGGAGCGGCAGACGTGGCAGGTCCGCCGCTTGCGCCTCATCTCCTCGGTGGTCAGGGGCACGCCGTCCCGGTCCACCACCTGGGCGTAGCAGCAGGGGCAGCAGGGAACCCGGAAGGGTTCGCCGGTCTGGTCGTCCCGAACCAGCCGGCCTCCGTAGCCGTTGTAGCCCGCCGTGGCCCACCGCTCTATCACGGCGGGCTTCCAACGATACGAGAGCTTGGCCCGCTCCCGGGACATCACCGCGAAGAGGGGGCCGGAGCCGGTGAACCGCCGCAGCCTTTCCAGGTCGGTGATGGAGGTCACGATGGCGGCCCGTCCGCCGGGGACGGTCTCCTCAATTTCCCGCTTCCACTTCCTGGTCAGGTGAGGCGGGCAGATTATGAGAATCCGCTTGAACCCGGCCATGTAAGCGGCTGCCGCGCCGATGAAGGTCTTGCCGGTGCCCATCTCGCCGACCACGGTGGTGCCCCGGTGGGCGGCCAGGGAGAGGGCCGCGCCCCGGATGGCGTCGGACTGGCCGCCCAGGGGCTGACGCAGCAGCTTGGGCAGGGGCCGAGGGTCCTCCGAGGGCCGGTAGAGGGGCGGGTAGGACTCCACCACCCGCTTGGCTATGGACTCTTTGAACCTGTCGATGAATCCGGTGAGCTTCATGTCTTTCCTTCCTTAAGACGTAGTGTGATGTTGCAGACGCAATGAGGCCCCGCCGTCCCTTACGGGAACCGGCGGGGCCCGTCAGCGCTGGGGATTGGCCGGGTTGCTGCTATGCCTGGATGTCGGCAATCGTCCCGTCGTCCAGGTCCAGGGAGACCACGGTGGTCTTGAGCCGCTCCCGGTACACCTCGGTGTCCTCGGTCTCCTCCACCAGGACCAGTTCCTTGGTGGTGCGGCCCTTGACCAGCACCCGCTGGCCGCCGGCCTCCAGTGCCAGGTTGTCCAGGAAGCCTGCCGCCACCAGCATGGCCAGGTGGCCCCGGCGAAGGGGCATCAGCGGGCGGGTGCGGTGGTCGCCCACCGGCCAAAGGGTGTCCCGCACCTCCTGGCTGGCCCACAAACCGGCCTTCCGGGCCTCGGCCACCGCCGCCAGAGGATCCACGGTGCGGGTGGCGAAGAGGATGTCGCCGGCGGCGGCGCCCGGCGGGTCATAGACCCGGTAGCCGCCGTCGTACAGCTCCTCCGGCTCCCCCTCGGCCCAGGCCCGCACCTGGGCCTCCGCCCGGGGATCGGGGCTGGGTTCGGCCTTGCGATAGCCCAGCAAAACCACCTGGTCGAAGGCTTCCCGCTCCGGGAATGGAAAGGCCCAGCAGCGCAGGTCCCGGTAGTGGGAGGCCAGGTAGCGGGACGACACCGAGAGCCGCTGCTTCGGCACGATGAACGCCAGCAACCCGCCATCGGCGAGATAGCGAGTGGTGTGGGTGAGGAAGGCGTGTTCCGTGCGCTTGTCTTCCGAATCGAAGTCATACGGCGGGTTCAAGAGCAGGACGCCGAAGACGCCGTTGGCGATGGAGGTGGCGAAGAGGTCGCAGGCCAGGGCGCGGTCCAGCAGTTCTCCGGCTTCCTCGGCCCGGTCCCGGTGCAGTTCCACCCCGTAGGTCTCGACGGGCAGGGAGTTGGTCCGGCGCAGGCCGTCGGCCAGTTGCGCCAGGGCGTCGCCGCCCCCGCAGCAGGGGTCCAGGACGCGAAGGGTCTGCCCGGTCCGGCCGTAGGCCGGGGGGCTGTCGATCAGTTGGGCCAGCAGGTCCACCACCCGCAGCGGAGTGGGATAGTAGCCGCCTTTCGCCTGGGCTGCCAGTCTCATGGTTCTTCTCCTGTCGGTTGTTGTCTTGGTTGTCGTTGGGGTCTATTGGCCGCAGGTCTCCAGGCCCACCACCTCGCCCTTGGCGAGGTTCCGCACGAAGCAGAGCACCTGGCTGGTGTCCTTGTCGGCGGCGCAGGTCTGGCAGAAGGCGGTGAGCAGTTCGGCGCGGTTGGCGACGACGATGCGCTTGACCAAGACGGAATCGCCGTTGTCGAGGTCGTGGCGGTAGAGCTTCTCGAAGGGGTCCCGCCGCTCCGCTTCGGTGGCCGGCCGGTAGAAGTGAGGCTGGCGGGAACTGGTCAGGTGGTCGGCGGCCCCGTGGGGGCAGAACCGGCAGGTGTCGCCGTCCGGGGAGTAGAGCTGCCAGGCGCGAGCGTTGCGAGCCTGGCG
Organism: Dehalococcoidia bacterium; assembly: GCA_965215425.1. Classification (GTDB taxonomy): domain Bacteria; phylum Chloroflexota; class Dehalococcoidia; order Lucifugimonadales; family UBA3495; genus CATQHB01. The sequence continues at coordinate 275,394 of OZ244064.1, forward strand.
GCGCTTGTTGCCCCGCTTGACGGGGTTCAGCGTCCTATCCATAGTCGTCTTCCTCCTTGGCGGTGTCATCAGGGTTGAGGGTGAGCGTCCTCGCCGTGACTGCCACCGACAGGTCCGCCTTGAGGTCGTCGGCCACGGGGTTGCAGGTGTACGTCAGGATGCCGCTGGACTCCAGCCGGTGAATCTCGCCGGTGTCCAAGCCCCTGCGCCAGAGCCAGTCGGACCAGGAGCGGTGCAGGGGCAAAGGGCTGCGCCGGTCCAAGAAGCGGTGATACAGGGCCGGGGCCTCCGCCTCGCTGGGCGCCAGCAGCAGGAAGGAGTCCCGCTCGAAGGCGAACTCCGCCATGCGGGTATAGACCAAAGCGTGCCAGCCGCCGGAGGCGGGCAGGCGGGCGATCTTGGTGGTCCAGGTGCCCACGGTCTGGGGCGGGACGACGCAGCGGCGGTAGCCGCCGGAGAAGGCCATGCCCTCGGTGCCCTGGATCAGGAAGGCCGGGTCCGGGGGCTGCTTGAGCAGGGAGGCCCAGATGGCCTTCAGCGCCGTCTGGGGTCCCACCATAGAGAGGAACCAGAGGCCCTCGGTGTCCGGGTCCCTGGCGAAGGCGTCGGCGGTGGCCGAGTAGCCGCCCGCGTTTATGGTGAACAGCCCCTCGGCTTCGGGGGCCGTATCCGTGGGAATCATGGGTCGCCTCCATTAGATGGAAATGGGAATCGGTGAAAGGCGGGGGGAACCAGTCCCCCCGTTAGTACCGGCGGTGCTGCGCCGGCCTCGGTGGGCAGAGGCTAGTCCATCAGCTTGCGCTCTTTCAGGCTGACGTACCTGTCCCCGCCGATGACCACGTGGTCCAGCAGGTCGATGCCCAGCAGCTTGGCCGCCGCCGCCAGACGCGGGTGATGGACACGTCCTCCGGGCTGGGCGTCGGGTCGCCGGAGGGATGGTTGTGGCTGACAATGATGCTGGGAGAGTTGTCGATGACAGCGGCCCTCAGCACCTCGGCGGGCCGCACCACCGAGGAGTTCACGTTGCCCATGTAGATCACCTGCTGGCTTCGCACTTGGTTGCGGGTGTTGAGCAGCAGCACCCACAGCTGTTCCTGGGCCAGGGCCGACATCTCCGGCCCCAAGAGGCTCTGAACGTCGGCAGGGCAGTTGATGGTGGGCATCTGGGCGGGGCACTCCGGCTGGTAGGTCACCTCGTAGTGCATGGCCAGCTCGCCCAGCAGGCTCAGGTTGGAGCGCAGGGTCTCCAGCACGGCGTGGCTCTCCAGGGTGATGGGCGGCGTGTCGGCGGTCTTGGACTGCTTCTTGCGGGGCATGGTTCACTTCCTTGCAAGTCAGATTCGGAAAACGAGAACGGGGACGCTCCCTGCCAATAAGGAGCGTCCCCGTGATTGCGTCCGCCGGTGGCGGGCGTCGGTATCAGGTTGCCCGGCTAGAAGGGAAGGTCGTCGTCGGCCTGGGTGTTGGCGCCGACGTTGGCGTAGTTGCCGTTACCATTGCCGCCGTAACTGTTGCGGGAGGAGTCCAGGAACACTACGTCCTGGGCGTGGACCTCGGTGCGGTAGCGCCGCTGCCCATCGTCCCCCTCCCATGAGGACTGGACCAGGCGGCCCGCCACATAGAGCCGCTGGCCTTTTTCCACGTACTGGGCCACGGCCTCGCCCAGCTTGTCCCACACCACGACGGTGTGCCAGTCGGTGGCGTCCTCGCCGTTCCTCTGGTAGCGGTCCGTGGCCAGGCGCAGTTGGGTGACGGCGGTGCCGCTGTTGGTGTAGCGCATCTCCGGGTCCGCTCCCACGCGGCCCAGCAGTTCCACCTTGTTGATGGTCTTCGCCATGATGGTTCCTCCTGATGGTTGATGAATTGGGGTTGCCGCTGCGGGGCCGCTCTTTCCTCTGTATGAGGGCGGTCCCGTGTGCGCTCCGGACTGGAGAGCGTCAGGGTTCCAATGTCATCCAGGACTAGCTGACCCGTAGGTAGCGGGAGACGTTCTCGGTGACGATGGTGGCGCGGGTCTCCGGGTCGAGGAGAGCGTTCAGCCGCTTGTGGTCCACCTTGTACTTGGTGGACTTGACCATCCCCACGGTGCGGGTCTTCTCCCGGCCCTCCAGCCTGGCCTTGTCCAACCCCCGCTGCCCTGAGCCAGGCCCGCAGCAGCCCCAACGCCCACTGCTTGTCTTCCTCGATGGCCTTCAGCATCTCCTGGGACTGTTCGTACTCCAGGAGCGCCGCCCGCGCCTCTTCGTCGCTGACCGGCTCGGCGCTTTCGTCAGGGTCGTCGTCCTCCGGTTCGTCAGTCCCCACCATCCCCGGCAGGCAGGCGTTCAGGAAGGGGCAGCGCTGGCACTGCCAGTCCCCGGCGATGAAGTCCCGCTCCGGCAGGGCCTCCGGGTCGGGCCCATTGACCAGGTGGTAGGCCGCCAATTCCCCCAGCCGCCGACAGGCTTGCTCGAAGGCCCGTTCCACCCGCCGGGCGGGTATCACCTCGTAGTCCCAGGCCCGGCTGCCGGTGTCCAGGGTGGCGATCACCACGTCCCGGGCCTCGCCGAAGGTCCCGTAGGTGTAGCAGGCGACCTGCCACAGCGATTCTGGGTGGCTGCGCTCCGCCCCCAGGGTCCGCTTCTTGTAGGCTTCCGGCCCCCGGGTCTTGACCTCGACGATGCTGGGTTCGTTGCCGAAGATGGGCGCCACGCCGGCGGCGGCCACGTGGCCGCTGACCACCAGGGTGGGGCCGAGGCGCAGGGAGACCCGCCGGGGGTTGTCCCGGTCGGCGGGGGTGATCTCCCACCCGGCCCGCTGCATGGCCCGCAGCACCACCGGCTCCAGGGCGTTGCCCGCCTCCAGCATGGTCAGGGACTCCTCGCTGCGCGGGTTGGTGACCTCGTGGTTGGTGGCCTCGTACCACAGGGCGCGGCGGCAGTTGCCCACCGCCGAGGCCCGGATCTCCAGGGTCCCGTCCCCGCCGAAGCGGGCGTTGGGCCGGGAGTACACGTCGGTAAGGTTGTCAATGGTCATCGTCATTGCGTAGCTCCTTGACTTCTCGTTGTGTCCGCTAGGTGAAGAGCGGGGTTGCCCTCCGCAGAGAGACAGTTCCGTGTGGCACATTGCTGTGTCGTGTCCTTGCGGTTCAGTCGGCGGCGATGGGTAGTCCCGCAGGACCAGGGCGATGGCGTCGCCCAGACCCTTCACCCATGCTGTCGTGCCGTCCTCCATCCGGTTGGGCCAGGGCTGCATTTCGCTGATGCCCTGTATCTGGCCGATGATTTCATCCAGCGGCGTTCCCCGCCGCAGGTGCAGGGAGATGAGGCGGCAGGCCAGCTCGGTCATCCCGTGTTGCAGGCTGCCCGCCTTGCCCAGGGAACCGAACACCTCGAAGGGTTGGCCGTCTTCGTCCAATCCGACGGTGATGTAGAGGCTGCCGAGTTCCGTTGACAACTTGGTGGTCGTGCTGGGCAGGGTGCGGGACCTACACCGGGTGGCGCTGGCGTTCATGGCTGGCCTCCCTTTTCCCGCAGAAAGGGCAGCGCCGGGGCGTAGCGGTCAAAGTGGCCCGCCACCTTCAGGGCCAACTCCCGGTCCCTTTCGTCGCCCAGGCCCAGGAGCGTCCGGGCGATGGGTTCCTCGCAGTCCTCCTCCGCGAAGGTCGGGTTGAGGAAGGCGTCCCGCACGCGGTCGGGCAGTTCCTCCCAACGCTCCCGGCTCAGCTTCAGCCCGCCGTGCCCGGCGGTCTCGACCCGCCAGATGCCCTCGGCCAGTTCCTCGATGTCCTGGGGCCAGCCCCAGGGGGTGTGCATGGTGGTTGCCGTCATTTCGGTTCCTCCTTGTTCCTGTAAATGAGAAGCAGGGCCGTCCCGCGATGGAGACAGCCCCGTTGCATGGTATTGGCAACGGTGTCTACCCGTTGCCGTTGGCGGCTTCCTTCGCCTCGTTGACCTTGCGGGCCGCGCCCTCCACCAAGGGCTTGAGGTCCCTGGCGGGCAGTTCGTCCAGGTCCCGGCCCGTCTGCTTCTTCACCGCCTCCCGTACCTGGTCCTCGCCGAAGCCCTGCTCCGCGCCCTGGGCGATGAGCCGGCCCCGCAACTGCTGGAGGTAGGAACCGTCCCGCCGGCCATTGCCGTTGTTGCCCTGGCCGGAGTTGGCGTTGGTGGGAGCGTTCGACCGCTGCTCCTTGGGCCGGCCGTTGCCCCTGCCGTTGGTCGAGGGCTGGTCTCCGTAGAGACCGTTCCCGAAGCGATTCCCAAAGCTGCGCAGCGCCCGTTTCAGCCCGTCGGTCACCGCCCCCTTGCAGGCGGTGTCGTGGTATCCTCGGCCACGATGTGGAAGCCGATGTCGGTGCGGGACGGCGCGCCGTTCACGGAGACCCGCACCGGGGCGCTGTAGGCGAAGGAGACCTTGACCTCTCCGGTCCTGACATCGACCTTCTCCATCCGCCGCAGGCTCACGTCGCCCACGAGTTCGTAACCCCAGCCGCCGTAGCCGAAAATCCGGTTGGCCTGGTCGATGACGGTGTGGCCCTCGAGGTAGTCGTACTGGCGGTTGCCCCGCCCGTCGCGCCGGGAGACCAGGGCCGGGTCTAGGGGCTGCTCCAGGGCGTTGACCACGGCAGGGGGCAGCCCGTCCCACAGGAGGTCGTGGCCGGTGAAGTCGGCGGCGCCGTTGCCGGTGCCGTTGGGGTGGTGGCCGGTGCCGTTGAGGTTGACGGCCCCGTTGGGGTCGTGGCCGTTGGCGCTGTGGTTGCCGTTCTGGTTGTTTCCGTTGCCCATGAGTTCGCTCCTTTGCGTCGTGAAGTTGGATGTGCCGTTGGTTGAAGCGGCATTCGCCAAGCGAAGCCGTGAGCAGGGCCGGATGCCCCGTCGTGAAGCTTGCTAGCGGGGAAAAGAGAAGGCCCGCCGTTGCAGGCGGGCCGGTAGAGAGGGAGTTGGTGAGGAAGAGTTGACTAGCGGGCGTTGTGGGCCGCCCGTTGCAGCAGCCTGCGGAACAGGCGTTGGCCGTAGGGCCGCGTTGCCAACTCGCCCACGTCGGCGATGCCGCCGGGCAGGTTGACCACGGCGGCGCGGTTGCCCAGCAGTTGGCCGAGAGCTTCCGCCGCCGTGTGGCCCGCGTCGTCGTTGTCGAAGGCCAGGAACACCCAAGGGCAGCCCCGGAGCGCCGCCGCCACCTTGTCCATCCCCTGGGTCCCCAGGGCGGCGACGGCGGGATAGCCCCAAGCCGTGAGCGCCAGGTAGTCGAAGACCCCTTCGGCGACAATCGCCACCGAAGGCGACGGGCCGAGCCTTCCCAGGCCCAGCACCGGCTTCTGACCGGGCAATGCTTGAAAGCGAGGCTTGGCCTGAGCGTCAACCGCCCGGCCCACCAGCTAGGGTGCCAGCCCGCCGGAGACTTCAGTGACCACCACCATGCCAGGGGCGAGGGCGAACCGCTCCGCGCCCCGTTCCAGGAACAGGCCGGAAGCCCGTTGCCGGTTGGCGTTGAAACCGGCGGAACCGAGATAGTCCCGCAGCCCGCTGCCCGTGGCGTATCCCAGGCCCAGTCGCCGGGCGGCGACGGCGCCGATGCCCCGGGAGGCCAGGTATTGCAGGGCTACCCAGCTGGGCCGCAGTTGCCCCACGTAGAACCTTGCCGCCGCCGTCAGCAGGGCGGGATCGCGGGGCGGAACGGACTGGGCGGCGGGTTGTCCAGTTGCTGAAGGACGAACCGCCGAGGGCGCCAGCGGCGGGGTTGAGCCGTCGTCCAGCCGCCGGATGGCTTCCGGCAAAGTCAGCCCCACCATCCTCCCCACGAAGTCCAGCACGTCGCCCCCGGCAAGGCAGCCGAAACACCAGAACCGTTGGGAGTCTTCGTACACCGTGAAGCTGCCCTCGGCTTCCTTATGAAAAGGGCAAACGCCCTGCCGTACCCGGCCCCTGCCCCGCAGGACGCCCCCGGCGTCCTCCACCGCGTCGCCCAGGGGGGTGGCGGGCCTTAAGTTCCGTGAGGTCCACCTTGTCCGAAGTCGCTACGACCATGACGCCCCTCCCTGCTTGTGCCGGGGTTTCAGCCCCCGCAGGCTGCGCTGGGAGACCGCGCTTCCCCCTCTTTGCGCAGGGCCGCCAGCCCCTCTCGCAGCGCCCCTTCCAACTCCCTCAGCCCGTCGCATCCCCGTACGATGCCGCTGGGTGGCCGCCGCCGACCCGCCCCCTCCAATAGGTGCCTTTCCAGCGCCCCGGCCAGCGTCGGCGTGAGGCGCCGCGACTCCTCGAAACGGGTCAACGTCCGGGAGCTGACCCCCAGGGTCTCCGCCGCCTGGGTCTTACCCTGCTCGCCGATCAGGTCGCCCAGCAGCCGCAGCTCCCGCAGGCTCTCCACGCTCCGGGTACTGCCCGTTCTCTGCCATCGCATCGCGCCCTCCTGGCTGGACAACTGTCCGATTTCCAACGTGAGACTGTCCAAAACTGCCCGCCCAGGCCGGTGGACAACTGTCCGATTTCCTACTTGGCGCTGTCCAGGGACGGCGGAAACTGCCCTGGAACCCAGGTGCTTACTCCCACCGTCCGATAGGGGGAGATTTCCCCCGATTTCAGGTTCAACCGGACCGGATTGGACAGTCCGCCGCCAACTCCCAATCCCGTACACGGGTATGACACCACACTGGCCTGTCCAAATCCCATGCCCTGTAAGGGCGGACGCCGGCGTCCGCCCTTACGAGGAATTACGCCCGGCCCGCCCCGTCGCCGGACTTGGTTGTCGCGCACCCGGTCTCGAACCGAACGACAGGAGGCAACCATGTTTCGGCGTTTCTTTTTCGGTTCCGGCAGAGCCAGAAGGCTGGCCCTGCTTGCGGCGGCGCTGCTGCTTTCGGTCATCGTCGCCATTCCCGCCAGCGGCATCGCCCTGGCCCAATCCCCTCCCGCCGACGGCATCAGCCTGGTCAACCAGGACCGGAAGTTGGTGGAGCGGAGGAAGCACGGCGACTTCGTGGCCCGGCCCATCTTCAGCCGCCAGGTCCCAGTCCTCTACTACGCAATCCGCCACCCGGACACCGGCGACTGGCTCACCAACACCTACCGGGTCCAGGGAGGCGAGAAGCGCCTGGCCGAGGGCTGGGAGTACACCTTCGAGTACCCCGCCTTGAACGAGCAGCCCGAGCTCCACCCGGAGGAGGCATTCCTGCTGATGCTGGCCGTGCCCCGGCAGGGCGGAGGCGACCACCACGTCTTCTACGCCCTGAGCCCCGTCCACCAGCCCAATGGGTTGTGGGACCGGGTGCTGGGCGCTCTCGACCCGGACCGCTGGGCCCGGGCCGCCGCCAAGTGGGTGATCCAGGGCGTCCACGGGACCCTGTGCGGCGTGCTGGAGGGAGTGTTTCAGACCGACATCGCCGGTTGCGAGGGAGGTTGGCGAGTATGGGAGACATCCTCACCGGAACCCCTCCGGACCTGACCTACGCCCACGACTTCGTGGTGCAGGCGTGGTGGGCGGTGTGAGCCGTGACCACCGCCGCCCTCACCGTGATCCTGGGCTGGATGGGTCTGAGCTTCATCGTCCAAGAACACCTGGGAAGGCATCAATCGGGCTGGCGGGAGATGGTCCCCCGCCTGGTTCTGGGCCTGGTGGCCGCCGCGTCGTCCCTGTGGTGGTGCGCCCTGGTCATCGACGTGGCCCACGCCGTTTCCCAGTTCATCGCCGCGACGTTGAACGTCCCCCCGGCGACCTGCTGCAGGCGCCCCTGTTCGCATTGCTGGCCGCCGTGGAGACCGACAGCTTCGGGCTGGCGATCTTCATCGCCCTGCTCCACCCGGTCTTCGGCTGCTTCCTGCTCTACCTGCCGGTGCAGATGATCCTGCGCCTGGCCCTGATCGACATCCTGCTGGCCCTAGCGCCCATCGCGTTGGGGTTGTGGATCCTGCCCCACACGGCGGGCTGGGGCCGCCACTGGCTGCGCCTCTTTATGACGGCGGTGTTCCAGCAAGCCGTCCAGCTCATCGCCGTGGCCCTGGGCTTCGCCTTCCTGGGCGAGTTCGCCGCCATCGCCGAGTTCGAGCCGGTGCAGGACCTGGTGTGGAAGCTGCTGATGGCCATCGCCTTCACGTACCTGGCCGGACGGGTCCCCTCGATGCTGGGCCAGCACAGCACCTTCGACGCCTGGCTGCACACCCTCTACTTCGGACTTTCCCTGCCCGGCGGGATGATGCGCTCGGCCCGCGCCCTGGGGCTGATGGCCGGCGGAGCCGCCGCCGGAGGACCGGCGGGCGCGGCGGCAGGAGCGGCGGCGTCCACGGCGTCCACCGGCGCGGCCTCCATCGCCGGGGGCGCCGTCAACTCGGCGGCCCAGAACAGCACCGCCCCGGCCCAGGGCGGCCCCACGCCGCGAAGCCAGGGGCAGTAGCGACGACGAAAACGACCGCCGGAGGTGAGCCAGGTGCCGGTGAGAACCAGGAAGCAATCCGACCGAAAGCAGACCGACCGAGCAAGCAAGCAAGCAAACGAAAAGGAGAAAGACTTTATGGGAGACCTGACACAGACCATATCGAACCTGGTGGGCATCCTGCTGGGCCTCGTCGGCGTGGTGGGCGTGGGCTACTTCATCTACGGCGCCTACCTGTGCCTCACTGCCAGCGGCGCGCCCAACCAGATGGAGCGCGGCAAGAGCGCCATGATGACCGCTTTGGCCGGAATTGTGCTGGCACTCGTCGCCTACGGCGTGGTGGAGTTGGTGATCAACACCGTGGTGGGATCGCCGGTGGAACTGGACGTGCCCGAACCCGGCGACGGCGACGGTTAGGAGGAGGTGAACATGAGAGAGCACGAAGTACCGCCCCACGTGCAGGCCGAGGACATGGCGCTGCTGTGGTTCACCTTTCCCCAGATTGTGGCGGTGGTGGCGACCTGCGCCGTGGCCTACGGCGTCTATCGCTACTTCCCCTTCGGCCCCTCGGGACTGAGGCTGGGCATCGCCATCCTGCTGGGCGTCCTGGGCGTAGCCATGACCGTGGGCAAGGTGGGAAGAAGAGGGCTGCCCCTGGTGACCACCGACCTGCTGAAGTTCAACCTGGGCGCCCGGCGCTACGCCGGTTCCCCGGCGGAGTTGACCGTCAGCGAACCACCCCCAGAGCCCGAGGCCAGGCCCACCCCGGAAGTGGGGCAGGGCTATGAAGAGGAAGGCAGTGTCCGGCGTGGGCTGGGCGGTAAAAGCGGCCCCGAAGAAGGGGTGGCCTCCCTTCCGGCCCCACAGCTGGTTCGGCAGGGGTCGACGGCCGGAAGGACACGGGCGACCGGCAGTTCCGGCACCAGGAGAGCAAGGAGGAAAAGCCCCCGCGTCAAGGGCGGGGACGGCCGTGGGGCCGCTTCCTGGCGGTGGCGGCCCTCAGCCTGCTGGCGGTGGTCCTGCTGCCCGGCAGCGCCCTGGCCGACGGCCCCGACGAAGGCTACGGCGACGCCTGGCGGCTGGACGAAATCTACTTCCAGCCGCCGGACCCGGTGCCGGGCCGCCGCGTCTACATCGAGCGGCTGGCGGTCGCCGGCAACACCGCCGCCGCCACCCTGCGGGCCGCCCACGACCTGGACCTGAAGGGCCGGGTCTTCGGCGGCAGGACGGGTCGGACCCTGAAGATGGGCGTCAACGCCAGCCTGCAGGAAGGGGAAGCAGGAGCTACAACCTGACCCTGAACGGCCCGTCGCTATCCTTCACCTTCTCGTGGCAGGACGCCCTGGGCCGCTCCGGGGCGGCGTCCCTCAAGAGCCACCGGATCCCCTACCCCCTGCCCCAGGCCGACGGGGAACTGTGCGACCTGGAGGTCACGTCTATCGAGTGGACGCCGGGCCGCATCAGGGACGTCATCGCCTCGGAGTGCATCGCGGAGACCCGCCACGAGGAAGACCTGCCGGTCTACGACGGGCATTTCAGCCAGAACGTCCCCGCGCTGCTGGACGCCACCGTCACCGCCATAACGGGAACAGTCAGCGTCGGGTGGGGCGGCCACTCGACCACGCGGCCTTCGTCGCCAACGGCGATACCTCCTTCACCCTGCCCGTGGCCGACCGGAGAGCGGCCCACGACCTGGAAATCACGGCGGACCTGACGGCGACGCTGAACGTCCCTCGGCCGCCCATCTTGCAGACCGTTCACCACCCGGCCCGCACCGATGTGTACACCCGGCGAGTGACCTGCCGCTGCGGGGAAAGCAGCACCGTCAGGACGGTGCGCATCTACGTCCACCACCCGGAGCACGTTCGGGCAGTGGAGAACCGTCGCGGTCCGGTGGCCCGCACCCGGCCGGAGACGGTGCCGGTTACTCAAACCCTGGGCCTGGTGGCCGACGTCCCCTACCAGGCCCTCCACGTGCCCCCGCCCCCGCCACCGCCACCGAAGGCGGAACAGACGCCGGCGGGTGATTCCAACTGGTGGAGCTGGCTATGGGACAGAGACTGACCGCCATCCTGCTGGCCTCGGTTGCGGCCCTGGCGTCCGTCGCCGCTGCGCCGCAGCAGAACGAGATGGACAACCTGGCCGCCGCCTTCGACGCGGCGCTCACCGGCATGGCCTACGCCGGGGCGGGCCTGTGCCTCTTCGCCATCGTATGGGCCGGGTTCGTGCTGATGGCCGAGGGCGCCGAGGGGGAGGGCCGGGGCAGTAGAGCGCGCAACGCCGTGTTCATGGCCGTCGTGGGCTTGGTGTTGGCGCTGCTGGCCAAGGGCATCGCCGCCGGCATCGTCGGCAGGATCATCGAGGTACTGCCCGGCGCTTAGAACGAGCAAGGAGGAGCGAATGGCGAAATTGACGTTGCCCAACCCGAAGGACCTGGCCCGGCGGCCAGCGCCGGGCCGGTCCCAACCCCAGGAAGTTGACGAAACGGTGGAGGCGGAACCCGCCGCCCCCAAGCCGCCGCCGTTGTCCCTGTTCTTCATGGTGTCTCACCTGGAGGAGGACGGGCCGGTGCGCCTGGACGGGGTGAAGCTGGCGGTGCTGGAGGTGATGGGGCTGGAGTTGGACGAGCCCAAGCTGGGGGCCTTCGCCGGCTCCCTGAACGCCCTGGACTTTCCGGTGCAACTGCTGGTGCGCCAGCACCCGCCGGCACTCCGGGGCTTGCGCGACTGACTGGCCGAGTCCCAACCGGAAGACCTGCCCCGGCAGACCAGAGACGCCGCCGACAGACTGGGGCGCCTGCTGACCACCCTGGAGACCCGGGAGGGCATCCTGGACCGGCGTTTCTACGCCGTCTGCGAGCACTCCCGCAGGGACGAACTGCGCGGCCTCCTGGCCCGGGCCGGCCTGGGGGTGTTCCCCCTGTTGGGCGAACCCCTGCGCCTGTTCTGGGGTCTGTGCCGGGGCGTGCGGGCCTACGTCATCGCCCCGGAGAGCGAGTACGCGGACATGGCGCGGGCGGCGGGCGGCAGGGTCCTGTCCCCCGGCGTGCCGGGCCAGGCAGCCAAACCCGCCGCGCCCATTCTCCGGTCCAGTCCTGTCCCTCGGCGTGCCGGGCCAGGGCATGAACCCCTTCGTCAGCGACCGGGGCGACAGCGAGGAACTCTTGCAGCGTATTGGCAGCCTGCGCCGGTTGATTGAAGTGATGGTTGGAGAAAGGCTTTCCGCCGAGCGCCGGTCGTCTTTGGACCACGCCCTGGCCTCCTACTACGCCCAGCGGCGGGAGCGCACCGGCTTCCGCGATTTCTACGCCTACCTGGAAGGGGAAACACCGGAGATCGCCCACCTGCTACGCCCCTTCGCCACCGGCAGCCTCCGGGACCTGCTCTCCGACGAGGGCGACGACCTGCTGGCCCACGAAGCGCTGGTGACGGTGTTCGACCTGCACCTGCTGGAACCGGAGTTGCGCCCCGCCGCCGCGATGGTCCGCACCAACCCGATAGGAGTTGAAAGGAAGGAAGATATGAATTTGCAACTGAACCCCAGGAAAATCCTCTTCGGCAACCACAGCGTCAGTCGCCCGGCGCTGCTGGCGGTGACGCCGCCCCGCACCGGCGAGCGCACCATGCTGGGCGTGGAGAACCTGCTCCAGTCCATCGCCGTCCCCGAACCCTTCTCCCTGGAACTGGCCGGCGCCGCCGACGGCGTTACCCTGCTGGCCCGCTGCCTGGACCGCGAGGTCGTGCGCGGCCAACTGGCCGCCCATTACCCCCAGGCCCGCATCCAGAAGGTTGACCCCGAGGACGACCCCATCTTCGTCCACCGGGGCGAGGAGGCGTGGGGGATGACCCTGCGCGCCTCCGGCCCGGACCTAGACGAAACGCCCGCAAGGGCGTCCGGCGGGGATGACGCTGCGGGCCTCCGGCTCGGAGTACGTGCCCCTGCGCACCTTCCGGGACGACGACCTGCTGGACCCGGGTTCCGCCCCCTCATCGCCATCATCGGCGCCCTGTCCAACCTGAAGGACGGCGAGCGGGTGCTGGCCCGGCTGCTGCTGCGCTCCCTGGGACCCGACTGGTCCCAGTCCCACCAGCAGAAAGCCTTCAGAAACCCCGGCCACCAGCGCCCCGACCCCTCCTACACCTACCAGACCCGGCCCCTGCAACTGTACGGCGTGACCATGGCCGTCCTGGGCGTGGGGGCGCTGGCGGCCCTGCGGGACTACCTGTGGGTACAGGACGGCGAGATCTGGAAGGCCGCGCTGCTGGGCATCGGCTCCGCCCTGGGCCTCACCGGCCGGCTGGGGCTGGTGGCGCTGGAAGCAGGCCCGGAACCGCGTTTACGACCCGCTGATCATCAAGGAGAAGGTGGGCCGCATCGCCTTCGACAGCGAGCTGTAAGTCATCGCCGCGCTGCCCGAGGCCAGCGATGCCAGGGACGGCCTGAACCGGGCCAAGGAGGTGCTGGAGCCGGTGGCCGCCGCCTACCGCCACTACGACCACCCCGCCGGGGCGCGGTTCAAGATCAGCAGGGTCAGGCCGGTGGTTCCCGTGATGAACCGCCACCCCGCCGGGCCGGGCTTGTTTGGCCAGCGCAGCGTCCTGGGGGTCCGCGAGGCCGCCGCCCTGTGGCACCCACCCGGCGCCCGGGACGAGACTCCCCTCTTGGAACGCTCCGGCTCCCGGGCGCTGCTGCCCTCGGCCCGGGGCGTCCGGGGCGGCGTCCTGGTGGGCGACACCACGGCGGGACGGTCGAGGGGGATCCACTTCCCCGAGGACCTGCTGCGCCGCCACCACCTCTACGTGGCCCGCACCCGCATGGGCAAGTCCACTCTGATGCACCACATCGTTGCCCACAAGCTCCGGGAGAAGGCGGCGGGGGACCACGACGCCACCGTGGTCATCGCCCCCCACGCCGACCTGGTGGGCGCCCTGCTGGAGCAGGTCCCGGAGTCCATCGCCGACCGGGTGAAGCTCATCGACCTGGCCGCCCCCGGGGCTTCCCCGGCATCAACCTGCTGGACGCCCGCATCTTCGCCGACCGCGACCGCACCGCCGACTCGGTGGTGCGCGTCGCCCACGGCCTGTGGAACCAGTGGGGGCCGAGGATGCAATCCATCCTGGAACACACGGTGAAGAGCCTTCACGAGGCCAATCGCCACCCGGCCACCGCCGCCGACGAGCAGTTCACCCTCCTGGACGGGCTGCTCCTGCTGTCCGACGACAACTACCGCACCGGCGTCCTGACCCGGGTCTCCAACCAATTCATCATGGACTGGTGGGGCGGCATCTTCGCCAGCTGGCGAAGGGACTACCAGGGCGACGCCCTGGCCCCGGTGCAGACCCGGCTGTCCTACTACGCCTCCTCGGAGACGGCCCGGGCCATCATCGGCCAGCCCCGCTCCACCATCGACCTGCGCCGGACCATCCGGGAGGGCGGCATCCTGCCGGTGTCCACCGCCCAGGGCGCGGTGGGCCGCGACGTGGCGGCCTTGGTGGGCGCGTCTTTGCTGAACCTGGTGGACGCCGCGATCCGGGAGCAGGGCAGCCTGCCGCCGGAGGAACGCCGGGGCGCGCTGGTGGTGTGGCGGGCAGCGACGCCCGGCAACTGGTGTGGGAGCTGGGCAAGGACCGAGTGTCCGAGGACGACGTCGTATCCCTGGACGTGCATCACTGCTACGTGCGGGCCACCGTGGGAACGGAGCGGATGCCGCCCTTCTCCATGATGGTGCGCCGGCCCGAGCCGGGCAGCCTGGCCGTGGCCCGGCGCATCCGCGACGGCGCGTTGGCGTACATCACGCCAGCGACGGAGATCGCCGCCCAGCAGGAGCAGGGCCGGCGGCGGGTGGAGGAGTTCCGCAAGGAGGTGGAGCGCATCCGCCGGAGCCAGAACACTTCGGGCCAGAAGCAACAGCCGGCGCCCAGGAACCTGGGCCGGGACGGGCAGCGCAGCAAGCACTTCCAGCCGCCCACCGGGGCTCCGCAGGGGAAGGCGGAGGAAGAGCAGTCCGGGGAGGACGGTGAAGCTCAGGGTGAGGAACTCAGCTCCTACCGCCAGTTGCCAATTGAGCGGCAGGAGGAGAAGGGTAGGGCGGACGCCGAATGACATCCAACCGTTGCGAAGCCAACGCCCTCCGGCGTTTGGCCGATATGCCCTTCCTGGACCGGCTGGAACTGGCCGCCCTCTCCGGCTGGTCCCGGGGCGCCGTGTACCAGACCGTTTCGTGGCTGGAGCGTGAGGGGATGGTGGCAGCCGTCCCCCACGCCTCTGCCCTGGTTTCCCCAACCCGCCATTACGCGCTCACCGCCGCCGCAGTGAACCGGCTGGCCGAGCTGGAAGGAGTGTCCTTGGAGGAACTGCTGTTCACGCGCCCCGTCTCCCGCCAATGGCGGCGGGGCCTGCTGGAACGGCTGGACGCCGTGGCCGTCATCTACCGCCTGGCCTGCGCCGTCGCCCAGGTGTTTCACCCCCTGGTTTTCCGCTGGTATCGGGCCATGCCCCAGGACGCCGCCGCCGACCGCACCGCCTTCGCCAAGCGCCTCTGGCGGCTGGGGCAGGGAGAGCGGACCAGCGCCGTGCTGATGCTGCTGCCCGACGAGGTACGCCTGCGCCAGGCCCGGCGGCTGGCGGCGGCATTGCCCGGGCCGGTGTTCCTGGCCCTGGAAGGCGACGCGGCATCCGCCGGGGCCGGGGCCGCCGTCTGGCGCACTCCCTCCGGTCCCGCGCCCCTGGACCTGCAAACCGCCCTGGCCCACACCGGGCTGCCCCGAACCTGGCCGCTTCGCAAGCCGCCGCAACGGGCCTCTATACCCGATACCTTGGACCCGGAGGCCGACTGTATGCTGCCGTCGTTGCTCAAGCCGGTGGAGAAGCGGGCCGTGGACCTGCTGGCCGACTGGCCCTGGCTGTCGCCCCAACACTTGGGCGCATTGTTGGGCGTGAAGCGCTCCCGCCTGTCCCAGGTGACCACCCGGCTGGCCGAGTTGAGCCTGCTGGTTGACGTGAACCTGGACAAGCAGCGCCGCCTGGCTCTGTCCGATAGGGGGCTGGTGATGCTGGCCCGCCGGGACCGGACCTCCCCCGGCGACGCCAGGAAGCACTGGAGCGCCATGCCTCTGTACCCCGACGCCCCCCTGGACTGGCGCAACGTGGCCGGAACCAGGACCCGCCAGTTGCTCCGCAACGTCGAGCACACCAGCGCGGTCCACGCCTTCGCCGCCGCCTTGGCCCGCCAGGCCCGCTCCCGCTCGCGGGAGATCGTCCAACTGGACCCGCCCCGGCGGGCATCCCGCTACTTCCGGCACCGGGGAAAGCTGCGCTCGGTCCACCCCGACGCCTAAGGCGTCATCCGCCGGGGCAACGCCGCCTGGCCCTTCTTCCTGGAGTGGGAACGCCGCGCCGTGCGACCGGCCACCATGGCCGCCCGCGTCTCCCCCTACCTGCGCTACTACGCCACCCACCGGCCCACCGACGACCACGGAGCCCAACCCCTGGTGCTGGTGGTCTTCGACGACGGCATCGCCCTGACCCACTTCCTGGAAGTGGCGGCCCGCGAGGTGGCACGCGCCCGAGTTCGGGCGCCGCTGCTGGCCTCTCACCGGGAGCTGGTGTTGAGCGCCGGACCCCTGGGTCAGGCCTGGATTGCCAGGGGCGGCGATGTGCCGGACTACGCCTTTCAGACCCGATGAACTTCGTTACCCAACCAGCAAGGAGGAACCCATGAGAATCTACTACGTGATGGAAGCCCAGGGCCGCCGCTGCCACGTCCGCACCGCCCTGGGCGTGGACGACCGGGCCTAGAACCGGCTCTACCGCCGCATCTGCGAGTGGCACCGCCATTTGGAGTTGCAATGTGGCATACCCGGCGACGCCGAACTCCGCCCCAGCGACCTGCCGACCACCGCTATCACTACCGCTCATTCCTGCGCCTGTGCCTGCCACGATAAACGGTTGCCGTCGCATAGCGCGGGGATGGTGGCCCATGGGTTGGACGTCGCCGAGGACTTTGCCGTGGAGACCGGCGGCGTCCAGGTGGTCAACGTCTGTCTGGACAAGGATGACGTGCCCGCTTACCGGCAGGTGGCCCTGGACCGCCTCTTCAACCGCATCAACGCCACCGCCGCCCACGACGGCATTTATGCCCTGGCAATCTTCGGCCAGGAACCGGAAGAGACGGTGGTCCCCGCCTACGAGCGGCTGCGCAATTATAACCCGGTGCCCGTGGGAGTCGGCGCCTGCGGCGAAGGCTGGCACACCCGCAACCTGCCCATTGACCGGATCATCGGCGGACCGGCCTTCCGCAGTCCCGACGCTGACTGCCTACTCCAAGTTGTCAGTATGGTCACCCGAGTCCTGCTGTGGCGGGAGGAACCCGCTGACGGTGTGGACTCCGGCGCTTTCGCCATCCTGGACCGCGCCCTGAACCGGAGGGCGTCCAGGAACGATCCCCAGGGAGTGGTTAGGAGGTGAACCGGCAGCCTGGGATGGACGAAGTGGCGGCCCGCCCGGTTATGCCTTCTGCCCCGCTGGACGCTGCAACCCCAGTTGACGGCGGTTGCGGGCAATGGTAGGCTTTTTCACCACCCCTATCGCTTCGCCGGTAGGGTCGAGACCGCCCCGACGGGCGGTCTCTGTATTTGTCCTGGCAACAATACATGGTCAGACCCACCCGATCCATTGACCGCGCCAACTCAACTTGACCGCGGTGGCGTCAGTGGTAAAATGAAAAGGCGTCTGGGAAGAGCCGCTAATCGTCTCTCTATTGGGGTACCCGCCCTGAACCTAGTCGCTTTTTCTTTTTGGGTTGGCCTATGTAATTTTGCTACATCGACGAATCAGAAGCGGAAAACGCCGGCGACGCTGAAGCTACTTACCTGCTCAGGTCTAGGGCAGCGACCTATGCGATTTGCGTCCGCTGCCGCGCCGTCTGCACCCATGCCGGTGGCTTTCGGGTCCCGGCCGCCAATGATACAGGCCCTTACAAGGGGTCCGGTGGGACCCGGCATCCGCAGCGCGGCCACCCATGCACCACGATAATCTGTACGCCACCGGAGCAGGAAGTTCCGAGTGTCGCAATGTCTTGTCTTAAGGACATATACCACCGTGAAGCAGCAACAATGTTCATTGACCAGATTGAAATAAACAACTTCAGGGGTGTCCGCAACCTGACCATTAAACTCGACGAGACGACCGTACTAATCGGCGAAAACAATACGGGTAAATCGACGATTTTGGCGGCGCTGGAGACTTGCCTAAGCCGCAACTTGACGCGCAGAGGCGGCGCTTTCTCGGAGTATGACTATCACCTGCCCGAGAGGGATAGCCAGCCCACAGAGAGCGATGCCATCGAGGTCACGCTGCGGTTCGTAGAAAGATACGGGAACGATTGGCCGGACGGCGTGGTGCAAACTCTGGCCGCTGCAATCCAAGCAGCCGACGACGGCAGGCAATTGGTGGTTTTTCGCGTGCGAAGCTCTTATGACGATATTCTGGAAGACGTTCGTAACGTCATGGGCTTTTCTTGACCTTGTAGGCAATGAACTGGTTGGCGCTAGGACCCCCGCCAACTTGATAGCCCTGCAGCAACTGGCACCCGTCTTTTATCTCTCAGCTCTCCGCGATTCCGCCCAAGAATTCCGCCCAAGGGGGCAGTTTTGGAGCCCTTTTGTGCGCTCCTTGAAAATGGACCCCGACGTTAGGCGGGAGCTCGAATCTGAACTTGCTGAGCTGAATCAGAAAGTCCTGGACGCTAACGAATCATTTGGCGAAGTGGAGGAGCGGCTAGGCAACACTTCGAAGATGGTTCCCCTAGCCAGCGATGATGCAGTCGGGATTGAAGCGATACCTAGTCGAGTCTTCGATATCATGTCCCGCACTCAAGTGCTGCTTTCAGCAACGACCGGGGCGAGACTGCCCATAGGCAGGCATGGTGAAGGTACGCAGAGTTTAGCGGTGATTTGCCTGTTTGACGCCTTCTTACATAGCCGGTTGGAGGATGCTTATCGGGAACACACTTCGCCCATTTTGGCCCTCGAAGAACCTGAAGCCCATTTGCACCCTTCGGCTACCCACTCGGTAGCGGCTTTGTTGCAGGAGCTTCCGGGACAGAAAATCGTTGCTACTCATTCAGGGGACCTGATTAGCGCGTGTCCTATTACCTCGTTGCGCCGGCTCCGGCGGAAGGATGGCGAAATAACGGTCTATCATCTGGAAGAAGATGTATTGAATGAGGACCAGATTCTGAAAATAAACCATCACATCCGTTCCAGTCGGGGAAGTGCCTTGTTTGCTCGCTGTTGGCTCTTGGTGGAAGGAGAAGCAGACCGTCTGGTTCTTGAGGGATGTGCGAGAGTGCTGAAACGCGATTTGTTGTACGAGGGCGTCATTTGCATCGAACATCGACATATCGCAATCGCTGTGGACATTCTGACCAAGTTCGCCGACTATATGGGTATCGAGTGGTTTGTCGTCGCTGACAATGACCCAGCAGGCGATGGGTACGTGAGAGGCGCCAAGCGCCAGATTGGTGTCCGGGAAGAAGCGCGCCATATAAGTCAGTTGGCTCACGGCAACCTCGAAGTTTTCCTATGCAACGAGGGATACGGCCACATTTACGAAACGAACGTGTCCCCACAGAAGGCGTCCAACATAACCTCCCAGAAAGGAGACCCAGAATATTGGACCCAGGTGGTTGAGGCTCAGGGCAATAACTCCAAGCCCAGAAACGCGATAGAGGTCGTCGAGGAAATGGAGAGACGTGGACCCGATGGTATCCCCCGACAGATGAGGGAGATCATCCAATCTGCGTTGGAGTTGGCAGAGGAGGCCAGAGATGGTTGATTTGTCATCGCTGAATGCCAATCAGTTCCAGGCCGTGAACTGGACTGATGGCCCCCTTCTGGTACTGGCTGGGCCCGGATCCGGCAAAACCAGGGTTCTGACTTACCGCATCGCTCGCATGGTGGAAGACAGCCCCGGAAAACCCTTTCGGATTTTAGGTTTGACCTTTACCAACAGAGCGGCGTCAGAAATGAGGACGCGGATCGAGGGTCTGGCCCCCAATTCCCGGAACAGAATCCTGCTAACGACGTTCCATTCCTTCTGCGTGGACATCCTGCGCCAACACGGGCACCACATTGGCTTGCGCCCTGACTTCACCATACTGCCGCAGACCGTCGACAGAGAAGCCGTCCTTGACGAAGCCATTGAAGAGGTGCGTACCGACTACCCCGAGGTCTCGTACCGAGGTGAGCGACTGTTGCCAGCGGTAAACCGGCTGCTGGACAACTGTGTCGCCACAGACGAGGCATTGGCGGAACTGAGTAATCGCAATGTTGACAACGCGGAGGTCCTGGCGGCCATATACGCGACTTATCGACGGTTGATGATCGACAACAACCAACTGGATTTCGGGTGTCTGATTGCTGAAGCCCTGGGCCTGCTCGAAAGGAACCCTAACGTGCGGCGACTGATTCATCGCATCTACCCTTACGTGTGTGTCGATGAATTTCAAGACACCAATCTCGCTCAATACCGCGTTTTGGCTAACCTCGTCAACCCAGCCACCAAGAACCTTTTTGTGGTCGCGGACGACGATCAAATCATCTACCAGTGGAACGGCGCCGACCCGAAACGCCTCCAAGCTCTCTACACGGATTTCGGGGTTGCAGTGCTACAGCTTCCCGAAAATTACCGCTGCCCGCCCAAAGTGGTGGAAGCCGCCAACAACCTCATCAACTACAACCTGACACGGGCCTTCTACAAAGCTGCTCCGATAGCCCACAAATCCGGCAGCGACGGAAGAAGTGCGATTAGAGTCGAAAACTTTGAGTGTTTCGAGGATGAAGCTGATTGGGTTGCAAATGACATTGGGTCAAAACGAGCTGCCAAGCAGTCCGATTGTGTTGTGTTGGCCCGCACGCGAAGGCTCTTAGAGCCGGTTGTAGGCGCATTGGAAACCAAAGGGATAGATGCCTACATCGCCTTGCGGAAGGATGAATTCCTTAGCAACCAGATGGTTTGGCTGCACTCGGTTCTCAGATTGGCCAACGCCCGACAAGACCGCGAACAACTTCGCCGGGTGTGCAAGTCTTTCTTTGACCTCGCTGGCATAAATTTGCAGGTTCGAGACATCATATCCGACGCAGCAGCGGCAGACGGCGACTACCTTCGCACTTGGCAACGAACCGCTTTGAGTAGGCAGCAGCTAGACGCCGGCACTAGGACTTTTTTGAACGAGTTTGCTCCGACCCTTTCCGAAAAGTTGGATTTTCGGACGTTCGTTCGAGCCGCTTTCGATTGGTTCGAAGAATTGCCGGATGTGGGGCCGCAGTCAAATGACAACGAATCGGAGTTTCTGGAAGAAAGAGCCACGTGGCACGATTTAGTCGAGGAGGTAGAAGGAGAATTCGGCAGGGATCAGATGACGTTGAATGTACTCTTGCAGGGCCTGGACCTCCGCTCCAAAGCTCCAATTCCGCAGAAAGATGCTGTACCCTGCTACACCATTCATTCGGCAAAGGGCGCCGAATTCAACCACGTCTATCTTGTTGGATTGGTGGAGGACCAGTTGCCTAGTTACTGGGCGGTGAAAAAGGGGCCTGAAAGCCATGAAATTCAGGAAGAACGGCGAAACTGCTTCGTGGCGATTACTCGGGTCCAGAGCAGTTTGACTCTGACCTACTCAGATGAAGTCTTCGGCTGGCACAAATCGCCTTCTCGATTCCTTCGCGAGATGGGATTGGTTGCCTAATTGCCCCTGACCGTCGGGGGACTATCCTCCGGGGGAACCTATACCTCAAACCACAGGACTGCCGACACCCATTAAAACAAGACAGGCAATATTGGGCGTAGGGCCGCAGTCAACGAGAATTGGCTCAATTACCCCGGCGGTCCAACACTCTCTCTGCTTCCCCCAACTCCGGCAACAGCAGGTGCAGCAGGCCCATCTCGGCGGCCAGGCGGAACAGGGAAACCAAATGGCCGGGGCCGCCCCGGGCTCCGGCCTTCCAGCGGCGCACCGTGCGGGAGTTGACCTTGAGCTGGCGGGAGAGGCCCCGCCAAGTGAACCCGGCGGCCTGCCGGAAGGCGTCCAGCCGCTGGGGGAAGTCCGAAGGGAACTCCTCCGGCTGGACGTGATAGACCCACTGCTGGCGGCGGCCCACGGCGCTACTCCCGCACCGGCCAGGGGGTGGGAGGCGTCCAGCAGCAGCACGGCGACGCCGCCGGGCACGGTGCAGGCGAAGCGCACGATGGCCCGCAGTTCCTCCTCGCTGGGAGGCCGCCCGGCGCGCCACTGCCGGGCATGGCGCGCGGGCAGGCCGGCGGCCAGGGCCATCTCTTCCAGGGAAGTCCCCGACCGGTCCTCCAGCCGACCCAGCCGGACGTGCAGGTCCTGGGGCAGGGACGGCGGAGGATAGCCGTTGCCTCGGCCGGACCTGCTACCGTTCCGGTTACTGGTCATGGCCCGCACGTTCTCCGTCCTCCAACCCGGCATCGTCGTTGCCACCGGTCATCGGCTCGTAGCCGCCGGGCAGGTCCCGGGCTAGGGCGATGATCGCCAGGTAGCTGGTCCGGTAGGGCCGGCGCTGGCCCTTGCGCCACAGCAACACCCCCCCGGCTGGTCACCCCTGCAACCCGGCGAACTCCGGCCAGCGCAGGCCGGTCTGCTTCTTCAGTTCCTCCAGCCATTTCCCGAAGTCCTCGGGCCAGGGCGGGGGCCGGTAGCCCTCATTCAGGTGAATCCTTCCATTGTCATGGCTCTGCCTCCTCGTTCTAGTTTCTCGGTCTGCGGATTACGATCACGTCCTCATCTATCAGCAACGCCAACCCGCCCGGCGCCCGCACCGCCAGGCGCACCAGGGCTAGCATGGCCCCGCCGTTGGGTTCGCCGCCCTCCTTGCGCCAGCGCCAGAGCTGGCGGCTATCCACCCCCATGGCCGCTGCCATCCCCTCCCAGGAGAGGCCGGTCATTTCCTTGATGACCTTCATCCGCTGGGCGAAGTCGTCGGGCATCAGGGCGATGCCCGGCGGGATGAAGGGGCCGGGGGACGGCATGGGTTTTCTAATCACCGTTCTCCTCTAGGAAGAACAGGTCCTCGGAGCGGGACACCTGAAGGACCTCCATCAGGCGCTTGCGGGGCTCGGGCGACGGGCAGCGCTCCCCGTTGAGCATCAGGGAGACGTAGCCCGAGGAACGCCCGATGCGCCGGCCCAACTCGTTCTGGCTCAGGTTGAGCTCGTTCATCCTGGCCCAGCGCAAGGCGTGGGCCAGGCGGACCCGGAAGGCGGGCTTGCGGCGTTTCATTCTGCCACCTCCTGCCGGGCCGTCCTTCCGCCGCCTGCGTCCTGACCATCGGCGGTGTCAACCGGCTGCGGGCCTACCCGGTGTCCAAGCAGTGGTCCCGGCTTCTGGCCGAACGTCTGGACGCAATCGCCGTGCTCCACCGCGTCGCCGTCATGGTCGCCGACGCCGACCCGCACAATGATCCCATGCGCGTGGACCACTATCGCAACGGTCCCTACGACATGCTGCTCACCCCCGTATCAAGTACGGGGCAGGCTCTGTCCGGGGGGCGCACCATTGGCCTGATTCGCCAGGGACCGGCTCTGCCCACCTCCAGACTACGCTACCGTCTCAGGAGCATCGAGCTCCTGGAGCCGGTCGCCGCCGCCTACCGCCACTTCGACAACCCCACAGGCGCGCACCTGAAGGCGAGCCGCGTCCGGCCCGCCGCGGGCGAGCGAGGGGCGGCTTACTGGCTACCCTGAGGGCGGAACTCCTCCCGCCAGATGTGGTGAGCGACGCCGTTCTCGTAGCCGTACCGGCCCACGTGTATCTCCGCTATGTCGTAGTCCGGCAGGGCGACTTGCGCCATGCACTTCCCATCGAACCTGGCGCCATGGGTGTAGAAATCGAAATCGAGGTTGTCGAACCCATACCGCCTGCGATGGTCGGGCAGATCATCCAAGTTGACCGGAATCAAATGGAGCAGGTAAACCGGCCCTACGTCATCATCACCGCATCCCTCCTTGAGGTAGGTGAGTCTGCGATCCTGGAGATAGACATCGTGCTCAGCGCGGACCACCGGCTCCGTTTCGCTGATACGCTCAACCATCTCCCGGAAGGAAGCCGAGCGGTAGAGAAACCTGAGCCGGTTTTGGGGTGTGAGGCTGAGGCCCGGATCCTGCAGCGGACGGGCTAGGACGAAGTCATAGCGGGAGAGGTCTCGGTCCCCTCCTCGCCGGTAGCCGATGACCCTACCGCTCAAGTAGAAATTCACGGCGCTCGTCGCCCCGGCAAATGGGACGAGGTACTTACGGGGCACGGGAACGAAGATGCGGTCGCCCGGTTCGGTAACGTGCCGAATACGCTCGAAATCCGCGATCAGCGTTTCATGGAATCGGGCAGCTTCGGCATCGTGGCCGATGCGGCTCACCTGAACGGTGGAAACGACGAACACCAGCGCCGCCGCTGCCGCTAGGACGATGGCCAGCGGTCGCCCGAATAGTCTGTGGAGATGCGACATCGCCGAGGAGTAGAAGAGCAGCGGGATCCCTATGGAGTAGAGGATCATGAACTCATGGAAGGCCACGGCATACCGGAACGCCAACGCCCAGATGAATCCGGACACCACCAGGGCAACCAGCAGGGCCCTGGGGCGAGGGAACAGCGCCAGCGCCAAGCAGACGACGGATATGACGACTCCGAGAACGACCACTCCGGTCCCATATGGGCCGGAGGGTTCTTTGGGGTTTTCGTGCAGCGCTGCGAGTGGCTCGACAATCAGTGCGGGGAGGATGAGACCACCGAGACGGTAGAATTGCTCCTTCAGAAAACGGCCCCACTCTACGTGCTCGGCGTACTGGGCGTTGAACTCCTCGGAAGCCCCAATGCGGCGTTGCAGTGAGTCGAGGGTGGGTAGCTCGGTAAACTGATAGTGATCTTTCAGAGCGAGGTACTCCGTGGTGAGATTGAACGCCATGAGGAGGGATCCGAAGAGGAAAGCGACCGCTCCCAGCGTGAGAAACGGGCTGCGCATCACCGAAGCCGCTAGGTGTTCGCGTCTTGCCTGACCCGCACGGGTCGGGGGGGGGGGGGGGGGGGGGGGGGGGGCGAGTGGGCGCGGATGCTCTCGCCCACCAAGCCGAATACTACGAAGGGCAGAAGCAGCGTATAGACGTGCCAACTCAGCAGCAGTGCGGCGCATGTCTTGAGCAGCATCTGCCGGGTGCGGCCTTCCTGCATGAACACAACCATGCCGTGGATGGTCAACAGCATCCCGAAGAGCGAGGGCGTCGTCTCGTTGGTGACCATATCGTTGAAGTAGAGAACGTAATATGAGGAGAAGGCGAGGAGCGCCGCCCCGAGGGCAACCCAACGGTTGGAGCAGAGCCGGCAAAGGGCGAGGTAGGCCGTCGCCACTGCCCCGGCGAAGAACAGCAGCATCAGCAGCCTGCCGACGTAGATCTTGGCCGACAGATTATCTCCAAGAGGCAGGATAGCCAGCTTGATGAGCGCGTAGCTGCCGATCGGCCAGCGACTGTAGGTTATATAGGAAACACCTTCCTCTTTGAGAAGTCGGTAGTGGAACATCAGGAATCCGTGTTCAGGGGAGAGATTCTCGGCCACGGTCATGTGTTCCGATGACACCCTCTCATGGTGGCCGGACCGGTAGAAGTGGCCCCGGTCGCCGCCAAACAGGAATACCGTGCTCAACGCAAGGATCAGCAGCAATAACGGCACGTCTCTGCGCACCATGGATTGCAGTTTCTCCACTAGCATTGGACCGCCTGATTGCTCACCCGGATTCACCGAGGGAACGAGTTAGGGAACCTCTGAACAGCCTTGCAATGGGTTGGATGGTGTTGGGTGGCGCCGGTCAGACCCTGCGCGGAGGGGTTGCAGGGAGTTCCGAGACGTCCGTCCCTCAACACCGCGCCTCCGGCAAGGGCCATTGGGGGGGCTTCAAATCAGCTTTGTGCCCCCCGGATCACGCGCTACGCGCACCTCTTGCTACGACGCCCCTCTCGCTACGGCGAATCGCTCGGCTCTGAGCAAGTTCGCGAACCCCAGCAGCGTCATCACCCGTTGCCTGTTCTTCGCCAACCCTCGATACCGCACCATGGAGCACACCGGGGCGGCGCACCGTTTCATGGACGGCCCGGCACGCCAGAGTCAACCGCATCCAAAAAGTAGCGCACTTCGGGCAGTAGGTGGCCGGCCCTGGCGCGCCAAGGTCAACCTGCCCCTGTGGGTGTCCTACCGGGAACTGTCGGAAAGGGCCGGGCCGTTGGGAAATGGCGCAACCCCGATGTTCGGGAACCAAGCCGCGCTTTCGCCTGAGTCGGCCAATCAATTACCATCACCGCCTACTGCGAGGACCTGAGCAAGGACCTGAACGAAAGTGAGTTGACCGAGCGGCGGGCCTTCATCGAGTCCTTCGTCAAGGAGGTGCAGGTGAAGCCCGGCAAGGCCACCATCATCTACACCATTCCCATGCCGGAGGACAGTCCCATAGGAGGAGCGGCGGCTGCCGAAATCGCCCTGAACGAGGGAGTTCGCAGTATCGGACACGGTGGTGGGCCTAAGCATACCGTATTGCGAACTTTCCGATGGGAGGTCACTATCTGAGGCCTCACTGGTGCCACCCTCAACAGGAAGAGGAACTTTTCGAGTGAGGAGCGGTGCTACTTCTTTGAAGCAGAAAGGGTGGTGCCATTCGCTGCTCGCCTTCCGTTCAAGAGCAGAATACCATAACATCGGGAGGTACGGGTACTCGTGGGGAGTGGAGTGCCGCTGCAATTTGGTGGATAATTCTCCAGACGACCATTCCCAACCGTTCGGTCGTTTCCTAATTTTGCCGGTGACGATAAGCCAGTCCAAGTCCGGTTCGTATCCAATCTCCAGCAACCGAATTCGAGGTATTGATGGCTAACCAGCCTGCGTTGGGGCTTCCACTGCCAGCACCGCAGCTGCCTTTGGGACCCCCGCCTCTGGATGATACCTTTCCCTGAAGTCGGATCGAACAGGCGGGTCAACATCAGTCCCCAGAACGATTACATCTCGTTCGGCATCCAATCGGATGGACATGAGCACGCCGCCACTCTCGCTTTCCCTTACGTTTATCCCGCTGCCGTCGCCGCGAAGAGCCGTCGGCAAAGCCGGGTGATAACAAGACCTTGGGTCAAACAAAGGGAACGCATCTAAGACAGGCGCGTCCCTGACCCCCGCTGACAATGATACCAGTGATTGCTGCACCAAGGGGCATGAAACCAGGCAGCGCCACGGCAAGGTGTCCTGCTTGCTGTGAATAGTGTTGAAATTCTTGGCGCCCCACGTATTGATGGCCATACGGATGTTCGATGAGGGAGTGACGGTGCACCCCAGGTCCTTCAGTTCATGCTGGCCGTCGCCACAATGATAATGCAGGTGTCCATCGGCATACTCGGTGAAGTTGTAGAGGCAATACAAGGGAGCGGCACAGTTGAGTCGCGCGTACTGTTCGAGGAGGTCAATTTGATCCCCATTGCTGTTGCCTTGGGTGAGACTGGAGTACCTGTCATCAATAAGAGTAAGTTTCTTGGCTTGAATGGCGAAACGAAACCAGCCCAGCTGATCGGACCCTAGCCACAGTTCAAAGTCCGTGCCCCACAGAGCCTCATCCGGCTTGGCCGTTTGGGTGAAATGGACCAGGGTTGACCCTCTCATGTAGAGGTCCATCATAATCAGGTCGGTTATCGTCTCCTCACCAAAACGCACCGGACCCAACGAGCCTCGGGTTTTGTAAGAGTCTTTGACGTAGCTCAATCGCTGCCAGATATCCCTGGACTGATTAGAGAACACGGTCTGCAGGTCGGTGAAGTTTCGGGTGGTCATGCATCCTCTTTTGGGTTCAAGCCGGGACTGCTTGCTCCTCTCCTATCCTCCGCCCCTCCCCTTGCCCACGATGGCGCGCGTGGGCCGCAGGTCCTCCTGGTTCCGTTCTCCCCAGACCCGTTACAGTAGGTGCCGATTGGTTAGTACCCGTCCCCTCTGGGCGAGCTTTCGGCCAGCAGGCGGTACTCCTTGGCCAGCAAGATTTTTAGATTATTGGCCGCCAATTTCAGTGTGCGGGTCTGGGGGAAGTTCCGGCAGAAAAAACAGGCTGGTGCATTACCAACGCCATTGAACCCGCTCCCTGCACTGTATCAGACATGGGGAACTTTCGGAAATCAGAAACTGCCCCAACCCAGCAGCATGACCCAGCATACAACTGACGGGACGCTCAAGTAGTAAGCCCACCGGGCCCGGCGCATCTTGGCGCTGGCGATACAGGATACGGCGTGAACCTGGTCCAGTAGATGGCGCTCAATTGTCCCCGCGTCCATTGAAGTCGCTTGCTCTCTGAATGACTCCAACGACATCGCCGCGACATCCTCGAAGTAGATGAGGGAGCCCCCGGTTCTCGGGTTCCTGGGCAGGTAAACGCTGGCGGCAAACGCGACGACACCGACGACAAGGAAGGCATAGATCACGAGCAACACTGCCAACGCGACTGACTCCACGTCCCAAGGCTCTTTCCCGATAATGGGCGCCAGTCTCTCGAACCGGGCCGCCACCGTGCCAACCAGCGCAACTTGGATAGCCAGCGCTGGCGCCGCCTTGCTGTCTGCCGTCCTCGTGAACCCAATCGCCCGCGCCAGCGACTCATAATGGGACCTGAGACGTTCCTCCACGTTTCACCTTACAGGGCGCTGGCCCGTCAGAATCGCCTCGCAGAATTCCGCGCCGTGTCGCTGGCACCACCCGGAATCGCGCGTGTGGACGCTTCCAAAATCCAACCCCAGGTTCTTTGGCGCATCTCGTTGCACCCACAACTTGGACGTTTGCCCCTGGGCAGCGCTCAACCCCGCCCCGCGCTTCCTGCCGGCACAGCCGCAGGACCAGATCAGGGCTCGCTGCCTCATCTTGGCAGCAACTTCGTATCCGGCGAACATCCTGTCGGACACTGCCACCTGGTTGGGCCCAGCCACAGAACTCAGCTGGGCGGCCATGTTTACGGGCTTGCCCGCCCAGACCTCATTTAACTTGGTTCCTCTCAGTCCCAACTGGCGGACAATCAGGGTGCCCCGGTCAACTCCAACCCCTACTTTGAGGTCCCATTGAACCGAGGCGTCTCTCTTGAACTTGGAGGCCACAATTTCTTCCACATGGCTTCTCATGGTGATGGCGCAGGCCGCTGCATGGAACATCGACTTCTGACCACCAAACAGGCCGAATATTCCGTCTCCCTGGATGTCGATATATCCTGCCGAGAACTTTTCCAAGACCACGGTCATTGCACGGATGAAGTAGGTGTACGCGATGGCTGCGGCTTCCGGAGGAACGGACGAACTGAGAGCAGTCGAACCCTTGAGGTCAGCAAATACGGCGGTGACGTTTGGAATCCGCCACCACAGGCCCCGGTTGGCTGGTCCGGTCTCTGGCACCTCGTTCTGATTTTCAACCTGCACACCGAGTTTGGCCTGATCGTTCAATTGGGCCACTACGGACGTTGTAACTTCGTCGAGTATCAAATCTCTTGCCTCGATTGACGTTGATATGGCAGACGGTGGAATTACAGCATATCACGGCGCATTGAGATGAGACCCGGCGAGGGAGCAGATCGCCTTCTCCGGGCGGGTTGGCAGATACGCAACGGGAACCGCGAAGCCTGCCGCACCGCGCATACGGAATAGCGGGTCTCAAACTGGACCAAGCGGGGAAGTTCGAGGTATTTCACTTCCCAAGACCCGTGTTGCAATGAGCGCGGACCGGGCAGCTCCCACACCTGGGCGCGCGGGCCGTGCAGACCAGAGCTCCCAAATCCAAGAGAGCCTGGTTCCAACGCGCATCCGCCCCCTCGGTTCCGGCCATTTCATAAAGCGAAAGCCTGAGTTCCCACTTCGGTTGCTTGGGACCCTTGCCCGACACCCTGCGGGCTATCCTCATCGTATTGGTGTCCATGATCACGCTGGAACGACCAAAAGCGAAACAGAGGACCGCGGAGGCTATGTAATCGCCCACGCCTGGGATGGCAACCATTCCCTGCCAGTTGTCAGGCACCTGACCGGTCACCCTGTCCCGGATGAACTCGGCAGCAGCGCCAAGATTCGCGGACCGCCAGTGGAGACCGAGGGAGGCCAACGAAGGTTCGAGGACCTCCAAGTTGTCCAGGAAAGAATCAGGAGTCCTACCCAATCTGAGCAGTTCGTCAGCCACCTGTGCCACCTGCTCGGCCCTTGTCCGGTGGAGGCACATTTCCAACAACAGGACCTGCCAGGGATTCAGGTCAGAGTCTCTCCAGGGGAAATCGCGCCTGTTCCCCTCGAACCATTGGAGCAGATTGCCTCTGAAGGAGGACCCGTATTCGGCTCGGCTCTCTCTGACCGCCCTGTGGACTGGACGGTCTTCCAGGGTTTTCTTCACCGATGAAGCTATGGCCAATGCGAGCATCGGAGGAACTGCGTTGCCGATTTGCCGGTATCTGTTTGAGGGGTATCCAGCAAACCTGAATCCATCCGGAAAGGTCTGAATTCTGGCCGCCTCCCGTATGGAGAGGGTGCGGTCCTCTCTCGGATGGATGTACCAGTAACCATCCTTGGCTATATGGGCGGTAATGGTCCTGGACAGGCCTTCAAAGGACAACCTCACATACTTATCATTGAAGATATCGGATCGGTATCTCCTGGAATCCTCGGGTACGTCCAGGTATGTATCACCGGGCTCCAGTTGCGAGTAAATCTCCGCGTCATCCGGCCGCACCGCCCTGGTCACATGGTCCCGGATCTGCCGAGCCTCCTCTCCTCGCAATCCCCTTCTGAGCGACTTCGCCAGTGCCGAGGATGGTGGACCCTGATACACCTGGGTTTCGTCCCTGGTATCCGCGGGAACCACCGGAAGGTCACCGATGGCCTGTCCCACCGTCGGCTGCCTTCCCTGAGGTTTGGGCCACTCGAATTTCCCATCACCGGCAATCCCGACCACAAAGAGACGAGAGCGATGCTGGGGAACGCGATACTGCCACGCCTGCAGCATATCCACGTGCACTTCATACCCACGACTCTTGAGCTCATCCATCAGAGCGACCAACAACGCTCCTCCCTGGGATTGGGCGAAATCTGGAACGTTCTCAAACAGCATGGCCTTCGGACTCAACCTGTCAATCACGGAAAAGAAACTCCGCCACAGGTCAGCCCTGTCATCGAGAACCCTGCGGTTGCCCGTCCTTACCAGATTCCCAATCTTGGAGACGCCGGCTCTGGAGAACGGCTGGCAGGGAGGCCCACCCGCCAGGAGGTCAACGTCTTCTATACCCCATTCATCCAATTGGTGAATGAAGGCAGAGGGATTGGCAAGATCCCCCGTCCAGGTGAGACTCTGAATGTTGGCGGCATGTGTTTCGGTCGAAACGGGATCGAAGTCCGCCGCGGCGACTACGGAGAACCCCGCCGCCTCCAATCCCAAGCTCAATCCGCCGGCGCCACAGAAGAGGTCTATCGCCCAAGGGCGTGGGCGTCCTTCCAGCCACCTGCGCACGGAGTCCCCGTCGTCCGGGTCTGGCGACATCTGATGAGAGGCGAGTTTTATCCGTTCCCCTCGGTGGGTGGGTAGCCGGTAGGGCGAGTGTCTTTGGGTGGTTTCGGAAGGGTTATTCATCGTTCAGTAAACCCGCAGCCGGGAGGGAATATCCCGCTGCCCTCAGCGACTTCGTGAGGATGGAGGTATCCATATCAGAGAGACCAGGCAGCGCCTCCCGGCTACCTCACCAAACCGGAAATGTTGAACTCTGCCGTCCATCAAACTCCGATAGCTGTTCCCTGCATATTCTACCATTCCCCGCCAGCGCCCCAGCGCTGCTGCATCAGTCTGGAACCCCCTGAATCCTGACCATTGCTTCCCAACATCGCGGCAAGAAGTGGCCCGCGGGGCGCTGAAGCATCACAGAGCCGTGTGGTATGCTGGTGGAGGCCGACAACCATCATTTCCCAGGCAGGTCAGGTGACCCGGCAAGGTATCCCCCTAGGGGAACATCAATCTGTCCCCGCGTAGTTATAGTAAGGTTGCCCGCTCAGCCCCTATACCTATTGAAATCAAGCCACGGAGAGCAGCGCGATGAAAGCGGAAATCAATCTCCCCGACCACTTGGCTTGGCTGAAGCCCTGGACTTCATGGCGAAGTGCGACGGTCAGACGCCCGATGAATACATCCAAGAGCGGGTAATCCTCTATTTGCAGGATTGGCTGTACCACATCAAGGACCCCGGTCAGGGAACCACACGGTCCATCTATGGGCATTAAGGCGGCCCCAATCCGGTCGCAACCTTCGGCGCCGAGGAACAGATCCCCGGACTGCTCTCGCCAATCCAGAGGTGTCCGGTGTACCCGGCGGCTCAGGCCGAAAAACACGTTCCCTAACGGGATACCCACCGCCTCGCGGTCGGTCGGGGCGCGACTTGACGCTTGAATCAGAGAGGCCTCCTCAACGGGCTGGACTCCAATTCGCAGGGATTGACCGATGAGAGAACATTACTTGTATGGAGTAGAAACTCCAGAGTGATGGACGAATGACCTTGCCCCAAGGATGGGCATTGAGATGACAGATACAGCGAATTCCACATCGGGGACCAGCACGCTTCGCCCAAGGGCCCGCATTCTTCGCACTCTTGGCGACGAACTGATCAGCAGCGAAGCCGTCGCACTGATGGAACTGGTCAAGAATTCCTACGACGCCGATGCCACCAGGGTTCTGGTGAAATTCCACGGGCCTCTCGAAATCGGGAATGGGAAGGTCGAGGTCATTGACAACGGTCATGGAATGTCGCTGGAGACCATCCGAACAACCTGGATGGAGCCGGCAACCCTCTCCAGGAAACGAGCGCGTAGAAGCCAACGGCTGGGCCGTCGCGTTCTGGGAGAAAAGGGGATCGGGCGATTCGCCACCTCTCGCCTCGCCAACTTCCTTGAAGTGGTGACCCGACGGGCCGGGTCAGAGCAGGAAACCCGGGTGTATTTCGACTGGGCGCAGTTCGACAACGAGGGGAAATACCTGGACGAGGTTGAGGTTCTGTGGGAGGAGGAAGACCCCATGGAACTCGCTCCGGGCGGGACCGTCGAACGACTGTGGGACTCTGGTGGAGAGCCTAATCCGGGCGATTTGACCCACGGTACAATCCTCCGAATGGAGCAGTTGCGGAGCAATTGGGGTAAGCCCGAGTTTGATGATCTACGAACCAGATTGTCGCGACTGGTATCGCCCTTCTTTGGGGATGATCTGTCAGCAAGGAATGACCAATTCGAGCTATGCCTCGACCTCCCTCCGCCATTTGAACAGCAATCGGGTATTGTCGAACCCCCAGAATTGCTCAGGAGTCCTCATTACGTATTGAAGGGCGCCATAAATGCGGATGGTTGCTATGACTTTGGCATTGGCATGCGGGGCGGCAGCGGCGAGGAGTCAATTCGGGGTGAGTTCAAGCCCAAAAACCATGGGGCGGAATGTGGTCCCATAGAGGTCGAACTGCGCGTATGGGACCGGGACACAACCTCAATGGCCGAACTGGTGGAGCGCCATTCGTTCCAATCGGTTTCCCAGGTGAGGGGGATGTTGGACAATGGCGCCGGCATCAGCATCTATCGAGATGGGTTCAGAGTGCTGCCCTATGGCGAACCGGACGATGACTGGTTGCGGCTGGATATGCGCCGTGTGCAGAACCCCACGCTTCGACTGTCAAACAACCAGGTCCTGGGCTACGTGCTAATCTCATCCGAGGGAAATCCGCAGCTCAGGGACCAGAGCAATCGAGAGGGTCTCATCGAGGGTCCCCCGCTGGACGATCTCAGAGAATTGGTCAAGATGACCCTCAACGAACTTGAGGGCCGGAGATACAAGCTCCGTCATCCAACCCCCCAACCCCGGCGGCGGCAAACCGGGGGCCTCTTTGCCGACCTCGACCTGGCGACCGTCCGTGATTATGTGGAACGCCAACACCCGGATGACCATCATCTGATGCGATTGGTTGGGGATGCGGAAAGGGAGCTGGAAACCCGCGCCCAGGGCATCCAGGAAGTTCTCTCCCGCTATCACCGTCTGGCCACTCTCGGACAGTTGATTGATATTGTTCTGCATGATGGCAGAGCGCCGCTGGCAAAGATAAACAATGAGGCCGTCCTGGGACTGCGAGACGTGGATCGTTCCGGGCAGGGCGGAATGGCGACCATCCTGAAGCTGGGGGGCCGATTCAGGGGCATCGTGACCCAGTCCGAGGCGCTGGCAACCATCTTCAGGAAAATAGAGCCATTTGGGGGAAGGAAGCGGGGGAGACCGGGGTTGGTTTCGTTGGAGGAAGTGATAGCGAATGCCTTTTCCGTTCTCGACACCGAGATTGCGGAGGTCGGAGTACAGATAAGCCTGCCGGATACCAACACCCAGGTCACGGTCGACCAGGCGGAGATTCAGCAGGTCATCATCAATCTCCTGCGGAACAGTCTGCACTGGCTGCGCCATATGCCCCAGGACACCCGGAAAATCTCCGTTCACGTGCGGCGCAGAGGTCCCGCTGAGGTGGAGGTCGTGTTCTCAGACAGTGGGCCCGGGGTGAATCCCGATTTCAGGGATCGAATTTTCGATCCCTACTTCTCCACCAAACCGGAAGGAGTGGGGCTTGGATTGACCATCGCGGGGGAGATAGTGAATGGCTATTACGCCGGGGACTTGGAATTGCTCGAAAACGGCCCCTTGGATGGAGCCACGTTCCGAATTATCCTGCGTCGTCGGGTGTGATTGTGCCGGGAATCGAGTGGCAGGCGTTGTTTGTCGATGATGACCCCGACCTGTGCCGTCAGGTCGGGGAATACCTTGATGGTGAAGTTGTAAGCGGTTCGGATGATGTCCTCCGGGTGCAGGCCATCAGTGATTTCGATAGTGCCTTGGGCGAATTGGAATCGCGCCGCATTGACCTGCTGATTCTGGATGTCAGGGTGGGACCCTACGACCAAGAACCCACGGAGGATGGGAGGACGGCGGATACGGGAAATACGATGGAAGAGGCGGGTGTCAGAATTATCAATGCCGTTCGTGAGAGGCGATTCGTGCCCGTGGTGTTCTATACGGGCCTCGATTACAAAGTTCGAGACATGGAGTCCCCGGTAGTACGGATAGTGGAAAAGACGGAGGGGCTGGAAAAACTGCTACAAACCATCCGGGAAGTCTTCGATACCGCGCTGCCACAGACCAATCGGGCGCTGGTCCATCATTTGGAAACGGTGCAGCGTGATTATATGTGGGGCTTCGTCGCGGAGAATTGGAGCAGCTTTGCCGGCGGCGCAGACCGGAAGGAGTTGGCCTATCTGTTGGCGAAGCGCCTGGCAATCTCATTATCCGGGCCGGGCATCCGGCAATTGGCGCAGGATATGGGCGATACCACAGGCGCATTCACATCGGATGAGCGGGTTCATCCAATGTTGTATTACCTACTGCCGCCGGTGACGCCGTCACCCCTTGCGGGCGACCTGTATCACGGCACCATCAGCGGAGAGGACGGGTATTGGATTCTGATTACCCCGTCCTGTGATATGGTGTCCGGGAGAGAGAAAGCGGATTTCATGCTCTTCGCTCGCTGCCTTCATCTTGTGGAGCAACCGGAATTCGCAGGTTGGAAAGCAGGACTCCCGGAACCATCCAACAATGTGAAGCGAAGGCTGGAGTCCCTGTTGGGAAACAACCGGCAGGACGGGCAACCCGAGAGGTATTACTTTCTCCCGGGAGCTCTCACCCTGCCCGATTTGGTAGTGGATTTCCAGCAGTTGGCGACCCTGCCACGAGACGGAGCGAGCGGACTGGAGAGAAGAGCGTCTCTCGATAGTCCCTTTGCCGAAGCATTCCTGGCACGCTTCGCCCGGTATTTCGGTAGATTGGGGACACGTGATTTGGATGTGGAGTCCGTTATGTCCAAGTTGAACAACCAAGTCGGCGAGTAGGGTTCGTCTTGAATGCAGGTGGCGGTCCTCGGTTGGCTCGCTACTCGGAGTGGCAGCACTTCGCGTGATCAAGAGCCGCCACTATGTCGCGGTTCGGTTTGCGGAGACTCCCCGGAATAGCAAGGCCGTAGGGCGAGGCGGCACTTATTTCGGTCTCTGCGCTAGCCTTGACCTGCAAGAGCGACAGCGAGCGCACAGCTTGAGCCTGCCGTTCCGTCCCTGCGACCGCGAGGGTGCTGGGGTTGTCGATGGGGAGGTGTAGCTAAACTGGGGAAGCTGAAACGATAGGATACCCCAAGCCCTCACTGTATCCAGGGGGTAGGAGAACTGACGTTGGCACGCCATCGTCCCCGCTGCAACCCACAGTATCGCCCTGTCCATTTGGATTACAAGCCCGACAGCTTGGTCTCCAAGTGTGAATCCTCGGCTTGGAATATCGGAAGCCACCGCACCCACTCCATGTGCATGGAGGCTGTCTCGTTTGGCTCTCCCGCTATTCGACTTCAGCTTACCGCACAAGTTGCGAGCTCTATGCAAGGAAGATAGGCCGTAGCTCGTCGTATCGCCACCACCGAACACAACTTCTACGGTGCGGGCTGCGAGGGCGGACGATCCCCGCAGGCAGGTGGTGGCGTCGTTGGTCAGGCCTGCGATAGTGTGGGAAATGGTGGTCGGCCCGCTGCCAGAGATGACCGTCTAACTGACCCCAAGCCCACTGCCGCCGAGGCTGAAATGGATGGACAGGAAAGTATGGCAACACCTAGGATGGGGCTGACACCAGGATTGACCGGCGAGTGAAGAAGACATCGTCGCATCAAGCAGACTGTTGATTGACGATGTGAGAGATTACTTCACCGACCCGTGCTTGGTGTAGGCATATGCGGCGTTGCGAACTTTCCGGTGAGAGGTGGCGATATAGAGGATACATCCGGCAGACGCCGGAGGCAACCGGGAGGTAGCGTTCCGATTTAGGTGGTTTGGTTGTACGATAGGGGCAGCGGGCAGGTTTTGGCGGTGTCCATCAGGGGGCTGTGGTATCAATTGGAAACCGGGTTGGAACAGGAGCTTCCGGTGCGATGGCGCCAATCGTTGCAGGGGGCGCTGGACGTTCATCAGGCGCAAGGTCCGAATTGCCCGTTGGCGATGCACCGCCATCATGCTTATCGCCGTTCCATGATGACCGGCTACGGGGCAGTGGAGTTGTGGATACCGGTGTTCCGGTGCGGAGAGTACCGACGCATGCGCAGGGGCGCAGATGTGTTGGGTGAGGCTGAGCGTCATCGTCGGTACTCAAAAAAACCGGCGAAACAGCCGTGAAACTGGCGGCGCTGGGGTTGAGTTACGCGGCGGCCAGCGGTTGGGTGGGGGCGGTGAAAAGCACACTGTGCCGTTGGCTGAAGCGGGAGCCGCTGGGCTGACCGACATGGGAAGGCCGGGTGTTGGAGCTGGACGGTCCGTGGACGCGGACGGCGGCGGGCCGGGTGGAAATGAAGGTGCTACGGGATGAAAGGGGCAGGGCCCTGGCGACCTTCGCCGGTTGGGAAACGACGCTTGCTCGGGCCTGGCAGCACGGTGCGCTGGCGCCGAACCATGTGGTGAGCGATGGCGACCGGGCCATCGCAGCGGGCCTGCAAATGGTCTATGGGCCGGAGGTTCCCCATCAGTTGTGCCACTTTCATTTGCTGCGGGAATACCGGCGCAATCCGGGTTGGGACGGCTGGACCGAAGCGCGCCGGCTGCTGGCGTCGGCAAGCGTGACCGAAGGGCAGCGGTGGGCGCGGCGGGTGGTGGCCTTGAAAGAGCGGGCCGGCGGAATACTGGTGTCGCAAGGCATTGCGTGCGGGCTGGCGCCATTTGCAGATGGGGCAAGCGCAGTTCAAGACCACGTCGCGGCTGGAACGGCAGAACCCGGAGTATCGGCGTCGGGAACGGCAGGGAACGGTATGGTCGCCCCACAACCTATTGCTACTCCTCCAAAAGCGTGGCCCGATCAACCAAACCACCTAAATTGCAACGCTACCACTTTATTGAGATGTTTTTCCATTCGCCGCTTCTGTGGGAGCCACCTCAAACCGCAACCCCCCAAGAGGTAGTCAGGAGCGTTAACCAATTCTTAGGAGCCGATGATTTGCCTTATCATCTTACCAGTTTTGTTATTCCCAGAGACCAACTCCCAAACTCGGATGGAGTCATCAGACCGACGTTTCCTCATCCGGTCCCTCCAAGGATAGAAGCATATCCCAGATTATTCTACGGGACAGTCACATATTGCACAATTCAGCCATGGAACCAGCTCTTATGCTTCTAACCAGTCCGGCCTTGAGTGAAGCCAACAAAGAGTTCCTTGAAGCTCTCGCCCACTATCGAAAGGCAGAATACGCAGATTGTCTTTCCAAATGTGGCAGCTCATTTGAGAGCATTATGAAGATCATTTGTGACCACAAAAGGTGGCCTTACAAACAGACCGATACGGCATCGAAATTGCTCAATACCATTCTTCAAAAACCAACTTGGAGTCGTTTTTCAAGGAACCTATGACTTTGATTGCCACAATAAGAAACCGCCTAAGCAGCGCACATGGCGTCGGTACGGAGCAGCGGGCCGTCCCAAACACGTAGCCCAATATGCAATTAATGCAACAGCATCCACAATTCTACTTCTGGTCGAGGAAACCAATCCATGAAATAATCAGTTAACCAAATTGGAGAGTTGCCACATGGGTAGAAGTGGACTGCATTAGGGGAATCCTGAATTGTAATCCAAGTCCAGTCACCGTCTGGTGAAACATACAATGCCGATGGAATAGGGCTGCCCTTCCTACAGGGCAAAGCTGAATTTGGAGGAATCTATCCTAGGGAGTGTCGTCAAAGCGAGCAAAGTCCAATAACCAACTTCAACAACACAGAGGATTTCATCCAAGCTTGGGGCAAGACGACAACCACCAAGAACTGCCTCAAATCCTCCTCCTGGTCCGCCAGATTCCAGAGCGGGGGATCCCCCGCACACGCGGGGATAGATCCGGAAGCCTGCGCCCATTGCGGCGGGTCAACGTGGATCCCCCGCACACGCGGGGATAGATCCTCTTCCCGTCGCCTACGTGCTTCCGCCGCCTGGGATCCCCCGCACACGCGGGGATAGATCCAGTCGGTGTCTGACCGTCAAGCACGCCGTTCGGGATCCCCCGCACACGCGGGGATAGATCGGTATCTGTATCGCCCAGAGGTGGCGCGGGAAAGGATCCCCCGCACACGCGGGGATAGATCGAGAGCGTTGCCATCACGAAGCTGATGCGACAGGGATTCCCCGCACACGCGGAGATAGACCAAGCAAAAGAGGACACCCTCAATACCAGCGAAGAACCGGTACACCTCAAAACCCTGCTCGGAGTGCAGGCGCCGGGAGCAAGACCAGCCGGCCGATTACCGGATCTTCCGGTGCCGGGCCTGCGGACTGTGCATCGACCGGGATTGGACGCCGCAATAAACATCAGAAACCGTTCCTTCGGGCCGGAGGAGCAGGGCAGGAATTTCCCGGCAGCCCCGGAAGGGGGCTATGAAAACAGCAAGGACCGCCCGTTGGGATCGCCTTGTATGTAATTCCCCGAAGCAATCTACCAGTACCAGAGATACGCCATGGTCACCACCAACCAGGATGGCTTCGTCGCCCCCACCGATACTCCCGAACCCATCCGGCCCCTGGCCCAGGGCATCCTGGCAACCGACGAATGGCTCGGCCAATACTACGACGCCCACCTCGAGGTTGAACCCGGAGAGCCCCCCGTCGCCTGGAGCGAACTCTCCGCAGACGACCAGCAGAAATACGCCGACCACCTGGTCGAAAACATGACCCTGCAACTCATCCTCAAGGAGATAGACCAATAAACCTCTGGCCCAACTATCAACCCGAGAACCAAGAATCAAACAACCCGGAGGCAACCACCAACTGAAAACAGGAGCGAAGCCATGTTCGCCCACCTGCACAACCACACCGAATACAGCCTGCTCGACGGCATCAGCCGCATCCCCGCCCCGGTCCGCCAGACCGCCGACCTCGGCATGAACGCGCTGGACATCACCGGCCATGGCAACCTCCCTGGCGTGGTGGACTTCTACTCCGAATGCAAGGAAGCCGGCATCAAGCCGATCCTCGGCTGCGAGCTCTACGTCGCCCACGAGAGCCGCTTTGAGCGCAGCCCCGCAGAGCGTAGCCCCCACCACCTGGCGCTCCTGGCCCAGGACCACACTGGTTACCACAACCTGATGCAGCTGGTGACCAGGTCATACCTCGAGGGCTTTCACTACCGGCCCCGCATCGACAACGACTCCTCGAGCAACACCACCAGGGCCTGAGCTGCCTCTCCGGCTGCGCCTCCACTGAAATACCCCGCCTCATCGCCAGCGACAAAACCAAAAAGGTCCGTCGCCGCCCGGCCTGGTACCGCGAACTCTTCGGCCAGAACTACTTCCCCGAACTCCAGAACCACCGGCACGTCGAGCAATTGCCCGTCATCAACGCCGGCCTCGTCAACTACAGCCGCGAATTCAACCTGCCCCTGGCGCTCACCAACGACTCCCACTACGTGCGCTAGGAGGAATCGCCCCTTCAGGACATCTACATCTGCATCCAGACCGGAACCACCGTCCAAGACGAAAAACGCCTGCGCATGGCGGACAACTCCTACTACCTCAAGACCCCGGCCCAAATGGCCCGACTCTTCCCCGAACTCCCCCAAGAGATCGAGAATACCCAGCTGATCGCCGACCGCTGCCAGGTCGGACTCGACTTCAAGCAGACCCACCTGCCCAGGTATCCAACACCCAACGACATCGAAGCCGACGACTACCTGGCCCAACTTTGCTGGAATGGCTTCCAACGCCGCTATCCAAAACCCACTCCCGAGGCGCAGCAGCGCCTCCGCTACGAACTCGAAGTGCTCCGCCACACCCGGTTCGCCAACTATTTCCTCGTCGTCTGGGACACCGCCCACTTCGTGCGCCGCAACAGCATTATGATGGCAGTCCGCGGCAGCGCCGCCGCCAGCGTCGCTCTCTACTGCCTCGACATCACCGACGTCGCCCCCCTGGAGTATCGCCTGGTCTTCGAGCGGTTCCTGAACCTAGAACGCAAGGAGATGCCGGACATTGACATGGACTTCCAGGATGACCGGCGGGACGAGGCGCTGCACTACGGCAGCGACCACTACGGCAGCGACCACTACGGCAGCGACCGAGTCGCTCAGATCATCACCTTCGGCACCATGGGAGCCAGGGCGGCCCCGCGGGACGTGGGCCGGAGCTTGGGAATGAGTTACAGCGACGTAGACCGGATCGCCCGCATGGTCCCCTTCAAGTCCCGCACCCTCCAAGACGCCATCGCAGCCAACCCAGACCGGCACGCCGCCTGCCGGCAGAACCCCCCCGTTCCCAGAACCTGGTCAACCAGGCCCAGGCCCTCGAGGGTATCGTCCACCACATCAGCACCCACCTCGCCGGGGGCCTCATCGCTGACCAACCACCCGCCGACACCGTCCCCCTGCAGCGTCCCACCCGAGGCGACGAGAAAAGCCCAGTCCTGATGACCCAGTATTCCATGGATCCGGTAGCCAAGCTGGGCCTCCTCAAAATGGACTTCCTCGGCCTGACCAACCTCACCATCCTGGACCGGGCCGTCCGTACCCTGGCTGATACCCAGGGAATCAACATCAACCTCAGCCGCCTGCCCCTCGACGACCCGGAAACCTTCAACCTCATCTCCTCAGGCCGGACCACCGACATCTTCCAGTTGGAAAGCGCCGGGATGCAGCGCTACATCAAGAAGCTGAAAACTTCCAACCTGGGCGACATCGCCGCCATGATTGCTCTCTACCGGCACGGGCCCATGGAACACATCGACACCTTCATCGACGCCAAGCATGGACGAACTCCGGTATCCTACCCCCACCCCAGCATGAAGGAACTCCTCGACGAGACCTACGGCGTCATCGTCTACCAGGACCAGGCGCTGCTGATTCTCCAGAACTTCGCCGGCTACACCCTCGGCGAAGCCGACACCGTGCACAAGACCATGGGCAAGAAGATCCCCGCGCTAATGGCCAGGGAACGAGAACAATTTATCGCCGGCGCCCGGGACAAAGGCTTCGACCACCAAGTGGACACCCAGGTCTTCGACCGTATCGAACCCTTCGCCGGCTATGCCTTCAACAAGGCCCACAGCGTCAGCTATGCCCTCATCTCCTACTGGACCGCCTACTTCAAGGCCCACCACCCAGTGGAATACATGGCCTCCGTGCTCAACTCCCGCCTCGACCAACAGGACAAGATCGCCAGTTCAATCAACGAATGCTCCAAGCTCGGCATCCCGGTGCTCCCGCCGGACCTCAACCGCTCCGGCGAACTCTTCAGCATCGACCGGGAGCAGGACCCCAACCCAGCGCTCCGCTACGGCCTCGCCGCATCAAGACGGTGGGCGGCAGCGCAGTACGCCACCTGCTCGCCGAGCGCAACCAGCACGGCCCCTTCGAATCCATCAACGACTTCTGCCGCCGGGCCGACGCCTCCGCCCTCAACCGCCGGGCCCTCGAGAGTCTGGTCAAGGCCGGCGCCCTGGACTCCCTGGGCTCCAGAAATTCCCTCCTGGCATCTCTCGACCAGATACTGGCTTCCGTCCAGTTCGAAACCAGGACCCGCCGCAGCGGGCAGACCAGCCTCTTCGCCAACGCCGCCGAACCCGAGGCCGCCCACGGCCCGGGGCTCCAACTGCTCACCGGCAGGACCACCGACCAGGAAAAAGCCGCCTGGGAGAAGAAACTCCTCGGAGTTCCCATCTCCCACAACCCTCTGGCCGCCTTGGCCGCCCTGGAAAACGATAGCGACGCCAACTCCCTCAAATCCCTGGACCAACTCGACGAAGAGATGCAGGGCCAAACCGTCGCCTGCTTCGGTTACGTCTCAGACATAACCGAACGTCATACCCGGAAACAAGAGAAATTCCTCTCGGTCAAGCTCGACCTCCTCGGCGGCCCCCTCGGAGTCATGGTCTGGCCCCAGACCCTGGCCAATACCAGCAACCTCTGGCAGCACGGACGCATCCTGAAGGTCACCGGCCAACTCCAACTCCGCAGAGACAAATGGTCCCTGGCCTACCAGAAAGCCATCCCCGGCACCTCGGCCAAAGCCGCCGGAACCAGCGAAGGTCTCACCCCACCCGAGGCCCAACTTCTACCCTCGATCCAACCCAACGACTCAGCGTCAACCGAAAACGCCAGCCCCACTGACTACCATGACCCAAAACCCAAAACGGAACCCGAAGGCGCCCCGCCGTCTCCCTCACGGCAACCAACACCGGCAAACCACCGAGGGAAAAACAAAAATGAGACCTCCCGGGTCATCGCCCTCGGCCTCATCGAATCAGCCGACGCCACCGCAGACGTCCAACGTCTGCGACAGACCATCCAGACCCTGTTGGAATATCCAGGGAAGAACCGGGTCAACCTGGAAATCCACACCAGAAACCGGCTGGTAACCCTGGAATGGCCCCTGGGCACCGCCGGCTACTGCCAGCAGCTCCACAACGACCTGGGGGAAATACTCGGCCCCGACTCGGTCTGGCTCAAGCAGCAGGCCCCCCGGGCTGGGAGGACATACC
The DNA here is from genome assembly GCA_965215425.1 of Dehalococcoidia bacterium. Lineage (GTDB taxonomy): Bacteria > Chloroflexota > Dehalococcoidia > Lucifugimonadales > UBA3495 > CATQHB01. The sequence continues at coordinate 318,376 of OZ244064.1, forward strand.
CTTCTGACCGTACCAACCACCACAGCACCCACCCGGAGATGGTAGCCAATCGACCGGCCCGGCCCGGCCCGCCCGCTGACACTGGAGCAATCCCACTGAACCGCCGGAATAAAACAGCCTCCTTTCAAACGGCTCCAAACTCGTCAAAAAAGAACAGGGCAGCGCCGGGCAACAGAATATAGGCTGACCCACCTGGAACCAAACCGGGGGAATAAAATCAACACCAAACCAGACTTGGCCGGAAACCGTGCCGGAGTTGGTTCGCCCAAAAAGGACACTATGTAAACCGACCAACTTCCCAATTTCCGCCTCAACCTTCACTAAACTCCTCCCCGTCAAACATTCCCCCAAAGCTCCTCAACCTGCTGCAATGAGACCAGTCTCCAGAAAGCCAACAGCCTGAGGCACCCAAACAACCCATGCCCCAACGCCCCCGTCGACCCCATCAATCCCGTCCCGTCCCGCCGAACCATAGCCAGGTCCGCGCCCTCCACCGGCGCACCCAACCCCAGGACGCCACCAGCAACCCCGCCCTCTGCCGCCACGCCTGGGGACCCAAAACCCGGACCAACGTCAGCAACCAACTCCACCAGGTCCTGGCCTGCAGCCAGTGCGGGGCCGAGTCCCACCCCTGTCCCCATTGCGGCAAATTCACTCCGCCGGTTCAGGGCTCCGGCGGCCGCGCCAACCTCGACCCCAGAAACCAATTCAAAAAAGTTGCCTTCCAGGAACCAGCAGCCCGGCGCCAACCCCAACCCAACGACCAAGGGCAGCACCCCCCTCTCTCGCATCCGCCGCCAGGACAAGGAGCGCCTGCTGCGCCTCCAAGACTTCTTCAACTCCGCAGCCGGTCAACAGCTGCTCCAAGAACAGCTCAAGCACACCTTCCCCGAGCCGAAACCCCGAGAGACCACCCGCGTCGTCCTCGGACCCCACCAATGCCCCCACTTCAGCATCGAATGCCGAAACGGAACACTCTGCTCCTACCACCGGCCCCACCACACAGCGCTCCGCCACACAACGATGGAGCCAACCCACCTCCCCCTGCTGCCACCGCAAGCGCAGTCAGCATCTCCAGCAGGCCGGCGTAGACGGCCAGACGCGACTCACGCTAACCTATACCTCAAAATCACACACCAAGGAGACAACATTGAACCAGGCAGCCCCCCCTCCCCCCACCTACCCCGTAAACATCACCGTGTCGCCACCCGACGCCCAGCAGGGACTGAGAAACGTCATCGGCCTGATCGCCGACCTGCTGATCCAGGATCCCCTGGAATTGGATCAAACCAAATTCCAACTGGAACTCAGCGCAGAGACCATCGAAAAGCTCCTGGAGAGCAGAGGACTGGAGGTCCGCTATAACTTCCCCATGCCCCCGCACTGTGACCCCATTATAGGCCCCGTACCAGTCGCAGTCCTCAACGAAGCCCTGCAGTACCTACAATGCGAACTGGAAGGAGAAGGAGAAAAGAACTGGCTCTGGCCGGAGGGCGGTATTGAGAAAATACCCGCACGCCCCCGGCGGCAGTTGGAATCCTTCCTCTATTCACATTGCATAGAACCAGACTTCGAACGACCGGACATCGCCACCGCCACCGAACCCCGTTTTACCGAACGGCCTCCAGTCCTGAGCCTCACCCACTGGTTGTACCAGGAAACCGGTCTACAGCCGGCCGACCTCGAAGTAAAGAAACAGAAACAAGCAACAAAATGACCCCCCTGGAGACACCGGGCTCGTGGCTGCGCGCCTAGCACCCGGGCTACATCCGGAGCAGACTAACAGCCTTCACAATCATGCTCATTATCGCATACAGCGTCTCGCCGACTTTCTCAATAACCCGCCCCGCAAACCTCTCCGACACGACACAACTCACCTCACTGAACCCGGCAACCTCAATATCAGCCTTTACTCAGTTGGTCCAGCAGGGCAACACAGTAGAGAACCATTTTAGCCACGACCCTCGCCGCCTTTTACTGCCTTTCTCCAACCATTCTCTATCACTCGGAACAACCCCCTCCTCACCCTCTCAAAAATCTCTTTTCCCGGGACCCCGCTGGAGCCCCCGGTTCCCCGTACTCCACCAACTCCTCCTCCCCCCACGTAATTTCCCGGGTTACAGGCAAGGTCCGGGGAACTCCCAACACGCTTGGAACACAGCCGCCAGGGATCTCCAGTCGCCCCACGACTCCCTGCTCTGTCTCCTTCCCCAAAGGAGCTTCCCCGGTTCTTCGCTCATCCTGGCTGCCCTGCATCACGGCCCCCTGGTGGGAAGTTACTTCCACACCAAGCCCACACCCCCAGGGGAACCAAGCCACCAGCCCCAGAGCCTCAGCAACCCCCCGGACCCCAAGGCTGACCAAAGTCAGCTTATACCCCACACACCCAAACTCTTCAGGAGGTACTCTCAATGGTACAGGTCAAGATCAACGGCATCGTCATCAACGCCGAAGGCTCCATCGAGGTCGACACCACCCAGGCCATGCCCCAACCCGCCAGCAGCGCCGGCAACCGCATGCCCACCGCCATGCCCCTCTCCGAGGCCACCGGCTCCGCCCTCAGGGAGGCGATCCTGCCCCACCTGCCCAGTCCTTCCAGGACACCTTCGCCCACGGCGAAACTTCCGTCATCACCCGCCCGGCCCATCGCTTCGGCGGCCGCGACACCATCATGTCCCTCGACCGGGTCGACGAAGTCAACGGCTCCGTCGCTCTCTTCGACCAGGTCTGCGACGGCATGGTAGAGGCTGGCCCCAACGCCGGCAAGGTCAAGCACGCCCTCCGCGTCTTCCTCTCCACCAGAATCCCCCCTCCCCCCAGGGCCAGGCCCGCAGCGACCAGTACCGCGCCAACATCGCCAGGGACTGCGTCCTCCCACGGCCCCAGGCAACCCACAACGAACTGGACCAACGCCAAGCCCATCGGCTTCTCCGCCGACTACCATGGCGGGATGTTCTATCCCGACATCACCCTGACCCCGGACCTCGCCGGCTGGCCCCCCAGGGAACGCCGCCCCCGACAGCCTGGCCTGCCAGAATCAGATGCCTCCGCCACCTGGAAGGAACCCTCTGACGAGCGCTATCAGTGGGCCCGGGCCTACCCGGAACCCAGGCCCTCCCGGCTGCCGGGCTGCCGGGGAGCCACCCCCGGAGAACCTCTTTCAAAGAACCAGCGGCGCTGCCTCCCTTTCTCCCGGTCTCCCGACCCACTGCCTCACGCCCTCAACAGCAATACAGTTCAAGACCCCGCCCGCCTGATGAAAAAACAACCCTGCTGTTCAGTTTCCCGGTTTCCCGGCTTTCCAGAGCTTGGCCCAACAACCCCAGGGCCCAAGAGATAGAGGATACAGAGAATTCCCGAGCAATCCCAACACCCAAGGAGGAGGAAAACTCGTTCCTCACCACACCCACAGAGAACCGTCGCCGGAAAACCGGGAAAATCATAAAAACCGCCCCGCTTGCCGTAAAAAGAGAAGAGAGGGGCAGCCCGGGAACCACCGACCCGGAAGCCGAAGCGTGCCGCCCGCCGCTGAGCAAAGGAGTCGGAACATGGAGAACCCGAGTCAACCCGCCCCGCTCTTCAGCCCCCCGCTGCAAGCCTGGCGGCAGACCAATCCCCTGGAACACTGCCAGACCCGGCGCGTCTCAGCCACCGCTACAGCCGGGCCATACCCACCGAGCCAGCGCCGCCAGGGCCTGGCCGCCCGCAGCCCGAGCCTGGAAATCGGCGCCGGAACCGGCTACTGGGCCGCACTGCTGCACCGCCGGGGCGCCCGGGTAACCGCCCTGGACCGGAACCCGGTGGAGACGGGAAACAACCGGTATCATCGCTGCCGGGGCGCCCAGACGCCGGTGGGCTCCTGGTTCCCGGCGGGAGCCGCGCCCCAACCGGAAGCCCCCCGATTTGACGCGGAATGGCGCCACCACACCCTCTTCCTCTGCGGGCCGCCCTACGCCGATCCGATGGCCGGCCAGTTCCTGCAACGGTTTCAGGGAGAAAACCCGGTCTATGCCGGCGAAGCGGAGAACGGCTGCACCGGAGACAATAGGTTTCACCAGGAACTATGACTGGAACTGGACGATAACCAACACTATCGCGCTGCCCCGGTGGACCGGCATCCACAACCAGCTGTACTTCCACCAGCGGCGAGGCCGCTGACCGCCAATCCCTCCAGCGCGTCCCCGGACTCCCCCGAACCACCGCTCAAACCCGATGAAGGAGCAAACCCGATGAACCGCCAACGAGCCCGCAGGCTTCCGCCCCGCGCACAACCTGCTACGCCACCGCCCCGAGGTAAAAGCCTCGGACATAACCGTGACCAGCGCCGACGGGCGCCTGGGCATCGGCGCCAACGGCCGGCAGGTTGAGAGCGCCTACCACCGCGCCCACGCCCCCGCCGGCCCGATGCGACAACAACCGGCCGAGCGCTTCATCCAGCAACTGCTGGCCCACTATCCCGTACCGGCGACCGTCAACGGGAAGGAGGTCCCCACCGAACCCCTTCCCGACCGGGCCGGGCTGAGCATCGGATTCCTCCCCAACCAGATACTCGCCCTCAGCGCCAGACCCGTGCTGCAACCGGCGACAGTAATGCCCCAACCCATCTGATTGTCCGGGAACCCGACGGAACCCGGCGCCGCATCCTGGCGCCCCTGGAACTCTACTGCCACGGGGAGCGGTACGAGGAAAATATATGGATCACCGGGCAGGGAGTACCGGAGGACCTGGCCTCCCGGATGTACGACGCCCACTGGGACTGGACCGGAGCGGACGACGAAGCCAGCGAATCGGACTACCAGGACCACTGCTTGATCCAGCACAAACACATCCGGAAAGGCCAGGAAGCCGCGTTCCGGGCGGAGCTGGAACAGCTCCGCGACCGGTTCTGACCCCGGACCCAGAGCCGGGAGAAAACCGTAACGGTGCGGAACGTCCGACAGCAACTGACCTGGAGCCCGACGCCCGCGGCAAACCGGGAGACGGAAGCGTCCTGAAAACCCCGCCGCCAGCCAGCTGATCCTGGCTGCAGCCGGCTCAGACCCGAGGGGCGATCTGCTTGGCTGGCGGAAAGATACCTGGCCGAACGCCGCCCCACCGGGCGCTCAACCATCCAGATTTCCCCCACCTCCAGATCTGCTACAATGGACGCCGGAAAAGGAGCACGGGAGAGAATATCCGGCATTCCCCCTTTTTCCCGCAAGCATTGAAGCATGGCCCGATTGCACTCGCCTCGGGAGAGGATCGCCCAGCTGAAAGATGGAGGGTACAGGTACGGAGAACGACACGAAGTGGCTGCCCGGCAGAGCTTCACCGGACCAGTCCCGAATGAATTGAACCACCAGGCCACCCGGTTCATTGCTAGCTCGTCCGCACCCCATATTACCGCCGGAGTACAATATGCCCGCCCGGTCGTCCCATATTGCCGACTGGATACAATATGAAAGGGTTTTCGCTCCAGAGCGCCGGACAGGTGTAACCTCGCAAAGCTCGCCGCGCTGAATATACCGGAGAGAACTGCCACCGATTTCAGATACCGAGCCAACCGCCACGGCACCCAACCGGCCACCGGGCCCTTATCCCGGCCCCCGATTTCCCCACCAGAGCAAGGAGCGCCCCCGAGCAGTCCAGCCAGGGAACCACACCACAGTTGCCAACGACCAGCAGGAAACCATATGGACGCGCTACCAGCGCGCGACCACCCCGGCGCAGTGGCTGGTCTGGTCTCAAGAGACAGTACAGCAAGAGCGAATTGTGCGGAGATGGTGGTTCACACTGCACCAAGCAGCCCTGACGGACCGCGACACCGAGCGTCAGACTATCCTGGGGATCGGCATCCGAACCATCGCCGAACAGCTGGCCGCCCTGCCCTCCCCCCCAACCGCCGGCGCGAGCTGGCGGCGGCCGCCACCGGCGGACTGGCGCCCGAATATCGAACTCGAGGTTGGATGCCAACCACACCCCCAACGCCAGTGACTCCGCTCTCGCGCCCGCCCACGCACGTGGACCAAATCAGCCCGCCATCCCGGGACCAGTCCGGCCGGAAACAGCCGAGGGGCGCCACGTTGACACCGGCGCCCCCGGCCGTCAACCAATCCGGGCCAGCCGCAACCGAGCAGAAGGAGGAAGCCAAAATGACCACTCCCATCGTCATCCACACTGATTCGCCGCCAGCATCGAACGCCACGGGGACCGGATGACCAACGTCACCGGAGGAGCCCCCCAGACCACCAACAACCGGATGGAACTCTCCGCTGTCATCGAAGCCCTGCGGGTGGTGAACTCCATCCCCGACTGGGCCAAAGACGCCATCACCGTCCGCTCCGACTCCGAATACGTGAGCAACGCCTTCAATCAAAACTGGATACCCGGCTGGCGGCGCAACAACTGGCGGGACAGCCGGCGTCAGCCGGTGGCCAACCGGGAACTGTGGGAGATCCCGCTGGAACAGACCCGGAGCCGGGAAATCACCTGGGAATGGGTGAATGTCCACAGTGGAGACTGGCGGAGGAAAGCCTTCGTGAGTCCCTGATAATTGGTATATCCTCGCGGGTATGGAGACCCCGGTATTCTCAATGTTTGTTGGTATTAAATCAGCCCCAAGCGCCGGCAGACCAAGGCCAGGGAATCCCACAGCATCCGCAGGCTTTTGCTATACCCCTTGGCCCGCCGTTGCAACCGCTTCAACTGGTCCCACAGCCGGGAGTGCCGCCCCTCGTTCCAGTTCACCGCCCCGGCCCTGGCCCACCACGTGCCGGTCCCGGAGTAGCCAGGCATACACCGTATAATGGTCGCTCCGGTACCACTCCGCCTCCGGCAGCGGTGCATACCGCCGGAGGAAGGCAGCCTCGCTCCGGTCTCCCGCCGCAAAATCCACCCAGCCGTCGTCCACCGGCGATTCCCCAGCGGCGGCCTGGGCGTCCCCGCTGACGATCTGCCGGGCCTGGGTCAGCCTCAGGTCGTCCCCGTCGTCGCCGTAGGCGACCAGCCCGTCCTCGGGCGCCCCCTCCACCGCCAGGTCGGAGTAGCGCACCGTCCGCTCCAGGAAGCCGTAGCGCTGTACTCAGCAGCCCTCTTCGGAGTGGGCGAAGTAGGCGCGCAGTTCCGGGCTGAACCGGTAGAGCAGGTGGAACAGGGTGGAGGAATAGCCGCCCATCAGGGTCCCGAACAAGCTGGGGACCTGCCAATCACGTCGGCCAGGACCCCGGCGGCGATGCCCAGGGCGGAATCGCGCCCTTTGTATTCATGGACCCATCACCGACCAGCAGGTCGAGGAAGCCCCGCATCCGGTTTTTCACGTAATCCACCAACGGGTAGCGCCGAGGGCCGGAGCCGGCGGCCGGCCACCGGGGCTGCCGCAACGGGCGCAGTCGCGCTTGCGGCGGCGCAGCTCGGCGTCGCTGAGGGGAACGCCATCCTTGTCCGTCCCCTGGCCGTAGCAGGTGAGGCGGCAGGCTACCCGGAAGGGTTCCCCGGTTTCGTCGTCCCGCACCAAGCGACCGTTTTCGGTGGCCCACCTTCAGATGACGGCGGGCTGCCAGCAATGGGAGAGCTTGGCCCGCTCCCGGCGCATCACCGCGAACAGGAGGTCGGAGCCGGCGGAGCGGCGCAGCCGCTCCAGGTCGGTGATGGAGGCGACGCTGGACGCCCGGGCCAGGGGGGCCGTCTGCTCCGCCTCCCGCTGCCACTTCCTGGTCAGGTGCGGCGGGCAGAGAATCAATATCCTCCGGAAGCCGACAGCGTGGGCCGCCGCCGCGCCGATGAAGGACTTGCCAGCGACCATCTCGCCGACGACGGCGGCGCCCCGGATGGCGTCGGCCTGCGCTCCCAGGAGGTTGCGGAGCAGGTGGGGCAGCCGCTGTCGGTTTTCCGAGGGCCGGTACCGGGGCGGGCAGGACTTCCCACCTTGCCGGCGATAGCGTCCTTGAAGGTGTCGATGAATCCGGTGGGCTTCATGACTTCCCTTCTTTACAGTTATAGTGTTGCAAACGCAATGGGGCCCCGCCGTCCATCAAGGGAACCGGCGGAGCCTGTCAGCGCCGGGGATTGGTGGTTTGGTCCAGGCCTGGATGTCGGCAATCGCCCCGTCGTCCCGGTTCAGGGAGACCACGGTGGTCTTGAGACACCCCCGGTACACCTCCATCTCCTCCGTCTCCTCGGCCTGCACCTGCTCCTTGCCGGTGCGTCCCCGAGTTCCGGTTCCACCGCCGCCACCATTCCCGGAGGGTCGGTTGCCCCTGCTGACCTCTCACCGGGAATTTGTGGAGCGGGTAGGGCCATTGGGACGGGCCCGGCAATCTATTGACTCATGGGAGTCACGCCGCGCTTTTGGCTAATTGAATAAGGCCTTACTTCGCGTTGTTGACCAGTCATCGGGCTTCGGTTACGCTAGTTGACTACCTGCGTAACAGGAGTTGCACTGATGACAATTGACGAGGCTCGGGTTCGCCTTCAAAAGGTTGGTTTTGTGGTTACCGAAGAGAAGAGATTGCCCAACGAAACGGGTACTCAACTAAAAATCAACGGCCCAGGGTTCAGTGGCGTGTCGGTCAGCGTCTATGATAAAGGGACATACTACGTCCAAGGCAACAACAAGAGTCAGGTTGACGACGCACTGTCTCAAACCTCAAAGGCTAATTTTACAACTTCCGGTTCGCAGACCTCTTCACCAAATAGTCTAGTGATCTCATTATCTCCCGGTACTACACCTGACCTCGGCCCCACTGAACCGGAACAAAATAGGATCTTCGTCGTTCATGGGCATGACAACGAGGTTCGGACAGAGTTGCAACTAGCGTTGCTCCAACTGGGTCTCGAACCTTTCGTTCTCACCAACACCAGCGGAGGTAGTTTGACAATAATAGAGGCGCTTGAGAAAGAGATCGGTCCAGGAGCTGACCGTATTCGGTTTGGTATCGTCTTGCTAACCCCGGATGACATGGGTTATTTAAGTGCGGACGGTCCTAAAAAAAGCGAAGCCTCGCGCTAGGCAAAACGTAGTCTTGGAAATGGGAATGCTGATGTCGGCGATTGGCCGGCAAAACGTAGCTATACTAATGAAGGGGGACCTTGAAATACCATCCGATGCGAGCGGCATTCTCCGCATTCAATTTCAATCTCACGTGAAAGAGACCATAACAAAGTTATGTGATCACCTCATGCAAGCTGGCTTTCAATTGGAATCAGCCAATATAGTTAAAGCCGCCAATTCTACTTGATCATAGATTAGGTCTGTAGTCATTACGGCATGACCCAACCAAAACACGTCATTATCTACACCGACGGAGCCTGCACCGGCAACCCGGGCCCGGGCGGGTACGGCGTTGTGTTGATTTACGGGGAGCATCGCCGCGAACTCAGCCGAGGCTACCGCCGCACCACCAATAACCGTATGGAGTTGATGGGGCCGATCAAGGGACTGGCGGCCTTGAACCAAAGCTGCCGCGTTACCCTGTATAGTGATTCGCAGTACGTGGTAGAGGGTATCGAGAAGGGCTGGGCCAAGCGTTGGCGAGGCAACGGCTGGATGCGCAACAAGCGGGGGCAGGCGGTCAACCCGGACTTGTGGGGCCGGCTGCTCGACCTGTGCGAGACTCACGAGGTCGAGTTTCGATGGGTGCGGGGGCACGCGGGAGACGTTGAGAACGAGCGTTGCGACCAGCTGGCGGTGCAGGCCGCCCACGGGAAGGACCTCCCGGTGGACAAAGGGTATGAAACGCCAACAGTGGTGCAACAGAAGCTGTAGCAGAAGCGGTGCAGGACAAGGGCTGGTACTGGCGGCGCCGATGGCCCCGCAACCGGCCGATCAACCCTGCCGGGCCGGGCAACGTGGCGCTGGAAAAGGTGGCGATTCCGTCGGAAGGCCGGCGGGGCCATTGGCGGGGCCAGGACGAATATCATCCCTCAGACCCTTCAAGACTACCTCGCCCATCCCCTGTACCTGCTTAATCCAACTGCGTAAGTCCTATTCCATTTGAACCCTGGTAAATTCTCGTGCATTCGCGAACCGCAAGCCCACAAACTGGCGGTTGAGTTACGGGCGCGGGCTGCGGACCAGGTCGTTGAGCGGCCCCATTCCCGACGCCCGGAGCAGCCAGCCGGCATTTTACCGGGCCAGCGCAACATCCCGTCCGCCAAGCTCGGGGGAAGGGGGCAAAATAGTCCGCAGCCCGGACGCCGCGCCGGGGCGCCGGGCGCAGGAGGCCCTTATCCCGCGACTGCGGCTACTGCGCCGCCCCGGGGCGGCGCAGCCGGTAGCTCTGGCGCAGTACCAGAGCGGCAAAGGGGATTATGACCAGGAAAGCGGCCAAGGCAGACAACGTTCTGGCCCAGGCAGCCCCTGCCGCGCCGTATTCCGGCGCCAGCCAGGCCATGGCGGCGAGGAAGACCGCCAGTCCCGCCAACCCGGTCAGCACCGGCGGCCAGGCTCGCCCCACGGCGCTGGGAAGCATGGTGAAGGCGGCGGCAAAGGGGAGGGCGCCCAGGAGCATTATCAGCAGCAGCGGGGCCGCGCCGGAGAAGGCGTCTCCCAGGAAGAGCCGGATTACCGGTTGGTGAAAGACGGCCAGCAGCCCGAATCCGATAGCGGCCAGCGTCATTGACAGAATGGTCATGCGGAGCACGGTGCGGCGTAACGCCGCCCCTTGACCCGAGTACCATTGCCTACTGTATTCAGGCTGCGCCCCATTGGGTATCAACGTGACAGGGCGTCGGGCCATGTCCACAATCCGGCGCGCGGCGCGGTACAACCCCACGTCGGCGGCTCCAGTGAACTGCGCCAGCAGGATAACGTCCATATTATCAACCAATGTCGTTACGATTTCCCGCCAGTACCCTGCGGCGTGAAATCGCATCACGTCCGGCGGGATTTTGAACGATGCCAAACGGAGGGAGCCGCCCAGTCCCGCCAGCGGCGCACACCGAACTGCGGAGGTGAACAGCCCCAGCCCGCTCACTGCGGCCGCGGCAATCTGCGTCAAAACCACTTCGGTCAGTCCGCCTCCCGTCAGCCACACTGCCAGCAGCAGACCGGCGCCGGTTGCGCCGTTGGCGACCGTGAACAGCAGGTTGAGTTGCACCCGGTCGGCCAACCGCAGCGTCGCCAGCGAAGTTCGGTTCATTGACATCAAGACGCCGCAAACACCGAACAGGAAGATGATGTCCCTGGTGTCCTGGCCGATGTTCAGCAGGTGTCCGGCAGTAAGGGCGAGGACGGCAATCACGCCGTAGGCCAGGAGCGCCAGCCCCAGCGAGGCCACCAGCGAGAAACGAAATACGCTAGCCCCCTCTTCGGGTCGCCCCTCGGCCACGGCCCGGGTTACAAAGGCGGTAATGACTGCGTCGCCCGGAAAAGCGGCAAATCCGTAGATGAGACTGGTAAAGGCGGTGATGACCGCCAGGATACCCAACCCTTCCACGCCGAGAATCCGGGCGGTCAGGCTCACCGTTGCCAATCCGCTCACCACTTGAACCGCCAGCGCGGCGCCCATCCAGAAGCTCTGCCGCCCCACGCGCCGCTCCGAAGCCGGGAGCGCCCGCGCCAGCAGGGATTTCACCCGGTTCCCTGCTGCCATCTACATTAATTCCCGGCTCAATGACATGGCGGCAGTACACTCATTGCAAGCAGACGCGGGGGGCATGGATTGCAGGGCCCGGTTAATAACCGGGCCCTGCGCCGAGACGGTAACCGAGGTCGTCCAGCACATGGAGGCCCAGACCGGCAACATACCTGCCGGGCCGGCCCCCGGCCAGCTCCAGCGGGTCTCTGCTGCGTCTCCACTGCCCGGCGGGAATTCAGTAATTGAAACTGCCGAATCCTTTCCTGATTCTTTAACTTTGCGTCCTTTGAATTCCGGTTTTCGCCGGAATGACGGTGGCGCAAGTGAGAATGCGATTGCCCCGCAAAAATATGGACTCAGGCTGGTGCACTATGATTCGGTGTCCTCCACTGCTCCATGACTGGCGTCAGCCGCGCCAGTCCGGCGAGTAGCCGCCCAGCTCCAGGTCGGCGGCATAACGGGTACTCAGCAACGCCCGGTTCCGGTCGGTCAGGCAAGCGCGCCCGGACGCTCTAGCGGTTTCCAGCGCGTCCGGCGTCTCCGCCTGCCATCCCGTCATCGTGTTCAGCATCGGCAGCTCCGGCTTCGGCATACCCACACACTGGGCGACTTGCGGCAAGTCCTCGTCGATGTTTTCCAGGCGGCCGATGAAATCGGGCCGGCGTCCGTCATCCAGGCAGATGAGGAGGCGCTGCGACAAATAGTGCCGGTCGGCGAAGGCATCCGAGCCGTAGGGCGTGTTCAGCCACCGGCAATAATCGTCGAAACTGCCGGCCTCCGCCAGCCCATAGCACCGGTCGAAGAAGCCCTGTCGTTTCTCCCTCTTGTGCTGGCGCTGCGCTCCCTGGTATCGCTCCGGAGAGAAATGAATTTCCGAGTATAACGACAGCGCCCGGTCGAAAGGATGCCGGATGAAGGCGAAGCTATAGTAGTCTTTCACCTCCGGATACCGCGTGTAAATATCGGAAACGCTCTGGTTGTAGATGATTTCAGCGTCGGGGTCGGCGCAGCGCAATGCGGCTATGATGCTCCGCGACGCCACCTTGGGGTTGCAGAGCCAGAGATACTTATACCGATGGGAGATGATTTTCTCCGCGCCGGTGTCGGGAGTCCGCGCCACGGTGCGCGCCATGCGCCGCGCCCTGGTGAATTGCCGGCGCAACAACGCGCCCGCGATGTCCCCGGCAATGCCACGGCTGTGAAGCGGCGCTGAAGCGAGGGCGGCTATCTTCCGGCTACGGATTGACATACGGTTACCCCGGTTTACCAGCCCGCTTAACCGCGGCGACTTCCGGCGCGTTTTCCCGACCTGGCGTCAGACCATCCATACCGTTTGGGGAAATCGCCGGCCGAAGACCGGTTTTGCCGGGCGGGGACCCGCCGGTACGCCCGGCAAGTATCCACCGCCACATCATTACCTCAATGAGCTCATTTCTGAGCTCAGAATCACCAGGCGCAGTAGAGAGGAACCCCACAGCCACCAAGCGAGTTTCGCATCCACTCGGCGGTTTGCGCTATAGCTTCTCTGGTCGAGACTTTGGGAGCATAGCCCAGCACCCTCCGGGCCTTGTCGGTACTGAAGGCCTCGCGTTGGCCTGCTTCTCCGGGACGGTATCCTGCGTGTTCAATGGGGACGCCGCTCCCGGCGGTCTCCCGGCAAATTTCCGCCAGCGCATCGATAGTAATCTCTTCGCCGGAACCGACGAAGAATTTTTGTCCGACGACTTTTTCTGCTGGAGCTTCAATTGCCAGCAGCCACGCCTCCACCACGTCGCCAATGAACGCCAGGTCGCGAGTCTGCGTCCCGCCCTCGACCACGATGGGCTTTCCTTGCAGGGCGTTACACAGCCATTTGAAGATGAAGACCTCCCGTCGCATATGGGGGCCAATCACAACGCCGGTCCCCATAACAATTGACGGCACACCGTAGGCCAGGCGCCAAGCCCATAATGCCATCTCGGCCGCAGCCTTGGAGAATCCGTAGGGATTGTGCGGGGTCAACGGATGGTCTTCGTCAATCGGCAGGTATCGGGCGCGCCCGAACTGGTTGCCAGACGCCGCGAACATCAATTTGGATACACCGTCCGCCCGGCGCACCGCCTCCAGCAACGAGACGGTGCCTTCGATGTTCTGCATCACCGTGTAGCGGGGCGACTCGAAAGCCAGTGGCGTATCCGGCTGCGCCGCCAGATGCGCTACTATCTGATGGCCTGTCACGTCTTCGGGCTGGATGTCCTGAATGCTCTTCCACAGATAACGAAATCCGGGATTGGACAACTCCTGACGCAGAAGCTCAGCGTGGCCGGGCGGCGTGGTATCCAGGCCGGTTACACGATAGCCCCGAGCCAGTAATGCCCGGGTCAACGCGGAGCCGCCGAAGCCGGCAGCGCCGGTGATGAGAACCGCCAGGTCATTTTCGCGTCTCATTGTTATGTCCAGTTCCGAATGCCAAGGTGCATACTGTCTTCCGGATACATCATTTCAAGACGCGCCAATATCCGCTACGCTTGAGCGCAATGAAAGCTCGCGTGGTCAGGGGGGAGATTTTGCCTCCGCCCAGAATGACAGGATTGATTCGGAAAAGTCAAGGTTGGCAGCATCTATTTTGGAAAGTTCCTGAATTAAAGTTCCTGAATGCTTCCGGCGTTCCGGCGCGTCCGCTCGGCGCCCAATCCAGCGCCGGATGCGGCAGTTTCAGATCGTCAATTCCGGCCAAAGCCGGGTTCCAGCCGGCCCTGACCCGGTAGGCCTGCGCGAGGAAATAGTCGTCCGGCATATCCCAGGTGTGGCGTTGGCCGTGCCGCACCAGCATGAAACCCGCGCCGTGGGTCCGGTAAAGCCGCCCGCCGGCCCGAATAACGTCCTGCCACAGCGCCTCATCCACGTGTCGTGGCGCCGGCCGCCAGCCGCCGGCGCGGGCCAGGTCCTGACGGGAAATCAGCATCGTGCCCCCGTCCAGACTCCCGGTCGGATAGCATTCGTTCCCCTCGTGGCGCTGGTAAACGGTCTGGTCCGATGCCGCCAGATAGACGAACTCGTGGAACTTGCCCACCAGGTGCGCGCCCGAGTACTCCCGCGCCAGCACCAGGTCCCACAGGTGGTCGGCGCCGTACACGTCATCGTCGTCCATCTTGGTCAGCAGCCTCCCGCTCGATGCCCTGGTGGCCGCGTTCAGCACGGCGCCCAGCGACGCACTTTCGGGCATTGGCAGCGCCTTCACTGGACAGGGCAATTGGGCAATGCGCCCCCCGGCCTCCGCAAAGCCCTCGCCGTGCAACGCCAGCACCAGCTCGAGGTTGGGATAGGTCTGTCGCGCCACACTGTCCAGGGCGTACGGCAAGAACTCGGGCCGCCTGGTTGCCAGCAGAACGGACACCAGGGGCAGACCCTCCAGCCCCTGCCGCCGGGCGCGAGCCCACGACGAATGTTCCCGCAAAGCGGCGCGGCGCATCCTGATGCTGAGCAACTCGCGGGCGTGAGCGTCAATGCCGGTCAGGTCGGAGGTCATCAGCCGGTAAAGCTCATCGCCCAGTAGGGGCCGCAGGCGTTCATCGGCGTCGGCCAGATGGACCACCACTCCGGCGGCGGCCAGGCGGGCCAGCTCGCCGGCCCGCCGCCCGGCGTCGGGGTGGAACGCGGCCACGTCCTCCAGGCGGTGAACCTGGCGAAGTCGCCGGAGATTGCGCCGGGAAATGACCCGGTGCGCCTGAACCCCGGACGGCAGCTTCTCGACCTGCCCCAGCGCCGCCGTCTCGCTGCCAGGGTCGCGCCGCCACCCGACCGGGTTGTAAGCCCGCAGGTCAAAGGACGGCGCCAATTCGCCCGGCGCCGTTACCGCCCGCAGCGAGTTGGCCCGGATCCAGCGACTCCGCAGCGAGTTTCGGAGCTGCCAACAAACCACCCGCTCCCGGTAGGGCGACCGCCGCCAACCCTCGACGACCAATCGCTTCAGGAAGAACCAGGCCCAGCGGCGGCCATGCCGCTCCCGCATTCGGTTGCGCAAGTTGAGCAAGCGGGCCCGCACCGGAGTCGCTCCAATCACCGGTTGAGCCACAACTTGCCCCAGCGTTGGAGTTGCCACCAAACCACCCGCCGCTGCAGCGCCGCCCTCCACCAAACCCGGCCAGCCAGCCATTGCAGCAGCACCCATGCCTCGGTGGGGCTGCGGGTATCCCCTACCCGGTCGCGCAGGATGTCCTGTTTTGCCGGATAGCCCGTCGGCTCCCCAAAGTCGCCCGCCGGCCTGGAGGGTTTGAGCTTTAGCCTGGTGGCGGGTATGGCCCTGGCCTCGCCAAAGTTGGCCGGGACGCCCCCGGCGCGGCGCGCCCGATGCAGCGCCCACGCTCGCGTGATGGCTACCACACTGCCATCGGGGAGAGTCGAGGTTGCGCTGACCGCGTTGCCCAGCCGGGCCCGCAGACGATGCACTAAGCCCCGGACAAACACGACGCCGGCGGGAAGCGTTACGTGGAAGGGCGACGCGGGAAACTCGTCAAGGGCGAGGCGGGTGGGAGCCAATCGCACCCTCGGGTCCGGCCCGAACATCTCCCGGAGATACTGCAATCGCGGCCCCTCGTCCCGCGCGGGCGTCTCGACTCGGACCACCAGGTCATGCACCCGGTCGGCCAGGAGGTCCACGACGGCCCGGGCCACCGCATCGAGCGGGCCGCTCCCGTCGATGGTCACCACGTACTGTGGCACTTCGAAGCTACGGCCGGGGCTGTTGCCGCGAAAGGCGGGGTGGGCGATCAGCTGCGCTAATTTCCCGCACTGGAGCCGGGCGGCCTGCTCCTTGGCGATTCGGTCTTCGTTCCAGCGTCCCTGGTGCCAGCCCAGAGCGTCCCATACCGGCACCAGCAACCCGCCACGGGTATAGGCGCGGTAGCCGAACTCAGTGTCTTCCCCTCCCCATCGGGTAAACGATTCGTCATGCCCGCCCACCAGCCAGTAGAACTCCTTACTTACGCCGAAGTTTCCGCCATTTAACGCCCGAAACAGATCATCGGCCCTGGAATTCAGGTGGTTAGTCCGGAGCATTTCCCCTTCAGCCAATGGCGGGTCGGTCGGCTGGTTCACCAGTAGCTCCGCCAGCGGCCCGGCCCGGCGGCGAACGTCGTCCGCGTCTATGCCGTCCACCGATACCCGGGTGCAAACTCCCAGGGTCAGGGCATCGGAGACGGCGTGGTGCCAGCGGGCGTGGGCCGCCATCCAGTCCGCTTCAACCAGCATATCGCTGTCGAGAAAGATGAGGATGTCGTGGGCCGCCGCCCGGGCGCCGGTGTTGCGCGCCCGGGCCAGCCCGAACCCGCGGCGCTCCTGGCGCACTACCCTGACGTCCAGCGGGGTGCCGCGCGGCCGGGACAGCGGCGGCTCCGACCCGTCATCCACGATTATCACCTCGAACATCTCCCGCGGGTAGGTCTGACCTTCCAGGGCGGCAAGAGTTCGTTCCAGCGTCTCGGCAGGCGTCTGGTAGCAGGGAATGATTACGCTGACCGGCCGGGTGGGCGTGAAAGTGTCCCGCGGTTCCACCGCCACCTGGCGCCAGTGGTTGTACCGGACGGAGGCGGGCTGGGGCTGGTCTTTTCCAAGCTCAGCTCCAGCCCCTCGGCCAGGGCCAGGGTTGTACCGGACGGAGGCGGGTTTGGGCGTCATCCAGGCCGCCTACCGCCGGATGGCCACGCGCCACCGGAGGGCGATGGCGAGGCCTTTCAGGAATGACCAGGCATCGGACGGGCGCCGGATGTCCCGCAGCCAGCAGAGCAAAGTATCCCACTGGAAAGGATTGTCCACCGGCCCGGCGCTCCTGAGCTTCAGCGCCCGGGCGGGTATCGTCCGCGCCGCGCCGAAGTCGGCGGGACCGCCCCCGGTACGGCGGGCCCGATGCAGCGCCCACGATGGGGCGATTGACACGGCGCTGCCGTCCGGGAGAGTCGCGGTTGCGGTGGCCGCGTCCCCCAGCCGGGAGCGCAGCCGGCGCACCAAGTCCCTGGCAAACACGGCGGCGGGAAGCGTGACCTGGAACGGCGACGCCGGAAATTCGTCGAGGGCGGAACGGGAAGGAGCGAGGTGCACCCGCGGGTCCGCGCCGAACTCGTCCTGGAGCCGTTCCATCAGCTCGGCATCGCTACTCGCAGACGTTTCGACTCGCACCACCAAGTCATGCTCCTGATCGGCCAAGATGTTGACGACAGCGCTGATGACTTGGTCGTCCGGGCTATGCCCCGCATCTATCGTCACCACGTACTGCGGCGCCTTGAAGATTCGGCCGGGCTGTTTGCCGCGGAACCCGGGGTGGGCGATGAAGTGCGCCGCCTTCCGACGTTGGAGCTGGATACTCCGGCCCTTGCTCTCTCTATTCTCCTGCCAGGGGCCCTGATGCCAGGCCAGGGCGCCCGGTACCGGAACCAGCAGTCCGCCGCGGGTATAAGCTCGGTAGCCGAACTCGGTGTCCTCCATCCCCCACCGCGTGAATGACTGGTCGAACCCGCCGGTCAACTCGTAAAACATCCTGCTGACTCCCAGGTTTCCGCTTTCTACTATCCGGAATAAGTCGTCAGATCGTGAAGTCAGGTTGTTGGTTCTGGCCAGGTGGCTGGCAGTCCAGGGTGGGTCCACTGGCCGGCCCGAAAACAGCTCTCGCAACGACCCGGGCCGGCGCCGAATTGTCTCCGCGTCAATGCCATCCACAGGGACATAGTTTTGCCATCCCAAGGTCAGGGCATCGGAGACGGCGTGATGCCAGCGGGCGTGCTCCGCCACCCAGCACGCTTCAGCCAGCATATCGCTGTCGAGAAAGAGCATAATGTCGTGGGCCGCCGCCCGGGCGCCGGCGTTGCGAGCCCTGGCGGCTCCGAACCCGCGGCGTTCCTGGCGCACCACCTTGACCTCCAGCGAGGCGGGGCGGGGCGGCTCCAGGGGCGGCTCCGACCCGTCATCCACGATTATTACCTCGAACCGCTCCCGCGGGTAGGTCTGCCCTTCCAGGGCCGCCAGGGTCCTCGCCAGCGTTTCGGCGGACGTTTGGTAGTACGGGATAATGACGCTGACCGGCATGGTGGGCGTGAATGTATCCAGCGGCTCCACGTCAACCTGGCGCCAGTCGTTATACCGGACGGATGCGGGTTTGGGGCGCGTCTCCCCCAGTTGCATACGGGCTTCCCCGGTTCCAAGGGTTTGTTGCGCGAAAACCACTTCGGTTTCGTCTAGTTTAACCCTTTGGCCTTCAGGTTCAAGGAGCTTTCATTGCGGGACCAAGCCCCTCTGCTGATTCCGTTCCGCTTTGGAATGATGACTACTCACGCAACGCCGGGCATACCATATCCCGGTCATTGCGGGGGTAAGGGCAGACTTTGCGACGGGTTCTGCCGTTTTTTGACCTTTCTTCTGGCCGGGATAAGGAAGCCGATTCCCCAACTGAGATGAATGGCCGCCAGAACCAGCGGCACCAGGAGGGCTGCCGGGTCACGGCGGCGCAGGCCGAGAGCCGCCGACCACAGCAACAGGGTCAGCGCGTAAGCCAGCGGCGCCGCCGCCGCCCATGGCGCTCCGGCAACGCCCCAAGCGGCGCAGGCCAGCAGCGCCAGCACCAGCAGCGGCGGGGCAAGATGCCGGGCCCGCAGGGAGAAAGGATGCGCTCTCAGCACCACCGATTTCCAGCGCCCGTAATCGAAATACTGCCGCGCCAATGCCCACAGGCTGCCGCGGGGCTGGTAGTTAGCCACCAGCCCGGGGGCGAACCACACCGTTTCCCCCCTCTGCCGCAGCCGCCAGTCGAGCTCATAGTCCTGATTTCGGATCAGGGCGGGGTCGAATCCTCCCACCGCGTCCAGCGCCTCCCGCCGAAAAGCGCCCAGATATACGGTATCGGCGGGCCCCTCCGGCCCGCCCAAATGATTACTGATACGCGGGTCATCGTCCAGCGCCGGGGAGATTTCGCCAGTTCACCGGCGATCCAGCGGTAGGTAGTCTTGATTCCTTCGCTGATGGTTATTTCGGGCTGCCAGCCGATGACCTCGTTCAGGACCGTGTTGTCGCCGTTGCGTCCGCGCCCTCCCTGGGGCTTGGTCAGGATGTCGGACAGTCTGTACCATTTCTGGAGCTATGGCGCGGAGCATTTCATCGCCGAGCACCTGCATCGCGCTGTCGTTGGTTTGGATGGCGTCGTAGAAAGCTGGTTCGCCGTTGGTCAAGCTCCACCCTCTCTCTGGCCGCAGCCTCCCGCATATCCCTGGACAGTTGGAGCAGTTCCTTGATATTCCCAGGCGCCCCGCGATTCAACTCCGCTTGCATCCACATTGCGTTATGGATTAGCACTGGGAGCGGCCGTATATCGGATGCTACTGGGTGTATGCCCAATCCCAAGCAATCGGACAACCCTCTTTGGTCGCAGGTAGCCCGTGACACAAAGGCTAACACAGATGTCGTCATAGGCCAAATCGGGATTGGCGAGCAAGTAGTCAAGTAGTCAAGTAGTCGAGGATTTTGGCGTAAAAGACGATGATCTCATTTTTACCCGGCCCGTTGCCCAGGTTCTTCAACTCGGCTACGGCGGTTGTCCTGTTGGTTTTGGCTACAATATCCACCTCGTGCAGTGTCCCCGATAACGTTTCAAGTCCGGCGCCCAACCACATTTCACGGGAGGGAGCGATTGACCACCCGGCCAACTTCCGGAGACAACCATCTCGGAACTGCTCCTCAAAGCCCTCGTCCGGCAACGATTCACGCACGGCGTGAGGCCACTCTTGGCTAACAAACCGAAAGCAGCGCTTGAGGAATTTCGGAGTTCGCTTCGGCGGCTGGTTTTCAGGTCGGATTGGCACAGGATGGCTCCCTCCGAGCCATAAAAAGCTATTGAAATCCGATATAACGACCATCTTACCAGCTGGCCTCCCGGGTGTCATGATAGTCAAGGCATCACGCCGGGTCGTTCAATCGTCAGGGATAATCCCCTATCCCAGAGGAGGAGGAGCCCCAGACCGACAATCGAAAAGCCCTGGCATCGCGCTAGGACGATCGCAAAGTCAGAGCGCTTGTCCGAACAGGCGGGCGATAGCCTGTTCCGGGCGCAAGTCTTGGCCCGCAGCTGATGGTTGGCTTGGGCTGGATGAACTACAAGAGGTCGGCGTAGTGCGGGGCCCGCGCCCCGAGCGTCACCTGGTTCGCCCGTACTTCTCGGTATGGTCAATGCGGTCAGGGGCCGCGAACCGGGCGTCACGAGGTCTGGCCGCCATCTCCGCGCCAGCCAGACCTGGTGGTCCGGTTGGTGGAGGCGTCAGAGGAGGCTTGCATTTCCGCGGTGCAGGTTGCCAGGTTATGCCGGGAGAACATGCGTGATTCGGTGATTCAAGCGATTGTCGCCAAAGGCGAGGGCCAGTAGATTCCCAGCAGATTCAAGGAGAGACCGATGCCACTAACCAAACCGGAACTGGAGTCCAAATTGTGGCAGGCCGCCGACATCCTGCGGGGGCAGATTGACGCGGCGGACTACAAGAACTACATCTTCTCCATCCTCTTCCTGAAACGGCTTTCCGACCGGTTCGCCGAGGAAATCCAGGACGCGGTGGCTTCGGGGGTTCCCGGGGAAACGGCCCTCGCGGACCGGGACGAGCACGAGTTCTTCGTGCCGGAATCCGCCCGCTGGGGGGCCATCTCCGCCGCTGCCATGAACCTGGGCGAAACGCTGAACATCGCCAGCCACGCCATCGAGGAGGCCAACACCCCCCGGCTGGACGGGGTACTGGCCGGCGCCAACTGGAACGACGAGACCCGGCTGGGCAGCCCGGCCAACCGGGAGCGCATCATCCGCAGCCTGATCAACCACTTCAGCGACCTGGACCTGCGGGACGCCAACCTGCGCGGGGAGGGGACTGGCGTCGGCAACGTGCTGGGCGACGCCTACGAGTACCTCATCCACCAGTTCGCCGATGACGCCGGCAAGAAGGGCGGCGAATTCTACACCCCGCGCGAGGTGGTACGGCTGATCGTGGAACTGCTGGAACCCCGGGAGGGAATGCGCATCTGCGACCCCGCCGCCGGTTCCGCCGGAATGCTGATCTACACCGCTCAATACGTGCGGGAGCGGGGCGGAGACGCCCGCAACCTGGTGTTGCACGGCCAGGAGCGCAACCGGGGCACCCTGGCCATCGGCAAGTTGAACCTGCTGCTTCACGACCTGCGCTCCGCCCGGCTGGAGCCCGGTGATGTCATTGCCGAGCCGGGCCTGGTGGACCCTTCGGGGCGGTTGCTTTCCTATGACCGGGTGATCGCCAATCCGCCCTTCAGCCTGAAGAACTGGGGGCACGACTTCGCCCCCACCGACCCGCACCACCGCTTCGACCGCTACGGCGCCATCCCGCCCAGGACCCGGGGCGACTTCGCCTTCCTGCTGCACATGCTGGGCGTGACCAACGCCCAGGGCTCGGTGGGGGTGGTGATGCCCCACGGCATCCTGTTCCGGGGCGGCGCCGAGGGGAAGATACGCCGGGGCCTGGTGGAGGACGACCTGTTCGAGGCGGTCATCGGCCTGGCCCCCAATCTCTTCTTCGGCGCCAGCATCCCGGTGGCCGTCTGCGTCCTGAACCGGGACAAGCCCGCCGAGCGGCGCGGCAAGGTGCTGTTCGTGGACGCGGCCCAGGAGGGTTATTTCCGGCCCGGCAAGGCCCAGAACCACATCGATGCGGAACACATCGCAAAAATAGTGCAGGCGTACCGGGCCTTTGAGGATGTGGCCCGTTTCGCCCGCGTTGCCGACCGGTCCGAGCTCGAGGGCAACGACTTCAACCTGAACCTCAGCCGCTACGTGGACACCACCGAGCCGGTGGCGGCACTGCCGGTGGAGGAGGCCCTGGCCCAGCTGCGGGAGGCGGAGCGGCGGCGGGAGGCGGCGGTGGCCCGCATGGACCAATTGCTGGCGGAGCTGGGGTATGCCCGGTAGAATGATGGCGCTATGCCGAATATATTCAGGGAAGGCCCTTACCGTTTCTTCTTCTATTCGGCTGATGGAGTAGAGCCTCCTCACGTGCATGTGCGCCGGGACCGGCATACCGCCAAGTTTTGGTTGGACCCGGTATCACTGGCAAGCAGCGGAGGTATGAGGAGTTCCGAATTACGCCAGATTGAGCGTATCATTGAAGAGAACCAAACTTCATTCCTGAGGGAGTGGAATGTACATTTCAACAACTGAAATAAGCGTGCCGGACGCAATGACAATTGAAGTGACCGAGGACACTCTCACCGCCGAGCTTTCCGATGGTCGGACTATATCGGTCCCCATCTCCTGGTATCCCCGCCTGGTCCACGCCACCCCGGAGGAACGCAACAACTGGGAACTGATCGGGACCGGTCAGGGCATCCATTGGCCGGACCTGGACGAAGACCTAAGCATCGAGGGTTTTCTGGCAGGCCGAAAGTCGGGCGAAAGCCAGCGTTCCTTCAAGCAATGGCTGGAGGCCAAACGGGAAGGACGCGGCCTGACGATTTACGAGCTTAATGCTTACGAGAAGGAGCGACAACAACGGAGTGAAGATGACCAGTAAGCCCCAAATACCCAAACGTCAGCACTACATACCCCAGATGCTGCTCCGGAACTTCACCGATGAGAGCGGATATCTCTGGGCTTACAAGAAGAGTGATCGTGCACGTAAGCCTTATAAAGCACATCCGAAATCGCTGTTCACTAAGCAGCATCTCTACACTCAGTATTCCGACGGAGGAAATCAGGACAATTGGGGGGCTGAGTCGTGCCTCAGTCGGATCGAATCCCGAGCGAGTCCCGCAATTAGAAAGGTCATTGAGGCTGCGAGGAAGGATGAGAATCCCGGGCTCTCCCAAGAGGAGCGAGACGCCTGCAAGCGATTCTTTATGACGTCGCTATTACGAATCCCGGAGTACGCTGACCAAGTACTGGACAAGCTGAATTACGAGGATGTGGTCTACGGCGTTATCAGTACGGAAACCCGCGCTCAAGGTCTAGGTTTTCCCGACAGGAAATCGTTTGACGCGCATCCTCAATGGATACGTGTCAAGGAGATGCTCAAGCACAACAGCAAAGCGAAACTTGCTGTTGGCTCGCCCGCCGAACTCCGAAGCCAGATGGAGCGCTTAGTCAAAGAGACGGGCTTGCTCGTTGGCGTCATTCGTGAGCCGGGGACCGAGTTGCTGCTCGGCAGCTGTGCGGTCGCCATCGAGCGCGACGCAGCTGCGGGGGGATGGCTTCCATTGGCGCCTGATATTGCCATCATGCTTACCGCATGTCCTGACAAGGATTTTGTGTATCAGCTAGGTCAAAAGGAAGTCTGGAGGATCAATCAGGCTTCGGTTGAGAGAAGTCCAATCATTGCCGGACGCTACAAAGCACTTGACCAGTTGCTCGTGCAATCGAATTCAAGATAGTCAGTTCTAGGTGAGCATGCATAGGCAAGCGACCAGCATAAACAATGTCCCCAAAGGCTGGCGGCTGGCGCGACTGGGGGAGGTGGCTTCCCTTCGCACAGAGCAAGTGAAGCCCGTGGGGTACGACTCCCAACCGTATGTCGCTCTGGAGCACATTGTCTCTGGAGGGTCATTTACAGGATACGGAAAGGCGAGCGACTCGGTCAGCTACAAAACTACGTTCTGCAAGGGAGATACCCTGTATGGAAAGCTCCGTCCCAATCTGCGGAAAGTAGTTCGTGCCGAATTTGATGGTGTGTGCTCTACAGAGATTCTCGCTGTCCGAGCCCGGGATTCTGCCGATGCCTATTTCCTTAGGGGGTGTCGTCAAAGTAATTTAGTCCAAATGACCATCGCCCGAATCTGGCAGATGGCCAAGTAGGAAAGGGAGTTCTTGGCATACCGGGTTGCCACCCCCCGCCACTGCTTGAAGTCCAGGAAGCCGTTTTCCACCAGGTGGCGCAGCTTGTACAGCGCCCGGTCATACTCCCGCTTTTCCCGGCGATTGCTCTTGGGCGGTATTACCGGGTTCATGCCCAACTCCGAGGCCGCAGCTATGATTTCATTGGTGTCGTAGGCTTTGTCAGCCAGCAGACACTCCGCTTCGATGCCTTCAATCAGGGGCAAGGCTTGGGTGCAGTCCGCCGCCGTGCCTCCGGTCACCATTACCCTTACCGGCATTCCGTGGGCATCCACCGCCAGATGCAGTTTGGTGTTCAGCCCCCTTTTGTGCGGGCGATGGCCTGGCTTCCGCCCTGGGCCCCGGCGCTGTGGGGATGGGCCTTGATGTAACTGGCGTCAATCATCAACCATTCAAAATCAGGATCGTCGACCAGGGCATCCAGCAGCATGTCCCATACCCCTCTGTCCCGCCAGCGGCAGAAGCGGCGGTGGGTGTTCTTCCAATCCCCATAGTCCGGGGGCAGGTCCCGCCAGGGGGCGCCGGTGCGCAAAATCCAGAACACGGCGTTGAGAAAGAGACGATTATCGCAGGCGGGCCGGCCCGTCTTGCCCTTGCCGCCTGGGAGAAGGGGGTCCAGGACTTCCCATACCCGGTCTGAAATATCGTGACGCCGGTGCGCCGGCACTGCCATTGCTGCTGACATAGCCCAATCCTGCTACACTGGTTGCAATGTCAGCTTATCATCACACCCTTACTTTGACGACACCCCCTAGCCACTTGCTTAGGAGTGAACAACTGCATGGGTACGCTATGCAGGGGATTACTGGCACCAAGATGCCCCGCACGTCATGGGTGCACCTGCGGGGTTTCGAGATCCTCCTCCCGCCCTTGGTGGAGCAGCGGGCCATCGCCGCCGTGCTGGACGCCATCGACGCGGCCATCGGGGGCGCCAAAGCGGTCAGCGCCGCCACCGAACAGCTGCGCGACTCCCTGCGCCACCAGCTGCTGACCCGCGGCGTTCCCGGCTGGCACACGGAATGGCGGGAGGCGCCGGGCCTGGGGACCATCCCGGCGGACTGGGAGGTGGTCAGGTTGGGGGAGGTTTGTGATCCACCGGCATATGGTGCAAGTGCGCCGGCGCGTCCCTTTGACCCTGGGCTACCCCGGTATGTGCGAATCACCGACATTACCGGCGATGGCCGCCTACGAGCTGATGAAGCACGCTCGGCAGAACCCGAAAAAGTCGCAGGATACGAACTTTTTGATGGCGACCTGTTGTTCGCTCGAAGTGGTAGTGTCGGGAGAACGTATCTCTACCGGCCCGAAGACGGCCCGTGTGTATTCGCCGGCTATCTGATTCGTTTCCGGCCAGACCCAAAGATTGCACTGCCCAGGTTTGTTGAAATTTACACGCACTCACATTCCTATCAAAGTTGGATTTCGTCCATTTTGCGAGTAGGCGCGCAACCGAACATCAATGCCGCCGAATACAGTTCCCTCCCCATCCTGCTCCCGCCCCTGGCGGAGCAGCGGGCCATCGCCGCCGTGCTGGACGGGGTGGATGAGGCGATTGAACATAGCCGCAGGGAAACAAATATGCTAAAATGCCTTAAAGAATCCACCGCCGACGCGCTGCTGACCGGGCGGGTGAGGGTGAATTTATGGCCAGACCTAAATGAATATAGGAAGTCCCAGTGAGATCAACGAGTACAACCACGCCGGGGAGCCGGCCCGCCAATTGCTGGAGCGGCTGGGTTAGACCGGTTGTACGAGTGGAGGAAAACGCGATGGGCAACAAGGACCCAGTTCGTTGGATGCTTACCTTCTACCACTCGGCGGGAGGGCCGAACGACGAACCCGATTTCCCGAGGGTTGACTTCTGGCATCCTGACCGGAAAGCCTCAATGGAGGCCGGGGCCCGCGTCCTCCAGGAATTGAAGGAACGCGGCGACAACCGCGACTGGAAAGCGGCCGGGCATCCGGATCCCTTAGCAGTCGGCGCCGGTCAACATCCCGGCGGCCCATGGATACTTCCGCCCCCGGCTCCGAAGATCTTTGAGCCGGATAAACTGCCGCCGATGGACTTGACCGATGCGGAATGGGAGTCCTTCGACCGCGCTATCCGGGAGAGGCGAACCGCCGCGAAACACCCGGTGGACCGCGTGTACGGAATTCTCGGCAGGGGGGCCCTCGGCGACGGAGTTAGCGTCGACGATTACATAGAGGAAATCCGGGGCAGGTGATTACCGCCGTTGATACCAATGTCCTGCTGGATGTTGTCCTACCCGACGCGCAGCACGGGCCCAGATCGGCGGCCTGGCTGCGCGCCGCCTACGACGCGGGCGCCATTATCATCTGCGACGTGGTGTACGCGGAGCTGGTTCCGACGTTCAATAGCCGTGCCGAAAGCCGTGCCGAACTGGATGACGCGCTTCGGGAGTTAGACGTGACGCTCTCCCCAACCAATGCGTCAATCGCCTACGAGGCCGGGCTGCGCTGGAAACAATACCGTCGGGCCGGTGGACCCCGGCAACGAATCATCTCCGACTTCCTGGTCGGCGCCCACGCCATTGCCGCGGCCGACTCCTTCCTCACCCGGGACCGCGGCTTCTATAGGACTTACTTCCCGGAGCTAGCGAGGCGTGCCGGACCATGACCACCCCGGCCAGGCTCAACGAGTTCAACCACGCCGAGGAGCCGGCCCGCCGGTTGCTGGAACGGCTGGGCTGGACCTACGCGCCCCGGGAAACGCTGGCGGCGGAGCGGGGGGATGAGCGGGAGGTATTGCTGAAGGGGCGGCTGCGGGCCGCCCTGCTGCGGCTCAACGAGTGGCTGACCGAAGCCCAGGCGGAGCGGGTCATCTTCGAGTTGGAGAACGTCAACGCCACCGGTATGGCTCGCAACCAGAAAGTCCACGAGTACCTGACCTACGGGATGCCCCTGACGGTGGACGGGCCAAGGGGCCGGGACACCCGCACCGTCCGCTTCTTCGACTTCGACCACCCCGAAAGCGGCCTCAACGAGTTCCTGGTCACCACCCAGTTCCGGGTGCGGCGGGGCAACGAGCGGGAAGGCGCGGAGGACGACGAGCGGCTGGTCATCCCCGACCTGGTCCTGTTCGTCAACGGCATCCCCCTGGTGGCGCTGGAGGCCAAGTCGCCGTCGCTGCTGGAGGTGTGGAAGTCCCGGGCGGTGCGCCAGTTGCGCCGCTACCAGGAAGCCGGGCCGGAGTGGCACAGCCGGGGCGCGCCGGAGCTGTTCCACTACAACCTGCTGTGCGTGGCTCACTGCGGGGCCGCCGCGGCCTACGCCGCCCTGGGCGCGCCGGAAAACGCCTACTTCGAGTGGAAGTCGACATTGCCCTACTCCGAGGCTGAGGTACGGCAGAAATTCGGGGTGGAACCCCGGGGACAGGCCCAACTCATCGTCGGCCTGCTCGCTCCGGCCACCCTGTTGGACATCCTGCGGGACTACGTGGTCTATGCGCCGGAGCGGGGGCGTCTGGTGAAGAAGCTGCCCCGCTACCCGCAGTACCGGGCGGTGCGGGCGGCCCTGTCCCGCATCCGCACCGGCGGCAAGCCCACCGAGCGGGGCGGCGTGGTCTGGCACACCCAGGGGTCGGGCAAGTCCCTGACCATGCTGTGGCTGGCGACGAAAATCCGCCGGGAGCCAGGGCGGTCCAACGCGACCATCGTGGTGGTAACCGACCGCACCCAGCTGGACCGCCAGATTGCCGGGACCTTCGAGCGGTGCGGCTTTCCCGGCCCGGAGCGGATGGAGCGGTCCCGGCCCGAACCTGCTGAGCGCCGCGACCGTCGCCGCAGGGAGCGGCCCGGTCAGCCCGCTCCTCTGGACCTCCAGAGCGTCCTCAGGCAGGGCGGCAGCCGCACGGTGATGACCACCATCCAGAAGTTCGAGGAGGCGCTGACCACGCCCGGCGGAAGGCTGGACCTGCTGAATCCCTCGGACAACGTCATCATCATGGTGGACGAGGCCCACCGCTCCCAGTACGGCGACCTGGGCGCGCTGCTGTCCAGGTCCCTGCCCAACGCCACGCTGGTCGGCTTCACCGGCACGCCGATCGACCAGGGGTTCGGACGCAGCACTATGCGCCGCTTCGGGCCGCTGATCGACGCCTACACCATACCGCAGTCGGTGGCCGACGGCGCCACGGTGCCCATCTACTACGAAGCGCGTATGCCCGAACTGGCCGTGGAAGGGCCGGAAACCCTGGACCGCCTGTTCGAGGCCATGTTCGGAGACCAGCCGGAGGAGGCGCGGGAGCGAATCCGCCGCCGGTACGCCAACAGGGAGACCGTGGCCGAGGCGGAGCGGCGCATCGAGATGATTGCCCTGGACATCGCCGGACACTTCAAGGAAAGGGTGCGTCCCAACGGGTTCAAGGCCCAGGTGGTGGCGCCCAGCCGGGCCGCCGCGATGCGCTACGCCGGCAAACTGAACGATTTCGGCGTCAAAGCCTACCCCATCATCACCACCACGCCTGGCGACGGGCCGGAGTTCCAGCCGGCCCGGGAACTGGACCAGGAAACGGTGACCAACGCCTTCGTGGACCCGGAAGGGGAGCCGGAGATCCTGGTAGTGGTGGATATGCTGCTGACCGGCTTCGACGCCCCGGTGGAGCAGGTCCTCTACCTGGACCGGCCGCTGCGGGAACACGGTCTGCTTCAGGCCATCGCCCGGGTCAACCGCCGGTTCTCTCACCGGCAGGACGGCGTGGAAACCGAAAAGACCTATGGCCTGGTGGTGGACTACCACGGCGTTTCCCGGGACCTGGAGGAAGCCCTTTCCACCTTCGACTGGCCCGATGTCCAGGACAGTATGCGGGAACTGGAAGAGGACCCGGGGCCGATGATGGAAGCCGCCACAGTACAGGCCGAGTCCCACTTCAAGGGCCGCGACCGGCGCGACACCTGGGCCTGCGTCGCCGTCTTCGCCCCGGACGCCGATACCGAGGGCAATTACAAAGCCGATCTGTTCCAGCGGTTCAATGCCGACTACCGCCGGCTCTCCCGCCTCATGGACCGTTTCCTGCCCGACCCGCGGGCGTTGGCCTACGCCGACCGGCTGGCCCGCCTCACCGAGATCCGGGCCTACGTCCGGGCCCAATTTTTGCGGGAGGACTCGGACGTAAACTGGACCGAGATTGGGGCGAAGGTGAAGAAGTTGGTGGACCAGCGCATCAGCGCCCAGGTGCGGGAGATGATGAAACCGCTGTCCATCCTGGACCAGGACTTCGAGCAGAAAATTGCCGCCCTTCCCCACGATGCGGCCCGGGCCTCGGTGATGGAGCACGCCATCCGCGCCCAAATCCACGAGCGGCTGGCCGAAAACCCGGTCTTCTACGAGCAGTTGTCGCAGCGGTTGGCCCGCATCATCGACGACCTGCGCCACCGGATTATCGAGACCGCCGAAGCCTGCCGCCGCATGGCGATCCTCCGGCACGAGGTGCAAAGCATGGCCGACATCGCGGCCCGCTACGGCATGAATACGGTGTCGTTTGCCATCTACCAGTTATTGGAGGAGTTCCCGGCCGGGGAAACGTTGAAATCTACGGTGGGCGATGTCCAAAGGGTGTACTGGATCAATCTGGATGCGGAAACCAGGAGGATTTCCGGGGAAGTCGAGAAGGTCATCGCTCAACACCAAGACGTGATTGACTGGCAGTCGAACCTGGACGTGCAGCGGGAGATGCGCCGGGACATCAAGCGGCAACTGCGGCCCACCGGAGATTACACCGAGGAACAGTTGGACGAACTGGCAAATCGCATCGTGGAACTGGCCCGCCGGGGTGGACACGGTGGTTAGCCGGGACCTGGTCCGCTGCGGTGGCGCCACCATTGAGTACGAGGTGCGCCGGAGCGAGCGCCGGAAGAAGACCGTCCAGATTACCGTGGGCAGCGGCGGCGTTCAGGTAGCAGCGCCCAAAACTACGCCGGACCGCGAGTTGCAGGCCATCGTCCGCAAGCGGGCAGCCTGGATTCTCAACCACGCTGATGAAGGAGCGCCGAGACCTGCCCGCAAGCGTTTCGTCAGTGGCGAAACCCTGCCCTACCTGGGACGGAACGTAAAGCTGATTGTCGAGCCTGCGGACCTGCGCACTCCGGAAGTTCGCTTCGACCATTGGCGTTTCCGGGTTTCGGTTCCCGAAGATTTGGAGGAAGCCGACCGCTATCAGCGCGTCCACCGGGCGGTTGTGGACTGGTACCGCAACCGAGCCGCCCAGCGATTGCGGAGCGGGGTTCAACGTTGGTGGCCCCGCCTGGGCAAAAGCGGCGAAGCCCGGATACTCATTCGCGACCAGCGCCAACGCTGGGGAAGCTGCGCTCCCGACGGCACCCTGCGCTTCAACTGGCGGGTAATGATGCTGGAAGCATCCCTAATTGAGTATGTCATCGTCCACGAACTGGTCCACCTGAGCGTCAAGAACCATTCCGACGATTTCTGGCGAATGTTGGCCAGTGTGCTGCCGGATGTGGAACAACGCCGCCAGAGACTGCGGGAAGCGGGGAAGTCGCTCCCGTTGTAGAACCTATTCCTGGAGTCTCCGGGAGACGTTGGCCGATCCAGCCGATTTCACCTTCCGCTGTTTCACCGGCACCAGAGCCGCAGGTGGTTCGCATAGTTTGCTCGTACGGGCTGGTATCTTGGGCCAACGGAAGTGGGCATTTAACAGGAGTGAGTAAAGAATACCAATGAGCGCCAATCAACCCATCACCATCACCGTCAAATTGTCACGAGAGACCAAGAACACCTACCGCTATGACGCGATTGATGAAGACGCGCCGGTGGGCAACATATACATTCAAAAGAAGGCCCTGCCCGGCGGCGCCCCGCCACAGTTGGAGCTTCAGTTGACCGCAAAGTAACACTGAGCCGGGCGTTGCTCCCTGCGGAAGTGATTCCACAAGACCGTGGGTAAACGCGGCGGATCATCTGGAAAAGCTACCGCCGCCCCAGCCCCAGGGTGAGCAACCGCCGTATCAACCGTACCCGCCGGGCCCGACCCAACTCCCGGCGGGCCTCCGCCAGGGCTTCACATCGCCGGCGCAAGTGGTCCGCCCTTCTCGCCTCGTCCAGGGGTCAGGGCTCCAGCGGCAGGGTCAGGTGGAACTCGCCCAGCATCCCGGCTTCCAACTCCCACCGGCGCACCGCGGCTTTGGCCCGGTCAACTCGGCTGGCCGCCTGCTCGCGGCCAACCTGCAACCGCCGCCACTCGGCCAACAAGGGCGCTGCCGGGCCAAAGGTGTGGGCCTCGTCGGGCTGTCCCTCCAGGGCAACCACGCCGGGGCCAGGCATTCCGGGCCTCCGCTGGGGAGGACGCCAATCCTGCTGCCGCACCGGTTCAACACCAGCCGCCCCCACCTCACCCGATGGACGGTCCCGTTCCTCCAACCGGGAAACCCGGCGCTCCATTTCCTCCAATTGCCTCACCTGGGCTTCGACGGTCGCCCGCAACTCCCGGTTGTCAGCCTCCAAGACCGCCACCCGCTGCTCCAGGGGTTCGCCGTCATCCCTCGGCCCACCATTGGCGTCAACTGCCCCGGCCCTGCCGCCGTCAACACCGCCCGCGTCCCGGAACTCCAGCAACACCTGGCGTATCCGCCGGGACACCTGGCGGGAGTCGTAGCAGTTCATCATGGTGAGGACCTGGTATCGTTGCCGGTGCACCACTGCTACGTGCGGGCCGCTGCCCGCCGGTGGTGGCTGCCCACCTTCACCCTGGCGGTGCGCAGCCCGACGACGGGAACCCGCAGGTAGCGGAGCGAATCAGCGACCTGGCCTGGGCCTACACCACCCCGGCGGACGCCCTGGCCTCCCTGGACGCCGCGGCCGAGGAGCAGGTCAGGGAGTTCAGGGAAGGGCTGGAATAATCCAGCGACGACGGTTCTTCGGGGAACGCTCCGGTCAAACCACCGGGCAACAGCCCGTCCAAGCCGCTGCTCAACGGCGCCGTCGGAGAAGCCGCGCCGGGCAGGAGGAGGCGGGACCGGCGGAAGGGAGGGTCAACCCCGAAACAGGCCCGGGCCACAAGTGGGGATGAATGACCGCCGCAGAGTGGGACCTTCCGGGGCTGCGTACCCTGGCGGCCATGCCCTTCCTGAACCGCCTGGAACTGGCGGCGGTAACCGGCATGTCCGAGGGAACGTCTCACGACGTCCCGGGCCGGTTGCGGGGCCAGGGTCTGGCGGACTCCATCCGCCATGCCGCCCCCTAATCCCGTCCTCCCGCCGCTGGCGGCTCACCGGCGAGGGGCTGGTCCGCTCGGCAATGGAGGATGGGACCGGCGTGGACCGCCTGCTGCGCATCCGGCCTGTCTCCGCCCGCTGGCAACGCCTGCTGCTGGCCCGGCTCGACGGGGTGGCCGTCATCTACCGGCTGGTCTCGGTGGTGGCTATGGCGGTGGGGACGCCGGGGTTCCGGTGGTACCGCAGCCCAGCCCTGGACGCCGCCATGACCCTGCCCGGCGGCAAAACCCTGGGGGTGATCCGCCAGGGCGCCACCGACAGGACGGCCTTCTCTCACCGGGGGCGGTGGCTGCCCAACCCCAGCCGTCCCCTCCCCCGCGGCCTGCTGGCCCTGATGTCCGACGAGGCGCGGCTGCGGGAGGCCCGCCGGCTGCTGGTCCGCTACCCGGGGCCAGTGTATCTGGCTCTGGAGGAACACGCCGCCAACGCCAGCGCCGGGGACCGGGTATGGCGGCTGGCCAGGACCCCGGCCGTCCTGTCCCTGGAGGAGGCCCTGGGCAACCTGCGGCCCGGCGGACGGCTGACGGGCGAGCCGCCATTGACCCGGTCATTCCTGCTTGAACCCATCGCCATGCCCAAAGATCTCGGCAAGATTCCGGACTACCTGCTGCCTGCCGTGCTCAAGCCGACGGGAAAGCGGGCGCTGGACCGCCGGTCCAACTGGCCTTGGATAACCCTGGAAGACCTGACCGGGCTGCTGAGCCTTTATGATCCCCATGTATCGGGCCTGTGCCCGGACCTGACCAGGCTCGGGCTGGTGTCCCGGGTATCTCTGGGCGGCCGCAAGCGCCTGGCCTTGAGCCGTTGGACTTGCCGGCCCGCCGGGACCGGACTTCCGTGTCCACCGAGATACGGCGATGGAGCGCGAAGCCCGTTGATGGAACTGCTATTTCCTCCTGGCGGGACGTACTGGGAGCGCGTAGCCGTCCCCCGGTCCACACTATTGAGCACACCCAGGCGGTGCACCGGTTCATGGCGGACCTGGCGAGACAGGCGCGGAGTTGGAAGAGGTCAGGCGCCGGCTGGCCCGCATCTGGCAGTTCGCCGAAACCACCGACGTCGAGATGGCCGACGCCGCCGACCGCATCCGGGAACACCGGGAACGGCAGGCGCAGTTGGAAGACGCCGCCCGAGAAGCCAGAGCTGCGCTGGACGACCGGCGGGGGACGCTGGACAGCGCCGACACCATCGCCGCCTTCGCCAGCGAAATGAGCGAGTTCCTGAAGACCAGCGAGTTGACCGAGACCAAGGCTTTCGTGCAGTCATTCGTCAAGGAGGTGCAGGTCAGGCCCGGCAAGGCCACCATCATCTACACCATTCCCATGCCGGAGGACAGTCCCATAGGAGGAGCGGCGGCTGCCGAAATCGCCCTGAACGAGGGAGTTCGCAGTATCGGACACGGTGGTGGGCCTGGATGGACTCGAACCAACGACCTCGGTCTTATCAGGACCGCGCTCTAACCACCTGAGCTACAGGCCCGCTGCAGTGGGACAACCCGCTGGGTTGCCGGCATATTATAGCAATAACCATTCGCCGTATCAAGAAGTTTTACGGTCGGGTATTCTTAACCCGCGCCGGCATATTACCGGGAGGGTGAAGTTCAGGAACCTCACCGGGCCGGCTTTTACGCGCCGCTTAAATTGCCCCCAGCACCACCCGCACTATTTTCTTTTCCAGGGCCAGGGCCAGTTGTTCGGCCAGGGTCAGGCGGTTGTGGTCGCCTACGGTGCCGACGAAGGCTACGCCCAGGATGCGACCTACCCGGAAGTCAATCACGGTGGAGGATACTATCCCCTGCGGCCCGCCCTGCAAAACCTTGAGGGCCACCGACTCGTCAAAAAAGCCGGCAGGTTCCAGCCGCTGCACCGAAATTAACTGGACGCCTTCCCCAACGCTCTCACCCACGTTGCCCTCAAAATCCTTCAGGAAAATCTCCCGCATCCAGCCGGAAACGGACTCCGGGCGATCAAACAGGTGGGCAACGGTGGAGCCGACGAAGTTGAACCCGTCGTGGACGTTCATACCGGCGGTGGGGCCAAACTCCCGCATATAGCCATTAATCCGCCCAGCTTGGCGAAATCGGGCCTCGGTGCTGCCGGCGAACCCGTGTTCGGCCATGTTAGCGTTGTCCAGGACGCCAACGCGCACCGGTTGGTAGCCCTGGAACTCCGGCGGCAAATCGGCCTTATCCAGCGGCATATACTCCAGGTCGTTCTCGGCAACCCGGAAGGTGGCCCGCTCTAGCGCTGGGCTGGTCAATGGAAACCTCCCTGAATTTTGGGCCTGAATGTTGGGTATTGTATTGGGGCTGGTTTTTAACACGATGGCGCCGGGATAAAGAGATTCGCCGAGCGCAGACCCCTCCCGGCGCACCTCGGCGAATCGCTGCCGCTCCTGGTGAAGTGCCCCCGGATAATACTAGCCGCAGACCATGGGGTAAACGTGGCGGCCGCGGAACATCTCGCCGGGAACCCGGCTTTTGGACCAGGTTTCGCCGCCGTCCCGGCTGCGGAACACCAGTCCGTCCCGGTCGCAGCAAAAGACCCTGGCCGGCGCCGCCGGGTCGATGGCAATCTGGAACATCCGGCTGGGAGCCATCTCGCCCAGGTCCACCCGCTCCCAGGTTTCCCCGGCGTCCCGGCTGCGCACCAGGACCCCCGGCTTCCTCGGTGCCCGGCGGAGCGCTGCCGCCGCCGGCGCCGGCGGCCAGGTACATCGTATTGGCATCGTCCGGAGCCACTGCCAGATCCCGGCAGTAGCTGCCGCCGGGGAACATCTCATCAATGTTGACAAACTCCCAGTTGCTCCCCCGGTTGCGGCTACGGAACATCGCCAACTGGGTGATGATGTAAACCAGGCCCGGCGCCTTGGGGTTGACCTGTACCCCGTGCAAATCTACCGGCCCGGTACGGGTATAGTGGCCGTCGGTGATGGACTCCCAGTTGTCGCCGCCGTCCCGGCTGGCCACCAACCCGCCCACCTCGACGGCCCCGTAAACGTCCCGGGGGTTGTGGGCATCCAGAGCCAGGCCGATGACCCGCTTGACGATGGGATAGGGGTTCATCGTGATGTGGGGGAAGGAAATGTTTTTCGTGTTGGTCTTTTCCCAGGTGGCCCCGCCATCCGCCGAGCGACAGATGACGCAACGGTCGTAACCGGCGTACATAATATCCGGGTTCTGCGGGTGGACGGCCAGGGACCATACGTCGCCCCGGGGGGAATCGGTGGCCTCCCAATGCTCGCCCCGGTCTTCGCTGCGATAAACGCCGGCCTGGGTGCCCGCATAAAGCATCGCCGGGTTCTGCGGGTGCACCAGCAAGGCCCGTACCTGGGGTTCGGCCGGCAGGCCCCGGGTAATGCTTTGCCAATCGTCGTCGCCGTCGGCCTGCCGGTACAGCCCCCCGCCGCCCAGGGGACGTTGCTCGGTGGAACCCACAATCAGCGGCCCCTCGCCGGCGATGCCTACATATACATGGGTCCGGTGCTGTTCCGTTGTCATACTTCCCCTCCCATATAATGTTATAACCCTCTTGCTTTGACGCCCCTCATTCTAGCGTCCCCGGCGGATTCTGCCAACCGCCTCAGTATCGGTATTCTCCATACACGCCGGAGCCCCCCGAGGCAGGGGCTGGGCGCCGGTGGGGCGCTGGACGGTTCCGGCTACCGATCCCCCAATGCAGGGACGGGTCTGGTCCCCGCCGGCCAACAGCGTACCAGTACCGTGGGCTGGCCGAGCAAGGAATAGCAGCGGGCCAGCGTACGTTGCGGATAAGGATGGCTTACCATCCGGTAGCGCCGTCCACCATGATGGCAACGAACAGCAGTCCCAGGTAAAGCAGGGAGAAAAGGTAGAGTTTCCGGGCGTTGGCGGCGCTTTCATCCCGCTTCAGCCGCCACGCCATCCAGATGAATACGCTGCCCAGGACCAGGGCCGTGGCGGTGTAAATCCAGCCCAGCCCGGCAATCCAACCGGCCAGGGCCGTCAGGGCGAACAGCGCCGTCAGTCCCACCAGGGCCAGGGTGTAGAGGAAGATGTTGGCTACGGTGAAGTTGCGGGTGGATACTACCGGCAGCATCGGCACCCCGGCCCGTTCATAGTCTCGCTGAATCAACAGGGCCAGGGCCCAGAAATGGGGTGGCGTCCAGAAGAAAATGATGGCGAACAGATATACCGCCGGCAAGTCCACCGTGCCGGTTATCGCCGTCCAGCCTACCATCGGCGGGATGGCGCCGGCGGCCCCGCCGATGACGATGTTCTGGGGCGTGCTGCGTTTCAGCCACATAGTATAGACCAGCACATAGAACAGGCTGGCCGCCAGGGTCAGGATTGCCGGCCACCAATTGAACAACCCGGCCAGCACGCCAAAAGCGAATACTCCCAGGGCCAGCACGTTCAGCCCAATGCCGAATAGCAGCGCATGGGCGGGGGAAATCCGGTTGCTGGCTACCGGCCGGCGGCGGGTGCGCTGCATCAGCCCGTCAATGTCCCGGTCGTAGTGGTGGTTCAGGGCGTTGGCCCCCCCGGAGGCCAGGGCGCCGCCCAACCAAACCAGGGCCAGGGTCATCAGGGGAGGGACGCCACCGCCGGCCCGCCCCTGGGCCAGGAACATCCCTCCGGCGGCGGTTACCAGCAACAGCATGATGATGGGCGGCTTGGTCAGGGTGATATAATCGTTTATCACGCCCCGCCAAGAGGCGGGCTGCCGGATTTCCGGCCGGCCCGCGGCCGGTTCCGGCTCCCCGCCGGGCGGGGATTCAATTACAGGCCGGGATTCAGCCATCAGCAGGTTCCTCCGGCTCCCGGGGAGTCTTTCGGGAAGGTCATTATATCCCTGGTTACGCAACTGTTCGGTTATTCTGCCAGCCGGTGGCCTAAATCGTAGCCGGCGTCGTGGCCGGCGCGCCGGCAGCCGGCGAATGGGATTTTCGTCAACCGGCGCGCCGGGGCGCGGCTTATGACTCTATTCTACCAAAATCCGGGGTTCCGGTTTCCTTGTTTCCCGGGAACTCGTTGCTGATTGTTGGGCGATTTTTTGCGGCCCCGCCCAGGAGGGCCGATTCCGGGCCAAGGCTCAACAACGCCAGGGCCGCCAGGGCCGCCCAAACCGCCGTAGCCAGCGCGATGTGCAAGGCTCTTAACTCTACCGGGAAATTGGTCCAGATCGCCGCTGCGCCCACCAGTATTTGCGCCGTGAACAACGCTAGCCCGGCCAGGGACAGGTGGCGAGTCAACCGGCGCCCTCCCGGTTCCGGCGCCCCGGCCCGGAACCCCAGGTGCAGGGTATAGAGAACCAGCCCCCCGACGACGACGGCCACAATCCGGTGTAGCATATGCACCGCCGACAAGTAGTCCAGGGGCAGACTAATGCCCCGACACAGCGGCCAGTCCGGGCAGGCGGCCAATGCTCCCGGCGTGGCCGTAACGTAGGCGCCGGACAAGAGCAGGACATAGGTAGCCAGGGCCGAAGCTACCGCCAGTCTGGGGAACCGCCCCCTGGCCTTGCCCAGGGACCCGGCGAGTTCCGGTGCAGGTTCCGGTGCGGCCGCCGCCGGGGTTGATCCCGGCAGCGGCCCCAGGCGGTAAGCAACCACCAGCACCAGTATCAGGCAGCCCAGCAGGGCTTGGGCCAGGGCCAGGTGCGCCGCCACGACGGGGCCGGGCAGTTCGGTCAACACCGTTACGCCACCCAGGAGGCCCTGGCCCAGCAGCAGCAACACGGACACCGTGGCGGGAAGGACCAGGGCGCGCACCCGCCGGTAGCCCAGCCAGGCGATGGCGCCGGTAACCAGTATCAACGGGCCGACGATGGCCGAGGCCACCAGCCGGTGGCTGTATTCGATGATGTCCTCCCGGGTCAGGGGCGGGATAAGGCTGCCGTCGCACAGGGGCCATTCACCGCCGCAGCCCAGCCCGGAGCCGGTAACCCGCACCACGCCGCCCAGGACGATCAGGGCAAAGGCCGACACCACCGAAGCCAGGGCAAAGCCTTGCAACCAGGAGTGTCTCTTGCTGCCGGAAGTGTCGTCCACGCCAAACCTTTTATCATCGGGGATCGGGAGCGAGGATTGCTAACCGGTAGGGCTAACCGGACGCTCCTCCGCGGGAACCGCCCCATCGGGCCATCAGGCGCCGTCTAATCCCCGTTTCCTGCCGGCTCGTTCCCTGGCCCGTTCCCTGATTGATTTGTGATATAATTCCCAATGTTATCATGTCTGAGGCAATCCGGGTAGAAGGTCTGGTCAAGCGGTTCGGCTCCTTTACGGCGGTGGATGA
Source organism: Dehalococcoidia bacterium (assembly GCA_965215425.1). GTDB lineage: Bacteria > Chloroflexota > Dehalococcoidia > Lucifugimonadales > UBA3495 > CATQHB01. The sequence goes on from OZ244064.1 coordinate 357,307, forward strand.
CATTTCCTTCGGCGTGGCGGCGGGCGAGATTTTCGGCATCCTGGGGCCTAACGGCGCCGGCAAGACTACCACCCTGGAGATTATCGAGGGGCTGCAAAAGCCCACGGCCGGCCGGGTCAGCGTCCTGGGACTGGACGTGAGCCGGGAGGCCCGCCGGATTAAAAGCCGCATCGGCGTTCAACTTCAGTCTTCGGCCTACTTCGATTTCCTCTCCCTGCGGGAAATCCTGAGTCTGCTGGGCAGTTTCTACCCTCAGCGAGTGGCCCCGGATGAACTGCTGGAGCGGGTGGGGCTGGCCGACCGGAGTTCCAACCGGGTCAGACACCTTTCCGGAGGGCAGCGGCAACGCTTTACCGTGGCCGCCAGCCTGGTCAACGACCCGGAACTGGTGATCCTGGATGAGCCGACCACCGGCCTGGACCCCCAGGCCCGCCACAATCTGTGGGGCTTAATCCGGGAGATTCACCGGCAGGACGTTACCGTGGTGCTGACCACCCATTACATGGAGGAGGCCCAAATCCTGTGCCACCGGCTGGCGATTATGGACCAGGGACGAATTGTCGCCATTGACACGCCGGACAACCTGATTAGCCGGATAAACACGGCCTATACCGTCAAGCTGGTTTCCGCCGCCCCCCTGACCGGCGACCAGTCCCTGGCCCTGGGCCGGGGCGTCGTCCTGCGGCCCCCGCTAAAGCAGCCGGATACACCGGCCTCCGACGGCCATTCCTACCTGCTGCGGCTGGACAATACCCCCGAGGCGCTGAACGCCATCCTGGAGGGCATCGTCCACAGCAGCATTGACCTCAAGCACCTGGAAATTGTGCCGGCCACCCTGGAGGATGTCTTTCTGGAACTGACCGGCAACGAACTGCGGGATTAGGTATTAGCGATGCTGGCGCTGACCCTGGCCAACCTGAAAATGCTGGCCCGCAACCGGCAAACCACCTTTTGGGCCTTGTTCTTTCCCCTGATTCTGGTGGCGGTGTTCGGCCTGTTCGACTTGAGCGCCGGCAGCCCCTCGGATATGGCCGTCGTGGACCAGGCCCAAACCCCGGCCTCCCGGCAGTTGCTCGCCGCCCTGGAGGAGATTCCCCTGCTGCAACTGGAACTGCTGGAGGGGGAGGCGGCCACCCCCGCCGCCGCCCGGCGGTTGGCGGCCGAGGGCGCGGCGGACTATCTGCTGCTGATCCCCCCCGGGTTCGCCGCCGGGGCGCCCCCGGTTCCGGTTACCCTGATGCAGAACGGCAACGATGAAGAACGCAACCAGCTGGTATCGGGCATTCTTCAAGGAAGCTACGCCGGAGCGCTGCGGGACGAGACGGCAGCGCCGCCACCGCGCACCGTGATTGTCGAGCGGCTGGAAACCCGTCAGGTATCGGTATCCTACTTCGACCTGGTACTGCTGGGGCTGGTGGGCATGGGCATAATGACCAATGCCATCATCTCCGGGGCGGTACGCATCAGCAACTACCGCAACCTGTCCATCCTCAAGCGGATGCAGGTTACCTCCCTGCCGATCTGGAAGTTTTTTGCCGCCGAAATAACCGCCCAGCTGGTTCTGGCGCTGGTACAGGCCGGCATCATCCTGGCGGTAGGCGTGTTCGTATTCCGGGCGCAGCTGCACGGCAACGTGTTATACCTGCTGCCCATCGTGGCCCTGGGCAGCCTGATTTTCCTGAACATCGGCTTTATCATCTCCGCCTGGGCCAACACTCCCGCCGCCGCCGCCGGGATGGGCAACTCGGTGGCCTTCCCGATGATGTTCTTTGCCGGCACCTTTTTCTCCACCTCGACCCTGCCCTGGCTGCTGCCCTACGCCGCCGAGGCCCTGCCCCTGGCGCCAATGCTGGTAGCGCTACGGGAAGTGGCCCTCTACGAGGCGTCCCTGTGGCAGGTGTGGCCGCAACTGGCGATCCTGGCCGGCTGGGTGGCCGCCACCGCGCTGGCCGCCATCCGGGTATTCCGGTTCAGCTAACCGGCCAGGCGCGCCGGCCGAAGCTCCACGGCCCCGGAGTCATTCGGAGGGATTCGGGTGGTATGGGCAAGATTCCTCGCAGCGCCGCCATTGCCGTCGCCGTCCTGGGCCTGATGCTGTCCGCCGGGTGCGGCGACTATCCCCCCCAGGACGCCGCCACCCAACAAGTCCGGGGTCAGGTGCTCGAAGTGGTGGCCCGGAACTTTACGGAGTTAGCCAGCCTGCGTATCCGCGACGCAGCGGGACAGGAGTACGCTTTTACTACTGAGGGATTTATCGGCTTCACTCCCTCCCACGTCAAGGAACACCAGCTATTGGGCCAATCCCTGCTGGTAACGTACGTCGAGCGGGGCGACACCCTCGTAGCGGTGCTGCTGGAAGATTGAGGAGGAGACGCCGCTTATGACAACCACCGTTCCACTCATCCCGAGCCGGTGGCGGCGCTGCTGGAAGATTGAGGTTGTTTACCAGAGGCCCTGATTCTACCGGTTATTCCGGCGAAAAGCGCCGCCAGCGCCGGGTTAGGTTAAAAGGTATCCTTTAGGGCTGCCTCTATTTCCTCTTCCGGGGTAAACTGCTCGAATTTGGCGCTGATCCGGCCTTCCGCATCCACCACAAAAGTCCAGGGTTCGGTGGGCAACCCCCACTCGTCCACTGCCGGAACCCGCCGGGCGGAGAGGCGGTCTCCCTGGATCAGGTGCGGGTCGGCAAAGACCTCCACGTGGATGAAATTGGCCTGGTCCCGGTAGCGCGCCTTCAACCGGCCCAATATCTCCAGTTGCGGGCCGCAGGTAGCGCTGACGCAGAAGGCCGGGGTGGAGAAGAGGACTACCAGCGGTTTCCCCGATTCCAGGGCCTCATGCACCGAAAACCGGTAAAGCTCCGGGTCCGGGTCCGGCGCGCTGGTGATGGTGGACAGGGTGGCAGTCCCGCCGGCGGTGGGCGTTACACTGCGGGGAGCCGCCGCGCCGACGGCCGGCGTAACCGGCGCTTCGGTAACCCGAATGGCCGTGGTGGCCGCTACCGCCGTCCCGTCTCCGGTGGTAGCGGTTATCTCCAACTCCCAAAGGCCGGGGGTAGCCCGGGTGGCCTCGCCGGCCACGTCAAACTCCAGGGTGGTAACGAAAACGCCCCGGTTACTGCCTTCAGGGGGCCAGGGGAGGAACCGGGCGACGCTGGTCCGGCGAACCGCCGCCTCGGTCGCGCCGGGCGCGGTATAGCGGGCGCGCACTTGCGCCTCGGCGGTGCGTACCGGGGCATTGTCCCGGTCCACCAGCCCGAAAACCAGCCGGTTAGACCCTTTGGACAGGTCCGAACTGACCATAATAGCGCTGTATTCCGGGCCGCCCGGCGGAAGAGTCGGTTCACCGGCCTTGCCGGGCGCAAAGCAGGCAACGGCGGCTAACAGCAGCGCCCCGGCGATGACCCCGGCAGGATAGGAAAGGCGGGTCATTTGATACAGAGGGCGATCAGGTGGTCGATCCGTTGCTCGATTTCCAGACCGGTGATGACTTGGGAAAGACTTTCCAGTTTTTCCCGGGGCCAGGGCAGATCGTCAAACAGGATACGGAGCCGCCGGGTTTCGGTAGCCAGGTTCCATTCCAGTTCGTCGCCCCGGTACTCCCCCCGGTACTCCGTACCGCCGCGCAAGAACACGGTAACACGCGGGGCGAAGGCCGGCCGGTCCTGGTGGCCGATAACTTCCACCAATCGCATCAGGTCGATTACCGCCGCTTCTTCATCGGTGGACTCGTCTCCGGGGGTGATGCGGGCCTTCAAGGGGGGATAGCTGCCATGGATGCAGGTATAGGCGGTGAAGTAATGGGTGCTGCCCACCCCGGGCGCGTCGACGCTGCGGGCCGGGTTGGGGAAGGCCGGCGATGGATACAGCGTTTCCAGCCAGTTCAGGTCCACGGTGATTTTTTCAATCTCATCAATGGGCAGGTTGTGGACCGAGCGTATATCGGACATCAGCTCGATTACCGGGCAGTTGTAACCTGCCGTTGGGTAGATCTTGGGCGTAACGCGCAGCATTTCCCAACGCTCGCCCAATTCGGCTACCACGCTATCCAGCGGTACGTGATCCGGCCCGGTGAACATGTAGGAAAGGGTGCCCCGGTTGTTGCCGGTAAAGGCGTTGTAAAAGCCGGCGGCGCCCTCCAGAGCCGTTTCGGAGCCGCGGAGCGGTTCCCGGGCCAGCATGGCGGCCATTATGCCGTTGCGGGTAGCGTTGGGTTCGTGGACCATCATCTCTTGTCCCCCCGCCCGGGCGCCCTCCGTAGTTCCGGCGGCAAAGGTACAGGCCAGGGCCAGCGCAGTTACTAACTGGTCCTCGTTCAGACCCAACAGCTTGCCGGTGGTAACCGCCGCCCCCAGAGTGCCGTACACCGGGCTGGAGCGAAAGCCCCGGGCTTGAGTGGAGGGTATAAAGTCGCCGGCAATCCGGGCTTCCACCTCATAGCCGGCAGTCAACGCGGTTATAAGCTCGCGCCCGGTGCACCGCTCCAATTCCACGGAGGCCAGGGCCGCCGGGATCAGGCAAGGCCCGGGATGAATCAACATCCGATAGGAATCGGACTGGTTGGTAGCGTGCATCAGATTGCTGTTGGCAAAGGCAGCGCCACAGCGGGTCGCCTTGGTGCCGTCCACCAGAATCGTCGCCCCGTCGGGTTTAGCCTCCTCGTCCTTGACCAGCTCAATGGACGCCTTCCCGTGAGCGGTTTCCGCGCCCAGGAAAGAAACCACCAGGGAGTGGAGCAGGGATGCCTTGATTTTGTCCGGCACCTCCGGGGGCAGCATATCATACTGCAAAGATTCAACGTAACGCGCGAAAGTGCGGCTCAAGGAGTCCGGCATATTTTCTTATCCTCGTTGTTGGTTTAGACGGGTGGGGCTGGTATTTCCTGATTCCGTATCCCGCAATTCCGTATCCCGCACTCCCTCCGGAAGCAGGACGGCGTCCAGGAGGGGTTCGAGTTCCGTAGTTGCCGCGGACCGAATAAACCCCACCGGGCAATCTTTAATCCGCCGGGTCATAAAAGACCGCCAGGTCGGGGTTACAGTGAACCTTTCCCCCGCCAGTTGTTTTCGGGTAGCCACGGGCCGGGCATCGGGGCCCGGCCAATACTCCACGCCAAGCCGGGAGTAAGGCTTCGCTTGGAACAGCATTACCTGGCCGGCCCAATGCTCCACGCTAATCCAGGGCAGGGCTTTGTTTTTCCAGTTGCTGCCGGCCTGATCATAGCTTCGCTTCAATGATTACCGGTTCAGGGATTACCGGTTCAGGCTTTGGGCAAAGTCCAACCAGACTCGGGCGCAAGGCACGGGCAATACATGCTGGACGAACCCGTAAACGCCGGGAAAGACGACCCGCCGCCCGTTAGGAAACCAGGCGGCGGCATCTCGGAAGTCCCCCAGCACTTCCTCCCGCAGGTTGGCTGCCGCCAGGATCAGCGTCGGCGTTTTAATCTCCGACAGCAAGGGCCGCAGGTCGCCGGCGGCGTTGCGCTGGAACCCGCCAACCACATGCGCCGGAGTAGCCGCCATCTGCGCGGCGTACCAGCGCGTATGTTCCGGCGATACGATTTCCGGGTCGAGGCGCCGACCGATGGTGTTCTCCACCCAGGCGGCGACTCCTTCCCGGTCAATCAAGTCGGCGCTTTCCCCGTGATGGGGGTCATCAAAGCTGGTGGGCGAGGTACAGGCGGTCAGGGAGAGCAGCCGGTCCTGGTGCTGGGTGGCGAAACGCATGGCGATGGAGCCGCCCACCGTTTCGCCAATCAGGTGCGTTCGTTCCAGTGCCAGCTTATCCAGGAACTCCAGCAAGTCTCGGGCAAAGTTGTCCACCGACCAGGGATAACCCGGTTCGGGTACGGAGGACTGGCCCATGCCCCGCATATCAAAGCGCACGACCCGGTAATGACGGGCGATGATCGGCACCCAGGCGTACCAAAGCCGGTGGTTCTTAGCCATCCCGTGATGCAGTACCACCGTTTCCGCCTCGGCCCACGGGTCAGTAAAATCATCCACTTGGTAGAACAGTTCCGTCCCGTCGTCCAGTTTAACCTTCATCCATCAACCTCCCGGATTAGCCCTTGCTATAAACCTCCCGGCGCCCTCTCCCCCGGCCCCGTTGCTCCGGGGGCGGGTTGCACCCCCGCCAGGCGGAAACTCCCATAGAGCTCTCGCCGGTGGACGGCAGCGCGGCGCGCCCCCGCTAGGCGGAAACTCCCTCTTCGTTGAACACGGAGCGGGCGATGCGCATCGCCGTGCGGGTGTTGAAGTAACCGCCGTAGAGGGTAAGCTGGATAAACACTTCCATAATCTCTGCGGGAGTCATGCCTACCCGCAAAGCGCCGGAAATCCGCCGCCGCATCTGGCGGTCATAATGCCCCATAACCGTCATCGCCGCCAGGGAACACATGGAACGCGCCTTGGCATCCAGGTGAGGGCGGGTGTGAATGGCGCCCCAGTTATATTCGTTAATCAACCGTTCCAACTGCATCTCTTCCGAGTCCGGGTCTTCGGTGTAGTAAACGGTGATGTCGCCCATGTGTTCCTCATGGGTAGCGACGCCCTGCCGGTGCAAGGTATCGGATGACAGGGCGGTGTCGTAAACCCGGGTAGGAGTGAACTGGATGCCCTGCTCGTCGAAAATATCCTGGGCAATCTCCAGGGCGGTTTCCACCGCGGGAACGCCCACGTAGAAGGTCATCTGGATGAATATCTCGATGACCTGGTCCGGGGTCAAGCCCGCGTTCAAAGCCCGTTCAATGTGGCGACGCAGCAGCGGCGACTGGCCCAGGGCCATTAACGCCGCCACGGTGCAGATACAGCGCTGCTTGACGTCCAGCCCCGGGCGGTTCCAGATCGACCCGAACAGGGCCTCGTCCACGATGCGTTTCAAATCCGGCGCCAACCGGTCAATGCCCGGCAGGGTGAAATGCCTGGGGTCTCCGGCGGCCATGGTGGCGCGCATGGCTTGGCCGAGTTCAAACCGTTCGTCCAGTGAAGACATACCAGCTCCTTGTCAGCGGTTAGTTGCAAGATGGCGCCGTGTTCCGGCAACCATTCACTATATTATATTGTATTGCCTGGCCCGGTGTCTTAACCGGCCTTGACCGGTCTTGACCGGTCTTGAAGAGTTCCGTTTGATTTTAGCGCTTCGTGGCGCATATACGCACCGCTCCGGCTGGACTAACCGGGAAATCGTTGATTTGTGTCGGGAATACGGAATATGCGCACTGTTCTTGTGGGTCTAACGCAGCAATCCGACGCCCGGCGCGCCCTGGATACATATACGTATTGCGCTTGCGGGTCTAACCCGGTTTTCAATACGGAAGCCTTTGAAGCGGCCGGGGACAATCACGTTTCGCGTCCAGTCTCTTGCCGCATCCCCCGGCTAGGCCGCAACGCGGGCCATTACCTCCGTGGCGAACCAGTCCAGCCGCTCCAGCGCCTGGGTCAGGTCGCTGCCCCGGATGTCGAAGATTATATAGTTGACGCCCACATCCGCATAGGCCCGGACATCCTGAAGCAATTGCTCCGGGTGGCCGGAAAAGCGGCGGCGGGGGGCCTTGCCGGCGGCGCTGACGACGCTAACGTCGTAAAGGGGGGCTTTCATGGAAACTTCCAACGCGCCGGGGTCGCGGCCGGCGTTTTCCGCATACCGGTGCAGGATTGCCACGTTCCGGAGCAGTTCCTCCGGTTCCAGCGGAGCGGCGGGAATGGCCCCTACCGGGTGCCAGCCGTCGCCCAATTCGGCGGCCCGACGCAAGGCCCGGCGACTCTGCCCGCCGACCCAGATGGGCGGGTGGGGTTGTTGAACCGGCTTGGGCCAGAAATGGATGCCGGAAAAGCGGCAATACCGCCCCTCAAAGGTCGGGTTGTCGCTGGCCCACAGTTCCTTGAAGGCCCGCAGGTACTCGTCAGTAACTGCGCCCCGCTCGGCAAAAGGCGGGGCATCCAGCGCCTCAAACTCCTCTGCCATCCAGCCCACGCCGACGCCCAGGGTCAGGCGGCCCTGGGAAAGCACGTCCAGCGTCGCCAGGATTTTGGCCGCCAGCAGCGGGTTGCGGTAGGGGACAATCATCACGCTGGGCACCAGGCGGATATTGCGGGTGATGCCGGCCAGGAAGGTGAGCAGGGTAAGCTGCTCCATAAACTCGGCGGCGTTACCCCCGTGAAACCGGCCGTCGGCGGTGTAGGGATAGGGCGAGTTGACCTCTCGCGGCGCCAGGATATGGTCGCCGGCCACCATGCAATGGAAACCCAGTTCATCGCCCCGCCGGGCAATGGCGCGCAGCGGCTCGGGCCGGGCCGTCGGGCCGCTGTTGGGCAGGTAGAATCCGAATCGCATAGGCGCCTCCCCATACGTTTCCAGTCGAGTGGGCAATTCCGGTAGCCTTTAACCATAAACCGATGCGGAAACAGGGTCCAACGGCCCCGGCAAATTTGGTGAATTGATATCCGCCATACGCGCCGTTATCCGTTATTCCGCTTTCGCCGGAATGACCGGGCCTGCATTACTTACATTCCCGAGCGTCTTTCCCCGGGAAAGAAAACCGGTCGGAGAGCCGCAAGCATCCGGCCGGCAGATAGTCCCGCCGGCAGACAGAACGATGGGTTGGCTGGTGCGTTCCCGCCGTCTGACTGTAGATAGTTCCGCCGGCAGATAGAACGACGCCCGGCTCGTAAGCCAAGCCGGGCGTCCCTGCGACGGTGGTAACCTTTACTCACTTACTTTAACTGACCGCAGGTTATTAGTCGGTGGAGCTAATCTCAAAGTGCTTGACCCAGTACTCGCCCCGGTAGAGGTGCTCCATCTCCCGGGCCACGTTTTGCCGGAACTCTCCGGTCTCGTAGTTACGCAGGTCTTCCAACGTTTCCCAAATGCTGACGCTGATGCCCTCGTCCGGGTCCTCAGTGCCGCGCAGCAATTGCCGCTCCTTCAACCCCGGGATAGCGCCGGTCGAGCCAGCCAACCGGTCATGATAGTGCCGCTCATATTCTTCCCAACTGCCGGGACGCAATTTACCCCAAACCATTCGTATGAACATCGGTATATCTCCTGAAATCCCTGATTTTATCGCCGGTCAATCGTGGCCCGGCCCGACTACATCATAACACTTTACCGAGCCACTTTACCGAGCCCGGTAGCGTCGCGTCTCCGGCAATTGCGTTCGACTTCCACGCTCCGGCTTCCAGACCCCAGTGGGGAGAGGTTTTCCGGGGAAATAATGACCCCAAAGGGACTGCCTCAGGCCAGCACCCGGTAGCGGTAGCGGGAGGCGAGCAGGTCCCCTTCGGCAAAGCGGCTGAACCGCAAGGGGGTCAGGTCAACGGAAGCGGCCCGGCCCTCCAGGATTAACTCGGCCATTGCCTGTCCGATGGCCGGGGCCAGCTTGAACCCGTGGCCGCTGAACCCCACGGCGCAGAACAACCCCTCTACCCCGGGCGCCCGGTCCAGGATGGGGTGCCAGTCCGGGGTGGTGGTGAACAGCCCCGACCAGCCGCCCCGGAAGTAAGACTCGGACATTCCCGGCATCCGGCGGGCCAGCCGCGCCAACGCGTTGGCCGCCTCCGGCGGGTCAATACCCTCGTTATAGTTATCCAGTTCAACCTCGTCCTCTCCGAAGCCTACCATCGTCAAGGTGGGAGTTTCCGGTCGGAAGGAAAAGGACTGGGCGATGTCGCCCACAATGGGATGTTCGGGCAGCCGGTCGGCGGGTCGGGTAGCCAGCGCAACCTGATGGCGCACCGGGCGCAAGGGAAGGTCAACGCCGGTTCCGGCCATCAGCCGGTTGGCCCAGGGGCCGGCGGCCACCACCGCCACCGGAGTTTCGACCCTCCCCTGCTCGGTAACCACCGCCTGCACCCGTCCGCCAGAAATTTCGATGCCGGTGGCGGCGACTCGCAGCGCAATAGCGGCGCCCAACTCCCGCGCCCGGGCCGCGTAAGCGGTGGTTACCAGGTAAGGATTGGCGTAACCCGACTCCGGTTCCCAGGCCAGCCCCTCCCCTTCATAGGTTTCCAGCATGGGAGCCAACTCCCGCAACTCGGCGGCGGTTACCAGTCCGGCGCTGATGCCCAATTCCTGCTGCATGGCGAGGTTAAGCTCCAGACTCGGCCGGTCGATAGCCTCAACCACCACCAGGTAGCCGGTCTTGACGAAACCGGCATCGCCGCCCACCCGGTCGTCAAAGTTGGCATAGACCTGAAGACTATCCCAGGCCAGGGTGGCGGTTACGGGGTTGGAGTAGTGCATCCGGCAAATCGCCTGGGAACGTCCGGTAGAGCCGGCGCCCAGCACTCCCCGCTCCAGCAGCAGGGCGCGGGTCCCCCGCCGGGCCAGGTGGTACAGCATACTGCAACCCATCACTCCACCGCCGATAATGACCACGTCGGCAGTCTCTCGCATCCGTGTTTCACCTCCGGTACGTTGGGTGCGTTGGGTACATTGCCGGGAGTACGTTGCCGGGAATACGTTGCCGGCCGGGAACCGGGTGTTGCTCCCGGCGCCGGTCCGGTTCAGCTTCGGGACATTAACGACCGCCCCTCGGCTTGCTGCCGGGGGGCGGTTAAGGTTATCACGCCTTATCGTATCGACCAGAGCTGGAACCGCCGCTCGTGTTGACGGCGTTCCGTTCCGGCCTGGCCGGAGCGGGTTCGGCGATGGGGTTTAGCGATAGTTCTTTTCCCGCATTGAGCTGAAGCAATCGCTGCAATAGACCGGCCGGTCGCCCCGGGGCCGGAAAGGAACCATGGTCTCGACGCCACACTGGGCGCAGACCGCCGGGTGCATCTCCCGAGGCCCGCCGCTATCGAAAGAACGCTGGTTCCTCCGGGACTGGCGGCACTGCGGGCAGCGCCGCGGTTCGTTGGTGAACCCCCGGGAATTGAAGAACTCCTGTTCTCCCACGGTAAAGGTGAACCCCGCTCCGCATTCCACGCAGACCAGAGCTTTATCTGACAGCGCCAACTGCCGACCTCCATAATTTTAATTTGGCTTGGTCGAGGTCATCCGGCGTCAGCGCAACTTAAGCAACGACCCACGGGGAACAACCTTAACGCATACCGCCTTTCATTGTAACAGATCGTATCCCCGGTTGGAATAAGCGGCGCCATCCAGAATAAAACCCGGCCCGGAAAGACTGGATTCCGACATTCTCAACACGCGTTAACACCCATTGAAAATACCCCGGAAAGCGGCGCGGTTGGGGTTAAATACCGGCGGTTCTTACCCGGGCGGACAATTCCCGGTCCAACAGCAACAGGTCGCTGCTGCTGTCTCCGACCATTTTCAGCTTGGCTACAATATCCCCGGCGGTCTTTTCCTCCTCGATCTGCTCAGTGATGAAGATCTGCAGGTGCACCTGCGTGGGGTAATCGCTGTGCTGAATTGCCAACTCGTAGAGCCGGTTAATCAGCTGGCTTACCTCCCGCTCGTGGGCCAGGGCGTTCTGCATCACCTCCAGGACCGACTGGAACTCCAGCGGCGGCTGGTTTATGGGGGACAACGCAACCCGGCCCTCCCTGGCGTGGACGAAATCAAACAGGTTCATGGCGTGGGCGTACTCCTCCTGACTCTGCACCCGCAGCCAGTGAGCAAATCCGGGCAGATCCAGGGACTCGCAGCAAGCCGACATGGAAAGATACAGGTAGGAGGAATAAAACTCCTCGTTTATATGCCGGTTCAGCGCCCCTTCGATGGCAGGACTCAAAGCCATTTCGTTTCCCTCCGATGCAGTGGTACGGATTTGTTGGAATCAAAGTATTACATCCGGCGGCAAAGTTCAATTGATTTGCAGGTGAGTTGCGGGCCGGGGCAGCACCGTGGACGTTTTCAGTAACGCCCTTAAATGACAGCGCCTTCCCCGCCGGCCGGGGCAGCACCCCTTTCCCCTTGCCCTTGCCGGAGCGGAGAAAGGCGGCGCCGGAGTGATGGCCGGGGTGATGGTTGACGTTGAGGGGGAAGCGCTAAGTCGCAGCGGCCCGGATTGCCGCCGCCACCCGTTCCTGTTCGGCGGCTACTTCCTCCGGTTCCACCGGGTTGGGCAGAACGGCCAGCAACTCCAGGGCCGTGTCTTCCAACAGGGCTTGCCCCGCCGCGGAAAGTCCCCAACGGCGGGCAATATCTTCCGTACCGTACAGCGTCGCCAGCCGGAACCCGTAATCGGCCACCGCCCGGTCGGTTATTTCAATCACCTTATCTACATCTGCCGGATCCGCCGGCGTCCCGGTTGTTTCTGGCATACCAGCCTCGCTTCCTTACCGCCATTACTTCACTCCCGCTTCCGGCGCAGCGCCCCCACTCTCCGAGTCGAGGTCGCTGGCGCGGGCGACGGGACAGGGATAATGGGGATAAGCGGTGGTTAGGTTGCGTTGGCCCAGCCGCCGCCGTCAATGATATAGGTGCTGCCACTGACGTAGGAGGCCTCATCGGAGGCCAGCCACAGAATCAGGTTGGCGATTTCCTCCGGGCAGCCCACCCGTCCCATGGGGTGATTAGCCTCCCGTTCCCGGAAGGTCTGGGCGCCGGCGGTGCTGCCCCGCATCTGGGGCGTATCCACGCTGCCCGGGGCCAGGCAGTTGACGCGCACCCCTTGGGCGGTGTACTGGCTGGCGGCCACGGTGGTCAGGTGAATCACCCCGGCCTTGCTCACGGCGTAGGGCGTGGAAAAGCCCGGCCCACGGATGCCGGACATCGAGGCGATGTTGATGATCGAGCCGCCCCCGCCGGCAATCATCGCCGGTATGGCGTACTTGCAGCAGAGGAACAATCCCTTCAGGTTGGTATCCATCGTCAGGTCCCACTGGATTTCATCCACCTCAGCCAGCGGCGGGGTGCGTATCAGCAGCGCCGCCCCGTTGACCAGCGCATCCAACCGGCCAAACCTGGCTACCGTTTCCTCAACCATCGCCTGCACCTGAGCGGCCCGGGAAACGTCGGTAACAGCGGCGGCTACCCTCATTTCGTCGTCGCCCAGCAGGCTACAGGTTTCCGCCACGCCGGCCGGGTTGCGGTCGGCCACCACCACCCGGGCCCCCTCTTGCCGGAAGCGGATGCAGGTTGCCCGCCCAATGCCGGAGGCCCCACCAGTTACGATAGCTACCTTGTTTTCCAGCCGGCCGCTCAATTTCGCCCCCGTCTTCTTCTATAACGTTATAACGTTCGATAAATGTCTGTATGCCGGCAGTATAGCATACCCGGCGCTGGCCTTCACCCGGGGCTAACGCAAGCATAGCCAATTCGTAATTCCTGGCCGTTAAATTGACGTTACCCGGCGCATCAGGGCCGCTCTCCCCGGGCCAATGGGCTATAGTCGACGATATTCGGCGGAATTTGGCGAGAATGCGTTTCCCCGGCCTTCACTCCCCAGCCCGCTAGCCTATAAAATCCAGTATATAAAATATGGTGTATAATGCAGCTATGAACTTGCGAACCTCCCTCTATCAAACCCACCTGGATTTAGGGGCGCGCATCGTGCCCTTTGGCGGCTGGGCGATGCCGGTGCAGTATTCCGGCATCCTCAACGAAGTCAAGGCGGTACGCACCGCCGCCGGCATCTTCGACGTTTCCCACATGGGCCGGTTGTATATCTCCGGCCCCCGGGCCACTGCCTTTCTCGACCGGATGCTTACCGGCTCAGCCTCCGCCCTCCGCGTGGGCCGGGCCAGGTACTGCATGATTTGCAACGAAGCGGGCGGCGTCATTGACGACACCATCTTCTACCGCCTGGCCGACGACCGCTACCTGCTGGTTCCCAACGCCGGCAACCGTCCCACAGTAGTCGACTGGTTCCAGCGTTGGATTGACGCCGGGTTTTCCGGCGGCGAGAGCGGGATGGCGCCGGGGGTGTCGCTCGAGGACCGGACGGCCGAAACGGCCCTTATCGCGCTGCAAGGCCCGGATTCGCCGGCGCTGCTGGATACCCACTGCGTCCTGAAGGACGGCACGCCCTCCGCCACCCTCCGTCCTTTTGGCTGGGGCCAGGGCCAGTTCCGGACCGGAGACGGCGCGTTTGTTGAGGTCCTTATCGGGCGTACCGGCTATACCGGCGAGGATGGGTTCGAGTTGTCTCTGGACGCCGCCGCGGCCCCGGCGGTGTTCGGCGCCCTGCTGGAGGACGGGGCGCTGCCCTGCGGCCTGGGCGCCCGGGACGTGCTGCGTCTCGAGGCCGCCCTGCCCCTCCACGGCCACGAAATCGCCCCGGATACCTCGCCCATCGAGGCCGGGCTGGAACGGTTCGTCCGCGCCTCAGGAGATTACATCGGCCAGCCGGCGTTGCAACGGCAACGGGAGCAAGGCACCGCGCGGAAACTGGTCGGGTTGAAACTGCCCGGGCGCAGCGCCCCACGGGCCGGCTACCCCATCCGGGCCGGCGGGGCCGAGGGGAGGGAGGTGGGCCGGATTACCAGCGGCAGCTACTCGCCTACCCTTGACACCAGCATCGCCATGGGCTACGTTCTGGCAGGTTATACCGCCCCCGGCCTGACCTTGGACGTGGACATCCGGGGACGGGTCGCCCCGGCGGAAGTTGCCCCGCTGCCCTTCTACACCAGAAGCTAATCCCTGACCGGGAGCATGGAGGTCCGGGTAAAGTGAATCCCAACGACCGCAAATATACGCGAGAACACGAATGGGCCAAAATCGAAGATGCTGGCGCCAGGCTGGCGCTGGTGGGTATTACCGATTATGCCCAGGATGAACTGGGCGACATCGTATATTTCGATCTGCCCAAAGCCGGCGACGCCATCGCCTACATGGAAAAAATGGGAGAGGTCGAATCGGTAAAAGCCGTTTCCGACCTCTTCTCCCCGGTTACCGGGAAAATTGACGCAATCAACGAAGAATTGATCGACCGCCCCGAGTTGGTCAACGATGACCCCTTTGGGGCCGGCTGGATTATGCGAGTAGTTTTGGACGACCTGTCTGAACTGGACAACCTGATGTCGGCGGCCGATTATGCGGAGTATATCGGGGGGCTGCACTAGACGGCAGCATCCTGCTGCGCCAGGAGCCGAAAAGCGTCTGAAGTATCTGTAACCCCTGGATAACCTGGCCCGCCTCCTGGTTCGGCCCGGCGTCTATGCGTCGAAAGCCGACTTTCCGCGAGCGTCGGTCAGGGGCTTTGCTCAGCGCAAGATTGAGGAAACCCGGCAGGTGGCCCCGGGTTTTTAAGAAACAATGCATCAGCCGGGAGAAGTTACCGACGCCCGGCCGAGCGTCGCCACACCTGATCGATATGACGAGGAGTAACATACCCGTGACCACCCCCGCCGGGCACTTCCAGTCCCACTATATCCCCAACACCGAGCGGGAACAGGCCGAGATGCTGGCCACCCTTGGCCTGGCTTCCATCGACGAGCTGTTCGCCGACATTCCCGCCGAGTTTCGCAACCCGCCGTTGGACTTGCCGGCGCCGCTGTCCGAGTTGGAAATTCAGCGAGAACTGGCCGGCCTGGCGGCCAGGAACCGGCCGCTGGGCAGCGGTCCCTCCTTCCTCGGCGCCGGTTCCTACCATCACTTCATCCCGGCCATCGTCCGGGCTTTAATGACCCGGGGCGAGTTTCTGACCGCCTATACCCCCTATCAGCCGGAGGTAAGCCAGGGCACCCTTCAGGTCATCTATGAGTTCCAGACCCTGATTAGCAGCCTCTACGGGATGGAGGTAGCCAACGCTGGTATGTACGACGGCGCTACCAGCCTGGCCGAGGGAGTGTTGATGGCCTGCCGGGTTACCCGCCGCCAACGGGTGGCCGTCGCCGATACCGTTTCTCCCCTTTACCGGCAAGTCATCCGCACCTATTGCCAGGCCCAGGGAATCCACATCGAGGTGGCGCAGCAGGGGGACCCGGAAGTTGACGGGGATACCGCCTGCCTGGTGATCCAGTACCCCAATTTCTTGGGCAGCGTGGAAGACCTGGCCCGGCACCGCGACGCCGCCCACGACCAGGGCGCCCTGTTAGTAGTCTCGGCAGACCCCTTGATGGGGGGAATGTTTCAGCCGCCGGGCCATTACGACGCCGACATCGTAACCGGAGAGGGCCAGCCGCTGGGCATCCCGGCCAGCTACGGAGGGCCTTACGTGGGTCTCTTTACCACCAAGGAGCGGTACATGCGGCAGATGCCCAGCCGCCTGGTGGGTCGTACCGTGGATACCAAGGGGCGCAACGGCTACGTGCTGACCCTCCAGACCCGGGAGCAGCATATCCGCCGGGAGCGGGCCACCAGCAACATTTGCACCAACGAAGCCCTCTATGCCCTGGCCGCCACCATCTACCTGGCGGCGCTGGGCAAAACGGGGTTGCGCCGGATAGCGGAGTTGTGCTACCACAAAGCCCATTACGCCGCGGCCCAAATCGAACAACTCCCCGGGTATTCCCTGCCCTTCCGGCAGGAGACTTTCTTCCAGGAATTCGTCGTCCAATGCCCCGCGCCTCCAGCGGTCATCAACCGGCAGCTCCTGGAACGAAACATCCTGGGCGGCTTGGACCTCAGCAATCCCCCCTATAAAGACCCATTGCCCCCGGAAGTGAACCGGGGCCTTCTGGTCTGCGTTACCGAGATGAACACCCGGGAAGATATCGACGCCCTGGTTGCCGGGCTGGGGGAGTTTAGCTAACTCTTCTTCTGGAATCCTCAAGCGGGAAAGGGGTTGCGCCAGATTTCCTGGCCAAGGCCTGGACAAGGAAAGGGTCGGGTGATAGCCGGGCGGCAGTTGTTGGGCAAGGCCGGCGGGGTTATAATGCCCTTACACCGTCATTCACCCCCCAGGAGGCGACGCCGGTTGTGATTTTGCCGGGCTATGCGCCGCCGGAGGTCAGCGAGGCCATAGCCCTCCGCAGCCATATCCTGGAGCGGCCTACCAGCGAAAACGACCGCCTCCGTCTAACCGGGGGGCCGAATGCCCCTGGAAAACCGGCCCCCGGTAGGCCTCTCTCCAGTTTCCGCGGCGGAGGACGGCGCCCCTCCGGGATAGCCCCCCGGAAACCGCTACTTGTCTGAGAGGATAGCCTATGCGCAAAGGTGGAACCCGAGATACTACCCGGCTCCTGATGGAACGGAGCGTCCCCGGTCGGGTGGGCGCCGTTACCCCTCCCCTGGACGTGCCGGTACAGCCCCTGCCCGACGCGGCCCTGCTCCGCGCCAGCCTGTCCCTGCCCGAGGTTTCCGAGCCGGAGGTGGTGCAGTATTTCACCGGCCTCAGCCAGCTCAACTTCTCCATCGACACCCAGTTCTACCCCCTGGGCAGTTGCACGATGAAGTATAACCCCAAGATCAACGATGAAGTAGCCTTTCTGCCCGGCTTTGCCGCCATTCATCCCCTGCAACCGGAGGCGCATTGCCAGGGGGCGTTGGAACTGCTCCACCGGCTCCAGGGGTTCCTGGGAGAAATTACCGGAATGGCCGGGGTCAGCCTGGCCACCCTGGCCGGCGCCCACGGCGAACTGGCCGGCGTCCTGATGATGCGGGCCTACCACCAGGCGCGGGGGGACTTCCACCGCACCAGGATGGCAATCCCCGACAGCGCCCACGGCACCAACCCGGCCTCGGCGGCCATGGCCGGTTTCGACGTGGTTACCCTGGCCTCCGACGCCGACGGCAACGTGGACCTGGCGGCGCTCCATGAATTGACCGGGCCGGATCTGGCCGGGGTAATGATTACCCTGCCCAGCACCCTGGGTCTGTTCGACCGGAACATCGCCGAGGTCTGCCGGGTAGTCCACGAGGCCGGCGGCCTGGTCTATGGCGACGGAGCCAATATGAACGCGTTGCTGGGCCGGGTCAAGCTGGGCGAACTGGGCTTTGACGTGATTCACCTGAACCTGCACAAGACCTTCAGCACGCCCCACGGCGGTGGCGGCCCCGGCGCCGGCCCGGTCTGCTGTGGCCCGGAGCTGGTTCCTTACCTGGCGGCCCCGGTAGTCAACGTCGCAACCAACGGCTCAGTCAACGTCGCCGGCGACCCGCAGCGGGAATCGCCGGCAGACGACGATGTGCCGGACTTTTACTTTCTGGACACCCCGGAACACAGTATCGGCAAAATCAGCGGCTTTCACGGCAACTTCGGCGTGCTGGTGCGGGCCTACACCTACATCCGCACCCTGGGCGCCGACGGCATCCGGGCCATCAGCGGCAACGCCGTCCTGAACGCCAATTATCTGCTGGAGAACCTGCGGGATAGCTACTACCTGCCCTACGACCGGCCCTGTATGCACGAGGTAGTGTTTTCCGCCGACTGGCAGCGGGAGCGGGGCGTCAGCGGCCTGGAGGTAGCCAAGCGCCTGCTGGATTATGGCTTTCACGCCCCGACGATGTATTTCCCCCTGATTGTCCACGAGGCCTTGATGATTGAGCCGACGGAGGCGGAAAACCGGGACACCCTGGACGCCTTCATCCAGGCGCTGCAAGCCATCAACCGGGAAGCGACGGAAACCCCGGAACTGGTCCAGCAAGCTCCCCACACCACCCCGGTCTCCCGTCTGGATGAAGCCCGGGCGGCCCGCCAGCCGGACTTGCGGTGGCGGGGGGAGGGGTAACGTAGCCGTTGCCCGCCGCTATTTGGCATAGACACCGGGGACCAGACTCTGGGAGGCATCGCAAACATGCCTCCCAAACCGCTATTCGGCATACACCGGGGGCAAGGCCCGGCGCAACGAACGCCGCCACGCCCGGTTGCCCCTGACTCCAACTTCAACAATCACGACCCCGGCCCCGGCGCCCAAAACTGGCAATCTCCCCAAAGTTGGGGTTACAATACCCCACCAACCCTTGCCCCACTTTTTATTGCTCTCAGGAGGTGTGAAATGCCCCTGGACCCGCAAATCGTGCAAGTAATGGAGGCCGTTGCCGCCCTGGGCTTACCCGCAAATCACCTGGTTTCGCCGGAGGAAGCCCGGGCCAATGGCCGGGCCCGGCCCCGCGCTCCCGGGCCGGAGGTGGCCCGGGTGGAAGACCGTACCATCCCCGGCCCGGCGGGAGACCTGCCAGTGCGTATCTATACCCCGGCCGGCGCCGGCCCCTTTCCCGGCCTGGTCTGGTTTCACGGCGGCGGCTGGGTGGTCGGCGACCTGGATGCCGCCGACGGTTCGGCGCGCCATCTGTGCGTGGGGGCCGGCTGCGTGGTAGTGTCCGTTGACTATCGTCTGGCTCCGGAAACCAAATTCCCCGGCCCCGCCGAGGACTGCTACGCCGCTACCCAATGGCTGGCGGCCAACGCCGCATCCCTCAACGTTGACCCCGACCGTATCGCCGTGGGCGGGGACAGCGCCGGGGGCAACCTGGCCGCCGTCGTATCCCTGATGTCTCGCGACCGGGGCGGCTGCCCCCTGGTATTTCAACTGCTGGTCTATCCAGTTACCGAACCGGACTTCGACAACGGCTCCTACACCGCTAACGCCGAGGGCTACCAGCTTAGCCGGGACGGTATGATTTGGTACTGGGACCAATACCTGGCCGCGGAAGCCGACGCCGATAATCCTTACGCCTCGCCTCTGCGGGCCGCCGACTTGAGCGGGTTGCCGCCGGCCCTGGTGCTCACCGCCGAGTATGACCCGCTGCGGGATGAGGGAGAAGCCTACGCCGCCAAGCTGGCCGCGGCCGGCGTCTCCGTCACCTGCACCCGTTACGACGGATTAATTCATGGCTTCTTCGGGATGCCCGCCGCCGTGGACCAGGCCCGGCAAGCCGTGGACCAAAGCGCCGCCTGCTTGCGGGAAGCCTTTGCCGGGGCCGTCGTGGGAACCTAGCCGGCCGCCTCAACCCACGCTTCCTTTCACCCCCAGCCTCTCTCTTTGGCAAAAGGAACGGGGGTGAAGGCCGGCGCCGGGAGGAGCCAAGTGGCGAGCCCTGATTGGGTTATGCCGCTGTTCTGAATCCGCCGGGTTCAGCCCCATACTGCCGACCTTGAGTTGGGAGACCGGAGGTCGTTAGCGTTGCTTGGTCCCTTTCCTGGTTATATCGGTCGCGCCGCGCTGGGCGTTGGCTTGGCCCTGGTGCTGGCAGCGGTGGGGGTAGTCCTGGCCCGGATGGGCCTGTTGCTTTTTGGCTTCACCTCCTGGGCGGCCTGGCTTACCCTGCTGGTCGCCGGCGCCGGCGGCGGAGCGGGGGCGGGCAGCCTGTTAGCCTGGCTGTGGGTAAAGGGCTTCGGCCCCGGTTCGGTCGCCGCGCTGGCGGTTCTGGCAATTGGCGCCGGGCTCGCCGGAGGCTGGTTCGGCTTCTCCTATGGAACGGGCGTGGAACCGGAGTGCTGCGCTTCCCCGACCATCGGCCCTATTGCCTATACCGTGCTGGGCGCCGTGGCCGGGGCTAATCTGGCCGCCGCGCTATATGGCGTCGTCGGTCAGACGGTTCTGCGGGGGCTGCGTCGGGCCTGAGCCGGTTAAGACAACAGCCCGCCGGCTCCTCCGTATAATAATCATCCGGTCGCACAAGACCGGCGCCGGCCCGATGCGACCGGGGCCGCCCAATTCGGTCAGGGTATCATCCCAGATTATTTGGCGCCGGCCCGGTGCGACCGGGGCCGCCGCCCCTCACCCCGGGTGTCCCGGCGTCCCGTACCGGGGACAGCCGTTGCAAGAAGTCGCGCCGCCGCAGGGGGCGGTGGACCTAACCCTGGCGGCGGGGCCGGAGCCGGCGGCAGTCCCCAGGGGGCCGGCCAGTTCCTGCTGCATCGCCCGTCTTTCGCGGCCTCCCTCGGCGAACAGGTCCAGCTTTAGCTGTTTGGCGCCGGGCGGACGCTGGCCGGGGAAGGCGACGAAGGGCCAGGCCCGTTTCCGCACCACGCCCATGGTCTGCAAGTCCCGCCAGTTGTCGATGGAGTGCTGGCGGCGGTTCTCGATAATACGCTGGGCCGAGGTTGGCCCCAAGCCGGGCACCCGCAGCAACTGCTCCCGGCTGGCGGCGTTCAGGTCCACCGGAAAGGCGTCCAGATTCTCCAGGGCAATAGCCGTCTTGGGGTCCTGCTCCAGGGGCAGAAAGCCGCCGCCGTCAAAGGCCAGGTTCAACTCATCGTTGGAGTATTGGTAGATACGCTTGAGCCAGTCCAGCTGGTACAAGCGATGCTCCCGCAAGGGCGGCGTGGCCGGATGTTCCTCCAGGGGCGTATGGGCCGCGGGTCGGAAGGCCGAGTAATAGACCCGTTTCAGGTTCCAGTCAGTATAAAGCTGGTCGATGCGCCGGAGGATGTCGGCGTCGGTTTCGCCGGCGGCGCCCACCACCATCTGGGTGGCCTGGCCCACTGCGCCGTCGCTGCTGGCTTTGGTCAGCTGGTCAATCCAGCCCATGGGCGCCAGGATACCGCCCTCAAAATCCTTGTGGGGGCTTATCCGCCGCAGCATCTCCGCCGTGGGCGTCTCAATGTTGACCGACAAGCGGGTGCCCAGGCGGTGAGCCGCCTCCACGTACTGGTACTCGGTGCCGGGCATCACCTTCAGGTGGACGTAGCCCTTAAACCCGTATTTGCGGCGGACAGTCTCAATGACCTGGATCATCTTGTCCGAGGTTTTGGAACCGCTGCCGGCGATGCCGGAGCTGAGAAAGAGGCCGGCGACGGTGTGGCGCCGGTGCATTTCGATGAAGGCCCGGGCCAACTCGTCCACCTTGAAGGCATAGCGCTTGCGGGGGACATAGACGCTGTTGGGACAGTAGGCGCAGTCCATCATGCAGAAGTCGGTGAACATCACCCGCATCAGGTTGATGAACTTGCCGTCAGGCATAGCGGCGCGATAGACGCCGGGGGCCGGTCGCTTGGCCGGGTTGGTGTAAGAATAGTTGCCCGGCGGCGCGGGGGCGGTGGCTTGGCCTCTGGCCCCCTTCCCCCCGCCGCCCTGGGGCCGGGCCAGCACATCATCGCCGGCCATCCCGCCGAGAATCTGCATCTTCTCGTAAACGTCTGGGACGCGCTGGATAAGCATCAGATAAACCCTCCTGCCTTGCAGAATTAAGAACATTAGTTCTTTTACAAGTTGACAGGGGGTTATACGGGTTGTCAAGGGGGGATGGGGCGAAGTTGACCTGAGGAGGGTGCCGCGGAACCAGGGGACTAGCCGGCCCATTACCCTCGCTTTTCTTTTGCCAGGCGAGCCTACCCCCGTCCGCCATTTCGGGACCGGGGCGGGCTTTATAATCGCAACAGATTTAACCCCTGGCCCGTTTCAGGTTCAGCGTCAACAACCCTTCCAGGGTGGCGCTGGCCGGCAAATCCGCCGGCCAGCCGTAGGCGGCGGCCACGGCGGCGTCCAGCGCGTCGTGGGCCAGTTGCAGCCAGGTGGGGCGGACGTTGTAGAGATTGGTCAGGGTTCGCTGCTTCAGTTCCGACTCGGGTACGCCGGCCGGATTCAGCCAACCCTCGCGCAATTCGTTCAGTTGCCGCGCCGCCAGGGCGATGGCCTCCCGCTGTTGGTCGGCAGGTTCCGGGAAGGGGAAGGTTTCAAAGCAGGTGGTGGGGGTGTAGCGGGATGCAGATTCCCGATCGCGCAGTTGAGGGCTTTGACTTCTTGCCCATAGCCGGTGGATCTGCGAGTGAAGAATACCGAAGAAGTAATCGTCTTCCCGAGCGAATACGTTGGTGGCATTGTTGCAGACGGCGCCGGCCGCAACCCATGCAAAGGTCAAATGCTTGGCAGTTACCGAATGCGCTATATATCGCTTCAAACCGGCGAGGGCCGCTGTCATACCTTTTGCTGCCGGTTGAAATTGCCAGTAGTTTCCGGTCAATTCCCGTCCTTGCTGTTCGATGGCTTGCCTGGCCCTTTCGAAAGGAGCCACATACATTGACGCTGCCGCTATGGGCATATCCCCAAAGTGAATCGTGTAATACCCTCGGGGACGACCGGCCAGATCTGCCCCGTTTCTAATCGGAACTACCACATCCGAGTTGGGTCGCTGATTTGGATTGCCGGATGCGGCCAACATCCGGATTGCCACATCCCCGGGGAGATCAAAGGGAGAGGTGTTCGGCCCCCGAAACGCAATGCCGGCGTTGGCGGTGAGCTTGCGTGCCGCAACCACGTTGACGCCGGACGTCAGGTTGGCATTAATGTGCGAAACTGGGCATTCATCAATCGTCTTTTCAAGCTGCGTCCCATTGTCAAAGCCGACAATCGCTATATGTACCGTCGCTCCGTCAAGCGCCCAGTCTTTATCGGAGTAGGCCATGAATATGCTCCCCGACCGGGTGATACGCTCCAGCGCTCCCCGGCTGTAAACCGATCGGATGTTTTGCGTTGCCAACAGGCCCGCCCGTTTGGTGTGGCCGGTCTCGAGCTGCGCCCGGGCCTTTTCAAGCCAGTAACAGCACAAATCCCACGACTTGGCCGCGGCTTTTCGGTAAACCAAATCAACAGCTTGAATGTATTGCTGGTTAAAGTTCCGGTTCCAACTGCGTCGGCCCAGGAACGGCGGGTTGCCGATGATGAACTCCGCCGCCGGCCACTCCGGTTCCCGAGGGTTGTCCGGGTCCGCCAAGTCCAGGATGGCGTCGGTCTGCCGGATGGTGTCCAGCGGAGTCAGGAGGGGATGATGGGTGTAGGGAAAGCCGTTGGCCTGGTGCCACTGGATATAGCCAATCCACAGGGCGGTGCGGGCCAGTTCGGCGGCGTAATGGTTGATTTCCAGTCCCAGCATCTGGTCCGGCTTGACCGCCGGGGTCAGGTCGTGCCAACCCTGAGCGGCGCCGAAGTCGATGGCCCGCTTTTCCAGATCCAGCAGGGAGCGCAGGGCTAAATACAGGAAGTTGCCGCTGCCGCAGGCCGGGTCCAATACCGTTACCGAAGCCAAACGCTGTTGGAATGCCTCCAGCCGGGCGCGGGCGGCGGTGGGGTCATCGTTGTTCAGACAAGCGTCGATTTCCTGTCGGGCGGTTTCCCATTCCCGGCGCAATGGCTCCATTACCACCGGGTCAATCACCAGCATAATATCAGCGGCGCCGGTGTAATGGGCGCCCAGGTAGGCGCGTTTGGAGGCGTCCAGGGCCCGCTCGAACAGGGTGCCAAAGATGGAGGGCTCAATGTTCTGCCAGTTCTGGTTAACCGCTTCCGCCAACCGCTGCAAGGCGACGGTACTCAGTTCGATGGTGTCGGTCGGGTTGAACAGGTCGCCGTTGAACCAGGCAATCGCGTCGGCCCCGAACATCCCGCCCCGGGCCATTTGAGCCAGGAGATTGCCCATTGCCCGGTTGAACCTTGCGGGGTTGCGGTACTGTTGGCGAACCAGCCGGGCGAACAGTTGCTCGGGCAGCAGGCCGGCGCCATCGGCATAGAGGCAAAACACCAGCTGATTCAGATACCGGGCCAATTTTTCCGGGTCCTGGTTCCGCTGCTCCATATCCGCGACAATTGCCCGAAACAGGTTGGCGGTTTCCCGGGTTACCCGGTCCACCGACCGGTCCGGCCGTAAATCGGCCGGGGCAAAGAAGACGCTGCGCAGCAGTTGCAACTTTTCGGGCTGGGTCAGTTCCGCTACGGCAATATCGTGCCTTACGGTTTCCATACCCGGAAAGTTGGTCTGTATCCGGATGGTCTGGAAGGAAGATACGATGAGCAGCGGCGGCGTCTTGAGATGCACCTGGTAACGGAGCAGTTGCTGCATTGCGCCGTCAAGGTCCGTATCGGCGCCCTTGAACTCCCAGCCAAAATGCTCCTCAAAATAGGCATCGGCAAACCCGCCGGGAACCCGTTTCTCAAAGGTGAAAACCTCCGGGTTGCCATGGGCCACCGGGCTGGGGTGTTCCACCAGGGCGCAAATATCCAGAAACAGTTCCTGCGACGCCTGCTTTTCGCCAAACTCAACCTGCCGCCACTTGGCGACGAACTCTGCGGCCCGCATATCCCCCTTAAACTACCGGCACCTGCTCGTACCTGCCGCCCACCACCGGCCCGGCGTCCAGTCCCAGCCACTGTTCTACCAGCGAAGCGTAGAGGCCCCGGTAGTCGTAGCTGAAGTGGAGGTCTCCTTCCAGCAAATCCTTCTCTTGCAGAGACGGGTACTCGCCGTACTGGCCGCCCTTTACCGGAGCGCCAATGAGCATTGCCAGACCGCCGGAGCCGTGGTCGGTGCCGGAGCCGTTGTCCTTGACCCGCCGGCCGAACTCGGTGAACACCAACAGCGCCACCCGCTCCGCCGCCTTATGTTCCCGCAGGTCGGCGAAGAAGGCAGCAATGGCCGGGGCCAACTCCCCCCAAAGCCGGGTATGCACCGCTACCTCGCTGGCGTGAGTATCATAACCACCGTGCTGGGTATAAAATACCCGCGTCCCCAAGTCGGCCAGCAATACCTGGGCAATGGCTCGCAAGTTGCGCCCGATGCCGCTGTCGCCGTACTCCACCGCGGACTGATAGCGCTCCGGCGCCGTCCGCAGCAAGTCGGCTCCCTGCAGCGCATCCAAACCGGTCTGACCCAGGTAGTCCATCACCGGGCCGGTTCCCAGCGCCGGGGCGTACATCCGGGCGAAAACGTCCAGGGCGCGGGCGCGGGCCGCCTCCTGGACGATGCCGGTAAGCAGGCCGTAGTTTTCCAGGACGGCTACCGAGGCCACCGGCACGCCGGGCAAGGCCAGGGCCCGGGGCAGGCCCCGGCCAAAGTTGACGCCAGTCAGCACGTTCTCGGCCCGGGGATCCAGTTCCCGGATAACCCGGCCCAGCCAGCCCTCGGTGCCGACCCGGTCCGGCTCGGCCGTGTGCCAGATGTCCATGGAACGGAAGTGGGAACGGTTGGGGTTGGCGTAGCCGATGCCGTGAATCACCGCCACGTCGCCCCGGTCATACAGTTCCTTGACCGGAGCCAGGGCCGGATTAAAGCCAACCCGGTCGTCCAGGGGCAGCGCCCGTTCCGGGGGCACGTTGACGCTGGGCCGGTAGTCATAGTAGCGGGGGTTGCCATAAGGAACGACGGTGTTCATGTAGTCGTTGCCGCCGGTAAGCTGGAGAACTACCAAGACCGGGTCTGGCGAAAGGCTAGTCATAGCATCTGCTCCTTGACCGGATGGGGCTGAGAGGGCGCCGGGAATGGGGAAAGTTCAGTGCAATACCCCGGGACCGCCATCCCGGGACCGCCGCGCCGCTGGAGCTTTGCCAGGGAAACGCAGTCTGCGCCTCCGGGCCCAACGCCCCGGAGGGCGCGGAACCACAGAGGCGCAGAGGTTATGCCAGTGAACCGGGCGGCCCGCCGGGGCGGACCAGCAGGGCGGGCTAGACGCTGAAGGAGGTGCCGCAGCCGCAAGCCTTCTTGGCATTGGGATTCTCGAAGGTGAAGCCCTTGCCGTTCAGCCCGTCAGAAAAGTCCAGCTCGGTGCCGACCAGGTAGATATAGCTCTTTTTATCCACCATTACCTTGACCCCGTACTGCTCTACCACCTTGTCGGTTTCCAACTCCTCGTTGGTAATCTTCAGGTCGTAGGTCAGCCCGGAACAGCCGCCGCCCTTAACCGCGACGCGCAAGCCCACGTCTTCCGCGATACCTTCCTTGGAGGCAAAGTACTTGATTTTCTCGGCGGCCTTCTCGGTGATTTTTACACCCAGTTCCACCCCGTCCATAGTAATCGCCATAAAACCCTCCGCCGGACAGCCAGAAACGGAATTTGAATAGTAGTTTCATTCTACGTTCAACCAGGCAGCGGCGTCAAGGGTTACGCGCCGCCGGTATTCTCAAGCCACGCCGGTAAACCCTTTGCCCCGCACGCCACCCCTGCTTCCGGGGGAAACTCCCCGCTTCTGACAGCCAACTAGCTGCCGACTGACTGTGGGGAAGCCAAGAGCGTCCGCCCCTATTCCCGAGGAACTTCGGCGCGTATTGGAAATGTCAAAATAAACTGGTATCTTCAACCTAAGGTGGGATAGAGTTATGATTGAGGCAGGCCTGTTGTCGGAGGTGTGATGCTGCGCCGTCCCCGAGTTCACAGCCACGATGTGCGTTGTCCCGACTGCGGTTCCGATTGGATGACCCAACCAGATGCCCCGGGATGGGCTTGCCGGCGGCCGGCCGGACTTTGCGGTGGGTGAGCGCAGCGAGGCGCCCTTCCTGAAGCTGTAGGCCAGGCTACTGGAGGCGGAGTGGTACACAGCGACGCCTGCTGAGTAGATCCGGCCTGATTGCCCCCGGGCCGGCGCTTGGTGGGCAAGGGGGGAACGGGCAAGGGGAAGTGATGCGCTGGAACGAGAGGCTGCCTTCGGTATGGCGCAGCCAGCTGAACCGGTTAATGTGCCGAACCAGGGGCTGCACCAGGAAGGTGGGGATGCTGGTGTATTCCCTGATCCTGGTCTGCTGGCGGCAGTGGCTGAAATCCAATAGCCAATATCGCTAACGGTTGAGAATGCCGCCGGGCGGCTTTGCTTTATCCCTCCGGCGTATTATTTACCCGGCATAGGCCGGGCCGATACTGGCGGCAATTGGGGGATAAGAATGGCGACGATCTACCACCTGATAACCGAAAGAGACTGGGAAACGGCTCAGGCCGCCGGTCAGTTCCGGCCGGCCAGTTTGGCCGATGAGGGTTTTGTTCACTGCTCTCAGGATACTGAGCAGATGCTGCGGGTGGCCCAACGCCGGTACGCCGGACGGGATGATCTGCTGGCCCTGGCGGTGGATACGGAACGGCTGCGCTACCGGGTGGTGGCGGAGCCCAGCCGCTCCGGGGAGATTTACCCCCACATCTACGGCCCGCTGGATACCGTCGCCGTGGTCCAGATGTGGCGGCTGGTCCTGGACGAAGCGGGGACTTTCTCGTTGGTAGAGACCTAGCGGCTCTCCGGGAAACCCGGCACCGGGTCGGGTGGCCCGCGCCAACTTTCGGTTTTATAGTCGGCAGCATATCGCTGAATGACGGTTCCAGAGTCGTCCCCGGCGTAGAAATAGACGAGCAAGCGGTACGGGAAATCATCCTGACTAATGGCGTATCCATTGCATTTAGCAGCGAGCCGGACGTTTCGGTGCGGAATACGCGAGGCAACCTTATCGGCACGGTGGAGATTAAGTACGGACTAGACTCGGCGGCGGCCTTGGAACGGTACGGGGCCGCCCAAAAGTCCTTCGAAGCGGCCATCAGGGAAAACGCAAGAGTGTCCAACGTTTACCTGGCGAGTTGCATAACCCCCGAGGTGCGCCGCCGGATTTCCGAAGACCGGGTGGTCAACGAAGATTTCAACCTGACTGAGGTTCTGAACAACGAAGCAAAGCGGGAGGAGTTTCTGAATTATATCAGCCGCCTACTGGAACTTTAGTCGGCATACCAAAGCCCGATTCCAGCCTTGCAATTGCCCCCGCCGAAGTCAGCCATAAGAGTCGTTGCTGCACCAGCATACGTCCTGAGGCCGGCCCGCCCACTCCATTTTTATCCTTCGCCCCCGACTATCTCCCCCAAAGTGGCGCTGAACCGGCCTTTGTTCAGGGTTTGGTGGCAGCCCAATGCCCTGGCCTGCGCCAGGTCCGCGGTGTTCTCGTGGGGGCCGAAGGCCACTATGCGGGGGCCGAGGCGGAGGGTGGGGCCGGCGCCGGACTGGGCGCGCCGTTGCAAGCCGGCCAGGACGGCGACCCAGGTGTCGGCGTCTCCCTCCAGGTCGACCAGCACCAGGCCCGTATCTGTATCCCCGGCGCCGTCAGCATAAGCGGCCCAGAAGTCCGCCTCGGTATGGGCCTGACGCACCCGAAAGCCCCGGGGCGCCGCGACGGCTTCCACCCGGCCCAGGAAGAACAGGTTTTGACCCAGCAGGATTATCCCCTTGCGACCGGTCATTCAGCCGCCCTGGAGCCGTTGACCCAGCAGGTCAATAGCCGCCTGGGCGGCGCCCCGCTTGTTCTGGTCCCGGTCGCCGTCCAGTTGAATATGAACCGCCACATCCTCGCCGTCCTTGTCCGACAGGCCGATGTAAAAGGTGCCGATGGGCAGGGTAGAGCGTCCCTGACCCGGGCCGGTAACGCCGGTGGTGGATACGGCGTAGTCGGTGCCGGTCAATTCCCGGACGCCCCGGGCCATGGCGACCGCCATCTCCGCACAGACGCTGCCCTTGTGGTTATACAGCTCGTCGGACACGCCCAGGATGCTCTGCTTCAGGCCGCCGGTATAGGCGATGACCCCGCCGGGGAAGAACTGGGAACTGCCGGGGATGGTGCCTAACAGGTAGCCCACCAGGCCGGCGGTGTCGGCCTCGGCCACCGAAACCCGCTTGCCCTGAGCCAGCAGCATTTCCGCTACTTCCTTGACCTCCATGAGAAAACCCTCCCGCTTGGATTGACTGGTTGATGGGTATTATAACAGGATGCGAGGTTGTTTTTTTCCACGAGTGTTTTCACCCGGAGACGCCACGGGCGCAGCGTTTGCCGCGTTTCAGGGAGATTCGCCGCGTTGCGTCGTGTTCCCGGCAGTCCGTCGTGAAAAGCTCGGCCGGGCCGGGCGGGTGAGCTTGGCGGCCAGACCGCCGGCCGCCAGGCCGCACAGGTGCCCCTCCCAGGACACGAACCCCGCCGTGGGCAGCGAGCCGAGGAAAATCCCTCCCCCGAAGACCAGAATCACGGCCAGGGCCACCAGGATGGACAGGACGCTCCGTTCATACCACCCCCGGGCTACCAGGTAGCCGAAATAACCGAAGACCAGCCCGCTGGCCCCAACGTGCAGGGCCGAGCGGCCGACCAGCCACAATCCGGCCCCACCGACGAAGATGATGAAAACCGTAACCCCCAGGAAGTTGCCGCGCCGGCGCACCGCGACCAACCCGCCCAGCACCAGCAGGGGAAGGGTGTTGGCGGCAAGGTGGCCGAACCCGCCGTGCAGAAAGGAGCTGAGCGGGATGCCCCGTAAACCTTCTATCGTGCGGGGCAATACGCCATAGGCGTTGAGCCGGTGGCCCAGGAAGGCGTTGACCACCTCTACGACCCAGATTGCGACTAAAAAGGTCAGGAGCAGCGACAGATTTGCAGTACGACTGAGCATCGGCTTATCTCTTACGAGAATTAAGAGTCAGGAATTGTATAGAATCGGTTCCAGTTTGGAACGAAGGGAAGCCCTTACCCAATCCTTAATTCGCACCTGAACCGGGTGGGAAGGGCGGCGTTTGCAGCAACAGGAAGAACTCCCGGTTGCCCTTGTCCCCCAGGACCGGCGAGGGACACAGGTTCCGCACCCGCAGGCCCCGGTGGGCTGCCCATACTATCATTCGGCCCAGCGTTGCGGCGTGGATTTTCGGGTCTTTAATTATTCCACCCCGGCCCACCTGTCCCGGGGCGGCCTCAAATTGAGGCTTGACCAGCGCCGCCACGAAACCGCCCGGTCGGAGCTGGGCCAGCGCCGGGGGAATTACCCGGGTCAGCGATATAAATGACACGTCGATTACCACCAGTTCCACCGGCTCCGGCAGTTCGAAGGGATAGCGGGCGTTGCACCTCTCCCGAACCACCACGCGCCCATCCTGACGCAGGCGGTGGTGCAGTTGACCGTGGCCCACGTCCAGCGCATAAACCCTTTGCGCCCCCCGCTGCAGCAGACAGTCGGTAAAGCCGCCGGTGGAAGCTCCCACATCCAGAACGGTCCGGCCGGCGACGGACAGGGCGAAGGCATCCAGGGCGTGGGCCAGCTTCAGTCCACCCCGGCTGACGTAGGGCAGCCGCCCCCGCACTTCCAACGGCGTGGTTTCCGCCAGGGAGGCGCCGGGTTTGAGCACCCGCCCGTAGGGGGCGAACACCAACCCCGCCATAACCAATCGCCGGGCTTGTTCCCGGCTCTCGGCCAATCCCCGCTCGGCCAGCAGCAGGTCGGCCCGTATTTTACGTGTCCTTTGCGGCATCGCTTTTGCTCCCCTTGCCCCCGCCCTCTTTTCCCCGGGGCGGGCCGGGGCGAGTAACCGATATGGTGGCGGCAGCGGGCGGCCGGACCCTTTCCCCGGGGCGGGCCGGGGCGAGGGTTACCGGCCCGTAAAGTTGGGTGGTCGCTTTTCCAGGAAGGCCCGGTAGCCCTCCTGGTAGTCCAGGGTGTCGAACTGGGTCAGGGGCAGGTCGGCCTCCTCCGGCGTCAGATTGGCGAGGTCGGGCTTGGCCTGCACCTGGTTCAGGATTCGCTTGTTGGCGGCGTGGGACAAGGGAGCCAGGGCGGCGATTTCGGCGGCCAGTCGGTAGGTGCAGGCGTGCAGTTCCCCGGCGGGCGTTACCTGGTTGACCAAGCCAATCCGCAGCGCCTCCTCGGCCTCCAGCAGGCGGCCCGAAAGCAGAATATACAGGGCGTTGCCCTTGCCCACCAAACCGACCAAGCCCCGCATTTCCCGGTGGCCGATGCTGATGCCCAGGCGGGCGGCGGGGATTCCCAGGCGGCTGCCCGCGGCGGCGATGCGCAAGTCGGTAGCCACGGCCAGTTCACACCCCCCGCCGGCGGCGAAGCCTTGGATCATCGAGATGGTAGGCGTAGCCATGTTGGCAATCGTGGTCAGCAGACGGTCCACTGCCGCATTATAGACTCGGCCCCTGGCGGAATCGGCCCGGTACTGGTCGAAGTCGGCGATGTCCGCGCCGGCGGAGAAGGCCACCGCGCCGGCGCCGGTGATGACCACCACCCGCACCGACCGGTCCGCGTCCAGTTCCGCCAGCCGGTCGGACAGCTCGCCCCACATCGCATAGTTGATGGCATTGCGCTGGCCGGGTCGGTTGAGGGTAACGGTGGCGATGGACGACTGGCGTTCCACCAAGATATGGTCCAGGGCGGTTGCGGACATTTACTCCTCGCTGGATTCTCGCTTTCGCCGGCAAGGACCGGCTTTGCTAGCTGAATCTAAATACGCCAATACGCCGGGAAGTCGTGCCCGGCCGGAGGGCGTCATCCGATAGTGGACTTTTCCCTTATAGATATGATAGATCCGCCGGGAAGGCCCCGGGGGACAACCGGGGCCGGACTGACTCAGGCGAAAAGGTCACTGACCGCCATTTGCCAGCCGGGTACTACGTCGCCGCCGTCCAGGGTGTCCGGCTCGGTCAGGATAACCGGGTCTTGCCCGGGGCGGCGTAGGGTTACCGTGCGGTTGCGGGGGTTCACCAGCGCCACCAACCGCGTTCCGGCGGCCAGCCAGTCGTCAACCTTCTCTTCCACCTCGGTATAGCGGTCGCTGGGGGAGATAACCTCAACGGCCAGGTCCGGCGCGCCGGGCCAGTACCCGGCCACTTCTCCGGCCGCCGCCACCCGCTCCCGCCGGACGAAGGCGGCGTCGGGGGCGCGCACGTGGTCGGGGTCGGAGCCGATTCTGAATCCGGTCTCCGTGGCGTAAACCTCGCCCAATTGATTGGCTGACACATAGTTCAACAGCGAAGCTCCGATCTTGAGCGCCGTTCTCCCGTGATAGGCTCCCGCCGGCGGCATCTTTCTCAGTTCTCCCCTGACCAATTCATAGCGATAGCCGTCGTCGGGCAACTCCAAGAGTTCAGCCGCCGTCGCCAGGATGGATTTGGTAGTCATCATCGGCGCTCCCGGTGCGTTGAGCAATCTGGTGTTGTCCGGCCCGGTTGTCTTGCCGGTTGCCCGGCTGATTGCTTGGCCGGTTGTCTGGCCCGATTGTCTGAATTGTTGTACCGGCTCGCCGGCAAGGCCCTGCTTTGCTAGCTGAATCTAAATACGCCAATATGCCGGGGAGTCGCGCCCGGCCGGAGGGCGTCATCCGATAGCGGACTTTTCCCTTATAGATATGATAGATCCGCCGGGAAGGCCCCGGGGGACAACCGGGGCCGGACTGACTCAGGCGAAAAGGTCCCTGACCGCCATTTGCCAGCCGGGTACTACGTCGCCGCCGTCCAGGGTGTCCGGCTCGGTCAGGATAACCGGGTCTTGCCCGGGGCGGCGCAGGGTTACCGTGCGGTTGCGGGGGTTCACCAGCGCCACCAACCGCGTTCCGGCGGCCAGCCAGTCGTCAACCTTCTCTTCCACCTCGGTATAGCGGTCGCTGGGGGAGATAACCTCAACGGCCAGGTCCGGCGCGCCGGGCCAGTACCCGGCCACTTCTCCGGCCGCCGCCACCCGCTCCCGCCGGACGAAAGCGGCGTCGGGGGCGCGCACGTGGTCGGGGTCGGAGCCGATTCTGAATCCGGTCTCGGCGGCGTAAACCTCGCCCAATTGATTGGCTGACACATAGTTCAACAGCGAAGCTCCGATCTTGAGCGCCGTTCTCCCGTGATAGGCTCCCGCCGGCGGCATCTTTCTCAGTTCTCCCCTGACCAATTCATAGCGATAGCCATCGTCGGGCAACTCCAAGAGTTCAGCCGCTGTCGCTAGGCCGGATTTGGTAGTCATAATCGGCGCTCCCGGTGCGTTGAGCCGTCTGGTATAGTCCGGCCCGGTTGTCCGGCCGGCTGCCTGGGCGATTGTCCAGTATGGTTATACCGGCTCGCCGGCAATGACCGGCCAATTTCGCTTGCAATGTAGCACCGCCCGGCCGGTTGGCGCAAGCAGAATGGTCTGCGCCGGGGGGCAATCGCCGTTTAACTTCCGGGACTCGGCTTTCCGGCCGGCGTCCAACCGCACCCCTCCGGTCTTTTTCTGCGCTTTCCCCAGGGAGCCGGGGGCAGTCGCGCCGACCGCTTCGGGAAGGGGGAGAGAGGTGAGGTTGCCGTGGCGAATGCCGGGAGTTCCCTGAATAACCCGGAATTAACCCCGCCGGATGGCTTGCCCAGGGCCGGGTCAAGATATTATTATACAGCAGAACCTTTTCCTGAAATTACCCGTCAGTTTACCCGGCCGGCGCCGCCGGCAGGGCTGAAACCTGGCCGGTAACCGGTAAGGAAAATAATCCCTTAACGTTGACTTGGTGGAGCGGTACAAGATGAAAGCAGCCCGACTGGTGGGCCCGAAGCAGTTCGATTTCGTGGAGTTGGATATGCCCCAGGCCGGGGATGGTCAGTGCCTGATCAAGCTGGAACGGGTCTCGGTTTGCGGCAGCGACATTCGCCATGGCTACGGGCCGATCGAACCGGAGGAGAATTACCCCATGGCCCCGGGACGGCCCTGCCATGAGTTGGCCGGCGTCATCGTGGAGAGCCGCACCGACGCCTATCACGAGGGGCAACGGGTTATCGTCATCCCGGAACGGGGCACCGGCGGCCTGATGGAATACCTGGTTTCCCGTCCCGGCCGGATGGTTCTGCTGCCCGATGAGGGGCCGTTGGACGAATGGGTTATGTGCCAGCCCCCGGGAACCGTCCTCTATTCCTGCAAACGGATGGACACCTTGCTGCAAAAGAACGTACTGGTGCTGGGTCAGGGCAGCATCGGCCTCAGCTTTACCATGCTGACCTCCCGTATGGGAGCGCGCAACGTCATCGCCGTTGATCCGCTGGACTACCGGTTGCAGAAATCCCTGGATATGGGAGCCACCCACACCGTCAACCCGGACCGGGACGACCTGACCGGGGCGGTACAGGAAATTACCCGCGGCGCCGGCCCCGACATCGTGGTGGAGGCCGCCGGTTACCCGGATACCTTCAACATCGCCTTCCAGCAGGTGCGCCAGTTCGGCACGGTCATTCTCTTTGGCATTCAGAGCGACCAGTACGTGCCGGTGGAGCATAACCTGCTTATGGAAAAGCAGCCGACCATCATCCCCACCACCGGCGCCCGCAGCCTCGACCCGATCAGCCAGATTCAGGACCTGGTCGGCCTGCGGCAGCGGGGCTGGTGCGAACCGGCCGAACTGATTACCCATCGCCTGCCCTTTTCCCAGGTGCAAACTGCCTATGATATGTACGAGCAGCGGCAGGACAACATCATCAAGGTAGTGATGGACATTAATCAGTAATGCTTCTCCGCGCGGGTAGGGTCTCTCTTTGAAATTGGCCGCTATGGTTATGGATTAGCGCAGCTAAAAAATTCAGACGGAGACACGACCGGCCCGTGGCGAGCGGGCAAGGCTGTTCCCCTCGTGGCCGGTCGTGGCGGGCCGGTCAAACCACCGCCCCCAGCCCTGCGACCAGTTCCGGCGGGCGGGTTAAAGCAACCGGGGCAGACCCCGGAAGGCCCAGAACCACCGGAGCCGCCGGAAACCGGACCGTCCAACTTTTCAGGAGGTGAGGAGACTGTGGGGCCAGCCTCATCAAATATCAAAATGGTCAAAGAGAACCTGGCGCTGTCCATTGCTTTGTGGGCGGCGGCGCAACGGGGCGCAATCACCGCCGCCTATGTCCCGGGCAAAACCGAGTTCAAGTCCTTGACCGATGAAGTGGTGGAGGTGGACACCCCCCTGGAGTTGCGGGATAACCGGGAGCTGGTGCGCTGTGTCAGCAACCAAATCCGGGGCGCTTTCGCCTTCTCCGCGATCCAGACCTACCGGTCTCTCGAATCCACCTACACCGGCTCGCCCATACAGGAACCCGACCCGGACTTGAAGGCGGCCCGCTGCACCTTTTATCTCTTGAATAATACGATGAGCCGCGACCTGCTTGCGCCGGTCTGGATTTGCCCCCCGGACTATCGCCGCCTTCTGGAGGTTCGCGAAGTGCCTTTCACCCTGGACGCCTCGACCCTGGACGGCAAGGAGGTCTTCTGGGATGACTTTGGCGGCCTGCAACGCTACATGGCCCTGCTGGAGTATTGCAGCGGCCGGGTGGCCGAGGTCGCTGCCCCGCCGGGGCCGGCGGCGGAACCGGAGGCCGCGGCGCCGGCCGGCCGGCCGGCCATAGTGGACGAACCGGCGCCGCTGGTCGACGTACCCGATTTCATCTCCGCCCGTTGCCTGGTGGGCCAGGATGCCAAGATAATCGCCAAGGATTTCTACCTGGCTTATACCGACTGGTGCCGGGAGCAGGGCCAGGAACCGTTGCCCCAGCGCAGCTTCGGGATGCGGCTAACCGCCCTGGGTTTCCAGCGGCGGCGGCGGGGCAAGGGCCGCCACTGGTGGACCGGTGTCGGCTTGGTGGTTCCGTAGGGACGGTTGCCGTCCCGGCAGGAACGGAGGGAGCGCACCCGCCGGGGCTGACGCTACGCCCGGCGTCATGGGCTGAGCTGGATCAGACTGGACTGGCGCTTTGGCGCCCAAAAGGGCGAGGGGCGAGAATAGTGCGGTAGCGCGTTTTACTAGCAGCGGGCCGGGTGGCCGGAACCCTCTCCTCGGTTCCGGCCACCCGGCCCGGAGCAGGGCAGGAGGTTCTCCCCCGGAGGTTTCCCCATGGCAGCGGATTATCTGGACCAACTGGCCGAGTTTGTAGCCGATACCCGCCTGGAGGAACTGGCCGACTCTACCGTGGCGGCGGCCAAAGACGTGGTGCTGGATACCATCGGCGCCATCCTGTCCGGCAGCCGACGGCCGGAGAACGGCAACCTGGCCCGCCTGGTGCAAGGGCTGAGCGGCCCTGGCGCTGCCACCCTGTTCGGACTTTCCCCCGCTGCCGGCAGCCGGGACGCTCCGGCTCCTGGCGCTACCCGCCGACCGGCTCCAGGCGAGCCGGTCGAACCGCCGCCGCAAAAGGTGCAGCCCGTCTTTGCCGCCCTGGTCAACGCTACCGCCGGCGTAGCCCTGGAGCTGGACGAGGGCAGTCGCCTGGGCGGGGGGCATCCCTCGATCCACGTAACGCCGGGGGCCATCGCGGTGGCCGAGGAACAGGACGCCCCGGGCAAGGCGGCTTTGGAAGCGGTCATTGTCGGCTACGAGGTAACCTCCCGCATTGGCTCCGGGGTTCAAGCCCGGGCCGAAGTTCATTCCCACGGCACCTGGGGGACGATTGGCGCAGCGGCGGCCACCGCCCGGCTGCTGGGGTTTGACGCCGCCGCAACCCGCCAGGCGATGAACCTGGCGATGTCCATGAGTCCGGCCAACACCTGGACGCCCTGCCTGGAAGGGGCCACCATCCGCAACCTCTATCCGGGCCGTTCCGGGTTTCAGGGCATCATGGCGGCCTACCTGGGCCGCTGTGGGTTCACCGGGGTCAAGGACGGCCCCGCCGACCTCTACGGCAGCATCCTGGGCGAGGGTTTTGACCCGGCGGCAGTTACCGCCGGGTGGGAAGGCCGGGCCGGGCCCGGGCCGGGGGGCGCGCTGCGTATCCAGCAAAACTATTTCAAGTACCACGCCTGCTGTCTCTACAACCACCCGGCGCTGGATGCGGCCCTGTCCCTGAAGGCGCGGGAAAAGTTCCGGGCCGACGCCGTGAGCCAAATCCGGGTAATCACGCCGTCGATTGGGTCAATA
The DNA here is from genome assembly GCA_965215425.1 of Dehalococcoidia bacterium. Classification (GTDB taxonomy): domain Bacteria; phylum Chloroflexota; class Dehalococcoidia; order Lucifugimonadales; family UBA3495; genus CATQHB01. The sequence goes on from OZ244064.1 coordinate 394,427, forward strand.
ATGGCTAACCCGGCGCCGGATAACATGCTTTCGGCCAAGTTTTCCCTTCCCTACGCCCTGGCGGCCGCCCTGGTCCGGGGCGGCCTCGAACCGCTGGAGGCCGAGGCCTTCTACCCGGAGCGGTTGGCTGACCCGGCGGTGCGAGCTTTGGCTCGAAAGGTGGCGGTGCAGGCCGATCCGGAGATGAATCTGCGCCGCTATGACTACCCCGCCGCCCGGGTATCCATAACCCTGAAAGACGGGCGCGTCCTGGAGGAAAGCGTGGCCGCCCATCACGGCGACAGTCGCAACCCCCGCCCCCGGGAGGAACTGATGGACAAGTTTACCGCCCTGGCAACTCCGACCCTGGACGCGGCCAGGACGGCGGCGGTGATAGCAACGGTAAGCCGTCTGGAATCGCTGCCCAGCATCCGGGAGTTGACCGCCTTGCTGGGCTGAGGGGGCGATAGCCGGCGGCAGCGATGGGGCTTGTTCCGGGTTTATCCCGCCGGCCGCCGTAACCCGGTCAGACGTAGAGGCTTATTCCGGGTTTATCCCGGTATTGCTCACCCGGGCCAACCAGCCGGCGGGCCGCCGGCTGGAACGGAGCGGATTTATTCCGGTCCTCTCGCCCGGTTCTCTCGGTAGTAATCCCCCCGGTATTTCTACGCATCGGCGCCGCTGGAGGTCTATTGACCCCAGCGGCGCCGATGCGTATGGCGCAAGCAAGGTTAGGAAGCCGGCGCCCGCCCACTTGGCCTACTTGGGGAAGATTTCTCCGTTCAACTGGTCCCGGTGGGGGACGAACTCCAGGTTGGAGGCGATATCCCGGGCGCAGCAGCCGAAGTTCCACAGGTCAATCTCGGCGCCCACCGGCCACACCACGTTGATGGCGGCGATGGGGAAGTGGACGGCGTTCTCCAGAATCCACTTGGCCGTTTCCCGTTGAATTTCCATCCGCTGCTCGAAGTTGGGTTCCCGGAACATGGCTTCCACTTGGGCGTCCAGGTAGGGATGCTCCATGCCCCGCATAATCAGCCCCTTGCTGGATACGCCCTGGTTATAGGCGTCGAGTGGCTCGTCGGAAGGACTATTGTCGTGGGTATTATAGCCTTTCCAGGTGCGGTTGACGAAATGGGGACGGAAGGCGGTCATCGGCATTCGCTGCTGGTTGCAACTGACGCCGATTTCCTCCCACATCACGCAGACCGCCTCGCCCACCTTGGGGGTGCCGGGGTAGGAGCGCTGGGTCAGGGCCATATCAATGGAAAAGCCTTCACCATAGCCGGCGTCGGCCAGCAGCTGACGCGCCCGCTCCGGATCATACTCCGGCTGAGTGTTCCGCATCTCCGCGTCGAAGAATTGTTCGTAGCCGGTCCAGCGCCAGTAGGGGTTGTTGGCGTACCCCTCGCCGTCCAGCACGTTGTCCAGGATGGACTCCCGGTCAATGGAGATGCGCAATGCCTCCCGTACATCCCGCGCCCGCTGCCACTCCGCGGACTCCACATCGGCGGAGGCGGAAATCCAGGGCCGGCTGACGTCCCGCTCCGGGATACCCTCCCGGTCAATGTATAGCTGGCCGTGGAGGGTGATGTGCAGTTCCAGGGCGCCGGGGAACCGCAAGAACTTCACCCCGGGGAAGTCAATCAGGTTAGGGATGGACCCCAGGGAGGTCTGCATGGTATCCAGTTCTCCGGCCAGGAAGTTGGCGATGCGAGTGGATTCCTCGGCAATCTGGAAGTAATGCAGTTCCTGGAAGTAGGGCGTCTTGTGCCAGTGGTCCGGCACCGCCTCGGAGATGAACCGCTCGTTGGTGCGGAACTCCACGAACTGCCAGGGGCCGGTGCCGATACCCTCCAGGGTGGCCTGCTCCTCGCCCACCGCGTCGGCGTAAGCCTTGCTGGCCAGGGGGATGAAGTTGTTGGCGCCAAACTGCTGGAAGCGCCAGATGAAGTCGAAAGCCCGGTGGCTGCCGGTGTTTATCTCCACCGTCAGGTCGTCAATGATGTTGACGGTGGTTTCCGTCTCGTCCCGCTGGAAAATCCGGCGCATATTGGTCTTGCCCGGATGACGGCCCTCATCCAGCATTATCTGATTCACCACCCACATCAGGTCGTGGACGTTGGCGGTGCCGTAACCCTTGTGATAGGGGATGCCTTCCTTCAACTGAAGCCGCCAGGTGGCGCCATCCGCGGAGACGCTCCAGTCCTCCAACAGGTCGTTTTGGAGTTCCCGGCTGGGACTCATCCGCCAGAGGGCGTCGAAGATGACCGGGCTGACGTAGGTAGCCTGGGGGACGGCCATGTTCTTGGGCAGGAACTGGGGCGGCCCCAGGTCCTTGTTGGCGATGCGCAGTATCCCGTAGGGAGCGTCGTCCACGGTGGCCACCACCTCCGGCTCCGTCCGGGCCTGCTCCGGCGCCGTAGTGGGGGTGGGAACCACCGGAGCCGCCGCCGCGCCGGCGGCCGGCGGGGCCGGTTCTGCCGCCGGCGGAGCCGGTTCCTGAGCCGGTTCCTGGGCCGGGGCCGACTGAGCGGGTTGGGCCGGCTCCGCCGCCGGCGCCGGCTCCTCGGCGGCCGAGCCGCAGGCGACGCCAATCAGCAGCAAAAGCATGACTGCCGGAAGTATAAGGGCTTTAGGCCGGTTGACACGCATAATTCTCACGATAATTCCTCTCCAGATTAGATTGCGGCGCACCCCGGCGGGGAATCTGTGATTGCGAATGAAGTACGGCTATGCCGTTAAACAGCGTGTTTTCAAGCTACAATCCCCGCAATGCGCAACATAGCATAATGCAATACAAATCCTGCAGCGACAGATCCCGCCGGGTAACGAAACATATATTACATATAGCCGGGCTTGTCAATGCGGATAGGTTGTGGCTCGGTAGGGGGGTCCCGTTTACAATTTGTTTGCCCCGTATTAAGGGCGGCAACTACCACCGTATCCGGGTAGCTGCACCAAGCCGTCCATTTCCACAGCCGGTTCCCACAGGACCACCACCGTATCCGGGTAGCTGCACCGATGGGTATCGTTTAGCCCGTACAAGAGGCGGCAACTACACCCTGAAAGCAAACGGAACCGCCCGGTTCAATTGCTTGACACTGCTTGACACCGGTTAAATCACCTGAATATAATCAGGTCAGGCCGCTAACCTGAACTTTTGACCTTTGCCCTCCGGCATGAGCCGTCTCCGTCAGTATGCTTCAATGGTTCCCGTAGCAGTTCCCGTAGCGCTTGCTTCATCTGGAGTTGCCCGCCCTCCCTAACCATTAAATTTGGCTTAAGGCATGACCACCAAGTATATATTCGTTACCGGTGGAGTGGTCAGTTCAATCGGCAAAGGGATTTGCGTTGCTTCGATCGGCCGCATCCTGAAAAGCCGCGGGCTATCCGTATCGGTAGTCAAGCTGGACCCCTATCTGAACGTTGACCCCGGAACTATGTCCCCCTACCAGCATGGCGAGGTCTTTGTGACCAAGGACGGAGGAGAGACAGACTTGGACCTGGGCCACTATGAGCGGTTCATTGACGTGGAACTGACCCGCTCTTCCAACGTTACCGCCGGCCAGATTTACCTGACCCTCATCACCCGGGAGCGGCGGGGTGATTTCCTGGGGGGCACCATTCAGACCGTGCCCCACGTAACCAACGAAATTAAGGCCCGGTTGAGCGCCCTGGCCGACGAGTCCCGGGCGGACGTTATCGTGGTGGAGGTAGGCGGCACCGTCGGCGACATTGAGGGGTTGCCCTTCCTCGAGGCGATCCGGCAGATGCGTAAGGACGTGGGCCGGAACAACGTCTGCTACGTACACCTGACCCTGCTGCCCTACATCAGCGGGGCGGAAGAACTCAAAACCAAGCCCACGCAGCACAGCGTCAAGGAGTTGCGCAGTATCGGCATCCAGCCCGACGCCCTCATCTGCCGCAGCGACCGGCCGATTTCCGGCTCGATACGGGAGAAGCTCTCCCTGTTCTGCGACGTGGACGGGGAAGCCGTCATCCCGCTGGAAACGGTGGACAACGTTTACGAGGTGCCGTTGATTCTGGAGGCCTCCGGGCTGGGGCAGTTTATTATGGACCTGCTGACCCTGCCGGGGTGGCCCCAGGACTTGACCGAATGGTCGGAAATGGTGGAGCGTATGCGGCAGCTAGAGGAGAGGCTGCCCGTCGCCATCGTCGGCAAGTACGTGGAGTATCCCGATTCCTACATCTCGGTAAAGGAAGCCCTCCGCCATGCCGGAATGGCCCACGGCCAGGAAGTGGATATTCAGTGGGTTCATTCGGAAGACATTGAGCGGCACGGGCCGGAAAACTACCTGGATGGGGTGCAGGGCATTGTGGTGCCGGGCGGTTTCGGCCCCCGGGGCGTGGAGGGAATGATCGACACGGTACACTATGCCCGGCAGCATAAGATACCCTACCTGGGCCTGTGCCTGGGTTTGCAGGTAATGGTGATCGACTGGGCGCGCAACGTGCTGGGCCTGGCCGGAGCCAACTCTGCGGAACTGGATCCGGACACTCCCCACCCGGTCATCCACATAATGCCGGAGCAGCAATCGGTTACCGACCTGGGCGGCACCATGCGCCTGGGCGGGTATCCCTGCCGTCCCCGGCAGGACAGTCGCACCATGCGGGCCTACCGGAATACGGAGATTGAGGAACGGCACCGGCACCGATTTGAGGTGAACAACAGCTATCGCGAACCCCTGGAGGAATCGGGGCTGATTATGGGCGGGCTTTCCCCGGATGGCAAGCTGGTAGAAACCGCCGAGGTCCAGGCGCACCCCTTTATGGTGGGGGTACAGTTCCACCCGGAGTTTCAATCCCGGCCCAACCGTCCGCATCCCCTGTTCCGCGACTTCGTCGCCGCGGCCAAGCTGACCCTCCGGGAGGGGGCGCAGCGACCTTTGCCGCTGCGTTAGGAGTCAGGAATAGGGCTCAGTAATTGCGAATCCGGGTTGAAGCGGGCCGGGAGCCGAGCCTCGCTCCAACGCAACCACTCCAACACAGGGGATGAGGGATATAGTCGTGCAACTGTTTCTGGATACCGCCAACCTTGAGGAAATCCGCGCCGGCGCCGAATTGGGCGTCGTTACCGGCGTAACCACCAATCCCTCCCTGGCCGCCAGGGAGGGTATCGGCGGGCGGGACGCTTACCGGGCTGCGGTGCAGGAAATCGCCGACATTATCGACGGCCCCATATCGGTGGAAGTGGTCAGCCCCGACGCGGCGGGAATGATTGCCGAGGGCCGGGACATCGCCGAGTGGATTCCCAATCCCTGGGTGAAAATACCCAGCACCGCCGAGGGATTCAAGGCCATAGCGACGCTGGCCCGGGATGGTATCAAAGTTAATCAGACCCTCTGCTTTTCAGTGAACCAGGCCCTGCTGGGCGCACAGGCCGGCTCCACCGTGGTCAGCCCTTTCGTGGGCCGCCTGGACGACATCGGACAGGAGGGGATGTCCCTGGTGGAGGACATCGTCGCCATTTACCAACAGTATGAAATTGCGACTATGGTAATGGCTGCCAGCATCCGCCACGCCTTGCATTGCACCCTGGCCGCCCGGTCCGGGGCCGACATCGCCACCATACCTTACGGGGTGTTGCAGCAGATGACCCGGCATCCCCTGACCGACGCCGGGCTTTCCCGGTTTTTGCAAGATTGGGAAAAGGCCGGCAAAGGCTGACCGGTTACCGGGATAAACAGCGGAGAACTGTTAAAATCATACGGGAGTGAACAACGAGAACGACGGCCAGGCGGGTATTTGAGGCTCTTCTTCCACAACACGGCTTCCAGCAAGCACAGCGCAACCCTGGCATCAATAGTATCAATAGTCACGAGTTACGCCGATTAGCCCTCTTTTCTTGACCCGGCGCAGCGCTTCCCCAAACCGTCCCGGCGGCCTTCCCTCACCCCTTCAACCGCAGTCTAAGGCCGGCGAGGGACGGCGAAGGCGAAGAGGCTGGGATGTAAAATCAAGGTTCAAGAACCAGGTACGACCAGGTACTACGGTTGGTTCAGTTGGCGCCTTTGCCCGCTCGCCCTGAATCTGGTCGAGATACGGGAGTCGAGGGGCAGGATCGGTTTTCGGAAGAACAGCGAGGTGATGATGACAACTACGACTAAACCGCGGATGATGGACGTAGCCGAACTGGGCGCCAAGAGCAAGGACGAGCTGTTGGACCTGGCTCAGGATTTCCGGCTGGAAGACGGGGCGGCCCTGGCCGCAGTGCGCCGGGAAGACCTGCTGAACCGGCTGCTCCACGCCGTTTCGGCCCAGCAATCCCTGATTTCCTCCGGCATCCTGGAAATCATGGACGAAGGCTATGGCTTTCTCCGGCAGATTACCTACCTGCCGGCCACCGGGGACGTTTATATCTCCCAGTCCCAAATCCGCCGTTTCGGGCTGCGCACCGGAGATACCGTTACCGGCCAGGTGCGCCCTCCCAAGGAAGGGGAGCGCTACTTTGGCCTGGTGCGGGTGGAGAAGGTCAACGGGGTGGAGACCGACCAGGTGCATACCCGATTCCGTCCCCAGTTCGAATACCTGACTCCCATATTTCCCGAAAAACACGTGGTGCTGGAAACCGACAGCGCCAACCTTTCCACCCGGATGGTTGACCTGTTCGCTCCCATCGGGTTGGGACAGCGGGGTCTGATTGTGTCCCCGCCCAAGGCCGGCAAGACCACCATTCTCAAGCAGATTGCCCACAGCGTGGCGCTCAATATGCCGGAAGCGGTGCTGATGGTGGTGCTTATCGGCGAGCGTCCGGAAGAGGTAACCGATATGCGCCGGGCGGTGCACGGCGACGTATTCGCCTCCACCTTCGACGAATCGGTGGAAGAGCAGTGCCGGGTGGCCGAATTAGCCCTGGAACGGGCCAAGCGCCTGGTGGAAAACCAGCATGACGTAATCATCCTGCTGGACAGCGTAACCCGGCTTACCCGAGCTTATAACCTGGCCGTGCCCACCAGCGGGCGCACTCTGTCCGGCGGTATCGACCCGGCCGCGCTGTATCCGCCCAAGAAATTCTTTGGCGCCGCCCGCAACATCGAGGAAGGCGGCAGCCTGACCATCATCGGCACCTGCCTGGTGGATACGGGCAGCCGCATGGACGAGGTGATTTACGAAGAGTTCAAGGGCACCGGCAACATGGAACTGCACCTGGACCGCAAGCTGGCCGACCGCCGTTTCTTCCCGGCGGTGGACATCGTACGCAGCGGCACCCGTCGGGAAGAACTGCTTTATGATGAAACCACCATGAAGCAAATCTGGCTGCTCCGCCGGATGATTTCCCTCATCTCCAACGACGGTTCTACCAATGCCACCGAGCGGGTACTGGAACGGCTGTCCAAGTACCCCACCAACCACGAGTTCCTGGAAAACCTGAACCGGGAAACGTAACGAAGGGTTCCTCCACCCGGATGCTGGCAGCCGGACGCTGGCCCTGACCCTCCCCCCGGTTTCGGGGGAGGGTCTTTTTCGCTTCGCCTCGTCCCCTTTCCCCAGAGTAACTCTTGTACCGCCCGCTCATCCGTAGTTGGGCGAAGGAACCAGGAACAATCACCATAAAGGCGTGCCGGGATTGGGGCTGTGGTATCATTAGCGCAGAGGGATAATCTATGACCCCCGGGAGAAAATCCTGAACCGGGACTTGTACCCGGTAAAGCCCGGCGTCCCGGCCCCGGACCACAAGCCACTTGCCCGGTTACTCCGGCATCCGGTTTCAGCCCCCGGTTTCCAGGAACATTTCTCCAGGCATAGCGAAGAGACATGGCCGACAGCAAGATATTGATCATCGACGACGAATGGGAATCGGCAATCGTCAAGGCGGTGCAGCGGCGGTTGGAGGAAGAGGGCTGGCGCACCGTCGTCGTGGAACCCCACTCCCGCTGGCTGGTGGGCGATGCGTTGGAGGTCGCCGCCTTCTATGCCATCGAGGAGGAGCAGCCCGACGGCATCCTGCTGGACGTGCGGTTGGGCGAACACCGGGACGAACAGTTCAAGGGGCTGGAAATACTGCGCCACATCGTGGAGCATTACCCTACCCTGCCGGTACTGATGTTTACCCAGTACGCCCAGGGGCCGGCCCGGGACACGGCGGTTCGGGGCGCCCTGCGTTGGAATGCGCCGGTGGACTTTATTGACAAGTTAGCCAGCCCGGAGGAGGTAGTACTCCGGCTGCGGCGGCTCATCGGCGCCACGCCGGAACTCATCCCGGTCGGCGCGTACCTGCTGGTGGACGTGGGAGCCAAGACCGTCTCCGCCCGGCAGGGGCGGGATGCGGCCCTGGAGCCGGTGGCGGACATCCATGGTATGAAGTTCGACGTCTTGCGGGAACTGGCCGCCGCCTGGTATCGCAGCCCGGGGGAACTGGTGCCTTTCAGCCGCCTGGAACGCTACTCCGAGGGCGAGGAGGCCCGCGCCTCCCTGCGGGTACGCATCCGCGAAATCAAGGTGTCCATCGGCAAGGCCCTGGGCGTCCACCTGGGCGCCAACGACCTGATCATCAACGTGCGAGACCGGGGCTACCGGCTGACGCCCCCGCAGCTGTGACGCCGTGCTCCGCCCTAACTTGAAACCCCACCTGCCCTGGAACCTGGTCAAAGCCTGGCCCCGGCTGGCCAGTCCGGCCGGCGCGCTCGGCCTGACCCGCTTGTTGGCCGCCGGGTTCCTGGCCCTCGGGCTGCTGGGCCTGCTCCTGGCGCCCCTGGTCGGCGAGGCCCTGTTTGCCCGACTGTGGGGCATCGAGCCGCTGACCTACCTCGGCGGGGCGCTGCTCATCCTGGGACTGGCAATCACCACCGTGTCCTACCTGGCGCCGGAGCTTCGGCGGCGGCGGGACCTGGACGCCGAGGCGGATCGGCGCATCGCCGAGCGGTGGCCCCGGGTAACCCAGCAGTACTTCGAGCTGTTCAACCACGACCTGGGCCGTCCCCTGCGCCGCATTCTGGGCAAGGAGCGGGAAATCCGCGAACTGCTCCAGTCCACCGACGCCGGCATCCCCGCGCCGGTGCGGGAGTTGCTGGACGAGATTGAGGAGCAAACCCCCAGCTTCCGCCTGATGATGTCCAACATTCAGGTGTTGATTGAGTTGGAGACGCCCAACACCGGGGCAACCCTCCACGCCGTCGAGCCGGCCGAGGTGGTGCGGCGCATCGTGGACCGCTACAGCCTGGTGGCCGCCGACGCGCAGAAGCAAATTACCTGGTGGTCGGAACCCACCGAGTTCGGCATCGTCTATTGCGACAGTTCCGCCATCGAACACATTGTTACCAACCTGGTGGACAACACCGTGCGCTACGCCGAGGGCCACGTGGAAATCGGGTTGACCCGGGATGAAGCCAATTTTCACATCTCGGTAGGGGACGACGGGCCGGGCATCGCCGCCCGCTACTTGCCCTACCTGTTCGACCGGGGCTGGACGCCGGAGGTGGCCCGGCGGGAGGAACGCACCAGTTCCGGCCTGGGCCTGTTCATTGCCTACACCCTGGCCCGGCGTTACGGCGGCGACCTGACCGTGACCAGCGTGGCCGCCCCGGCCCCGGCCCACCACACCGCTTTCACGGTCACCCTCCCCCTGCGCGCCCCGGCGGCGGCAACCCCGGCTTAAACCGTTCGGCGGCGATGGGCATTTTTTCACCAAGAGACGCTGCTCCCCGGAGATTCGCCGGAATTATCCCGGCTTCCCGGCGTCTCCTGGTGAAAATTCTCCTCGGCATAATGGCCCTGCTGGCGATGGGGTGCGTGCAGGTATTGGACCGGCCGGGGCTGGAAACACCCCCGCCGACGCCCCCGGCTCAATCCCGGTCGACGGCCACCCCCATACCCATATCCACACCCGTACCCGTACCCGTACCCGTCCCCCCGCCCCTGCCGGCGCCGACCAGCACGCCCTTACCTACGCCGCGGCCCACGCCGGAACCGGTGCCCACGGCTACGCCGGCGCCGACTCTTACTCCTACGCCGCGGCCCACGGCCACCCCCACCCCTGTGCCGGCGCCTTTGCCTGCTCCAACCCCTACCCGCGCGCCCATCCCGCTGCCCGCCACCACGCCTACCCCTGTGCCGGAGCTCCGGCCCCTTCTGGAGGTGCTGGAGCCGCTGGACCGGAGCATTGTGCGGCAGGATTCGGTAACGGTGCGCGGCCTTACCAGCGCCGGGGCCTCGGTGAGCATCCGGGGCCGGGCGGTGGCTGCCGGCGAGGAAGGCCGCTTTCAGCTTACCATTCCCGTCTCTCCGGGGGTCAACCTCATTGAAGTGGTCGCCATTGACGCCGCGGGCAACCGCCGCAGCCGCTCCCTGACCATCACCTTCCTGCCGCCGGAGCCCTTTTTCCTGACCATCACCAAGCCACGGGAGATGGTGGTCGCAGAGGACGCCGTCCCGCTCTGGGGCCGGACGGCGTCGGACGCGTCGGTTACCGTCAATGGCATCGCTATTCCGGTGGACGAACTGGGCTACTTCTCCACCCAGGTAACCCTGCGCCTTGGCGACAACAGCATCAACGTCCTGGCAACCAGCGCCCAGGGCAGCGTCCTGTGGGAAACGGTGACCGTAACCCGGACAAACCCTTCCCAGTAAAACCTCTGGCTCCACCCCGATTATAGCCCCTCGGGCCGTGGCCCTCTGCGGCCGTCCTGAGCCTCTGGCCCCACCCCGCGCCGATTAGCCGGGAAGGGCGGTTGGCGGTTTCTTGACGCTATACCGCAAAGCTGGCACAATTGCCCTTACTATCACCTGCCTGCCACCTCCGCCACCGCCAACGGGAGGAACGCCATTATGACCACCACCCCCACGCCCACGCCAATAGAGGAACGGATGGCCCGGCTGGAAGCGGTCTATGAACACCTGGCAACCAAGTCCGACATCGCTGAACTGCGGGGGGAAATGAAGGCCGACAACGCCGCCTTGCGGGGGGAGATGAAGGCCGATATTGCCGAACTGCGGAATGAAATGAAGTCCGACAACGCCGCCTTGCGGAGTGAAATCAAAGCTGACATCGCCGAACTGCGGAATGAAATGAAAGCCGACAACGCTGAACTACGGGGCGAAATGAAAGCTGACAACGCCGCGTTGCGGGGCGAAATGAAGGCCGACATGGCGAATATGCGGGCTTACTTTGCTGAGCGGGAGAACCGCATGATTCGCTGGATGGTCAGCCTGACCCTGGGCACGGTGGTCGCCGTATCGACGTTGACCATCATCATCTCCCGGCTGCTGCCCTGAAGGTTAACTGCCGGAAAGTTAGTTGAACCGGCAAACTAACCCCCTGCCCTTACCCGCCAGCCCACCGCCAACGGGAGGAACGCCATTATGACCACCACCCCCACGCCCACGCCAATAGAGGAACGGATGGCCCGGCTGGAAGCGGTCTATGAACACCTGGCAACCAAGTCCGACATCGCTGAACTGCGGGGGGAAATGAAGGCCGACAACGCCGCCTTGCGGGGGGAGATGAAGGCCGATATTGCCGAACTGCGGAATGAAATGAAGTCCGACAACGCCGCCTTGCGGAGTGAAATCAAAGCTGACATCGCCGAACTGCGGAATGAAATGAAAGCCGACAACGCTGAACTACGGGGCGAAATGAAGGCCGACATGGCGAATATGCGGGCTTACTTTGCTGAGCGGGAGAACCGCATGATTCGCTGGATGGTCAGCCTGACCCTGGGCACGGTGGTCGCCGTATCGACGTTGACCATCATCATCTCCCGGCTGCTGCCCTGAAGGTTAACTGCCGGAAAGTTAGTTGAACCGGCAAACTAACCCCCTGCCCTTACCCGCCAGCCCACCGCCAACGGGAGGAACGCCATTATGACCACCACCCCCACGCCGCTAGAGGAACGGATGGCCCGGCTGGAAGCGGTCTATGAACACCTGGCAACCAAATCCGACATCGCCGAACTACGGGGCGAAATGCAAGCTGGCAACGCCGCGTTGCGGGGTGAATTCAAAGCTGACATCGCCGAACTGCGGAATGAAATGCAAGCTGGCAACGCCGAACTACGGGGTGAAATGCAAGCTGGCAACGCTGAATTACGGGGCGAAATGAAAGCCGACAACGCCGCATTGCGGACGGAAATGGCGAATATGCGGGCTTACTTTGCCGAGCGGGAGAACCGCATGATTCGCTGGATGGTCAGCCTGACCCTGGGCGCGGTGGTCGCCGTATCGACGTTGACCATCATCATCTCCCGGCTGCTGCCCTGAAGGTTAACTGCCGGAAAGTTAGTTGAACCGGTAAACTACCCCTGCCCTTACCCGCCAGCCCACTGACAACGGGAGGAACGCCATTATGACCACTACCCCCACGCCCACACCCCTGGAGGAACGGATGGCCCGGCTGGAAGCGGTCTATGAACACCTGGCAACCAAATCCGACATCGCCGAACTGCGGGGCGAAATGAAGGCCGACAATGCCGCATTGCGGGGGGAGATGCAAGCTGGCAACGCCGCGTTGCGGGGTGAATTCAAAGCTGACATCGCTGAACTGCGGAATGAAATGAAAGCCGACAACGCCGCCTTGCGGGGCGAAATGAAGGCCGACATGGCGAATATGCGGGCGTACTTTGCCGAGTGGGAGAACCGCATGATTCGCTGGATGGTCAGCCTGACCCTGGGCGCGGTGGTCGCCGTATCGACGTTGACCATCATCATCTCCCGGCTGCTGCCCTGAAGGTTAACTGCCGGAAAGTTAGTTGAACCGGTAAACTACCCTTGCCCTTACTCGCCAGTCCACCGCTAACGGGAGGAACGCCATTATGACCACCACGCCCACACCCACAGAGGAACGGATGGCCCGGCTGGAAGCGGTCTATGAACACCTGGCAACCAAGTCCGACATCGCCGAACTGCGGGGCGAAATGAAAGCCGACATCGCCGAACTGCGGGGCGAATTCAAAGCTGACATCGCTGAACTGCGGAATGAAATGAAGTCCGACAACGCCGCCTTGCGGGGGGAAATGAAAGCTGATATGGCGAATATGCGGGCGTACTTTGCCGAGCGGGAGAACCGCATGATCCGCTGGATGGTCAGCCTGACCCTGGGCGCGGTGGTCGCCGTATCGACGTTGACCATCATCATCTCCCGGCTGCTGCCCTGAAGGTTAACTGCCGGAAAGTTAGTTGAACCGGTAAACTACCCTTGCCCTTACCCGCCAGTCCACCGCTAACGGGAGGAACGCCATTATGACCACCACACCCACACCCACGCCGCTAGAGGAACGGATGGCCCGGCTGGAAGCGGTCTATGAACACCTGGCAACCAAGTCCGACATCGCCGACCTGCGGGGGGAAATGAAGTCCGACAACGCCGCCTTGCGGGGGGAGATGAAGGCCGATATTGCCGAACTGCGGAATGAAATGAAGGCCGACAACGCCGTATTGCGGGCGGAAATGAAGGCTGACAACGCCGTATTGCGGAGTGAATTCAAAGCCGACATCGCCGAACTGCGGAATGAAATGAAGGCCGACAACGTCGCATTGCGGGGCGAAATGAAAGCTGATATGGCGAATATGCGGGCTTACTTTGCCGAGCGGGAGAACCGCATGATTCGCTGGATGGTCAGCCTGACCCTGGGCGCGGTGGTCGCCGTATCGACGCTGACCATCATCATCTCCCGGCTGCTGCCCTGAGCGTTGGTTGAACCGGAAGCCAGTATGCTCAACTCCCGCCGAGGCTCCCCCCTGCCGGGAAGGGCTGGGGAAAGAATACCGGCGGGGAGTTGGGCATACCCCGCCTCCCTCAAAAGATAACCCCTCCCCCGATAGGCCGGGGGAGGGGTTGCTGTTTGGGTTGTGTTGTTATGGACTGGGTTCGGTCTGGTTCCGTTCCGTTACCGCCTTTGCCGGGCCTGGTTAGCCTGGCTTAGCGGCGGGGCATTACGAAGGGCATAGCTATCGCCAGCACCACCGCGACGATGGCGATGATTATGGCGATGATACCGGTGGTGCCGCTGGCATTTACGCCCGCTGCGCCGGCCGGCCCGCGCTCGCCCCGGTCTCCCGCCGCGCCGTCGGCGCCGTCGGCGCCGGCCGCGCCCGTCTCGCCTTGCTGACCTACCGGCCCCTCAGGGCCGATCGGCCCCCGGGAACCGTTCTCCCCGGCCGGCCCCACCGGACCTTCCGGCCCCACCGGACCTTCCGGCCCCGCCGGCCCCTGGGGGCCCCGCGGACCTTCAGCCCCGGCCGGACCCGCCGGCCCCTGGGGACCCGGCGGTCCCTCAACCGTGGTTTGGGTATCGACGCTCAGGGTGATCCCGTAGGTTCCCCCGCCGAACTCCCAGGCCGGGTGGCTGTAGGAAGCCGTCGCGTTGTCCACCCTGAAGGTGATGCTTCCCGACGACCGGGCTACCTGGATGCTGAAAGCCCCGCCCGCCGCGGCCGTGGTGCTTCCGATTTGCTTGTCGCCGTCCCAGGCGGTTATCACCGTGCCCGCCGGGGCCGTTAGAGTGTTTACCAAGGCCGTGCCCGTGAAAATGTGGGGTGGTTCGCTCTGCGCCAGCGCCGTCATTGGCAGCACAGACACAGACAGCATCGCCACTACCGCAAGCAGGGCCAGGATTCTACTGACTTTTGCCATTGATTCCTCCTGTTAGTTTAGCAGTCTGAGGGTTGCGCCCGTTCCCGGTTCGCGCAGATAAGGGAACGGGCGTCCTTTCCTTTCCTGGCCTTGCCTTACCAGACTACCTGGTTCCAGCAGTTCCCGCCCACGCAGGTCAGGTTCCGCGTGTCGCCGTTCAGGATGGCCTCCTGGGTCTCGCCGATGAGGATCCAGTAGGTCTCCCCGGAGATGAAGTGTTCCTGGCTGCTGGCGTCCCCAGCCGCCGGGTCGTAGAAGCTCCATTCCTTGTTGTCGTTGTTGAAGTGGAAGGACCGGACGAAGTTGTCGCCCAGGTTATCCACCCCTTCCGTCACCGGAGTCGCCGCGCCCCGGCCGCTGCCGGTGGTTACGGTGAACCCGATGCTGGCCGTGGTGCCGCTGACCTGGACCTCAATGGTCTGGATGCCGGTGTCCAGGCCGGGGATAACGATGTCGAACTCCAGCCCGCCCTGGGCGTCGGTGGAGGGCGTCGGCGAGGGGGTTACCTCAATGGCGCCTACCTTTACCTCTTGCACCGGGACGAAGGCCTTGAAGCCGACGCCGGAGACGCTGACCGCCGAGCCCGGCGCCCCGCTGGTCTGGGACAGGCTGATCGCGCCTTCCGGCACTTCGTGGGTTACCGTGGTTACCACGTTCACCCCGTCGCTGTCCTCGAACTCCACCTTCACCGTGTTGGTGGAGGGGATGCCCGCCGTGGTGGGAATCCGCAGGTCCGTCTCGAACCGACCACTGGCGTCCGGCACGGCGGTTACCGTGGTCTGCTTGTTGTTGCCGGCGTCATAGATTACCACTACGTTGAAGCTCTCCCCATCGTCGTTCTTGCTGGGGAAGTTCTCGCCGCGTACTACCGCCAGGGTTCCCACCCGGCCGGTGTCCGGGGTAATGGTTACCTCCCGGGCCTTGACGTTAACCGTCAGTTTGCCGGTGCGACCTTCGGAGTCGGTTACCCAGATCTCCCGGCTGCCCTCGGCGGTGGTGGCGCTGGTCAACGGCAGGTCCACCGCTGCCGACCAGTTGCCGCCATTGTCCACCCGCACCGGGTCGCCGCTGTTGATGAACTCGTCAGGAATGACGTAGCCACCGATGGAGATGGACGGGTCCGCGGTGTCATCCCCCTCCTGGTCGCCGCAGCAGACCCGGGCCCGGGGGTTGAAGCCGGTTCCCACCAGGCTCACCCGCTGGTTGGCTACCACCTCGTTGGGCGTGGCTTGCACCGTCGGCCCGCTGATGGTGATGGTGGTATTGTCGTCGACATCGGCAACGGTAACCCGCAGGTCTTGCATGCCCTCGGGCGCGTTGTCGGGGATGGTAATCTTGAAGTTGGCGCTGCCCGTGCTGTCCGTCGTGCCGCCCACGCCCAGTTCGATGTTCCGGGCCAGCAGCACTTCGTCAATGGCCGAGTTGCGCGGGAAGTCGGTCAGTTGTACCAGGATGACCTCGCCCGGGCTGCCGCCGTCGGGAGCCACGGAGACGGAAGCGGTCAGCTCGAATTGCCGGTCGTCATCTCCGGCCTCGGCCTCCATGTACTCGGCGGGATATTCGCGCGCATCGGTCTGGTCCCGTCCATCGAAGGCGTTGACGTAGTTGTTGCCACCCAGGAAGGGCGGGTTGGTGATGTCGAAGTCGCAGGTGCCGACGTCATCACTGTTCACCTCGGCGCTGCACAGCTGGAACTCGTCCGAGTCGTACTCGCCGTTCGGCGCTTCCGAGGGATCTTCCAGCCAGAAGGTCAGGGTGGTTCCGTTCTTGAAACCCTTGCCGGTGGCGGTAATCGTGTCCCCCCGGCCGCCGTCCTCTTCGCTGAGGGTAACCTTCCGGATGATTTCCTGCTCGGTGGTGGTGAACTCCTGGTCGCCCCACTCAACCGCTGCGCCGGCGGAGTCTCCCGGTTCGGTGGGGTTGCTGATGCCGGCCGACTGGCGGATGACCACCGTCACCACATAGCCGTCCGCTATCTCATCCACAAAGTCGTCGGCCGCGTTCTTGAGGGTAATGGTGAGTTCCTCGCCATCGACCGCCACGTCGGCCGCAGTGGCTACGATGGTTCTGTTTCTGGAGTCGTCGGCCGTGTCGTCAATTTTACCACCAGCAGTGTATTCACCTTCTACACTGATGGAGACATCATCGGCGTCGACTCGGGAAGGAAAGCCGTAGTCTTCCATCTCGATGACCAGGTCGTCAATGCCGCTGGTGTGCTCGCCATCGGCCTGGAAGGTGATGATGTACCTGGTGTTGGAGCCGGGGGTGGTGCTGTCCCCCTCCAGGGTGTTCTCGAAGGGAGCGGCCTCCGGGGTCGCCTCGGCTGGGTCCGATATAGCTTCCGAATCCATCTCCGGCGGAGTGGTTCCGACTACCGGCCGCACCGCAAACGTGTACTCCTCGATCTCGTCGGCCATGTATTCTACGGTGTGTTCGCGCACTGCGCCGTCGCCGGGTATATCCATCCAGGCGCCACCGGCTTTTTGCTGGTACTGCCACCCGGTTGCGTCAGGGGTGCCCTGGTCTTTGGTCCAACTCCAGGACAGAACCACCCTTTCAACCCCGGCGGTTGCCGTAAGCAGGGTGGTGCCATCCGGCGGCTTGGTCGGGGTCGCAGTAGTCTCAGCGAGCGTCCCCGGGACTGGAGCATTTGTACCAGTGGCTAGGGTCTCAGCCTGGAACTTATACTCAATGCCATTAACCAGATCGGTCACTTCCACGGTAAGATTAGCCGGATCGGTGATGTCCATTCCGACCACCCAGGGGGTGCGGCCATAATTTTCGCCAACCCGCGCACGTTGATACCGCCACGTGCCACCGGTGCTGGTGGCGTTGGTGGAGTAGGTCAGCACTACTGCGCTATCGCGTCCCTCCGCGGCTAAGCTGGCCTCGGCGTCCTGGGGGTGGAACACATCGCCGGCCAGGTTATCGCCGGCCGGAGGGGCGACTTTGGCGGAGGCCGGGTTAACCAGACCGACGGCGCCGAAGACAACGGCAGCCACCAGGGCCATCAACACGGCCAGGCCAATCAATGGGGTAAATCTTTCTGCCATAAAAACCTCTCCTTATAAATGGGGTAGGTCAACTTTAGGGGCGCAAGTATTACCGGAGAATTACGAATAGACCCGGCGGGAGCGGCAGGGTCAACGCCCGCTCTCCTGCACCATTGCCCCGGCGGCCTTGTCCGGGCAAATGGCCCGGCGTAATTCCCCTTCGCCCCGGCGTGGGGTCCAAGCGGTGGGAGATAATAATAAGTCCGGCCATAACAACACCAGTCCTTCACAAAATGCGTCTTCCCCGGCCTTCCGCGCCGGCCCGGAACGGGATGCCATACCATACCATCCCGACCCGGCGGCGGCCGACCGTCAATGGCAATAGATTTAACATTGCAAGCAAGGGGATGTCAAGGTATGGCGGAGCGGCGAACCGGCGTTTTACGTAAAGGTTTAAGAAAAGTTCCGGGAAATTGCCGGGCCGGGATCTGGCCGGGATCTAGGTGGGATCTGGGGGTTGCCGGGGCGGAGCGGGCGCTTGCTCCGGGTTGCGGGCGCTGGTCAGTGTAGCCGGTCAGTGGGCCGATTTAAGTAACTTTCCTTTCCGGCAACCAACCTTCAGGGCAGCAGCCGGGAGATGATGATGGTCAGCGTCGATACGGCGACCACCGCGCCCAGGGTCAGGCTGACCATCCAGCGAATCATCCGATTCTCCCGCTCGGCAAAGTAAGCCTTCATATTCGCCATTTCCCCCCGGAGTTCGGCGTTGCCAGCTTGCATTTCGCCGCGTAGTTCACCCCGCAGTGCAGCGTTGTCGGCTTTCATTTCATTCCGCAGTTCGGCAATGTCGGCTTTGAATTCGCTCCGCAATACGGCGTTGTCGGCCTTCATTTCGCCCCGCAATACGGCGTTGTCGGCTTTCATTTCATTCCGCAGTTCGGCGATGTCGGCTTTGAATTCACTCCGCAATGCGGCGTTGTCGGACTTCATCTCGCCCCGCAATACGGCGTTGTCGGCTTTCATTTCCGCCCGCAATACGGCATTGTCGGCTTGCATTTCGCCTCGCAGTTCGGCGATGTCGGACTTGGTTGACAGGTGTTCATAGGCGGCTTCCAGCCGGGCCATCCGTTCCTCTACCGGCGTGGGCGTGGGTGTGGTGGTCATAATGGCATTCCTCCCGTTGTCAGTGGACTGGTGGGTAAGGGTCGGGGTTAGTTTACCGGTTCAACTAACTTTCCGGCAACTGATCTTCAGGGTAGCAGCCTCTTCAGGGCAGCAGCCGGGAGATGATGATGGTCAGCGTCGATACGGTGACCACCGCGCCCAGGGTCAGGCTGACCATCCAGCGAATCATGCGGTTCTCCCGCTCGGCAAAGTACGCCTTCATATTCGCCATTTCCGCTTTCATTTCGCCCCGCAGGTCGGCGATGTCGGACTTGGTTGCCAGGTGTTCATAGGCGGCTTCCAGCCGGGCCATCCGTTCCTCTACCGGCGTGGGTGTGGGTGTGGTGGTCATAATGGCATTCCTCCCGTTGTCAGTGGGCTGGTGGGTAAGGGCAGGGGGTTAGTTTGCCGGTTCAACTAACGTTCAGGGCAGCAGCCGGGAGATGATGATGGTCAGCGTCGATACGGCGACCACCGCGCCCAGGGTCAGGCTGACCATCCAGCGAATCATGCGGTTCTCCCGCTCGGCAAAGTAAGCCCGCATATTCGCCATCTCCGTGCGCAGTACGGCGTTGTCGGCTTTCATTTCATTCCGCAATGCGGCGTTGCCAGCTTGCATTTCGCCCCGCAGTTCAGCGTTGTCGGCCTTCATTTCCCCCCGCAATGCAGCGTTGTCGGCTTTCATTTCGCCCCGCAGTTCAGCGTTGCCGGCTTGCATTTCATTCCGCAGTTCGGCGATGTCGGCTTTCATTTCGCCCCGCAGTTCGGTGATGTCGGACTTGGTTGCCAGGTGTTCATAGGCCGCTTCCAGCCGGGCCATCCGTTCCTCTAGCGGCGTGGGCGTGGGTGTGGTGGTCATAATGGCATTCCTCCCGTTGTCAGTGGGCTGGTGGGTAAGGGCAGGGGGTTAGTTTGCCGGTTCAACTAACGTTCAGGGCAGCAGCCGGGAGATGATGATGGTCAGCGTCGATACGGCGACCACCGCGCCCAGGGTCAGGCTGACCATCCAGCGAATCATGCGGTTCTCCCGCTCGGCAAAGTACGCCCTCATATTCGCCATCTCTGTCCGCAATGCAGCGTTGTCGGCTTTCATTTCACCGCGTAGCTCACTCCGTAGTTCAGCGTTGTCGGCCTTCATTTCATTCCGCAGTTCGGCGATGTCGGCTTTGAATTCACTCCGCAATACGGCATTGTCGGCCTTCATTTCATTCCGCAGTTCGGCATTGTCGGCCTTCATTTCCGCCCGCAATACGGCATTGTCGGCCTTCATTTCCGCCCGCAATGCGGCGTTGCCAGCTTGCATTTCGCCCCGCAGGTCGGCGATGTCGGACTTGGTTGCCAGGTGTTCATAGGCGGCTTCCAGCCGGGCCATCCGTTCCTCTACCGGCGTGGGTGTGGGTGTGGTGGTCATAATGGCATTCCTCCCGTTGTCAGTGGGCTGGTGGGTAAGGGCAGGGGGTTAGTTTGCCGGTTCAACTAACGTTCAGGGCAGCAGCCGGGAGATGATGATGGTCAGCGTCGATACGGCGACCACCGCGCCCAGGGTCAGGCTGACCATCCAGCGGATCATACGGTTCTCCCGCTCGGCAAAGTAAGCCCGCATATTCGCCATCTCCGTGCGCAGTACGGCGTTGTCGGCTTTCATTTCATTCCGCAATGCAGCGTTGTCGGCTTGCATTTCGCCCCGCAGTTCAGCGTTGCCGGCTTGCATTTCATTCCGCAGTTCGGCGATGTCGGCTTTCATTTCGCCCCGCAGTTCGGTGATGTCGGACTTGGTTGCCAGGTGTTCATAGACCGCTTCCAGCCGGGCCATCCGTTCCTCTAGCGGCGTGGGCGTGGGGGTGGTGGTCATAATGGCGTTCCTCCCGTTGGTGGTGGCGGAGGTGGCAGGCAGGTGATAGTAAGGACAATTGTGCCAGCTTTGCGGTATAGGGTCAAGAAACCGCTAGTAGGCTCAACCCCGCCGGTAAACCCTTTACCCCGCCCGCCGGGTCTGTAGGGGCGCTGTCTTGTACCTGCCCCGGCTCCAGCGTGTATAATGACTGTATGTCAAAAAGGTATTGCCGGACAATGGGCTTGGCGCTGGCCCTGACCCTTTTGTTAGCAGCGGCCATCGCTATAACTGACCTGGCCGGGAGAGAGACCGCAAACGCGGCAACGGCCGCCGCTACCACCGCAACAACAGTACCAGCTACTGTACCAGCCACTGTACCAACAACAGCAGCGGCGCCGGCGGCGACGGTTAAAGCCAGTCCGCGCCGCCCGGCGGCGGCGGCTCGCTACGAGGTGCAGTTCACTACCCGGGAGGAACTGCGGCCCCTGGTGGACGGCATCGTAATGACCCTCCATGAGGATATAAGGGTTCCCCCCGGTATCAACCCCCTGGCGGTGCAGCTGCGGGCCACGGCGCTAACCGGAGCGGGAGCCAGCGGCCCCGGCTTCGGAAGGGCATTGAGCGTAGCCCTGGCCCAGGCCGATGACCCGCGCCGGCCCACCACGTTGACCATCTTTCCGGGGGATCTGAGCGAGGCCGCCGGATTCCAGAACATCGCCGCCGGCGCACGGGTAACCGTGACCCTCACCCGGCAGGCCGGTCTGGCTAACCCCACCGAAGGCGGCAGTTTCTCCTGGACGGTGCGTACTACCCGCAGTCCCCAGCCGGTGGCGGCGGCGCACCCCGACCCACCGGTGCGCCGGGCCTTCGGCGAGCTGACTGCCTCCCGGGACGTTGCCCAGGACGCTGCCCGGGACGTTGCTCAAGAGGTTGCCCAAGAGGTTGCCGAGGATGGCGCTCAAGACGGCGCCGCTATAGTAACCGGACTGCTGGTGGACCGGGAGGTGCAACTGAGCCACCGGGACATCCGCCGCGACGAGACGGTAACGGTCATCGGCCGGGGCTACAAGAACGGCACTACTCTTACCTTCTGGCGGGACGCCAACTTCAATGGCCGTCAGGACTCGGGGGAGAGCGAACTGTGCCGGACCGAGGTGGGCGGCAACGACATCGGCTTTTGCTCTTTTCCGGTCGCCAATCCTCCCTTCCGCCCCGGCTTCGGCGACTGCGCCTTGACCCGGCCCGCGGGAGCGGAGGCGGCCAACTGCAATTTCGTCAACGGGGTGGACGGTCGTAACCAGTCCTCTACCCTGGTCCGGGAGGAGGACGCGGCCAACGTGGAAGAGGCCGACCAGACGCTGGAACTGGAGGCCGGGGTGTCTGCCTTGTCCGGCGCCAAGTCCGGGGCCGGCCCCGGCCAGCAGTTCCTGGTGCAGCTTACCGACTTCCCGGCAGGAGAACTGACGGCAGTGGACGTCGGCGGCGTGCCGGTCGAATTACCCGACCCGTCCGACCGGACGGTGCCGGCCAGTGGGTCGCTGCATTTCAGCGTTGACCTGCCCAACCGGGCGGCGGCGGGCTACCAGTCCCTGCGGGTAACCATTACCCGCCGGGACAACGGGGAGGAGTTCGAGGCCCGGACGACGGTGCGGGTTGGCCGTGGCGCTCTGCTCCGGGTAACGCCGGAGCAAGCGGTGCCTAACCAGCGCATCAGCGTGGCTGGTTACGGCTTCTCCGGCGCCGGCGCGGCGGCGGAAATCGAGACCATCAGCATCGGCGACCAGCCGATAGACCCGGCCCGGATCAACGGTGGCGCCGGTAGAGTGCAGCCCGACAGCGGGGGCCGCTGGTCGGCCTCCATCGACCTGCCCATCAACACGGCCACGACTCAGGCCGGCGCCCGGGAGCTGCGGGCCCGGGGCAAGGACGGTCGGCAGGGGACGGTCCTGGTCAACTTCCCGGCCCGGGAGGTAACCATCACGCCACCCCAGGGCCGCCCGGGCACGACGGCGGTGGTGGCCGGCAAGAACTTCCCCAGCAAAAACGATAACGGCTCCGGCTTTGCCTTGCTAATCGTCTATCCGGCCGGCGGGCGGCAGACCCTGGCTACCGCCGAACCGGATAGCAGCGGCAACTTCACTGCGGAAATCCGCATCCCGGCCACGGCGCCGATTCCTTCTACCAACACGGTGTCGGTGGAGTTCGTGGACGACGCTGGGGTCACGGTAACCACCCTGGCAACGCACCACGTGCCGAGCGCGGCGATTACCCTGTCCCAAATCGCCGGGCCGCCGGGGACTGCCGTAACCCTGTCCGTCCAGGGCTTCAAACAGTATATGCCGGTAAACGAGGTCAAGGTGGGCGCCATCGAGGTAACCCCGTCGCCGCGGCCCTCCACCAACCGGGAAGGGGAGGTAGCGCTGGAGGTAATCATCCCCGGCGTTGACCCCGGCCTGCAACCGGTGACGGTAACCGCGGGGGGTATAACGGTCAGCGCCAGCTTTACCATCATCCCCTCCGGCAGGACGGCGGGAGCGGCGACTCCCGCCGGGCGGGGAGTCGCTAACCTGGGCAACAAGTTCGTCAAGTCCTTCCACTATGATAACGACGCCAAGACCTGGACCTTCTACGACCCGGCGTCCGGCGCCGCCAGCACCCAGGACCGCCTGGTCGCCGGCGAATCCTACTGGTTCCTGGTCCGGGAGACTACGGAGGCAATCCTGAACGGCCGGGAGCGGCGCCTGACCTGCGCCGGCGGCAATTGCTGGAACTTGATAGTGTGGTAGAGGTAATAAGGGTAGAGGGTGAATCCTTACAGGGGCCGGGCGCGAGGTTCCAGGACGGTAACCTGCATATTGGCCGGCAGGTTAGCCGTGGTTACCGACAGGCTTCGGCGCGGCTGGGCCTCGCTGACGCCCAGCAGCCGCAGAAAGGCGTCCAGACTGCCCAGGGGTTCGGTGGAGCCGGGTATCTGGTAGTGCATGGGTATGACAATCCTCGGGTCCAGGTCCTGCATCAGTTGGAGAATCCGCTCCAGGTTCAGAGTGCAGCCACCGCCGGCCGGGGCCAGCAACACGTCCACCGGCTGTAGTTCCTCCACCTGCCGGGTGGTCAACGGCGCGACAATATCTCCCAGGTGGCAGACGTTCACGTTGTCCAGCACGATAGAATAGGCCACGTTGCGATTTTCCCGGGGCTGACCCGCGGCCAGGGAAGTCATCACGCCCCGAGCGGCAATGCCGGAGTATTCATATTCGCCGGGGGTGTCAAAGACCTTGGGCGGGCCGCCCACCCCCGGCCAGTTGCTGTGATTGGGGTGGGGGTTACTGACCGTAACCACGGTAGCGGCCCGGTTTTCCGGCCGAAGGCCCAGGGTTGACGGGTAAGGGTCGGTAACCACCGCCAGGTCGTCAGCGCGAAGTCGGAAACAGGCGTGGCCCTGCCAGGTTATTTCCATGGCTATCCGTATTTTAACCTTTCACCAGATTTACCAACGCCCAGGCGCCGGGCAGGAGCAGAGAGGCGGCGTACAGCTTGATTAAGTCGCCCAGAATGAAGGGGTACAGGCCCCATTCCAGGGTAGTTGACCCCACCGCAGCAGCCGGCACCGAGGGGTCAATCGCCTGGACGAAGAAGGACAGTTGCAACAGGCCGGGTATATACAGGATGACGTTGCCGGCCAGCAGGGCCAGCAGAATCCAGGGCTTGCGGTCCCAGCCCCGCTCGGTCAGCCAGCCCACGGCGTAGGCCGCCGGAATGAACCCGATGATGTAGCCGCCGGAGGCGATGCCCCAGAAGAAACCGGAGCCGCCGCCGGCGTAGAAAGGCAGCCAACTGCCGGCCAGCAGGTACAGGAGCATGGCGGCGGCCCCCCGCCGGCGGCCCAGGGTCGCCCCGGTCAGCAGCACCGCAAAGGTCTGGCCGGTAACCGGCACTGGCGTAAACCCCAGGGGAATCTTGACTTGAGCCAGCAAGGCGGTAAACAGACTGGCCCCGACCACCAACATTACGTCCCGGAGTATCCGCCGGGATCTCTCATTGGTCGGGAATACCACGTCGGCCAGTACCGGCCAGGTCTGTCGCAAGTTTGCTTCCACTCAGATTCCTCGCATCCGGTCAGCCGGCCGCCGCTCCTTTTACCAGCTTACCAGCCGATCTGGTTCCAGCAATCTCCGTTCGCACAGGTCAGGTTCCGTTCTCTGCCGTTGAGGGTAACTTTGACGCTCTCCGATACCTTGATGTAGTAGGGCTTATTAGTTTCGAGGGTTTCCAGATTGCTGTGAACCGGCTCCCGAGGGTCGTAGAAAAGCCAGGACTTGGTGGTGTTGTCGAAATGGAAAGCCCTGACGAACTTGTTGCCCAGGGGCTGAAGAGCCTCGCGGATGGGCGTGCTGTTCTGGGCTTGGCTGGCGGCTTCCACCACCGGAGCCGTCCCCGGTAGCGGTAGCCGCTCCATTATTGTTCCCCTTCCGGTTCCTGCCGCCACGACCACCAACAATACCACCATCGCCATCGCCATCGCCAACGGGGCGACCAGTTTACCGATTCCGGACATTAAATTTCTCCATAAGTATTTACTTGTCTCCCGCCGGCCGGCGCTTCACCAGACGATCAGGTTCCAGCAGTTCCCGCCCACGCAAGTCAGGTTCCGGTGGAGACTGTTCAGCGGAACCCCGACGGATTCCGTTACCAGTATAAGGTAGGAATGACCGGGCACAAAATGCTCCAGCGTATTGGCCGGGCCCGCCAGGGGGTCGTAGAAGAGCCATTCCTTGTGGTCGTTGTCAAAGGCAAAGGCCCTTACAAATTTGCTGCCCAGAGCTGCTACCGCTTCGTCCACCGGAACCGCCTCCTCCGGGCAAACGCCGGAACCGGATATGGTCAGGTTAAACCCGGTGGTTACTCCCCCCAGCGTCCAGCCGGAATAGGTCTGGTCGGCAATCAAATCACCGATCTGAAAGGTTATGCGCCCGGAAGCGCGGCCTGCCTTGAGGACAAAGGCCCCGCCGGCGTCAGTAGTAGTGTAACCGATTTGCCGGGCGCTGTCCCAAGCAGTTACCGACGTATTTGGCGGTGTTACCTGTTCGCTTATCCGGGCTACGCCGATGAAAACATGGGGCGGTTCGCCACCCAGGTCGCCAAGGACCGGGAGAACCGGATGCCCGGTCGGGCCCGTTGCGAGACAGGTCGTCCTTGCGCCGGCGGTCAGGTCGAACCCGGTAATTACCGCCCCCATTGTCCAGTCTGGATAGACCTGGTTTGCCGTTACGCTGCCAATTTGGAAGGTTATTTCACCCGACGCCCGGGCAACCTGGAGGACATAGGCGCCATCCTCGCCCACCGTCGTCAGGCCAATTTGCAGGTCGCCATCCCAAGCGGTTATGGACGTACCCGGCGCCGTTATCGCCCCGTTTACCGTGGTAATGCCGACGAATACTTGGGGCGGCTCGCTGGACTGGCGGTTATCGTCCGGGCCGGCATTCCCGTCGCCGCCGGCGAGAAGGGTGGCCTCCCGGCGGTTATAATGAGCAGCTTCGCCATCGTCTTCCCCGCCGAAATCGGCGGGGTAAGCGCCGCCTTCGGTGGGGTTGGCGCTGCCGGCAGCGGCGCTAAATACAATGGTGTACCGGGCATTGGCGGCCGGCTCGTTGCAATCCGCCCTGAACCTGGAATTGACCGCTTTTCCCGCGTCGGCATCGGCGCAGTCCGCGCTCCCGGCAACGTCATTACCGCCACGCGCCAACCCGGCTGGCGGGGCAAGGGCCGCCGCCCGGCCCGGCTCCGGCGTATCCGCTCCCGCGACACCGTGGGACAACTCCCCCCGGGCTTGAGCCATTCCGGGGAAGAAGGCCAGCAGAGTTGCCACCGCCAGCAAGGCGATTATCCTTAATCCAGCAATCATCTCAGCGCCTCCGGGGAACAGCTGGAAGCCAACAAAGCACTATACGCGAGACTATAACAGTTAGCGGCCCGCGGCATCGGTGAGAATAACCATTGGAAACCCGGGCGGATATAATATAATGGGCTGGCGACGGCTTAGTCAACTTTGGCGACGGTGTCAAAGCGGCGCCAGCCGGGATAAATCGTCCGATACCACAGGAGGGAGTCATGGTCAACCGTGAACGACTGGTAAGCACCTTGATGGACTTAATCCGCATCGACAGCCCGACCGGGGAAGAGGAGGCGATGGACCGGGAGGTAACCGCCCGGCTCCAGGCCCTGGGCTTCCGGGTGGAACACGATTCCTACAACAATGTCATCGCCAAGCGGGACGGAGTGGGGGAGCCGGTAATACTTTCGGCCCACCTGGATACCGTGGAGCCGGGACGGGGCATCCGGCCCCAACTGGACGGCGACCTGCTGCGCTCCGACGGGACTACCATCCTGGGCGGGGACTGCAAGGCCGGCGTAGCTATTATCCTGGAGGCATTGACCTCGGTGCAAGAGTCAGCGCAGGAGTCGTCGCGGGTGCCAGCGCGGGAATCCGGCCAGGCATCCGGGCCAGGCTTCGGGCCAGGATACGGGCCGTCCTGCTTGCCCGTCGAGGTGGTGTTCACCCGGGCCGAAGAGGGCGGTCTGGTGGGGGCGCACCACCTGGACTTTGACCGCATTACCGCCAAACGCGGAGTAGTGTTTGACGGCGAGGGCCCGGTAAATCGCCTGACGGTAGCCGCTCCGTCCCAGAACGTGGTCAAGGCCGAGATACGGGGGCGGGCCTCCCACGCCGGCGTGGAGCCGGAAAAGGGCCTTTCCGCCCTGGTCATTGCCGGGCAGATCCTGACCCGTCTTCCGCTGGGCCGTATCGACGAAGAAACCACGGCCAATATCGGCTACCTGGAAGGCGGTTTGAAGCGCAACATCATACCGGAACGGGCTTTCCTGGACGGGGAAATCCGCAGCCGGAACCGGGAAAAGCTGGAGCGCTGTACCGGCGAGTTCCGGCGGGTTTTTGACCAGGTGTCGGCAATGTACCCGGAGGCTCAACTGTCCCTGGACATTACCAACAGTTACCAGTCCTACCGGGTTGACGCCGGGCACCCCACGGTAGCGATGCTGACCCGGGCCCTGGCCGGGCTGGGTCTGGAGCCGGTGCTGGAAGGAAGCGGTGGCGGCTCCGATGCCAACGTGTTCTTCGAGCATGGCATCGCCGCCCTGCCAGTGGGCATCGGCGTCCGCTCCTTTCACACCCGGGAAGAGACGGCGGTAATCCCCGAGGTGCGGCAAGGGGCGGAATTGTGCGAACGGGTGATTACCGGGGTTTAAGCGGCCCTTGTTGCCTGGATCCGGTCTGCATCCGGTAACGCCATTGGAGGCCATTATTCCGGGGCCGGGGTAGTGGATAGGGTTCCGCCAGGCGCCGGAATGACGGGAACCGGGCTTACCACCCGGGCCGCTACCCTGCTGCGCCTTACGCTACCCTTACGGCGCTGCCCCGAAACGCTCTAGGGCTTCCTGGGTGCGCCGTCCGGCCAGGCGGCGGAGGTTGTCGGCATTGGCCCGTTCCTGGTCCAGTTCCCGATAAACGTCGGTCTCAAAGGGTCGCCAGGCGCTGCGGAGGCTGCGCAGGGCCGCCGCTTCCCCTCCAACAGCTTCGGCCAACAGGTCGGAACTGGGCCGCAGGTAGGACGCCTGGGACAGCCCCCGGACCCGGGCGCCCAGTTCGTTAAAGCGTTGGTCGAACCGGTTCAGGGACTGAGCCGCCGCCGCCCGGTCGCAGCCGCCCTCGTCGCTGCTCCAGTCGTCATAGTTCCGGTGGAAAGCGTCCCAGTTCCGCTGCAACTCGGCAAAGGCTGCCGCAAAATCGGCCAGGGCCGCCAGGTCTTTCTCGCTGACCCCTTCAACCAGAGTATCCAGGTCGCGTTTGGCATCCTTCCGGGCTCGGTTGCTGTCCTTCAACTGCCGGTCCATATCCTGGAAAAGCGCCGAGTTGTCCTCCGATGGGGACGGAGGCGGGGATGGTGTAGGGCCGGGAACCGGTGTTGGTTCTGGTTCCGGTGGTTTCGGTTCGCCGTCGTCGGTTTTCTGCTCGGCATCGGTATCGATATCGTTATCGGTAGTTTCGGTATCGCCCGGGCCGCCCAGCTCCGCGCCAAGCTCCTCCTCTACCGTCTCGGCACGCTCCAGCGCCTTAACCTCCTGCTCCATTGTCATCCTTTCGTCGGCCAGGTCGTGAAAGGCGTCGAGCAGGGCCTCCAGTTCATTGAGCTCAGTACTGGCGGCTTCCATCAGTCCCTCGGCCACGGCGTCGATGGCGGCGTCGATGGATAGTTCATCCAGTTCATCCAGCGCATCAACGATGAGTTCGAAGTCCTTGACGAGAGCTTCCAAGCGTTCTACCACTGCTTCGGGGAGAAGTTCGTCCTGCTCCTTGCGCAGGGTGTCATAGGCATCGTGAAAGGCTTTCCAGTCGGCGTCAATGGTGGCAAAGGCCTCGGAAAACTCTTCCGCCGCCGCCCGTTCCTCCGGCTGGTCCAAATCCTGCAATTCATCCAGGCGGTCGGCGGTTTCCCGCCGCAGGAGTGAAGCGGAGTTGCGCTCGACCTGCACCTTTCCCAACAAGGCAACATCGCCGGGCTGCCAGTTATCCCGCAGTTGGCGCAGGGCGGACTCCTCAAGGACGGCGGCGTCGATCGCGCCATAGGCCAGTTCCCTGGTGATACCGGAGCCGGGCAAGGCTCTGGCCTCCTCGGTGATGGCGCTAAAATCTCCGGAAAAGCCGCGAAAAGCGGACCAGGCGGCGCTGCGGTCGCAGGAGGTCAAACCGGCGCGCCAGCCGTCGAAGTCGGCGTGAAACTGGTCCCAGTCCGCGTTGATCGCCTGCTGGTTGGCGGCGAAGGCCGCCAGCGTTTCCCGGTCAACCACTACTGCCAAGGATTCGGCCCCGGCGGCGGCCCCGTTGTCCGGAGTCGGGGCGTCGCCAACCCCGTTATCCCCGGTATTGGAGGGGGTATTGGAGGAAGCTGCCGGGGTACAGGCCAGGAGGAAGAACAAAAGTATTGCCGCTACCGGAGCGAGGCCGGCGCCCAGCTTCATATTCATTCAGTACTTATACACTCCTGCAAAGTCATCCGCCAGCCGGTTTCTGAACTCTCCGGATTCCAATTGATCCAACATTGCCCCCAGACCGTTGGAACTATCGGCCAGGATGACCAGCACGTCTCGGTCGCCGGAACGGTGGAGCAGAATAGCCGACGTGTCTTCTAAAGGTATGCCCGGAGTGAAGGGAGCGGTGAGCGTATCGCCGATGCGGACGCCAGCGGCGTCCAGATACCGGGCTATGCCGGCGTTATGCTCGTACAGTCCCAGGAAAACCAGGTCCCGGCTCCCGCCCTCCAATCCCCGTATTTCCGCGACTATCCCTCGCTCGGCCAGCAACTGTTTCATTTGGGCGCCCAGCTCGAACAGGTCGGGCTTCCCCAGGAGAATATCCACCTCGCCCTCTAAAAAGCGCGGGAAATCGGTCAGCCGGTATTGTCGTTCACTTTCGGTCAGAAAGTCGGCGATGTTGGCGATCAGCCGGTCATTGTCCTGTACGGAATTATAGGGCGGAATCATAAAGGTCAGGTCGTGGACCGCCAGGACGTTGCGATGCGCGCCGATGGTCAGCGGAGAACGGGGAACAATGCGCTCCTCAATACTGGAGTAGGTGTTTCCGTCGGTCAGGGCCAGCGCCGGCCCGGTGGATTCAATAGAACCGGCATAGTAGAAGACCAGTTCATCTATTCCTGAAGTAATGGCATCGGCCTGAAAGTCCCGGACAAAGAACTCCTGGAAGTTGGTGTCGTACTCCGCCAGGTTGTAGAGGTAGTCGGGCTGGAAGGATATGCCCAGCCTTTCGGAGAGGCTGTTCAGTTTGTTGGGACGGCCCGGGTCGGCGACGAGCAGCACCTTGCCCCCCCGGCCCACAAAATCTACCACCAGGTCCGCTTCCCCCCGGTGGTACGGATTCTGCGGAGAGATGACGATAAAGGCGTCGGCTTGCCGGAGCTTTTCCTCCATTTGGGATATTTCGGCATTGGCGATAAACTCGACGGAGTAGCCCCGGTCGGACACTCGGGACAACAGGGTAACAATCTCCTGCTGGTTGAAGGCGTTGCTGTGGCCGGTATCAATCAGCAAGGCTCCCCGGGCCGTTGTGCCGATGGGATTGCCGGAGAAAACGGGTTGGTCGGCAAAGCCCACCGGGGCTTCGGGCACGGTCTTTAACCGCTCGAAGGCAATGTCCGGCGCGTAGGGCGGCGTGTAGCTGCCTTGGTAAAAGGAAAAATATGCTGCCAGGAAAAAGGCAACGGCAAAGCCCGGGAGGAGAAGCAGTTTCCACACTTTAGGGGGTTGCTCCTATATCCATACTGGCGACCTGCATCAGCTGGCGCAGTTTCCACACTTCAGGGGGTTGCTCCCACGTACAGATAGTAGAATTGGGGCTGGTTTAGCTCTACGGGAAAGTCCGGGAAGGTTTCCTGGGGCGGCACGCCAAGGACGCCGTGTTCCAGGGGCCGCTTCAGGGCCTCCAGGTTAACCGGGCCGGCGTCCGCCGCCGTTGTTACCGTTGTCGCATCGACGGCTTTCGGCCCACCGGCCAAATCAGCGACCAACCCGTCGGGAGATTGCCGCTCCGGGGACTGGCGGCTGGTCAAAATGTTTATCAGCCGGATGTCCCCTTCGCTGAGCGGGGTTTCCGCATCGCCGCCAGCCGAGTAGATCCGGCGCAATTCCTGGACAAAGAGACGGTTGACCTCGACGTTTACATTGACCAGGTCATAGCTGGATATGCCGGCCAGTTCGGCCGCCTTGTCGTAAGCCTGAGCGTCGCTGCCCACCTCGTCGGCCAATCCCAGGGCTACGCCTTCCATACCGGAATAAATCCGGCCGGCGGCCAGTTCTTCCCGGGTGATTTTCAGCTTGTCGCCGCGCTCCTGGACCACCATCTCCACAAAGGCTTCCTTGAGCCGGTCCATGGTGGCAATCCAATCCCGGCGAGAAACGCCAATCAGCTTGTAGGGGCCGGTGTAGGTAACCGTTTCCGAGAACCGGGGCGGCAGAATCGTCCCGGCGCCGGCGACTACCCCGACGTTGCCAATCAGGGAGGAGGTCTTGACGTAGGAATGACTGGCGCCCATCGCCATCATATAACCGCCGCTGGCGACCAGGCCGTTCATCACCAGCACCACGGGCTTTTCCTCCCGGAGCCGTCGGGTCTCGATGTAGAGTTGCTCGCTGGGCGAGGCGCCGCCGCCGGGGGAGGAAAGTTTGATCACCACGCCCTTGATTTCGGGGTTGCGACGGCAGTAATCCAGGTAGGCGGTGATAATGGCCGCCGCATCCTCGCCCAAGCCGGTGAAGGGTATGTCCACGACGCCAATCTTGGGCTTGCCGGGGCCGATTTTGGGTAGCTCGGGAAGGGTATTGAAGAAGGCGGCGTAGCCAATAACCAGGCCCAGGACGGCCAGAACCGGCCCCGCCACGTACCAACTGACCAGTATGCGCCACAGGGGGCGAAGTTTATCCATTCCTGCCTGCGTTTGGCCCGGTATGCCGGTTAGGGTGGGGAACGGCTGGCCGGCGCCGGCGACCAAGGTCCGGTTTCTCCAGGGTCTATCCGTTGATGCTACTAGTGATGGTACTAGGGCAGCCAGGCAATGTCAATCTGGTTATTACTACGCAGCCGCCGGGGGTTCGGTTTTCCGACGGGGCAATGATAAAAACAAAACCGGCGGCGGCCCGCCGGATCTGGCTACCCCGCTGGAACGCAGGTCGAATGATCCTCCAGGGGTAGTTGGAGAGAGGAGGGCTACTCTCCGCCGGAACGCAGGTCGAATTTTTGGAACATCGCCAGAGCAATGGCGGTCAGGGCGACGATGTAACCGGCCACGATCGGAATGTACCAGGGGCGGGCAATAAGCTCGCTGTTCCCCTGCAAACCCCGTACCACGCCGCGAATAGTCCAATCGGTGATGTCCCGCAGCGGCCATTGCAGGGCCTCTCCGAGCGGCCCGGCGATGGGATAGGCGGCGGCTTCGAAAGCAATCAGCGCAATGCCTACCCCCACGGTAAAGGCGGTGGACTGCCGCCAGTGGGACAGGGCAAGGCCCAAAGCCAGGTACAGCAGGGCGTTCTGGAAGGCGGTAGCGGTATCAATCAGACCGGCGTCCCAGCCGTCGAAGTGGGGAGCCAGCGCCAGGGCGGGCAAGCAAGCCATAGCATAGGCCAGCAGGTGGTAGGCCAACAGCAACAGGGCGGCAGTGAGCAGCTTGGCGAACAGGATGTTGCTGCGGGGCAAGCCCCGGGCCGCCAGGATGCGGCAGTGTCCCCCCTGCAATTCGCCGGCGTGCAGCAGCGCCGCCAGCGCCACCGCCAGCGCCGGAGTAACCGCCCCCAGGCTGCCGACCATCATAGCGAAGTAGCTGACCTCCAACTCCTCCAGCGGAGTCAGAAAACCCGAGTTCAGGATGACGCCGATGCCCAGAATGACGACCGGGACCAGCAGGGCCAGGCCAAATAGCGCCGGAAAGGCAGCGCGTTTACGCAGCCGGAACCATTCCCAGCGGGCCAGGTTGAGCAGCGCCGGCATCGGTCAGTCTCCCGCCGGAGTCCCGGCCGGCGGCCCTACCGCCGCCAGGTAGGTCTCTTCCAACGTTCTGGCCGGGGCCTCCCGGGAGTCGCGGGGCCCGGCTGCCGGGTACGCGGTCGGGTAAGGCCCCGAGTGCGCTGCCGGGTGCGTTGTCGAGTACGCTGCCGGGTACATAGCAGTGGGGAATACGCCGATTTCGGCCAGGTCCCGGACGGGTTTCCACTCCTCGCCGGGGGCCGTGGCGACGGTCAGGGTGGCTGCCGGACTACTGGCGCCGGCGGCCGGGGCGGATACCTCCCAACCCCGCTCTTGCAGGTGGCGCCGGGCAGCGGGATTGTCGGTGGTGGCGATGCAGGTCGCCGGGGCGGCGGATGGGGTATTGGACGGGGAACTGGACGGGGCAGGGTCAATCCGGCCCTGGGAAACCAGGACTCCCCGGTGGATAATGGCATAGTGGTCGCAGGTGCGTTCCACCTCGTTGAGCAGGTGGCTGGACATAATGATGGAACGACCCGGCGCCCGGCCCAACTCGCGAATCAACTCTCGCACCTCGACCATCCCCTCCGGATCCAGCCCGTTGGTCGGTTCGTCCAGCAGCACCAGTTCCGGGTCGCCCAGCAGGGCGGCGGCGATGCCCAGGCGCTGTCGCATTCCGGTGGAACACTGGCCGAACTTGCGCCCGGCCAGGGAGCCGGACATGCCAACCTGAACCAGCAGCCGCTCCACCTCTTCCCGGTCTTGCCGGCCAGTGTGGATACCCTGGAGGCAGACCAGGTTGTCGCGGCAGGAGAGGTGGGGCCACAGCAGCGGACGGGAGATGAGGACGCCGGTGCGGGCCAGAGCCTGCCCGTGCCGGCGCTCCCCCAGCAGCTGAAAGCTCCCCGCAGTGGGGGAGATGAACCCGGCCAGGATGCTGAGCAGGGTGGTTTTGCCCGAACCATTTGGTCCCAGTAAGCCGAGAATGGCCCCGGCCGGCAGGGTAAAGTTTACGCCGTTCAGGGCGGTAACGCGGCCAAACCGTCGGGTCAGCCCCCGGGTAGTTACCGCCGGGGCCGTTTCCATTGTTTCCGGGGTTGTTTCTCTTTCCGGGGTCGTTTCCGGGGGTGTCATTCGGTGCATAAGCGATACAACTTTGGGGGAAGTTCACAAGGAGACGGGAGACGCAGAGGTAACGCCGCGAATCCTCGCATATCTCTACCATCTCCGTGTCTTTTGGCGAAAAACTCCGTGGCGGCTACCGGCTGGCCGGAGGAGGATAGTCCTCCAGGTTAAAGGGCTGGCCGTTCAGGTTAATGGTGTCCTCAAACAGTTCCGGCCGGCCAAAGGACTGACGGGCGTAGCAGCCATTGCGAGCGTTGCGCATCAACCCGGCCACCCGTTCCGGGCCGTCGGCGGATTCCACGTCATAGTGAATGACTATCCGGTCGGCCCTGGCCTGTACCGTTTGGGCCAACACCGAACCCGCGGAGGAGACGGAAAAGCCGATGGAGGCTTTGACCTGACCCAGGTCAACTTTCATCATCTGAGCGTACCGCTCAAGCTGGGTCATTTCTCAAAACAGGATGGATACGGCAAAGTAGGTCATCGGGGAAGGAGCGGTGTTATCTCCCATGGGCGGCCCCTCGTCGCACCTAATGGTAAACCCCCGGGCCTCGGCCTGCTTCTTCATCCCATCCAGAGTCATGGCATCGCCCTGGATGGTAAAGGCGCGGGAAATCCGGTCAGTATCGGGTTGAGATGCCGGCGTAGTCATGATCAGCCCCCCTGTACCAATATAACGTCGGTAGAGATTATAGCATTAAAGGTTTCTTTTCACCACCGCAGCATAGGGGTGCGCCGGGGTTTTGCGTATCTCCCCGACGCTGCGTCGCTGCGTATCCACCAATGGCAAGGGCAACCGCTTTCAGGATCTTCTCCGGGCGCGCTGCGTCGCTGTGGTGAAAAAAGTGGCTCTCCCGGACATTTCCCGATAACGGTATCTGCCGGCTATACTGACTAGGCTATACTGACCCAGAATCCGGCCGGGCCGGGCCGGTAGTCAGCAGGAGGGATGGTTATGACCTGGATTCGACAGGAAGACGTGGGTATGCCCGGCATTATCAGCTCGATGTCCATCAACCCCGGGATGATGGAGGCAGTGCGGAACTTGAACCGGGCGGTCAGCTTTGGCGCTTCGGCCCTGACCCGGGTGCAGGAGGAGTCCATCGCCGTGGCCGTGTCGGTGATCAACCGCTGTCGCTATTGAGCCTCCTCCCACGGAGGGTTCCTCCGGCAACACTCCGACGACCCGGAGTATGCCAGCCATATATTGCACGACTACACCACTGCCGACCTGGAGCCGGCGACCCGGGGAATGCTGGACTTTGCGGTCAAGCTGACCCGGACGCCGGCGGAGATGGAGGAGGCGGACGTGCAAACCCTGCGGGGACTGGGCCTGAGCGACGAGCAGATACTGTCGGTGGTGGGCATCACCTGCCTGTTCAACTTTATGAACCGCCTGGCCGACGGCCTGGGCGTGGACCTGGGAGCGGAACGACAGGAGGCCATGGCCCGCTGGGTAACTGGCCCGGCAAGGGAACAGCCCTGGCTGTGGGCCGAGGCAAGCTCGGCGTAACCGCCCCGTCTCGGTGTCGCTTGGTTAAGAAAAGTTTTTCACCGGAAAACGCAGAGATAGAGATACCGGGATTACGCCGAGAGCCTGCCCGGAGTTTTTAATCCGGGCGGTCGGCGTGAATGCCGGCCCTGGTCCAGTAGTCCCACAGGTTGGCGGCGTTCATCCGCATTACCCGGGGCGAAGTGCCGTCCTGGCCCACGTCCATCGGGTAGCGGTCGGTCAGGGCGGTCAGGTTTTCGACGGCCTCCTCCCGGGTCATTCCCCGTTCCACCGCGCTGCGGGCGTACTCCTTCCACTCCATAATGTACTCGCCCTGTTCGTCCAGGTAGCTCTTGTCGCACAGGCGACCGTGCCCGGGCACGAAAACCTCTTCCTCCAACGCCCGCAAGGACTCCAGCGCTCGCAGCCACTGGTCCGGGTTGGCCTCCTGGATATAAGTCTGCACCTTGTGGAAGATGTTGTCGCTGGTAAATACCACCCCTTCCTCCTTAATCAGGATGGCCGCCTGGTAGAGGG
This sequence comes from Dehalococcoidia bacterium, assembly GCA_965215425.1. GTDB lineage: Bacteria > Chloroflexota > Dehalococcoidia > Lucifugimonadales > UBA3495 > CATQHB01. The sequence goes on from OZ244064.1 coordinate 430,688, forward strand.
TATGGCCGGGCATATGAATCATCTGGAAGGTATGGTTGCCCAGGTGGAGGGTCATGCCGTTGCGGAAGGTAACTACCGGGACATTGGGCGTGTAGTTTTCCAACAGAGCCGGTTCTTCCGGGCCCATTCCGGCGACCCGGGCCACGTGTTCCTCCAGGTTGGTTTCCAGGATGCGCTGCCGTACCCCCTCGTGGGCGATGACCGGAACGTTGAAGTAGGCGTTGCCGGTCCAGTGGTCGCCATGAGGTTCGGTATTGATGATGTAACGGAGTTCGCCGTGCTTGGCGATTTCCGCCTTCAGCTTGAGGGCGTCGCTGGGCTTTTGGGGGCTGTCAATCATCACCACGCCCTCGGAGGTTACCACGAAGCCGTGATTGCACCCCCGGATTTGGGTTTCCGCATAGACGCTGGAGGTAAGTTGCTGCATTTTGTCCTCCCTTTTTGAGTAACGCCGGGGTGGTCATTATCCAGGCGGGGCTGGTTGTAAGCGAGTATCCGGCCCAAGACTGAACGCACCCAGGACTGAACGCCGCCGTCGGGAAGTGTCCACTGACTCCAGGGCCGCCGGCATACCGGTCGCTTCCAAAGTCCCCGGCCCAATCAGCGTTGATTGGGCCGGGACATTTTGTGTGTCCGACCTCTTGTCCCGAACTCCCCTGTCCTCCTAATTCAACTGCCGCAACTTGGGGTCTAATCGATCCCGCAACCAGTCGCCGAAGAGGTTGAGGGACAGGACAGTGAGCAGGATGGCTATGCCGGGCATAGTGGAAATCCACCAGGCGTCGGCCAGGAAATCCCGCCCGTCAGCCACCATGGAACCCCAGGCCGGCGTGGGCGGCGGCACCCCGGCGCCCAGGAAGCTGAGCGTCGACTCCACCAGGATGACAATGCTCACTTGCAACGTCGCCACCACAATCAGCGTGTTAATCACGCCGGGGAACAGGTGGACGAAAAGGATTCGCGGGGCGCTGGCCCCGGCCACCTTGGCCAGGGAAACGTAGTCCATCGTCTTCAGCTGCAAGACCTCGCCACGAATTTGCCGGGCAAAGCGCACCCAGATAAAGAGAACCAGTACCACCGTGATGATGAAGAAAGACTGGCCCACCGAAACCACCAGCACCAGGGCTACCAGCACCAGGGGCAGGGCCAGGAAAATGTCCACGATACGCATCAGCACTTCGTCAATCAGCCCGCCGAAGTAGCCGGCAATCAGGCCCAGGGAGGTGCCGATGGCGCCGCCGATACCCAGGGTAACCGCGGCGATGATCAGGGAGATGCGGGCGCCGAAGATTATGCGGCTGAGCACGTCCCGGCCCAGATCGTCCGTCCCCAGCAGGTATTGGCTCCGGCCTCCTTCCCGGAGGACGACGGTCAGCTCATCACCCAGGGCGGCATCCGCCCGGATACGCTGGGCCCGGGCGATGGAAATTTGCTGGTGGCTCAGCCCCGGCTCGGGGAACTCCACCACCGTCTTGGTGGTAGTCTTTTCACCAATCCAGACCGGGGGCAGCCGCTGGTCTTCCAGGCTGCCCTTGCGGGGATCGTTGGGGGCAATCCAGTTGGCAAAGATGCCGGTCCCGGCCACCACCAGCAGCAGGAACACGGAAAGCCCCAGCAGAATATGCCGCTGCCGGAGTCCCTTGACCGCCCGCAACGCTTGAGACGGCGCCCATACCGGGCGGTTTGCCAGAACGGTATTAGCCACAGGATTTCTCCTCAGTTACGAATTGTTCTTATTGTTCTACTGCAAACCCTTATCCTTGGCGCTCGATTGTCAAGGGGTAATTATTAATTCGTAATCGACTTTAGCTGTAGCGGATTCGGGGGTCCAGGTAAGCGTAGAGTATGTCCACCAGCAGGGAGGTGCCCAGGTACATCAGGGCGAAGAAGATGACGATGCCCTGGAGCAGGGAGTAGTCGGACTGGCGCAGGGCGTCAAAGGCCAGCAGCCCAATTCCCGGCCAGGCAAAGACGGTCTCGGCCACGATGGAGCCGGTAACCAGGGTGCCCAGAGTGATGCCCATAAAGGTCAGCGGCGGAACCACCGCATTCTTCAGGGCGTGCTTCCAGATGATTTGCGCCTCCGAAACCCCCTTGGCCCGGGCCAGCTTGATATATTCGGTGTCCAGGCTGTCCAGCATGGCCGAGCGGACGATGCGCATATTGGCGGCTACAGTAAACCAGCCCAGGGTAATGGCCGGCAGGACAAAGCTGTGCCAGTCGTAGCGGCCCGAGGGCGGCACCCAGCCCAGCATCACCGCAAAGAAGAAGATCAGCATGATGCCCAGCCAGAAGGGAGGCATGGATTGCCCCAGCAAGGCTACTACCTTGCCCACCTGGTCCCAGAGGCTATCCCGTTTGACCGAGGAGAGGATCCCTAAAGGAATACCCACCACCAGGGAAAAGATGAAGGCGGCGGCGCCCAGTTGCAGCGTGGCGGGCAGCCGCTCCAGAATAGTATCGGTTACCGGCTGGTTGTCCACCACCGAGTTGCCAAAGTCCAGGAGCAAAGCATCGCGCAGAAATATGCCGTACTGGACGAACAGGGGCCGGTCCAGACCCAGTTCCGCGCCCAGTTCGTCCCACATCTCGGTGCTGGCATAGTCATCCAGCAGCAGCGTCCGCGGGTCGCCCGAGGCCCGGGCCATCACAAACACGATGAGGGATACCAGGATGAGTGTAAATACGGTAATCAACAGCCGCCGGGCAATGAATCTCTGCATTGCGCAACCTCATACCTACGACTCTCTGCTAGCTACGGCTCCGGCTTGTGCTATACCGGCAAGGTCGGCCGCCCGTCCCAGTATAGCATAGCACAAGCCGGAGCCGGATTGTCCCCCCGTCCTGGAGCCACAATCAAGGTAACGCCCGTCGTGTGCGGTGAGGCCGGGGCCTGGACCCAAGTCCCCATCGTTCACCATCCGGAGCCGGATAGCCGGCCGAGCGCCGCGTCATGGACCCAGGGGCCCTGCCTCCTGGAACCAGTCGGCTACCCGCAATTCCCTTGACAGCCTTTTGAGGCTTTTGTTACATTTCCCGGAATCGCAATGTGATGTATTGCCGGATTGCCAGCCCGGATTGCCAGTTCCGGATTGCCAGTTTATCGATGCGCAGTGCATTTCCCGTAGCCGATTTCCTGCTCCGGGGGATGGGGAAATGAACCGTCAGACGGTTGTCAACAATACGCCCGGGCCACCTTTGCCCGCCATGTTTACCAGGTATAAGGACCTGGTTACCCAGGGGCTGGCAACGGCCCTGACGGATGCTCCGGACGCCGGCTTGAGTGTCCTGCTCCAGTATCATCTGGGCTGGGTCGACCGGGACGGGAGGCCGGCGGGCACTCCGGCTTCCCAGGGCAAAGCCCTGCGGCCTACCCTCTGTATGTTTGCCTGCGAGGCCTTGGAGGGCGACCTGTCCCAAGCCATGGCCGCCGCCGCCGCTATCGAGTTGACCCACAACTTTTCCCTCATCCATGACGACATCCAGGACCGGGACCTGGAACGGCGCCACCAGCCTACCGTATGGGCCTTGTGGGGCCAGCCGAAAGCCCTGGTAGCCGGCGACGCAATGCAATGCCTCGGCGACCTGACCATGCTGCGCAGCGCCCAGGGGGGCGTGTCCCCGGAAACCGCCGTCCAGGTATCCCGTATATTGACCGAGGGCTACCTGGAAATGATTGAAGGTCAGTGCCTGGACTTGGGCTTTGAAGCCCGGACCGCGATCACTACCGACGATTATTTTTATATGATCGCCTGCAAGACCGGCGCTTTGATCCGCAGCGCCGTCGAAATCGGGGCGACGCTGGCGGCCGGCGACTCGGATATTACCCGCGCCTTCGCCAGATTTGGCCAACACCTGGGCCGGGTCTTTCAGATACGGGATGATTACCTGGGCGTTTGGGGCGATGAAAGCGCTACCGGCAAATCCGCCGACAACGACATCCGGCGCAAGAAAAAATCCCTTCCGGTCGTCTTTGCCCTGGAGCGGGCCGCCAGCCCGGAACGGGAGGAATTGCTCCGTATCTATGCCCGGGAGGAACTGGATGACGCCGATGTGGAACGGGTGATGCGTATTATGGACGAGTTGGGCGCGGCCCAATATGCCGAGCGACTGACCCGGGAAAACGCCGAGCAGGCGACCCGCGCCCTGGCGGCGGCGTCGCTTCCCGCCTGGGCCAGGGCCGAGGTGGACGAACTGGTGGACTTTCTGGCCCGCCGACAGTTTTAAGCGCCCCTTATCCCGGCCCGGCGCCGCCGGGATGCCGGGAGTTGAATGCTCCCTTGTTCCCCGGGAGCGGGCCGGAGGGAGCAGGCCGGCCTCGTACCAGCCGGCCCCAATCCAGGCCCCAATCCGTCGTTACAGAGGTGGCGAGGGCAAAATATGAAACCGGCAAAACGACCCATCGAGCTTTCCCTCCGTCTGGCCTGGTATATCCTGGGAAACCGCCTGCGCGGGCGAAAACGCTTCCCCCTGGTTACTATGCTGGAACCGCTGGAGATGTGCAACCTGTCCTGTATCGGCTGCGGCCGGATTCACGAGTATAAGCCGGTGCTGGACCGGATGATGCCAGTGGAGGTTGCCCTGGACGCCGTGCGGCAGTCGAGCGCGCCCATCGTCTCCATCGCCGGCGGCGAGCCGACCATCCACCCCCAGATTGACCGGATCATCAACCGGTTGGTGGAGCAAAAGCGCTTCGTTTACTGCTGCACCAATGCCCTGTTGCTGGAACGGATGCTGCCCAAGATACCGCCGTCCAAGTACTTCTGCTGGGTCGTTCACCTGGACGGTATGGAGCAGAAGCACGATGCATCGGTGGATCGGCAAGGGGTGTTCCGGCGGGCGGTCCAGGGTATTACCGCCGCTCTGGAGCAGGGTTACCGGGTCTGCACCAACACCACCGTGTTTCGCAACAGCGACGTGGACGACCTGCATCAAATGTTCCGCTACGTCAGCGACCTGGGCGTAGAAGGTTCTATGATCTCCCCCGGCTACGACTTTGAAGACGCCCCCGACCGGGATTTGTTCCTCACCCGGAAGGAATCCCGCCGCATCTTTCGCCAACTTTTGGACCCGGCCCGGATTGAAGGGATGCGCTTCTACAACAACCCTCTCTACCTTAACTTCCTCCGGGGGGACAAGGAATACCAGTGCACCGCCTGGTCGAATCCGACCTACACCGTCCTGGGCTGGCGCAAACCCTGCTATCCCCTGGCCGATGAACACGTGCCGGAGGTTAGCGCGCTGTACGAGGAAAGTTTGTGGGATAGCTACGGAGTTGGTAAAGACCCCCGCTGCGCCAACTGTATGATGCATTGCGGTTTCGAGTCGGCTACTATCTTCCAGGCCGTTTCTACTCCCAGAGACTGGGTAACCCTGATAAAATCCGGGTCGGCCCACAAGGGGGGCATCACCGCGGCCTAGGCGGAGCGGCAGACCATCCGGGTTTTTGACCTATGCTGACCATTATCACCGCGATGGAAGAGGAGTTGACCGCAGTACGTACCGCGGTGGCGGCTTCCGGCCCGGCCCGGCCCGGCGCGGAAGCCCCGGCGCCGGCCTTCAGCGTCATCGGCATCGGCCGGCGGGGGGTAGAGTCCGGCCTCCGGGGAGTGCTGCCCACCCTCCGGCAGCAACGGTGCGGCGCGGCACCGCCCGGGGCGCTGCTGCTGCTGGGGTTCGCCGGGGGAGTGGCGCCCTCCCTCGCCACCGGAGACTTGACCTTAGCCGGCCGCTACTATCGGCTGGTTCCCCAGCCGGAACCACTTCAGCACGTCCCCGACGGGATGACGCCGCCGGAGTTTTTGCAGCGTATCCGGGCCGGACTCCGGGCCGGGTCGTTCCGCTCGCCCCATCTCCGGTTGGGAGTCGGTTCCCGGTATCTGAATCCCATCATTCCCCGGCGCGCCCTGCTGAAGAACCTGGAACCCGACCCGGCCCTGCTGCAATGTTCCCGGGAGGCTCTGGCGCAGGCGGGGCTGTCCGCGATTGAAACCGACTCAATGACGGTGGAGGAGTTGGTAACCGACTCCCACACCAAGAGGGAATTGCACCGTCGCTACCAGGTGGGCACGGTGAATATGGAGGACTACTGGGTGGCCCGGTTAGCCGCCGCGGCCCAGGTGCCCTTCCTGTCCGTGCGGGCCGTGTTGGACACCGCCGACCAGGAGTTGCCCTCCTACCTGTTAGAGCTCTCCGACCGGCCCGGCTGGGCCGCCATAACCCGGCCCTGGCGCGTCCCCACCCTGCTGCGGCTGTCCGGGCAGCTGAATCAGGCTCAGGCCAGCCTCGCCCGGTTCGCCCTGGCCTTTGTCCGTAACTGGGCTGCCGGGGAGGCGCCGCGACGGAAAGAGAGCGGTTGATTGCCGGCGATGCAAGTCCTGGTAACCGGAGCCACCGGTTTTATTGGCGGCAACCTGGCCCGGGAGTTATGGCGGCAGGGTTACGCCGTCCGCGCCCTGGTCCGACCGGGCGCCAACACCTTAACAATAAGGGATACCGGCATTGCGCCGGTAACCGGCGACATCCTGGACGCCGACTCGGTGCGCCGGGCGGTTCAAGGCTGCCGGGCGGTCTTCCACTGCGCCGCCGCCTACACCTTTTGGGCGCGCGACCCGGCGACGATCTACCGCGCCAACGTGGACGGCACGGCGACGGTCCTGGAGGCCGCGCGGCAGGCCGGCGTGGACAAGGTGGTATATACCAGCACCGTCGCCACCATCGGCCGGCCCCGGCATGGCTTGCGTTCCGAGGCTACCCCGGCGACGGAAGCCCAACCCCGCCTGGTAGGCCATTACAAGAAGTCCAAATACCGGGCGGAAGGAGTGGCGCTGGCAATGGCCGCCCAGGGTTTCCCGGTAGTGGTGGTCAACCCTACCGCCCCGGTCGGCCCCTGGGACGTGAAACCCACGCCCACCGGACGGATCGTCCTGGACTTCATTCGGGGACGCTTGCCCGCCGGTCTGGATACCGGAATGAACCTGGTGGACGTGGCCGACGTGGTCGCCGGCCATATCCTGGCGCTGGAAAAGGGGGAACCGGGGCAGCGTTACCTGCTGGGTCACCGGAACCTGACCTTGAAAGAGATCCTGGCCTTGCTCCAGGAGCTAACCGGGCGGGCGGCCCCGCGTTGGCAAATACCCTTCTGGTTAGCTTTGGGGGCCGGGTACGTGGACCAGTTCGTCGAGGGTAATTTATTGGGGCGGGAACCGAGCATCCCCCTGGAGGGTCTGAAGGTGGCGCAGGACCCCATGTACGTTACCAGCCAAAAAGCGATTGAGCGTCTGGGCCTGCCGCAAAGTCCGGTGGAGGCCGCCTTGGAGCGGGCGGTGCGGTGGTTCACCGATTATGGCTACGTCAGTTAGAATCAGCTTCCCCCTGCCCCGTTACCCTGGCATCTTCGGGTTAAAAACTGTAGCGTGGGAACGATCGTGGGAATCGCAGGAAGGGAGGGTGGGCGAAAGCCGGGAAACAGCGCTGTGGTTAATCAAGAAAAGCAAGCAACGGAAATCGGGGCGGCGGCCCCGGACCTGGCTCCGGACCTGACTCCGGAGCTGAACACCGTCATCCGGCGCTGCCAGGACTATTTTCGCCGGCGCCAGTACCCGGAGGGTTACTGGTGGGGCAGATTGGAGTCCAATTCTACGATGGAAGCGGAATACCTGCTCCTGTCCTATTTCCTGGGCCGGAAGGACGCCGAGCGGTGGCGCAAGATGTGCAACCACATCCTGAGCAAGCAACGGGAGGATGGCTCCTGGGGCCAGTACTATGACGCTCCCGGCGATGTCAGCACTTCCGTTGAATGCTACTTCGCCCTGAAGTTGGCCGGGTATTCCGCCGGCTCGGAACCGTTGCGGCAGGCTCGAGAGTTTATCCGGAGCCGGGGCGGCGTCCCGGAAGTGCGGCTATTCACCAAAATCTGGCTGGCCCTCTTTGGTCAGTGGGACTGGAAGGGCACCCCCAATATGCCGCCGGAGCTGATTCTGCTGCCGCCCTGGGCGCCCTTTAACATTTACGAATTTTCCAGTTGGGCCCGGGGAACCATTGTGCCGCTGCTCATCATTCTGACTCACCGGCCGGTATGTCCGGTCCCGCCGGAAGCCGACATCGACGAGCTTTATCTGAAGCCCCGAGACGAAGTCGATTACTCCCTGCCCAAACCCGACTCTACCTTGAGCCTGTCCGGTTTTTTCTACCTCCTGGACCGGCTGGTAGGAATCTACCAGAAAATGCCGGTACATCCCTTCCGCAGTCAGGCCGAGCGCAGGATACAGGAATGGGTGATAAACCACCAGGAAGCCGACGGTTCCTGGGGAGGGATTCAACCCCCCTGGGTGTATTCCCTGCTGGCCCTCCGGCGCCTGGGCCTCCCCGAGGACCATCCGGCGCTGGAAAAGGGCTACAACGGGTTCGACGGATTTGCCATTGAGGACGACGAGACCTGCACCGTGCAGGCTTGCATCTCCCCGGTGTGGGATACTTGCCTGGTACAGCAGGCCCTGCTGGAATCGGCAGTGCCCGGGGATGACCCGATGATTCGGCAGTCCACCCGCTGGCTTCTGGCCCGCCAGATTGACGCCCCGGGGGATTGGCAGGTGCGGGCCAGAGACGCCAAGCCCGGCGGCTGGTCCTTCGAGTTTCACAACAACGCCTATCCCGACGTGGATGACGTGGCGGAAGTAATCATCGCCCTGGCCCAGGTCCGGCTGACCCCGGAAGAAGAACCCCAACGGCAAGCGGCCATCCGCCGGGGAGTGGACTGGCTGGTTGCCATGCAGAGCAAGAACGGGGGGTGGGCGGCCTTTGACAAGGACAATAACCGCAAGTACCTCGCCAAGCTGCCCTTCTCCGACTTTGGCGAGGTTCTGGACCCGCCCAGCGTGGACGTTACCGCCCATGTCGTGCAGATGTTCGGCAAGCTGGGTTATCCCCGCGATTATCCGCCGCTGGAACGCGCCTACCGATACATCCTCCGGAAGCAGGAGGACGACGGTTCCTGGTTCGGCCGATGGGGCGTCAACTACATCTACGGCGTTGGCGCCGTCCTCCCGGCGCTGGAAGCCATCGGCGAGGATATGCGCCAGCCCTATGTCCGCCGGGCGGTGCAGTGGCTGCTTGACCACCAGAACGAGAACGGGGGTTGGGGGGAAAGTTGCGGCTCCTACGTGGACCCCCGGCTGCACGGAGTCGGCCCCAGCACCGCCTCGCAAACCGCCTGGGCCCTGCTGGCGCTCCTGGCGGCCGGCGAGGTGGCCCATCCAGCGACCGGTAGCGGCATTCGCTACCTGCTCCGCACCCAGGAGGAGGATGGTTCCTGGGACGAACCCTATTTCACCGGCGCCGGTTTCCCCGGGTATATCCAGGGCGACCGGCCCAGGGACTTGCCCCGGCCGGGCGACCGGGACTACCCGGGTTTGGGCCTGCCCGCGGGATTTATGATTAACTACCATATGTATCGTAACTGTTGGCCCCTGCTGGCCCTGGGCCGGTATCGCCGGCTGGTCAACCAGGCCGGATCGCCAGGCCGGCGACCAGGGGACGGGGGCCGCCGGGGCAGCGGTTGAACCAATACCGAACCAACAATGGGGAATTGAAAGCTGGCTATGACCGGGGGGACGCGAAAGGAAGGCCGATGAAAACCGGGACATTTACCCTCAGACTCGAGACCACGGAAGCCCCGGAGTTTGTTGATATAACCGACTGGGTTTCCGGCTGCGTGCGCCAGGCCCGGGTCAGCAACGGTTTCGTGGCGGTTTACTCCAGGCACACCACCGCTGCGGTGAAAATCAACGAAAACGAACCCCTGCTGCTGCGGGACATGGCCGATTTTCTGGAAAAACTCAGCCCCCGCCACGGTACTTACCAGCGCAACGATTTCAGCATCCGCACTGTAAATATGAGCCCGGACGAATCGCCCAACGGCCACGCGCATTGCCAGCGCCTGATGTTGAGCAGCAGCGAGACCATACCTTTGATCGGCGGCCGGATGCAGTTCGGCAAGTACCAGAGCATTTTCTTCATTGAACTGGACCATCCCCGCTCCCGGGAGGTCATGGCACAGGCTGTGGGAGAATAGGCCGGATGACCCGCCCGCCGCCGGCGACTGCTCCGCGCCCCGGGAACCGGGAAGCCGCGCATCGCTACTGCGAGCGGCTGGCGCGCACTCACTATGAGAATTTCACCGTCGGTTCCTGGTTACTGCCCAAAGCTAAACTCCGCCACGTTTACGCCCTCTATGCTTACTGTCGCACCGTTGACGACTTGGGCGACGAGGTGGTTCCGGCCTCGCTTCCCGGCGGCCCGGCGCCGCGGCCCGGAGCGCCGGACACCCTCTCCCTGCTTGCGCCGCCGGAGGGTTTTGACGGGGACACCGGCGCCTATCGCCTGGCCTTGCTGGACCGGTGGCAGACGGAACTGGAGGCTTGCTATACCGGAACGCCGCAGCACCCGGTTATCGTGGCCTTGCAGGAGACAGTTCAGGCCTTTGACCTGCCACCGGAGCCTTTTCTCAAGCTGATTGAGGCCAACCGGATGGACCAGCGGGCGCAGCGTTACCCCACCTACGCCGACTTGCTGCGCTACTGCGACCACTCGGCCAACCCGGTGGGCCACCTGTTCCTGTACCTCTTCGGTTACCGGGACGCGGAACGGCAGCGTTGGGCCGATGCCACCTGCACCGCATTGCAGCTCGCCAATTTCTGGCAGGATGTGGCCCGGGACTACCGGAAGGGGCGCATCTACCTGCCCCAGGAAGACTTGGCCCGCTTCGGCTATACCGAGGCTGAACTGGCCCGGGGGGTGTTTAACAATTCCTTCCGCCGCCTGCTGGCCTTTGAAGTGGAGCGGGCCATGGCCCTGTTCCGGGAGGGCGCTGCCCTGGTTCCGGCATTGGAGGGCCCGTCCCGACTGGACGTTGCCCTGTTCACCCGCGGCGGCGTTGCCCTGCTGGACGCTATTCGAAAACGAGATTATGATGTTTTGAGCGCCCGACCCTCCCTGTCCCGGCGCCACAAGACCGCCTTGTTCCTGTCCACTTGGTTAAGCTGGAAGCTGGGAAGGGGAATGGGTTTGCCCGGCCCTTCCTGAATCCCGGTCGCCCCCGGGCGGTTCGGTTTTGCGGTTTCCAGAACCGGCGCCGGCGTTTACCGGGTATTCCGGGCGTTATTGATGCATAAGTTGATTGTTAAATCCCGGCTAAACTCTGGAGCTTGCCCGAAAGCCAGTTCGCCGGATTGGAAACAGCGCATAAGGGGGGGCGCGGTGCCTGACCTGGAATCGGCTTACGAAGAGTGTCGGTTGATTACCCGGCGGGAAGCCAGGAACTTCTACTACGCCTTTCTGACCCTGCCGGCCCGGCGCCGGCGGGCGATCTACGTAGCCTACGCTTTCTGCCGTTACTGTGATGACTCGGTTGATGCCGAACGCTCCAACGCCGAGAAGCTGCGCCTGTTGTCCGAGTTGCGCCACAAGCTGGCCCGGAGCTATGCCGGACAAGCCGACGAGCCGCTGTTTCTGGGGCTGGCCGACGTGGCCGGGCAGTATGATATTCCCCAAGAGTATTTCCGGGAAGTTCTGGCCGGCGTGGAGTCGGATCTGGTAAAGAACCGCTACCGGGACTTTGCAGAACTGCGCCAGTATTGTTACCAGGTAGCCTCGGTGGTGGGCTTGATCTGCCTCCAGATTTTCGGTTACAAGGACGCCAGGGCCCGGGAATACGCCATAGACTTGGGGCTGGCGATGCAGCTCACCAACATCTCCCGGGATGTGAAGGAAGACCTGGCTCTGGACCGTATCTACCTCCCCCAGGATGAGCTGGCCCGGTTCGGCTACTCCGAGGAGGAACTGCTGGCCGGGACTTTCAACGATGCCTTTGTCAACCTGATGCGGTTCCAGGCCCGGCGGGCCCGGAATTACTTTCAGAGCGGTTTTCAACTCCTGCCGTACTTGTCGCCCCGTTCCCGGGCCTGCCCGGCGACGCTGGGGCAGATTTACAGCAAGGTTCTGGACCGCATTGAGGCTGCCGATTACAATGTTCTGCACCGCCGGGTCGGCCTCTCCACCGCTGAAAAACTGCGCGTTATGGCCCACGCATGGCTGACCAGTATGCTCCCCCGGCGGTTCCCCGACTCAACCTAGGGCCGGCGACGGTGTCCGACACCGATGCTTCCGCGGTGGTGGTTCTGGGCGGCGGCATTGCCGGCATCGCGGCGGCGCTGGCCCTCCTTGACGCCGGCCGCCGCGTAACCCTGGTGGAAGCCCGTCAATTCCTGGGCGGCCGGGCCTTTTCCTTTACCGATGCCGCCACCGGTCGGCCGGTAGATAACGGCCAGCACGTCATCGTCGGCTGCTGCTCCCACTTCATCCGGTTCCTGAACCGCCTGGGCGTCCGGGAGAAGTGGCGCTTGCAGCCGCGGCTCCGGCTGCCCGTTTTCGACCGGCAAGGCAAGGCGGGGCTGCTGGCGGCCTCCTGGCTACCGGCTCCTTTCCACCTGCTGCCCGGATTCCTCACCTACTCCCACCTGGGCGCAGCGGACAAGGCGCTTACCCTGGCCGGTATGCTGCGGGCCAGGTTTACCGACCGCCGCCAACCCCGCCTGGAGCGGATTACCTTCTACCAGTGGCTGCGGGAAAACGGCCAGAGCGAACGGGCCATCCAGAACTTGTGGAACCTGGTGGTGGAACCCACCCTGAACGATAACGTCCGGGATGTAAGCGCCGCCATGGGCTTGATGATTGTCCAGGACGGAATGCTGCGGGGGCGGCACAGCGCTGACCTGGGCTACCCCCGGGACGCCCTGGTCCCGTCAATCGGCGCCCCGGCCCGAAATCTCTTGACCGAGCGGGGCGCCCGTCTCATCCTCGGCCGCCCGGCCCGGCGTATATTGCTGGAACCCGGCCCGGCAGTCGGCCCGGCGGTTGGTTCGGTAGTTGGCCCGGCAGCCGGTTCGCCGGTTGGCCCGGTAGTTGGTATAGAACTGGCCTCCGGTGAAACCGTGCGCGGCCAGGAGTACGTCAGCGCCCTGCCCTTTAACACCCTGCTGGGAATCCTGCCCCCGGAAGCCGCCGCCCTGCCCTTTTTCCAGGACATCCGAGGACTGGAATGGTCGCCCATCGTGAACCTTCATTTCCGGTATGACCGGCCGGTGATGGAACCGGACTTTTGCGCCTTTGTCGATAGCCCGCTGCAATGGGTGTTCAACCAGAGCCGCATCCTGGAAGCCGCGGATGCCGGCGGGGGACAGAACATCACCGTTTCCGTCAGCGCCGCCTGGGACTACATCGACTTACCTCGGGAAGAGCTGGCCCGGCGGTTTAGCGCGGAAATGGCCGAGGTGTTTCCCGCGGCGAGGGAGGCCCGAGTAGAGAGGGTGATTGTGGTAAAACAGCGGGAGGCCACCTTCCGCTGCCTGCCTGGGGTGAACGACCGGCGGCCCGGCCCCCGCACCCCCATCCCGAACCTGTTCCTGGCCGGGGAGTGGACGAACACCGGCTGGCCCTCTACTATGGAGAGTGCCGTGCGCAGCGGGTACAATGTCGCCCGGGCAATTATCCGGTAAACCCGTCGCGCCCCTCCCGCCGTCCTTCGCCGGAAGGACGGACCGCGGACGGATAGGGGTTCGCGCCGGGCATACCAGCGTTCAAGGTAGCTTGCCAATGACCGAAGCTCCCAAAGTTGTGGCGATTACCGGGGCCTCCGGCTACATCGGCACCCGGCTCCTGCAACGGCTGGAGGAAGACCGCAGCCTGGGGGAACTGGTGGCCTTTGACCTCAAGCCGCCGCTTTTTCCCATCCGCAATATCTCCGTCTATCGCCAGGACGTGGCCCAGCCTATTGACGAGCTGCTGCGCCGCCACCGGGTAGATACCCTGGTGCACCTGGCCGGTCGGGACGGCGCTGGCGCTGGCTACCGGGAGCGGCTCCAGTCCCTTCACCAGAACCAGGCGGCCCTCAGCGGAACGCTGCATTCTTGCGCCAGAGCCGGCGTAAGGCACGTGCTTTACGTCAGCTCCCACAATGTCTATGGCGCCTGCTCCGATAACCCGGTGCCGTTGACTGAATCGGGCCCGGCCCGCTGCGGTGAAAACGCTCCCTTCGGGCCGGGCCATCTGGCCGCCGACCTGGCGGTACAGGAATTCGCCGAAAGCCACCCGGAGATTAAGGTAACCATTCTGCGCGCCTGTACCGTCCTGGGAACTACCGACGCTGCCGCGCAGACCGGGCGCGTCTTCCCGCGCCGCTTCTGGGGTGTCGGCGGCAATCCGCCCTTCCAGTTCCTGCACGAGGCCGACCTGACCCGGATTATGGAGGACATTATTCACCGGAGAGCGCCGGGAGTTTTTAACGTGGCGGGGGAAGGAGTGGTCTTTCTTCAGGAGGTGGCGGAAATTACCCACCGGAAGCTGACTCAGGCGCCGGCTTTTCTGGCTTATCCGGTGGCATGGCTGTCCTGGAAGTTGCTGCGTTCCGGAGCCGGAACCTCGGGGCTGGACTCGGCCCGATACCCGGTAATAATGAGCACCGGCAAAATCAAGCAAACCCTGGAATACCGCTTCCGCTACACTTCGCTGGAAACCCTGACCGCCTTCGTCAACTACACCGGTATGTAATTCAGCCGGCAACCCCACACCCTGCTCTTCTCTCCAACGAAGCGGGGCTTTTATCACCCCTCCCCCGGAGCAGCAGCGCTGGGGAGGCGGGTGGCGTTGGCGGCGGCCTCGTCCCCTCCCCGCCCGGAGCGCTCTGACCCGGCTCCTCTTGACCCGGCTTCCCTTGACCCGGCTAGTAAGGCGTTGCGGGCTTCCAGCATCGTCGGATGCACCAAGTGGCCCCGGTTGGCGAGGTCAATCACCTGCCGGGTTAAGAACTCCAGTATCGCCGCATCCAGATCAGTGTAGGCCAGGGCCAGGATTTGGGGCTGGTAGGGATAGCGCTTCCGCTTGTGAGGGTCCAGCTTGTCCGCCAGGAAAACCACCTTGCCCAGCGGCTCCAGGGTAGGGTGCGCGGTAGTGTGCCAATAGACCGCCCGGTACAGCTCCTCCGCCCCGGTAGCAGCGGTCAACCCCTCTTCCCGGCGGAGAATTTCCGCGCCCACCGGCCCGTGCAGCAGCAAGGGAACCTGCTGCTCCACCGCCCCGATGGGCAGGCCAAACCGGGCAGCGCGCTCGAGTAACTCCCGCCCCGGCATCGCCCGGGCCACATCATGGGCCAGAATCCCCAGGGCGGCCCGCTCCGGGTCCAGGTCATGGCGCCGGGCCAGGGCCCGGGCGACGTCCTGGGCCCGGGCGATGTGGGCTTGCAGCTGGGCCGGCAGGTTGTTCACCCGCCGCCGTATCCGGCTTTCCAGTCCGAATTGCCCGGCAGCCCGGGGTTGAGGTTGCATTGTTACCCCCACGGTTAACCTCCATTTTTGACCCCCGGTTCTAGCCCCCCGGGTCTTGGTCCTTGGGTCCTGGCCCCCGGGGCCTAGCCCATGGGACCCAGGCGTTGCCCGGCCAGCAGGTGCAAATGCAGGTGGGCGATCTCCTGGCCGGAATCCTGGCCCTGGTTCAGCGTCAGCCGGTAACCGCTCAGAGTGGCCTCTTCCCGCCGGGCCATCTCTTCCGCCACCACGAACAGATGACCCATGACCGGCACTTGTCCGGGGCCGATGTAGGCCAGGGAGTTCAAGTGCATATTGGGAATGAGCAACAGGTGGATGGGAGCCTGGGGGTTGATGTCTCGGACCACGAAAACCCGGTCATCCCGGTATATGGGCGCCTCGTGGGTCGGATTCCGGGCAATACTACAGAAAATACATTCGCTGGTAGCCATCCCGTCCCTTCTCCCCGCCGGCGGCGGTTAGGAAAAGGCCGGCGGGTTTCTTACTGATTTTAGCGCTCTCCCCGAGTCGGTCGCGCGCCGGCGGTGGAGCGCGACTGGCGCGGCGTCAGGCCTCAATTTGCTGCAAGGCCAGCTCCTTATGGAAGTTCACGTCTCCGTAGGAAAGTTCCTGCACCTTGGCCCGGCGGGTGTATAACTGGAGGTCGTGCTCCCGGGTAAAGCCGATGGCGCCATGGCACTGGTGGGCCAGAGTGCAAATCCGCTGGTAGGCGCCACTGACCCAGGCTTTAGCCATAGCGACTTCCCGGTCGGCCGGTTCTCCCGCCGCGATCTTCCAGGCTGCCTGGTAGGCGATGTGACGGCAGCCTTCCAGGTCGGTAGCCATGTTGGCGCAATGGTGCTGCACCGCCTGGAAGGCGCCGATCGGCCTCCCGAACTGGGTGCGCTGCCTGGCGTATTCCACGGTCATCGCCACCACCGCCTCGGCGCCGCCCACCATTTCCATACACTGGCCGGCGATCGCCCGGTCCAGGGCCCGCCGGATTACCGGCCAGCCGCCATCCACCGCGCCCAGCGCCGCTGCCGCCGGGAGGCTTACGTTGTCCAGGATTATCTCGCACTGCCGGTCCGCGGAGATGGTACTGAGTTGATTGACGGTTATACCCGCAAGGCCCGCCGGGACGATGAACAGGGTGATGCCCTGGGCCGGGTTGGCGGATTCAGCGGTGCGGGCGGCGACCAGGAGCAGGTCGGCGACGTGGGCATCGGGAACAAACAGCTTGGCGCCGTTGAGCCGGAAGTTGTCCCCCTCCCGGGTAGCGGTGGTGGCCACGCCCCAGGGTTCGTAAGTTGCCGAGGCTTCGGTGAGGGCCAGGGTCAGTAGCAGTTGGCCGCTGCAAACCCGGGTCAGGAGATCCCGTTTCTGTTCCTCGGCGCCGGCGTCCATTACGGTCAGGCCGCCCAGGACAACGGTGGAGAAGAAGGGGCCGGGAGTCAGGGAGCGTCCGATTTCCTCCAGCAGCACGGCCAGGTCCAGGAAGCTGCCGCCAGTGCCGCCGTATTGCTCCGGGAAGGCCACGCCGGGCCAGCCCAGGCCGGCAATCTGGCGCCAAAGCTCATCGGTATAGCCCCGCGCATCTTCCTCCATCTCCCGGACCAGCGTCAAGGGACATTCCTGAGACAGAAACTCCCGGGCGCTGTTCTTCAACATCTGCTGAATCTCGCTCAAACCCAAATCCATATTTACTCCTCAATCCTCCGGGCCGGGTCGCCAACCGGGTCGCCCAAAATGGTATCCCCTTGCCGGGGTAGTATAGCGCAAAAGGGCCTGTTTTGCACCGGGGAGTACCGGGGGTAAGCCTCACCGGGGCGGTGGAGTTGGATTCACCGACCGTTTGCGCCGGGGCGTGCCGGGGGTAAGGCTGGAGCCAGGTTTAAGCTGCCCCGGTCCGGCGGCTCAAGCGCGTTGCTGGCGGTGGCGGTGGCGCCACCAACGCCGCTACCCCCGGGCTGCCCAGACCTGAAGACTCAATCCCGTCCGCAGTCAGGAGCGGCCGCCGCTACCCCCAGGCTGCCCAGGCCAGCCGGGCCCCGTTGAGCAGAAGGACCCCGTAGAGGCCGGCGGCCAGATCGTCGGCCATTATGCCCCAGCCGCCGGGCAGCCGCTCCAACCGCCGGGCCGGCCAGGGCTTTACAACGTCGAAGAACCGGAAGCAGAAAAAGGCTGCCGTCAGCCACAACCCCTCCGGTGGCAGCAGCAGGCAGGTAATCCACATACCGACAAACTCGTCCCACACCGCCCGGCCCGGGTCCGGGTCTTGTGGCGTAACCAGCCGGCCTGTGGCCCATACTCCCACCGGAAAACCAATGACAATGAGGCCGGCGAGCAGGCCGACCGACAGGTAGTCCGACGCCGGGAGCGCCAGGGCGAGGGCGCGGTAAATCAGGTAGTAGCCGACCAGGGCGGCCAGGCTGCCCATCGTACCGGGCGCCAGGGGCGACAAGCCGGTCCCAAACCCGGTCCCGATGCCAGCCCCGATACCAGTCCCGATGCGGTTCCCAATGCGGGAGCCGATGGCTTTGCCGAGCGGGGTTTTCATCGGGGCTTCACCGGGCCTTCACCATGGAGCTGCGCCGGAACGCCGGGTTTCACCGCCCTCAACCCTCAATCACCAATAGCCTACAGCTTATCCGCCGGCCCGTTAGCGCCGGTTCGGGGTCATTCCGGTTCGGGGTCATTGGGGATGCCCGCGATAGTCAATGCCCCTAACCCGGGCGGCGCAAGTTGGTTCGGGGCCATTCCGGTTTGGGCCATTGGGGAACTCCCTGGCCGTAGCCCAGACCATAGACTCGGAGAGAAAGTTCGGTAAATCGAGGAATGAACTCCCTAGCCGTAGCCCAGACGGTGCAGCGCCGCCTCGTCCAGTCCCAGGTAGTGGCCCACCTCGTGCCACAGGGTAATGCGGATTTCCTGGGCCACCTCGGCCCGGGTAGCGCAGCTGCGCATTATCGGCTGGCGGTAGAGGGTAATACGGTCGGGCAGGATGGGGCCGATGCCTTCCCGGGCGGTCAGGGGAACGCCGTGGTACAGGCCGAGGAGCGTTCCGCCCTCCTCCAGCAAGTCCTGCTCCGCCGCGCCGGGCCACTCCTCCACCGTAATGTCCACATTGTCCCTTTCCAGCTTTCGGCGGTACGCCGGGGGCAATTGCCGGTAAGCCCGGCGCACCAGGTGGATAAACTCCCGCTGGGTCAGCTCAATCACCACGCCCCGCTGGCTAATTCGTATTCGTTGCCCTACAGATTTTACTGCATCAGTCAGCTTTGGTACAGCGTTCTCCGCGCTCATTTGTAGCTGTTGATGGTCTTGAGTTGCTCTGATCTGTCGGGAGTGTTCGCTATCGGAATGGCGAATTTATTCTTTGGGAAGGGTGAAATTTTCGATCTTTCTTCTGCTCCGGGCTGGCGCCGGCTCCGGGCTCGGCCGGTTTTCTGATCTCCCTCTGTTCTTCTTCCAGAGCTGACCGGCCGCTGTGTCGGGGCGCAAAATCTCCTGCGCCGTCTTCCGTGGCATTCTTGTGGTATGGACGATGTGCTTACGGTGGTCAACGGGATGGCCCTGCTGCTGGGCGGGTTGGGCCTGGCGGTCGCGGTTTTCTACGTGGCCCACTCCGGTTTCCTCTTTATCACCGCTCAGGGGGCTCCCCAGCGTCTGGCCCAGGCCTGTACTCGCTCATTGGGGTTGTCGTTGGCGTGGTGGCTGTCGGCGGCTCCTTCATCCTGCCCCGGGTGGTGTCCGAGTTCGTCGTGGCTCCTGCCGGTAGGAGTACCTTCCAGTCGAATCAGGGGGTCAACCGCGACGGGATTTTCCGGGGACGGCTGCTGGCCAACCGGGAGGCTTCCACGCCAGCCCGGATGAACCGGGTAATTCAGGGAGCCAGAGCCGGTTCGCGGATTGCGAAGAGTTCTTCTGGCCTCCGTTGGTCCGGGAGACGGGTGCGCCGGCGGGGGAATGCCACGAAAATGGTGGTTTTGTTTCCGGGGTGAAATTGCCGTCGGGTCTGGACCGGAGAACCTTCCGGATCTCCCGCCGGGACTCCCGGAATAACGTCTTGGTTTACTTTGAGGGCCCGGACCGGCTGCCCTCTGATGGCGCCGCCTGTTGGCTGTACGTCCGGGATATTGATACCTGGGTGGAAGGGTGGCGGTAGCTGGTTCAGTGCCTGGGGTTGCAGCGCAAAAGCGGCTCCCGGTTCTCCCGGTCTAGTCTGGAGGTCAGAGCTGACGCCGGGAGGTTCGGGACATGCAGGAACTGCTGAGCGCTGGCGCCAACACCGCCACCCTGGTGGACATCCTGATCGGTGTGGTTTCCACCATCGTCGTCGCCTTTGCCGGATTTCAGTGCGCCACCGCCACCGGGGACTCCCAGAAGGTGGGACTGGCCAAGAACTCCTTCATCGGGCCCTTCATCGGTCTGATCATCGCCTCCCTGGCCTTCATCGGCCCCCGGTGGTCACCGACCTGGTCATTGAGCCGGTGGGCGGAGTGGCGGTGGAGACCGAGACCGGGCTGAACTGCGACGGGATACTGCGCAACCAGCTGGTCTCCCAGC
Source organism: Dehalococcoidia bacterium (assembly GCA_965215425.1). Lineage (GTDB taxonomy): Bacteria > Chloroflexota > Dehalococcoidia > Lucifugimonadales > UBA3495 > CATQHB01. The sequence goes on from OZ244064.1 coordinate 450,613, forward strand.
GGGGCGCCTCCACATCGGAGCGGATCAACGTGGTGCTCTCCCAGATTCAGTCCCGGCATGCGGAGTGCGCCCCCGAAGTCTGGGACCCGCAGGCGATTGACCTGCCTGATTCACAGTGTTTTCTGACCGGTAAAAATTATTATGCTACTAGTAGTCAGCCAAATTGGAATTGACGGCCAGTCGGGTGTACTCTTCCTGGCATGGGGATAAAAAATAGGAAGCTGGGAGGATCGTCATGCCGGGCAAGAAATACCTGGTTAAACTGGCTCCAGAAGAACAACGGGAACCGAAGGCCCTGGTTTCCAAGGGCCGGGCAGCAGCGTACCGGCAGACCCATGCCCGCATCCTGCTGCTGAGCGACGCGGCGCGGGAAGACGGGGGGATGAAGGACGGAGAGATTGCCCGGTCTCTCCAGATCAGCCTGTCCACGGTGGAACGGGTGCGCCGCCGCTGCGTGGAAGGAGGCATCGAGGCGGCGTTGAAACGTAGAGAGCAACTGCGGCGCCGTCGGAAGAAGCTGGACGGCGCCGCTGAGGCCCACCTGATTGCCCTGGCCGGCGGAGAACCGCCGGAAGGACGTGGGGGTTGGACCATGAAGTTGCTGGCGGACCGGCTGGTGGAATGGGAGATGGTGGATTCCAGCAGTGCGGAAACGGTGCGCCAGACGCTGAAAAAAACCGACTCAAGCCCTGGCTGAAGGAATGCTGGTGCATCCCGCCGCAGGGGAACGCGGAGTTTGTCTGCGCCATGGAGGACGTGCTGGAGGTGTCAGCAGCCCATCGCGTCGATGGTGACAATGCACCCCAAGCCCCCCAGCGCGCGTAGCAACTCCCCACCAGCCCCCGGAGTCGCGCGACTCCGGTATGGCCGTTATCTCATTGGATTTGTCATCCACCTTGGTCTGACCGAGAATCAGGCGATGGGCCGATGCCCAGGCGCTCACCAGGTGAATCGCTCCCTGGCCCATGTGCTTGTCATGGGAACGCCGCAGGGTTTTGCCGTCGATGGCTACGACCTGTCCTTGCGTCACCTGGCTCACCGTTCGAACCCATTCGATGAAGCTGGCCTCGAACTGCTTGGCGTCCAACATCGCAAAGACCCGGCCGAAGGTGTCATGCGACGGGATGCCGCTCGGCAACTTCAATATCCTGCTGAACCATTCCTGCTTTGACTTGCCGAACGACTCCACGTCCACCCAGGTATCCGCCCCACACACCACGGCGCAGATGGCGATGGTTACTATGTCGATCAGCTTGTGCCGCTTGGTTCGATACAATCCGAGGGTCTTTCAGATTAGAGAACAGTTCGGTCAGCAAGGGTACCGGCGTACTATCCATCAGGCCACTCCAATTTCAAGGGCGGCCTATATCCTAAATCATGCCTGAAGTTTAGATGAGATGGTCCTGGGGACCATCCCGTACGGGCGCCGGTGTTTCGCGGATGCACGTTGAGGGGCGCCGGGGGGATTTTCCCCGACGCCTTTGAGCCGCCAACGCTACACCCCCCCGAGGGTGGCTTTTCTCGTACTCTCTGCGCAGGTGGCCGTTGGTCAGGTGAGTGTAAACCCGGGTGGTGGAGATGCTGGAATGGCCCAGCAGTTCCTGCACGTGGCGCAGGGAGGCGCCCTGCTGGAGCAGGTGGGTGGCAAAGCTGTGGCGCAGGGTATGGGGCGTGATTTTCCGGTCGATGCTGGCCTTCTTGCTGTAGGTCTTGAGGATGTTCCAGATCCGTTGACGGGTCATATATGACTACGGTATCTCCTCTCGTCTAGCATAGGCGGTCTATCCCCGCGTGTGCGGGAACCGGCGGATTGGAAGACTTCTTGCGCCTGATGGTTGCGGTCTATCCCCGCGTGTGCGGGAGCCGGTGGCGGGGGGCGCCGTCCACTGGTTGTCGAGTGTAGCAGATCTGGCGGGCCCTGGCGCCCGGCGTCGGCGGTGGATCTCTAAACCTCGGGTGTCCTGCCCGCGGGGCTACTGGTGTGCGGGGCCGGCGATAGGCTTTGGGCGCAGTCGTGGCAGACTACCCGGACGCGGGCGTCAGCGCTGGCGGCGTCCCAACCAGTCCGGCAGGCCGGGGAGGCCTGACCGGCAGGGGATCCTGGCGCTGCTACCGCAACTGCCGCAGAAGTGGCAATGCGCCGGTGCTTGTCCGTCGTTATCCGGATATAGTGGGCTTCCCGCCAGATGACACGCTGCTGGCCAGAGAAATTCCATTTATGCAAAGCATCAGCACCGGCAAACCTGCTGGCAAGATTGATTTGGTGATCGGCAGAATCGCCGCCAACGAACTGCGCTGGTATGGGTTGGAAATCCAGGCAGTCTATTTCTCTGGCCCCGGTATGTCCTCTCAGTTTGAGATATTGCGCGACGATAGCTCCGCAATGCCGCCCTACCCTGACCGGGTGCGTCGCCCCGACTGGCGTTCCTCAAGCGCAAAGCGCTTGATGCCCCAATTGCAGATTAAAGCTCCCACCGTGCGGCGCTGGCAGACTAAAATCGCCGTAGCTGTTGACCGCCCATTCTTCGCATCCAGCGACGGTCCCAGCTCGAACCCCAGCCGGGACATCAATGACGGCGACATTATCTGGCTGGTCCCGGAACTAATCTGCAATGATGCTACAGAGCATTACCAACTGACGCGGGGACATTGGGAAGTTCTAACTTTGGAGGAGTCAACCGACAAACTGCTGGCGGCCCGAACAGTTTCTCGAGATTCCTTTGAAGCGACGTTAATCAATAAACTCGCTGCGCTCGACTGAGTGGAAAGTCATGGACTGTTCCAACTTTCTGCAAAGCTATTGCCCTGATTACGAGGCGTTGGATCCTCTTCCGATCAGGTTTTTCCAGATAACACGTATTTCGGCCGCCGAAAATTCTCCGTTCAGCAGCCAGCCCAGCACTGCGTTACTTTGCCGGCAAAATGTTTCGCTGTCCGTAGTGTTAATATCCGCCACTGGTGGCCACGGCGCCGGCGGCGCATTGCCGCCAGTGGCTAAAATCAGAATGCTGTCGTGCCGGATTGACTTCAAATTTCGGATATGTACTGAGATCGGATGCTCGGAATGCACTACATAAGCGTTAAGCAACCGGAATCCGGTTGTTTTGAGCGCTATGGTGAGCTCCGCCCACGCGCCGGGGTCCCAATGGTGAAAGGTGAACACCATGCGGCCGCTATCCCGCTTCAGCACGCGCCGGCACTCAGCAAATATGCTGGTGAGCGCGGTCATAAAGTTGCTGACGTCATCAGTCGCTTTCGGCGCCACGGCGCTGCCAGTTTCGTCATAGTTCCATTCCGCTTCTCCTGGTAGCAAGCGCTCCAGCCACACCCGGAAAAAGGCGGCCAGATTGCCATACTGTACGCTGTCATAGTACGGTGGGTCGGTTACAATCATATCTACGGACTGACGTTCAATAGGCAGATTCTGCGAATCGCCCTGGATCAGCCAGAACCGGCGTTGTCCGTCGGCAAGCTCAGTCTGGTTGAATGCCTCAACCCCGGCGTCCGTTTCTCCCGCGATCTTGACCAATTCCCTTTTACCATTCTCGTCAATCCTTCTTTCAACCGGCAGCGCGGCCCACTTGCGCCCCCGCTCAATCCGGTCGTGAAAGAGGAGTTGCAGGTTCCCCGACGCCTTGCGCGGGTTGAGCGGATTATTCTCCAATGCCGTGTATTGGAATGAATAGGCGTGCAGGGCGAAAACGTGCCGTATTGCTCCAGGACGATGCTTGTACCAGCCTTTGTAGCCGCAAAGCATTGAATTGAATTCCAGGGAAGTGGATACCAGCACCCCCAGCGCAAGTTTATCGATGCCGGCGTAGTCGCGTAACTGCTGAATCGCGCTATGCAGATATAGCAACTGGCGAGACGAGAAGACGTCCAGGTAGGAGCGGACGTTACGGCGCAGCAGGTCATCGGACTTTGGGCCATCCTTTACGGTAAAGTCCGACAACGGCGCGAAGTCCAGCCGGCGCCGCTGCTCATCAGCCTGTCCGATACGGGTCAGGTCATTTTCTCCGGGAGAACAGAAGAAACTGCCGTGTTGCCGGCAAAAGCCGACAATCGCTACCGGGGTATAACGGGCATAAAAAGGCAACTCGAGCAATTCGCCATATTGATGGCCACACATCGGACAGCGCCTGTCGCTTTTGGCAATCAGGCTTGGAGTTCCACCGGCGTAGCTCTCGTTATCGTGGTGGTTGGAAATCTCCCGACTGTGGGGATTAATACTGATTATCCGCTCTCCCTCGTGGCGTAAATCGTACTGGTCGATTTGAACGACATTGCGACAGGCGCACCTTTTACGTGATCCGTGCAGGGAATACTGGATGTCAGTCATTGCTGCGCAGGTTGGACATTCAGTCTGAAAGTAATGACCCAAGCGGGCGTACAGATCGGAGTAGAATCGCTTGAAGGCATGGTGTAAGTCCGTCAGCTCGGTCTGGGTGAGGGAGGCCCGGGCCTGGATGATTGGGATGGGGTCAATGTCGGCCCCGATGGCGTTTGCCCCCAGGCGAATGGCCTCGTGGAGGGTTGTGCCGCCACCCATCATCGGGTCAAGGACGATTTTGCCTTCAAGTCCGCCTGGCGCGTAATAATCACTGTGGTCGGCGTCAGGCACAAACTGCTTCAGTATGGCCCGAAAGGTGGACCCACAGCGCCGCGCCCACCATTTATGGAGGTAGGTATTGGGGCGAAAGAGATGTTTGTTGAATACCTCTTGACGTGAAAGATTGTCAACGAATTGTTCCGGAAAGTCACGATCTATTTTGATGCGGTGTCCCGCCTGGGTGTCGTGGTCAAACATGAGAATCCTGCTTGACCCAGGCGTCGAGGTTCTCGACCACGTGTTCCAGCACGGCGTTTACCTGCCATCGCTCCACTCCTCCAAACCAGTCCAGGAATTCCTCTATGTTTGCTCCGGCGGCCAGGTTTCCAAACCGGGTCGAGACTGGCGCTCGGGTCTTGGTGAAGCGCCATTCTCCACCGTGTTTGTCCGGTATGCTTTCAACTGCCGGACAGTTCTCCCGATCCATCTTTCCATCGTCTCCCTTCCCTTTTTCAAGGCGCCTCTTTCGCGTGTGCCCAGCGTCATGGGGTGTTGCCCCTATTGTCTGCCATAAAGCTGGAGTCGTCTACCGGCTCTTCCCGAAACTTGCGTTGTGCTATTTCCGCCCGGCGGCGGTGGTCCGGGGTTTTGCCATGCTGGCGCCTTCCGAAGCAGGAGCGCCAGGTCCGGCCCACCCCCCGCCGGAAGTCGCCGCGACCGGCTGCGACCTGGATGTTACCCCGGGACCCGTCCGCCTTGCGGACTGTAGCCGGCCCCTTCATCCGGCCCTGCTCCGATGTCAGCTTTTGCTCCGGCGCGTTGATATTTCCCAACACGTTGGCGATGTGGTAGATATGGACGTCAGTGTACTCAGCTTCCAGGTCCGGGATGCGACACCTGGTTTCGCGCCCGGCTGATTAGCCATAGTTCGCTCTGAATGGTCCGGTCTTCGCCAAATGCATGGAAGAATATGTCGTGCCAATGCCTCTGTACCAGATGCGGGAAATCGTTGATGTCAATGACGTTCTCAATCCGGTTGCCTTGACGCAGCCGCTGATTCACTGCATCAGCCCGCCGGTCTCCCAGGGCGGCGCTCATCGGCCTTTCGACTGTAGCGCAGGGCCTCGCCTCAAGCGGTGCAGTATGAACGGGCGCATCGCGTCCCGGTAGATGTCGATGGCATCGGAGAGAGTATCCTTGTTGGGGCGAACTGTGGACACCATACGGACTTGGACCTCCGCACGCTCGCCGGATTTCCTATGACATCGTCGATACCTTGCGCCGTTCAGAATTGCTCCGGTCAAGGTCTATCCCCGCGTGGGCGGGGAACGCCGGTGCGGGACACAGAGGTATTGTGAAACTCGGCTCTATCCTCGCGGGGGCGGGGGAACAGTCGTGATTACCCGGTCAGTCGTCCCGCAACGCTCCGTTCAGCTTCGCCACGTGCATATCCGCCACCGCTTCCAGGTCAACGCCCTGAAGGTCGGCGTGGCGCAGGTCCGCATTCCGAAGCCGGGCCCGGTCCAGCGTGGCTTCCGTCAGGTCCGTCCCGGAAAGATTGGCATCCTCCAGGTTGGCGTTGGTGAGGTTGGCCCCAACCAGGACGGCCCGGCGCTGGTCCGCCCGGTCAAGGTTGACCCTGTCCAAGTCAGCATTGCACAGGTTGACGTCACACAACCGGGCAGCGCGCGGGTCCGCGTCAGTCAGGGTGGCGCCGGACAGGTCGGCGCCCCGTAGTATCGATCCAGAGCAGCTTCCGACCGGCGAGGTCCGCCCCTTGAAGGTCGGCGTCCCGCCGCCCCGGGTTCACCAGGATGATGGCGGCTACCAGGTCAGCCAGGGTCTTCCGGTCCACCTCGCCAACGTCGTGGACCGGGTGGTCCGTCATCCAATTGGCCAGCGCCGCGTCCAGGTGGTCGACGCAATCGCAGAAGGCGGCTTCGTCCGCTTCAATCCGGTCAAAAAGCGTGGTCATGGTCCTTCTCCTTTGGTATCCAGTATGGTTGCCATATGCGGCGCTCCCGCCGCAGTGATTCCAGGGTGGGTCGCCGTCGACGTGCTGGCCGGTGGGGTTGGTGTGCATCGTGTCCACCGCCAGGGTCGGGGGCCGCAGGCCCGCCGGGTTTTTTCTAGGGGGTGTCGTCAAAGTAAGGGTGTGATGATAAGCTGACATTGCAACCAGTGTAGCAGGATTGGGCTATGTCAGCAGCAATGGCAGTGCCGGCGCACCGGCGTCACGATATTTCAGACCGGGTATGGGAAGTCCTGGACCCCCTTCTCCCAGGCGGCAAGGGCAAGACGGGCCGGCCCGCCTGCGATAATCGTCTCTTTCTCAACGCCGTGTTCTGGATTTTGCGCACCGGCGCCCCCTGGCGGGACCTGCCCCCGGACTATGGGGATTGGAAGAACACCCACCGCCGCTTCTGCCGCTGGCGGGACAGAGGGGTATGGGACATGCTGCTGGATGCCCTGGTCGACGATCCTGATTTTGAATGGTTGATGATTGACGCCAGTTACATCAAGGCCCATCCCCACAGCGCCGGGGCCCAGGGCGGAAGCCAGGCCATCGCCCGCACAAAAGGGGGCTGAACACCAAACTGCATCTGGCGGTGGATGCCCACGGAATGCCGGTAAGGGTAATGGTGACCGGAGGCACGGCAGCGGACTGCACCCAAGCCTTGCCCCTGATTGAAGGCATCGAAGCGGAGTGTCTGCTGGCTGACAAAGCCTACGACACCAATGAAATCATAGCTGCGGCCTCGGAGTTGGGCATGAACCCGGTAATACCGCCCAAGAGCAATCGCCGGGAAAAGCGGGAGTATGACCGGGCGCTGTACAAGCTGCGCCACCTGGTGGAAAACGGCTTCCTGGACTTCAAGCAGTGGCGGGGGGTGGCAACCCGGTATGCCAAGAACTCCCTTTCCTACTTGGCCATCTGCCAGATTCGGGCGATGGTCATTTGGACTAAATTACTTTGAAGACACCCCCTAGCCCGTAATGCATTGCCCGCTCATCCCACGCCAGCCGGCGGTTCCTCCGCCAGGCGTCAAAGAAGCCGTGCTCCCACCGGCTGATCATCCGGGGTTGGTCTTTGGGCTGGTCGGACACCTGCCCGCCGCCGCCGGCGCCGGTCCAGGTGGAGTGTCCCCGCCGCCGCCGGCTGGACGGGTCCGCCGGGCAGTGCAACCGGAGCCCGTTCTAGGCATGCCCCTGTAGCCGGTAATCGTCTGGCGCCAATGGGAAGGCCATTATCGTCATTCTCCTTCAGTATGGTGGCTCGGTTTCCAATCGGTCCTTGTTTCGCTCCCGTTCCAGGTATTCCACCGTTTCCGCGCATACCAGTATCGCTATTATCAAGAAAAATACCGGAGCCCCGATACAGATGGGGAGCAGGTGTCCGGCGACCAGCACAGTACCTACCCATCCTAGGTCCCGGCTGGCCTGCGTCGTCAGGTCGGTTAAGAACCAATGCCACGCGAGGAAAAAGGCCATTAGGCCAATGACTACGGCGAAGGGAAGCCCCAGCCAGAAGGCTAGCTTCCATACTCTTCTATACGGCCCTTCCTGACTGGGAAATATCCCCATCCCTAACGTGACGATCAGGGGAACCACGAAAAACGTCAGCAGGAATGCGATTTCTGTGGGTGATAGACTGACCAGGGTCTCCGTGGCCGGGTTGGTCGCGGCCCAATACATCCCGCCTAAACAGAGCGCCGTACTGCCGAAGCAAATGGCGATCCTCAATACCCGGCCGGCCGGCCGGGTATTTCACGCTTTTGTTGGTCCATGGTTAAACCTCTCATTGTTGATTTTCCAGTCTGGAGTGAACTGAAACTATCCGCCTGGTTTTGATCCCCTTAAATTGCCGCCCAGCGCGCCGGCAAGCGCTGGCCTTCATCGTCTTCGCTATATCGTAACGCTTGGTCTGGAGGTCTTGGGCCGCGTGGTTGCCGTTACGTTCACCTGCACCCGTTCACCGCTGACTCTGACTTGACCGAACCAGTCGTCGTTCCGAACCTGGGCTCGAAACTTCTCGTGGGCTTCCAACACCGCTTGCGTCCAGCCGTTCCGCAACCGCGGCAGGCGCAGGTGAAGGCTTCATGGCTGAGATACCGGGGGCTGGACGGGTTCACCGGGGAGCGAAAATGGCGCCGGTCCGTCATAGGTATGTTTCTGTTTCCAATTTTCCATTGTCATTCTGCCAGTCAAGCCTTCAGTCGTTCTTTCCACCCCCAATTGGATATTTCAGCGCTGCCAAGCTGACCAGGGTTCCAGTAACCAGCGCCAGGGGAAAACCGAAAAACTGGGTTGCTTTCTGGTTCAGCGACCGCCAATCGCTGAACCGGCGCTGGGTATTGCTGGATCGGTCGCCCCAGTTGTGGACGTTCATCGGGGTGAAGATGATGACCGCGTAGCTCACTGCCATTGCTACGGATAGGTACGTGGTTGTACTGGGCTTCTAATGTGGCTTTCCGCCCTCCAGGGTCTTTCTATTCTCAAGGGCAGGCCAGTCCGAGGAGGCGGAGGGCCTGTCCGGGCAGCCAGCCGGTCTGCCGCAGCGCCGCGGCGACGTTCTTGACGCCATTCAACCGCAGCAGGCACAGCGTTGCGTTGCGCAGCACCGCCATCACTTCCGGCGCCGCCCCCTTGCGCACCTGGCTGGCGTCCTCACCCAAGGTTACGTCCCGGACGTAGTGCAGGCGATTTTCAATCTCCCAATGCCCCCGCACATAGCGCCGCTGCGCCGCTGGCCCCATCTCCCGGCCCAGGCTGGTGACGGCGTAGCGTGTCTCCGTGGTGGTCTGTCCCTTTTGCTCCACTCGCCGCCGCACTTCGCAGACTGGCCGCACCCCCGGCCAGTCCAGACATTCCTTCAGGTATTCGTTCAGGGCCTCCGTGGTCCGCAGTTGCCGCCTTTCAGGGCGGTCCCCATGCCGTCCCTGCTGCCGGGCCTTCCGGTACTTCGCGCCCCAGACCGGCCGGGCAAAGGCCAAGGCAATGGCCTCATACAGTTCCGGTTGGTTCTTCTTCACAATGACCAGGTAGTCTCCCCCGGCCTCCAGCGCCTGTTGGCAGTAGTCCCGCTGACAATACAAGGCGTCCCCGGTAATCAGATTACCGGCCACCGGCAGCAGTTCCGCCGTCAGTTGCCGGGCCGTTGTCAGTTCCCCCTGTCCTGTCCTGACCCCCCTTTTGCCCCACCGTCAGGCCGGAACCGTGGGCATGGCCGGCCACCAGGCGCATCCCGGGCAGTTCCTCCCCGTGAATCCCGCGCAATGCCTTGCCATCCACCGCAATGGCAACCCGCCCCCCAGCATCTCGGGCCAGATATTGCCGGCTCCATCGGGCCACCGCCTGTTCAAAGGCGGCCACGTCCAGCCCGCGAAACACCCGGTGCAGGCACGATACCGCCGGCGTTTTGGGATGGGTGAATCCCAGGGCGGCCACCGTGGCCCCATCCTGACAGCGCCCCCACTGGTGAATGGCGTAGAGGCTGCGGGCTCCCGAGAGCATGGCGCATACGGCCAGGGTGAGAATGGCCGGCAAGGGGTGGCGGCGTCCGCTGCGGGCTCGAAAATCCGGCACGGCGGCAAAAGCCGCTTGCAAACTTCGACCTGCTTCCAGCGTATCCATACCCCGGATTATAATCATCCCCCAGAGAATAGAAAGACCCTGTTCCGCCCTCTTGTTTGTTCATTTTCGCACCCCTATTGTTATAAGATGAGGGGCGGGTGGTGTACCGGACACTCACCCCGGTCTGGCCGCTGGAAAACACCCCATGGCGCTCGGGTTTAGGGCGTATGGTGTTCCAGCTCCCGCCGGACTCCGGCGCGGTCTGGGCCAAGGTCTTTGGCCACTTGGCCCGGCGGTCCGGGTCCGCCACTACCAGGGTGGTCACCAGCTGGGCCAGGTACTCACAGTCGTCAAAGTCAAGTTCGCACTCGGCGTTGCCACCCATTTCCATCCACCGGAACAGGGCTTCACCGATATACTCGGCGCAATCTGCTTGGGTGAACATCGTGGTCCTGGTTCAACCCCCTCTGCTCTGTCTCATCAGCGTCGGTGGGGCGGTTCCGGCGGAACCTTGGCGGCAGGGCCGGGGTTCTCAACTCCAGGATTCCTGCGCCGGGGCGTGGGCGGTGTTCTGGCCGGCCCGGTCCAGCCCTTCACCGTAAGGGTCCAGAGTATCTAGAACCCTGGCGCGGTGGTCCGGGGCCATCCTGTCCAGGGTGGTCGGTATCACCTCCAGCAGGTTCAGGGACTCCCGGTGCCGGGCCCGGTCCGCCGCCCGGATGACCGGGCGCTGTATCGGGTGGGCGTCCTTGATTACCGCCGGCCTCGGTTCGGTTACGGTGTATCTGCCGGTCATTGTTCGGCCTCCTGTGGGTAGAGGGTATATACTATTGGCGAAAAGCCGCTTTCTCCGCCAGCGCGGGAAGAGGAAACGCCCGCCGGGGTGTGGAGGGAGGGAACCCAACTGACTAACGGTCAACACATCCGGCGCGGCGCCCGCCGGGGTGTGGGAAGGGGGGCCTGAAAACTGAAATAGTGGCCTTGTTTCAGCTCTGGGAGCGTCCGGGACAGACTTCCGGCGCCGGGTGCCGGGCGGAAAGAGGGTTTTGAACGAGAATCCGGCCCAGTCTCTCTCTCCAGCCGGTTCCGGCGCCACCGTCCCGTTGGGGCCGGCGGTGGTTGGACCCAAGGTCTGATGGGGTTGATTGGCGCCAGGCCGGGCCAGTCGGCGATCGCCTGTCGGATGGTAGCCCGGTCCGTCCAGTCATAGTCGTCCGGCACCGCCAGCGGTTTGGTCGGAGCGTCGGCCGAGGGTTTGGTCGCTCCGTCCGTCAGCTCAGCGTACCGCGCGCGTTCATTCGGGCGAGTTCGGTTGGCGTTTGGTTGCCAGGGTCTCCGGGGGAGAGCATCGGGTTGGGAGTATCACCGCCCCTTTTTGCCGCCCGGCGCGCCTGGGCAATGCGGTCGGGGCATAGGGCGACCACCCGGCCGTCGGGCCCGGCGTCCATGTACTCCCAGAGGAGCAGCCACTCGCCGCAGCGCCAGCAGTTGGGCCGGGGTTCGGGTATCGGTACGGGGCAACGTAGCGTTGGCCTCCCTCCGTGGGTGAAAAATCGGGCCGGGGGTATTGGCGCCATCCGGCCCGGTGGGGGCCGCCGCGCCGGCGGGTCGGGGTAGTCTCGGTGGTCATGGCGCCGTCTCCTCCATTCAGTGGGGTCAGTACGCTGGACAGTCTCCCCTCCCGCCGGGCGGCGCGCGGCCTCAGTTATCATCATCCCTCCAGGTAAAGCAAGGCCCCGGCCCGTGTGGGCCGGGGCCGGTGGTGGTGGGGTGGTGGGCCGCAGGTGGCGGCAGCTCCGTGTCGCCGGGCCAGGGCATCAGCCAGCCCATCCTATCGACCGGCGCTCCGGGGCTGGTGGTCCGGCTCCCGGGAGATCTTCCAGTCACCGCCGTGGCGCGTCCAGGACCGGCTGCGTCGCTGCCGGACGCGCGTTCTGTTCACCGGGGAGTGGCGCCGGCGGCAAAAGTTGGTCTGGGGGGCTGGGGGCTGTAGCTCTCCGAGATCGGGGTAGGGCGTAGTAAGGACTACCGGCCATGTGGCGGTGGCGGTGTAGTCCCCCGGGGCCTGGAACAGGGGCTGCGTTTTGCCCCGCAGCATGTCGTGGTTGGGATGCCGGTTACCGGTCTGGTATGCGAAACCGGGCGACGCCGGCTTCGGCTGCTTCTTGGCGCTCGGTCTCCGGGAAGGTGTCGGCAATCACGGCGGGAATCACCGGGACCTGCAGGATGGCAGCGAGAGTTTCCGCCCGGGCAGAGGCTCGCCGCAGGTCGTTGCGGTCGGCGGTGATGGAGACCTCGAAGAGAGCGTAGGCCACCGGCGGGCTGCGGCGTTCCCGGTCGTCCGGGTCTCCGAGATCGGCGATGATGATGTCGCTGTTGACGAAGTTGTTCTCCTCGGTCAGGTCCGGCAGGGGGCGTCCCTCCTGGGCCGCCCTTTTGCGGGCCCGGGCCAATGCGGAGGAGAGTCTGGGCTGGAAACCGGACCGGGGTCCCTTGACCGGTACGGCCTGGATGAAGCCGAGGTTGGCGTAGGCGCGGTGGACAGCTTTGTCCTCGACGTACCGTTCGTATTCTGCTCCGTTGAGTCGAGCCATATTTCCCTGAAGGGTTGATATGCTTCCCTTCTGGGTGGACACGTCCTCCTTCAGGATTGACACGTCTTCCTTCAGAGTGGACACGTCTTCCTTCAGAGTGGACACGTCCTCCTTCAGGGTGGACACGTCCTCCTTCAGAGTGGACACGTCCTCCTTCAGGATTGACACGTCTTCCTTCAGAGTGGACACGTCCTCCTTCAGGGTGGACACGTCCTCCTTCAGGGTGGACACGTCCTCCTTCAGGATTGACACGTCCTCCTTCAGAGTGGACACGTCCTCCTTCAGGGTGGACACGTCCTCCTTCAGGATTGACACGTCTTCCTTCAGGGTGGACACGTCCTCCTTCAGGATTGACACGTCTTCCTTCAGGGTGGACACGTCCTCCTTCAGGATTGACACGTCCTGCTCTATGCGAGTCAGGCGTTCGTTGGTCTGGACGGCGTTGGCGGCCAGGGTCTGGGTCAGTTCCCTTACGGCTGCCGGCAGGTCCCGCAACTCGGTGGACAGCAGGATGCCCCGGAGTTCCTCGGCCCAGAGGGGTTGGTCTCGGAGCAGTTGGATCAGGTCCTGGATGGTGTTGATGGTAGTCATGGTCGGACTAGCCTTCTCCTTGTGTCTGGATTATACGCCGTGGGGGTGAAGTTTACCATCCTTGCCCGCGTTCTGTGGGCAAGGATGGTTGACCGTCTTCTGAACCCGCGGCATACACTGGTTCAGGTGGAGTGTCCCTCATGCCGTGGGGCTGGACGGGTCAACGGGACGGTGAGGCCGGTGGTGACTCAGTTTGAAATGGGGTATCCGAGTTTCCGATAATGAATAAGGCTTGTTGTACCACGGCCAATCGAGACTATGCTTGGCATACTGCCTGCTACCGGGCCCAATATCATGTTCTCTGATACTCTATTTTGAAAGCAGTTAGCAGCCACCGTCGATGGTCGGTGTTGACTTTGGATTTCTGCAGTTATAATTCAGGGGATGCGATGTCAAAATAAACTGGAGCTTTCTCTACTCCTTTGGATCTGTAACCGGTTGCTTCTGCGGCGGCAAGGGTTGATCCGGCGCCGATGAAGGTGTCCACTACCGTCCCGTCCCCCAGCGGTAGAACGGCGTTTACCAGCTGGCGGAGGAATGCCTGCGGTTTGAGGCTTGGGTGTGGGGCTATAACCCTCTCCGTTTTTTTGGGGTAGGCGCCGACTTGATTACATCTCCGAACGGAGCGTCGTCTGCGATCCGGCGAAAGCCGCCGGTTCCCCCCTGGCGGAGGTTGTCGTGGACTGTACCTGCCAAGGGTTTGCGGAGGTTGATCCATGGTTCCCACATGGCTCGGGGCATCACGGTAACGTCCTTGAACTCTTCGTGTGCGCCCTTCGGTCGGTCGTCTCTTCTCAGGGTGATGCCCAGCCTGATTATCTCGTCGCGTTTTTCAGGGCCGGCTGAGGTGACGGCGCTACTTACGATGTGGCCCAGGAGAGGGTTGGCGGCGATGAGGACATTTGCCCCCGGTCCTGGTTTGGGGAAGAGGTATCGGGCCCAAGTGTAGAAGAAGTCGTGCGGCGCCTACAATTGCGGTTCGTTTAGTACGGTGAAGCGGGGGACTGGGCTTTGACTGTTGCTATCGGATTCTGGAGGGAGCCTCCAGGTGCCCCCGCGTCCAGCTCTCAACTTGCTTTGTTCTTTTTCTGAATACTCTTCAAGTCCGTAGGGGGAATCGGTCACTACTGCGTGTATTGAGTTGTCGGCCTGTTGCTGCAACCGGTCAAAGCAGTCGCTGTGGATCATTTTGGCTTGGCCGAAACCGAATGGGCTTCGCCATTCCATGGTGGCCCGTCGCTCCTGTAGTTGACGATGTTGCTGAAGATGGAATTCCGTGATCTGTGAACTTGACCCGGAAGAGGCGGAGTCCTGCTATGAGAAGGGCATGCCCCGCATGGAGTTGGACCGGTGCCGCAAGGCAATCGAGGACTTCGACCACTGCATCAGCCTGAATCCCGGCCACGAGTTCGTCTCCCACGACCGGCAAATCGCCGTCGGCGGGCGTCGGCGGGTGGAGGCGGGGGCCAAGGTGACTCTGGACGCATCCGGGAGCAGCGACCCGGACGGCGGCGACACCCTGAGCTACTCGTGGGAGCAGACTGCCGGTCCCAGCGTCGCGCTGAGCGACGCTGCGGCGGCCGGCCTCACCTTCACCGCGCCGTCGGGCGCGGCCACGCTGACCTTCCGGGTGACGGTCTCGGACGGCGGGGGCGGCAGGCAAACCGTAAGCCCGCCTTTTACAGAAAGACCACCCTCTCAAGAGTTCGCAGCGCAGTACACCGCTTGGACCGCAGGGCAAGTATCGCTCCCGTGGGGTCTGACCTCAGACTTGATGCGCACCCTGGTCCGGCCAGCGCCACCGCTGCGTCCCGTCCAGGTCAGCCCTTCCCGGCATTCTTCCCGGCCTTGGCGCTCTCCAGAAGCTCAGCCGCGACCTTCCGGCCGGAACCGGTGTGCGGATGCTGCGGGTTCAGCTTGGCCGCTTGGGCCAGGTCATCGATTGCCCCGGAGTAATCCCCCAGCTCCATGCGGGCCGTCCCCCTCTCGTAGTAACCTTCGGCCTCCTCGTGGTCAAGCTCGATAGTCTGGTTGAAGTAGAAGCAGTGGATAGCAGGTTCGTAGCGCTCCAAGCGGGCCAGCGCCTTCCCCCCGCACAGGTGAGCTTCCGAATTATCCGGTTCGAGGCTGATTGCCCGGTCGAAATCGTGGATAGCCCGCTCCGGTTCGTCCTCGCTGAGGTAGGCCGCCCCCGGTTCAGTAGGGAGAGAATGTTCCGGGTCCATGCCGATGGCCGTGTCGTGGTCCTCGATGGCCCGGCCCAGGTTGTCCAGCTTGGCAGAGCACGTCCCCCGGCCATAGTGGGCGATGGTGTCCTTGGGGTTGAGGCCGATGATGGTGTTGTAATCCTCATTTGCCAGTCAGGCTCGATTCCGGGCCTTTCGTCCGCCACGGCCAGCTCTCGATGGTGCATCTCCATAATAGCACATTAGTGCTTAATGTCCAGGTCAAACCCAACATCCGAGGCAAACCTTATTGGCAAACGCTCCCCGCTTTAGGCAACAACAAACCGGGGGCAGCCCATCATTGGGGCTGCCCTTGGTTCAAGCCAGCTTTGCGAACCTATGACCTTTCAGTTCCCGAATCGTTCAATTCAACCGTCCAAGAGTACCGGAGTTTTCCGTTGCTATTGTATTTGGTGAATAGGGTTCTTGATTTTGTCCAGCTTGGTGGGCCTGTTTACGAGCAAGGGGACCTGCCCGGCGTCAGCGAGTCCACTGCAGGCGATGTGGAACCGTGTATTCGTACCCCAACAGGGACTCGGGTCATCCGTCCACTCACCCCATGGGGGCATGAGTACCACTGCGAAGCGTGCAAGCCGACCCGCAAAGGAAGGCTCTTCAAACGCCCCGACCTGGACGACCATGAGCGGTATGAGCAGGCCCGATTGCAACTCCTGCAAGAATCTGGTCTGCCAGTCCCTGATGAGGAGATTCCTCCGTGAGACGAGACAGATCGTCTCCACCGATGGGGCTGCCGGCGTTACAGGGGGATGTTTACCGAGCGCCAGTTGTTGGGGCTGGGCCTGCTACTACGACGAATACGACAGGTCAGTGATCCTCCGGTGCGACATGCCTTGCCACCGTCTTCTCGGATTTCCTTCGCTACCATGCCCGCCGCTGCCCACGCGCTGACATGGGGGACAATTCCGCTGCGGGAAGAGGCGTAGGGAGGCCGCCTTTTGAGAGGTAGCTTTCCCTTACAGCCCGGACTCGCCCGTCCGTAGCGTGTAGGATGCCTCCACGTCGGTGACGAAGGTGCGGCCGTCGCCGGGGAAGCCGGTGTAGGCGGCGATCTGGATTGCGCCAGTGACCGCCTCCACCTGGTCGTCCTCCACCACCACCATGAACATACATTTCGCCAGTTCGTCATAGAAATGGTCGCCAACTTGGACTCCCTGCTGCTTGCCCCGGCCCAGCACGTCCCACTTGGTCATCGCCGGGAAGCCTTCGTTGGCGAGGGCTGCCGCCACCGCGATTTCCTTCTCCGGCCGGATTACTGCCCGCACCATTTTCATAGTCGCTTCTCCTTTCAACTTTCTCCCTCTCCCCTTGGGAGAGGGGGCAACAGGGTCAAGCTCTCGCCAGGTTTTCGATGAGCGCCGGCAGGACTTCGTCCAGCATGGACACCGGGACCTGCTCCATGACTTTCTCGGCCTGCCGGGGGTTGGGGCCGGTGCGCCCCCCGGCGAAGATGGTTACTGCGTCCACCACCCTTCCCTCGAACCGGGTCTTGCCGCCTTGAAAACCGATGTCGGCGACGTAGTGATTGCCGCAACCGGCGGGGCAGCCCGACCAATACATTCGCAACCGATTCCTGTCTTCGCGGGCGGCGTCCGGGCGGAGGGCCGACAGGGATTCGGCCACCCGGCGGCTAATGTTCTTGGTTTCAATCAGGGCCAGGTTGCAGTAATCGTTTCCGGCGCAGCTAACCAACCCGCGAGTGAAGGAAGCGGCGTCGGGCGACAGGCGCGACAGCAGCGGCTTGGCCAACAGCGCAGGGAGTCTTGTTTCCGGCACGTTGGCGATGATGGCGTTCTGCCCGGTAGTAAGCCGGATGTCGCCAGAGCCATAGGCGGTGGCCAGCCGGGCCAGTTCGGCCATGTCGTCGGCGCAGGTGCGCCCGGTGGGAACGCACAACCCGACGGAAAATAGCCCCTCCTGCCGTTGCGGGTTCACGCCCAGGTGGTCGGTTTCGCGGGCGTGCCGGGCGTCCCGGCCCGCTGGAGGCAAGGGACTGCCCCAACCCTGCTCCAGACGCTCCCGGAACCGGGCGGCGCCCCACTCTTCCACCAGAAAGGCCAGCCGCGCCCTGGTGCGCTTTTCCCGCGAACCCTCGTCCCGGAACAGCCGGGTGATGGCCCCGGCCAGCCGCGCCGCCGCGGCCGGCTCCACGAATACGTCCAGAGGCTGGGCCACGGTCATGCCGCCCGAACCCATCTTGCCGCCGATGGCAACGTTGAATCCGGCAACGCCGCCTGGCCTCGCCGCGGGCGTCATGGCGATGTCCTGGGTTTCGGCGTGGATGCAGTTTTCCAGACAGCCGGTGAAAGCGGCGTTGAGCTTGCGGGGTAGGTTAGTATATTCGCGGTTACCCAGAAACATCCGGGTAAATTCCTCGCTGACCGGAGCCGCGTCGAACAGTTCGTTGGGGGTGAGGCCGGATAGGGCGCAGGTGTTGGTTCCCCGGATGTTGTCCATCCCTGTCTGGAGAGAAGACAGGTCAATATCGCGCAGGGCGTCCAAGATTTCGGGAACGTCCCGTATTTGCAGGTCGCGCAGTTCAATCTGCTGGCGGGTGGTGAGGTCCATTACGCCGCTGCCCAGCCGCCGGGCTATGGCGGCCAGGGCGTCGAGCTGCGGCGCGGTCAGCCGCCCGTTGGTGATGCGCAGGCGCATCATAAAGCGTCCGGGCGTGGGCTTGCGGAAGAATGTTCCAATCCACTTCAGCCGCTCCCGGTCGCCGGGTTCGATGGTCTCCCAGCCGCCGTGCTGCGCAGCCAGTTCGCGGACTTCGTCCAGGATGTCCAGTCCGGGCTTCTCGGCCTTGATGCGCTCCACCGGGTTGCCCGCTTTCGTTGTTGTGGTCACGTTTCCTCCTGTGGATCCCGATTCCGCAGGGCCTAGTTACGCCCTTACCCTAATCCGCTCCTTCCGCGAGGGGGAATTTTCCTACGCCTCGCTGTACAGGGCCATGGGGACACGCTTGGCGTAGGCCGGCGCTACTGCCAGCGCGCGGCGGCCCAAGGCGCGTTCCATGGCCCGCCGCTCGTCGGTCTCGCGTTCCGGCGAGAAGCGGACGGCGAAAACCAGGGCCGAGGCAACGGCGACGGTTGCGCCCAGATACAGCAGGGCCGCTTCGGTGCTGAGCGCTTCCATGCGGAACAGGAAACCGGCGGCCACCGCTCCGGCGTTGCCCCCCGCGCCGACGATGCCGGCTACCGCGCCCAGCGCCCGCTGATTGATGAAAGGCACCACCGAAAAAGTTGCGCCTTCGGACATCTGCACAAACAGGCTGAACACCAGCATCGCTCCGATAGCCAGCGGCAGTATGTCCATCCGCGAAAAGACTGCCAGGGCTATCCCTTCCAGCAGCAACATGCCGCCGAGGAACATCGTCCGGCCCTTGAGTCCGAAGCGTATGCCTATCTTGTCGCCGAACACGCCGCCCAGGGTGCGGGCAAAGAGGTTCATCAGCCCAAAGAGGCCGGCAATCAGCCCGGCCGTCGCCACGCCCAGACCGAAGCGGTCGTGGTAGTAGAGGGCGGCGATGTTGTGCATAGTCAGCTCGACGCCGAAGCAGGCCCCGTAGATCAGGAACAGCGCCCAAACCCGGTGGTCCCTGGCCGCTTCCAGGAAAGCGCGGGTTTTGGCTCCGGGAGGCTCCGGCGGGCGCTCCGCCTCCCCGGGCGAGTCCTGGGTCAGGCGGAAGTAGGCGATGCCCATGAGGAATAATGCGACGCCCGGCACCACCATGGCGATACGCCAACCGATGACGCCGGTTGCGCCTAGAGCGACGATGACGCCCAGCACCAGCGGCAAAGCCATCTGCGTTACGCCGCCGCCCAGGTTGCCCCATCCGGCGGTGGTGGCGTTGGCCGTTCCCACCACGTTGGGCGCGAACATCACCGAAGTGTGGTACTGGGTGACGACGAAAGAGGCCCCGATGATGCCGATCGCCAGCCGGAAAAGGAGAAAGGATTCGTAGTTGGTAGCCAGCCCAATGGACATAACCGGAATGGAGCCGATAATCAGCAGCCCCGAATAGGTGATGCGGGGGCCGATGCGGTCGCACAGCCAGCCCACCACCAGCCGGGCTACGATGGTCGCCGCCACCGACGCAATGACGGTATTGCCGACCTCGGCCTTGCTCAACGACAGGTCGTCGCGGACAATGGCCATCATCGGCGCAATCCCGAACCACCCGAAGAAGGCCAGGAAGAAGGCCATCCAGCTCATGTGGAACACCCGCATATGCGGGCGGGCGAAGCTGAACAGCCGGATGCTGGTAGCCTTATGCGTTTGAGGGTCCACTCCGATGTTCATTTCCGTTCCTCTGAATGATCGATGCTGACGGGCTTTTTCAACGCAGGGGCATGGAGAATGCGGGCTGACGGGATTATCTCTGCGTCCTCCGGTCACTCTGCGTAAAACCGGTTAAATCTCTGCGGAGGCCACACCATTGCTGACGCGGGCCACCACGACGCGGGCCTTTTCCTGACCGGGCGCGCCCAGGACCGACGTTTTGCTCTGGCCGAGGAGCCTCTTGATGCCTTGGGGGTCCCGCAGGAAACCGCGGACGTGGCTGAGCCACTTCACGCTCTTATAGCCCTGTAAGAAAGGCACCCACAGCCGCACCGGGCCGCCCAGCTCGTGGGGCAGCATTTCGCCTTCGATCCCGTAAACCACCAGCACCCGGGGGTCGCGGGCCAGCGCCAAGGGCAGACTCTCGAAATACATCCCGTCACCGGAGTAGAAAGAGAGGTAGCGAGAGCCGGACAGGTCCATTCCCATGGCTTCCAGCAGCGAGGGCAAGCGGACGCCGGTAACCAGCGGGGTCTCGGACCAGTTGAAAATCTGGCAGACCAGCGGGGTCGGCTCCTCGACTTTGGGCAGCTTCAGCAGGTCGGCCCCGCGAACCAGGGCGGTCTTGCCCCGGATGTCGGTCAGCTTCATTTCCCAGTCGGCCAGGGTCTGCGGCGCCGGCATGGGATAGAGAGACAGTATGGGCAGGATGTCGGCCTCGAAGTCCATGGCCGCGAACTGTTCTTTGAACTTGGGGTAATTGACGTTGGGACGATAGACCATTGCCTATACCTCTGTTTCAACAAACTCAGCGCCGACGGAAGCGGCCGATTCTGGTTCTTCCGTTTCGAAACCGGCGATAACCTCGGCCACCGGGCAGACGAACACCTTGCCGTCGCCGTAGTTGTCCGTCTTGTTGACGCTAATCAGCCCGCGAACCAGCCCGGCCACCAGCTCATCAGGAACCAGCCAGGTGAGCATTCGCTTGGGCAGGAACTGCATCACGCCGTCGTCGCTGCCATTGACCGGCCGCATATAGCGCAGGCCGCGCTGCCGGCCCCGGCCCATTACGCGCATCTGGCTGTATTCGGTCAGGCCCAACGCTGCGGCGGCGTTGAGGGTTGGCTGCCACTTTTCCGGGCGGGTGACTGCAATAACTTCTTTCATGCGGCTGCGCCTCCCAATGGGATTAAGCATTAGCGTAGCCGCCCAGTGTTTCGCGTCCGTTGCGGATGCGTTGCAAGAGTGTTACAGAATCATTGCAGTATGATTACGCAAACATTTCGAGGCTGTTGCATACCTGAGCTTGTCCCAGAAGCCTGGGGCTGGTGAATGGAAGCGAGGCAGGTAGCCTTGTTGGGCGACTTTAGTTGATAGAGGAGAGGCAGAAATGACACTCAGGCCAGGATTTGCTGAGCAAATCCTGGCCTGAGTGATTAGGGGTCACGGGGCTGGAGGGGGAAAACTGTTACCTTGTTCGCGGTTTAGGTCAGAGAACGGGGAGAGGTTCCAGGCCATGGGGCATTGGAATGGAGAGGAGAACTCGGGAGCGCCATATCTTCCAGAGGGTGGGCAGGTTGAAGGCGGTGGCCAACGCTGCCCATTCGGCCGACACGTTGGCAAGGCCGCGCAGCAGGAGCCTTCGGGCACCCTGTTGTTCCTTGATGATTCCGAAGACCGGTTCGACCAACTGCTTTCTCAGCCGGTACACCCTTTTGTCTTCCTCATTCTCCATCCAGGCACGATGCTGGCGCGATACTGCATCGTGAGGTCCAAACTCCAAGGCGCGTCCCTTGCGGCGATCCTTGGTACAAACTCCGAAGGCTGGACATTCCCTACAGACTGACGGAGCGGCCCGGTACACCCCTACCAGCGCCCCTCTCTTGGGCTTGCTCCGGAGGAAGGACAGGGTTTGTCCTCTGGGGCAATAATAGCAGTCGTGGTCCTCGTCGCAGGTGAAACGTTCCCTATGGTACGGGTCCTGCTTCATAGACTTCCGTTTCGGATCGGGCATCACCACCTGCTGTCCTCTCCGGGCGCATTCTTCCAGGCGCCTGCCGGCGAAATAACCCGCGTCGTCCAGGGTCGTTGGAACCCTTACCCGGGTAACCTCCTCGGCCTGTTCCACCATCGGGGTCAGACGGGCAAGGTCATTGACTTCATCCACCACGTCCACGGCGGTAATCAACATGCCGGTCCCTCCCTCGCCGCCGGCCAGTGGCGAGACCATGGCCTGAGCGTTGTAGCTGGGAACAGACCGCTGAGCGGTCCTCATTGGCCTGGTCTCTCTATCCGTCAGGTTGATGCGCCGAGGGTGCTTGTAGCGACTGGGACGATCCCAGTCCGCCAGTTCCTCCAGCGCCTGCCTCACCCGCTGCCGTAAAGTCTTCTTGTCGGACAACTTTTCTGGGAGGCGGGCCGGAACGCTGTCTTCGCCTCCCTCGTTCTGGGCCTCCAGGTCCGCGATGGCCTTCTCCACCCGTTCCATCAATTGGCGCAACTGCTCTGCGGTGTAGGTCCGCCTCGCCGCTGCGTTGGCGGTCATCTTAGTCCCGTCCACCGCCCGCACCGCCAGGTCCACCAACTCCAGGGACACCGCCATACGCACCGTGCGCTTGAACGGCTCCCTACATGCTGTGCCGATGGCGCTGGTAGAACCGCCACAGGGTGTTGTGGTCGGGATGCTGCCACCCGGTCAGCCAAAGGTGCGGTCTGGTCCCGGCAGGCCGCCTCCGGCTTCCGGCAGGAGCGCATCCCGGTCATGAAGCCGTGCAGCCACACGCAGAGCAGAGCCCGGGGATGGTATGCCGGTGCTCCCATCGGGTCCCCTTCCAACTCCATGCCAAGCTCCGCCCCAGCCCTCCCGGTCCAACGCATGGACAAACTCAGCCACGAAACGGGCCGGATGGTCCAGCGGCAACAACTCGTCAAGCGTCGGTGGCAACAGCCACATCTGCTCCCGGTCCATGTCTCGAAGCGGCATCTTCCCCTCTTCTCTACCAGGGTTGCCCACAGTGTACACCCTGCCGCTCTTGCTGACTTTTGAGACAGGCTCGATCTGTGCGGCGGTCGCGGTCGGCTCGCGGTCTATTATCAAGCCGGTGCGACTGGCGAGTTCTCCCGGATTCAATGGCATCGAGGAAAACTCCATGGCCCAGGATGCTGCCTTTGCCAGCTGGGATTCTGGCGTCGTGTCGTTCTTTGGTTCCATTCTCTGCAAGTTAATGCTCCGATTCTGGTGGTCAAGTGGTGAGGTCAGCGGGTAGTGACTGCTTTTGCAATGGGGCAGCATAAAACGCGATACCGAATCCGTGAGGAGTTGATTTGTTGAGCATGGTCTTGACTACCGGTAGAGTGGCAAGTGCCATGCGCTATCGGAATATCTGATATTCCATTTCAAAATGAGTCACTACCGTGGGGCCGGCGCCGGTCATCGCGGTGTCCGGTTTGCTGATCGCTCATTGTTTCACTCCCGCTTCAGGTTGTTCATCGTTTCCCTGCATACCAGTATCGCTACCATCAAGAAAACTATCGAAAACCCGATACACATAGTGAACAGGGGCGTGGCGCGCATCGCGAGCTCTTCCCATCCGAGGTCCCGGCCGGTTCGTGTTGTCAGGTGGATTAATGTCCGATGCAACACGTAGAAAAAGGCCGCCAAGTCGGTTACTACGGCGAAGGGAAGCCCCGGCCAGAATACTCGCTCCCAGGGATTGTTCCAACGATACCGTATATGCCATCCATCTAGGGGGTGTCGTCAAAGTAATTTAGTCCAAATGACCATCGCCCGAATCTGGCAGATGGCCAAGTAGGAAAGGGAGTTCTTGGCATACCGGGTTGCCACCCCCCGCCACTGCTTGAAGTCCAGGAAGCCGTTTTCCACCAGGTGGCGCAGCTTGTACAGCGCCCGGTCATACTCCCGCTTTTCCCGGCGATTGCTCTTGGGCGGTATTACCGGGTTCATGCCCAACTCCGAGGCCGCAGCTATGATTTCATTGGTGTCGTAGGCTTTGTCAGCCAGCAGACACTCCGCTTCGATGCCTTCAATCAGGGGCAAGGCTTGGGTGCAGTCCGCCGCCGTGCCTCCGGTCACCATTACCCTTACCGGCATTCCGTGGGCATCCACCGCCAGATGCAGTTTGGTGTTCAGCCCCCTTTTGTGCGGGCGATGGCCTGGCTTCCGCCCTGGGCCCCGGCGCTGTGGGGATGGGCCTTGATGTAACTGGCGTCAATCATCAACCATTCAAAATCAGGATCGTCGACCAGGGCATCCAGCAGCATGTCCCATACCCCTCTGTCCCGCCAGCGGCAGAAGCGGCGGTGGGTGTTCTTCCAATCCCCATAGTCCGGGGGCAGGTCCCGCCAGGGGGCGCCGGTGCGCAAAATCCAGAACACGGCGTTGAGAAAGAGACGATTATCGCAGGCGGGCCGGCCCGTCTTGCCCTTGCCGCCTGGGAGAAGGGGGTCCAGGACTTCCCATACCCGGTCTGAAATATCGTGACGCCGGTGCGCCGGCACTGCCATTGCTGCTGACATAGCCCAATCCTGCTACACTGGTTGCAATGTCAGCTTATCATCACACCCTTACTTTGACGACACCCCCTAGAGGACAGAAGGCTCCCTTCGAGGGATTGTTCCCTTCCTCGTCTTTCATCAAGTCTTCAGTGTTGATACTCCGGGTGGGGTGGTCCGGGGGGCTACCGCCGGATTTTTTGCTCCTGCCGTGTCTGCATCCATAGCAGTACTATCCATAGCACTATCATCAGGGGAGCCTGAAAATTACTAATGCGAATACGATGTCCGTGCCGGACAGACCGACCGGGGTCTGCTGTGCCAAGTTGCCCAGGGCCCAACACATTCCGCCGAAAAAGATCGCCGCGCTGCCGAAGCAGGCGGCGACGGTCAATACCCGGCCGGCCAGGTTCCTGCCGGGGGGGGGGGGGGGGTATCCTGGGTCTCGTCCAAGGTTGAATTCCTCCTGGCGTATTATCCGCAGTATTTTGATCGCCATCCGGCTGATTCAGGGGCATCCCGAGAATTGCCAGTAGGAACCCGATGTCGGGGGCGGACAGACCGATCGGGTGCTTCTGGATAGCGTTGCAATTTAGGTGGTTTGGTTGATCGGGCCACGCTTTTGGAGGAGTAGCAATAGGTTGTGGGGCGACCATACCGTTCCCTGCCGTTCCCGACGCCGATACTCCGGGTTCTGCTCAGCCAACGGCACGATGACGCTCAGCCTCACCCAACACATCTGTGCCGCGGCGCATGCATCGGCATTCTCCGCGCCGGAACACCGGTATCCACAACTCCACTGCCCCGTAGCCGGTCATCGGAACGGCGATAAGCATGATGGCGGTGCATCGCCAACGGGCAATTCGGACCTTGCGCCTGATGAACGTCCAGCGCCCCCTGCAACGATTGGCGCCATCGCACCGGAAGCTCCTGTTCCAACCCGGTTTCCAATTGATACAACAGCCCCCTGATGGACACCTCCAAAACCTGCCCGCTGCCCCTATCGTACAACCAAACCACCTAAATCGGAACGCTACCCTTGATAAAAATAGACGTACGGCTAATTTATTCCTACCTCACCAACTCCGGGTTAAGCTCTTCCAGCAGGGGTTGCAGTCGGTCTCCAAACCGGTCGCAGGCCTGCAACAGGCCGCCCTGCTGGTTGAAGGGGGCATCTGGAAGGCTTCCGGATCAATGCTGACGCTGCCGGCGATGTGGTCCTTGATGGTTTCCAGCCATTGACTCTGTTCGTCGGCGAAACCCCGGCCCATCGTCTCCTGCATCGCCAGCCATTCCCGGAAGCGTTCCTCTACCCCCCCTCGGCGAAGGGGGCCAAATTCGCGGCTTCCCCGATGGCGCGCTGCACCAGGGAGGCGATGTCGGACAGCGGGCGCTGTCCGGAGGCGCGCACCCGGGAGCGGTCCAGTCGCCGGTAGGCTTCCCACGATTGACCAGTGTTCTGGGAACGGGGCGGTAGTTGCAGCGCGTCGGCCAGAGCTTGGGTGTCGGCCAAGGTCAACCGCTGCCGGTAGGGGTGCTACGACACTCACGAGTTTTTAATCAATCCGCAGCGCGCCCTTGGCGACGACACCGTAACTATCCTCAGCTCTTGCAGCAACAAGGCGTAGAGGGAGGAACCGGAGGAAGCCCCCGAGGAGTCCGTCATCCTGATAAAGGGCGCAACCACGATGCGTCTGGACAAGGCCGGCGACACCTACATCGCCAACCTCATCCCCGAGTGCGGGGCAAGGCGAAAGACAAGGCCACCCAGCAGTGGCAGCACTCCGCCGACGGGGAAGGCGACTGGCAGGATGTAGCCTCCAACTCCAAGAAGCCGGCCCGCTACCATCTGAGCGAGTCCGACGCGGGGCAGTACCTGTGCGCCTACCGCGAGTTCAGCCACCGGGCCAGTTCTGGATCCCTTTTGCGGGCAGTACCTGTGCGCCTACCGCGAGTTCACCATGGGCGGCGACCGCTGCTGTGCCGAAACGCCGGTCATCGGCCCGGTGGAGGTGGATGGCTGAGCTATGACAACGATAACCCGACGCTGGTAGAGGTTTCCCGCCGGCGCACTGCGGCGGTGGCAAGCTGCGGCGGCGAACATCGGTATCAGACAGGCTGCAGCAGAACAAGTTCCCGCTTCCCACCCTTGAGCTGTAGCCTGTCGCCGATTGAGAAGCGCTTGCTTACTTCCGCCTCAAAGTTCTGCGGCGTGTAGTCCGCGTACCCTTCGCGCTTGTTCGCAATCAGCTGCAAGAACATTTCGTCGTCTCGTCCGACGAACTCTACGATGAGCGCGGCGTCCAGGCTTCGCAGCCACTCGACGAACAGCGGCAGCGGGATGTTCGCCGAAACGCGCATGTGATGGACTAGCGCAAGGCAGAGCGCCATATCGGGACTTCGCCGTTCGTCGAATGCCGCGCGCTCACGACCTGCCCAGCCCTGACCGGGCGACAGGTTTGACATATCCATGACGAGGGGGATGATGTTTTGCGGCCCTCGCGTTCGCAAGTCGCGGTAGAGTAGTTCGATAGCGTCTTGGTCGCTGTCCACGGCAACGACGGTTCGTGAGTGCTCGGCGGCGATACGCGAAAAGACGCCCGTGTTCGCGCCCAAGTCCCAAGTCAGGCTCGGACGGCGCGCCACGATATGCCGCATCACGAAATCTTTCTTACGCTCGAAGTCCGGCTCATCGTAAGAGTGGGTTTTCGTGTACTGCGCCCAATCCGAACTCGCGGGTTGGTATGATAATCTAGTTACAAGCCGCCTGAGGCTATCCAACAGGGCTAGGAGCATCGTCGTTGGCTGCCGTCGGCGGGGGGAGTGCGCAGGTTGCCGCGCGCTTCCACGCCGCCGCATCCGCCTTTCCGCCCTCGCGGAAAACCATATATGCGACAATACTCCCCGCTTGAATCGTCGCAGCCCATAAAAGTACTTCACTGCTTCTTCCGGCGGTATGCCCTCCAGCCGTGACCGGAGCAGCGGCTGAAACGGAATGCCCAAGTGCGCGGTCAACATCAGCGGCGTCAGGAAGGTAGAACAGAACTGGCGGTAGCCCTGCCAGTATTCGCCGTCCTCCCACGGAACGAACGACGGCAGGTCTATAAAAACCGGCCGCGCGCCGTCCCATTGGATGTTGAACGGCGTGGCGTCCTTGAGCATCCACCCGTTCCGCACGCTCGCATCCAGCAGGCGCAGCTGCAGCAGAGCGGCGTCTTTAAGCATGGAGAATGTCCATTCGTAGGGCCAGGTGACGAAATCTATGGGCTTATGCTCCACAGCCACATCCCAGCCTTCTTCCATTATGCGCCGGGCGTCAAGGTCTTCGCAGTCGAGGAAGCCGGTTTCTACGATATGTCCGCCACCGGACAACTCACGAAAGAACGGCTCCGCGAGAAGATTCTGCAAGGTAGCGGCGGCGGTCGAGTTCAGCCCGCGGATTATGCGCGCATCGCCCGATTCATGGAAAGCCCGATATACTTGCCCCGACGGATCCTTGAACGAGCCGCCGTCAGCGCTGAAGTTCCGCATCATTGTCCAAGCCTTCCTCTACATCAAGACTTTCGTCTGCCTCGTCATTTTGGCTGCTGCGAAACACCAGCGCCTTCAAGCGGCTGAAATACGCGCGGACGATGTAGCCGGCCGCCGCCAAGAAACCCAGCACCGAGACTATGATGAAGCCCGCCGCTCCCGGGTCTATGTAGGCAAGGACGACCTCTACCGTCCCTACTGGGACAGGCGCGGGCGCTCCACCCCCGTCGTAAGCCGTAACCAGTTCCGGCAAGGCGGCTCCGGCTACAATCACCGCCACAAGCAGCATACTCAGCAATAATCTATTCATACAGAAACCCCTTGTAGTCGTGTTTGACGCCCATTGGGCCATACCTGTGAATTGGCTCTTCATTCGATTTGATGAGCGCGCTTTCACCGCCGGATAAACAGCGGAGTAAGGTGTGAACGGCGTCCAAGATAGTCATATAGACTTGGGACGAGGCATCGTCGAACGCAGCGGCGCAGGCGTCGCGGGGATAGACGCCTCCTAATATGCCGTAATGGTCCTGGATGACGAATTCGGGATTGTCTTCGACATCCAGTTCGTAGGACTGCAAGACGCCATGGTCGCCGTACACGAGTAGGATGGCGTTGGGGTCATTCACTTTCAAATGCTGGATAATCAAGTCCAGATGTCGAGCGGCTTCTTCGCTTTTGATGAGGTAGCGGGACTTGAATTTTTCGAGTTGCTCCGCATTGCCGTATCTGAAAGATTTGGTGTTGACATGTCCGGGCACATACAGGTGCGCCATCACGAATTGCGGACCGCCATTGCCGTTCACTTTCGTAATCCGCTCAGCGATAAGCCGGTTGTCGCTATCATATTTGTCGTCAAAGTAGTGGCAGTAACGCCAGAAAGCCCACTCTCGAATGTTGGGATCCAATAGATTGCAGACAGTATTCTGTTCCAGAGTGATGTAGTTGTCGACATAGCGGCCTTTGCGCTTCCCTAAGTAGAAGTCGGTGTTGATGGTAGTGGTTTCGTATCCGTTCTTGCGTAGAATACCGAGCAGCGGACTTGGGTTCTGACCCGCGAACAAGAAAGGATTGGGGTTGTATCCTCTTTCCTTTAGCTCTCTTCGCTGCGAGGAATATACTGACACTTCCAGCGCTAAGACAGTGTTGAGGGAGTGGGTGGTCCCGACGGAGTCGGCGAAGAAGTTTGGGAAGCGGCGGAAGTTCGCATCAAACACCTCGTGGAACTCGGTGGTTTCTATGGCAAGGAATTTGTCTAGCAGCGAGCTCGGAGCCATTGACTCGAAAGAGACGAAGTACAGGTTCGGCGTCTCCCGGAAGGTGATGTGCCGAATGTTGGACACATCACCTTCCACGGCGTCGCTGCCGGTCGCCAAGTGCCCGCCGGCGACAATCGCCAGCGCCAGCAGCGCCGCCGCCGAGAGCGCAATGCCTACCCAGCGCATCTCATCTATGGCTCTGAAGGCGACGAACAGCCCCAATGCGAGACCCAAGCAGAACAGGGCAAGGGCAAACTTGTTCCCCGTAAGGTATAGGTCTGTGTGGATGATGTAAGCCGTCGCTGCGCCGGCCAACACGACCAGCGTCAGGGCGGCGTTGGCTATGATCTTGGAGCGGAGCTGGAGAAGCAGCGCGCCCAGTAGCAGGACGGCGTTGACCGCCCCGCCTAAGGTGAGGATGTTCCTGAGGTCCGACTCGGAGAACGCATCCGAAGATGAGGTGTAGGTAAGGGCGAAGGCAAGCGCGATAAGCAGCGCGGGGAATATGAACTTGAATATATTTGCCGCGAGGGTCGAGCTAAATCGCGGGGGGGGGGGGGGGGGGGGGGGGGGGGTAGAATCAAAATCCAAACTGCCTCTCATTCACTTGAGTTTAGTCCAGCGCCGGACTGAACCGCGGAAGATTCTTGATGCATGCGAACGCGTAGGTGCGCCGGGTCATAATTATAGCACAGGAGCGGGGGCGAGGCAGGACGATTGCAAAGTCAGGGTAGATGTCCAGTCAGGCAGGCGGCGGTCTGTTTTGGGCGGAAGGCGCAGGTCTTGGCGCGCAAAGGCAAGGACATCCGCTGCGTAAAGGACTCGGCCCGGCACAGCACGTTCAGACTTGCGTTCACCAGCGCGGCAAGGATTTCCCCCAATCCCGGACGGCGCAAGGTATGCCGATATTCGTCCCAGCTGCGGTCTTTCACGTGAGGCAGGCTGTTTTCAATACTCCAATGCTGGCGGAAAAGCTGGATCAATTGGGCAGGGCGGCATCGTTCCGGCGGCCGGCTGGTCAGCAAGTACCAAGCTTCCCGGGCTACCGCGCCGGTGGCGATTTGCGTTGTCGTCTTGGTCACCAGGGCGGCCTGCCTTGTGCCGGGAACCCCCAGCTCCTCCCGGATATAGTCGACCAACTCGGCGCTGGCCCACAGCTCCCTCACCTCAATTTGACCCCCTTTTTTTGCCACCGTGCGGGCTCGGGGTTCCCCATTCGGCTTCGGCAAACCCTTCCGACAGGGCGGCCCGGGCCGTAGGACGGTTTCCTTTCACCCGCACCAGATAGTCCCGCCCGTAACTGACGATAGCCTGGCACAAGCCCGGTTCCGCGTATAGCGCGTCCATGTTCAACAACTGCAATTCCGGATAACGCTCAAATGATCCGGCCAGTTGCTCCCGCAGTACCGCTGGTTCGTACCGCTTTTCCGTCAACGGCCACTGGGCCAGGCACAGCTTCAGCTCGTGGGACAGGACGTTCACCAGGGCCAAGGGCTGCCCCGCGGCGTCCTGGGACTGTTTGGCCCATTTGCCATCCACCGCCGCAGACAACTCCCGGTCAGATACTACTCCCATCATCCAGTCCAGCAATGCCTCCCAGGATCTGGGCGAAAGGCACTCCGGCCAGCGTCCGGCAGATGGTGGTGGCTAGGAATTCTTCATTGGTTGTTTATCCTTTGTTGTTATTTGGGTTTGAGGGTTGTTTGTTCCGGGAAATCGGGGTTTCTGGAGTTGTACGCCGGCTTCTTGCATGAGCATGGCATGACGGTCCTGAGGACTCGCGGTGAGTGCAGCCCGGCGCTCACGCTGTCGGCTATCTTGGGTCCGATACCCTCCATATCCCGCAGGTCCTGCAGGGTGGGGATCAGGACTTCGTAGACGGAGTCGCAGCGGTTGGCGAGGAGTCCGGATACCTCTCTACCGAGGCGGAAGATGTTCAGGGAGTAAAGTACGCGGTCGAGCGGGCGGTGGCGGCTGTTTTTGATGCCGGCGAGGATGCGGTTGGCGAGGTTGGATCCCATACCGGGTAACTGCATCAGCTGCTGGGCTTGGAGGTAATACAGCTGGGCGGGGTTGTCGATGCTGCCCCGGTTGGCAAGGGCGTGGCACCAGGTGCTGCCGAGCCCGTCGCTATCCATGGCTCGGCGGCTGACGAAGTGGGTTAGTCGTTGGGGAAGGCGGCTGGGACAGTCGTTGTTGCGGCACCAGTGGTCGACTTGGTCTGGCGAGATGTGGACCGTTTCCTGGCAGGCGGGGCAGCGGATGGGCATCAGGGAGTTCCGTTCCGGGTCGGCGGGGCCGACGACTTGGGGGATGACGTCGCCGGCTCGTTGGATGATTACGTCGGCGCCGGGTCGGAGGTCCTTGCGGCGGAGGTCCGCTTCGTTATGCAGCGAGGCGCTGCTGATGGTCACGCCGGCCAGGGCTATGGGTTGGAGGACGGCGACCGGAGTGAGGCGTCCGAAGCGGCCGTGGCTGATGGCTATTTCCCTGAGGCGGGTGACGGCTCTTTCCGGCGGGAACTTCCAGGCAATGGCCCAGCGGGGTTCATGGCCGGTTTGCCCCAGCGCCTGCTGCTGGTGGAGGGAGTCCACCTTGACGACCATGCCGTCGATTCGTAGTCGAGGCGGCGGCGCATGCGGGTCAGGTCCTGGAACGCCCGGACAGCATCCAATACCACCGTGTAATGCACCGGGCCAACCTGTCAGGTCCTGGAACGCCCGGACAGCATCCTCGCTGGTGAAGCAGAGACGGTTCAGCGGGTTGTCCGGCAGGCCGAGGCGAGACAGGCGTTCGATGGCTTGGCGCTGCTTGAGGATATTCGGGAGAGGGTTGGTCCAGCTGTAGGCGAAGAAGCTGAGTTGACGGCGGGCGGCCTCGGCGGGGTCCGCGTGGCGGACGGCGCCGGCAGCGGCATTGCGAGGGTTGGACAGCGGTGATTTGCCGTTCTGTTCCCGGTCTCGGTTGGCCTGGGCGAAACTGGTCCGGGTCATTGTAGACCTCGCCGCGCAGGTCCAGGGCGCCCGGGGCGGAGAGCTGGTGGGGAAGTTCGGCGATGCTGATGATGTTGGCGGTGCCGTCTTCGCCGGTGGTTCCGTCGATTCGGGTGACCGCCAAGGCCGCCTGACCCGGGCGGTATTCAATGCGGAGGGCGAGGCCGTCCATTTTGGGTTCGACGTGCAGGGTGAGCGGTTGCCCCTGGGGATTGATGCGCTTCAGCCAGTCGTGGAAATCCTGCTCGTCGTGGGCGTTGGCGAGGCTGAGCATTGGTTGCGGGTGGGTTGCCGGCCGGAAGGTGGCACCGGGCGGGGCGCCCACCCGGTTGGTGGGGGAGTCGGGATTCTGGAACTTGGGGCGTTGCGCCTCGAGTTGCTGGAGTTCGGCGAAGAGGCAATCGTATTTGTCGTCGCTGACCTGTGGTTGGTCCAACTGGTGGTAGAGCCGGTTGTAGGCGTTCAGTTGGTCTCTGAGGTGCTGGAGGCGTTCGTTGGTGTCTGGCATGAATGGCATGGGTCTCTGGTGTCTAGCCCAGCGAACGCTGGGCGGATGGTCTTGGGATTGGCGACGCGGGCGTCGGGGGAGTGGCGCCTAACGGCGACGGGGAGCAGGGGGGGACAGGTACAGCCGTAGCCGTCGTGGCCCTCGATGGGGCAGCCCTTGGGGTAACGGGGTGTAACCGGGGTGCGGTGTGCAGTGTTGAAATCTTGGGGTTGGCGGCGGCGGGGCCGGGCGGTGGTGGGGGTCATGGATATGAGCTTTCTCCTCTGGTTTGATTGGGGAATGGTCCATGCCGTGGGCTGCCGCCGGGGAGGGCGGTGGGCCGGGAGCGGCAAGCCGGGAAGCGATGGGGAGGGAGATCTCGGCTTTGCGCGCGGTGGTGGCAAGGTGTAGCCTGGTTGAGCTGGGGTGGTAGGGTCCTGGTTCCGTGGAGTCCAGGAGTCTGGGGGCTGTGGTTTACTCAGGTCCTGTTGGTGGGATGATCTCTGCTGAGGTTGCCAGGATTGGACTCTACATATTCTCTCGCCGCCGTTGTTGGCTTTGAGTCTTGAGATGGACCGGTTGGTGGTGTGTTGGGACAGCCGGGCTGGGAGCGCCTGGAAGAGGGGTTTGCCGCTGCGGTGAAGGCGCTCGGGATACATGGTATCTGGGGTTTTCACCGATTCTGGCTCCCGCAGCTTTTGGTCTAACCGTATAGAGGTATCCGTGGCTTCGGGGCGGGTTTTGGCCGGTCGGAGCCATTCCCCGCGGTTGTGGAGTCTTCCTCGGCGAGTAGCAACGTGAGGGTTGACTGTACTCCGGCTTTTGAGTTGATGCAGTGGGGTCGGTCCAATTGGGTAGGTCTGTTGGTTGCTATTGCTGTAGTGCGGGCAGGTATTCGAAGAGGTCGGGGTGAGCTTGGGTCAGGAGTTGCTGGGCTTGGCGCAGGGGTTCACGGACCGAGGGGTGGGCGGCTGGACTGTTGCGTAGCTTGAAGAGGTGGTAGGCCTCTCTGAGGTTGAAGGTGGTGATCATCCTCTGGAGATGGCTGTGGGTTACCAGGTACTGGGCAGCGGCGGGGCTGAATCTGGCGATATCGCGGTGGGCGTGCTCTGCCTGGTCCAGGGCCTGTCGGAAGGGTTCGACCAGGTCGGTCTGTTGGATCAGGTCGGGGATGTTGGCGCCGAGGGAGATGGTGGGCGGCTGGGGCAGGAGGGATTGGAGGCGGTGGCGGCGGAATTCGCGGAGGGCCCCATAGTTCATGGTGAGTTCAAGAGTGTAGTGGACCTGCTCGAACTCCCGGGGCGCGGGGTCGTGGCGTTCCATGAGTTGAAGTTGGTTGGCCAGGAGCTGCCGGCGTTGTTCGCCGGTCAGTTGTTGGGCCTGTTGGCGGGCTTGGTCGTATGATCTGTTCCCTTGATGGAAGAGAAAGGCGGTAGCCACCTTGATTGGCGCCGCTTGGTCGTAGTGGAGGAGTTTGGCGTGGGCGGTGGCTGGCAGGTCTGCCGGCTGGGACGGGGGGCCGGTTTGGAATGCTTCGGTTGTGGGGTGCAGGCGCGAAGCTCGCTGCAGGTGTTGGAGCATCGGTCTGGGTTCGGCGTACTTGACCAGGGTGGGCAGGTGGGCCAGGGCTTCTTTTTTTGATCCCTTCGCCCAGTTGGCGTTGCTCCAAGAGTGGAGAGGAAAGGAGCTTGGCGATGACGTTCTCGAGGGTTCTGCCGTTGGCGGTGAGGCCGACGTTGGTGTTGGTAGCGGCGGGGAGCAGTCCCCGGGCGGCGTCGGCGGCTTGGCGCGCTGGCGTTGTTGCCATTCGACGTGGCGGGGTGGCCGGGTCAGGATCGGCGGTGTTTGTTTCTGACCATGCGGTTGTGGCTGGAGGCGGTGATGGCGACGCCGCAGGCGCAGCGGGGGCAGGTGTCGCGGCTGCGATTGACTGCTCAGGAGGTGATTGGGTGGCTGTGGCCGAATGGCTCCTTCCGGCCGGGCCGGGAACTGGAGCGGATACGGGAGGCGGTGCGGTCGATCAACCGGACGGTGGTACCCTGGGAGGATGGGGCCTGGTCGGCGGTGACGATCCGGAACTGGCCGATGCACGCGAAGGACTCGATGGTGTTCGACATCTCCCTCCCTCGGGAGCAGCCGGGGACCGCTGATTCACCGCGGGGTGCTCCGAAGCTACGGCGTTGAGTCCATGCTCGCCTACCGGGCCTACCTCTGGATTCACGTCACTGGGCAAGGTTGGTGGGAATTACATACAAGGTGCTCCCAATGGGCTATCCTTGCTGTTGTCCTAGCCCCTTCGGGGACTGCAGGGGAATTCCCACCCTGCTCTTCTGGCCCGAAGACCCGGTTTCTGATGTTTATCGCCGC
Source organism: Dehalococcoidia bacterium (assembly GCA_965215425.1). Taxonomy (GTDB): domain Bacteria; phylum Chloroflexota; class Dehalococcoidia; order Lucifugimonadales; family UBA3495; genus CATQHB01. Next base: position 485,591 of record OZ244064.1, read on the forward strand.
GTTCCAATCCCGGTCGATGCTCAGTCCACATGAACTGCACTGGAAGATTCGGAGGCAACCTCTGGCTTGGACGGTCAGGTACTTGTATTTTGGCTGTTTCAAGGCAGCGGCCTCACTTTGTTTGTTGCCTCAATTCTCTGGATTACGTTGTATATAATTCCCGTTTGTTTCGTTGCTGGGAAGGTCGGATGGGGGCTCGGAGGATGCCTCTTGGGAGATGTCGGAATATTAGTAGGATTTTGCGGTCATCTTCGGCGTAGGCGAGGTCTTTGCGGAGAGTTATTGCTGGATTGATGATAGCCTCTGCTTGGTCTGGTCGCTTTGAAGACGGCGGACCTTGGGGCGGCGTTGGTTGGCGACCGTGGCTCGGAAGTTGATCGTTGACCGAGAGGGTGTTCGGTTAATCCAGTGAAGTGTTATCCCGTTGCGGGTGATCTTCACGGGCGGCGCGGAGGATGGCGGCGCCGATGAGCGCGATGGTTCTTGGGACGTTGTCGCGAAGCGCGATCATAATAGTTGTGCTTTTTGAGGGTGAGGGAGTGGAGGTCGCCGTTGAGCTCTTGGGTCTGGGCCAGGAGATCTCAGGAGTCGATGATTGCTGACCAGTAGGGAGAGGCCTAGACCAGCGTGGTGAAGGCAGCTTTTACCTGGGGTATGCGGTGGAACAGGAGCAGGCATTGTGCAGGTCGGCGGAGTCCTGGGGAAAGCTGTTGGGCTCGCCTGGGTCGGCGTATAGGTAGGCGCGGGCGAGGGTGATGGCAGGTGTCATCTGCTGGGCGTAGAGGCTCCAGTGGAGTAGTTCGTTGGTGATGTTGGGGTCTGGGGTGTTCATTTCTCTTTTTCTTTGGCGTGGAGTTGCAATTATTGGAATTGGTCCGGTTCTGGCTACGAGGGGCAGTGTCTTTTGTACGCACCGGGAGTGGATGATACCTCTGGTTTGTAGTATGGCTCAAGAAAAGGTTTATGTAAAGAGGAGGGGGCAGGGCAATCGCGTCTTAAACGGAGGCAGGTAGCAGGATAGAATTGGGGTATGTGATGTGCGGAGGGAAGGATGAGAGGAGCGAAGCGTGCATCCATTACAGACTATTTCCAGGCCCTGGAGGATCCCGGGATAGAGCGGAGCAGGCGGCCCAATCTTTTGGACATTGTGGCCATCGCTATCTGCGCCACCATCTGCGGGGCGGATAGCTGGGTTCATATGGAACTGTCCGGCAAGGGCGAGGAGGAGTGGCTTAGAACCTTCGTTTAGAACCCACCTGGAACTGCCCAATGGCATCCCGTCGCACGACGCCTTCGGCGAGGACTTCTCCCGGCTGGATTCGGAGGGATTCCCGCCGGGCTTTATGGAATGGACTCAGGGGGTGGCCGATTTGTTGCCTGGGGAAGTGGTGGCGATGGACGGCAGGACGGTGCGCCGTTCCCGCGATGGCAACGTTGGCGAGCAAGCCATTCACCGGGTCAGCGCCTGGGCCTCAGCCAACAGGCTGACCCTGGGCCAGGTGAAGACGGAAGAGAAGTCCAACGAAATTACCGCCATACCCCAGTTGCAGCAACGGCTGGAACTGAGGGTATTCTCAACACGTGCTGTTATGTAAAATTGAGGCAATGCTACGATCTTCCGGGAGGAATGGACAGGGCTCGCGCCCGCACTTACCGCCATGACCTGCGCTGCCCCCACTGCGGCTCCAACTGGACTCCCAGGAGACGGCCATTCCCGGGGCAAGCAGACTCACCGTTGCCGTGACTGCTTGCCCCGGTTCACCCCCGAGGGCAACCGCCACTACTTCCCGGAGACCGTCAAGCGTCAGGCCCTAGAGATGTATGCCGAGGAAACCGGCATCGCCGCCCTCGGCCGGGTCCTGGGGGGCCAACTGACCACGGTGTTTTCCTGGGTCAAAAAAAGCCCAGCTGGCGGCGGAGTTGGCCGTCAGGGAAGCCCGGCGCCGGGCGGGGCAGCCGCCGGGGCAGCCGCCAGCCAAGGTGATAGCCTCTGCCGAAATGTGGAGCTACGTGGGGGCGCGGCGGAAGGGGAAGCGGCGGGAGGTCTGGGTCTGGACGGCGGTGGTGGAGAAGGGGACGGCGCCCGCTGGGTGGACTTTGAGGTGGGCCGCCGGGACCAAGAGACCCTCCTGCGACTGTATGAGCGGCTGCCGGATGCGGAGTTGTACCGGAGCGACCATTATGTGGTGTACGCGTGGCTGCCCCAGGACCGGCAGGTGGCGGGAAGGGGCGGGGCGGTGAACCGGAATGAGGGACTGCGGGACCGGCTGCGGGACCGGCTGCGGCGGTTGCAACGGAAGACCAGGGGGTACAACAAGAGCGTGGCCATGCTGCGGGGATCAATAGCCCTGAATCTGCTGGAAGTTGGGCCTGATGTAAATGCCAGCGCGTATTGGGAATACCGAACTGAGGGGGCGCATCGTCACCATTGATGCCCTGGGCTGCCCGAAGGCTATCGCCCAAGCGATATTGGAGCGGGAGGCTCAATACGTTCTCGCCCTGAAAGGGAACCAGGGCCGGTTGTATCAGGAGGTGCAGGACCTGTTTGCCGGAGCGGAGGAGTTCGGCTACCAGGGAGTTCCCCATGACTATGCCAACACGCTGAACAGGAACCACGGCCGCGTGGAATGGCGGGAGCGCCGGGTGATCAACGACCCGTTGAGTCCGGCCTACCTGAGCGCCGGCCAGTCCTGGCCTGGCCTGAAATCGGTGGTCAGAGTGGTGGGCCATCGGGAGACGGCGGAGGGGTCAACCGTGCAACCCAGGTGCTGCATCAGCAGTCTGACCGCGCCGGCAGAGCCGTTGCTGGCGGCAGTACGCACCCACCGGAGCAGCGAGAACTCTTTGCACCGGAGCCTGGACGGGACCTTCCGGGAAGACCAATGCCGGATTCGCAGGTCTCACGCGCCCCAGAACCTGGCGACGCTGCGGCAAATTTCCCGCAACCTGCTGAAACGGGAAACCAGCCTGAGAGTGGGCCTCCGGGGCAAACGCCGGCAAGCCAGCGGGCGGGATGCCCACTTGCTGAAAGTCCTTCGCAGTTAAGACCCGATTGCCCGGGGGTACCCCGTGTCCGGGGAGACAACTCATACCCGCTGGGTATTCGGGGGATTCCATAGGGTGCAGCCCCGTGTGTGGGGGAACAACGAGCGGCGCAAGCTGACCGACCGGCTGGCCCGGGGTCCAGCCCCGTGTGTGGGGGAACAACCGGCGGCAGCTGCAACTTGCCGGGGTTGAACTAGGGGGTGTCGTCAAAGTAAGGGTGTGATGATAAGCTGACATTGCAACCAGTGTAGCAGGATTGGGCTATGTCAGCAGCAATGGCAGTGCCGGCGCACCGGCGTCACGATATTTCAGACCGGGTATGGGAAGTCCTGGACCCCCTTCTCCCAGGCGGCAAGGGCAAGACGGGCCGGCCCGCCTGCGATAATCGTCTCTTTCTCAACGCCGTGTTCTGGATTTTGCGCACCGGCGCCCCCTGGCGGGACCTGCCCCCGGACTATGGGGATTGGAAGAACACCCACCGCCGCTTCTGCCGCTGGCGGGACAGAGGGGTATGGGACATGCTGCTGGATGCCCTGGTCGACGATCCTGATTTTGAATGGTTGATGATTGACGCCAGTTACATCAAGGCCCATCCCCACAGCGCCGGGGCCCAGGGCGGAAGCCAGGCCATCGCCCGCACAAAAGGGGGCTGAACACCAAACTGCATCTGGCGGTGGATGCCCACGGAATGCCGGTAAGGGTAATGGTGACCGGAGGCACGGCGGCGGACTGCACCCAAGCCTTGCCCCTGATTGAAGGCATCGAAGCGGAGTGTCTGCTGGCTGACAAAGCCTACGACACCAATGAAATCATAGCTGCGGCCTCGGAGTTGGGCATGAACCCGGTAATACCGCCCAAGAGCAATCGCCGGGAAAAGCGGGAGTATGACCGGGCGCTGTACAAGCTGCGCCACCTGGTGGAAAACGGCTTCCTGGACTTCAAGCAGTGGCGGGGGGTGGCAACCCGGTATGCCAAGAACTCCCTTTCCTACTTGGCCATCTGCCAGATTCGGGCGATGGTCATTTGGACTAAATTACTTTGACGACACCCCCTAGGTGCAGCCCCGTGTGCGGGGGAACAACGGTCCCGGTGTTTGTGTCCGCAACCGCGTTCGGGGTGCAGCCCCGTGTGCGGGGGAACAACGCTATGCGGTGCTTTGGGATAGCACCAACAATCGGTGCAGCCCCGTGTGCGGGGGAACAACGCGCTACTCGACGAGGGTCTGAACCCGGCCGACGGTGCAGCCCCGTGTGCGGGGGAACAACCCAATCGGTTTGAACGCTTCCGTGATTTGGTGAGGTGCAGCCCCGTGTGCGGGGGAACAACATCCACAACACGCCACACGACAAACCACTCACCGGTGCAGCCCCGTGCGCGGGGGAACAACGTGGACAACAAGATGCGTGTGGCCGTTGACCCGGGTGCAGCCCCGTGCGCGGGGGAACAACTACCAACATAAGCTGCAAGCAATGCGTACGTATGGTGCAGCCCCGTGTGCAGGACTAGCCTACCGATTCTCCCTTTCCATAGAGCCTCCAGCGTTGATTTTCCGGGCCGGGCGAACCCGGGTTGCACCCGGCTCGTTTTGACCGCCTTATTTCAGCCCTCAGCGCGCTTTGGGCCTAGCCCTGAAGTCCGTTGGTAGATAGTGGGCCAACGCCTACGGATACCGGCGGGCCGGTTGTCCAGGACCAGGTCCCGCAGCGCGTCGTAGCGTGAGGCCCGGGTCGTGAGGACTAGGGCGGATACCAAAGCACCCTGGGCGTCCGGGTCCGTATCGGCAATCACGCCGGGGTTATTCACCCCCCATTGATACAGGGAACGAACAACTTCATCAACAATCTTGTCATTGGGGATTGCGGACCTAAGCGCGTGGTCGGTGTCGATGTCCAGGTCCCGTAGCGCCTGTTGGCGTGAAGTCGGGTCCGTCCGAACCAGGGCCGCAACCAGGGAGCCCAGGTCATCTCGTTCCGTATTGGATAGTTCGCCGGGGTGAGCCAACGCCCATCGGTGCAGGGAATCGGACACCATAGTGGCAATCGGGTCAATCATTATCATTCTCCTTCAGAGTGGATTTTCGGGGCCGGGTGAAAAACCCCGCCCACCCGGCCCATTGGAACCGCCTGGAATTGGCTCTCAGGGTGTCCTGGGCTAGGGCAAATACTCGTCCAGGGTACAGGGTTTCACTTCACCGGCGTCATCGGCCAGGTAACACACCACTCCGTCCTGCCCGGCGAAGAACGCCCGGATAACGTGGTCGCGGGTGGCCGTAGCCCGCCGGTCAATGACCAGGTGGTGGCACCCGTCCGAGCTATCGTAGATGGTTCGGTATTCCAGGAGCCAGCAACCGAATTGTTCCGGGTCCGGAAGCCGGATAGTTGTCCGTTCAAGGGATTCAGCGAAACTGATTGTCATTGTCGTTCACTCCTTCAGGATCGTGATTTTCCGGGTCGGGTGTATGACGGGCGAAATTGGACGAACAGCACAGTGGGAGATGTGGACAGGGAGCTGGCCGCCCACCGGAAGGAGCCGGTTTCCGATTCCCAGGCGGGTGATATGGTGTCGCGGTCCAAGGTTTGGAAGACGAAGAGGCCGAGTAGGGGGCGTGGAGCTCGGGTTATGGTGAAAAAGTGAAAACTACGCCGGGTACACCGGCTATTCATCCTTTTTCCCTTCTGAAGGGAAAAAGGGGGAGGGTAAAGAAGGGGGGAGTACCCGGCGTCGTCTGCCCAACGAAGAGGCTGGAGGTGAAAAATGTTGGTTGTGTTGAAAATCCCCTACGGTCTGGACGCCGGCGGGCGGTTGGTCCACGTTGGCGAGGCGGTCAGGGGCAAGGCCTGCAGGCTGGTCTGCCCCGGTTGCGGGGGCCGGCTGGTGGCCGAGAAGGGCGATGTCCGGCGGCACTACCTGGCGCATCTCGCCGGCGGCGGTTCCGGGGAGGGTTGCCTGCACGCCATCGCCAAGCTCTTGGTACACCAGCGTGTCCAGGACGCGCTGGATGCCGGTGCCGGGGTTCTGGTGGCCTGGCAAGTTTAGAACATTTTTAGAACTCCACCGGGCAATTCCAGGCGCCAGGCCAGCCTTTCCGGTATCAGATGCCTGACCGGCAAGGACCCGCCGGAAAGGGCCGGTCAGCGCGGGTCTATCCCCGCGTGTGCAGGGGAACCGCCCAGACCATTCGGGCCATGGCCCGGGCCGCCGCTCTATCCCCGCGTGTGCAGGGGAACCGCCCGCTATTGCAACGACACGCGCCCTGGGCAAGGTCTATCCCCGCGTGTGCAGGGGAACCGCCCGCTATTGCAACGACACGCGCCCTGGGCAAGGTCTATCCCCGCGTGTGCAGGGGAACCGCCGTAGTCTGGGTGGCAGCGGGCGCGCCGGTTCCTCTATCCCCGCGTGTGCAGGGGAACCGCCCGCTATTGCAACGACACGCGCCCTGGGCAAGGTCTATCCCCGCGTGTGCAGGGGAACCTCGGGCAGAGTCCGAGACAACTCATCCTGAATCTTGGTTGGGAGAGATGGATAACGATACTTTCCTTGCATACGGCATACGTAAAGTTGACTCCTGCCGGAATCTACAGCGTGGCCTTGGTGGATGGCCTGGTCTCTGTTTCTTGATTCATGTCCCAATTTCTCAGACCAGTCGCCGGAGTCTTTCTCGGAAGGTGGCGTAGGCCGCTGAATCATCAGCGGCCTAGAGTATTCTCTCAACCAGGCTGGTTGCCGAGAGTCTCGGTTGGTTTTGTCCTATCGGGGTTGTCTGTTTCACGAATTTGGGGTCATGCCCTTGGTCTTCGGTCTGCACGAGGTTCCGGGCGGTTTTGCTCTGTGCGGCGATGTTCGCTTCATCGTTGGCGATGGCGTCGCACTTTTCGTTCTGGGGGTCTCCGTTATGGCCACGGACCCACTGGAAGGTAACGGAGCCCCCCAGCAGGTTTAGGTCGTTGGTGCGTTGCAGCAGAGTTTCCCACAGGTCCCGGTTGGGAACCGGAGACTTCTTGGCGTTGCGCCAGCCTTTGTTCTGCCAGTTTTGTAGCCGACCTTCGTTGAACGCGTTGACCACGTATTGGGAACAGGATATACCTGCCCTCGGACCACGTGGTCGCTCGGCAGTTGATGACGGTGCAGTGGTGACGCAGCCTGGGGGCCCAGGCATGTAGACTGGCTCATCCAGAAGTACCCAGCGGGATTGATCCTCGGACTACTCCTCTGAAGGCCGCATTATACGGCCTTGGAGGTCTGTGTAGTAGACGTCGGTGAGGTGGGCGCCTTCGGTGTTCGGCTCGCTGGCCTGGGCATTGCTTCGGTGGGTCACAAGCTCCGTCGGTGGCTGTGGGTCCCAGTTCCAGCGGTCGCAGTTGCCGGGGCAATCGACCGCGTGGTAGTTTTTGTCTCCAACTATGCACTTCAGTGTTTCCGTGCAATGTGCTGTAGCTGGTCGCCCGGCAGTCATCGCATTCGTGTGTCTCCGTTGGACAATGAGGGTTGGCCTCAGTTGGTAAGCTATTTCATTATTCTTGCTCCAGGCCCAGAGGCTGGAGCGGGCTTCCGTCTGTTGTTTAGGGATGCTCTGAACAAGTCGGTGAAACGCGCCTGGTCAGATGGGGAATGTGGTCGTGTTGGCGACTTATTCAGAGGTTTCCCGGGTCCTTTTCAGTCCTTTACAGAGGAAGTCATGAATACTACGGAGCTGGCGCTCAGAGCATTGAGTTGGATCTGGGATAATCCCTGGTCCATATTGGCTCTTATGAGCCTGATCATCATTGTCGGTATTGTCGGTTTCTGGTTCGGTCGGCGAAACCACTTCTACCACAGGGGTCTCCCTCGTTGCCACGAATGCCAGGATGGAAGCAAGACAAAGCCCAAGGTTGTGTATTTTGATCGAGCCAGCGCCGAAGCGGCAGCGGAACGCTACCGGCGTAGGTTCGGCCCACAAAGGGCATACTATCAACCCCAGTGTGGTTACTGGCATCTCACTGGCCGGAAACGTCGGTCAACTCCGGTAAGGCGTGTTTAGCAGCAGAATTCCTCTGCGCGACTGTGCGACTCGGCATTCTCATCGCCTCTGCGGCAAAAATCCCGGGCCTCAGTACCCGTTAAGCTGCTATACTTGGACCATCTACTCCTCATCCTTGAATAAACCTCCCCGGCCCTGATGATAGAGGGCCGGGGATTGAAACAACCCTTTCCACCAGCGCGGTGTCGCTATGACTACCGAGACCGGGGGCCAAGCCCCGGCAGCAACCCCGCCGTCCCAACCGGCGTCGCCAGCCCGGGAGACCCGGAGGTTCACGGTGGCGGAGTATTACCGGATGGCCAAGGTGGGAGCGTGAACCTTGTGCCCCGGATTTTCTCTCGCCAGGCCGACGAGCGGTTTATCGTTCAAATCCGGAACCAGGTACGCCTGGGCGAGGATTCCGAACCCGAACCTGACGTTGCGCTCCTGCGGCCCCGGGAGGACTGCTATATCACCGCGTACCCCGGCCCGGTGGACGTCCTGCTGGTGGTTGAAGTGGCTGACGGCGCCTTGGTCCATGACTGGGAGGTTAAAGTCGACCTTTACGGGAAGGCCGGCATCCCGGAGGTCTGGGCGTTGAACCTGCCGGAGGATTGTCTGGAGTGGTACAGTGAACCCAGCCCGGAGGGTTACACCCGGCCGGGCGTCTGCCGGCGCGGGGAGCGGCTGGCCCCGAGGGCCCTACCGGACCTGGAGTTGGCGGTCGAAGATTTGCTGCCATCCCCTCCGGGGGCTATCCCAATTGCTCCACAGTCTGGTCCTCAATCCCTGGTATAACCCAAATCCGCCGCGTACTCTGGCTCTTCCCTTCCTGCGTGGAAAGGTGGGTCAGGACCAGGTGGAACCGGAAGGGCCGGACTGCGAGGTGTGGGTGGATACTAGCTACCCCGATCCGGCTCTGCCATATCTTACTGCAATTCGGGCTGCGATTCGGGAATTTGTGGTGGGCGCCTCTTGGCGCTGGGCTGACCGCCTGGGGATTCCCGGTTAGGGGTATTTGCCCATTGGACTGTGCTCTGCCGGGTTCTTTACGGTACGCCAGGAGTTCGGGATGCCCGGGTTTCAGCTGATCCTCAGGTACTCGGATACCTTCTCACTGACGATGTCAGCCCGGGTCTCCGGGGCGAGCAGGAAATTGAGCTTCTTGTGGTCGGTGGTGTAGCGAGTGGACTGGACCAGGCCCACGGTGCGGGTCTTATGCCGGCCTTCAAGCTTGGCTTTCCCGGCGCCTTTCCGGGAAAGCCAGGTTTGCAGCCGGTTCATGATGCGGCGTTTGTCTTCGTCAAGTTTTCGCTGGGCGTCCTGGAGTCGTTCGTACTGGTGGAGAGCTTCCTTCGCCTCTTGGTCGGTAACTGGGTCTTCCGCCGGGTCGGATTCTTCCGGTATTTCGGCGGTCACTGGCCGGTCCTCGGAGCGGCAGGCGTTTGGGAAGGGACAGTGCTTGCAGTGCCGGGAGCCGGCCTCGAATTCTCTTGGCGGTGCACTCTCCGGGTCTGCTCCCTTCGTGGCGTAGTGAGCAGACAACTGTTCCAGCCGCTGGCGGACGCTCTCCCAAGCTTGCTCCACCCGTTCCGCGGGGATTACCTCGAAGTCCCACTGCTTCGTGGCAGTGTCGAGCGTGGCGATGACGGCGTTCCGGGCTTCGGAGAAGGTGCCGTAGGTGTGGATCGCGGCCTGTTTTACCGACTCGGGATGGCTGCGTTCGGCTCCCAGGTGTTGCCAGCGCCGATAGGCCTCGGGCCCTCTGATCTTGACCTCGATGACGGAGGGGGGTGTGTCTGAGCTGGGTCCGATGCCGGTAGCGTCGGGTTGGCCGGTCACTACCAGTGTGGGGCCGAGACGCATGGCGCTGATTTTTGTATCGGTGGGATTGGTTGGGTTGATCCGCCAACCGGCTCGCTGCATGGCTTGCAGGACCACGGGTTTCAGGGCGTTGTTCGCCTCCAGGATGGTCCGGGAGTGGTCGGAGATCGGGTTGGTGAAATCCTGACCGGTCGCTTCGTACCACAGGGCACGGCGGCAGTTGCCGGCTGCCGAAGCCTTGATCTCCAGGGTGTGTTCCTGGGTGAAGCGGGCGTTGGGTTGGGAGAGGGATGCGTCCCTGGTTGCAGTTATCATGGCTCAGTTTCCTGTTTTTATGCGATAAGATTGGCGGCGCTTCGTGCGAAGCGCCGCCGTGTTTTGCCTGGAGCAAATTGGGTTGTCGGTGTGGTGCCTGGTGGGCCGGGGATTGCGAAGGTTTTCGTCCCGGTGTTGGTACTGGGGAAGGTTGCGTTTATTGTCCTGGGGTCAGGAAGCCCCTGGGGGCGAAAGCGCCTGAGGCGCCAGTGGATTTCAGCCAGCGCGGTGTCGGCCTCATGGAGCCATTCCCGACTGCGGTAGGTGGTCCACAGTAGCCCGGCGGCGACGCCGGCGATGAGCCCGCTCAGCCACGGTTGGCCGGTCAGGGTCAGGCCGGCGCTTTCCAGCATAAAGGCGCCGGCCGCGGCGATTGATCCGGCATGGAGGAACTGCCGGATGAGCCCCCGGGCCGGGAGATTCCTGGAGATGGTGCAGGTTTCGAGGCGTTGCTGGCGACGTTTAAGCTCGGGTTCTTCGGTTTGGCTCAGGTGGGTCAACTCCTCCAGGCAATTCCGGTTGGCTTGGGATCATGTAGTTCACGCTGGGCATCTCGTCCTCGGGAGATGATGGTCTTGGCTCTTTCGTTTTGGACCCCGATGGTGAAGATCCCTGGCGGTATGGGCTTGCTGATCCCCACGAGGTTGTGCGCCAACGCCTCGGTCCAGGGGTTCCGGTTCGAATTTTCGGTCTCGACCGTCATACTTGAAAAGCGGCGCTCTGATTGTTCCTCCGGAGGTGCGGAGTTTTCGGTGGGATCCGCTCCGTCTGTTTTCGGGTCGGGCTCTCTCTTATCTTCCTGGTCGGCAGGTATTTCCTGGCTCATTTGTCCTCCTAGCGGCATTGGTCCGAGTAAGCGTGTTGGCGGGGTCTTGGAGCTGCAGTTTCAGTATTGCACTGGTTGGGTGAAGCCCGTTTTCACTGTCCTATGACAGGGTTTGTTGTCCGTCAGGCGACGGGTGTTCCGGCGGAGGTTGGGGGTTGGCGTCGTGCTTGGTCGTTTCCCCAGCCCGGCGGGGCCGTGGACGCGGACGGGAGTCGAAGTCTTGGCGTAGCCCCGGGTCGGGGTATTGGTAATGCTGTCGGCTGCTTATGCGCCTTTCACCGTGATTAACTGTAGCACTGCGCTTTTGGACATTTCCCTCCAGTCGTCGATGCGTTCGGCGCGGGGCAGGAGTCGTTCATGCTTCCACCAGGTGGCCAACCGTTCAAACGGAAGGTCGTAGTACTGGGGAACCGTCTCCTTGCCCTCGAGGTAGTTCCAGGCGTTTTGGGCCAGGGCGATACTCCAGGCTTGGCGCGATATGCCGTGGTTCAATTCCTCGTGGCTCATGCCCAGCATGGTCAGCGTTTTGCTGATGTTCTGCCATACCGGCTTGGGGCCTCTTCCGTAGCCCAGAGTAGCGTTCTCGTATCCCTGCTGGACCAGAAATTTCTTGATGTCGGGATAGACGTCGTGCAGGTGGAAGCTACCATAGCCTTTGGTGTAGCCCAGGGGCTCGGCCAGTTTCCGGTGTTTGCCGGTTTCAGCGTCGCGGTAGTTCACCCGGTTGTAGATGCTGCTACGTCCGAACGCGCTGGTGGTGGTCACCATGACCAGGTGCGACGGCAGTGTTTTACCGTCCAGCCAGGTGGTGGTTCCCGAGTACTTATCCCGGTAGGCGTCGACGATTTCTTTGCTGGCCGCGGCGCAGACTACCAGCTTGCCGCCCAGCAGCCGGTTGTAGGGCGGGACTGCTCCCAGGGTGAAGGCGTCGAGGGTCTGGTTTACCAACTCCACTTTGCGACGCTCCGGGTAGGAGACTCTTCTATCCCGGGGCGGAAAGTTGATGGGAGCTGACTGCAGGCCCAGCACGCCGATCAGCGTGCCGTGTCCTTCGTCCACTACCAGGAAGCGCAGTCGTCGTCCGTACCCTCTGGAGTAGGGTAGGGACCAGGTGTAGCGGGCCAGGCGGAACAGGTCCTGTTGCTCTGCTGTTTCTACCCGTAGCAGCTTGGGCGCAATGTTTTCCGGCGTGATGTCGCTGCCGTTGGCGAACCAGTGCGAACGCTTGCGCCAGGTGTTCTGAATCCACGTCTGCGCCTCCAGCAGGTGAGCGTTCCTTGCTTTATGGTGTGCCTCGCGCGGTATGCCTTGCTTAACCATCCTCGCCATCTCGGCGTTGGCTGCCCGGATGTGGTCGGCCAGCTTACTGAAGCCGACGTCAATGTCAGTGATGTCGTCACCGGGGCGACTCTCGGTGGTGGGGGGTTCGGCGAGCATGGTCATTGGGGTTCTGTTCCTTCCTGGTTCTAATTCCGTGTTCGGTTGCTCCGGCGGCGCTCGGCTTGTACCAGCTCCTGCCGGTGAATCTGGTAATTCCAATTGTAGTCGTTCCCTTGTTTCCTGGCGTTTTCGTCTGGAGCGGCGGTTTGCGGGCTCACACGGTGTTGGTCGTACCGGGGCGCCGGTCGGCGTAGCGGCGTCAGCGGAGGGGCATGGTTGTCCCGCACCAGCCAGAGAGTGTTGGTTACGTTGGGGCTGGTCCACCGTCTGGGCCATTCCTCCCGTAAGAGCACAGGATGGACTCAATTTTACATACCTAGCATGTGTTGAGAATACCTCTTCATCCATTACCTTGGCAAAGAACGGAACAGGTCATTGGCGACCCAGAATGGGCGGCGTAACAGGTCGAAGGTAGTGTAGATTTTGGGGAGGATGCCCGTAGTTCGAAGTAGCTGCGTCAGAGCGCTTTCGCCAGGACGCGCGGACAGGGGATGTACCGATCTAATTCCTACTCGTTGCCCGCTTTCAATAGTGAACACGGCACTGAAGGGATGTTGGTTCTGGCCCAATTCCATCGGCTTCCAAATTGAACGCATATATTCGTTCAACCCAGCCAATATGCCCGTTGCCTGACCGCGGATTAGAGGAGGCTGCTGGTCACGCAACAGATACTCCAGAACGGCAACACCTAAACTTCGATCCAAGAGGTTATGAATCCGCTGGTTTCGGTATCCCAGGAGACAGTGATAGCAAGCCCCGCCGCAATCTTTGTTGGGACAGTTCTTGCCCATATCCAGGGCCATCTCGGTAACTTCTTTCAGGTTGTCGTGAATGGCGCGGGCGTAACCGGCCCCTCCAGGTACATCGTCGTAGATGAACACTTCCCCCTGAATCCGTCCAAAGGAATCGCGCATGGGGCGAGTGCCCACCTGTATCTCGTCCGGGTTGATTTGCAAGACTCTGGCGGCGGCCTCGGCCATCAACGTTCCAAAGGACTGCCAAACTGCTCGGCCAGAAGGCTCAATGAATGGCGCGTCTAGGAATTGCGGCATATCGACGGCAAGTAAGATCACTTCAGAACTGAACCTGTGCCCCAACGCTACATTGTTGGCAAAGTCCCCTGAGGTGGGGCAAGGAGTTCCCGCCCTTGGGCCAACTCGAAAACCGCGGTGCGGAGGAATGTTCGCTGGATAGGTATGCGGCTCCGGGTTGTCCGGGTTAACCATTCTGCCACAGGTGGGACATAGCGGGAATCCAGGTCGCTCCTGGTTTGGCCCCAAGTTACGCATAAAGAGGTCGCCAACATGTACGGAAGAATACAGGCGTGGGGCGAATGCGTCGTGGGCTTTCCCCGTGGCCAGGGCGTTGGCGCCCACCAGAAGCTGGGCTGTCGACCCGTACCCGGCTCGCTCCCTGCCGCCGGAGCGGTATTCCTGCCTCCCAGCATCGGGCAACGCCGCGTCCACCGTGAACCCAGGGGGCCGTAGATAGGGAATAGTCATCAAGTCAGCAAACCCGCAAACGGAGCAGGCGGATGGGGTGAGCTCGCCAACAGATGACAGCGTCACGGCGCGGCACCGGCGGCACTCAATCAGTTGTTCGTCGGGGCTGTAATCCGGGTTCTGGTTTGATGGATCGTATAGACCGGCTGACTTGTAGATATAGGTTTTGGGAAATCTCCCCTTCACTATTTCTGCCCCTGGAGCGTACTCCGTAATGGCGATGCGCAGGTCACGGGAGATACCGGAATAGAAGTCCTGGGATTCGTATGCGTCTTCCTCTGCTTCATCGTCCGGTACGGAAAGGCTGACCACATCGACGGGGAACGCGTATTTGGGGAGTAGTCCACCCTCCGTCAACGCTTGCAGCAGGTCGCTGTTGGCCTTGGCTTTCCTGGCGACTTCCTCCACTTCATTCGGCAGTTCCGTCAGCCACTCTTCCAGTTGGCTGGTTAGGGATGAATCTACCACCATGCCACAGCGCTGGAGCAACTCTCTCCGGTTGACTCTGATCTGTTTCTCCAACGCTGCGCGACCATTCCCCTCCAGGAAACGGATCTCCGTACCCCAAACCTCAAATAAGCTCTGGGAAGTCCCGGCAACAAGCCATGCCGGGAAAAATCCGCCAAGAATCAGGGAGCGAACGTGCCGCCTGGCAATGGTTTCGTTCATCAGGTATAGGGAGGGAACCCGAGGAGGTTCGGAGACTATTTCCTTGGGATGGTGGAAGTAATACTGGTCGTGGCTGCGGTCTTGAGCGTAGGTTACCACCGTTGACAGAGCGCTGCCCCGGCGTCCTGCCCGGCCCGCGCGCTGCTGATAGTTGGCGACGTTAGGAGCCACGTTTCGCAGACCGACGCTCAACAGGCTCCCGATGTCGATGCCCATTTCCATCGTCGTGGTCACGGAAAGAACGTTGATGCGGTGGTCCTCCGGCTGCTCCGAAGTCCGGTACAGGTTCTGGAACCACCTCTCAATGTTACGTGCTTCCTGACGGGAAATAGCGGCGGTGTGTTCGGTGGAGTGAACCGGGTATGGATCGGGAAAGCCGGAGCCTGGTTTGGCGAACAAAGCTGAGCGCCGGAAATAATTCTGGATTGTGGAGGGAGCCACCCGTTCAGCGGTCTGCCCGCACCGGTAGCACACGCCCAGAAGCGTCTCCCCCATCACGTAACGACAGGCGGTGCACCGGAAGATAGTGTCAACTATGGGACGCAACTCGAAGGCGTCTATGCGGATGCCTTGCGGTACTTCATCGTTGATCCTACGTCCTGCATTTGCGAGTATCTTGAAGCCTTTGAGCGCATTCCATAAAGGCCATTGCAGTCCTTTCAGCCATTGCCCAATATCGTCAATACGGCCTTGGGCGTGGAGCGCGCGCCCCACAGCCTGGATATACCTGCCAAGTTTCCGACTCTGTTGCAAGTTATAGGGAACCGTAGTGTTGTTTACCCTGCGATACCCGGGGATAATTCGTTGCTTCTCGTAGGATTCCATCCGGTCGTCGAAGGGCCACTCCCACGGCCTGGCGGGTTCCGGTGGTAGCAGGATATTTTCCGTGGCCAGGATGCGGGCGACAATGCGCAGCAAAGACTGAGTTTCTTCCTCAGTTAAAGGCTCAAATTGACCGGTCCCTGACGGTAATGAAACAGACCAAGTGGCTAGTCCCAAAGGTTCCAGGCCAAAGTCTTCCTGAGCGATTTCCCTGCGTGCCGCTATGTCAAAGGCCATAGTAGCCTCTTGGTATACCTGAGCATACTCATCGTTCAGCTTCTTGAACGGGTCAGCCAGGTATCCTCCGGTGGGATCAATGTCCCGCTCTATTTGGAGGTCTATTACCCGGCTGCGCAGGTCACGGTAGGATAGGGGAGAAGGTTTTTCGGAGTATCCGCTACCGCCACATTCGGCACACACGCTATCCGCAGCACTGGTCTCTTGGCCAATCCGGTACGGTTGCTCCTGCTGCGCCACTCCGTTGCCGCCACACTTGGCGCAGCTATGCAGCGCCCGGTACAGCAGTTGCCGGAACAGGTCGTACCGGTGATCGTTTCTCAAGTCGGCGGCGAGGAGCGCGGCGTCTTGGCGCGAGTCGGAAAACACCAGGGCTTTGCGGGAAGTGGAGCCGTCGTTTTCCCCAGTCCCGGGTTGTACCCGAAGGGTGTCGGCTACCACTACGGAGATTGACCGTGGCCCTCGGGTTCTCAGTGGCTCGATGATTTCCCGCTCACCGTTGGGACGGCGATAGTTCTGGCACCTGGGGCATTGGTTGGGGAAGGGGCTAAGTTCATGCCCTTCCCTTCGGTCAGTGGCTGGACTTATCTCGAAAGTCTCCCGGGCATAATTGTCCTTCGGCCTACAGGTGAGGGTGGTCTTGATGGAACGAAATTTCGTGTGGTAGTCGCCACGAGGGTGTTCCACGCCAAAGATTTTGTAATCCCCATAATCTACGACACTGCGGCCTTCTCCACTGAAGTCGTCGGTCCATGGCCACAGGCTCCCGGCGGCGCGGTCCGGTATGCCTCCAGCAAAGAGAAGCCCGCACTTGCGGCAGGAGAAAAGTTCCAGCACCCGCGAACCGCAATCGTCTAAACACCACGGGCGCGGGTCCGTGTAGATTTTTCCTACCGGGCGTTCACCCCGGAAAGTCGCCGGAATTTCCGGGCAGTCGGGATTCAAGCAGGCCCAGAATCCCGGTACGCCGCGGAAGAAAGCGTGAATCCGCATGGACAGAATTGCCGGAGTATCCGGTAGGGGCGTGGGGCGGGCAAAGCTTCCCGCAGCAAGCAAACCGGCGGTGGCGCGTTCCCGATCTAACGCACCGGTATGCTCGGGCCAGCATTCCTGGGCCAGGTCAGACAACTTGGTGGCGTTCCTGGCGGTTCTCGCTCTAACCCACTTCAGGTCCTCATTGTTAGCCAACATCTGAAACAGGGCTACCTGTGGGTCCAGCGTCTCTTCAGGCACCGTGGCATCGAGAGATTTAGCCAGTTCTCGTATTCCAGGCCAGGGGTCGCTGCTCACAAAGGTGTCCTGGAAACGGCTGAATGCTGCGAATGAGCGGGTACTGGCGGTTCTAACCGGGAGTTGCTCATCTGCAACGCCGGCGTGAATTATTGTGAAACTCTCAGCAGGTTCGGCAAAGAGGTCCGAGGTGAATTTCCTCAAAGCGTCTTCAGCGCCTGGAGCAGACGGAATGGAAGCGCTGGTGGCAATGGCCTGGAACTTGCCGGACCCAGGCCGTATCCCTAGCCGCTCCTTCAGGCGGCGCACCAGATGAGCGACCTCGGTGCCCTTGGCCCCGGTGTACGTGTGGGCTTCGTCGAGAACCAGCGTTATTGTTCGGTCTTCTCTTCCCGACAACCAGTCTCGCGTGATGTCGAACACGGGGCCTTCAATGGGCCGGATTAGCATATACTCCAGCATGGAGTAATTGGTTACCAGGATGTCGGGAGGAGCGCCTTGCATATCCCAGCGGCAGAGCATCTCGGAACTGCCCAGGACGGGCCAGTTGCCGGTCTCGCGCAATTCATGGGTGAGGCTGTCCCATTCTTCCCCCAGGTGTTGCCGGTACTCCGCGAATTGCTGGCGCTTTGCCGAACTGTCCGGTCCCCGTGTTGGCTGAGTCAGGCTGGTGTACATGCCGAAATGGATGCGGTTCCCGTTCAGGTGGCGTCGCTGCCAGTCGGACGAGCCGTTCAGGGCTATAATTCGTCTCAGACGCGACATTTGGTCGTTGACCAATGCGTTCATCGGGTAGAGGATTATGGCCCGAAGCCCTGCCTCCCGGGTCTCGTGACGGCGAGCATGTTGCCACTTTCTTTCGTAGGGGTCGTAGTAGCCGTCGCTACCGGGACCTTGGGGACGAGACCAGTTCTGCGCCTCCTTCATGATCCTGGCCAGAATGGGTAAAACGAATGCCTCAGTCTTACCGGAACCCGTGCCACTGGCCACCAGCAGATTTGGGGCGTCGCCAAAACTGGACCGAAGGGCTTCTTCCTGGTGCGTATAAAGAGGGAACCGGTCCATGGGGATGCCATGTTCCATCAACTCCGAAAGGCCGGAGGGGATGGCGTGTGCATATAAACGTTCCAGGTCTCGCAGGAACCGGCCCGGAGCAAAGGCGGGCGTTGCTTCGATAAACGGTTCCTGGGCAATTACTCCGGGCTGGCGAAGCAACTCTGCCCGCTCTCCGAACACGAGCGGATGAGAAATCCGGTACTGCGATTCTATGTAGCTCGCAATCGATTCTTTCAGGTGTGCAACGGCTTGGTCGGGCGTGAATCGCATTGCTATCTGCCTAACCGGATTTGATGCTGACTGTTGTGGCTGGTTCCGGGCTACCCGCCGTGTCGGATCTTCCCCGCCCTCGGCGGTCAATCCGATGTTGGTGCGGCCTTGCCGTCTTTGGCATAAAGGGCTACTTCCTTGAATCCTGCTGTTCCAGAGTCGGCAGCGCCCCAGGATTGCACTCGCCGACTGGATAGAGGGTGTGGCCGGTAAAGCAGTATTACTGCATATTCTCTGACCGCTTGTAGACGAGCGCAATGGTACGGAAGTAGTTGCACTGGAGGCAGAACGCTACGCGGTTGTGGTGCATGTTGTGGTGCATAGAGTACCTCCATCGGTCAGGATCGACCTGCCAGACCTGGCTGAAGTCCGGGGATTCCGGCTTGGCCCGGTGGCCGGGGGATGTCCCGGCTGCTGTGGACGGGCGTTGCGCTTGTGCCGGACTTCAGTCGGACTCCAGTTCCCGCTCGTCCAGCTGGAACCACAGGAGGGCTCCCCGATCTACCAGGTCCTGCACCTCATGGTCGTTGCTCACGCTGGCGACCAGGGGATGGGCGGGATGTCCGGTAAACCGCTTCATGAATTCGGCGTTTCGGATGGCCCTTCTGCTATCCCGGTTGTCGGCGGTGTAGGAGGCTTCGCCGGTGACGTAGCAGGTGTTGCCCTGAGGGTCAATGACTTCGATGACCAGGTCGGCGGCGTAGAAGCTGCGGCGTTCTCCATAGGGGATTGCATCGGCTTCGCCCGAGTTTCGCGCCAGGTGGAGCAGGTCGTTTTTGGACAGGATTCGGACGAAGTCGGTTCCGGTGAGTTCCAGAACGAGTTCCAGGTGGTCTCTGAGCAGGCGGCGGGCGGCGTTGCCTTTCAGTATGCCGATGTTGTCTTCCATGCGATTCATTCTGTTTTCGGTGCGGGTCATGAACTGCTCGAAGCGGGCGTTGAGCGCCTGCTGGTCGGCCATGAACTGCTCGGTGCGGGTCATGAACTGCTCGAAGCGGGCGTTGAGCGCCTGCTGCTCCGTCATGAACTGTTCGGTGCGGGTCATGAACTGCTCGAAGCGAGCGTTGATTGCCTGCTGGTCCGCGTTGAGCGCTTGCTGGTCCGCCATGAACTGCTCGGTGCGGGTCATGAACTGCTCGAAGCGGACGTTGAGCGCCTGCTGGTCGGCCATGAACTGTTCGGTGCGAGTCATGAACTGCTCGAAGCGAGCGTTGATTGCCTGCTGGTCCGCGTTGAGCGCTTGCTGGTCCGCCATGAACTGTTCGGTGCGGGTCATGAACTGGTTGACGTGTTCGGTGAACCGGGCGAACTTGTCCGGCAATTCCAGCAATTCGTCGCTCAGCAGTTGTCGGCGCACTTCATCGCGGAACTCGGGGTTCTCTTTCAGGGCTTGGAGGAAGCGGGTGCGTTCGTCGCCGCTCATTGTCGTGCTCATGGTTGTCCTCTCCATTTTGATGATTATAGCAGTATTGGCGTCTTGAGTCGCTGTGTTCCTCTGGCAGGTGTTGTTAGCATGAGTTTATGGGGGAGGCAGGTGTGCCGATGGGGCTGAGTTGCGTCTGCCGCTCATTGGATTCCAGTTGGATGCGCCGTGATGTAGCTCTGTGGTTGGGCGGCCCGCCTGCCGCTGCGCGGTGTTCTCCGCTGAAGCGGTTGGTCGGTTTCGCCTGGAGGGAGGTGACGGTCGGGGGAGTGTCCGGGGTTGGGGTCCCGGCCCGGTCGGTTTACCAGGGCAGTAGAGTGGGTAGCCAGAATAGCGTGAGGCCCAGGGCGGTCAGGCAGATTTCTCCGGTTCCCACCGGGGCGGTGGTCGGCTCCTCCGGGGAGATTGTGCTTCAGTAGCAGTTCAGTGCGCGCTGCTGGCGTACCATCAGGTAGCAGAGCGCCGCCAGGTGGCCGGCCAGGAGGGCCAAGTGCAGCAGTCCGGCGATGATCAGTATCCGGGTCAGGATTTCGGGTTCGATGTTGGCGGTCTCGATGACCGGAGTGATGATGCCGGTGAGCAGGGCGATGAAGAGCGCGACGTTGCCGGGGAAGTCGGCGAGGATCAGCGTGGCTACGCCCCAGCCCAGGCTGGTCTGTTCCTCTTGGGGGAGGTTGGCTCGGGCGGCCAGTACCCGGTAGGCGGTCAGGCGGTGGTACAGCCGAAACCAGGCATAGATCGGAATCAGTTGGGTCAGGGCGTGCCAGACGGGAAAGACCGCTTCACCGGTGTGTTTCCGGCACTCCCGCCAGGTCAGGTAGCTCCAGTAGAGATAATAGAGTCCGGCGGAGAGCAGGGTGAGCAGAATGATTCGTCGGGTGGTGATGCGCCAGGGCCGGTTTTCCAGCGGGCTGGTCAGCGGGGCGCCGCAGTGGTCGCAGAATCTCTGTTCCTGGGCGCCGGAGACAACTTCGCCGCCGTTGGGGCAGTATTGGGCCGGGGGTAGCGGTTCGTTGCTGGCGGGGGGGTGTCATGCAGTCATGATAAGGGTTGGTCTCCGACCGGTGGTTTGGCTTTTCCGGGCTGGGGTTTCAAGGCACGGACAGAGTACAGCTGGAGGGCGCTCACCGGCGCGGTGAACTCCTCTCTGGCGATGGACCGATGCAGACTGTGGGGCTGAATCGCCGACCGGTAGCACTGCTCCGTCATCAGCGAGGTTTAATCCGGACCACCGCGGCATTCTCGCCAACGTGTTTCAACCAGGGATGGGCATGCTTTATCGGGGTATTGCTGCCAACATTCCATCTCACTAATGAGACCGTTGGACAAGGTATGAGGCATCTTGAATTTTCTTCCTTTGGAATGGATGGCTTCCCGATGACTATATAGCGATGACCTCCGGTTGGGACTGATGGAACCGGACAATTATGCTGCGTGAGCTTCCCGGTTCGGACCAGATATGGGAATCCGGGGTTGGACGGGGCTTTTGTATTGCGGCGCAATGACGCGCCGGCATCCTGATACCGCAGTGTTGCAATATCCAGATGTTGTGGTGTTGTCGCTTCCCACTGTCGTCGGGTATTGGTTCCGGGTAGTGGTTGAGTGGGTCTTGGTCAGCGCTTGCGGCAGCCTGGTCCAGCGTTTATGGCATGTTCCCGGTGGTCAGCCAGGTCGGGTTCGGTCGGGAAAACCGGAGGACCGAACCGCCGGGTGCCGTCCAGCTCTTGTTCTTCGGGTTTCCGCCGAGGAGATGACAGATGCTGCGCCGGGTTATGGAGAAGTCGGGGGCTTCGCCGGAGTTGGCGCCCAGCTCCTCGGCGATGGCGGTGTAGAGGACGTCGGCCAGGGATTCCCGGGGCATGGCATTGGTCTGTTTGACGTATTGCTCGCCGATGCTCCGTTGTATTGCCGCTTCGTGGCAGGTCTCCCGTTGGTGGGCGCAGTGGGGCCACTGGTCATAGAGGCAATAGATTGCGTCGCAGGCGTTTTCCAGGGCAATGGACCATTGGCCGCAGGCGTCACCGGGCAGGGTCTGGCAGTCGCAGTCCAGAGGAGTTCGGAAGGCGGTACAGGCGCAGGGCGCGGCGCGGTTGGTGGCATAGCGGCAGAGGCGGGGAGCGGCGACGATGACGCGGGTGCGAGTGTCGTTGACGTCGGCGCGTGGAAGATGAAGAGCGTCTGTTCCGGGTCTGCCGGGTTGGGGACTTCGGTTGAGCAGTTCTCCCGCAGTTCCGGGAACTGCGCGGCGTCCAGGGTTCCGCTGTTGTCGAGAATGTGACCGGGATGTTTCAAGGTTCCTCCGGTATCGGCTGAGAGTCGCCGGGCTGGAGCGATCTGCTTCGGTCGGGGGCCGCCGCATGAAGCGACGGTTGGTTCGGTGGCTTCATCCGGTTACGGGGTGAGGATTTGGCTTTGTGATTGTGCCGGCTGCGGTCAAACCTGCCGGGCGTTTCCGGTGTTATAGCCCCACCGGGCAATTCAAGTTTGAGGAGGTTCCGGGCTGATGACGGTGGCAATGTATTGCCTGAAGTGCCGAACGCGTACGGATTCCCGGGAGGTTCAGCCGGTGGTGATGAAGAATGGGCGGGAGGCGGTGTCCGCGCTCTGCGCCGTCTGTGGCGGCAAGAAGTTCCGTATCGGCCAGCTGACGGCGGAGCCGGCGACGGCCGGTTAGGTTGGCCGGAACCCGCTCCCGGTTCCTCCCAACTCCGGGTCGGCGGGATGGCCCGGATTACGGGTAGATAAGGAATCGTAAGAGCAGTCCCCATTGTTCAATCCGTTGGTGGGGACCCGCCGTTTCCGGCTCCGGGATGGGGCCCGGTGAAGAGTTTTCCCTCCGCCGGGATCCGCCCGCTTCAGTGATGGGCGTGGTTCTCCTCCCCGCCGGGGTTCTGCACCTGGTTGAAGAGAAAGTCGTGTATCTGGTCCAGCGGTGTCCGGCCTCCTTCGGTTTTCCGCCACCGGTGGTTGTCGGGCTCGCCAAACCCGTGTCCTGCTTCCTCCAGGATGATGCTTTGCACCGGCGTTCCCACCGTCTGGGACCGTCGTTCCAGGGCCCGGGTCCTTTCCACCGGGATCACCCGGTCCTGTGCTCCGTGAACGAGCAGGAGCGGTGGTTCTCCCGGCTCCAGGGTTTCGGTGGTCGGTAGCTGGCCCCACCGGGCGATTACGGCTTGCACTGCCGGCGGGAGCAGCCGGTGGTCTCCAGGGCGTAGGCGTTGAGTAGCGCGGCGCTGGCGCCGGTGGAACTGCCCCACAGGGCAATTCGTTCCGGGTCGATGCAATGGGTCCCGGCGTTCGCTCCAGCCAGCGGAGGGCGGTGTTGGTGTCCTCGCTGGCGCTGGTCAGCGCGATGATTTCCGCTTCAGACCAGTTCTTCGTTGCCGGGGCCCTGTCCACCATTCGCCGAAACCGTTCCGCCGGTTGGCGCCGGTCGGCGGTGGTCCGGTAGTTGAGGGTCAGGGCGCTGTAGCCCAGTTCCACCATTCCGGCGGCCAATCGGGGCCAGGTCAGTCCGTGAAGTTCGCCGGGACGGAAGCCGTCGCCGGGAACCAGAACCACGGCGGGCCGGGATTCGGAGCAGCCGGCTTTGGGTCCATAGAGGTCCAGGGTCAGGACCTGGGGGCCCGACTTGGTTGGCGCCATTCCGAAGGGTATGCGCCAGATCCGCTGGAGTTCCGGGGGCAGCTTGACTGGAATCGGCGTGGGAGTTGGCTTGGGTCGGACGGTGGGTTCGGTCGTTGGCGTCGGGTGGGGAGTGGGCGGGGGTGGCAGGAGGCACGGTTCGCGTTGGTTCCGGCATGGCGGTGGGCGTCATGGCGGGAATGGTGGTGGGGGGCGTCGGTTCCGGTAGCGGGGTGAAGGTGGGCCAGGCAGCAGGGTTCGGAGGTCGACGGCCCCGGCGCGAAACTGCTGCAGCCGCTCCGGGGTGACGCCCGCGACCGTGTAGCGGTCATATTGGGGCGTTGCGTCAACTGCCAGGGCGATGTAGTGGCTTCCGATAGAATCGCGCCCGGCGAAAATTTCAATACCATCGTAGCAGTCCAGGACTTCGATGGGCCGGGTGGTTCGCATATTCCACTGCTCCTCAATTGGATGGATGGATTTGTTTTCCCGATTCAGGGGTTATCGTACCAGCCCGGGATTCCTGCATCCGGTTAGTGGGGAATCCGGGTTCCTCCAGTTGATGGATCTGAAGGGCATCGGCGTTATTCGGCACCTGGGTAAAGGTGTGCCGGTGTTGGCTCAGGGTCAGCGCGGCGCGTTGTGTCTCCGCCTCCGGCGTTTCCGGGCTACGCTGTCGCCTGGCGGTTTCCAGCGCCAGGGGCATGGCCCGGCCGGATACGATGGCTTCGGTCAGGGATTGGCCCAGTCGGTTGGCCGCTTCTCCGGCCAGGGTTTGGCCGGAGTTGCCGGACCAGCCGGGGGGATAGTCCCGGGCTTCTCCCGCTTCGCTGATGGTGAAGTGGCAGCTGGTCCAGAGTTACGGTTCCAGGTAGCAGGCGATGTCGCTGATGCTGCTGTAGGCCTGGTTGTTGCAATTCCATTGGGTGATGAGTTCCGGGTCGCGGGGCGGGTTGGCGATGACGGCGTAGGTCATGGGGCACCTCCTTTTGGGGGTCAGGGTTTTCCGGGTTTGGTGTCCATACCTTCGGGTTTGCTCCGGCGGGGCGGAGTAGATGATGTCTGGTAGTTGGGCGGATTATACCGTCGGGTCGGGCTTGGGGTTCGTCTCTGATGTTCTCTCCCCGGAGATATGCTTCTGTCGTGCCTCGCCGGGGTCGGTCTGGGTTGAGTTTGCTCCCGGCAGGATTGCTCCGCTCAGGCCGGCTTCCCGCAGGTCGGCCTCAATCAAGCAGGCTTCCTGCAGGTCCGTCTGCGACAGGTTGGCATTGGACAGATCCACGTCCGGCAGGTCCAGGGCGAGGTCGGTTCGGTTGGCCTGCTGAATCAGATCCTGAATGGCGCTGGAGATTGCCGCGGGAGTGGCGGGGCAGTTTATAGGCTCCTCCGGGGCTGGTTGAGCCGCTGAAGGCAGCTCATTGTAGTTGTCGGTGACGTTCGTCATTTTGTGATTCTCCTTTGTGGCATATTGGCGAGGAGTGTGGGGAGCGCATTCGTCAACAGGCCCCAGGGCGCTGCGGTTGGATCGGCCAAGTGGGTTTCCGCGTGGCGCAGCCGCTCCTGATAGTTGCTCCAGTCGCAGGCGTATTCGTTTGCTTAGTCCTTGTAGTGGTTGGCACGGTGGTCCTCCGGGTTTCGCGGCCTGATGACTCCATCTTTCATGGCTTGGGTCTCCAGACTGTTGACGTAGCGCCGGTTGAACCGGAATTCTTCCAGGGTGCGCCAGATTAGGTCTATTGCCACCGGTCTTCCGTACACCTTTTGGGCGAGGGCCTGGGCGGCGGTTCCGGTCGCTGCCGGCGTTTCTCGTCGGGTTCGCCTGGCGGTACCAGCATGATGTCGATGTCCGACTTCCGGTCGTCGTATTCACCCCGGGCGCGGAGCCGAAGAGGATGGTCAGTTCTGGCTGTTCCTGCTCGCGTACGGCAAGGGCTACCTGCGGGGCCTGTTGTCCCCTTTTTTCATGTCCGTTGCTCCGGCATGGATTGGGTGCCCGGCCGGGGCGCCTTCAGGGTCCTGGTGATGTTTACTACAGGTGGCGTTGCCCAGAGCTTTCCGGTCGTTTTGCGCTGGGTGGCTGCTGCTGAAGTCTTCGTGACTGAGGTCGTGATTATTTTATATTCGGCGTTGGCCGGGTTGGACAGGTTTTGGCGTGACGGGGAGCCGCGGCCTTTTTTAGAACAGGGCCGCCTGCCCGATTTTCTCCCCGGGGATTCTCCGCTGACCGGCGGGGGTTCTCGTCTGCTGCTGTTGCGGTGTCATTGGGGGTCTCCTCGGGTTCCTCTGGAAGGTATTTCTTCCGGAGGCGTTGTCAGCGTTCCTTCCGTTCCTTTTCCAGGGTGGTGGCGATGCCCTCCGGGGTTTGGGGGGGCCAGCCGTTCGTACCTCTGGAGGAACTGCCAGTAGTTGCAGCTTTCGTACTCTCCGTCCCAAGTCAGGGGAAAGGGGGTATTCTCCGTTTTCCTGCAACTGACCGAACCAGGAGACGCCTTGGGCGACCTGGGGGGCAGGCTGGCGGCGGCGGATGGGGGTCTTCGGAGCGGTGGTGATTTTGGATTGTTCCATCCGGCGAGGACCGCGCCGTCATCAGCCCCCGCCGGGTTGGGCCGGGACGTGGAAGGTGTGAGTTCGGGGGTGGTGGAGCCGGTAGCTGTTCGGAATCTTCCCGTCGTACCATTGTCCGGTTGGGGCGTTGACTCGTATCTCGGTGATTCCCTCCTGTTGCTGAATCTGTCGGAGTTCGGCCAGTTCCCTGATGGTTCCCAGATCCTGGCGGGGCCGGAAGCCGGCTTCCCGGAGTTCGGTCAGCAATTGTTCCGGGCTTTCCGGCGGTTGCAGGGATTGTTCGGTTGGGGTCAGGTCGATTCTCTGGGCCAGTTCCCGGATCTCCTGACCGGCGATCCACACGTCGCTGAGGTTCAGCCGTTGGGCTTTTCCCGGCTGCTGGGACCGGGGTTTTTCGGGAGGTCTGTTTCCGGCTGGGCGGGCGCTCCAGCCGGTATTGAGCGATTTCGTCGTGGCGGGGCATTTCCAGGGCGGCGGCCTAGGCCATGTCCCGAATGGGCTGGTTCAGGATTTCGGATACCGGGTCCGGCCCGGGGTCGTGGTCCCGGGGTCGGTGGATGCCGATGCGGGCTTCTCGCTGTTCCAGCCACCATTCTTTCCAGTTGGTCTGGTTTCCCTCCGGGGTGGGGGCTGGGTGGCGATGGTCTCCGGTCGTTGACTGACGGCGTAGCCACTTCCCCTGGTGGATAGCCAGTTCAGGGAGCTGATTTGCCGGGCGAGCGCCGATTTAATGCCTGGCCCCGCGTTGGCGGGGAACACGCTATCTGTTAGCTTAGCAAGGTCTATCTCCACATTGGCGAGGGCGCTGTATGCGTCCTGCTCGGTCTGTCCCCGCGTTGGCGGGGGAAACTATTGGCTTGATAATCCGGGTGGGTCTATCCCCGACCAGCGGGGCTGTGTCCAGGTCATTGTCCAATCCAGCGGCGGTTCAGCCGCCGCCGGCCCGGTCCCGGTCGGTGTCCGGGGAACCAGCATCAGAAGGCCTTGAAAGACAGCCCCACGTGTGCGGCCACTCCGGGCTTCAGCCCGCACCAGGGCCGCCGTGATGTCGTCCAGCGTTACGCTGACACCCAGTTCGGCGGCCGCCAGGCCGGCCAGTTCCTCGAGGTTCTTGCCGGTGCGATCAACACCAGCCAGCCAATAGTCAATCAGCATTCCACCCAGCCTATTCAATAACGTTCACCCCCACCGCCCTCCGCAGGTCGGTATTCGTCAGGTCGGTGTTGCGCAGGTTGGCGCCGTACAGCGTGGCGTTCGCCAGCCGGGCGCCCGATAGCTCGGTGCGGGTCAGGTCGACGCCCTCTAGGTCAGCTCCATCCAGT
The DNA here is from genome assembly GCA_965215425.1 of Dehalococcoidia bacterium. Lineage (GTDB taxonomy): Bacteria > Chloroflexota > Dehalococcoidia > Lucifugimonadales > UBA3495 > CATQHB01. The sequence continues at coordinate 512,757 of OZ244064.1, forward strand.
TGGGTGTTCCTCAGGCAGGCCCGCTCCAGCCTGGCGTTGCGCAGGTTCGCCCCGGACAGGTCAGCCCGCCGCAGGTCGGCTCCGATCAGTCGCCACCCCACCAAGCGCGCCTCCCGCAGGGTTATGCCGGCCAGGTCCAGGCCGGAGAGGTTCACGGCGCCAAGACTGGGTTGCTCCATGTTCTGGTCTCCTCAGTTGGTTGGTGCGTTATCCCGCTGCTGAGCTTTGGACGGGGCGAGTAAGGCTGATGTTCGCATTGGCGCCGTTCGCCCGGGTCGGCGTGGCGCTCTCCAGGTTGTCGTTGTGACGGTCCACACCGGTCAACTGTACTTCTGCGTCGTCTGACGCCGCGGTGGCGGGCGGTCCGGGCGCCGTCGACCGAGCGCAAGGCGGGCATAGCGGAACTACTGGGTCTGGTCCGGCGGCCCGGTATTCGGGGCGCACCGTCGGTGTCCAGCACCGCGCGCATAGCGGGATGGGGTCGGGAATCGGAAACATTCGTAGCATGGGGCAACTTCCCGTCAGAGTATCCGCCGGGGTTCTGGCCCTGGTGGATCCGGGTTACGGCCAGCGCCCACTGGCGGGCCGGCGCTGCTGCTTCCACCAGCCCGAGCCGTTGCCCCAGTTCGTGCCGAGATGTCCGGTTCCCCGGGTGGCGGGCCCCAGCTACCCAGATGCGGGTGGTGGTATGGACTTCCGCCTGGCGGGACCGGTCGGCGTGGTGGAATATGCCGCGTCCTGGCTCAGCGCCCGGACGGGGTGGTGGCATTCCGCGCCGGCCGGACTTCAGCCAATCGATCAGCGGTGACGGCGTCCCAACCGGTCCAGCAGGCCGGGGAGCCATCTCTGGTTGGCGCTCCTGGCCCGGCTACCGCAGCTGCCACAATGGCGGCAATGGGTCGGCGGCTGTCCGTCGTCCTCTGGAAGGTTCGGTCGCTGGCAGACGCCGCAGATGTGGGACGGAACCATCCGGCAGCGCCATTCCATCGCGAGGTGAATCGGGCGGTTCAGCATCATTTCCTCGCTTCAGCGATGTATCCGGCATGCCTGGTCGCGGTGGTCATCTACTCCTCTCCACTCGTCTCGGTCTCCATTGCCCAGTGTTCCCGTAGCCACCGGGGCGTATCCTGGTATCCCCTGACGTACAGGTACGTGAGGCACGATAGCCGGGATCATGCGGAACCGGGGCCGGTGGCAGGGCCGCCCCGGTTCCGCTTTCAGTAGCGGGATGATAGTCTGACCCTCGATATACACCTAGCGCAGTCGCGCTGACCACTCCGGAGCAGATTCCTGGAGGTCCAGCGCCAGAGTCGCCAGGCTATCACCGTATCTCTGGAGCTCGTTCCCGGCGTACAATCGCTCGGTGTCAGACAGGCTGGACCACAACCGGAGGGCCTCTGGTTTCAGTTTGCTCCGCTGGTTTCCAGTTCCCGGTGCGGGGAGATCAGAGTAGCTTGATGGCCGCCACCGCCAGGGCAGCCACGGCGATCATGGTCCCGATTATCCAGCGTATGGTTTCAATCTGGTTTTGGCGTATGAGGGTTTCTAGCCGGGCGAAGTTCTCGGCGTTGCGAGCGTCCTGATTGGTGTTGGCGGTCTCCAGCCTAGCGATGTTTTCGGTGATATACATTTTCAGGTCGGCGACATCTTCCCGCGTCGCCAGGTGTTGGTAGGACTCTTCCAGGGTGGACACCCGCTCGGGCAGGGTTCGGTTTTCGGTGGTCATGGCGTCTTGCTTCGCTTGCTGATTTCGGCCTCGTTCCTGCTAGCGTTGCCGTTATGATACAACACCTTTCCAGTTAGAGAATAGGGCGCCGCTCCTTCCGGGGAGGGCCGGTTTCCACCGGGGGGCGTCCGGCGGGACCTGCCGCCACCGCCGTCCGGTCCGTTCCCGCTGCCTGAAGCTGGGCGCGCCCGGCGCCGAAGCCGGGCTCAGCCGGCCGGAGCTTCTGGAATGAACTCCGGGGGCGACAGACCCTGGATCCAGCCCGCAGCCCGTTGGGCCAGGGTGGCGGCCCGGATGACCATGGACTGGTCTGCGTGGATCGCGTCCCGCCAGTGGCGGAGGTAGCTGGCATCCCGCCCCACCACCCGGGGGACAGTTCGGCGAATTCAGCCAGCAGCGCCGATCCCATGGCCGCCACCAGTTCCTCCCGGCCGTAGGCGTGCCGGTCGTGGGCGTTGGCGTCCAAGTCGAAGCGGTTCAGCCGTTTTCGGATGTCCGGTGCAGTGTATCAGTTCGTGGAACAGGGTGTTGTAATAGTCCTCGACCTGCTCGCAGTGGCCCGGTTCGGGAACTCTCACCGTGTCCTCGGACGGCGCGCAGTGGGGCGCGTGGTTGGCCAACCGGTAGGTCTCGATGGTCGGCTGGCCGGGCATGCCGGCGAAGATGGCCTGGACGGTGGCGATGGGGTCGTAGTCCCGCAGTTCCTCCGGTGGCAGGGGCGGTATCCGGCAGTCCTCGGTCTGGGCCACGTTGAATACCCGGTAGGACCGGAGCAGGGAGTAGGTATCGCTCTGGCGGCGGGACCCGGGCGATTCCAGCGTGATCACCTCCGGGGTGGCGTTGGCGTCGTCGGACTCCGCCGGCCCGGTTTCCGGCCGGCGGGCAATGGGTTTCCAGAAGACGATGGGGATGCCGGATTCGCCCTGGCGGATGTGTCCATTCCGGCTGGCGGCCTGGCGCCAGGTGAGCCAGCGGGGGGCGTCGTGGCCCATGGCTTTCTGGCCGAGGAGGGTCATCCAGTGATTGATTCCCCGATAGGGTTTCCCGCTGCTGAGGTTGATGGGGACGCCGTGGCGGGAGTTGCTCCAGCCCGGCTCCCAGGGCAGGAGCTGGCCCTGATCCAGAAGTTTCAGGATCCGGTTGGTAATCTCCGCCTCAATCTGTTGTCGGGAGCCGGGGGCGGGACGGTTTCGGGTTGACCGGGTGGGGGGTCTGGTCTTGACGGATGTGGGCATGGGGGGTTGCTCTCTGCTCCTTCAGGTATGGTGGCTGGGGAAGAGCACTGGCGGCCGGCGCGGTTGCCGGGGTCCCGGGTTCACCGCAGGGACCGGGCCAGCAGCTCCAGCTCCCGGGAGGGGCCGGCGGGCTGGAAACACAGCGGTTGCGCCGGGCGGGGGGATTCCGCCGGGCGGCGAAGCAGCCGGCGGACTGGGGGTATGCTCAGGTTCATGGCTGGTTTCCTCCGCTGGACGTTTTTCCAGGCGCAACTTCGCGCCGGCGTCAACCGGTTTGGTGTCTCGCGTTTCTGGCGCATTTCGGCCCGAGGGGCAATCGCCGGCCTTCGTGGTGTATCACCCCCGGGCTCGATGGCGATAACCGCCAAACAGTTCAAGGAAATGGCGCGGGTCAATGTGGGAGGCCTTTCCCCGGATGACCGGGCGCTCGCAAGCAGCGCAGGTCATCAGAGCAATGTTTTTCATATTGTCATCATCTCCGGCAAAAATGGGCTGCCGGTCCCAGGATTGGCCCGACGCGAAGAATCGTTCGTCGCTCTCCGGTTCGGCTTTGGCCTTCGGCTCGGGCCGGCGCTCAGTGGCTGAGCCACAGGTGGTTCCGAGTCGGGGTCAGCCGGCTCAGTTGTTCGCTGGCACGGCGGTTTTCCGGGCCGGCAGTGGGGTAGCATTCGGGTTATGGCGTGGCTCATCTTCAATTCTCTCCTGGTTCGGCCCTGGTTCCGGGTCGGTTGGAGCGGTCTTTCCCGGGGTTCTCGCTCCGAGGGCGGGCGTCGGGTCTGCCGCGAACGCGCTGAACGGCGTTTCAGGGCCGCTCTTCCCGGCACGGGGTCTATTTCTCTGGAGCGGGAATGAGCCGTCTTATTCCGCCGCTCCGGGCGATTTTGTCGCCGGCGTCCGCTGCTCCAGCACGTTCAGTTCCGCCTCCGGCATCAGGGTCGTCCCCGGTCAGCCAAGTCGGTGAACTGGAAGTCGAGCATCTTGATCAGCCCGTACAATGATGGTGTCTCCCGTTCCGCGGCAACGACTTGGGCGATGACCGCCTTCAGGGAGGGCGCGGCGCGGTCGATGGCCGGCGCTGGCCCGGTGTCCGCCGGGTCCAGTTCGTAGTCGCTGGCCGCGCTGGCCAGCTCCCGGTACAGGTCTTCCATCGTGGGCATGGCGATGATGGGTTCTTCCGCCCGGTATGGCCTGCAGTTTCGCTTGTTGCTTCCATCGCTTCCTGCGGCTCCTTTTTTCTGGTTCCGACGCCGGCTATCCACCGGTTATTTCGATGCGTTTTTGGTTGAAGGGAAAGGTCTCCTTCCAGAGATGCGGGCCGAACCGGTCCAGGCGGGCGACGACCACCCGGTACTCCGCCAACCGGTCCAGCAGGTCCTGGTTTTGGGCCAGTTGGTTTTGCCAGGTTCTCCGGGGGGAACTGGCGGCAACACCGAGGTGGAGGGAGACCGCCAGGTCCCGCCAGCCCAGCCCGTATCCGGTATCGCAGGTCCAGGTCTCGAGTTCGGGATTTCCGCCGCGGCCTTCGGGCAGGCGCGTGCCGTTTCGTTTCACCCAGGCGACGTAGTCCAGGCAGTCGCGCCCGGCCCGGGCGGGCCGGGCGGCGTCGATGGGCAGGGGGCCGTGACCGGGGTTGGCAGAACCCTCGGCCTCTTGGCGTCGGACCAGGTCGCGCTGCTGGCGGGGAGTCCAGCGTTCTGGTTGGCTATGCCGGGTTCCCGGCGTCGGCGAAGTGGTCTTCCACCCAGACAAACACTTCAGATTCCGGATCCAGGATGGCGTTGGTGCGGTCGTCAGTGGGGGGGTTCGCCCCGGGGCCGGAAACCCTGCCACTCGGCCGAGGTCGGGTTGTGCCGGTGTCGGAGGTCGGTCAGATACCAGGCTCTCGGCTGGGGGTTCTCCAGGGCTCTGCTGACCAGGTTCTCCCATTCGTCCAGTCGGTCAATCAAGGGCAGCGGTTCGGGTCCGATGGTCAGGGTGGTTTCCCGCAGGGCCCGGGTCCACGGCGGCGGGGAGAAGTACAGGGTGAGGAGGAAATTCGCGTCCTTGTCCCCGTGGTACTCCCAGCCGATTATTTCCCAGCCCGGGGGCGGCGGGAACGGGGGCGGCGGGCTAGAAACTTTCCAGTTCGGCTTCATCCCGGCCGGGTTGGAGGAGTTGGTTCCAATGGATTTCCAGCCACCAGTCGTGGTGGGGAAGGTGGTTGGGCGGCGCGATGTCGCCGGCTTGAATTTGCAGCTTGGCGGTTTCAGTTCCTCGCTTTGATTTTTTGGTGGCGGCGGGTGGTCTGGTCCTGGCGGCGGTGTCTGGTGGTCAGCGGTGTGGCGTTTTCTGGGGCTGGGTCCTGGTGGTGGGGGGTGTGGAGTCGGGCGGGGCTGGATGCTCTGGTTGTTGCCGGCGGGTTTCCGGTGTTGGAAGGATTCTGCTGCCGGGGCGCGAGTCCTGGCGGCGAGGCGATTCCGTCACTCTGCACTCCGGGGGACTGAGTGGGAAAACGGACTATGGCAAGATGGATTTTGGTTGCGCGTTTTGGTTGTTCCCGGTGCGGGATGGTGAAATCGTCAATTTCTTCCCGACGTAGCAGGTGAGGGAGAAGGCCCCCGCCGCCGCCAGGGCTTCCAAGCCTGCGACGAGCCTGTGACCTCCTTCATTCGGGATACCGGCATCAGATCCAGGACGGAGAGGGCTCGTTTCCGCGTGGGGTTGCGTTTCCGGTGAGCGTGGTCGGCTTTGAGGGTGCGTTGAGCGTGGGGTCAGCCAATGTCCGGGACTTGGAGGAACAGGATGTCCCCGATATCCAGTCCATCTTCTATGACGGTGCCGATCAGGATTGGCTTGGTCCTGATCCCGGTGACCCTTTCGAGGATGGCGGCTCGGTGGACGGCTCTGGCGCGGTCCTTTTCCTGGACGGTTATGGAGATCTCTGCCAGCAGCTGGAAGTCGGAGGTTTCGGGGCCTTCGCCCCGGAGGACGAGGTCGGCGCTGGTAACCTCCTGGTTTTCGGTCGGGGTGATGACTCCCTGTAGCTGGGAGATCAGGGCCAGCGCGTCGAGGCGCTCGGGATTTTTGGTGGTGAAGAGGGTTTCGATGCGGGTGAGGTTGAAGTGGTCAGCGGCGAGTGAAGGTGCGCGGCGTGCAGCGCGGGTCTCGTAGTCGCGTCCGCTGAGGCGGCTGAGGTCTCCGCCCATGGTGGCCTGGCCCTCTTGCAGTGTGGTTATGTTGGCTTGCAGTGTGGCTTGGCCGGTTTGCAGTGTGGTTATGTTGGCTTGCAGTGTGGCTTGGCCGGTTTGCAGTGTGGTTATGTTGGCTTGCATCTCGGCCTGGCCGGCTTGTAGTGTGGTTATGTTGGCTTGCATCTCGGCCTGGCCGGCTTGTAGTGTGGTTATGTTGGCTTGCATCTCGGCCTGGCCGGCTTGTAGTGTGGTTATGTTGGCTTGCATCTCGGCCTGGCCGGCTTCCAGGGATTCCAGCCGCTGGTTCACCGTCCGGAAGTTTCCCCTGGTTTCGGTTACGAAGGCGGACAGGGTTTCCGGTAGTTCCACCAGTTCTTTGGTCAGTAGCAGGTTGCGGAGCGTCTCGGTCCAAGTCGGGTCTTCGCGGAGGAGCCGGATCAGGTCGGTTATGTCGTTGATGGTGGTCATGTCGTTGCTCGTATGTCCTTCGGCAGTTCGTTCTACTCGGGAGTTGTTGGGGTGTTAAGGTGTTCGGTACGGGAATTATATACGCTATGCAGGGGCGGGGAAACCCTGGGGGGCAAGCCGGAGCTTGCCCTGGAAGCAGGAGTTATTCCCACGGGCCCTGCCACCACCATAGCCTTCCATCCGCTGCCTGGTATGACTCGGCGTCGGTCGTAACCCTTCTGGTCTGGTTCCGGGGGGATCTGACCTTCCAGTGTTTCCCTCCGACGTGTTTCGCCTGCCAGCCCTCCGGGAGGAGGGAGGGATCTCGGAGCGCTCTCTCCAGATGGTCCATGGTGATCCGGGGGGTCAGGGCTGCGTTCCTGCTGTTCCACTCCGCGTTGAGCCGGTTGATGTCGAAGTCGTTGCGGGCGGCTATCTGGTCCAGCTCGGCGTCCGGGTCCCGGTAATCCCGGATGATGCTCTGTATATTGGCGGCGATTATCGGCGGGTAGGCGCCCACGTTGTCCGTGATGTCTTTGAACCGTTTCTCCACCGCTTTGTAGGCGTCGTGTTCCGCGGTATCCTGGTAGAACAGGTTTACGACTTCTACTACGCTGCGCTCCTGTCCGATGCGGTCGATCCTCCCGGCCCGCTGTTCCAGCGTCATCGGGTTCCAGGGGATGTCGTAGTTGACTACCGAGGAGCAGAACTGGAGGTTCAGGGACTCCGAGGCCGTTTCGGTACAGATCAGGATGCCTTGCTCCTGTTGCCGAAACTCATCCAGCCGGCGTCTGCGGTCGCCGGGGTATCCATCTTGCCCGTATAGTTCAGCCACGTAGTGTCCGGCCCGTCGCAGGTGTTCGGATAGCCAACTCTGAGTGTCGCGGAACTGCGTGAAGAGCAGGATGTGGCGGTGGCCCTGCTCGCGGAGTTCTGCTATGACACCGGTCAGTCGACCGCGTTTGCTGTCCTGCTGAGCCAGCCTTTCGGCTTCGCCGGCGGCTTTGAGCAGTGTGTCAAGGCTGGCTGCGTGGTTCAAGGCGTCGGTTTCGCGGTCAGTGAGTTCGTCCAGGTCGGCATCGTCCAGCAGGGTCATCCAGTCGTCGGCGTCCTGCGGAATGCGGTTGACTGCGTTGCGCAGCGTCTGGGCATAGGCGTTGGTTGAAGAGCCGAGCCGCTTGCGAAAAATCGTTTTGATGAATCCCAGAGACTGGGGCGTGATGCCGCGGCCAGCGTAGCATTGCCGCACCAGTTCCTCGATGTCGTCATACAGCGCGCGCTCCGGGGGCGTCATGGCGATCACCACGTCTCGCGCCTGTCGTTGCGGTACGGGAGCATCCAGCAGACCCAGGCGGCGGTACTGGCGTAGCAGGTCGCGGGTATAACGGCTCATCAGCCGTTTGGCTGGCGAACTTCGTTGCATTAGGTCCATTGTGGCCTGCAACGCACCTGGGTCTTTCAAGCTTTCGGCGACGTAGTCGTCGTTATCGCTGGACAGCAGGAAGTCGCCGGGGTCCGGCGGGTTTGCCCTGCGCCACAGGTCGCGCCGGTATTTCCACTCAGCGAGGTCGGGCGGGTCGTCCTGGTAGAAGCGACGGTACTCTCCAGCCTGCCACCCCTCGGGTTCCAGCAGTTCCAGCAAGGCCCACAGCTCCACTTCATTGAGCTGCATGGGCGTTGCGGTGAGCAGCAGGAGTTCCCTGGTCCGGCGCGACAGTTGGCGCAGCAGCTGTAGGTATTTGTTGGGCTCACGGCGCGGTTCGTGGTCAACGTTTCGAAAACGGGCTCGGTGGGCCTCGTCAACGATGATGATGTCGTACTCGCCGCAGGTGGAGCTGAATTCTTCGGTGTTTCTTACCAGCCACTGGTGTCCGGCTATGGCCAGGGGCGTGTCCCAGGGCGGTTTGCGGCCCGGGTCGGTTCGCCCGTTGCGGTGGTAGCGTCCGTGGGAATCTATGATTGGCGCGTCGACGGCGAATTTCATCAGCAGTTCGTCCTGCCACTGCCTGGTCGCTGCCTTGGGTGCGATGATCAGGGCGCGGCTTGCTCTGCCCTGATTGAGGCGAGTCTTGAGGACTATGCCCGCTTGCAGGGTCTTGCCAAGCCCCACTTCGTCGGCAATCAGGCGTCGGATGGCGTCGTTGTGGATGTTCTGCTGGCGGAACCGCTCCTGGTGGGGCCAGAGGGTGGTTGGTATGGTGGCCGCCGTGCTGTCCGGGTCGTTTGCCAGTGCGTTACAGATGCTTTGCCAGTATTCAGCGACCGCCTGGTCCCTGACCGTGTACCTGCTGCGCTGTTCCTGGATTGATTTAATCTCCGGCGGGGACGCCGGCGCCCGCTCCACGATGTAGTCGAGGTAGTAGCCTGGCAGTCTGATGACTTTCAATCCGGCGGCCCGGTTGGCCCAGAGGTCTTGAAACTCGGCATCCCGGGCCTCCAGGTGAGCCGGGCCCTCCCTCTCGGTATAGACGTCGATGGATTCCCAGTTATACCGCCACCCGGACAGGGTTTCGTTCAGGCTGCCGGCGAAGGCGACGCGGTTGCCGTGGGCGTCTTCCACGATGCCGCTCTTGTTGTGGAAGATGCGGTCGCCCCGGATGGCGACCTTCACCTCCATTATTCCGTTGGCGACCAGCCAGCAGGCCAGTTCCAGGTGGTTGCGGTCGGCGATGTCGGCGGTTTCGGTCAGCAGCAGGTCTTCGCGGCGGGCCGTCTGTTGCAGGACTGTTTCTGCATCCAACTGACCGCGGTGGATGGCCTGGAGCACATCCTCCCGGATGCTGTGGTCGCAGATGAGGCGGATGCGCCCGCCGTTGCGGATCAAGCCAGCGGCGCCGACGGCTGCCGCAATTAGCCCCCTGGACGTGAAGGTGTAGGTGGTACGGTCGTAGCGGACGGCTCGGGCCAGCAGCGGCTCATATAGCCCGGCGATCAGATCCGGGCAGTTGCTATGATTATAGACCGGCTTCAGGTCGAGGTCGTTGAGGGACACGGCGCATCGCTCCTCTGATTTTGTCATCGGTGACGTCAACCTTCTTATTCTATTTGCCTTATTCTATTTGCCTACTGGCGGCCTACAGCAGTACTCCCTGCACCGAGGTTGGCTGCGGGGCTGCTTCGCCGTAGAGCGCTTGCCAGAGGTTGCGTTGCGCCTGGTAGTCGTCGTGGCCCGGCCGGGTGGTGCGGATCAGGGCCTCCAGGGTGGCGCGGAGCGGTCCGTCCCGGGGGTCGTGGCGGCGCTGGGCGAGCCATTGCCGGGCGTCCAGCGTGTTGCGCCGGTCGGTCAGGGCGATGGCGGTGTGGACCGTGTCCAGCGCGGAGCCGGGGGTTAGGTCCTCTCCGATGTTCCGGGCCGCCAGGCGGTCGCGGGCACTGAGCAACGATACCTTGTCCCCCTTGAATCTGGCGATGCGCTTCATGGCGAGGTCATTCTTCTCCAGCCGGACGCCGATGGCCCGCGCCAGCAGGTTGGCCTCATCGAACAGCAGGGTGTCGTTCTCGGTGGCGTCCTTGGCCAGGATGTAGAACTTGGTGGCGGCGTCCACGGGGTTGTTGGCCCACTCCCGGCTGATTTCCAGGGCGCGGTGGCGGCTGACCTCCCGGCGGGCCACCTGCAAGGCGTCGGTGGGCGTTACCAGAAAGGGCGCTTTCGGGCGTTCCGGGTTGTTGCTTTCGCGCTCGGTGCCCCAGTTTTCGCTGATGACCCGCAGGGCCGGGCCGAAGGCGCTCAGGTACAGGTCGATGGGACGCAGGCCGGCCGGCCCCAGGTTGTCCTGGATGTCTTCCTGCACCGCCTGGGTGATTAGTTGCTCGACCTCGTGCCAGGGCTTGGGGAACGGGTTTTCCTTTCGGGGGCGGCAGACCAGCAGGATGGTGGTGCGGGCGGCGGCCTTGTCCTTGATATGGAGGCTGGACTCGGCTTCCGTTTTCACCGGCCAGGTACGGGTGATGGCGAAATTGGCGTTGATCAGCGCGACGGTGAGGGCATCCCAGGCGGCGGTGGACTTGTGGTTGAACATTACCGTCATTATTCCGTCGTCCCTGATGACCCGGCGGCACTCGGCGAAGATTTCGGCCATCTTTTCCTGGTAGTCCGCCAGGGCCAGATTCCTGGCCGACTGGCCCCTGGCAGCCTGGCTTTTGAAGCGGGCCGGGCTGGCGATGGCTTCCTGGTCTTTCTCCGTCAGGTAGTCGGTGAAGTCCTCCGGGAACACATAGCCGGCGGTGCGCTTGAGCCAGACGTAGAAGAAGTCGGACAGCTCGGCGTAGCAGACGTTCTCCTCGTAGGGCGGGTCGAAGACGACGCAGTCCACGGAGGCGTCGTCCAGGGGCAGATCGCGGGCGTCGCCGTTTATGACCTCCGTTGGCGGGGCCGCCGAAGCCGTTTCCGCCATCAGCCGGGCGGCATTTTTCGGGTGGCCGGCCATCGCTACAATTTCCGCGAGGCCCTCGTTGACGCCTTCCACAGCCCACTCAAGGCCCAAGCCCTTGATGGTAACCGCCATCTCAGCGTAGGACCACTTCATGCCGAAGTCATGGCTATCGAATGTACCGGCGACTACTTGACGGTTCGGATGCCATCGGCATAGCAGGCTATTCGTGCTGATTAGTTTGTCCAGTGCTATCGCAATGTAGCCCCAGGCCGCCCGGCGGCGGTCGTCCAGCCGCCCGGCGTCCGCGTCGGCGTCCACCAACTCCCGAAAGGCCGGCACGCAATAGCCGTGGGCCAATTGCTGGCGCGGGTTGAACATCTTCACCCATTGTTTCATGCCGTAGGTGTGGGGACGTTGATCGTTGCCGATTGGCACTGCCTCAGTAGGCAGGGTGTCCTCCACGTCCCATTGCGGCCATAGTTGGGCCAATACCTTAGGGGGTGTCGTCAAAGTAAGGGTGTGATGATAAGCTGACATTGCAACCAGTGTAGCAGGATTGGGCTATGTCAGCAGCAATGGCAGTGCCGGCGCACCGGCGTCACGATATTTCAGACCGGGTATGGGAAGTCCTGGACCCCCTTCTCCCAGGCGGCAAGGGCAAGACGGGCCGGCCCGCCTGCGATAATCGTCTCTTTCTCAACGCCGTGTTCTGGATTTTGCGCACCGGCGCCCCCTGGCGGGACCTGCCCCCGGACTATGGGGATTGGAAGAACACCCACCGCCGCTTCTGCCGCTGGCGGGACAGAGGGGTATGGGACATGCTGCTGGATGCCCTGGTCGACGATCCTGATTTTGAATGGTTGATGATTGACGCCAGTTACATCAAGGCCCATCCCCACAGCGCCGGGGCCCAGGGCGGAAGCCAGGCCATCGCCCGCACAAAAGGGGGCTGAACACCAAACTGCATCTGGCGGTGGATGCCCACGGAATGCCGGTAAGGGTAATGGTGACCGGAGGCACGGCGGCGGACTGCACCCAAGCCTTGCCCCTGATTGAAGGCATCGAAGCGGAGTGTCTGCTGGCTGACAAAGCCTACGACACCAATGAAATCATAGCTGCGGCCTCGGAGTTGGGCATGAACCCGGTAATACCGCCCAAGAGCAATCGCCGGGAAAAGCGGGAGTATGACCGGGCGCTGTACAAGCTGCGCCACCTGGTGGAAAACGGCTTCCTGGACTTCAAGCAGTGGCGGGGGGTGGCAACCCGGTATGCCAAGAACTCCCTTTCCTACTTGGCCATCTGCCAGATTCGGGCGATGGTCATTTGGACTAAATTACTTTGACGACACCCCCTAGCAACGTGTGCGGCATTGGTGAAGTGCCGTTCCTCCGGTTCGGCGAACACCCGGGCGGTGGTTTCCCGTTTCTTCGGCTTGCCGCCTTGGGTCAAGTCTTGCCAACTGTCCCGATAGATGACGCAGTAGAGCCGGTGGCCCATTCGCCCCGCCTGCGCTTCTTGGGCCAGGTAGCCCCTGGGCGTGGTGCTGCCGCAGGCGGGGCAGGTGGCGATAGCGCCTTTCACCGTGCCTTCGCTGACGCTCCGATTGGGGTAGAGGGCGGCTAGGTGGCAGCTTTTAGCGCCGCTCTGGCAGTCGGAGCAGGCTTGCCGGTCGTGGACGATGCGGAGTTCGATCCGGTTTCCGACGGGTTCCACGCGCATCCCGGTGCCGCTGTTGTCCAGCCGCCAGTTGGGGCTGAGGGGTATCTCGATACGGCATTCCAGGCATTGCGCGGTGCGCGCCCAGAGATACGTTTGGGCGTATCTCTGGGCGCGCACCGCGACGTGATTTTTAGAACCTGATTTCTTATGGTTGCAATTTTTTTCGTCGCCGCAGTCCTCGTTACAGCGGTAGCGCTGGGGGTGCGGGCAGTTGCCGCTGGCGCAGTCGGGGGGATACTCGGGGGGATACACGTCGGCCAGCAGTTCGTTGACGCGGCTCTGGAAGGCCGCGGCGCACTGGCGGTAGGCAGCCAGCAGCGAGTAGCCGTAGCGTTGGGGCCATTGGCAGGTGGCCCGGAGTATCAGGCAGGCGACGGGGTTCAGCTCGTTGGCGATGGTGCGGAACCCCAGCCGTCCGGCCTCAAAGGGGATGGAGCCGCCGCCAGCGGTTACGTCGAGGACGGTGGGCGCGGTTGCCCCGTCGTCGGTCAGAAAGTCTGGGTTGTGTAGAAAGGCGCGTTTGTTGGGGAAGGATATGTCCGACCACCTGCCTTCGGCTTTGATGGCGTCCATTTTGCGGCGGGTGACGACGACCTCAGTCGTCGTTCCGATGTTGGCTAGGAACTGGCTCCTGTCCGCGTCGGTTGGCAGAAGGGACGCTGCGATGGCAGCCCGTGAGGCAATCAAAGGGCGGCGCGCCCACCAGACGTGGAGCTGGTTTACTGGCGGGTGTCCGGCCAAAGCACCACCTTCACGGACAGCTTCAATTGAAACTTCGTTGATGGGCAGCCATTTTTCGATCAGGCGGGGCGCGGCGGCGTTGTGCGGCGCGGCGCCCGCCGAGGGCGGAGGCGGTTTTGCGTCTTCCGGTTGTGCCTGGCGGGAATTGGCCGCGGCTATGTAATAATCCCCGTCCAGGGGGCCGGCGTTGTCCGTGATGGGGGAGGGTTGGCGGGTCAGGAGTATTTCTTCCACATTTCCTCCCGGTTCTGGGGTGTGCCACTCCCCGCTCCGGGAGTGGTGGTCTCCAGTAATCGGCGCCGCACCGTCTGCTCCGGGATGCTCAAGGCGCTGGGCGGAGGGCAATCTGGCGGCCGGGTCTCGCGGTACTGCATCTTGCGCTCGGTTACGCATACATCAGCGCCAGCGCCTCCAGCACTCGGCGGGGGCGATTGCGGTTCTTGTGGCAGGCATACCACCAGCTGCTTTCGCAGGGGTGCATATCCGCGATGGCGCGGGCCAGACGTTCCGCCCGGTCGGCTCGTTGGGTTTCACTCACGGCGTCCAGCAGCAGCCGCATCTGCACCGCGGCCTCTTCGGTAATTGGATGGTACTGTCGTCCTGCTTCCTCCTGGGGTTGCAGCCGTTCGCCGTGGTGGTTCCACAGGATGGTGGAGACGTGCTGAAAGCTGCGGTTGTACCGGGCGCCGGTGGCGTACTGCAAGCGGCGGCCGTTCTTCCGCGGCGACTTCCCGGCCAGGGTGATCGACAGGCGCCGGTGGCCCCTGGGGTCGTGGTCCACCAGCAGGCCGTGGTCCCTGGGGGTTTCGCGCATCAGCGTCATGGCAGATTCCTCGCTTTGGGTTAGCGGAACGAAACACTGATGTTGGCTTCGTCCCGGTTGTTCAGCTTCTCCAGCACACGCTGGGGGGCGTCCGCTGTCAACTGCACGGTTACGTCCGCGGCGCTGACGCCGGCCTTGTTCATCATCCGCCTGGCGGGGGCGGAGTAGTCCTTGAACTCGCTGGGCGGGGCGTTTTGGATGCCGACCTGCATCCGCTGGTTCTGCGCCCTCAGGGTGAGGGTAATCCCGTTGTCGTCGCCCTGGGCGATGCTGGCAATCTGGTCGGCCAGGGCCGGGCTGGTTCCCGTTACTTTGCAGGACGCCAGGGCGGGCCAGTCGTAGCCGTTGTCGGCCATAAACCGCTTCACGGCTTGATAGGCAGCTCTGCCGGACATCTTCCCGCTGGTGAACTCGGTGCTGCGGTTGGCGGGCCGGAGCGGATCGGGTTCCGGGTCCGGTTTGGGTTCCGGGTCTGGCGGTTCGGGTTCGGCGGTTTGAGGTTCATAACCTTTTGCCCAGACCCGCCAGTCGGGGTCGTATCCCGTGGGGTTCACCTCGCCGCTGGACGTAGCCGTGTGCAGGGCGTCGATTTTAATACCGTTGGCGATCAGGGCCTGCCAGGCAGTCTGGTTGAGGATGATCCGCTGGTCCGGGGTCCGGGCGAAGTATTCCCGCAATTCGGCCATTGTGCTGCCGCGCTCGTTGGCGATGATGCCCACTCCGGCCCAGGCATTTCTGCTCAGGCCGGCGTTGCCGCCACGCAGTACGAGGTCGCCCAGCGCTTGCAGGATAGCTTCCTGGCCCTTGCCGGCGGCGTGGGTCTGGGATTCCAGCGTGCGGTGTTCCAGGTGGCTGTTGGGTTCCGGCCATTGGTGCTGTTGGCTGTTGCCGGCGGAGAACAGGTGGGAGAACTTGTTCTGGATGCCGGTGGTGGCGTTCTTTTCGGAGTCGGCCCGGATGTTTTCCAGGGTTTCGCGCCGGTGCGGGGGCAGGGTGCGGGAGGTGTCTTGCAGCAGCCGCTCCGCGGCCTCCATGGTTGCTATGTCCTCGCGGACGCGGTTCAGGTTGGCGTCGTGAGCCGTCAGCAGCAGGGCGTTGTTCGGATACTGGCGGGAGGCGTTGCCGTCGTTGTTGGCGCTGTGCCGGTGCAGGTCCAGGAGGTCCTGGTTATTCATTCCGTTGGCCGGGTTGCCTGCATCGGTCCAGTTCCAGTGGTCCGGGTTGATGATGCCCAGCGTGGCCTGGTCAGGATTGTCTGGCAAGTTTGACTGGGGGGAGGGAAAGACCAGGACGTCAAACTGGTCATTGCGCCGGTTGCCGCCGCTGTAGGCGCTGGTGATTGCCTGCCGGAGCAGGTCGGACATTATCGTGGTGTTGGCGAGGATCCGGTCTCTGGCTTCCAGCAGTTCCTTCATCACGTTGGCGTCTTTGCTGAAACGCTTGCGCTGGGTGTCGGGGCTGTCGTCCACGTAGATGGCGCGGCTCAGAAACTGCTCAATGGCGTTGGCGATGACGCCGAAGTCGTCGCGCTCCGGGGAGAGCAGGGCGTCGGCTATCTGGTCGGCATAGAGGCCGTTGCTGTTGTCGGGGGCGATAGTACCCAGCAACATGGTCACGGCGGCGGGTTCGGCAAGGTCGCTGGAGCTTTTCTCGGCCGTGCTGTTGCGTCCTACGATGTCGGTTTCTATGGCCGGGTCCAGTTCGGAGAATCCGGGCCGGTTGACCACCTCGTCGCGGACGCGGGCGGCGCGAGGGGTGAGGTGGTGGGGATGCACGAGCGCCGCCGCTTCGTTGCCGTTCTGCATTTCCAGCAGGGTGTTGCCCAGCAGCCGCAGGGTGCCGCGCACCCTTTGGAAGTTGCGGTTGGCGGAAAGGCGTCCGGTGATGATGTTCAGCAGCGAGGAGTGGAACGGGTAGGCGTTGTAGAATCCCTGGTAGTCCAGGTTTCCGTTGGACCTTCCGTTGCGGGCGGCGACGGCGGCATAGGCGTTGGCCGTGTCCTGGCGTGCCGCCTCGTTCACGCTGTGGAACAGGCGCTTGCGCAGGATTGCCGGCAGGTCGGCTTCGCCGGACGGCGCCACTGGGTGCATCACCCGCCCCAGCTGTGAGTTGATCCGGTCCAGCATGTCGCGCAACGCCAGTGCGTCGGTGTGGAGGGCGTCGCCGGGGGTTGACGTATTGCTCTCCGCCAGCAATTCGTGGGAGTCTTCGGGGGTGGTGATCACCAGAGCCGCTTTGGGGCTGTTGGCAACGGCGTTGGCCAGGGCGCTGAGGGTGGTCAGCACTCCCTCGGCGCTTATTCGGGCGTCGCTGGCGGCACGCTGGTTCACGCGGTTGACGTAGTGGACCAGTTCGTCGATCACGATAATTACCGGCTCGTCGCCCAGCGGCTGCCGGAAAGCCTCGGAGCCTGGGTCGGCCAGGGTTTCGTCGCCTTCTCCGAAGTCGCGCAGAGCCGTTGGGCCGCCCAAATGGTACAGCAGGTAGCCGGCCAGGCTTCGCGCCCGGTTGCCCGGTCCGTCCAGTTCAGTGCCGTTGACGACGTTGTGTTTTTCGCCGTCGAAGGCAATCACCCTGGCCGCGACCGGTTTACATTGGGCGATTTCTCGCCAGTAACTCAGGTGCGGGTACTTGGCCGCAGCAGCCAGCAGCAGGAGGCTGTGGGTCTTGCCACCGCCGTAGCGGCTGTACAGTTGGTAAACGGAGGGGCTGGTGCTGTTGCGTCCCAGGGCGACGCGGTCCAGGGCCACCCGCAGGAAGTCGGCGGTGGCCCTGGTCAGGTGGGTCGTTTCCAGGAAGTCGGCCGCGGTGGCTTCGGAGGCGAGTTCTTCTTCCAGTCCGCGGATGACGTCGGCGGCGTACTGGTCGCCGGCCTGCTGGATGGGGCGGGGAGGACAGGCGATTAACAGTGGTGTCAGGTTGCTCATTGGGTCGATACCTCCGGGGCGACTTGGGTGTCGCCGGGGCGCCGGTTTTTTTAGAAGGTTCTTCGGGGTCGGTAATACTGTAAGGTATCGGCCTTCATGTTGTAAATGTTGTGGTGGGGACCGAATGTCGGTTCCATAATCGGGACATTCCGGTTGCAACCGCCTCAAGAGTGAGTTCAAGCGCACGCCGGTCGCGGCGCACTTGAACTCTACGAGCCAGGCGCCATCCTTGTTCCGGTTAAGGCTCCAAAGCGTCGCGTCGGGCCAGTATTGGGGCGAATCTTCGCATTGTTTTGTCTGGAAAGCTTTTGCCGGGACGCTGTTCTGGATGTTCTGCCGCGGCCTGCCTTGGAAATCGCGCCGGCCAATGCCGGCGCGAATCATGTTCAGTATCTTGCAGACTCCCTCCGGTCCAGGTCTATGCTTCCCTCGCGTACCAATCGCCCGCCGCCTTGCGGCTCCGGGGCCCAATACTACAGTTGCAGAACAATAGTGGCGAGCAGCAGGTCGTACAGGGATCGTTCCGCGTCTCCGCTCGGCATTCCGGGGCGGGTGGTCTGGATTGCGTGGCTTGGTAGATGGGGGGTTGGAACTCCCCGGTATCTGGGTCTTCCGGTCAAGGGGGCGCCGGAACGGACCAGCCCCGGGGAGCTCAATTCCCCCAGGGCTGGTTCGTTCCCCTGGCATTGGAGCAGAGGTTACGTCGGGGTCAGGTCCCGGGCCTCGAACTGGTACCAGAGAATGACTTGCTCTTCCACCAGTTCCGCCACCTCATAGTCGTTGCGGAGACTGGCAATCACCGGGGTTGCCAACTCCCCGGTGAACCGGGTGAGCAGGGCTGCGTTCCGCAGGGCCCGGTCGCTGTCCCGCCGGTCGGCGGTGTAGGAGGCCTCGGCGGTGATGAATCGTTCGTTGCCATCGGAGTCCATGACCCGGGCCACCACGTCAGCGTGGTAGAAGCTCCACCGCACTCCGGAGGGCAGGTCGTCGGGCTGCTGCTGCCGGAGCATCTGCCGGAGGTCCTGGCCGTTCAGCAGTTGGACGATCTCGAAGCCCAGGTGTTCCGCGATGTCGTCGGCCATTTCCCGGACGATACGCCCGGCCACCTGTCCCTTCAGGTCACCGAGGTCGTCGGTAATCCGCTGGAGCCGGGCGTTGACCGATTGATTGGTTTCTTCCTGCCGTTGGTTGAATTCCTCTTGCCGTTGGTTGAACTCCTTCTGTTCCACCATGAAAGTGCGGACTTCGGCGCTGAACTCCTCCTGCCGTTGCATGAAGGCCAGAAATTGGGTGTTCAGTTCCTCCTGTCGTTGGATGAAGTCCATTACCTGGGCGCAAACTCGGCAAACCGATGGGGGAGTTGCACCAGCTCGGCCGTCAGGATCAGGCTACGCACTTCCGCCAGGAAGTACGGGTCCTCCCGTAGTGTCTGCAACAGGCGGTGTTTTTCTGTTTCATTCAGGGTCATAACTCGGCTTTGCCCCTTGGCGTCATTATGGCACTGTGCTGACGGTTTGGGGTGGGGTCTGACCAAGGCTGGCGGCAGCTATCTTTGCGGTGGCCGGCAACTCTGGTAACCTGATGGTATAAACTCCCGGTCTCTGTGGTTTCCCTGCACACGTGGGGATGGACTTGATGTCTCCGACATCTTGCCTTTGAATGGGGGAAGCCTTACCCGAGAGAATATACCTTACGATGACTCGGATACAATGTCAGGCCAAAAGGTGATCGGTATTCTCAATGTTTGTTGGTATTAAATCAGCCCCAAGCGCCGGCGGACCAAGGCCAGGGAATCCCGCAACATCCGCAGGCTTTTGCTATACCCCTCGGCTCGCCGTTGCAACTGCTTCAGCTTATCCCGAAGCCGGGAGTGCCGCTCTTCGTTCCAGTTCACCGCCCCGCCCTTCTTCGCCAGGTGCCGGTCCCGGGGCAGCCACTCCTGTACCGCATAATGGTCGCTCCGGTACAACTCCGCCTCCGGCAGTCGGGCATACCGCCGCAGGAAAGTGGCCTCGCTCCGGTCGCCCGCCGTAAAATCCACCCACCGGCGGCCATCGGGTTCCTCAACAACCGCCGTCCAAATCCAGACCTCCCGCCGCTTCCCCTGGCGCCGGGCGCCACGCAAGTCCACAGCTCACCCAGGGCGATGACCCGGGCTGGCTTCCGGCGCCCAATAACCCGTTCTCGCATCAGGCGGAGCATCAGGGCCCCGGCGGCCCGGGCTTTTTTGAACCAGTCCATAGACCGCCGCTGCCGATGGACGCCAAGCCCATCTCCTCGGTGTATAACACGCCAGCACCCGGCTTTGGACCGCCGGGGCCAGGTGCGGCCGCGGGGCGCCTTCGGTGAAGTGGTACAAGCACGGCCCGCAACGGTAGGTCTGCTTGCCCAGGGACTTGCCATACCTCTTGCCATACCTGGGGAGCCAATTGGAACCGCACCGGGGACGCTGCCAGTCCTTCCGGTAAACCCTTTGTCGCGCCATCCCGACTCCTCCCGCCAAGCCGGCGCACCGATTCTCTCCTATTCTGATCCATTACCAACAAATGCTGATAATACCTTGACCTTCGCCTGATTGACAGCGACCGCTTCGTCAGTGTATTATGGCTAACTCACTCTCTAATAGATACATTGTATCAATAGATTCATAAGGAGGATTCTATATGAACACCGCTTACAAAGTACCTGTCACTATCCTCACCGGCTTCCTCGGCTCTGGCAAGACAACCTTGCTCAACCGGATCTTGACTGAGGAGCACGGCAAGCGCATTGCCGTGATCGAGAACGAGTATGGGGAAGTCGGCATCGATCAGGCGCTCGTCATCAACGCTGACGAGGAGGTCTTTGAGATGTCCAACGGCTGCATCTGCTGCACGGTGCGCGGCGACCTGATTCGGGTGCTCAACAATCTCAATAAGCGCCGCGACAAGTTTGATTATGTACTGGTGGAAACCACCGGGCTCGCCGACCCTGGTCCGGTCGCTCAGACGTTCTTCATGGACGACGAGCTTCGCGCTGAATACGCCCTTGACGGGATCGTCACGCTTGTCGATGCGGCCCACATCGAGCAACAGCTCGGCCGAAGCGACGAAAGCACGGAGCAAATCGCCTTCGCCGACGTCCTGGTGCTCAACAAGACGGACCTCGTCAACGGAGAGGCCCTCGACAGTCTGGAAGCTCGACTCCGGGGCATGAACCGAATGGCGCGAGTCGTGCGCAGCGAGCGGGCGAACGTACCCGTTGACACGGTACTGGACCTCGCTGCCTTCGACCTGGACCAAGTGCTCGAGCGTCGTCCCACCTTCCTTGAACCAGAGTATCCGTTCGAATGGACGGGAGTCTATTCGCTCGATACCGGCCGCTACGAACTCAGCCTCGCCGATGGCCCTGACCCGGCGATGTCGCTCGTCGCCGTGCTCGGCCAGGGCGCGGATGACGCTGCCCTCCGGGAGAGTGCGGAGTGGTGTGTGCGGCAGTACGCCGAACCTGCGGAGAGCATTCATCCAGGGGAAGAGATTCCGATCGGAAAGCATGTGCGCCTCCGGCTCGATTCTCCAGGACGCAAGACCTTCTTCTTTGAGGTCGGTACTCCCGGGCGGGTTGGCCTCTATACCCAGCACCTCGCGGAGGAATTAGATCTCCAACTGAGGAACGCGGATGGAGCGGCTTTCAAACTGGGGGGCAACTTTTGCTCCGAACCTGCCTGCACCGAGACCGAGACCGACACACAACGCATCAAGGGAGCGGCGGTTCCCACCGAAGCCGAGCGAACCTGGGTCGCCCAGCACGAGCACGACGACACGGTGGGATCAATCTCGATCGAGATTGACGGCGACGCCGATCCCGAAAAGCTCAACGCCTGGCTTGGCCAACTGCTCCGGGAGCGCGGGGTGGACATCTTCCGAATGAAGGGCTTCATCAGCGTTGCGGGGGAGTCGCGCCGCTTCGTCTTCCAGGGGGTTCATATGCTCTTTGACGGCCAGCCGGATCGCGAATGGGGGGACGCGCCCCGCCGCAATCAGCTCGTCTTCATCGGCCGCAACCTCGATGGGCAGAGCATGCGGGAGGGGTTCGAAGCATGTCTGATTTAGACGTCAGCACCCCGAAGGGCGTTCTTCGCCGGGACTGGTCTGCGGAGGTCGGCGACTACGCTATTGCCGGGGGGTGGAGCCTGGCCGGTGAGTCGCTGCTCGTCGGCGATACTGCGGGTAGCGTCTACGCATTCGCCGGCGAGTCCGGCGCGGCCGCCTGGGCGCGGCACGGAGTTCATGATGGTGGTGTGCTCTCGATGTCAATCCACCCAAAGGGAACCGCGTTCGCCACGGCCGGCCAGGACGGCCGAGTCTTGCTCTGGAGCGCCGTCGACGGTCAGGTAAGCCGGGCTATCGACGTCGGAAGCGGTTGGGTGGAAAACGTGGCGTGGTCGCCGGACGGCCAACGATTGGCGGCCTCCTGCTCCCGGCAGGTTTACGTGTATGACGCGGACGGCGCGGAGGTTTGGCGCTCTGATGCGCATCCCAGCACCGTCAGCGCCATCGCCTGGTCGCGCGCAAGGGAGCTGGCGACGGCCTGTTACGGTCGAGTGGCGTTCTTCAACGCAGCCACCGGCGAGCTTCGCCAGAAGCTGGAGTGGCAGGGGTCCTTAGTGTCGATGGTACTGAGCCCGGACGGGGGTATTGTGGTCTGTGGCAGCCAGGACAACTCGGTGCATTTCTGGCGCCGCTCCACGGGGCAGGACTCCGAAATGTTTGGATATGCCACCAAGCCGTCGGCCCTGGCTTTTGATGATACCGGCACTCTTTTGGCCACCGGCGGTGGGGAGGCGGTAACGGTCTGGAGCTTCCGGGGAAAGGGGCCAGAAGGCACGCGGCCCGGCGTTCTGGAGTTTCATGTTCGACCCGTCACGACGCTTGCCTTCGCTCCAGGCGCATCGCGCCTGGCATCCGGGGGGCGCGAAGGCGCCGTGGTTGTGTGGTCGCTTCAGAGAAACGGGAAAGGCGGCCCGCTGGGGGCCGCGGTTGTAGCGGGCGCAGTGGCTGAATTGTGTTGGCGGCCTGACGGGAGCGCGCTTGCCGCTCTCGACGCACGGGGCCGCGTGACAGTCTGGCGAGTCGAACCAACAAGGGTCCGAATTGACAAAGCAAACACAGAGTTGTTCCGCGCCAAGTTGTGCGAGTTGACGGAGCTGATGGATTGACCGCGCACGCAAGGTTTCGCCACAGCGCGGGCGGCGGCTGATTTTCCGCCCACCCATCGCGCAGACACCCCCCGTGGCTTCTGAACCCGGACACCAGTATCTTTCCATCGAAACCCATACGGAGGATCCTTTTGCCAAGTTTACCGATATACAGTCTCAAATATATCATTCCGGGGGCGTTCGCGCTACTCCTGTCGTTGTCGCTGGCCTGTGGGGGCCCAGCCGCCACTCCGGGAACCGCCCCGCCGATTTCTGCCCCCGAAATGCCAGCGACATCGGTAGCCCTGACCACCGAGCGCGAGCCGGCATCGACCGCAGCCACTGATGATGTGGAACGTCTTTCCGCCACCGAAACGCCAGCGACATCGGCGGCCCCAACCACCGAGCGCGAGCCGGCATCGACCGCAGCCACTGATGATGTGGAACGTCCCACCCTGAACGCCGGCGTCATCTGGCTCAACAGCCCCCTGGACCCGGTGGAGAGCGGCTGGGTCGCCAACCAATCGGGAATGTCTGAGAACCTGTTCCGGCTTTCCGGAACCACCCTCAGCCCGGAACCCTGGCTGGCAACGGAAGCCACTCAAGTGGACCCCTTGTCCTGGACTATCAGCATCCGGAGTGGCGTCAAATTCCATAACGGGAACGTGATGGATGCGGAAGCGGTCAAGGCTTCCCTGGAGCGGGCTATCCGATTGTCGGCAACTTCAGCCGATATACTGTCCGTTGACACCATAACGGTCGAGGATGAGCAGACCATCATCATCAAAACGACGATGCCGCAACCCACCCTGCCGGGCCTGCTAATCACACCGTCGCTCGCCATCACCGACGCGGCGTCCGCGGACGCCGCCGGCGAGGACAATTTCATTGATGCTCGCGCCCTGACGGGGCCGTACATTCCCACTGAGTACGTCCAGTTGGAATACCTTAACAGCGTAGCCAACGACGACTACTGGGGAGGAGCGCCCCTGTTGGCCGGCATCGATCACGTTGCCATTCCCGACACCAACAGCCGGGAGTTGGCCCTGCAAGCCGGGGACATCGACGTTGCCATCAACGTATCACCGGCTGGCGCCCGGGCCGTCAACGACAACCCGGGCACACATACCGAGGCCTCCGACCTCGGCACCTCTATGGTACTGTGGTGGGTCAATTTCGAGCGGGGAACGCTGACCGACCCACTGGTGCGCCGGGCGGTGGCCCACGCCATTGACCGGGAAAGCATCGCCGGTCTGGTCGCCCCGCCTGGTTCCGGGTCCTTCGCTGAACTGCTGCTCCCGGAAGTCCTGGCTTCCTGTCCCGGCGTGCGCGCGCCGGGCTACGATCCTGACGAAGCCCGCCATTTGCTGGCGGAGGCCGGCTACGAAGACAGCGACGGCGACGGAATCCTGGACAAGGATGGTCAGCCGCTGGAAATTGTTATCGGCGGCTATCCCGAGCGGTTCCAGTTGCCCATCATGGCTGAGGCCGCCCAGGCAATGCTGGCCGACGTGGGCATCAAGGCCGACGTGCTCATCACCGAATGGTCGGTGGTCAAGGAGCCGGCATGGGACCTCTTTGGCTGGTACAGCGGTGTCGTGCAAGGCGGAGGAGACCCGGTGTTTAACATCGCCAAGTTCGCCGGCTTGCGGGCCGACGCTGGTGGCACGGGGGCCAACAATTATGGCCACTACGACAATACCCGTCTCGCGGAAGTAGTCGCCCCCTCCGTCTCGATATCCGACCTGGAGGGTCGCAAGCAGATTGCCTGCGATGCCTTGGCGGTAATCACCGAAGAAACCGCATTCCTGCCGGTGGCGCACCTGAATCTGGTGTATGGCGTCAATGACCGGGTCACCGGTTTCGAGGCCCACCCGTCCAGCTTGTATTTCTTCGACCATCGCGTCGGACTGAGCGAGTGATGACCGAAAAGCACGACTGGCGCAGGTAGAGGAGCTCCGGCATGGGAGCATATCTGTTTCGACGGTTGGCGACGCTGCCGTTGCTCCTCCTGGGAATCTCGGCGGTCAGCTTTGCGCTGCTGAATCTGGCGCCGGGCGATCCCGCCGAGATGGCCCTGCGCCATCGCAACCCCGGGCAGACGCCCAACCCGGCCGAAGTGTCTGCCATGCGTGCCGAGCTGGGCCTGGACTCGCCCCTTCTGGCGCAATACGCTCGCTGGATGTCCCGGGCGCTGGCCGGCGACATGGGCCGTTCCTACGTGACGGAGCAGCCGGTGGCCGCCCAGTTGGCGCGCCGCACTGCCCCAACGGCCCTGCTCACCGTGGCGGCCCTGGCCCTGGCGCTGCTGGTCGCCGTTCCCGTGGGCATTCTGTCCGCGCAGAAACGGGGCAGCGCCCTGGATGCCGTGGCCCGCTTGGTAGCGCTGGTGGGCGCGGCGGTTCCATCCTACGTCCTGGCCTTCGGCCTGATCATCCTGTTCGCGGTGAAACTGTCCTGGCTGCCAACCCTGGGCTACGGGTCGCCGGCCCAGGTCGTGCTGCCGGCCATCGCGCTGTCCCTGGGGCCGATGGCTCAGCTAATGCGGTTGATACGCGCCAGCATGCTGGAAACCCTGGGGCAGGACTACATCCGCACGGCACGGGCCAAGGGACTGTCCGAACAGCCCGTCGCCTTCACGCACGCGCTCCGCAACGCGCTGCTGCCGGCTATCGGGGCCACCGGGGTGAACCTGGGCTACCTGCTCAGTGGCGCCGTTATAGTGGAGACCATCTTCACCTGGCCCGGCTTGGGTCAGTTGGTGGTGGGCGCGGCAGTGACCCGGGACTACCCCGTAGTCCAGGGGTTCGTAACTTACATCGCCGTGGTGGTACTGCTGGTCAACCTGGCGGCTGACATTGCCCTCCGCATCGCCGACCCGCGCCTGCGCTACGAACGGAACGAGGTTTAACGGTTAATGGTTAGCAATACCGAAACGGTCAGGCGACGGCTCCCCTTCACTTTCGTCCACGGCGGTTCCCGGCGCCGCCGGCAGTGGACCAGGCTGCTGCGAGAGCCGGGAACTGCCGTGGGGCTGTTCCTGGTGACGACTCTCCTGCTGGTGGGACTGGTGGCCCCCTGGCTTCCCCTGGATGACCCAACCCAGATCAGCCTGTCTAACCGACTGCTCCCGCCGTCTTTGGAAAACCTGCTGGGTACCGACCACCTGGGCCGGGACACCTTCAGCCGCATCGTCCACGGCGCCCGCATGACCCTGGTGGCCGCCGCCACCACCCTGGCCCTCAGCATGACCATCGCGCTGGCGGTGGGCATAGTGTCCGGTTACCACGGCGGCTGGACCGACACGGCATTGATGGGCGTGGTGGACCTGCTGCTGGCCTTTCCTTCGCTGATCCTGGCGCTGGCCGTGGCGGGGGCTTTGGGGCCCGGCTTGTTCAACGTGCTGCTGGCCGCCGGCGCCGTGTGGTGGGTGGGCCACGCCCGCATCATTCGCGGGATCACCCTGGGAGCGCGACAGATGGAGTATGTGACAGCGGCCCGTGCCGCGGGGGCCAGCAACCCGCGCATCATCCTCCGGCATATAGCGCCGAACATCCTCGGCCCAATCATCGTGATTGCATCGCTGGACGTGGGCTGGATTATCCTGGGAATCGCCGGTCTTAACTTTTTGGGGCTTGGGGCGCAGCCGCCCACGCCGGAGTGGGGCGCCATGCTCAACGACGCCCGCCCGCACTTGCAGACCGCGCCGCGCCTGTTGCTTCTGCCCGGGTTGGCTATCTTCGTCGCCGTGCTGGGGTTCAACCTGCTGGGCGACGGCCTGCGGGATCTGCTGGACCCGCGTATCCGGCGGCGAGGGGGCTGACTGAATGGGTCGCAAGTCCGTAAATGCGATTTCGGCGGACCCCGATGTTTCGCCAGAATCAGGGAATAATCAAGCAAGAGCCCGGGCCGCGAAGTACGGGGGCCGCCGGGAAGGAGTGTGGCGGCTGGTGGGCCCGGCTGGGCTCGAACCAACGCCCAGCCGGTTATGATCCGGCTGCTCTACCACTGAGCTACGGGCCCTCCTGGGTAGCGTATGCCCGCGATTTGGGGCATGTCAAGGAACACCGGGCCGGGGCCTCGGGGCACCGGGCCCGCTCAGCGACACGAAGACTTCGGATCCCCGGCTTGCGCCGGGGATCCGAAGTGGGGTTACAGTCCCAGCAGTTCCCGCTGGGGGGGCCGCCCAACCGCGCACGGCCATTCTGCCCATTACCGGCCCCTCCGGTGGCGCGGCGCAAGCTTCGGGCGTCAGCCGTACCCCGCCAGCAGGCACCCCGTGGCCCGCTCCGCCGCCGCGCCCTCCGGGGACGCCCGCCGCCAGGCCCGCAGTTCCCGGCGGGTCACCGTCACCGCCAGCCCCTCGCCGCGCTCCTCCCACAGCTCCGCCCAGCCGCCGCGCCGCTCCCTGGGCCATTGATTCGGGGCTTTCCATATAAGGCATGAGTAGCAGGAGTTCGCCTGGGGACAATCCCGTTTGACCGTAGCCAGTAGGAACTCTATGCGCAATCCCCGCTGGTTGTTCTCCAAATTATGGGCTTCATCCATCACGACCAGAGCCAAAGGCCGAGCAACCTTCTTGTTGCGGATAACCAGCGAGAGCTTCTCCGGGGTGACGACGAGAACGTGAAAAGGCTGGTCAAACTCGTTCAAGAGTCGCTCTTCAAAGGCGTCCACTTCCACAGCGCCAGTTAGCTGCTCGACCCGTATTCCAACAGGCTCGAAATCCCGCCGCAACCGCCTTGTAAGTTGTGCGGACAAGGCCCGAGTAGGAGCCACATACGCAACCCACCCTTTATCGGCATCAAACTGATTCAGAGCTTGCAGAATTCTGAACTCCGTCAGAAGAGTCTTTCCTCCGGAAGTCGGCAATTCAACCACGATGGCGGTTTTTGCTTGAGCCAGCAACCCTTGCTCCAACAATGCCGCCCGCTGGAGAGGTAGAAGCTCGAACATTGCTTGATGTTCACGATGTGTGAGGGAGTTGACAAGACCCGATGTTCGAGAACTGACCGAGCGAGTTGTCCACCACAACGAATTACCCACTATGGCCCATGGCACTGGCACGGACGGTAGCGTGTAACCATCGAAGAATGACCTCGTGCTGAGGATTGCCCGATGCTTTTGCCGCATTGATTCCAGCTTCAAAATGCTTGTCAATTTGACTGAAGAGGTCAGATGGCTGGCCCTGAAGCATGAAGCGAGCGAGTATTTTGGCGCCTCTGGCCCAATGATAAAGGGCAGCAAGCCGCAAGGCGATAGCGCGGTCTGCCGACCGAGACCCGTTGCGAAGCAATGGTTCTTCCATAGTTTTCTGGTCATCACGCAAGCCTGCGATAGTCTCTCGGATACGATCCAAATCATCCCATCCGTCCTTCCTAAACAGCCTGACCCAACAGTGAAACAACCTGTAAAGAAGGTGCTGGTCCCAAGAGACATTAGCGACACTCGAGGCATTCAGTGCCCACTCATTCTCTCTATACCATCGGCGCAAGTCGGACCAGCGATCTCCGCAGTATGCCAAGGCTGAGATTTGGAGAACGAAGAACAACCTATCGTGCGTTCCCTGTGGTACCGGCGAGAGGCGGCGAATGTCGAAAGCGCGGGAGGAAGCGGCTACCACCTGATTCCGTAAGTCATTGTCCTCCCCTTCGGGGCGGCTCAATTCTTCCAGTCCTTCTATCGCGGCCAGTTCGTAGGCCAAAAGAACCCGCTCAAGCAACTGGTCGTCGAAATCGCCTTTGACTTCGCCCAAGGCGATCTGCTGCCCCAAGGCTCGCTGTGCCAGACGTTCGTTGACCAGGTTGTCCGCACGACTGAGGTCATCAAGCTCAATGGCTTGAACCGCCCAGTGGGAACTCGGCCGTTCAAAAGCTGTTTCAGAGAGACTCATGCTCCTCTCCGTGTTGCAAGAGTAGCTTCACCCAAACCATCAATAGAGCCTTCCGGGAGGTAAGGCGTAAGGCGCCAAAAGCTCAAGACGAATCCCGTCCGGGCAATCCTTGGCGAAGTCGCTAACGCGAACCCGCAAATCATCAGCGTTTGGTTGAACGTCCCTCACCAGTATGCCGTACAACAAAACGTCAGAAGAGTTCGTCAGATAACGAATGCTCGCGGCCTGGAAAGACGGCTTCCAAGGAGCCCGGGCAGCCCGATGTCCTGGCTATTTCAGGAGGTCGCCCCAGATGGCCTTGTTGTCGCGTAAATCTTCCAACTACTGCTTGAGCCCCGTTCTACCATACATCGTTCCAAGTGGATACTTGGCCTCGCTTGACGTCTTGACCTCACCGAAAGCGAAGCAGAAACCTTTTCATCATTGCCGAAACCAACCAAGTCAGTACCAGGCAGACTGGAGCCACCTTTCCGTTCATCGCAGCTATCCGGCCACGGAAAGCAGCCGGAACGATGTTCGGTCAAATAGACTTCGGCAATTGACTCGCCGACACGCCAGTTCTCCATATCTACGGTGGCGCTCAAAATGCGTCTCAATTCTTCCTGAGCGAATTCGGTATCTGCAAGACCAGAAGGATGGACTCAATGCTGCCCGTGACCTCGTTATCGAACAGAACTACCGCCACCGGACCACTGATGGCGCTATTCAGTTCGTCAGCAGACCAAGCCATACCTACTCCTGAACATGGTGGAGACTCATGTTGGTAGATGATTGTCCCTTCAGCTACGCTCACTTGATTCGCCTATTTATT
Source organism: Dehalococcoidia bacterium (assembly GCA_965215425.1). Classification (GTDB taxonomy): domain Bacteria; phylum Chloroflexota; class Dehalococcoidia; order Lucifugimonadales; family UBA3495; genus CATQHB01. Next base: position 541,798 of record OZ244064.1, read on the forward strand.
ATCACAAGGCGTATGTGCATCGCTGTTTCAATTGGCTTAGGAGGAAGAATGAGTGGTAGCATCCTCTTCAAGGCCATCTACCAGTATCCTAACATCTCCCAACGCCAGCCTCGACAGCATCCCATTCCTCAGTACAGTAAGGGTTCGGGATTCAACAATAAACTGTTCCTGTCTCATACGCGCTGTTTCGGCAAACGTGCTGAACGCTGCCACGAGCTGAGCCGGTGGTACTACCATAGGCGGAATTCTCAGCGCATCGCCTGGCAGCATATTGACTGTGGTCATACTGTGCTCTTACGGGAGGAAGGGACATGGTTCGCGCCCACACCTGCCACCACGATGTCCGCTGCCCCCACTGCGGCTCCAACTGAACTCCCGAGGACTTACCGCTCCCGGGGCAAGCAGACTTACTGCTGCCGTGACTGCTTGCCCCGGTTCACGCCCGGGGGCAACCGCCACTCTTCCCGGCAACCGTCAAGCTTCAGTCCCTGGAAATATACGCTGGGGAACTGGCAGCGCCACCATTGGCCAGATACTGGGGGGCCAACTGACCACGGTGTTTGCCTGAGTCAAAAAAGCCGGGCAAGCGGCGGAGTTGGTGCTCCGGGAAGCCCAGCGCCGGGCGGCCCGGCTGCCGGGGCCGCCACTGGCCCCGGTAATTGCCTTTGACGAAATGTGGAGCTACGTGGATCCCAGCGCCAGGGGAAGCGGCGGGAGGTCTGGGTCTGGACAGCGGTCATTGAAGAACCCGACGGCCGCTGGTGGGTGGACTTTGAGGCAGGCGGCCAGAGCGAGGCCACTTTCCTCCGGCTGTATGCACGGCTACCGGAGGCGGAGTTGTACCGGAGCGACCATTATGCGGTGCAGGAGTGGCTGCCGCCGGATCGGCACATGGTGGGCAAGGGCGGGTCGGTGAACTGGAATGAGGGGCGGCACTCCCGGCTGTGGGATCAGTTGAAGCGGTTGCAACGGAAGGCCAGGGGGTACAGCAAGAGCGTGGCCATACTGCAGGGGGCGGTAGCCTTGGTCTGCTTCTTGAAGTTGGGACTGATATAAATGCCAGCGCGTATTGAGAATACCCTCCTGATTCATATCTTGACAGATTGCTGTTTTTCAGTGGCGGATGCTTGAGGTGTTGATGCTTGAGGTGTTATGGTTCTTCGTACTGGAGGAAGGTCGTCCCCGGTGTGTCGGGGCCGGGAGGTTCCTCTCTTTCGCCGACCACGAAGGGGTGTACCGTCTCCCCGGTGGCTGCTTCAAACAGCTGGGCTCGCAGCGCTGCCTGTTGCCGATCTCGGTCCTGGACGGTGATGGAGATTTCCACGGCGGCGTACTGGGTGACGTTGCCGGCCTAGTCCGTACACTGGATGATAGCGTCGATCTGCTCCAGTTGGTTTGCCTGGCGGCGGGTGATACGTCCCTCGTTTATGACCGGGAGCAGGACGTTGTTTTCGAAGTCCTGGGAATTGTCATCTTCCTGGTATATGACTTTGGATGAGTGAGCGTCGAATCTTTGCCTGATGGCGCGGCGGACCCACCTGATGGCTTTGTTCTGGTAACTGAGGCCGTCCAGTTTGTTCACTTTGCCCGATACCTGGGTGAGCTGAACTGCCAGTCTGGTGTGGCTTTCTTCCAGCCTGGCGTGGCCTGCTTTCAGGTCGGCGTGACTGATTTCAGTCTGCTCTGGCTTTCTTCCAGTCTGGTTTCGCCTGCTTTCAGGTCGGCGACGTCGGCTTTTACTTCCGCCATGTCGGACTCCAGGCGGGTGAGTCTCACCGGCATTTCCAGGAGTTCTTCGGTGAGGAGCTCCCTCCGAAGTTCGGGGTCCGAGCGGATAATTCCGAGCATACGCCGGTTGAACTCTTTGCGGAGTTCGGGGTTCTGATCCAGGGCGTCGAGTATATCCTGGAAGGTGGATATGGGTTGCGTCATGATTTTCACCGGTGTCGGGGATTTTACCTTATGACGGAGGAGGTGTCATTCCCTTTTCCTTCCGGGGGCCCAAGGCAATCGGGTCTTAACTGCGAAGGACTTTCAGCAAGTGGGCCCCGCCCGCTGGCTTGCCGGCGTTTGCCCTGGAGGCCCACTTTCAGGCTGGTTTCCAGTTTCAGCAGGTTGGGGGAAATTTGCCGCAGCGTCGCCAGGTTCTGGGGCGCGTGAGCCCTGCGAATCCGGCATTGGTCTTCCCGGAAGGTCCCGTCCAGGCTCCGGTGCAAAGAGTTCTCGCTGCTCCGGTGGGTGCGTACTGCCGCCAGCAGCTGATGCAGCACCTGGGTTGCACGGTTGACCCCTTCCGCCGTCTCCCGATGGCCCACCACTCTGACCGCCGATTTCAGGCCAGGCCAGTCCTGGCCGGCGCTCAGGTAGGCCGGACTCAACGGGTCGTTGATCACCCGGCGCTCCCGCCATTCCACGCGGCCGTGGTTCCTGTTCAGCGTGTTGGCATAGTCATGGGGAACTCCCTGGTAGCCGAACTCCTCCGCTCCGGCAAACAGGTCCTGCACCTCCTGATACAACCGGCCCTGGTTCCCTTTCAGGGCGAGAACGTATTGAGCCTCCCGCTCCAATATCGCTTGGGCGATAGCCTTCGGGCAGCCCAGGGCATCAATGGTGACGATGCGCCCCCTCAGTTCCAGCCGTTGCTGCAACTGGGGTATGGCGGTAATTTCGTTGGACTTCTCTTCCGTCTTCACCTGGCCCAGGGTCAGCCTGTTGGCTGAGGCCCAGGCGCTGACCCGGTGAATGGCTTGCTCGCCAACGTTGCCATCGCGGGAACGGCGCACCGTCCTGCCGTCCATCGCCACCACTTCCCCAGGCAACAAATCGGCCACCCCCTGAGTCCATTCCATAAAGCCCGGCGGGAATCCCTCCGAATTCAGCCGGGAGAAGTCCTCGCCGAAGGCGTCGGGCGACGGGATGCCATTGGGCAGTTCCAGGTGGGTTCTAAACGAAGGTTCTAAGCCACTCCTCCTCGCCTTTGCCGAACAGTTCCATATGAACCCAGCTATCCGCCCCGCAGATGGTGGCGCAGATAGCGATGGCCACAATGTCCAAAAGATTGGGCCGCCTGCTCCGCTCTATCCCGGGATCCTCCAGGGCCTGGAAATAGTCTGTAATGGATGCACGCTTCGCTCCTCTCATCCTTCCCTCCGCACATCACATACCCCAATTCTATCCTGCTACCTGCCTCCGTTTAAGACGCGATTGCCCTGGTAGCCAGCGTCGGGGTAATGAAAGGCGGGCTGATTTATGCTAGTATCGTAAAGTTGGCCCACGTACCAGAGGACGGATGCGGATGATTGGAAGCCGGCTGACACTACCAACACATTGTCCCGCGCACCAGAGGATGGGTGAAGCGATTTGACCGGCATCGTCATACATGGCAGGTAACGCGCCCCGGCAGGAAACCGTAGCCGTCACCCCCCGCCGGGGCCGGGCCCCCGGGTTAAGCGCTTTTTCTACCGCCAGACTTTATAAAGATTTCCGATACGTTTGGGCTGGTAATTTCTTCGCGATCAGCGGCCAGTGGCTCCAATTGCTGACCATCGGCTGGCTGGTGCTGAAACTTACCGATGGCAACGCGCTGCTCACCGGGACGGTGGTGGGGATCCGCACCCTGCCGGTATTGGTCATTGGCCCCTGGGCCGGGGTGCTGGCGGACCGGGTGGACCGGCGCAAGCTGGCAATAGTTACCCAAACCGTTATGGCAGCTGCGGCCGCCATATTCGCCGTTCTGGTCATCGCCACCGACCTAGAGGCGGAAGTTCCCGTCGGGCCACTGCGTTGGTGGCATCCCTTTCTTTATATGATCATTGCCGGGGTGGCCCACTCCATCATTCAGCCGGTGCGCCAGGCAATGGTAGCCAACACGGTGCCCCGGCACGCCCTCGCCAGCGCCCTGGCGCTGAACGGGATGGTTTACCCCAGCACCCGTATCGTCGCCCCGGCGCTGGGCGGCCTGCTGATTGCCGTCCTGGGGTTCAAGTGGAACTTCTTTCTGGAAGCGGCATTGTACCTGATCATCGTGCTGTTGATGCTGCCGGTGCGCCTGCCCTACCGCACCAACGGACCCCGGGAGCGCGCCTCGGTTTTTGCCAGTATGCTGGCGGGAATCCGCTACGTAAAGAACGAAAGGAGCATTCTCCAGCTTATCGTCATGGCCCTCATACCCAACCTGGTGTTTCAACCGCTGATCTTTGTGCTGCCGGTTTTCACCACCGAGGTGCTGAACCGGGGGGCCGGCTCCGGCGGCGCGCTGGCCGCGGCGGTAGGCGTCGGCGGACTCATCGCCGCCGTGTTCATCGCCCTGGTCGGCTATCTGACCCGGAAAGGCATAGCCACCTTTTTCGGCTTGATCGGAGGGTGTATCTTTATCCTGCTCTTCGCCCAGTCCCACTGGATGGGGGTTTCCTTTGCGATGTTGATGGGACTGGGCTTCAGCCAGTACGTTTTCCGGGTAGCCAACAGCACCTTGCTCCAGACGGTGGTGCCGGACGCGTTGCGGGGCCGGGTAATGAGCATCTATATGCTGGACCACGGGATAACACCCCTGGCGACCCTGTTGATCGGCTTATTCATCCACCTGTGGAATCCTTCCGGCGCTTTCACGGTGATCGCCGCCGTCAGTTTGGGTATCGCCGTGGCGCAGGCGCTGGCCTTCCGCAGCGTGCGGGAACTCCATTGAGGATTAAGTATCCGGAATACAGGGTTGCCAACCTCCGGTTACTGATCCTTGCCTAACTCCTGATTCGTAATTCGTAATTTACCGATGATTGCAACTATAACGCAAAGCGCCAACTACAAGTGGTGGGCCTTTGGGGCCGTGGCCGTTGGAAGCTTTGCGTCGGTAGCCGACCAGGTCAGCGTCAACGTGGCGCTGCCCCCTATCTCCAGCTATTTCGTCAGCGACCTGCCGACGGTGCAGTGGGTGGTCATCAGCTACATCCTGACCATCAGCGCCCTGTTGTTGCCCATGGGGCGGCTGTCGGACATTATCGGCCTGAAAAAGGTCTATATCATCGGCTCCCTGGTCTTCGCCCTGTTCGCGCTGTCCTCCGGGCTGGCCACCAGCCTGGGCTGGCTGATTGGCTCCCGGGTGGCGCAGGGGATCGGGGCGGCGATGACGCAAGGCACCGGAATGGCGATAATCGCCGCCGCCTTTCCGGGCAATGAACGGGGCAAGGCGATCGGCTTTATGATGGCCGTGGTCGGCAGCGGGGCTATCGTCGGGCCGGCCCTGGGCGGCTTCCTAGTGGATTTCTTCGGCTGGCGGTCGGTGTTCTTCATCAACGTCCCGCTGATGGCCCTCGCCATCAGTCTGGGCCTGGTCGTGCTGACCGAGCAGCGCCCCGGGTCCCCCGGGCAGCGGCGGGCCGGTTTCGATTGGATGGGGGCCACCCTGTCCACCGGGGCGCTGCTGGTCCTGCTGCTGGCCCTGACCAGCGCCAACCACTACGGCTGGGCTTCCCCTACCATCCTGGGGGCGCTGGTCGTCTCGGCGGCGTTGCTGTCCTGCTTTATCTGGTGGGAACTGCGGACGCCGGCTCCCATGCTGGAACTGCGCTATTTCAAGCGGCTGATTTTTTCCTTCGGGGTCTCTGCCGGGTTCCTGACCTTCCTGGGGGGGACATCCATCTTCTTTTTGACGCCCTTTTACCTGCAACGGGTTCTCGGCTACAGCCCCGCCGCCGCCGGGCTGGTATTAGTGCCGGGAGCGGTGTGCATGCTGATACTGGGGCCGGTTAGCGGGCGTTTGTCCGACAAGTTCGGCTGGCGACCCTTTACGGTGGGCGGGCTGCTGCTGTCGGCCATCAGCCTGGCTATCTTTTCCCGGCTGACCGAGGAGTCCACCCTGTTCCTGGTGATACCGGCGTTGATTCTGCAAAGCTGTGGCATGGGGCTGTTCTACTCACCCAACGTCAGCTCGGTGTTAAGTTCGGTGGAACGGGAGAGTTTCGGGGTAATATCCGCCTTCCTGAACTTGGTGCGCAATTCGGGCCACGTAACCAGCGTAGCGGTAGCCACGGCCATCGTTACGGCGACGATGGGGGCGATGGGCTACGAGCCAAGCCTGGCGGCGGTGCAGGCCGGGGACACCGCCGGCGTGGGCCGCGCCTTTACCGTGGGGTTGCGTTATACCTACCTGACTATGACCGGCCTGCTGCTGACGGCCATGGTTATATCGGCCCTGCGGGGGCGGCCCGGAGGGGCGCAGAGAGAGGCCGAGACGCCGCGATAAGCCGCGATAAAGCGAAAGCGATAAACGGAGAAGCTCCGGGCCTCCCGGTGCAAAAAATTCAGCCCACAAACAGGGTGTAGCTGGCGCCGGAAGCGTGGGTCAACTCTTGGGGGGACAACAGCCGGCGGGCGGGGGCCAGAGCGCGGCGGGCTACTTCCAGGTTGATGGACGGCACCTGCTCTAAAGCCTCGATTTCTTCCAGAGCAAAATAGGCGGCCCGGTCAACCTCCCGGGCATCGGGCGTCGGCTCGTCCGGTCGCCCGTTGCCGCCGGGCAAGGGTTCCAGCAACAGCACTACGTACAGGCTGTTGCCGTTGTCCGGGTCGTAGCGGTTGCGGAGGCCCAATACACCCTGCACCCGGGCGGTTACGCCGGCTTCCTCGGCCACTTCCCGCACCACCGCCGCCTCGATCGTCTCGTCCGGCTCCACAAACCCGCCGGGAATCTGCCAGTTGCCCCGGCCCCGGCGGGAGGCTCGCCGCACCAGCAACAGCCGTCCCTCCCGCACCACAGCGCCCCCGACCCCCAGGTTATAGCCGGTGTTATACCTCTCCGGTAGCGGCATATTGGCTCGACCTCCCTTTGAACGTTTTCCCGCGGGGAGCTTTCCAGTCCAGGACCGCAAGCTGCCGATTTCACCGAAGTCCCTTCACCGAAGTCCCCGGCGCCTTTCGGCCCCCGGGTCGCTTTGATGCCCCCGGTCAGTTGGAAACCTCCAGCTTGCCGAAGGTTATCTGGCCGGCGACGGTCAGTTCGCCGGTATCGGCTTCTGGCACCGGCTCGGCGCGGTTCTGCTCGGCGCTGCCGAAGGTCGTATGCACCCCGTGCAGGTTGACCCGCCAACCCGGAGGAACGAGCAGGCGCAGGCCGCCGAAGATCAAGTTAACTTCCAGCCGGGCCAGCCCCTCGGCCAGCGTTGCGTCCCGCAGGTCAAGTTCAATGTTGCCGAAAATTGATTCCACCGCGCCGCCCCGGAAGTCCGGCTCGGCAACCCGCTTCGCCACGTCAGCGAACACGGCCCGCCAGTTTTCTCCGGAACCTCCGCTGCCACCAGCGGCCCCGACGGTCCCGGCGGCTCCGGAGTCCCCGGAGCGGCTCGGCGCTGCCACCATGGCACGGGAGTTGCGGCGGCGCGCTCCCCGGCCCAAACGGCCCGACAGCAGCAACACGCCGGCCAACACGATGAGCAGCGGCCAAAGCTGGCCGACATCCCACTGCCACCGGTTCAGGTTGGATAGCTGAAAGCCCACCCCAAGCAGCAGCGCTACGATGGGCCAGATGCGGAGCCGCAACCCGCCGCTGACCAGCCCCCACAAACCCAGAATTATAAGCAGGACGGGCCAGAACCGACCCAGCAGGCTCCGTTCCAGGCCCAGCAAGCCGGTGTTGTCCAGCAGCAGCAACGCGCCGACTACTACCAGCGCCAGGCCGATGAAATAGCGGGTATGACGCATAAACCACCCTCCTCGGCATATCTCCGGCTGGCTGCGTCCCCTGGCGAGAGGCGTTTTTCGCCAGGGGACGCAACGGTTCGCCGGGATTACTTTGACGGGACGGGAAGGCCGGCGAGGTTTAGCGGGACGCTGCCCAGGGTATGGCGGGTGGTGAAGAACAGGGTTTGCCAGTCGTCGCCGCCAAAGGCAACGTTGGTGGTGCCAGGCTTCCCGTGGTCGATGATGCCCAGGGGCTGGCCGGCCGGGTCAATGACCCAGATGCCCCCGGCGCCGCCACAATAGACGTTGCCGGCGCCGTCCACCTTCATCCCGTCCGGGTTGCCCGGTCGTTCCCCGTTCAGATCGCAGAACACCCGGTCGGTAGCCAGCAGGGGCATTCCGTTGGGTTCCAGGTCAAAGGCGCGGATGTGCCGGCGGCGGGTGTCGTTGATATACAGGATGCTTTCGTCCGGGGAAAGGGCCAGCCCGTTGGGACGGGTAAAGTCCCAGACGATCAGGGTGATCGTTCCCAAGTCGGGGGTAACGTGATAGACGCCGTTCACGTCCAGGTCCAGGCCCGGGGCGGGAAAGCCGGGGTCGGTGAAGTAGATGCCGCCATCGGACTTGACGATGACGTCGTTGGGCCGGTTCAGGCGGCGGCCCCGGTAGTTGCTGGCGACCACCGTGATGCTGCCGTCAGGTTCGGTGCGGGTAACCCGGCGGGTTTCGTGTTCGCAGGCCAGCAGCCGGCCCTGGGGGTCACGGGTCAGGCCGTTGGCCCGGTTGGTCGGTTCCATAACCAGGCTGACCCCTTCGCCGGGAGTCCACTGCATCCGGCGGTTGTTGCCGATGTCGCTGAACAGAAGATAGCCGCCCTCCTGCCACCACAAAGGCCCTTCCGCCGGCCCGGCGTCGCCGCCGTAGCCGCTGCCCAGTTCGGTTATCGGAGCGTCCAGGGACAGGATTTGTTCCAGTTCCGGGGATAGCTGTTCGATGGGCATAGCGTTCCTCCTGAAATTCCGGTGAATCTCTGTATCGCTTCAGGGAATACCTTTCATAAAAATACCCGGAGATTCACCGAGGTTTTACCGGTCGGTGGGAGTTGGGATGCCGGGGACTTTTAGCCGCACGCTACCCAACGTATTGCGGGTGGTAAAGAACAGGGTTTGCCAGTCCGCGCCGCCCAGGCACAGGTTGGTAGTGGCCTCGTAGCCGTGTACCACCGTGCCCAGGTGCTTGCCGGCCGCGTCCAGAATCCACAGCCCGCCGGAACCGCCACAATAGAGGTTGCCCTGCACATCCACCTTCATCCCGTCGGGAACGCCGGGCCGCTCTCCGCCCAGGTCGGCAAAGACCCGGTCCGAAGCCAGGGACAAGCCGCCGGTGGGCAGCACCTCAAAGGCCCGGATGTGCCGGCGACGGGAGTCATTGACGTAGAGGATACTCTCGTCCGGAGAGAAGGCCAACCCGTTGGGCAGGGTGAAGTCGGCTACCAGCAGGGTCAGGGTTCCCAGGTCGGGGGAGATCCGGTAAACCCCGGAAAAGGGCTGCTCCCACTGATTGGCCGGACGGGGAAAGGTCCAGGGGTCGGTGAAGTAGATACTGCCGTCGGACTTGACCACCACGTCGTTGGGGCGGTTAAGTTGACGGCCCTGGAAACTGTTCGCCACCACGGTAATCCGCTCCCCGTCCCGGCTGAGGCGGCTCACCCGGCGGCCGTCGTGTTCACAGGCCAACAGGCGGCCCTGCAAGTCGCGGGTCAAGCCGTTGGCCCGGTTGGTCGGCTCGGCAAAGAGGCTAACGCCTTCGCCCTCGGCCCACTTCATCCGGCGGTCGTTGTGGATGTCGCTGAAGAGGAGATAGTTGCCCTCGCTCCACCACAAGGGGCCTTCCGCCGGGCCGTTGCTGCCGCCGTAACCATCGCCCAGTTCTTTTATTTCCGCGTCCAGGGCTATTATCCCTTCCAGTTCCGGCGCTGCTTGTTCAATTGGCATAATGCTGCCCTCCCAACTTTTGGGACATTATACGGGATACGGGCGGTTTTTTCACAAAAGAACGCGGAGCGGTCGGGTTCCGGGGGATTTTCCGATGCTCCAATGGCGGCGGCTCCCGGGGCGAAGGGAAAGAGTTCTTGGAAAGCCTGCGCCGATCGTGGTGTCGAAGGCGGCTCCCGGGGTGTGGGGAGAGGGTCAATTAAATAATTGCCAATTTCCGGCCAATAATTGCCTTGCAGGATTTCCAGCCTCCGGGGTTAAATGGGCTGACCCTTCAGACGGGGCTGGAGAGGGCAGCGCCAACGGCTCGATCCGGGCAGATTGGCGAGGCCGCGGGAAGTGGGGCTGTAAGGAATCCGGAAAAGGGGAGGTGAAAAGCGCAGACCTGATTTGAGACCCCCAGCAGGGGCGATGGGCCGGCCCATTCCGGGTCAGGCCTACCGCATACCCTATCGGGATGACCCACCGGGACCAGGCCACCCGGATAATCCGCCAATTCGCCGGTCAGGTTATCCACCCGATTTCAAGGCGCCCGGGGAGCGCGCTGCAATTTCCGGCTCAGCAACAACAGGAATACTCCATATTTTATTATTCGCTGCCGACTCCCGCTTATTGGGTGGCGGCAGCCGCCGGAACCGACCGCCGCTCCTTATCGCCGGTAGCCGGGTGTTACCCGAGACTTCCGAAGACCCGGCAGAGGCGGGTTCGGGTTCTACCGGGCCTGGCGATGGCTTGTAGCTCCGGTAGAGCCGATCGGCCACAGCCATCCCCCTCGTCCTGCTCAAAGTACGGGCAAGAAAGTACGGGCGAGGGGAAGCCAAGACCTTTGAATTCAGCTTCAGATAAGGAGTTGCACTATTATGGTAAGTCGAGTTAACCAGGATCTTCAGGAACGGTTGCGTCAGGCCGAAGAGGCCGAAAATGCGGTGCAAAAGCTGGGCTCCCTGGCGGCGGAGGCCCCCACCCTGCGGGTCGCTTTGGCGCGCGCCCAACAGCAGCACAACTGGGACCGGGCCAAGAAGCAGGCCCTGGAAGAAGTCCAGCGGAAGATGACCCTCGCCAACGAAAAGCAGAGTCGGGTTCCCCAGATGCTGGAGGAAGTCTCCGTTATGGTGGCCTCCCTCTACAACCTGTTCAAAGAGATCGAAACCCAGTGCCGCGAGGCCCGGGAGCATATGGCTGTCGTGGACCGGGTGGAGTATGAAGCCGAACTGACCCACGCTGAGGCCGAGCAGGTACAGATGGGCCGGGATCCCAGCAACATTGAGTACCTGGTAGCCTCCCGTCACGGTCCGGTTCGGGTCAAGCGGTTGATGGAAGAATCCTTCCCCGGGTTCAGCTACCTGAAGGACTGCGACCTGGATGACCCCATGCGCCGCGACGTGGCCCAATTTATCCTTTCGCACGTCGTTCCCGCGGAGGCGACAACCTCCAACACGACCTACGAGGGCTGACCCGGCAGCCGGAGCGGCTCCGGCGTGGACGATGAAACCCGCGTAATCCCGGATTGGGGAACCGGGGAAAGTTGTCCGGGACACCCCTCGGTCATACCGGAAGCCTCCCTTCCAGTGCGGTAGAAGTTAGCAAACTTCAAACCACCAAGGGGGGCTTTTATATGGTGCGGTTATGGTATGGCGTGGCGAGGGATGGGTCTTGCAATTGTCCCTGGCGATTATTGAATTTCACCGGCGTGCCGTGATGCCGTTACCAGCTTGCCGGAAACGGAGCGGCCGGTTTTCATTACTTACACCTGCAACTTGCACCTATAGCGGAGGAATAATGCGTAACTCCAATATCCTGGGTGGCCTGGCGCTGGCGGTGGCGCTTATCGGACTGGTCATTTCCATCATCGCCCTGACCACCGCTGCCGGCGCTCCCGAACCGGCAGTTTCAACGCCGTCCAAGTCCAACCCCATCGACTATACCGTTGCCCTGGTGGAGCAGGCCATCGACTACTATGAGGCCAATGGTCGGGAAGCGACGGTGCGGTATTACAATTCGCCGGAAAGCGTGGACGGCCCCTGGTACGTGTACATCTTCGACGAGAACAACGTCCGCATCGCCCATCCCACGGTGCCGGAAGTCCTGGGCGTAAACGTTGACGACCCGATGTCCGTTGACGTAAACGGCTATGACTATGGCAAAGTGATGGCCGCTACCACCGAGGCGGGGCAATGGGTGGATTATGCGTTCCTGAACCCGGATACCGGGTTCCAGGAACAGAAGCATTCCTGGCTAATCCGCCACGAAGACGGGCTGGTTTTCGGCTCTGGCTGGTACGAGGGCAGCCCGGTAAAGGCCGCTGCCAAGTCCAACCCCAAGTCCAACCCCATCGACTACACCGTCTCCCTGGTGGAACGGGCCGTCAGCTACTATGACGCTAACGGACGGGAGGCGACGCTGGCCTACTATAATTCCCCGGAAAACGTGGATGGAGAATGGTATGTCTTTGTTATCGACGAGGCTGACCGGGTGGCGGCCCACGTCAACCCGGCTTTGCTGGGGGAAGACCTGCGAAGCGATTTGGGTGTTGACGCTACCGGCTACCGGTTCGGCGAGGTGATGGCCGACGCTACCGAGGAGGGCCGCTGGGTGGACTACATTTACCTGAATCCCGCCACTGGCAACCAGGAGTTCAAGCATTCCTGGGTAGTGCGCCACGACGGGCTGATTTTCGGCTCCGGCTGGTATCAGGTTCTGCCTGCCATCAACCCTTAACCGGGCCACCCCGGACCGGGTTACCCCGGACCGGGCTACCCTCGACCGGGTTACCCCGGACGCAGTTAAATATATCCCGGCCGGGGGACCTTCCCAACCGGGCGCGGCCTACAGAATCTGGGAGAGGAACATTTGCGCCCGTTCGTGCTGGGGGTTGTTGAAGAAGTTATCGGGGGTGGCTTCCTCGATGATGTTCCCTTCGTCGAACATTATTACCCGGTCGGCCACTTCCCGGGCAAAGCCGATTTCGTGGGTAACGGTCAGCATGGTCATACCGGAGCCGGCCAGTTCCCGCATCACGTCCAGCACCTCTTTAATCATCTCCGGGTCCAGGGCGGAGGTCGGCTCGTCAAAGAGCATTATCCGGGGCTGCATCGCCAGGGCGCGGGCGATGGCTACCCGTTGCTGCTGGCCGCCGGAAAGCTCCGCCGGGTACTTGCCGGCCTGTTCCGGGATGCCCACCCGGGTCAGCAGTTCCATGGCGACTTCCTCCGCCTGGGCCTGGGCCCATTTCCTGACCCGGGTGGGGGCCAGGGTGATGTTCCGCAGCACGGTGAGATGGGGGAAGAGGTTGAAGGACTGGAATACCATTCCCACTTCCCGGCGGATGGTGTCAATGTTACGCACGTCGCCGGTCAGCTCGATGCCGTCCACGATGATGTCGCCCCGCTGGTGATGCTCCAGCCGATTGATGGTGCGGATAAAGGTGGACTTGCCGGAGCCGGACGGCCCCAGGATGACCACTACTTCGCCCCGTTTGATCGTGGTGGATACGCCGCGCAGGGCGTGAAAGTGGCCGAACCACTTATGCACTTCCCGGCAGATGATGATGTCTTCCGCTTCCGTTGCCGTGTCCGCCGCCATAGTTGCCTCCCGCAGGGATTTAGGCGCCAGAGAGACGCCCGGCGCCCTTGCCGATAAAGGATTATTTCGTACTTATACCTTGCCCGATCGCCCATCGCCACCGGTAGCGAAAAGAGAGCCCGGCGCTCCCCTTACCGCTCTTACCGCCGGCCCACGCCCAGTTGTTCCTCGATGTGCCGGCTGATGTAGGACATCCCGTAGGTGAATACCCAGAAAACCAGGGCCAAGAATACGAACACCTCCCGGGCGTTGTCCCGGTACTCGACGTTGCCGCTGACGAATATCCGGCCAATCTCCACGATGTCCAGCATCCCGATGATGTAAACCAGGCTGGTGTCCTTGAAGAGGCCGATGAACTGGCCGACGATGGCCGGGATGACGTTGCGGATGGCCTGGGGCAGGGAGATGAGCAGGGTGGTTTGCCAGCCGGGCAGTCCCAGGGCCCGGGCCGCCTCCTCCTGGCCGGCGTGCAAGGCTTGCAGGCCGCCCCGTATGTTTTCCGCCATATAGGCGGCGCTGAACAGGGTAATCACGATGCCGGCGCGCAGGAGGGAGTTCAGCGGGAAGTTCTCCGGGAAAGCCAAAGGCACCAGCACCTGGGACATAAACAGCAGGGTAATCAGCGGCACCCCGCGAAACACCTCGATGAAAAAGACACACAGGACTTTTACCACCGGCAGCTGGCTGCGGCGTCCCAGGGCCAGGGCGACGCCGATGGGCAGGCTGAGGGTTATGCCGCCCACCGCCAGCACCAGGTTCAACATCAGGCCGCCCCAATAGATGACGGAAACCGGGCGCAGACCCGGCACTCCCGGCAACCCGCGCAGCAATACCAGGGTCAGCAGGAATACCGCCACTCCCAGCAGGGTAATCCGCGCCCCGGCGCCCAGGGGAGTATAACGGCCCAGGGCCCGGCCGACCGCCAGGGCCGGCAGGGCCGCCAGCAGCAGCAGGCGCACATCCAGCCCCATAGTTTCCAGGCTGTAGGGCAATAGGGCCAGGGCGGCCGTAACCCCGGCGGACGACAGGGCGACGTTCCGGGCCACCCGGTTCCCGCTCATCCCCCAAGCCATACCCAGCAGCATAATTACCATCAGGAGGGCCGCCTGGGGTCGCCAGAAACAGTTTTGCCCGGGGCAGGCGGTGTGGGTATTATACTGGCCGATGATAAAACGTCCGCCCAGCTCGGCCACCACCGTCCATTCGGCTCCGGTGAATACCCACTTCAACCCAAAGCCCAGGGCCAGGAGCAGGGCCAGGCTGAAAATAATAGTCAGAACGGTGTTGTACCAGGTATTGAACAGGTTGACGCGCAGCCAGCCGGTAACACCTACCTCCGACCGGGGCGGCAATATACCATCCGGGCTATCCATACTATCCGGGGCGCCGCCCGGGGCTGGAGCGGTGCGGGATGCCATCGCTTATCTCCTCCCGCCGAACTGGAGCCGCCGGTTATACAGATTGCCGATCAGCGACCAGGTTAAGCTCATGGACAGGTAGGCTCCCATAATCAGCATAAAGATGGAAACCGCCGGCGCCGTCTGGGTCATGGTCACGGCTACGCTGGTCAGGTCGGAATAGCCGACGGCGCCGCCCAGGCTGCTGTTCTTGGTCAGGTTCAGACACTGACTGATGAGGGGCGGGATGATGACCCGCAGGGCCTGGGGAAAGACCACCTGGCGCAGGGTGTGGGAGGGCGAAAGGCCCAGGGCGCGGGCCGCCTCGGTCTGTCCCCGTCCCACCGACTGAATGCCGGCCCGGACGATTTCGGCGATGAAGGCAGCGGTGTAGATTACCAGGCCCAGCAGTACCACCAGCAGGCCGGCCCGCGCGGTGAAACCGCCCATGATGCGCCCGAACCGGCCCTGGGGTTCCGGCGTGGAGATGAAAAAGGGCGACTCGCCGGCAGCGAAACTCAGGATCAGCCAGGCCACCGCGCCAATGACGATGGCGGCGGCGATGCCGGAAATCAGGGGGTAGGAGGGCTGGCCGGTCAGCATTTCCCGGCGGGACAGCCCCTGGTCCAGCGCCACGCCAACGATGATGGCAACTACCGCCAATCCAACCCAGGTCAGGGCAACCGCCAGGTTGGACGCATGGGGCCAGGGCAGGGATATGCCGCCGTTGTTGACGTAGAGAAAGTCGCCGATGACATAGCCCTCCCGCACCGGGGGCAGGGTCAGGATGATGAAGAACCAGAAGAGCAACTGCACCAGCAGCGGCACGTTGCGAAAGAACTCGATATAGGCCATCGCCAGCTTGGACACGATCCAGTTGCCGGAGAGCCGGGCCACGCCGATCAAGATGCCCAGCAGGGTCGCCAGAATGACGCCGGCCACCGCCACAATGAGGGTGTTGGTAATGGCCACGCCCAGGGCGTAAAGAAAGGTGTCGGAGGACTCGTAGGGGATGAAATGTTCGCCGATGGGGGTTTGATATTCCCGGGAGAGGAAGCTGAAGCCGTAGGGGATGTCCCGTTCCTGGATGGCGTTGCCGATGTTGGCGAAGAACCAGACCACCAGCGCCACTACCACTAGGGCGGAAACCAGCTGCGCGGCCCACTGGATAATCAGGATATGCCGCCAGACGGGTATATCCTGATAGGTCAGGATTCGCGGTACGGTCGCCATAGAAACCAGATCCCTCCCCGGCATGCCGGCCCGCCGGCGCAATGCGCAACCCACTGAGGGGACTCAGGACTCACCCGGTCGTTCCGGCGCATTGTCCCGACCATTGTTCCGGGTTGTTCCAGCGCCCACCGTGATACGGAAGCCCCTTCGTCTATGCCAATTCCTCCAACCCGGGGTTTCCCGGGTTCCGGTTTGCGCCGGAACAACCCGGGACAACATGGAACGGGTACAGAAGCCGGTACGGAAAAGGGGAACCGACAGCCGGAGCCGTCCGTCCCCCCTGAATATCCGGCGTTCCCCTTGATGGCGCTCCCTCGCCTTACATCCCCTCGAGTAAAGCCCGGAGGGGCAGGGAGTTGCCCTTACCGCAGGGGAGCGGCGTAAACCTGCCCGCCCTTGGGACAATCAGCGCAGGGAGCCGCGCTCCACAGGGCATTGCGGCTGCCTTCCCGCTCCAGCCCCAGCGGGGTCAGGTGGCGGTCGTAAATCTCGCCGTAGTTGCCAACGGCCCGGATTACGTCTTGAGCTACCGTGCTGCTGAGACCCAGCTCTTCCTGACCATAGGAGCCTTCCAGCCCGAACAGCCGGTCAACGGCGGTGTCGCCGGTTACGGTGGTGGGGATGCTGTTCTGGGTAACTCCGAAGGCCTCGGCGTAGATGAGAATGCCCATTACCGTGGAGACCACGTCGTACCACTGCTCGTCGCCGTGGGGAACTACCGGCCCCAGCGGTTCTTCGGAGATGGTGCCGGGCAGGATGACGTGGTCCCCCGGGTTATCGAACCCGGCCCGGGTGCTGACCAGACCGGAGCGGTCGGTGGTCAGCGCGTCGCACTGTCCGCTCCGGTAAGCCTCGTTAGCCGCCACGTTGTCCTCCACGATGACATATTCAAAGTCCATACTGTTCTGGTTGTCGAAATCCTGCACGTTCAACTCGGTGGTGGTTCCCTGCTGGACGCAGATTTTGGCGCCCTGGAGTTCGTTCATGCTTTCGACGCCCAGGCTCTTGGGCGTCATAAAGCCCTGGCCGTCATAGAACATGGTGGGGGCGAAGTTGCCCCAGCCGGCGTTGCGGGAGCTGGTCCAGGTGGTGTTACGGGACATTAGGTCCACCTCGCCGGACTGCATAGTCGGCCCGCGCTTGCTGGCGGTGGTGGGACGCAGTTCCAGGGCGCTGGCGTCGCCCAGGACGGCGGCGGCCACCGCCCGGCACAGGTCAATGTCAAAACCGTCGATATTGCCGGCGGCGTCGGCGAATCCGAAACCGGCCAGGCTGTTGTTGCTGGCGCAGATCAGGGTGCCCCGGGCCTTGACTGCCTCCAGGCGGCCGCCTTCCATCATCTGCCCGGACGCCATTGACTCCATCTCGGACTCCATCCCAGCCACCTGGGCTTCCATGTCCTCCAGCTGCGATCTCATGTCCTCGTTTTCGGCCTGCAACGCCACCATTGCCTCCGAGTCGCCCTGCTGACAAGCCATCAGGGTGAACATCGTAACGGCCAGTATCGTAAACAAGATAAGAACTTTCCTGCTCATAAGTATTATGGATTTTCCTCCCGATGTATAAGTTTATGGATTCCTGAAATGCCGTCGGGGATCATATATCAGAGAACGGTTAGGGTCAAGCATTATCCACCACGGTCCCCGTTGGAACCAGAGTTTAGCCCCGCAAGGGGCCGGGGGGTATATGCGTTACGGAACCCCGAAAGTAACCGGAACCTCAGCCACACTTCTTTCATACAGAGCCACAGAGCCGCCCAGACGCCTCTGCGTGAAAAATCCCTTACTCGCAAGCTAACCGTACCCGCCGCATCCCGGTTCCGCCCTCGGAGGGAGGGGGGCGCCGCCAAAATGGGGCAAACCATACGATGCTGTAGCTGGCACTAATGGACACCGGGTGCGCCGCCAAAATGGGGCAAACCGGCAGTTCCAATCAAGGGCAAGCGCCGTCAGGATGACGCTATGCTGACGACCGGCAAGGAATCCGGACCAAATCCTGACCGGGGGGCGCATTAGAGAAATGGAAGCGTTAAAAATGCTGCTGGCGGTCATCCTGATTTTCACCTCCGCCGTGGTGGCGGTGCATTTTATGGTGGCGCCGCTGTACGCCAACAGCGGCTTGAACCCCCTATCGGTCTGGTACTACATTGATATGCTGATGGCCTTTGCCCTGATTGTTACCCTGGTTACCCAGTTGCAGCGCAAGCGGGCAGCCAATATGAATGATCATCACGACGACGGTAACGGCGGCGGCCTGAGCCGGGAACGGCTGGAGGCTAATGTTATGTTTTACCTGTCGCTCATCGTAGCCCTGTGGTTTTTCCGCAACTGGTTCGACCTGCTGGCGCTGCTGGCCACCAACCCGACCGGCAGCCAGTCGGCGCATACCCTCGTCATCTGGGACATTATGGACCCGCTGCTGGTGATCGTGGTGGGCTTGACCGGCTGCCAGCTGTGGCGCGGTTCCGCCCCGTCCCGGGACCAGGCTCCGTCCCAAACCGGCGACGGCGGCCTGGCAGACGGTAGCAAGGAGGGGTATGGATAATCTGAAAAAGGCGCTCGGGGTCATCCTGGCCCTCATCGCCCTGGCAGTGGTGGCGCATTACGCAGTCGGGGAGCTTTACGGCGGCCTGTTGCCCCAACCCGGCCTGGTCTGGGACATCCTGAACTGGTTTATGGCCGGGGGCGTGCTGGTGGCGCTGGCCTGCCAGTACCGGGCCAAGCGGGCGCTGGCCCGGGGGCCCGGGAGCCGGGGCGTCAACGGAGAATATCTGACGACCAATCTGTTACTCTTCGCCGCCATCGTCCTGACTCTCTGGTTCTTCCGTAACTGGTTCGATAACTTGATTGTCGGCGCCGGGACCCAGGAGGATACGATATTGTTCATCTGGCAAATAGTTAACCCCCTGTTCGTCCTGGTAACCGGAGCAACTGCCGCCCAACTCTGGCGCCGGCCCGGCAACGCTCCCGGAAACAGTCACGGCAACGCTCCCGGAGACGGTTCCAGAGACGATTCCGGCGCCAACTCCACCAACGATCGGGGAACCGCTTCCGCTTCTGCTACCGCATCCGGGGCCGAAGCTGCAACCGAACTCGACCGACAATAGGACTGGAGGAAATTCTGGCGACACCTGGTACGATACCCGGTACAGCGGTAATGCTAACGGCAGCGGCGCCCGCTCCGCCGGTCCCACCGGAGCGGGCGGGGTTTCCGACTCCCGGCCAGGCTACAGCCGGCGCATGCTGCGGCCCCGGGAGCGGGCGGGGTTTCCCATCGCTCAACGGCTGCAACCCGTCAAAGCGGCTGCGGCCCCGGGAGCGGGCGGGGTTTCCTCGCAAGATAGCAGGTTCGGACGCGGCGGTTGCCGGCCCCCCGGAGCGGGCCGGGGGCTTTCGGCGCGCGCCGGCTTGCTCCTTCACCCCGACCTTCTCCCGGAGAAAGCTGACCGGGGCTTGGAAAAATCGGGCAATGGAAGGCAATGTAAATGGATATGCCAGGCTATCAATGGTAAAATAACCCTCGCTACTCCCAAAGCGATGTCCCGGGGATAACCTGCCGGGACGGGGGACTGGACCGGCTGGCCCATCTCCGTCAGCCGGCCGGTTTTTGCGGGGTTGGCGTGTTAGCAGTTACAATAGACAGACGATAAAAAGGCCGGACCGCAAATCACTCTTTACTTCCTTCCGGCCGGGCGCCGTCGGGGGATCGACCACGCTTGTGGAGAGGTCGCCGCGCCACACCTGGAGGATTTCTTAATGACCAGCAAGTTTTTTAACGACGTCAGTAATGGACAATCCCTGGAGTTTACTGCCATGTTCAGCGCATTAAGCCCGGCGTTTCGGGCGGCGGTAACGTTGCGGGCCCTGCGCGCCCGGGACAATGTGGCTACCGAAGCCGGCCGAGCGCTGGATTCGGCGATTCGAGGCAGCATCCGGTTAGTCGGCTATAGCAACCCGGCTCTGGCTCTTTCCTCAGTCCTGCTGGAACCCGTCGTCAACACGGTAACCAAGTCGGAAAAGCTGGCCGGAGCGGCCTTGCGGGTCTGGGCCGAATCTCACGAGGATTTACAACGGCTGGTATTGGAACACCTGGGAACGCAGGGCATACCGACGGATTTCCCGGACTTCCCGACCAGCAGCTTCCGGGGTTTCTGGGATGATGACAGCTGGCGGCGGGAATTGGACTGGGTCGTCGAGTTTACCGAGGACTGGGACGAGGACGATATTGCCCTGATGCTGTGCTACGTGTCCGGGAAGACTATCCCGATCCCGGAAGAGGACGAAGACGAAGCGGAAAGGCACGAAGAACCCTTTGTTCCGTTGGCGAGTTTGCGGGATGCGCCGGCCCCGCGCCTTCCGGCGCCGCACATTCCGGCTCCGCGCCTTGAAGAGGAATTGCCCCTCAGACCGGGCAAGACGGCCAAAGTAATAGCTGCGCCACCGGATTTGCCCGGGGAATTATCCGGTTCCGCCATTCTGTCTCGCTGTATCACCTATTTGGGGTCCCTGACGCCGGAGGATCGGAGTTGGGACGAAGCGGTGCCCGATTTTGTGGCGGCCGTTAGCGAAGTCCGCGAGCTGAAGGCGGCGCAACGGGAACGCCGGGCTAATCTGGCGACGGCCCGCGGCGAAATCGCCGATGAATTCGCCGCGGACCTGGCCTTCCTGGAGCAGGATATTTCGGCCTGGTCGCCGGAAGGCCTTACCGACCTGGGGGAGCTGGACCAGACGCTGGAACTGGCGGCGGGACTGAAGTACCTTTTGGCCGAGTACCGGGAGGTCCGGCGCCCGGGCAACACCCTCAGCGAGGAGTTGTCCCGAAGAGAACGGCGGTTTGTCCTGGAACCGCGCATTCTGGATACTATGGGGCTGATTGGCCAGTCTATGTCCGGCGGCCGGGGCAGCGGCGCCGGCCCGGCGGCCGCTCGGGAGCTAACCTACGAGCCGTTGGAAGATGGCCGGGTTGCCGGAGAACTGGGCTAGCCGGGCCGGCTCCGGTGGCAGCGGGAAGTTCAGGGCGCAACCGGGAACGGTTGCGCCCCCGGTATTTCTGGCGGGATTTCGCGCCGGCCCGGGCCGTTAACCAGACCGGCGCCGGCCGGGGTCAGACGCGGGTTAGCAGTTCCAGGACGTGGCCGTCCGGGTCGCGGAAGTAGAAGCCCCGACCGCCCCGGCGGGTGTTGATCTCCATATCGTCCAGACTGCGGGGGCCGCTGCCATAGGTGATCCCCTCGTCTTTAACCCGGCCGAAGATGGCGTCGAACTCGGTATCGCCCACGTAAAAGGCGTAATGGTGACTCTCAAACTCGTCCCGGTGGTCAAAGTCGAGGGTCAGCGCCTCATTCACCTGCACCGGAGCGAAATGGCCCGCCGGCCCGTCATAGGCAAGGCCAAAGATACGGGCAAAGAACCTGGCCCCGGCCTCCTTATCCCGGGAGGGTACGATGGTATGGTTCAACTCGATAGCCATGCTGCACCTCCGCTAGCGTAGATCTCTCCGGTACTATTATACCCCAACTCCATCGCCTCCACCCGTCCGGCCGGTGCGGAAAGCCGGGATTCAAAGCAGCGGTAACTTTCCCGACCAGCGCCATCCCGGCCGGCTCCATTTTGCGGGAATGTCGCCCAACGGAACGCGGTCGGTGCCGGAATGGTGTAACCGGCTCCATTTTGCGGGAACGTTGCCGTTGGGGGTTGGCGCTTTTTCCCTCACTCCTGCCCTTCCCGCGCCAATGCCTGGCGCAGGATTTCCTCAGCTACCCGTACTTCCACTCCGGCCCGTTCCTCCTGGAGCAGCATAGCTACCCGGGAATCGCGCTGCCCCCAGCCCCGGTTAATGGCCTCGGTCAGTTCGGCCAGGGCCAGGTTCGCCAGGCGCATGGGGACGTTGAACTCCCGGCCGACGCCCACGGCCAGGTCCACGTCCTTGCGGGCCAGTTGCAGGGCAAAGTCGGGCGGATCGAAGTTGCCCGGCAGCAGATGCTCGGCCAACCCCTCGAAGGTTCCCCGGCGGCCCTGAGCGCCCCGGCGCACTGCCTGCCACAGGGCCAGTGGCTCCACCCCGGCCTTGACGCCCATGGTGAAAGTCTCGGCCAGAGCGCACTGGATAATGTAGCCGGAACAGTTATGCACCAGCTTGGCGACGGCGCCGCAGCCGATGGGGCCGACGTAGTAGGCCTTGTCGCCGATGGAATCCAGCACCGGCTTGTAGCGGTCAAACAGTTCCCGGTCGCCACCCACCCAGATCGCCAGGTTGCCGGTGCGCGCCCCGCGCGGCCCACCGCTGACCGGAGCGTCCAGCATATTGATGCCCTGCTCCGCATAGATTTGGTGGATACGGCGGATGACCGTGGGGGAGTTGGTGCTGAGGTCAAAGTAAACCTGGCCGGCGCTCAAGCCCTCCAGCATCCCGTCCTCACCCAGGGCTACCGCCTCCACCTCCACCGGGCCGGGGAGCGAGGTAAAGACTACCTCGGCAGTATGGGCCACCTCCCGGGGGGTGTCGGCCCACACTGCGCCGGCCTCCAGATGGGGTGTGGCCGCCTCCCGCCGCAGGTCGTGGACAATCAGCTCGTTGCCGCCGCGCAGACAGTTATAGGCCATACTGCCGCCCATAGTTCCCAGTCCGATAAATCCAACCTTCATAATCGCCTCCAATGAACTCTGCGTATCGCGGCGCCGGCCACGGCTCCGGGGTGAAAAATCTCTCCTACCGGCAGCACAGCGGCCGGCGGAGATGCGCCGGGATTTATCCTCCATTATAATGGAATAAAGGAAGTAAAGGGTGAAAAGGTATGACTACGGAAGCGCCGGCGCTGACCCGGACCGAACGAAACCTGTGGCACGCCATCGTCGGCGAGGCGGTGGCCTATCTGAAGTATAACGCCTATGCGCATCAAGCCCTGGCGGAGGGGCACCCGGAGGTAGCTCAGATTTTCCAGGAAGTGGCCGGCGCGGAGACGATTCACGGCCTGAATCACCTGCGCGTGGCCGGCGCGGTGGGAGCGACGCGGGACAACCTGCGCCAGGTTATCGCCGGCGAGTCCAAGGAGTTCAGCACGATGTATCCCCGGATGATCCGGGAGGCGCTGGCTGAGGGCCGCCAGGACGCTGCCGATTCATTTACCCTGGCCTTCGAGCGGGAACAAAATCACCTGGAGGTCTTTTCCCGGGCCTTGAAGCAGTTGGAGGCGCGTCAGGCTACCGCCGGGGGCGCAACGCCCCCACCCCCGGAGGCCGGCGCCGGAACCGGGGCAACAGATACCGGGGCAATAGATACCGGGGTAGCCACCCCTCGCCCGGGGCCGGCGCGGCTCCAGGGCCCGGAGGTTCCGGCAACCGGAACGGCGGACGGACCCGGCGGATCCGGCGGCATGGACTTGCAAACCTACGTTGCCGCCACGATGGAAGTGGACCGGGAGCGGTTTCGGGTAGCCAACCTGGGACGGCTGCGGGAGGTGGTCTTTGGCGCCCAGGACGGTATATTAAGCACCGTGGCCCTGACCACCTCGGTGGCGGTGGCGGTGGGCGAGGGCGCTACGGTGCTGCTGGCCGGCCTGGCCGCCGCCGCCGCCGGGATGATTTCCATGGCCGCCGGAGCCTATATGGGTTCCCGGGCCGAGCAGGACGTACGACAGGCGGAAATCGCCCGGGAAGCCCGGGAACTGGAGGAAAATCCGGCGGAGGAACTGGCCGAGTTGGTGGTTATCCTGCAACGGGAGGGGAGAACCTATGCCGAAGCCAACGCCCTGGCTGACGAAATCGTCCAGGACAAGGATTTGTGGTTGAAAACCCTGGTCGAAAAGGAATTGGGCATGAGCATGGAGGAAACCGCCAATCCGAGGAAGGACGCCCTGGTTATGGGGCTGTCCTTTATCGTGGCTTCCCTGGTTCCTATTGCGCCCTATCTGTTCCTGCAAGACGGGAGGGCCATCGGGGTCTCCGTCGGCGGGGCCTTGCTGGGCCTGTTTATCCTGGGTATGGGCAAGGGCCGGCTGGTGAGCAAGTCGCCCCTGCTGCAAGGGCTGGAAATCCTGGTAATCGGGGCGATCTCCGCCGGAATCGGCTTCGCCCTGGGAGATTTGATACCCCGGCTGATTGTGGGCTGACCGGCTGACGGCGCCCCCCGGCTCGTGTCCCGGTATTGCAGCACAGGTTGATAGTTGATAATAGCGAAGGATCTGGCCCTTCGCGAGCCGGCCGGAACCCGGAGGTTCCGCGCCGGTGAAAAGTCGGGTTACCCCGGGATAATTCGGAAGCAGAAAGCCATCGGCTATAGGCCCAGCTTGCCCAGGAAAGTGTTGACCGCAATCAGGAAATCCGCCGGGTTGTCGCCGGCTACCAGGTGGCCGGCGCCGGGGATGGTTACGGTGTCGCAAAGGGGGATGACCTGCTGCATCTGCCGCATGGTCGCATCGGCGAAAATATCGCTGTCGCCGCCCCGGACGACCAGGGTGGGACAGGTAATTTTGCCCACCGCCGCCCATAGCTGCTCCGGCGACCAGGTCGGCCCCGGGCGGCCCGGAGTGCGCAGCAGCTTGTCGTATTTCCAGGACCATTTCCCGTCGGCCCGCTGGCGGATACTGTATTTCAGGGCGCCCAGGGTCTGCTCCCGGGTGCGGCCGGTGTATTCCTGCACCCGGGCGGCAAACTCCTCGAAAGAGTCCAGTTCATCGGGCAGTTCCCGAAAGTTCTGAATCCGGTCGCGGCCCCGGGGCTGGGCCACCGGGCCGGTATCCACAATAACCAGCGACCGGAGCCGGTCGGGGCGCCGCCCGGCCCAGACATAGCTGTTGCGCCCGCCCATGGAGTGGCCGATGAGGTTGAAGTCGGTCAGGCTCAGGGTCTGAACAAAGCCGTCGATGTCCCGTTGGTGGGCTTCCAGGGAATAATCCCCGTCGGGGGCCCAATCGCTGTCCCCGTGGCCTCGCTGATCCAGGGCGATGACGTGGTAAGCCTCGGAAAGGGGCAGGCTGACAAAGTCCCAGCTATGGGCCTGCTGGGAGCCGCCGTGCAGCATAAGTATGGCAGGATTCTCCGGCGCGCCCCATTCCAGGTAGTGGAAGTTCATCCCGTTGACCCGGACGGTGTGATCCGTCGGCTCATTCTCCCGGGTGAAAGGAACGCCCTTCTGTCGTGCCGCCTCATACAGCGTAAGCCCCAGGGAATGCGAAGTCATGGCCGGAACCTCCAAACCGGATGGGTAGTTGCACTGGAGTAGATAGCGCCAGCCCTATGATAACCCGGATAACCCCACTGTCAAGATGAGGGGCTCCCGCCGCCGGGTTATCGTGAGCGCGGGTTGGGAATACCTTCAGGGATTGGAAATTACGAATTACGCGTTGGGGAAGGGCCCGGGCGTATCGGGAATAATGCGCATCCAAGCCGCCCGACGTGATACACGCGGAGAAGGGCCCGGGCGTATCAGGAATAATGGCCCGGCACGCCACCGGGGTCAAGGAGATCCATGAAGGGCCCGGCCGTATCGGGAATAATGCTCTATGGTTAACGGTAAGGTTCCTTTTCCAACCGGTCGGTGCTATTATTATACGGCTATTATAGGCTATTATACGGCTATTATACGCCCGCTATGCGGCAGACCCGTTTGAGGAGTAGGACACCGATGACCACCGAGGCAATCAGGCTGGAACTGGAACCCCGGGAAATTGTGGGCAAGAAGGTAAAGCAACTGCGGCGCGCCGGCGCCATTCCGGTACACCTTTACGGGCCGGGCATTGCCTCCCGCTCCTTGCAGTGTGAACAGAAGCAACTGCTGCGGGCCCTGGCCCAGGCCGGCGGCGCCAATCCCATCACCCTCTCGATTCAGGGAGAAGCCGGAGAACAGCTGTGCCTTGCCCGGGAAATCCAGTGGAACCCGGTGCGGGGCGACCTGTTGCACGTGGACTTTATGGCGGTGTCGGCCGTCCCGCGAGCCACGGAGAGCGGAGAATAGGGGAAAACGTCCAGTTTGTTTATCTTGTCCCGGGGGATTGCGGAGAGGGAGCGCCATGTACCTGGTTTATATGGGTGAATCGGGAAATACCGGCAACAGTCTTAAAGATCCTAACCAGCAGTACCATGTTTACTCCGGGCTGGTAATGCACGAGACCCAGCACGTAGCCGTCAACGGGGAGTTCAACGCCCTGTGCCGGCGGCATTTCGGCAGTCCTTTGGGGAGTGCGGGGACTCCTTCGGAACTGCGGGCCGCCGCCGTTTATCAGGGGCAGGGCTTTTTCAAGTCGTGGCGTCCGGAGAAACGGGCCGAACTGCTCCAGGACTGCCTGAACATTCTGGTGCGGCGCGAGGCCCCGGTAATCGTCAGCTACGTGGCCAAGGGCCGGTTGGCCCAGGCGCGCCATGACGGCAACGCTGCGGTCGCCGGTTGGGCCGACCCCGCGGAGGCCATCATCGCCAAGTTCCTGTTCGCCCTCAATATGTTTATTGATGAGGCGGCGATTGCCGACGTGGACCCGGACCACATCATGGAGGCCACCGGGCCGATCCGGGACTACACCCTGGTGGTGGCCGAAAACGGCAAATCGATCAAGCCCGAATACATGGCCCGGTTCCTCCATTCGGAAGTGGAAATACCCACCCCGGCGGTGCTGGAAAACTTTTGCTACGTCGGCGCCGGGGAATCGGTGGGCACCCAGTTAGCCAATATCTGCGCCTATTTTGCCCGTCGCTGGCTGCAAGAGCCCGCCGGCTCCCACGGCTACTTTGAGGCCCTGCGCGACGGGCGGGTAATCCAGGTCATTTACCCAGTGCAGTTCTAGGCCGGGGTTAACCGAGGGCCGGGAGCGGGGTGCCAACAAGGGTTGCTCCGGCGCAGCGGAAGGGCTGGCTCTGGCTCCCTAACCTGGCCGGACCCGGGTCGGCCGGCGGGGAAGTTGTTGCGGCGCCGGGAAGGGCTGGTCCAGTCCAGTCTAGTTAAACCGGGCCAGCTTGCGCAGCCAGGCGCTCAGCAAATCCACGCCAATTACCAGTAACAGGTAGTATAGAATTATCAAGGCCACCTGGTCGTAGTGGAAAAAGCTGAGGTTCAACCGGAACTCCCGGCCCAGCCCACCGGCGCTGACAAAACCCACCACCACCGTAGTCCTGATGACCACCTCCCAGCGGTAGAGCAGGTAGGTGATGAAGTGAGGCATCGCCTGGGGCAGGATGGCGTAAAGCAGAATTTGCAGGTTTCCGGCGCCGGAGGAACGCAGGGCCCGGGCCGGGGCCGGGTCGAGGTTTTCCACCACCTCGGCGGACAGACGGCCCAGGATGCCCAGGTTGTGAATCCCCAGGGCAATGGCGCCGGGCAGGACGCCCGGCGACAGGAAGAAGACAATCAGCATTGCCCAGACCAGTTCCGGCACCGCCCGGGTGAAGGTGTAAAACAGCCGCAGCAAGTAGTAAAGCCCGGCGCCGATCCGGGAGTTGGTCCCGCCCAGGTCCCCGTTGCTGACGTTGCGCGCCGCCGGTAAAAAGGTGAGGAAAGCGCCCAATCCGGCGATGACCATTGCCAGCACGCTCATCGCCAGGGTGCGGTAGGCCAGCTGGCCGGTGGCCCACCATTGGCCCGGCTGGAGAAAGGCCGGGGTCGCGCCGGAGTCCAGTCCCAACAGTTGACCGGCAAAGCGGCCGGCGTTCTGCCAGGTCTTCCCGGTGAACAGGTCCAGAAACCCGCTGTCTCCCCCCAACAGGATATAGCCCCACGCCGCCGCCAGCAGCAGGACAACGACGTAGGCCGAGGCGCGGGCGAAGGTCGGGGAGCGCGGCCTGGCCCGGCGCTCCGGCGTCATTTCTCCCGTCCGTATCATGACGTAACCAGGCTTCGGCGCACCCGACCGCTCCATAAATCCACCAGGGCCACTATCGCCATCAAAACCAGCAGCAGCGTCCAGACCTGGCTGAACAGCAGGTCGCCCAGGGAAAGCTGTATCTCGTAGCCCAACCCCCGAATGCCCACAAAGCTGAGGATGGCCGCCGCCCGGATGGAGCACTCGAACCGGTAAAAGGTGTAACTGATCAGGTCGGGCAGGCACATCGGCAAGTAGCCGAAAAGGAGGGTTTGCCAGGGCGAGGCGCCGGCGGCTCGCAAGGCCCGCACCGGCTCGGCCGGAACGTCCTGCAAGAACTCGGCGTAGATACGCCCCAGGATGCCGCCGTAGGGCAAACCCAGGGCCAGGATCGCCGACAAGGGGGAGAGGCCGATGGCCGCCACAAACAGGACGGCCCAGACCAGTTCGTGAATTGCCCGGATGCCGCCCAGAAAGAGCCGGACGCCCAGTATCAGCGGGACGCGCAGGCGGGAGGAGGGCGCCACCACGACGCCAGAGGCGATAACCCCCAGGGGAAAGCCGATGAGCGCCGCCACCGTCATCCCGGCCAGGGCGTAGGTCAAAGTCTGCCAGGCGGCTTCCAGGCAGATGCGCAGGAAGCCGGGGGAGAGGTCCGGCGGGAACAGGGCCAACAAGAAGCGCCGGGCCGACTCCCCGCCGCCGGTGTGGACCAGGGGAGCTTGCCAGTTGACACTGGTCAAGCTCCAGATGACCGCCCCCAACAGCAGCAGGGAAAGCAGGTGGCGACTCTCCAGCAGTTTCAGCGGCAGTTTCATGCCCGACAACCCGCCTCACGCCAGGTGATGGCTGAAGTCATCGTCGCCCAAATCATAGAGGTCGTTCAGGAGGGCCGGGGTCAACTCCGTCGCCGGAAGGTCAAACTGAAGTTGGCCCTCCCGCAGGCCAATGACCCGGGAAAAGAAGCGCCGGATCAGCTCGGTGGAGTGGATGCTGGCGACCAGCGTCTTGCCGGAGTTCGCGGAATCGGCGGAGTCGGCAGAATCGAGGGTCAGGTCGGTCAGCAGGCGCAGAATCTCCTCGGCCCGGGCCGGGTCCAGGGAGGCCACCGGCTCGTCGGCCAGCACCAGCCGGGGGGATTGGACCATCGCCCGGGCGATGGCGACCCGTTGCTGTTCTCCCCCGGACAGGTGGGAGGTGCGTTCCTGGATTTTGTCGGCGATGCCCATCCGCTCCAGAGCGTCCTGGGCCAGGGGATATTCCTGGGGCCAGGCCAGGGACAGGACCGAGCGGAAAAGCCCCCACCGGCCAAACCGGCCGGCCAGTACGTTATGCACCACCGGCAGTTGGGGGACCAGGTCATACTGCTGGTGAATCAGCCCCACCAACCGGGAAAGCTGACGGCGGGGCATTTGCCGGGACAGGGGCCGGCCGTCGATGGACAGGGAACCGGCGTCGGGCTGCTCCATGCCGGACAACAGGTTGAGCAGGGTGGTCTTGCCGCTCCCGCTGGGGCCAACCAGAGCCACCCGCTCGCCGGGCCAGATGGTGAAGCTGACGGAATGCAGGGCTTGCACCCGGGGGTAGCCCTTCGCAATGCCTTCGACTACCACCAGCGGGGTCTCCGCCACCGTTTTGGCTTTGGCGCTATTACCCGCTCCGAACACTACTTTATCAATTCCAGGCCACGGGCCACGTCCTCGATGGCCTGGTAGTTGGCGTTGTTGCTGGCGATGAACCTTTCGGTGCTGAACAACTCCAGAATTTCGGCGTGTTCCTCGGTATTGAGGTTAAGCAGAGCGGCCTGCACCTTATCGGTAAAACCGCCGCCGTAAACCGCATCCAGGTCGGCCCGCGCCGTCCAGTTATAATCGAAGTAATCCGGGGTAATGTAGAACTCCTTTACCCGGGCCGGGTCGGCCTTGCCCTCCTGCACCGCCCGGTTCCAGACATCCTCGTTCAGGGCGCCGAGGTCGAAGGAGCCGCCCTGCACCAACTGCCAGGTTTTGTCGTGGGAGCCGGAGAAGCTGGGCGCACTGCGGAAGTCGGCGTCCGGGTCAACGCCGGCCTGGACCAGGTAATGACGGGGCATCAGGTGGCCGGAGGTGGAGCTTTCGCTGCCAAAGGTAATAGTCAGGTCGCCGGCCTGGGCCTTAACGTCCTCCAGCGAGTTCAAGTCCAGGTCGGCGCGGGCGATGAACTTGGAGTGGAATCTGGCGTCGTTCTCCCGCTGGGCGATGGCCCGGGCGCCGGGGTCTTGCAGCCGGGCCTGCACGCCGGTCAAGCCGCCGAAGAAAGCCAGTTGCAATTCACCCTGGCTGAAGGCAGTAACCACGGCGGCGTAGTCCACACTGGGGACGTACTCCACGGTTACGTCCAGTTCTTTAGCCAGATAGTCGGCAAAAATCTGGTAGCGGCGGGCCAGCCGCGACGTATCCTGGTCGGGGATGCCGCCGACTTTCAGCGCCGGGGCTTCCTCGCCGCCGCAAGCCGCCAGCGCCAGGAAGAGAATTGCCAGGGGAATCAATAGAATCGATCGAAATGCCGGCAGTTCAAGGGGAAGAGCAAAACGGGGGAGAAGAGCGAAACGGGGAAAAGAGGAACGCATCGAGAAACCTCACAACAAAAATACCGGGCAATGCTCCGGGGAAAGGGGGCGATCCAACGGAAAACCGGAGGCACAGACGGCAGGAAGTTCTCGATACAACTTTACCGGGGCAAGCAGAAAACCTGTGGAGGAGCTGCGCCGCAAACCCGCCGGCCAATCCAGGCCTCGCTAAAGCAGGCTCAGGTAAATCCGGCGCCGGGCAAAGCGGCATTTACAGGCAGCAGATTCAACACGTAAAGGATGGTAATGGCGGTGGCCGGTTTTGTCAATGGAACGGGAAGAGGCGGTTCCGTTTACGATCAGGGTTTACTAACCGGGACCCAAGCCAGTGAGACTTCAGTAGGGAGGCAGTTTACGATTAGGGTTTACCCCGTACAAGAGGTGGCAATTACGCGCTAAAGGCAAACGGAACCGGAAACGGGGGTAGTATATCCGTTTGAAGTTCACGTCTTTGCGCGCTGAAGGTCGTCGGCGCTTCCGGACGGCTCAATTTCAAACGGATACGCTACCCCCTAACCCAATCTACGATACCTGCGATGCGCCGGAACTACAGAATGCTCCGGAACTATAATGAGCCGGGGCGAGTGCCCAGGGTAACCTTGATTGCTTCTCGTTCACCCTCCCGAAGCACGTCCAGGGTGATTTCCTGGTCGGGGCGGGTGTTGCTGACCAGGTAGGCGATTATATCGTCGATGCCGCTGACCGGATTTCCGTCAATGGCGACTACGATGTCCCCGCCCACGGGCATTTCCAGACCCTCCAGCATCAGGGAGCGGTCGCTGCCGCGCAGGCCGGCTCGCTCCGCCGGGCCGTCGGGGGCAATCCCAATCAGCAGCGCGCCCCGGGTTTCGCGGGGCAGGGCCATCGCTTCCGCTACATCCGGGTTGAGGCTGGAGCCGCTGATACCCAGCCAGGAGTAGTCGAAGTGGCCCTCCTCCAGCAGCGCCGGAATGACCAGCTTGGCGATATTGACCGGCACCGCAAAGCCGATACCGGCGCTGGAGCCGCTGCGACTGATGATCTGGGTGTTTATCCCAATGACCCGGCCATTTCGGTCCAGCAGCGGGCCGCCGGAATTGCCGGGGTTGATGGGGGCATCCGTCTGCAAGACCTCCGGAATGGAAAAGGGGCTGTTTCCGCTGCGGATGGTGCGTCCCACGCCGCTGATGATGCCGCTGGTTATGCTGAATTGCTGGCCGAAGGGATTGCCCAGAGCCACGGCCACCTGTCCCGCGTTAACCAGGTCGCTATCCCCCAGGGCGAGCGGGGCCAGGATTCCGGCAGAATCCTGCACCTTCAGCACCGCTAGGTCCGAATCCGGGTCGGCGCCCACAACCTCGGCTTCCATTTCGGTACGGTCGAATAGAATTACCGTTACCCGGTCGGCGCCACTGACCACATGCTGGTTGGTAACGATGTGTCCTTCGTTGTCCCAGACGAAACCGGAGCCGCCGGCACGCTGGTAGAAATCTTCGGGCAAGCCGGGAATGACCCGCGCTTCCGGCTCTCCCTCCAATGCCCCAAAGTTCCGGGACACTCTTACCAGCACTACTGAGGGCAGCGCCGTATCGTAAATGTCTCCCAATACCTTCTCGTGAGCCGCAACCACCGACATGGGGTCCAGGTCCAGCCCGGACTCCGGCAAATCGGACGTATTTTCCGCCCCACCGTTCTCCTGAGCCGCCGGCACGGTCTCATTTTGATCCAATCTATCGAAATTCTCGGCAGACACTGCTCCCGCCCCGCTTGCCGGGTTCCCCGGAGCAGCCGGTTTCTCTGGGGAACTTCCCGGAGACGGCGACTCCGCAACCTTCCCGAGGTTCCCCGGAGCGCTCCTTACGGCCCGGGAGTCGGAAGGGAATGCCGGAGCGGGGCTGACCTCCCGGCTGGTCGGGACGGCCCGTCCCTCCAGGGACTCCCGGAAAGACGCCCCACTGCCGCTGCCCACCTGAGAAAAGTCGGGTTGCAGGAAGGAACAGCCGGCCAGGAAAAGCCCAAAAGCCAGGGCCAGCGCCGGGAACAACCGGGCCCAGCGCCCAATGCCACCGGTCCGTTTCGCCAGTGGATTACAAGAAAATCGGTCCAATATGCCTTGTATGCCTTGCACGATCATCCTCCTTTCCAAGTCAATGAACCGGCAACTCGAAGGGGTATATTTTCAGTATAACCCAAACCCGGCCCTGGAGACCGCAACCGGGTTGCAATCAAATCCTGCCGTCAGGTTATATCTACGAACCGGCGGCGGGGGGTGGATTTACCGGCGCCGCCTTTAACGTAATGGCCTGGCCGTCATTGAAAATCCAGGGTGGCTATGCTACCTTAATCCAGCGAATCCTGAATCTGGCGAAAATCTGGTGATTTGGACGCCGGCGCCGCTCTCCCGGGAGAGCGGACGGGATGGAGTGCGGGCCAATGGCGGAAGTACCCCTCGATACCAGCGAGACGACCAGCGAGACGACCGACAAGACAGGCCAGGAAACGGGCCCGGGAAATGGTATCCGGTGGCTGCCCTGGGGCAAGGCGGCTTTTGATCGCGCCCAGCAAGAAGACAAGCCGGTTCTTTTATCTATTTCCGCCGTTTGGTGCTATTGGTGCCGCGTGATGGAAGAAACCACTTACATTGACCCGGATGTGGTTAGTTTCATCAATAACAACTTCGTGCCGGTGCTGGTGGATAACGACCACCGGCCCGACGTTAACGCCCGCTATAACGTGGGGGGGTGGCCCACCACCGCCTTTCTGACGCCCCATGGCGGTTACATCGCCGGGGCCACCTATTTGGCGCCGGATCAGTTGCTGTCAATGCTGCTGGAGGTGCGGCGGGCGTACAGCGAGGACAAACCGGGCCTTTACGACCAGGCAGCCCAGCTACAGCAGCAACGGCAGGAATATGTCAACCGGGTGGCTGCCGGCCCGGAATTGACCCGGCGACAGGTTGACCACATCGCCCGGCGCATTGCCGGGGCCTACGACGCCCGTTACGGGGGGTTCGGCGAAGAACCCAAGTTTCCCTCCGCGCCCATCCTACAATTCCTGCTGTACCTGCGGCGTACCACCGGCGAGGAGTTCTACCGGGTAATGCTGGAGAAAACCCTGGATGGCATGGTAACCGGCGAGCTTTACGATGCCAGCGACGGCGGCTTCTTCCGGTACTGCGCCCAAGCCGATTGGACGGCCGCCCAGCACGAAAAGATGCTGGAGGACAATATCAACCTGGCCCGGGTTTACCTGGACGCCGGGCTGCTGCTGGACCGGCAGGAATACCAACGCATCGCCGTACAGACCATTGACTATTTGCGGTCTGTCCTCTATGACGCCACCGCCGGGGGGTTCCGGGGCAGTCAGGGAGCGCATTCCGAGTATTTTGGACTGTCCGGAGAAGCGCGCCGGGCCCAGGTCGCGCCGGACCCGGATGCCTTCTGCTACACCAACTGGACCTGCCAGGCGGTTTCCCTGCTGCTGGAGGCGGCCTGGAAGTTGTCCTGGCCCGAGTTGAACGATTTGGCTCTTCCGGTGTTGGACCGGATCGCCGGGGCAGCAGCGCCGGGCCGCCTGCCCCATGCCTTTGACCGGGCCGGCGCGCCTTGCCACCGACAGTCGGAGGGCGGCGACCTGTTGTGTGATTGGGCGGCGCTGCTCAATGCCCTGGTGGATGCCCATAACTGCTGCCCGCAGCGGCCGGATTACCGGCAACGGGCCGTGGCAGTGGCCGCCGAGTTGGACCGGCGGTTCTATGACCAGCGCCGGGGCGGTTACTTCGATAGCGAGCTGGACCCGGAAGCCGTCGGTTACCTACGGGTGCGGGAAAAACCGCTGCAAGACAACGTCCTGGCGGCGCAGGCGCTGCTGAAGCTCTACCAGGCCACCCGGGATCGGCAATACCAGCGGCGAGCCGAGGAGGTCCTCAGCGCCTTTGTGGAGGCCAACCGGGACTATGGCGAACACGCCGCCGGGTTTGCCGTCACGGTCGATCTGTGCCTGCACCCGCCGCTGGAGATAATCATTGAGGGAAGGCCCGGCGCGGCTGATACCCGGGCGCTGTCCGGTGCGGCGGCCCGCATTAACCATCCCCACCTGATAGTTAAGCCGGTGGCAATGGAAAAGGACGGCGGGGCCGCCCTGGCCCACGTCTGCCTGGATACGGTGTGCTTTCCACCGGTCAGCCAGCCGGAGGCCCTGGCCGACTCGGTAGCGGAAGCTCTGAGCGGCCCGCCAGGCGCCGTCGAGAACATTTTTGAACGATTCGCCGGCTTTTGACCGGGGACGCGGTGGGACGGCGGTTCCCGGCCCTTGCCGGAAATTCCACCTGTACGGCAGCGGCGACTCAACCATACAAATAACTCAACAACGGGAGGCCCCCGCTGAAAAGCGCAAGTTGCAACGACCTTGGTGAAGCTCATATTGACCGCCGCCATACCCTGGCGGGATGGGTAAGCCGCCGCCGGGACCACGGCGGGATCATTTTTATCGACTTGCGGGATCGTTCCGGCGTAGTGCAGGTCGTCTTTAACCCGGAGCTCTCCCCAGCCGCCTACCGGACTGCCGAACAATTACGCTCCGAGTGGGTCATTGAGGTGAAGGGCGACGTCGCCCGGCGTCCGCCCGGCTCAGAGAACCCGGCCCTGCCCACCGGGGCCATTGAGGTCATCGCCCGGGAAGTTACGGTGCTCAACCCCTCGCTGACTCCGCCCTTCTACCTCACCGATGCGGTGGAGGCTGACGAAAGCCTGCGGCTGAAATACCGCTATCTGGACCTGCGCCGGCCGCCGATGCAGCGCAACCTGATCCTGCGGCACCAGGTGGTGAAGTACATCCGGGACTTCCTCGACGCCCGGGGGTTCCTGGAGATTGAAACGCCCATCCTGATCAAGAGCACTCCGGAGGGCGCCCGGGATTACCTGGTTCCCAGCCGGTTGCAGAAGGGCAGCTTCTATGCGTTGCCCCAGTCGCCCCAGCAATTGAAGCAATTGTTGATGGTGTCCGGGGTGGAACGGTATTTTCAGATTGCTCGCTGCTTCCGCGATGAGGACTTGCGAGCCGACCGTCAGCCCGAGTTTACCCAGCTGGACCTGGAGATGAGCTTCGTTGCTCAGGAAGACGTGCTTGAACTGACCGAGGAACTGTACACCGGTATGGTGGCAACGCTGACCCCGGAAAAGAAACTGATAAAGCCCTTTCCCCGCTTGCCCTACGCCTTGGCAATGGCCCGTTACGGCAGCGATAAGCCCGACTTGCGCTTCGGCCTGGAAATGACCGACGTTACCGACCTAGCCGGGGAAACGGAGTTCCGGGTATTCCGGGCCGCCATTGCGCAAGGGGGCATTATCAAGGGGCTGGTGGCGCCGGGGCAAGCCCACTATACCGGCTCGGAGCTGCGCCGGCTGGAGGAAACCGCCCGGGAGTTTGGCGCCGGCGGAATGAGTCATCTCCGGCTGCAAGGGGAGGGTTCGCTGAATGACCTGGCGGAGGAGAATATCCTGCTCTCCCCGGGCCTGCGAATGCCGGCCGCCTGGGCCCGGCGCCTCGCGGAACGGATGGGCGCAAATCCCGGCGATTTGATCCTGCTAATGGCCGGGCCGGCCAACCGGGTAAACCTGTGGCTCAGTTCCATGCGCAATTACCTGGGCGAGAGACTGGGGCTGATTGACGACCACACCCTGTCCTTCGCCTTCATTACCGGCTTTCCCTTGTTCGACTGGGATGAAACTAACGGGCGGTGGGACTCGTCCCACCACCCCTTTACGGCGCCGGCCGACGGCAAAGAATCGCTGCTCGACAGCGCCGAGTTGGGCGGCATCGAATCCCAAGCCTACGACCTGGTTTGCAACGGCTCGGAGTTAGCCAGTGGCAGCATCCGCATTCACCGGCGCGAACTCCAGGAAAAGATCTTCGCCATTCTGGGCTACAGCAAAGCGCAGGTGGCGGAGCGGTTCGGCCACATCTTGGAAGCCTTTGAGTATGGCGCCCCGCCCCATGGGGGCATTGCGCCCGGGATCGACCGGCTGGTGGCCATCCTGGCCGGGGCCGATTCGATCCGCGACGTAATCGCTTTTCCCAAAACCCAGAGCGGGACAGACTTGCTGTTTGGCGCGCCGGCCCCGGTGGATGACGCCCAGCTCAGAGACCTGTCCCTGCGGGTGGCGGAATAGTGGTCAGAATCCAGTCCCGCGTGCCGGGCTCAGAGATTTATCCCTGCGGTTGGCGGAATAGTCTCGGCGCCGAGCATCCGCTGGAGCTACGGAGGGACTTGTCCCTGCGGTTGGCGGAATAGTGCAATGCCGTAGTAAAAGCCCAAGCCGCCGCTGGATTCATCCCTGCGGTTGGTAGAGTAGAATAGTAGAAAAGTCCCCGTTCTCCGGCACAATACTTGCCGGCGCTGAACCGGCTCGCCCCAAAGGAACAAAGTAAGCCAACCAAAGTACGCCAACCAGGCATAACGAGGAGGTAACCGGCATGGCAACCCCGAGTTCCTTCAGCTACGACTCGCTTTACTCCCGAAACTCCATCGCCATTCCCCGGGGCGAAAACCGGCACGCCAGGTACGACTTTGCGGTGGCCTATCCCGACCCGGAAACGCTGCCCCTGGCCGGGCTGGCCGACTCGCTCAAAACGGCGCTGGAGCGGGAAGGCCAGGGACTGGCCCTCTACCCGGTTTCCGCCGGCCTGCCCTCGCTGCGGGAGTGGGTGGCGGAAAAGCTGGCCCGGGACCGCAACATGAAGACCCACCCGGACAACATTGTCCTGACCGCCGGCTCCGGCGAGGCCATCGCAATGCTCATTGCCGCCCTGACCGATCCGGGCGACGTGCTGCTGACCGAGGAGTACGTTTACCTGGGCACCCTGCGCGCCATGCGCCGGTTTGGGGCCGACGTGCGCAGCGTCAAGTGCGATGCTGACGGCATTATCCCCGAGGAGTTGGAAACCACCCTGGCCGGACTGGCCGCCGCGGGTCAGCCTGTAAAATTCCTCTACACCATTCCGGTGTTTCAAAACCCCCTGGGCTGGACCATGAGCCTGGAGCGCCGTCTCCGGATCCTGGCGATTACCCAGCAATACGGCGTGCCGGTGCTGGAAGATGATTGCTACGTGGACTTGCGGTTCGAGGGCGAGGACGTTACCTCCTTCCATTCGTTAGATGATACCGGGCGCGTGCTTTACGTCGGTTCCTTCTCCAAGATAGTGGCCCCGGGGGTGCGTCTGGGCTACATGGTGGCGCCTCAGGAGGTTATCCAGCGGGCGATGAGTTTCAAGGGCGGCGGCGGGGTAAATCAGTTTGCCGCCTTGGCGGTACAGGAGTACGCCGCCGGCCATATGGACCGGCATATCGCGGAACAGAACCAGGCCCTGCGGGTCAAGCGAGACGCTATGCTGTCCGCTCTGGGCGAGAATTTCGGCGACGCCGCCCGGTGGAGCAAGCCGGAAGGCGGCCTGTACGTCTGGCTGGAAATGCCCGAAGAAATCGACCTGGCCGGCTTGCAGGAAACGGTCTTTAATCAGGGAGTCGGCTACTACAACGGCACTATGTTTTCCCCGGAGGGACGCGGGGCCAACTGCGCCCGGCTCTGCTTCGGCCACCCCACGGCCGAGACCGTCTCCGCCGGCATCGCCGAGTTAGCCCGCATCCTGGAAGGACACGGGGCGTTGCGGGGGTAGCGCCCCGCAGCGGAGATCGTTTCTCCCAGACAACCGCGAATAGTTCCTCGTCCCCTCCGCATTCGGGATA
Organism: Dehalococcoidia bacterium; assembly: GCA_965215425.1. Taxonomy (GTDB): domain Bacteria; phylum Chloroflexota; class Dehalococcoidia; order Lucifugimonadales; family UBA3495; genus CATQHB01. The sequence goes on from OZ244064.1 coordinate 579,791, forward strand.
AGCCAAAAGCGTAAATCGGCCCGGCATATTATTACAGTATGCCGGGCCGATTTATGTCCGGTCTTTGCCGCCGGCGCCGTGTTGAGGCTTTGGTTGGCGGCCGGCTAGTCGCCGGCGCTGGCCGCCTTTTCCGGCACGCCGGTCCCGTGGCCGTTACGGAAGGCAAAACGGGCTAACAAGTCGCCGATGCTCTGCCGGAAACCGGAGTATTCCAGTTCGCCGTAGGGCAGCATGGCGGCGCCCGACCAACCCTGGGAGCGCATCTCGATACCCTTTTGCTGGGCCAAGAGCCGCACGTGGTCCCAGGAGGAGTTGTCAAAGAAGTCAATGCTGGAATCCGCGAAGGTGCCGTCGGCGGCAATGGAGAAGCCAACGCAGGATACCAGGGGCAGGCAATACATCCCGGTTACCGGCGTATTGATTGGCACCGGCATCAGGGGCATTACGTGGGAGCCGCGAGCGTCGCCGCCGATGTAGTGGGCCTTGGCATAGGGAGAGGTGAGCTCCTCGGGCGCCGGGAAGATGCCCTGGTTCCGCACTACGGCCACCGGGTCATCCTTGCCGGTATAGCTGCCGGCGATGTTGTGCAGGCGGGTGGCGGAGATGGCCGCCGCCATTTGCCCCGAGTAGCGGGAAACGATGGAGTCAATGCCAAAGCGCTCGTTGTCCCGCAGCAGTACGGTCAGCTTGTAGTAGTCTTCCGGGGCATTAAGGGCAATGATGCTGTCGCCGTCGGTGTTGTCCATGTCGATGATGTTGAAGGTGAAGCCTTCGCTCAGCCGGGGCAGCATCAGCCCGGCGCAGTACATCGGGTCGGCAAAGCCGAGAAACATCGGCAGATTGTAGGCGCCGGGGCCGCACTTGTCCGCCGCCAGCACAAAGAAAGACTCGGCCGGCCGGACCGGATTCGTCTTGACCGGGTCGTGGTCAAACTCCACCTCGGCCACCGCCGGGCCGGCGCCGCGGATATTGCCCGAGGGAGCGTCGGTCAGCAGATCCTGCCCGGCGCCATAGAGGCCATACTGGCGCGCAATATCGGTGGCCTTCAGGAAGGTAGTCCAGGCAAACTGGTGAACGTCGGTGTCGTCGGGCCCCCGGGTGTGGGTGGTGGTCATGCAGATGTCGTCGCCGGTGTGCCCAACATACCCGTCAATCAACAGGCCACTGCTGATTGCCTCGGCCACCGCTTCCTCCACGACGTCCATCATCCGCTGGGACGGTTTGGTGTGACCGCCGATTGAGCCAACGTCGGCTTTGAGCACCGAAATGGTGAGTTTCATACCGCTTTCTCCTTATGGCTAGGCGTACAATGTTTTGAGAGCAGGGCTACGGTTTCACCCGCAAGGTTCGGGATATGCCCGGTTGACCGCGGCAAATTGAAGGGGCGGCAACAACGCAGGATTATAGCAACATTGCATCCCAAGGTCAAACAAATCTGCTACGCAATACGTCATTCCAAACCGCTATAATGCACTTTTTCTAAACTTGCCGCCATTCGCCCGGATATAAACGAACATTATTGCCCGTACAGTGAACCGAAACACTGATCCGAACCGCCCCGGCCAGGCTGCCGGCCCGCTTTGCCCTCCCCGCTTTGCCCGCATAGTTCCGGGGCCTTCATTGTTCCGGGTATTGTTCTGCTGAGGTATTGCGCTTGACGCTTCCGGCGGGGACGCTGGCAAAGGTCGGGCGGGCGGCGGCGGGGATAACTATTGTCTAGCCGGCCCGCAGCGTGTATATTCTTTAGGTCAGGCCAAGCCGGAAAACCCGGTTTCAACTCCAGAACGTAACCATTGCTATGAAATATATGCCGAGCGATTCCCCAGGCGGACTGACATGACTCCATCGGATATTTTACTGCTGATTTCCCTGGCAGTAGTCGTTCTCTGGACTACCTGGCTCGCCCGGGCCAAGGGGCTAAACCCCTGGCTGTGGGGTGCGGGGACGGCGCTGCTGGTTGTCGTTGCCTGGAGTTTCGGCCGCCAGTACCTGGGGCTGTCGCTAATGGCGCCCCTGATCTTTCTGCTGCTGTTCCGAAGCCCCCTGTTCCGGAAAAACCGGGCGGCGACCGGCGAACCTTGCCCCCGCTGCGCTGCAACCAATACCGGAGGGTTGAATTTCTGCGTGCAGTGCGGTTGGGATCTTTCCAGGCCCTACGCTAGTACCGGGGAGGCGGAGGCGCCGGCCGGCGCCGCGCCGGAGGCGACTACGGAAACGCCTCCGGAAATGGAACCCCTGGCTTCGCCCGCGGAGACCACTCTGAAGACCGCCGCTGCAACCCCGGTTGAACCCGTTGCGCCGCCCCCCGAACCCGTCGCCAGCCAGGAAACCACTGCCGCCGAGCCGGTCCTCGCGCAGGAAGCCGCACCCGCGCCACCGGCCACCGCGGAGATACCCGGGGCAGCGGCGGCAAGCCCCCCGGCACGACGCATTCCCACCGCCGCCAGCATGACGGAGCAGGGGATTGCGCTCTTCGGCCAGGGGAGATTTCAGGAGGCCATCGACCAGTTCACCAAGGCCATTGCCCTGGACCCCAAGTACCGGCTGGCTTGGGAACGCCGGGCGGAGGCCTACGGGCGTCTGGGGCGGGCGGAACGGGAAGCGGCGGACAAGCGGCAGTTGGAAGCCATTTAACCGCCAAGCCCCCGCGCCCGACCCGTCTCCCCCAAAGAGCGATTGATTAGGCTCCCGCTGCGATTGATTAGGCTCCCGCTGCGATTGATTAGGCTCCCGCTGCGATTGATTAGGCTCCCGCTGCGATTGATTAGGCTCCCGCTACCATTGATTAGGCTCCCGCTACCATTGATTAGGCTCCCGCTACCGGGAGAAAAGCCGGGCGAGGGGAGCAGCTGCCTATCCATTTTTGCGCATCCCGTAGCTGCGCCGGAAAAAGCCGGGTCCGGGGAGCGGCTACACCCCCATTATGTGGTAACCGGCGTCCACCGGAATAATGGAGCCGGTGATGCCGCTGGACAGATCGCTGCACAGAAAGAGGGCGGTCTTGGCTACCTCATCGGCGTGGATGTTGCGTTGTAACGGCGCCCTTTCCGCATGGATTTTCTTCATCTCCAGGAAACCATGGATGCCCCGCGCCGCCAGGGTATCCAGCGGCCCGGCGGAGATGGCGTTCACCCGGATATTCTCCGTTCCGAACTCGGCGGCCAGCTGACGCACGCTGTGCTCCAGCGCCGCTTTGGCCGTACCCATCACGTTGTAACCGGGATATACTTTCCGCGAGGCCTGGAAGGTCAGGGCAACTACACTGCCCCCTCCGGTCATCAGCGGGGCGGCGTGCTTGACCAGGGGTATCAGGGAATAGGCGCTCACGTCCAGGGCGATTCGGAACCCTTCCCGGTCGGTGTCGGCAAAGCGGCCGGCCAGGTCCTCCCGGTTGGCGTAGGCGATGCTGTGGACCAGAAAGGAGATGTCCCCGAAGGCGGCGGCCGCCTGTTCAAACACCGCCTGGATTTGCGCATCGTCCGCGGCGTCGCAAGGCAGGGTAATGGCGTTTTCCAACCTTTCCGCCAACCGGACTGCCCGTTCCTTAAGCCGGTCGTTCTGATAGACCAGAGCGAGCTGCGCCCCGGCCTCGCCCAGCAGCCGGGCAATGGCCCAGGCAATGCTCCGGTCGTTGGCGACTCCGAAAACCAGGCCTTTCTTGCCGGTCAGGTCGATCGGATACAAGGGACTACCTCCGTTGCGGTTGCTGCCAGGGCTATTGCTGCCAGGGCTATTGCTGCCAGGGCTATTGCTGCCAGGGGGCGGGGCGCCGGGATAACCCGCGTGCAGCAGAGCCGGACGATATACCCGCCGCGGTTGCTGCCGGGGCGCCGGGACACAACCGGGGCCGCCGAAGCTGAAAATTCCGGTCTAGCGGAAGGCCGGCGCCACCCGTTCCAGGAAGCGATCGAGCTGCCGCCCCGGTTCGAAAGAGGCAAAGCGCACCACTACCGTCCCGGCTCCGGCCTCAATATACCCGGCGATTCGCTCCTTGACCCTTTCCGGGTCGCCGAAAGGCCCCCACCTGGTTCCCCAGATGTTGGCGCCATAATAGCCCAGCAGATACTTTTCCGCTTCCGCTTCGGCCCGGGCAACGTCCGAATCCACATTAACCGTCAGGTACATCACCGTTTCCAGAGACTCGGGAGCGCGGCCCAGCGCGGCGGCCTTGCTTTTCACTGCCTCGACCACCCGGGCGTACTCTTCCGGCGTATCCGAAATGGAAATCAGGCCATCGGCCAGGCTGGCGGCCCGCCGGAACTGGGCCTCCCGGGCCTGGGCCCGCCAATGACAGGCCAGGAACAGGGGGACGCCGCCGCGCTGCAACGGCTTGGGGCTGACGGTTACCGAATGGAGATTGAAATGCTTGCCGGCAAAGGTAACCGGCTCCTCCCGCCCCAGGCCCTTGACTATTTTCACCATCTCCTCCAGACGGCCGGCCCGGCCGGCGGCGGAGACGCCGGCCGATTGCCACTCCCGCCGCTGTTCGGCGTTGAAGGCGCCGCCCACCCCGGCGGCAATCATCAACCGGCCGCGGGATATGAGGTCAACGGTGCCCAAAGTCTGGGCCAGGAGTACCGGGTGGCGCAGGGCCAGCAGCAGGACGGCCGTACCCAGACGTACTCGGACAGTTCGCGCCGCTACGGCGGCCAGGGTCGTCAGCGGTTCCAGCCGGGGCTTGGCGGTGAGGCTATCCCCAACCCATACCGAATCCAGCCCCGCCGCTTCCGCCCGGCAGGCCAGGTCGATAATCCGGTCGGCGTTGTTTGGCGGAGTATCGGCCAACAGCAACCCCCGGGTGGGCAGCAGGATGCCCAACTTAACCGCCGGCCCGGCTCCCGCCGGCGGTACATCGGCCGGTTGGGCCGGGTTAGCCGAATTAGATGGAGATTGGGCCACTTTCGCCTCGCAAAGCGGGGATTTCGCCCGGAGCCGCCGCCGGTTTCTTCAGGGTTAGCCGCTGCATCAGCCCCGGTTCCCGCTGCTGGAAAAACTCCAGATCTTCGTAGATGTCCAGGTCGAAACCCAGCCCTTCGCTGTAACAAATAGCCACGGAAATGCCCAGCCTGGCTGCCTGGCCCAGGTGTTTGCTAAAGCTGCGGTTGCCCAACTCCGGCTTGAAGGCAAGTTTGGGCGGAATCAGGATGCCATTGGTGCCGGAGTCCCGGCGAGCCGGGGACAGCACAATGTTTCGCCCTTGCCCCGAGGAGCGCAACAGGCTGGTCAGGTCGCTGGACTTGAGGAAAGGCAAGTCGCCGGGCAGGTAGAGGGCGCCACAGCCGCGCTGGGAGGCCCGGTCAAAGGCCTTGTCCACGGTGTCATTCAGGTTGCGACCAAAATCCTCTATCCAGAGGCCATCAAAGTTGCGGGTCAAATTGCGGATGCGCCAGTCCCCGCCGACCACCCAGAATATATCAATGGAGGCGCCTTTGATCGCCATGATTACCCGTCGCAACATTCCGATGACCAGGTCGCTCCGCTCTTCAGCGGTCAAATGACGCGACAGGCGCGTCTTGCAGTCGGCAAGGGGTTTCATCGGTATGATCGGAATGACACTGCTTTCATCCGGCAGCGGCATGGCTACCTCCCAGCTCAAGGATGAGTCTCGCCAGGGTTATCTTATCCCTTTCGGTTTCCAGGATAATGGGCGCTACTACTGGCCGAAGACCCAGGTCGGCGATGGCTGGCGCCAAATGGTCATCCTGTTCGTCAATCAGGAACAGGTCGCAAACATCCCGATACAACCGGGCCACCCCCAGACTGGTGGCTTCGTGGCCCAACTCGGCCATTATTTTGGCGGCCGGGCCGCGTACCGCCGCACCGCCTACTATCGGGCTGACGGCCACCCGAAGCCGCCGGGCAGTTCCCGGCCGGGATAACTCTTCCCGCACTCCGGGCAAGGCCAGGATTGGCCCCAAACTCAGGAAGGGATTGGAGGGGCAAAGCGCGATTATGCCAGCCTCGGCCAGGGCCGCGGCCAATCCGGGCGCGGGCGGGGCCGCCTCCGCGCCCCGGTACTCAACGTAGTTGACCGACGGCTCGCTGCGCCGCCGGACGAAGTAGTCCTGCATCGCCAGTTCGCCCTGTCCCGTTCCCAGAAAGGTACGAACCGGCGCATCGGACATCGGAACGATCCGGTGCGCAACTCCCAGGCAACGAGCAAGCTCCGCCGTAACCTCGGAAAGCGTGGCCCCTTCCGCCAACAGTTGGGTGCGCCGGATGTGGGTCCCCAGGTCCCGGTCGCCCAGGTTGAACCAGGTTTCAACCTGGTAACCGGCTAACATCTCCAGAGCGTGGAACGTCTCTCCGGCAATGCCCCAGCCGGTTTCCGGGTTGGAAATTGCGGCTAGAGTATATAACATCGTGTCCAGGTCCGGGGATACGTGGAGGCCGTGGAAAGTCGCATCGTCCCCGGTGTTTACCGCTACCGTCAACCGCTCCGGCGACAGTTCGCGGGCCAGTCCCCAGACCAGCTTGGCGCCACCCACGCCCCCGGCCAGGGCCAGGACCTTTCCCGGAAACGAGCTCATCTAAGCAAGGCCAGCAGCAAGCCCATCAATCGTTGCCGGGCCGGCTCAGGGCCTGGTCCCCGGACTGGACTGGGCCGATTGACGGGGATGCTCGAACCGGAAAGTATCCAACTTGACCAGTTTACGGTAGGAACCGAAGATTTCTTCCACGTTATCGCCCACCAGATCCAGCGGGTCAACCTGGCCGTCATCCTGGTCAAAGACCCGGTTTAATCCGTAGGTGGTGAAACGCTCGGCGGGGATACGGCCGGCCTGGCGAATCATCTCCCGGAACTCGGCAGGGCGCATCAATTGCCCGTGCTGGGCGCCGGCAGAGGTGGAGATGCTTTCGTTAATCAGGGTCCCGCCCAGGTCATTAACGCCGGTGGTCAGCAGCAGCTGGGAAAGGCGACTCCCCTCTTTGACCCAGGAGGCCTGGATGTTGGGCAGCCAGTTATTCAGCATAATGCGGGCAATAGCATGCACCTTGATAACGTCCATGCCGGTTGGGCCGGGCCGCACATTTTCCACCAACCCCTTCATAAACATCGGCGCTTCGGTGTTGACAAAGCTGAGGGGGACGAATTCGGTAAAGCCGCCGGTATCCTTCTGGATGTCCCGCAGCCGGGCGAGGTGCCGGGCGAGGTGTTCTTTGGTTTCCACGTGGCCGAACATCACCGTGGCGGTGGTGGGGATGCCCAACTCGTGGGCGGTGGTAATCACCTCCACCCACTGGTCAACGGTTATCCGGCCCGGGGAGATGCGGTCGCGCAGTTCCTGGTCCAGGATTTCCGCCGACGTTCCGGGCAAACTGCCGACCCCGGCGGCCTGGAGGCCCCGCAGATATTCCCGGATGGTGCAGCGGGAACGGATGGAGCCGTAAAGCACCTCTTCCGGCGAAAAGCCGTGGACGTGCATTTCCGGCAGTTCCTCCTTAATCGCCGCGCACAACTTTATGTAAAGGTCGCCCTCCATCTGGGGAGGCAGTCCCGCCTGGACGCAGACCTCGGTGGCCCCGTAGTCCCACGCTTCCCGGGCGCGGCGGACAATTTCATTGACCGGCAGGAAATAACCCTCCTCTTCCCGGAAGTCCCGGCTGAAGGCGCAAAAGCCGCACCGCTTGATGCAGACGTTGGTAAAGTTGATGTTGCGGTTGACCACGTAAGTTACCAGGTCGCCCACTGTGCGCCGGCGCAATTCGTCGGCCACCAGGCCCAGCGCGCCGAACTCCGGCCCGGTAGTCTCAAACAGGATAACCGCGTCGGCGACGGAGAGGTCCTCCCCGGCCAGGGCGGATGCCAGTATCCGGGCGATGGGGGGGTCAAGCTGGGCGACCAAGGCTTCCACGCCGGGCGCCGGGGCCCCGGCGCGGGCTGCCCGGCGCGCCGAATCACGATCGTGGTCAGTATGGTCAGTTCCTTCCGGCATACCGCTCCATTCCTCCTTTAACATATCCGTCCGCATCCGCCAGCGCCGCCACCCGCGCCTGGAGGGAGGCGGGCAACAGGTTCCCGGAACCCCGGAAAAACTCGGGATAGACCGGCAGCCGGGGCCGGAGTTCAAAGCCTTTTGCGCCGGTTCGCTCCCGCAACTCGTTCAGGCCGGGCCAGGGAGCTTCCGGGTTCACGTAGTCGATCGTCAGGGGAGAGATGCCACCCCAATCGTTGATGCCCGCCGCCAGGTAAGCCGGATAATCCCGGGCGCTCAAGTTTGGCGGCACCTGGAGGTTTGCCTCCGGCCCTAAAAGGATCCGCGCTACCGCCACCGTCCAAAGCAACTCTTCCGCCGGAGCGTCCGCCGCCTGACCCATCGGCGTGTCCGGCTTGGCCCGAAAGTTCTGAATGATTACTTCCTGGATATGCCCGTAGGCCCGGTGCAGGCGGCGGATCTCCAGTAGCGCCTCAATACACTCCCGGCGGGTCTCCCCGATACCGATCAGAATGCCGGTGGTGAAGGGGATTCCCAGCTCCCCGGCCAGTTCGATGGTACGCCGGCGCACCCGGGGCCGCTTGCTGGGCGCAAACTCGTGGGGGCCGCCCGGCGCATACAGGCGGGGACTGACGCTTTCCAGCATCAACCCCATGGAGGGGTTGCAGGGCTGCAACGCCGCCAATTCCCGCCGGCTCAGCGTGCCGGGGTTGGCATGGGGCAAGAGGGTCGTTTCCGCCAACACCAGTTGGCACATCTCGGCCAGATATTCAAGAGTCGTGGCGTATCCCCGGGCTTGCAGCCACTGCCGGGCTTCCGGGTAACGCTGCTCCGGCCGCTCGCCCAGGGTAAACAGGGCCTCGGTGCAGCCCAAGCGCTGCCCGGCCCGGGCCACCTCCAGCACTTCCTCCGGCGACAGATACCAGCGCTGGGCCGTCTGGGGGTTTTGCCGGAAGGTGCAGTAGCCGCAAAAGTCCCGGCACAGGCGCGTCAGCGGGATGAACACCTTGGGAGAAAAGGTAACCACCCGCCCCTTGCCCCGGTCGCGGAGTCGGGCGGCCAGGGTGCAGAGGTCGGCAACAGGGTAACTTTCCGGGCAATCCAGCCGGAGCGCTTCTGCATCAGACAGCGTTTCGCCACAGCCGACTTTGCCCAGCAAATCAACCGGGACGGCCGGGCCCGTTGACCCCCTCCGGCCATTGGAGCCGCCGCCGCTCCCGGGGGAATTGTCGGTTGCCAGAGCACTCAAGTGATTCCTGCTTCAGGCAAAGTACGGGGATTGAACAACCCCGGGGTCATTGTAGCGGTTCCTGATAGCCCTGGCAACCGCAAACGGGCCGCCTCGGTCCGGTCTGGCGCAGCAGCGTCAACCGGCACAGAAACGGACACGGAAACAGGCGCGGAGCCGCGGGCGCCGAAAACAGGCGCGGAAGAAACCAGGTGCGAACCCGGAACCGGGCAGTCACCCCCCGGAGTTCTCCGGGCAAGGCCGGGACGCCTACTGCATTGGCGAGTAGCTGGTAGGACGCAAAATCATGTTGCGAACCCTGGCGTTTATGGGGCCGTCCTGCTCCGATTCCGACCGGACCTGGCGCCAGCCGGGGTCGGATTGAAAGGCGTTCCACTTCTCTTCCCGGTCAGCCAGGCTGTCGTAGCCCAGCATATAGACCAGTTGATTGCTGGTGCCAATATCCTCAGTCCAGAAACCCACCACATGGATATTATGCTTCTTGAAGAAGCCCAGGGTGTGGTTGGCAAAACGGTCATTGAGCGCCGGCAGCCGGCCGGGGATGGTCTCGTAAATACGCAGTTCGTAAATCATAAGCCCTCCGCTAATTTGGCGCGCTCCCCAAGCCCGGCGTTACCCTGGCGCTGCGGCCGGCGTCGCGGTCGCTATGCTGTCGCTATGTCGCTGTTGATGTTGATAGCGATGATACGGGGGTAATAGCCGGCCCGCCGCCGGCTTCAGAAGCCGGAAAAGCGTCCCTGGTCGGTAGGTTCGCCCACTCCCTTCCAGGGACGGCCCAAGTATTCATAGGCCCGCCGCGTGGTTACCCGCCCGCGCTGGGTGCGCTCCAGAAAGCCCAGTTGCATCAGGTAAGGCTCCCAAACCTCCATCACCGTGTCCGAGTCCTCGCTCAGGGAAGCGGCCAGGGTCTCCAATCCTACCGGCCCGCCATTGAACTTGTCGATGATGCTGGTCAGCAACCGGTGGTCCGACTCATCGAGGCCCAGACCGTCCACCCGCAGCCGATTCAGGGCCTCCTGCGCCACCGTGCCGGTAACCCGGTTGTCCGCCACTACCAGGGCATAGTCGCGGGTGCGTTTAAGCAGGCGGTTGGCGATGCGCGGCGTGCCCCGGGCGCGGGCGGCGACCTCGGCAACGCCCGCGGCGTCGGTCGCCACTCCCAAAATCGCCGCCGAGCGCTGCACCACCGTCTCCATATCCGCCGGCTCATAGTAGTCCAAGCGGAACACGGAACCAAACCGATCCCGCAGCGGGGCGCTAATCAAGGAGAACCGGGTAGTGGCCCCAATCAGGGTAAAGGGGTTGATGCGCAGGTTGATATTGCGCGCCGCCAGCCCCTTGCCCACCATCCAGGAGAGGAAAAAGTCCTCCATCGCCGAGTAGAGAACTTCCTCCACTACCCGGTGGAGGCGGTGAATTTCATCGATAAACAGTATGTCGCCGGGCTGGAGGGCGGTAAGAATGGCCGCCATATCTCCGGCCCGCTCGATGGCCGGGCCGGAGGTAACCTTGACGTTCACCCCCATTTCTTGGGCGATAATATGAGCCAGGGTGGTCTTGCCCAACCCCGGCGGGCCGTAGAGGATGATGTGGTCCAGCGGTTCGCCCCGGAGTTTTGCCGCCTGAATGCCGATCCCCAGGTTATCTTTAACCTGGGCCTGGCCGACAAACTCGGCCAGACGCCGGGGCCGCAAGGAAAGGTCCAGGTTCGCATCGTCCGGCTGGGCCGAGCCGGCGATAATCCGTTCCCCACCAGGGGCAGCAGCGGCGGAGTCCGTCAAGTCCTTTATCCCCCTTCCCGGCGTTCCCGGCCCGTCCCGGCGCCGCCGGGAATGCCAGGAATACCGGCAAGAATACCGGACAAGAATACCGGGAACAGCAATTCACGGGTCATTCTAGGCCAGGGCAAAGGCAGCGTCAAGGAAAACAGCGGGCAGCGCTCCCGGGTAGTGGCGCCGGTTAGCGTTATACCCCCGCAGCGCCGGCGCCGGGTTCCGCTTGAAAGGTAGTTTTTATGAACGACCGGTTTTAGCCCCACCGGGGCCGTGGGCGCCGGCGCTACTGAACCCTGAAAGCAAACAGAACCCGGCGCCCGGCCAAGTTGAAAATCCGGCAAGTCCCGATATAATCCTGTATAATCAGGTTGCAAGGCAACGCCAATAAAATTAAGGTGAGACCAGAGATGAAAGTCCTGCAAGGCAATGAACTGGCGCTGGCGTTGACCGCCGGGTTCCGCTGTCTGGAACGTTACCGCGACCCCATCAACGCCCTGAACGTTTACCCGGTGCCCGACGGCGATACGGGAACCAACATGGTGCTGACCATGCGGGCCGGGGTAGAGCGGTGCGCCCGTTCCGCGGAGGCCACGGCCGGGCAGGTGGCGGGGCTGGTGGCCGACGGCACCTTTTGGGAGGCTCGGGGCAATAGCGGTGTGATCCTCTCCCAGTTTTTCAAGGGAATCGCCCAGGGGCTGGAGGGGAAAGAGGTCTGCGCCGGGAGGGACCTGGCGCCGGCTTTCCGGGCGGCCACCAATGCCGCCTACCGCTCCGTAGGCAACCCGGTGGAAGGAACTATGTTGACGGTCATCCGCTGCGTTGCCGAAGCTCTGGAATCCCGGCTGGACCAGGACGGGGACGAAGGAGACGTTCTATCCCTGTGGTCGACCGCCTATTCCGCCGCCAGGGAAGCGCTGGACCGTACTCCCTCCCTGCTGCCCAAGCTGCGCGAGGCCGGAGTGGTGGACGCCGGCGGCATGGGAGTCGTAGTAATTCTCGGCGGGGCTTACTCCTACCTGACCGGCGAGGACGTTGACCAAGCGGACCTGGAACTGGCTACCGCTGCCGGGCAAATCGACCCGGCCCAATTGGCCTCGGTTTCCGTCGAAAGCGACTTTCTCGATTCCTCCGTCGAGTCGGAGTGGGGTTACTGCACCCAGTTTATCATCCAAGGCGAAAACCTGGACATTGACCAAGTAAGGGAAGATTTGGCGCAAAAGGCCGAGTCGCTGGTCATCGTGGGCGATGACCGGGTTATCCGGGTCCACGTCCATGTGGAAGACCCGGGCGCCGCGCTGAGTTATGGCGTGGCCCGGGGCGAGTTGTCCCAAATCAAGATTGACAACATGAGTCAGCAGAACCTGGATTGGGCCGCCGGACACCAGGCCGGACACGAGGAAGCAGCGCCGGTGCCCCCGTCGGGACTTACCCTGGTGGCCGTGGCGCCGGGCGAGGGGCTGGCCCAACTCTTCCAGGACGCTGGCTGCGCCGCCGTGGTCAGCGGCGGGCAGACCATGAACCCCAGCGTGGCCCAACTGATTAACGCCGCCGCATCCTCCGGGGGCCGGGAGGTTATCATCTTGCCCAACAACAAGAACGTAGCCCGGACGGCAGTGCAGGCGGCAGAGCGGGAAAATGACCGCCAGGGCCTTTACGTGGTGCCTACCGGCACCGTGTCTCAGGGCGTGGCGGCGGCGCTGGCCTTCAACCCGGAAGCCTCCGCCGCGCAGAACTTGCAGGCGATGCAAGAGGCGGTAGCCTCCGTCGTCTCCATCGAGGTCACCCGGTCAATACGCGACGCCACCCTGAACGGCGTTCCCGTGGCCGAGGGCGACTACATGGGCCTGGTGGAGGGGAATCTGACGGTTACCGAGGCCACGCCGGAGGCGGCCCTGGTTTCCGCCCTGGCCGGGGTTGGCCTTGCCGAGGACCAGATCATCACCCTCTACTGGGGCGCCGATACCGACGCGGAACGAACCGGGGCGGTATCCCGACAGATTGAGGAACGAGCGCCGGGCATTCAGGTTGACCTGGTTTACGGCGGCCAGCCGCACTATCCCTACTTCGCATCGGTGGAGTAGCGCCAGTGGCAATTCGCATCGTTACCGACTGCGTATCCAGAGCGTAGATTAACCGCCGGATGAAGGAGTAGCGCCAGTGGCAATTCGCATCGTTACCGACAGCACCGCGGACCTTCCGCCGGAACTGGTTCAGGAACTGGGTATAACCATTGTTCCCAGCAACGTGGTAATTGACGACGTGAATTACCGGGACGGGGTTGACCTGACCCCGGACGACTTTTACCATCGGCTCGGCGCCAGTTCCCGCCTGCCTACCACTTCCCAGCCGTCGGTAGGGGCCTTCCAGTCGGCATACCAGGGGTTGCTGGAGCAGGGCGATGAAATAGTGTCGATCCACATTTCCGGCAAGCTCAGCGGCACTGCCAACTCGGCGAACCAGGCCAAAGCCGCCCTGGGCGAAGCCGCCATCGAAGTTGTTGACTCCGGCCTGGCCTCCATCGCCCTGGGCCTGGTGGCCGTCGCGGCGGCCCGACTGGCCCCGCAGTCCGGCTCCGGCCAGGAGGTGGCGGAACAGGTGCGCCGGGACCTGGGGCGAACCAACACCTTCTTTGCCCTGGACACGCTGGAATACCTGCAAAAGGGCGGGCGAGTCGGCAAAGCTCAGGCTTTCGTCGGCTCGCTGCTGAGCGTAAAGCCCATCCTGACCCTGACCGATGGGGAGGTTCACCCCCTGGAGCGGCCCCGCAACCACGAACGGGCGGTGCGCCGCCTGGTGGAACTGGCTCGGGAGCGGGCGCCGGCGCAGCAGTTAGGCGTGGTTTACAGCACCGAGGCAGCCTGGGCCGCCGACCTGCGCCGCCGCTTGAGCGACCTGCTGCCCGCGGAACAAATCATCACCGGCCGTTTCGGCCCGGCCTTAGGCACCTACGTCGGCCCCAAGGCCCTGGGTATAGCCCTGACCTCCGCCGGTTAGCCGAGCCGCAGCAGGAAACCACCGGGCGGTACAACGCTGATGACTTCGATGACTTCCGGTTCAACGAATGCTTCCAACGGTGGCGGCTGGAAGGAACTTCTCCCCAAGTTCCTGGAAATGGAACGGGACAAGGGGTTCAACAATCGGGCGGTGTCCGGGGGGATGGACGCCTTTGCGCACCACTGGCTGGAGAGCCTAACCGCATTTCTGGAAACCATTCCCGATGCCCCGGATTTGCTGCGCCACTCTTACGCCCGGATGTCCCTCCCGGAACGGGAGCGTTGGGTAGCCCAGTGGCGCGCCCTGCTGGAAACCGGCCAGCCGCTTGATTCGCCGGAGGAAGAGCCGGCGGCAGCGCTGGCTACCCGAACCACCCCGGCCTCAACACCGTCCGCCACTCGGACCATCGCCCGGAAAAAGCCGGCGGCCCCCGGCGCCGACCCGGCGACCGACCCGGCCCCGGAAAAGCCGGATGTTGACGTCCCGGTGTCCCGGCTGAAACGGGTGGACGCCAGGCTGGCGGGCCAACTGAACCGGCTGGGCATCGCTACCATCCGGGATCTGCTCTACCACTTCCCCCGGAACCATCTGGACTACTCCCGAACCGTCAAAATCGCCGAGCTGATACCGGAGCAGGAGGTAACCGTTGCCGGCCGGCTTTGGGAGATGCGGGAGGTACGGCTGGGCCGGCAGGGGCCGCGCAAGAGCGACGCCAGGGCAGTGCTGAGCGATGAAACCGGCAACGTTGAAATAACCTGGTTTGGACAGGGTTTTTTGGCCCGCAGCCTCAAGCCCGGCTCCCGGATCGCCGTCAGCGGCAAGGTGGGTATTTTCCAGGGCCGGCCGGTTTTTGAGGGGCCGGAGTATGACGATGTCAGCCGGGGGCAAACTCCGGTCAACACCGGGCGGCTGGCGCCGGTCTATCCCCTGACCGCCGGCCTGACCGGGCGAAACCTTCGCCGGCTCACCTGGCGGGCCCTGAACGATTGCCTGGCCAAGGTAGAGGACCCCCTGCCGCCCCGGATGCTGGCCCGTACCGGCCTGCTGCCCCTGCAACCGGCCATCCAGCAAGCTCACTACCCCGACCGCCCCGCCCGGCTGGAGCAGGCCCGCCGCCGCCTGGCTTTCGACGAACTGCTGACCTTGCAGCTTTGGGTGCTGGCCCACCGGCGGCGGCGCAGTCAGGGGATGGCGGGCGTTGCCATTGAAACCAGCCCCGCCCTGCTGGAGAGTTTGCTCGAGTCCCTGCCCTTCACCCTGACCCGGGCGCAGCGGGAAAGCGCCGGCCAAATCCTGGCCGATCTGCGGCGGGGGACGCCGCCGATGAGCCGCTTGCTCCAGGGAGAGGTAGGCAGCGGCAAGACCATAGTAGCCCTGGTCGCCCTGTTGGCCGCCATCGCTGCCGGCTACCAGGGGGCTATTATGGTTCCTACCGAGGTAGTGGCCGAGCAGCATTTCCAGACGGTAGCCCGGTTTCTGGAGGGCCTGGCCCCGGGGCCGATCGCCCGGGAGGATAACCTCCTGACCGCCTGGATCGAGGCTCTGGGCCGCCCGGTAACGGTGGGACAGCTGACCGGCAGCACCCGGGCCCGACCTCGCCGAAAGTTGACCGCCATGGCCGCCGACGGCCGCCTGGACCTGCTCATCGGGACGCATGCGCTGATTCAGGAGGGCGTCGAACTACCCCGGCTGGCTCTGGCGGTGCTGGACGAACAGCACCGGTTCGGGGTGATGCAGCGCTCGGCCCTGCGGGAGAAGAGCGGCGAGTACCCCCATACCCTGGTAATGTCGGCCACACCCATCCCCCGCACCCTGTCCCTGACCCTGCACGGCGACCTGGACGTTTCCACCATCGGCGAACTGCCCCCGGGCCGCCAGGAAATTCTGACCCGCTGGTTGGGGCCGGAACGCCGGGGCGCCGCCTATGGCTTCATCCAACGGGAAGTTCAGGCCGGCCGGCAGGCGTTCATCGTTCACCCCTTGATTGACGAGTCCGACGCCATTGAAGCCAAAGCCGCTACCGAGGAATATGCGCGGCTGTCCGGGGAGGTGTTTCCCAACCTGCGCCTGGCCCTGCTGCACGGGCGAATGCCGGCAGCGGAGAAAGACCGGGTAATGCGCCGGTTCCGGGACGGGGAACTGGACATTCTGGTTACTACGGCGGTGATCGAAGTGGGCATTGACGTGCCGAATGCTACCATTATGCTAATCGAAGGCGCCGACCGGTTCGGTTTATCGCAATTGCACCAGTTCCGGGGCCGGGTCGGGCGCGGGGAACACAAGAGCTACTGTATCCTGATGTCGGATAACCCCTCGGCCATCGCCAGGGAACGCCTGTCCGCGCTGGAGCAGATTAAGGACGGGTTTAAGTTGGCCGAGGTGGATTTGGAACTGCGGGGGCCGGGGGACTTCTTTGGAACCCGGCAGAGCGGGCTGCCCAATCTGCGCATGGCCCACCTCTCCGACCGGGAACTGCTCGACCTGGCCCGGCAGGAGGCCACCCGGATTATGGAGCAAGACCCGGCTCTGGCCCGGGAGGAACACACCGCGCTGGCGGCCCAGGTCGCCCGTTTCTCGGAGCGGGTCAGCGCCGAATTCAGCTAGGCCAGGACCTTGAAGCGGTAGCCTTACCCCCTGCCTTACCTTAAGACCGAGCAAAATATGTGCCAGGAAGTTAAAGAGTTACGCCAGAATTGTGCGGGAGAAACTGCCGGAGGGCCGGGAAGTGGGATTTACGTTGATGTGGAGAACCTGCAAGGGACCAATGCAGCTCAAGAAGTTATTAAATCGCTGTTGGAATCCTGGCCGTCAGCAGCGCCAGGCGCTACCCGATTAAATCTCTACGTCCGGGCGGACCACTCCCTGCTCTGGGAGGTGTGGGCCGAAGATCGATTCCCCAACATCAACGTTTCCGCCAAAGGCGTCCAGCATTTCAGCAATAGCCAGACCAAGAACTCCGCCGACATTGCGATGGCGATCGACGCCATAGCGGATATACTGCTGGGCAGAATATCCTACGTTGTTGTAGTCAGCGATGACAGCGATTTCATTTCGCTGTATTCCAAATTAAGAGAGGAACAACACCGTATCGGGTACACCCCCGGCGACATTCCCTTTTTGTGGGCGCTGACCGACCGTCCCAACACTCGCTCGTCGACGCTAAAGGACTATTTCCCCAAACGGCACATTCACGAAGTACGTTTCCCGAAAGAAACCAAAGAAACCGATGCTGCAACGAAAGAAGTTAAGGACAGCCTTTCAGAGGAAGGTCCCGCGCCGGCAAACGCTACTGATAATCCCTATGCAGCTATGGCCCGAGCCATCATTGAAAAAATCCCTGTAGGAAGGTTCAAAAGCACGGACTGCCGGGAAATCATAAAAGCGGGATGGCCCAGTCATTCCTTAGCAAGCGCCGATGAACCCAGTTACGGCACCGGGTTCTACAAAAAGATTTTCCCTATACTTAAAAGACTGGGTGTTGATAACCCCAGCAGTCGGCCCAGACGGTATGATATGACTCAAAAGGCCAAAGATTCCATCAAGTAACTTCATTTCTCGGAGCGGGTCAGCGCCGAATTCAGCTAGGCCAGGGCCTTGAAGCGGTAGCCCACGTTCCAGATCGTTTCTACAAAGGAATGGTCGGGGTCCTCGATCTTGGAGCGCAGCCGGCGCACGTGGACGTCCACGGTGCGGGTGCCGCCCAGGTAGTCGTAGCCCCATACCTGGCTCAGCAGCACGTCCCGGGTATAGACCCGGCCCGGGTTGGACGCCAGCATTACCAGCAGTTGAAACTCCTTGTAGGTAAGGGAAACCCGGCGGCCGGCCATCAGCACGTCATAGCGTTCCAGGTCAATAACCAGGTCGCCTACCTTGAGCAGTTGCGCGCCCACCGGGCCGCTGACCCGGTATATGGCCTGCTTAATGCGGGCCAGCAATTCCCCTTGTTGAATTGGAGTCAGGATGAATTCGTCCGGGTTGAGCGCCGGATCATAAGCCTCCACCTCCGCCCCCGGCACTACGGCCAGCACCGGCACCTTCAGTCCCCGGCAACCTTCAACCATTTCCTGGCACTCGGCCGGCCGAAAAGAATCCACATCCAGCAAGACCGCATCTATGCTCGCTTGCCGGGAACCGGCCGCTTCTTCCACCTGGTACAGTTCGGAGCCGAACCGGCAAGACAGCCCGGCCCGGCTGACCGTTTCCAGCAGCGGCCGCAGGCCGTTTCCGTGATTTGCCAGGAGATATATACTATACACAGGCGGTTCAAATCCGGTACAAAGCCAATCTTCCAGCGAAGTATAGGCGATTTTGCCTCAGTTTACCAAATCCCGTCCGCTCCTGCCTGGCGCTCGGCGCTGCATTTAACGCAGCGCCGCAAGGAGGCGGATGATATGATATGGTAGGAGCATTCAGTTCCGCTGCCCCGGTCGCAATGAGTCATTCCCGGCCGCCGGCGCACCGCTCCGGCCGCTCCAAAGGACTCCAAAGGAAGGGCCGCCGCAGGAGGAAAGTATTTATGCTGACGCAAACGCTGCCCCAAACCCCCCGGGAGACCTGGGATAAAATTCGCTCCGGCGCCTGGCGGGGCGTAACTTCCGGCGTCGCCCCCGGATTTGTCCAGGCCAACCTGGCGATCCTGCCCCGGGAACTGGCCTTTGACTTTTTGCTATTTTGCCAGCGCAATCCCCGGCCTTGCCCGCTGCTGGAGGTTATCGAGGCCGGCCAGGTGGAGCCTTGCCTCACTGCGCCGGGCGCCGATATTCGCACCGACATTCCCGGTTACCGGGTTTACGAACAGGGCCGGTTGACCGGCGAGGTTGACTCGCTGCTGGGCCTCTGGCGCGACGACTTGGTTTCCTTTCTGCTGGGATGCAGCTTCTCCTTTGAGTCGGCGCTGGCTGACGCCGGCATACCCCTCCGGCACCAGGAAATGAATTGCAACGTTCCAATGTACGTTACCAACATCGCCACCAATCCGGCGGGGGCCTTCTCCGGGCCGATGGTGGTCAGTATGCGACCGGTTCAACACGACAAGGTTGTGCGGGCGGTGCAGGTAACCTCCCGGTTCCCGGCGACCCATGGCGCCCCCATCCATATCGGCAACCCGTCCGCCATCGGAATCCGGGACATCGGCCGCCCGGATTTTGGCGACCCGGTGGAAATCCGGCCGGGAGAGGAACCGGTGTTCTGGGCCTGCGGCGTTACTCCCCAAGCGGTAGCGCTGAACTGCATGCCCTCCCTGATGATTACCCACGCCCCCGGCTATATGTTCGTTACCGGCCAGCGGGACGCCGACTATGCCGTATTGTAGCCGCCGTTTCCGTACCATTACGTGGGATGCGGGTAGGTGGGATGCGGGGCCGCCCCGGGAGAGCCGACTGTACCTATTGTAGCCGCCGCCGTTTCCGTACCATTATGCGGGATGCGGGTACGTGGAATGCGGGGCCGCCCCCGGGAGAGCCGACTATACCCGTTGTAGCCGCCGCCGTTTCCGCCGCTGAGGAGGGGCCATGAGTTTCACCGGAAAAACTATCGAGGACATCGTCTTGGCCCAGGATATGCGGGGTATTTCGGAGCTGCGCCCCTTCCTGCCGGAAGACTTCTGCCACCAGGCAGCTCAATACGTACTGGCTCATCCCGGCAACGTCGCAATCATCACCGGGTTCTACATCCTGACGGCGGGACAACCCGAGACCGACGGGCCGCCGGGGGCCATCGCCATCGGCGACGCCCTCCAGTCCCTGGGCCGCCAGGTAAGCTACGTTACCGACCGGACCACGGCGCCGCTGCTGCGGAGCTGGCTGGGCGACCGGGCCGAGGTGGTGGAGTTTCCCATCGCCGACATCGCCGCCAGCCGGCAAGCGGCGACCGAGTTGATTGACCGGATTCAGCCGGCCCTGCTCTTATCCATCGAGCGTTGTGGCCGCACCGGGAACGACATCTACCTGAATATGCTCTCCCGGGACGTTACCGAGCACACGGCGCGGCTGGACTATCTGTTTGAGCTGGGTATTCCCTCGGTAGGCATCGGCGACGGCGGCAACGAAATCGGCATGGGAAACCTGGCCGAGCAGATTCCCCTGGTGGAACGCCTGCCCGACGACCCGGCGATTACCCCGGTGGACCGGCTGGTAATTGCCAGTGTCTCCAACTGGGGCGGCTATGGATTGGTAGCCGCCCTGTCCCGACTGGTGGGGCGCAACCTGCTGCCGGCGGTGGCCGAGGATACCCGCCTGATTCGCCAGATGGTGGACGCCGGCGCCGTGGACGGCGGAAGCGGCATCAACCGCTACTACGTGGACAACTTTACCCTGGAACAGAACGAGGAAGTATTGGCCGGCCTGCACGAGTTGGTAGAAAAGGCCATCCGCTAAAGCGCCCCTCAGGGGCCGGCGCTCTAACGGTCAAAGAAGGTTTGCGGCCGCCGGTTGCCCCACTGCCGGCGCTACCGCCCCGGTTGACACCGATCAAGCCCAATACTACACTCAAAAAGCGCCCCAACACCGAATACCCACGAGGAACAAGGAGTACTAAATGACGGCAACATTGGAACATACCCACGGCAACCGACACGCCCACTATCACGAACATTCTCCGGCCACCGCCGCAATGGCCGAGGCCGCTAACCAGTGGCTGGAAAGCCTGTCCGCCGCGCAGAAGGCCAAAGCTACCTACCATTACCTGGACGGGGAACGGCAATTCTGGTACTACCCGCCGCTGAACCGTCACGGCCTGCCGCTGCGGGATATGAGCCAGGAACAGCGGGATTTGGCCTACGCGCTGCTGCGGGCCACCCTGGACGACACCGCCTACCAGCGGGCGGCGGCGATCATCCAGCACGAACTCATCCTCGGCCCCCTGGAAGTAGAGGAAGGCGCCGCCGGCTGGGACCGAAACCCGCTGCTCTATTACTGGACGGTCTTCGGGGAGCCGGGGGGCCAGGATCCCTGGGGTTGGCGGGTCGAGGGGCACCACGTATCCCTCCACTTCAGCGTTTGGGGCGATGAGGTAACCGCCGTTACGCCCTTCTTCCTGGGCGCCAACCCCGCCGAGGTGCCTAAAGGCCCCCAGCAGGGCCTGCGCATCCTGGGCCACCGGGAAGACCTGGCGATTGAGCTGATGTCCACCCTGGACGCCGAACAGCGAGCCAAGGCCATCATCCACGACAAGGCTCCCTGGGACATCCCCACCTATAACAGCTCCAAGGCCGCCGTCCACGACAACGAGGGTCTGGCCGGCTACGAAATGAACGGAACCCAGAAGGAGTTGCTGCTGGCCCTGATTACCGAGTACGTGAGCCAGGTGCGTACCGAGGTAGCTAAAGAGAAGCTGGAAACCATTCGGCAGAAGGGCGTAGATAATTTCCGCCTGGTCTGGGCCGGCGCCACCGACCGGAGCCGGGACCATTACTATCGGATTCACGGCGGCAACTTCATCGTCGAGTTCGACAACACCCAGAACGGAGCCAACCACATTCACTCCGTCTGGCGGGACGTGGAAAACGACTTCGCCCAGGATGTGCTACGCGACCACCGGCTGATGTACCATATTTTGTAGGCCACCGCGCCGGCCGGGCCGATACCTCCCTTTGCGCAAGGTGCGACTTCCGTAATGCGGCCCACCCTCGCCGGCCGGGCCGATACCGGGCCCGTATAGTCCGGGCCGTGGAACCACGGCCCGGACTGGCGGCGCCGGACAGCGCCGGGTTGGCGCGTACCGGGAAATCCCCAAGACCGGAACCCAATCGTCCGAATCCTGACCCGCAAAGGAGCCACCCCTATGACCACCCTGTCCGTTGTAGGCCAAAGCGTCCCCCGGCGAGACTTTCCCGAGAAACTCACCGGACAGGCCAGGTATTCCGCCGACCTGAAACTGCCGGGGATGCTCTACGGGCAGATTCTCCGCAGCCCCCACCCCCACGCCAACATTGTATCTATTGACACCACGGCGGCGGCGCAAGTGGCGGGGGTACTGGCTATTATTACGCCCTTCGACGTTCCCCGGCGCGCCGTGGCCCCCATCGCCCAGGACACCAGCGTCCTGGACACCCGGGTGCGCTTTGTGGGCGACGAAGTGGCGGCGGTAGCCGCGGTGGACGCTGACGCCGCCCGCGCGGCCTTATCCCGGCTTCGGGTGGAGTACGAAATCCTGCCCTTTTATACCGACCCGGACGCTGCCCTGGCGCCCGATGCCGTCCCGATCCATCCCGGCGGCAACCTGGCGCTCAACCCGCCCCTGTCCATTGGCCGGGGCGACGTGGAACAGGGGTTCGCCGCGGCCGACCTGGTGATGGAAGAAACCTGTAACATCGCCTGCCATTCGGCCACGCCCATGGAACCTCGCGCCGCCCTGGCCGCCTGGGAGGGCGATAACCTGACCGTGTGGAAATCGACCCGGGGCGTACACGTGGACCAGGTGGCCCTGGCCCAGGCGCTGGAACTGCCCGAGAGCCGGGTGCGGATTATCGGCCCTTTCCTGGGCGGCGGTTTCGGCAACAAGGACGAGTCCCGCATGGCCGCCATCGCCGCCCTGTTGTCCCAGCGAGCCGGCCGGCCGGTGCGTATTGAGTATTCCCGGGAGGATGAGTTCGTCGCCGGCCGCACCCGCCACGCCGGGCGGATCCACTTGAGGGTAGGCGTCAAGCGGGACGGAACCATCACCGCCATTCAGGGAACCTCCACCCTGAACACCGGGGCCTATGCCGCCTCCGGGGCCGGCGTGGCCCGCCGGGCCGGGCAGGGCATCATCTACCTGTACCAATGCCCCAACGTCCGCTACGAGTCCTACCTGGCCTATACCAACTGCCCCGCGGCCGGCTCCTACCGGGCTTTGGGCGCGCCGCAGGGCCACTTTGCCCTGGAAACGTTGATGGAACGCATTGCCGCCGAGCTGGGCCTGGACTCGCTGGAGTTCCGGCTCCGGAACCGGGTGCCGCCGGAGGGCCAGCCCGGCCCGCGTGTATCGCCGCCGGAGCAAATCATCGACAGCCAGCCCATCGAAGGGGGCATTCCCTTTTCCAGCAACGGACTGGAGGAGTGCCTGACCCGGGGCGCCGCCGCCTTTGGTTGGGCGGCGCCCCTGACCCAGCCCGACGACCCGTCCAAAAAGCGGGGCAAGGGAATGAGCATGATGATTTACCGGGGCGGCCCCGGCTCCACCTCGGCGGCCAGCGTCAGCGTCGCCAGGTCGGGCCGGATTTCCCTGCGCAGCGGGCTGATGGACGTGGGCGAGGGAGCCACCACCGTTTTGCCCCAGATGGCCGCCGAGATTCTGGGCGTCAACGATACCGATATTAAAACGACCTTTGGCGATTCCGCCACTACGCCCGAGGCGCCCATCACCGCCGGCTCTACCGCCACCTTTTCCACCGGCAGCGCCCTGGTTCGGGCCGCCGCCGCAGTGCGCCGCCAGTTGCTGGAACTGGCCGCCGACGGCCTGGAGGCCCCGGCGCTGGAACTGGACATCCGGGACGGCCAGGTTTTCGTCAAGGGCGCCCCGGAGCGCAGCATGGCCCTGACCGATGTGGCCGGCCGGATGGAAGGCGACGCCATTACCGAGGAGGTAACCATTGAGACGCCGGGCAGCGCCGACTACATCGTCAACTCCTTTGGCGCCCACTTCGCCGAGGTGGAGGTGGACACCGACACCGGCCGGGTGCGGGTGGTGCGCTACGTGGCCGCCCAGGATTCCGGGCGCATTATGAATCCTCGGATGGCCCTGAACCAGGTGGAGGGCGCCATATCCCAGATGCTGGGCTTTGCCCTGTCTGAGGAATTGGTAACCGACGGGCCGACGGGCGTAACCCTGAACGGAAGCTATCTGGAGCATAAAAGCCCGACGATTATGGACTACCCGGACATCCAGGTAATCTTTGCCGACACGGTGGACCCGGTGGGGCCGATGGGCGCCAAGGGTTTGGGGGAAGTGCCTTGCCCCGGCGTAGCCCCGGCCATCGCCAACGCCGTCTATGACGCCCTGGGCCTCCGCCTGACCGAACTGCCCATCACGCCGGATCGGGTATTGCGGGGACTGCAAGGGTGAGGGGGATGATATACTTGCCGGCATCCCGATGAACCGGCCCGGCCTTTTCCAGGCCGGGCGCCACGCGGCCCCAGACCTGACTACCGCCAGTGGGCCGGTTTGCGGCCGGAACCAGAGAGAATGCTCCCGAAGCCGTCCCGGAAGCCTGGCAAAGTCGTAGGCTTTCATCAGCCAAATGCCGCTGATTTATGCCCCAGGTGAATCGCCGATGCCAAGGAGGCCCGTCCCGTGAATCCTTTTCAATACCACGAACCCCGGTCTTTGGCCGATGCGGTGGCCCTGCTAACGGCAGAATCGGGCGCCGACGTCCGCATCATCGCCGGCGGCTCCGACTTGCTGGATGAGGTTAAGGAGGGGATTATCGCCCCCAGCCGGGTGGTCAGTCTGGCCGGCATCCCCGGCCAGACCGGCGTTGCCGAGACGGCTGACGGGCTATCCATCGGCGCGATGACCACCATCGCCGACCTCGCGGCGCATCCGGTCATTCGGACCGGGTACACTGCCCTGGCCGAGGCCGCCGGCGGGTTGGCGACGCCCCAGATACGCAACGTCGGCACTTTGGGCGGCAACCTGAACCAGCGGCCCCGCTGCTGGTACTACCGCCACCCGCTGATTCCCTGCCTGAAGAAGGGCGGCGACCGTTGCTATGCCCTGGCCGGCAATACCAAGTACCTGTGCGTTACCGGCGGCGACCGCTGTTATATAGTTCATCCCTCGGATACGGCGGTGGCCCTGTCGGCGCTGGAGGCTACCATTGGGATTACCGGAGCGGGCGGCAGCCGCACCCTGCCCATCGGCGACTTTTTTGCAGGCCCTGGCGTTGACCCAACCCGGGAAACGACGCTGGCGCCCGGCGAGATAGTAACCGGGGTAATCCTGCCCGAGCCCGCCGCCCTGGGCGCCGGCGGCCAACCGCCCCGTAGCCTGTACCTGAAGGCGCGGGAACGGGAGGCCGGCGATTTTGCCCTGGTCAGCGTGGCGGCCCGGCTGGGCATCTCCGATGGAGTAATCCACCAGGCGGCGGTGGCTCTGGGCGGCGTGGCTCCCGTGCCTTACCGGGCGCGCCAAGTGGAGGAGTACCTGCAAGGCCAAGCCATATCCGGCGTGGACGCCGCCCACGCCGGAACCCTGACCCTACCCGACGCCCGCCCTCTACCCGACAACGGCTACAAGGTGGCAATGGCAACCAACCTGGTAAAACAGGCAGTAGCCCAGCTGGTGGCGCAGTGAGGAGCCGGTCTTGCCGGCAAAGACCGGGAACGCTCGCAGTTACCTGGACAACCGCAAAAGTTCCCCGATCCCTTCCTTCTAGTCCCTTATAGTAGCATCTAAACCAACGCGGAAAGAGCAACCTATGGATCAATCTATGGCAACCAACCTGCTCCCGGTCATCATCACTATAATCGGCGTCGGAGTGGCCTTAGCCGGCTTTATGCTGACGGTTATGCTGGTGGGACTCCGGCTGTTAAACCAGCGCATCGGCGAATCGGAAGAGCGTTCTGGCAAACTCGCCCGGGAATCGGAAGAGCGAGTTACCCGGCGCATCGGCGAATCGGAGGCCCGGTTGACCCAGCGCATCGACGACCTGGGAACCAGGACGCAACGGCTGGAGCGGGAAGTAGCCGAGGTCAAAGGCGCCCTGGGCATTATCCGGGACGCGCTGTCGCTCCGGGTCGGCGAATAAATCCGCTATACTAGCCGCTAAACCAACGCGGGAAGAGCAGCCTATGGATCAATCTATGGCAACCAACCTGCTCCCGGTCATCATCACTATAATCGGCGTCGGAGTAGCCTTAGCCGGCTTTATGCTGACGGTTATGCTGGTGGGACTCCGGTTGTTAAACCAGCGAATCGGTGAATCGGAAGAGCGAGTTACCCGGCTTATCGGCGGATCGGAAGCCCGGTTGACCCAGCGCATCGACGACCTGGGAACCAGGACGCAACGGCTGGAACGGGAAGTAGCCGAGGTTAAAGGCGCCCTGGGCATTATCCGGGACGCGCTGTCCCTCCGGGTTGGCGAATAAATCCGCGATACTAGCCGCTAAACCAACGCGGGAAGAGCAACCTATGGATCAATCTATGGCAACCAACCTGCTCCCGGTCATCATCACTATAATCGGCGTCGGAGTAGCCTTAGCCGGCTTTATGCTGACGGTTATGCTGGTGGGAGTCCGGCTATTAAACCAGCGCATCGGCGAATCAGAAGCCCGGTTGACGCAGCGCATCGACGACCTGGGAACCAGGACGCAACGGCTGGAGCGGGAAGTAGCCGAGGTTAAAGGCGCCCTGGGCATTATCCGGGACGCGCTGTCGCTCCGGGTGGGCGAATAAATCCGCTATACTAGCCGCTAAACCAACGCGGAAAGAGCAGCCTATGGATCAATCTATGGCAACCAACCTGCTCCCGGTCATCATCACTATAATCGGCGTCGGAGTGGCCTTAGCCGGCTTTATGCTGACGGTTATGCTGGTGGGACTCCGGCTGTTAAACCAGCGCATCGGCGAATCGGAAGAGCGTTCTGGCAAACTCGCCCGCGAATCGGAAGAACGAGTTACCAAGCTCATCGGTGAATCGGAAGAGCGAGTTACCCGGCTTATCGGCGAATCAGAAGCCCGGTTGACGCAGCGCATCGACGACCTGGGAACCAGGACGCAACGGCTGGAGCGGGAAGTAGCCGAGGTTAAAGGCGCCCTGGGCATTATCCGGGACGCGCTGTCCCTCCGGGTTGGCGAATAAATCCGCGATACTAGCCGCTAAACCAACGCGGGAAGAGCAGCCTATGGATCAATCTATCGCAACCAACCTGCTCCCGGTCATCATCACTATAATCGGCGTCGGAGTAGCCTTAGCCGGCTTTATGCTGACGGTTATGCTGGTGGGACTCCGGCTGTTAAACCAGCGCATCGGCGAATCGGAAGAGCGAGTTACCCGGCTCATCGGCGAATCGGAAGAGCGTTCTGGCAAACTCGCCCGCGAATCGGAAGAACGAGTTACCAAGCTCATCGGTGAATCGGAAGAGCGAGTTACCCGGCTTATCGGCGAATCAGAAGCCCGGTTGACGCAGCGCATCGACGACCTGGGAACCAGGACGCAACGGCTGGAACGGGAAGTAGCCGAGGTTAAAGGCGCCCTGGGCATTATCCGGGACGCGCTGTCCCTCCGGGTGGGCGAATAAATCCGCCGCAGGAGACCATGCCAGATCTATGCTACATCTATGCTACGAATGACCGGGTTCCTGCTGGTAGGGCTACTGATTCTCAGCTCGGTTTTGACGCTGGCGTGCCAGCAGCCGGCAGCGCCGGTTAGAGTAGTTACGGCCACCCCGGACATTCCGGCGACGGTAGCCGTCCTGGCCCAGGCTCCGACCGCCACCGCCCTTCCCATCCCGGCGGCCACGCCAACCCCGGACATTCCAGCCACCGTAGCGGCAAGGGTGCAGGCCGCCCTGGCAGCCAGGCCTACGGCCACGCCGGAACCGGCGCCTACCCTTCCGCCGACGCCGACACTCCAGCCAACGTACACCCCCTTACCGACCTACACCCCCCGGCCGACCTATACCCCCTTCCCAACCTACACCCCCTCCCCCACTGCCACGCTTATCCCGACGCCGACCCCGCCGGCCACCGCCACGCCCGCACCCCGGCCTACGGCGACGCCAATTCCGCCTTCCGGTTACACCAGCCTGACGAATCTGCGCTTCCTGGAGCGGACCAATCCGGGCGCCGCCCGGGCTATTCGCCTGCTGCCCTGGGTGTCAGACGGCGTTGACCCGGCAGAACGGGACGCCGCCGAGGCCTTGATCTATATTGCCCGTATCCAGTCGCAGCCGTCCTTCTTTCGGGTTTTGATGGAAAGGCGCTGGCTGGAATCCGGCAGCCTTCAGGAGTTGGCGGCGGCGCTGCTGGCTCTGGAGAGCCTGGCAATCGCCAACCCGGCCGCCGCCGGAGAAATCGCCGCTATGCCTTTCCTGGATACGTTGGAATCGCCCGACCTGGCCGCGATAGAATCTTTGGCGAACCTGGCCTATGCAGACCGCCGCGCTTTTCAGCAAGTTATTGACCACGGGGCAATCAGCGATGGCATCGACGACAGGGAAGCCAATATCGTTGCCTTGCTGTGGGGAGTGAACCGGACTAATCCCGACTTGATGAAAACCTTGTTGGACTTTTCCAGGGCTTCCCTGGAAGAGCGCATGGTTAACCTGCCGCGGGCCGGCCGGGTGAAGCTGGTTATCATCCGCACCAGCCCCGGCGCTGCCCGCAGTATGGACTTGCTGGAACATTCGGTGCGCAATACCGAGGACTTCATCGGCGAACCGTTTCCCCAGGGGTACGTGGCCCTGCTGTTTGAGAACGCCGTACCCCCCTCCGCTGCCGGCGCCAACTTTGGCACGCACATGGCAATTCTCCCCCGGTACGATGTGGACAACAACAGCCGCGCCGCTGCTGCAGCAAGCCGGATTATCGCCCACGAGGTGGCCCATTACTATTGGAACGGCTCCAGAGATTGGCTGGATGAGGGGGCGGCGGATTTCAGCGCGGCGGTAGCCGAGCGAGACCTGACCGGTCGCCCTTTGGAGCCGTATCGTTACCCCTGCGGGCTGGTTGACAGTATCAAGAAACTGGAGGCTGAAGGATATAGTGAGGAATCTCCCGGTTTCTCGTGCAACTACTCGCTTGGCGAGCGGCTTTTTCTGGATCTGTACCGTGGCCTGGGCGAGGACGATTTTCGCGAGGGATTTCGCCGGCTTTACCGGTCAGTTGATTCCCGGAAAACCTCCCGCAACGTCAAAGCCGGCATCGAGGAAGTTCGGCAGGCCTTCCAACTCAACATCGCCGGGCGTGAAGCTATCATCAGGAGTATCGTGAATAACGTCATCCGTCGCTGGTACGATGGAGTTTGAGTTTTAGCGACGCCGGTCTATGGGCCGGAAGGCGGCGCCATCGCACACCGGCCGGATGACGGGCGCCTGGAAGTATCCGCCGGGTTGGGGTACAGTGGCGAGGTGATGGACGCCATGGTAGCGATGGTAGCTGATTAAGGTTGCCTTCCCCAACCCCTGCGCTACCGAAGAGTCCCGGAGGAGAACCGGAGCGATGCAGCGAGTTCCCGGGTTGCCCTTAACCGGCCTTTTACTTTTAACCCTCGTCCTGGTTTTGACGCTGGCCTGCCAGCAGCCGGCGGCGCCGGCCAGAGTAGTTACGGCTACCCCGGACATCCCGGCGACCGTGGCCGTCCTGGCCCAAGCTCCGACCGCCGCTGCCGTTCCATCCCCGGCGGCGCCGCCAACCCCGGACACTCCAGCCACCGTCGCAGCCCGGGTACAAGCTACCCTGGCCGCTATCCCGACGGCCCTGCCGGAATCTGCCCCTACCCTTCAGCCGACGCCGACCTACCCGCCGACCTACACCCCTCAGCCAACCCATACCCCCTTTCCGACCTACACTCCCCAGCCGACCTATACCCCCTTTCCCATCGCCACGCCCACCTCAACACCGACTCCGCCGCCCACCGCCACGCCCACCCTCCGGCCCACGCCCACGCCCCTTCCATCACTGACCTCCGACCCGGATTTAGTGATTTTCGGCCCGGAAAGTGGAAAGATTGGACACGAGCCGGGGAATCGGTTTCTTGAGGCCTTCGGCGGGGCGCCAACCGACGAAGACGTGGTGGTGGAAGCAACCTTTCACAACCCCTACCCCACCGGCAGTGCGTATTGGGAACACGGTTTCCTGCTGCGGGACGGCAGCGTTGGCAATTATCACCATTTCGTTAGTATCAACAGTTACGGGAATTGGACCTATTTCCACCGGGTTGGCGAGATAGCGGCCCAGGGGCGAAGGAGTGAGCGGTCGCCGGCCATCAACACCTCACCGCGCGGGAAGAATACTCTGGCGGTGGTGATGATTGGCCCGGACGCCTGGCTTTACGTCAACGGCAAGTACCAGGCCAGGCTGGACTTCAGCGCCATCACCGAGGGCGGCGATATTCAGGCCTTCGTTGTTGATGATTCCGAAGGGGAAACCCGGTTTGAGAACTTTACGATCTGGAAATGGGGGCCGTCCCTGGCGGCGCAACTGCCGGCGGTTCGGGTTTCCCCTACTCCCACGCCGGCGGCCACCCCTAATCCCAGGGTTCCCGTCTATGGCCCGGAAAGCGGCGTCATTGAACACCAACCGGCTGACGACTACCTGGAAGTGTTCCCCGGGCCGGTGGTCAGCGGCGACGTGATGATTGAGGTTACCTTCCACAACCCCTATGCGCCCCGGGAATCCCACTGGAACTACGGCCTATTCTTTGACAGCGCCCAGCGCAATGCCTGGCACTGGATTGAAATCAGCAGCAGATGGGGTTGGGTGCAGATAATTCGCTCCGGGGAGGACCAAGACGTCCAATTGGGGCGGTGGGCGAAAATACCCGGCCTGAACGTTTCCGGGGACGGCCGGAACCATATCCGGTTCATCCTGATTGACGACACCGGCTATCTGTATATCAACGACCGGTTCATGGGCAACCTCAACTTCGACTTGGGCGACGTGCCTAACCCCGACCGGATTGGGCTGGTAGTAGATGACAGCACGGTTTACGGACACCGGTACGAGGAAGGCGACAAGACTCGCTTTGAGGACTTTACCATCTGGAAGTGGCACCCGGATTTGTATAACTTGCCGGAAGCGGATTAGTCCGGGCCAGACTCCCCTCGCCCCGCCATTTGCCCCAACACCCGGTAGAGAACGGCAAAGTCCTGGTCGGCCAGACCGAGGGCGCGGGCGGCGTTGAGGAACTCGTTGGTGATGGCGCTGGTGGGCAGGGGAACCTCCAGCTCCCGCCCCAAATCCAGTGCTAACATCAAGTCCTTCTGGATCATATTCACGTCGAACAGTGGCTCGGCCGGCGGGTCAATCGCCAGGGGGAAGCGGTACTTGAGGGCGGGGGAGGCGACCACGCTGTTCAGCAGGGCCGTAACCGCCGCCGCCCGGGGAATGCCGCTCTTCTCCGCCAGCAGCAGGCTTTCGCTGAAGGACAGTATCTGGATGGGCAGGCTCAGGTTCACCGCCACCTTCATCGTCGCCGCCAGCCCGTTCTCTCCCACATAGTTCACCGTCGGCCCGATGTCTTCCAGGATCGGCTTCACCGACTCATAAACCGCATAGTCGCCGCCGACTATCACCGAAAGCTGGCCGGCTTCCAAGGTTACCGCGCTGCCCGACACCGGAGCGTCCAGCATTTGCGCTCCCCGCTCGGCCACCTGCTGGGCCAGGGCGCGGCTGGCGGCGGGGCTGACGGTACTCAGATCGATAAAGACCTTGCCCGGCCGCTGCCCCGGTTGAAAAGCGGCCAGCACCCCCTCCGGGCCGTGGGCAATGGCCTCCAGAGCTTGCGTGTTGCTGACCATACTCAGGGTAACGTCAGCCGTCTCGGCCACCGCCCGGGGCGACTCGCCCCACCGCATCCCCAGGGCCAGCAACCCCTCGGCGCGCGCCCTGGTCCGGTTATAGCCGGTAACCGTGTGGCCGGCATTCAGCAGTCGCTGCACCATCTTGCCACCCATAGTTCCCAACCCGATAAAACCCAGATTAGCCATAAATCACCCGCCATTTCCGGTATTAATGCGGGGACAATACTACCACATACGGCAAACATTGATAACCGGACGGAGCGGCGGCGGAGACTAAAGCGCAATTGTCCTGGCCCGGTCAGCGGAACTGCCGACAAATCGGACGGCATAGGGTATAATCCACCGAGCCAGATCTTCGAGTAAGCGAGCGGCAATGAGCAAATTGTTAGACCTGATGCAAAGAATCAGCGATGGCGCCCCGGCGCGGCTGGGGTTCGGCGCCGCCCGGGCCGGCAGTCTTCCCGGTATGGCGCTGGTGGGCCTGGTAGCCGACGAACATCAAAAGGGGGTGAGCGCCGCCACCGAAGTCGGCCTGGACGCGGTGATAGTGTGCGGCGTTGAGGACGGGGAGGGCCTGAAAAGCCTGGGCGAGTTCCTGTCCGAATCCCGGGCTGAATCCCAAGCCGTCATCCCCTGGGGCGCCTATGTCGCCGGGCTGTCCGAGGAGGCGGCCCAGGCGTGCCGGGACGGTGGCGGCGATTTAATGGCTTTCACGCTGGAGGGCACCACCGCCGCGGCAATAGCCGGCGAGGACGACTTGGCCCGTATTCTGTCCGTTGCCCCCGACCTGGACGACCGGGAACTGCGGGCCATTGCCGCCCTGCCGGTGGATATTTTTACGCTGGATATGAACGTCGTTTCCGGTTCCTGGACGTTGCAAGACCTGGTAAAGGTGGGCGCCATCAGTCGCCGGGTGGACAAGTATATCCTGGTAGAGGTATCCCGCGTCCCCGGCAATATGGATCTGGAAGCCTTGCGGGATATGGGAGTAAGCGGTCTGCTGGTAAACCTGGACGCCGTCAGCCGGGCTGAACTGGTCGGGCTGCGGGCGGCGCTGCTGGAAATGCCCCGGCCCGGTTCGCGCCATCGTTATGGTTCCCGCCGGCGGGAACGGCTTCAGCCCACGCTGCCCGGTTCCAGCCTGGCCCCGGCCCATCCTCCGGCCCGGGAAGATGCGCCGGACGAGGACGACGATGACTACCGGGATTTAAGCATTACTGCTCCGTGAATGGATCGCCAAACCCCGGTGTTTCACCATTCTTCCGGCGCCGGCCGAAACCGGGGAGGGTTTCGGGACCAGCAGGTTTTCATTCCGGGAGGTTTCCGAACTCCGGTCGGCGCTGGAGCGCCGGCCGGGAGTCTCCGGGATTGATGCCCCGGAGTTCGGTATCCCTTCCCGGTTCAGCAAGACGCAGCAACGCTTAATTCCTGCTTTCTGCTCTAATTGCTATGTTACTTGGTTCCTACCAACTACTGTTAAGCGACCCGGCCACTTTTCTACGGCTGACCGTGCTGGCGCTGTTTGCCTTGTTGACCGCAGTTACCGTTCACGAGTTCAGCCACTCTCTGGTAGCCAGCAGCCTGGGCGACAACACCTCCCGTCGTTTGGGTCGGTTGACGCTGAACCCCCTGAAACACCTGGACCCCGGCGGGACGTTAATGCTGCTGGTGGCCGGTTTTGGCTGGGGCAAGCCGGTGCCGGTGAATCATCACGCCCTGCGGGGGCCGTTGGGAATGACCCTGGTGGCCGCCGCCGGGCCGCTGTCCAATCTGGCCCTGGCTTTCCTGGTGGCAATACCCATCAAGCTGGGACTGCTGGGCTGGAGTGGTCTTACCCTGGGCCGGACCTCCTACGTCCTGACCGGCGGGCTGCGGGAAGCACTGTCCGACGTTGCGGGAATGGTGATACTCTTCAACCTGCTGCTGGCGGTGTTCAACCTGATTCCGCTGGCGCCCCTGGACGGTTCCAAGGTGGTGGGCGGGCTGGTGCCACCGAGCATGGCGGAAGGGTATGCCCGGTTCGAGCGCTACAGCCCCCTGCTACTGCTGGGCATCGTCCTGGCGGACTACCTGCTGGGCTGGGGGCTGCTGTGGCGTATCATCGGGCCAATCGTCGACGCCCTGGCCAGCGCTGCCACCGGGTACTGATATATCGGTATTCTCCATACGCGCCGGGGTTCCGTATCGCCAGGGTAAGGCAGCCAGGACGTGATGGGTATTCTCCATACGCGCCGGGGTTCCGTATCGCCGGGGTAAGGCAGCCAGGACGCGATGGGTATTCCCCATACGCGCCGGGGTTTCCGCACCGCCGAGTGCCGTTGCCTTATCAACGTGGAGTATTCCATATGTCCCGGGGTTTCCAAAGTGGCGGCGGAGCGGTTCTCGTTTGTACCCGCCCCGCCGTTACCGTCCTGGCAAGCGGGCAATAGCCGGGCCATCCGGGTTAACCCGTCCATCCCGCTCCGGTTATTCGTACCGGAGAAATCAACCCGCCGCCGCTCCCATTGCTCCCATTACCGCCGGGACCGGCAGGTAGCGGGACAGGAACCGGTCCATCGCTTCCACAATGGCCCGGCTGAATTGAGGATCCTGGTCAAACATATGGTCCTGACCGGCATAGAGCGCCAAATCCACCGGGACGCCGGCCTGTTCCAGGGTATGGAACATCCGCAGGGTCATCTCGTGGGGAACACGGGAGTCGGCGGCGCCGTGCACCAGCAGGGTGGGCGGGTAGTTGGCGTCCACCCGGGCGATGGGGTTCGCAGCGGTTATTGCCGTATCGGAAGGTTCGGCCACGTAGGACTCCAGGGGCGGACGGCGCCAGTACTCACTGATGTCCGACACGGGCGCCACTCCGATCACGGCAGACACCGCCGGGTCAGAAACAGCGGACCCGGCAGAAACCCGGCTGCTGCTATCACCGAGTTTGGGGCCGACTTCGGCGCCGAAGTCGGCGGCGCTGGTTCCCGCGGCCAGCAGGGCCAGATGCCCCCCGGCGGACTTGCCGCCAACGGCAACCCGCGCCGGGTCCAGACCCAGGCGGTCCCGGCGGGTCCGCATCCAGCGGAGGATGGCTTTTACGTCGTGAATCGCCGCCGGCCAGCGCGCCTGTTCCAGCACCCGGTATTCCCCGGTAACGCAGACGTAACCACGCTCGGCCATGGGGATGCCGTAGCGTTCCTTGAGCGGCTCCCGGTTAGCGGTCGCCCAGCCGCCGCCGGGCAGGAACAGTAATCCGGGCGCGTAACCCGCTGCGTTGGCCGGGCGGGAAACATCCACGGCCAAATCTATACCGCCGAAATTGCCGATTACCAGGTTCTCCTCAACTATGACGTCAGCCATCGCCGCCTCCTTGCCACCGCAGATTCGCTTCAGTTTAGCACGTTTTTCACCGCCCCGACGCCGCGATTGGGACTGACGCCGCAAATCTCCCTACGACTCTGCGCTCGTGGCGTCTCTGTGTTAAAATCAGCCCCAGACTACAAAACTTTCCAACGGAGGAGCGCCCGGTATGAACGTAATGCAAGCCGTAGCCCGCATCCTGAAAATCGAGGGAGTGGAATGGATTTCCTGCTTCCCCTCCAACCAGCTTATTGAACACGCGGCCCAGGAAGGCATCCGCACTATAATGTTCCGGCAGGAACGGGGGGCGCTGATGGCCGCCGACGGGTTCAGCCGGTTGAACGGACGGGAAAAGTTCGGCGTAACCATCACCCAGGGCGGCCCGGGGTCGGAGAACTCTATGGGCGGCCTGGCCCAGGCCTACAGCGATAACGTGCCGATTCTGTATCTGCCCGGCGGCCCGGCCCTGGGTCAATACGCCGTCAAGCCCAACTTTTCCCCGGTACGCACCTACCAGACGGTATCCAAGTTCGGCGAGGTAATCGTCCAGCCCGGCCAGGTAGCTAACGTGATGCGCCGGGCCTTCCACGCCCTGCGCAACGGGCGCCCCGGCCCGGTGATTGTCGAGATTCCCGCCGACGTCGGCGCCCTGGAAGTGCCGGAGACGGCGATGAATTACCAGCCTCCCCGGCGAATGCGCCAGTCTCCCGCCGCCGAGAACGTCAGGGAGGCGGTGAACCTGCTGCTCAACGCCAAAAAGCCGGTAATCTGGTCGGGCATGGGCGTACTCTTCGCCGGGGCCACTAAAGAATTGCAGGAGTTCGCCGAGTTGACCGAGATTCCGGTCTATTGCACGATGCCGGGCAAATCCTCCTTTGACGAGCGGCATCCCCTGGCCCTGGGTTCGGGCAGCAGCGCCACCTCCCTGCCGGCCCGCACCTGGCTGCAAGAGTCGGACGTGCTGTTCGCCGTCGGTTCCAGCATGACCCGCACCAGCTACGGCCAGCCCATCCCCGACGGCAAGGTAATCATCCATAACGTAGAGAGCATTGACGACATCAACAAGGACTTTTCGGTGGACGTGGGGCTGCCCGGCGATGCCAAATTGACCCTGCAAGCGATGCTTGCCGAGGTTAAGGCCCAGGCCGGCGACAACGGACGCAAGGGAAGCTCCACCGTGGCCGCCGAAATCGCCAGCCTGCGGGAGGCCTGGATGGGCGAGTGGGCCGACATACTTCAGACCGACGAAACGCCCATCAGCCACTACCGGGTCATCGGGGAACTGGAACGCACCCTGGACCAGGAAAACAGCATCGTAACTCACGACGCCGGCGCCCCCCGGGACACCATTATGCCCTTCTACCCCGGCACCACGCCGCACAGCTACATCGGCTGGGGCAAGACCACCCACCTGGGCTACGGCATCCCCTTGATGATTGGGGCCAAGCTGGCCCGCCCGGACAAGTTCTGTCTGAACTTCATGGGCGACGGCGCCTTTGGTATGTCCGGGCTGGACATTGAGACCGCGGTCCGGGCCGGCGCGCCGATTACCACCATCGTCCTGAACAACGGCGGCATGGCTACCTACCCGGGCGGTTACCCCACGGCCAATGAGCTTTACGGCGCCACCCGGATGACCGGCGACTATGCCCAGATTGCCGAGGGCATGGGCGCGGTAGGCCTCACCGTAACCCAGCCCGGCGAGATCGCTCCGGCGCTGAAACAGGCCGAGGCGCTGAACGCCCAGGGCCGCACTGTGCTGATCGACATCCACGCCGGCCTGGAGGCCCGCCGCTCCAGCTTCTAGGCAAGGCTCGTCCCCTGCCCCCGGCGCTTCGTATGAAGTAAAACCCGCCGGCGCCGGGGCGGGGGACGCTTTGTGTTTGCTGTTTTTGCTATGCCGGAAGTGAGTTGATTCAAGGGGCGGACAGGGCAATTCCGTCGGTAGTTACCCTTCTGGCAATCGTCGCCGGAGGGGTCCCTTTACAAAGGCTGCCCTTTGCTGGTTGAAGCAATTCAGGAGCAATTCAGGTACGGGCGCCGCGCCCGACCATCAACCGTACCATCAACCGCCGGCGCCGCAGCGACTTCAAAGTCCTCAGCAAGCTCCCCCACTCCTCGGGGAGCAACCGAAATGTACGCTCTTGTCCTTTGCTCCGGCTTGCCGCTATAATGCCGGTTAGTCTGCGCACCCTCGGCCCGGCAGGAGTTAGGGAAAATGGCGGATGGCGTCAACGGTCGTATTAGCGTGCTGAACCCCACGGCCCCGCCGCGGGAGTTGCGCCACTCCCTGGCGGAACGGCGGCCCGACCTGCGGGGCCAGGTCGTCGGATTTCTCTGGAACAGCAAGCCCAACGGAGACATCCTCTTTGCCCGGCTGGAGGAACTGCTGCGCCACCAGTACGAGCTTTCCGGCGTCGTCCACCGGAGCAAGCCCACTGCTTCCGTACCCGCCACCGGGCCGGCGCTGAACGAGTTGTCCG
The DNA here is from genome assembly GCA_965215425.1 of Dehalococcoidia bacterium. Lineage (GTDB taxonomy): Bacteria > Chloroflexota > Dehalococcoidia > Lucifugimonadales > UBA3495 > CATQHB01. The sequence goes on from OZ244064.1 coordinate 617,012, forward strand.
GAGCGGTGCAAGCCGCCATTGTTGGTTTGGGCGATTGAGGGTCCTGCACGTCGTGGAGTATCCACGATGCAGTGGAGCTGGAGCAGCGGGGCATCCCCACCGTAACCGTATGCAGCCACCTTTTCCAGCGGCTGGGCGACGTGGAACGGCGTTCCCTAGGTATGCCCAACCTGCCCCTGGCCGTAACCGCGCACCCGATCGGCGGGCTGCAACCGCCGGCGGTACAGGACAAAGCCGACGCCCTGCTGGAATCGGTAATCGCCGGCCTGACCCGCCGATAGTACCCGCCGATAGTACCCCGCCGGGATTGCCGGCGGGCGGTATCCAGGCAGATCTGGAGGTATCCGGTGGTCCGGTTAACCGCGCCGCGGATTGAACTGGCCGACGATTACGAGGCAGTGCAGGCTCTGTACCTGGAGCGGGGCTGGAGCGACGGGCTGCCGATAACTCCGCCTACCCCGAAGCGGGTCGAGGCCTTGTTGTCCGCCATCAGCATGGATCCCCAACACGTAGCAGCCGAGATTCCGCCCAACTGGGGCGCGGCGACGGTGGAACGGCTGGCGATCAATGCCGTTATGGCCGGCTGCCTCCCGGAGTACCTGCCGGTCATCGTTGCCGCGGTGTCGGCATTGAGCGACCCGGCCTTCAACTGCTATGCCATTCAGGCTACCACTCATTCCGCCGCTCCCTTGCTCATCGTCAACGGGCCGATCCGCGCCCGGTTGGGACTGAACGGCAGTTCCGGGGCCTACGGGCCCGGCTGGAGAGCCAACGCTACCATCGGACGGGCGGTGCGTCTCGCCCTGCTGAACATTGGCGGCGCCTACCCCGGCGTGGGGGATATGTCCACCCAAGGCGCACCCTCCAAATATACCTACTGCGTGGCGGAGAACGAGGAGGAAAACCCCTGGCAACCGTTGCACGTGGAGCGGGGGTTCGCCCCGGAGCAGAGCGTGGTAACCGTCCTGGCCGGAGAACCGCCCCACAACATCAACGACCATACCGGACGCTCGGCGGAGGAAATACTGACCATCATCGCCGGGGCGATGGCCGTAACCGGGGCCAACAACGCCTATACCGGCGGGGAAACCCTGCTGGCCCTGGGGCCGGAACACGCGGCCACTATCGCCGGAGACGGCTTCAGCAAGGAGGACATCCGGGAATGGCTGAACCAACGGGCGCGGGTTCCCCTGGAACGTTACACTAGGGACACCCTGCTGGAGCGGTTCGGCCACCTCCCCGACGGCCCGGTGCCGATAGTCAACGCCCCCGAGGATTTGGCGATTATCGTCCTGGGCGGGCCGGGCAAACACTCCTCGTGGGTTCCCACCTTCGGCGGCGCCACCCGGTCAGTAACCCGGGAGATCGGCTAGGGGCGGCGACCAACTGGCTCTGCGGGTCAGCGCTTTTTAATCGCACGGCACCGCTGGCTCAAGCACTAGTCGAGTTTAGCACACGTCCAGGTCCGGCGCCGATTGCCCGGCTTGGGCCGGTTCGGTTCAGCTACTTAATGCGCTGGCGGAGAGAGCGGGATTCGAACCCGCGATACCCTTGCGGATATACCGGTTTTCGAGACCGGCGCCTTCAACCACTCGGCCACCTCTCCACCCATCGGCCGATGTCCGGGTAATGCGGGCTTTCCCGCCCTCATTTGCCGGCCACACCGTTTCTATTTTAGCCCATACCGCCGGACAGGAACAGGGTTATTCTCCCTTTTTCCGGAGCATTCCGGTCCGGGCATTCCCGGCCTTTTGCTGTTACCCCTTTCGTTCCCTGATTTCCCGGATGCCGGACAGCAGAACCTGGACGGCGGTGTCGCCCTCCAACCCGGCCAGATCGAGAAAAGGAGTGCCGGGCAGGGACGTCGCAACGTCGCAGTCGCGCACCCGGACCGGAATCAGGATCCCCTCGGCTCCGGTGGGGTCCTGGGCATAAGCCGCAACCCACTCGGGCCGCGCCAGGTTGTCAGCCAGGAAATCCGGGGAGAGCAGGGCGATGGTGGACTCGGCGATGGCGCTGACGGCGAACATTTCCAGGACAAAGCTGGAGCGAGCCCAGTAGTCCCAGGACTGAAGCTCTACGGAGTAGCCCGCCGCCTCCAGGCGCCGGCCAATCCCCTCGGCCCACCGCTGGTCGGCGGCGTGATAGGTAACAAAGAAGTCCATCGCTTCCGGCGCTCCCTACTCCGCCCCTTCAACCCTCACGGCGCAGACCTTGTATTCGGGAATTTTAGTACTCGGGTCGTAGGCGGCGTTGGTCAGGAAGTTGGCGGCCGATTCGGACAGCTTGACGAAGGGGATGAAGATCTCCCCGGCCCGCATCCGGTCGGTGAACCGGGCTTTGCCGGTCAGTTCGCCCCGGCGGGAGATTACCTTGACCGGCCGACCGTCGGCCAGTCCATACTTTTGACCGTCCGCCGGGTTGATGGAAACTTCCAGTTCCGGGGCGCGGGCCAGCAGACCGGCCACCCGGCGGGTGATGGTGCCGCCATGCCAGTGGTACAGGATCCGGCCGGTGTTGAGAATCAGGGGATACCGCCGGTTGGGTGTTTCAGCCGCCACCGGCCCCTGCTCGTGGGGCAGGAATCTGGCTCGGGGCCCCCGGGGGAAGGTGTCGGCGTATAAATAAGGCGTGCCGGGATGCTCCGCGGTGGGACAGGGCCACTGGATACCGCCCTCTCGTTCCAGCCGCTCGTAGGTTATTCCCGATATAATGGGAGTAAGCCGGGCCATTTCGTCAAAGATTTCTCCCGGGTGGTCGTAGGTGAACTGGCGCTCCAGCGGCAACCCCAGGCGCCGGCACATCCGTCGGCCCAGGTCGCAGATGATTTCCCAGTCCGGGCGGCTCTGCCCGCGCGGTTCGATGGCTTTCCGAACTCGCTGCACTCGCCGTTCGCTGTTGGTGAAGGTGCCGTCCTTCTCGGCGAAGCTGGTGGCCGGCAACACCACGTCGGCGGCTTGAGCCGTTTCGTGCATGAAAATGTCCTGAACCACCAGAAACTCCAGCCGTTCAAACAACTCCGTAGCATGGTTCAGATCCGGTTCACTGAGCAGGGGATTTTCACCGGTAACGTAAATCGCCTTGATACCCCCCTCCGTGCCGATGGAATCCACCATCTCGGTAATGACCAATCCCGGGACTTCGGGCAGCGCCTGGTTGCCCCAAGCCTCCTGGAACTTCGCCACCGCCTCGGGACGAAAACCCTGATAGCCGGGCAGGTTGTCGGGCAGACACCCGGAATCGCCACAGCCTTGAACGTTATTCTGTCCCCGCAGGGGAGAGATTCCAGAACCGGGCTTGCCCAATTGTCCCGTCGCCAAGGCCAAGTTCAACAGACCGTGGGCATTGGGCGTGCCGTTGGTGTGCTGGGTAATGCCCATTCCCCAAATCAGGCAGGAGCCGGCATACTCGGCACCGGCCCCGGACTCGAACCCGAACTGGCCCGCTATCTCCGGCCTCTCGCCCCGGGGGAGCCGGGATGGAATCGGCGGGCGGGCGTAGAGACGGGCCGCCTGCCGCAGGTCGTTGGCGGTAACGCCGGTAAGGGCCTCCACCCGCTCCGGCGGGTAAGCCCGCACTACCCGGGCCCACTCCTCAAAGCCCTCGGTACGGTCGGCAACGAAATCCCGGTCCAACAAATCTTCATCCAGGATAACCTGGGCCATTCCGTTGAGCAGGGCCACGTCGGCGCCGGGATAAGGCCGAAGCCACAGGTCGGCGTAATCGCACAGGTCGATGCGCCGGGGGTTGATGACGATCAGCCTGGCGCCCCGTTCCACCACCGCCCGGCGCATCCGGGACGCCGCTACCGGGTGATTGGCGGTGGGATCGCAACCGATGACCACCAGACAGCCGGCGTTTTCGTAGTCGGTGTAGGAGTTGCTGGTGGCACCACTGCCCAGAGTCGCCAGCATCGCCTCCACCGACGGGGAGTGGCACAGGCGGGTGCAATGGTCGATGTTGTTGGTTTGCATCAGCAGCCGGGCGAACTTCTGCTGGATGTAGCCGTCCTCATTGGTGGCCTTGGCGGAACAGAGCGTGCCAAAGGCGCCATCCCGGTATTGCAGCAGCCGGTCGGCAATCAAGTCCAGGGCTTCGTCCCAACTGGCCGGGCGGAATTGCCCGTTTTCCTTAATCAGCGGCGTGGTCAACCGGTCCGGGTGGTGGGCAAAGGAGTAGCCGAACCGCCCCTTAACGCACAGCATACCCTCGCTGGAGCGGTTGTCCGGGTCGTCCTCCACCGCCACAATCTCGTCCTGTTGGCTGACCTGAAGTTTGATGCCGCAACCGACGCCACAGTAGGGACAGGTGGTGGCTACGCTTTCCCGCACCCCGGCCTTGTCCCCCTGGGAACGCCGGGACGGCGGCGCGGCCGGCTTGACCCGGATTGCCCCGGTAGGACATACGGAGAGGCACTGGCCGCAGGTGGTGCAGATCGACTCGGCCAGAGGCTGTTCCATAAAGGCGCCGATACGTCCGGAGCGGGCAGCGCCCAGGAAATCTATGGCGCCAATGAACTGGCGCCCCTCCTGGCAGGCGTTGACACAACGGGCGCAAAGGATACAAGAATCCATACCGAGGTTAAAGACCGGGTTGCTCTGGTCAGTCGGCTCTCTTTCCCGGGGCGGCCAGGGAGGGGTTGCGATGTTGTAGTGGCGGGCCGCTTGAGTCAATAGCCCATAATCGGCGCTTCCGTTTGTTGCGGAAGCCTGGTCCCCGCCCCCGGGCAGCATAGCCAGGGTAAGCTCCAGTACGCCGGCGCGGATGCGCTCCACCTCCGGGGTGTCGGTACGGACGACCATGCCATCCCGAGCGGGAACGGAGCAGGCCGCCGGAAATCCGCGCATTCCTTCAATCTGCACCAGACAGGTACGGCAGGCCCCGATGGGTTTCAGGTCCGGGTCTTTGCACAACTGGGACAGGTAGATTTCCGCAGCGTTCACGGCGTCCAGCACCGACGCGCCGGCGGGCGCCGGCGCCGGCCGGCCGTTAATGGTAAGGGTAATAGTCATAGCGCTCCTCCCGCCCGGCGGGGGATGTTTGGCTCTGGCGCTATTGGGCGGGCCCGGGACGTTGGCTCTTCCCGCCCGGCGGGGGGGTGCTTCATTCCGTCGGCCTTATTTCCAGGTTACTAGCCGCTCTTCCCGCCCGGCGGGGGAGTGTTTGCTCCAGAGACGCCGGGGCCGGGCGAGCGGCCGGAAGCTTAATCTCCCAACGCCACCACTATATAATACCGGGGTTCCTCGCTGACTACTCGGGTTATGTGACCTTCGCCGGTCAAATCCTCGGCCAGCAGCACGTCTCCGGCCTTGACCCGCCGCCTGGAGCCATCGCCCACCTCTACTTCGGCTTCGCCGGACAGGGTAATAGTGTATTGGCGGCGGGGCGCGGTGTGCCATTCCAGCAGGTAGCCCGGCTGGGCGATTCGGATGGTAACGCCGTTGGCCGCCTCCATGGGCGTACCCTCGCCGTAAGCTCCCTCGGTATCCACAAAGGACTGGAAGGGCGGGGCCAAATCTTCCAGGTGGGACTTGCCATCCTCCCCGGTATAAACTCGTACAAAGTTAGGCATAACACGGCTCCTCTACAGGTTCAGACATCGACCTACAGGATATACAGGATTTGGAGGTTTGGCAATTGTGGGGCTTTAAGCCATCAGCCCCGGCAGGCCACGGCCTCCCGTCTTTGACCGCTACTCGGCGGCCAGCCAGCAGCATCAGCCCCGGCGGGCCACGGCATCCCTCAGCCGGGGAATCAGCTCCCGGCCATACTCCCGGGCATCGTTGAGGGGGTCAAAACCGCGGATGATGAAGGTGGCGCAGCCCAGGCGGTAGTAGGTCAACAGGGACTCGACAACCTGTTCGGCGGTGCCCACCAGGCAGGTAGTGCTGCCGGCGGCGCCACTGGCCGCCGCCACGGGCATCCACAACCGTTCATCGTGAACATCGCCCTGGGCGGCAAAGTCCAGCAGCCGGCGGGAGCCGACGGATTGGGGCCGGGCCGACTCTCCGGGAGCGATTCTACCCCTGGTCGCCTCCTGGACTCGCGCCAGTATCTCCCCGGCCCGCTGCCAGGCCCGTTCCTCAGTATCGGCCAGGATGGGCCGAACCGAGAGACTGAACCGGAGACGCCGGCCCCAAGCGGCGGCGCGCCGCTGGAGGTCGCCGATGCGCTCCCGGATCGCCGACCGGGGTTCGCCCCAAAGGGCAAAGACATCGGCCCGCCGGCTGCCCACCGCCAGCGCGCTGGTCGAGGCGCCGCCGAAGAACAGGGGCAGGTGAGGCCGCTGATAGCACTGAACCTGGCTGCCGGCTCCCCGCACCCGGTAAAACTCTCCCGTATAATCAAAGGGACCGGCCGCAGTCCAGACTCGCCGGAGCAGGTCCATATATTCGCCGGTGCGGCGGTAGCGGGCCGCGTGGTCCAGAAAATCGCCGTCCTGGGCCTGTTCGGCGTCGCTGCCCCCGGAAATGATGTGCAGGGCAATGCGGCCGCCGGTAAGCTGGTCCAGGGTCGCCGCCTTGCGGGCGGCCAGCGTCGGGGCCACAAAGCCGGGCCGGTGGGCAATCAGATAGCCCAGCCGGGTAGTATGGGCGGCGGCATAGCCCGCCACTTCAAAACCGTCCGGGGTGCTGGAGGAATAGCCGGTAAGTACCATGTCGAACCCGCTCTCCTCGTGAACCCGAGCAAACTCCACTATGTAGTCGCCGTCAACGCCGGCGGGAACCGCGGCGCCCGGGTTGATGCCGCCGCCAAAGACGCTGAGGGCGGCGCCGGCGGTGGCCGCCGGCTCCCGGGTAACGCCGATCATTCCGACGATGCGGATGGAATCATCCCTCGGTAACATGGTCAGGCCCCGGTCAGGTTCGCCAGTTCGCCAGGGAAGAAGTGCAGCAGGCTGTTGACCGGGCCGCCGGCCATTTGGCCCAGGCCACAGAGCGAGGCGGCGCCGACTATTTCGGCCAGGTAGCGCAATTCTTCCCGGGCGCCCGGAGCGCCATTGGCCGCGGCCAGCCGGTCCAGGGCATCGACTATCCGGGGCGTACCTTCCCGGCAAGGGGTGCACTTGCCGCAAGACTCGGCGGCATTGTAGGCCGCCAGCCGGCGCACCGCCTCAAGGGCCGAAACCGACTCGTCCATTACCATCACGCCCCCGGCGCCCATCACTACCCCGGAGGGATGAAGGATACCCGGGCGCAAGGGCAGGTCCAGTTCCGCCGGGGGCAGAACGCCGCTGGAGGGGCCGCCGACGGCTACCAGTCCAATCTGCCGACCCGCCGGCGGGCCGCCGCCGATGTCGTAAACGACCTGACGCAGGGTGGTTCCCATCGGCACTTCGGCCAGACCGGGCCGGCGCACCGCCCCGCTAAGGCAGATGAGCTTGGTTCCCCGGGCCGAGTCCAGCCCGACGGGGCTATAGCGGGCCGGGCCGCGTTGCAGGATATAAGGCACATTGGTCAGGGTTTCCACGTTGTTGATGACCGTGGGCCGGTGGAACAGGCCGGATTCCACCGGGAAGGGTGGACGCAGCCGGGGTTCCCGGCGCCGGCCTTCGATGGTGTTCAGTAAAGTGGTTTCTTCACCACAAACATAGCCCCCGGCGCCCCGCCGAATTTCCACCCGGCAGTCAAATCCGGAGCCGAGGATGCCCGTTCCAATCAGACCCAGGCTTTGCGCCTGCTCTATGGCAGTTGCCACCCGCTGTGCCGACCGGCTGGCCTCGGCATTGACGTAGATATAGCAGTGGCCGGCGCCGGAAGCATAGGCGGCGATTAGCGCTCCCTCCAGCAGCCGGTGGGGTACGCCCTCCAGCAGATGGCGATCTTTGAAAAGGCCCGGCTCACCCTCCTCGGCATTGACCACCAGGTAGCGGGGGGCCGGATAAACGCGCGCCCCCTGCCATTTACGGGCCGGGGGAAAGTAGGCGCCGCCACGCCCCTGTAAACCCGACTCCATAACCTGCTCGCTGACCGCCTCCGGGGGCCGGGACAGGGCTGCGGCCAGGCCGGAATAACCGCCGCCGCCGATGTAGTCGTCAATATCGGCGGGGTCAAGCTGACCGCACCCGGCCATAACTTGCAGGTGCTGGGAAGCGAAGAACGCTTCCAGGTCCGCCCCCGGGGGCCGTCTTTCGCCGGAATCCGGCAGGCTGAGGAGCTCGTTCACGTCCGCCGGGGCTACCCGGCGGAAATACCGGGTTTCGCCGGCGGGGCCGGTTACAGTAACCTGGGGAGCGGCAAAGCAGGCGCCATCACAACCGGCGACAACCAGGCGGGTATCTGGCCGCCCGGCCAGAACCATCCGGAGTTGGTCCGCAACCCTTTCGGCTCCCACCGCCTGACTACAATGGCCCACCTGAACTACCACGCGGGTCTTGCCGGAAATCCGCGCGGCCCGCCGCTGCCGGGCCGCTTGCTGCAACTGCGGGTAGTCCATATCAAGCAGATCAGGCATATCAGGCCAGGCCGTCCACTTGTCCGGCAATGTCCGCAACGGCGCACCGACCCTGCCACCGGCCGTCAATCTCCACCGCCGGGGCCAGGGGACAGAGGAAAGCGCAGGGGGTTTCTTCCAGGGTTACCCGGGCATCGGGGGTAGTAACGCCTGGCGCAACGCCCAAACCAGCGGAAAGCTCGGCCAATAGTTCTTTGCCGCCGCCGTGCCAACAGCTAAGGCCGGCGCAGACCCGCACCAGGTGGCGCCCCGGCGCCTGGAGGCGCAACTCGGTATAACTGGTGGCTGCCCCGTAAACCTCGCTGGCCGGCACCCGCAGATGCCAGCCCACTAGCTGCAAGGCCCACCCGGGCAAATGGCCCAATTCATGCTGCAAGTAGTGCAGCGCCGGCAACAGGGAGGCGCGTTCCGGCGGAAACTTTTGCCGCAGCAGGGGCCTTAATTCGTCGCGTTCCATCCCGACTTCAGTACCATTCCTGTATCCTTCTCTGGCTCTGGATTCAATTTTCAAACAAGTCCAGCAGGCCCAGTTCCGACAGCCTGGCGCGGGGGATTAAGCCGTCGGCGGTCCAACCTCTGGCCCGATAGTAGCCGGCAATCATATAGTCCAGTTCCTGGAGGGTCAGGCCAACCCCGGCGGCTACTCCGGTGGGCAATTTTTCCTGTAGCGTTCGCGGCGGTAGGGTATCATCGGCCCGAGTCCAACCCTCCCGGATGTTGAACAGCTTTTTCAGGTTGCTTATTCGCTCGCCGCAGCGCCGCAGTTCCTCCGGCGTCATGGCCCAGCCGGTAATCATAGTATAGACCCGGGCCGACTCGGTGTAGAAGTCGTGAAAGGCTTTGCGGAGAAACTTGCACCAGATAAGGGAGTCCAGCACCGCCTCAAAGTCCTCGCTTTCGGCGGCGATGCGGCCCCGGGTTTCGTCCACCCGGAACCGGTCAACCCGGTCGGAAAAGTCGGCCTCGTAGGCCGAGGAACGGTTATGACAGGCGCCCCGGGGGGTAACGGCCAAGCCCAGGGCCATCGTCTTCAAGCTGCGGGGTTCGTAGCCGGGCATTTCCAGTCCCTTGACCTGCATCGCCCACGCCTCGGTCCCCTGGCCTACCTGGGCGGCGGCGGCCCGGCTGCCCTCGGCCAGCAAGTTGCCAATGCCCTGACGCCGGGCGATGGCCTCCAGGGTTTGCAGCAAAGCCGCTCCGTTGCCAAACTTCAGCTCCAGCCCGCCGGTGTCGGAGCGGGTCAACCGGCCCCGCTCGAAACATTCCATCGCCCAGGCAATGGTGGCGCCGGCGCTGATGGTATCCATTCCCAGTTCATCGCAGCGACCGGCGGCGCGGATAACGATGTTGGGGTCGGCTACGCCACAGAGGGGGCCGAGGGCGAAAAGACTTTCGTACTCCATCCGGACGCCGGATTGCTCGCTCCGCCCACCCTTGCCGGCCGCGGCGCTATCCAGCGGAACCAGGATTTTCTCGCAGCCGATGGTGCAGTTGGCGCAGCCGGCATTGCGGCGCCGGTGGTTAGGGTGCAGGTGATCGTGATGCAACTGCTCCCCGCTGACCGCTTCGGCCCCTTCAAAGGTGGACTCCCGGAAGTTACGGGTGGGCAGAGTTCCCAGGCGGTTGAATACCGCAACGTTAGCCATTGTGCCCAGGTTTCGGTATTTCTCGGTGGCCGCGCTCAAGCTGCGGCGGCTCAGGTCGCGGCTGTAATGGCGGGTGGCCTCCGGGTCGGCGATGTCCACCGGGCAAAAACCCCGGAGGGCCAGGGCTTGCAGGTTTTTGGAACCCATAACGGCGCCGGCGCCGCACCGCCCGGCCTGGCGCCCGCCATCGTTGCTGATGGAAGCGTACTTGACCAATTCTTCCCCGGCAGGGCCGATACTGGCTACCCGGTAACGGTTACTCCCCAGCCTTTCCTTAACCGTTCGCTCCTTGTCCGCAACGGTCAGGCCCGTCAAGTCGGCGGCGTCAAGGAAATGAACCCGGGTATGCTCCGGTTCGCCGGCATCGCTTTCGATGTGTAGCAACGTGGGACTACCGGCCCGGCCCTGGATGATCAGGGCATCGCCACAGCATTTTTTCAACTCGGTAGCCAGGTAACTGGAGGAAAGGGAATCGGCGATGAACCCGGTGAGGGGCGATTTGGTCAACACGGCAAACTTGCTGGAGGTGGTAAGGCGGGTGCCGACCAGGGGACTGCCGACGAAGAGCAGCGGGTTGTCCGGGCCGAGGGGATCCGCTCCCGGCGGGCAGTAACGGTAGAGCAGGTAAGTACCCAGGCCGATGCCGCCGATAAAGCTGCGGAGGACGCGCCCGTCTATCCCGTCCCAGCGGTAGGTGCGGTCGGTGAGATTTACCACCAGCGCTTTGCCATGATAGCCGTACATCCGTACCCTCCGGGGCCGGTCGCAGCCGGGAGCTATTCAGCAAGGTCTGGGGGCGTACGTCCGCACCCGCCGGGCCGGTCATCCACCCCGGCCCGGCGATGCGGGGCGTACGTACATCCCTACCCGACGCGGCCGGTACAAGACCGGCCCTTACCGCCACCTCCGGCGGTATCCGGCAAGGGCGACTCGCGCGACAGCCCGCCTCAGCCCCCGGCCTGACTGGAGATAAGGAGCAGAGAGTCCCCCTCCTGAAGACCGAAATCGCCCCGGCCCAGGAAGGCGACGCCGTTGCGGTTGAAGATATAACCTTCATCCAGATCGGCCCGGTCGGCCCGCAGGCCGTGGCCGACCAGCGCGGGACAAGCCTCGGCCAGAGCGCGGACCAACTGGCGCCGGCCGGCCCCGGCCGGCAAGGTCAACTCTACCTCCCGCCGGCCGCTGACCAGACGGGGGGCGCCAAACAGTTCCACCTTTATATTGATGGCAGCGCCGGCCGGCGCCGACGCGCTCACTCCGGCTCTTTCTCCGGGGGAGCGGGAGTTTTCTCCCGCCGGCCCCACCGGTCCCGCCGGGAGAGGGGCCGGGCATTCGGGGGATGCGTCCAAGGCCAGAGCCTGGGCCAAGTCCTCCGGCGAGTTTACGTTAAAGAAACTACGCAGCTCCGGGTCGAAGCGGGTCAGGGTCTCTCCGGTTAGATAGTTGACCCGCACTGCGTCAAAGAAGCGGGAGATTTTCAGGTCGCCGGCGCGCAGCTTTGCCTCGATATAAGGCAGGCAGGCTTTGGAATACAGGGCATGCGCCGGTTCCGGGTAGGCCCCGGGCCAGGGGACCACCGCGTCAAAACCTTCCCGCCGGGAGCGCATATACTCCAGCAGCCGCCGGTTAAGGAAGGGCATATCGCAGGCCACTACCAGCCCCCACTGGCCGCCGGCCGCGGTCAGGCCGGAAAAGATACCGCCCAGGGAACCCTGGTCGGGGTAAATATCCAGGGTAATCCGGTGCCGGGCGTCCAGCGGCAAGGCGGCCCCCCGGGCCGGATCGGCCACCACCACCACGATCTCGTCGGCCACCGACTCAACCCTTTCAACAACCCGCCGAATCAGGGGCTGGCCGCCAAAGGGTTCCACCGCCTTGTCCCGTCCCAGGCGTCGGCTGCGCCCCCCGGCGAGGATAATGCCGGTAACTTTATCCGGCATTGGTTCAGCATTCGGCTCAGACATCAGGTCGGGCATCGGTCGCCACCCGGCAAAGTCGGAATTGCCGGGGTTCCCCGGCGGTAGAGTGGAGTGTAGTATAGCATAAACTCTGCGTACCGCTGCGTCGCCGTGATTAAGCTACGATTTAACCATCGCGGCAAGCAGGAGCGGCCAGAGAAGCAACGTCAGGAGGCGAAGCAATGGCCCCGGTTGCCTTTGTTTATGCCGACGCCCTTTCCCGGCACGTGTTGCGGGCGGACCATCCGATGCGTCCGGCGCGCCTGCGCCATACCTATGAGCTGCTGGCCGCCTATGGAGCCTTTGACGGGGAAACCTCCCGGCTCGTTACCCCCCGGCCAGCCACCGCGGCGGAGCTGGAATGGGTGCATACCCCGGAGTACGTTGCGGCGGTGCGCCGCCTCAGCGCCGGCCGGACTACTTCACACCCGGAAAGGCGCCCGGAACGCTTCGGGTTCAGCGCCCGGGGCGATAACCCCATCTACCCGGGGATGTACGATGCGGCGCGGTTGAGTTCGGGAGCCACCCTGACGGCGGCCGAACTGGTGGCCGCCGGCCGGGTGGAGGTAGCCTTTTCCATTGCCGGCGGGCTGCACCACGCCGCCCCGACTCACGCCTCCGGGTTCTGCATCTTCAATGACCCGGCCCTCGCCATCCAATACTTCCTGGAACGGGGTATGCGGGTGGCCTACGTGGATGTGGACGCCCATCACGGGGACGGGGTGCAGGATATTTTCTACCGGGACGACCGGGTACTGACCATTTCGATGCACGAATCGGGGCAATATCTCTTTCCGGGGACGGGATTTGTTGCGGAAAGCGGGGCCGGAGACGGAACGGGTTATTCGGTAAACCTTCCCCTGTATCCCTATACCGAGGACGAGCTTTACCTGTGGGCCTTTCGGGAGGTGGTCCCACCCCTGCTGCGGGCCTTTGCGCCGGACGTGCTGGTAACCCAGTTGGGCATCGACAGCTATCACCGCGACCCGATTACCCATTTGCAGTTGACTTCCCGCGGTTACGTGGAGGTTATCCGGGAGTTCGCCGGGCTGGGGCTACCCTGGCTGGCGTTGGGCGGCGGCGGTTACGACCTGAGCGCGGTGGCTCGCTGCTGGACCCTGGCCTATGGGGTTATGCTGGGAGTAGAGTGGCCGGACCGGATACCGGACGTCCTGGCCGGCCAATATGCGGCGCCGAACCTGCGGGACGCCCTGGCCCTGAACTTGCCGACCAACGTGCGGCAGGAAGCGCGCCGGTACGTGGAAGAATCGGTGGCGGCCATCAAAGAACGGATATTCGGGCGGCACGGGTTGGGGTAGTCTCGTCATCAGGGGCGGTGGGTTACAGAACTGCCGGCGGGAAGACAAGCCGGGCTACGGGATGACCGGAGCGGGAGGAAAGGGTTGCGCCAGTGGCTGACGCCCCGGCATCCGGCTATACCGGGACCGTTTTAAGGGACCACCCCACCGCGGGCCGGCCCCATAAAACGGTCCGTGATTACTGGCAAGCCGTCAAGGTCGGGAAGGTCAGGTTAATTGACCTGGTGTTCCTGGCTCAGCAGGGACTTGGCGGCGTCGCCGACGTTAGCCTCAATGCAGTCGCGCAGGGTGGAATAGATGGACTTCTTGACGGCGCTCATCAGCCATGCTTCATAATCCGGGTCGGTCTGGTAGCTATTCTTGAGGTCGATCAGTCGTTGCAACAGACTGAGGTAGTGGTACTGAAGCGGCGTCAGCGCTTGATCTACTCCCGCAATGGCGAAAGTACCCTCGTTGCCCAACACCTCCTGGTCTGCGCTTTCTGGTGCACTCATGCTCCCTCTCCCAAATTGCGTCTGATGCGAGGCCGAACCGGCGACTGTTAACGATGTGGCCTTATTATAACAGAATTACCGGCCCGCCGTAACCGGAATTTACCCAGATTTTACACTACGGATTTCCGGGCTTCCCGGGGGTATAAAGCTCCCTGCCCGGAGTTGGTCCCAAGCCGGCCGATGCTGCGACCGGCCCTTCCGCAGCTCTCCCCGGGCGGCAGATTACCACCCGGAGTCAGCTTTGGAAACAACCATTTAGACTTCCCGGAACTGGCCCTCCACTGTGTCGCCGGTGTCGCCCGTATCCCCGCCCGATTCGTTACCGCCGGGAGGGGCGCCGGCGGTCTGCTGGCCGTAAACGGCCTGGCCCAGTCTTTGCATCGAGTTGTTCAAGTCGGTCATCGCCGTCTGCATTTCAGCCACGTTATTGGCGGCGATGGCAGTTTTCAAGGTAGCGATTTTGCCCTCGACCTCTTGCTTCAGTTCCTGGGAAACCTTGTCGGCGTTTTCTTCCAGGAGTTTCTCGGCGCTGTAAACCAGAGAATCGGCCTGGTTGCGGGTCTCCACCTCGGCCCGGCGGCGTTGGTCTTCTTCCTCGTGGGCTTTGGCCGCGTCAACCATCTGGCCAATCTCTTCCTTGGAGATGCCGGAACTGGGTTGAATAACGATTCGCTGCTCCTTGCCGGTGCCTTTGTCCTGGGCGGAAACGCTGAGGATACCGTTGGCGTCGATGTCAAAGGTAACGTCAACCTGAGGGATACCCCGCGGCGCCGGCAGCAAACCGTCCAGGATAAACCGGCCGATGGACTTGTTGTCCGCCGCCATCGGACGCTCGCCCTGGAGGACGTGAATATCCACGCTGGTCTGACCGTCGGCGGCGGTGGTGAAGGTCTCGGTTTTCTTGGTGGGGATGGTGGTATTGCGGGGAATCAGCGTAGTTAAGACGCTGCCCAGGGTCTCCAGCCCCAGGGTCAGCGGCGTAACATCCAGCAGGACGATGTCGCCCACTTCTCCGCCCAGCACGCCGGCCTGGATCGCCGCGCCCAGGGCAACCGCTTCATCCGGGTTTACCGACCGGCTGGGTTCCCGGCCAAAGATGGACTTCACCTTTTCCTGAACTGCCGGCATACGGGTCATACCGCCGACCAGGATAACCTCGTCAATCTCCCCGGAGGATAAGCCGGAATCCGAGAGGGCCTGACGGCAGGGAGTTTCGGCGCGGTCAATCAAGCCGCTAACCAACTGCTCCAGGCGGGCCCGGCCGAGGGTCTTGACCAGGTGCTGGGGGCCGCTGGCGTCGGCGGTGATGAAGGGCAGGTTTATCTCGGTTTCCAGGGTGCTGGAAAGTTCAATCTTGGCCCGTTCCGCCGCATCCCGCAATCGCTGCAAGGCCATGCGGTCGCCGCCCAGGTCAATACCCGTTTCCTGGCGGAACTCCTGAATTAACCACTCCAGGACCCTCTGGTCGAAATCATCGCCACCCAGATAGGTATCCCCGTTGGTGGACTTGACCTCAAAGACGCCGTCGCCCATCTGGAGGATGGTAATGTCAAAGGTGCCGCCGCCCAGGTCAAATACGGCGATAGTAGAGTCCTCCTGCTTCTTGTCCAGTCCGTAGGCCAGGGAAGAGGCGGTAGGCTCGTTGATAATACGCAGCACGTCCAGGCCGGCTATGGTTCCGGCGTCCTTGGTGGCCTGGCGCTGGGCGTCGTTAAAGTAGGCCGGGACGGTGATCACGGCCTGGCTGATTTTCTCGCCCAGCTTGGCCTCGGCGTCCTGCCGGATTTTCTGGAGGACAAAGGAGGAAATCTGCGGCGGCGCATAGGCCTGCCCGGACATTTCCACGTGGGCATCGCCGTTGGAGGCCTGGACGACCTTGTAGGGCAGTTTGCCCAGGGCGCTCTGGACTTCGGCGTCGCCGAACTTGCGGCCCATCAGCCGTTTTACCGAAAAGATGGTGTTTTCCGGGTTGGTTACCGACTGGCGCTTGGCGATCTGGCCCACGTATCTTTCGTCGCTGCGGGCATTGACCGCTACCACGGAGGGGGTAAGGCGCGCGCCTTCAGCGTTTTCCACTACCACCGGCTCGCCGGCGTCAATAACCGCCGCCACCGAGTTGGTCGTACCTAAATCTATGCCCAAGACTTTTGCCATTTCTCTCTACTCCTTGACTCAGCTTTCCAATTTTCAATTTTTCAATCGGGTTGAGGGACGCTTCACCCAGCAGCGCAGCGGTTCCGAGATTCACCGGGGCGACTTCCCTGGCCGATTCGCTACGCACCGGCGCCACCGGTGAGCGCCTTCCCGGAAAAGTTGCCGGGCCATCACTATCTACCGAACCTACTTGACCCACCGGAACTACTTGACCTACCGGGCCACTACCACCTGGGCGGCCTGGATAACCCGATCCCGGAGGCGGTAGCCGTTGCGGACCGCCTCAACCACGTAGCCGGGGGGGTATTCGGCGGATTCTACCACGCCGACGGCCTCGTGCTGTAACGGGTCGAACTGCGCGCCCACCGCCTCTATTTTAGACAAACCTTCGGCTTCCAGGAGGCCGTGAAGCTTACGGTGAATCAGCTTGACTCCTTCCACCCAGGAATCGGCCCAGGAATCGGCGGGTTCACCATCGCCGCGGTGGTTAATTGCCAACTCCAGTTCATCAATTGCCGGCAGCAAGTTGATAATCAGCCGGCGGTTGGCGTCCTGCCGGATGGCGAGGCGCTCTTCTTCCGTCCGCTTGCGGTAATTGGCTAATTCGGCGTGAGCGCGCTGGGCCAGTTCCCTGGATTGAGCTGCCTCCTGGTGTAACTCTTCCAGGCGGTTATTCAGGCTGGCGATTTGTTCGTCCGGAGGCCGACACGAAAAATCGTCCGGCGCCGCCTCCCGGGATTCCGCAAAGTCGGCTTTTACGCAGTCATGGTCGTCCTGGCCGTTGGTCATAAACATTCACCTTAAAGGATTATTCTTGCGCCGGCAGGTTGAGATTTCGGAAAAGTTGCGCCATTGCCGGCTCGATGAGGGGCTCCAGGGGGGTGCCTTCGGCGGCGGATTGCAGGTAACCCTTGAAGCCTTGCAGATTATCCACCAGGTTCAGGGCAAACTCTACTCCGGCCAGATTCAGGCCCAGGTTTTCCATCAGGTGGCGGATTAGCAGGACTTTTCGGATGTCCGCTCGGGAATAAAGCCGGAGCATCCCGACGGTACGGCCCGGGTTAATGAGGCCCAACCGCTCGTACTTGCGGAGAGTTTGAGGGTGCATATCCAGGATCCGGGCGGCTACACTGATGATGTAAACCCCCTCCACTTCCGCGCCCGTACCAGCGTTGCCCGTACCAGCGTTGTCCCGAAAATGGGACGGGGTCTCTGGGGATTGCCGGGGAGCGGCCGGCTCCAGGTCGGCCGCCTCGGGCCGGGGCGGCGGCATCCGGAAAGAAGAGTCCTCCGGGTTATCCGATTTTCGGGTATCCACCCTGATCCGGAATCTTTCGTACATTACCGCACCGCCCTTCCCGGGAAGTTGCGACGCCCAACTCAACGGCAGGCAACCGAGGATATAATAAGAGTTGACATTCTTTGTGTCAAGGTTTATTATTCCAATGTATTATATGCTATGACCTGACCAGAGGCAAGCGTCGCCTGGCTCGATAAGGAGGTGAATGGCGATGATCAAATTCAAGGGCTGCCCCAGGTGCCATGGGGATTTGTATCTGGCTACGGACATCTACGGCCGGTATTTCAATTGTCTCCAGTGCGGTTTTACCAAAGACCTGCCGGCGCCGGCGGCCAGGGCGGCGCC
Organism: Dehalococcoidia bacterium; assembly: GCA_965215425.1. Classification (GTDB taxonomy): domain Bacteria; phylum Chloroflexota; class Dehalococcoidia; order Lucifugimonadales; family UBA3495; genus CATQHB01. The sequence goes on from OZ244064.1 coordinate 634,682, forward strand.
GGTCAAGACGGCGGAGCCGTACCAGGCCGACCTGGAGCGCAAGGCGGCGTAGGCCGGTTACCCGACCGGCCTGCGTCCTCGCGGTGAGCCGGCGTAACCGGTTCCCTTCCGCAAGCTCTACAATCTCTGCAACCCAGGGAAATCCAGAGACACGGCAACTGCCCCGGTCAAAGGCGACCGGGGCAGTTGGCATTCTGGCCGTCGCGGGCGGTGGGTCGGGTGGGGCATGGGGCGCTCCCCAGCCCTTTCCCGGCCCGGGCCTGGTTGGGCCGGGAAAGGGCCATGGTTAGAACTGGCCCGGGCGGGAACGGCCCCTAGCTGGAACGAACATCGAACCGGCCCAGAAACTCATCGATGCCACGGGCCCGGGGAAGACGGGCAAAGGCCATCGATTCGGGCAGGACGATTCCACCGGAAAATACCATCTTCATCGCATCTTCAACCGTGAGGTCGGTCTCCAGCACGTCATCCTCAATAACCAGAGCCATATTGCCGGAAGTGGGGTTAGGCACGGTAGGAATGTAAATTACCACCAATGACTCGCCGGTGGCGGCGGAAAAGGCGCGGCCCGTTACAAAGCCCAGGGCAATCATCCCCTCCCGGGGCCACTCCAGGAAAACCACCCGACTGAAGCGATACTGGGAAGACATAGTAACGGCGGCTTGCTGGGTAATACCGTAAACGGTGCCAACCAGAGGAAGACTGTTCAGCAGAGTATCTTTAAGTTCCATGACCCTGCGCCCGGGCCGGACGGCCATAACCAGCCCTACCAGGTAGAAAGCCACGGCCAGCACAATCAAGCCAATACCCGGAAAATCCCAGGGACGTCCCTCCACCAACCGGGAGCTCTTAACGAAATCATCGGCATAACCAACAATCACCGAGATAACAACGAAAGTCACCATCAAGGGAACCAGTTGCATCAGCCCGGCTACGGTTCGGCCCTGCACGTGTCGCTGCAAACGGCGGAAGATGCTTACCTCGCGGCTCAGGCGGACATCTTCAGACGGCGGATTTTGTCCAGTTTCTTCCATATTTTACTCCTGAGAAAGCATAGTACCGGCAAAAGGGGAATTACGCGCCACCATATTACGGCAATCCGGCCTCAATCGTAAGGGGCAACCTGGACCGTACCACGGAACAGCGCTATGTCGCCGCCTCATTCCGGCCTTTGCGCCGGGTGGCCCTAATCTCGTTGAACCGGTTGCTGGCGGCAGTCTCAAACCATGAGCATTCGCTTGAGGAATGCCGGAGAACTCGGAAAGGATTGGCCTGGACCCCGGCGGCAAATAAAGGACGCAACCAAACAAATTGCCCGGATCTTGCGACCGGGCAATTCGTCCTTCGAAGTTAATTGGCTTAAGCAAGCCGGGTTAACGGGTCAGTTCGGGCCAGAAGCGTTCCTCTTTCCAGGGGTCGGCATTATTGTTGTAGCCCCGCTGCTCCCAGAATCCCGGGGAATCCTCGGTCAGCAGTTCGATGCCGTTGACCCACTTGGCGCTCTTCCAGGCATAGCGACTGGGAACAACCAGGCGCAGGGGCCAGCCATGGTCTTTGCCCAGTTCACTGCCGTTGTGCCGATGCGCCAGAAAGCCCTCCGCCAGCGCCAGGTCCAGGGGCAGGTTGGCGCTATAGCCGCCATAGCAGTGGGCCAAAACAAAGCGGGCCTGGGGTTTAACGCCGGCCAGTTCGACCAGGGTGGAAAAGGGCACTCCCTCCCAGGTATTATCCAGCGCGCTCCATTGGGTAACGCAATGGAAGTCGGCATTCAAGACTACCCAGTCCAGGTCGACGAACTGCGACCAGTCCAGGGTAATTTCCCGCTCCACCACGCCGTAAACCCGGAGCGTCCAGGTCGCCAGGTCCACCTTGGGAGTGGAACCATAGGTCAACACCGGAAACTTCTTGCTGAGGAACTGGCCGGGAGGCACCCGTTCCCCCTGATCGGGGGCTTCCTTAACCTGGTCGGGACGTTTCAATCCAAATTGGGGTTCCAACTTATTCAACCACCTGTTCAAAGACTCGGCAATCCGGGAAGCGCCGGCGCTCATATTATCCTCCAACCTTCCGGGTGTCAAACCGGCCGTTCCGCCCCTCCAAACCCTCGGTCAGGAGCTGGGGAGCGCCGTTTCCCCCTATCTTCCCCACGTCAGGGGGTGGCCTGAATCCGGCCCGGCGGCCCCTCCACCACCTGGCCGACGACCGCAGCCGCCAGAGTCTCCGCTTCTTTCAGTTCGGCCAGCAGCATATCCTGCTTGTCGGCGGCGACGGCCATCAGGAGGCCGCCGGAGGTCTGAGCATCGCAAAGGAGGAGTTGGTCGTTATCCGACAGGTCGGGGTGCCACTGGACGGTATCGGCCACGCTGTCCCGGTTGCGTCCCGTGCCGCCGGGGGCGATGCCCTGCTCCAGCAGGTCCCAAACGCCGGGGAGTATGGGAACCCGATTCAGTTGGACCTGGGCGCAAACGCCGCTGCCCCGCACCATGGATTTAAGGTGTCCCATCAGGCCGAACCCGGTAACGTCGGTGCAGGCGTGAACGCCCACTTTGGTCATAGCCTGGGCGGCGGCCCGGTTCAGGGTAGCCATGGCGGTAACCGCCCCTTGCAGCGTCGCCGGGTCAACTCGTCCCTGCTTGCCGGCGGTGGTGATGATGCCGGTGCCCAGGGGCTTGGTCAAAACCAGCACATCCCCGGGACGGGCGCCGGCGTTGGTTACCTGTTTCCCCGGCGCCACCACGCCGACGACGGACAAGCCATACTTGGGTTCCGGGTCATCTACCGTATGGCCACCGACAATCAGACACTCGGCCTCGGCGGTCTTGGCATAACCGCCGCGCAGTACCTCGCCCAGAATTTCCTTATCCAGGGAAGCGGGAAAGCCGACGATGTTCAGGGCCACCAGGGGTTTGCCGCCCATAGCGTAAACGTCGCTGAGCGCGTTGGCGGCGGCGATGGCGCCAAATTCATAGGGGTCGTCGGTTATCGGCGGGAAAAAATCCACCGTCATAATCAAGGCGGTGCTGTCGTTCAGCCGATAGACGGCGGCATCGTCCCCGGTCTCGGTGCCTACCAGCAAATCGGGGTGAGTCGGTATCGGGATTTTGCTCAGAACCTGAACCAGGTCCTCCAGGCTAATCTTGGCGGCTCAACCGGCGCAATGGGAAAGCTCGGTAAGCCGGAGTTCGCTACTCGGCATCGGGACAACCTCCTGTGGCCAACGGGGCGGAATGAATGGGAGCGACGGGCGACCGGAACGGCCCAGCCAGATGGTTCCGTTTGAAAACCGGGTTTAGCCCCTTAGGGGCCATGCGCCCAGGCGCGGCTAAACCCGGCAAGTCAAGTCAAGTCAAGTCAACGGAGCCGGCCGAATTGTCAGATTATAGTGTAGTGTAGCACACTCGGGGGCCGGAAAGGGCCAGCTATTTTATTTCAGGACAACTTCCATCGGCGCCATAGCCGCCACGGCTATCGCGCCGGTTTGACCGACGAATAGCTCCTGCAAATAGCCCACCCCCTGCCGGTTGACTCCGGCCCTACTCCAGTTCCGCCTTAACCCGGCCCATATTGGCGGTGTCATAGCCGCCCAGGTTGGCGACTTCCTGCCGGAACTCCGCATCCTGGAGCAGGGCCAGCAGGGGTTGGAGCCGATCGCTTTCGTAGTGGACCCGGGGGATTACCAGGTCGTACTCCTCGTTGAGCAGGGGAACAAAGTCCAGGCCCAGGGCCCGGGCCGCGCTGAGAATGCCCAGCCCGGCGTCGGCGGAACCGCCCTTGACCGCCGCCGCCACGGCCAGATGGCTGTATTCCTCCCGGTCATAACCGCGTATTCCCGCTGACCCGGCGTCCATCTCCTTCAGCTTATAGTCCAGCAGCACCCGAGTGCCGGAGCCGCGCTGCCGGTTGACAAAACTGACGTCAGGACGCAGCAGGTCGGCCAGGGTGTGGATACCCTTGGGGTTGCCCGGGTTGACGACCAGACCCTGGACTCGCCCTACCAGGTTGATCAGCAAGACGGGCAAACCCGGCAGGTAGCGCCGGAGGTAAGCGACGTTGTAATCGCCGGTGTCCTCGTCCAGCAGATGGGACCCGGCCAGGTGCGCCTCACCGCGCCGCAGGGCGACCAGACCGCCCAGGCTGCCGATATGGGAGGCGGACAGGGTCAGACCGGGATGGCGCCGCCGGAGAAAGCTGGACATCAAGTCCAGGGTCAGGTCGTGGCTACCCGTCGCTACGATGGTATTTTCCACTGCATCCGGCGGCCGCAGCAGTTCCACCGCTACCTCGGCCCCAGCCTCTACTCCCTCAGCAAAGCGCGGGATCAGCGCCAGCCCATCAGCCCGCACCAGAGACATAATAACGCCGGCCCCCCGCTGCACCGGGGTAGCTACCAGCTTCTCGCCAACCCGCCCCAGTTTCACCCGGAGAAACTCGTCCTCGCCCAGGGGCGACAACACCTTGCGGGTGATGCGGGCGTTGAGGCGGGGACGCCGGTTTTGCGGCCCCAGCCCCAGCTTGCGTTCCAGCAGGGGTTTCACCAGCAGTTCGGCGGTAAGCACGGCGGATACCGGGTAGCCGGGCAGGCCAATGACCGGCTTAACGGCCGGCCGGCTGTCGCCCGGACTGCCGCCGCCCGGGTTGCCGGCATCCGGGTTACTGGCCTCCGGATCACCGTCGCCCGGACTTGAGGAGCCAGGCCCCCGGTCGGCCAGGCCCAGGACGACCGGATGCCCCGGCCGGATGGCGATACCGTGAACCAGCAATTGACCCAGTTCCTCCACCACGGCGGCGGTGTAATCCGCGGCGCCGGCGGAGGAGCCGGCGTTAATAATTACCGCGTCATTTTCGGCCAGGGCCGCCCGGGCCGCGTCGCGGATGGCCGGATAGTCGTCCGGAACCGGGGCGACCACCGTCGCGCTGCCGCCCCACTCCTCCACCAGGGCGGACAACATCAGCGAGTTGAACTCTACGATGTCGCCAGGCTTCAACTCGCTGCCCACCGGGACCAGTTCGTTGCCGGTGGGGATGATGGCTACCCGGGGCCGGCGGCGCACCGGCGCCTCGGTCAGTCCGGCGGCGGCACAGGCGCCCAAATCCACCGGGGTCAACCGGTGGTTTTCCGGCAGCACCAGTTCGGTGGCTACGATGTCCTCGCCCAGAAGCCGGACGTGCTGCCAGGGAGCCACCGGCGCCATTATGCGAATGGTGTGGTCGTCAACCCGGTGCAAGTGCTCAACCATAATCACCGCATCGAATTCCGGCGGAAGGGGATCGCCGGTATCCACCCACAGCGCCCGGGGAAGGGCATCGCCCGTAATCCCGCCAGTAGTCCCGGTAGTAGTAAGGGAAACCGGAGCGGTCTCGGTGGCGCCCACCGTGTCGGCGGAGCGAACCGCCACTCCGTCCATCGCGGCGGCATCGTAGTGCGGGGAGGATATTGCCGCCCAGAGGGGCTGGGCCGTAATCCGCCCCCGGGCCTGGGCCAGTGGCGTCATTTCCGCCGGCAGCGGCGACAAGGCCCCGGCCCGCTCCAGGGCGCCAAAGAACCTTTCCCGCGCCTGCTCCAAAGGGATGTCGGTCAGAAAGTAACGGCGCTGGCGATTGTCCATAGATTTTTGCCCAACGTTCCCAACGTTAAGGATTCTTCAGGGTTCTTTTCACCGGAGACGCCGGAGTACGCCGGGAACCTCCGCCAAGACCACCGAGTATCAACGCCGGCTATGGGAGACGCCGGGATACGCCGAGAACCTCCGCGAGACTTGGCGTCTCCGGTGAAAAGCCCGGCTTACCCGCCGGGAGTCAACTCGCCACCGTTTCCCCGCATCTTGTTCCCCGAATCCTGATGTTCCCCAAATACTGATGGCAGCCCGCCGCGACGACTGGCACGAACCCGGTCAGAACAGCCGCACCGCCACCGTTTCCCCGGCGTAAAGTCCGGCCCGGTCCAGCGGCGCCTGCACCAGGCCGTCGGCGCGGATGAGGGTGTAAATCAGATTAGACTTGCCGAATACCGGCGCGGCGGCCCTTTCCCCGCCAGCGCCGGCGGACAAGCGTACTGGTATATAGTCCTCCCGGCCCGGCGCCGAGGCAATGTCCTGAGTGAGCCGGGCCCGAACCGTCGCCGGTTCCGGCGGGGTGAAACAGCCGGCCAGGTGATAAAGCAAGGGTCGCACCAGTAGGTCAAAGACAATTATCGCCGACACCGGGTTCCCCGGCAGGCCAAATACCGGTTTGCCGGCCGCCAAGCCGACGATGGCCGGCTTGCCGGGCCGGAGCGACAGGCCATGCGCCAGCACCCCCGGCGCGCCCAGGCCGTTAATGACGTCGGCGGTCAAGTCCCGGCTGCTGACCGAACTTCCCGCCGAGAATACCAGTACATCGGCCGACTCCAGTCCCCGGCGGGCGGCGGCCAGCTGCTGCCCGTAATCATCCGGGGCAATGCCCAGGGGAATCGGGACGCCGCCGGCCTGGCGCACCTGGGCCGCAATGGTATAGCTGTTCACGTCCCGGATCCGGCCCGGGCCGGGCGTAACCTCCGGGGGCGCCACCTCGTCGCCCATGGAGAGGATGGCGACCCGGGGCCGCCGGGCGACCTGGAGGCGCGTGATGCCCAGAGCGGTCAGTCCTCCCAGGTCCTGGGGCCGCAGCCGATGGCCGGCGGGCAGCAGCGGCTCCCCGGCCCGCACATCCTCCCCGGGCTGCACCACGTTCTCCCCCGGAGCCACCGGACGAACCACCTCGATGGTGGCGGCATCCACCTGCTGGGTGTTCTCGACCATCACCACCGCATCGGCATTGACCGCCAGCATCCCGCCGGTGTAGGCGGTAGCCGCCTCGCCCAAGCCCACCGCCACCGCCGCTTCCCGCCCCATCGGCACCTCGCCCACCAGGGAAAAGTAGGCGGGCAAACCCTCAGAAGCGCCAAAGGTGTCGGCGGCCCGGAGGGAAAACCCGTCCATCGCGGAGCGGGGAAAGGCCGGCAGATCTTCGGGGGAGCAAAGAGCAGCGGCGGTAATGCGTCCCAAAGCGTTGGCCACCGCGACTTCCCCGACCGCCAGGGACGCCGGCGGCAGCAGGTCCAGCAACACCTGCCGGGCCTGCTCCGGGGGCAGCACGTTAAAAAACTCGGGCATGGGCCTATTATACGCCGGGCGCCGCGATTGTGCCGGGCTTGTACCGGAGATCAGGCAAATTGCGGTAGGGCCATGACGTCTGGTGTGTAGGGAAACTGAGCCCCGGGCGGGCTGGGCCTTACTAACTGGCGCTGGGCACCGTGTAACCCCGGGCGCTGAATCCCGGGCGGGCTTGGGCTTTACCCAGCGGATCGCGCTGGTCAGCATCCGAATCAGGTGAATCCCGGGCCGGCTTGGGCCTTACTCGTTGCCCATCGCCGGCGCCGGGCGCCGGTGGCTGAATCCCCGGCCGGCCCCGGCTTGCTGAATTACTGCGCTGAGTTACGGCATCAGGAGGCCACCGGGCCGACTACCGCCGTCTGGGCTCGCTTGAGGACGCTGCTGCCACCGCTGTCATCGTTGTAATAGACATAGGCGCGCAGGTATTTGCCGGCGTCATCGGCGGTCAACGGGTACTCGGCGTCCGGCTGGCCGCAATTTCGGTAGGGGGTAACATCGGTCCAACCCGTACTACCATCGTCCGACCGCTCCCACTGCCAGCGCTCCGGGTCGGGGTTGATGACCGGATCCAGGCGCTCGTCGTTGGCGGAGTCGGGCAAGCTTACGCTCAAGACGCTGCCGACCGCTAACGTACCGACGGGGGCCGCGACGCTGACCAGGTCCCCCGTGGTCAATCCATTGTCCGCCGCTATCGGCCCGATGGCGGCGGTGGTGTCCGTCTTCTCGGGGCTGTTGTAGGTCAGGCTGGCCCGCAGGAACTTGCCGTCGTCCCCGGATTGAGGTAGATAGACGAAGCTGGCGTTGGGGTGCCCCCCGGCGGTAACCGACGCCCAGGTGGAGTCGTCAGGGGAGTTGCTATCGCCGCTGTCGGCATCGGCCCGCTCCCAAGTCCAGAGAGGAACGGTGATGCTGGCGCGGGACCCCGAAGTATCGTAGCCAATGCAGCGGTTGTCGGCGTACTCTTGCGGCGTTGCCTGGATGCGAGCCAGGTAAGCCTCCCGGTAGGTCAGCCCCACGGTTACCGGTTCATCCACCGCCGGCGCGGCGGCGCCGGACCGGATCGCCGCCGGCGGGCAGTTATCGCCTCGTCTGGAAGACACCCTCTGGAACCAGTTCTGGAAGGTGCTGTCCAGCGGTGCGCAAAGCCCGGCGTTATCCTGGAACGATAAATCTTTCAACACCCCCAGACTGGTGAGGCTGGACGGAAGCCGCCACATCAAGTTATTGCTTTCAAGGGACAGATTCGTCAGCTTGGTCAAGTTGCCCAACTCGGACGGTACGGCGCCCGTCAAGTCATTGTTGTCGAGGGACAGTACCTTCAGGTTGCTCAATCCGCCCAACTCGGTCGGTATGGGGCCCGTCAGGGTGTTTTCCTGTAAATTCAGGTTGGTCAGGTTGCTCAAGTCGCCCAACTCAGTCGGTATGCTTCCCGTCAGGGTGTTTGTAAATAAATTCAGGTGGGTCAAGTTGCTCAAGTTGCTCAACTCGGCCGGTATGTTTCCCGTCAGGGTGTTTTGGTAGAGGACCAGCACCCTCAGGTTGCTCAAGTTGCTCAACTCGGCCGGCAGCATTCCCGTCAGATTATTTTGCTGGAGATGCAGATGGGTAACGCGGCCGCCGCTGGCGCTAACGCCATACCAATTCCCCAGCGGGTCGTCGCTCTTCCAGCCGGTATTATCGGTCCAGGAGTCGCCGCCGGTGGCGTCGTACAATGCAACCAGCGCCGCCCGGTCCTCAGCCTCAGTCTGCGCCTCGACCGCCCGGTCCTGGAGGGGAAGCCCGGTAGCGCCTGGCTCCGCCCGGTCCGCAACGTCAGCCTGCGCCCCCACCTCCAGGCCCCGGGGGTGGACCAGCCCAGTCGCGAGCAGGCTGGCGGCGACGACCATCGCGGCCAGGATCTTTATGCCCGCCAGTTGACGGTTTGAGCGGGAGGCTAACCAGCTACCAATACCAGGGCAGGGAAGGAAACGGAAGGTGAACAATGCAATACTCGACTCTTGACTCCTGCTTTGATTCGGTCATACCCGAGGGACTACACTTCAATACTATACACCGGACTACACCTCAATTATCAGCACCCACATCGGCCCCTGGCCCACTGCATAGGTGTAGATTCGGGTCAGGGCGCCGGTGGCGTCGTCGATGCGGAAAGCGGCCAGCTGGCCCGATTCCAGCCCGGCGGAGTAGAGAAAGTTGCCCGTCGGGTCGATGCTGAAGGCCCGGGGCGTCTTTTCCGAGGGCGTCTGCCCCAGGGCGGTGAGCATCCCGCCGGCGTCCACGGCAAAGCCGGCGATACTGTCGTGGCCCCGGTTGGGGGCGTACAGGTACTTGCCGTTGGGGGTAATCTGTATTTGCGAGCAGCTATTGCGTCCTGCAAAGCCGTCGGGCAGGGTGGAAAGGGTCTGGAAGGCGGTCAGGACGCCGGTAGCCGGCTCCAGATGGTAGCCGGTAACGCTGCATCCCTGCTCGTTGGAGCAGTAGATGATGTCCTTGCCGGGGTGAAAGCAGAAGTGGCGCGGGCCGAGGGGTTCTGCCGGGCTGACCCGGTCCGGCGTGTTCGGGGCGAGCTGGCCGGTGTCCGGGTCGAAGTGGAACTGGAAGATGGCGTTGGGGCCGTCGCCGGCGGCGATGTGCGGCACAAAGCCGTAACGGTTGGTGGGGTCGGTCTGGAAGCAGTGGGCGCCGGTGCCGGTGCGCCGCCACTCCACCGGCGGCGCGGTGGCCGTCCCGTCCGGGCCGATGGGATGCACCGCCGCATGGCCGGCGTTGTAGTAGGCCGACAACAGATACCGGCCCCGGCGGTCGGTGGACAGAAAGCAGGGGTCGGACTCCAGCCCCGCCGTGCCCAGCAGGGAAAGGTCCCCGTCGGCCGGGTCGATCCGGTAGCTGGACACCTCCAGCGCATCCCGCCGGCCCACGTAGAGAAACCGCCGGTCCGGGCTGGCGGCCAAGGGCGCCGGCCGGCCCGGCGCCGCCGTCTCGCCCAGCCGCTCCAGCGCCCCGGTGTTCCCGTCCAGCGCCAACCGCAGCACCTTATCCTCCTGGGAAAGGGAAACGTACATATAATAAGCCATAACCCTACCTCTGCCCTGTAGTCCAGTTTGTAGTCCGGCCCCCGCGCCGGGTTGACCATACCGGGCCGGCAAGCCGGCCCCGGCTTTGGGATACGCCGGCCCCCGCCGGGTTGAATATACCCGCAGGGGACCGGGGTGTCAACGCGGCGGCCCTTGGGGTCCAGGCGCCCCCACCCCCCGGCCCTCGCCTACGGAGGGACCGGGCGCACTTGACTTGGAACACGATGGCGGCGACCCCCCGGCCCTCGCCTACGGAGGGACCGGGTATGACCGAGTGGCTCGGGTCCAGGCGGCCTCTCACCCCAGACCGCTTCCCTCGGCGTAGCTCCGGGGTTCGGCGTCTCCCGGTGAAATAATGCGGCGATTCAAGTATAATGGGACGGATTCTCCGGCCCCAGGGAGGGATTGTTATGAGCGTAGCTATCGGGTACGTGCCGGGCGCCTATGGCGAGGGGGGCGAGGACCCGGACTTTCTGCGCCGGCTGGTGGCGCTGGGCGACCGCTACGGGTACGATTCGATCTGGCTCAGCGACCGCATCGTCAGCGACCGGTTCAGCCTGGAGCCAATGGTGGCGCTGGCAATGGTGGCCGCCTGGTCGGAACGGCTGAAGTTCGGCACCAGCGTGCTGGCCCTGCCCCTGCGCAACCCGGTAGTCCTGGCGAAGCAGATTGCCACTCTGGACTTCCTCTCCCGGGGCCGCTGCTTTCCGGCGGTGGGTCTGGGCCAGGAGGAACCGGAGGAATACGAAGCCTGTGGCGTCCCCAAGGAAGACCGGAGCCGGCGCACCGACGAGGCCATTGTCCTGATGCGCCGCCTCTGGGAGGAGGACCGCGTTACCCACGAGGGACGCTACTTCACCTGCCACAACGTCAGCATTACCCCCAAACCCGGTTTCCAGCCGTCGCCGCCGGTCTGGATTGGCGGCCGCAGTCCCGCCGCCGCCCGGCGGGTGGGCCGGGTTGGCGACGGCTGGCTGGTTTCCGGCGCCACTCCTCAGGAAATCCGCCAGGGACGGGAGATTGTTTTCGAGACGGCGGAGCGGTACGCGCGGGAGATTGAGGACGACCACATCGGGATGCTGCTGGGCTACTACATCTGCCCGGACGCCGACCGGGCGGTGGCCCAGAGCCGCCAGTATGTAACCCGCCACCGGCCCGATGCGCCCTTCACCGAATACAGCGCCCTGGGCGACGTGGATACGGTCAGCGAGGTCATCCGGCGCTACATCGACGCCGGGGCTTCCAAGTTCGTGGTGCGCCCCCTGTGTGCCGGCGCGGAGTCGCTGGAGCAGCTGGACCTGATGGGCCAGGAGATTTTGCCCCGCTTCCACCGCTAATGTTGCCAACGTTGCCAACCAGGAACCCGACGGGATAACAAGTTGCAGCTACCTCCGGCCTTCCGCTACCCGGCTTACCGGGCCTACTGGTTCGGGATGCTCTGCTCGGTGGGCGGCTTTCAGATGTTCCGGGTGGCCCAGGGCTGGCTGGTGTACGAGCTTACCGGCTCGCCGCTGTACCTGGGCTATGCGCTGGCGGCCAACGCCGTGCCGGGCATCTTTTTCAACCTCTTCGGCGGCGTCTTTGCCGACCAGCTGGACAAGCGCAGCCTGATTATGACCACCCAGGGCTTTACCGGGTTGCTCGTCGCCACCCTGGGAGCGCTTACCCTGCTGGACCTGGTGGCGGTCTGGCACATCCTGGTTATCGCCTTTCTCTCCGGCGGGGTGGAAGCCTTTGACACTCCGGCGCGGCAGGCCCTCTATCCCCACCTGATTAACCGCCGGGCAATGCCCAGCGCAGTGGCGTTAAACTCCAGTATCTGGCAGGGGACGCGCATCATTGCCCCGGCGGTCGCCGGTTTCATCATCGACCTGGTGAACACCGGGGCTTCTTTCCTGGTGGCCGCGGTGGGGTTTGCGGTAATGACCGGGGTGATGGCCTCGCTGCGGATTCCGGCCATCCCTCAGGGAGCGGCGGGCAATCCGGCCCGGGCAATGCTGGAGGGAGTAACCTTTATCCGACGGAACAGCGTCTTTTCCTTTCTGATTGGCATGACCTTCTTCAACAGCTTCTTCGGCATGGCCTACGTGATGCTGATGCCGGTATTTGCGGTGGACGTGCTGGAGGTGGGCGCCCGGGGTCAGGGGTTCCTGCTGGGCGTGGGCGGCGTTGGTTCCCTGGTTACCACGCTATGGCTGGGCGCCCGTAGCGGCGACGGTAGCCCCGGCCGCCGGGGTTGGCGCATCATCGGCGGCGCGGCGCTGTTCGGGCTGCTCCTGGTCGCCTTTGGCCTAACCGTCCATTTCCTCCGCTCCTATCCCCTGGCGCTGGCCTTGATGGCGCTGCTGGGATGCAGCAACTCGGTCTATATGATTTCGATCCAGAGCTCCCTGCAACTGCTGGTGCCGGACCAGATGCGGGGCCGGGTAATGGGCTTCTACGGAATGACCTGGAGCATTATGCCGCTGGGCGGGCTGGTGGCCGGCGCCCTGGCCAGCGTAGCCTTCATTGGCGCTACCTTTGCGGTAGCTATCGGCGGCCTGGCGGTAGTCGCCTTTGCGGTAGGGCCGGGGCTTTTCGCCGGCCGCCGCTTAACCGCCGCGCCGCCGCAAACCCAGACCTACGCCGAGTCCTAGCTGGCGCGCTGCGGGTCGCCGCGCTCCCGGCGTTAAATCACCCGGCGATAAGCTCCAGCTCCGCCTCCCGCCGGCGCCCCGACCGCGAAACCCGCCCCTTTACGGCCGGCGCGGTATGGGCGGTATGGCCCCATAAATGAAGGCCCCGACCCGTTATGGGCCGGGGCCTTCGGTTCCTTGGCGTAGATTCGGTATAAATGGTAGCGGTTGCTACCGTTCCTGCCCTTCTCTGCCGAAATCCTCCATGTCCAGGGTATGGATGAAGTCGGTGAAGGCCGACATCCGGCGCAGTTCCTCCTCGGTAACCTGCGAAGTCTGCTCCGCGGGCTCCCGTTCCGGCGTTATCGGCTTGCCGGTTTCCTTGTCCAGCAGGATTCCGGCCTTGTCCATCACCGATTCCTCAGCGAAAATAGGCACCTGGGCGCGCACGGCCAGAGCCATGGCATCGCTGGGGCGGGAGTCAATTTCCTTGGTAGCCCCATTCACCTCGATTACTATCTTGGCGTAAAAGGTGTCGTTATGCAGGTCGCTGACCAGGATGTGGTTGACCGCTCCGCCCAGGGTGTCGATGACCGTCCGCAGCAGGTCATGGGTCAGCGGACGGGGAACGCTCAGGTCCTGGAGTTTCACCGCAATGGCATCGGCTTCCGCCGGGCCAATCCAGATGGGCAGGTAGCGGTCAGAATCCTTCTCCTTGAGAATGACTACCCGCTGATAATTCATCGGGCTAACTCTTATGCTGTCGATGGACATATTAAGCATTCCCGCTGCCTCCCTGTCTCCCGGTGTTACCCTTAAACCGATAGAAACATTATGCCCCCTGCAAAAAATATGTCAACCGAAAAGTCGGCTCGTTATAACTGTTTCTACAATTACCGACGGCTGCCGGGATGCGGTAAACTCCGCTCCGGGTGAACGGGATGGGAAAGGTAGTAAAGGCGGGAACGGTTTAGTTCTTTACGCCAGAGTCGGACTCCAGAGCCGGCAACCAGTACCGGTAACTAGTGGCCGGCAACCAGTAAAGGCAGCGGTCCAACCCGGCTCATTCCCTGGCCGGTTCAATGACGGGCCGGTTCCGTCCGGCCCGGAAGTCAGGACTGGAAAATGCTCAAAACTGACTCGGGTTTCCACTGGAAAGTTGAATTAAGGCGTGGATTATAATGGCCCCCATCGGTAATATGCGCGTGGTTGGCGGCAAAGCCAAGGGCCGCCGCCTTAAGGGAGCGGTGATACCGGGAGTGCGCCCTACCTCCGAGCGAGCCAGGGCAGCCATCTTTAACATTCTTCCCCCGTGGCTTTGTCAAGAAACCCGGGTCCTCGACCTGTTCGCCGGCACCGGCAGCCTCGGCATTGAGGCGCTGAGTCGCGGGGCGGCCTGGGCCGATTTTGTGGAGCGAAATCGGCGCCAGTGTCAGGTCCTGCAGGACAACCTGAAAACCGCCGGATTCAGCAATCAGGCCGTTGCCCATTGCGCCGATGCCAATCGCATTTTGAAGAACCTGGCCGGGCCTTACCAGTTGGCGCTGCTGGACCCGCCGTACCGGATGGAAAAGCTGGGCGAGTTTCTGGAGTCCCTGGCCGGGGCGCCCGGGCTGCTGGGGGAGGGGGGAATGGTGGTAGTGGGGCATTCGCGGCACGTGGCCCTGCTACCCGATTACGGCCCCTTGCATCTCTATTCCCACCGCCGCTACGGGGACAACGTGGTTGACTTTTTTCAACGAGAAAGAGGAGGTACGGAATGGTAACCGCGCTCTACCCGGGGAGCTTCGACCCGGTAACCCTGGGTCATATGGACGTGGCGACCCGGGCGGCGGCCCTCTTCGATAAGGTAGTAATTGCGGTTTACGCCACGCCTTCCAAAAGTCTGCTCTTTTCCACCGACGAACGGGTTGCCTTGTTCGACGAAGCCGTCCGGGAGTGGCCCAACGTGGAAGTGCGGCGCTTTGAAGGGTTGGTCGTCCGTTTCGCCCAGGAGATTGGCGCCGCCGTGATTGTGCGGGGATTGAGGAGTGGGTCGGACTTTGAGTACGAGTACGAGATGGCTTTCATGAACCGGAAGCTGGCCCCGGACGTGGACATGGTCTCGTTTATGACCTCCCAGGACCATATGTTCGTCAGCTCCAGCCTGTTGAAGGAAGTGGCTCGTCTCGGCGGCGACATCACCGGGATGGTGCCGACCGGGGTAGCCAGTGCCGTCTATGCTAAATTTGCCATTCCGGCTCCGTAATTCGGGAAGCCGGGAAAAGGAGGACATCATCGATATCATAAACGTCATAGACCGATTGGAAATCCTCATCGACAACAGCAAGGTTATGCCCATCACCGGCAGCCTGATCGTGGATAAGAGTAAGCTGATGGAACTGGTTGATCAACTCCGGCTGGGCGTACCCCAAGAGGTCAAGGCCGCCACGGAAGTGCTGTCCCAGAAGGACCAGATTATGAACCACGCCATGGCCGACGCCCGCCGGGCCAAGGCCAAGGCCGAGGATGAGTTCAGCAAGAAACTGACCCAGTCGGAACTCCAGCGGCGGGCCGACCAGATCCTGGCCGACGCCCAAGAGCGGGCCTCCCGTATTCTGCAACTGGCCGAGTCCGAAGCCCTGTCGCGCCGCACCGAGGCCGACGCCTACGCCCTGCGCAGCCTCCGCGCCCTGGAGCGGGAGGTGAACAGTATCAGCGGCTCGGTACGCAAGGGGATTGATATGCTGGCCGGCAGCACCCTGGCCGGCGCCGCTATGAACAGCAACAACAGCTACCTTGACGAGAACTAAAGTAGCTGATCCGTCGGCGTACTACCGGGCCGGACACCGGACAACGGGGCAAGTTTGTAACTTGCCCCGTTGTCCGGCTGCTCTTTGACTGACCCGGGGTTCCGCCACCCCGCATAACGAGCCGGTCGCACTGCCGTAGCTTATCCCCCGGGCGCTCCCCCCGTTACTCCCGGCCTCTTCCCGGGGATAGCGACTCACTGGCGCCGGGAAAGAGCTAATCACCGCCGCCGAACCTGGCGCCTGATACCGGGACTCCCTGGCGCGCCGGGGAAGCGACGACCTCCTCATGCCACCGACTTATACCAGTCCAGAATCTCGCTGCCGGTCATAAACACCACCCCCTCAAACCGGCTGATGTAGTCGAAAATCATCTCGTAATACTTTATCCGGTGCGCTACGCCGGTGATGTAGGGGTGGGTGGAGATGCACAGTACCCGCGCGCTTTCCGCTCCCTCGGCGTACAGGGTATCGAACTGGTCTTTGGCCCGGTCGAACAGTTCGGGCGACCGGTGATGCTGGATGAGGTAAATGGGTATGTCGTTAAGTTCTACGGTATAAGGCACGGCAACCAGACTGCCGCTCTTGACCCGCATCGGGTAGGGCTGGTCGTCGTTGCACCAGTCACAGACGTACTCGATACCCGCCTCGGCCAGAAGGTCGGGGGTGTCAAAGGTCTCGGCCAGGCCCGGCCCCATCCAACCCCGGGGCGCCGTCCCGCTGAAGTCCCGGATGGTGTCAATGGTGCGGCGGATGGCCGCCCGCTCGTCCGGCTCCCGGTTGATGACCCGTTGGATGTAGCTGTGGCCCATCAGCTCCCAGCCGGAATCCAGGCACTCCCGGACCAGTTGGGGGTAGCTATGGCACACCGAGGCATTGAGGCTGACCGTGGCCCTCAGGTTGCGCCGGTCCAGGGCCCGCTTCATTCGCCAGAAGCCAACCCGCAAACCGTAGTCGAACCAGGCAAAGTTGGGAATGTCGGGGATGACCTCCACTCCCTGGGGCGTGGGCAGGACGGTGCGGGCCATTGGCTCGTTGATGTCCCACTCCTCCACGTTGATTACCACCCATACCACCACCCGGGCATTGCCGGGCAACTTCAGGGGCGGGCGGTGAAAAATCGGCGAATAGTCGGCGCGGGGATTAGCCATCATTCCTCCAGGTTTACCGCGTCATGGCTCCGGGATTCTCCCCGCCACGACGTCTCCGGGTTAAAAAGCGTCTTCAACCAGGCGGCCCGGAGCCCGGGGGAAATCACAGCCCCAGGGCCTGAACGCCCAGCCGGGCCAGGTCTTCGTCTTCCTGGGCGGCGAGGCCGCTGACGCCGATGGCGCCCAGCACCGCGCCACTGTCCGGGTGCAGGGCCACCACGGCGCCCTGGGCCGATACCAGGTTGGGGTTGCCCATATCCGCCACGCTGCGGCCCTGGCGCTGCAAACGCTCGGCGTAGGCCGCCGAGTCCTGGCCGGACATAGCCGAGGTATAAGCCTTGCGAATGGCAAAGGTCTGGGGGTTGGCCCGGCAGCCGTCCATCCGGGCATAGCTGAGCAGGTTGCCGCCGTCGTCCACGATGGCAATAGCCACCGGACGGTGGGGTTCCCGGGTGGCCTGATCCAGCATAGCGTCCATCGCCTTGCGCGTCTGTTCCAGGCTGAGCATCGGCTTGTCATACATCGCGCCACCTCCCGATTGCAGGTATCCGGGTAATTCCGGCTAATTCTACACGGGGCGGTGAGGAGTGGCAAGCCAAACCGGATTGGCCCATTCACGCATCAGCTGATACAAGTAAAGGGTTCGTCCCCTTCCCGGGACAAAGGAACGGATCGCCCCGGGCCGGCGTCCTGCCTTTTCCGGCGGTTGACTTTCATTGATTGACCCCTGCCCCGCCACACCCTACAATTCCCTTGCCCAGTTCCCTCGCCGCCGTGATGGCATTGCGGCGGCAGCGGGTGGCCGGACAAGGTATGGAATTGCCCGGCGCGGCACAAGGGACAGGGCCTACGGGAAAAGAATGGACAACCTACCGGGCCAATTGCCCGGCGCGGCAGAAGGAATAGGGGGTTAGTTCTATGGAAACTATCGGCTTTATTGGCCTCGGCAACATGGGCGGCGGTATGTCGCTTAATATCCAACGGGCCGGCTATCCCCTGGTGGTTTACGACCTGCGGGAGGAGGCGGCCCGGCCCCTGCTGGAGGGTGGCGCCTGGCTGGCTAACGCTCCTGCTGAGGTAGCCGAACTCAGCGATATTACCTTCACGTCCCTCCCCGGCCCTAAAGAGGTGGCGGCGGTGGCCCTGGGCGCCGCCGGGGTACTGGAGGGCATCCGGCCCGGGAGCGTCTATGTGGACTTGTCCTCCAGCCGTCCCACCCTCATCCGGGAAATCGAACCCCAATTCCGGCGCAAGGGGGCCTACGTGCTGGACGCCCCGGTCAGCGGCGGCAAGACCGGCGCGGCCAGCGGCAACCTGGCGGTGATGGTCGGCGGCGACCGGGAGGTTTACCAGCGGATCAAGCCGGTACTGGACTCCTTTGGCGACAAGGTGTTCTATGCCGGGGACATTGGCGCCGGTTCCATCTGCAAGCTGGTGCATAACATGGTGGGCCACAGCGTCCGCCAGGCCATCGCCGAAGGGCTAACCCTGGGGGTCAAGGCCGGGGTGGAGCCGGAGGCCCTGTGGGAGGGTATGCGCCGGGGGTCCCTGGGCCGGATGCGGATTCTCCATGAGGGGCTGGTGCGCACTATGTTCCGCGGGGAGTTCGACCCGGCCAGCTTTGCCCTGGAACTGGCCCACAAGGACATCTCCCTGGCTACCGAGTTGGCCCGGGAATACAACGTGCCGATGCCCCTGGCGACTCTGGCGGAGCAGGTGGCGATGCAGGCCCTCAACCGGGGCTGGAAAGACCGGGACAGCAGCGTAACCGTCCTGCTTCAGGAAGAGCAGGCCGGCGTTACAGTGCGCGCCCCGCACATCGACCCGGCCCAGTCGGCCCGGTTCATCACCACTCACCCGGAAGAAGAGTAGAATGGCGCTGGTCCCGGAGACTGAAACCGGCGCCGGGAAACTTATCCGGTCTGACCTGGCGGCCGCCGGTTCCCGGCGCTGCGGCCGCTGCCGGCGATGCAGCCGCTGTAGGGACTGCGGCCTGGAATACGTGACCCCCCGGTGAGCCTGCTCTACCTTTGGATCGCGCTGCTCAGCGCCGGGATCCTGGGACTGGTTACCGTGCTGGACAAGCGGTTGGCCGCCTACAATATGCCCAGTCTGACCGCCTTTTACGCCGGCGTCTCCCTATCCCTCTTTGGCTACGGCACCCTGGCCCTGGCGCTGACCGGCATTCCGGCCGATGCCTCCCGCGTTGCCCTGGTTTCCGGCGGAATATCGGGCCTGTGCTGGGGCGGCGCCCTGGCGATGATGTTCTGGGCGTACAAGCTGGAGGAGGTTTCCCGCTGCTCCGCCATCATTCACACTTTTCCGGTGCTCGTGGCGATAATGGGGGTGGCCTTTCTGGGAGAAACCCTGTCGGTGGGCCAATGGGCCGGCATTGTGGCGGTGGTGAGCGGGGCGTTCCTCATATCGCTGTGGGGGTCCCGCGGCGGGATGGGGATACGCTTGAACCGGGCCTTGCCCATTCTGCTGGGGGCCAGCGGCTTTACCGCCCTCGGTCTGGTTCTGGGCAAGCAGGCGCTGGAGGAACTGCCGGTCTGGCTGGTGTTCTCCATGCGCAATTATGGCATGGGCATCGTATTCGTCATTTTGTGGCGGCCCGGAGCCTGGGGGCAGTTGTTGACCTCAATGCGGGATTGGCGCACCGCCCTTTTGCTGGTAGCGGCGGAGTTTGCGCTGGCGCCCCTGGCGGTATGGCTGAACGTGGCGGCCATCAACCTGGGGCCGGTTTCGCTGGTCTCCGCCGCCGTAGCCACCCGCCCCCTCTTTGTGTTCCTCTACAGCACGCTGCTCAGCACCCGGGCCTTGCCCTTGCTGGATGAGCCGCTGCACCTGGAGACCTTAACGGTCAAGCTGGTGGCGGTGGGCATGGTGCTGGGGGGAATTATTGCCTTGACCCTGCTGTAGGTTGGCGAAGGGGCGGGGGGCCCGGCCCGGCCGGCAGCCTCGTCCGGCCCCGCCGAACTGAACTGCCGGACTGCTCTATAGCTTCTATGGCCTCTATCGCCGGTGCAGGACCCGCCCCTGAAGTCGGCAAAAATCAGGCCAGACCGGGGGAAGGGGCCAATGGCTACTGAGCCGCCCCCCGGTTGTCGAGCCGGCCGCTTGTCGATCGGGCCGCCGCTCTCATTGCAAGTGCCTGATAATCCGACCGCTTGTCGATCGGGCCGCTGCCCTCATTGCAAGTGGGGGAACATTGCCAACGGCGTGGCGGCCAGCAGGCCGGCGTCGATGGGCAGGGTTACGCCGGAAATCCAGCGAGACTCGTCGCTGGCGAGGAATACGTTGGCCCAGGCAATATCCCAGGCGCTGCCTTCGGTGCCTAAAGGCCCGGCCCGGCGGCGCAGGTCGCGCAGCTCCTCGGACATCCGCCCGGCCACCATGGGCGTGTACAGGTGGCCGGGGGCCAGGCAGTTGACCCGAATGTTGTCCCGGCCCAGATGCACGGCCATGGTAGCGGTCATACCGATGACCCCGCCCTTGGAGGCGGCGTAGGGAATGCTGGGCGCGCCGCTGCCGGCCCGCAGGCCCACAATGGACGATACGTTGATGATGGAACCGCCGCCGGACTCAATCATCTTGGGCACAGCGTACTTGCTGGTCAGCATCATGCTCTTCAGGTTCACGTCCAGCACCTGGTCCCAGACCTCCTCCTCTACACTGGTAGGCGAGCCGGGGCCGCTGATGCCCACGTTGTTGAAGAGGACGTGGAGCGCGCCATAGCGTTCTACGGCGGCGTCGGCCATGGCTCGGCAGTCGGGGGCGCGGGTAACGTCGGCCCGGAACACCGAGGCGCTGCCGCCCTCGGCCTCAATTTCGGCCAGAGTCTCCGTGGCGGCGCCCTCCTCCCGGTCCACCAGCAGTACCCTTGCTCCCTCCCGGGCAAAGAGAATTGACGTGGCCTTGCCGGTGCCAACTCCCGGCCCGCTGGAGCCGGCCCCGGTTACAATGGCAACCTTTCCTTCCAGTCGCAGCCGTCCCGGCGGTAGTTGCATAACGCGGCCTCCCTGTCGGTTTAATCTACTTTAGACGGATGGACCGGGAAACAGGATGGGGAATAAAAATATCCGGGCCATCGGCGCCTGAACCGGTGCTTGAATCATTCCCGGCGGGATTAATCCGGTATCCTCAACTCTACCCCGGCCTTTTCCTCCTGAAGTTTGGACACGGCATCCGAGTCTTCGGGGCCCCAGCCCCGGTGCATTGCCTCTACGTGCCGCTGGTCGATCAGGTTGGCTAACTCCAGGGGAATGCCGTACTCCCGGGCCAGGTCGGTGCCCAGGCGCACGTCCTTGGCGGCCAAAGCGGTGGCAAAGCCCGGCTCAAAGTTGCCCTTGAACAGGTAGCGGGGGAACTTTTCGACGATGCGCCGGTTGCTGCCGGAGCTGTTGGCAATCACGTCGGCCAGCACGGCCAGGTCCACCCCGGCCTTGACGCCCAGGGTCAGCACCTCGGTCGCCAGCACGCCAATGCCCATGCTCAGGGTATTGTTGCAAATCTTGCAGACCATGCCGTTGCCGATGGGGCCGCAATAGACCACGTGGCTGCCAATAGCGTCCAGGGTGGGCTTCATCCGGTTAAAGATCACCTCGTCGCCGCCGACCATCACCGCCAGGGTCGCCGCCGCCGCGCCATAGACCCCGCCACTGACCGGCGCATCCAGCACGCTAACCCCTTGCTCGGCGCATACGTCGTGGATCCGGCGGATGGTGGTAGGCGAGTTGGTAGAGAGGTCCATATAGACATCGCCGGCCCTGGCCCCTTCCAGAATGCCCTTTTCACCCAATACCACTGCCTCCACATCCCGGGGAACGGGCAGGGAAGTCAGCACCACATCGTTGCCGGGGACACATTCCGCCGGGGTATCGGCCCACTCCGCCCCCAGCTCCAGCAGATTGGTCGCCGCCTCCCGCCGCAGGTCATGGACGGTAAGCTGGTGGCCGGCCTTAATCAGATTAGAGGCCATGGGGTTGCCCATATTGCCGAGGCCGATGAATCCTACTTTCATTGCGGTTGCTCCTTGTCAAGGGTAAGTGCCGTTAGATTCGCTATTAGCTCCGGGGGCGCCGGGGCGATTATAACATTGGGGCGGGAGATTTCCCTGCCCCAATACTTTTCGGGGGGGTAGCGCGGCCGGCCGGTTGCCGGTCATGCGGGGGCTGGAGTAACACCGGGTTAGCCGTCGGCCCGCTGCCGGGCGACTTACTGGCGACGGCGCAGCTTTTCCTCCAATTGGCGTACCCGGGCTTCGGCCTGCTGCCGAGCCGTTTCGGCCTGTTGTCGGGCGACTTGCTCGGACTGAAGGGCCGCCTCCGTTTGGGGCAAGTTCCTCAAGTAAGCGCCGGTCTGGTGATTATAGAAGGTCAGCATATCCCCTTGCCAGCACAGCGACAGGCGGAGGAGGGGACTATATCCTTTAAGCACGCCGTCCGGCTCGGTGGTCAGTGCTATTCGCCGGTACTGTCCGCCAAGCAATTGTTCCCCAACCAGGGGTTCCCCGTACCAGTCTCCCCCCGACGGGTCGAACCGCCAATACTCCGGCACGCCGATGCGGGCATAGACGTCCCGTTTACGGCCAATGTCTTCCCGGCCCGTGCTGCGGGAGCCCACTTCCAGCACAAAGTCCGGCGGTTTCCCCACTTCCCAGGGCAGGTAGAGCAGCCGTTCCTTGATGCTTTCGGCGTCCACGTCAAAGGCGGCATAGAAGTCGGGGCCTACCCGCACGTTCAGGTTGGCCCGGTCGTAGCAGATAAAGGTGTTGCTGCTGCGAAAGATGTCCTCCGGGCGGCCCAGGGTATTCAGATGGGCGCCCAGGATATGGAAAATTTCCTCGAAGATCGGGTACTGATACATCGCGTCGGGCAACGGCTCCGGTGCGTCGGGGTTGAACTCCAGACTGGCATAGTCAATGTCGGAGCCGCGGGTGTAGGCCAACTTGGTGGTCATTTCGGGCCTCCGGGCGGCGATAATACGGGCCGGGGACGGGTTGAGCTTATGATAGCACATTGGGGCCGGCGCCGGCTTGCCCCAGTTCCGGGAGGTTCCGCTTACTTTTAGCGTTTAGTAGCGCATCCGCCCACGTCCTCGGCGGGGCTGAACCCGGTTTTCAAACGGAACCGCGGGCCGGCCTCCGACAATGCCGGGTGCCGGCCCGTTCTTCGCTGCTTCCGACACCAACGATACCGCCGACTCTACTTCACCAGGTTTATATAGGGCCGCGTCATCAGGCTCCAGCGGTCGTTGGCGGCGTCGTAGGTGGAGTTGACGAACACCCGCCAGTTCGCGTCGTCCAGGTTGGGGTAGTCCGCCCGGTAGTAGTAGCCGGGCCAGCGGGTTTCCTGGCGGTGCAGCAGGTGTCGCATATGGGCCTCGCCGACCCAGGTGCGGTGTACCACCTCCCAGCAGCGCAGCAGTTCGTGGCGGTTGCGGGCCCCCAGTTGCTTCAGGTCTTCCCGCAGCATCTCGATAAGCTGGATGCCCCGTTCCAGGGTTGGCCCGTTGGTGGTGTACCAGGCCGAGGCGCCGCCGGCATACTCATCCATAATCTTTTGCAGGCGCACCAGGGCATGGGTGGGCGTGATGTAGTTGGGGTTGACCGTCTCAACAGTGCTCTCGCCCCGGTATTGGTCGAAGGTTTCCAGGGGCGACCAGATGGTTTCGTGCAGTTGGCGCGCCTGGGCGTCGCTGACCCGGACGGCTGCCGGGTTATCCCGCAGGAAGTTGACCGCCGCCTTGGCGGCCAGCCGGCCCTCGGTGAAGGAGCCGGAGGAGAACTTGTGGGGCGCGGCGCCCACGCCGTCCCCGGCGGCAAACAGCCCCCGGATGGTGGTCATTTTGTTATAGCCCCAGAAGTATTCCGGCGGCGCCAGGTCCTCCGGGCCGCTGACCCAGGCGCCGGCCTCGCCGGAGTGGGAACCCATGATGTACGGCTCGGCCAGATTCACCTCCGACGGCGTTACTTCCGGCTCAATGTTCTGGGAGGCCCAGGTCAGGGCCTGGGCGATGGTCATATCCAGAAAGTCCTCCCAGGCCTCGTTGCGTACCTGCTCCATCCTGGCCGGGTCGCCGCCGGCCAGCTTTTGCATGGCCTCCTCGGTGCGCATAAACATCGGCCCCTTGCCGGCCTGGATGTCCAGAAACATCTGGTGGTTGCGCAGGGGCGTGGGAGTGGGTACGGCGCGGCCATAGGGCGGGTACTTATCCAGTTCAGCGTCCCGGGTAACGGTATAATCCTCACCCAGGGCGTTGGTAACCCGGGCGTGAAAATACTGGAACCACATCCCCACCGGGCCATAGCCGTCCTTGAAACGGGTCGGCACAAAGCGATGTTCCATCTGGGTCATTTCAGCGCCGGCGGGAATCATCAGTCCGTAGGCCGAGCCGGTGGCGAATACTGAGTACCAGGTACGGCCAATGCCCTCGTTGACCGAGCGGGGACGAAAGACATTGGAGGCCCCGCCGGTAGTGATGATGACCGCCCTGGCTTTGAAAAGGTAGAGCTTGTTTTCCCGCACGCCAAAGCCAACGGCGCCGGCGATGCGGTTCGGGTCGTCGGCGTCGGTCAGCAAGTGAGTGATCGAAACGCGCTCGTAGATATTTTCCGGCCCCACTGCCTTGCGGGCCGGCTCGGCGGTTACCGGCTTGATCGACTCGCCGTGAATGGGTATCTGCCAGCGGCCGATGCGCTCGTAGGTGCCGTCTTCCTTCTTCCAGACGGGCAGGCCCCACTCTTCCAGCAGGTGCACCGAGGAATCCACGTGGCGGCCCACGTCATAAACCAGGTCCTCCCGGGCCAGGCCCATCATATCGTTGACCACGTATTGGACAAAATCTTCCGGGGTATTCCAGCCGTAACGCTGACCCATGTAGCAGTTGATGGCGGACAGGCCCTCGCCGGTGGCGCCGCTGCGCTCGATGACGGCTTTCTCGGCGATGACCACCCGCAGGTCGCTCCCCCAAAACTTGGACTCAAAGGCGGCGCCGCAGCCGGACATCCCGCCGCCAATAATCAAAATATCGCATTCAACGGTTTCGGTAACGGGTAACGCCATAATAAAATCCTCTCCAGACGGTATGGTTATATGGTTATCGGACGGGAAACTCGCCCCGCCCGGACCGGGCGCCAGGCAGTTTCCAGGTCCGGGTCGTAAACGCAGGTTAGTCCGTCGCCAGGGAGGGCAGCGTGTCCACGCCCAGCCACAGGGATTCGCCGGCCAGTCCCTGGCCTTTCAGGTCGGCGGCCGGGTCTTCGGTAAAGTTACGGTAGGGTTCGGTGGAGCCGACCGGAGTGGAACGGGAGGGGTAGGTGAATTCCAGCTCCTTGCCGTTACGGAACTTCACCGTCCAGGTCAGGCCGTTTTCCACCCGCCGGGGCTGCACCGAGGCCCCCAGGGGGATAAAGTCGGAATAGCCCCGGACGTGGATCGCTTCCTGGGGGCAGAGCTTGACGCAGGCGTAACACTCGGAACACAGCTCCGGTTCCTGGTTGAAGCCCTTGTTGGCGTCAGTATCCAGGGCCATCAGGTCATTGGGGCAAATATAGACGCACAACGGCCCTTGGTGTTCGTCGGCGCAGGCGTTGCAAGCGTTGGGGTTAACGTAGGTTGGCATTGGTTCCTCCTGATATGTTCTGATATGTTTAGTATCTTACGCAAATACGCAAAAGTTCGGGGACGCTTGCCCGGCGCCGGGCAGCAACAACGCCGGCAACGGGTCGCCCAGCGTCAGCGTGGTGCGCTTGCCCGGCGCCGGGCAGCAACAACGCCGGCAACGGGTCGCCCAGCGTCAGCGTGGTGCGCTTGCCCGGCGCCGGGCAGCAACAACGGTCGCAAGGCCCGGCGTTTCATACCCAGTTTGACTCGACCCGGTTCGGCCCGGCTTGGGCCGGCTTGGGCCGGCTTGGGCCGGCTTGGGAACGATGTCAGGTTTGCGGTGGGCGATGGCCTTTGGCCGGCGGTCGGGCAGGAAGTTCCACAAGGCCGCACCGGGTTCCGCCCGGGCGTTGGGGTTGAGGGTGAAGTGAACTCCACCGCTCCCGCTACGGTGGAACATAGACGCCGGGGGCGCTTCCGGGGCGACCGGAAGCGTAGAATACGCCCGCAATTAGGCCACCGGGTCGATGTGTATCTATGCCGATTTCCTCCAGTATCCGCCTCCAGTATCCGGATGTAGTCGCCCGCTTCGCGCATAGTTAAGCTCCGGCGCCGAACGGCCCAAAATAAAAACCCCCGCTCGATGCAAACGGGGGCGAGGGGCGGGCCTATGTTTCATTACAGGTACAGGCGCAAGTACAAGCGCAATCCAGCGCCGGCATAGACATAACCGGGGTGCGGTGGGTCAGGTAGTTATCCTCCACAAAGGGAGAGCCGAAACCGTACCGGTCGGCGCACTCCCGCACCACCTCCAGCACCTCGGCCCGCAAGGTAGTGGGCGCCGGTTCCGCGCCGCCCTGGATGATGCGCCGGATGAGGGTTCCGGCCAGGTCCTGCTTTTGCTCCCGGTGGCCGCACAGCCCCTCGTAGGCTACGCCGGCGCACACCGGGCAATACCACCATTCCAGCGTCAGCACCGACCGGATGCCCAGGTCGGGCAGGTGGTCGAAGATGCGGTGGGCGGCGTAAGTGTCGTAGTAGCGGCCCACGCCGGCGTGGTCGCGGCCAAACATATGGTGGGTACAGCCCAGGTTTTTCCGCACCAGGGCGTGAAAGACCGCCTCCCGCGGCCCGGCGTACCGCATATCCCACAGCAGGGTGGAGGTCAGGTGCGTTTCCTGCCGGAAGAAGCCGGCCTCCCGCAGCAGGTCGTGGGTCAGGACGATGGCCTCGTCGATGTAATCCCCCGGCTTTTTCTCGCCGATGACGGCGCTGACCAACACCCCATCGGCCCCAGCGGCCAGCCAGGCGCCCTTCATCAGCCACTCGTGGCCGGCGTGGGGGACATTGCGGCTCTGATGCGCCACCACCCGGCTCCAGCCCCGGTCGGCCAGGGTTTGACGCAGTTGCCGGGGGGTCTGCCAGAACCGGTCAAAGGGCGGGTTGACCGCCGGCGGGTTGATCAGGGTAACCGGCCCGGCCACGAACCGGTCCTGATAGCCATAGGTGCGCTGCACGCCGGGGTGGGCTTCCTCGGCGGTGCCGTAAATCTGTCGGGCCAGAAACTCCTTGTCGTAGGCGTAAATCTCCTCCACCTCCAGGGTAGCCAGGGGCTGTTCCTGGTAGGTCAGCAGGACGGTATGGCCCGGTTTCAGCCCCAGCCGGGCTACTTCCTCCCCGGCCAGGTCCAGGACAATGGGAATGCTCCAGACATAACCGTTGTCCAGGGTCATATTGCGGGCCACCGAATCCAGGTCGGCCCGGCCCATAAACCCCTCCAACGGCGAAAAGAACCCGTAGGCCAGGTTGACGCACTCCCGGGCAATCTGGTCGCGGACGGCGATACGGGGCCGGCGCAGGGTATCGTGTCGCCGGCCGGCGTCCGCATCCTGCAAGGGAGCGACCCGCTCGATTAGTACGCCCCCGTGGGGGGACAGGCTGTTATCTACCAATTGCTACTGCCGCCTTCCCTATGGACGGGTTCAGACCAGATGGTAGCCGGATAGCTGAGGACGATTCCAGTAGCCAGACTACCATAACCAATAAACTGGAACCAATGAACCGGGAAAATCAGGGAACATTATTACACGATTAACCGGGTTGCGCTAGTGGCGCTGGCCGCCGGCCAAGGGCTCTTACCTGGCGGGTTGCGTTCCTTTTTTCGCTGACAGTTACAGTCCCAGGGACGGTTAAAAGGCCACCGGCGAAGGACAAGACATTTTACCGGACACCGGCTGCCGGCGCTTGACCGGGTACTTGGCAGGGTACTTGACAGGGATTAGTTGGTGGCCTTACCATTTTACCAGGTACCGGGGGATGGGATAGTTCCCCTAATGCGCGGTGGCGCAACGCCCGACGGTCTTGGACCAGACGGTTCAGCCAGGCTGGCGGGTAATGGCCCGGGGATATAGCTCAACTGGGAGAGCGCGGCGTTCGCAATGCCGAGGTTGGGGGTTCGAGCCCCCCTATCTCCACCAACCGGCCCCTGTAGCTCAGAGGATAGAGCGGCGGCGTCCTAAGTCGCGCGTCGGGGGTTCGAGTCCCTCCAGGGGTACCATACCATCGACCATCGCTAACCCGTATGTCGGTTGCCGGCCCGCAGCGCAGGAGCGTAGCTCAGTCTGGTCAGAGCGCTGGTCTCCAAAACCAGTGGTCGGGGGTTCGAATCCTCCCGCTCCTGCCAAACTTCCCCGTCCGGCAGCGAAAACAGCAAGTTCACCGGAAATAGAGGGCCTTAAGGCCCTCTATTCTTTTTCACCCCGGATACCGCCGGCCCCTTGACCCGGCGGGGCGCCGCCGGTTCTGGTTCTTCACCGGCAAGGCAGGCCGCCGACCCCTTGACCCGGAGGTGTGAACATGGGCCGTCCACTAGCTCCCGACCTGGTGCGCCACCTGAAAAATGCAACCGACCCGGCCCTGGCTCCCGACGGCTCGCGGCTGGCCTTTACCTACTCCTGGGTGGAGCCGGAGTCGCTGGAAAGCCGTTCGCGGATAATGATGCTGGCCCTGGAGGTTCCCGGTCGGGAGAAGGACCCGGAGGCAGTGGAGTTTACCCGGGGGCCAGGGGACGGGTTGCCCCGGTTTTCCCCGGACGGCCAGACTCTCGCCTTTCTGCGG
Source organism: Dehalococcoidia bacterium (assembly GCA_965215425.1). Lineage (GTDB taxonomy): Bacteria > Chloroflexota > Dehalococcoidia > Lucifugimonadales > UBA3495 > CATQHB01. The sequence goes on from OZ244064.1 coordinate 663,164, forward strand.
GCCGATCCGGCCGGCTTGCGGCAGATTTGGCTCATCGGCGTCGGGGGCGGCGAAGCTCGCCAGCTTACCCGCTCGCCGGGCAACATCATTGACCTGGCCTGGGCGCCGGACTCCCGCCGGCTGGTCTATTGCGCCGACGTGGACCCGGATGCGCCGGCACCGGATGCCGACGCCGGCCAGCCCCGGGTCAGCGTGGCGCGGCGCATCCGCTACCGCTACGACGGCCTCGGCTGGCGGGGCGATGCGCATTTCCACCTGTTTATCGTTGCGGCGGCAGACGGAGCCGCCCGGCAGCTTACCGACGGCGACTGGGACGACGTGTTGCCGGTGTGGTCTCCCGATGGAAAGCGAATTGCCTTTGTCTCCGGCCGGCGGGACGACCGGGACACCCGCAACCGGTCCGAGGCCTACGTGGTTACCGTCCCGGACGTCGTACCAGATGTCGTGCCGGATGTCGTCCCGAGCGCCGATGCAGTTCACCAAGACCCTGACGAAGGGGATGATGGGCCAGCCGGCCAGGAGCGGGATGCGGCCGGGGGAAACACCCCGCAGCGATGGTCGCAAGGGCTGGAAAGCGTGGGCGCCCTGGCCTGGTCTCCCGACGGGCAAAGGTTGCTGGCCGCCGCCTCTCCCAACGGCAATGGTCTGGGCCAGTGGCAGAGCTGGCTCTACCTCCTGGAGCCGGGACAAACCCCGCAGCGTCTCACCGACGACACCATCCGGCCTTGCCTGGGCATCCCGACCATCAGCCCTACGCCCGAACTGCGCTGGTACGTCGATGACCGCATCCTGTTCCTGGGGGAGACCCGGGGCGAGTCCTACTTGATGGCAGTGTCCGCCGCTGGCGGGCCGGCGCAGCGGTTGGCCGGAGGCGGGTTGCAGGGCATCGCCTTGGCCCTGGAAGACCAGGGAAAAAGAGCGGCGCTGGCGGCCAATGCGCCCGGTTCCCCCGGCGACCTGTATTATATTGACCTGATTGACCCGCCGGGCCAAACCTTCCGGCAGTTGACCAACTACAACCGAGACTACTTACGGCAGCGCCCACCGGCCCGGCAGGAAAAGTTCAGCATCCGGCGGGCTGGGCTGGAGATTGAGTGCCGGTTATACTTTCCGCCGGATTTTAATCCCTCCGGCCAATACCCGCTGGTGCTGGAGATTCACGGCGGGCCCAACGGCGCCTTTTACGATTCCTTTGTGCCGCTGCAACAGGTATTAGCCACCAACGGCTACCTCACCCTGGCGGTGAATCCCCGGGGTTCTTCCACCTACGGCGAAGACTTCATGACGGCGGTGCTGGCGGACTGGGGCGGCGAGGACTACCTGGATTTGATGGCGGCAGTGGATGCAGTGGCGGCCCGGCCCTATGTGGATGAAACCCGGCTGGGAGTGCATGGCTACAGTTACGGTGGTTATATGACCGGCTGGATTATCGGCCACACGTCCCGGTTCCGGGCCGCGGTAGTGGGCGCGCCCTGCATCGACCTGGTGAGTATGTACGGCACCTCGGACATTGGCGTGAGTTTTGGCGAAGTGCAGTGGGGCGGCTCCCCGATGGATGCCTTTTCGGAACTGGTGCGCCGCTCCCCGCTGACCTATGCTGCACAGGTAACGACGCCGGCGCTGCTGCTGCACGGGGAAGCGGATGTCCGCTGCCCCATCAGCCAGAGCGAAGCCTACTTCGTACACCTCAAGCGGTTGGGCCGGGAGGTGGAACTGGTGCGCTTCCCCGGCTGCTCCCACTCCTTCCCCCGGCAGGGTCACCCCAAGCTGCGGGAGGAATACCTGGCCAGAACGCTGGAATGGTTTGAGCGGTATATGGGCTGAGCGGTAGGGGGCGGGCCGCCGGCAAGGGGCGGAATCGCAAGCGGGTCTCCGAGACGGCGGCGGGGATGATCTACCCGCAAGGGCGGAACCAGTTCCACCGGCTGACCGACTCTAGCGTCCAGGGGCGAGCTACCCGCAAGGGGGCGGAACCGGCGGGTTGAACTCCCCCGGGCAGCGTTCATGATTGCCCCTGATTGCCGGCCGGCATTGAGGGGCAATTGGCCGCTGGCAAACCGGTAAATACCGGATAACGTTAAAGCGCTTGCCGGTTATTTTCGGAAAGGTGAAGGAACAATATATGGAACGGTATGCGGCAGTTTGACCCATTGCCCGGAGCCTTGAACGGGGTGCGGGTTATTGAATGGGGGAGCCTGGTCTCCGCCCCTTTCTGTGGCAAGGTTTTGGCCGAGCTGGGCGCAGCGGTTATCAAGGTAGAGCCACCCGGCGTTGGCGAGGCGGCCCGGCAGCGCGGCCCGTTCCCGGCCGGCGCGCCGCACCCGGAACGCAGCGGGCTTTACCTCTTTGCCAACCTCAACAAGCGGGGTATTACCCTGGACCTGCAATCCAGCCGGGGCCGGGAACTCCTCGGCCGGCTGCTGAAATCCGCCGATGTTTTTCTGGAGAACCACCCCCTGGCTTTGGTGGAGGAGTTGGGGCTGGACTATGCGTCCTTAAAGGAGCGCTATCCCCGCCTCATCGTTACCTCCCTATCGCCCTATGGCCGGAGCGGGCCTTATCGCTACTACCGGGGAACTGACCTGACGGCTAACGCCATGAGCGGGTTGAGCTTTGGCACCGGCCATCCCCACCGGGAACCGCTGACTACGCCCCTGCGCCAGGCCAGCTACCTGGCCGGGGTGGGCGCCGCCTTCGCCAGTATCGTGGCCCTGCTGGGCCGGGACCTGACCGGACGGGGGCAGCCGGTGGACGTGGCCGAAGCCCAGGTGGTCGGGACCCTGTTGACCGGCTACCACCTGCCCACCTACATCTACCGGGGCGTGGCCGGCTGGCGTTCCGGTAACCGGATGCGGTTGGGCCTGTTCCCCAACTGCGTCCTGCCCTGCAAGGACGGCTATATCTGTATTGACGCTCCGCAAATGGAACAGTATCGCCGGTTCCTGGATTTGCTGGGCGAACCGGACTGGATGGAAAACCCCCGCTACCGGGACCGGCGAGCGATGAGCGACCAGTACCCGGAGGAGGCGGAGTCGTTGATTGCTCCCTGGTTTATGGAGCGCACCAAGGCGGAGATACTGCAAGCCTGTCTGGAGCAGCGCATCCCCTGCGTGCCGGTGCAGACCTTCGACGAGACGCTGGCCGACCCGCAACTGAACGCCAGAGACTATTTTCAGCCGCTGGAACATACCGAGACGGGAACCTACCGCTACCCTGGCCCACCCTACCGGCTGTCCGGCGCCCCGGCCCGGCTGGTCCGGCCGGCGCCCACCCTGGGCCAGCACAACCGGGAGGTGCTGGGCGGCGAACTGGGACTGGATGCGGCGGAGCTTTCCCAACTGGAACGAACCGGGGTAATATAGGCGGGGCCAGCGCCGCCGGCTTCCCCGCGTCCTTTGCCTCGCTCCTTGAAGGAGCGAGGCAAAGGAAGTTTCCTCTCCCGAGGATAAGGTATAAGGTCGGAGGCGCCGGGGAGGGATCAACCCAATCCGGATGCCGGGTTAGCTGATGTTACCATCTGAACCGAAAGCTGAAACGAAAGTTGGCGCAAACCTGCTGCCCCTGGCCCGCTACCGGGTGGTGGACTTCGGCACGGCCTGGGCTGGGCCGATGGCGACGCAACTGCTGGCCGACCTGGGGGCCGAGGTTATCAAGGTAGAGAGCCGGGCGCGGCTGGACGGGCTGCGCCTGGGCCGTCCCATTGTCGGCGATGACCTTGCCGGCGGCGACCGGGGGTTGTGGCCGGAGTTGCAGCCGGTATTCCATGGCATCAACCGCAACAAATTGAGCGTTACCCTGAACCTGAAGACCGCCGCAGGACGCTCATTAGTCCGGGAACTCCTGGCCCACAGCGACGTGGCGTTGAATAACTACTCCCCCGGCGTCCTGCAACGGTTGGGCTTGGATTATGGGGAACTGCGCCGGCTCCGCCCCGACATTATCCTGGTATCAATGCCGGCCCTGGGCGAAACCGGGCCGCTGCGGGACGTATTAGCCTACGCCCCCATAATTCAGGCCCTGTCCGGGTTGATGAGTGTAGTAGGCTATGCCGAAGAGGAGCAACTGGTAGGGGAACTGCAAGCGCCGTGGAGCGACGTAGTGGCGGCGCTTCATGCGGCCCTGGCTACGGTGGCGGCCCTGCGCCACCGCAACCATACCGGCCAGGGCCAGTTCGTCGAGGTGGCACAGTTGGAAGCCACCGCTTCCCTGCTGGGAGAGGCGTTTCTGGACTGTCAGCTGACCGGCACGCCGCCGCGCCCCCGGGGCAACTACGACCCGGCCTTCGCTCCCCACAATAATTATCCCTGCGCCGATGCCGACCGCTGGGTGGCTATCGCAGTAGGCGCCGAGGCGGAATGGCAGTCCTTCCGTGCCGCGCTGGATTACCCGGATTGGACTAGCCACGCCCGGTTTGCCGACCGGGAAGGACGGCTGCGCCACCTGGCCGAGCTGGATGCTCACGTGGCGGCCTGGACGAAACAGCATACTGCCCGGGAAATTACCGACCGGCTGCAAGCGCGCGGGGTGGCGGCCATGCCGGTAATGAACATCGAGGACCAATTCCTGGACTCCCACTGGCAGGAGCGGCAAGCCTACCTGGAGGTGGAGCATCCCCACGTAGGGGTGGAGTGGCTGTACGGGATGCCCTGGCTGCTGGGGGAAACTCCCGGCGGCATCCGCACTCCGGCGCCGCTGCTGGGCCAGCACAACGAGTACGTCTTTCAACAACTCCTCGGTCTATCCGCCGCGGGAATGGGGCAGTTGGAGGAGGCGCAGGTTATATACTAGGGTTCCGGACCGGGGCCGGCCAAACGGCCCCGCACCAAAGCCAGCCTGATCGGCTAAAGTAACCCGGCCACTATCCGGCCAACATCCGGCTACTGTCCGGCCAACACCAGGCCAATGGCTGGTCATTGGCCGATCAATGACCGGAAGTGCGAGGGCGTTGGCCGGTATTCTCAACCTCTGCCGGCCGGCCAGGGACGGGGTAGAAGATTGCTTGAGTTTGGAACTATTCACCGGGTTGCCATACTGACCGGTGCTTAATCCAGCATCCCTTCCGGGTTCGTTAAAGCGACCGCCCAGGATATTCTACGGCTGGTGGATTGTCCTGGTCAGCCTGGTCGCCGACGGAATCAAGCAGGGAAGTTTCAACCGGGGCTTCACCGTTTACATCATCCCCATTCAGAACGACCTGGGGCTGGGGGCGGCGGCCATCGGTTGGGCCGATACGCTGGGCCGGTTGATGGGAGGCATCCAGGGGCCGGTCGTGGGTTATTTGACCGACCGCTACGGCCCCGGGGTAATGCTGGCTTTCGGCGGTTTGGCTTCCGGTTTAGGCTTCATCCTCCTCTCCCTGACCGGCAACTACTTCTTCTTTTTGCTGGTGTTCGTCGGGCTGATGTCGGTAGGCTTCCGGTCTGGTTACAACAACGCCACCATTGCAGCAATCAACAACTGGTTCCGGCGGCGGCGGGGGTTGGCTATGTCCTTTGTGTCCATGGGACATGGGTTGGGCGGAGCCATCGCCCCCCTGGCCGGCTTGATGGTGCTAACCCTGGGTTGGCGTCAGTCGGTACTCATCTCCGGCATCGTAATCATCGCGCTGATTGTTCCCCTGTCCTTTCTGATTAAGCGCTCGCCGGAGAGCATGGGCTTGCTGCCCGACGGCGACCGGCCGGCGCCGCCGGACGCTTCATCCCCGGCCGAAACTGCCCCAACCGCCGGAGTAGCGAATCCGACTTCCAGCACGGCTTCCGACACGGCCGCCACCCCCCGGGGCAACCGGGGCCGGCCAACCCGAAGGGAGACGGATTTTGGCGCCGGCGAGGCGATGCGTACTCCCACCTACTGGATGCTGGTGCTGGCCTCCGGTTTGCGGAACACCGCCCATTCCGGCTTATCCTTTCTGCTGGCCCCGGTTATGGTCTGGTTCCTCCAGGAAGGCGGCCGGGAGCCGATGGAGAGTTTGCGGATTGCCGCCTTCTACGTGGGTCTGGTCGCTACCGCAACCATACTGTTCAACCCGGTGGTTGGCTGGCTGGGAGACCGGTTTCCCAAGAAACGCTTGAGCGCCCTCTGCATGACCTCTGGCGCCATTTCGCTGACCCTGCTGTTTGGCGCCAGCGGCAACCTGTGGCAGCTGGCCGGTTTTGCCATCCTGCTGGCGCTGTCGGAGAGCGCCAATTCGCTGAACTGGGCGATGATGGGAGAGTTCTTTGGCCGCCGGAGCTTCGCTACCCTGCGGGGCTGGCAGCACCTGCCGGATCAGTTGATGTCCATGTGGACGGCGGTGTGGATGGGGCTGATTTTTGACTATACGGGCAGCTATTACTGGGCCTTGTTTCCCCTGATTGCCCTTTTTGGCCTGGCGGCCGGCACCTACCTGCTCTTGCCCCGTCCCCGCCCGCCGGCCCGCCGCCGGCCCCGTCCCCGGCCGGAAGCCGTTGCAACCGGCGCCCGATAGCGCCCAATGACGGGGCTGATAGTCCCTTCGAGAACCTTGCCCCGGAACCCGGCACGAGAACCCGGCCGTAGAACAAAAGCGCCCGGAAGCAGGAGGATAACGCTTGGCTACTCCCATTTCGGCAAACGCCACCAGGGAACGCCTGGCCGACTTGTTGAGCCAGGACCTGGCTTTTCGCGGCGGCGACAAGCCCCACCCGCTGCACTCAATCCATGCCTTTGCCGCCAAGTTTCCCGCCCAATTGCCGCGCCACTTTATTCAGGGCCTGTCCGGGCCCGGCGAAGTAATTCTGGACCCGATGGCCGGTTCCGGGTCAACGCTGGTCGAGGGTTGGCTGCTGTCCCGGAAGGTAATCGGCGTGGACCTGGACCCCCTGGCGCTAAAACTGTGCCGCGCCAAGACTGCCCGCGTCAATCCCGCAACCCTGGCAGAGGCGGGGCAGCGGGTCCTGCGCGCTGCCCAGCGCCGGGCTGAATTGGAGCGTCCCCTCGATTCTTTCCGGGCGGGCATTTCCCATTCCACCGGGGACTTTATCGACTACTGGTTCCTGCCGGAAACGCAGCGAGAGTTGGCGGCTCTGGCCCTTGAAGTGTCGGAAGAACCGGACTCGCAAATACGAAACCTGCTTGAGGTCTTGTTCTCAGCCACAATTGTAACCAAGTCCGGGGGCGTATCCCGGGCCCGGGACCTGGCGCACTCTCGTCCCCACCGGGTAGCTGGCAAGCTTCCCCGCCGCCCCTTGCGGATGTTTGAGACCCAGTTGAGACAAACGGTCAAGGCTTTCGGGGAAACCCGGGAACTCCCCGCTGAAGGCGGCGCGTTCCTGGCCGGCGATTCCCGCCGGCTGCCCCTGGCCGACGAATCGGTGGACCTGATTGTTACCTCCCCGCCCTACGCCAACGCCATCGACTATATGCGCGCCCACAAGTTTTCCCTGGTCTGGCTGGGCGAGCCGGTGAACCGCCTGAGCCACCTGCGCGGCAAGTACATCGGCGCCGAGCGGCAGGATGCGAAAGTGGCAGCGACGCTCCCGGACAACGCTCGGCAAGTAATCGCTACCCTGGCCGAAACCGACCGGCAAAAAGCCCGGGTGCTGGACAAGTACCTCCGGGAAATGAGCGCAGCTATCCAGGAAATGCGCCGGGTAATCCGCCCCGGCCGGGCGGTCATCATCGTGGTAGGCCCCTCCACCATGCGCGGTATGCGCATTGCCACCCACGAGTGCCTGGCCGCCATCGCCGGCGGAATTGGCTTTGAGGTAGTGCAAGTAGCCAAGCGTCCCCTGAACCGGGACCGGCGAATGATGCCGGCGCGGCGGGAACCGGGAGACGGGCTGGCCGGCGGGTATTTGGGGATTGAGGGGCGGATGCGCTGGGAATACGTAATAGGTTTGGTTAGGGTATAGTTGATATTAAGATACCGGAGGCGCTTCAGGAAGTACGGAGTTGGAAGTATGATTACAGAATATCCGATTGTTGACTTTATGACTTGGATGGACGATAAAAGTCTGATACTCAACGCCAGTTTTCAGCGAAGGACCATCTGGACTCCGGCCTCCAAGACCTACCTTATAGACACTATTCTGAGGGATAAGCCAATACCGAATATTTACTTGCGAACCGTCGTCCAGTCCCAGGAAAGGCGTGCCTGGAGGGAAGTGGTCGACGGGCAGCAACGGCTGAGTACCATCCATGAGTTCGTAAACGGCAAATGGGAACTGGGGCACCGGGCGGCGGAGTTTCGGGGGAATAAATTCGAGGACTTGGACGGGGACGTTCAGCAAGCGCTCCTTGCCTATCGAATGGGCGTGGTGCAACTCTTAAATGCCAGCGACGAGTATGTCCTGGACGTCTTTGCCCGTCTGAACTCATTCAGTTATGCCCTGAATCCTCAAGAATTGCGACATGGCAAATATCAAGGCGAATTCCGGGAAGCGGTTAGGCAAGCGTCAAGTCGGTGGGCCTATCGCCTTTGGGAGAAATACGATGTGGTCAGCTTGAGAAACCGGGTACGAATGGGTGATGACGAGTTAATGGCTCAAATGCTTGGAGTCATTCTGGAAGGAGTTAAAGACGGTGGACAGCCAGCTATCACCAAGTTGTATAGAAACTACGACCGGGAGGTTCCGAAGCCAGTCTTGAAAACCGTCGACCTGGCGATTAACTACATCATAGAAAACTTATCGGAGGTTCTGGAAAATACCGGACTGGTACGCGGCCCTCATTTTCTGATGTTGTTTGCCGCCGTTGCCCATGCGCTGCAAGGTATTCCCCGAGGCGACTTGGGATCGGATGCCCCAGCCCGAGATCCACAGGCATTGACCGATTTGGAGATTGCCAGGTCCAATTTGGGAATATTGGGTGGAGTGCTGGAATCCGACGAGGAGACGGTTCAGGAAAACCTGCCGAGATTCGCTGCTTTCAAGATGGCATCAGGGGGCAGTACCCAGCGAATTCGTAGCCGAAGAATACGATTCCCGATGCTGTATCGTGCCTTGCTGCCGCAGCGTATTTAGCCTTTACCCTTTGCTATGAGTGCCAAGACCCTGGCGGAATTATATGCTCATTTTGTTGGGCGTACCGACACTCTAATACAAAACTTCAATGCTCCTCTGCCGTCCTGCCCGTCGTATAGCGCCTCCTGCGCGTCTCTACACCGCAGCGGGCAAAGGCAGTTAGTGATTCGTTTGGACCATCTGTGGGCAGAGTTTTGCCGAGCCCTGGTTACCCGGTCGGCTCTTGGTAATGTTTGGACCTTGGGGCGGGTGTTGCTGCCGCCGGTTCCCGGAGTAACCCATCCTTCCGATGTGCAAAGTATTGCCGCTCGGGAGAGCCGGGGGCCACCACCCTGGCATAATACGGGGTTCACTATCCGGATAGCGAGTAAACTTGAATTGGCAAATTATCATACACTGAATATAAGTATTGGGGCGGTTTCGCCGATTCAAGACTTGATTGATATCCGTAACTATATAGTCCATCCCAATCAACGCACGACTGCCTCCTATCTGCGAATCTCAAACCGGTTTGGTGTAGAGTCCAGCGACCCGGTGGAGCTGCTTGTTCTGCCTCAAACCGGCGGGATTACTTTGTTTAACGCCTGGATTTTGCGACTTCAGTCCATAGCCAGGGCGGCAGTTCGTTAAAAAACTCTCCACCTCCCACCGGGAAATTATCAACCAGGAGGCGAAACATCATGGTTCTTGAATCCGGCCAAATAACCCCCGAAGGTATTGCGCGGCTGCGGGCTCGGCTGGGCAGCTATAACCGCCCCCGGCAGTACGGGGTCGGCTTGTTTAACGAGGAAGCCTCCCGCAGCGCGATCCGCCACTTTTGCCAGGGCATCGGCGACAGCAACCCCCTCTACTGGGACGTGAGCTACGGCCAGCAGAGCCGGTACGGGACAATCATTGCGCCCCCCTGTTTTCTGTACAGCGTTTACTGGTGTTCCGGACGTACCGGCGGCCTGCCCGGCGTCCACGGGTTTCACGCCGGCAACGACTGGGAGTGGTATCGTCCCATCTACCTGGACGACAAGATTTCCGTCCAGGAGCAGTTTACCGGTCTGGAGGAAAAGCGGAGCGAGTTCGCCGGCGTCATCCTGATCCAGTCCAGCGTTACCCACTACTTCAACCAGCGCGGCGAGGCGCTGGGCAAGACCCGGGGCTGGCAGATCCGGGCGGAGCGTTCCGCCGCCCGGGAACGGCGGAAATACACCTTTGAGCCTTATCAGTATTCCAGGGAGGAAATCCGGGCCATCCAGGAAGCGGTGCTGGGCGAAGAAATCCGGGGCGGCAACCCCCGCTGGTGGGAGGAAGTTCAAGTGGGCGATGCGTTGCCGCCGGTGGTCAAGGGGCCGATGAGCCACGGCGATATTGCCGCTTTCGTCGCCGGCTGCATCGGCGGCATTTCCCACGGCATCCAACTGCGGGAGATGCAGCGCCATCCCTCCTGGGGCTTTACCGACCCCAGCACCGGAGCCCAGGAGGCCATTATCCGCGTTCACGACATCCAGGAAGCCGCCGCGAGCGCCGGGTTGCCCGGGGCCTATGACTACGGCTGCCAGCGCTGCTGCTGGATGGGCCACCTGCTGACCAACTGGATGGGCGACGACGGTTTCCTGAAGAAAATGTACGTGGAATTGCGCCGCTTCAATGTAGTCGGCGATACTACCTGGTGCAAAGGCACGGTTACGGGCAAGCGGGAGGAAGGCGGCGAGAAGCTGGTTGACCTGGAAATATGGGGCGAGAACCAGCGGCAGCAGGTAACCACCAAAGGAACCGCCACCATCCGCCTGCCCTCCAGGGAAGCCAGGTGGTAGCTGGTAGCCCCTGGTATTCGTTTACCTCCCATAATGCGGAGGCGCGCGGGCGCAGCAGCCGGCGGGGGGGCTTTACGGCTCGGTAAAGATCGGGGCAGCTTCGCGCCGCCCGCGGATTAAAGCGGGATTAAAGCAGGGCTATCGGCCGAACCGTTCCGCCGCCCGGGCAAAGCCCTCCATCGCCCCTTCCAACACCCAGTCATCCACACAGTAAGAAATACGAAAATGTCCCGGCGTGCCAAACCCTCTGCCGGGTACAACCAGAACGTTCCACTCCTGCAAGGCGGCCACGAAGTCGGTTTCGTCGGTCCCGGGCGACCGGGGGAACAGGTAAAAGGCGCCCTGGGGTTTCACCATCGAGTAGCCCATTTCGGTAAGCCGGGAGTAGAGAAAGTCCCGCTTGCGTTGGTATTCGGCCACGTCAACGCTAATCCCCTGCAAACTGCGCACCAGGCGCTGCATCAGAGCCGGGGCGTTGACAAACCCCAGGGTGCGGGTGCAGAAAATCATCCCGTCCACCAGTTCCGCTTTGTTGGGGTAATCCGGATGCACCGCGATGTAGCCAATACGCTCGCCGGGCAGGCCCAAATCCTTGGCGTGAGAGTTAACCACGATAGTTCGCTCATAATGGGGAAAAACCTGGGGATAGAGCAAGCCGTCGTAGATGAGGTGGCGGTAAGGCTCGTCGCTGATGATATAGATTTCAGCGCCCAACTCCGCCAGCTTGCGGTTCAGCAACTCGGCCAGTTCCCTTATTTGGCCGGCAGCGTAAACCACCCCGGACGGGTTGTTGGGCGAGTTAAGAATCAGTCCCCGGGTGCGGGGAGTGATCGCCGCCTCGATGGCCGCCAGGTCCAGCCGGAAATCCTCCCCGGTCGGCACGATAACCGGCACGCCGTTGTGGTTGTCGATGTAGTAAACGTATTCCCCAAAGAAGGGGGACAGGACGATGACCTCATCTCCCGGGTTCAAGGTAGCCCGCAGCGCCACGTTGAGCGCTCCGGCGGCCCCACAGCTCATCACGATGTCGCCGCCGGAAAAGGGCAATCCGGTTTCCGTCCGCAGCGTTTGGGCCACGGCGCTGCGGGTTTCGGGGTAGCCGGCGTTGGGCATATAACGGTGCATCCCCCTGACCGGATTCCGGGCCAGCCGCAACAACTCTTCGTTGAACTGCTCCGGCGGCTCTACCACCGGGTTGCCCAGGGAGAGGTCAAAGACCTGGTCCTCGCCATATTGGGACTTGAGGGCGATGCCCGCCTCGAACATTCGCCGAATCCAGCCGCCTTCTTCCATCGACCGGCGGACGTTGCGGGAAATAGTCATAACCACCTCGTTGTAATTCGGGGTAATCGGGAATTAAACATTGACGGCAATTGTACCGATAATCCTGACTCCGACGAAAGGTTCACGCAGCAGCTTAATTCGTCTTTAGCCGTCGGATATTTTATTGCCTGACGTTGCCCGATGGTATATTATGTATGGTGTGTTATGTAAGGTAGCCGGTGTTAAGCCGGCGGGGCCGCCAGCGCCCGCTATATTAAACAAGATTAAGCAAGAAAAGGAGTAAGTGTTATGGCAGATAATGGGCTTGACAAGTTTGTTACCGGGTTGCTCGCCGGCGCCCTGATCGGGACGGCGATTGGGATGCTGATGGCGCCCAAACCCGGCAGCGAGACCCGGCAGATCGTCCGGGAACGGGCCGGCGAATACCTGGACACTGCCCGGGAACGGGCCGGGGGATACGTCGGCACTGCCCGGGAGCGGGTACAGAACATCCGCCGGAGCAACCGGCCGGACATTGATGACGAACCCATACCCAGCCAGGTGATTGAAGCCGAGTAACTTCGTCCGGTCATTCCGTAGCGACTCAAGGGGCAATGCCGGGCAACGGAGTATCCGTCTCCGTCGGCATTGCCCCGGATTTTTGCCGGAGACTCCCCCACTCCAGCGCGAGGGGCAGGGGAACCCCTATACCCGGCAGCACGGCGTCCCCATCGTGTCATCCAGAGCGCGAGGGGGCAGGGGACTCCCTTTTAGACGGAGGGGAGGCCACCTTCCGGCCTTTCAGGTATTGGATGCCGGCAAGCCCCCCTAGGGGGTGTCGTCAAAGTAAGGGTGTGATGATAAGCTGACATTGCAACCAGTGTAGCAGGATTGGGCTATGTCAGCAGCAATGGCAGTGCCGGCGCACCGGCGTCACGATATTTCAGACCGGGTATGGGAAGTCCTGGACCCCCTTCTCCCAGGCGGCAAGGGCAAGACGGGCCGGCCCGCCTGCGATAATCGTCTCTTTCTCAACGCCGTGTTCTGGATTTTGCGCACCGGCGCCCCCTGGCGGGACCTGCCCCCGGACTATGGGGATTGGAAGAACACCCACCGCCGCTTCTGCCGCTGGCGGGACAGAGGGGTATGGGACATGCTGCTGGATGCCCTGGTCGACGATCCTGATTTTGAATGGTTGATGATTGACGCCAGTTACATCAAGGCCCATCCCCACAGCGCCGGGGCCCAGGGCGGAAGCCAGGCCATCGCCCGCACAAAAGGGGGCTGAACACCAAACTGCATCTGGCGGTGGATGCCCACGGAATGCCGGTAAGGGTAATGGTGACCGGAGGCACGGCGGCGGACTGCACCCAAGCCTTGCCCCTGATTGAAGGCATCGAAGCGGAGTGTCTGCTGGCTGACAAAGCCTACGACACCAATGAAATCATAGCTGCGGCCTCGGAGTTGGGCATGAACCCGGTAATACCGCCCAAGAGCAATCGCCGGGAAAAGCGGGAGTATGACCGGGCGCGGTACAAGCTGCGCCACCTGGTGGAAAACGGCTTCCTGGACTTCAAGCAGTGGCGGGGGGTGGCAACCCGGTATGCCAAGAACTCCCTTTCCTACTTGGCCATCTGCCAGATTCGGGCGATGGTCATTTGGACTAAATTACTTTGACGACACCCCCTAGGCGGAGGGAAGCAAAGCGGCTACAACCCCGGCTACACGGCTACAACATGGCATCCTCTCCAGACAGTCGTGGCCGGCCGGCCACAACCCCGGCTACAACTCCGCTGTAGCGACACCCGGCAGGCTTGCCGGGGCTACGACCACAGCTACACGGCTACAACCCCAACCGCTGGACCAATTCCTCGGCAGTAACTATGGCGCCACTGAGGCCGCGGGCGTCCTGGCCGGCCAGGAAGGTTGCCGCCTTTACCATGTCCTCCGGCGTGGCCCAGGTGGAGAAGTCGGCGTCGGGTCGTTGCGCCTGAAACCCCTCGGTCAGCACCGGACGCAGGGGTTTCAGCGCGTTTACGGCGATGTTGTATTGGCCCAGCTCGGCGGACAGGCCCCAGGTTAGCCGCTCTACGGCCGCCTTGGCCGCGCCGTAGGCCTGCCCCATCAGGACGATGCCCTCCGCCGGGTCGGCGCTTTGGGTGGAGGAAAATATGTTGGCGGCGGCGTGGGATGATATGTTGATGATGCTGCCCCCGCCCTGTTCCACCATCGCCGGCGCCACCGTCCGGCAGCAGATAAAGGTGGCCCGCAGGTTAATATCCAGCACCAGGTCCCACTCCCGCAGGGTGGACTCCAGGAAAGGGCGGTAGGCGCCGATTCCGGCGTTGTTCACCAGCACGTCAACGCGCCCGAAAGCGTCCCGCGCCCGCTGGACCATAGCGTAGATGCTCTCCGCTTCCCGCACGTTGCAGCGAACGGGCAGGGCTTGGCCGCCCAGGGCCTCAATCTCGGCGGCGGTGGCGTAAATGGTGCCGGGGGCCGGGGCGCGTTCCGTTTCCGACCGGGCGGCCACCACGATACTGGCCCCGGCCCGGGCCAGACCCAGGGCCATGGCCTTGCCGATTCCCCGGCTGGAGCCGGTTACAATCGCCACCTTTTTCTGCAAAGCCATTGCCTTATTGCTCCCCTCTTATGCCGGCATTGCCGTGAACCGGAATCGGCCCCGACGGGATGTTTTCCTGCCGCGACGCCGCGGCACGGAGCGATGCCGAGATGCCGGCTATTCCTCGGGCAATCGCTGCGTCTCTATGCCGCCTGGTTAAAAGAGCCGCCTTGTTGAAGAAAACGCTCTGCCATATTAACGACTTAACGTCCCCGGTAGTGCCGGTTCAGTTCGGAGGCGTAGGTCGCGCCCAGCGCATCCCCCTTTTCGGCCAGCCAGTGGCTCAGACGGGTGGGACATAGGGGCGGGTCGGCCGAGGTCAGCAGGTTGGCGGCCAGGCCATCCAACTCCTCCCGAGTCAGCACCACGTCCCGCACCAGAAGGCCCAGCAACCGGGACAGCAGCAGGACAGCGGACGGCGGGATGTGGATAATCCTGGCCCGGCGGTTCAGCCCGGCGGCGGTCAACCGTACCAGGGCGTCAAAGGTGTAAGTTTCCGGGCCAACCGCGTCGGCGATGGTATTATCCTGCCCCGGCCCGGCGGCCACGGCCAACGCCGCCAGGTCATCCACATAGACCGGCTGCGCCAGGTATTGGCCGTGGCCGGCGACGGCAAAGACCGGAAAACGCCGCAGCAGCCAGGCGATGTTGTTCAGCAGCACATCCCCCTCGCCAAAGACCAGGGCCGGCCGGAGGATGGCGCAGGAAAGGCCGGACTCCCGGAGGGCCTGTTCCACCAGGCCCTTGCCGCGAAAGTAGGGCAAGGGCGAATCGGCTGCGGGATTGGTGATGCTGATCTGTACCAACCGCCGGACTCCGGCCCTTTCCGCCGCCCGGAAGAGGGTACGGGAGTTTTCCACCGCCCGGTCAAAGGTGATCGGCCCGCTGGAGAAACGAACCCAGTAGGTATTGTAGAGGGTGTCCACGCCCCGCAGGCTTTCGGCCAGGGCCTCCGGCCGATCGAAGTTGAAGGGAAAAGTTTCAACTCGACCGTTGAAGAGGTCATCGCCGCCGGGGCTGGCCGGGCGACCGGTGAGGGTGCGCACCCTCCGGCCCGACTCCAGCAAACGCCGGGCAATGTAACGCCCGGTGTAGCCAAAGGCTCCGGTAACCAGGTCAAGGTTAGTATTGGCGTGGTCCATAGCGCGGTGATTCCAGCTCTTGCAATAGAGCGTCTTGCAACAGAGCGTTCTCTTCCGGATCTACCTCTGGCCAGCCAACCGGCCGGTTGGCGTACGGTATGCCAGTGGCTATCTCATTCTCATTGTGCCATTTCGCCAGCATCCCGGCAACCGTCCGGCTTGGATCCACCGGCAATTGCATTATGGTTCTTTAGCTCCCGGTTCCCGGTTGCATCAGGCTGGTCTCCCGCCCCGGAGCTGCGAATAATGCGGAGCGTCCCGGAGATTATCTGCCGGTCGAGGCGCGCTCCGGGTCTTTGCGGGAGAGTCTCTGCGGGAAAGTTGTTCGTAACGGAGGTGGTTGCCCCGACCGCAGCGGTTGGTATAGTATGGGCAAGGCCTCCCGGCACACCCGGCAAAGGGGTCATCGTACGCAACCGGGACTGGAGCAGCGCCAAGACTTCCCGGCACACCCGGCAAAAGGGTAATTTGCAATTCACCGGAAGGGATGGGGAAAGATTGCCATGTCCCAACGCATTGGTTTAAGTGTGAACGGCGTCAGCCACGAACGGGAGGTCCCGGCCCGCCGGCTGCTGGTGGACTTCCTGCGCTATGACCTGGGGTTGACCGGTACTAAAGAGGGGTGCAGCGTGGGCGTCTGCGGCGCCTGCACCGTCCTGGTGGACGGCGAGATGACCGCTTCCTGCATTACCCTGACGGCGGCGGTGGCGGGCGCGGAAATCACCACCATCGAGGGACTGGCCGAGGACGGACGGCTCCATCCGGTACAGCAAGCGTTTATCGACTACGGCGGCTTCCAGTGCGGCATCTGTACCCCCGGCCAGGTAATGGCGGCCAAAGCCCTGTTGGATACCAACCCCGACCCCACCGAGGCGGAAATCCGGGACTGGATGATGGGCAACCTGTGCCGCTGCACCGGCTACTACAAAATCCTGGAATCGGTAGTCAAGGCCGTCAACGCCGAAGCGCAGGCAAACCAATGATTGACTTTCAGTTTCACCTGCCCCACTCCCTGGAAGACGCCTTTGCGTTGCTGTCCGCCTATGGAGATGACGCCCGGCTGATGTCCGGCGGCACTGCACTGGTGCTTCAGCTGAAACAGCGTTTTTCCCAGCCCGGCCACGTCATCGGCCTGCGCCGCATCCCCGGCCTGTCCGACATTGAGGAAACCGGCGACGGCTCCGGCAGCATTCGGATTGGCGCCCTCTGCTCCCAGCGCCGGGTGGAAACCAGCCCCCGGCTCGCCGCCCGGCTGCCCCTGGTGGCGCAAGCCTACCATCAAGTAGCCACGCCGCGCATCCGCAGCATGGCTACCGTGGGCGGCGGGCTGGCCCATGGCGACCCCAACCAGGACCCGCCGCCGGCCCTGATTGCCCTGAACGCCACGGTAATCCTGTCCACGGCGAAGGGCGAATCGCGCATCCTGCCGGTGGAGGAGCTGTTTCTCGACTACTTCGACACCGACGTGCGCCCCGGCGAAATCATCACCGGGCTGGTGATACCTCCGGCCCCGGCCGGTTCCGGCGCCGCCTACCTGAAGTTTCTGCCCCGCACCGCCGACGACTACGCCACCGTATCGGCGGCGGCGGTGATCGTCGCCGATGCCGACGGCAACTGTCAGGAGGCGCGGATTGTCCTGGGGTCGGTGGGCCTCACCCCCATCCGGGCCAGCGCCGCCGAGAACCTTTTACGGGGCCAGCCCTTGACCGACGCCAACATCCGGGCCGCCGCCGCCACCGTCCCGGACGTGGTTGACCCCCTGGAAGACCACCGGGGTTCGGTGGATTACAAACGGGAGATGGCCGGGGTGTTTACCCGCCGGGCCATAAACCGGGCGGCGGAGCAGGTCGTTGCCGCGGTGGGGAGAGAGTAAACCGATGCAACTGGAACACCGCTGCCTGGTGCCGGCCGGCCGGGATGCCACCTGGCAGCTGGTGATGGACCTGCCCCGGGTGGCGCCTTGTATCCCGGGGTTGCGGGATTTGGCCCCTGACGGCGAAAACCGGTTCACCGGAACCCTGGCGGCCCAGGCCGGGCCGCTGCGGGTAAACCTGTCGGGCAGTGTCCGAATAGTGGCCCAGGATATGGAAAAGGGAGAGGCGCAACTGTTGCTGGAAGCCGCCGACTCCCGCAGCGGCGGCTCGGTGCGCACCAATATGACCCTCCGCCTGTTCCCCCAGTCCGACGATTGGACGGAACTGATCATCGCCACCGACACCGCTTTCATGGGGGCATTGGGCGCCCTGGGCCAACCAATAATCCGCCGCAAAGCCGCCGCAACAATGGAGGAGTTCGCCCAGAACCTGGCCCGGCTGGCGGGGGAAGGGATCTGATGTATGGCGCTGGAAAACAAGATAGAGTCGGTCAAAATTCAGGGTTTCCGCTCTCTGGCCGACGTAGAGCTTGAGGATATGCCCAATGCGGCCGTGCTGATTGGGCCAACGGGTCGGGAAAGTCCAATTTCATCCGCTTCTTCGAGATGCTGGGCTGGATGCTTGAGTCGCGGCAACTCGGCGAGTTCGTTGCCAGGCAAGGCGGCGCCGATGACCACAGGTATATGACGGTCCCTTGGTGGCTTCGACCGCTGGCTTGGATACCATTAGAAAGGAATGTCCCCGGCTTGACCAATGGGTAGGGCGGCTGGAATCCCTGGTCTGACAACGTAAAGCACGCCGGACCGTCATTCGGTCCGGCGCGCCGCTTTACCATTTACCCCCTAAACCCGGATCACCCCCACCAAATCCCCGCCATCCTCTTCGATCGCTATCTCCGTGCCGAAGGGACGGGAGACCTGTTGCAGCCAGGCGAGGGTTTGGCGGGCTACGGGTTCGGCGGCCAGCACCGGACGGCCCCGCTGGGGTATGGGGCGACCAAAGCCCAAGTCTATGGGGTGGAGCAGAACCTCCTTCAGGTCGCCGCCGGCGTAGTGGCACACCGCCACCACGCTCTGCCAGAACACCGGGTCGGCGGCAAAGGCGCGGGCGCCGCCGCCGGAACGGGTGTCCAGGTAGTCGCCCGGCGTATGGTCGAAGGTCAGGTTGAACCGGCGGTAAGCCTCGTGGGGCAGCCACAAGACGCTTTCGTTCTGGAAAATGAAGTTGCCCAGGCTGTAGAAAATGGGCCGGTTCCGGTAAATCTCAATGCCCCGCAGGAAGTGGGGACCGTGGCCCACGAAGGCGGCGCAGCCCTGGTCGATGCTCCAGCGGGCAAAGTCCACCAGGAAGTCCGGCGGCGACAGGCGGGAATGGCCGTGGAAGTCCCCCTCCGGGCCGCTTTCGTGGCAGTGGACGCCATAGACCAGCCAGTCGGCCTGCTTCTGCGCCCCCCGGATCCAGTTGCCGATGCCGGCCTGGTCCTCCCGGTTCAGGGCCGTGCGGACGGCGAACTCCTCGTCCAGGATAAACTTGTTCTCCAGGAACTCAATCTCGCTGTCGCAGTCCGGCTCCTGGGCGTCGCCGCGAAAACCGAAGTGGCGGTGGAAGGCCTGCTCCTCGGCATAGCCCAGTTCCAGGTTGGCCTTGCGCAGGGCGTCGAAAACATCCTGCTGCACGTGGTGCGTAAGGTTATGGCGCAGGGCGTTGACTCCGGGCCGGCCGGCAAAGTCGGGCCGGCCGGCGCCGGCCCGGGACTGTTCGCTGAAAGTACTGGTAGCGCCCATCACCGCCACCCGACCCCGGGCCGAGTCCACGTAGGCCGGGGCGCGCGCCTCGTCCAGATTGCGGCCCCCGCCGGCATAGGCCAGGTCAATGTCCCGGCAGTGTTCCAGAGTAGTCAGGAAACCGCCCTCGGAGAAGTCGAAGGAGTGGTTGTTGGCCGTAGTTACGGCGTCAATGCCCATCCACTTCAATTCCTCCAAGTTGTGCGGGTCGGAACGGGTATAGGTGGCGCTGCTCCACTGCCAACTGCTCTCATAGTCGTGAAACAGCATCTCCAGGTTAACCAGGGAAACATCGGCATCCCGCAGCACCTGCACCAGCCGGAGAAATCGTTCTTCCTGAAAAGCCCGCATCCGGCGGGTAATCATGGCGTCGCCGCCCAGGGCAATGGAAATATCCCGGCGCTCAGCATCGTAAATCATAAAAGCCTCCTGACACCCCCCGGACCTGCGGCGGGGGAAAAGGTACGGGCATTGTAGCAGATTGGGGGATGGGATAAGGTGAGAAGGCCAGTCAGCGCCGGCGGGTTGTGTGTGGGAGGAGATTTATGCCCGAGCCACAATCCGCGCCGCCTCGTTCAAATTCTCATCGACCAAGGACAGCGCATCGAGATGCCGGAGTAACTCCTTTCGTTCCCAGAGGCCCCGACACAGCGGTCAGCAGTGTTATTCCATAATCCACGCCCAGAGGTGCCTTTACCGCCAACATTTGCCTTTCCCGCCCTTACGTTGTTTAATTACCCTGGCACAACCTTCCATAAAAGGAGCCGGCCGCATTCCGGCGGGTCGTAAGAGAGGTTTTGTTGATGAACCACAGGCCACCGCATATTTTCGCCGGCAATCCCCTGGACCGGGGGGAGGTGGAGCGCCGGGACGAGGACTGGATCAGCCATAAGGCCGGCGACCCCTCCAGCCGGTTCCTGCCCATGCGCGGGCCGGATGTTCTGGTAACCAACGGGGCGAGCGCCGGCGCAGCGCCCGGCCTGGGCTGGCTGGGTTGGGCGGAACTGGAACCCCGCCTGACCGCCGCCGCGTCCCCGCTGTTCCTGGGAATCCTGGACGGTAGAGCCTACTTTGTAGTTGACCTGTCCAAAGACGATCGCGCCGCCAGCGCCGTGGCGACCCGGGACGGTTACCGGTTCGAGGAGGCCCGCGCCGCGGCGGAGAGTCTGCTCAGCGGCCCCGAAGCCGGGATCCTGGCCCAGGGGCGCGCCCAGGTTAACTGGCACAATCGCCACGGGTTTTGCTCGGTCTGCGGCCATCCGACGCTGGTCAAGCGGGGCGGACAGAAACGGGAGTGTCCCGAATGTCGGGCCGAGCATTTCCCCCGGGTTGACCCGGTGATAATTATGGTGGTGGCCGACGGCGACCGTTGCCTGCTGGGTCAGTCCCGGGGCCGACTGGCAGCGACGAATCGCTATTCGGCCCTGGCCGGTTTCATCGACCAGGGCGAGTCCATTGAGGAGGCCGTGGCCCGGGAGGTGATGGAAGAGGCCGGGGTACGGGTTAAAAACGTCCGTTACCATTCTTCCCAGCCCTGGCCTTTCCCCTCGTCCCTGATGCTGGGCTGCCACGCCGAGGCGGACAGTACCGAGATTGCCATGGACAACGAGGAGATGACCGACGTGCAGTGGTTTGACCGTTCCGAGGTGCTGCTGGCTTTGGCGGGCAAAAGCGAAAAGCTGCTGGTGCCGGGGCCGATTGCCATTGCCCACCACTTGATCAAAGCCTGGGCTAACGGCGAGGCGGGTTAGAAGCGAGGAGCAACCGGATGGCGACGACCGACTACTCGGCCCTGGACCGGCCGGAAATATCCATGAACTCCTTTTATCCCCGGCGCAACCGCCCGGACCCGAAGGCGGGGGCGGCGGACTATGCGGTTCCGGTGGCCGAGGGAATAACCCTCTCCTGCCGGTTCTTTCCCGCCGGCGCCGCCCAGCCGACCATTCTATTCTTCTACGGCAACGGGGAGACGGCGGCGGACTATGATAACATCGCCCCCAGTTACAATCAGGCCGGGGTAAACTTCTTTGTGGCCGACTACCGGGGCTACGGGCAGAGCGGCGGCTGGCCCACCTTCAGCGCGATGCTGGCCGATGCCCACCGGGTTCAGGAGGAACTGGGCCGAATCCTGGCGAACGGCGGATACACCGGCGCCCGGTTCGTTATGGGCCGTTCCATGGGACGGCACCCCGCCTTTGAACTGGCGGCCAACGATGCGACCAACGATGCGGAAGGAACGCTCCAGGGTCTCATCGTGGAGAGCGGCCGGCCCACCCTGGGCAATTTTTGCTACGGGCTGCCCCCGGAGGTTGCCCGGCGAATGGAAACGGCCTACCGGGATAAGGTGCGCTCCATTGGCCTGCCGGCGCTGGTGATTCACGGGGAGCAGGACACCCTGGCCCCGGTGGAGCAGGCGATGGAAATGTACCGGGAGTTTCCCTCACCTCAAAAGCGGCTGCTGACCATCCCCGGCGCCGGCCACAACGACCTGCTGTACCGGGGCCGCAACGAATACTTCACGGCCATCCGGGAGTTTGTCGGAGCGTAACCAATCGCGGCGGCGCGGCGGCGTCTCTATGACGCAAAATGCTGCAAAACCCTTCCACCCGCCGGGAGGCGCCGCGGCAGCGATACATTGCCACACGATACATCACATCGCTGCAACGTTGCAGCGATACCGTAGCGATAAGTTGAGGAGGTATCTGAAATGGCGGAGCGAGTTCCCATTGTACCCGAGGGAATCGGGGCCAACCCGGCTTTTTCTCCCGGCGTGCGGGTTGGCGAGTTCCTGTTTGTATCCGGCCAGGTGGCCCAGGACGGCGACGGGAATACGGTGGGCGTCGGCGACTGCGCGGCCCAGACCCGGCAGGTGATGGCCCGCATCCGGACTATTGTTGAAACTGCCGGCGCCACCATGCCGGACGTGGTAAAGATAACGACCTTCCTGGTAAATCTGGACGATTACCCGGCCTTCAGCCGGGTGCGGGCCGAAACCTTTCCCGACAACCCGCCGGCCAGTTCCACCGTGGTGGTGGCCGCCCTGGTGCGCCCGGAGTTCCTGGTGGAAGTGGAGGCCGTGGCGCATATCCCCTGATTCAGACCGGGCGGGCCCGGCTAAACCGGACTTCGTGGTTTGCTCCAGAAAGTTCCCGCGCAATACGCAACTAAAGCTCCGGCCCGGCCCGGTAAATGAAGGAGTTATCAAGATGAAACTGGCCCGATTCAGCATTGACGCCTGGGAAAGCTATGGCTTGGTGGAGGGCGACCGGGTGCGGGTAATCCAGGGCAGCATTTTCGGAGAGCATACCCTCACCGGCGCCTCCTATCCCCTGAGCCGGGTAAAATTACTGCCGCCGACCCGTCCCACCTGCTTTTGGGCAGTGGGACTCAACTATGCCGCGCACATCGCCCACCAGGAAAACGCGCTGGATGCCGAGCGCATCCGGCGGGATGCGTCGGCTTTCCGGCCCTGGCAGAAGGGAGCCAACTGCATCATCGGCCCCGGCGAGGCCATTGTGCTGCCGGCCGAGGCCGACTACGTCCACTACGAGGGCGAGCTGGTTATTGTTATTGGCAAACCGGCCCGCCGGGTAACGGTAGCGGAAGCGCCCAACTTCATCCTGGGTTACACCTGCGCCAACGATGTCAGTGGCGAGGGTTCCTGGGCCAGCGACCTCTCCAACTGGCGGCGCAAGATGTGCGACACCTTCGGCCCGGTCGGCCCCTGGATTGAGACGGAGGTGGACCCGCATGCCCTGGAAATTATCACCCGGCTCAACGGGCGGGAACACGACCGGGGCAGTACGTCGGGGATGATCTACGATTGCTACGCTACGGTCAGCGGCATCAGCCAGTTCATAACCCTGCGCCCCGGCGACCTGATTCTGACCGGCGCGCCCGGCTCGGTGGAACAACTGCGCCCGGGGGACGTGGTGGAGATCGAAATACCCGGCATCGGCGCCCTGCAAAACCCGGTGGTGGCCGAGGACGAGTAGCTTCAGGGCGAGGCGGGTTTGACCGGTTTGAAATGAAACCCGCCTCGCCCTCCTGCGCCGCCGCCCCATCTCCCGATTTTGCCTTCCAGGGGCAGAAACCACTTCGCTCCGACATTCCGGCAAAGGCCCCCTCCTCCCTATGCCAACCTGTGCCAATCACCCTGCTTGAAGGACTGGCCCGGGAACTCACCGCAGCGCTCCAGTCGCAGTAAGCTCGCCATGGGCGAGTTACCCCCGGTGAACCCCCGGGCCGCTACGTCTCTTGGTGAACTCGGTGCCCCTCCGCGGTGTAAATCACTGAAAATTGGCCGAAATCGGCTCTGGAAAAGGCATTGACAGGCTCAGAACACCCGTTCTATAATCCGTTCTAAATAGAACAAAAGTTTTCTGAGTGGAGGTGAGGAGATGACGCAGCAGGTATTGACGGCCCCGATGACCCCGGTTGACGCAACCCCGGAGTTCTTTCACTATGAGGACACCGGCTGCGAGGTATCCTCATCCTGCCTCGACTGCCCGCTGCCCCAGTGCAAACACGATGACCCCATCTGGTACCAGCGGAACCGGCGGCTGGCCAGGGACTTTCAGGTCATTACTGCAATGCAGTCGGAAAATCTGTCGGTAGAAGCGGCGGCGGAACGCTTCTCGGTAACGGTCCGCACCATTTTCCGCATAATGCAACGTTGCAAGAACGCCGCCGGGGAAGGAAGGGGAACCGGCCGGGAATTGCCGGCCCGGGCGGCCTAGGGTGAACTGCTAACTACCCTCCGGAGCGGCCCGGAGGGTAGTTAGCGCCAGGACGCAGAAATGAATACTGCATCCATTTCCATTATCCTGAATCACTTCGGCGAATCCCCTACCCTCGGGGCAGGCCCAGCCCCCGGCTGGCGATGATGTTGCGCTGCACTTCCGAAGTGCCGGCGGCGATCTTGTGGGAGAAGCTGGTCATCCAGTGTTCCTGGATGCGGCCCCGCAGCGGCGCCCATTTTTCGTTCCGGCCCAGCGCCCCGTACAGGCCCAGCACCTCCATCCCGGCGCTGGCGGCCCGTTGCAGGGTTTCACTGCCAAAGACCTTGCTCATGGAGGCTTCCTTGTTAGGCACCAAGCCCTGTCCCTGCATGTAGGCTACGTTGTAGGCGATCAGCCGGGCCACCTCGCACTCGATATAGCGGTCGGCCAGCAGGTTGCGCACCCAGGGAGTCTGCATCAGGGGCCGGCCGTGGTGCATGGTTTCTCCGGCGTAGCCCCGCACCTCGTCCAGCAGGCGGCGTCCCATCGCCGAGTAGTCAATCCCCGACCGCTCAAAGTCCAGCAGGGTAACCGCCACGTACCAGCCCCGGTTTTCCTCGCCCACCACGTTGGCTACCGGAACCCGCACGTTGTCGAAAATAATCTGGTTGAACTCGTGGCCGCCGGCCATATTGACGATGGGCCGTACCTGGATGCCGGGGGTTTTCATATCCACCAGGATAAAGCTGATGCCCCGGTGCTTGGGCGCCTCCGGGTCGGTGCGGGCCAGCAGCATAATCCAGTCGGCCCGGTGGCCGGAGGAAGTCCAGATTTTGGTCCCGTTGATGACATACTCGTCGTCATCCCGGACGGCCCGGGTGCTGAGCGAGGCCAGGTCCGAGCCGGATTCGGGTTCGCTGTAGCCCTGGCACCACTGGACTTCGCCCCGGGCCACCGGCGGCAAGTGGGTCTGCTTCTGTTCCTCGGAGCCGTGAATCATCAGGGTCGGCCCCAACATCCTTACCCCGAAAATATCCCGGCCGGGAGCGCGCAGATAGGCCAATTCCTCGTTGTAAATGGCCGAGCGCACCGGGGAGGCATTCTGGCCGCCGTATGCCTCGGGCCAGTGCATCGTGAGCCAGCCCCGCTGGGCCATCTTGCGGCGCATATCCCGGGTCAGTTCCCAATTCCACTCCTCCGGCCAGCGGCCACCGCCCTCCCAGTCCGGGGGAAGTTCCTGTTGCACGAACTCGCGCAACTGCTGGCGAAAGGCGTCATCTTCGGGAGTAAACTTGAAATCCACGGCGGCCTCCTCGGGTATCAGAGGGTTTGGTTGCTGGCGGCCATCCATCACTGATGACCGGATGGGCGGGATGACCGGACGGGCGGGCGATTTTCCCGGGCTACAAGCCGCCGACCGCTACGCAGGACTGGGTGCGGACGATGCCGGCGACCGTGTGAATCTTCTCGGTTACCAGCGCGCCCACGGCGGTCAAATCGTCGGCGTTGATAATGGCGATAATGTCGAACTGGCCGGTAACCACGTCCACCGACTCGATGCCATCCAGTCCCTTCAGGGTGGTAGCCACATCCCGGGTCTTGCCTACGGCGGTTTCCACCAGGAGATATGCTTTGGTTGACATTTTGCTGTTTCTCCCTGCCTCAAGTTGACTAGTCGGCTAATTCTACGGCCCACCCTTAACCCTGTCAATTGACCCGGCGGGCCGCGCCGCCCTTTATCCCCCCGGAGATACATCCGTCCAATCCGCAACTCGTCCGACTGTCCGGCGCCGCCCTTCATTCCCCCCGGAGACACGACGGCCGGCAGCGGTTATACTGGAATTGATGACGGACGGGATGAAATTGCTGGCCCGGGGCGCGCCGGAGCTGGGCATTGGCTTGAGCGGCGAGCAGTTGGAGCAGTTCGAGGTCTATTACCGGGAACTGGCCGACTGGAACAGCCGGATGAATCTGACCTCGGTGATTGACTATTCCGAGGCGCAGGTAAAACACTTCCTCGATTCCCTGACCCTGCTCCCCGCGCTGCGCGGCGGCCCGGCATCTGTTCCACCAATGTACCGGCAGACCAGGCTGCTCCCGGCGCAGCCCGGCGGCCCGGCAGCGGGAATGGCCGCCGGGCTGCGGGTGGTGGACGTGGGCGCCGGCGCCGGTTTCCCCGGCTTGCCCCTGAAGCTGGCCTTTCCCGGTATTCAGCTAACCCTGGTGGAAGCCACCGGCAAGAAGGCCGATTTTCTGCGCCACCTGGTCGCCGTCCTGAACCTTTCCGGCGTAGCGGTACATACCGGACGCGCCGAAGAGTTGGCCCACCGTCCGGAACTGCGGGCCTCTTTTGACCTGACCCTGGCCCGGGGGCTGGCTAAATTGCCGGCCCTGCTGGAATATACCCTGCCCTTCACCCGCCGGGGCGGACAGGTAGCGGCCTGGAAACGTCGCAACCCGGCAACCGGCGGCCTGGCGGCGGAGTTGGCCGCCGCGCAAACGGCCCTGCAAATCCTGGGCGGACGGCTGGGCCGGGTTTATCCGGTAACGGCCTCCGGCCTGACCGATAACCGGGTAGTGCTGATGGTGGAAAAGGTAAAAGCCACCCCCGGCAAGTACCCGCGCCGCCCGGGCACGCCCCAAAAACAACCCTTGTAATCGACTTTAATCGACGTTATCAATCGCGAAGCGGGAAGGGCCGGAATCTTGATTCCCGACTCGCAACCGAAAAACCGGAGGTTTTGCTATGACCGTAATGGTTACCGGGGGCAATGGCCTCATTGGCTCCCGCATTATCCGCAAGCTGCTGGAGGGTGGCGAGGCGGTAGTATCCTTTGACCTGGCGCCGCCCCGGGTCAACCTGCCCCTGCACCGCCACCTGGCCGAGGTTCCCTTTTACCGGGGCGATATTACCCAGCTGCCCCACCTGCTGGAGGCGGCGCATACGCACCAGGTTGACCGGATAATCCACATGGCGGCCCTGCTGCCCCCGGATACCGAAGACCGGCCCCATTTCGGGATGCTGGTCAACATCCAGGGAACCAACAACATCTTTGAGGCGGCCCGCTGGACCGGCATCCAGCGAGTGGTTTACGCCAGTTCCATCGCCGTTTACGGGGTGCAGGAAACCTTTGGCCAGCGTCCCTTGACCGAAGAGGACCTGACGGCGCCGATCAACGTTTACGGTATGACCAAGGCGGCCAACGACTTCGCCGCCGCCAAATACCGGGAACGCTACGGGCTGGACCTGCGGGGCATCCGCATCGGCACGGTGTTCGGCCACGGCCGGACTACCGGAATGACCGGCGTCATCGGCGGCCTGCTGCTTTCGCTGCCGGCCCTGGGCCAGCCGGTAAGTATGCCCTTCCGCCCGGAGGAGGCGTCGCCCATGATTCACGCCGAGGACGCCGCTGAGATCTTCGTCCGGGTGGCCCTGAGCGACTCCCTGAACCACCACGTCTATCTCACCGGCGGTAGCCTGGCGACCATCGGGGACCTGGCCGACCTGGTGCGACGCTACCTCCCGGAGGCGCAAATCACCACCGGAGAGCAGGCGGTGCCGCACGTTTACCTGGTCGATAACAGCCGGATGCTGGCCGACGTGGGTTATGAGATGGCGCCGCTGGCAACGCGGGCGCTGGAACACATCAATGATGCCCGGCAGGAGGCGGGGCTGGAGCTTATCGCCGGGTGATTGACGCCGGGAGCGCGGCGACCCGCTGCGGGTCAGCCAGGTCTCGGCGCCGGGCCGGGTTCTCATCGTACCGCTTGATGTCAGCACGATGCTTGGCAGGTCTCGGCGCCGGGCCGGGTTCACGGCGGCGCGGCGGTTAAGCGGCGGCCGGCGCCATTTTCATCCCGCACCGGTCAAGCTGATCCGCATTACAACTCAATCTCTGCCGGTGTTGAAAACGCCGCCTTTCCGGGCAAATTGACTTTTCCAAAAGTCGGTGTTAATATGCTCAACGTTTGGTGAACGGGATGACCTCGTTGGCAGTTGCCCTGCGCCTCACCGGACTGGGCTTTTACATCAGCTTGTGTATCGTGGCCGGCGTGGGCGGCGGCATCTGGCTGGATCAGGTTACGGGATGGTCGCCCTGGTTCACGGTGGGCGGGGTAGTCCTGGGCAGTATGGTTGCCTTCTGGGGCGTTTACAAGATGATACTACCGGTGCTGTACGGGGCCCGGCCTTCGGAAATGACCGGAAAAGAGAGAGACAAATAGTGCCGTCGGGTGCTGTTGCAAAAAGGTTAATGCTGCTGGCCGCCATGGTCATGGCAGCGTTGTTAATCGCAGGATTCATAGTAGGCGCCATTGGCTCCAAAATGTTCGGGGGAGCGGATTCCAGTCCCTTCCTGCCCGAACCCCATATCAGCCTGCCCCCCCAGGCGATATTTAACTTTTCCGCCGCCGCCACCGCCACCGATACCGCCGCCGAACATCCGCCCGAAAAGACCGCTGCCGACGACCACGGAACGGGGGAAGAAGAACATCATGCTCCTTCCCTGTCCATCACGGACATCGCCCTTACCAACACCCTGCTCTCCGCCTGGATCGCCAGCATCGTTATAATCATCTTCTTTGTGGTGGGGGCGCGGAAGCGCAGCATGGTGCCCGGCCGGTTTCAGGGCGTGGTGGAGACCGTGATCGAGGCGGTGCTGAACTTCGCCAGCGGGGTCTTGGGGGCGGCAATGGCCCGCCGGGTATTTCCGGTGGTGGCTACCATTTTCTTCTTTGTGCTGTTCAACGCCTGGATTGCCCTTTTCCTGGTTCCCCTGTACCAGGCGGTGGGTTTTGGTTCCGGCGAATGGTGGAATACTAAACTGGAAGTGCATCTGGTGCGGCCGGCCGGCACCGACTTGAATATGCCCCTGGCTCTGGCCCTGATTTCCTTCGTCTTCGTGGAGTATTGGGGCATCCGCACGCTGGGCCTGGGCTACTTCAGGAAGTTCTTTGCTTTTGGCAACCTGCTGCGGCTGCGGCCCAGCGGGTTGATTGACGCCTTTGTGGGCCTCCTGGAACTGATCAGCGAACTGGTTCGGGTGGTCAGCTTCACCTTCCGGCTCTTCGGCAATATGACCGCCGGGGAAATCCTGGTGGTGATGATTACCTTCCTGGTGCCTTTCGTGGCTAACGTCTTCGTCTTTGGGCTGGAACTGCTGGTGGGGCTGATTCAGGCGGTAATCTTCGCCGGATTGACCCTGGTGTTCCTGTCCCTGGCGGTCCACCACGAAGAGCATTAGGGCGGTTAGCGGAAAAGGGCGCTTAAGGCGTCCTCTCCCCTAAGGAGGGGGGCGGTTCCATATGATATATGGCCCGGCGGTACAAACCGGCGCGGCCTCTTCCCGAGGAGGGAGGCCGGTTCAAGGGCGCCGGCCCGGCAAGCCCAAAACACAACACAAAATGGAGGACTCGTAAAAATGGATTTGCTACCGATTCTGTTGCTGGCGCTGGAGGCTGAGGCGGCCAAGTTCCTGGGGGCCGGGCTGGCTATTGCGGTGGGCGTCATCGGCCCGGGCGTAGGCATCGGCATCCTGGGGGCCGGCGCTATGGGGGCCATTGGGCGCAACCCGGAGGCCGCCGGCGCCATCACCACCAATATGATTCTGGCCATCGCCTTCGCCGAGGCGTTGGGCATTTACTCCCTGATCGTAGCCGTAATCCTATTGTTCGTGGTCTAGCGCTATGGGCCTTACCGATTTGGGAATAAACCTGCCCTTGCTGGTAGCCTACCTGGTTACCTTCGTCATCCTGCTGGCAATTCTGTACCAGTTCGCCTTCAAGCCCCTGCTGGCGGCGATGGACCAGCGCACGGCGCGCATCCAGGAGGGATTGGCCGCCGCCGACCGGGCCCGGGAGGAGGCCGCCAGTTCCCAGGCCGCAATAGAGGAGCAGCTTAACGAGGCCCGGCGGGAAGGACAACGCCTGATGGAGCAGGCCCGGGAAGCGTCCCAGCGCTACCGGGAGGGCGAGATGGAGCGGGCCCGGCAAGAAGCCGACGCCTTTGCCGAGCGGGCCCGGGCCGACATTCAGCGGGAACGGGACGCCGCCCTGGAAGAACTGCGGGCCGGCTTCAGCGACCTGGCCATCACCGCCGCCGAGCGGGTCATTGAGCGTTCTCTGGACCGCCAGGCCCACGAGGAGCTTATCGCCCAGGTGTTGGCCGAGGGCGAAAGCCTGCGGCGAGGCTAGACAGCTATGGCGAAACAATTGGGCGGACGCCGCTACGCTCAGGCTCTGTTTGAGTTGGCGGTGCAGCAGGGCCGAGCCGAGCAATGGGCCGGGGAATTGGCCTATATGGCTCAGGTGTTGCAGGATGCCGAGTTCAACGCCTTTCTCCAGCACGCCGAGGTGCCGGTGGAACGCAAGATTTCGGCCCTGGCGGCGGTGTTGCCGGAGCTTGACCCGCTGGTGAGGAACCTGGGCGCCCTGTTGATTACCCGCGGCGCGGTGGCTGCCGCCGGGGACGTGGCCCTCGGCTATAACCAGCTGCTGGACGAGCGCCTGGGCCGGCAACAAGTAACGGTAATCTCGGCTGTGGCCCTGGAAACGGCGGAACTGGAACGCATCCGGCAGTTCGTCGGCAACCTGATACGAAAGGAAGTAGTGGTAACCGCCCAGGTGGATGCCCGGATCCTGGGGGGGGTTATTATCCAGATCGGCGACCGGCTGCTGGATGGGAGTACCCGCTCCAAACTGGAAGGGCTGCGGAAGGAACTGCGCTCGGAAACGCTCCAAACGATCTGAATGGTAGCCAGCCGAGGGTAGTCAGCGGCGCGTCGGGATGCGGGAAGTCCTCCGGGTTCGGTTCGGAAACGCTCCAGGGGTAGCCAGCCAGGGGTTAGCCAGAGTTGGCCCCGCCGTCCTTGCTCCGGCTCGCTCCCCGGAAGACCGGCGTCCAACCTTGTCAACCCTGTCGAGCGAGGGAGAAACAGCAGCGGTAACCTCCCCTCGTCTTGAGCTTATCCCGGGACGGGGCTGCCGGGAGCCTGCCGAACCGCTCGCCACGAGCGAATTGAGCGAATTGTACATCGGCTGCCCTGGACGAAGGGAAAGGCGCCCAAATCGGACAAAGGAGAATCCCCAATGGCGATTAGGGGTCAGGAAATCGTTTCTTTAATCCGGCGCCAAATTGAAGAGTTTGGCGGCGATTTGAGTCTGGTGGACGTAGGCACGGTGGTGCAGGTGGGCGACGGCATCGCCAGCATCCAGGGGCTGCAAGGGGTTCGCTCCAACGAACTGCTGGACTTCGGCAATGGCATCATGGGCTTGGCCCTGAACCTGGAATCGGACCTGGTGGGCGCCGCTATCCTGGGGGACGCCACCGTGGTCAAGGAAGGCCACCAGGTTCGCTCCACCGGCCAGATTATCGAGATTCCGGTGGGCGAGGCCCTGATTGGCCGGGTGGTGGACCCCATGGGCCGCCCGCTGGACGGCAAGGGGCCAATCAACAGCGCCAATACCCGCCCGGTGGAACAGGTAGCTCCCAACGTGGTGGTGCGCCAGTCGGTGGACACGCCGGTGCAGACGGGCATCAAGGCCATTGACGCGATGATTCCCATCGGGCGGGGGCAGCGGGAACTGATTATCGGCGACCGTTCCACCGGCAAGACCGCCATCGCCCTGGATACGATCATTAACCAGAAGGACGGCGACCTGATTTGCGTCTATGTCGCCATCGGTCAGAAGCAGGGCAAGGTCGCCCAGGTGGTGGGCGTGTTGGAAGAGAACGACGCGATGGGTCATACCATCGTGGTGAACGCTGGCGCCGCCGACCCGGCGCCCTTGCAATTCATCGCCCCCTACGCCGGCTGCGCCATGGCCGAGGAGTTTATGGCCCAGGGGAAGGATGTGCTGGTAGTATATGACGACCTGACCAAGCACGCCTGGGCCTACCGGCAGATGTCCCTGCTGCTGCGCCGTCCGGCGGGGCGGGAAGCCTATCCCGGCGACGTTTTCTACCTGCACAGCCGCCTGTTGGAGCGGGCGGCCCGGCTGGATGCGGCACACGGCGGCGGTTCCATCACCGCGCTGCCCATTATCGAAACCCAGGCCGGCGACGTTTCCGCCTACATCCCCACCAACGTCATTTCCATCACCGACGGCCAGATCTACCTGGAGCCGGAACTGTTCAACATCGGGGTGCGCCCGGCGGTGAACGTGGGCCTGTCCGTTTCCCGGGTGGGCGGCGCCGCCCAGACCCGGGCCATCCGCCAGGTGGCGGGCCGGCTGCGCCTGGACCTGGCTCAGTACCGGGAACTAGCCAGCTTTGCCCAGTTCGGCACCTCGGATCTGGATGCGACGACCCGCGCCCAGTTGGCCCGGGGCCAGCTTTCCACCGAGGTCCTGAAACAGCCCCAGTATCAACCCCTGCGGTTGGAGCAGGAAGTGATGATTCTCTTCGCAGTAAACGCCGGCCTGACCGACGATGTGCCGCTGGAACGTTGCGCCGCCTTTGAGGAACAGCTTTTGAGCTACCTGGGCAGCGCCCACCCGGACCTCGGCCAGAGCATCGCCGACACCGGAAGGCTGGAGGATGACGTATCGGCCCGGCTGACCACCGCCATCAACGAGTTCAAGGCCACCTTCAGCTAGAGTAAAACTCTGTAAATCGCTGCGTTCCCGGGCGTCTCTGCGGTGAGCGGTGAAAGGGACTCTCCCTACCGAGACGGCAAGGACGCGGGGCAAACGCAGAAAACCGGGGATAGAACAGGATGCCAAGCGTAAGGGACATACGGCGGCGAATCCGCAGCGTGGAAAACACCGGCAAGGTAACCAACGCTATGTCGCTGATTGCCGCCTCCAAAATGCGCCGCGCCCAAAACTCGGTCATGCAGGGGCGGCCCTACGCCGAAAAGATCTACGAAGTCATCGCCCATCTGGCGGCCCAGCCCCAGGAGGAGGGAGCGACGCTGCACCCCCTGCTGGAGGTGCGCCCCGTCCGTCGGATCGGCCTGCTGGCAATCACCCCGGACCGGGGGCTGGCCGGCGGGATGCACTCCACCATCAACCGGCGGGTAGCCCAGTTCATTCTGGAGCAGTCGGCGCCCACCCGCAGCATCGCCGTGGGCCGCAAGGGGCGGGACTTTATGGTCCGCTACGGCCAGGACTTGCTGGCCGTGTTCGCCGACCTGGGCGACCGGCCCACCGTCGCCGACACCATACCCATTTCCCGGCTGCTCATCGACAACTTCATCAATGGGGAAATGGACGAGGTTTACCTGATTTATACCCGGTTCGTTTCCACTATGTCCCAGGAGCCGGTGGTGGAAAAGTTGCTGCCGGTAGCGCCGGCCGCCCTGTCCGGTTCCGAGCGTTCCGGCTACATTTACGAACCGGATTCGATAACCGTGCTGGGTTCCCTGCTGCCCCAGTTCGTGGATATGGAAGTCTATCACGCCCTGCTGGAATCCATTGCCAGCGAACAGTCGGCCCGGATGGTGGCGATGCGCAATGCCACCGACAACGCCAAGTCCCTGGCCGGCGACCTGACCCTGGTTATGAACAAGCTGCGCCAGGACAGCATCACCAACGAACTGCTGGACCTGGTCGGCGGCCAGATTGCTTTAGAGGGGTAGAGAGGGTAGATCGCGCCCGGCAGCCCCTTCCCTGGAGGAAAGAGCCGGGACCGGGACGCAGCGCAACAACCTGAAGGCCTAGGGAGGTCAAGTTTATGCCCGGAAAAATCGTGCAGGTAATTGGCACCGTGGTGGACGTGGAGTTTCCGCCAGAGCAATTGCCCAACTTGTTCGATGCCCTGGAACTGGACAACAATGGTGAAAGGCTGGTGCTGGAAGTTCAGCAGCACATCGGCAACAACTGGGCCCGCTGCCTGGCCCTGGGTTCCACCGACGGCCTGGCCCGGGGAATCGACGTGGCCGACACCGGACAGAAGGTAACGGTTCCGGTGGGGCCGGAAACCCTGGGCCGCCTCTTCGACGTTACCGGCGCCCCCCTGGACAACCTGGGCGCGGTGGAAGCCGGGCAGCGCTGGCCGATTCACCGCAGCGCCCCGGCCTTCGACGACCAGAACCCGGAGATCCAGATTCTGGAGACGGGCATCAAGGTTTTCGACCTGATTACTCCCTTCCCCAAAGGCGGCAAGGTGGGAGCCTACGGCGGCGCCGGCGTGGGCAAGACGGTCATCATCCAGGAACTGATCCGCAACATTGGCGCCGTACACCAGGGCGTGTCCGTCTTCGCCGGCGTGGGGGAACGCTCCCGGGAGGGCAATGACCTGTGGCACGAAATGCAGGACTCCGGCGTGCTGGACAGCACCGTGCTGGTCTTCGGCCAGATGAATGAAACTCCCGGCGTCCGCGCCCGCATCGGCTTGACCGGGTTGACCATGGCCGAATACTTCCGGGAGGAACAGCACCAGGACGTACTGCTTTTCATCGACAACATTTACCGTTACATCCTGGCCGGCATGGAAGTGTCAGCCCTGCTGGGCCGGATGCCCTCGGCAGTGGGTTATCAACCCACCCTGAGCACCGAGATGGGCGCCCTCCAGGAGCGGATTACCTCCACCAAGTCCGGCTCCATCACCTCCTTCCAGGCCATCTATGTGCCGGCCGACGACTATACCGACCCGGGTATCGTAACCACCTTCGGCCACCTGGACGCCGTAGTTTCCCTGGAGCGGTCGCTGGCGGCCCAGGGGTTGTACCCGGCAGTGGACCCGCTGGCCTCCTTCGCCCGCATCCTGGAGCCGCGCATCGTCGGCGATGAGCATTACCAGACAGCCCGGGGGGTGCAGCAGGTGTTGCAGCGTTACCGGGACTTGCAGGACATCATCGCCATCCTGGGTATCGAGGAGCTTTCCGAGGAGGATCGGCAAACGGTGTTCCGCGCTCGCAAGATACAGCGGTTTTTGACCCAGCCCTTCTTCGTGGCCGAGGCTTTCACCAACCAGCCGGGCAAGTACGTGCCGCTGCGGGAAACGGTGCGGGGCTTCGTGGAAATCCTGGAGGGCAAGCACGACGATTTGCCGGAGCAGGCTTTCTACATGGTAGGAACCATCGACGAAGCGATCGAACGGGCGGAGCAGATGGCGGCCGGGACGCCGAGCTAGACCAGGCAATCACCCGTGCTGCCCCTACAGGAAGGCCTCTGCCCTCCGATATTCGGATAAGAGAACCCAAAGTCTCCGGCAAGGAGCAAACAGCTATGGCCCCCATGCGACTGGAAATTATCACCGCCGAGCGGGAGGTTTACGCCGCCGACGTGGATGTTGTGGTGGCTCCCGGAATCGAGGGGCAGTTGGGCATCCTGCCCCACCATGCGCCGCTGATGACCGCCTTGCAGCCCGGGGAAATCCTGGTGCGCAAGGGCGGAGAACCGGAACCCTCTTATCTGGCGGTTACCGGCGGTTTTATGGAAGTGATGGGCAACAAGGTAACCATCCTGGCCGAAGCCTGCGAGTATTCCCAGGAGATTAACGAGGAACGGGCCCTGGCGGCTATGGAGCGGGCGCGGGAGCGGATACAGAACCGCTCCTCAGATTTGGAGTTGGCCCGCGCCGCCGCCGCCATGCGCCGGGCGCAGATGCGGCTGAATATCGTGCGCCGCCGCCGGCCCCGGGGCGATATGCGCTCCACCATCAGCGAAGTCCCGTTGGGCTAACTACCGCCCACCAGGGCGGGAATACCCCGGCTGAAGCAGGGGCCGCGGCAAAAGCAAAGGGCTACCCCCCTAGTGCGAGGGAATACGTTGTACGAAGTCCAACGGCTGATGCGCCCGCCGGCTACCCCCCCCCCCGGGGCGGGGGAACACCCTCCAGGCCTCCCAGTCGGTTAAACCCCGCTCCTGCCTTCGTTAAAGTCGTTAGACAGGTAGTAGGTCATTGATTGCAGGGACAGCACCGGGTCAATGTTGCGGACGTTTACGCCCGGCGGCACCTGGGGACTGATGGGTGCATAGTTGAGTATGGCCCGGACGCCACATTCCACTACCCGGTCGATGACGGCTTGGGTGTGGGCGATCGGCACCGCTACGATGGCAATGCTGACCTGATTCTGGTTGACCACCTCGGCCAGGTTGCCCACCGGCAATACCGTCAAGCCGCCCACCTGCTGGCCCACCACCTCCGGGTTATCATCCAGCGCGGCGACCAACTGGAACCCGTCCGGGGTAAATCCCGGGTAGTTGAGAATGGCCCGGCCCAGCCGGCCGACACCAACGACCGCCACGTTCCAACGGCTGGTAAGACCCAGGATCTGTTTCAACTCGTCCAGCAGATGCTGCACCCGGTAGCCCCGGCCCTGCTTGCCGAACCGGCCAAAATAGCTGAGGTCCTTGCGGATCTGGGCCGGGGTGATTTGCAGCTTTTCGCCCAACTGCTGGGAGTTGGCGATTTGGACGCCGTCCTCCAGGAGTTGGCTAAGGGTGCGGACGTATTGGGGCAACCGGCCGACAACTACTTCGGGGACTTCGTTTCGCCCCGGTTCACCCTGGGGAAAGTTTTCCGGCATACCCCCCTGGCCCCCTTCAACCGAAGCGCCGCGACGAAGGACTGCGGTGAAGATTACGATTTGAAGCGGCTTGGCATTTCCCCGGAAGACATTGACGTTTATGGCCGCCAGCCTGAATCGGACTCCATTCCGGCCAATCTAGTCTATAATCTATATTGTAGCTGGTAGTGCGTCAAGACTGGTCAGTCCCGGGGCAACCACTCTATAAAGCGCCCCGGTCCCACCCAGTCCAGTCCAGACCGGTCGGGCCCGGGGCAACCTTGAATCAGGCTACCGGAACCGGCCGCACCACGGTCCAGACCGGTCGTACCGGGGCAACCGCCGCAGTAAACCGGACGCCTTCCAACAACCGGGGAGTTTCCCGGCCGGCCTTCCCCTTCTTCCAGGAAACCGGCGCCGGGGTGGGCGGGAAAGCGCCCGTCGGTTAAGCTATGATAATCTCGATATAACCTACCGCTGCAACCGCAGCTGCCGGGGGAAAGAATTGCACATTGGAGCTTGTCGTTTAACCCTGCGTCTGCCGGAATCGCAGAGCCTGAAGAGCCGGCGGCAGGCCGCCCGCTCCCTGACCACCCGGATACGCAACAAATTCAACGTGGCGGTGGCGGAGGATGCGGACAATGCCCGGTGGCAACGGCTAACCCTGCTGGTATGCGCCACCAGCAGCGAGGCGGCCCATGCTAACGAAATACTGTCCCAGGTAGTGTCGTTTGTGGAGCGAACCCGCCCGGACCTGGAATTGCTGGACTACCAGGTGGAGCTAATATCCGGGGTATAGGGCGGCGCGAGGGCGAGCGCGGGCGGGGTAAACCGTACGGGACGGGTTGGCCGACCCGCCCCGGTATTCTTGAGGACTTTAAGGGCGCCGAGCCGGTAAGCCGGTAACGCAATGCCCCGACTCCAGTACCTGTACACTTGTACCGTACCCGTACCGGTACAGGCGCCGGTACGGGTACTAGTACTAGGTGGCCGTCTCTGGGTAGCCGGCGCCTAGTGGCCGACGGGCCGGCCGGTGCGGTCGGCGATGGCCCGCATCAAGTCTTGCAGGTCGGGGAATATATGGGCGTTGGGTTCGTGGCGGTGCTCGGCTACGACGTCGCCGTCAACGATGACGTCAAACTTGCCGTGCGGCCCCGGGGTGAGCTTGAAGGCCGCAATTTGTTCGCCGGCCCGGCTCAAGGCTTCGCCTGCCATCCAGGCAGCGCGCAGGGCATGGCCTCAATCCTGGCAGTAGAGAATCTCCAGTTCCAGCTTCTGGTCCGTTGCCATTTCCCACCTCTCCAATGCTTAGAGTGTAGGGGCATAATAGGGGGGCCGCTCCGGTATGTCAATCGCCCGGAATGGAGCTGACCGGGACGAGCGTAACCGCCGGGTTAAATCCGGCCCCGGTTCGGCCGGGAGAGGGGGAGGGTCAACCCGCGCCACCGGGCAATCACCTCGTTCACGTTGTACCTGGTCAGGTTGGCCCGGTCAACCCGCGCCACCAGGCAATCACCCTAATGGGGGCTGCCCTGGCGGTGTCGTCACCGCTGCCCCCTAATCGCCCCGGGGATTAAGACGCTGTTTTCGTTCTCTGTTTCTGTTCTGTCCTACCTGGATAATATAAAATAGATTGACGCAAATAGTATCAAATTTTACAATATCCAGTCCAATATACCGGGCACGAACCGGGGTTGGCTTGGAGGCTTTATGTTACATCGGAACGGGCTGCCAAAACCTTTTTGGCCGGTCATGGCTCTCCTGGTACTACTGGCGACTGGGGGAAGCGCAGTCGCCTGCGCTGACGGTAGTAACGGCAGTGGCAGCGCTGCCGGCAGTGGGACGGCCTACTGGACCGGGCCGACGACCTGGGAACCGGAGGACATCGCCGGCCTGGAACGGGTTACCCAGGAACTGGTCGCGCCGCCGGCCTTGCCCCGGCATGAGCAGGTCGCCACCGGCGACCCCAAGGTGGTGCAGGTTCGGATGGTTGTGAGTGAGACGGAGGCTGAAATCGCGCCGGGGGTCTTCGTCTGGGCCTTCACCTTCAACGGCTCGGTGCCGGGACCGATGATCGTGGTACACGAGGGCGATTATATTGAGCTGACCCTGGTGAACCCGGCCAGCAATCAACTGCTGCACAACATCGACTTTCACGCCTCCATTGGCGCCCTGGGCGGCGGCGAGTTGACCCACGTGGGGCCGGGGCAGGAGGTAGTGCTGCGTTTCCGGGCCACCAAAGCCGGCGTGTTCGTCTATCACTGCGCCCCGGGGGGGACGATGGTGCCCTGGCACGTTACCCACGGGATGAACGGCGCCATTATGGTGCTGCCCCGGGAAGGCTTGAAAGACCCGGCCGGCAACCCGCTCCGCTACGACCGGGCCTATTATATCGGTGAGCAGGACTATTACATCCCCCGGGATGCGGAGGGCAACTTCAAGCGCTACGACACCCCCTCGGCATCCCTGGCCGACGACCTGGAGGCTATGGCGACGCTGAAACCGACTCACATAGTGTTCAACGGCGCTACCGGAACCTTGCAGGGGGACGGCGCCCTGACCGCCAACGTGGGAGAGCGGGTGCTGCTGGTCCACGCCCAGGCCAACCGCCAGTCCTACCCCCACCTGATTGGCGGGCACGGCGACTATGTCTGGGAGCGGGGCGGTTTCAACAACCCGCCCAAAGTGGACCTGGAATCCTGGGACATCGCCGCCGGCTCGGCCGCGGCGTCCATCCACTATCTGCAACAGCCGGGAACTTATGTTTACCTGTCCCACAACCTCATCGAGGCTTTCCTCTATGACGCCAAAGCCATTCTGTCGGTGGAAGGGGAGTGGAACAACAACCTGATGGAACAGGTAAAGCCGCCGGGTCCAATCCAGTAGGGGCCGGGGTTCCCACGGAGCCGCAGCGCCGCAGCGATACGCCCGGGGCGATATACTCCCTCGGCGCGTTGCGGCGTCGCCGGGCACCCTCTATTGATGCAGGTGATGCAGGGAATCCAGGAAGCCTTCCAGCCCGGCCCACAGCTCCGCATCTCCCCCGTCCAGGTGGTCATTGTGGCCGGCGCGGGGCAAAAGCAGCAGGTCTTTGGGCGGGTTGGCGGCCCGGAACAGTCGCCGCCCCTGCGCTACGGGAACTATCTCATCCTGTTCGCTGTGGATCAGCAGCAGCGGGCGGTGGACGCGGCCGATGCGGGCCTGGGTGTTGAACCGGTCGCCGGCCAGCCAGTGCAAAGGCAGACAGGGATACAAGCGGCGCGCCATATCGCCGAGGCTGGTAAAGGGCGAAATCAGAATTACCCCACCGGGTTGGCTGCCGGGGGGCAGCTCGGCGGCCAGTTCCACGGCCACGGAGGTTCCCAGGGAGCGGCCAAAGAATACCACCCGCTCCGGGGCCACATCGGGCCGGGACGTCAGATAGCTCCAGGACGCCCGGGCGTCCCGGTAGAGGCCGGCCTCCGCGGGCCGGCCCCCGCTGTTGCCATAGCCCCGGTAGTCGAAAATAAACAGGTTGAGGCCCAACCGCCGGTGGAGCGTCGCCAGGTCCTCGACCCGATGGCTCAGGTTGCCGGCATTGCCGTGAAACCAGAGAAAGGTCAGGGGGGCTGGGCCCGGGCTGGCTGCTGCGCCGGGCGGGGCCGGAACGTACCAGCCGTTCAGCCTTACGCCATCCTCGGCCTCAAAGTAAACGTCTTCAAAGGGCAGGCCGACGCTGGCGGGAGTTCGCTCAATCGCGGCGGTAGGGAAAAAGACGAACCACCGATCCAGTTGCGCCGTCAGCCCCATGCCCGCCACCGCCAGCAGTAGCAGAACCGCCGGAACGTCGGGCCACCGAACAAATCCTGCCATAACCAGCCGGAAGGCATTGGTCAGCCTCGGCGGCCCCGGGCGACTACGTTGACCGGGCGGCCGGCGACGAAGCTCTCCAGGTTTTCCACGGACATTTCCAAACCCCGCATGGTGCCGTTGTAGGCCATGCTGCCTGCGTGGGGCGACAGTACCACGTTGTCCAGCATCGTGAAGGGATGGGCGGCGGGCAAAGGCTCGGCCTCAAAAACATCCAGACCCGCGCCGCCTATTTTCCCCTCTTGTAAAACTTCCAGCAGCGCCGCCTCGTCCACCACCGCGCCCCGGGCCACGTTGACCAGGATGGCGCCGGGTTTCATCCAGGCCAATTGCTCTCGCCCGATAAGACCCTCGGTCAAGGGCGACAGGGCCACGTGCAACGACACCACGTCCGCCTGCCGCAACAACTGCTCCAGGGAAAGGAACTCCACGCCGTATTCCGCCGCCCGCTCCGGGCTGGGGTGCACCGTCCAGGCGATGACCTTCATCCCGATACCCCGGCCCAGCTGCATCATCCGCTGCCCAATGGCGCCGGCGCCGACCACGCCCAGGGTCTTGCCGTACAATTCATCAACAAAACCTTCCGTCCAGCCTCCTTCCCGAATCCGCCGGTCGTTCCGCACAATGCGGCGGGACACGGCCAAAGCCAGGGCAAGAGCGTGTTCGGAGACGTAGGGAGCGCCATAACCCGGGGTGTTGGACACGGTAATCCCCAGTCCGGCGGCGGCAACCAGGTCCACGTGGTCCACGCCGGCGCCCCAGACGGAAAGGATCTTCAGGCGGGGACAAGCGGCCAGGACGCTGCGGGGGAACGGCACCGCCGCGCGGATGTTGAGCACCGCGTCGGCCTCCCGGATGCGAGCGATGGTATCCGCATCGCCGGCCGGCCGGGTAACGTGCCATTCCACCCGGTCGGCCAGGGAGCGGACGCGGGCTTCCAGCGGCGTCCCGGACAGTACCGGCGGCTCATCGTCGGGAATCACCAGCAGGGAGAAAGGGGCTGGTTGGAGCATAATGGTTTCACCTGTCTATTTCCTGAAACTTCCGCAGCAGTAGCGTCAAGCTGCCGGAAAATACCGGTCAGGCCGCCCCGGGCGCGGCCGGCGCCGTTGTTTCCGCAAAGGGGATTACTACCCCGCGCCGGCCAAAGGGAGGGCGAGTCGGGTCGGGCGGTTTCGCCGCAGCAGCAGGGGCGCAATTCTACCCGGCGCAGCTCCGCTGCCTCCGTTCACGCCAGTTAATCCACTTCACGCCGGCATTCTCTAATCCCCCAAACTCTCGGCCAGAATCTCCAGCACATCTTTGGCTTGCTTGGCGTTGTCTTTGCCTTTGGCCTGGATACCCTCGGTCAACATCTGGAGGCAGAAGGGGCAGGAGACGCCGACGGTATCGGCGTCCGTTTCCAGAAAGTGGTCGGTGCGGGCGTGGTTGATGCGCTGGCCCTGGCTTTCCTCAATCCACATATGGCCGCCGCCGGCCCCGCAGCAAAACCCCCGCTCCCGGCAGCGAGGCTCCATTTCCGTCAGCCGCAGCCCGGGGATGGAACGGGCAATGTTGCGGGGCTGTTCGTAAATGCCGTTATGCCGCCCCAGGAAGCAGGAATCGTGATAGGCCACGTTGACGTTCATCATCTTAATCGGCTTAATCCGCCCCTGAACAATCAACTCATCTACGAACTGGCTGTAGTGCAG
This sequence comes from Dehalococcoidia bacterium, assembly GCA_965215425.1. Taxonomy (GTDB): domain Bacteria; phylum Chloroflexota; class Dehalococcoidia; order Lucifugimonadales; family UBA3495; genus CATQHB01. Next base: position 705,349 of record OZ244064.1, read on the forward strand.
CACTTCGTACTCGCCGCCGAGCTGGGGATACTCGTTGCGCATCGTGTTGAAACAGTGGGGACAGATGGTAACTATCTTCTTGACCCGGTAGGCGTTCAGGGTTGCGATGTTCTGGCCGGCCAGCAACTGGAACAGGTATTCGTTGCCCATGCGCCGGGCCGGGTCGCCAGTGCAGGTTTCCTCGTCGCCCAGGATGGCAAAGTCCACGCCGGCGGCCTTCAGGACCTTAACCATGGAACGGGCGGTTCCCTGGCTGCGCTGCTCCAGGGCGGCGGTGCAGCCCACCCAGAACAGGATTTCCGCATCCGGCCTTTCGGCGAGAGTCGGCGCCCCCAGCCCCTCCGCCCAATCGGTGCGGGAGAACTGGGTGCCGCGCCAGGGATGGCCCCGCTGCTCCATGCTGAGCAGGGCGTTCATTCCGGTTTCAGGAATCCGGGACTCCTCCAGCACCAGGTTGCGGCGCAGGTCCATTATGGTGGGGATATGCTCCACCACTACCGGACACTCCTCCATACAGGCGCCGCAGGAGACACAGTCCCAAATCATCTGTTCCGGTATGGCGTGATCAATGATGGGCGTCGGCTCCACGTGTTCCGGGTGGCGCGGCCCCTGGTGGCCGATGGTCAGCATATGCTCTTTCAGGTTCTCCACGATATGCATCGGCGACAGGATTTTGCCGGTGGCGTTGGCGGGGCAGGCGTCGGTGCAGCGGCCGCAGACGGCGCAGGCGTAGCCGTCCAGCAGTTGCTTCCAGGTGAAATCCTGCACCCGCCCGGCGCCGAACCGCTCGGCGTTTTCCAGGTCGATCGGCGCCAGCGTTCCCCGGGGTTCCAGGGAGCGGAAGTAGGCGTTCAGCGGCGCGCCCAGCATGTGAATGTGCTTGGAGGTGGGAATGTAAATGCCAAAGCCCAGGATGATGCCCAGGTGCAGCCACCAGCCGAGGGCATGCAGCAGGCCGGCGGCGCCGGCGCTCAGGCCCATCGCAGTGAAGGCCCGGCCCAGAGCGCCGCCCACGAGGACCGCCGCCTCCGGGCCGCTGCCCCCGGCGGCTACGTAGAAGGCGTGCACCAGCAGGGTAGCCACCATCAGGGCGGCGGTAAGGCCTACCACGATTACCGCGTCTATATTCCGGGTCAGGTCAAAGCTCAAGCGGTAGGGACGGGCCGCCCAGCGCCGGGCAAACATCCAGGCCAGCGCCATCAGAATCAGCACGGCGTAAAGGTCCAGATAGACGCTGTAAACCTTGACTCCGGTGGCGGTGAGCAGCCTCTCCCCCAGAGGGGGCCACAGGGAGCCGCCAAAGATAAAGATGAGGTAGCTGAGGGAGAAGGACAGGAATCCCCAGAAGACGAAGGCGTGGCCCAGGCCGGCCAGGTCAATTGACCGGCTGCGGGCGTCCACCGAGCCGACGCGCTGCAAGACCTTGCGCTGTCCCAGCACAATCCCCAACGCGCCCCGGAGCCGCTCCCCGGGCCGGTCAAACCGGGCCACGCTCCGCCCCTGGCGAATAAGGTGAATCACCCGCCGCCAGGCTAGATAACCGGCCAAAGCCTGGGTAACCAGCAGCGCCAGGTAAACGCCCACCCAGACGGGTATCAGTCCGAAAATATCTCCCGGTGGCGCCATCGGCTAGAACTCCATTAGGGGAATTGGGTTGCCCGCGTGAAGGGCAAGAGGTAGTGTACCATAGCCGCGGGTAGTGTATCATAACCAACTACCGATAATGACCTGGTAATGGCCTGGAGGGGAAGCCAATGGCAATACCAACGCAAAGCGAACTCCACCGGCCGGTCCTGGAACTTGCCAACGAATTGGGCCGGAGTCTGTCCCGCCGCGAGGCGGTGAATCGGCTGATTGACCGATTGAATATCACCGAGGCGGAGCAAAGGGAAATGTTGTCCTCTGGCCGTCAGTCTCGCTTCGGAAACCGTACTGACTGGGCCGTATTCTACCTGAAGCAGGCCGGTCTGCTCCACTCCCCGGCAAGAGGAGAGTTCCAGATTACCCCGGAAGGCAGACACTTCCTCTCGACCCGCTCCGGGATAATTCCCTTATCTGATTTGAAGCGAATGTGTACAGATGATGAAGGGGACGCCGATCCCACCGTCATTGAAGACATTAGCCCTGATGAACAAATGGGCCGAAGCTACCGGGAATATCTGGACAGCCTGGAAGATGAGGTTCTGGAGACGGTGAAGGCCATCAGCCCGGAAAATTTTGAGCGGCTGGTGAACCGGCTATTGGAGCGGCTGGGTTACGGCGAAATCTCCCGGGACAAGGGATACAGCGGTGACCAGGGTATCGACGGCATTCTCAATCAGGACACTCTGGGCCTGGAAAAAGTTTACGTTCAGGCCAAGAAATACACCAGCGGGCTGGTCTCAGAGCCCGAGATTCGCAATTTTTCCGGCAGTCTGATTGCCAAAGGGGCGACCAAAGGGGTTTTTATTACCACCGCAGCTTTCAGCGCCGCCGCGCGCCAGCAAGCCAACACGATTTCCCTGGGCAACCAGATAATACGGCTCATTGACGGGCCCGAACTGGCGCAACTGATGATTAAACATAACGTTGGCCTTATACCGGAGACGACTTACGAGATCAAGAAGCTGGACGCCAACTACTTTGCGGAAGTGTGATTGCGGCGGCGGCGCTGCTGACCGTTCTCGCTCCGGGACCGAAACGGGGCCGCTACCCGCCACAGATGCCATAGACAGGGAAGCGGCCGCCGCGGTTCCGGGAGTTTCGGGAGGCCAGCGCCGGCATCAAACAAGTGGGAGAGATTGAGCTAACCTGATCAAAAGCCGGGGACGATATACCCCCATAGAGATGAAACCAAGCCAGGAGTTGTTCTATGACTACGGAGAATATGACCCTGCCGGAACGGGTAGCTACACTGGAAGAAGCCTACAAGCACCTGGCAACCAGAGAGGACTTGGCCGAAAACATTGCCAGCGTCAACGCCTCCATTGCTGAAAACATTGCCAGCGTCAACGCCTCCATCGCCGAACTGAAAATTCTCATCGCCAACCAGAATGTCCTCATTGAGCGAGCCCAGGTCAACAGCACTCGCTGGACGATAGCAACCATGGTTGCCGTAGCAGCGCTGGCCGTGGCCGCCGTCAAGTTGCTTTGACCGCCACCGAGGCCGCTACTTGCCACAGATGCCATAGACATGGAAGCGGCCGCCGCGGTTGCGGGAGTTTCGGGAGGCCAGCGCCGGCATCAAACAAGTGGGAGAGATTGAGCTAACCTGATCAAAAGCGGGGACGATGTACCCCCATAGAGATGAGACCAAGCCAGGAGTTGTTCTATGACTACGGAGAATATGACCCTGCCGGAACGGGTAGCCACACTGGAAGAGGCCTACAAGCACCTGGCAACCAAAGAAGACATTGCCAACGTGAACCTCTCCATTGCCGAAAACGCTGCCAACGTGAACCTCTCCATTGCAGAAAACATTGCCAGCGTCAACGCCTCCATTGCCGAAAACATTGCCAATGTTAACGCCTCCATCGCCGAACTGAAAATTCTCATCGCCAACCAGAATGTCCTCATTGAGCGGGTCCAGGTCAACAGCACTCGCTGGACCATCGCTACCATCATTGCGGCCACCGCGCTGGCCGTGGCCGCCGTCAAGTTGCTTTGACCTACACCGAGGCCGCCGCCCACCATAGATGCCATAGACAGGGAAGCGGCCGCCGCGGTTCCGGGAGTTTCGGGAGGCCAGCGCCGGCATCAAACAAGTGGGAGAGATTGAGCTAACTTGGTTAAAAGCCGGGGGTGATGTACCCCCAAGATCTGGGAATAAGCCAGGAGTTGTTCTATGACTACGGAGAATATGACCCTGCCGGAACGGGTAGCTACACTGGAAGAGGCCTACAAGCACCTGGCAACCAAAGAAGACATTGCCAACGTGAACCTCTCCATTGCTGAAAACATTGCCAGCGTCAACGCCTCCATTGCCGAACTGAAAATTCTCATCGCCAACCAGAATGTCCTTATTGAACGAGTCCAGGTCAACAGCACTCGCTGGACCATCGCCACCATCATTGCGGCCACCGCGCTGGCCGTGGCCGCCGTCAAGTTGCTTTGACCGCCACCGAGGCCGCCGCCCGCCATAGATGCCATAGACAGGGAGCCGGCCACCGCAGTTCCGGGAGTTGCGGGCTGCCAGCGCCGGTATCAAACAGGACCGTTGGGAGAGATTGAGCTAACTTGGTTAAAAGCCGGAGGTGATGTACCCCTAAGATCTGGGAATAAGCCAGGAGTTGATATATGACTACGGAGAATATGACCCTGCCGGAACGGGTAGCCACACTGGAAGAGGCCTACAAGCACCTGGCAACCAAAGAAGACATTGCCAACGTGAACCTCTCCATTGCCGAAAACGCTGCCAACGTGAACCTCTCCATTGCTGAAAACATTGCCAATGTTAACGCCTCCATCGCCGAACTGAAAATTCTCATCGCCAACCAGAATGTCCTTATTGAGCGGGTCCAGGTCAACAGCACTCGCTGGACCATCGCTACCATCATTGCGGCCACCGCGCTGGCCGTGGCCGCCGTCAAGTTGCTTTGACCGGTGGGGCGCCGGAGCAAACGTCAGTAGCAAACGTCAGTAAGGAATGAAAGAGACCTTAGTAGTGCAATTGAACGCCCTTCCAATTGGCCGAGGGTGATTTACAGAAACCGAAACTGGCGCGACTGAATGATTCGGCAAGGTGTAGCGGCCATTCTTTCCCTCCGGAGACGAGGCTTGCCCGGAGGCGTACAAAAGTCTCGGTGTAGCTCCGGGTTCTCTGCGCCGCTGGGTGAAAAAACCTTCCCGGTGTAGTAAATTTAGTTGAATTATGGTAAATGATACCCCAACCTCCGCCACCCCAGCGCCCCGGCTTACCCCCCGGATAGTTGCTGCCTTTCGGCCCTATTCCCCACAGGTAACGCTGGTGGGGCTGCTGATTCTGGTTACCGCCGGGCTGGGCGTGGTGAACCCGGTACTGATTCAGGTGGTGTTCGACTCGGCCCTCTTTCCCGGCGGGGGGCCGAACCTGAACCTGCTGTGGCTGCTGGGCGGGGTGATGGCCGGTATTACCGTGGTTACCGGCGGCCTGGGCATTGTCCAAACCTACCTGACCAACCAGGTGGGGCAGCGGGTAATGCGGGATTTGCGGGATACGCTGTACCGGCATCTGCAAAGCCTGTCCCTGGGGTTTTTCACCGGCACCCGTACCGGCGAAATCCAGTCCCGGGTCGCCAACGACGTGGGCGGCGTGCAGCGGGTGGTAACCAACACCGTCTCCGACGTACTCTCCAACACCGTCATTCTCGTCAGCACTCTGATTGCCATGCTGGTGCTGTCCTGGGAACTGACCATCGTAGCGGCGGGAACGGCGCCCTTTTTCTTCCTCCTGAGCAAGTTAGTCGGGGCCAGGCGACGGGCGGTGGCGGCGGAGACCCAGCAGTCCACCGCCGAGGTAACGGCCATTACCCAGGAAACCCTCTCCATCTCCGGCATAATGCTGGCAAAACTTTTCGGGCGGCAAAGCCGGGAGATTGAACGCTTCCACCAGGAAAACCAGAAACTCTCCGACCTGGTAATCCGGCAGCAGATGACCGGGCAGTCCTTCTTTACCCTGATGCAGGTCTTCTTTTCCCTGTCGCCAGTGGTCATCTACCTGCTGGCCGGCTACCTGCTGGCCGGCGGGAACGTCAACACCGTATCGCCCGGCACCATCGTAGCTTTTACCACGCTGCAAAGCCGGCTCTACTTCCCCATTGGGCGACTGCTGGAGGTCTCGGTAGAACTGCAAGCCTCCCTGGCGCTGTTCGAGCGGATTTTCGGCTACCTGGACATCCGGCCGGAAATCGTAGACGCGCCGGACGCCATCGAACTGGCGCCGGAGCAGGTGGCCGGCGCCATCAAGTTTGACTCGGTGCGGGTCAATTACGCCGCGCCCCGGGAAGCTATGCCGGCATTCAGTCCGCCGGGGCACCGCCTTGCGCCGGCCGAGGGCGATGGTTACCAGCCACCGGGCGCCGGCGTCGACGGTCGAGAAAGTACGGGGGAGCTGGAAACCCGCTGGGCGCTGGACGGCGTAAGTTTCGACATCCGGCCCGGCCAACTGGCCGCCTTCGTCGGCCCCAGTGGCGCCGGCAAGACGACCATATCCTACCTGATACCCCGGCTGTATGACGCCACCGAGGGCAGCATCAGCATTGACGGGGTGGACGTGCGACAGATTAAGCTGACCTCTCTGGCCGGGCTGATCGGCTATGTAACCCAGGAAAGCTACCTGTTCCACGCCACTATCCGGGACAACCTGTTGTACGGCAACCCCCGGGCCGGTCAGGAGGAACTGGAGGCCGCCGCCGCCGCTGCTTACATTCACGACCGGATTCTGCAATTTCCCGAGGGGTATGACACCGTGGTGGGGGAGCGGGGTTACCGGCTGTCCGGCGGAGAGCGGCAAAGGCTGTCCATCGCCCGGGTTATCCTGCACCAGCCCCGGCTGCTGATCCTGGATGAGGCTACCTCGGCCCTGGACACCGCCAGCGAGCGTTACGTACAGGCGGCGCTGGAACCTCTGCTGCGGGGCCGCACCACCGTAGCCATCGCCCACCGGCTGTCCACCATCATCGCCGCCGACATAATCTACGTGATCGACCAGGGGCGACTGGTAGAACAGGGCGCCCATACCGACCTGCTGTCCCGGGGCGGCCTCTATGCCCGCCTGTACGAGGAGCAATTCGAGGGCGGGCGGGTAGAGTGTTACTGCGAGGACGGGGTAGTGCTGACCGACGGCAATATCGTCTATTCGGAGGCGGGGTCGTTGGCGTAGCGGGGAGGTTTTCCCCGGGCCGGTTCGCGGATAAACCTCCTTACCCCTTAACCTGCGGTATTACTTCCCGGCCCATCAGCTCAATCTGGCGCAGGGTCTGTTCCTGGGACATTCCCGGCCATTGCATTCGGAAAATCAGGTAGTTGACGCCCAAATCCCTTTCGTAGCGGCGGATTTCCCCGGCTACATCCTCCGGCGAACCCAGCAGAAAGCGGTCCCGGGCCAGGTCCTGGTAGGGGATGGCAAAGCTCTCTTCGCCGGGCAGGGCTTTGTCCTGTCCCCAGGCGGCATAGGCGGCGTACTTGGGGGCGAGGTAGGGCTCGCTTTCCATCAGGGCCGTTTCCCGGTCCCGGGCCACGTACAACTCCCGCATCATGGGCCGGGCCTCCGGGAGCGGCTGGCCGGCCTTTTCCAGGGCGGTCTGGTAACCGGCCCACTGCCCGGCGACCAGGTTCAGGGTGGCATGGGGGTTGACCAGCCAGGGATAACCCCAACGGGCAGCGCGGCGGATGGCGGCGTCGTTGTTGGCGGCCACCCAGATGGGCGGGTGGGGCTGCTGCACCGGGCGAGTGGCTGGCGCCACCCGGGGCACCCGGTAATACCGGCCCTCAAACTCCACCTCCTCCCGAGTCCAGAGGAGTTTCATCACCTCCAGCGCTTCCCGCAGACGGGCTACTCGCTCGCTCCGCGCAATGCCAAAGGCCGCATATTCTTCCTCCCGGTAGCCCAGACCCACGCCGAAGATAAAGCGGCCGTCGCAAATGGCGTCCATGGTGGCCACGCTTTCGGCCAATTCCACCGGGTTATGCAAAGGCGCCAGGACCACGGTGGCGGCCACTTCCAGATCGCCGGCTTCCGCGGCCAGGCGGGCCAGCAAGGGGAAACTGGCGCTCATCTGATACGGGGCGGCCAGGTAATGCTGGCCGGTGCAAATCAAGTCGAACCCGGCGTCCCGGGCGGCCCTTACCTGCGCGGCGCTCTCCTCAATTTTCCGGGGCATAGACTCGCCGGGGAGGTACTGGTTGGTAACAAAAAAGCCTAACTTCATAAATACTTCCCGCCAGTGGGGTGGCTTCGAGTGGCTCTGGGTGTAGCTCCGGGCATTGTACCTTACTCGGCTTTTTTTCACCACCGCGACGCAGCGGAATGCCGGGAAGTCTTTGCGACCCGGTGGTGAAAAAAGCCTGACGCCCTTGACCGTAAGGCCGGCCTGTTGTAGATTAATCTACCCGCGTCCCCTGGAGGCTCCGAATGAAAATTGCCCGGTTTCGTACTGGCAGAAGAGTAGCGTATGGCGTGGTATTGGGTGAGGAGATAGCGGAAATACGGGGCAGCATTTATACCAATTTCCGTGTAACCGATACCCGACATCCCCTTTCCGGGGTGAAACTGCTGCCGCCGACGGATGCCGGGGAGTTGTGGGGGCCGGGGTTGAACTTTGTGGACCACCTGGAGTTCGCCGGTTCGGTTTTCGGGCGGGAGACGCCCCCGACGCCAAAGCATCCCCAGCCCTGGCGCAAGGGCCGCAACGCCCTGACCGGCGTTGGCGACCCGGTAATCATCCCCAAAGACGCCCCCGGCGAGGTGCATTACGAGGGCGAGGCCGTAGCCGTCATCGGCAAGAGCTGCCGCCGCATAACGCCGGAACGAGCGCATCAATTCATCCTGGGCTATACCTGCGGCAATGACGTTAGCGAGCGTTCCTGGCAAAGGGACGACTGGACCTTCTGGCGGGCCAAGGGCGCCGATACTTTCGCCCCCGTCGGCCCCTGGATCGAAACGGAGGTGGCTCCGCAGGAGTTGGACCTGGTGGTGCGGATTAATCAGAAGAAGGTGCAGCAGTGCAATACTCGGGATATGCTGTTCACCTTCCCGGAGATTGTCAGTTACATCAGCCAACAGGTAACGCTGCGGCCCGGCGACCTGGTCTTTTCCGGCGCCACCGGCGTTACCCACGCCATCAAGCCGGGGGATACGGTGGAAGTTGACATCCCCGGCATCGGCATTCTGCATAACCCGGTGATCGCCGAGTTTGAGGCGGGGAATTAGAAAGCCAACAGCTTTTGCAACGACTTTTCGCCCCGGTGGGGGCCGACTATCGCCAGCCGAAGCCGGTCCGGGTCAATCAACCTTTCGGCCACCCGGCTTACGTCGCCAACGGTAATCCCGTCGATTTTCTGCACGGTGTCGTCCACGGTGGCAACCTTGCCCAGCAGCAGTTCCTGAGCGCCCAGCCAGGCGGCCACGGCGCGGGTATCTTCCATCCGCAGCAGCAGGCGACCCTTGGCGAACTCCCTGGCCTTGTTCAGTTCCGGCAGGGGGACGGGGCGGCGCATCCCGTCCAGTTCCCGCACTACCGCCTGCACCGCCTCCCGGGTCTTTTTCGGCTCCACCCCGCAATAGACTACCAACGAACCGCAGTCCCGGAAGTGGTTGAGGGAACTGGCAACGTCATAGGCCAGGCCCTGCTCCTCCCGCAGGTTCAGGAACAACCGGCTGCTCATCCCATCGCCCAGGATGCCGTTGAGAACCAGCAAGGCATAGCGGTCCGGGTCGGTCAGGGAGATGCCGGGCAGCCCCAGGCAGATATGGGCCTGGTCGGCGCGTTTCTGTTCCACCCGGGCCACCGGCCCGGCGCGATGGTCGGCGGCCACCGGCTCCCAGTCCAGCGAATCCCCCGGCGGCCAATCCTCCGTCGCCTGGCGGGCAAGCTCCACCACCTGGTGATGGTCGATGTTACCGGCAACGGCAACCACCACGTTGGCCGGGTTATACTGCCGCCGCAGATACTCCCGCACGTCGTCAACGCTGATCTGGTTTACCGAGTCGGCAGTGCCGCCCACGTCCCGGCCCATGGCTTGCTCCGGCCACAGCAGTTCGTCAATCAACAGGTCAACCCGGTGGGAGGGATAGTCGTAGGTCATTCGCAGCTCTTCCTGGATGACTTCCCGTTCCTTCTCCATCTCCTCCGGGTCCAGCAGGGGGTTGAGCAACAGATCCAGCAACACGGCAAAGGCCGGCGGGAAATGCGGACGGGCCACCTTGCACCAGAAAACGGTGATTTCCCGGTCGGTGCTGGCATTCATCACGCCGCCCACCCCCTCGATAGCTTCGCTGACCAGACGGGCGGTGGGCCAGCTTTCGGTGCCCTTGAACGGCAAATGTTCCAGGAAGTGGGACAGACCGGCCAACTCGTCAGGCTCATAACGGGACCCGGCGCCCACCGAGACCGTCATAGATACCGAAGTGGAATGGGGCATAGCGGCGGTCAGCACCCGTAGCTGGTTATCGAGGACGGTGCGCTGGTACATCAACTACCTCAACAATTACGAATCCGGAATTAGCGGCTGGCCGACGGATTTTGACTGCGCCGGGACTGATTTCTTGATCCGTAGCCCGCCCAGGGCAACCACCCTGGGGTGGTTGCCCTGGGCGGAGCCAATCCGCCGAAATCCCCGGCCCGGGCCGGGCCGGGCCGAGCCTACTCGGTCTCCAGCCAATCTATGTCGCCGAAGAGGTCGTCGGAGTGGGTTTTGGCGGTAAAGATCTGGTAGCGACGGCGCGCCTCGCCGATGGTAGTATCCCCTGCGCCGTGGCCGGCGTAAACGGCGGTATCATCGGGCAGGGTCAGCAGCTTGCGGCTGATGCTGTCCAGAATCTGGCGCCGGGCCTCCGGGCTGCGGGACTTGCCGGGGCCGCCGGGGAACAGGGTGTCGCCGGAAAAGAGGTGCTTGCCGATCAGGTAGCAAGCCGCGCCCTCGGTGTGGCCCGGAGTATCCAGCACCTGGATTTCCCGGTTGCCAAACTTGATGGTATCTCCGTCCTTCAACTCCATTTCCGGCGCCCGGGGCAGCCCGTCCACGTCGTTGACGCCCACCGCTACCGGAGCGGACACGGCGCCAGTGATTTCGGCGAAGCCCAGGAGGTGGTCTTGGTGCTTGTGCGTAATCAGAATAGCCTTTATCTGCACGTCGCCAATGGCATTCAGCAGCTTCTCCGGCTCGGCGGGCGTGTCGATGATGACACCCTCGTTGGTCTCCGGGCAGCTCACGATATAACCGTTGTTGTCGTAAGGGCCCATGTTAATCTTGGCGATGCGAATTTCAGCGTCGTAGTGCAGGGACATAGCAACCCTCCCAGTAAACTACTTTAGTATTGACCGGGCCATTTTAACACGGCCGGGAAAAAGTTGGCAGATTCCCCCGGCCAACCCTGACCCAGCGATTCAACGGAGCGCGCTGGTAGCGCTGGCGCAACCTGGCGCAGAGGGTATCCGTTTGCTGCGCCAACTCCGTTGGGGTTCCCGGTTCCCGCCAGTCCCGCTACTCCCCCCAGCCGCCGCCGGCCGCCCTAATTCAGCCGCCGTCCCGGCCCGCTGTCGGCGTACCAGTCGAAGCCCTGGGGTTCGACCCGCACGCAGACGTACTTGGGGGCGGTGTATTCGTGGATGAAGTCGAAGCTGCCCTCCCGACCGTAGCCGCTATCCTTGAAACCGCCCCAGGGTATGGCCGGATGCAGCCGGTGATGGTCATTAATCCAGATTATCCCGGCGACTACTTCTCTGGCGACCCGGTGGGCGCGGGCCACGTCCCCGGTCCAGATGGAACAGCCCAGGCCATAGGGAGTGTCGTTGGCAATGGCAATGGCTTCGTCTTCGGTGTCAAAGGGAATGACGCAAACCACGGGGCCAAAGATTTCCTCCCGGGCCACCGTCATCTGCGGGCGCACGTCGGCCAGCACCGTCGGCTCGATAAAGTACCCGTCCTGGTACTCCGCCCCCGCCGGATGCCGGCCGCCACAGGCCACCCTTGCGCCCTCCTCCCGGGCCAGCTGCACGTACTTCAGGATACGCGCATAGGCCGGCCGGGAAACCACCGGCCCCATCTGGGTCTGGAAGTCCGTCGGGTCGCCGAGGCGGATGGTGGCAGCCTTTTCCGCCAGTTGGCTCACGAAGCGGTCGTATATTGACCGCTGCACCAGGGCCCGGGAACCCTGGATGCAGGTCTGTCCGGAGGCCACAAAAGCGGCAAAGGCACAGCCGTTGACGGCATCTTCCAGGTTGGCGTCCGGGAAAACGATGACCGGAGCCTTGCCGCCCAGTTCGGCCTGCAACGGCGTGAGGTTGCTGCCGGCCAGTTGCGCCACCGCCCGGCCGGTCTCGGTGCCGCCGGTGAGGTCCAGCTTGCCCAGGCGCGGGTCGGCGGCCAGGGCCCTGCCGGCGGTGGGGCCGAAGCCATTGACGATATTCAGGACGCCGGGAGGCAAGCCGGCTTCCCGGGCGATGTTTCCGATCTCCGTGGGGGTCAAAGGCGCCCACTCGGAGGGTTTGAGGACTACGACGCAGCCGGCGGCCAGGGCCGGCGCCAGCTTCTTGGCGGCAATCATCAAGGGATGGTTCCAGGGGGTAAGCTGCCCCACCACGCCCAGGGGCACCCGCACGGTGTAGTTGAAATGACCCCGGTCGGTGGGTACGGTGGAACCCTGAATTTTGTCGCAGAAACCGGCAAAGTAGCGGAAGTAACTGGCGACCACCAGCATCTGGGAGGAGGTCTCGGATATGGGGCGTCCGTTGGAGATGGACTCCAGCCGACCCAACTCCAGCCGGCGCTCCTCCACCAGATCGGCCATGCGCCAGAGAATCTTGCCCCGGTCGGCGTCGGGCAGGGTGGCCCAGGGGCCGTGCCGGAAGGCCTGTTCCGCCGCCGCGATGGCTTCGGCCACGTCCTCCGGCCCGGCGTTAGCCATCCGGGCCACGGTTTGGCCGGTGGCCGGGTTTTCCACGTCAAAATAACCGCCGCTCCGGGCTGGCTGCCACTGGCCGTCAATCAGCAGGTCGTATTGCCGGGTTGATACCTGGGTCATGGAAACTCCTTTCTTTTCTTTTACGGGATTTTCACCGGTAGATACAGAGAGACCCGCCGAGATTCTCCATGCCGCCCGATGGCGCTACCCCCCGGTGAAATACCCTCGTCTAGTCATCCCCCGCCGCTACCGCCACTGCCTTTCTTGCCCCGTTTACCGGCAGCATCCCGGTAGTGGGCAGCAGGGGGCGCAGGTAGCGGCCGGTGTGGGATTCGGGGTGTTGGGCCAATTGTTCCGGCGTGCCGGTGGCAATCAGCCGGCCGCCCTTATCGCCGGCGCCCGGCCCCAGGTCAATAATCCAGTCGGCGTTTTTAATCAGGTCCAGGTTATGCTCAATCAACACTATCGTATTGCGGTTGTCCACCAGCCGGTGCAGCACCCGCAGCAGGGCGGCGCAATCCTCGAAGGACAAGCCGGTGGTGGGTTCGTCCATCAAGTAGAGGGTTTTGCCGGTGGCCCGTTTCGCCAGTTCGGTAGCCAGCTTGACCCGTTGGGCCTCGCCGCCGGACAGGGTGGTGGCCGGCTGGCCCAAGCGGATGTAGCCCAGTCCCACGTCCCGCAGCGTTTCCAGCTTGGGCCGGATGCGGGGGAAGTTCCAGAAAAACTCCAGGGCCTGCTCCACCGTCATATCCAGCACGTCGGCGATGCTCCGGTCGCGCAGGGTTACCTCCAGAGCCTCCCGGTTATAGCGGCGTCCCTGGCAGATTTCGCAGGGGACCGTTACATCGGGCAGGAACTGCATCTCAATCTGGTTGTAGCCCTCCCCCTGGCAAGCCTCGCAGCGGCCTCCCTTGACGTTGAAGGAAAACCGTCCCGGCTTGTAGCCGCGCACCCGGGCTTCGGGCAGGGAAGCGAACAACTCCCGTATCGGGGTAAAGGCGCCGGTGTAGGTGGCCGGGTTGCTGCGGGGGGTGCGCCCGATGGGAGATTGGTCGATGTTGACCACCTTGTCGATGTTCTCGATGCCGGCCACTGCGTCGTGGTCGCCGGGGTAGTCCCGGGCCCGGTTCAGGGTTTGGGCCAGCTTTTTGTACAGGATGTCGTAAATCAGGGTGCTTTTGCCGGAGCCGGAGACGCCGGTAACGCAGGTCAGCAGGCCCAGGGGCAGGGAAACTTCTACGTTTTTCAGGTTGTTCTCCCGCGCCCCGGACACGGTGATCGCCTGGCCGTTGCCGGGGCGGCGACTTTCGGGCAGGGGAATCAGCCTGCTGCCGCTGAGGTACTGGCCGGTCAGCGAGCCGGGGTGGCGCATTACCTCGTCAATAACGCCGGTGGCTACCACGTGGCCGCCATGTTCGCCGGCGCCCGGCCCCAGGTCAACGATATAGTCCGCCGCCCGCATCATCGCCTCGTCATGTTCCACCACGATGACCGTGTTCCCCATATCCCGGAGCCGGGTCAGCGTGTCGATCAGCCGGTGGTCGTCGTGGGGGTGGAGACCCACCGTCGGCTCGTCGCAGACGTAGAGAACGCCGGTAAGACCGGAACCGATTTGGGTCGCCAGGCGCACCCGCTGGGCCTCGCCGCCGGACAGGGTGCGGGCGGTGCGGTTCATGGTAACGTAGTCCAGCCCAATACCCTCCAGGAAGCGGAGGCGGCCCTCAATCTCCTTAAGTATCTGGTTGGCGATGGACTTGTCCCGGCGGGAAAGCATCGGCCCCGGGTGAAGGCCGGGGGCATCCGGGTCAATGGAACGCACCCACTCCACACCCTGAGCGATGTTCATGGCCGTAACGTCCATTATGCCCAAGCCGCAAACCTTGACGCCCAGGGCCTCGGGCTTGAGCCGCTGGCCCCGGCACCCCTGGCAGGAACGGGCGGTCATGTAACGCTCTATTTCCTGGCGGGTATGGTCCGAGTCGGTCTCCCGGTAACGGCGCTCCAGGTTGGGAATAACCCCTTCGAAACGGGTGTCCCAGCTGTAAACCCGGCCGTTGTGGGTGCGGTGGTTGATGGTAACCTTACGGCCCCTGTTGCCGTAGAGGATCACCTTCAGCTGTTCGTCGTTCAGGTCTTTGACCGGAACCTGGGGTGAAAAGTCATGGGCCCTGGCCACCGACTCCATCATACTCAGATACCAACCGCCGGAGGTTCCGGTGCGGGCCCAGGCGGCCACCGCTCCGTCCAGCAGGGACAGGGACCTGTTGGGAATGACCAGGTTAGGGTCAACCTCCAGCTTGTAACCCAGTCCGGTGCATTGGGGGCAGGCGCCGTGGGGACTGTTGAAGCTGAAGGTTCGGGGTTCGATTTCGGGCAGGCTGGTGCCGCAGCGGACACAGGCAAATTGTTCGGAAAAGACCAACTCCTCTGCTTTGGCGCCCTCTTCCCGAGGTTGCCGCAACGCTTGCAGCACTCCGTCGCCCTCCCGCAGGGCGGTTTCCACCGACTCGGCGACCCGGCTGTGTTCCGTATCCGGGCGAATGCTGATCCGGTCCACCACCAGCTCGATGTAGTGCCACTTCTGCTTGTCCAGGTTCAGGTTATCCATTTCCTCCAGCAGCAAGATTTCGCCGTTGACCCGGACGCGGACAAACCCGGCGCGGCGGGCCGCCTCGAGGACGTCCTTGTGTTCGCCCTTCTTGCGGCGCACCTTGGGAGCCAGCAGGGTAATGCGGCTGTCCTCGGGCAGGGACAGGATGGCGTCAACGATTTGCTGCACCGTCTGCCGTTCCACCGGCCGGCCGCACTTGGGACAATGGGGCTGTCCAACCCGGGCAAAGAGCAGGCGCAGGTAGTCGTAAATCTCGGTAACGGTGCCGACGGTGGAGCGGGGATTGTGGGACACCCCTTTCTGGTCAATGGATATGGACGGAGAAAGGCCCTCAATATAGTCCACGTCGGGTTTGTCCATCCGGCCCAGGAACTGGCGGGCATAGGCCGACAGGGATTCTACGTACCGCCGCTGTCCCTCGGCATAGATGGTGTCAAAGGCCAGGGAGCTTTTGCCCGAACCGGAAACGCCGGTGATAACTACCAGCTTATCCCGGGGGATGGTTACTTCTACGTTCTTGAGGTTATGCTCCCGGGCGCCCTTGACGTAGATGAAGTCCTGCGGCATAAGGCAACATCCTCGGTCGGTTAATCGCCTACGATTTTAGCACCTCCCGGCCCGTCTGTCGCTTGACCCTCCCGCCCGTTGTCCATAGAATGGGGACGCAGTACGGTACTGAACACGGTACTGAACGCGATACCGGACACAATATCAAACACGCTGTCAAACACGATGCCGAACCGTTGGGGTTCGGCGCCTCCCTGGGGGATGGTTTTATAGCGGTTTCAGCTATTGCGGTGGCCGGCGGGAAAGGGGAAGTGGCAACTACCGGGGAGGCCGTCGCAAAGATACCCCCAAGCCGCCATTCCCGCATCGCTTCGGTTCCGGGTATCCAGTTCCGGCGATCCAGTTAAAGAAGCCATGGCGCTACACCGGCCGCCGGGCCGGCGCTTTCGGAGGGATTCGGAGGAAATAGAACCTGGGTGATTGCGCTACTGACTGCTTTGCAACCCCTGTTGGGCCTGGCGGCAGTGGTGGCCTTTGCCTGGGGAATCAGTGAAAACCGCCGCCGCTTTCCGCTCCGGGGGACCGCGGCGGGGTTGGCCATCCAGTTGGCGCTGGCCCTGCTGCTGCTCAAGCTGCCGGGGTCTCAACTGGCGTTTTTCTGGGTTGGCGCCGGCCTCCAGGCGTTGCAGCAGGCGACGGAGGCCGGCACCACGCTGGTTTTCGGGTTTCTGGGCGGCGGCCCGCTGCCCTTTGCGGAATCCCGCCCGGACGCCTCCTTTGTGTTCGCCTTTCGTATCCTGCCCCTGGTGCTGCTCATCAGCGCGCTGTCCGCCGTCCTGTACCATTACCGGATTCTGCCCTGGGCCGTGCGGGGCTTTGCTTACATCCTGGGCCGGGCGCTGGGCATCAGCGGGGCGGCCAGCTTTGCCACCGCCGCCAACGTATTTATCGGAATGGTGGAGGCGCCGCTGCTGGTGCGGCCCTATCTGACCCGAATGAGCCGGGCCGAGTTGTTTATCGTGATGACCGGGGGGATGGCGACTATCGCCGGCACGGTGCTGGTTCTCTACGCCACCGTGCTGCGGGACCTGATCCCCAATGCTGCCGGGCATCTGCTGACCGCCTCCATCATCAGCGCGCCGGCCGCCATCGCCATCGCTCGGATTATGATACCCGGCGAAAGAGATCGTCCGGCCGACGGGACGCCGCCGCCGGCAGAGCAAATCTATGAAAACGGGGTGGACGCCCTGACCCGGGGCGTGATTGACGGCCTGCGCCTGCTGGCCTACATCGTGGGAATGCTCATCGTACTGGTGGCGCTGGTGGAGTTAGCCAACATTCTCCTGCGGCTGGGCCCGGATGCCCTGGGCAGCCCCCTGACGCTGCAACGAGTTCTGGGCTGGATCCTGGCGCCGATGGTCTGGCTGCTGGGCGTTCCCTGGACGGAGGCGGCTATCGCCGGCCGGCTGCTGGGCGAAAAGATAGTTCTGAACGAACTGGTGGCCTACCTGCGCTTGGCGGATTTACCGGCGGGCAGCCTGGGAGCGCGCAGCAGCCTGATTATGACCTATACTCTGTGCGGATTCGCCAACTTTGGCAGCCTGGGAATAATGCTGGGCGGGGTGGGCGCCCTGGTTCCGGAGCGCCGTTTGGAGATTGCCCAACTGGGCCTGAAGTCCATCCTGGCCGGCAACCTGGCGACGGCTATGACCGGAGCGGTGGCGGCCTTGCTCCACTGGTGAGACCGTTGGCAAGACCAGTGGCAGGATCGGCGGCCCGGCCGCCAGGTTTCCCGGCCTACCGCCTTCCCGGGCGCCGAGCCGCTTCGCTCTGTTCTCAGGGCTGCTACACCAGGCCGACCCCGACCCCGGCGCCGGCGGCCGTCCGGGCCCCGGGACCGGCCCGGATGCAATGGTCATCAGGGACCACACCCACCTCCGGCGGGGGCCGGGACCGCGCCGCTGGCGGAGGTCAGGCCCCGGCCGGGCCGAGGGGCGCGGAGGGTTTTACCCGCCGGGTTGAAGTAGGGTTTTGAGCAACGGTTTCAGGGGAAGCGGGGAAGCCCGCTCGCTACCGCTGGCCGAACTCCTCCATCAACTCCGTTATCGCCTGGGGAGTGCGGCGGGCGGCGGCGGAACCCTGGCGGGCGGCCCGTTCCTCCGGGTAGCGGATGTTGGGGACGGTCTTGACGGCAATCAGGGTCGGCCCCTCTTCGTTGAGGATCTGCTCCGCCTGAGTAGCGAAATCCTCCAGGTTGTCAAAGGAGTAGCTGTGGGCATAGCCCGCCGACTGGCCCAAACCGGCGTAATCGGTCTGCTCGGCGCCGGGAACTTCCTGCCCGCCGGTGGTAGCATATACGCCGTTATCTACCACGAAATGGTACAGGTTCCGGGGCGCCTTGTTGGCGATGGTTACCAGCGCGCCCAGGTTCATCAGCAGGCTGCCATCGCCGTCAAATATAATGACCTTTTCATCGGGCCGGGCCAGGGCTACGCCCAGGGCAAAGGAGTTGGTCTTGCCCATGGCGCCGCTGGCCGGAACGTCCCGGGCCACGTTGCTGGATACCTCGGCCCAACCGATGTTGGCCCGCATCGCCGGCACTACCACGGCGTTATCCCGGAATTTCTCGACTATTTGCATCATCTCTACTTGGTCAATCATCACAATCCCCCCGATTTTGCTGGCTTGGCATAGCTGGCCCTCATTCTACCATATATTCGTTGATATATATTAGTTGGACCAAGGCGGCTCCTGCCGCAGCGCTGCGGGTGCGGACTTCACAGGTGCGTGGCTGGAAGGCGTCGCTCCGTAAAACGCTGGGGCCTCCTTGCGTCTCCGGGCTGAAAGGTCTCTCCGGTTAAGGTTGACCTCCTCTTTCCGGTAGCTATATACTCCGAACGCAGCGGAAAAATAGGAGGAAGGCAATGACCACCAACCCGGATGAAATCAAGCGGTTTGTGCAGGAAAGGTACGGGGCCCGGGCCCGGGGCGTCATCGAACTGGCGGCGGTTCCGGAAACCCCGGCGGAGGCCGATGGTTGCAGCGACGACGCCGGCTGCTGCGGCCCGGCGGATACGGAACGGGCTTTGCGACTCTATAATGAAGGGCAGGTTGCCGGGCTGCCGGCCGAGGCGGTGGCGGCCTCAGCGGGTTGCGGCAACCCCACCGCCCTGGCCGGACTGAAGGCCGGGGAGCGGGTGCTGGACCTGGGTTCCGGCGGCGGGATCGACTGTTTCCTGGCGGCGCAGCAGGTGGGCGAGTCGGGCCAGGTTACCGGCCTGGATCTGACCCCGGATATGCTGGCTTTGGCCCGGAAGAATCTGGCGACTACGGGCCTGTCCAACGTGGAGTTCGTCCAGGGCGAAATGGAGGCTATACCTCTGCCCGATGCCAGTATGGACGTGGTTATCTCCAACTGTGTCATCTGTCTATCGCCGGACAAGGACGCGGTTTTCCGGGAGACTTTCCGGGTGCTGGTCCCCGGCGGCCGGATTCATATATCGGATATGGTGGCCCTCGGCCCGGAGGGGCCGGCCCGGACTGATGCCGAGGCCTGGGTCGCCTGCATCGGCGGAGCGGAGGACAAGGCGGTTTACCTGGAACGTTTGCAGCGCGCCGGTTTTATCGGGGTGGAGACTACCGACGAGGACCTCCGGTTCGACGACGCCGGAGCGCCGCTGAACGTCGCCAGCATCAAGGTAGTTGCTCACAAACCGGCCTGAATTCCTTGCCTGAGCCTGGGGTTCTTCCCCACCATAGTGCGGCGCCATAGAACGGGGCCATAGAGTGGTGGAAGTCGCCGCGTTTCGCAGAGATCTTCGACCCGCTATGGCGCAATATCCCTAGCTCAACCGGAAACGCTTGAACGCTTCGGCGTACGGAAAGCCCACCGCGGCGCCGATTTCGCGGCGCCAATTTTTCAGGTGCTGGTCGGCATCTTCCGGAGCAACCTGACTGGCGTGGGCGCACAGGGCAGCCACCGCCGTTTCAATATGCTCGGTAACGTCCACGTACTGGTCGGCGTTCTCCCGGTCCATTACCCACACCTCCCGTACCCGGTGGGGTTCCAGCCCCTCTGCCAGCAACTCGGGAAAGGTCAGCCGGTCCCGGGCGGTGGGGTAAACCGCAGCCAGGGCGGCCTCGCCGGCGGCGAAGTGGTCGGGATGACCCAGGTAGCCCCGGCCCACCAGGTCCCGCACCGGGTTTTGGCAGATTAACAAGTCCGGGCGGTAGCGCCGGATCGCCCGGGTAATGTCCCGGCGCAGTTCCAGGCTGGGTTGGAGCATGGCGTCTTCGTAGCCCAAGAAGACCACTTCGCGCAGCCCCAGCACCCGGCCGGCGTTAGTCTGTTCCTGCTGGCGTATCCTGACGAGTTCATCGCTGCTGATTTCCGGGTCGTCAATGCCCTTGCTGCCGTCGGTGCAGAGGACGTACACCATCTCCCAGCCGGCGGCGCACAGCTTGGCTACCGTGCCGGCGCAGCCCCATTCCGCATCATCGGCGTGGGCTACCACCACCATCCCCCGTTTTCCGCCGGTTTCCAGTTCCTTCATTACCGCCGGGCCTCCCTCTGGTCGAAGTAAATCTGGGTATTTTAGCACGGAGTATTTTAGCACATGGCAATGGGGTATTTTTTCACCGGCTACGCTGAGCAGCGGAAATAACGAGGGGGAAACCCTTCCGCCGTGAAATTCTGCGCCTCACGGCGCCTTGGTGGTGAAAAACCGCTCAACCCGTTAGGATAACCCGGCAGCCAGGTCAATCAAAATAACAGGATTCAGCGATGGCAAGATTATGGGCGATGACCACCACCTACGAATCGGTGAACGTCGGCGACCAGTTGCCCATCTTACTGAAGTGGGGAACGGCGGCGACGCCCCAAGCCTTGACGGCCTATGTGGTCGAACTGTTGGAAAAGGGTTTCCCGCCGCCCGGGGTGCAGGGCGAGGGCGGCCGCCTGGAATTGCAAACCCTGGCTCCGGCGCTGGCCGAGGACACCATCAGCCTGTCCGGCGAGGTAGTGGAAAAGCGGGAAGCTGCCGGCCGGCAGTTGGTGGAGTGCCGGGTGGTCGTTGAGAACCAGGACGGGGAACGGGTAGCCGAGGCGACGGCGGTGGTGACGCTGGAGTGATGGTCAATCCTGTCTCCCGGGTAATTCCCAGGCAATTCCGATGGTTGTTTGGGGCGAGCGGGCTGAAAGGGGCTGGGATCAGCGGCGACTTTTTCGGCGGCGGTAGCTCCGCCGGCGGCGGGTTGAGTTGCGGTCCCCCGGCGGCGGACCCGGCTCGCCATCAGCGGATTTGGTTAACGCAGTGGCCGGTTTGGTCCGGGTGGCGGCGTTCAGGATCTGCCGCCGGTTAAACTGCCAGTGAATTTGGGTTATCAGCGTCAGCATCAGGCCGGGGACGATCAGCATCAGCGTGGTCAGGGCCACCGTACCGCCTATTTGCATTCGCCGGTACACCAGATAGCCACCGACAATCAGCAGCGCCCAGGCAATCGCCCCGGAGACCAGCCCGTTATGCCAGGGAGAGCGGATAATCAGCGCCGGCCACAGGGGCCAGAAGATGATGGTGGGGTAGAGGAACCAGTACTGATAATACCAGGGTTTGAGTTCCTCCGGCGGCGTTGGGAGTGAAACTTCCCGGCTTTCCGGCGGGGGTTCCTGCGGTTCCCGGCTCATTTCACGTTTGGGTCGCCCGCGCCCTTCAGTTACGGGCCAGGAGGAGGTGAAACTCCAGGGCGTCGATGTTTCGCCGCTCTCGGATGGAGGCCACCGAGTATTCGACGCACATCCGGGCAAAGCCGGAATACTTGTAAACGTTGAAGCCCAGCACCACCCGGGGCACCTCCGACTCCCACTCGATCTGCAACTGGTTGGCTTCCTCCGGGTCAATCCGTAAATCGATCGGGCGCTCGGTCAGCCGCTCAATCTTGTCCTGAATTCGTTGGATGAACTCCTCGTTGTCCATTAGGCAGGTCTCCTGAAAGGTTTACGCTTCCGCCAGGGGAACGGCCAGAGATACCCGGAACTCGTCGCCGATGCTGCGGGCAATGTGGCCGTGTCCGGTCAAGTCCTCAGCCACCAGCACGTCGCCGGGATAGAGGCGGCGCACACTACCGTCGGCGGTCTCAAACTCGGCAGTCCCGGCCAGGTTGATCACGTACTGTCGCCGTGGCGCCGGGTGGTAGTCCGAAAAGCTGGGCGAGGGACGGCGGTTGATGGTGATGTCGCCCGGGCCGACCCGGTTGACCAGCTCGGCAAACTGGTCGGCGGTCAGGTCTTCAAAATGAGATTCCCCATCGTCCCCGGAATAAACCCGTACTATCTGCATCTGGGTTCCCCCTTCCATCTTTTATCCTATGATACCACATAAAGCGGAGCCGGGGCGGGGATTATTTCACGGTGGGGAGTAAGTATCCGGCGGGTCAATACCGTAAAATATGGCGTAGTCGGATATTGGCGCTCCCTCGTCGCCGGTCCAGCTCCATACCACGACGGTATAAACCCCGGGGCCGTGTCGCTGTAACACCTGCTGCAAGTCGGCGGCCACGGCAAATTCGGCGCCGTGGGCCGTCCACTCCCGGGCGGTTACAAACGGCACGGTCAGCTGCCGTTCCGCCGGATTCTGGCTGGCGTCATACGCCGCTTGCCAGAAATCGCCCGCCTCCTCGGGGGAATTGGGGGGCGGCGCGTCGGCCGGGATGCTATAAGGGTCGGGGCAAGCGCGGTACGATTCCGTAAGCTCGTGCTCCAGGTAAAACTGATCCGGGGTCAAGGGCGGCCTCAGGTAAGCGACCGGGATGCCGGAATTGTAGCAGTAAGTTCGGGAAAGTTGGCCCCGGGTCAGGTGGTGCGGCGGCGGGTCGTAATAAATCTGGACGCCCAGGTCCTCATCGCCGCCCAGCAGGATGCCGTTTTTGGTCTGCCCGGCAAGGGTCAGGATGGCGCCGTCAATAACGGGTAGGGCCGTATATTCCACGTAATCGCCTTCAAAGTGCTGAATGGCCGTTATATTGTACCGGTCCCAGGCCAGGCCGATGTTCACCTTTTTATGCCATTTATCCAGGATGGTGTCCCGGTGGCCGGGGCTGTCCATCCAGCCGTCCATAATTTCCGAGAGCTCCGTATTTACGCTGCGCAAGGGCATATAGCCGTCGTAAACCTTGATGCAGTAATCCAGGCCGGACGCATTTTCGCCGTTGCTCTGATAGCCGCCGGCCAGGCTGTAACGCATATAGGGTTTAAGCCCGTCAATGCCCCAATGTCCCGCCAGGCAGTTTTGCAGCGAGGATTCGGCGTGCCGTTGGGCGGCGACGTTGTTGCCCAGGACCACCGGCGGCACGCCGGCCCGGGCTCGTTCCGCATTGATCAGTTGCAGCATATATTCCTCATTTGGCGCCGGCCGCCCGGACTTTTCAGCAACGCGCCCGGATTGCTCCGGGTCCGGGATGAAATCCTGCCGCAGCAATCCCAACCAGACCAGGTAACCCCCGATTAGCGCCAATAGAATCAGAAATACCCACTTCGTTCCCCGGGGAAGAATACCCGGGCCGGCGTCTGGTTGGGGATGATTTGGCTCCGGTACGTACAGACGGAAAACACGGAAAACCTGGTGGCAGTCGGCGCAGCGCCAGGGGCGATAGGGATAACTGCCCAGCCGGCGGAGGCGCGAACTGCCACAAAAGGGACACAGGCGAGGGTCAGTCATAAATCTCCCGGGGCGACTATTTTGCGGCCCGACCGTTAACCGGAGCGGTGGTCTGATTATACTCCGGCCGCCGCCAGACCGGACTACCCGGCTCGCTGCCTTGATGCGTCATTCGGCTAATTGGGGGCGGCGGCCGGCGGGACAACGGTTCCCTCAACCTCTCCGGCGCATTGCCCATTGTCAGCCCTGCCGGCAGGCCATATAATCGCCGGGGCAACCAGGATAAAAGTGAGGCATAGCGATGCAAACCAACACTACCAAGGCCAAGCTGGCCGAGGGCGCGGTGGTCTTTGGAGCCATCATCACCCGCTACTCGCCGGACTTGGTGGAGATCTTCGGGGCCATCGGGTTCGACTTCGTGATGATTGACTGCGAGCATGGCCCAATGAATCTGGACCAGGTGGAACACATGGTACGGGCGGCCGAGGTCTTTGGTATCACCCCCATAGCGCGCATCCCCGACCACACCGAAGCCACCATCCTGCGCTTCCTCGACCGGGGGCTGCAAGGGATTATCGTCCCCCATATCAATAACGGCGCCGAGGCCGCCGGGGTGGCCCGGGCGGCCCGCTACTACCCCGACGGCTACCGGGGTATGGGCGGCGGCCGCGCCCACGACTACGGCATCGGCGTGTCCCGGGAGGAGTCCACCACCTGGGTTAACTCTCAACTGCTGGTCATCCCTATGGTGGAGGACGTCGAGGCGGTACGGAACCTGGACCAGATTCTGGAAGTGGCGGGCGCCGACGTGTTGCACGTGGCCGCCTCCGACCTGGGCCAGAGTATGGGGTTCCCGCCCCAGGCCGAGGTGCGCCGGGTAATGAGCGAGGTTATCCCCCGGATACGGGCCGGGGGCAAGAACGTGGGCGTGGGAGGCAATAATCCCGCCGACGCCGCCGGCGTAGCCGAGTTCATCAAGCTGGGCGCCAATTTCGTAACCGTCTCCGCCTGGGGACTGCTGCGCCTGGGCGCCGAGGACTTTCGCAAGCGGGTGGACGAGGCGTTGCAGGCGGGTTAGCAAGGGCCGCTCCGCTCTCCCCGTCCCTTGCTACCGGAAAGGAAACGGCGCCGCCCCGCTCCTCCGGGGAACCGGGGGCCATGACGCCTATGGCGCCACTCCCCTGCGGGGGCGCCCCGCTCCTCCGGGGAACCGGGAGAGAGGGGAGGATACAAACCAACCATACAACGGAAGCAACTTGACTGGAGGTGAGGTTATGCCGGAACCGGCTCTGAAACTGGAACAGGTACAAGCGGCGATGCAGGCGATGCTGGCCAAGGCTCAGGAAACGCCCGACGCTCCGGTGGCGATGGCGATTGTGGACGCCACCGGCAACCTGGAGGCCTATGCCAAGATGGACAACCTGCGGATGTTCAGCCGCCGCCATGCGCTGCGCAAGGCCTATACCGCCGCCATAATGGGTCTGAACACCGGCGCCCACGCCGAGCGACTGCACGGCCAGGGCCGTAGTATCAGCGAACTGGGCGACCCCAACCTGACCCATGGCCAGGGCGGGCTGGTCATAATGAAGGATGGCGTCATCCTGGGCGGCATCGGCGTCGGCGGCTATCCCAGCGGTCAGTCCGACGAAGACCTGGCCCGGGTGGGACTGGAGGCGCTGAACCTGTAGGGGTGGGAATGTAACCCGACTCCGCCGAGTTTGTCGTCCGGCGCAATGGATGAACTTGTAGGGGCAGAGATGTGGCCGGGGAGGCGCCCCCGCTTTTCCGCCAGGCAGGTATTGCCCCTTCCCCCGCAGCCCGGGCCGCCAGGAGACGGTAGGGGCTGGTTGGCGACCCGCCCTCTACACCTTAAGACGGCAGTTTAAGACAGCGGTTCCGGGGTTATGCCCTGGGCCGCTGGATTATCTCCACACTCACGTGGTCGGGCGCTTCGATAAAGGCCACGGTGGAGCCGGAGGGCATCGTCCAGGGTTCGCAAATCAGGTGGACGCCGTTGGCCCGGAACTGGGCGGCGGCGGCCTCCATATCGTCCACCTCAAACCCGAAGTGGTCCAGGCCGTAGCGGGGTTCCGTTGACCCCGGAACCGGGTCCTCTCCCTCGGCCCGCCCGGAAATGGTCATCAAAGGCCGGCCGTTCAACTCCAGGGTGATGGACTTGGTGGTGGACAAGGGCCGCTCTCCGGTAATGACCGCGCCGAAGTTATCGCAATAAAACCTGGCGGCGGCATCCGGGTCCTCGCTGCGGAAGTGCAGGTGGTTCTGGATGAAGTTCATGCGGGGCCTCCTTGCTTGATTCACTGGGGTTTAATGCACCGGGTTTACCATTCGCGGGGTTCGTCGTCTTTAACCTCCTGCTCCAGTTCGGGCAACTCGTCATAGCGCTGCCTGAACTCGGTTCCTTCAGTTTCCGGCTTGGCGCCGGGGAAAAGCCGCAGCAAGTCCCACTCGTTGATGCAGGCTCTGACCCTGTAGCGTATGGTGTTTTGATGGGTTGAACCCCGCGAGCCGAGCTCTACATCCGGCGTATCCCAATTGTAAGCCTCCGTATAAATGAGTCTCAACTTTTCGAGAGTTGTCCGGAAATCCGCTTCGCTGATGGGGCGCAAAGGCTCCGTCTCCCGCTCCAATAGCCGGATACCGGCCGCGGCTCTGGCTGCTTGATCGGGCTCATTGCGCTCACGCAGACGATTGGCGGCGAGGGAGACATCATTCTTGCCGAACTGACCCAGAACGTCCGACCGGAATCCCTCGGTCACGGTGCCAACCACAATCAGACCCGGATATTGTTCGCCGGGAGTATTTCCCAGCCACCGGGCGAGCTCGGAGTAAGACCTGGCTCGTTGCAACAAGCTGTAGGAGCCAACCAGTTCCAACTCGTCTAGGAGCACCACCCACCCCTTGTACCCCGCCCCTTTAATCAGTTCGGTGGCGAAGCGCAATCGTTGCGGTGGCAGGTCGGATTGTACCGGGGCTTTGAAATTGGAGAAGCTACGCTGCTGGCCGATCATCCGCAGACCTTCTCGCACTCGGGACGCCCGGATTGGTTCGCCGGCCCAAAAGGATTCAACATCGCCACACAAGTCCAGGTCTCCATCCTCGTGTATCTTGAGCGTAGCCGGGAAGTAAGCGTGCAAGCCACTGTCATCGGAGTTGACCCAGCGGGAAAAACGGCTGTAATCCCGGGAATTGCGGTCATTGAGCTTGTCGCCGATTTCCTCCATCAGCTGGCCGGTGCGGCCGCTCAACCGCGCGTGTTGAATCGCCGAGGTGAAAACTTTACCCAGGTTATAGAGGGGAGTTTCCTTGCTAATCGCAACCCGACTACAGACGAACCCCTGATCCAACGCCCGGTGTTCAAAGTAAGAAAGCAGGTGGGATTTCCCGGAACCAAAGTCCCCCGATACCAGCAGCCCCAAGGTGCTTTCCGGTGGCGTAACCGTATCGCCGGCCTTTTGTAGCATTTCGTCAAATCTGCTTTCCGTATCGGGCTGGTTGCAACCCAAAATTTCCACTGCTTCCCGGTTGGGCACCCCGTTCCTCAGGGCTTCCAGAGCCTGACGGCATTTGAACTCGTTGTCTTCTCTTGCGTTGAAAACCATGCTTGTCTGCCTCAAAGTCATGATAGTCGGACCAGAGATGCCATCGGATTGACCAGGTTTTTGTCCCGGACATCGTTCATCACTCGAGTCATCAGCGCCGGGTAAACGCCAAAGCCCCTGGCCCCGGAGGTTTCGTCTAAAAATTCGGGACTGGATGCCACCACTACAAGGGTTGCGTTTAACCGATCGGCGCTGTCAATAAGCTCCCGGAGCAGCTCGTAATGGTCAATAACCATCAGCTTGGAGTAGAACCGAGAGCCATCCGCCGGTCTATTGGAGAGAGTTACTCTTGCATTGTCCAGAAAAATCACGCTGCCGGCGTAGCCCGCATACCGAATCCAGTAGAGCAGCGACTCCATAAAATAGCGGGCTGTAGTCCGGTTGATTGGCGTGCGCACCTGGAAATGCTGTACGTTGCTGATTCGCGTATTCTCCCCAGTCAGCCATTCAAGCAACGGTTGACCCTTATACTCACCACTGTCCGTAGCTTCAGCCAGGCAAAGGTGAGACATCGCGACCCGAAAATCCCGGGACATACCTCGGTTCCGAGCAACCTTGTCTCGGATAGCGACTCTCAAATCTTGAAGTATCGATACCCGGTCCAACGAATTGGTTTCACCGATCGACGCGTAAATGTTATCCGGCGCTGCGGGGTCAACCCTTGCGGTATCGTAGTCCTTGTCCCTCGCCAATTGCACAATTACCCGGCGCGCGGCCAGTCGCCAATCCACTTGCCGGGAGATAGCAAAGAAAAGGTCCTGGGGCATATGCACCCGGGTATCCACTGCGTTGATTTTTACGAAGGCGGCGCCGAGGTTCCGGGACTGGGCGGCCAGGGCCGATGAAAGGCTTTGCCGGGCTCCATCGGCGGCAACCGCGAATTTAACGGATGCTCCACCATCCTTGATGAAGGAAGCAAGGTATTCGGAACCCAGGAAATCCGCCCATCCTTTTACTGATATGGTGCGCTCCGGGCGTTCCATTACTTCCCTCCCGAGAATTCGATGCCGTGATAGGTAATAGTATGGCCGTCAGGAGCAACAAAGGAGATACTGCTTTGGCGGCCACTGTGAAAGTGAACCTTTGCCCCGTTCCGAGTCTCTTCAGGCCCTTCCATTTCCAACCGATACAGGTCCCGGGCAAAATCCGTCCGGCTATAGTCTCGCCCTGAACCCGGCGGTATCGTGAAAAGCGCATAGATTTCGGATAAGGGAACCGTAGGCCCCCGACTTTCGCCGGTAATGCTGCGGGAGGTCTGATCCCGGACGAGTTTGTTATAGGCCACATAAACTGAATTGAGGAAGTCTCTGGTGTTGAATTTCGCCGGCTTTTTCTGGTTGGCGAGCAATAGTTGGCACAAGTACGACGGCCGGATTGTCGATACCTGCTTCCGATCAATTTCTACGGCGCGAGTGTCGCGGCTGGTAGGCAACACTCGCATGGTTGACGGATGCGCAATCAACCTGTCGTCTCGCTCATAGATGTTTAGTCCAAGAGGTTCGGCTACCTGTCGCAACTCTGCCGGATATTGCTCTTTCAGGTACAGCTCTTCCTCTCCCGGCTGGAAGGGCCAGGCTTGAGTTGCGTTGTCAATTTCTTGCCTTAAAACGCTCAAGGCGGTATTCAATTCCGATTGGGCCTTCCGGAGAGCATTGATGTTGCCGGTTTTGGCGGCCTTCTCCAGGGCCCTGGCTGATTTGGCAACATTGCCGGCCGACTTCACCGTTGAGTTTGCGGCTCTTTCCGTGTCCGCAAATCCCCTTTCAAACCCGGTCATACTCCCTCCCTGACTGCTACACGGCATTGGCAAATAGTGTGCCGGCATCAAGTCCAGCGCCTATATTATCTTGCGCGATATTGGGACGCAATTGGCGGGCGGTCATCTACACAGCGGGTTTCGCGAAACCCGCTGTGTAGATGACCGCCCCGGCGTGGGAACCTTGGTGGACAACCCCGGCTGGGCGGCCCCGGTGTGGGAACCTTGGTGGACAACCCCGGCCGGGCGGCCCCGGTGTAGCAACCCCCGGCGGGGTAACTTCCGGCCGTCTCCCCTTACCCCAGCCACTCCTTAACCCACCGGTCATAGTCGCTCCGGCGGGTTAGCTGGCCCAGCAGTTCCGGCGGGGCCAGTTGGTCGGACAGGTCCGCCGGGCGGACGCCTTCGCGGAGGGCTTTCAGGGTATCGTAGGCGGCTTTTACGGCGGCGGCGAAAGGCAGGTGGCCTTGCAGGGCGACGCGGACGCCGGCGCCACTGAGAAAGTCCAGATCCGCCAGTTCACCGCCGGCGCCGCCCAGCAGCAGGGGGATGTTCACCTCGGCGCTGACCGCCTCCACCTCGGCCCGGGTCTGGGCGCCGGCTAGGAACATGGCGTCCACCCCGGCCTGCTCGTAAGCCCTGGCCCGCTTGATGGCCTCGGCCACGCCGCCGACGCGCAGGGCGCTGCTGCGTCCGGCGATGACCAGGGCCGGGTCCTGCCGACCGGACAGGGCGGCCTTCATTTTGCCCACGCCCTCCTCTACCGAAATGAGCTGGCCCTCGCCGGCGCTGCCAAAGGCCAGGGGCAATTGGGTGTCCTCGATGGTCAGGCAGGAGACGCCGGCCGTTTCCAGTTCCTCCACCGTGCGGCGGACGTTCAGGGCATTGCCATAGCCGTGGTCGGCGTCCACCATCAGGCTCAGGTCGCCGGCGCGGCAAATGCGGTGAATCTGCTGGGCAAATTCGGTCAGGGTCAGCACAATCAGATCCGGCGCGCCCAGCACCGTGCCGGAGGCGATGGAACCGGCGAACATCCCTACCTCAAAGCCCAGGTCCTCGGCCGCCCGGGCCGAGATGGGGTCGAAAACCGAGGCCGGATGGACACACCGGTCTCCGGCCAGGATAGCGCGGTAGCGTTCACGTCGTGCGGTCAGATTCATGTTGCTCCTCATACGGTTGGATTGCGCGGTTGGATTGCAGGGTGGTCAAGACTATACTACCCAGGGTCAGGGGTGGCAAGGCGAGGGGCAAGGCGAGGGGTTGAACCGTTGCGATGTTGCGACATTGAGACCGGGATGGCCCGGGTGTTTCCGGCTCCCCATTTAACTTGCCGGCATATCCGGTTAATCCCGGCAAGTTAAACGGAGGGCCGGCGAAGATGCGGGCGCTGGGCGTAGATTTCAGCGGGGCGCAGGGCGACCGGAATACCTGGCTGGCCCAGGGTTTCCTGGAGGACAATGTCCTTTCCCTGGAAAACTGCCGTCCGGTACGCCGGGACGAACTGGCCGGCATCCTGTCGGAGATTTCCGGGCCGGCGGTGGCCGCCCTGGATTTCCCCTTTTCCACGCCTCGGGCGTTTGCCCAATTCTGGCAGCCCACCGCAACGACAATGCCTGATTTATGGGCCGCCGCCGCAGAGTTGGAGTTGGCCGACTTTATGGCCCTGCGGGATGCCTTTGTGGCCCGGCACGGGGAGTTGAAACGGGTCGGCGACCCGCCGGAAAGTTATTCCTGTCTGCATAAAGCCAACCCCAACCTGGTGCCGATGACCTTCCGGGGAATGCAACTGCTGCACCGGCTCTGGAGCGGCGCGACCGTCAACTCCGTGCTGGCGCCGCCACTGCCCACTCCCTCCCGGCGCGGCACGGCGGGGGTTACCGTGCTGTTGGAGGTGATGCCCGGCGCCGCGCTGCGCCGGCTGGGACTGCCCTTCAAAGGTTACAAGAGCGGGGTGAAGGCCGGGGAGTTGCGGCGGCAGATACTGGAAGAACTGCCCCGGTCAGCGCCGCCGGTAGCGGTTGACCTGGCCGGTATGCAAGAGCTTTGCCTGGCTAACCACGGCGCCCTGGATGCGGTAGTCGCCGCCATCGCCGCCGCTTTATGGGCCATCGAACCCGCCCGTTTCGCCGGGCCGCCGGCGGAGGGACAGCCCGGCTACAGCTCGGCCCGGTTGCTGGAGGGTTGGCTGTATGCGCCAAAGGCCGGCTCCTGACCGTTAGGGCGCCGTCCGGGAAAACGGGGTTGCCGGAGGGTTGGCGGCGAGCGCCAGAGGCCAGATAGTCCCCCCTCTCCCGGCGCAGCGCAGCGCCTCTGTGGGGGAGAAACCGATAAAATCCGCCGTCAGCCTCCTGACCTCGCCCGCTGCGTCTCCGTGGGGGAAATCCCGGCGCCCTAAAACCCGCAGGGAGTCCAGGGCGGTTGGGGGACGGCAAACAGCCGGTCGGCGCGCCGCAATGCGCCCGGGGTATGCTCTGCTACTAATCCGGCCAGGGACAGGGCGCTGAAACTGGCGGCGCCCAGGTAGGTTGAGGCCAAAGCGGCAACGGTAATGACCAAATCCGGCGCTGAACCGGTGGCGCGACACTCCCCCCCTTCGGGGGAGCCGGCCAACTCGAACCGTCCGGCGTTCCAGGGACATACTTCGTCCTGCACTTCCAACACTAAACGGTCGCTTTCCAGGTAGCGGCGGAGTTGCAGGGCGGCGCTTACGTCCACCAGCCGCAGCCATAGTCCATCCCGGGTTCTCCGCAGCAACCGGCGGGGGTCGGCCAACATCCACGGCAAGGGATCGTCCACCGGGCGCCTTTCCGCCTCCGTGCCGGTAACTAGGTCCGTATCAAAGCAGAACCGCCACAGGGCGGCATTCGCCGCCCGGGTTGTCGCCAGCAACTCGTTCACGGTAAGGGTGTCGCCGCTGATGCGGTACTTGGCGTAGCCGTCAATTCTCCCGTCCTCCACATAGCCCACGTAAAACAAGCCCCCCCGTCCGCCTTCCCGGTGCTCCGGCGCCCGGGCTTCCCGCTCCCAGAGGTGCGGCGCTTTCTGGAACACGCCGGGGCGCGCCCCGGCGCTGCGGCGGAAAACTTCGGGCAGCGTCTTTCCGATGTCCGCCGGGTCGATAAAGACGAACTGACCGGGACTTTCATAGGGGCGAGCGTAGCCATTATACTGGCGCTCGATACTCCATTCCTCGCGCAACGAGCCGATACCGTAGCCGAACCGTCCGTAGATTACGCTTTCCGAAGCGAACAGCCCGGCTAAAGGTTCGCCCCGCCGGTGAAGGTCTTTAAGCTGATGGCGCATCATTGTGGTCATTATCCCGCGCCGCCGGTGGGTAGGTTGCACCGCGATGTTGGCTACTCCGGCGACGACCGCCGATCCGCCGGGGATGGTCATCTCCAGCCGGTGCGAATGCGCGCCGCCGACAATGCTTCCCTGGTCGAATACGGCGATGGAACGGTCCAGGTCGAAATGAGGCCGCAGCGCCTCCGGGTCAATGTTCAAACGGTTGCCATAAGCCCGCGCCTCAACCCGCACCCACTGAACAAACTCGTCAGCGGTTACCGTCCTCAATTCCAGCATCGAGTTTACTCTCCCTGGCAATCAATCAGTTTCCCCAAATATAGCGGTTAACCGGATGTTGCGCCATATATTCCGTCGTCCGGTAGCGTCTCAGTTTGAATTTTTAGCTGCGCTACTCCATATTGCGCCACTCAATAAGGACGCCGCCGGGGAGCGCGCCCAATTGCGGGAATGTAGTTCCTTGCGTTTGGATTGTTAACCGATCTGCTATATGCGAAAATTGTCGGTGTTCTCCGGCGAAAGGAAAGTAACCGTCCCGCTGCCGCCCATGGTCGCCGGCCCGGTTCCGTTGGAAACAGAAGTTGGCCCCGTAGGTGTCTTACGCATATACCCTTCAACGCTTGGGGGAATAGCCGCTCGGATCGTCTAACCCCGTAGGGGTCGTACGCATATATCCTCTAAACCCTGAAACCAGACGGAACCACCGGCCCGGGCCGATTGCAGCCTATTGCAGGAGGGGGTTTTAATGAAGGTGTCCTACTTTGCCTGTATGGGGTACGCCGACCGGCACCGGTTTCCCCCGGACTGGCCGGTGCCGGTCGCCCATCAGGACTCGGCGATAGCCTTGCGCAGCTATGCGGAGGGCTTGGCCGAGTGCAAATTAGCCGAAGCGGTGGGGTTCGACTGGGTGAGCCTTTCCGAACACCACTATTCCGGTAACCGTATGACGCCCAACCCGGCGGTTATGGCCGCCGCCGTGGCCCAACACTGCAAAGAAGTCCGGATCGCCTTGTTGGGCCAACTCCTGCCCCTGGTCAACCCGGTGCGCGCCGCCGAAGAGATTGGGATGCTGGACAACCTGAGCGGCGGCCGGCTGGTGGTGGCCTTCATGCGCGGGATCCTCAGCGAGGACCAGGTTTACGACCTCAACCCGGCGGAGGGGCGGGCCAGGTTGACCGAGGGCATGGACCTGGTTATCCGGGCGTTGACCGAACCGCAACCCTTTTCCTGGGAGGGCCGTTATTACCGCTACCGCACCGTTTCCGTATGGCCCCGGCCGGTACAGCAGCCCCTCCCCCCGGTTTTCGTAGCGACCCGGAGCGACGATGCCCTGGCGTATGCCGCCGCCAATCACCTGGGCCTGGGGGTATCCTATGACTCGGTGGAAGACACGGCCCGGGTAGTCGATAAATACGTTCAACTGTGCCAAGCGGCGGGCTGGGAGCCGACCGAAGACCAAATCGTGTATCGCGGCGGCATCTGCCTGGGCGAGACGGACCAGGCGGCGGAATCCTGCCTGGCTAAGCTGGAGGCCCGGGGCCTGCAGCGCGGGCTGGCGGTAGGGCCGGTCTTGACCCGGGCGGTGCAGTCGGCCCGGGCCGGCGAGGCTTTCAACGTACGCCGGGTTCCCGCCGCCGGGAATGCGGCCCGGGCCGGCCGCAGCATTAGGGGGATGGTCGGCTTCGCGGGGAGTCCCGACACGGTGGTAAGGCAGCTCAGCGAATTCCACGAGAAATGCGGCGTGGGAGTGGTTGACCTGGCCTTCCAGCAACCGGGCGTGAGCCATGCGCAGGTAATGCCAGCGATAGAACTGTTCGGGCGGGAAGTACTGCCGCGCCTCCGGGAGTTATAGCTCAACCGGCAAGCAAGCGGTAAACCGAAGCCAGGTGCTGCCGCGCCCCCGGGAGTTCCAGGGCGCGTTTGCCAACCGACGCCCGCGGCCGGCCCGGGCCGGCTACCGGGTATTCCCAATCCCAGCCGGCGTTTATTCCGGCGCTACGACACAACACCCATCATCGATGACAACCGGGATACGCCGAACCCCTTTCCGGTCATTTCAGGGCGACGACGCGGCAGCAACCAGCGCGGCGGTCGTCTGGCGCAACGAACGGCGCATTACTGAGGGGGAGAGGACCAGGCGGGCTGCCGCGCTGCCCTTACCGACTCGATTATGCGTCCGTAGGCATTGCAGCGGCACAGGTTCCCGGAGAGGGCCTGGCGAATTTCGTCGTCGGAAGGGTTGGGGTTAGTATCCAGCAGGGCCCGGGCGGCCATTACGAAGCCGGGGGTGCAAAACCCGCACTGGCCGCCGTCATTGTCCAGAAAGGCTTGCTGCACCGGGTCCAGGCGTCCCAAATCGCCCAGGCCCTCAATGGTAACGACGGGCCGGCGGCCTACCTGCACCGCCAGAATCTGACAGGAATAGACCGGCTGACCCGCCAGCAGCACGGTGCAGGAACCGCATTCGCCCCGGTCGCAGCCCCGCTTGGAGCCGGTCAAGTCCAGTTGCTCCCTTAAGACCTCCAGCAGCGTCCAGTGGTGGCGCACCTGGACCGGGTGGTTCTGACCGTTGACTTCCAGGGACAGCTGGGCAGTGGATTCTATGTCGTTCGCGGGGTCGTTCGCAGGCATATTCGCAGGCATAGTAGGATTTTCTCCTGGGCTGGAGTGGTTGATTACGAGCCTGATTACTCGATTCTATCCTGATCCGGTCCGGGCAGCAGGGCCCGAACCCAACCTCACTGGTTCAGCGGATACTCGTGCCGTCCAGTTCGGGCAGCAGGGCCCGAACTTTGTCCAGGATGCGGTGGCTCACCGCGTACTTGGTGAGCAAGGGCAATTCCTCGCTGCCCAGTTCCCGGTCAATGAGGATTACCCGGTTGGTATCGGAGCCGAAACCGCTGGCGGCGTCGGTGATGTCGTTGGCTACGATTAAGTCCAGGGACTTGCGGCGCACTTTATCGGCAGCGTTGTCCAGCAAGTTTTCGCTTTCGGCGGCGAAACCCACCTTGACGAAAGGGCCCCGGGCGGCCTCCAGGATGTCAATGGTCTTGGTCAATTGGATCGAGAGCGCCGCGCCGGTCTTCTTGATTTTCTGCTCCGCCGCCGTTGCCGGACGGTAATCGGCCACCGCCGCCGCCATTATCAGGGCGTCTGCTTGCTTAACCTCCCGCAAAACCGCCTCGGCCATTTGTTCCGCCGTCCGCACCCTTACCACTTCTACCAGAGGCGGGTCGGGCAAGGCGGTGGGGGCGGTTACCAGCACGGCTTTGGCGCCCCGGTCCCGGGCTGCTTCAGCCAGGGCATAGCCCATCTTGCCCGAGGAGTTGTTGGTGATTACCCGCACCGGATCAATGGGTTCCTGGGTGCCGCCGGCGCTGATGACGATGGTGCGACCGGCCAGGTCGCCATCCCGTCCCAGGGTTGCGGTGATGTGTCCCAACAGTTCAGCCGGTTCCAGCAGCCGGCCCATACCGGTCAAACCGGAGGCCAGCCGGCCCGGGGCGGGGCCGGCGATGGTAACGCCCCTGAGCCGCAACTTTTCCAGGTTTTCCTGAGTGGCCGGATGGTCGTACATCGCAGCGTCCATGGCCGGGGCCACCAGCAGCGGGGCCTGAGTCGCAATTACGGTGGTCGTCAAAGGGTCGTCGGCCAGCCCGGCGGCCAGCTTGGCGATGCAGTTCACCGTGGCCGGAGCGATGACTATAATATCGGCGCGGCGGGCCAGGGCCACGTGATTATTGGCGAACTCGGCGCCGGGGTCATAAGTATCGGTTACCACTTCCCGGTGGGTGATGCTCCGGAAGGCCAGGGGCGTAACGAACCGGGTAGCCCCGTAGGTCAGCGCCACATCCACCAGCGCCCCGGCCTGTACCAGCTTGCTGGCCAGGTCAACGGCCTTATAGCAAGCAATACTGCCGGTAACGCCCAGGACAATGTGCTTGTCGGCCAGCGGCGCGGTCAAGGTCCCTCCTCAATTACTTAGTTACGCTTAATTACGAATTGCCCATCCGACCGGCCCGGAGGCGGAAATATCGCCTCCGGAAATCCGGGCGGCAACTCCTAACCCCGGATTCCTGATTGCTTGGCCCGGTTCATCCGGTAAATCAGGCGCAACCCGATGAGGGTCAGATCCTGGTTGATGTCGTCAAACACCGGCGTTTCGCCGGCGATGACGTTGACCAGGCCGCCGGTGCCGATGACCTGGGCGTCGGGGCCGATTTCCCCTTTAATCTGGTTGACCACGCCGGTAACCAGGGCGGCGTAGCCGTAAACCAGGCCGGACTGGAGGGCGTTGACGGTATTGCGGCCCACCACCGACTTGGGGGCTACCAGCTCCACCCGTCTCAGTTGGGAGGCGTTGAAGAAGAGGGCGTCAGCGGCCAGACTGATGCCGGGAGAGATGACCCCACCCAGGTATTCCCCCTCCCGGTTCACCACGTCAAAGACAGTGGCGGTGCCCAGGTCAACCACAATCAGCGGAGGGGTGTAAAGCTCAATGGCGGCCACGGCGTCCGCGATACGGTCGGCGCCCACGTCCCGGGGGTTGTCGTAGAGGATGCGCAGCCCGGTGCGCACGCCGGCGGAAACGGTCAGGGGAGCAACGTTGAAGTAGGTTCGGCAAAGCTCGGTAAAGACGACGGTCAACGGCGGCACTCCGCTGCACATACAGGCGGCGGTGATTTGGGCCGGGTCAATGCCCCGCAGATTTAGCAGGCTGACCAGTTGCAGCCCGTACTCATCGGCCAGCCGCCGGGAGTTGGTGGAGAGGCGAAAGGTAGCCAGCAAGCGGTCGCTGTCAAACACGCCCAGTGTAACCACCGTATTGCCAATGTCAATAGTCAGCAGCATTTGGGAAAACCCGTACCTTGCCCCGGCCCCGCCGGTAAAGCCGGCTCGCCAGACACCGGCATAAGCCGGCAAAGTGCGGCGATTATACAAGACGGAGGGGGAAGGGGCAAACCTTCCCTCCGGTTCCCCTCCCTTCTGTAAGACATACCCTGTAATGGACAAAAAGATGTTGCCTGACTGATAACGATGCAAGGAAACCAGGGAGTGACAGAAAGGAGTTGCAGTAAAGCAAACGCTATACTACGATCATCCATGGCATCCACGGGATATTGATTATTGAAGTTACTATAAACAAGGAGTTAGAGCAATGGACGACAAAACTTTGGCCTCCGTGACCCAGCCTCTGGACATTGCAATCTCATCTGTAGTGAGCGACCGTTTGAAAAACCTGGCCGGCAAAGCAGGACGCGAGCAAACTGTCTATAACATCCTGAAGGCCTTGAGATCGCTCGAAGGATTACAGCAGGGGGTAATGCCCGAATACAATGAATGGGACGCAATTTTTTATTCTGCATGGTATCAGCCTGTTCAAATTAACCTAGCCTATACTCTTATCAACAAAATGCCCGTGCATAAGAATCCCCTGGCGCGCGGAGAGGGGAGTTTGTATGTCAGGGACTTCGGCTGTGGAGCGTTGGCGATGCGATTCGGGTTGGCTCTCGCCGCATTGGATGCCCATCCGAGGCGAGCTGCCTTGCCTCAAATTAACATTTTCTCTGAAGACTGCAGCCAGTATATGACTTTTATCGGAAAGGAGATTTGGCGAGCCTTTTTGCAGGAAATCTCTAAAGATAAAAAGTACCCGGAGCTGTCGGCCTTGCGAGGTGTATGCCGCAGGATGAGATTTGAAAAAGACGCCGCCGGTGCCGGGGTACGTTGGCTCACTGCACTTCATGTCGCCTACGAGAAAAACCACCTGGAGGTCCAAAAGGCCCTTTCCGAGCGTGTTGAGTCAGATTTGCCAGACTTAGTGGTTGTTACGTCGCACCCGGGAAATGCTGAATATGCTTTCTCACCTGCTTCTCACGGTTATTCCGAAAATAGGAGCGACTTGGATAGATCAGAATTTCTTTTGAAAGGAGAATTTGAAAGCATTAACAAATTTCGTTCTGCGGTGTACGATAACCGAATAGTGGGATCCGGTGCGTCGCTTTCAGAAGAAGATGACGGATTTGCGAGAAGCTATCTGAAGCGGTATCCGACATCTTGGACCCCGCGCTCCCAGGGAACGAAATACTCCCTGTATATCAAAAATCAGACTGGCAATCACGGGAATTCGCCGATCTGATCGGGCTTCCCAGGGAATGTGATTCTCCTCCAGAATGGACGGGAGGGTGAAACCAATCCAATGAAGCCTAAAAGCGAACAACCGCCTCTCCCCGGCCTCGCCAGCAAGGAGCCGGAGCTTTACAGGCATCTGCCGGACGGGCAGCCCCAGCGTACCGGTGAAACTGCTGCCGCATACCTCCTTGCGCCGCCTCCATGCGCGTTTTTGAACGCTGAACGTCCGTCTCATATCGGTCACGTTGCCATCTCCTACGCTCCGGCCCGGGAAGTGCTAACCAAGGCCACCGGGTTTATGGATGCTTACGACTTTACCCTGAACCCTTATTCCGGCTGCTCTTTCGGTTGCGCTTATTGCTATGCCGCTTTTTTCAGCCGGGATGTGGAGCGGCGGGATAGTTGGGGGTATTGGGTCAGCGTCAAGGAGAACGCCGTTGACCTGCTGGCCCGGCGCAAGGCCGGCGCGCTGGACGGCAAGCTCATCTATATGAGCAGCGTTACCGACCCCTACCAGCCGGTGGAGCGGGAGCTAGGACTGACCCGGCGGTTGCTGGAGATTATGGCCCAACGGCATAAGCCCCGGCTGGTGGTGCAGACCCGCAGCCCGGACGTGGTGCGGGACTGCGACCTGTTCCGTCAAATCGAAACTAACGGCGGACGGGTGCAGGTGAATATGACGGTAACCACCGACGACGAGGACATCCGGCGCACCTTTGAGCCTTTCTGCCCGGCCAATCCGGTGCGCCTGCCGGCCATCGGACAGGTGCAGGCCGCCGGCGTGAACGCTTGCATCACCATGACGCCGCTGCTGCTGGTCAGCAGTCCCTATGCCTTCGCCGATAGCTTGATTGCCACCGGGGTGCAAAAGTTCATCGCCCAGCCCTTTCATTTTAACCGGGGCAGGTTCGTCGCCGCCACCCGAGCCCAAGCCCTTGACCTGATGGCGGAAAAGCTGGGGTGCGACCGGGCCTCTTTCAAGGAACAATACCTGGAACACTACCAGATGGTGTTCGAGGTGCTGTGGGACACACTGCACGAGCAAGGACTGGAATTGGGCGAAGGCAAGGACGGTTTCAAACCCCCTTTATAACCCCCAATTACCCCCACAGCCACGAATAGGTAAAGCGGCGCGAATGTAATCCAATAAATCATTCGTGTCGATAACCCGTCAGCCCGGACGGTTACGGTTACCCCGGCGCCGCGCCGCCGCGCCGGGCAAAGTTGACAGCCCCTTTTCCCGTTGGCTACCATAGCAACTGCCGGGGAGCCGGGGCGAATCCCGGTGGCTAATCCTGAATTGCGATGATAGCGATGGAGAAATAATTATGGCTAATATGGAACAGGTGCAGATAGTTAGGCAGGGACGGGATGCGGTGGCCCGCTGGCGGGAGGAGCATCCCGGGGAGTCGCTGGACCTGAACGCCTGTTATATGAGCCATACCCGCATCCCCCTGGTTGACCTGAGCGGGGCCGACCTGCGGAACTCGGACCTGATGGGGGCGATGCTGCGGCGGGCCAACCTGTCCGGCTGCCGGCTCAACCCGATACACCTGTACCGAGCCGACCTGCGACAGGCCAACTTTAGAGATTCCCTGCTGAACGGGGCCAACCTGCGGGGCGCCGACTGCCGGGAGGCCGACTTTCAGGGGGCTGACCTGGACCGGATCATCCTGTCCGATGCCAACTTGACCGGAGCCAACCTGCGGAGCGCCAATCTCTCCCGGGCCAACCTGGACCGGGCCAACTTGACCGGGGCCGACCTGACCGGGGCCACGCTGAACGGCGCCGCCCTGACCCGAACCAACCTGACCGATGTTAACTTCCAGGAAAGCGATTTTTACGCGGCGGTCTTCAACACCACGCCGGTAACCGGCGCAAACTTTACCGGCAGCATTATGGGCTACACGGTATTCCAGAATTGCAACCTGAGCGACGCCCAGGGTCTGGAGCTGGTGCGGCACGACGCTCCCAGCACCCTGGGGCTGGATTCCCTGTTCCGCTCCGGCGGGACCATACCCGAATCCTTCCTGATGGGAGTGGGCGCTCCCGAATCGCTGGCGGCTTTCCAGCAGTCCCTGGCGGGAACGGCGGCCCTGTCCGGCGACTACTTTATCGCCTGCGCCGCCGGGGACCTGGACTTTGCCCAAAGGCTGCAAGCCGACCTGCGGGCCAACGGGGCGCGGTGCTGGCTCTTCCCGGAGAATGCCCGGGGCAGCGCCCTGGTGGACCGGCGCAGCACCTCCGAGGAGGAGGAGATTGAGCGGTGGATCCGGCACTACGACAAGCTGCTGGTGGTCTGCACTCCCGAGTCTTTCGGCAGCGAAACCATCCGCAACGACATCATCGCCGCCAGGGAGCAGCAGCAGAGCCGAGACGAATGGCTGCTCTTCCTGGTTACCAGGGACGGGTTTATGCAATCGCCCCGGGACCGTTACGCCCGGGGACTGGGCGCCGAGCACCGGGTCTTCGACCTGCCGGGGCAAGCCGAAAATACGGAGGCTTATCAGCAGGGAGTGGCCGAGTTGGCGGCAATCCTCCGTCAGGTACAACCGGCCAGCGCCGGCGCGCCGGTGGTGAGTGGCGGCACCGGCAATATGCAGCTATAGCGACGGCCCCATCCCTTGCTTAAGCCATTCGCGCCGGTTTGTGGCGCCGGTGCGTAGCATTCGGAGTTAATAGTAATCCGGGCCGGCGGGATCTCCGCCGGCCCGGATTACTGTGCTTGGTTGCCTGGTGGCTGTGTCGTGGGTTGAGGGCTAGATGTAGTCCTCTTCCTCCATCATGCCCATGTTGTCCCGGCTCTGGGACAGACCCCGGGCCATTTCCTGGCGGAACTCCTCAATCATTTCGTCGGTGATGGCGCCGCCGGCAGCCACCGCCTTCTGCTTGAACTGAGTGAAGGCCCACTCCTCGGTGTCGCCCTGGGGCATATTGAAGAAACCGGCGTCGAAGACCGGCATTTCGCCGGGGCCGAAGTAGCCCTTCCCTTCCAGGGAGTACCCTTCCAGGTCGTGGGTCCCCTTGCCCAGCACCTGGCCGGTGGCCGCATAGTGTTCCATGGTATTCTGCAAGCCGTACTTCTGGATGGGGCAGACCTTCATGCAGATGCCGCAGCCGAGGTAGCGGGCCATCACCGGGCGGCAGCGCTTGAAGTAGAGCTTGTTCTTCTCGATTCCCCGCCACCAGATCTTGTCCCGCATGAGGGCGCGGCCGGGGCAGCGGTTGACGCAGACCTGGCAGACCTGACAGAAGGCGTGGATGCCGTAGTCCACCGGCGCGTCATAGGTTACGTTGGCGTCGGTGGTAACCATCATCAAGCGGCAGCGGGAGCCGACG
Source organism: Dehalococcoidia bacterium (assembly GCA_965215425.1). Classification (GTDB taxonomy): domain Bacteria; phylum Chloroflexota; class Dehalococcoidia; order Lucifugimonadales; family UBA3495; genus CATQHB01. Next base: position 746,849 of record OZ244064.1, read on the forward strand.
TGGGGGGTCAGCAGGTAGCCGCAAGCGCCCAACTGGCCAAGACCGGCGGCGACGAACATCGGGATGTAGGGGCCGGTGTTGTCGTTGGGGCTGTGGACCTGGGCGCGGTAGCCCAGGGAGCGGATGTAGTTGCCCAGTTCCAGACCGGCGGCGCCTTCGGTGCGGTAGGTGCTGGAGTGGACGATTTCGGCGTCCACGCTGGGGATGGTCTGGGTCGGCTCGAAGTCCTGCTCATAGGCCAGACAAACGACGTGGGGGAACTTTACCCAGTCCTTCTTGCTCTGATAGGTGTAGTGGCTATCGTAAGCGGTGATGCCGACTTCGACGTAGCCCAGTTCCCGGGCCTTGGACTTAATCAACTCGCTGACATCCTCGCCGGTGGGTTCGGCGGTGGGTTCCAGGTCGCCGGTGAGACGGGCGCCCATAATCAGGGAGCGATTCAGCTTGTCGTGTTCCTTGCGGATTTCCCGCATCTCGACGTGCTGGTCGCGAATGGCGTTGGCCCAGTCCCGGGAGGCCCGCTCGGTGATGTTCATGGTCTCCACCGGGTATTCCCGGGCGTACCAGTCAACTTCCCGCTGAATCTTGGGGATGCCGGGAACGGTCTCCAGCTCCTCGGGTACGGGGATGGTTACCGGGGCATCGCCTTGGTTCTTGCCAGGTCGAACAACCTCATGTCCGATTTTCAGCATACCTTACTCCTCCCAATGCTATCTCTTGAACTTGAAGTGAACTTGAAGTCAAGCCTTGCCGCCTACAATAAACCCTCGGATTTTATTTGTCAATACTATGGGGAAAGCGAATCTGTATTGCTTTTAATAATAATGATACATCGCTCTGGAATATAATTTATAATTAAAGATACGAAGCCGGCGGGGTGAAGCTGCCCGGCATGCCCCGTTGGCGCCGGAAGGATTGATTTATGACTTTTCGGGTACTACAATACCCGGGCGATACCCGAGCGGGCAATACTCCGAAGATCGTAGCGAGAGCCCTTTTCGGTTCCCGGTGGTGCGCCTAACATTCCCCAGGGAGCGGCATAGGTTATGAAAAAAGTAGTCAGTGAAATCAGCGGCATCGTGTTCAGCATACCCTGGCTGATGGCCAGGGATTACGGCCTTTTCGCCGCAGAGGGCATCGATATGCACTTTGTGCGAGCTCAGGGCGAGCGGGAAAACCGGGTTACCTATAATCCGGAGGAGGTTGACCCGATTTTGGGCCACGTGCCTTACGAACAAAATATGGTGTCCATCTACCGGGCTTGAGAGGAGGGTCAGGTCCGTCGGGCCTATGAAAGCCAGCGGGAAGACACCAGGATAATCTCCCTGCGCGCCGCGGTGATGAGCCAGTCGTTGATGGTGCGGCCGGATTCTCCCCATAACTATCCGGGAACCCTGGGCAACCGGCCGGTAGCGGTGTCCTTCCACGCCGCCGCTCACTACGTATCGCTGCGCCTGCTGGAAGGTTACATTCCCAACGAGAAAATCAACCTGGTCTCCTACGGGTCGCCCCGGCGACGGTTTGAGGCGATGCTGAACGGCGAGGCCGATGCCTGCGTGGTGATGGAACCCTGGATTTCCCTGGGCGAAAAGATTGGCTGCAAGTCCCTGGCCGAAGGCCACTACCTGGGCGCCGAGAACGCCAGCGATGACCTGGACGCCGAAACCTTTGCCGCCATCAACCGGGCCGTGGGCCGGGCCATCGATATGTTCAACGCCGACAAGCGGAAGTACCTCCATTATATGATTGACGCGCCGGATTTTGCGGAGGTGGCGGCCAGGTATGGCGGCATCACTCCCGAGGATTTCCACCTGCCCCGCCTGCGCTACACCAAGGACACTTACTACTCGCCGGAGATTGTAGAGGACACCTACAACTGGATGGTGCGCTGGGGGCTGCTGAGCGAATCGGCCTGCGCTGCCAACCTGGTGGAGAACCGGGTGGCCGCGCCGGTTCACGCCCCTTCCGGCTAAAAGTAGTAGAGCAACGACCGGGCGCCGGGAAATTAACCGGCCGGAGGGTTGACCCCCGGCCGGTTTTCTTTGGGGGAGACGTATGATTGACGCCGGGCGCGCATTATGGTAACGTAACCGAGTCTCTTCAGTTCATTACGAAGCGGCGCAGCCCACAACTTAATCTGACCGGATACTGCTGCGGCGGCTTTTAAGGTCGCGACTGTCTTGCTTGCCAGACTGGCAGTATCGCTGGTCCCTGAGGTAAGATCATGGCTAAGGAGTTCAATACCGTTACGACCGTTAACTACCACCTCTTGAAGCAGTGCAACATGAGTTGCGGTTTCTGCTTTGCTACTTTCCTGGATACTTCATCATATTCCACTACCTCCCTGTCCCGGGACGACGCCCTTCAGTTGATCAACCTCCTGAGCGAAGCCGGTTTTGGGAAGATCAACTTTGCCGGTGGTGAGCCGACTCTGTGCCGGTGGCTACCCGACTTGATACGGGCGGCCAAACACTGCAGGCTGACCACTTCTATCGTTACCAACGGATCCCGAATCACCGGGGACTGGCTGGATAAACTGGCCGGCTGCCTGGACATCGCCGCTCTGAGCATTGACAGCGTGGACGCCGATACCTTGCGCCACATCGGGCGCACTCCCCGGGGCCGGGAGCCGATGCGCGCGGATGAGTACCGCCGGCGGGCCGACTGGATTAAGGAGCGGGACATCCGGCTCAAAGTCAACACGGTGGTAAGCAGCGCCAATTACACTGAGGATTTCCGACCGTTCATCCAATCCCTCCGGCCCGAGCGGTGGAAAATCTTTCAGACGCTGCCGGTGCGGGGGCAGAACGACGCCCGGATTGATGAGTTCATTGTCAGCGGCGACCAATTCGAGCAGTATGTCCGGCGGAACCGGACGGTTGCGAATGAAGGGATACGCGTAGTCCGGGAGGACAATGCGCTGATGACCGGTAGCTACGCTATGGTGGACCCGCTGGGCCGCTTTTTTGACAACACGGAGGGCGAGCATACTTACAGCCGGCCGATACTGGAGGTTGGCGTGGCGGTGGCTTTGGGGGAAGTCAGCATTTCCGCAGAGCGGTTTGACGCCAGGGGCGGGAATTACGCCTAGCCTTGACCGGGGCGAGCTACGGCGCCGGCCCCCGGGGACAACTGAAAGTTACGCCTAGCCCAGACCGGGGCGAGCTACGGCGCCGGCCCCCCGGGGACAACTGAAAGTTACGCCCAGCCTTGACCGGGGCGAGCGGTTCCATAACAAGCCTGAACCGGCCCGCCCCGGTCCGGGTTGCGCCGTTCCTTTCCCGAATGCTCCGCTACCCCAGCCGGAAGGCCGCCGCCGCCGCTTTCCCGAAGGCCCACTCTCGTTCCGCCTGGTTCTTGAAACAGGGGTATTCCACCAGGGCTTGCAGGGAGTTGCGGTAGCCCTCGCGTCCGGCCACCGGGGGGAAGTCGCTGCCCCACATCATCCTTTGGGGGCCAAAGGCGTCATAGGCCAGCTCCATCAGGGGCGGGATTTCCGCAAAGCTGTAGTGGGCCGCCAGGGGGAAGGGACGGACACAGAACTCCCCCAGGCCGCCAAACTTGATATAGGTATTGGGAAACCGGGCCAGGGTTAGCGCCTCCCGGTAGGCAGCATAGGGAGCGGTAACCGACTCCGGGCTCAGGGGGCGGTAGGCGCCGGCCAGATGCTCCAGAACGACCGTCAAGTTGGGGAACTCCTCCACGATGGCTTGAAACTCCGGGGCCGCCGCATCCGCGGCGCGGCGGACGAAGCAGCTTACCGGTAAGTCCAGTTCGGCGGCCTTGCGCCAGATCGCCAGCGGGTCCGGCTCCGGAGAACGCTGCGTCGGATGCAGTCGCATACCGACCACTCCTTCCTCCCGGGACCACCGCTCCAGGGTATCCGGCGCATTCGGGTCGGCTACGTCCACCCAGACGACGGCGCTGAAGCGACCGGGGTAACGTTTAACGCACTCGATGAGATACTCGTTATGGTAGTTGCCGGCGTGCTGGATAAGGACGGTCTGCTGCACGCCGTTAAGGTTCATCTGGTGCAAAATCAGCTCCACCGGCTCGAACCAGTTAACTCCGGCATGACTATGGGTATCAACAATCAGCATCGGTTCAGGAACCTCCGTACAGTGTGGGCAGTGTGGGCCAGGATGAAGCCGGGATGGGAGTTCGGAATAGTTCCGCGGCTTTGGGCGGTGTTGGTAACACCACTCAATCTCCCTCTTTCAGAAACAACCGCCGGGCGTTGCCGCAGCAAATCAGGTTTACCTGCTCGGGGGTGAACCCGGCGTCTTCAATGTTGCCGGCGATGGGGGCCGGGGAGCCGGAGAAGACGTAGTCCGAACCCAGCAAGAGGTGTTCCGGCCCGGCAATCTCGGACAGCATCCGGACGGCGGCGGCGGAGACTGCCACGTTGTCGTAGTAGAGCAGCGGCAGGTAGTCGGAGGGCTTATCCCGCTGCAATTCCACCGGGCGGCCGTTACCGCCGCGGTAGCCGTTGTCAATGCGGGCGGCCTGGTAGGGCAGGTAGCCCCCGCCGTGCACCAGCATCATTTTGAGGTTGGGGTGCCGGTCGAAGAGGCCGCCCAGGATGAGCTTGGCGGTGGTGATGGTGGTGTCCAGGGTGCGACCCAGGGAGAAGGCGAGATAGGCGGGGCGGATGCTGGCGCCGAAGCCGTGGGTCGGCGGGTGCATTACCAGCGGTGCCTCCAGCGCCTCCGCCGCATCCCACAGGGGTTCAAAGCTCTCCTTGGCCAGGTCTTGTTCCACGGGGTCGGTAGCCAGCATGGCGCCGAGCAGACCCAACTCTTTAACGGCGTACTCCAACTCCCGGGCCGCCAGGTCGCCGTCCTGGACCGGCACGGTGGCCAGGCCGGCAAACCGGCCGGGGTGTGCCCGGATGACCTGAGCCAGGTGTTCGTTGAACAGGCGCGCCCAGGTTGCGGCACGGTCCGCCGCCAGGGTGTAGCCTTGAATGTCCAGCCAGGAGGCCAGAATTTGCCGGCTCAGGCCCTGCTGTTCCATCCACTCCAGCCGGGGTTCCAGGCGGGCCAGACCGCCCACCGGACGCAGGTGCGTCAGCCCCGCGAACTGGAGGGCCGGGCCCCGCTCCGTATCCTCAACGGTGATGCCCAGGGCCGCGCCGGATTTGCGGGCCTCCTCCACCAGGGCCGGCGGGACGATATGGGCATGGGAGTCAATGCGGCGGTTATCTTGCGTCATAAAAATCCTCCCGGTCAGCGGTGAATTGGGGTATTATACCGGCTTTTCACCAGGCGGCGCCGGGACGGGCCTGGAATCTCGGCGCACCTCGGTAGCTCCGGGTGGTAGCTCCGGGTGGTAGCTCGGTGTCTCCTGGCGAAAATACCCGTTCTACAACTGTCGCAGCCTGGGGTCCAGCAGGTCGCGCAGCCAGTCCCCCATCAGGTTCATGGACAGCACGGTGAGCATAATCGCCAACCCGGGGAAGAGGGCCATCCACCAGGCCACTACGATGAAGCCCCGGCCTTCAGCGACCATCTGCCCCCAGGAGGGTTCGGGCGGCGGTACGCCCAGGCCGAGAAAGCTCAGGGTGGCCTCCAGCAGGATTACCGACCCCACCTGCAACGTAGCCAGGACGATGATGGTGTTGAATACGTTGGGCAGGATGTGCCGGGACATAATCCGCGCCGGGGAGGAACCGATGGACCGGGCCAGCACCACGAAATCCCGCTCCTTGACGGTAAGCACCTCGCCGCGAATCTGGCGAGCGTAGTTGGCCCAACTGAGGCAGCCGATAACAATGATGACGGTAACGATCCCCGGTTGGAGTACGGCCACCAGCACCAGCGCCATCAATATGGTGGGCAGGGCCAGGGCAATATCCACCAGCCGCATTATCAGCCCGTCGCTGCGACCGCCGAAGTAGCCGGAGGCGAGGCCCAGCACGGTGCCAATGCTGCCGGCGATAAAGATGGCGAAGATGGAAACTACCAGCGAGACGCGCGCCCCGTAGATGATGCGACTGTAAACGTCCCGGCCCAGGCTGTCGGTGCCCAGCGGGTGCGCGAAACTGCCGCCTTCGCTCCAGGCCGGGGGTATGAAGGAGTCGGCGAGGTTGCCATAGGTAGGAGCCTCCGGCGCCAGAAAGCGGGCAAACACGGCGCAGATGACCACCAGCAGCAGGATGAGGCTGGGCAGCAAGGGCAGCCGGCGCAATCCCCGCCACGACCGGCGCAAGCGGCGCCCCCGCGCCAAACGGGTAGTTACGTTACGGTCAGCCAGGATTTCCTCCCCTCTTACGAATCCGCTCTTACTCGTACCGTATCCGCGGGTCCAGGTAGCCATACAGGATGTCCACCAGGAAATTGATCGTGATGAAGAGCAAGCCGCCGAACATCACCACCGTCTGCACGATGGCAAAGTCGTTGGACTGGATGCCCCGGATTGCCAGCAATCCCACGCCGGGCCAGGAAAAGATGGTTTCCACCACCACAAAGCCGGTCAGGAAGTTGCCCAGGATGAGGCCCAGGAAGGTTACCACCGGAATGGCGGCATTGCGCAGGGCATGGTTCCAGATGACCATGTTCTCCGGCACGCCCTTGACCCGGGCCAGCTTGATATATTCGCTGTCCAGCACGTCCAGCATAGCCGAGCGGGTGATGCGCATAATACCGGCTACCACGAACCAGCCCAGGGTAACCGAAGGCAGGACGTAGTGCAGCGGCCCGTCCCGCCCGGAGGTGGGCAGCAGGCCCCAGGTTACGGCAAATACCCAGATCAGGATAATCCCCAGCCAGAAGGGGGGCACCGACTGGCCCAACATAGCGATGGACTTGCCCACGTAGTCCAGCCAGGTGTCGCGCTTGATGGCGGAAAGCACCCCCATTGGTATGGCGATGATGACGCTGAGGGACATCGCCGTAAGGGTAAGCTGCACCGTGGCCGGAATGCGGCGGACCAGCATTGCCACGGCCGGCTCTTTCCAGAAGATGGACTCGCCGAAATTGCCGGTGGTCGCATTGCGCAGAAATATGACGTACTGAACGTAGATCGGCTCGTCCAGGCTCCACACCTCGCCCAGTTTGTCCCACTGCTCCTGGGAATAGTCATCGCCCAGCAGCACGTCCCGGGGGTCGCCGGTGAGGCGGGCCAGGAAGAAGACAATCAGGCTGAGGGCAATCATGCTGACCAGAGCCTGAAGCAAGCGGGCTAGAATGTAGCGGCGCATTGGTTACCTTAATTGCCTTAATCGCCGGGTTCGGAAATCGCCGGGTTCGGGTTAATGGAAGGTAGAAGTATAGCCGGCGCGGTGGGCCGGAAAACCTTGCGCTCAATGGGCGCTTAACGGGCGCGTAATGGGTTGCTCTCCCGGTGCGGTCTTTCGGTGGTCCCCGTACCGGCGGCTAAGGCCCGCTACCAACAGCGGCCCCGCCGTCGCTGCGACCCCAATCAATATACCTTCCAGATACCTTCCAAACATCAGGCCAGCATCAGGGTACACCCCGCCTCGCCCCGTCGCTGCGGCGCTATGGGACGGATGCCTTTCGCCATAGCAACGCAACGATAGGCGATACACCGGGGAGGCGATACACCGGGGATTATCGGGCGTGGCCTACCTTTTCCAGTTCGGTGGTGAAGCGCTCGCCGATACGGGGCGACCAGTTGCCGACCCGGGGGCCAATGGCATAGAGACTGGCGGTCTGCACTACCGGGATAACCGTTCGCTCCCCCAGGATGATCTCATAGGCCTGGTGGATCAGCCGGTCCTTTTCTTCCAGGTTGGTGGAGGCTTGAATCCGGGGCGTCAGGGCCTCCAGCTCGGAATTGCAAGCAAAGAGGGCCGTTCTCTCCCGGGTGCAGCGGTACTGGGAAATGAGCCGGCGGGTGGTGTCGGTCAAGTGTCCCAGCCGCATCAGCCAGATTTTGCCCTCCAACGACCGGGCGCGGCGCAGTTCGGAGTGGGCGCTCCCTTGCAAATTGAGCTTCAAATCCACGTCCAGACCGACGGACTCCCACATACCGGCGATGGCTTCGGCCAACTGAGGGCCTTCCGGGATGCCGCCCAGTGGCCGCTGCTGGAACTCGATGGACCGGCCGGCCTGGCCGGAGGCGGCCAGCAACTGCCTGGCCCGCTCCGGGTCGTAGGGGTCCGGCTCTTCCCACTTGGCATCGTAGCCCAGGGAGATGGGGGACAGGTCGGTTATGCCGGTGGGTACGGCGCCACCGGAGAATATCACGTCGGCCAACTCCTGGCGGTTGATCGCCAGGCTCAGCGCCTCGCGGAACCGGGGGTCAGCGTTGGGGTTATCGGGGTTGTGAGCGGCGATGCCGGTGGTGCCGGGGATGTAAACCACCGGCACGATGAAGACGCCGGCCACGCCGGGATTGAGGATGGTGCGGACGTTGGCCGCCTCGGTCTGGCGCTTGAAGGAGCCGGGCAGGAGCGCAATGTCCACTTCACCGCTCAAGACCTGCGCCAGGCGGGTAGAGGCTTCCGGAGTTACCAGGAACTTGATGGTCTGCCACTGGGGAACGATGCGCCAGTGCCGGCCCTCGGTCGCTGCCACCGTCATGGACTCGCCCAGCTTGTGCTCGACAAACTGGTAGGGGCCAGTGCCGATCGCCGTCCGCCGGGCCGCATCCAGCCCTACTTCCTCCACATAGGCCCGGGACATCATTCCGGTGCCGTTGTTCCCGGAGGAAAGGTCCATAAAGGCGGTCAGGAACGGGGACTTGGTGTATTGCACCTGGACGGTATAGGTATCCAGGGCCTGGACTTCCGGTTCGGACTGCAACTGCGCCGCCACCGAGGGGTGCGTGGACTCTTCGTTATACAGCCACTGGTCCAGGCTGTAGGCGGCGTCGGAGGCGGTGAACTCGCCCCAGCCGTCGTGGAACCGGACGCCTTGCTGCAAGTTGTAGGTAATCGTCCGGCCGTCCGGGGAAATGCTCCACTTCTCGGCCAGCCCGGGCTGGAACTCCCAGGTTACCGGGTCCAGGAGCAGCAGGGTTTCCATCACCCGCTCCCAATAGAAGCGCTGGGTAACTCCCTCCCAGGGCAGCCAGGACTCGGTGTCAAAATCGAACTCGGATACGGTCAGCGTACCCTCGGGCATCCGCATAGTATCCACCGGTTCGGGAACGGCGGTCGGTTCCGCCGTAACACTACTTTGCTGCTGCGCCGCCGCTGCCGGCACGGGCGCGCTGGATGGGGCGGCCGGCTCAGCCGGCGGCTCTTCCCGGGGAGAGGCCCCCGATGGCGGGGCCGGGGCCGTCGCCGTTGCTGGGGCGGGAGCGGGGGCCGTCGCCGTCGCCGCTGCCGATTCCGGCGCCACGGCGGGACTGGCCGAACTGCCGCAGCTTATCGCCAGCAGGGAGACCAGGGCAACTGCCGTATATAATGCCGTATAGATCGGTAACCGATTAAAGCCACTGAGCCTTTTCATGTCATTACCCCATTGGTTTGAAATCGGGATTGCGGGATTGCCGGGATTGATCGGGACTGGGTAATTCCCCGGATAATAATACTCTATCAGTGGGCCGCCGGTTCCCGGGCCATCCCCTCCGGTTGGCTGGTGGGATAAAGGTGGCAAGCCACGTGGTGGCCTCCGGCGGCAGGGGCCAACAAGGGCGGCGTCTCTGCGCAGACGGACATGGCGGCGGGGCAGCGGGGATGGAACCGGCAGCCGGAGGGCGGGGTCAACGGGCTGGGCACCTCGCCAGAGATGACAATTTCCTCCCGGCGACGGTCGGGGCGCACCGGCAGGGCGGCGGAAAGCAGGGCGCGGGTGTAGGGGTGCAGCGGGTTGGTGAAGATCTCCCGCGAGGAGGATTTTTCCACCAGTTGACCCAGGTACATCACGCCCACCTGGTCGCTCAGAAAGCGGACGGTGCCCAGGTCATGGGCAATCAGCAGATAGCTGAGGCCCAGTTCCTGCTGGAGCGACTTCAGCAGGTTGATAATCTGGGCGCGGATGGAGGCGTCCAGGGCGGAAACCGGCTCGTCCAGGATCATCAGTCGGGGCGAGGCGGCGAGGGCCCGGGCGATGGCAATGCGCTGGCGTTGGCCGCCACTGAACTCGTGGGGGTAGTTGGCGGCGCTGGCCGGGCTGAGGCCCACTTGCTCCAGCACCTCGGCCACCCGCTCGGCGATCCGGGAACGGGGAAGATTGGTAGTAACGATCAAGGGGTCGCCAACGATTTCCCCGACTCGCATCCGGGGCGAGAGGGAGCTGAAAGGGTCCTGAAACACCGCGCCCACCGCGCCCCGGTATTCCTTGAGGTCATCCCCCCGCAAATGGGCCACCGACTTGCCTTCGAACTCTATGTCCCCGTCGGTCAGGGGTTCCAGCAGCAGAATGAGCTTGGCCAGGGTGGACTTGCCGCAGCCCGATTCCCCCACCAGGCCAAAGGTCTGACCCGGTGGAATGGCAAAGGCCACATCATCCACCGCCTTAATCCAGCCCACCGGACGACGCAGCAGCACTCCCTGGTTCACCGGAAAGTATTTACGCACGTGGCGGACATCCAGGAGAGCCTGGGACGGGGTTTCACCAGTCGTACTGACCTTCATCCCGGCGCTTCTCCTTCGCCGGGCATCAGTCGTTCTCCCCGTAGAGCCAGCAAGCGGCGGTATGACTGGCGGCAGCGCCCCCGGCCGGCGTTCCGGTCTCAAAGGTCGGCGGGTACTGCTCCCGGCAGATGTCCCGGGCCTGCGCGCAGCGGGGGGCAAAGGGGCAGCCCGCCGGCAAGTCGTAGAGGTAAGGCGGCTGGCCGGGAATGGTGGTCAGCCATTCCACCTCCAGGTCCGGGTCGGGCAGGGATTGAATCAGAGCTTGCGCGTAGGGGTGCTTGGGCGCGGTGAAAAGCTGCCGGGTCGGGGCCAGTTCCACGATTTTACCGGCGTACATCACCGCTACCCGGTCGCAGACCCGGGCGACAATGCCGAAATCGTGGGTTACGAAAATCATGGAAAAACGGTGTTCTTCCTGCAAGTCCTTGAGCAACCGCAGGTACTGGGCCTGAATGGTAACGTCCAAGGAGGTGGTCGGTTCGTCGGCAATCAACACCGCGGGTTCCGAGGAGAGGGCAATGGCGCCGACGATACGCTGGCGCATTCCGCCGCTCATCTGGTGCGGGTAATCGTTGGCCCGCACCTCCGGGGCCGGGATGCGCACCCAGCGCAATAGCTGTTGTACCCGGTCTTTCAGGCTGCTCCCCTGAAGGCCCAGGTGATACCTGGCGCCTTCGCCCACCTGCTTTGCCACGTTAAAAACCGGATTGAGGGAGGTCATCGGGTCCTGGAGCACCATGGAGACCTGCCGGCCCCGGACCTGTTCCATTTCGTGGCGGGACAACCGGAGCAGGTCCGTGTCGCCCAGCCAGACCTCGCCGCCAACAATCTGTCCGGCGGGTTCGGGCACCAGGCGCAGGATGGACAGGCAGGTAATGCTCTTGCCGGAGCCGGACTCGCCAACCAGCCCCAGGGTTTCGCCGGGTTCCAGGGAGAAGCTAACCCCATCCACCGCCTTGACCACGCCGCGACGGGTATAAAACCAGGTCTGCAAGTCTTTGACTTCCAGCCGGGCCGCCGGCCGGGAGCCGGAAGCTGCGGCAAGGGGCGAGCCGGGTTGTCGTAAAGGGGAAATCACCATCTACCATACGGCAATAATAAATAGGGGAAAAGCCGGAAGCGGCCGGGAAGTCGTTGTACGCTTGTAACACCTGGCCAGGCTGTTTGTCAAGCGCAACGGGCTGGGGGAATACGGTTAGGACCGGTGGAGCTTCAGACGCCGCCACCCTTCGGTCCAGGACGGCTCCCGCCCGGGATGGCTCCAGGCGGGAGCGGCGGTCATCCCCGCTGCCCTTCACCACGCCAACCAACGCGGGCCGGGCCAGGCCAGCCGACCACTATCCCTGTTCCCCCGCCTGCTGCTCTCCCACCGCTATCCCCTTCATCGCTATCCCCATCCGGTAGATGGTGGTGCGGCAGGCGAAGTAGATGGTTTGCAAATCCGCGCCGCCGATGGTGAAGTTATGGCACGGCTCCGGGGTGCGGATCAGGCCCAGGGGTTGGCCCGCCGGGTTCAGTACCCAGACGCCGCCGGGGCCGGTGCAATAGACGTTGCCCGCCACGTCCACCTTGATGCCGTCGGGGTGGCCCACGTCATAGCCGGGCAGGTCGGCAAAGTGGCGGGGGTTGGTCAGGGTCCCGTCGGCCCGCACGTCAAAGACCCGGATGTAGTGCCGGGTGGTGTCGTTGACGTAGAGCAACGACTCATCCGGGGAAAAACAGAGGCCGTTGGGGAAGACCATATCGTCATTGAGCAGGGTCAGTTCTCCGGTATCCGGGTTCAGGCGGTACACCCCCTCGTAATCCAGGTATTTCTGCAAGTCGGCGCCCTGATGCCCAACCAGGTGGACGCCGTTGGAGGGATCGGTGAAGTAGATGCTGCCGTCGGACTTGATAACAATGTCGTTGGGGGTATTCAGCTTGACGCCGTCATAGTGGGAGGCCAGGGTAGTGGCGGAACCGTCGCGCTCGATACGCCAGACAGTGCGGCCGCTCCAGCCGGCGATGACCAGCCGGCCCCGGGCGTCAAAGGTCATGCCGTTGGCGTGGGCCGAGGGCCGCATTACGATGCTTTTGCCCACCCCGGGAACCCACTTCCAGATAGTATCGCCGATGATGTCCACCCAGGCCAGGTAGCCCTCCCGGCAGTTCCACACCGGCCCCTCGGTAAAGATCAATCCGGAGGCCACCTTGGAGAAGGCGGCGTCCGAGGGAACAATGCGTCGGAAATCGGCGCTGAAAGCCTCAGTTACCATTGGAATGGAAAGCCTCCCGGTTTGATCTTCCTTGCCTTCCAGGTCAGGGCAACCATCAGGGTTGCCTCGGGGCGGGCGTCGCGAACCGATTCTACCGTGCCAGTCCTACAGCGCTGGATACAGCAGATGCCCCCGGCGGCCGGCGCCGGATACCCGGTACAGGTGACCGGCGGTGGTGGTAACGTACAGGTCGGTCAAGTCGGTTCCGCCAAAGGCGCAGTTGGTTGGTTCCGCCGGCGCCGGGTGCGTTTCCAGAACCCGACCGGTGGGAGAAAAGACGTAAATCATTGGCCCGGGGCCACTGCTTGCTCCGCCGGCGCCGGCGATGATGTTTCCGTCGGTATCCAGGCACATACCACTGATACCCCGGTGCACACCCCGGTAGTCTGCGCCGAAGCTGTGCAGCAGGGCGTAATGGCTCAAAGTTCCGTCGGGGTTGATCGGGTAGGCCCGCAGTTCCCGCCGGCCCGGCACTTCCTCGCTGCTTTCCGCTACGTAGAGGATATCCTCACCCGGGGAAAGGGCCACGGCCAGGGGCGCGGTGGTGTCGGTGGTCATCCGGCGGAGGGGAGCGTCCTTGTTGGGAGTCTCGATCCGCAGCACCGCCCGGTAGTCAACGGAGTAGGGTTCCAGTTCGTGGTTGCGCAAGCCGCCCTGCACCGGCGGCCCCCACACCGGATCGGCGAACCAGATACGACCCTGGCGATCCACCGCCAGGTCCTTGGGCTGGTTATGAAACTTGCCGTCCACCCGATAGGCCAACGGCGTGGTGGAGCCGTCCCGGTTGAACCGTACCACCCGGCGGGCGCCACTCTGACAGCCATAAAGGATACCCTCGGCGGAAAAGGCCAGGCCCACCACCCGGTTCGTCCAGCGGCGGAAGTCGGTTACGGCGCCGCTTTGCGGGTCATAGCGCAAGATCCGGTTATCGATGGTGTTGGCCGGCAGAGGCAGCGAGGTAAACAGCAGCGCCTCCCCGTCCCAGACCGGCCCGTCGGTAGGGCTGCCGTACGGGCCGGCAACCAGTTCATAATCCCAAGTCATCAAAATACTCCTGCAACCTCCGCCAGGTTTTATGGGATAGGGTAGGTGGGCAAACCGGGGATTTCCAACCGCATCCGGTAAACCGAGGTGCGGGCGGTGAAATACATCGTCCGGTAATCCGGGTCGCCAAAGGCGAAGTTGGCGCAGTCCTCCGGCACCAGCAGTCGCCCCAGGTGATTCCCCTGCGGGTCGGTAACCCAGACCCCGCCGGGGCCAGTGCAGTAAACGTTGCCCTCCACGTCCACCTTCATCCCGTCGGGGGAGCCGTGGTCATCGTGAAACAGTTCGGCGAACAGCCGCCCGTTGCCGGCGTCAATCGTGCCGTCGGGCAGCACGTCAAACACCCGGATATGGCGGCGGGGCGTGTCATTGATATACAACCGGGATTCATCCGGGGAGAAACAGAGGCCATTGGGATTGATAAAATCGTCCACCAGCAGGGTCAGGCCGGAGCCGGCCAGGTCCAGCCGGTAAACCGCTTCATAGTCCACGTACTTCTGCACGTCATCGCACTCCATACCCACGTTACGGATGCCGTTGGAGGGGTCGGTGAAGTAGATCGTGCCGTCGGACTTGACGATAATATCGTTGGGGGTATTGAGCTTCTTGCCGTCCACGTGGGAAGCCAGGACGGTGGTGGAGCCGTCGGGTTCCCACCGCCAGACGGTGCGACTGCTCCAGCCGGCCACCAGCAGCCGGCCTTCGTGGTCATAAGTCATCCCGTCCGCCTTGCCGGAGGGGTGCATTATAATTTCGGTTCCCCGGCCCGGCCGCCACTTCCAGATGGTATCGCCGATAATATCGGTCCAGACCAGAAAGTTTTCCTGGCCGTTCCACACCGGGCCTTCGGTAAATATATGGCCGCCGGAAATTTTTTCCAGAGCCACGTTTTCCCGCACGATACGGCGGAATCCGGGGGAGAACAGTTCCGTGGACATTCAATTCTCCTTGCGCCGGCGCCCCCGGATACTGGATTACGGGGCAGTGGGCCGCCGGCGGATTTTTTAACTGCGCCAAATGCTGCTGTTTTTAACTTCTTCTATGCTATGCCGCCGGCTCTCCCCGGGGAGACCTCCCGGGCTACCGCCGCGGCCAACGGTGTAAACTATGCCGCCGGCTTTCCCGGGGGAAACCGGTTGGGGAAGCCGGCGGGGGAAGTCGGTCGCTCGCCCCGCCTAGTCTAGCAGCAATGACTGCTCATCCGCCAGTACCCACCAGGCAGTACCCCCAGGCAGTACCCACTAGGGTGCCAGCAGGGTAAACGGGTAAGCCGGCACGTTCCGCAGCACCCAGAAGGACAGTATGGCCACCAGCAGACTCCAGATAAGGGCGGGAGGGATAAAGACTCGCGGCATCCCTTTTCCCGACGCCGCCAGCAACAGCGCCGACAGAAAGGCGTAGCCGATAAAGGGCAGGGCCAGCATAGCATAGGGGTTGTAGCCGAAGGCCGCCAGCAGGTTGCCGTGCAACAGCTGGTGCAACCCCCGCAGGGCGCCGCAGCCGGGGCAGTGCAGTCCGGTCAGGGCGTAAAAGGGGCAGGGCGGATAGAAACCCGGCTCCGCCGGGTTCCGGGCGAAGACCAGCGCCAGGCAGGGCAGGGCCGCCAGTCCCAGCAGGGCGAACCGCCACCGCCAGAAAGGCAGCCCCGCCGCTGACGCCAATCCCTTGGTGACTATCGCGTACATAAACCCGGCCAAATTCAGGTGAAGGCAATAATGCCATACACAATGTAGGAGGCAATGCCCAGCCCGAAAGATACCCAACACCAGGTCTTGGCGCTGCCGGAAGCGCTGAGCGCGCCGGCATAATCGCCGGCGGTCAGCTTGCCATTGACCTGCGCCGCAAACACGATGGCTACAATGCCGGTAGGCAGGCAGCAACAGATGGTCGCCAGAATCGCCCACACCAGATAGTTGGGAACATTGTCCGGCCAGCCATACTCCGGCCCGTCGGCGGAAGAACTCCCCGGCGCATCGGCGTAATGCCCGGTTGCCGGCGGTTGTGCCGTCGCGCCGCAGTTCGGGCAGAACCGGGCGCCCGGCTCCATTTCACTGCCGCAGGTGGGGCACAACGTCGGGCGGTCATCAAAACCGGTTGCCGGCGGTTGCACCGCCGCGCCGCAGTTCGAGCAGAATCGGGCGCCCGGCTCTATTTCACTGCCGCAGGTGGGGCACAACATCGGGCGGTCATCAAAACCGTAAGCCATTTCTCTCCTACTGTTCCGGTTAGCGTATGCCGCCGCTGGATTCCGGACTTCGCCGGAGCGACGCAAAGGCGCGGGAAGGGTCAAGAGAGCCGGAGTTATTTCAGCGCTGTCCCGGGCCGGTCTCGGAGCTATCCCGGAGCTATCCCGGAGCTATTGGTGATAACTGGCGGCTCGATTCAGGTCCCGCTGCGCCAGAAACCAGACTGCCGGGGGGAAGACCAGCCACAGGATGAATATGGCAATGCCCGGGTACTTGTCCCGGACGAAGCTGGCGTATTCATTGGCGTAGTGCCACCAGGCAAAAAAATGAGCCAGGGGTATCACGGCGAGGATCGTCCACCCGCAACCTCCCGGCTCCCGGCCGTTGGCCTGGTGCAGTTCCTCCAGGGTTGCGTAAAACCAGTAAATGCCGTAAATGCCCAGGGTGATGATGAACAGAATGACCTGCATCACCATATTGCGATACTTGATGGTCGTACTGGAACATAACCCACTCCTCGCGCTTTTCCCGCCCCTGCCCGAACCGCTCCCGCCTTCCCCGGAACGAGCCGGGGTAAGGGCTATGGACTACCCCCGCGCCGGCGGGCCGCCGGCGGCCCGGTTCAGGCCCCGCTGCGCCGGGAAGCAGACTGCCGGGCACCGGGTACGAGCTACCGGGACAGACTACCGGGTACCGGCTACCGGGTACAACGTCAGTTCCAGGATGAATCTGACGATGTCGGAGTTGCGTCCGTTGCTGAATCTGACCTGGGCCGGAACGCAGCGCCGGTGGGCAGAGAGATTGGCGACGGGTAGCAGCAACGGGAGCGGCAGCGAACCGCTGCGGCCCTCGGCCCGCCCGTTGGCGATGGGCGTCTCTGGCAGGGGCGTCTCTGGCAGCGACTGGTAAAACCGGCCGGCGCCGTAAATGCTCCGGATAAGGATGAACCGGATAACCCGATGCGCCATATTGCGGTAAACGATGCGCTCGGTCATTAGCCCCGTATCCGGTGTCGGGATTTTAGCCTTGCCGCAACGGGCTGTCAAACCGGCGGGGCGCCGGCCGGGGGCAACCCCGGCGGTTGGGTTTCGTTAACTTTTAGCCTGTAGTTGCTGCTGCTTATACCGGGTAAACGCTAATTGTAAATGGAGCCGGCCGCTTCGGACGTAGTTAGGGATGCGGTCTATGGGGTAAACATTAGTTGTAAACGGAGCCGGCGGTCATACCGCATTGCCATCCGGTATAATCGCTCCAGAATCCGATCCGGGAGGCGCAAGAATTATGACCAGTCGTCAAGAACAGGCTCTGGACTTCCTCGCCCGGCTGGGCGCCCAGCCGGCTACCTCTTTCCGGGAAGATGGCGTGGCCCGGGTGGTGCGAACCATCCTGGCCGAGTTGGGTGTGGCCTGCCGCGTGGACCAATACGGTAACATCATCGCCCGCCACCCCGGGGCCGCCACCGCTCCGACGGGGCGGGCGGATGTTCCGCCGGTTGACCCGGTGGCCCCGATTGCCTTCGTCGCCCACCTGGACCATCCCGGCTTTGAGGCGGTGGCGGTGGACGGCGATTTTCTGGTCGCCACGGCCATGGGCGGCGTGCCGCCGGCGGCCTTTGCGCCGGGGACGCCGGTGCAGGCGCTGCTGCCTGACGGCCAACGGCTGGGCGCGGTTACGGCCGGGGCCGCCGGCGGGTCGGGTGGCGCGCCCGGCGCTGCGCCGGGGGAGGCGGGAGGGAACCGGCAGGTGTTGATTAGCCTGAAGGACCCGGCCCGGCGGCCCGAGGTGTCGCTGCCCGCCTCGGTGGTCTTTGACCTGGTGGACTTTGAGCGGGACGGCGACTTTATCCGGATGCGGGCGGTGGACGACCTGGCCGGCTGCGGGAGCATCCTGTCCCTGCTGGCCGCCTTGAACGACGGGACGGCAGCGCCGCCGGCCGGCGCCGTCTTCGGGGTGTTCACCCGGGCCGAAGAGGTGGGACTGGTGGGCGCGCGCCTGTTGGCCGAGGCGGGAACTTTGCCGCCGGAGACCCTGGTGGTGTCCCTGGAGTCCAGCCGTACCCTGCCGGGAGCCGAGATTGGTAACGGGCCGGTCATCCGCGTCGGCGATGCCGGGTTCACCTTCAACGCCGACGCCGAATCGGCCTTGATTCGCGCCCGGGAAACCCTGCAAGCCCGACCGGAGGGCTTCAAGGTACAGCGGCAGTTGATGAGCGGCGGCGTCTGCGAGGCCAGCGCCTTTGCCCTCTACGGCTACCGCACCACCGGCATCGCCTTCCCCCTGGGCAATTACCACAACGGCGCTCCCGAGGACCGCATCGAAGCCGAGTTCATCCATCAGGGCGACTACCTGGGTGGCATAGAGCTGATGCTGGAAGCGGTACGCTGCCTGCCGGAGCGGGAAGATACCAACTTCCGCCGCCGGTTGCGGGAAGTGCCGGCGGAGTTTCGGCGGCGGCTGCAGGGGGACGACGGGTAGCGCCGGGAGAGAGGACCGGGACGGTAAAAGTAAGACTTTCAGGTTAGAACTATGTCAGACCGTATTACGCCATTACGCCAAATACGAAGACGACGCCGACTTTGGGGCTGCTGGGCTGGCCGTGGCGATTATTGAGAATTCCCCGGATAGTGCCGCGAAAAGGACATCGCCATACCCGCCCCCAGCCGCTCCCGTCGCCTAAACCGGCTGGTACCGGTTGACGATGGGCAGCCGGCGGTCTTTGCCAAAGGCCCGGGGGGTTATCTTTACCCCCGGCGGCGCCTGTCGCCGCTTGTATTCGTTCCGGTCCACGCCGGCTATGACCTGCCGCACCATCGCCGGGTCGTGGCCCATTTCCACCATCTCCGCATAGCTGTAGTCCTCCTCCACGTAAGCCTTGATGATGGGATCCAGCAGGTCGTAGGGCGGCAGGGTGTCGGCGTCCAACTGGCCCGGACTCAGTTCGGCGCTGGGCGGCTTGTCGATGATGGACTGGGGGATGACCGGCCCGGCGGTCGGGCTGGAGGTTGACCCGGCAGCCGGGCCGGGCGCTTCGCTTGCCGGGATTTTCCCCGGGCGGGCCTTCCCGGTTGACCCGGCCGCCGGGCCGGGCGCGCCCTTCCGGTTGCGCCAACGGCACAGGTCATAGACCAAAGTTTTGGGGACATCCTTGAGCGCCGCAAAGCCGCCGGCCATGTCCCCGTACAGCGTAGCGTAGCCCATGGCCATTTCACTCTTGTTCCCGGTGGTCAACACGATCCAGCCGAACTTGTTGGACAGGGTCATCAGCACGTTGCCGCGAATGCGGGCCTGCACGTTCTCTTCGGCCACGTTGGGCGGAAGATCCTTGAAATAGGGCGTCAGCATATCGGCGAAGGCGTGGTGCGCCGGCTCGATCGGCACCACCCAGCACTCGATACCCAGGTTGCCGGCCAGTTCCTGCGAATCGCTGACGCTGCCCGCCGAGGAGTACCGGGAGGGCATAGTAACGCCCACTACGTTTTCCCGGCCCAGGGCATCCACGGCGATGGCGGCGGTCAGGGCCGAGTCGATCCCGCCGGACAGTCCCACCAGGGCCCTGGCGAATCCGCTCTTGCGGATGTAGTCCCCGGTGCCGGTAACCAGGGCGTAATAGACCTCCGCGACGCCGTCTATAACCTGGGCCGGAGCGGAGGGCTCCAGGGGCGGGCGGGGCGACGGCTTAAACTCCGAGACCGGCAGCGTCTTGGGCGCGCCGATTTCCCGCAGGATGGCGGGATTCTCTTTGCGCGGCAAGGGAGTGCGCAGCCTGGCCCGGAAAACCGCCTCAAGGTCCAGGTCGGTTACCAGCAAGTCCTCGACAAAGGCCGGGCTGCGGGCAATCAGCTCGCCGGTCATATCGCAAACCAGGCTGGCCCCGTCGAAAACCAGTTCATCTTGCCCGCCCACCATGTTCAGATAGGCGACGAAGAGGCCGTTGTCCGCCGCCCGGGTGGCGATCATCTTTTCCCGGTAGGCCCGCTTGCCGGCGTGGAAAGGCGAGCCATTGATGTTAACAATCAACTCGGCGCCGGCCTCGCGCTGCACCGCCACGGAACCCACCGGATACCAGATGTCCTCGCAGATATTAACGCCCACGCCGGCGCCGTTGATCCGGTACACCGGGCATTCACTGCCCCGCCGGAAATAGCGATCTTCATCGAACACCCCGTAATTGGGCAGGTACAGCTTGCGGTAGCTGTCCACCAATTGACCGTCGTAGCCGATGGCGGCGGCGTTGGCGATGTCCAGGCCCATCTCCATGCCACTGACTTCCACATAGCCAACCACCACGGCAAGGCCCCGGGCCGCGGCCACCACTCGCCGCATGGCAGCTACGTTAGCCTGGAGAAAGGAGGTCTTGAACAGCAAATCTTCGGGTGGATAGCCGGTAATCGCCAACTCGGGGAAGGCGACCAGGTCGGCCTGAACCTCCCGCGCCCGCTCGACGTATTCGATAATCCGGGCGGTATTGCCTTCAATGTCGCCAACGGTGGGGTTTAGCTGAGCCAGGGCCAGACGAAAATTGCGTACCATAGGGTGGGCGCCCCCCGGGAAAAGTGCTTGTATCTTAACACTTTCCCGGCGCTTGTTGGCCGCGTCGCTGCGGCTAGGGCCGGGCAATTGCCCCCAGACCGCCGGGAGAGCAGCGTCTAATGCTTCACGCCCCAGGTGGTCTGCCCAGGGTCGCCCCAGACCGCCAAGAGGTGGCCGGACTATTCCGGGCATCGCCGGCGCCTCTGACGGTTGCCCTCAGACCGCCGGGGGAGGTGGCGGTTGACATCCGGGGCGGGCGGTTAATATCATACCTTCCACCCAATCGGCTTAGGAGAAATTAGGGCTATGTATAAGCAAATCCTGCTGCCCCTGGACGGTTCCGCCGTATCGGAGAGCGCGTTGCCCACCGCCCGGACAATGGCCCAGGCGTTTAATGCCCGGCTGCACCTCCTCCGCACCCTTTCCTACTACACTGAAGAGTTTAACCTGTCCCGGGGCGTCGAGTACGGGGTGATGAGTTCCGAGTATTCCCGCAACCTGCTGGACACCATGATTGAGGCCCAGACCACCGAGGCGCAGGATTACCTGTCCGGCATTGCCAGCCAACTGAAAGCCGACGGGGTGGAGGAGGTGGTAACGGCCTGTGAGGACGGCGCCGCCGCGGAGAAAATCGTGGAGTACGCCGCCGCCCAAAGCATTGACTTGATTGTGATGAGCACCCACGGGCGGGGCGGCGTCAAACGCTTTCTGGTGGGCAGCGTTACCGACCGGGTGATACGTTCTACCGACCGGCCGGTGCTGGTAATTCACCCCGGCGAATAGGCCAGGCCGGGCGAGCCTGGCCAATGCCTGACCTGATTCCTAATTGATAATTCGGGAAATCACTTCGCTGCGCCGCCGGCTGGCTCACTCCCTGCCCTTTTATTACGGATGGGTCATATTCTCCATTGGCGCCATCACCAGCTACTCTTCCCGTCCGCTGATGGCGGTGGCTACTCTTTCCGTCTTCGCGGTGCCGATGACCCGGGAGTTCGGCTGGTCCTACGGCCTCTTTTCCGGGGTGGTGAGCCTGGGGGGATTGGGCGCCGTGGTGGTTTCCCCCTTCATCGGACGCCTCATCGACCGTTACGGCTCCGGGGTATTGCTGGCGGCCACCTCGCTGCTGGTGGGCGGCTGCGCCCTGGGGCTATCCCTGGTCAACCAGGCCTGGGCCTTTTATGCCCTGTACGTGCCGGGGCGGATGGCCTTTGCCAGTCCGCTGGAATTAGGCACTACCACGGCGGTGAACAACTGGTTTATCCGGCGCCGCTCGCTGGCCTTGGCGTTGCTCACTGTCAATCAGGGCACCGGACTGGCGGCGATGCCGCTGGTGGCTCAGTTCATCATCAGCGGGTGGAGCTGGCGCGTCGCCTGGGCCGGATTGGGCCTCTACACCCTGGCGGTGGGGGTATTGCCGGCCCTGTTGCTGCTGGCCCGCCGGCCGGAGGATCTGGGATTGGCCGCCGACCGGCACCGGGGGGAACCCCGCGTAGCCGCGGCGCCTGCTCCGGCATTGGCGTCGGCCGCCCCGGTAAGCGCTACGGCAGAGGGGAAACCTTCGCCCGGCCCGGGTGAAAAGCCCGTCGCCGCCACTATGCCGCCGCAGCCGCCGGAGGTCAGCTTTACCGTGGCGCAAGCCGTGCGCACCCGGGCCTTTTGGGTGCTGGCGGTTTTTTCCGGGGCCGGATTTATGGTGCAGGCCGGCGTCAGCCTGCATCAGGTCTCCCACTTCATCAACCAGAACCTGCCGGCGGGAGAGGCGGCGCTTTCCGCCGGCGTATTCGCCTTCTGCCAGGTATTGGGCGGTCTGGTCTGGTCCGGCCTTACCCCCCGGGTTCCGGTACGCTTTCTGCTGTCCCTCTCGGCCCTGTGCCTGACCATCGGGGCGTCGGGGATTGCGGCCAGCGTTACCCTGACCGGGGGACTGCCGGGGGCGGCCATCCTGGGAGTAGGCGTCGGTGGTCTGCACCTGCTGCTGCGGCTGGCCTGGGCCGAATACTACGGGCGGGAACACCTGGGCAGCATTACCGGGCTGACTTTGCCGGTACAGGTAGGCGGGCAAGCCCTGGGGCCGGTCATCGCCGGCTTCCTGTTCGACTATACCGACA
Source organism: Dehalococcoidia bacterium (assembly GCA_965215425.1). Taxonomy (GTDB): domain Bacteria; phylum Chloroflexota; class Dehalococcoidia; order Lucifugimonadales; family UBA3495; genus CATQHB01. Next base: position 769,518 of record OZ244064.1, read on the forward strand.
ACTACCAACTGCCCTTTCGCATCTTCGCCGCCGCCGTATTCCTGGCCGGGCTGCTGGTGCTGACCGCCACGCCTCCCCGGCGTCAGGGGTAACCGGGCAAGGGCGGGGCCGGCCCGCGCCGGCCTGGGTGCATACGCGGCCGGCCGGCGCCGGGGAGGGGGGCCGTTTTATGCCGCTGACCGGAACCGGACAGGGTTGGTGGTAGCGGGCTGATTCGGGCTGGTTATAGCGGTCTGGCGCTCCGGGGCCGGGGCAGGTAGTATGGGAAGGCGCAGATTAAGCGGAAAGGAGCCGAAAGGATGAAGGGCGAACAGCACGAGGGTCGTAGTCTGAACTTTATTACCCTGACCCCGGACGATTATAACCCGGCGGTGAGCTACCCGCTGGTGATTATGCTGCACGGTTTCGGGGCGCACATGGGCGACCTGGCCGGTCTGGCCCCCGCCATCGAGGACAAGGGATACGTTTACGCCTGCCCCAATGCTCCCATCCCTTTTGACTTTGGCGGCGGCCACGTGGGTTATGGGTGGATGCCTCGCCAGAACGCGGCGACGCCGGCGGAGGTAGCGGCGGCGCGGGAGAGTTCCGAGGCGCGGTTGACGGATTGCTTTGACGAGATCTTCGAGCAGCTGAACGCCACGCCGGGCCAGGTGGCGCTGCTGGGTTTCTCCCAGGGCGGAACGATGACCTACCGCTGCGGGCTGGGCCGGCCGGAGGTTTTTGCCGGGCTGGTCGCCCTGAGCGCGGCGGTCTTTGACCCGGAGATCCTGCGGCCAAAGCTGCCGGAAGAGCGGAGTCAGCCCATCTTCGTGGCCCACGGCACCGGCGACCGGCAGATAGCGGTGGACACGGCCCGGGCCACCCGCGCCTTTCTGGAGGCGGAGGGTTACCAGCCGGAATACCGGGAGTATAGTATGGGCCACGAGATTCCCTTCGAGGTATTGCGGGACCTGATTCCCTGGATCACCGGAGTTTTACCCCCGTTGCGGGATTAGAAGGGATTAGGCGGTTGGATCTTGCATCGGGATTCGCGAACGAGATTCGCGCCGGTTGGGGCAGGGTTGAAACCCCAAGCCTGACTTCCCTGGCCCATTCCCTGGTCCATTGCATAGCAGCCGGCCCGGCGCTCCGCCCATCAGCCGGACAGCGTCCGTTCCTCCACCGCCAGGACCCGACGCAGCTCGAAGATCTCGTCTCTCACCTGGGCCGCTTTCTCGAACTCCAGGTTGCGAGCGGCGTCTTTCATCTGCACTTCCAGGTCTTTAATCACCCGGAACATATCCTCCCGGGACATTTCCTGGCGTGCCGTTCGATAGCTGGCCCGGCTTTCGGCAATGCCCTTAATGCTCTCGGTGATGTCGTGTACCGCCTTCTGGATACTCTGCGGCTCAATGCTGTTCTCCCGATTGTGAACATCCTGGAGGTTGCGGCGGCGGTAGGTTTCGTCAATGGCCTGCTTCATCGAATCGGTAACCCGGTCGGCGTACATTATCACGTGGCCCGCGGCGTGGCGGGCGGCCCGGCCGATGGTCTGAATGAGGGCGGTGGTGGAGCGGAGATAGCCCTCTTTATCCGCATCGAGAATCGCCACCAGGCTCACCTCGGGCAGGTCCAACCCTTCCCGCAGCAGGTTGATTCCCACCACCACGTCATACACGCCCAACCGCAGGTCCCGCAGGATTTCCACCCGCTCCAGCGTGTGAATGTCGGAATGGAGGTAATGGTTGCGGATACCCATTTCCGACAGGAAATCGGCCAACTCCTCGGCCATTCGCTTGGTCAGGGTAGTTACCAGGCAACGCTGGCCCTGTTCCACCCGGAGCTTGATTTGATGCAGCAGGTCGTCGATCTGGCCTTCGGAGGGCTTGACCTCGATGGTGGGGTCGAGCAGGCCGGTGGGTCGGATTACCTGCTCGACCACCGCCGAGCTATGCTCCATTTCGTAGGGGCCGGGCGTGGCGGACACAAAGATTACCTGGTTGACGTGCCGTTCGAATTCGCCAAAGTTCAGCGGACGATTGTCCAGGGCCGAGGGGAGCCGGAACCCGAAGTCCACCAGCGTCTGCTTGCGGGACAGGTCGCCGCGATACATTCCCCGGATCTGGGGCAGCGTCATGTGGGACTCATCCACCAGCATCAGAAAGTCCTCGGGGAAATAGTCCAGCAGGGTCCAGGGCGCCGTACCCGGCCCGCGGCGGGAGAGATGGCGGGCATAGTTCTCCACCCCGGCGCAGAAACCCGTTTCCTGAAGCATTTCCAGGTCGTAGTGGGTACGGCTTTCCAGCCGGGCGGCCTCCAGCGCCTTTTCCTGCCGGCGCAACTCCTTCAGCCGTTCCGTCAACTCCGCTTCAATATCGGCGCAGGCCAAGGACAGCCTTTCCTTGCTGGTTACGAAATGCTTGGCCGGGTAAATGGCCGCCTCCTGCTGTTGCGCCAGCACCTCGCCGGTCAGCGGGTCCAGGGAGACGATGCGCTCCACTTCGTCGCCGAAAAACTGGATGCGCATCGCCACTTCCCCATAGGCCGGCACGATTTCCAGCGTGTCGCCCCGCACCCGGAACTTGCCCCGGGAGAGTTCCAGATCGTTCCGCTCGTACTGCATCTCGATGAGCTGGCGGAGCAGCCGGCCCCGGTCCCGTACCTCGCCCACCCTGACCTGGGCCACCAGGTTAAAGTAGTCCTGCGGGTCGCCCAGGCCGTAGATGCAGGACACCGAAGCCACAATCAGCACATCCCGGCGGGTCAACAGGGAAGTAGTGGCGGAAAGGCGCAGCTTGTCCAGTTCTTCGTTTATGCTGGCGTCCTTCTCCACGTAGGTATCGGTCTGCGGGACGTAAGCCTCCGGCTGGTAGTAATCGTAGTAGGAGACAAAATACTCGACGGCGTTGTGGGGGAAGAACTCCTTGAACTCGGTGGCAAGTTGGGCGGCCAGGGTCTTGTTGTGGGCAATGACCAGGGTAGGCCGTTGCACTTCCTGGATAATGTTGGCCATGGTGAAGGTCTTGCCGCTGCCGGTAACGCCCATCAGGGCTTGTTGCACCACCCCCCGGCGCACCCCGTCCACCAATCGGGCCACGGCCCGGGGCTGGTCGCCGGTCATCTGAAAATCGGAGGCAATCGCAAAGTCAGGCATGGCTTAAACCCCTTTGACCCGTCAGGGTCGGACCCGCTTCTTTATTCAGGAGGCTTTCAGGAGACATTCTCCAGCACGGTTCTTCGCAATCCTCTTCGTCCCTTACCCGAGCCAGGCGCCGGTCTATTCCGTCTATTCCGCTCTGGTCGCCAACGCAGGAGACGGTGTTGACCCGACCCTCGGATAAACCATTTTTCGCGGGCAATCACCCGCCCCCCAGCTGCAACAAGGCTTGGCGGATGTAATCTTCCGTGGTCAGTTCCGGCGACCGGTCCAGGTTATTCACGGCGCGGCGGGCCTCGGCGGTGGAGTAGCCCAGGGCCGTCAGGGCGGCGATTACCTCGCCGTCGCCGCCCGGAGCGGCGGCCAGTTCCGCCGGTTCCAGTTCCAGCCTGCCTTTAAGCTCCAGGACGATGCGGCTGGCGGTGCGGCGGCCCACGCCGGATATACTGCTCAGGGCGGCCACGTCTCCGTTGCTGATCGCCTGCTGCAAGCCCGCCGCCCCCAGGCCGGAGAGCAGGGCCAGGGACAAGCGGGGGCCCACGCCGGAAACGCCCATAGTTACCTGAAAAAGCTCCAAGGCCGCCGGGCTGGTAAAGCCGTAGATGACGGGCTGGTCGTCCCGGATCCGCAGGTGGGTGAAAAGTTGCACCGGGCCGCCGATCGGGCCCAGGGCGGCGATGTCGGCGGCCGGGAGGTAAATCTGGAGGGTTACCCCGCCGACCGTCAGGTGTACCCAGTCGCTGCCGGCGCCCACCAGCGCGCCGCTCACCCCGACAATCACCCTTTAATGCTCCGAGCCGGGGGGTATCTCCCGCGTCAGAGCCGCTCGGGCGCCGCTCTGGATGAGATGGCACAGGCCAACGGACAAGGCGTCGGCGGCGTCGGAGTCGGGCAGGGACGGCAGGGACAGGGTGGCGGCCAGCGCCTGCTGCATCTGCTCCTTGGAGGCGGCGCCGTAGTCGGCCACCGCCCGTTTGACCTCCGCCGGGGTGTAGCGATAGACCGGCAGGCCGGCGCTGGCGGCGCCAATCAACACCAGGGCCTGAGCCTGACCCACCGCAATGGCCGGCCCGATAAACTGCCGCTGCCCCCGGCCTACAAAGGGTTCCTCCACCGCAATGGCCTCCGGGTGAAAGACGCTAATCATATTGCGGACGTGGGTATAAAGCTGGTAGAGCCTTTCCTCCAAGGGCATAGCTTTGGGCAAGGCCACCACGCCATAATCTTCGGCGGCGGGATACGGTTCGCCCTGGAGGACTCCGTAGCCCATCCGGATGGTTCCCGGGTCGATCGCCAGTACGCGCATTTTTCACTCCTGGAGGGTCAGGGAGAGGTCTCGTACTGTTCCAGCACCTCCGACGGGAAGTCGGCGTTGGTATAGGCTTTCTGCACGTCGGACAGGTCTTCCAGCAGGTCCAGGAGCCGCAACGTCTGCTCCGCAGCCCGGTTGTCCAGGGCCACGGTGGCCTTGGGAACCAGGGAGATGTCCGCGGAAGACAGGGTAACCCCTTCCCCTTCCAGGGCTCTCTGCGTGGCCGGCAAGGTATCGGGCGCGGTGTATATTTCCACCATCCCGTCCTCGATTTTCACGTCCTCGGCCCCGGCGTCAATGGCAACCAGCCCCAATTCCTCGGCCCGGTCGGCATCGGCCATGGCGATGGTGAGCACGCCTTTGGTCTCAAAGTTCCAGGCGACGCAGCCCGACTCGCCCAGGCTGCCGCCGCCCTTATTGAACGCAGAACGGACTTCGGCGGCGGTGCGGTTCCGGTTATCGGTAACCGCCTGGAGCAGGATGGCGCCACCGCCGGGGCCGTAACCTTCATAGGTGATTTCGGACAGGCTGACCGCGCCTTCACCCGACTCGCCGGAGCCGCGCTTGACCGCCCGGGCGATGCTGTCCTGGGGCATATTGTTGCTCTTGGCCTTGTCGATAGCCAGGCGAAGGCGAAAGTTCATGTCCGGGTCGCCGCCACCCTGCCCCGCGGCCAAAGTGATGTCCCGGGCCAGCTTGGTAAACAGGGCGCCCCGCTTGGCGTCGGCCGCTCCCTTGGCCCGTTTGATTGTTGACCATTTCGAATGCCCTGACATACCAAATTACCTCCCTTGAGGTCTTCCCGGCCCAGCCGTTGACCGGATTTTAGCACTTGCCGCCGGGCCGGGTCAAAAGGGGTAAACGACCGGTTCCGTTTGAAAACAGGGTTAGCCCCGCCGGCGCAGTATAGGTCGGGATGTACTTACACGCCCAATCCGAACCGGTTAGCCCCGCCGTCACAGTGCGCATATGGCGCTGGAGTTCGGCATTGGTTACCCGCCCCGGTTAGCCCCGCCGGCGCAGCGCGTATATCGGCCATGCAACCCGGAAAATCAACGGAACCAAAAGACCCGGCTGAAAGACCCGGCTAACGCAAACCTTCCATCAAACGCACCGTCATAATTCCCTGTTCCAGGTCAACGGCGCGGATTACCTGATGCAAGGCCGGGAGCAGTATTTCACCGGAGGGGCCGGCTACTACGTAAACGTCGTTGCTGCCGGTTACTATTATTTCGCTGATCCGGCCCAGGTCCTCGCCTTCCTCGGTCCGGACTTGCAACCCCATTAGCTGAAAGTGGAAGTATTCGCCGTCGGGCAGCGGCGGGGCGGAACCGGCAGGAGCGGTAACTGCGGCGCCGGTCAGGGCCCGGGCCGCCGCCGGCGTATCCAGCCCGCGCAGCTTCAGAATCGCTTGGTCCGGTCGCCGGAAAGTTGAGGACAGTATGCGGTAAGGCCGGCCCTGGAGGTAAAGCTCCTGTCCCGGGTCAAAACGGTGGGGAACGTCGCTGAGGACTTTGACCCGGACTTCTCCCGCTACCCCGTGAGCGCCCAGAATCAAGCCGACGGTAACTTGAGGGGGAGCGCATTCGGGGTTCCGGCGTCTTGAGTCGGTCAAAGCTCTGAATCCCGCCGAGGCACTACCAGGATACTGCTACCGGGATACCAGGAGCGGCCGGCCCCGGTCAGGTTGTGAAAGGAAGGCAGGTTTTAGATTATTTCCAGCATGGCCCGATTGCCGTCTTTAACCGCCGCCACCCGCAGCAACACCCGCATCGCCTGGGCCACTCGTCCCTGGCGGCCGATTACCTTGCCCTTGTCCTCCGGAGCAACTTCCAGCCGGAGGATTATCTGGCCGTCCTCCACCGTTTCGGTTACCTTGACCGCATCGGGGTTGGTAGCCAGGGAACGGGCGATATACTCAATCAACTCTTTCATTCAACCAACTCTTGCTCCGGCGAGTTGACTTGGTCGTTAACTTTGTTGTAGATGCCGTCCCGGTCGAAAATGCGTTTAACGGCGTCGGATGGCTGAGCCCCCTGCTTCAGCCAATTGATGGCCCGGTCGGTCTTCAGAGTAACCGCCGGCGGGTCAACCATCGGGTCGTACTGACCGATCCACTCCACGTAGGCGCCATCCCGGGGAGCGGCGGATTCCGCCACCACGATCCGGTAGGATGGCCGGCCTTTTTTCCCCACCCTTCTTAATCGAATTCGCAACATAGAAACTCCGTTAGGCCAATTGCCCAACTACCTCGACTGGTTGACGGCATTGTAAGAGGAAGGGGCCTTGCCTGTCAATGACGTAGCGACCATCGCCAGCCCCGGTACGAAGGAGGGAACACCAAGAATACCGACTCAATGAAACCTGGCAAACGGGAAGAAAAACGGCCGCGCCCGGCGGCAGAAAAGGGTTCGGGCCCGGCCAATCTGGAAGGGATACCGCCCATGGGAAACCCGGGGTCTCGGGGGCGATGGTAGGCATTGGCCTGGGCCCGACTGACGGGTATATGTCAAATGCAAATGTTAGGCGCGACTCACCCCGTCGTGTCCAGACTGATGCCTGCCATCGCCCCCGCGTCTTAAACTATGTTCCATGCCATATCACCTCCTTTTCGAGATTACCGCCCAGCGGTTCAATCATTGATAACATACCCCGAAGCAATTGTCAATAACCGGTTGCCCTGGTGTTCTCAACTTCATTAATTCTTAACTTCCAGGGGCATTGAGTTTATAATGTCCCATACACGTCCCAATTACATGAGGCCGTTGCAGTAAATCTCCCGCCTAAGGAGCGAATTATGGCCGACCGATTTACCGGCGTCCACTGGATGCTGGCTACCCCGTTCAAGGAAGATGAGGAACTGGACCTGGACTCCATCGGCAACCTGATGGCGAAGGCGCGCCAATCGGGCTGCGAGGGGGTGGTGGCCCTGGGCGTTACCGGGGAAGCGGCCCGGCTGACCGACGCGGAGCGCCGGGCGGTGGCGAAAGAGGTCATTGCCAATGCCAACGGCTTGCCGGTAACCCTGGGAACTACGGCGGCCGGCACCAGCGCCGCTATCGCCTACAGCCGCGAGGCGCAAGAGCTGGGCGCCGCGGCGGTGATGGTGTCGGCGCCGCCGCTGGGCAAGCCCAACCCGGACGCCCTCTTTACCCATTATCGCCGCATCGCCGACGCCGTGGCCCTGCCCCTGGTGGTACAGGACTACCCCCAGACCTCCGGCGTTCATATGGCCCCGGCCTTCATCGCCCGGCTGGCCGCGGAAATCCCCAGCGTCCACTACCTGAAACTGGAAGACCCGCCGACGCCGACCAAAATCACCGCCATTCGCCGCCTGGCGGGCGACGGTCTGGCGATCTTTGGCGGCCTGGGCGGAATGTACCTGCTGGATGAACTGGCCCGCGGTTCCGCCGGCGCCATGACCGGGTTTGCCTACCCGGAAGTGCTGGTGTCGATCTGCCGGCACATGGCCGAGGGGGATAAGCGGCAGGCCGAGGCGGTGTTTTACCGGCACCTGCCCCTGCTGCTGTTTGAGTTCCAGGAGGGCATCGGCGTGGGCATTCGCAAGTATGCCCTGCAACAGCGGGGCCTGATTGCCGCCCCCCGGGTGCGCCATCCCGGTCCCCAGCTAACCGAGGAGACCCGCCAGGAGTTTCACCAACTGGTAGAAACGGTGGGGCTGTAGCCGGAGAGGTTTTGAGGGGGCCGTTAAGGGCCGGTTTCAGGCCGGCCCCGGCGCCGGCAATCGGGAGCCGGGGTTGCTTCCGGGCCGGCGAGCGGGGTTTTGGAACGGGCGGGCCCGGTGGAGCAATTTCTCGGCCCGCCCGCTTTCCTTTGGCTACATCTCAATCTTTTTCTCCCCGGAAAGATAGGCCTCCGGCTCTTTCTGGAAGGCCCGGTTACAGCCCGGGCCACAGAAGTAGTAGGTGCGGCCGTTATATTCATACGCGCCACCGGGCGGCCGGCGGGTGTCCACGGACATAGCGCAGACCGGGTCGGTTTCCTGGCGGCCTCCCCGATTGAACCGATTGAACCGGAGGATTGGCATCATTCGCTCCTTCAGGCTGCTACAATTGCTACGTGGTCGCAGTGGCGGCGGGCCAGGGCCAGCAGGGTCGGGTCAGCGGTCGCCGGGTCGTCGCCCAGGACGCAGATGATGGTCCAGAGACCGGCTCGGGTCTCCCGCCCCATACGGGCTACCACCTCCTCCCGGTTGTCGGGGCGGATTACCACCTCCAATCCCCGGATCCAGCTCCGGACCGTGTCCAGGGCGGCCTTCTCCCCCGCCGTGTAGTCGGCGAAGGCGATCAGCTCCCGCACCTGGAGCGGCACCGAAGCCGGGGCGCCGTTGCCCAGACCGGCGAAGGTTAGCGCTCGTTCTTTGGCGTTAAAGGCGGCAACGTACTTGCGGGTAGCCGCCACCTGCCGGGCATGGGTTCCGGCGTGGCCGGCCACCCGCTCGATCAGCTCCAGCAAGGTCAAGCCGGGGAAGGAGTTATGCGGGTTGGCCGGCGTTGCCGGCCGGGACAGCTGACCCTCGGACAGCCCGGCTATTACGGCCCGCAGCCGCCGATGAGTGGCCTCCAGGTGTTGCCGGTCCTGGCGCAGGCGTTCTTCCCGGCTGGTAAAGGGCGGGAGCAGATCCAGTTCGCCGGCGGCGATCCGCTCCAGCGAATCCACAAAACTCTCGGCGTCCAGGTGCTTCAACACCTCCCAGACTGACCAGCGGGAGCCGAGGAAAGCCTCCTCCGCCTCCAGCCCGGCCAGGGATTCCTGCAAGGCCCGTTGCCCGGCGTCCAGCCGTTCCAGGGCCTGGTCCCGCCGTTCCAGCGGCGTCGGTTCCGGGGGTAGTGTCGGTGGTAGTGGCATTGTGGTGAACATCTCCTGCTAGTCCGCCGGAAGCCGGCGGCCGGGTTCCGGTTATAACACATCAACCGTACGTTGTCATTGTACCGGGTCATTACACCGCCGGGACGCCGGCCGGAGCGGTCAATCGACTTGTACCGGGGCGGATTCTTGAACCGGTTTGGACGGCCCTACCTTCCCCGGAGCGCCGGCCCATTTCCGGGAAACGGAATTGTCGGGCGAGGGGACTATCGGGACGATCGGCGGGACGATCGGCGCCGGTTGGAAGGTCGCCGCCGCGGTTCTCCAGTCGCTCGACCGGGCATTCTGCCGCCATACGCCCCACGTTATACATCATTAAAGGACTGCCCTACTTCAGATCCACCATCGTTACGCCGTCGTTGGCGGCGTCGCCGGAGGGGCCGGCGGTGGCGATTAACGGGTGGCCTTGCAGGTACTCCCGGACGGCGCGGCGGAGGGCGCCGGTGCCCCGTCCGTGGATGATGCGTAGCTGCGGCACACCACTCAGGGCCGCCTGGTTAAGCAGGTTTTCCACCTGGTCCAGGGCCGCGTCCACCCGCTGCCCCCGCAAGTCCAGGTCGGTTTTCACCTGGCGGGGCGAGGGCCGCCGGTAATACACCCCGGCATCCCGGTTGTGCCGGAACCCGGCGCCGGGCGGGCCGGCGTCGGTCAGGCCGGCAGGGCCGCCGCTGCCGGTAAAGGCGGCGTTCCCGGCGGTAGCTCCGGCATGGTTTCCGGCATTAGTTCCGGCGGCGTTGCCCGGCTCAAGTCCGGCGTCGGCGGGACGTTCCAGTTGATATACCGGAATCCTGGCCCGCATAGTTCCCAGCAGCACCTCCACCTGCTCTGCTTCGTCCGGGGGCGTAATCACCTCCACGGGGCGGGGGATGCCCCGGATATATACCCGGTCGCCACTGCGGAGCCGTTCCTGCCAGGGGGTGCGCTTTACCTCGATGGGCTGCCACTGGGCGGCGCCGATTTCCCGCTGCGTCCGGGTCAGTTGAGCCTGCTGCTCCTGCAAGTCGGCGGCGATGTCGGGCGGTTCGAACCGCTCGCCAGAAACGGGCTGATCCTCTTCGTCCCGCCGCTCAACCGTCCGCTCACCCGGAGTCGTTGGCAGTACGGGGTAGCCGGCGGCCCGGGCTGCTTCGGCCAGGCGCAGGGCCCGCTCCGCCTGCTGCAACTGGGCCAGCAGCCCGCCAATGCGGTTCTGCAAGTCCTGCCGGGCCTCCTCCACCAGTTCCAGCCGCGCTGATTCCACCGAGGCCAGCTGCGCCTCCACCTCGGCCTGTTGCGCGCGGGTTCTGGCGGCCAGTTCCTCGGACTCCCGGCGCAATTGGGCCACCACCCCCCGCTCCTCTTGCAATTCCTGAATCAAGTCATCGGCGGCCCGCTGGGAGGGAGCCACCAGGGAACGGGCGGTTTCAACGATTTCCGGGGCCAGCCCCAGGCGGTCGGCGATGGTCAGGGCGTAGCTGCGACCGGGCAGCCCCAGGGTTATCCGGTAGGTGGGTTCCAGGGCGCCCGGTTCCAGGTCCACGCTGGCGTTGAGCATCCCCGGCTGTTCCTGCACGTGGCGAGCTACCCCCCGGTGGTGGGTGGTGGCGATGGTCAGGACGCTCCGCTGCCGGAAATGGCCCAGAATCGCCTGGGCCAGGGCCGCTCCCTCCTCCGGGTCGGTGCTGGCGCCCAGCTCGTCAATCAGCACCAGGGAACGGGGAGTTACCTGTTCCAGGATCGACCGCAGGTTTCGGATGTGGGAGCTGAAAGTGGACAGGGATTGCTCGATGCTCTGCTGGTCGCCGATGTCGGCGTAGATGCCGTCCAGCAAGGGGAATTCGGCCTCCGCAGCGGGGACGTGCAGCCCGGCGTGGGCCATCAGCGCCAGCAGGCCGACGGTCTTGAGGGCTACCGTCTTGCCGCCGGCGTTAGGGCCGGTGATGACCATCACCCCGTTATCGCCGCCCAACTCCAGGCTAATCGGCACCACCCGCGCGGTGAGCAGGGGATGACGCGCTCCGGTCAGGCGGAGGTGGCGCGGGGATGGTTCGGCCCGAGCTTCATCTGCCGGGGACAGCGCCGGGGAGGTGGCCGGGGAGGTGATGGCCGGAGAGACGCCCCGCATACCGGCGGAGTAACGTCCCTTGGCCAGCGCCAGGTCCAGCCGGGCCAGCAGGTCCAGGACAAGTTGCAGGTCCGGGCCGGCCTCGCCCACCTGGGCGGCGAGGGAACGCAAGACCCGTTCCTCCTCCCGCTCCTCGGCCAGGCGAGTCTCCCGCCAGCGGTTGCCCGTTTCGATGGCGGGCAGCGGCTCGATGAAGACTGTGGCCCCGCTATCGGAAACGTCGTGGACGATGCCGGGGGCCTGGGACTTGAACTCGGCCTTAATCAACAGGACGAGGCGGCCGTTGCGCTGGGTTATTATCGGTTCCTGCACCACCGCGCGGCGCTGGTAGCGGCGCAGGCTGCGCTGCATCACCTCGTTGAGCTGCTGGTAGGCGGCCCGGGAGTCCCGGCGCAGTTGGCGCAGGTTGGGGCTGGCGTCATCCAGCACCTCCCCGGCCGGGCTGATGGCAGTGGCAAGGGCTTGTTCCAGACCGCTTAAGTCGGGCAGGTGGTCGGCCAGGCCGGCCAGCAAGGGCAGGTCTTCCCGGCGGCGGAGCTGGCGCCGGTCGTAACCGGCGGCTCCGGCCAGTTCCTGGAGTTGGCGCAGTTCCTCGCCCCGCAGCGTACCGCCCAGCATGGCCCGTTGCACATAGCCCCGCAGGTCAATGCCGGGGCCAAACTCCAGCCCGCCGCCGCTATCCAGAAACAAGCGCGCCTCGTCGGTTTCCTGCTGGCGGGCAGCGATTTCCAGGGCATCGGCGGCGGGAGCCAGGCTCTGGGCGCGCTCCTGTCCCAGCACGGTGCGGGCGTGCCCGGCCAGTCGCTGGCGTATCTGGTCAAACTCCAGCAGCGTCAGCGCCCGGTCAAACCCGCCCAGCCGGTCGGCGTTACTGGCACTATTGGCGCTATCGGCGCCAGGGGAAGCGCCGGAATGGTTATTCAAGATCCTCCAGGCAAATCAGGAAATCAAATCAGGTTTTGTTGCCCGCTACCGATTCCCGGCCAGGGAGTGGGCCGGGGCGCGGGTGAAACGGGCCGGTGCGGGAGCGTTACTACCCCAACCGCCCCAATACTTCTACTATTGCATACTACTCCTGCTGCCCCAGCAGCCAGACCCGGCTTTGGCGCAGCATTCCCGCCACCGTTTCCAGCGTATCACGTTTGGGGTCGCGGATATTGAGCCGCCGGTTCAGCGTCTGGTCCCGGTGTTGCTGCAAATAGGGGCAGACCTTCATAAAACCGCTGAGGGTCAGCCGGTCGCCGCCCAGCAGGATGTAGTCCAACTGCCCGGAGTGGGGGGCGAATCGGCTGGCTACTACCCGGCAGGTTTCGTCGTACAGCTTGCGCATCTGCCCCTCGCGGATGCGCTGGAACCGCAGTTGCGAGGTGCCGCCGGCGTGGTGCTTGCCCTTGACGTAACGGGTATCGGTCTTGGCGACCACGGGCCGGTCTCCCGCAAACACCGCCACCAGGTAGCGGCCCAGCCGGAGCAGGATGACGCCTACGGTGTAATCCGTCGCCAGCAGTTGGACCAGGGGAGCGGCGTCCCAGCCGGGCAGCAGCCCGGGGCCGGCTACCCTGGCGGTTACCGGAAAGGGCGGGATGATCGCCAGACCCCGGTCGCCGCAGCGCAGGGCCACCAGCCCGGTGTCGGATTGCAGCAGGGCGTCGCCACCCGGCCCCTGAATCGCCGGCGCCAGGAATTGCCGCCAGACCCGCAACTGGGCGTCCCCGGAATTGGCGACGCCATCGGGCAGCGCGGCCAGCGCCTTTAGCGCCGTTGGCGTCAGGTACAGCGAGGCGCTGACCGGGCCCGGTATCCGGCCCGGCCGGCTTGGTGTCCGTTCACTCTCCGGCTCCCAGCGAGCCAGCAGCCGCTCCAGAGCGTCGGGACGAAGCGCCTGCCCGGGGTCGGGGAGGACTTGGGGGAGGCTAAGGTTAGGTATCAATCACCGCCATCCGGGACCGGTATTGCGCAAGTAGCGTCTTTACGTCAATAGATTGTAACATACCCCGGGAGGATACTTGCGTGGATCTACCGGACAACATAATAGTCTCTCTTCCGGCATTGCCATTCCGCCGGCCGGTAACGCCTCACTTTGAAATTGACCGATAGGGAGCGCCGAGTAGGGAGCGGCGTAGCTAAAAATGCGAACTGAGTTGCCAGCCGCTGGCCTCTTCGGTTGACATTAACCCGGTACATACCTAGACTGGACACATTCCGCAGGATCGCCAGGAGATGCCTTGGGCGTATTAGCTATTATCCTGGACCGGCTGAACATCGTTGGCGCCTTTCGGGAGTTGGGCGGCTCCCGGCAACGTATTGATACGCTGCTGGCGCTGGCCGCCTCCCAACTGCTGGTGCAGCTTACCTTTCTGCCCATTACCCTCACCATCCCCACGGTGGCCGACTACTTTGACGTGGACGTGGACGACGGTTCCTGGACCGTTATCATCCGGCTACTGGCGCTGGGCAGCACCGTGTTTCTGGCCGCCCGGCTGGGGGAGAGGTTCGGCCATGCCCGCGTATTTTTCGGCGGCATCTGCCTGCTGACCGCCTCCAGCCTGCTGGCGGCCACGGCGCAGAGCCTGTATCAGCTGATCTTCTGGTGCGGTCTGGGCGGTTTCGGCGGCGCCCTGGTAATATCCAACTCCAACGCGATGATCGCGATGATCTTCGAGCCTTCGGAACGGGGGCGGGCCTTTGCCGTACCGGTTACCGCCTCCCGCTTTGGCACCCTCATCGGCCTGTTGCTGTTCGGCCTTTTCCTGGAGTTTATCAGTTGGCGGCTGGTTTACTGGACCGCCCTGCTGATGGGGTTGGTGGCGATCGGGTTCGCCTGGCCGGTGTTGAAATACCACCAGCAGCAGCCGGCAGCGGAACGGGGCAAGGTGAATATCGACTACCTGGCGGCGGCGGTTTTGGTGGCCGTGCTGGGGACGTTCATCCTGTCCGGCTCCCACCTCCACGATGGGGCGGAGTCTTTCACCACGCCGGAAGCCCTGGGCTATCATCTGCCGATGCACCTGTTGACCCTGGCCCTGGCCGGGCTGTTCATCGCGCTGCAACTGCGCAGCGTCAACCCCTTCCTGGATTTCCGCTACTTCAAGCGCAAGTATTTCTCGATGGCTCTGTTCAGCAACACCACCTGCCACTTGTCCATGCTGACCATCTTCACCCTGGTGCCGATTGTGGTGGAGGATGGGCTGGGCTATAGCCCGCTGGTGGTAACGCTGGTGCTGCTGCCGCACCAGAGCTTTGGCCTGTGGCTGCCGGCGATCGCCGGCTACATCTATGACCGGCACAACCCCCGGTGGATGGGGCCGATGTCCCTCTTCCTGATTGCCTCCGGGGTGGGCCTGCTGGGGTTGTTTGCCGCCCAGGCGCCGATCTGGGGCCTACCGTTGCTGCTGCTGCCGGCTTCGGTGGGCACGGCCCTGTTTATCTCGCCCTACAACGCGGTGGTGATGAACACGCTGCCGGAAAACCGGGGGTTTGCCTCCGGGATGCTGGAGACCACGCGACAGATGGGCCATACGGTAGGCAGCACCATCGGGGCGACGATTCTGGGGTTGAGCCTGCCGGTAACCATCGAGTTTATGACCGCAGCGGAGGCCCGCTCCTATTACCAGCAGGGTTTTCAGATAGCATCTTTAGCGGTAGTCTGGATAATCGTATCCGGCGGTATCGTAGCCATCTTCCAGAAAGTCCCGGCCCTGATGCGCCCGGCCGAACCACCGGAGCTTTCACCCCAGCCGGGAGCCGGCGATTAGCGCGGTGGCTTAATGCCGGCAGCCAGCAATCCCTCACTCCAAGCTGCGTTCAGTCCTGATCCCGTCGCGCTGGACCTGGCCCGGGTGGTGCAGCAAGCTGTTGGCGGTGATACCGTAATACTCTTCGGCTCCCGGGCCCGGGGCGACCACCGGCCGCACTCCGACATTGACTTGCTGGTAATAACCGGGCGCGACGGGAACGCGGCGCGGAACCGGGCTTGGCACCGGGCCGATCGAACCGCCCGGGCTTACCTGCGGGAACACTCCCCGGAACTGGACTTCGACTTGGTGGCGATGACCCGGTCCCAGTTCGACTACTGTCGTCGCGCCCGCAACCACGTGGCCGCCCAAGCCCTCCGGGATGGAGTGATTATGAACGGTGCGAAATTTGACGATCCGGCCCAGCACGAAGACCGCTATCCACCCAACTGGCCGGACGTTAAACCGCAGGTTCTCAACACGCGGCGACACCTCCGGGCGATGGGCTATTTGCTAATGGACGAGACCGACGAAATCCAGGAGGAAATCGGCTATCACGCCCAGCAAGCTGTTGAGAATGCGCTGAAAGGCTGGCTCTCGGCCCTGGATCTGGATTACCGCAACAGCCACAACATCCGCTCCCTGGCGGCGCTCATCCTGCGGGACGCCGGGGAAGCCGGCACGACGCCGGGAATGCAACTGATACGCTTGATGGAGTATCTACACGACCCGGCGTCAGACCCCGCAGAGACGGAGGATTGGCTTACCCGGTATGCCGTGCATTACCGCTGCCAGGGGCCGGCTACCGGATGGATGAGCTGGATGGCTGCGCTGGACCGGGAAAAGTTTGCGCTGGAAATTAGAAACGCAGTAACTGCCAGCATAGACCGGATTTACGAAATCACCGGAACCGGCGACGCTGACCTGGTGTAGCCGAATACTCGGGCTGCCTTGCCGGTGGCCCATCATTGACCATCAGGAGATTGATTGTGCCTTCCTCAAAAATCGACTTTACCCGCCAGGACTCTTTGGCCGTTATTACCCTTAACCGGCCGGAGGCGCGCAATGCCCTGTCGCCGGATATGGTGGCCGACCTGGGCCGGGCCATCGCTGATTGTCGTCGTCCCGAAATCCGGGCGGCGCTGCTGACCGGCGCCGGGGGGGCCTTTTGCGCCGGCGCCGACGTTAAGGACTTTGCCGGCCACCTGGAGCAGGCCGGCGCCGCCGGCCTGTCCCGCCACCTGCGCGACCTGGCCGATATGCTGCACCGGGAGGTTATCATCCCCATCCGCCGCCTGGAGAAACCGGTGGTGGCCGCCATTAACGGGGTGGCCGCCGGCGCCGGTTTCAGCCTGGCGCTTTGCTGCGACCTGCGGGTAGCCTCCGCCGGTTCCCAGTTCATCATGGCCTATGCCGGCATCGGCTGCACCGCCGACGGCGGTTCAACTTATATGCTGCCCCGGCTGGTGGGCGCGGGCAAGGCGATGGAGATTTACCTGGCGAGCCAGCCCATTGGCGCCGAGTATGCCCTGGAGTTGGGGTTGGTTAACCAGATATGCCCGACGGATAACTTTGAGCGTCATGCCCTGGAAACCGCGACGCGCCTGGCCCAGGGGCCTACCCTGGCCTATGGCCGGGTGAAGGCGCTGTTTGATAATTCCTGGGCCGCCGACCTGGAGAGCCAATTGGATGCGGAAACCGATGCCATCGGCAACATCGCCCACACCGGGGATTTTCAGGAAGGAATCAAAGCCTTCACCCAAAAGCGCCGCCCCTGGTTTCAGGGACGCTAGGGCCGGGCTTCTTTGATGTCGGGACGGCAGCGGCGCAAAACCTGGTTCCAGGGGCGATAAGGGCCGGGTTGGCGGGCCGGCCACTAATCCGGTGCTGTTTGGGACGCCCCCATTTTTACCCGGGCGATGCGAGACTGACTGAGACCACTATTGACCCCTGGCTATTGACACCCGGCACTCCCGCCTTACAATGTTACCTATTGGGTAACGAATTGGTGCGGTGTTGGGTGGAAATTACCTTCAGGACAAAACAGCTCAGCAGAACGTTTAACTCTGACCGGGAACTCGTAAGAACATACGGCGATTCTATGGCAAAGGCCATCCAGCGTCGGCTTGCCGTGTTGAGTAGCGCTCCTGCCTTAACGCAAGTGCCTACAGCGCCGCCGGAACGCCGACACCAGCTATCGGGCCAAAGAACCGGACAGTATGCCGTTGACCTGATTCACCCCCGGCGACTGGTATTTGAACCGCAGCACAACCCGGTTCAGCTCCGAGGCGACGG
The DNA here is from genome assembly GCA_965215425.1 of Dehalococcoidia bacterium. GTDB lineage: Bacteria > Chloroflexota > Dehalococcoidia > Lucifugimonadales > UBA3495 > CATQHB01. The sequence continues at coordinate 786,986 of OZ244064.1, forward strand.
GGGGATTGATACCGACCAGGTTACTGCAATTACCATCATCGAAGTGGTCAACTATCACTGAAGGGAGGGAAGTGATGGCTGAAGCCACCTATACATATCAGCCGGATTATGCCGTATCGCCCGGGGAGATCCTGGCGGAGCGCTTGAGCGTTTGGGGAATGTCCCAAGCGGAATTTGCCCGGCGTTGTGGTCGCACGCCCAAGCTAATCAGCCAGATAATAGCTGGGAAAGCCCCTATTGAGCCGGACACCGCCCTGCAATTTGAGAAGGTATCGGATCTCAACGCCAGAATCTGGCTGGGCATCGAGACTGACTATCAATTATACCGGAGGCGGCAGGCTGAAAAACAAAGACTTGCGGAATCAGTGGAATGGGCCGGGAAATTCCCAATTTCAGAGTTGGTTGAGCGGAAGCTCATGAACCGGGCGTCGTCCAAAGAGGGTGAGGTTGCCAATCTGTTGTCCTTCTTTGGCGTCGCCTCGGTGGAGGCTTGGCAAAACAGACAAGCATCTTTGCAAGTTTGCTATCGCCATTCTGCCGCTTTTGATAGCAACGAAGCAGCCCTGGCAACATGGCTGAGGTTGGGGGAACTGGAGGCGGAAGGCAGAGAGTGTGTCGAATACAACGAAGCCAGGTTCAGGAGGGCATTGCGGAAGATTAGAGGGTTGACGGCTGACACATCTGGCGAATCTCTCGAGGAAGCCTGTAGTCTGTGCCGGGAGTCCGGGGTAGTTCTGGCGATTATTAAACCGCTGCCCAGGATTGCCCTCAGCGGAGTAGCTCGCTGGCTGGCGCCCGGCAAAGCCTTGATCCAGTTGAGTGCCCGACATATGTCAGACGATCATCTCTGGTTCAGCTTCTTCCACGAGGCCGCCCACATCTTGCAAAATAGCAAGAAAGCCACTTTTGTCCACGATAAATCACATAAATCAGACAAGATCACAGAGGCTGATGTCGCGGCTGACCGGTGGGCTAGTGATTTTCTTATACCAGGGGATGCTTGGGACAGCTTCACAACTGCCTCAGGATTTAACCAGAGCAGTGTATTGGAGTTTGCTCGGAAGCAGGGGATTGCTCCGGGTATCATAGTCGGCAGGCTCCAGCACGAAAACCGGTTGCCGTGGAAAAGTTCTCTCAACCGGTTAAAGGTTCGTCTGCGTTGGCGCGAAAATCCTTCCGAATAGCCGGCGGCCTCCTTCGCAATACGCCGCCGGCCTAAAACACCTCATCCATATACTCGCCAATCTCCTCCAGGTGGAAATCGGCCACCGCCACTTCCGGCGCCCAGGTTACCTGGTCGGAGGCCCAGCGCACGGTTCCTACCCGCTCGGCGCCAATGCCCAGAAGGTTATTGATGACTTTCAGGATGTTATCGTTCATCCGCAGGGAGTTGGGCTTGACCGGCCCAGCCAGACGCCCGTCCCTAATCAGGTAGGAGTCGCCCACGATGGTGCCGCTGAAGTCGCCGGAGGTAAAGCCGTTGACCGGATAGGTGTACCAGATGCGGCCGATGTAGATACCGTCGCCCACCAGCCTCAGCAACTCTTCCTGGCTCCATTCCTCCCGTCCTGACACAATCAGGTTGGTAGGTACGACGCTGGGAGAGACGCTGAAGTCCCGGCCGCCGCCGTTGCCGGCGCGGAACCCGTTGCGCGGCGCCAGGGCCGGTGCCACCGTCGCCGGGTCAACCCCCAGCTTCTCCCGGCCCCGGGAGTCGTTGAGGATGCGCCGGTAGTTATAGTAATCGGCCAACAGCCCCGCCAGCCTTCCCTCCCGGATCAAGTCGCTGCGACCGGTGGGCAGCCCCTCATCGGTGATGGCCCTGGAGCCGGCCAGCCCGGGGAGGGAACCGTCGTCATACAGGTAAAGGGTTTCGCTGGCGATCTGCTGACCAAACCGGCCCATAAAGGGCGAGGCATCAGCGTAGAAGGTATCCACTTGCAGCCCCGGCAGCAGTATCCACTCCAAAAGCTCGGCTACCGGCTGGGGGCCCAGGACAACCCGGTAGCTGCCGGAAGAAACCCGCTGCCCGTCCATCGCGGCAATGGCCCGGCGGGCGGCGTCGCCGGCAGATTCGCCGGTAAAGTCGGCCAGACGGCGGCTCACCGACCAGCCACTGCCTTTGGCGTTCCGCTCCTCTACCATCGCCGTGACAAAGGACATCACCAGGGTGGACTCGTCGGTTTGCATCCGGGGCATATGGGTAGAGGCGATCGCCATGCGCTCCCGCAGCAGCACCAGGTCGCCGCCCAATATCAACCCCAAATCCGCCAACTCCCGTCCCTTTCCGGCGGCGACCGCAGTCCCTTCCTCTGGTTCGTCCTGAACCTGTCCCGGAGCAACGACCTTCAAGGCCGCCGAGGACTGGAACACGTCCAGTCCTTTTTCCAGCATATTCCAGCCCTGGGCCAGCAGCCGGGCATTGCTTAACCGGCCCAGGGCGGGGTCGTGGTAGCGGGCCCGGCCCGGCTCCGATCCCGGCTCCGATCCCGAAGCTAACCCCGGCTCTAACCCCGTCCCCGACTCCGCTCCCGGCTCGGTTTCCGGTGTTGGCCCTGCTCCCTGGGCCGCTCCCGGGGCCGGGACGGCGGGCGTGGGCAGGCTGAGGAACTCCGGGTCCAGGACGGCGCCCCGGCGAGCCTGGTCCAGAGCGCGAGCCGCTCCTTCCGGGGAGAGGTCGCTGGGTTCGCTGCCCAGGCCGGTCTTGATGCCTTCCGGGGTGCGAAAAGCGGCGCGGACGCTCAGGCCGTGGGATTCCACCGACTTGGGTTCCTCTACCCCGTTACTGGGGATGTGCGAGGTGTAGTTAAGGCGAAGGGTCAGGTTGACGTTGGCGGCGGCGAATACCTCGGCCTCGGCCACGTCCGGCTGGGCGGAAACGTAAGCCAGAGCCTCCCGGACGGCGGCGCGCAACGTGGCAAGCGGCAGCATTTGGCGGTTACCCCCGGTTATCAAGGCTTGGTTTTTATGCCGTTATGCGATCGGTTTGGGGTATTGGGGTAAAACTTGCTTCATCAACGCTGGAACCGGAATCAGGCGTTCGTTGGGCGAATCCACTCTCAGCATCAGCCCTTGAAGAGAATATGCGCCCAGCAAAAGCTCAACATCCTCGTCTCCGAATACTACCAGCGTAATTTCCGACCGGCCGGCAATGCGGATCCAGGTTCGCCCCACCGGGCGCTGGATTTCCCGCCCGTCGGCCAGGATGAAGGTAAACTCGGTGTGGTGAATTACCCCCAGGCCCTGCAATAGTGAGGCGGGGAGGGTGGTCAAGCTGGCTCCGGTGTCCACCAGGGCGGTTACGGGCTCAAATCGGAAACCCGTCGGGTCTCCTATTTCTATGGTTGCGCTAAATGTTCCCAAGATCATCTCCCGGCCCGCTGGCAGTCGGTAGCCGGCAACGTTTGTAACCGCTACTCGCCCGCCGCAATCAGCTTCAGGAAATCGTGGCGGGTTATGATGCCGGCCAGCCTGGCGCCGTCCATTACCGGGATCCGGTGGATCTGATTTCTGGTTATCAGCTCGGTTACCTGGGCGATGGGAGCGTCCACCGTGGTGGTGATGACCTTGCGCCGCATAACGTCCCGCACCGGCTTGCCGCTGACCCGCCGGGACACCTCTTCCAGGTGCCGGGGCGTGGTGGTGGAACCCAGCAGGGTGTAAACGTTGTGGGGCATCGGGCGATGGCGGGGATGCAGGCCGAAGTCCGCATGGCTCAGTATTCCTACCAGGCTTCCCGCATCGTCCACCACTGGCAAAGCGCTGACATCATGGTCCAGCATCAGCCGGGCCGCCTCGCCAACGGTGTCATCGGGTTTGACCGTAACTACCGGGGCAGTCATCAAGTCCCTTGCTAACATACTTATCCATTCCAGGCAAAAATGAAGTTCCGGACAATATAATTTTATTTAGGAAATCCCTAAACAGAGATTTTATTCCCTTCACCGGCTCCGGTATAGTGTTTTCCGATATTGATTTATGGCCCGTTGCCGGTATTGAGTCGCTCTGAGTAGCGTGGCTACCTCGCCCCCGGAAGGGCAAATTTGCTCCTCTCTCCTCCCCTTTCCCCCGGGCCGCGGGCAACGGCAGGGCCCTGCTACTGCGCGGGTCGGGCGCGTTCTTCTCCGGGGCCGGCTCCGGGTTCCCCAGCGTTGGACGGGAGCGCTGCCAGAATGACTTTGTTTCCGGGACGGCGTTACCCGCCGGCTTGAACCCGGGGAACTTCCGATTCTCCCGCCGGGCCCCCCGGAACAACTTCCTGGTTTACTTCGCTAAACCCGGCCGGCTTGCCGGCCGGGCATAAGGAAAAGGCCGGCAATCCTTGTGCCGGCCTTTTCCGCCGGGCGGGTGTAGCCTTTAGCGCCGGGGGAGTCCGGGGGGCCCCGCTTATTCGGGCGCCTGAATCAGGACGACTCCCTTTTCCCCGGCCAGCCGGTTCCTCCCAGCATCAATGTTGGCCGCGATGACCACCGCCTGCGCCGGTCTCTCCAGTACCCGGCTCAGTATCTCCGCCCTTCGGGACGCCCGATTCACGTCGGCATCGCCAGCGGTGATGGATACCTCGGCTACCACGTACTCCGGCCCGTTCCCCTCCCGGTTCCGCCCGGTGAAGATGAGGTCCGCCCGCCAGAGTTCGGCGTTCTCCGCCCAGGTGATGACGCCCTGCTCGGCGGCTTCTTCTGTCCGGTCGGCAAGTTCCGTATCCTGGTTGGCCTGGGTGCCGCGCAATACCCGGACGCTCCGCAGCCCCAGGAATTGTCCGGCGATGCTCCGGATGTTCTTCTCCGTCTTGAGTTCGTAGTTGAATCCGAACCCGTTGTCCAAGCGGCCGTTTATTTGTCTAACCTCGGTCTTGAGTCCGGCCATGTCGGTCTTGAGTTCCGCCACATCGGTCTTGAGCTCCGCCACGTCCGCTTTGACCTCGGCCATGTCGGTCTTGAGTTCCGCCACGTCCGCTTCCAGGTTGTCCAGCCTTTGGTTGACCAGTCGGAAGTTGGCGTCGGTCAGTTTTACGAAGTCGGCGAATCTTTCCGGCAGGGCCAGCAGTTCCTGGCTCAGCAACAGGCTGCGCAGGGTGTCCACCCACTCCGGTTGCTCCCGGAGGATTCTGACCAAGTCGTTGATGTCGTTGATGGTGGTCATGGCGCTGGTATTCCTCCCGCTCTCGGGACCATTATAACAGGGATTGAACCGGGCGGGCAGGGGCGGTGGTGGGACAGGGCTACCAGTAGGTTCTGTGCCATTGATTGAACCGGGCGGGCAGGGGCGGTGGTCCCGCCTTCGAAGCGAGTCGGCCAAGCGAAGGCCCGGCTTAACAATCGTGTTATAATCACTCCCGAAAACGCCCGGAACGTCCAACCAGTCCCGGGCAATGGCGGGGCGCCGCGGTAAATAACCGTCCGGCGCTACCTGGCATGCCGGCGCGAAGGAAGGATTTTAGATGACCCAACCGGCGGAAGTGGCTTTGGCAATGGATTGGGGCGGCACCTGGAACCGGATTGCGGTAGTGAACGAACCGGGGGAAATCCTGTGGCAGGCCCGGCAGCCCAACACCGACGGCAATGACCGGGAGGGGTTGCTCGCCGCCAGCGAGGGGCTTATCCGGCAGGCGATGGAATGGTGCGGCAGCCGGGCCATCGGCGGACTGGGGGTCGCCATTGGCGGGCCGGTGGACACCGTCAGCGGCGCCATGCAGGAACCCAACCTGCCGGCCTTGAACGGCGTGTCTCTCCAGAGTTTGTGGGAGCCGGCCCTGGGCTATCCGGTGTATGTGGGTAACGACGCCAACCTGGCGGCCCTGGGCGAGTACCGCTACGGAGCCGGTCTGGAGGCCCGGCGGCAGGGGAACCCGCCCCGAACCCTGGTTTACGTCACCGTCAGTACCGGCATCGGCGGTGGGGTGGTTGACGACGCCGGGCGGATGTTCCTGGGGGCCCACGGTTTGGCCGTCGAGGTGGGCCACACGATAATTGACCGCAGTTCCACCGCTCCCGGGTGCCGCTGCGGCCGAGTCGGCTGCCTGGAGGCCCTGGCCTCGGGTACTGCCATCGCCCGCATCGCCCGCCGGCGGGTGGCGGAACCCGACACCGCCGGTTCCGCGCTGGCCGCCCCGGGGCTGGGGCAAATCACCGCCACAACCGTATTCGAGGCCGCCGGGCGGGGCGACCCGTTGGCCCGGGCCATCGTGGATGACGCAGTGCAAGCCCTGGCAGTAGGGCTTACCAACATTCTCCACCTCTACAACCCCGACCTGCTGGCGCTGGGCGGCGGCGTAACCTCCGGGCTGATTGACCTGGGCCGGCTGCCCCAAATAAACGACTTGATGCGGCAAGGGGCCATGACCCCGGGCCACCGGGACTTCCGGCTGACGCCCAGCCGCTTGGGGGACGCGGCGGGAATGATGGGCGCCGCCTGCCTGGTCTGGGCCGGCGCCGGACCGGCCGGACAAGCAGCAAGTTAATAGAACATTTACCGCACGGCAAGCGGGTTGGGAATAGCTTCCAGCCGACTCCTCACTCCGGAGAGAGGCCGGGATGCGGGCCGGACACCTACAGGACGGGGCCGACCCCGCGCTTGAGACTACCCGCTTGAGACTACTTGGGAGCAAGTATGATCACTTTTGTTTCCGCCGATTGGGTGCAAGCCAATCTGGAGGCGCCGGGCGCCTTGTTGATTGACCCCCGCGGCCCGATGCGCTATACGCAGGGGCACCTCCGGGGCGCGGTGAACCTGCCTGCCGTCCGACTGTTCGACCGGGCAGGCAAGCTGCTGTCAGTATTTGAACTGGCCGAGTTCTTTGGCTCCGTAGGGTTGGGCGAGGGGGTTTCCCTGACCCTTTACGACGGCAGCGACGGCAGGAATGCTGCGATGCTGGCCTGGGTTCTGGAGTACCTGGGTTACACCGACGTGCATATCATGGACCTCTTTTTCGAGGAATGGGCGGCCCAGGGCCGGGAAAAGCTCTATCGTCCCGTGCGGCCCACAGCCAACCAGTTTACGCCCCGCATCAACCCACAGGTACGGGCCACCCTGGAGGAGGTTGTCGCGGCCCGGTCCGGAGATTCCGGCGGCGGAGTAACGCTGCTGGACTTGCGCAGCCAGGCAGAGTACGTCGGGCTGCCGGACGTGGATACGCGGCCGGGCCATATCCCCGGCGCGGTCAACCTGGTTTGGCAGGAACTGGTGGAGGGCCGGCAAAGCTACCTGAAATCGCCGGACGAGCTCCGGGAGTTGCTGGAGGCACGGAACGTCGGCCGGGATGATAGGATCATCGCCTACTGCCGCAGCGGCATCCGGGCAGCGGTAGGCTACCTGGCGCTGCGACAACTGGGCTATGACGTGCGGCTGTACGACGGTTCCTATATGGAGTGGATGAACCGCGATATGCCGGTGGAGACCACGCCGCAATAAACTTAAAGACCGGAATTACGGCGGGAAGACGACAAGGAAATAGAGGTTTGGAGCGGCAGATGGGATTCGAACCCACGACCCTCTCCTTGGCAAGGAGATGCTCTACCACTGAGCCACTGCCGCTTGAGTCAGGACTCTATTATAGTAGAGGACGGGCCGGTTGTCTATAACCTTTCCCGGAGAAATCCGGGCAATCTCATTCTCGCCAAATTTCACCGGGTATCGTCTGTTATAGCTTGTTATAGCTCCCTGAGCTAAGAAATACGGCCCCGATGCGCCGTCGGCCAGTTAATTTGATGGTCAGGAATTACGAATCAGCTCTGTGCGGGCTTGCCCCGGATTAGCCCGGGTTAGAGGGGAGCAACCCAACGAGACACACAATCGCAGGCGGGCCTGCGGACCAGCCCGGGATTAGAGGGGAGCAACCATTCCATAGCCGACATTCTTGACGGTACGAATATACTCATCCCCGTGAATCTCCAGCTTGCTGCGGAGCTTGCGGATATGCACGTCCACGGTGCGGGTGCCGACAAAGCTGTCGAAGCCCCAGACGCTGGACAGGAGCTTTTCGCGGGTGAAAACGCGGCCCGGGTTTTCCATCAGGAACTTGAGCAGCTGGAACTCCATCCAGGCCAGCCCCACCCCGCGACCGGCCAGCCGCACCTGATAAGACTCCGGGTCCAGGGTAATCCGGCCCACCTCCAGACAACCGTTGCTGGAGCTGCGGACGTTCCTGAGGGCCAGCCGTCGGAGCCGCCTTTCCAGCTCGACGGCGGAGCAGGGAACCACCAGAAAGTCGTCGCCGGCGGCCCTTTCCGGGGGCGGCGCATCATTCTCCAGCTCCTCCAGGGTAACGCAGAACAGGGCAGGAGGGAACCCCGGCGGGTCGGCGGCAGGGTCATCCGGGGACAGGTCGGCGGCCGAGTCGACGCCCGGGCTGACCATAATTACGGAAGGCTCAACCCGGGACACGATCTCCGGCGTCCCCCGGCGGGAAGGGCCGATGAAGGTCAGATTGCCCCGTCCGGCCAGCGCCCTCAGGGCCGGGTTGACCGGCTCCCACCGATTGCCGATGAGGAGTACCCGGTGGCGCATCCCCAAGTCAATGTATTCCGAAACGGCCATAGCGCCTCTGGCGAACGATCCAGTGATTCCGGGTTATTCTGGAGCGGGCATATTTCCGGCGAATTACAAAGTAGTAAACTTTGTGTAAAATGCCGGCGGAAGGGAAAAGAGGCGCGGGATTTGGCCGGGGCGGGCAGGCGGAAACTATCGGGGGGAAACTACCGGGTAGTAAGGCGGCCCCCAGTCAATTTCCGGGTGTTCCATCATCAGGTCAATGAACACGGGAACCAGAAAGGCCATTATCCTGGCCCCATCGCTCACCTGATGCCGGTTAACGCTGCTGTTCCAGGTGGCGCCACCGTGGACCAGTTGGTTGCGGAGAACGTAGAGGCGAGCGAAGAGGGTGTTCAGGACGAGCCGGGTGTCCCGTCTTGCCAGGGCGCCGCGGATCCTGGAACGGCTGCTGTCAAATTGCGTCTCCCAATGCGCATCGTGGCCCGGCGCCCGGTTGTGGTAGTCCCAGAAGGGTTGAAATACGTACTGGTTCTCCATAAGCACCCGAATGGAGCCGGAGAACCTTTCCCAGAGGGCATCGTAGATCAGCCGGTTCCGGTCCAGGTCAATCAGCTTGCGGAAATACTCATCGAACTTTCTGCGTTCCGGGTCTCGCCTCCCGGCCGGCGGTTGTGGCGCTTGGGGTTCGGCATCCACGTCGGCGGCGTAAGCGGCGTTGAAGGCAATCCAGTAAAAGATAAAGGCGGCGTCCGAATCGTCGCGCTCCCCCTCGGCCCGCCTCAGCCAACTCAGGGCGCGGTGAATACGCAGGCCCAGGTCGCTCCGGTCCTCGCCGAGCCGGGCATCCCGCTTTTCCACCAACCGGGCGTAAGACAGACCTTCCGGCGGTTGATAGGTCATCCCGATGCTCCTCTACACTGCTGGGCCGGCGCGGGCGGCAAGGCACCCTCGCCCCCGGCCCGACCGTCAGAAAATCGGCCGCCTCCCCCAATATCCATCATCCATTCGGAACCTCCGGCCCGCCATAAACGCCCGGTCAACAAACGTCCGGTCGCCGGATCCCCGGCCGCTTCCGGGCGTCATCGTCAGTATCCGGTCTGCGATAAAGCCCGGCAACGGCTCCCCGGCCGCTTCCGGGCGTCATTAACCGAAACCGAGCCGCACCCGACTTGCGTTCCTGCGTCCAACCGGGCGGCCAAGCGGATACAATAACCGATTCCGTTTGAAATTAGTGCTTACCCAGTATAAGAGGCAGCAGCTACACCCTAAAATCAGGTAAACCCAGTGACCGGAGGAAAAGGAGAGGGAAGGTGGTGCCGAGGGACAGACTCGAACTGTCGACACCGGCATTTTCAGTGCCGTGCTCTACCACCTGAGCTACCTCGGCCGGCCTAGTTATCTTAAATCCGCCCTGATTCACTGTCAAGTAGGGATGATTGCCGGTATTCTCAACCCAAGCGGGACACAGATTTACACCAGGGTGCACCAAAAAGGGAGAGCTGTTGGCGTATTCCCCGGCCCTGGTCTGCCGGCGGCCGGGGCGAAAAGCCAATATCGCTACCGGTTAAGAATGCCAGCCCGCAAACCCCTATAGCTTTTACCGCCCGCCGGTATTATTATGTCCCCATCCTTGGCACGGGGCAACCGATTTCTGAAACAGGAGGGGGAAAGCATGGCGAGAGACTACACCATCAGCATTGGCACCGTGGGCGGCGGCCTGTCGTGCAGCCCGGACGGGGGCGAAACCTGGAACCGGATTCGCGACCCGCTGCCCTCCGAGTGCAACGTCCGGGCGCTCACCGTCTATCCCAACGACCCGCAGCGCCTCATTGCCGGCACCGACGTGGGCATCTACCGCAGCGATGACAACGGCGGCAGCTGGCAGGAACTGGACTCTCCAATGTCGGGCATCCAAATCTGGTCGGTAACCGTTGACCCGGAAGACCCGGAGATCATTTTCGCCGGCACCCGCCCGGACGCCTTTCGTTCCCGGGACGGGGGCAAGAACTGGGAACCGCTCTCCCTGGGCGTAACCCTGCCCTGTCCGGTGGGCATCCCCCGCACCACCAATATGATTGTTGACCCCCGGGACCATCGCACGGTCTGGGCCGGCATTGAGGTGGACGGCATCTACAAGAGCCTGGACGGCGGGGATAACTGGATTCACCTGCCCGACCTGGGCCCCGACCCCTTCCACGGGGACATTCACGGAATGACCCTGCGGGTGGGGCCGACCACTTCGGTTCACGCCACTACTCCCTTCGGCATTTCCACCAGCACCGACGAGGGGGAAAGTTGGGAGTTGCACGAGTTTCCCAAGTTCCACGACGCTGACCGCCGTTCCTACTGCCGGGGCATGGCCATCAAGCCGGACAACCCTCAAGTAATGTTCGTGGGCAACGGCGACTCCATTCCCGGCGTTACCGGAACCATTCAGCGCACCACCGACGGCGGCAGTAGCTGGCAGCCCGTAACCCTGCCGGTGGAACCCAACTCGGTGGTTTACTGGTTTGGCGTCCATTCCGCCGTTCCCGACGTGGTAGTGGCCGCCAGCCTGTACGGGTACGTGTACCTGAGCGACGATGGCGGTGAAAGCTGGCGGAAATTGCAAAAGGAGTTCGGGGAAATCCGCTCCGTAGCCCTGACTCCCAACTAGGCGTCCCTAACCGGAGGCTGGCGTTCACCAATATACGGAAAGAGAGGAAGGGCTACGCAGCGGGCAGATTGCCCGCTGCGTAGCTCGGGGGAGCTGCGGTTTTCTCGGTGAAACCGCGCCCGCTAAACCGGCCAGAGCCGGTGGCCCAGGCTGGGAGAATGGGGGGCGTGAATCAGGTTGGCGACTACCTGCCAGGACCATTCAGCATCGGTGTCGATGAAATGGTTTTCCACATCCGCCAGCGTCAGAAACTCGTAGAGGATGGCGTGCTTGGCCCAGCCGACAATGGAAACCAGCTTGCGGGCGCCGACGCAGCCGGGCATGGGAACCATCAGCGGCAGCCGGGAGCGGGAATACCAGGTTCCCATCTCGTCCTCGTTTTCCAGCGCGTTGATGTTGAAACTGCCCAGTTGCACCACCGGGCCGGGGGTCAGACCGGGCCGGCGGGACTTGGCCTCCGGGCCATCCACCCGGGCCTCCTCGACAAAAATGCAGTAACGGGAGTTGCGCCGCCGGGCTAACATTTCCCGCGTCCGGTCATCGGCCCGGGCCATTAACTCCGGCACGCTGGGGTCAACAAAGGTATGGGGCGAGGCGGCGCCAAAGAGCAGCAGATACTGATTGCCCGTCGGCACCCCCGAGTCCTTCACTCCCGGAACGTTCACCCCCGGGTCGTTCACGTGAACCAGCCGCCGGTGAATTTCCGCCTCCCGCTCCGGGGACATCACGTTTTCCTGGTGGGCGGCCCACAAGTAGCCGGGACGGGCCAAAGCCTCCGGAATGTGGACTTGGTGCAGCCAGGACAGGTATTCATCCTTGCCGTCTTCCGGCAGATCGTACCAGGTCGCCCAAATGCCTCGGTCCATAATATATCGTCTCCTTTCCCGTCAAGTCGGAATACAGTTTAAGCGGGCGATTGCGGCCCGGTCAAAGGGGACTGACCCGATCGGGTCCCTCCCCCACTTGCAACCTGGTTCCTCCGCCGATAGGATGGCATTGAGCTCCAGTAAATCGGGGAGTTTAACCCAGACCCTGACCCGGGGCGCCGGGGGAACCCACGCTGATTGCGTCCGCCATTGGTTGGTCATCGCCCTGACCCGGGGCGCCGGGGGAACCCATTGGATGGTGTGGTAATGCGCGAACAGAATTGGCCCTGACCCGGGGCGCCGGGGGAACCCTGTCTCTCCGTGTCAGTAGATCGCCCGCGACCCGCCGGGGGCAATGGGCGGTTATAGTGGGCGGTAGTAGCCGGCAATAGCGGCGGGCGATCATGGCGCCGCTATTCGGAGGTTTCCGCGTTCCGATGATAACAGATGTAATAACCGATGCTAACCGGCCCCGGATTGGGTGAACCCGGCGGGAGCCGGCTCAATCCCCCGGCTCCGGGGGACTTGAACGACCGGATGACACCAAAAGGAGGTTTCCTATGCCGGTAACCTTTGGAGCTTCTCTGCCCAGCCGGGGACCGTTAGCCAGCCCCCAGGCTTTGCGTTCCCTGGCCCAGCGCGCCGAGGAGTTGGGGTTCGATTCGGCCTGGGTCAGCGACCACATCATCCTGCCCCGGCAGGTGAACTCCTTCTATCCCTACTCGCCCGACGGGACGCCGGCCTTCAGCCCCGACCAGCCCTATTACGACCCGCTTTCCACCCTGAACTTTCTGGCCGGATGCACCCACCGGCTCCGCCTGGGCACTCACGTATTGATTATCCCCTACCGCAACCCGGTGCTGGCGGCCAAGATGATTGCCACCCTGGATACCTTATCCGAGGGGCGGGTAACCCTGGGCGTCGGGGTGGGCTGGATGGAGGAGGAGTTCCAGGCTTTGGGGCTGAACACCTTTGCGGAACGGGGCGAGGTAACCAACGAGTACCTGCGGCTGTTCAAGGAATTGTGGACGGCGGAAAACCCGGAGTTCGACGGCAAGTACACGCAGACCTCCGGGGCCGGGTTCCGGCCCAAGCCGGCGCAGCAGCCGCATCCGCCCCTGTGGATTGGCGGCCATACCGGGCCGGCGCTGCGGCGGGCCGCCGAGCTGGGCGACGGCTGGATGCCCATCGGCCTGCGGCCTCCGGCCGTGCTGGAACCGGAGGAAATGGCGACCAAGATTGCCCAACTGCGCCGTCTGACGGTGCGGGCCGGCCGGCCCGAGGACGCCGTAACCCCCTGCTTCAGCACCGACATCGCCTTCGACCGGACGCCGGGGCCGGCCCGCCGGATGATGCAGGGCTTGCCGGAACAGATTGCCGCCGACCTGCGCCAGTACCAGGACCTGGGCGTCCGGAACTTCATCCTGGGCTTCCGCGCTGACAGCGTGGCCGGACAGCAGGAGGCGATGGAGCAGTTCTCCCGGGAGGTTATGCCACTCCTCCCCGGCTAGACGCTATATTTCCGCTCCAATTCATAAACCGCATCCAGGCCCAGAAGGCCGGCCACGTCCCAGCGGGTGCCGAACCGTTCCGGGTTTACCCGGCCGGTCTCCTTCAGTTCGGCAAAGGCGTCGCGCAACTGGCGGTAAATCAGCCAGATGGTACTGCCGCAAATCATCAGCTTATAGCCCAGGCCGGCTACCTCCTGGGTCGCGGCTAGGTCGCCGTTATACATCCGGGGCAGGTCCGGCAAGTCCCGGGCGTAAAGCTCCAGGTCGTCCCGGGACTTGATGCCATCCACAAAAACCAGGTCGGCCCCGGCTTCCCGGTAGGCGCGGCAGCGCTGCACGGTGTCCGCCCAGCCGGTTACGGCGTAGGCATCGCAACGGGCGATGATGACAAAATCCGGGTCGGTGCGGGCATCCAGGGCGGCGCGGATTTTCTGCGCGTGTTCCTCCGCCGGCACCACCTGCTTGCCCTCGAAGAACCCGCACTTTTTGGGAAAAACCTGGTCCTCGATATGAATGCCGGCCACGCCGGCGGCCTCGTACTCCCGCACTGTGCGCTGCACGTTCAGGGCGTTGCCGTAGCCGGTATCGGCGTCGCAGATGACCGGGACGTTTACCGCATTGGCGATATACCTGGCGTTGGTTACCATCTCGGTCATCGTCAGCAGCCCCACGTCGGGGAAACCCCTTTCGGCGGCGGTGCCGGCGCCGGTCATATAAACGGCGTCAAAGCCGACGGACTCGGCAATGCGAGCGTGCAGGGCGTTCATAATGAAGGGGGCGACAATCAACCCGTCGGCGGCCAGCAGTTGCCGCAGCCGGGCGGTGGGCTTGACCGAGGGGACGGGGCCGGAGTTGGGGCTGACGGTGGCGGCGTTCATAACCGTCCTCCTGATTGAAATTAAAAACGCGGAATCCAGAACCGGGGATAGCCAACCCGGCGCCTCAGCGCTCATTTTCAAGCGGATAGCTGTTCACCAGTTGCCAACGCAGGTCGGCGGCCCATTTGCCGGCGCGCCAGTCCGCAGCGTCCCCGGCGGCGTTGGACTCAAACCGGATGAGGACTAACTGCCAGGCGGTGGCAAAGCCCGGCACCATTAAATCCCGGATTACCCTTTGGGCGAAGGTCAAGGCGGTCTGGAATACCCGGGGGGACAGGTTAGCGTGCTGCATCAGGGCAATGCGGATCAGCCAGTTTTCCGGGTCCGGCTCCGGGTCAAGGGCCAACCCGTCAACCTGGCGCAACATTTGGATGACGTTCTTCCGCAATTCGTAAATCTGCCGGTGGGTGGAGCGCAGCGCCGGGCGCTCCCGGCCAAAATCCAGAAAGAGCTGGTCAGCCTCGGCAAAGACCCCGCTCATCGACAGCGGGACGTTCCAGTTATGCCGGACAAACTCGCGGGCTACCTGCTCTAACCCGGCGTCCACCGACGGCGCCAATTCCTCCGGGCAGGGGAAGTAGTCAATCAGAGGCAGGTGAACCGGGTGCATTTCCGCCGCCCAGCTGCCGTACTGGCCGCAAACCAGTTGCCGGGCCCGGTAAGCCCGGGCGGTGAAACGGGGTTCGGGGATTACCGATATGCCGTATCGGATGGACAAGGTTGGCCTCCCGGGACGATGGTGGCTGAATTTTAGGGTTGAGGCCGGGGGATGTCAACGTGGCGTCTTGAGGTTGTGGCCCCCGGCCGCCCTGGCAGCCGGGCGGCCGGGGGGAAAAGTTCTCTGGGAATACCCTGCGGGCAACGATAACCCTGACAACCAGGCGAACCCTGACAACCAGGCGGCCGGGGGAAAAGCCCTTTGGGGATAGCTGCGTTAGTGGCCCGGGTCTGGAAATCGGACGGCCGGGCAAAAAGTGTTGTGCTAGTTGCGGAATGTGGTATAATGGGCTGTGCGTTGAATCAGCCGAGGTGGTGGAAAGGTAGACACGCGGTCTTGAGGGGGCCGTGGGCGTAAGCCCGTGTGGGTTCAAGTCCCGCCCTCGGCACCAACCGGCCCAACCCAGGCAGCGGCCCGCGGCGACGCATAAGAGGCGACGTAGCCAAGTGGACTAAGGCGGAGGTCTGCAAAACCTCTATTCGGCGGTTCGAATCCGCCCGTCGCCTCCAGTCTCCCTTCCCAGTTCGCTCCCCTCATACTGCACCTATCCGGTTCCTAACCATTAACTGGCGGTTTCGGAAATTATAGCCGGTGTGGCGGAATGGCAGACGCGGCGGACTTAAAATCCGCTATCTTAAACGATGTGTGGGTTCGAGTCCCTCCTCCGGCACCAGTTTTCCCTGGCTCTATGTCCCGAGTAATCCCAAACAGCCCCCGGCATCATCCGGGGGCCGTTATTATTGTCGGCCGGACGGGAGCGGGCCGGGCTAGGTGAACTGGTATTCCTGGGTGGAGACAATTAGCTGAAGCATCCGCCCCACCTGCTGGGCGAACTCGGCGTCGCCAGTGGGAATGCTCGTCTCGTGGCCCAGGTGGGTCAGGAAGAGATTGCGGGTTTCATCCATCAGCCGGTAACCGCCCAGCATTTCCAGGCAGCCGTCCAGCAGACCGCCGGCGGAGACGGTGGCGCCGGCCTCACTGAACCGGCGCACTACGGACTGGATGCCCGGGGCGTCAATCCGGCCCATCTCGCTGGCGGCGTAGTTGACCCGCTCCACCAGGGTGCCGCTGTCAATCCACTCCTTGCCGGTATGCCAGCCCTCCACCGTGGGAGGGTTCATCAAGTCCTGTCCCATGTAGCGAATCTCCAGGGCCATGTCATACATCCGGGGCTGGGGACGGGTGAAGTCGCCCATAAATCGCAGGGTGCTACACACCAACTCCGCCGGACTCTTCACCTTGGCAAAGCGGGCCTCCTTGAAGAAATCGGCGTTGAACAGGACCCGCAGCATAGCGCGGATTTCATAGCCGGAGCGGAAATACTCCTCCTCCAGCAACCGGATCGCTTCCGGGTCCCGGGGCGGCGTGTTCTGCCAGGCGGGAACCTGAGGTTCATCGGCCACGAAGAAGTTATACAGGTGGCGGGCAACAAACCGGGCGGTAGCCGGCTGGCGGGCGATTATGCGGATGATGTCCTGACCGTTGAAGTTGCCCGTTTCGCCCAGGAAGGTCTTTTCCGCATCGATGTGGTCCAGGCGGTTATAGAGAAACTGGTTGAAGTAGCGGCCATAGGGATAGCGGGGCAGCCCGTTGCCGACGGTCCAGCCGGTAAAAGCCTGAGCGCAGGCCTTTACGTCCGCCTCGGTATAGTTGGGCTGGCCGTCCATGCCCACGCCCATGGAAAAGAGTTCCAGCAGTTCCCTCCCCCAGTTTTCGTTGACCGCATCCTTGTGGCTTAGCTGGTTGTCCAGGTAGTAGAGCAGGGCCGGGTCGGTGGACATTTCCAGCAGCAGGGTCTCGAAGCTGCCCAGTCCGTGGCGGCGGAACTTGTCCAGCTGGGCCAGGATGTTATGGGGCGCCATAATCTTGGAGTCGCCGACGCAAAAGATACTGTGCCAGAAAAGACACAACTTTTCCTGCAACTGGCGCGGCGAGTTGACCATGCGATAGGTCCAATAGCCCTGGTTGGCGGCCAGATAGCCCATATCCCGCCAGCCCATATAGCGCTGCATCACGTCGGTTTCCAGGTCGGGCTGGGCTTCCGGGTGCAACAGTTCCTCCACGGTCGCCGCGTAGCCCTGGGCGGCCCGGCGTTCCAGTTCCCCATAGGAGGCGCCGAACCCGGCGCGACGCATCAGGTGCGCCATCAACCGGATGTGATCATCGGCCATATCCCTTCTCCTTTCCTGAATCTGCGGTTAATTTATCCCTATTCTACCCTATTTTGAGGGCAAGAAGTTATACCCGGTTCTTTAATGCTTATAAAAATTGCGCAACCGGGGGCGCTCCAGCGCCGGGCGCCTATGGCTGAAGCCCCGGCCGGCCCCGCCTTGCGGACTGCCTTACCACTACCGGACCACCTGGGTTAGCGGCACCAAGCCCTGCTTGAGGACGCTGCTGCCACTGCTATCGTCGTTGTAATAGACGTAGCCGCTCATACGACCGCCGGCGTCAGCGGCGGTCAGCCGGTACTCGGAGTCCGGCCGTTCGCAATGGCGGTGGTAGGGGGTAACGTTGGTCGTAGGCGCACCGCCGGGGACCGTTCGTTCCCACTGCCAGGGCTCCGGGTTGGGGTTGATGGCCCGATCCTCGCGCTCCGCGGCCGCGGCGGCGGGCAGGCTCACCCGCAAGGTTCTGCCGACCCGTAACGTCCCGGTGGGCGCGGAGACCAGAACCAGGTCCGCGACATCCAATCCATTCTCCGCCATTATCGGCCCGATGGCTTCGGTGGTAACCGACGTGCCGTTGTAGGACACGGAGGCCCGCAGGAACTTGCCAACATCCCCGGTCTGGGGCAGATAGACGAAGGTGGCGTTGGGGTGTTGCCCGGCGGTAACCGCGTCCAGGTGTTGCCGTCGGGCAGGCCAGGATCGTTGCTGTTCGCCTCGGCCCGCTCCCAACTCCAGGGCGAGTTGAGGTTACGGGAAGCGTCGTAGCCAATGCAGGGGTTGTTGTCGTACTCCTGCTGCATTGCCTGGATCCGGGCCAGCCGAGCCTCCCGGGAGGTCAGCCGCGCGGTAACCGGCTCACCCACCACCGCCACCGGGGCGCCGGACCGGATCCGGGTTGGCGGGCAGTTATCGCCTTGTCTGATGGACACCCTATTGAGCCAGGTCTGGAAGTCGCTGTCCAACGGCGCGCAAAGCCCGGCGTTATCCCGGAACCGGAACTGGGTCAGGCTCGAGAGCCCGGTGAAGCTGTACGGTAGCGGTCCGGTCAGCTGGTTGCGATCGATGGACATGGTCGTCATACTACTCAGTTGGGACAACTCGGGCGGTACGTTTCCCATCAGACTGTTGTTGTGGAGCAGCAGACTCACCAGGTGGTTCAATTTGCCCAACTCGGGGGGTATCAATCCCGTCAGCTGGTTGTCGTAGAAAGCTATATCCGTCAATTCGCCCAGGTTGCCCAACTCGGCCGGTATCGGTCCCGTCAGGTTGTTACCGTTGAGGGCCAGAATCGTGACCCGGCCGTCGGAGTCAGTGGTAACGCCGTTCCAGTCTCCCAGCGGCTGGTCGCTCTTCCAGCCGTCATTATTGGTCCAGGAGTCGCCGCCGGCCGCGTCGTACAAGGCGACCAGCGCCGCCCGGTCCGCCGCGACCGTCTGCGCCTGAACTATTTGGGCCTGAAGGTAAACTTGCCCGGCGGTGAGCAGGACGGCGAGGACGACAATCGTTGCCAGGGTCTCTAGCCCCGTCGGTAGCGGCTTTGAGCGGGATACGCGGAAGGGCCGGATGAACCTTGCCATTGTTGAACCTCGATTCTTGATGGGGTCTTGATTTAGCGGTCGGGGCCGCCACCGGGTTAGGCCCCGCGCCGGCCGCCCCCTATACTAGGATATTGCCCTTCCTAAAGTCAATTAATGGCGGCGGATTCCCCGCCCGCGACGAAGGCGGCCGGACAACCGCCCGGTCCGCCCTACCATCAACCCTCCCTACTATTATCAACCCTACTGTTAGCCCTACCATCAATCCTGCTATACTATCCGCCCGGCTTAAAGAAGCGTGGGCGGGAGAGATTTAGCCGAAATAGCGCTCCTCTCCTCTCTTCTCTTTCCCAAGCGGCGCGGTTCAGCAAGTGCGGTTTGGCGCGGTTCATGTAGATGCGGTTCAGCAATGGAAGCAGCGCCGGGTCTCCCTCTGCAATTGACCGATACGGAGTGCCGATATGGGGTAGCGTAGCTGAAAAATTCCAACTGGGGGCAGCAACCGAATCCGGCCAAACTTGACGCCCCGGCCGCTCCCTACCATAATTTACCCGGCTATCCGCCCTACCCCTGCCGGCCTTGCCGGCCCCGCGTTATCCAACCCAAACATCTTTGACTTTACCCCACCTTTCAGGAGGCAAAATGGCCCGAGTAACCGGAAGTCACCTTATCGCCCAGGCGCTCAAGCTGGAGGGCGTATATAACATCTTTACCCTGGCGGGGGACCACGTGCTGCCCGTGCTGGACGTGATGGCCGACGGGGAGTTCCGCTTCATTGATACCCGCCACGAGCAGGCGGCGGTGCATATGGCCGACGCCTGGGGCCGGATTACCGGGCAATTGGGCGTCTGTATGTACACCACGCCCGGTTTCGCCAACGCCATCCCCGGCCTGGCTAACGCGCTGCACAGCGAAAGCCCGCTGCTGTCCATCGCCGGTTCCGCCGACCTGTCGGAACTGGGCCGGGGCGCCATGCAGGAGATTGACCAGGTGGGCATGGCGGCGCCAACAGCCAAGGAGTCCCTGATGATTCACGACGCCCGGCGCATTCCCGACACCATCGCCCGGGCCGTGCGCCGGGCCTACAGCGGACGGCGGGGGCCGGTGCATCTGACTATTCCGGTGGACGTGCAGGAGCAGGAACTGGACGAGGCGGAAGTAACCTTTTTCAATCCGGACGAATACCGGGCCGGGGCGGGGCCAGCGGCGCCGCCGGAGTTGATTCAGCAAGCCATTGCCTTGTTGCGCCAGGCCCGGCGCCCCATGGTGATCGCCGGGGACGCCGCCGGCTATACCCAGGATGGCCGGGCCTTGCAGAACTTTGTGGAGACCACCCGGGCGCCGGCGCTGACCGAAGGCCAGGCCCGGGGGTTGGTGCCCGACGACCACCCCTATGGCTTCGGGTTCTTTGAACGGGGCCTGAACCGGGCTGCCGGCAAGCTGCGGGAGGCCGACCTGGTAATTCTGCTGGGCCGCAAGCAGGACTATACCATCGGGTTCTGTCGGCCGCCCAACGTCGCGGCCGACGCCAAAATCATCCAGATCGACCCTTCCGCCGCGGAGATTGGCCGCAACCGGGGGGTGGCCGTGGGCATAGTGGGCGACGTTACCCGCGCGCTGGAGCAGTTGACTCAGGAAGCCGCCAACTATACCTGGCAGGACCTGCCCTGGCTGGAGGAACTGCGCGCTTCCCGCGCCGCCCAGACGGAATGGGCCGAGGGGCTGGCGACGCCGGATACGCCGCTGCACGCGATGTTCGTCCACCAGACGCTGGAGTCCATGCTGCGACCCGACGACTTTCTCTCCTTTGACGGCGGCGACTTCTGCCACTTCGGGCGGGCCTTGCTGCCGGCCCAGCGGCCCAAGCGCTGGTCCTACGTCTCCGGTCTGGGGATGCTGGGTTCCTCCTTGCCCGCGGCGCTGGCGGCCCAGGTGGCCTACCCCGATTCGCGGGTGATCAACCTGACCGGCGACGGGGCCTTCGGCTTCAACGGGATGGAGTTCGACACGGCGGTGCGGCACGGGCTGAACGTCGTTACCATCCTGGGCAACGACTCGGCCTGGGGCATCGACCGGCAGATACAGTTGGGCCTGTACGGACGGCCGGTAGCCACCGACCTGCTCCAGACCCGCTATGACCTGGTGGCGCAGGGTCTGGGCGGTTACGGGGAGTTCGTGGAGCGGCCGGAGGACTTGAAACCGGCCCTGGAACGGGCCTTCGCCGCCAACAAACCGGCCCTGGTCAACGTGGCGGTGCAGCGGGCCATCAGCCCCCGGGCCGAAGCCGCCATCGCCCGCCGGCAGGCGGTGATGGGCAAGTAAGGGTGATGAGTAGATAAGGCAGTAAGCTGGAAGCCAATGCCCACCTGGAGCCGGCCAGCGCCGACCAGTGGAAGAAGGAAAAGAAGGAGGCCCCCTGATGGCCCAATCTCCTCACGGTATCCGCTACGAATCCTATCGTCCGGTGGTTATGGGGCGCAACGGAATGGTCTGTTCCGGGCACCCCCTGGCTTCCCAGGCCGGCATTGCCCTGCTGCAAAGGGGGGGCAATTTTGCTGACGCCGCCCTGGCTACTGCGGCGGCACTCAACGTGGTCGAGCCGTTGATGTCTGGCATCGGCGGCGACGGGTTCATTATGGTTTACCGCCAGGACACCGGGCGGGTGGAGGTTTGCAACGGCACCGGCGCCGCTCCCTACGCCGCCACCCGGGAGCGTTACCGGCCCGAGGGCATCCCCCCAAAGGGCATCTTGTCCGTATCGACGCCCGGCCTGGTTAACAGCTGGCTGGAGGTCCACGAAAGGCATGGCCTCCGCTCCCTGGGGGAGTGCCTGGCCCCGGCCATGGACCTGGCCGACAACGGCTTTCCGGTGAGCCACGTCCTCGCCCGGGCCATCGCCGCCGATGGGCTGCTGTGCAGTTTCCCCACCTCTCAAGCCGTATTTACCCGCAACGGGCAGCCCCTGCAACCGGGCGAAATCTGCTACCAGAAAAACCTGGCCCGCACCTTTCAGGCCCTCATTGACGGCGGACGCGACGCCTTCTATCGCGGCGAAATCGCCCAGGCCATCGTCAAGTTCAGTGAAGCCCAGGGCGGCCTTTTGTCCCTGCAAGACCTGGCCGACTGCCGGGCCCGGTGGCAGGAACCCATCGCCGTTACCTATCACGGCCACACCGTTTACGAAGCGCCGCCCAACTCCAGCGGCCACGTCCTGCTCCAGGAGTTGAACCTGGTGGAGCAGTTCGACCTGAAGGGGATGGGCTGCAACACCGCCGCCAGCATCCACCTGATGGTGGAGGCCAAGAAGCTGGCCTTCATTGACCGGGAAGCCTACGTTGCCGACCCGGAGTACGTGACGGCGCCGGTGGCGGGGCTGATTGCCAAGGAGTATGCCAAAGAACGGGCTAGGCTGATTGACCCGGAGCGCGCCGCCTACGCCGTGAAGCCGGGAGACCCCTGGCGCTACCAGCCGGGCCGGCCGGCCGGCGTACCGGCCCGGAGCGGCGCCGGCCAGGAGCAGGAGGACACTACTTGCTTTGTGGTGGCCGACGGCCAGGGCAACGCCATCTGCCAGTTGCAGAGCATCCAGAGCGCCTGGGGTTCCAGCCTCATCGCCGGCGACACCGGCATCCTGCTCAACAACCGGATGACCTACTGGCACCTGGAGGAAGACCACGTGGATTGCCTGCAACCGGGCAAGCGGGTGCGCCATACGATGAATCCGGTGATGGTTTTCCGGAACGGAGCGGCTGCGATCAACCCAACCGGCAATCAGGCCGGCAACCCAACCGGCAACCCGCCGGGCAATCAGGCCGGTAACTCGCCGGGCAACCCGACCGGCAACGGGACCGGGAACGGAGTATCCGGCAACGGGACGGCCCGGCAGCTGGTTCTGGTCTGCGGCACCCCCGGCGCCGACACTCAGGTACAGACCAACTTGCAGGTCATTACCCACGTGCTGGACTTCGGCATGACCGTCGCCGAGGCGGTGGAAGCCCCCCGCTGGCGCAACACCCAAAGTCCCACCGAGTCCGCCATCCCCCACGTCTGCGCCGACGAGCTGCTGGTGGAGTCCCGCTTCTCGCCGGAGACGCTGGAGGGTCTGCGGCAGCGGGGCCATACGCTGAATGTCCTGGGCGGCTGGGAGGCCACCGGCAGCGAAGTGATGATTCAGGTTGACCCGGAAACCGGCGCGCTGCACGGCGCCGCCGACCCCCGCCGGGACGGGTACGCGGTGGGGTGGTAGGCCGGAAAGGGCCGCCGGAAAGGACGCAGAAACTGAACATTCCCCACCGGTGCGGAGAGATTTCCACAGGACACCAGCCGCACCTGCCCTTACAACGGCATTCCCCACCGGTGCGGAGAGGTTTCTATCGGCAACGTTGCTGGTCATCACCATACAGCGCATTCCCCACCGGTGCGGGGAGATTTCTGCCCGGACGGGCCGGACCGATGCGGGCTACGATTGTCTCGAACCAGGGACGTGTCCCGGCCCGGGAACGGCAACGCAACCCGGCGCAGCGCGGCAGCGCCGGGGACGTGTTATCATAGGGAGTGGATAACCGACTGGAAACCACCGGGAGGTGGGCAAATGCAGACCGTAGCCTTAATCGGCCTCGCCTTTTTCGGTGTCTGCTGGGCGCTGGTCATCGGCCATCAGGCCGGTTGGGCGGCGCTGAGCGACCCTGACCGGTATGAGGCGCTGAAAGCCACGATGGTTATTGCCTATGTTGGCGCCGGGTTGTCCGTCTGCGCCGCCGCCGCCGCCACCGCGGCATGGATCAAGAAGTGAAACTCAGCTGCCGGAGGGGTGAATCGGGCCAATAAATATGCTCAAGTCGATTATGGAGGATTTGGGAACTCTTTGCTTGGGCGCGGCGGCCATTCTCTTGACCCGAGCTTTCCCGTCCTCCATATTCAGCGATTTCAACCTGGGCATGCTGGCAACCAGCGCTTTCTTTGGCGCCGTTGGCATATTCCTGAGATACCTAGGCAAACCCTGACCCGCCGTCCCCGCCTCCCCAACCTTATATAGAAGGTGTTCGCCAAATGCGTATTCCCGGGCATAAGCGCAGCCAGGAACCTGACGACATTGGCAACCGGGCCGGCGTGTTTGCCGAGGCCATTCGCGACGGCGATATGAACCGGGCCTGGGCGATGTTGTCCAAGGAGACCCGGGGAATGCGGTTGGGCGTCTGGGCCACCCGCAACAACATCGATATGCAGCAGGCTTACCGCGCCGCCTATGATTTTGACCACGAGCTGCGCCCTTCGATGCTGAAGGACTTTCGGGATACGGTGCTCCGCCTCTGGCCCCTGGAGGATCTGACCGACCTGGGGGTGGCCCCCACCAATTTTATCGACGATACCCACGCCTTTGCCTTTCTGCCCTTTGGCGTTACCGAGGCGGAAAGCGCCGTCCCCCACCGCCGGATGATGTCCGGCCTGGTGATTCCCATGCTGCTGGAGGATGGGGAATGGCAGGTGGACCTGCCCGGCTGGCGGTTCCTGAAGGTCTGAAGATTTAGCGGAATTGTCGCCCTCCCCGGCGCCGGCGGCGCCGAACCGGACCCGGTAATTCACCGGAGGCCCTGAGGAGGCACTGACCGCTTGGCCCGAAAAGCCGCTCGCCGCCCCGACTCGCCGTCGTTGCCCTCGCGCCGGGCCGCGATTGAGTGTGAGCTTTGCCGCCGGGAAGTGGCGCGTTGCACCGTGCATCACCTGGTGCCCAAGGCCAAAGGCGGCCGGTTCGGGCCGACCGCCAGGCTCTGCTCCACCTGCCATCGGCAACTGCACGCCCTCTTTTCCGAGGCCACCCTGGCCCAGGAGCTGTATTCCATCCCGCTGCTGCGCGCCCATCCCCAAGTGCATAATTACCTGAAGTGGGTGCGGAAGCAGAAAAGCCCCGGCGAGTTCCGGGTACGCCGGGCCCGGGCGCGGGGGTAGGGCACCATAATGCCAGCAGCGGACGGGCCTACCGCCGCAGCCGGGCGCGGGGTTAGAGGGTAGCTTGCAAGTTTGGGTATTCGGTTTCGGAGGATGGGAGTAGTCAAGTATAATCAACGGCAGATTACAATCTTCACCTGCGGGAGAAGCTATGGACAGCAACAATGACCGGGTGGGAAAAGGGATTGAAGTACTCAGGCTCGGCCTGGTTTACTTCGTATCTCAAAAATTCGTGGAATACTATAAGACTCGCGGACAAGTCCAGCGGATATTACCTGAACTGGAGAGCATTCTGGGATACCATCCGGACCGAGACAGACCGTTCCGGGATATGGACGCCGCCGCGCTGTTGAAAGTAATGTGGAATTCGTGGAATGACATATTTCGGCAAACGCTCAGTCATACCGAACGTAGTTTGGTGAGCGAGTTGCGCACCGTCCGTAATAACTGGGCCCACCAGAAACCCTTCTCCAATGATCTGGCGTACCGCGCCCTGGATTCGATGCAACTCTTGCTCTCCGCAGTCGAATCACCTCTCGCCGACGCGGTCGGAAAGCTTAAAACAGAGCAACTGAAAGTTCTGACCCAAGAGCAAGTCGCCGGAGCGGCGATCATGATTGGCGCAGAGATTGGTACGGAAGCCGGGACTTCCGAGGTTTCCGTCAAGGACACCTCGGAAGAGCAAGATGCGCCAGACGCTGGGGAAGAAACCTCCGGCCGTCCGGAACCGGCCCGGCCTGACCCGGTGGGGCCGGTGGATACGGAATTTTCGATGGCTGGCCTTGTCCGGCGGTTGTACGACTTTGACGCCCTGCGCGACGGGGATACGTTAATCGAGGATACTTTAGACCGGGTTGCGCCAGTTTATTCCGACAACTCCATATTCCAGCAAATCAACCCTAAAATCGCCCAAGTCTTACAAGAACAAGGTATAAGCAGCCTGTACCAACATCAGGCTGACGCCATAAGTGCGGCGTTAGCGGGCAGTAATGTCGTGCTGGAAGCTCCCACTGCCAGCGGGAAAACTCTGGCTTTTGCCGTGCCAATGATCCAACGGTTGTTGCAGGAGCGGGGCGGCCATGCCCTGATGCTCTATCCGATGAAAGCCGTTGCCAATGACCAGCGGCAACAGCTTCTTCACCTGCTTAAAGAAGCGGGGCTAGAGTCCTGGCCTTATGATGGTGATACCGACCGGGAACACCGGAAACCGCTCCGGGAAAATCCGCCGGCCGTGCTGATTACCAACCCGGAAATGCTGAACTTGTCCTTTCTGGCCTATAATGACCAGTGGGCCGCCTTTCTCAAGAACCTCAAGTTCGTGGTTATCGACGAGATGCACGAATATCGGGGCTACTTTGGCAGCAATATGGCCCTGCTGCTGCGCCGTCTCTCCCATCACCTGGCGTCGATTGGCGCGTCGCCACAGTATTTTATGGCAACGGCTACCTGCGCTAATCCTTTGGAACACGCGGAAAACCTTACCGGCCAGAGTTTCAGCCTGGTTTCGGCAAAGGGACGACTGTCGCCCAAGCGTCACTTCGCCTTCATCGCCCCCAGTATCCCCGATTATCAGTTTTACACCATATTCGAGCTACGTATCCGCAACGCGGCCCTGGCCTGCCTGGAACAGGGCAAGGCGGTAATCGTCTTTTGCCCCTCCCGGCGGTTTGCCGAGCAGTGCTACCGCTCCGCAGTCCGGGAAGGCGAAGAACGCGACCTGGATACTGACGCCATCGCATTATTCCGGGCCGGGCTGTCCGACAAGGAACGACGCGAGATTCATCAGGGTATGCGGGACGGTTCCAAGAGGGTGGTGTTTTCCACCAACGCCCTGGAGTTGGGCATTGACATCGGCGGGTTGGACGGGGTCGTCCTGGCCGGATTCCCTGACACCGTTATGTCTGCTTGGCAGCGCATCGGGCGCGCCGGCCGCAGTTGGGACCAAGACGCCTTTGTCCTCTATTACTCCCTGAACGATCCGGTCAACAAGTTCTACGCCGCCAACCTGTCAACGTTCTTGAAGAAACCTTTGGACGAGATTGTGGCCGACCCCGACAACGAAGAACTCATCAAAAACCACCTGCCTTCTTTCCTGTACGAATCCGGGGGCCAGCTCAGCGATGCTTCAGAGTGTATCCTGGGTAGCCCGATGTATCGTGAAGCCCGGATACAAGCAGAAAAATTCCGACCACTTAAACGTTTCCATCCGCATCAGCGATTGGAGATACGGGGCAGCGGCGGGCGGATGTGGACGTTGAAGTATAACAACGAAGAAATCGGCACTATGTCGGACTACCAGAAGTTCCGCGAAGCCTATGAGGGAGCGATCTACCTGCAAGGAGGACGCAAATATCGAGTGGACAGCACCCTTGCCGGCTCCAGCAACGAAATCCACCTGGTTGCTCCTGACCTGGAACATTCCAGGACCAATCCGGTTTTCGTAAAGTCCCTGAACATTCAGGAGTTGTTCAGTGGCTCCCGGTGGCAGGAGGGCATTGAAGCTCACCTGGGCAAAGTGAGCCTGTCCGAAAATCTCATATCGGTCAAGCTGGTGGACGAGCATAGCGATAGTGAACTTGACCGCTATTCACCTTCGGGAAATTCATCCTGGAGTTCCATCGCTCACGCCTTTTGGCTGGACGTAAGCGCCCTGGATGATGTTGACAGTGCAGGACTGACTGCTTTTGAGCAGTTGCTGCGAGTCGGTACTATCTTTACCATCCCGGTCGATTCCCACGACACCACGACCCACCTGGTCAAGGGAGAGCAGCAAATCTACCTCATTGAAAGCCATCCCGGGGGCATCGGCATCGTCAAGAAGGCGTTTGAGAAATGGCATGACATCCTGCAAACTGCCATTGACATTGCCCGGAATTGCCGCTGTCGTCGCGGGTGTCCCAACTGTATCATCCCGCCCCGCTTGGACGACGAGGAATTGGATAAAGATCTGGGGATCAAATTGGCCGAGCGGGTGATGGCGGCGACCGACGGTTCCCCCAACGAGCGGATGGGACCCGACGGGCTGTGGAAATAAAATGCCGCCCGCGCCCGCCTCAACCCCCTCCCCGGCGGGTTCCGGGCGCGCCGGGTTCAGTTCACTTTTAGTGGGTAGCTGCGGCGGCTTATACGGGGTAAACCCTGATGGTAAACGGAACCGGACGCCGGGCCGGGCAATTGCGCCCGGCCCACTGCTATGCTACCATCCTTCAAGGCTACCATTCCCCAGAGCCGCTATTCCCCGGGATCTCGAGGGGAACCTGTTAGTGGGGATGGCGCCGGGTTGGGCCGCCGGCGGCGAGGGCAAAATTGGCCGGAGCGGCAGAACTGACGGTAATATCCCGGGGCGGCGGAGTGCAGCGTTTCCTTGCCTACCTTGCTGACATTGGGTAAAGGGCGGAAGTTTCACCGTTGCCGCACCGTCGTTGGCCTGGCTGGAGCGCTGGCGCTCCTGTTATCTTTGGCGGCTTGCTCCGGACTGGCGCCGGGCCAGGAGCCCGTGCCAGTGGGAGGGGTAGATACCCGGCCCAATATCCTCCTCATCTTCGTTGATGACCTCGGCTATAATGACGTAAGCTACAACGGCGCAACGGAGATCGCGACGCCCAACATCGACCGGCTGGCCCGGGAAGGCGTCATCTTTTCCAATGGTTATGTGGTGCAGCCGACCTGCGGGCCGTCGCGGGCCGGCCTGCTGACCGGCCGCCACCCGGCGCGCTTCGGCATGGAGGTCAATCTGGCCTACGTGCCCTTCAACGACCGGTATGGCCTTCCAGTAGCGGAGACGACCATCGCCACCTACCTCCGGGGCGCCGGCTACCGCACCGGCCTCGTCGGCAAATGGCAGCTGGGGGCCGCCCCGCCCTTTCACCCCCTCAACCGGGGGTTCGACTACTTCTACGGTTTCCTCGGCGGCGAGCACGATTACTTCATCGTTGACACCACTCGCCCCGGGTTTCCCTACCTGCCGCTCAACTACAACCGGGGCGCGGCCGGCTTCGACGGCTACCTGACCGACGCGCTCACCGCCCGGGCGGTCGAATTTGTCAATGATGAATTTGTCCGTGAGGAGGAGGATAATGAGGAGGATGAGGACAATGAGGATGCGGCGCCCAAGCCCTTCTTCCTGTACCTCGCCTACAACGCGCCGCACACTCCCCTGCAAGCCCCCGCCGAACTGGTCCAGAAGTATTCCCACGTTGCGGACGTCGAGCGCCGCACTTACCTGGCGATGGTCGACTCGCTGGACCAGAACGTCGGGCGGGTGCTGGCCGCGCTGGAGGGCGCCGGCAAGCGGGATAACACACTCATCTTCTTCCTCAGCGACAACGGCGGCATCTATCCAACGGAAAAGTACCCCACGCTCACCTGGGCGGATAATGCCCGGTTCAGTAAAGGCAAGGGCAGTCTCTCGGAAGGCGGGATACGGGTGCCCTTCGTCGCCTCTTGGCCGGCCCGGTGGCCGCGGGGGGAGACCTTCGAGCCGATGGTCTCCAGTCTGGACATCGCCGCCACCACCCTGAGCCTGGCCGGCGGCGCGGCGGCCCCCGACCGGCCGCTGGAAGGCGTGAATCTGGACCCATTCCTGGTTGGCGAGCGGAGCGGCTCGCCCCACGAGGCCCTCTTCTGGCGGCAGTCAGCTTGGCCACAAGCTCCCTTAAAAGCAACGAGGTTTGCCGTCCGTTCGGGCCAGCTGAAACTGGTCAAAGATACGAAGACCGGGGAAGCGCAACTCTTCGACCTGGCGCGCGACCCCGGGGAGACGCGCAACCTGATTGACGGCAATACCGAAACCGCGGCCCGTCTCGCCCGGCTCTGGAACGACTGGAACCGGGAAAACCGCAGCATGAACCTCTATGCAACTATTTCCCCCTACGAATCAAGGCTCGTCGAGTACGCCCACTCATGGGGCGAGCACTTGCGCTCGCTCGAAGCGAGAACGCCGCACTACCAGGTCAGAATAGGGCCGGGGCCCTGGCCTGACGACTGTTCCAGCGGCATCGCCATACCCCACCCGGAGGACAACCCCGGCCTGGTCGGCGACTGTGCGGCTTTGATGGCCGCCAGGGACACCCTGACCGGGGACGCAAGGGCCGGGGGCGCAAGCCTGAATTGGGACTATGCGGAACCAATATACAAGTGGGACGGCGTTTTTATCTCCGACGAGACAAATCGCGTCAGCAGGTTAAATCTGATCTTGTCTGACCTGGCCGGCAGCCTGCCACCCCAGCTGGGCGACCTGGACGGGTTGGTGGAGCTATCCCTCGGCCGCAACCGGCTGACCGGCCCGCTGCCGCCGGAACTGGGCAATTTGGCGAACCTGAAGGAGCTGTGGCTGCGCGATAACCAACTGACCGGGCCGGTGCCGCCGGAGTGGGGCAACCTGGACAAACTGGAGGTCATCCGGTTGGAAGGCAACCAGCTGACCGGCTGCCTCCCCGCGTCATTGCAGCGAATTGACAACAATGACTTCGACTGGCTGGAGCTTGACTACTGCGACACCGACGGCGCCGGCCGCTAGCGCCGGGCAATTGCGCCGGGCCCACTGCTATGCTACCATTCCCCAAGACTACTATTCCCCGGGCCGGCGAGCGGAACCGGTTAGTTGGGATGGCGCCGGGTTGGGCCGCCGGCAGCGAGGGCAGAATTGGCCGGAGCGGCAGAACTGACGGTAATATCCCGGGGCGGCGGAGTGCATCGTTCCCTTGCCTACCTTGCTGACATCGGGTAAATGGCGGGAGTTTCACCGTTGCCGCACCGTTGGCTTGGTCGCCGGGCTGGCGCTCCTGTTATCTTTGGCGGCTTGCTCCGGGCTAACGCCGGGCCTGGAACGAGGATCGACTACCCGGCCCAACATCGTCCTCATCTTCGTCGATGACCTCGGCTACAACGACGTAAGCTACAACGGCGCAACGGAAATCGAGACGCCCAACATCGACCGGCTGGCCCGGGAAGGCGTCGTCTTTTCCAGTGGTTATGTGGTGCAGCCGACCTGCGGGCCGTCGCGGGCCGGCCTGCTGACCGGCCGCCACCCGGCGCGTTTCGGCATGGAGTCCAACCTGCCCTACGCTCCCTTCGATGACTGGCACGGCCTCCCGGTAGCGGAGACGACCATCGCCACCTACCTCCGGAACACCGGCTACCGCACGGGCCTCGTCGGCAAATGGCAACTGGGAGCCTCCCCGCCCTTTCATCCGCTCAACCGGGGGTTCGACTACTTCTACGGTTTCCTCGCCGGCGAGCACGATTACTTCACCGTCGACACCACTCGCCCCGGATTTACATACCTCCCGCTCAATGACAACCGGGGCGCGGCCGGGTTCGACGGCTACCTGACCGACGCGCTCACCGACCAAGCGGTCAAATTTGTCAACGATGATACTAATGATGCTAATGCTGCGGCGCCCAAGCCCTTCTTCCTGTACCTCGCCTACAATACGCCGCACACCCCCCTGCAAGCCCCCAGAGAACTGGTCCAGAAGTACTCCCGCGTTGCGGACGTCAAGCGCCGCACCTACCTGGCGATGGTCGACTCGCTGGACCAGAACGTCGGGCGGGTGCTGGCCGCGCTGGAGCGGGCCGGCAAGCGGGATAACACGCTCATCTTCTTCCTCAGCGACAATGGAGGCGTCTATCCAAGGGAAAAGTACCCCGATCTCACCTGGGGGGATAATGCCCCGTTCAGCGGCGGCAAGGGCAGTTTCCTGGAGGGCGGGATACGGGTGCCCTTCATCGCCTCCTGGCCGGCCCGGTGGCCGCGGGGGAAGATCTTTGAGCCCATGGTCTCCAGTATGGACATCGCCGCCACCGCCCTGAGCCTGGCCGGCGGCGCGGCGGCCCCCGACCGGCCGCTGGACGGCGTAAACCTGCACCCATACCTGATTGGCGAGCGGAACGACTCGCCCCATGCCGCCCTCTTCTGGCGGCTACCCGCCGGGTCCGGCGCCCCCTTAAAAGTAACGAAGTTTGCCGTCCGTTCGGGCCGGATAAAGCTGGTCAAAGATACGGAAGAGGGGGAAGCGCAACTCTTCGACTTGGAGCGCGACCCCGGGGAGACGCGCAATCTGATCGACGACGAGGCCGAAACCGCGGCCCGTCTCGCCAAGCTCTGGAATGCCTGGAACCGGGAAAACCTCAGTATGAGCATCTATGTAACCATCTCTTTTTACGAATCCGGGCGCGCCGAGTTCGCGCGCGCTTTCGTCGAGCGCTTGCGCTTGCGCGAAGCGGAAAGGCCGAATTTCCAGATCATAGCGCCGGGGACTCGGGAAGCCTCCTGCTCCAATGGCATCGTCGTACCTAACCCGGAGAACAACCCCGGCCTAGTTGGCGACTGTGTAACTCTGATGGCCGTCAAGGACTCGCTGACCGGGGGCGCCGGGACCGGGGACGCAAGCCTGAATTGGGATTATGCCGAACCAATATCCAACTGGGATAGCGTTGCCGTCTCCGGCGAGCCAAATCGCGTCCGCGAGTTACAGCTGGAATTATCCGGCCTGGCCGGCACCCTGCCACCCCGGTTGGGCGACCTGGATGGGTTGGTGAAGCTATACCTCGGCCGTAACCGGCTGACCGGCCCGGTTCCACCGGAACTGGGCGACTTGGCCGACCTTCAAGTCCTGTCCCTCGGCCGTAACCGGTTGACCGGCCCGGTTCCACCGGAACTGGGCGATTTGGCCGACCTTCAAATCCTGTCCCTCGCCCTTAACCGGCTGACCGGCCCGCTGCCGCCGGAACTGGGCGATTTGGCGAATCTGAAAGAACTGTGGCTGCAAGACAACGGACTGGCCGGGTCGGTGCCGCCGGAGTGGGGCAACCTGGGCGAACTGGAGCTTATCCGGTTGGAAGGCAACCAGCTTACCGGCTGCCTTCCCGCGTCATTTCGGCGAATTGACAACACTGACTTCGTCGGACTGGAGCTTGACTACTGCGCCGCTGACGGCGAAGGCCGCTAGCGCCGGACCGGGGCCACCGGAAAAACCGAAAACCCCACCCCGTAGCGCCGGCTCGCCGGCCTGTTGGCCGAGTCCCCGGCCGGGCCGGTTCCCGCAACCGGGCGGCGCATCGAATCCCTTCCCGGCGTAGTAAGGCATTATTTGGCAAGCCCCGGCGGGTTCCGGGCGCGGTGGGTCCGGGCGCCGGGTTCAGTTTACTTTTAGTATATGGTTGCTGCGGCTTATACGGGGTAAACCCTCATCGTAAACGGAATC
Organism: Dehalococcoidia bacterium; assembly: GCA_965215425.1. Taxonomy (GTDB): domain Bacteria; phylum Chloroflexota; class Dehalococcoidia; order Lucifugimonadales; family UBA3495; genus CATQHB01. The sequence continues at coordinate 819,964 of OZ244064.1, forward strand.
GGGAGCGGGCCAGGGCAATTGCGCCGGGCCCACTGCTATGCTACCATTCCCCAAATCCCCAAGCCGGCGAGCGGAACCTGTTAGTTGGGATGGGGCCGGGTTGGGCCGCCGGCGCCAGAGGACGAAATGACCGGCGCGGCAGAACTGACGGTAATATCCCCGGACGGCGGAGTGCAGGTAGATGAAAACATTCGGAAATGGGACACGCCGGTAATATCCCCGGGCCGCGGAGTACAGAGTTCCCTTGCCTCCCTTGCTGACATTGGGTAAATGGCGGAAGTTCTGCCGTTGCCGCGTCCTTGTTGGCCTGGCCGCCGGGCTGGTGGCCCTGTTGTCTCTGGCGGCTTACTCCGAGCCAACGCCGGGCCTGGAGCGCGGGGCGACTACCCCGCCCAACATCCTCCTCATCTTCGTCGATGACCTCGGCTACAACGACGTAAGCTACAACGGCGCAACGGAGATCGAGACGCCCAACATCGACCGGCTGGCCGAAGAGGGCGTCGCCTTTTCCAATGGCTACGTGGCCCACCCGACCTGCGGGCCATCGCGGGCCGGCCTGCTGACCGGCCGCCACCCGGCGCGTTTCGGCATGGAGACCAACCTGGCCTACGCCCCCTTCGACGAACAGTACGGCCTTCCGGTAGCGGAGACGACCATCGCCGCCTACCTCCAGGACGCCGGCTACCGCACCGGCCTCGTCGGCAAATGGCAACTGGGCGCCGCCCCGCCCTTTCACCCCCTCAACCGGGGGTTCGACTACTTCTACGGTTTCCTCGGCGGCGAGCACGATTACTTCACCGTTGACACCACCCGCCCCGGATTTGCATACCTCCCCCTCAACGACAATCGGAGCGCGACCGGCTTCGACGGCTACCTGACCGACGCGCTCACCGACCGGGCGGTCGAATTTGTCAATGATGATGCTAATGAGGATAATGCTGCGGCGCCCAAGCCCTTCTTCCTGTACCTCGCCTACAACGCGCCGCACACTCCCCTGCAGGCCCCCAGAGAACTGGTTCAGAAGTATTCCCACGTCGAGGACGTCAAGCGTCGCACCTACCTGGCGATGGTCGACTCCCTGGACCAGAACGTCGGGCGGGTGATGGCCGCGCTGGAGGAGTCGGGCAAGCGGGATAACACGGTCATCTTCTTCCTCAGCGACAACGGCGGCGTCTATCCGGCGCCAGGAGGACGCCTTTATCTCACCTGGGCGGATAACGACCCGTTCAACAAGGGCAAGAACAGCTTTCTGGAGGGCGGGATACGGGTGCCTTTCGTCGCCTCTTGGCCGGCCCGGTGGCCGCAGGGAGAGACTTTTGAGCCGCTGGTCTCCAGTATGGACATCACCGCCACCGCCCTGGGACTGGCCGGCGGCGCGGCGGTTCCCGACCGGCCGCTGGACGGCGTGAACCTGGACCCCTTCCTGGTTGGCGAGCGGGACCGCGCTCCCCACGAGGCCCTCTTCTGGCGGCTGGCCGACTTCCCCCCGCCAAATGTGCCGAAGTTTGCGGTTCGTTCGGGCCAGGCAAAACTGGTCAATGATAGCCGGACGGGGGAAGCGCAACTCTTCGACCTGGCGCGCGACCCCGGGGAGACGCGCAACCTGATTGACGACGAGGCCGAAACCGCGGCCCGGCTCGCCCGGCTCTGGAACGACTGGAACCGGGAAAACCGCAGCATGAACATCTATGCCTACACCACCACCTACAAATCAAGGCTCGTGGAGTTCACGCAAGAGTTCGCCGAAAGATCGCACTTGCGAGAAGCGGGAGCGCCGCATTTCCAGATCGGAATCGGGCTGGGGAGCGGGGCGGCCTCCTGTTCCAATGGCCTCGTCGTCCCCCACCCGCAGGACAACCCCGGCCTGGTCGGCGACTGCGCCGCTCTGCTGGCCGCCAGGGACACCCTGACCGGGGAGGCAAGCCTGAATTGGGACTATGCCCTGCCAATATATTACTGGGAGGGCGTTTTCATCTCCGGCGAGCCAAATCGCGTCAGCAAGTTGCATCTGGTATCCTCCGGACTGAACGGCAGCCTGCCCTCCCAGTTGGGAGACCTGGACGGGTTGGTGGCGCTATCCCTCGTCCGTAACCGGCTGACCGGCCCGCTGCCGCCGGAACTGGGCGATTTGGCGAACCTGAAGGAGTTGTGGCTGCGCGACAACCAACTGACCGGGCCGGTGCCGCCGGAGTGGGGCAACCTGGGCGCACTGGAGCTCATCCGGTTGGAAGGCAACCAGCTGACCGGCTGCCTTCCCGCATCATTGCGGCGAATTGGCAGCAATGACTTCGCCAGTCTGGAGCTTGACTACTGCGCCGCCGACGGCGCGGGCCACTAGCGCCGGGCCGGGCCCGCCGGAAAAACCGAAACCGCACCCCGTACCCCCGGCCCGCCGGCTCGTTGGCCGGGTTCCCGGCCCCCGGATGGGCCGATCCCGCTGGTCGAAAGCGTTGATTGCGGACAATGCGGGTTCCCGCCCCCGGACAACCCGGGTTCCGGCGGGAAACGGCAAGGTCTGCGGCAGCTGGTTCGGCCATTCATTTGCCCAATGCAGCAAGGAGGTCCGACGCGTGACGGAGACTGCGGAAGCGGTGATCATCGGCGGCGGGGTTATGGGATGCAGTATCCTGTATAACCTGGCGGCCCGGGGGTTGGAAAAGTCGCTGCTGCTGGAGCGGGACGTGCTTGGTTCCGGCTCTACCGGCCGCTCCTCCGCCGCCATACGAATGCACTACTCCACCGAGATTCACGCCCGCATGGCCTGGCAAAGCCTGGAGGTTTTTCGCAACTTCGCCGAGCGGGTGGGCGGCGAGTGCGGCTACGTTCAGACCGGCCAGCTGCTGTTTGCCGGCGCCGCCGATGCCGCAGCCTTCCAGTCCAACCTGGCCATGCAGCAGGGGGTGGGCATTGACACCGGCAACATAACCCGGGAGGAGGCCAGACAGCTGGCGCCGGCTTTCTTTCTGGACGACTGCGCCGCCATCGCCTACGAACCCCGCTCGGGTTACGCCGATGCCTCGGCCACGGCCTTTTCCTACGCCCGCCGCGCCCGGGACCTGGGTGCCAGAACCTTGCTCCGTTCTCCCGCTACCGGGGTCGAGGTAACCCGGAGCCGGGTAACGGGAGTGAATACCGCCGGCGGGCGGATTGCCACCGAGCGGGCGATCATTGCCACCGGCCCCTGGAGCCGCCGGTTCCTGTTGTCGCACGGCATCGACCTGCCCCTGGAAGCTACCCGCCACGAGGTAATCCACCTGCGGCGCTCCCTGGCAACTCTGCCCTGCCACCCCGGCGGGGGCGACATCATCAATCGGATCTACTTCCGGCCCGAAGGCTCCGACCTGACCCTGGTGGGCAACGGCAACCGGGAAGAGGTGGTGGAAGACCCGGAAGTGTATGCCCAGCGGGCCAGCCCGGATTTCATCGGCGAAGTCTGGAACCGCCTGGCGCGGCGCATCCCGTTAATGGCCGAGGCCGAGTTCAGCACGGGTTACGCCGGCCTCTATACCACGACGCCCGACTCCCATTCCATCATGGACGCAGTGGAGGGTATCGAGGGATTGTACGTCTGCACCGGATTCAGCGGCCACGGGTTCAAGCTGTCGCCGCTGGTAGGGATTCTGATGGCCGAGCTGGTCCTGGAGGGCCGGGCGACTACCATCGACCTCGCCCCGCTGCGTATGTCCCGTTTTGCGGAGGGCCAGCTGAACAATGCCGGCTACGGGTTCCGGGTGATGGTGTAGGGATTAAGCGGAAAGCCCCCGACCGGATTGCATCGGCTCAAAGTCCCTGGACCCCGGGCGGATAGCGTCAACAACTGCGGCGGAATCCGGTATAATCTATACTTGATTCCGGTTTTCGTTTGAGGGGAAACGTGCGGTCTAACAGCACAAGAGTGGGCCGGGGCCTTTATTTGCTCAAGATTGACCTGGATTCCTTCGTGCCGCGGGAGTTTCTGAACTACCACGCCGAGCAGGCCGTACCCACCTTGCAGCAAATCCTGGGCCAGGTCAGGAATACCCAAAAACCCTTCGTCAATATGAAGACCCAGGACCTGCTGGCCGTGGTGCAAGCCTCCTGGTCCGAGGTGTTCCGTAACGCCCTGGCCGGTATTGAGCCAGGTTTGGTGCGGGAGGTCAGCGCCGCCCACGAAACCTGGGCCAGTCGTCAGTCCTTCTCCGACGATGCCGCCTACCGCGCCCTGGATACAGTACAAGAGTTGCTCTCGGCAATGGCGTCCCCGAGCGCCGCCGAGTTGGAACGGCTGAAGCGAGAATGCCTCGAACCCGATAACGACGCTGAGCTAATGGAATCCCTGGAACCGCTCATTGCCGGCGGCTTGGGGAACCGCTCCGAACTGCCCCCGGTCGTTGATTCTGCTGCTTCTGCCAAGGCCGCCGAGTCTCCCGCCGCCCTTGACCCTTACCTGGCGGAGCTAGTCCGCGCCTGGCGCGAGTTCGGCGCCCTGGAGGAGCCGGACCAGGTCGCTTCAGCCACCCGGGAAGGGCTGGAACCGGTATATGCCGATGCTTCCCGGCTTCAGGAGCTTACTCCGGCCCTGACCCCGGCCCTGGAAGCCCTCGGCATCGGTCAATTGTACGAGCATCAGGCGGCGGCCATCGAAAAGTCGCTGGCCGGCGCTAACGTGGCGTTGGCGGCGCCGCCGGCCAGCGGGGCCACCCGGTCCCTGGCGATTGCGCTGGCCGCGACTTTGCTGGAGAACCCTGGCGGCTATGCCCTGGCCCTTTACCCGACGCCGGAGGTCGCCAACCGTCAACTGGCGCAACTGAACAACATCCTGGCTAAAGCCGGATTAAGCGCTGAACGCTATGACCGCGCTACGGAGCCGGAAGAACGGAAACGCATTGCGCAGAACCCGCCCCCGGTACTGGTTACTACCCCGGAAATGCTCAATGAGTCCCTTTTGGGCCGCAGCGGGGATTGGGCCAATTTCCTCCGGAACCTCCAGCTGGTAGCCATCGACGAAATGCGCCAGTATAGCGGCTATTTTGGCGCTAACGTGGCTGTATTGCTGCGCCGCCTGGCCCACCAGTTAGCCCGCATTGGCGCCACCCCCCGGTATTTTCTGGCCGCCGCCGGCGCCAACCCGGCGGAACACGCCGGCAACCTCACCGGCCAGGCTTTTGAACCAGTCGCTTCGGCCGGGGGGCCGGCCCCCCGGCGACATTACGTTTTCGTTGACCCCAGTGTGGCCGACTCGCCATCCGGTACCCTCGATTCCGCCGGGGCCGCCGGGGCCGGGTTGCCGAACCGCATCGGCCGGGCGGCGTTGGCCTGTGCGGCGCTGGATAAGACGGTCCTGATCTGCTGCCCCACCCGGAAATTCGCCGAACAATGCTATGCGTCGGCGCGAAAGGCGTGCGAAGAAAGGGATTTGGACCCGAATTGCCTCCGGCTGTACCACGACGGGCCGGCCGACGGCCTCCGGGACGAAATTCAGGCGGAAATGCGGGACGGGGCCGTAAAAGCGGTATTCTCCGCCGGTGTCCCGGACACCGGCGCTGGGGAAATGGGCCTGGATGCCGGCGCACTGGATGGGGTAATCCTGGCCGGTTTCCCGGATACGCTCCAGGCGACCTGGCAGCGCCTCCAGCAGGCCGGAGGCGGCCGAGAGCGGGAAGCCTTTGCCCTGTGCTATGCCCTGAACGACCCGATGGCCCGGTTCTATGCCCATAATCTGCCGGCCTTCCTGGACCGGCAGGGGGAGGAAATAGTCGTTGCCCCCGGCAACCGGGAAATCATCCGGGCGCACTTGCCCTCCCTGCTCCGGGAAGCCGGGGGCAGGATATACTCCTTTTCGGCGGAGCTCCTGGGCGACGCCATATTTCAGGAGTTGCCCGGGAACCGGGAGGCCGAACCGGCCCCGGAGTTCCCCCAGGAAGAGGTGAGCTTGCGCGGCCTCCCGGGACAGACGTGGAGTTTGCGCCGGGAAAATGAACCGGTCGGCTCCCTGTCCGCCGCTCGAAAGTTTCACGAGGCGTATGCGGGGGCCATTTACTTCCAGGCCGGCGTCAGATACCGGGTGAGCCGGAGCGAGGAAGCGAGCGACGTCAATAGCGATGCCCCGCCCACCATCCACCTGCTGGAGCTGGAATCCCCTGACCAGGAAAACCGGATAACCGTCCCCTGCTTGGAAAAGACGCTGGAAATACGGGAAGAGTATCGCTGCTCCGGCTGGGCCGGCGGTGTCGCTGCCTTCCTGGGCAACGTTACCCTGTCCGAAAAGCTCAACTCGGTCAGGGTAATTGATGAATCCCTTCGCCCCGACCCGGCTGAAGCGGAAGCTTCCCGCGACTCCCCCCGCTACTCCCGGGGAGAAGACCGGGCAGGAGCCGGCCGGGTAATCGACACTTATACCCCTTCCGGCAACACCACCCGGGAGTCAACTGGCCACGCCTTCTGGATCGATGTCGCCGGCATTATAAATGGCGCGGGCGACGGCGCGGCGGAGGACACCGGGGTTCCTGCCGGGGTTCCTGCCGGGGTTCCTGCCGGAGGGCAGGACGTGGTGCAGGATGCCGGTCTGGCCGCGTTGGAACAAATGCTGCGGGTCGGCGCGCTGTTTACCTTCCCGGCGGATTTCCACGATACAACCACTCACCGGGCCGGCGGAAAGATCTTCCTGATTGAGCGCTATCCGGGCGGCATCGGCCTGGCGCAGCGGGCTTTTGACCGCTGGCAGGAGCTTCTGGAAGTCGCGATGGAGCTAGCGAAGGGCTGCCAATGCGCCACCGGCTGCGTCTATTGCCTCATCCCGCCGCGTTCCTGTGCCGTCCGCCTGGATAAGGTCAGGGGGATCGAGCTGGCCCGGCGTCTGCTGCAAGCGACCGGGGGTTCACCTGCGGAAAGTACCGGGGCCGGGTGGCCCGGGTAAGGAAGGAACGCCGGTTATGACCAATCAACCACTTGCCCCGTTCGCCATCAACGCGGCCCGCCTCAACCGCTCCCTGGCCGAGTTGGGGCGCATTGGCGAGACACCCCAGGGGATGATGCGGCTGGCCTACTCGCCGGCCGATGTTCAGGGCCGGGAGTACGCCTTGACGCTGCTGCGCCGGGCCGGTCTGGAAACCCGCATCGACCCGGCCGGCAATATCATCGGGCGCAAGCCGGGCGCCGACCCCAGCCTGCCCGCCATCGCTCTCGGCTCCCACACCGATACCGTCCCCAACGGCGGCAAGTATGACGGCGCCCTGGGTGTCCTGGGCGCGATCGAGGTAGTCCAAACCCTGGCGGAGCGTTCCCACACCCTGCGCCATCCGGTGGAAGTGCTGATCTTCACCAACGAGGAAGGCACCCGCTTTCACCGCTGGCTGTTGGGCAGCCGGGCCATGGCCGGCCTGCTGGAGCCGGAGGACTATACCGCCGTTGACGAGGAGGGTGTATCCTTGTCCGCGCGCCTGGCCGACATCGGCGGCGACCTGGCCCGTATTGACCAGGCCCGGCGCTACCCCGGGGAATTGGCCGCTTACCTGGAGTTGCACATCGAGCAAGGCCCAACGCTGCATCAGGCCGGCCTTCCCATCGGCGTGGTGAGCGGTATTACCGGCCGGTCGGTTTTCGCCGTAGAAGTCCTGGGCCGGGCCAATCACGCCGGCACAACGCCCATGACCGACCGGCAGGACGCTTTGGCGGCGGCAGCCCGCCTGGCGCTGGCAACGCAGGAGCTGGCCCGGGAAGGGGAAATCTGCCGGGTAGCCACCGTGGGCAGCCTGCAAGTTCGGCCTAATGCGGTCAACGTGGTGCCCGGCGAGGTCCGCCTGGGGGTAGAGTTTCGGGACGCCGACGTTAACGCGCTCGCCGCCGCCGAGGCCGCTTTCCGGCGCAGCGCCGCCGAAATCGCCGCCGCCAACCGGGTGTCGGTAGCCGTCAGCGCGGTGGAAGCTACGCCCGCCGTTCCCCTGCCGGCCCGGATGCAGGGGCTGGTGGCCGAGGCGGCGGCGCAATCGGGCCTGGCCCATCAGCCCCTGCCCAGCGGCGCCGGCCACGACGCCCAGGCCCTGGCCGCCATAACCGACGCGGGTATGATTTTCGTACCCAGCGTGGACGGCATCAGCCACGCCCCGGCGGAGTTCACCCCGCCACAGGATTGCGCCAACGGAGCGCAAGCCCTCCTGAACGCGCTCCTCCTGGCCGATGCCCGGCTGTGATGTCCGGCAGTAGGATAGCAATGTCCGGCAGTAGTCGCCCGCCATTGCGCCGGCCGGGGCCGGCGCAATGGCCGCTAGTCCGATCGGCAGTTAAATCAGGTAGTTAAATAGCAGGGCCGCCCCGCTCTAGCTTCCGGGTTTTAACTGCCGGCCCCGGTTTCCTGCCGGCTTTCGCTTTCACCCGCCGGATTACCCACCGATTTCCCTTCCAGGTGTGGCAACCGGGGAGCGTCTGCGGTAGTATGTAAGGCAGACTGCCCCGAGGAGCTGGCCCAGATGAAGAACAAGATCTACCAATCCTTTGATGCGGCGGTAGCCGACGTGGCCGATGGTTCCGTCTTTATGTCCCCGGGTTTCGGCGGGGTGGGCATTCCTCGCAACCTGCTGTCCGCCCTGCACCGGCAGGGAGCCAGGGAGCTGACCGGCGTCTCCAACAACACCGGCACCCTGGACGAAAAGGTGGACGTAGGTACGCTGATCGCCGCCGGCCAGGTCAAAAAGATGTACGCCGCCTTCACCGCGCCCACCCACCCTTCCCAGGTTACCCCCTTTGTGCGGATGTATAATAATGACGAAATTGACGCCGAGTTGGTGCCACAAGGCACCATGGCCGAGCGCATCCGCGCCGCCGCTTCGGGCATCGGGGCCTTTTATACTCCGGCCAGCGTCGGCACCGAACTGGCCGAAGGCAAGGAGCACCGGGAGATAAACGGCCGCACCTACGTTCTGGAGTATCCCCTCCACGCCGATTACGCCCTGGTCCGGGCCTGGCGCGCCGACACCTTCGGCAACCTCCAGTTCCGCCTGGCCGCCCGCAACTTCAACCCGATTATGGCCATGGCCGCCCGAATCACCGTGGTGGAGGTGGAGGAGGAAATAGTCCCGGCCGGAGAATTGGACCCGGACCAGATTCATGTTCCCGGCGTGTACGTTGACCGCCTGGTGCCGATACCCGCCGACGGGATCCGGGACTGAAGCGCCGGGGCGCCGCGGCCGAGCGGGTTGCTTTAAGGAGGAAATCAATGGCTACGGATAAACCCCGATTGCCCCGCCAGGCGATGTGCGACCGGCTGGCGATGGAGTTTCAGGACGAATGGATTGTAAACCTGGGCGTGGGTATGCCTACCCTCTGTTCCAACTACGTTGACCCGGACAAGGAACTGGTCTTTCATTCGGAGAACGGCGTCATCGGTTACGGCCCGTTGGCGCCGGCCGGACAGGAAGACCGGCACCTGGTCAACGCCGGGGGGCAGAACGTTACCGCCGTGCCGGGCATGGCGATTGTCCACCACGCCGATTCCTTCGCCCTCATCCGCAAGGGGATGGTGGACGTTACGGTGATGGGGGCCTACGAGGTGGCGGAGAACGGCGATTTCGCCAACTGGCGCATCCCCACCCGCAAGGGGGGCGGCATCGGCGGCGCAATGGACCTGGCCGCCTGCGCCAAGCGAGTCTTCATCGCCATGGAGCATTGCACCCGGGAAGGCCATCCCCGGATGTTGAAACGCTGCACCCTGCCCATCACCGCGCCGGGCGCGGTGACCCTGGTAGCCACGGACCTGGGCCTGTTCCGGGTAACCCCCCAGGGGTTTGAACTGCGGGAACACGCCCCGGGCTGGTCGCCGGCAGACATCCAGGAATTGACCGAAGCCCGGCTGAGCATACCGGAGGATTTGCGGGAGTTCCGGCGGCGGGATTAAAAGCAGGCCAGGCGCAACGGGCGTCTTTCCCCAATTGATTGTTTGTTTGACGGTTTGACTATTGCCGGGCGGGTATGTTAGGCTTGAGGTTAGCCGAAGTTTGAAAAACCTTCCCACTCTGGCAAATCCGAGGGAGTATTGCAGCATGGAAGTTACCACGTTGGCTATTGAAAAGCTCAAGGAAGTCATCGAACAGGAAGAGGAAACCACCGGCGCCCTGCGAGTCATCGCCATGCCCTCCGGTACCGGCGGCCTCCAGTATATGCTCACTATGGAAAAGGAGACCCAACCCGATGATACCATCCTCAGACTGGATGGGTTGAGCTTCCTGATGGACTCGGACAGCGCCCCTTTCCTGGAAGAGGCCACGATAGACTACGTTGAGGAGTTTGGCGGCCAGGTAGGTTTCGTGATTAACAACCCCATGTTCGCCGGCGGCGGCGGTTGTGGCAGTGGCGGTTGCGGCGGTGGGGGCTGTGGCAGTGGCGGTTGCGGTTGCGGCGGACGCTAACCCGCGGCGCGGCGCCAGTTCCTACTACCCAAGCATCCGTCAACCCGACTGAAGCGGAGCGGGGCCTCGTGCTTATTGAGGCCCCGGCGACGCTTTTCAGGCCCGCCGGCCCCCGGGTTGCCCTTACCCGGGCTGCACCCACATCGTTAGTTCCGGGTCTGCTGGCAAGCACGCCCGGTTCGCTTGGTAAGGCCACGGCGAGGCATCGAGCCTGCATCGCTGTTCGTCGTTAGTTCAAAGTTTGCCGGTGAACACGTCCTAGATTTGGCTGTAGCCGGTGCCGGGCAGGGTAACGCCCCGGCCTTGGCCGCCGGTTAGCCAGCCAAACTCTTGGAGTATTTGCTGGCTGTAGGTTACCCGGCCGGTTACGGCGTCCAGGGGTTCCGTCGCCAGCAGCAGGGCCGCGTCGGCCATCAACCCCGGCGGCTCTCCCCGGGGGTCGTCCATCCCGCTGACTAGGTTGTGATACACCGTGCCTGGCGTGGGAACCACCAGAGACGGGGATACGCAAGTAACCGATATGCCGTACTGGTACACCTCACTAGCCAAGCCCTGGGTAAATCGTTCCAAGGCCGCCTTTTCCGCCCCGTAGCAGGTTCCCCCGCCGCTGCCCGCCCCCTCCGGGTAAGGCCCGCGGCCCGGGCCTACCGCCGCCCCGGAGGAGATGTTGACGATGCTGCCGGAGCCGCGGGGAATCATCTGCTCTAGGGCGATTTTGCTGAGGATAAAGGGAGCGTGGAAATTGACTTCCCAGGAGCGCAGCCAACGGCTGGTGGCAAAGTCTTTCACCGGAATGAAATAGGTCAGGGCCGCGTTGTTGACCAGCACGTCCACCGGGCCGTAAATATCCCGGGCCTCCTGCATCAGTCGCTCGCAATCCTCCGGCCGGGCCAGATTGACCGCCACCGGAGTGGCCTCGCCACCGGCCTGGCGAATGTCGGCCACCGTCTTTTCCAGGGAGCCCTCCAACGGGTGGTCGCCTTCCCGCAAGGTACGGGCCGCACCAACGATCCGCCCCCCTTCCCGGGCAAACCGGGCGGAAATCTCCGCTCCAATGCCCCGACTGGCCCCGGTTACCACCACCACCTTGCCATCCAGCTTGCCCATTTCCAATTACCCCCGATTAACCTGGATCAACTGAATACAAAGGATAATTCCGGAATCGGGAATTGGCAATCCAGAACCGTAAACCGACATCCTTCAATTCCTGATGCTTAATTCCTGATTCGTAATCTATAATTCCCTTATGCCGCACCGCTTGTACCACGACCTGGCCTACCTGTGGCCGGTTTTCAGCCCGCCGGAGGAGTATGCGGACGATGCCCGGCACTGGCACAAGGCCCTGCGGGAGACGCTGGGGCCGGGTCGCCACCCCGTCCTGGAACTGGGTTCCGGCGGCGGGCATACCCTGTCCCACCTGACCGCCGACTTTGCGGTTACGGCAGTGGACTTGTCGCCCCGGATGCTGGCCCTCTCCGCCAAGCTCAACCCCGGCGTGGCGCACCACCAGGGAGACATGCGGAGCGTTCGGCTGGGCCGCACCTTCCGGGCGGTGCTGATTCACGATGCTATCGGCTATATGCTTACCGAGGCCGACCTGCGGGCCACCTTTGCCACCGCCCGGGCCCACCTGGAGCCGGGCGGCGTTCTGCTCATCTCTCCCGACTATTTCAAGGAAACCTTTTCCGGCCCCACGGTGCTGCACTGGATTCGCCGGGACGCCGTCCCAGAGCTAACCGTCATCGAATACTGCCACGACCCCGACCCATCGGACACCACTATCGAGTCCGTTTTTTTCTTCATTCTGAACGAGGCGGGGAAGGTCAGGATCGAACAGGACCGGCACGTTACCGGCCTCTTCCCGGTAACCACCTGGCTGGAATTGCTGGCCGAGACCGGTTTCGCCGCAGAACGTATAACCCGGCCCGGCTACGCCGGCGGTTACGGCGGCCACCTGCTGGCCGCTACCCTGCTTTAGGCCCTGTTGACTTGTCGTAAATGGAACCGCTCGGGCATACTGATTGCCCCGGCGAGTTCTACCGGATTCTCCATCCCTTCGGAGACGTGCGACATTTGGTCCGGTTCCGGGGATACGCCCGGGCCGGTCAGCCGTTTCGCAGCCGTTGGAGTTCGGCTTCCAGTTCCCGCACCCGAGCCTCCGCTGCTTGGCGGGCCGCTTGTTCCCGGGTGGTTTGAGTCTCCGCCGACTGGCGGGCCGCCCGTTCCTGGGCGGTTCGGGTTTCTGCTGCACTGCGGGCCGCCTGTTCCCGGGCGGTTTGAGTCTCCGCCGCTTGGCGGGCCGCGCTGGCGCTCGCAAAGGTGGGGATGTGCCCCCCCGTCGCCGGGTCGTGCCAGCCCAGTTGCCCCTCCTCCCACCGCAGGTACAGGCCCAACACTGCGCTGTATCCCTGCAATGCCCCGCCGGACAATTCAGCGATGTCGACCGGCTCGTACCAACCAGCGCCCCCCAGCCGGTCCCCAGCCAGCCGGACCCCGTGGTGCCGTCCCGTCTCGTCAAACCGCCAGTACTCCGCTATCCCCAGCGCCGCATAGTCCTCCCGCTTCTGGCCAACGTCCACCCCACTGGTATGCCGGGAGGCAATCTCCAAAACGAAGTCCGGCGGCTTGCCCTGCTCTTCAATGACGTACCCGTTCCGCTCCCGGTAGGCCCCGGGATTCACGCCGAAGGCCACCAGCAGGTCGGGATAGTGGCTGCCCGCCAGGTTCCGGCGGGGCCGCAGCGTTACGTAGCGCTCCCCGGCCACCAGGGTCGTCTCCGGGTTCCCCAGGTGGTGGGCCAGGTGGTGGGCCAGGTGGTGGACGTTGCCGGTGGCGGTCAGGTGGTCGAAGCTGGTCATGTCGTCGGGGTGGCGCGGCGGCGGGTCGGGCAGCCGGAAGCCGCCCGCCGGGGGCGTCCTCCAGGTGGGGGTGTTGGCGGTGGACATACTGGACCTCCGGGATTGAACCTGGTGGGGCGGGTGTTTTCCACGTGGCGGGGCATTGGGGGCATTATAGCAACTCAGGGGGCCGCCGGGGACGTTTGCCACTGCCCCTTTCCCGCCTGGTACAACTGGTGCGGCGTGGTTCACCAGGATGGGCGCCGCCGGGCCGGAAAGCGCCACAGCGCCAGACTTGCTCCTTCGCGGTCGCCGGGCAGCCGAAATTAACTACCCTAAATTACTATTACTACCCTGCTGCAAGCCTTCGGAGCAGATGATGCGCCAAGCGTGCGGCGCTGGAGCGGCTTCGCGTTCCGCGGCTGGATTGAGACGGTAGCGTTCCCGCAGCAGTTCCAGCCGGCGTACCAGTTCCCGGCCGCCCAGGTTGAGACGCCGCAATTCCGACAGTTCCTGCTCCACCACCCCGGGCAAATCGGCGGAGAAGGCTTGCCGCAGCGCGTCAATCCGTTGTGGCGCAACAATTCCGGGGTCAATGCCGTTGAGCTGCCGGTGAATGAACTGACGGTTGCGCGCGTTGCCGGCGCCGCGCCGCCGCCCGCTGCCCAGTATCCGGGTCAGGTCCGTGGCAAACACCCCGGCGCAGGCATCCACCCGGGCGTTGGTGTTCTCGGGCAGCGGCCGGGCCGGGGCGTCCGGTTCGCACTCCACCGCCGCCACGAATTGCGCCGGGCGGATCGGCCGCGGCGCCAGCGAATCAGCCACGGCGTAACAGCGCACCGCAGTAACGGCGGCGAGCAGCACCACGGTTTCGCCGACCTGCGGCGCATCGCTACCTTCTCCAACGGCGCGGTGGCGCACTGCCAGCGCCGAGCGTATGCCATCGGGCAGGGTCTGGATCTGCTGCCAGAGCGCCGGGTCGTTGCCGCGGATGTTTTCCAGCAGGGCGATGGCCCGCTGATTGGCCGACACTTCATCCAGAGCGTCATCCATTTCCGGCAGTCGCTGTTCGTCGTAGATGACGCCGATACCCTTTGCGTTAAGCTGTTCCGCCTCCGACAGAACCTTGTTGTCCAAGCCAATCAGGTCGTGGAAGGCCTGCAAGCGGTCGCCCAGCGTGGCGGTGAGGCCCAGCTCTTCGTCCAGTTCGGCGTCGGGCATCATGTTGTGCAGGTAGATGACGTCGTGGGGCGAACCAATCCGGTCCACCCGCCCGAAGCGCTGGATGAGCCGCACCGGGTTCCAGTGCAGGTCGTAGTTCAGCACCCGGGCGCAGTCCTGGAGGTTTTGCCCTTCCGACAGCACGTCGGTGGTAATCAGCACCCGGATTCCCGGTTCGGCCCGGGGCTCGGCCCGGGGCTCGGCCCGGGACCCGGCTTGTGGCGCAGCTGGTAGCTTGGACTGGGGCCCGGATTGGGGACCAGCTGGTAGCCCGCCGGCCGTCGGGTTGGCTTGGGGCGCGAAGCGGCGGACGATGCCGGCGCGCTGGTTCCGGTTGCTGCCGCTGAGCCGGGCGATGGTTGGATCCGCGCCGCCGGGGTTTAGCCGCCGGTAGAGGTAGTCAACGGTAGTTTCCGCCTCGCTGAAGACCAGCGTCTTTTCGCCGGAGACTTCCGGCCTTTTCAGGAAGGCTTGCAGCGTCGCCAGCTTGTCGTCATCCGCCGGGCCGATGTCGGCAATCCGCGCCAGCAACTCGGTAAGCACGGCGTAGTCGGCGTCCAGGGCGGCGTTCCAGCGGGCCAGGTCAAAGTCGGCGGCCGGAAAATGGGTTTTTCCGGCTGGCGCCGCCTCTTCCCGTTGCAGGACGTTCAGCGCCTCCTGGGGGTCGTAGTTCTGGCCGGCCAGCAGACCGGTGGCGACGCTGCCCACCGGCACGTAGCCGGCTTGCAGCGCGGCGTGGAAGTTTCGGTTGCTGTTGCTGATGGATTGCAGCGTAGCGCGGAAGGCCTCGATGCTGGATTCCAGCCGCTTCATCAGCAGGTGCTGGATCATACCGGCGATGCGGCCCCGGGCGCGAAACAGGCCGGCGTAGCGCGGCTCCCGCCGCCGGGCCGGTTTCAGGTATTCCGTCGGGTTGTAGCGCGCCGCCCGGTGCCGGCCCAAAGTCGCCAGCAAGTCGGTGAAGTTGCCCGCCCTGGCGTACACCCGGTCCAGCCGGTACTCCAGGTTGGAGAGCCTTGGTTCCGGAAACTCCACCGGTTGGCCGCTGATGGTGGCGGTGTCGCCGTACAGTTCTTTGATGTCCTTGCGCCGGCGGCGGATGAAGACCGGCGTCAGCACTTCGGCCAGGTCCGCCGGCGGGGTGCCGGGTCGCTCCGGCGGACGGGGCGCCGGGCCGGCCCCGCCCCGCTTCAGGTGTTCCGCCAGCAGCGCCGAGTAGGCATCCACCTCCCGGCGGTACTGCTGCCACCGAACCACGCTGGCAAAGTAGTCTTCCAACCCCGGCGGTTCCAGGGGCAAGCCGTGTTCCGTCTCGTCCAGAAACAGCCGCACCTGCCGGTAGATGTCGCGCGGCCCCAGGTTCTGCGGCGTGGCACTGAGCAGAATGACCCGGTGCTCGCCCTGTTCCAGGTAGTCCCGCAGGCCGCGCGAGCGGTTCACGTCGTTCCGGAAGTTGTGCGCCTCATCCACCAGCACCGGCCCCCGGCGGGGGTACGCCGCCGGCAGCGAGACACCCCGGACGCCGGCGGGAACCTCCTCGTACTCCTCCGTTTCGGGGTCAAAGGTCAAGCCCGGCGGCGCCGCAATGCGGTCTTGCGAAAGCACCGCCGCGCCCAGGCCATAGAGTTCGTTGAACTGCTCCCAGGTGTCGGTCATACCGGCGGGACAGATGATCAGCGGCGGCCCGTCGTGGGGGTAGCTCTGCCGCAACTGCCGCAGCAATTCCGCGCCGATGTGCGTCTTGCCCAGCCCCACCACGTCGGCAATGTAGCAACCCCCGTAATGGCGAATCATATCCAGCCCCCGCCGCACCGCATCCAGCTGAAAGTTAGCCAGGTCCACCTGCCGGGCCGGTTCCAGGGGCAAGGGGGCGTCGCTGCCCAGGTCTTGACCGTAGAGTTCGTAGAGGGCTTTCAGGTAGATGGCATAGGGCGAGTACTCCTTGACCGCCCAGCTGACGGCCAGGCTCTGTTCCACCGCGGCGCTGAGGTCCACGGCGTCGGCCCAGAGGTTTTCAAACCACTCCTTCAGCGTCGCCATTTCGCTGTCGCCGGTAACCCGGACGTTGAGCTCGGTATTGCCGGTGAAGCCGGCCAGGCTGAGGTTGGAGGAGCCGACCATGGCGGCCCCCGGTTCGGCGTGGTCGTCATACCAGCAGAGGTAGGCTTTGGCGTGCAGGAACCCCCGGGGATAGGCCCGCACTTCCAGCAAGCCGGCGGCCACCAACTGACGCAGCCGCGCCACGGCGGCCTGGTTGGCGTCGGTCTGGGGCAGGGCCGCCACGCTCTGGGCGATTTCGGACACGGTTCCGGCGGCGACTTCCTGCCGTTGGCGGCGGGAGATGGTCTGATCGGCGTCCAGTTGGGCCCGCAGGGCGTCGGCCTGACGCAGGCCGGCGGCCACCGCTTCCAGCGTGGGCCGGTCGGCGCGCCCCACCAGGATGCGGGTCTTGCGGAGCCGGGCCAGGTCGTCCACCACCCCGGCAAAGCCGGACATAAAGAAATAGCCCACGGCGATGTCGGCGCGGGCGCTGCTGCCGAGCATCTGTTTGAGCCGGGTCAGCAGGTCCGGGTCGGTCCCGGCGTGATAGACGGTCATAGGCCCTCCTGAAGTACGCTTTGAAACAAGCTATGAAGTACCCGGCTGGTAAATACGCGGTGGGCGGATGCTTGGCCGGCCCGCCGGCCCCGGGGCGGTTTTATTGCGGTTATTATTGCTATTGCCGGTTACGGGTTGGCGCGCCGCTCCCGGCTCCGTCCCGCGCCAAGGCTCCGGGCCCGCCGCCGGCGGTTGTTCACCAGCTCGTTGACGCCGGCGTACACCGCCTCCCGCTCCCCGGCGGTCAGGCCCAGGGCGTCGAACACCGCTGCGTCAAGCTGCCGCCGCGCCGCCGAGGGCGCCAGCACGTCCCAGTCGGCGGCGTTGAACACCGTTTCGTCCGGTTCCGGCAGCAACCGCGGGTTCACTATGGTGAGGTTTTCTAACTCGAACATCTCTAGTTTCAAGGCGCCGCCGCCAAGGTTGGCGCGACCAGACAGGTTTATGACCATTTGGGTCAGGGTTGAGTTGAGGACGCCGCAAAGCTGAAGCGGCTGGTTTTCCTTGCTCTGCGTCGTATGGAATACATTGGGGACCAAACAGCCATCACGAAAGTAGTAGGTCCGGGCGGTTGAATCGATGACGTAGTTCGTTGCCAATTGCGACGTATCCCGCTCTCCTAGGTCGTACCACCGCCGCCGGGAGCGCATGCTGCTCCGCAAGTGATAGCCCTGTTCCTCGCCCCACCGGATGTAGGCCAGCGTTCCCGGGCCGACCAGTTCCTTGTCGTCGTGGCACATAAACAGGCGTTTGGGCAGCCGGGCCGGGTCCACGGCGATGCGGCGGGACTCCTGCGGCGTGGTCATCACCGGCCGGCAGTATTCCGCCGCGATGCCAAACTCGGCGATGCGCTCCGGGGTCAGGTAGAAGAAATCGTTGGCCCCGGTCTTGATGCCGAACCGCACTGTGGCTACGTCGCCCAGCCGCGCCAGTTTAGCGCCGTAGTGGTGGATAATGGCGTGGTAGATGTCCGGGGCGCGCAGGTACTTGCCGCCCCACTTATCGCCGGCAAACTTGTTGCCGCTCATTCCGGCGGCGCGCAGGGCGGCCCGGGCGCGGATCACTTCCCGGCGTTTGGCGGGGTCGGCCAGGGCCGCGCTGAACTCATCCCGCAGAGAAACGAACCGGGTCAGGTCTCGGTCGGGGGGGGGGGGGGGGGGGGGGGGGGGGAGGCAGCAGAGTAGTCCGGGGCGGTCTTGCGGATGACGCTGATGATGGTGTTGATGTCGGCGGTGGCGAACTGCCGCTCCAGGGCGCTTTCGTAAATCGCCTGGACGTGGGCCGTTTGGAGCAGATATTGCTGCAACCGGGCCCCGTAGCCCACGTCCAGCCAGCTGTTGGAGCAGACGAAAACGTGCGTCCCGCCCTCTTTCAGCAGTTGCAGCCCGCGCGCGTAGAAGTAGCAATACAGGTCGGAGCGGGCGGTGGCGGCCGCGCTATACTGCCCGGCCAAAGCGTCCTTGTAGGCTTTGGGCGCGATTTCCTCCTGCCGCACGTAGGGCGGGTTGGCGATTACCACGTCGAAGCCGCCGTTGAGCAGCACGTCGGCAAAGTCGATGCGCCACTCCACTACCCTGGAAGGCGCGGAACCTTTCAGTTGGCCGCGCAATTGCGCCTTGGTGGCCTCTACCTGTCGTTTCAGTGTCTCCTTCCGTTGACCGTAGGCAGTGGTGTAGGCGGCGATGTCTTGCCGCAGGTTGCTGTGCTCGGCGAATTCTTTGAACCAATCCTGTTGCAGAGCTGCGCTGTCCGGGTTCGGACCAGCGATGGCGTCGCCCACCACCAGTTTCAGGTCCAAGTTGGGCAGCGGGGCCGGCGGGCCGGCGCCGTCGTAATCGACGGCCAGGCTGAGCCACAGGCGGAGCATCGCCGTGCTGACCGCCAGGGCGTCCTGGTCCACGCCGTAGATATTGTTGCTGATGATGTCCAGCTTCTGCCGGTACAAGCTCTCCGGGGTGTGGCCGGCCCGGAACAGCGTATCGTTGAGCGCAACGATCTCTTGCAGTATCCCCAGCAGGAAGGCGCCGGAGCCGCAGGCCGGGTCAAGGGCCTTCATTTCCGCCACCGCGTTGGCGACTTCCCGGGCCTGGGTCATGGTGATGGCCTGCGGGTCGGAGTGGTCCACCAGGTCGGCGATTTGGGCGTCGTTCAGGCCGGCGATCTTCTGGCCGGACAGGTAGCCCTTGAGGGCCTCGCGGCACATAAAGGCGACCACCGGGCGCGGGGTGTAGTAGGCGCCGTGGCGGTGCCGCTCATTGACCGTCTCCTCGAACAGCTTGCCCAGCATTTCGGGGTCAACGGCGACCTCGGTGTCCAGCGGGGTGGATTCCATCACGGTGAAGTTGTAGCCCTGGAACAGTTCGGTGATTAGTCGCCCGACAATTTCGTCGGGAACGCTGAACTCGCCCGAGGCGGCGCGGCGATCCAGCGCGGTTTCCTCGAACAGGCCGCCGTTGAGGAAGGGGACCTCGCCGATGGTGGCGGACAACGTCGGGTTGTTCCGCATCAGGTCAAGGTACTGGGGGTTGTTCAAGCCGACGGAGAACAGTACGCTCAGCCGGTCGCGCCAGAAGTTGGTCTGAGTCGGCGTCGCCCGGTAGTCCCGATACAAAGCGTTCAGGTAGTCGGTATCGCCCTTGAATTTAAGCCAACCCTTGCGGCTGACGAAGTGGACGAACAGCAAGCGGTTGAACAGGGTCTGGGTGAACTGTTCGGCGTCCGGCCGCTCCAGTGGGCCGATCAGCCGGACGACCGCCGCGTCGTAGGCGGCCTTGTAGTCCCGGAAGAAGGCGTCGGTAACCGGCTGGACGTTGAAAGCGTTGCGGAGGGCTTCGCCCAGGGGCTGGCCCAGCTTGCCGTAGTCCTGCCAGAGGTTGGCAAGCTGCTGAACTACGGTGCGCCGGGGATAGTCCCGGTGGGCCACCAGCCGGCGCAGGGCGGGCCGGCGGCCCGATAGATCGGGGTGGATCAGGTGCAGCTGGTCTGGTTGGTCCCGGTTCCGGTTGGTGAACAGCAGCAGGAGTTGGTCATCAATGGCGTTGCCGATGGCCCGGGCGGCGGCGGACGCGGCGGCGCTGGTAACGTGGTTGGCAACATGATTGGTAACGTGGTTGCCGCCGGCGCCGGTCAGCGGGACGTACAGCGCGCTGACGCCATCGCGCCGGGCCAGCAGGCGGGCGTCGGCCGGCAGAGCAACATCGCCGGCTTGGAGCGGGACCAGCCGGTCGGCATAATCGAAGTCCAGGGTTTCGACGAACAGGGTACGGATGGCCCGGGCCGCCGCGTCAGCGTCCGGGGCGGCCAGAATCTCCCCCAGACTGCGCTCCACCTCCCGGGCATCCTGAACGTTGGCAATGGGCATAGCGGAACTCCTTTCTGTGGAGCGACCGGGGTGTTGGCGGGCCTGGCCCGGGAGGGCTCAGTGAAATGAGTCGGGAGCCTCCGGCAGCGGGCCGGGGGCGCGGCTTCTTTCCATTCTCGGGCTGCTCCCGGGTCTGCTGAAGCAGCGCCGGGCTGACCGCCCGGGCGTCAGGTTACGAATAGCCGCCCGCCGGGTAGCGGGTGGCGCAAAGTTGATAAGCTACGGGAAGGGTTCGTGCCGCGGGCCGGAACCTGAGGGCTACCGGGGAGGCTATTTCTGTTCCAGCAGGAAAACCACCAGGGCCTCCACGTCGGCATCGGTCAGGCCGCTGGTTATCGCCGCGGTCATCAGGCCGGGCGTGGCCCGTTCTACGCCCTCGGCAACGAAACTCTCCGGGGCTTTGATCGACTCGACGAGATAGTCCCGGGCCGAGACTCCGGCTTGCCGGGTAGCGGCGTCGGTGGCGATGTGGGTCAGGTCGGGGCCGAGCAGCCCTACGGCGCGCTCAAGACCCTCAATCGTATGGCAGGTGCCGCAGGCGGTGGCGGCGCCTTCGCCGATTCCGGTGATAAAAATCTCCTGCCCCTGGGCGACCAGGTCGCCGCCGGCCGGGGCGGAAGCGGTTTCCACCGGCGCGGTCGCCGCTTCCGCCGGCGGGGCCGCCGGTTCCGTATCCGGCGGCGATTCCGGTTCCTGCACTGCCGGCACTGCCGGGGTTTCGCTGTGCGGGTCGCCGGCTTCGGCGTGCTCGGCATGATGGTAGGCGACGGCGTTGGCCTCGGCGTAGGCGCGCGGCGAGGGGGTAAAGGTTCCGAACAATCCGACCAGGGCCAGGGTTACGGCAAAGCCCAGGACCAGGCCACCCATGAAAATCCAGGTCAGCAGCCGGTTGTCGAACTTCAGGTGCATATAGAAGAAGATGACGGCAGCGAACTTGATGGCGGACAGGATCGCCAGGGGCGCAATCGTCCACCCCTTCCCCCGGAAACCCTCGGGCAGGATTATCACGAACTCGACGATGGTTATAGCGAACAGGAACGCGGCGATCAACACGTACTGCTTGAAGCTGGGGTGGCGGGGGTGATGTACCCCGGGGGCGCTGCTCATTCGCCAATCTCCTTAGGCTTAGGACAGGAAACCCAGGATGGACGGGTCAATTGGTATGGTTATGCTGGCCGAGGGGCCGGAGTCAAACCCGCCAATCAGGTAAACCAGGGTGAAAATGACAATCCAGACGATGTCAACGAAGTGCCAGTAAAGCCCGGCGATTTCCACGTCCAGGGCGGTGCGCGGCCCCAGCCGTCCCTTGCGGGCAATAAAGAACAGCCCCAGCAGCCAGACGATGCCCAGGGTTACGTGGGCGCCGTGAAAGCCGGTCAGCGTATAGAAGGTAGAGCCAAACAGGTTGGTGCCGATATACAGCCCCTCGGCGCGGAAGGCGTTGAACTCATAGACCTGAAAGCCGATGAAGATGAGGCCCAGGAAGGCGGTTGCCAGCAGCCAGAGTTGAATCCCCCTTTGGTTGTTGGCGTTGGTCGCCGCCAGGGCCTGCACCATGGCAAAGCTGCTGCACAGCAAAACGAAGGTGCTGATGGTGGTTATCGGCACGTCAATGATGTCCACCGGGTAGGGGCCGACCAGGCTCTGCCCGCGATAGACCATATAGGTAGCAATCAGCGAGCCGAAAAAGAGGCAGTCGGAGGAAAGGAAGACCCACATTAAAAGTTTCCGGTGATTGATACCGGTAGTGGTGGGTTCCTCCGCGTCGTGCTGGGCGGCGGCGGGGGCGTGTCCGGCGGGATGGCCGGTTTCGGCTGGGTGGGCCAACTCTATCCCTCCTCGTCATGGGGCTGGTCGGGATTTTCCACCGCTCCGCCACAGTAGGGGCAGAACCGGAAGTCCGACGCCATCCGGTTGCCGCAACGGGAGCAGAGCAGCCGGACGGCGGCCCGTCCCTCGGCCCGTCCCGCCGGGCGTTCCATTACGGCGGTCGCCGGCGTCGCTCCGGGTTCCATCCCATGACCGGGACCGTGGCCTGGCCCATGGCCGGATGCTCCGCCGGGGTGCTCCGCCGCCGCCGGTTCGTTAGACCAGCCAATTACCCCGATGAAGGCGATTAGCCCGCCGATAAAGGGGATAGGGAACTTGATATAGGGCCAGGGGAACTCGACCAGCATCCCGGCGGCCAGAATCAAGGTCCCGATGGCGGTTACAAAGGGCCAGTAGGAAGGGCTGGGCATATGAATGGAGCTGGCATCCACGGGAGCTTCCGGCCCGGTAACCGGCTGGCCTTCCGCCGCGGCCCGGCGCTTGACAATCCAGTAGTGGTCCTGCCCTTCCACCCGGGGAATCTCGGCGAAGTTGTAGGCCGGCGGCGGCGAGGATATGCTCCACTCCAGCCCGGGAGCGTCCCAGGGGTCATGCCCGGAGTCGGGCCGCTTGCGCAGGCTGACCACCAGGTTCAGGACAAACGCCAGGGTCCCGACGAACAGCACCAGGTAGCCCAGGGAGGCCAGCAGGTTCAGCCCGTCCCAGCCGAATTCGCTGGCGTAGGTATAAATCCGCCGGGGCATTCCGTTCAAGCCCAGGTAGTGCATCGGGAAGAAGGTGATGTTCATACCGATGAAGTAAAGCCAGAAGTGCCACTTGCCGATGCCCTCGTGCAGCAGCTTGCCGGTCAGTTTGGGGAACCAGTAATAGACGCCGGCGAAGATGCCGAACAGTGAACCGCCGAACAGGACATAGTGGATATGAGCGACGATGTAGTAGGTGTCCTGCTGCTGGTTGTCCGACGGGGCTACGGCGTGCGATACGCCACTCAGCCCGCCGACGATGAACAGGGCGACAAACCCCAGGGCGAACAGCATCGGCGTCTTGAGGTCGATGGACCCACCCCACAGGGTGCCAATCCAGTTGAAGATTTTCACTCCGGTAGGCACCGCGATCAACATGGTGGTGATGGTAAATACCGAAACGGCAATCGGCCCCAACCCCACGGTGAACATATGGTGGCTCCAGACCGCCCAGCCCATGATGCCGATAACGATCCCGGAGAAAACCACCACCGGGTAGCCGAAGAGGGGTTTGCGCGAGAAGGTGGGCAATACCTCGGACACGATACCCATGGCCGGCAGGATGAGGATGTAAACCTCCGGATGGCCGAACACCCAGAACAGGTGCTGCCACATCACCGGGTCGCCGCCGCCCTCGGGAACGAAGAAGTTGGTGCCGAAATTGCGGTCAAAGGTCAACTCAATCAGTCCCACCGTGATGACCGGGAAGGCCAGCACCAGCAGGATGGAGGTTATCAGGGTCATCCAGACGAACAGGGGCATCCGCATCAGACTCATGCCCGGCGCCCGCATATTAACGATGGTAACGATGAAGTTGAAGGCGGCGGCCAGGGAGGAAACGCCCAGCACCTGCAAGCCCAGGGCCCAGTAATCCAGCCCGGCGTTGGCGCTGAAGGGCTTTTCCGTCAGGTTGGCGTAGGAAAACCAACCGGCGTCGGGGGCCTGGTTGGTCAGGAAGCTGGCGTTCAGCAGCAGCCCGCCGAAGAGGAATACCCAGTAGCTGAAGGCGTTGAGCCGGGGGAAGGCCACATCCCGCGCCCCGATCGCCAGGGGAATCACAAAGTTGAAGAAGCTGGCGCTCAGGGGCATAATGACCAAGAAGATCATTGTCGTCCCGTGCATGGTGAACATCTGGTTAAAGGTGTCCGGGTCCACCATGGTGTTATCGGGGACGGCCAGTTGCAGGCGGATAATGCCGGCCTCAATTCCGCCGAACAAGAGGAAGACGAAAGCGGTTACCCCGTAAAGGACGCCGATTCGCTTGTGGTCAACCGTCGTAATCCAGCTCCACAGCCCGGATTGACTGGCTGGCCGGGGAATTACATCGGTTATCGTCGCCATTGCCGCCCCTCCGTATGCCTTCTGCGCCTCGCCGCCTTCCGCCGCTGCTCCGGTACGAAGGCATTTTCGCTCCGCCGGAACGCCGGGAAGGTAGAGTTACGCAGAAGTTTCTTAACCTAATAACCTAATTTTACTTCAGGCTCAGCAGATATTCCAGCAGGGATGAAAGCTCATCCTCGCTCAGACTCACCCGTCCGTCGGCCGTCTGGTAGATACTGGCCCGTTCCGACATATAGTTGCCCGGCTTGATGTCCTCCGGGTTGCGCAGCCACTGACGCAGGTTGTCCCGGTTCAAGTCGGCCAGGCCGGCGCCGAAGCGCTCCCGGGTCGCCAGGTCGGTCAGGTTCGGCCCCGGGGCAATGCCGGTTTCGGTAGTCATAAATCCCTGCACCCGTCCCGCCACCACCGCCGGCGAATCGGAGCCGGTAGCCGTATGACAAACCACGCAGCCGCCGGTGCTGTTGAATACCTGTTGCCCCGCCTGGGCCCGGGCCGTCAATACCGGCTGCTCACCGAAACCCTCCGCCCAGGCCAGATAATCCTCCTGGGGCAACACCTGCACCAAGAACTTCATTTGCGCATGGGCGGTGCCGCAGAACTCGGCGCACTGGCCGTAGAAGGTGCCGGTCTCGTCGGCCTGGAACCACATATAATTGTTGCGGGTGGGAATAACGTCCACCTTGCCGGCCAGCTTGGGCACCCAGAAACTGTGGATGACGTCGTCGCTGCGCAGGTTTATCTGGATGGCCCGGTTCACCGGCACCCGCAGCTCGTTGGCGGTGGTGATGTATTTGCCCTTGCCGTCGGCGTCGGGATACTCAAACTCCCACCACCACTGGTGGCCCACGGCGGTAACCTCCAGCATATCCGCCCCCCTGGGGGGCTGGTCCAGGTCAAAGAGGGTGAATACCGACCAGATGCCGAGGCCCAGAATCAACACGGTGGGAATAACCGTCCAGGTGATTTCCAGGGCGGTATGCCCGTGGGTCTGGGGGGGCAGTTCATCCTGCCCGGGACGGCGGCGAAACTTGATGATCGCGTAAAGCAGTACCCCCTCAACCAGAACGAATACCGCCACCATTACCCAAAGGAGTACGTTGAAAAGCAGCAACTGCTGCTCGGCCACCGGCCCCGCCGTGCCGAAGGTGGACTGTTTCGCATCGGGGGCGCAGGCCATGACCAGGAATAAAAGCGCCAACAGCCCCAGCAACGCCGGGCGCCGGCCGGGGAAGAATCTTCCCCTGGACCTGATTGCGGTTTTACCTTTGTTATCCCTGGCCTGAGCGGTCAGGGAATCTGCGCCTCGGAAGGGCAAAAGCCCCATCTGCCAACTCCCCTTTCTGCTGCGCTGACGGCTCGATTCTATAGTACGCGCCAGTAGTATGTGCAAAATTTCACTAATGCAGAACCTTACCACAGCCCCCTAATCGCTGTCAACGGATCGGCGGCTCCGGCGGAGCCGCCACTTCCAGGATCCCTGGCACGATCCCCGGCAGGATCCCCGGAGCGATACACTGGCCGGGGCGCGGCTCCTTCGCGGCTCCCTAAGGTAGCGTCCCGCCGTCGTCATAGGCGACTAAAGCCCGCTGGGCGGCGGCGAGGCTGGCGCCGGCGGCGATCTCATAGCCCAGGGCGGGCAGGATTTGCTCCAGGGCCGACAGTAAGGCAAAGACGTTGGTCTCTTTGGCCGACTCGCCCATCAGTCCGATGCGCCAGGCCTTGCCCCGCACCTGGCCCAGACCGCCGCCAACCTCGATGTTGTAGTCCGACAGCAGCCGCTGCCGCACGGTAGCGTCGTCAATCCCCTCGGGAACCAGGGCGGTGGTCAGGGGGTTGAGCCGGTAGCCGGCCGCCGCCAGCAGGCCGATGCCCATCGCCTCCAGCCCGGCCCGCAGCGCCGCCGCCACCCGGGCGTGCCGCCGGATACGGTTATCGAGCCCCTCCTCCAGCAGCATCCGCAACGCCTCGCGCAGGGCGTAGATCATCGAGATGGGCGTGGTATGGTGGTAGGCCCGGTTCCGGTTCCAGTAGCTTTCCAGGTCTTTCAGGTTAAAGTAAAAGCTCTGCACCGGGGTGGCCCGGGCGTTGATTGCCTCCATCGCCCGGGGGCCGAAGCTGATGGGCGCCAGCCCCGGCGGCGCGCCCAGGCATTTCTGGGCGCCGCTGTAGCACACATCCAGGTCCCACTCATCCATCCGCAGCTCGTGGCCGCCCAGGGAAGTAACCGCATCCACCACCATCAGGGCATTGTGCCGGTGCGCCAGGCGGACGATTTCCGGCAGCGGGGTCAGGATTCCGGTGGAGGTTTCGCCATGGACTACGCCCACCGCTTTTACTCGCTCCTGCCGTTCCAGCGCATCGGCCAGGACCTGAAGGTCCACCGGCTGGCCCCATTCAAAATCCAGGACAATGGTTTGCGCCCCGCAGCGTTGGGCAATATCGGCCAGCCGGTCGCCAAAGAAACCGTTGCGGCAGACGATCATCTTGTCCCCCGGCTCCAGAAGGTTGACGCAGGCAGCCTCCATGGCGCCGGTGCCGGTGGAAGAGAGGGGAACGGTCATAAAGTTTTCGGTACGGTAAACCTGTCGCAGCATCGCGCAAACGTCGTCCATCACCTGAAAGAACCGGGGGTCCAGGTGGCCCAGCAAGGGCAAAGTCATGGCCCGAAGCACCCGGGGGTTGACGGAACTGGGGCCGGGGCCCAGCAGGATGCGCTGGGGCGGAAGGAACTCGTCCAGGTAGGTGGGGGTAGTCAAAACGTTGCTCTCCAATTGGTGGATTGATGTGGTGGCACACTAATCATATTATAATCGTGGCAGATTACAAAACGCAGCTTGCAACCCCACCGACAGCAGCGCCCTGGAGTTTATGCCGGGCGGCGGTTATATTCCACTCCTCTCGATGAACGGTTATGAATCATTGGCTTGAATTAAGCATCGAGTACGCCAGCCAGCGGAACTACCTGGACGATCTTTTCCGGGTGTATCCGACGGTCCCGGAAGGCATACGGGAGATAAACTCTGAAACTTGGGAGAGGGTTAAGCAGTCCTTCGATGAAAAGGATAACGCCGGGTTAATCAAGAGTTTGCTGCATCTGGAGCTTTTCCCAATAAAAGATTCCTACGTGGCGTATTTGAAAAGGGATGCCGGGGCTATCGAACGCAACCCGGCGACCGTAGCCCGCCTTTGCGGACGCCTCTATGAAATGGGCCTGGATAAAATCTACGAGCGGGCTTCGGAACCTAAAGAGACCAATCGGCAAATTGGCCCGCTGTTTCGGCGTTGGCTCAACCGCAAAGCCTTGGGCATTGCGCCAGTCGGGATAGACGATTTTGTTAAAACCCAAGACAACGCCATCCTTGACGGCAACGACACCGAGTTGAAAGAATACGCGGCGCAGCAGCTCAACTACGGACTGGATAAGGGCTTGGACTTGGTCGCCCGTTTCAACGGCAAGTATGTTATTGGTGAAGCCAAGTTCCTGACGGACTTTGGCGGCCATCAGAACGCCCAGTTCAATGACGGCGTTGCGCTCCTGCGACTGACCGGTCTCAAAGCGACTCCGGTAGCCATCCTTGACGGCGTATTGTATATCAAGGGCAAAGGTAGAATGCACCGGACTATAACCGGCGACTTGCAAGGCCAGAACATTATGAGCAGCCTGGTCCTCCGGGAGTTTCTGCATCAGCTATGACTGCCGACCTTTCCCGTTATAACGCTCATAACGCCCCAAACTCTGCTTTGACCGGTACGGAACAGCCCGGTCAAGCGGGGTTGGCGTCCCGGTCCGGCCACGGCGCCGCCAACAAGCTGATTTACGGGGAAAACCTGGCCGTCCTGCGCGCGCTGCTGCCGGAGTACCGGAGCCGGGTGGCGCTGATCTACATTGACCCGCCTTTTGCTACCAACGGGTGGTTTCGGGTGGGTGAGACGCGAACCGGCACCATCAGCAGCAGCGCCAGCGATAAACTGGCCTACACCGATAATTTGACGGGCGCCGAGTTTCTGGACTTTCTGCGGGAGCGGTTGGTTCTGCTGCGGGCATTGCTGACCGACAACGGGTCGATCTACCTGCACAGCGACGGCAAAATCGGCCATTACGTAAAAGTCCTGATGGATGAGGTGTTTGGCCAGCGGAACTTCCGCAACGACATTACCCGTATCAAGTGCAATCCCAAGAACTTCCCCCGCAAGGGCTATGGCAACGTCAAAGACCTGATATTCTTTTACTCCAAGTCAGACCGTATCATCTGGAATGACCCGCAGGTTCCGGTGTCGGCGGCGGACCGGGAACGGCGGTTTCGGAAAGTTGACGCCAGTGGCCGACGCTATACCACCATCCCGCTGCACGCGCCGGGCGAGACGGCTAATGGCAATACCGGCCAGGCGTGGCGGGGACTGCGACCGCCCCGGGGCCGCCACTGGCGCAGCGAGCCGGCCGCGCTGGAAGAATTGGACCAGCAGGGACTGATTGAATGGTCGGCCAACGGCGTCCCCCGCAAAAAGATTTACGCCGACGAAAGGCCCACCAAGCGAATGCAGGACATTTGGGAGTTCAAAGACCCTCAATATCCGGTTTATCCCACCCAGAAAAGCCTGGACCTGCTCCGGTTTATCATCGCTACTTCCTCCAACGAGGGAGACCTGGCGCTGGACTGCTTTTGCGGTTCCGGAACCACCCTGCTGGCGGCTCAAGAGTTGAACCGCCGCTGGATTGGCATTGACAACTCGGAACCGGCCATAGCGGTGGCTCGGCAAAGACTGGCGGAGATGCCCGCCAGCCTCTTTGCCGAAACCGGTTATGCGCTCCTGAGAGCGGAAGGTTAAGAAGCGCGGCGCGACCCGGAGATAAAGCGGTTCCCGGTGTCTTTCGGTAACTGACCGCCCGGCCCACCTACACCACCGCCGACGTTCCGCCGTCGATGTTGATGGCGATGCCAGTCAGGTAGCTGGCCCGCGCCGAGGCCAGGAAGGCAATCACGTCGCCGGCCTCTTCCGTTTCGGCGATGCGACCCAGGGGGACGCCCCGGGCCTGGGCCGTCTGGGCGTAGAACTCGTCCAGCGTCAGGTCGGGGTTGGACTCCCGGAGCCGATCGTAGCGGCGGGTGTGCTGGCCGCTTTTGACGATGCCGATGCAGACGGTATTGACCAGGATGTTGTCCGCCGCCAGATCTTTGGACAGCCCCTTGGTCAGGGCGATGCCGGTGGCCCGGGAGATAGAGGTGGGCATTGACGCCGGGCCGGGAGTGCGACCGCCCAGGTTGGTAACGTTGATGATGCGCCCGCCGCCCACCTTGCGCATTTCCGGTATGGCCCGGCGGATGAGACGCACCGCGCCCCAAACCTTCAGGTCAAAGTCGTACTCCCAATCGTCGTCGCTGACCGCTTCGAAAGGCTTGGCCATAGACACGCCGGCGTTGTTCACCAGGATGTCCACCCGGCCAAAGTGGTCCAGGGCGGTCTGCACCACCCGGTCGGCGGTGTCCGGGTGCGACACGTCGGCGGACACCGGCAGCGCCACGCCCTCGGTGGCGGCGCGAATATCCCGGGCGGCGGCGTCCAGCGCCTCCTGACGTCGGGCCACGATGACCACCCGGGCGCCCTCTCCGGCCATCCGTTGGGCCGCGGCCTTGCCGATGCCCTCGCTGCCGCCGGTAACGATAGCCACCTTATCGGTAAAACCCAGTTCCATAAACCAACCCTCCTCTCTGCCCCGGCGGAGCCGGTCCAATCCCGGCGCAGGGCCTCCTTCGTTTTGACCCAGTCGCTCTGCCCCGGCGGCGCCGGCCGGATTGGGCCAGGGCCGCCGGAAATATCCGGCGGATAAACTGCCCGGGCATTATAGCACAGGGGCGGCGACGAAACGGGAAATTATCCCGGCGCAAGCCCGGCGCAGCCCCGACCGGCAATGGCAAGCCGACATTAGAAGGTATTACCCCGGCGTAAGCCCGGCGCAGCCCCGCGCAAGAACCGCGCCGGAGCTGCGCCGGTGGTGGACGAAGAGAACGCCAGCGTGATCTTCTACTTCCCGGCCACTTAACCGGGCGGGCGGGGCTTGTCTCCAAGCCCCGGGTTGAATTCCGGCTCCAACCGGAAAACTGCCATGTTGAGCCAACCCGTGTTGGTTCAACCCGTGTTGAGCCGATACGGTATGAGCGTAGGTGCGAACGCAGGTGTATTGACGCTCGAGCGGTTGGGCCGGCCGGCGTCCGCCGGCTGTCGGGCAGTTTCAAGGTTGAAGCCTGGTTCCCCTCTAAACCTCTATCCCGGTCGCCGCCGCCACCGTTGGCACGTCCTTGTCTCCCCGGCCGCTGAGGCAGAGCAGGATTATTTGCTCCGGCGACAGTTTTGCCGCCATTTGCGCCGCGTGATAGACGGCGTGGGACGGTTCCAGGGCCGGGATGATACCCTCGGTGCGGGAGAGCAGGTGAAATCCCTCCAGCGCCTGGGCGTCGGTGGTCGCCACGTACTCGGCGCGCCGGGCTTCCTTCAGGTAACTATGCTCCGGGCCGACGCCGGGGTAGTCCAGGCCGGCGGATATACTGTGCGTTGCGCGCACCTGGCCGTGCCGGTCTTGCAGCAGGTAGGACATTGCGCCGTGCAGCACGCCGGGCCGCCCGACGCTGAGGGTAGCCGAGTGGCGGTCGCTATCCAGCCCCTCGCCGCCGGCCTCGACGCCCACCAGTCCCACCGTGGCGTCGCCGATGAACTCATAAAAGGCGCCGATGGCGTTGCTGCCGCCACCGACGCAGGCCACCACGTAATCGGGCAGCCGTCCCTCGGCCTCCAGGAGCTGCGCCCGGGCCTCCCGCCCGATGACCGCCTGAAAGTCCCGCACCAGCATGGGATAAGGGTGCGGGCCAACGGCGCTGCCGATGAGGTAGTGGGTAGTTTCCACGTTGGTAACCCAGTCACGGATGGCTTCGTTGATGGCGTCCTTCAGGGTGCGGGAGCCCGACTCTACGGCGACGACTTCGGCCCCCAGCAAGCGCATCCGAAAGACGTTGAGGGCCTGGCGGCGGATGTCCTCGGCGCCCATGTAAACCACGCATTGCCGGCCCAGCGTGGCGCAAACGGTGGCGGTGGCGACCCCGTGCTGACCGGCGCCGGTTTCGGCGATGATCCGCTCCTTGCCCATCCTTTTCGCCAGCAGGGCCTGGCCCAGGGCGTTGTTGATTTTGTGGGCGCCGGTATGGGCCAAATCTTCCCGTTTCAGGTAGATCCGGGCCCCGCCGCAGCGCCGCGTCAGGTTTTCCGCGAAATAGAGGGCGGTCGGCCGGCCGGCATAGCTGGTCAACCAGCGCGCCAACTCGCGCCCGAACTGAGGGTCGGCCTGAGCCTGGCCGTAGGCTTCTTCCAGTTCAATCAGGGCGGCCATCAACGTCGCCGGAACGAACTTGCCGCCAAAGTCGCCGAACCGCCCCCGGTCATCGGGCAGGGTTAAGGGCCTGGTGGTGGTCATTTGCAGCCTCTCGTCAGATCTAATTCACGCAGCGACTTCGGAGCGCGGGAATCATGATGCCGCGCCCCGGGCATTCGCGATAAATGCCCGTATCTTATCCGGGTCTTGAACCCCGGCGGTCTCTACCCCGCTGGAAACGTCCACGCCCCAAGGGCGAGCCTGGGCTACGGCCTGGGCCACGTTGTCCGGGGTCAACCCGCCGGCCAGCAAAAACTCGTACCCTTGGCGGGATAATCGGGCGGCGACCGCCCAGTCAAAGCTCTGGCCGGTCCCTCCTTGCAGCCCTTCTACCAACCGATCCAGGGTAAGGTAACAATTGGCCTCCTGATAGGCTAACAATCGGCTTTCCAGGCCGTCGTCTCCCGGGCCCGACGCTGCTGCTCCGGCCGGCGCGCCGGAAATATGCAACACCTTGATTACTGCGGCGCCGGTCTCCGCTCGAACCTGACGACAGTATTCCGGGGACTCTCGCCCACAGAGCTGCGCTACATCCAGCCGGCAGGCTTTTATGACCTGGCACACTTCTGCCCGGGGCTGGTCGGCGAACAGGCCCACCACTTGAGGGGCCAGGCCAGCCGGCCGGGCGCCGGCGTCCCGGAGGGTGGCGGTAATTTCCGCTGCTGTAGCTACCTCCAGCCGGCGCCGGCGCCCCGGCACAAAGCACAGGCCGGCAAAGTCGGCGCCGGCCGCAGCGGCAATCAGGGCGTCCTCCGGGCGTCGTATTCCGCAAATTTTGGTCCGGGGCCGGGTCATCGACGGCTCGCTACGGAGGCCGGGGCGGTTAGTTCCCGCACCTTGGCCGCCACGTCCGGGGCGGTTACCAGCGCCTCGCCCACCAGGACGGCGTTGACGCCCAGTCGGCCCAGTCGCCGCAGGTGTTCCGCCGTATGGATGCCGCTTTCGCTGACGATGACCTTGTCTTTGGGGACCTGGGGCGCCAGACTCTCGGTTACGGCCAGGTCGGTCTGGAAGGTGCGCAGGTCCCGGTTATTGATACCGATCACCGTGGCGCCGGCGGCCAGGGCGGTCTGCAATTCCGCCGCGTCGTGGACTTCCACCAGACAGCTCATCCCCAACTCCCGTCCCAGGGCCAGCAGTTCCGCCAGTTGCGACGGGGCCAGGATCGCCACAATCAACAGGAAAGCATCGGCGCCCATGGCCCGGGCCTCGTAAACCTGGTAGGGGTCAGAGATGAAGTCTTTGCGCAGCGCCGGGGCGGAACCGGAGGCTCCGGCAGCCTTGATGCGGGAGAGATGTTCCGGCTCGCCCTGAAAGCGCGGGTCGGTCAATACGGATATGGCGGCGGCGCCGTTTTCGGTGTAGGTTCGGGCCAGCCGTACCGGATCAAAGTCGGGGCAGAGCAGCCCCCGGGAGGGGGAGGCTTTCTTGACCTCGGCAATCAAGCTAACCTGACCGTCGCGCAGGGCGGCCGCCAGGTCCAGCGGAGCCGGCCGGCCGGCGATCTGCCCTTCCAGTACCGACAAGGGCGCCAGTTCCTGCTGTCGGGCCAGTTCTCCCCGCTTGGCGGCAACGATTGCATCAAGAATGTTTGACATTTAGACCGGCTAACCTCCTCGCCGTTTCCGTTGCTCTGGCCTTGCCCGGTATATTTTACAACGGGCGGGCGAATCCTCCGCCTACTCCCCCCAACTCCGGCTCAACTCAGCCAGGGCCTCCAGGCAGGCCCCGGCGGCCCCGCGGTCGATCGCCTGGGTCGCCAGGTCCATACCCTGTCGGAGCGTTTCCGCCCGGTCGCCGGCCATCAGGGCCGCCCCGCTGTTGAGCAACACCGCGTCCCGTATCGGCCCGGGTTCGCCCTGGAACAACCGGCGCATCGTGGCGGCGTTCTCCCCGGCCGTGCCGCCCCGCAGGTCCGCGAGCGAAGCCCGGGGCAGACCGATGTCCGCCACGTCAATGGTCCAGTGGCGCACCGTGCCTTCTCTGACCTCCCAAACGGTGGTGGCCCCGCACAGGGTTATCTCGTCCATCCCATCCTCCCCGTGAACGACCAGGGCGTGCCGAATATCCAGCAGGCGCAGGGCCTCGGCCATCAACTCCCCCAGCTGGGGGTCGGCTACCCCCAGGAGCATAGCCTGGGCGCGGGCCGGGTTGGTCAGCGGCCCCAGGATGTTAAAGACGGTGCGGATGCCGATTTCCCGGCGCACCGGGGCGGCGTAGCGCATCGAGGGATGGAAGGCCGGGGCGAACATGAAGCCCATGCCCACCTGGTTGATGCACTGTTCCACCCCTTCCGGGGGCAGGTCTATTTTGACGCCCAGGGCCTCCAGCACATCGGCGGCGCCGCACGCCCCGGAGGCGGCCCGGTTGCCGTGCTTGGCGACCTTGAGGCCGGCCGCGGCCGCCACGAAAGCCACGGCGGTAGAGATGTTAAAGGTGTTCTTGCCGTCGCCGCCGGTGCCTACCACGTCGAGCAGGGGGCCCGCCACCGGTACCCGCAGCGCCTTTTCCCGCATCACCGCCGCCATACCGGCAATCTCTCGGGTGGTCTCCCCCTTCAAACTGAGGGCGGTCAAAAAAGCCCCCAATTGGGCCGGCGTAGCCTCCCCCTCCATAATCTCCTGCATCACGACGGTGGCCTGTTCCGTACTGAGCGACTGGCCGGCCACCACCAGGGCAATGGCTTCCCTAATCATCGGGGCGGCTCCTTATACGTTTCTCCAGCATACCGCCCATTTTAACACAGCGACGACAGGACATAGAGAATCCCCCGAGGGAAAAGGGGAAAACCGGTTTTGGCACACCTCGGCAGGCCCGAGGTGTACCGAAAGCCGGGAAGGGGCCGGTCAGGTCGCCGGAGGGGGCGGCTCCGCCTCCGGTAGCGGCGGCAGCAGGTCGTCGATCCCCAACTCCAAGTCGGGCAGAGACACCGGGGCCAGCCGCTCCCCCCGCCGGCAGACGGTATGTTGGCCGTAACCCTCCGGGCCGGGTTCGGCGAACCGCTCCAGGCAATCCTCCGGCAGGTTCAGCACCCAGGCCTCCGGGATACCCGCCCGCCCGTAGAGGTGGACTTTAACCTCCCGGTCATAGGCCAGGGTATTGTCGGCCACTTCAATCACCAGCAAGACATCCGCCGGAACGGGGTGGGCTTGAAAATACCCGCCATCCCGGGGCCGCAGCAAAGCGATGTCCGGCTCCGGTTCGGAATTATCGTCCAAGTGAACCGGGGCCTGAATCAGGACGACGAACCGGTCGCCGGCTAGCCGGGAAAAGTTGCGATTGGACGAAATTACGCTTCCAGAGTGGCGGGGGCCAATGGGCGGCATAACGATAAGCTCCCCCTCAATGAGTTCCACCCGCTCGTCCGGGCGCAGGATGCCGGCCTCGGCCATCCGGTAATACTCCGCCACCGTGAACTTGCGGGTCTCCCGGGATTTCACCGGGGCTGCTGCCGGGGTAGCCGATGCTGGCGCCGGGGCCGGGGCTTTCGCCGGCGTGGTCATAGCAACACCTGACCTTGAGGAATGGTTTGGGGGCGGTTCCTGTAGTCCGCCGCCCACCGGGTTATTTTAACACAGCTACGCCGGAGAACCGGGAATACCGGGGGAGTCTGTTCCCGGTACGGCTCGGCTTTGCGTTCCGGGGTGAGAAGAAGCCGGGAAGGGGCCGGTCAGGTCGCCAGAGGGGGCGGATCAGCCTCCGGTAGCGGCGGTAGCAGGTCGTCTAGCGCCAATTCCAGGTCGGGCAGAGACACCGGGGCCAGCCGCTCCCCCCGCCGGCAGACGGTATGTCGGCCGTAACCCTCCGGGCCAGGTTCGGCGAACCGTTCCAGGTAATCCTCCGGCAGGTTCAGCACCCAGGCTTCCGGGATACCCGCCCGCCCGTAGAGATGGACTTTAACCTCCCGATCATAGGCCAGGGTGCTGTCGGCCACTTCAATCACCAGCAAAACATCCGCCGGAACGGGGTGGGCGCTCTCGTAGTAGTCCTCCCGGGGCCGCAGGAGCGCAACGTCGGGTTCGGGTTCGGAATCCTCGCCTAGGTGGACGGGACTCTGAATGCTGACAATAAACCGGTTGCCGGCTTGGCCGGCGAGCAGATGAGTTGAGCGCCTCACTTTCCCGGCGTGGCGGGGGCCAATGGGCGGCATAACGATAAGCTCCCCCTCAATGAGTTCCACCCGCTCGTCCGGGCGCAGGATGCCGGCCTCGGCCATCCGGTAATACTCCGCCACCGTGAACTTGCGGGTCTCCCGGGGTTTCACCGGGGCTGCCGCCGGGGTAGCCGATGCTGGCGCCGGGGCTTTCGCCGGCGTGGTCATAGCAACACCTGACCTTGAGGAAGGGTTTGGGGGCGGTTCCTGTAGCCCGCCGCCCACCGGGTTATTTTAACACAGCTACGCCGGAGAACCGGGAATACCCCGGGGGAAGTCTGTTCCCGGTACGGCTCGGCTTTGCGTTCCGGGGTGAGAAGAAGCCGGGAAGGGGCCGGTCAGGTCGCCGGAGGGGGCGGCTCCGCCTCCGGTAGCGGCGGCAGCAGGTCGTCTAGCGCCAATTCCAGGTCGGGCAGGGACACCGGGGCCAGCCGTTCCCCCCGCCGGCAGACGGTACGTTGGGCGTAACCCTCCGGGCCGGGTTCGGCGAACCGCTCGATGCAATCCTCCGGCAGGTTCAGCACCCAGGCCTCCGGGATACCCGCCCGCCCGTAGAGGTGGACTTTAACCTCCCGGTCATAGGCCAGGGTACTGTCTGCCACTTCAATCACCAGCAAAACATCCGCCGGAACCGGGTGGGCAGTGGTA
Organism: Dehalococcoidia bacterium; assembly: GCA_965215425.1. Lineage (GTDB taxonomy): Bacteria > Chloroflexota > Dehalococcoidia > Lucifugimonadales > UBA3495 > CATQHB01. The sequence goes on from OZ244064.1 coordinate 856,495, forward strand.
TAGTAGTCCTCCCGGAGCCGCAGGAGCGCAACGTCGGGTTCGGGTTCGGAATCCTCGCCCAGGTGCACCGGGTTCTGGATTTGAACGATAAACCGGTCGTTGGCCAGGCGGGGGAAAATCCAGGTCGCAAGGTTCACGCTTCCAGAGTGGCGGGGGCCAATGGGCGGCATAACGATAAGCTCCCCCTCAATGAGTTCCACCCGCTCGTCCGGGCGCAGGATGCCGGCCTCGGCCATCCGGTAATACTCCGCCACCGTGAACTTGCGGGTCTCCCGGGATTTCACCGGGGCTGGCGCCGAGGTAGCCGATGCTGGCGCCGGGGCCGGGGCTTTCGCCGGCGTGGTCATAGCAACACCTGACCTTGAGGGAGGGTTGAGCACTTCATTTAGTCTGATGATAAATGGATCAGGCAGTTTGTTCAAGGTTGTCTCTCAGCGCCGCGAAAGTTTTCCGGTTCTCCGTTCATCCCGACTAATCCAATGCGGTGCCGGCGCGCCCCATTGACGGCCCCGGCTATAATTGGAAATGTCTTCAACTTTGCTTGGGGACGTAAGCTACGCCGGCGCTGGAATCAGCCATCGAACAGCGGATGAAACGGGCGGTTCCAGTTCTGCCGACCTGGGGCCGAATCCTGCCACGTTGGTGGTCGACTGGCTTAAGGACCAGCTGGACGGCAAACCCATAATGAGTCAACACGCCCTGATTGACCTGGCCGGCCAGGCCCGGGTCAGCGGATTTGAGGACTACACGCGGACGGTATAACCGGGAAAAATCGGCTCAAGGCTCAAGGATAATAAGCGTTATGCGGGACAAGTTTGCCATCCGGGAATCGGTGTGGACGGCGCTGGAGCAGGCCGGGGCGGTGCGCGCCAAGAGCGTCCACGATAAAATTCCCGACTTTTACGGGGCGGACGCCGCCGCCCAAAGGGTATTTACCCTGGCGGTCTGGCAGCAGGCCCGGGTGGTCAAGAGCAACCCGGACAAGGCCCAGCGTCCCCTGCGCCAGCAAGCATTGACCGAGGGCAAGCTGCTCTACATGGCCGTCCCCCGGCTGCAACAGGAACACTGTTTCGTGGAACTGGACCCGGCGGCGCTGCGCTGCACCCCGGCCCAGGCATCCACCATCAGCGGAGCCTTCCGCTACGGTAGGCCGGTTTTCGTGGCGGAAATGCGACCGGTGGACCTGGTAATCTCCGGCTCGGTGGCGGTCAATCGCCAGGGGACCCGCATCGGCAAAGGCGGGGGGTTCGCCGACCTGGAATACGGGCTGGCCGCCGCCGCCGGAATCGTCGGCCCCGACACGCCAGTCCTTACCACCGTCCACCCGATGCAGGTGCTGGTCGAGCCGTTGCCTCACACCGACCACGACGTGCCCCTGGACTACGCCGTAACCACCGAGGAGACCATCCGTTGCCCTGGCGACTTGCCCCATCCTCAAGGCATTTATTGGGCGGACCTGGCGGAGGAGAAGATAGCAGCGATACCGGCGCTGCAAAAGTTGAGGAGTGGCCGGAGGTAGAGAACCAGATAGCCTGCGTTTGTTACAAAAAACGGCCGTTTTTTGTAACAGGAAACAGTGTTCTAAAAATTTCCTTTAATAAGGGTGGGGTGGAGGGTGATTACAAATCTCTATGCAGAATGTCCAGATAAGGTTGATACACGTAGATTTTGTTGCGGGGCCGTTGGGTGATTTCCCTCAGTACGCCGAGATCTTGAAAAGTGCGCACCAAGGTATTGGCGGTAACGTAAGAAACGTGGAGCGTACGCTCCACACTAGCCACGATAACCACCGGGCTTTGGTAGAGAGCGTCAAGCAGGGCTAAGCCGTTTTTCCCTGCGACATTCTGGATGACTAATTGCTGATGTTCCTCCCGCATTGCGATTATTCTCCGGGCGGTTTCCGTGGCCTCTTGGGAAACTTGGCCAACGCCTTTCAAGAAGAATTTCAGCCAGCCTTCCCAATCCCCGGCGTTGCTTATGGCGTATAGCCGGGCATAGTATTCGTCCTGGTTCTGCTTGAAGTAGGCACTGAGGTAAAGTAAGGGACGGGTCAGCACCTTGTGGTGGCATAGCAGGAAGGTAATCAGGAGACGCCCCAGACGGCCGTTGCCGTCCAGGAAGGGGTGAATCATCTCAAACTGACCATGAGCCAGGCCGCATTTGATTAAAATAGGCGTGGGCGAGTCCGAGTTCAGGTATAGTTCCAGGTCGCCCATGGCCTGGGCCATTTCATAGGGCGGTGGCGGGACGTAGGTTGCGGCGCTGAGGCTGCTGCCGGGTGGGCCAATCCAGTTCTGAGAGGTGCGAAACTCCCCCGGAGACTTCTCCTGTCCTCTGACGCCCTGCATCAGTATTCCGTGTATCTCCCGGAACAATCGGTTGCACAGCGGTAATTCACTAAGTCGCTCTAATCCCGCGTTCATTGATTTTGTGATTGATAAGGGAACGCGGGCGAAAAACCCGCCGCCTCCGGCCTACGGCGTTCCCACCCGAGCCGCCACCCCCAACTCCTCCATCAGGGCGGTGATGCCGTTCCAGGTATCGTCCTCAACGTAAATACCCTCCTCCCTACGTTTCAGTTCCGTCTTATACTCTAGCTCGCCCGGGTACAGCACCTCGGTGAAACCGGCGGCCGGGGGCGAGGTCTTGATGAACTCCACAAACTCCCGCATCTCCCGCTTGAAGTCGGCCAGCGGGCGGAAATGCTCCACGTTGTAAACCGAGATAAACACCCCGTCGTTGTGCCGGGCCTGAGGGTCGATGCCAAAGCCCAGGCCGGTGAGCAGGCCGGAGAACATCTCTACCATAAAGGAAAGGCCATAGCCCTTGTGTCCCTGGTCGGCGCCTACCGGCAGGATGGCGCCGCCGGCGAAGTAGTCGTTGGGGTCGGTGGTGGGGTTGCCGTCCTTATCGACAATCCAGCCCAAAGGCACCGGCTCGTTGCGGCTGCGTTGCAGGTTAATTTTACCCATGGCCACGGCGCTGGTCGCCATATCCAGCAGCACCGGCCCCTCCAGATCGCTGGGCACGCCGATGCAGATGGGGTTGGTGCCCAGCCGCCGGGCGCGCCCGCCAAAGGGAGCGGCGTTCTTGGGGCCGGCCCCGGAGTCGGCGGTAACCAGCCCAATCATCCCCTCGTTCAGGGCCAGCGTGGGATAATCGCCCACCCGCCCCACGTGGCTCTGGTGGTGAACGGTCAGCGCGGCCACGCCGTGGTCCCGGGCCTTGTCAATCCCCATCCGCATCGCCTTTTCGGTCTGCACAAAGCCGAAACCCCAGTTGCCGTTGATGACGGCGGTATTGGGGGTCTCCCGCTCCACCACGAAGGGAGCGCCGGGGACGATGTGGCCCCGGTCGATGCGATTGCAATACTCCATAAGCTGGATGATGCCGTGGGAGTCGTGGCCCACCAGGTTGGACTTTACCTGGTGCGTAGCGACAATCTCCGCCTCAGCCTCCGGTGTTCCCTTGGCGACATAGATATGGTAGGCGACCTTATGCAGGTACTGGTGCGGAAAGACCGGCATCGTAAAACCTCCGGGGATGGTGTCGGGGATGGGTTGCGACGAGTTCGACCAGCTCCATTGGGCCGTAGTCTATTGCTTGAGCCGGGAAAAGTCTATGGACAAGCGGGTTGAGTGAAGAATGGTCGGGGCGGGCAGATTCGAACTGCCGACCTCCTGGTCCCAAACCAGGCGCCCTGCCGCTGGGCCACGCCCCGCCAGTCGCATCGCGCGCAACCTTCACAACCAGGAACGGCGGAGAGAGTTGACCGGGATGAATCGTTTAAGACTGTAAGACCGGTGGTATCCCCGGAGAGGGTCGAACTCTCATCTCTGGCTCCGGAGGCCAGCACTCTATCCGTTGAGCTACGGGGACCCGGTTAACAGTTGGCACTGACTAGGATAACACGCCGGCCCCCCTCAAACAAGCCATTCCGTTTACTTTCAGAGATATAGTTGTCGCCGGTGGCGATGGGATAATGATGTGATAATATAGGGATGACTCGGCGTTGGGATAAATCTTGCGTTGCGCTGCGGCGCACAACGCAATTAACAATTAACGTAATTAAGCGAGATTAAGGAGGAACGGCTATGCCCTTCGGAGGCAATGATTGGTTGGCGCTGACTCAGGAACCGGCGCTGGAGCCGGAACTGCCCCTCTGCGACCCCCACCATCACTTCTGGGACTTCCGCGCCGAGCGCATTCCCTACCAGCGGTATCTGATTCACGAACTGGCCGCCGACATCAACAGCGGGCATAACGTCCGCTCCACGGTGTTCATCGAAGCCCGTTCCATGTACCGGCCCGACGGCCCGGAGGAGCTGCGTCCCGTGGGCGAGGTGGAGTTTGTCCAGGGGTTGGCGGCGGCCGGAGCCAGCGGACTTTACGGCCCCGGCCGCCCGGCGGCGGGCATCATCGGCGCGGCCAACCTGGACCTGGGCGCGGCGGTGGCGCCGGCGCTGGAGGCGTTGCAGGCGGCCAGCCCCAACCGTTTCCGGGGCATCCGGGCCCATACCGGCTACGACCCCCATCCGGAGATTGAAAGCCGCGCCGCCCCCGGACGGATGGCTCAGGCCGATTTCCGGGCCGGCGCCCAGGTCCTGGCCGGCCAGGGGCTGGTTCTGGAGCTTACCGCCTACTTCCACCAGGCCGCTGAGCTGGCCGACCTGGCCCGCGCCATCCCCGACCTGCCCATCGTCTTCAACCACATCGGCGGCCTGCTGCGGGTTGGCCCCTACGCCAACCGGGATGAGGAGGTGTTGGCCCAGTGGCGCAGCGGCATCGATACCGTGGCCGCCTGCCCCAACGTCTATATGAAACTGGGCGGCGTGGGCCAGCCCCGCTACGGCTTTGACTGGCACGAATGGAACCGGCCCATCGGCTCGGCGGCCCTGGCCGAGGCCCTGGCTCCCCTGATGGGCTACTGCATCGAAAAGTTCGGGCCGGAACGGTGCATGTTCGAGAGCAACTTCCCGGTTGACAAGGTTTCCTATTCCTACAACATACTGTTCAATGCCTTCAAGCGGCTGTCCGCCGGCTACACCGCCACCGAGCGAGCCAACCTGTTCCACGACACGGCGGCCGGGCTGTACCGGATCGATTACCGGTAGGGGGAGGGTCTGCCGGAGATTGCCGAGATTAAGCGTCGTTTTTCCGGTATTAAGCGGGGCAGGCCTTATGCCTGCCCCGACCCTTGCCTGGCAGATTCGGCATATACCGTTACCGAGCCGAGCGGTTTCAGACTTTGGTATAAATCCGTCTTTCCCGGCGGACTTTATCCTGTTTCAGCAGATTCGCCAGCACCTTATAGGTGAGGTAATCGTGCTGGCGGCCCTGAAAATCCGACCGCAAATCCAGAAGTTGCGCAACTTCTACATTTCTCAAACCCTGGGGATTGGCGTTCAGCAGCTTAAGGATGGCCTCCTCGATCTGCCGCAGCCCCGACTGGGCGATTTCCATAGCGGCGGTATCCGTGCTATTGCTGGTGAAAAGTTTGGTATCCGCATCCCGGTTGACTTCTCCCCGGGACAAGAGGCCACCCAGCACCGCATAAGTAAGCTGGTTCTTGTGGTTACCCTCCAAATCAAGGCTCAAGCCCAGCCCCCGAGCAATATCCACATTCCGTAAACCCTGGGGGTTGGCGTTCAGCAGCTTGAGAATGGCCTCCTCTATCTGTCGTACCCCGGCCCTGGCTTGGGCTTGCAGATTAGCGGCGTCGTCGGAGTCGGTACTCAAAACTCAACTCCCGAATGGCAGGTTTCCAGGTGTTGTTCCACACATTTGGCGCAAGTAATGTCGTCGCAGTCCTCTATCTGGCAGGCTTGAGCACATTGGTCGCAAGTATCTTTGGCGCAAGCTGCGCAGGAATAATCGTATCGCGCTTCCAGCGCATCGTTGCAATAGTAGCAGACCGATACAATTTCAGCATCTGACAAATCGGAACCTCCGCTACCGGATACCCCCGTGTTGATGCCGGATTTTTACACCCCAACCGCTCCCTGTCAAACGTTATTGTAAACTGCCCCCGAACTGACAGCCGGGGCGAATTATGCTTTAATATCCCTTAATCCCTGTGGCTGGCTCTGTGCCGGCTCGATGCGTGAACGGCTGCCTGATTCCTCCGTTCGCTCTATAATAACCCCGACTAACCGGCCCACAACTAACCTGTCAAAACGTTGAGGACGAAAACTTTATGCCCGCCACCGAAACCCTGGCCCGGTTTATCGCCGATACGCAGTATGAATCCCTGCCGCCGCCGGTGGTAGCGGCGGCCAAAGTCGCCATCCTTGACGGCGTGGCGAACATGGTCGCCGGGTCGGCGCAGGAACTGAGCGACATCATTGGCCGGTACGTCCGGGACTCCGGCGGCGCGCCCCAAGCCTCGGTGGTGGGCTGGGGTTACCGGACCAATGCTCCGGCCGCCGCCTTTGCCAACGGCGTATTCGGCCATTGCCTGGACTACGAAATCCAGGGCTTTCCGCCGACGCACGGCACCTCCTCCTGCCTGCCGGCGGCCCTGGCCCTGGCCGAGCAATACCAGGCCCCGGGCCGGAGCGTCATCGTTGCCTACGCGCTGGGCTGGGAACTTCAGGGACGGCTGCGGGCCGCCTCGGCCCCGGCCACCGCTCCGGCCTACCACCCGCCGGGGCTGGTCGGCCCCCTGGGCGGGGCGGCGGCCGCCGCCAAAGTCCTGGGATTGGATGGGACGCAGACGCAGACGGCGCTGGGCATCGCCGCCTCCCGCACCGGCGGCCTGACCGCCAACACCGGCACGATGGTCAAGTCCACCCACCCCGGCAACGCCGCCCGGATGGGCGCGGAGGCGGCGATTCTGGCCGGGATGGGTTATACCGCCAGCGCCACCGCCCTGGAATCGCCCAACGGTTACGCCGCGGCCCTCTTTCAGGGCAACCTGGACTGGGACCTCGCCACCAGCGGGCTGGGCGACTCCTGGCGGTTGGTGGCTCCCGGCTTTGACCTCAAGCGTTTTCCGGCCCAGGTGTATATGCAGAACGTCATCGAGGCGGCGTTGAACCTGCGCCAAAGCATCGGCGAAAGCGCCGGCCAAAATACCGCCCAAAGTGGACAGGAAGAGCGTGGCCCGGTTGACCTGAACCCGATTGACCTGAACAGGGTGGAGCAGGTAACCATCTACCGGCGCGGCCGGGGCCACTCCGGGCCCCGGCCGCAAAGCGGGCTGGATGGCAAGTTCAGCGCCGAATACTGCGCCGCCGCCGCCCTGCTGGATGGTCAGGTGGGCATCGACAGCTTTACCGACGCCCGCCGCTTTGCCCCGGAGCTGGAGGCGTTGCTGGAACGGATCCGAGTGGAACCGGAGGGGCCGGAGTCGGGAGCGGTGCGGATCGAGGCCCGGCTGCGGGACGGGTCAACGGTCAGCGCCGAATGCCGCGCCTTCCGCGGCTCGGCGGCCAACCCCATGTCCCGGGAGGAGCGGCTGGTAAAAGCGCGGGACTGTTTCCACCGCGCCCTCTCCTCCGCCGACACGGAGCGGGTAATTACCCTGCTGGAAAACCTGGAGGATCTGGCGGACGTCGGGGAGTTGATGCGGGTGTTGGGGCAACCGGCTCCAGCCCGGAGCGATGCTCCCCGGGGTAATACTCAGTAATGCCGGGCGGGTAGCCGACACCCTCCCCGACGAGGAATAGCCGGCGCCGGCCTGCTGGCCTGGGCCAACCGGTGGCAACGCCCCTCGGCGCGAAATAGCCGCCGGTTGAGCAAGGTAAAAGCAAAGCGTCCGAACCCGGATTAACTAACTTCAATTAACTCGATTAAGGGCATCAACATCTATTAACTAATTAATTGGCGATTAATTAATCGCCTGTTTGGTTGCCCATCGTAGCTGACGGTCCATGCTGAACTTAAAGCGCCTGCGTAATGCGTCATTAATCCGAGCCACTGCCGGCGCCCTGACCGACTCCACCCGGCCCGCCCGGGACTGGCTGGGAGCCAGGTTCATCGTGCGGTTGCTGGTGCGCACCCTCAAGGAGATGTCCGCCGACGATGCCACCCACATGGCGGCGGGCATCTCCTACTACGCGCTGTTCTCCATCTTTCCCCTGTTGCTGTTCCTCATCAGCCTGATGAGTCTGGCCCTTGAACCCGAGGATGTCCGGAACAGACTCACCGAGATGTCTTCCGGGTACTTCCCCGGCTCCCAACAGCTCATCGACAACACCCTCGACACCGTTCTGAGGGCGCGGGGGGCCTTGGGCGTCTTTGGCGTATTGGGCTTGATCTGGTCGGGCAGCGCCGTCTTTGGCGCCGTGAGCCGGTCCATCAACCGGGCCTGGGACGTTCACGTTGACCGGCCCTTCATCATCAGCAAGCCCCGGCAGCTGGCCATGGCCACCGGAGTCGGCCTGTTGTTCCTGGTATCGTTGAGCGCCGTCACGGTGGCCCGGGCCGTCGACCATTTCATCGTCAACGAACTGCAAGGCTCCGCTGTCGTGTCCAGTTGGCTGGTTACAATCATCCTCCAGAGCATTTCCCTGGGGTTTACCCTGGTTATGTTTCTGCTGATGTACAAGTTTATGCCCAATACCAAGACTTACTGGCAGTTCGTTTGGCCCGGAGCCATCGTCGGAGCCGTCCTTTTTGAGCTGGCGAAGAACCTGTTTGTGGTCTATTTGACCCGGTTTGCCACCTTTGAGAACGTATATGGAGCTTTAACCCCGGTTATCGTGCTGTCGCTCTGGACCTACATCAGCGGGTTGATTCTGATCCTGGGCGCGGAGCTGGGCTCCGAATACGGGCGATTACGCCGGGGCCTGGAACGGGGCGTCCTGCTGCATCCGCCGGACCCGACGGTGGCCCCGACCGAAGCCGCCGAAAGCTGACCCGCCGCTACCCGCTTCCGTTGCGGGGGCGGGAGTTGAAAAGTCGGGAAAGAAGACCGGCTCCTTCCGGTCCGGCAGCCCCCGGAGCGAGAGGGCAGCGCGGGGAGGGCCGGAAACAGGGATTGCCCCGAAATTTCCCGGAACTATCGCACCTGAGCGACGGCGGCGATACCGGAGAGCGGATTGCCCCGAAATTCCCGGAGCTACCCCACGCTAGTCCCGCATCATCCCCCGTTGCGGAGATTACCCCGAAATTCCCGGAGCTACCCCCTTGCCAGATCGTGAAAAATGGTGCATACTTGTGCCGTTAGATTTACTTCCTGGTGGTTCTAGCGGGGTGGCCCCACCCGTTCCCATCCCGAACACGGTAGTGAAACGCCCCAGCGCCGACGATACTGCTTTGGTGACGAAGTGGGAAAATAGGTCGCCGCCGGGAAGTATTTCTAAAACAGCAGACTGAGCCCGGCAAACCAGGTCGCGGCGCCGGCAGCGCCAATTTCCCGAGGGGGCCGGGGCCCATTTTCACCCAGGGCCACGCGCCGCCGAAGCAATTTCCCAAGGGGGCCCGGGCCGGGGCGCGGTTGAGCCGGACGCCAGGGCATCTCTACGCTCCGTCTCCTCTTTCCATAACATTAAGAACTGGTTAAACTTGTTTGGCGTCAGGTAGGCGGAAAACTTTACATCGTTAAATCAGGTGCCATATAATTTAGGTCATCATTATGTTGGGCAGGTTCCCCGAGCCCGAAACAGTAGCGGGAGAACTGCTTCGTTGTAGAGACCCGGGTCATGGCAACGTCATAGCAACCCGGCGAACCCTTCCGAAAATGCTTTCAGCTCGGTGAAGCAGCCCCGTCTGGCCCAACAGGAGCGGTATTATGGGAAGTAGATTCGAAAAGTTCTCGGAACGAGCGCGGAGAGTTCTGTCCCTGGCCCAGGAAGAAGCCCAACGGTTTAACCACAACTACATCGGCACCGAACATATCCTGCTGGGACTGGTGCGAGAAACGGAAGGTGTGGCCGCCCGGGTACTCTCCGGCCTGGGGGTGGACCTGAGCAAGGTCAGGTCGGCGGTGGAGTTCATCATCGGGCGCGGGGAGAAGCCGGCCCAGGGCGAGATCGGCTTAACACCCCGGGCCAAGAAGGTGGTGGAACTGGCCGTTGACGAAGCCCGCCGGATGAACCACACCTACATCGGCACGGAACACCTGCTTATCGGTCTGCTCCGGGAGGGCGAGGGCGTCGCCGCCGGCGTCCTGGAAAGCCTCGGCGTTACCCTGGAGAAAGTTCGGGCCGAAACTCACCGCATCCTCAGCAACAGCGCCACCGGCAGCGGCGCTCAAAGTTCCCGCACCGGCACCCGCACCCCCACCCTCGACCAACTGGGTATTGACCTGACCAATGCGGCCCGGGACGGGAAGCTGGACCCGGTTATTGGCCGCGACCAGGAAATCCAGCGAGTGGTCCAGATACTCAGCCGCCGTACCAAGAACAACCCGGTGCTGGTCGGCGAACCCGGCGTCGGCAAGACCGCCATCGTCGAGGCCCTGGCCCAGCAAATCTACAGCGGCGAAATCCCCGAAACCCTCCAGGGCAAGCGGCTGGTTACCCTGGATATGGGCGCCCTGGTGGCCGGAACCAAGTACCGGGGCGAGTTCGAAGAACGGTTGAAGAAGGTCATCGAGGAAATAAAGAACGCCGGCAACTGCGTCCTGTTCATTGACGAAGTGCATACCCTGGTCGGGGCCGGCGCCGCGGAAGGGGCGGTGGACGCCTCCAACATCCTCAAGCCCTCCCTGGCCCGGGGCGAAATCCAGTGCATCGGGGCTACCACGCTGGATGACTACCGGAAATACGTGGAGCGCGACCCGGCCCTGGAACGCCGGTTGCAGCCGGTGCGGGTGGAAGAACCCAATTCCGACGAGACGCTGCTAATACTCATGGGCGTCAAGGGCAATTACGAAGACCATCACAACGTTGACATAACCGAAGATGCGGTGCGGGCCGCCGCCACCCTGGCTACCCGTTTTATCCCCGACCGTTTCCTGCCGGACAAGGCGATCGACCTGCTGGACGAGGCCGGTTCCCGGGTGCGCCTGCGCGGCAGCGTTACCCCCTCTTCAGTCAAGGACGCCATGGAAGTGCTGGACCGGGTCCGCCGGGAAAAGGACGCCGCCATCGCCTCCCAGCAGTACGAGGCGGCGGCGGAACTGCGCGACCGGGAATTGAATCTGAATGAAGACCTGGACAGCCTCAAAGAGGAATGGCAGGAAGACCGCTCCAGGGGCCGCTCCACAGTTACCGAAGAAGACATCGCCGAGGTCGTCAGTATGTGGACCGGGATTCCGGTAACCCGGCTGGCCGCCGAGGAGACGGCGCGGCTGATCCATATGGAAGACGACCTCCACAAGCGCATCATCGGCCAGGATGAAGCCATCGTTAATATCTCCAGGGCGGTGCGCCGCGCCCGGGCCGGGCTGAAAGACCCCCGCCACCCCATTGGCGTTTTTATGTTCCTGGGGCCCACCGGCGTGGGCAAGACGGAATTGGTGCGGGCCCTGGCCGAGGTAATGTTCGGCCACGAAGACAATATGATTCGCCTGGATATGTCCGAATTCCAGGAACGTCATACCGTCGCTCGGCTGATTGGCGCCCCGCCGGGTTATGTTGGCTACGATGAAGGCGGCCAGCTGACCGAGGGCGTCCGGCGCAAGAACTACTGCGCCATCCTGCTGGACGAAATCGAAAAGGCCCACCCGGAAGTGTTCAACATCCTGTTGCAGATCTTCGACGCCGGTCAGTTGACCGACGCCCGGGGACGGCGGGTGGACTTCCGAAACTCCATCATCGTGATGACCAGCAACCTGGGTTCCGACTTGATAAAACGCGACACCACCCTCGGTTTCGGCGTGAAGTCCGACGGAGCGCAAACCCAGCAGCAGTCCTACGAGCGGATGAAGGACAAGGTTATGGATGAAGTCAAGCGCTTCTTCCGGCCCGAGTTCCTCAACCGCATCGACGCCACCATAGTTTTCCACCAGCTGGACCGGGAGCAGATTCACGCCATCGTCGACCTGATGATCGACATGGTGCAAAAGGAACTGGCGGATAAGAACATCACCCTGGAGCTGAGCGACGCCGCCAGGGAATACCTGGGAGAGAAGGGTTTCGACCCGGTGCTGGGCGCCCGCCCGCTGCGCCGGGTCATCCAGAACGAAGTGGAAGATACCCTGTCCGACGAGTTATTGAGTGGGCGGCTGAATGAAGGCGACGTGGCCCTGGTGGATGTGGAGGAGGAGAAAGTCGTCATTCGCGCCAGGGTGCCCGACCAAACCCTCGCCCAGACCCTCGCCTAGGCCCGGCATAAGAACCGGCACCGGCCCGGCACAGGTCTTCCATCGGACTGCGTCGGTACGGTATCCGGTACTGGCGATAACCTCAACCGACAGTTACTGACAACCGGCCCCTTAATCCGGGGCCGGTTGTTGTTATAATGGCCGGTATCCAGGAGGTTATCCAATGAGCCGACCGCGCGAGCCGCAGCGCACTATCTTCCTATGCCAGGATTGCGGCTACGAAAGCCCCCGGTGGTTGGGCTTTTGTCCGGCGCCTTCCTGTGGCTCGCTCCGGCCCTTGCAGGAAACCCGGGCCCCGGGCGTCGCCGCCGGCCCAACCCGCCAGGCCTGGGTGAATCCCGGCGGAGAAACCCTCCAGGAGTTGTCCCGGCTTAACCCGGAGGAGCGGCGGCGTATTGTATTGCCCTCGGCCGAACTGAACCGGGTGCTGGGCGGCGGCGTCGTTACCGGGTCGGTGGCGTTGCTGGCCGGGGAACCGGGAGTCGGCAAGTCCACCCTGCTGCTGCAACTGGCCCGATTCCTCTCCGAGGCCGACGGCACCGTCGCCTACCTCAGCGGGGAGGAATCTCCCCACCAGCTGAAACTGCGCTCGGAGCGCCTGGGCTTCGCCGGGGACAAGGTTTTTCTGGTCACGGAGACCGACGTTGACCTGGCGCTAACCCGGCTGGAGGAATGCCGGCCCGACCTGGCCATAATCGACTCCATCCAGACCCTCTACACCCAGGACGCGCCCTCCGGGCCGGGCAGCGTAGTCCAGGTACGGGAGTGCGGTCTGAAGTTGCTGCGCTGGGCCAAGCTCCGCAACGTGCCGGTATTCCTCGCCGGCCATATGACCAAGGACGGCTCCCTGGCCGGCCCGCGCGTCCTGGAGCACATGGTGGACGTGGTGATGTACCTGGAGGGGCCGGAAATCAATACCTATCGGGTGCTGCGCAGCGGCAAAAACCGCTTTGGTTCCACCACGGAAGTCGGCGTTTTCGAGATGACCGGGCAGGGCCTGGTCGAGGTTCCCGACCCTTCCCGGGCGCTGCTGTCCCAGCGTTACGAGCAAGCCGTGGGCGCGGCTTTGATCCCGGCCCTGGAGGGTACGCGCCCGCTGTTGCTGGAAATTCAGGCCTTGACCGCGCCGGCCTATGCCCCGGTCCCGCGGCGGGTGGCTAACGGGGTGGACTATAACCGGTTGCTGCTGCTGGCGGCCGTGGCCTCCCGGCGCTCCGGGTTGGAACTGGCCGGCCAGGACATTATCGTCAGCGTGGCCGGAGGGTTCCGGGTCAATGAACCGGCTGCCGACCTGGGCATCGCCCTGGCCATCGCCTCCAGTCTCTACAACCGCCCCCTGGAACCGGACCTGGCGGCCTTTGGAGAGGTGGGACTGAGCGGCGAACTGCGCACCGTGCCGCAGGTAGAGCGGCGGCTGGTGGAAGCGGCCCGGCTGGGCCTGTCCCGCTGCGTCCTGCCCGAGACGGCCCGCAGCGGTTTGACCCGCACGCCGGACCTGGAACCGGTCTTCGCCAGAACCTTGCGGCAAGCCCTGCGGGCCGTCCTGGGCCCCGCCCCGCCCGGCGGCCTTGCCGGGCGGGAGGTTTCGCCGGAAATTGACGAACCGGCCATTGAATTTCCGGGTTAGGCTCCCGGCTGCCGTCCCGCCCGATCCCCCGGCAGATCCCCCGGCGGCTCCTCCGGGCGGGAACCACGGGGCGGGTTTATAACCCGGAAGTTACGCTATGCGCGGATCATTCGGAACGGAGGGGGCGGATAATCCGCCCCGGCCGGTTTTCAGAAAAAGGCGGCGCCGCCGTTGACGTGCAGGGTCTGGCCGGTGATGAAACCGCCGTCGTCGCTGACCAGAAACAGGCAGGCGGCGGCGATCTCCTCCGTCCGTCCCTGACGGCCCAGCGGAATGCCCGAAGCGTTGGGGGTCTGACGGCCCGGATACCATTCCGGATTGGCCCGGCTGGTGTCGATACTCCCCGGCGATACCACGTTGACCCGCACGTTATGGGGCGCGAATTCGGTAGCCAGGCTCCGGGAAAGGCCGACCAGCCCCATCTTGGCGGCGGAAACGTGGCCGCGCTGGGCGCCGCCGGCCCAGGCGCCGTCGCCGGTGAAGAAGAGTATCCGGCCAAAGTTGTTCGCCACCATCGATGGCAGCGCCGCCTGGGTACAGTAGAAGGCGCCGTCCAGCACCACGCCCCGCACGTACTCCCAATCCCCCAGGGTCAACTCCAGAAAGGGCTTGTGGGGCCGGATGGCGGCATTGTTGAGCAGAATGTCAATCCGGCCGAACTCGTCCAGGGCCAGCCGCACCATCCGGTCCACCTGTTCCCTGCTGGACACGTCGGCCAGGAGGGGCAAGGCCCGGCGGCCCAGGGCGCGCACCTCGGCGGCAACTGCTTCCGCCTCCTCCCGGTTGCTGCGGGCGTTGACGATAATATCGGCGCCCTCCGCAGCGAACTTCAAGGCGGTGGCCCGTCCGATGTTTCGGCCCGAGCCGGTAATCAGGGCTACCTTGTCATCCAGCTTACCCATAACTCGCATCTCCCCATTTTAGATTTGGCTCCCGCTGCGGCCCCGCCCATCCCGGACCGGCGGGCAGTTCGGGTCGGAGCCGCGGGCTTTCCCCTGCTTGCCGCCGCAAGTCAAGTTATCAAGTTGTCAAGTCAAGCTGTCAAGTCAAGCTGTCAAGTTGAGCGTCTCCCCACCGGTCGATTCCCCCTGCCTTTGCTCACTATACCAGCCGGGCCGGGCGGAGGGGTAACCGGCCGGCAGCAACTAAAACCCTGCCATCCCGGCTCCTTTCCCTTAACCGCCGCCCGGAGCCAATGGTATAATCTCCGTTGCTGACCCGTTGTTGCCCCTTGGTGTTGCCAACCAGTGTGCCAACCCCTAGTCCGCCCGCGCCTGGTTCGCAACTGAGTTGTCATCAGTCAATGTCGTTTGAGTCGTCTGAAAGGATTAGTCCGCCCGCGCCTAGTTCGCAACCTGGCCGGGGGACTATGGGCCAAGCGCCAGCCTTTATTACAACCTCTTACAACCGGAAAGCCCCGGTAAAGCGTCGCGTAATGAACTTCCAGGGAGCGGGACGGAGTTGAAAACCCCGCTGCAACTGACCGCAGAACAGGCCCAACGGCTGGCCGCCGCCCCGGTGGGACGTCTCGCTACCGCCGACCGGTCTGGCGCACCCCACGTCATCCCGGTATGTTTCGCCCTGGAGCGCCAGACCACATACTACACCATCTACTCCGTCCTGGACCAAAAACCCAAGCGCACCGCCGACCTGACCCGCCTGCGCCGCGTCCGCAACCTGCGGGCCAACCCCCAAGCCGCGCTGGTGGTGGACCACTACGAACCCGACTGGAACCGGCTCTGGTATATCCTGGTAACCGGCGCGGCGGAATTGCTGACCGGAACCGGCCCGGAGGCGGAACAAGCCAAAGCCATTGCGCTGCTCCGGGAAAAATATCCCCAGTACCGGGCGATGGACCTCGCCGCCAACCCGGTCATCAAGCTGACCCCCCGGCGGATAACCTCCTGGGCCGCCGCCGGCTGACCCGCTTCCCCGCTTCACGGGCGCGGGAGCGCCGCGCCCGTGAAGCGGTTGCAGGGGCAACCGGGGTTGGATAATATACCTTGGGGCAAGGGGTGAATTGTCCGGAGGATTGCCCGGAGAGGAGGCCAAGAGGGAAGCATGGTTACTGCCGACCCATCCAACTACCCAAACCTGGAGGCAATACGCCGTTGCCTGGACCTTTACCTGGACGCCATGCGGCCTTTCGTGGTGCGGTATCTGCGGCGTAAGCGGGGCTGGAGTCTGGAAGAGGCGATCTACCGGTGTCTCAACGATGAACACCGGGCAGCCAATTTCAAGAATTCCCTGGCGCAGCACAACAATCAGGTTGAGGCGGCCATCGACTTTGGTATATTGCGGTCTATTCTGACGGATAAGCAAAACTGGGAAGAACTCTTCCACGAGCCTTTCAAGGGTTCCCACACCATACGCAGCGGAGTGCATTTTATAACCGAGGTCAGGAATCAGGAAGCCCATCGCGGGATGGATGACGTGGACGAGACCAAAACGTTGACCCTTATGGGCCACGTTATCGAGATTCTGCACTATGTGAACCGTCCCGATGCGCTGCTTCTGGTCCAGCAGGAACAAGACCGGCTCTTTACCCGACTCATGGCGGCGCTGAACGAAGAGCGGGAAGCCACAGCCGGCTATAAGGAACGCCAGATTGAAGAAAGGGAAGCCGCTCTCGCCACGACCATGGCCCAGGCCGAAGCGCGGGAAGCCGGTTTCGTAGCGGCAATCCGCCAGGCCGAAGCGCGGGAAGCCAGCTTGAATGACCTGGATGAAGCCGTCGCCAGTCTCGAAAAGGTTGCCGTAGAACGGGCCATTGCCGTTACCGATCACGAAGTAGCCATTGCGGAACATGAAGCGGCCGTCGCGGAACATGAGGCCGCCATAGCTGACCTGGAAGCGGCAATTACGCTGTATGACGCCGCCAGGAATGACGCTGAGCTGGACCTGGCCCGGGAGGCCATCCGCCGGGCCGAGGCGCGGGAGGCCGCCGCCAACGAAAGAGAAACCGCCTCCAATGAAGCGGAGTCGGCAGCCAACCTGAGGGAAGAGGCGGCTAACCGGTATCAGGCCAGCGCCGACGACTACGAAATTGCCTTGAAGCAACACGGCGCCGCCGTTGCTGAAGCCGTTGCCCGGGCAACGGAACACGGCGAAGCCGCCGCCGCGGCGATACGCCGGGCCGAAGAACGGGAAATCGCCGCCAGAGAAGCCCTCCGTCGGGCCGGAGAACGAGAGACCGCTGCCGACCACCGGGAGGATACCGCCGACCAGCGAGAGGCCGAGGTCGATGAACGGAAGGCCGCCGCCGACCGGCACCAGGCTACCGTGCCCGCTCCCCGCCCGGCGCCGGATAACTTGCCGGAACGCTGGGGTGAAGTAATTACCACGCTGGTACAGGTGAAGGGGCAAAAGCACCCCCTGGGCGCCCTGTTGCGAGAATGTGGCGTCAGCGACGTTCGTTTTTCCGATGACGGCAGCAAGCTGGTGTTGCCTTTCCGGAGTGCCGTCATCGGCAGAATGTTGATTGAAGAAATGTCGCATCCCGAGGTAAGAGACCGGGTAGAATCGGCCATTGAACAAGCCTTTGACCAGCGCTATCAAATCGAAGTCGTCCGGCCCTGACCCCATGGGCCGGGCAGGCAGCCCGGCCCCCCGGCCGGTTCCGCCTGATTTCGCCCCCACTGACACCTGGGCGATGAAGGGCCAATCTTCGGGCCTCCAGCCGGCCGGTTCCGCCTGATTTCGCCCCCTACTGACACTTCCCCGTTGCGCCACTGGACCGCTCCCATTAATCTGACGGCGATACGGTTTACGGGTATGGAGGGGAGAAGATGGTTGTAACCGCTGCGCCGGCGGCAAAGCATCCGGCAGACGCCGCGGTTGATGCGATGGGAGCGCCGGCCGGCGGCCGGTCTGGCGCCTACCAGCCGATGATTCGGGATCTGCCCCAGGGAGAGCGGCCCCGGGAACGGCTGCGGGACGCCGGCTCTCGCAACTTGAGCAACGCCGAGCTGATCGCCATACTGCTCCGCACCGGCATCCAGGGCGAGAACGTACTGGCGATGTCCAATCGCCTGCTGGCTCGCTTCAAGGGGCTGGACGGACTGGGACGCAGCTCTTTCGCCGAGTTGTGCGCCGAGCGCGGCTTGAGCGAGGCCAAGGCTTGCCAACTGATGGCCGCTCTGGAGTTGGGCCGCCGCTTCATCTCCCTGGCGCCCGAGGAGCGAGCGGTGATTCACTCCCCCCAGGATGTAGCCAACCTGCTGCAAGGGGAAATGGCCGCCCTGACCCAGGAACACCTGCGGGTATTGCTGTTGAACACCAAGAACCAGGTGCTGGATACCCAGGAAATATATGTGGGCAACGTCAACAGTTCCATCGTCCGGGCCGCAGAGGTTTTTCGCCCGGCGGTGCGGGACAACGCGCCTTCCATCATCATCGTCCACAACCATCCCTCCGGCGACCCCACACCCAGCCCGGAAGACGCCGCCATCACCCGGGAACTGGTGGCCGCCGGCAAATTGCTGGGCATCGACCTGCTGGACCATGTGGTAATTGGCAGCGGTGGCCGCTACGTCAGCCTGAACGAAAAGAAATTGGGGTTCAGTTGATTCGACTTATCCTGCGGCTATGGCCCGCTGCCCTGATGCTGGCGGCGCTGCTGGCGTCCGGGTGCGTTGCCAGCGCCCCGGCTCCGACTCCGACTCCAACTCCGGATGCCGGAAACGCCGCGGCGTCCCCGGCGCCCACGCCTGCCCCGACACCCAGACCTACGCCAACACCTACGCCTACGCCTACACCCACGCCCACGCCTGCACCTACACCCACGCCTACGCCGACAGCCACACCCACGCCCACGCCTGCACCTACACCCACGCCTACGCCTACACCCACGCCCACGCCTGCACCTACACCCACGCCTACGCCTACACCCACGCCCACGCCTGCACCTACACCCACGCCTACGCCGACAGCCACACCTACGCCCACGCCTGCACCTACACCCACGCCTACGCCGACAGCCACACCTACGCCCACGCCTGCATCTACACCCACGCCTGCACCTACGCCCACGCCTACACCCACGCCCACGCCCACACCCACGCCCAGACCGACGCCGACTCCGTTTCCGGTGTGGGAACCTCAGGTTACGGCTACGGCCGGCTCCAATTTCGGGGTTCTGGTGAAGTTGAGCATCTACGTCCCGGATGCTCTGGATGACCGGATAATTCGAAAAGTGGTGATGCTTTTCCCGGGAAGAGGCCTGGAAGAGTATATCGTGAGTTTCAACCGGCACAAGGGAAATTACTTCCGGGGGCATACTTACGTGAACCGGCGGGAACTGGAAAAAACCTCCCGGCAGTGGATTCAGGAAAACGTCTATATATTCATCAGGGAGTTCCCGGTCAGAATCGCCTGCACCGGCAGCATGCGTCCGGCGATTGACTGCGGAGATGAGGTTATCTTTGAACCGGCTCCCTTCGCTGACTCCTTAAAGGCTGGGGATATAATAACCTTCCGGTTCAGCAGAGCCGACGTAAAGGGCGGGGAGAATTGCTCCTCCCTTTTCCAGACGCCCAACTTAATCGGCACTGAATACATAATCCATCGCATCCAGCAATCCGTAATCGGGGGGTATCCACGCAAATATGTCACCAAAGGAGACAACAACCCTACCCGAGACCCTTGCCTGGTCAGTGAGGACAGCGTCATTTTCCGGGTCGTGGAGATAAACAAAAACACGTACGTGCTGGATCTGGAACGATACAACCGGTACGTTGACGAACACCAGCAATCGCTGTCCGAGTACCACGAGAAAAGCGAAGAGTACGAAGCCCTGCTGTCTGGATATATAGCTGCTGTATCCGAATACATCCACATGCTTCGGGAAGGCGAGCCGAAATCGGTCAGAGAAGACTTTTATCGCTATCTGACGAAATTGGAGCGGCGGGTAAAGGCGGCGGCCCGCGAAAGAATACGCCTCTGGAGAGACGTGGAATTTGCTCAGGGCCGGATTGAACGAACCGTGCGGTGACCCGAATCATTTATCAAGGGGGAAAAGAGTGGGGTTAAAGTTGGCGGAGGGAGCTTCAGGGTTGGTAAATTATGCTTGAGAAAAGTCAGAGCATAACTTTCAAACTTACCAAACGACTGGAGGATCTGCGGCCCATTGAAACCCTGCCGGACTGGCTCAGGACGGGGTTCGGAGAAAACCGGGCTTAACCGGGCTATACTATACCCCCTTCCCGCCCCCGCCCCCTAAAACCCCACGGCGCAGCCGTCCTTGCGGGGTTCCGAGCCGGCCCAGAGGACGCCCGTTTCCAGGTTGCGGCGGATTATCTGCCCGCCGCCCATGCCCACCCGGGCGTGGCCGCTGACCAGGTTCAGCCGGTGGCCCCGGCTTTGCAGCTCAGCCATTACCTCCGGGGAAAGGCCCTCCTCCACCAGCGTCGTGTCGCCGATGACCTGGAAGCGCAGAGCGTTCAATGCCTGCTGCGGTTCCATCCCGAAGTCCACCATATTGCAGATGACTTGCAGGTGGCCCTGCGGCTGCATAAACCCGCCCATCACCCCGTAGCACAGGTACAACTCGCCATCCACCGTGGCCAGGGCCGGGATGATGGTGTGATAGGGCCGCTTGCCCGGGGCCAGGGCGTTGGGATGGTCGGCTTCCAGGGAGAACAGGGCCGCCCGGTTTTGCAGTACTATGCCGGTATCCGGCACCACCAGCCCGCTGCCAAAGTTGATGTAAACGCTGTTGATGAAGGAACAGGCGTTGCCCTGACCATCCACACAGCTGATATACACCGTGTCGCCGCCGCCATTGCCGCCATTAAAGAAGTTATCAACGTCGCCAACGGGAGCGTAGGGCATAGCCTTCGCCGAGTCAATCAATTCCCGCCGGCGGGCGGCGTAGGCTTTGGAAGTCAGCGCCGTCAGGGGAACCTCGACCCGGCGGGGGTCGGCCACGTAGCGATAGGCGTCGGCAAAGGCCAGACGCATCGCCTCAATCAGGTGATGGTAGCTATCCGCCGTTTGCGCGCCCATTCCCTTGAGGTCAAACCCCTCGGCGATGTTCAGGGCCTCCAGGGCGGCGATGCCCTGGCCGTTGGGGGGACATTCCCAGCAGGTAATGCCCCGGTAATCGGTGGCGATCGCCTCGTCCCAATCGGAAGTATGGGCCGCCAAATCCCCGGTGGTAATCCACCCCCCCTGTTCCTGGACGAAGGAGGCGATCTTGCCGGCAAGCTCCCCGTGGTAAAAGGCGGCGGAACCGCCTTCGGCAATGGCTCGCAGGGTACGGGCCAGGGTCGGCAGACGCATTACCTCCCCCTGGCGGGGCGGACGTCCGTTGAGCAGCATTTCCTGGCCCGAGGGCAAGGCCGCCAGCCGGGCCTGCTGGCCCGACCACTGGTAGGCGATAAAGTCGGTAACCGGAAACCCCTCCTCGGCGTGGCGGATCGCCGGTTGCAGCGTCTCAGCCAGCGACATAGAGCCGTGGGCTTGCAGAATGGTTTCCCAGCCGTGAACCGTGCCGGGAACCGACACCGAAAAGGCGCCTTCGCCGGGCATCCGGGTATGGCCGGCGGCCCGCAGCTGGTCAATGGAGGCGGCGGCCGGAGCCCGACCGCTGCCGTTGAGGGCGCGGACCTGTTTTTCCCGGTCGTTCCAAATCAGGGCGAACATATCGCCGCCCACGCCGGTGGATTCGGGTTCCACTACGTTGAGAGCGGCGGCGGCGGCCACCGCCGCATCCACCGCATTGCCCCCCTGCATTAACACTTGCAGCCCGGCCTGGGCCGCCAGGGGCTGGCTGGTAGCTACCATTCCGTTTTTCGCCAGCACGGCGGAACGTCTGGAATCAAAGAACATTACGGGTTCGCTCCATACCTGTTGCAAATCAAATTGGGGGTGGGACGCTTCAGTTTACCATAGATATAAGCCGGCCGGCGCGCGCCGGCCGGCACGCTCCGATGCAGCAAGTCAGCCGGGCCTTTTACCGGTCAGTAAAAGATCTCGTTGTGCCGGCCGCGCCGCGCTACAGCGAGGCGTGGAATATGGTAAGATAGCCCGGCGGTGCAATCTTACTTTAGGAGACTGAATCATGGCAGCAGAAGTTGGACAGTCCGCCCCGGACTTTACTCTCTACGATACCGACCGCAACCAGCGGAGTCTGAGCGAGTTCCGGGGCAAAAACGTGGTGCTGGCTTTTTTCCCCGGCGCTTTTACCGGGGTTTGTACCACCGAGGCTTGTGCCTTGCGCGACCAGCTGGAACAGTTTAACTCGATGAACGCCCAGGTAGTGGGCATCAGCGTTGACCCGCCCTTTTCCCAGAAGAAGTGGGCCGACGACAACGGCGTGAACTACCCCTTCCTCAGCGACTTTAACCGGCAGGCGGTGGAGGCTTACGCTGTGGCCCTGCCCAACCTGGCCGGGATGGAAGGCTACGTGGCAGCCAACCGGGCGGTGGTAGTGGTGGACGGAGAAGGCGTCGTCCGCTACCGCTGGGTAGCCCCCTCGCCGGCCACCGAGCCGGATTACGACGCCGTGCGCGCGGCGGTAAGCCAGCTCGCTTAACCTCGGCAAAATCTCCAAATCTCCGTGTCCACTGCGTCTCCGGGCTAAAAAGGCATCGCGGCGCCGGAGACCGCAAGGGCGCGGAGAGGTGCCGGGATTCGCTGCTCCAGATCGCTACCAGACCGCTTACCGGGAGGAATTATGCCGGTTCCTGAAGTTAAGGCCCTGATCTTCGACGTTTTCGGCACCGTGGTGGACTGGCGCGGCAGCGTCATCGAGCAATGCGCCACCTTCGGCCAGGCCCGGGGTATTGAACGGGATTGGGCCGCCTTTGCCGACGCCTGGCGCGGCAAGTACCGTCCCTTTATGGACCAGGTTCGCTCCGGAGAATTGCCCTGGACCAACCTGGACGCCCTGCACCGGATGTCCCTGGAGGAGACGCTGGCCGAGTTCGACATTGACGGGCTGACCGGCGCCGAGAAGGCCGAGGTCAACTTTTTCTGGCACCGCCTCCGCCCCTGGGCCGACGCGGTTCCGGGGCTGTACCGGCTCAAGCACCGCTACATCATCGCCCCGATGTCCAACGGCAACATCGCGCTGCTGACCAATATGGCCAAGTTCGGCGGCCTGCCCTGGGACTGCATCCTGGGCGCCGAAGTAGCCCGCCACTACAAGCCCGACCCGGAAAGCTACCTGACCGCCGTGGCGCTGCTGGGCCTGCGCCCGGAGCAGGTGATGATGACGGCGGCCCACCAGGGCGACTTGCGGGCGGCGCAGCAAGCAGGACTGAGAGCCGGTTTCGTGCCTCGCCCCATGGAACACGGCCCCGACGTTACGCCCGACCCCACCCCCGATCCGTCCTTTGACGTGGTAGCCGTAGATTTCCCTGACCTGGCCCGGCAGCTGGGCGTTTAACCAGGCCGGAATCTCCGACCAGCGCCGGAGACCAACACAAGAGACCGACACAGGAGCGCCGTTATGAGCCGCATCGCCCTCCGGCTGGAGAACGACCCGCAGCTTTCCCCGCAGGACTTTCAGGAACTGGCGGCCCGGGCCGAAAGCCGGGGCTATGAAATGATCTGGGTTCCCGAAGGTTCGGGCCGGGACTCGCTGACCCAACTTGCCTTTCTGGCCGCCGGCACCGAGCGGGTCAAGCTGGCGACCGGCATCCTGCCCATCTACTATCGCACGCCGATGCTGACTGCCATGTCCGCCGCCGGGCTGGGAACCCTGTCCGGCGGCCGCTTTGTCCTGGGCCTGGGCGTGGGGCATCGCCCGTCGGTGGAGGAGGCCCACGGCATTCCCTTCCAACGCCCCCTGACCCGGATGCGGGAAACCCTTACCCTCGTCCGCCGCCTGCTCCGGGGCGAGGGTATCGACTACACCGGCCCGATTTTTAACACCGGGGGACGCGCCGGCCTGGGCGCGGCGGCGCCGGCGGAACCGCCGCCGGTTTACATCGCCGCCCTGGGGCCGCAAATGCTGGAACTGGCCGGCGAGCTGGCCGACGGAGTGTTGCTCAACTGGACCGCCACCGGCTATCTGGAGCAGGCCGTCCGGCAGCTGCGCCGCGGCGCCGCCAAAGCCGGCCGGGACCCGTCGGAAATAGACGTCGCCGGCTACGTGCGGGTGGCGGTGGCCGAGGACACCGGCGCGGCGCTGGCCGAAGCCCGGGCGAGCCTGCAATTGCAGATTGCCCGTTACGCCGGCAATTCCTTCTACCGCAACTTTTTCCGGGGCATGGGCTTTGACCGGGAGATGGCCGCGGCGGAAGGAGCGCTACAACAGGGCGATACCCGGGCGGCGGCCAGCGCCATCAGCCAGGAAATGCAGGACCAGGTGGCGATAGTAGGACGCCCGGAGGAATGCCGGGCCGCTATAGAAGCGCGGCGCGCCCGGGGCCTGCAACTCCCCGTAGTAGCCCCCTTCACCGTTAACGACCCGGTCGCCTCCTACCAGCGGGTCATAGACGCCTTTGGGCAATAGCGACTTTCCTGATTGAAGACTCCGGTAGCCGAAGAATTCCGCAGTTGACTTTTCCAGGCTTGGGAGAACGCATTGGGAGAACGAAGCAGGAGCCAGCCCATTCTCGCATAGACGCCGGCTCCTTTGCCGACCCGCTCCCAAGTCGAAGCCGAGCCGGTCTATCCTCGCCTAGACACCGGCTCCGCCAGCCCCGCACTGCATCCCCGGAATATGGGCCGGGTGGAAATTGACCGCCGGCGCTGGCGGAAGGTTTCACTCAGCCGCCAACTACAGGCTAACCGCTAAACTGCTTCGTCCGTCTCCGGCGCCCCCAGCCCGCAAACCTCCGCCACCAGCTGGTAAGAGCGCAACCGGTCGGCGTAGTCGTGGCAGATAGTTACGATGCTCAAGTCGTCAGTCTGGTAGGCCCGGGCCAGGGACTCCAGCCGGGCCTTGACCTGCGGGGGAGCGCCATCCACGCAGACCTGGCGGTATTGGCGGACAAAGGCCAGTTCGTTGAGTTGATAGTCGTAACGCAACGCCTCTTCCACCGACGGTATGCCCCGGGCCCGGTTGGTTATGGAATACAAGCGGCCCAGGTTGCGGCTGGCGGCGATACGCAAGGCCTCCTCCTCGGTTTCAGCGCAAAGCACCTGCACTCCCACGTTGACCTTGGGCCGGGACAAGAATCGGGACGGCTCGAACTGCTTGCGGTAACCCTCCACAATCTCCGGGCCTTCCGCCACGCCCAGGCCGAAAAAGTGAGCGTAGGCAAAGGGCAAGCCCAGGCGGGCGGCCATGTAAGCGCTCTCGTAGCGGGAACCCAGCAGCCACACCTCCGGGGCGGTCTCCTTTTCCCCGGGGCCGGCCTGCACCGCGGCAAAGGGATGGCCCGTCTCCAGCCCGCCGGACAGGTAGCCCAGCAAATCCACCACCTGCCGGGGGTAATGCTGGATGTCGTTGGGATTGCCGGGATAAGCCAGGGCGGCGGCGGTCAGGTGGTCGCTGCCCGGGGCCCGGCCCACTCCCAGGTCGATGCGGCCGGGGTAGAGGGAATCCAGCATCCGAAAGCTCTCGGCCACCTTCAGCGCGCTGTAATGGGACAGCATCACGCCGCCGCTGCCCACCCGGATGGTGTTGGTGCGCGCCGCCACCTGGCCGGCCAGCACCTCCGGGCTGGTGCCGGCAAAGTTGGGCAGGTTATGGTGTTCGGCCAGCCAATAGCGGTAATAGCCCAGGGATTCGGCGGCCACCGCCAGCTCGATAGTATCGCGCAGGGCGTCGGCCGCCGTGCCGCCCGCCCGCACCGGCGACTGGTCCACCACACTCAAAGTCAGTTTCCGGTTCAATGTAGCTCCTGAAAGGGGGATGGTCGCAATTATAGCACTGCCTGGACCTTTCCGGTTCGCAACGCCGGGGCGCGCCCCGGGCAATCCGTAGCTTAACCTTACGGGCTTGAGCGGGCCATGTACCTGGAGAAGCGCGCCCCGGGCAATCGCAGCTTAATCTGTACGAAGCCTCCGGTCAGACAGAGATGGAGAGATGGTAGGCGGGCCCGGGCAATCGTAGCTTAATCCCCGGCCGGCAAACAAATTTTTAACGAAAGTTAAACATTTATTAACTGAAAAGCGGTTGTTAATCCGAGGAGGGCTGGATTATCCTGTGGGGCGGTTGCCGGTAGCCGCTTGCGGCCGGCCAGTTCTTGAACCGCAAACCATAATGACGTATCCGCCTTAAGGAGAACGAGCCGGTCCCCGGCGAGCGGGTATCGGCTTAAACTAAAGGGGTGAGTCGCCTTGGCCCGACCTGGAATTATCCTTGCCCGTACCGCCTTCAGCGCCAGGTTCTGGTTCAGTGCCGTCAAGTCCCGGTTCGGCCTTCCCTCCCCATGGAACAAGTACCTGCCGGAGCGGATAATCAAGGCCATCCTCTTCCTGTGCAGCATCGTTTCCATCTTCACCACCATCGGCATCGTGTCGGTGCTGATTTTCGAGGCGGCCCTTTTCTTCCAGGAAGTTTCGATCTTTGAGTTCGTAACCGGCACCAAGTGGACGCCCCTGTTCGCCTCCAAGCACTTCGGTATCCTGCCCCTGGTTACCGGCACGCTGCTCACCTCGGTGGGAGCGATGTTCGTCGCCCTGCCCCTGGGGTTGCTCAGCGCCATCTACCTGAGCGAGTACGCCCCGGATGCGGTGCGGCGGGTGCTGAAACCGGTCCTGGAAGTGCTGGCCGGCATCCCCACGGTGGTTTACGGCTACTTTGCCCTGCTATTTGTAACTCCCATCCTGCGGGACATCGCCGACCACATCTCCTTCATCGAAATCTCCGTCTTTAACGGGCTGAGCGCCTCCATCGTGATGGGCATAATGATTCTGCCCATGGTCTCCAGCCTGAGCGAGGACGCCATGCGGGCGGTGCCCCGCTCATTAAGGGAAGGAGCCTACGCCCTGGGCAGCACCCAGCTGGAAGTATCCACTCGGGTGGTGATACCGGCGGCCCTGTCGGGCATTGTGGCGGCCTTCATCCTGGCAATGTCCCGGGCCATCGGCGAGACGATGATTGTTACGGTGGCCGCCGGGCAGAACCCCAACTTTACCTTCAACCCCTTTGTACCGATCGAAACAATGACCGCCTACATTGTGCAGGTCAGCCTGGGCGACACGCCCACCGGCACCCTGTCCTTCAAGACCATCTTCGCCGTGGGACTGAGCCTCTTTGTCATCACCCTGGGAATGAACCTGTTGAGCCAGTACGTAGTCCGGCGGTTCCGGGAGGTGTACGAATAATGGCGATCATCAGCCAGGGAGAGTTCCGGCGGCGGATGAACCGTCGCAAGCTCGAGGGACATATTTTCCACGTCCTGTGCCTGATTGCCGTATGCATCGGCCTGTCGATGCTGGGGGCCCTGCTCTACGACATCATTTCCGACGGGATTACCCGGGTCAACTGGTCTTTCATCACCAATTTCCCCTCCCGCAAGCCGGAGCAGGCGGGCATCCACGCGGCCTTGCTGGGCAGCATTTACGTGGTGCTGCTGGCCGGCGCCCTGGCCTTCACCTTTGGCGTGGGCGCGGCCATCTACCTGGAAGAGTACGCCGCCCGCAACTGGTTCGCCCGGATCATCCAGATAAACATCTCCAACCTGGCCGGAGTGCCTTCCATCGTTTACGGCATCCTGGGGCTGGAAATCTTCGTGCGCTTCCTGGCCCTGGGCAAGAGCGTCATTGCCGGCGGGCTCACCCTGGCCCTGCTGGTGCTGCCCATCGTCATCATCGCAGCGGGGGAGGCCATCCGGGCCGTGCCGCCCTCCATCCGGGAGGGCGGGTATGCCCTGGGGGCGACCCGCTGGCAGGCCATCTGGCACCTGATCCTGCCCCAGGCTTTCCCCGGCATCCTTACCGGGGTGATCCTGGCGGTGAGCCGGGCCATCGGCGAAACGGCGCCGCTGATCGTGATGGGCGCCTTGACCTTTGTGCCTTTCGCTCCGGACAGCCCGCTGAGCCGCTTTACCGTGCTGCCCATCCAGATTTTCAACTGGGTGTCCCGGCCCCAGGAGGGCTTCCACGAGGCCGCCGCCGCCGGCATCATCGTGCTGCTGGCGCTGTTGCTGGCGATGAACGCCCTGGCCGTATTCCTGCGCAACAAGTTCCAAACCCGGACGGAGGGATAAGACCCCTTGGCAGTAGAGACGGAGCCGGTAATTCGCACTGCTAATTTAACCGTGTACTACGGCTCGACCATGGTCATCAGCGACGTGAGCATGGGTATGGAGCCCAACCGGATAACCGCCGTCATCGGCCCCTCCGGTTCCGGCAAGAGCACCCTGCTTCGCTGCTTCAACCGGATGAACGACCTGATACCCACCTTTCACATGACGGGCCAGGTACTATTTGACGGCGCCAACTTGTACGATGCCAACGTGGACCCGACGGAGATTCGCTATCAGATTGGGATGGTGTTCCAGCGGCCCAACCCCTTTCCCAAGTCCATTTTCGACAACGTGGCCTTTGGCCCCCGGGTCAACGGATTCAAGGGCGACCTGCCCGGACTGGTAGAGCAATCCATCCGCCGCGCCGCCCTGTGGGACGAGGTTAAGGACCGGCTGAAGGAGAGCGCGCTCTCCCTGTCCGGCGGACAGCAGCAGCGCCTCTGCATCGCCCGCGCCCTGGCCGTGGAACCCCGGGTAATCCTGATGGACGAACCCTGCTCCGCCCTGGACCCCATCTCCACTCTGGCCATCGAGGAACTGATGCGGGAACTGTCCCGGGAATA
The DNA here is from genome assembly GCA_965215425.1 of Dehalococcoidia bacterium. GTDB lineage: Bacteria > Chloroflexota > Dehalococcoidia > Lucifugimonadales > UBA3495 > CATQHB01. The sequence continues at coordinate 885,049 of OZ244064.1, forward strand.
CTCCATCGTCATCGTAACCCACAATATGCAGCAGGCGGCCCGGGTTTCCGATTCTACCGCCTTCCTCACCCCCCGGGAGGATAAGGTCAGCGAGTTAATTGAGTACGGCGAGACCCGGCAGATCTTCACCACGCCTAAAGACGAACGAACCGAAGCCTATATTACCGGCCGCTTCGGTTAGGTCGCCGGGGAGCGCCCGGGGACAAACCGGGAACAAAACGGCGCCGGGCAACACCGGGGCGATCCTCACTCTCCGGGACCCCGAGAGTTAGACGGATCCAATCGCTGAGCGATAGATGGCTATCCCCGCGTCTCCGGCCCCCCGGCGCCCCACCCCGCTCTACTGACATTTCCCGGTTGACGATTGTACCGGGCGGCGATATTGTCAGCGCCGGATTTCCGAAATTTTTGGCAAGGAGTCATTTCAAGTTATGCCGGAAGTGAGCAGCTATAACCCCGGAACCTTTTGTTGGGCCGACCTGGCTACTACCGACGCCGCCAGGTCCAAGGACTTTTACTCGCAACTGATGGGTTGGACGGCCAGCGACAACCCGGTGAGCGATACTATGGTCTATTCAATGCTACAGAAGGACGGCAAGGACGTTTGCGGCCTTTACCAGATGGACGACAGCATGGCGGGCATACCGCCCCACTGGACCAGTTACATCTGCGTCGCGGACGCCGCTACCGCCGCCGACCGGGTGGCCGCGGCCGGCGGCGCGGTGCTGATGGGGCCGGCCGACGTGTTTGACGCCGGAATCATGGCCTTGGTAAGGGATTCCACCGGGGCGGCCTTTGGCCTGTGGCAGCCCAAGGAACACATCGGCGCCCAGGTAATCTATGAGCCGGGCACCCTGGGCTGGAATGAGCTTTACACCAACGATACCGCTGCCGCCGCCCGCTTCTACGCCGATACCTTTGGCTGGACGGCCACCACAAATGCCATGGGGCCGGAGGCTCAGGAATATACCGAGTTCAAGGCCGGGGAGAACCAGGTAGGCGGTATGCTGCAAATCCGGCCGGAATGGGGCGAGGTGCCGCCCAACTGGTCCATATACCTCTGTGTTGACGACTGCGCCGCCAGCCTGGAAAAGGCCCAAAGCCTGGGCGCCGAGGTAATCGTCCCGCTGCTGGACGTAGCCCAGGTAAGGGTAACCTTCATCAAAGACCCCCAGGGAGTGTACCTGGGTCTGGTGCAGATGCTGGGATAGGAAGGGGCTTCCGGCGGAAGCGGCAATTCATTCCGGCCCGAAACAGAAAACAACGGCCCGCCAAATTGGCGGGCCGTTGTTTTCCTGGTTGCATCTTGACCGAGCAGAGACTGAACGGCGCCGGCTAACGCCTGGTGCGCAACCTTACCGGTTGCTTCGGGTCCTTTACCCTCGCGCGATAGCGGCGAGCGTCAAGGGGAGAAGCCAGCCGGTAACCGCGCGGAGCAATCCCGGTGGCGCGCAACTTTTCCAGGGACTTCTGAATTTTTCCCAAGTCCACTCCATGATTGGACTCAATCAGCTTCCGGAGGTCTTCCTCTGTAACCATATCCAACCTCCTCATACGTGTAGGGTTATGTACCCATTCTTATAGTGCAGCACATCGGGATTTCCCCTTCGCATCGCATAGTCTTCGAAAAGATTGTAGTAATCCTTAACCTTTTTGCCAAGACCGGGATCGGCATCAAAATCCTCTATTTTAATCCGCAGGTCGCGACGCAGCGCTTCCATCGAAATGCCGTGACCGTGGGAATGCCAACGTTCCGTGTTGTTCAGCTCCTGGGCAATCTGAACCGCCCTCTCTTTCTTCATATCGGGGGTAACCTCCTGTCGCCTGCTTTCCGTAACCTCCCAGTCCTTGAACTTGTAGCTTACCAACCACTCCTTGAGCAAGGTGCAAGGAGATGGATAGCTCCCTGGCTTGCTCATACTTATATAACTCGGCTTGGTCAAAGCCCACGAGCATCAGTTGCGCTTCGCCGTCGGCTAACTCCCCATTCTTGGCCTTGTCCAGCAGCCTTTCCCAAGCGACCAAGTAGCCCAAAGCAGGAACTGAATTTCCGGTTGGGCTCATCACCTGCGGGTCTATTGGGCCAAGCCGGGAATAGTAATTCATATAAATGGCGTCTCCGGACATAGCCAGAACCGTTCCGGCAGAGTAGGCGCTGTTGGGGACGATGAAGTCAACGCATTTGCAGTGATGCCGCATAGTTTCGACTATCCGTTGCACTACTTCGATATATCCTCCGGGCGTGTCCGGAACAACGACCAGCTTTGTCTGTTGCGAACTACTTCGTATGCGCTCAACAGCGTCCTTGATTAAGTCATCAATCCCGTTAACCAGTCCCCCTCTAAAGGTCAAGGCATCCCCATCCAGTGCTTTGCCCACTGCTTCCAGGCGCTCATGTAACTGAGCTTCAATGATTCCGTTAGAATTATCGGGAATATAGCTGGTCATTGCTCTGTTACCTCCTTTCGCCGGGCGGCCGGAGTCGTTTTTTTCAGGCAGGGATAAGTACATCGTACCATAGACGCCCCTTCTCTCCAGCTTCCCCCTACATCACGCCCTAAAATGAAAAACCGGCTTTATTATCAAAAAGTGTTGACAAGACCCGGGTTTAGGACTAGACTGCTAACTGATGCCAGAGCCGATAACTTTTAACCTTTGCCGCTGCTTCTGTACCTGTCCTCCCACATAGGGAGCGGGTAAATCTTTGCGTCCGAACCGACGCCCCTGCGCCCACCAAGGTTCTTGATACTTGGTGGGTTTTCTTTTGTCCAGGTTCCCGGCCCGCCCGACCCGCCGGGATACTAATCAGACTCCAACGGCCCGGCGCCCAGGGTAACCGGGCAACAAAACGCAACCAACCCGACCCGAATCTGCCCGAATTTGAAGGAGGCCCCTTGACCAGCAGAACTACCCCCCCCCAGGCGTCGACCCAGGAGGACATCCACCGCCGGAGTATGGAACTGGCGCCCTCCGCCCCCGGAATTATTCCTTTTATGGAGGACGAGGTTCAACGCTTCGAAGCGGAAGCGGGCCGCTTCCAGGCTGGCGAACAGGACAACGCCGAGTTTACCCCCTTCCGGCTCCGGCAGGGAGTGTACGGCCAGCGCCAGCCTGACGTACAGATGATTCGGGTGAAAATCCCTGGCGGCATCCTGACGGCCAATGCTCTGGATGCCCTGGGCGCCATAGCCGAGGGTTACGCCCCCCTGGGCAAGGGCCATATCACTACCCGGGAGAACGTCCAGTTCCACCATATCTCCCTGCCCCGGTGCCCAGAGGTGCTGCGGCTGCTGGGCCAGGTGGGGCTGACCAGCCGGGAAGCCTGCGGCAACACCGTCCGCAACGTGGTGGGGTCGCCCACCGCCGGCGTGGACGCCGACGAAATCTTTGACCCCACCCCCTACCTGACCGCCTATGTCCGCTTTGGCGTGCGGCACCCCATCACCCAGACCTTTCCCCGCAAGTTCAAGTCCGCCTTCACCGGCATCGACCGCCGGGACACGGTGGCCGCCGCCATTCAAGACTTGACCTATGTTGCCCAGCTTAAAGAGGTGGACGGCGAACTGAAACGCGGCTTCAAGGTTTTCGTTGGCGGCGGCACCTCCATTATGCCCCGCCTCGCCAAGCCGTTGTACGATTTCCTGCCCGAAGCGGATTACCTGCGCCTGGCCCTGGCCATCTGGACCGTCTTTGAGCAGGCGGTGTCCCTCCGCAAGAACCGGATGATGGCCCGGCTCAAGGTGCTGATTGACCGCATCGGCCTGGATGAGTTCCGCCAATTGGTGGAGGCGGAACTGGCGCGGATTGGCCCGATTGATCCCCGGCCGTTGATGACCGCCGACGAAATCTACCGGGAAACGCCGCCGGAGTTGCCCGCTCTTTCCCCCGCCGTAGCTGCCAACGGCCAGAACGGCGGCGGCGAGTATAACTACTGGCGGGAGAGCAACGTCGTCGGACAGAAGCAGGAAGGGTACAACATCGTTTACGTCAAACCGGTCCGGGGCGACCTGACGCCGGCCCAGTTCCGGGGCCTGGCCGACATCGTGCGCCGCTACACCGGCGGGCGCGCCCACGCCACCCAGGAGCAGAACCTGGCCCTGCGCTGGGTGCCGGAAGCCTACCTGCACGAAGTCTGGGAAGCCCTGGGCGCTATTGGCTTGAACGAACCGGGCGCCCACAGCATCACCAACGTGGTATCCTGCCCCGGCACCGATAGTTGCAAGCTGGGCATTACCTCCTCCATGGGCCTGGCCAAGGCCGTCCGGGAAGAGCTGGGCAGTTGGGACGGGCTGCTGAAGGACGACGGGGTGAAACAGATACGCATCAAAATGAGCGGCTGTCCCAACGGCTGCGGCCTGCACCACATCGCCAACATTGGCTTCCACGGGGCCGCCATCAAGGGGCCGGAGGGGAACCAGCTGCCGGCCTACGAGTTGTTCCTGGGCGGCAACTACGGCGACAACCGGGTGGAAGACTCCCGCATCGGAACCCGCATCCCCAAGGTAAAGGTCCCGGCCAAACTGGTCCCTGGCGTCGTACGTGAAATCGCCACGTACTACCAGGACAATCGCCAGGAGGGGGAGAGCTTTAACGGCTTTCTGGACCGGGTGGGCCTGGAGGAGATGACCCAGATGGCAGCCCAGGTCCAGCAGTCCGCCATCGAAAAAAGCGGCGCGGCCGGCGACGACCTGTATGTTGACTGGGAGCGCACCAATACCTACGTGCTGGAGCGCGGCGAAGGCGAGTGCGCCGTTTAGAAAATCGCCCGCATCACCTCAACCTTTACCAGGGTAAAGGTCGGCAGGGAGACCAAGCAGAAAAAATCGTCCTGTCTCCTTGGGAAGAGCGGGGGAACCGACTACCCGGGTTCCGTTTGAAAGCAGGGTTTAGCCGGGCATAGGCCCACGGCTCCTGCGGGGCTAAACCCTGAAAGTAAACGGAGCCTGCTACCCGCAGGCAGTTGTCGGCTGGGCGGAAAACTCCTACAATAAGGCCAACCGAGAGGCACAGACTGATGGCTACGACCCAGCAGGAACAACCAACACCCGGTTTGGACTTTCTCGCCGGCCAGGTAGCTCGAATGGCTGCCGAAATCCAGGACATCAAGGAAGGTCAGCTGGATTTGAGCCGCCGCATTGACCAGACCCGGGAAGAACTGAGCAACCGCATCGACCAGACCCGGGAAGAACTAGGACGCCGTATCGACGATACCAACAAGAAAATCGACCGGATGACCTGGGGACTCTTCACTATTGCCGGAGCAATACTGGCTGGCCTGGTCACTTATATCATCCGCAGTTTCTCCGGGCTTCCCCCGGGGTAATCCGTTACCACTCACTACCCGCAGGCAATTGTTGACTGGGCAGAAAATTCCTGCAACAAGGCCAACCGAGAGGCACAGACTGATGGCTACGACCCAGCAGGAACAACCAACACCCGGTTTGGACTTTCTCGCCGGCCAGGTAGCTCGAATGGCTGCCGAAATCCAGGACATCAAGGAAGGTCAGCTGGATTTGAGTCGCCGCATCGACCAGACTCGGGGCGAAATGAGTCTCCGGATTGACCAAACCCGGGAAGAGCTGGGCCGCCATATCGACGACACCAACAGGAAAATCGTCGATACCAACAAGAAAATCGACCGGATGACCTGGGGACTCTTCACCATTACCGGAGCAATACTGGCTGGCTTGATCACTTATATCATTCGCAGTTTCTCCGGCCTTCCCCCAGGGTAATCCGTTACCACTCACTGCTCAGCTTGACGCTCCTTCTCCCTTTCCCCTGGGGGAAAGGGAGAAGGAGCGAAACGGGAAAAGGTAAATTGGCTTCGTTAGACCACAAGACTATCGCCTTCGTAGAAGCCCGTATGGCGTCGGAACTGGCCGGGCTAATCCGGCGGCACGGCGGCGTCCCCTATCCGGCGCCGGTACTGCAAGAGATTTATCTGAAAGACAGCCCGGAAGTGCAGCAGCTGATCGTCGATGTCTGCGCCGGACGGATTGACGCGGTAGCCCTGCTTACCGGGGTGGGCACCCAGGCGCTGGTGGAAACTGCCGCCACCCTGGGACAAGAGGCCGAGTTCATCCAGGCCTTGGACCGGCTGACCGTCATCGCCCGCAGTCCCAAACCGGCCCGGGTGCTGCGGCGGCACAAAATACACATTGACCTGATGCCCCCGGAGCCTTTCACCACCGCCGACTTGGTTAACTCTCTGGAAGGGTGGGAGCTGTCCGGCAAAGTCGTGGCAGTGCAGCACTACGGCGGCCCCAACCGGCCCCTGGTGCAGCGCCTGCGGGAAAGGGGCGCCGTCGTACGGGAAGTTACCCTCTACACTTGGGGGCTGCCCGAAGACCAGGCTCCGGTTCTGACAATGATTGACGACTTGCCCCGGGGCAAGATTGACGCCATCGCCTTTACCAGCCAGCCCCAGGTGGGCAACCTGCTGACCATCGCCGCCGCCGCCGGCCGGGAAACCTCCCTGCGCCAATCCTTGCCCGGCGTAGCGGTGGCCTCTGTCGGCCCGGTATGCAGCCGCCGCCTGCGGGAGGCGAACATCGCCGTGGACGTAGAGCCGGCACACCCCCACATGGGCAATATGATCCTGGCGCTGGCCGAGTATTTCCAGTAGAGTCAGTATCCTCGCTATGCGCTGGCGCCTAGCTTGACATGGCGATATATATTATCGATTACAATTCCCCGAGCCTTGTTGCGCGGAGCGGACTGATTATGATTACCAAGTTTGGCAGCCTGTTTGCCGGCCACGTGGATTTTGACGACATCGGACTGGACGCCACCCCGGTTAACGACCGCTGGTTGTCCGATGCGCATCTGGCCTCCGTATTTGACAAAGCCGAGGCCATCGCGGTACTGATGGATCGGCTGGACTACGAAACCTTCTGGATGGCCGAACATCACTTTCAGCGGGAGGGGTATGAGTGCATCCCCAACCTGCTGCTTTTCGGCGTTCACCTGGCTCACTTGACCAAGACGCTGAAAATCGGCTGCGGGTTCAACATCGCCCCGATGTGGAATCCCCTGCGGCTGGCCGAGGATTATGCCACCGCCGATATTCTTACCGACGGCCGGGTGGTTTTCGGCGTGGGCCGGGGCTACCATACCCGGGAAGTGGAAACCTTCGACGCCCCGATCATCGACCAGGAGGCCAACCGGGAACTGTTCGAGGAGCAGGTAGAGGTGATGTTCAAGGCGTTCAACAACCGCTCCTTTTCCCACCGGGGCAAGCACTACACCATCCCGCCGGCGGTGCCTTACCGGGGCTATGACCTGAAGGAGATAACCCTGGTGCCCAGACCCCGCTACCTGCCGGTGGAGTGCTACCAACCGCTGGTCAGCGCCAGCCAGCGGGCCATGGACTTTATGGCGCGGCATGGCATCAAGGGCATGATTGGCGGGGGCGCCGCCGCCGGGGGCGCTACCGAGATGGTGGTGCGGGCCTGGCAGGAAACCCTGGCCCGTTCCGGCAAGGAAACCGAACTGGGCGGCGAATTGATCATCGGTTTCTCCCTTCACCTGGCCGACACCGAGGAGCAGGCCCTCGCCGAGGCCACCGGGTTTGCCGAGGAGAATATGAAGATGTTCGGGCCGCTGGGTTTTGTCCGGGGGCTTAGCGCGGAGCAGATTGAAGCCCTGGGCGACCCGGCCCGGGCGCGCCAGGCCGGTCTGCCCTCCATTCACGACGGGGCGCGGGCCGGTTCCTGGATGTGCGGCCCGCCGGAACTGGTGGCGGAAAAAATCAACGCCGTCCAGGAGCGCTATCCCGGCCTGACCCAGATAAACGTCGGCTCGGTAGTCGGCACCCCGCAGAAAGTCATCCTGGAACAACTGGAATGGTTCGGCAAGGCGGTAATGCCCCAATTCAAGGCCCAGGAAAAGGTGGCGGCGCCGGCGGACCCGGGGCGACGAGATTCGTAGGAGATTACCGTATTTCCACCTGAAAGAATATCATCCCGGGGGCGAGACACCGGCAAGCAACCCCTACCGCTCAAACACCGTCTCGCCCCCACCATCGTCATCTCTGCCGGAATGTCCTTGATCGTCATCGGGTCAACCCGGGTGGGGTCGGCGGCCCGGATGGTCAGAGCGGCCAGCTTGCCAACCTCAATGCTCCCTTTCCGGTTTTCCGCGAAGCCGGCGCCGGCGCCGGTGTAAATCCGCAAGGCCTCATCTACCGTTATTTTCCGGTTCTCGCCCCAGAGCCGGCCCCCGCTATCGGTGCGGGCGGTGCGGGTTACGCCGCTTTGTCGGAAATTATCTCCCGGAGTGCGGGTTGCAGGAGTGCGAGTTGATGGTTCCTTTGCGGTTCCTTCTCCGGTGCGGCAATTCCTGATTGACCCTTTCCCTCTCCCTAAACCTCGGTCAGGTTGGGCGACGCCTCCTCCAGGTAGAAATCGTTGTCCCACAGGTCGTCCAGGAGGGTCTGTTCTTCGTCGGTCAGGTCCGGGGTATCCACCGCATCGGTATAGTCCCGCAGCTCCTCCAGATTGGTGAAGTTGGGCAGCACCGACGCGATGGTGGGCTGGTACAGGGCGAACTTGATGGCGGCCTGGGCCAGGGTGCGGCCCGTCTCCTCGCCGGCCAGGAACTGCACCTGCTCCACCTTGCGCAGCGCCTCCCGCAGCCACTCGGCCCGCCGATGGGAGCGGTGGTCGCTCTCGTCAAAGGTGGGAACCTCGGTGTAGCGACCGGTCAGCGCCTCCGAGGCGTGGGGCACCCGGGATAGCAGCCCTACCTGGCAATCCCGGGCGATGGGAAAGAATTCTTTGGCCGGGTCCTGCTCCAGAATGCTGTAGATGATCTGCAAGCTGCTGACCTGTCGTTCCCGCATAGCGGCCTCGCCCTCCTCGAACCAGCCGATGTCCGGCCCCAGGGCGGCGCCGTAGTAGCGGATTTTCCCCTCGGTCTGCAACTGCTCCAGCGTCTCGAACAGGTCGTCCCGCTCCAGGGCATCAATGCGGGGATTATGCACCTGGTAGAGGTCGATGTAGTCGGTGTTGAGACGGCGCAGGCTCTGCTCGCAGGCGAAGCGGACAAAGTCCGGATCAAACTTCTGGGGCCGTTCCTGATGGCCGACACGGGGCGTCAGCTTGTCATAGAAGTCGTAGCCGAACTTGGTGGCGATGACCAGATCGTGGCGGCGATGGCCCAGGACTTTAGCCAGGATTTCCTCGCCGTAGCCCTCGCCGTAGGTATCGGCGGTATCAAAGAAGTTCACGCCCAGGTCAACGGCGTTCTCCAGCAGGGCGGCCCGCTGCGCCTCGGGGATTTTACCCCACCAGGTAGTAGCCACCGTCCAGACGCCGAAGCCCACCTCGGAAAGGGAAAGGTCGGTGCGGGGAAGGGTGCGGTAGTTCATAAGCGCTGTTCCTCTTGTTGATTATCCGGCTGGTATATTCCGCAGTATTCGGCCCGCAGTATTCGGCAAGGTGTGAATGCGGGTAATCACTGTTTGCGCTCAAACCGGGCGAGCCATCCGAGTTCAACCAGTTTCTTCGTAGCGGTGTCCCGCGCAACCGGTGTTTCCCCGTCTCTGATTCGACTGAGGCGAACCGGCTTCCCGGCAGCGTCCAGAACATTGAGCATTACGCGGTCTGTATCCGGGAACCGCATAATCAGTTTGCGCTGGTCGGGAAAGTTCCATTCGGCGCGAAGCAAACCTTCAGAGGAGCTCAGGCCAATGCCCCCATCAGATTCTATCTCGCTCCAGAACAGCAGGAAACCTCGGATACTTGCCATAGTTTCAGGCGGTATATCTTCCTCTGCCACCAGAACGGCAATGCGCTCTGCCAAGCCCGGTTCGCCCCAGTGCCGTAGGGTATCGCATATACCGGCCATATCGGGCAAACGGTTGATGTAAAACTTCTTGTTCTTGTCAGTACGTTTAATCAAAGGTGTAGTGGCAGAGCTTAACGCAACCAGTTTGGGCCAATTTATCACCCCATCAACGCAATAACCCTGGGTGAATTCCACACAAAACCGGTTTACAACCGGCCCGTAATTTTGCAAGAAAGTATCGTTGCGTTGCTTGGCATTATGAGCAAGGGGTTCGATAATGCGGGTGTACAGGCTCCGGTCGTTGGAAATCAACTCCCAAAATTTTTGTCCGCAAATCTTGAGATAGTCGCCTTTGTCGGGACTGGAGTCCCGGCCATAGCAGCAACCGTTTATTGCTATTACATTCAACGTCAAATTACCCTGGCGCAATACCTGCTTCGCTTCCCTGAAATGGTCCTTCATCTTATTGACCTGGGAGCTGTTGCCCCATTTAGGTCCGGACTTGATGGAAACGACATATCTAGCGTTATCCTTTTCAAATTCCAGGTCTATTCCGGTTATGCCGGATTTCCGGCCCCCAATAGTCCGGGATGCTATAAATACGGCCAAGCCTTCCAGGAACACGCCAAATAACTCTTCCTCTTGGGAGCTGAGGTAAGCGTCCAGCATAGAACGTACCAGGTCATACACGGTAACAATGTTCTTACTCTTGAACAGGTAAGGGTTCTTGCGGCTTAGCAACTCGTCGAGCTTCAGCGAGTTGAGCCGGGTCAGACGGCTTTGGTGAAAGGTGTCAATGTTGGCAGTAACGTATTCAAGTATTTGCTCATCGGTTATTTGAGTCATAGTGCCAACCGCCCTTCCTTTTCCAATAGCTCATGCAGATTGGCGTAATAGGGCTGGTGCAGCTCAATTCCGATGACTCTGCGGCCTTTGGCCAAGGCGGCAAAGGCGGTGGTGCCGGAGCCGATAAAGGGATCGAGGACTACATCGCCGGGGTCGGTGAACAGGTCGATAAACCACTCCGGCAGCCAGCCGGGAAAGGCGGCACTATGGTTGCGGTTGCCACACTCAGTAGCCCGGTGCAGCACATTGGTGGGATACACCATATCCCGGCCGAGCCAGTTCTCCACCTTCTTGCCGAATCCGCTGCCGACTTTAGATTCGTCGCGGGTACGGTCGGTTTCACTCAGGTTGCGCATCCGGTTATCGTACCAATCACCCACTGGCACCATTACCGCTTCCTGGTTCATCTTGAACCGTCGTTGCTTGTTGAATTGGAGCAGGCGTTCCCAAGAATCCCGGAATCGGTTGGGCCATTTGCCGGGGTAACAGTTTTTCTTGTGCCAGACGAATTCCTCGGTCCAGAGCCAGTCCAGTTCCGGCCTCCGTTTCCCTCCCATTTTCCGCTTCCGCATTTCCAGGATGAGCTCGATGACGTAGGTATGCCGCTCGCCGTTTACCGCTCGTTCCTTGATGTTCAGGATGAATGTACCGGCAGGTTTCAGTACCCGATGCAACTCGTCGGCGACGGGCAAGAACCATTCAACGTAGTCATCGGGCTTGATGCCGCCATAGGTATTTGCCCGCTGGTCGGCGTAGGGCGGCGAGGTTACTATCAAGTCCACGGACTCGGTAGCAACCTTAGTCAATTCAGTACGGCAATCACCCAGGAACAGGGTTGTGTTGGATGTTGCTGGCGCACTCGTCATTGCTTAAAAACTCAAGCGCAGCATTATCACGCCGGTTTCGTCCCGATAGGGCAGGGCGTCAACCCAGTCCAACAGGATGGACAAGCTCATATCGCACCCCCCAAACGTCTCCCCCGCTATGTACCGGACCGGGGGCGGCGGCGTCAACCGGGGTTTGTCAGCAGTCCGGGCAAACCAGGGATCACTTCTTGCCGCCCAGCAGCGTGGCGCCATACACCAAGCCGATTAGCGGGATTATGGAGAAGATCAAGGACAACCACCAGTCGCCTTTGACCATTCCCGAGAGTATGGCGTAAAAGTGGAAGGCATCGGCGGCGATGTTGACCGCCAGCAGTGCCATTACCAGTCCGGTCAGCCCGACGGCCGGCCGGGGAGTAAATACCAGAACCAGCAGGGCGATGGCCGCGACGGGATGCACCGCCATTACTATCGCCCGCTGCCACCACTGGGTGCCGTCGGCAAATCCGCCGGTCAGCCCGATGACCACGGCGATTAACAACTGGATTACCGCCAACACTATCAGCGCGATACGCATGGCATTTCCCTCTCAAGTTTATTGAAGTTTATTGCCGGGCGCCGCCCCCGGTTACTAACTCAAGATCTTCCGGGTCGGGCAGTTATACGCCCACCAGACCCAGGCTGCCCTTGATGGCATCCACCTGGCCCTGGAAATCGGCGTCGGTTATCACCGGCTCCAGGCGGCCCAGGTTAATGCGGGGCATTATTTCCACCCAGGAGGTACAACCGCCATACTCCTTGAGGTAGGGGATGGTGGCCGGCTGCTCCAGCCGATAGACCCGCAGCAGCAGAATGGACAGGGGCAGCATGGGTTTCCAGTGCAGCCGGGATTGGGCGTAGGCATCGGTCCAGATGTGGTGGGGCGACAGGTCGTCCACCTTTTCCTGGGCCGCCACCTCGATGACTTCTTCAGCCCGGGCAAAATGCGTAAAGGTGATAGTGTCCGCCTGGGGGTGGTCGGCCAGCAGCCGGCCCAGGGCCGGCCGGTGGGCCGGTTTCAGCAGGTCGGCCCGCTGGTGTTCGTAGGTGGGATAGAGCAGAAACTCCGGGTGGATGACCCGGAAATCCTTGCCCGATTCGTGGATACCGCCCTTGCGGAGCAGCAAGATTTGCTGTCCCTGGGCCAGGGCCTGGACGGTAACGGCCCACTCCTTGAGCGCAATCTGGCAGATGTCCGGCAGCATTTGACCTTCTCCTTTTCCGGCATTCTCCACCGGCGCCGACGCCTTTACCCGGCCCGCCGGCCCCGACCTCCCGGCTCTCCCCCAACGCAGGTCGGGTCAGGCTAAGAATACTCCCTTTAGGGCGATTTTACCACAGAGGCGGGGAGTTTTACTCAATCCAGAAGTGGGGGTTCCAGGCGATTTCCCATAGGTAGCCCTCCGGGTCGGCGAAGTAGCCGGAGTAGCCGCCCCAGAAGGTATCCTGGGCCGGCTTGACCAGCGCGGCCCCGGCGGCCACCGCCACCGCCAGCAAGTCGTCCACTTCCTCCCGGGTACGGACGTTATGGGCCAGGGTTACGCCGGAAAAGCCGCTGCCAGCCGTAGGTATCCCGATGTCCTCCGCCAGAGCGTCCCGGGGGTAGAGGGCCAGCCAGGTTCCCCGGTTCCGGAAAAAAGCGATGGACTCGGTATTCTCGTCAAAGAGGGTCAGGCCCAACCCGTCCCGGTAAAAAGCCACGGCCCGGGGCAGGTCGGCCACGCCCAGAGTAATGATGCTGATGCGCGGTTCCATAGAAACGTCCTTTATTGATACTGATACTTGCGAATTGAAATCAGGAACCCGGAATTGCAGGAAATCTCTTTTCCTGCATCCGGGAGATAATCGGTCAATTTCCGATTCTTATTCCCTGACGTATCCGCGGTGGCGGCGGTGGACACGGGAAAGGGGCGCCAAGTATAATAGCCTAACGCTCTTTATTGGCGTTCTTTTATTGCGGAGAGGTGCCGGAGTGGACGAACGGGCACGACTGGAAATCGTGTAGGGGCTTACCGCCTCTCGAGGGTTCGAATCCCTCTCTCTCCGCCAGCAACCGGCCCGTCCCCGGCCCAACGGCGCGCTCCCTTTTCCCGTCCACTACCTCCCGCCCAACCTTTCGCCGGCGCGGCAATGGCCTTGCCTCCCGCCTGACCTTTTGCCGGGCGACAACGACCGGGCATAAGGCAAGGCCGTTGCCGCCCGACCTTGCAATCAGTTCGTTCAGTTCGGCCTTTCCAGAGTCGCCACGCTGAAAATTACGTGGAAGGGCATACAGTAGATGATGACGCTACCCTGGGCGGCGAGGTCCACCTCCGCCGGTATTTCGTAGTTCTGGTTGCCGATGTTGCCCTTGAGCTGGCCCAGGCCGACGTAGCCCCCGGTATGGACTTCATCCCGGCTTTGCGGGTCTGGAGCCTGGGCCAGCAAAACGTGCAGGTCCGGCCCGTTGGTTACCTTGAAGTCCTCCAGACGCAGCAGGTGGGAACCGTCGGGAGTGCGGTAGATGGTGGCCGTGCCGCTGCCCCGGTGGAAGGAGTCGGCGTCGCGGAAATTACCGGAGGCGACGATTTCCGGTCCGGCCGGTTGGGACGGGGGCGGAGCAGCGCCGGCGGGTTCCGCCATAACTTCTTCGATAACGGTTTCGATAGCGGTCTCCGGCATCATATAAACTTCTATCCCTTCCTCCCGGACAACTTCCACCCGCACCGCGGTTTCGCCTTCAACCGGGGCCGGGGCCATCGGCGGCATCGGCTCATCCACCGCCGGCCGGTCGATCCCAGCCAGCAGCGACATCGTCGTTTCCGCCTCGGCCCGGGTCAGCTCCGGCGGAACCACGGCCCGGGCCGCGAAGGGGAACTCCTCATCCACTTCCTGGTCGATAAAAAGGGGCGAAAGGAACCACCAGGCGGCGGCCAGAACCGGGACGAGGATAACTAAACCGGCGATTAGCAGTACATTCCGTTTTCGCATTACTAAATCCTTCAGTTACGAATTACTGACGCTTTTCCATATTGCCACTCTACCCCGCTATTGCCATTCCTGCTTGCCCGGGAATGGCGGGGGCGAGGCGCTCATTCACGCATCAGTAAATGCCTGGCCCTGGCGTTCCGGGTTCCATTTGCAGTTCGTGATTCCCGATTGTTCGACTTCATTGACCGACTTCCGGGTTGGCGCACTGCTCCAGGGGTTCCCCGCGCAGTCCGGCGATGAGGTTGCGCGCCGCCAGCATACACATGGCGCCCCGGGCCGCTACCGAGGCGCTGCCGATATGGGGGGCGATTACCACATTTTCCAGGGTCAACAGGGGGTCATCCGCCGGTATCGGTTCCGGGTCGGTTACGTCCAGCCCGGCGGCGTAGATCCAGCCCTCCCGGAGGGCGGTGTAGAGGGCACGGGAATCCACCACCGGGCCCCGGGCGGCGTTGACCAGCACGGCGCTCGGTTTCATCAAGCGCAGTTCCGCCGCGCCGATGTAATGACGGGTTTCCGGGGTCAGCGGCACGTGCAGGGAAACAAAGTCCGCCGCGGCCAGCAGGGTCGGCAGGTCGGCATAGACCAGGCCGTAGCGGGCTTCCGCTTCCGGGCGACGGGTGCGGGAGTGGTAGAGGAGCTTCATATCGAAACCCCGGCCCCGTTTCGCCATTTCCAGACCAATCTGGCCCAGGCCGACGATGCCCAGGGTCTTGCCGTGCACGTCCACGCCCAGCCAGCGCAGGGGATGAAAGGCCAGGGTCCAGTGGCCGCCGCGAACCCACCGCTCGCTCTCGCCGATGCGCCGGGCGGCGGCCAGCAGCAGGGCAAAGGCCGTGTCCGCCGTAGCCTGGGCCAGCACGCCGGGAGTATAGCCCACCGGAATGCCCCGCCGGGTAGCCTCGGCCACGTCCACGTTGTCCAGCCCCACCGCCAACTGGCTGATGACCCGGAGACCGGGGGCGGCGTCCAGCAGGGGAGCGTCCACCCGGTCCATGATGTTGGTCAGGATGCCGGCGGCGCCGGCGGCCTTTTGCCGGAGGATTTCCGGGGATGGGGGAGCCTCCTCCGGCCAGACTTCCAGCGCGGCGGCGCCGGCAATCAAGTCCAGCGCCTCCGGCATTATCCGGCGGGTAACGAAAACGCAAGGGCGGCTCATAAGCGGCGGCGCACCTTTTCTGATGATTGATGGCTGATTGATGATTGTAACTAATGGCTGGGGGGTTGACTAGGCATTGGAAGTTTTTCCCCGGCGGAATCCAGGTGCTATACTTGCCGGACCCTGATTTGTGGAGGAATGATGGCCCTGTTTCTGAACGAGCAAGAGGTAGCCCAACTGCTACCGATGTCCGAGTGTGTGGCGGCGCTGGAGGAGGCTTTTGCCCACGCCGGGGCGGGCAAGGTGGAGAACAAGCCCCGCTCCCGCATCCGAATGCCCGGCGGGTTTTTCCACTTCATGGCCGCCGCCGATGCCGGCCACCAGGTATTCGGCTACAAGGCCTACCCCTCCTTTGCCGGCGGGGCGCGGATGATAGTAATGCTGTATGACTACCACACCGGACAGCTGTTGTCCTGTATGGAGGGAAGCCGGCTGGGACAGATCCGCACCGGCGCCGCCTCCGGGCTGGCTACCCGTTACATGGCCCGGGCCGACGCCGACAGCGTGGGGGTTATCGGCTCCGGCTTTCAGGCCCGGAGCCAACTGGAGGCGGTATGCGCCGTCCGGGACATCCGGCGGGCCAAGGTTTTCAGCCGCCGCCCGGAACGGCGGGAGGAGTTCGCCCGGCGAATGGGCGAGCGGCTGAACCTGGAGATCCAGCCGGTGGACAGCGCCCGGGAATGTGTGTCCGACGTAGCGGTGGCGGTTACCATCACCTCGGCGCGGGACCCGGTGCTGGAAGGAGACTGGCTGGCCCCGGGAACGCACGTCAACGCCGCCGGCGGCAACCACTGGATGCGCCGGGAGGTGGACGAGGCCACGGTGCTGCGGGCGGAGGTTATCGCCGTGGACGACCTGGACCAAGCCAAGCTGGAGTGCGGCGATCTAATCTGGCCGGAGAGCCGGGGAGAGTTCCGCTGGGATCTGGTCTGCGAATTGCAGGACGTAATCGCCGGCCGGGTGGCGGGGCGGCCCAACGACCCGGCGCTAACTCTTTTTGAGTCCCTGGGCGTGGCCTTGGAGGACATCGCCGCCGCCCAACTGGTCTATCGCAAGGCCCGGGAGCAGGGCATCGGCCAGGAGCTGCCCTTTTAGCGGGAGCGGAGATGAGGTAATGAGGCAGGGATAATAGAAACACATAGAAAGCCCCCGGAGGTGCGCTTCCGGGGGCTGGTTTGCCGGGAGCCGGCGCGCCGGCTCCCGACCGCCTAGTGGCCGGCGCGGTGGATGCGGATGTCATTGACGGACACGGTGATTTGCCGGTGTATCCGCTCCCGCTCGCTCAGGGCCGGGCCGCTGATGCTGGCGTACCAGGAAACCAACTTGGTTGCTATCTTGCCCATATCTATTCTCTCATCCTTTCTTTTGCGGAGATTCGGTTGACGGGTGTACCGGCGGCGGCTGGTTAGAAGCGAGCCGCCGAACCCCGGCGGTTGGCGCGGGCCGCCCGGCCCGCCGGTCAGCAAGGGCTGCGCTATCACCTCCTCGTCGTGGATTTGGGGCAGGGATTTGGCGACCCTTCCGGCTGACCTGAAAGGATGGAAGATGTTATAAGGATAAGCGCTGTGAACCGGTCGGCCAGCGGCCCCAGTGGTAGTCGCCAACCGGTAGCATACTCCGGCGGCGCCCCCGGTTTCAAGGAATGTGGCGGCGGGTTGCGGGCAGTTTAACCGCGAACGGCCCCTAAAGACCCAGCTTGCCCGGGTTCATTATGTTGGCCGGGTCCAGGGCCCGTTTCAGGTCGCGGATTACCTGGTGGCCGACGCCCTGTTCCCGGGCCAGCAGGTGGTTGAGCTTTATTCCCGGGCCGTGACAGTATTCCATCACGCCGCCCAGGTCCTGGGACAGGGTCAGCACCTCCTCCACCGCCGCCGCCAGGTTTTCCCGACAGCCGTCCTGGTCGGGGTCGTCGGCCACCACCATCATGGAAAAGAACTCCGGGCGGCTCCAGATCGCATACTCCACGACCCGGACGCCCCGGGCGGCCAGCATTTGCTCGCAGCGGCGGCGGTATTCCAATACCTGGGAAATCGGCAAGGCCATGTGCAGGTAGTCGAAGCTGCGGCCCCATTGCCGGTTCCAGCGTTCTTCCCGGGGACGGCCCAGGGCATTGCGCTTGTAACGCTCGCCGGACTGGTGCCGGTTGGCCCAGTAGTCCAACGTCGGCTCCGGGCCGATGTCCCGGCCGCCGAACTGGGCGCAGACCTGCATCGCCCGCCGCTCCTGGGCCGCTACCCCCTCCCGGTAGCCCTCGAAAAGCAGGAACATCCGCACCCCCTCCTCCTCCTCGGTCAGGTCCAGCAGGGTAGGATGCAGGCCCAGGGCCATCAACTCGGCGGCGGCGTCAAAGCCCCGGTCAAAGCGGTCAAAGGCGGCGGTGGCAAAGACCTGGGCCTCGGGCCGGCGAAACACCCGTATGGTGGCCCGGGTGATGATGCCAAAGACGCCCTCGCTGCCGATGAACAGGTGGTTCAGGTTGGGGCCGGAGGAGTATTTAGGCACCGGGCGGGTGTCCAGAATCCGGCCGTCGGGCAGCACTGCCTGGAGCGCCACTACCTGCTGTCCCATGGGGCCAAAGGCGCTGGCCCGGTAGCCCACGCCGTTGGTGGAGATCGTTCCGGCGACGGTGGCGATGGGTACGCTGTAGGGGTCGTGGCCCAGCATCAAGTCCTGCTCGGCCAGGGCCTCGGCCAGGGCCTGCAACACCACGCCCGGTTCCACGGTGGCGGTCAGGTCCCGGGGGCTGATCTGCCGGATGCGGTTGAGCCGTTTCAGGTCCACGACGATGCCGCCGCGCACCGGCAGCACGCCGCCCATAACGCCGGTGCCACCACCGTAAGGCACCAGGGGGACGCCTTCCCGGGCGGCCAGGACGACGATTTGAGACACCTCTTCGGCGGAACCGGGACGCGCCACCAGGTCGGCCAACCGCTCAAAGGCGTAGCCAGCCCGGTAGGCCCGGAAGGGCGTGAGCGCGTCGGCGGAATAACGGTCCAGATCATCGGGCGCCGCCAGCACGTTGGCGGCGCCCACGATGCGGGTCAGAGCTTCGGCAATCGCTGTTTCAAGCATAAACACCCATAAACACGGGGCGGGATACGGGATGAATTGAGGAATGAATGCGGGTAGAATTATGGCAAAGGCGCCGGGAAAGGGCAAGGGAGCGTCGGAAAACAATCCCTTCCCCCCAAGCCATCCCCGGCTGAGGCGGTACGCCAAACCGCCCGCCCCACCACCGGGAAGAGTCCTTTCGAACGGCCCAGTACGGGCGGGGTCCGACCGGAGACCAGACCGGAGTTAGAGCCGGGTTAGACCGGGCCTTACCCCGGCCGTTGATACTGCCAGAGGGTGCCTTGGGGGGTATCTTCCAGGATGACGCCCCGGTCGGCCAGGGCGTCGCGGATTTGGTCGGCCAGGGCGTATTGGCGGGACTGGCGCAGTTCGGCACGGGTGCTTACCAGCAGTTCGATGAAGGGTTGGGCGGCCAATTCCCCGGTGCTGGCGGGGCGGCTTTCAAAAGTCAGACCCAGGATGCCGCCCAATTGACGCAGGGCGTCCTGGGCGGCGGCGACGGACTGGCCGGCGTCCCGCGCCCGGTTGATTTCCCGGGCCAGGTCAAAGAGGGCGGCGATGGCTTGGGGCGTGTTCAGGTCATCGTCCATTGCCGCCATAAACCGCTCGTGGAAGGGAGCGGGGTTCAGGGCGGCGCCGGGATTGTCCCCGGTCGGCCCGGCCGGGCCCGGCCGGAGGGCGTGGCGGAACCGGTCAAAGCTGCGCTCCATGGCCGCCGAACCTTCGTCGCTATACTGGAGCGGGCTGCGGTAGTGGGAACTGAGGAAATAGGCGCGCAGGGCATCGGCGCTGTGGCGTTCCAGGGCCTCCTCCACCGAAACCAGGTTGCCCAGGGACTTGCTCATCTTGTCGTCGCCCAGTTGGAGCAGTCCGTTGTGTACCCAGCAGTTGGCAAAGGGTTCAATGCCGGTGTACGCCTCGCTCTGGGCGATTTCATTCTCGTGGTGGGGGAAGATCAGGTCCTGGCCACCGCCGTGAATATCCAGGGGATAGTCCAGGTAGCGGAGGGACATAGCGGTGCATTCGATATGCCAGCCGGGGCGGCCCGGCCCCCAGGGGCTTTCCCAGGAGGGTTCGCCGGGCTTGGCGCCCTTCCAGAGAACAAAGTCCATGGGATGTTCCTTGTCCTCGTCCACCTGCACCCGGGCGCCGGCAATCATCCCCTCCAGGGTGCGGTGGCTGAGTTTGCCATAGTCCGGGCTGCGGTTGACCCGGAAATAGACGTCGGCGCCGGCGGAATAGGCAAAACCTCGGGCCACCAGTTCCTGGATGGCGTCGATAATTCCCGGAATCTCCTGGGTGGCCCGGGGGTAGTGGTCGGCGCGGCGGATGTTCAGGGAGTCCATGGTGCGGAAAAAGTCGGCGATGTAGCGCTCGGATAACTCCGCCTCGCTGATGCCGGATTCCTGCGCCCGCTGGATTATCTTGTCGTCCACGTCGGTAAAGTTCTGGATGTGCTTGACCCGGTAGCCCAAGTGTTCCAGGTAGCGGCGGAGGGTGTCGAAAATCACGTAGCTGAGGGCGTGGCCTACGTGGGTGGCCGAGTAGGGCGTTACTCCGCAGACGTACATCTTTACGGTTTTGCCGTCGGCCGGAACAAAGTCCCGTTCCTGGCCGGTAAGGGTATTGTATAGCCTCATCGCTTTGCCTTGTCCCCCTCCCACGCGGCCTCTCTCCCTGGCAGAGAGGGACCTTTCGCCCTCGAGCAGAGGAGGCATGGGGCCAGGTGAGGGCGTTCTATGCCCGCCGGCGCCTACGACTGCCGGGCCGGCTGGAAAACCGCCCCTGGCCCACATCGTACCGCCAGACGATGCGGGCGGTTCTATGTCGGCCGGGCCTGCCGGAAAACCGCTACCACGGCGATGGCGGCGATGCCCTCTTCCCGGCCCACAAAGCCCAGGTAGTCGGTGGTGGTAACCTTGACGCTCAACCGTTCCACCGGCAGCGCGAGCGCGGCGGCGGCCTTTTCCTTCATTTCCGGGATGAACGCCCCCAGCCGGGGGGTTTGCGCCAACATTGTAGCATCTACGTTAGCTACCTGCCACCCGCCGGCGGCCAGCAAATCGCCCACCCGGGATAGCAGCAGCAGGCTGGATATATCCCGGTACTGATCGGCGCCGGAGGGAAAATGCTGCCCCTTATCTCCCAGGTTGGCCGCTCCCAGCAGCGCGTCCATTATGGCGTGAACCAGCACATCCCCATCGCTATGCCCCACCAAACCCCGGTCGTGGGGAATGACCACGCCGCCCAGTACCAGCCGGCGCCCGGCGCCCAGGGCGTGGGAATCAAAGCCAATTCCGGTGCGGAAGTCCCTCAGATTCATATCCGTTTCCGTAGCCGATTCTTACCCGTCCGGGCTTGCCGCCGTCCGGCCCGGCGCCATTGTTTTGCGCCAATTGTTGCTGACCAATTGTTGCTGACGGCCCTTGAGCCGAAACCCTTGCCCCTTACCCGGCACAAGTTCGGAACCGCTTGCCCGCTCCCTAAAATGAACGTACGCCAGCTTCACGCCCGCCCAGCAGCGCCTCCATTACTACCAAATCCTCCGGGGTGGTTACCTTGAGGTTTTCGTAGGAGCCGAGGAACATTTTTACCGGGTGGCCCAGGCTTTCCAGCATCGTGGCGTCGTCGGTGGCCTCGCCGGTGAATTGGGCGTGGGCCTGGCACAGCAGGCCATAGCGGAAGATCTGGGGAGTTTGCGCTGCCCAGAGGGTTTCCCGGGGCGGGGTGGCGGTAATTGCTCCGTCCGGAGATACTACCTTGATGGTGTCCTTGACCGGCAGGCCGGCGATGGCGGCTACGGGGTCCATGCCAGGGTCCATGCCAGGGTCCATGCCGGATTCCGTGCCGGTTATCGTACCGGTTACCGCATCCAGACCCCGCGCCAGCAGGGCGGCGTCCAAGCCGGGGCGGGCGCCGTCGTGGACGATTACCCAGTCGTCAGGCCGGAGGGTGGTCAGGGCCTCCAGACCGGCCCGTACCGAATCCTGCCGGCGCCCCCCGCCGGCGCAGACCCGGGAGACTTTGCGGTATTGGCGGCGGCGCACCAGGGCGCGGCCTTCCTCCACCGCGGCGGCGGCCAGCGCCAGGACAATCTCAGTTACCGGCGGAAACTGCTCGAACTGGTCGAGGGAATGGGCAATCAGGGGCCGGTCCAGCAGGGGCGCAAAGGTCTTGTCCACGCCGGCCATGCGGGAACTACGGCCGGCGGCTACGATTACCGCGCCTACTGCGCCGGCCCGGGGTACGGCGCCATCCCGGGGGATTTCCGTTGCCATTGGTCGGTAGTCCCGGAGTTTAGTTTCGCCGGGGAGGTTTGCCGGGAGACGCCGGGATGCCGAGGAACACCGGCGTATGGCAACCTCCGGGTAGCTCTGCGTCGCTCTGTGCCCTTCCCGGCGCTTCAGTTGCCTTTGGACTGGGCGAAGATGATGCGGCCGGCGGCGGTTTGCAGCACTCGGGTTACGGTTACGTCGTGGAAGGCGTTGATGTAGCGCTTGCCCCCCTCCACCACTACCATCGTGCCGTCATCCAGGTAGGCCACGCCCTGGCCCAGCTCCTTGCCCTCCTGCACGATGTTGACCCGCATTTCCTCGCCGGGGAGGACGATGGACTTGAGGGCGTTCGCCAGTTCGTTGACGTTGAGCACCTGGACACCCTGGAACTCGGCCACCCGGTTGAGGTTATAATCGGTGGTCAGGATGGGCGCCTTCAGGGAGCGGGCCAACTGCACCAGCATCGAGTCCACCTCGTCGCCGTTGGAGATACCCACGTCCATCACGTCCAGGGTAACCTTATCGTCCCGGCGCAGACGGCCCAGGACTTCCAGCCCGCGGCGGCCCCGGTTGCGGCGGAGGGGGTCGCTGGAGTCGGCGATGTGGCGCAGTTCGTCCAGGATAAACCGGGGAATTACCAGGGTGCCTTCCAGAAAGCCGGTGCCGGTCAGGTCGGCGATGCGTCCGTCGATGATGACGCTGGTATCGACCAGGATTTTACCGTTGCGCCCTTCCTTGGCTACCCCGTTGGTGTGGTTGGTCTGCTCCAAAGCCGGGAAAACCGCCTGCACGTCCTGCCCGCGCACTCCGCCCAGCAGCAAGCCGGTCAGCCCCAGGGTAATGCTGACGATGATCGGCACGCCCCAGGCCATCCAGCCATTGAGCGTATAGAAGGGTATGGAAATCAGGGCAGCGAAAATCAGGCCCAGCAGCGCGCCCAGCGAGGCGGACAGCAGGGTTGACCCCGGAATGGAGTTGATGTAACTGACGCTCTTGCGCCAGGGCCGGAGAACCAGGTAAGGCGTAACCAGCGCGCCTAACGGCAGGCTGACCAGGGCCAGGACTATGCCCCAGGGAAGAAGCTGTTTTCCATCTGAAGAAAATTCCGGTACGTAAGTCCCAAGACGCCAACCCAGAACGCCAAAGCCCCCGGCCCCAATTAGTCTGAGGGACCATAACTGAAACACGAACTATACCCCCTTCCCAGCGCTTTCCCCCTACCACCGCCGCCAGGCCCCAACGCCGGAGCAAAATTAAGATAAGCAGGAAAATTATGATGGGAGGCGCCGCTCCGGCTTGAGCATAACATAAAGTCGACGGATCGGAAAGTTTAAGCGCGGAATTGGCGGGTTTTCCCCACCTGCCTCCGGGCCACGGCGGTAAATCAGGGTTTTCTTACCCCGGGAACCCCCAAAAACGCCGCGGCCACGGCGACCGGCAGGGTTTAGTTCAGTGAGGGTGGGCGTAGATCTCGGCGGTTACGCTGGTGCTGGGGGTCGCCACGGCGACCGAACCGTAGAGGGGTCAACGCATTTTCCACTGGTCAACCAGGTATTGACCCTGGTCATCGTCAACGCCCCAAATCTGGAAGTGCACCTTAACGTCGTCATAAACCGTGATGCTGCCCGGCTCCAGGCCCGGCTCCCGGGCCGGGTCGCGGTAGGCCTCAACGCTAACGTCCATCCAGTTAACCGGTATCGCTTCGGCGCCGGCGATGCGTTCCACCATATTGACGGCGCAGGCGGAGATGCCGGACAGGAAGAGTTCGCCGGCGCCGATTTCCTCGCCGCCGGAGCCGTCGGCCACAAAGTGATGGTTGCGGGCGTTGCAGATAGCGCGGCCCGGGGTGCCGGTGCTGTAGCTTCGCACCCGGTAAGCCAGAGTCAGTTCTGCCATGTCTCCAACCTCCTTTCGCCAGGGTCACCTTCCCCGACGATATTCCCCGGCTATATTAAAGGCAACTCTTCAACGAATGCAACTATAGAATACAACTATGCCGAAACCGACCGGGAGCGACCGGAACCGGCCGGGACCGGACCCTACGGCTCGATCCACGACCGTAGGAGGGGTGGAGCGACCGGGAGCGGAGCTTGAAAAGTGATTTCCCGACCGTTTGCCGGCTTCCCCCCGGCCCGTTTGCCGGCTGTGGTATATTAAACCTCCCGAGGCGCTCCGGAGTAGCGCCGAAATCCCGCCGGCGCAGAACGTCCTGCGCATGGAGGAGAAGAAATGAAGCTGGTTACCTATAATGCTGGAACCGGGCCCCGTTGCGGCGTCTTGCAGGACGCCAGTGTGGTTGACGTTACCGCTCTATTGGCCGCTCCCCAGACGCTGCGGGACGTTCAGGCCCTGTTGGAGTCGGACGATTCCCCGGTAGAACGGGTGCGCGCCGCACTGCGGGAGGGCAACGCCGCCGCGCCGGTTTTTGCCCTGGAGGACGTGCGTATCCACTCTCCGGCGCTGCGGCCTCCCACCATTCGAGACTTTATGATTTTTGAGGAGCACGCCACCCAACAGGGCAGCCGGGAGCGGGAGGAGGCCTGGTATCGGATGCCCATCTTCTACTTTTCCAGCCCCCTCTGCGTTTACGGCCCGGAGGATACCGTTCCCTATCCTTCGGCGTCGGAGATGCTGGACTACGAACTGGAGATTGCCTGCATCATCGGCAAGGAAGGCAGCAACGTTGCCGAGGCCGATGCCCTGGACTATATCGCCGGCTTCTGCATCTTTAACGACTGGAGTTGCCGGGACTTGCAGCGGGATGAAAGCGCCGTCGGACTGGGGCCGGCCAAGGGCAAGGACGCCGCATCTTCCCTCGGCCCCTGCCTGGTAACCACCGACGAGCTGGCGCCGTACCTGCGCGACGGCCGGCTCCACGTCAAGTGTTCCGCCCGGGTCAATGGCGACCCGTGGGTGGAGGACAGCGACGGCGGTCTGTCCTGGCACACCTGGGGGGCAATGGTGGAACGGGCCTCCCGGGACAGCCGCATCGCCCCCGGCGACGTGCTGGGCTGCGGCACCGTCGGCGGAGGCTCCATCGGGGAGGCCATTCGCAAGGGCTATGCGGCCCGTTTCCTTCAGCCCGGCGACGTGGTGGAACACGAGGTCGAGGGCCTTGGAATCCTGCGCAACACCATCGGCCCCAAAGTTGACGCAAACCCCGATTATCGCTACCGGGCCAGGGAGCAGCCCCGCCTGCCGGAGCGCGGCAGCGCCGCCGGGTATGTGTATGCGTTGAAGCTCTAAAATTGAAACTCTGAAAACGCTGCGCCGCGGCGGTGAAAAGCGTCTTGACCCCGGAGACGCCGCGGTTCGCTTCGGTAGTGCCAGGGCCGGCCAAAGCGTGGGATCTTGCCTCCGGAGACGCCGCGGTTCGCCGCGAGGGGAAAATCAGGGAAAATAAGGAGGCGTTATGCCCGACAAGAAGGGAACCGGGTTGTTGATGGTCTGGGCCGAGGTGCCGGCCGACAAGGAAGCCGATTTCAACGCCTGGTACAACCAGGAACATATACCGGAATTGCTGGCGATTCCCGGGGTGCTCAACGCCGCCCGCTATGAGGCGGTCAAGAGCGGCCCCAGGCACCTGGCTTGCTACGAACTGGAAAGTCCGGCGGTGGTGGAATCCGCCGCCTTCAAGAACCGTCCGCCCCGCTCCGAGTGGGCCAACCGGGCCTCCGGGCCGGCCATTGCCACCACCCTGATCAGCAACGTATATCAGATGATTCACCCCGCCGACCTGACGCCGGAAATCGCCGGCAGCGACATGGCCCCGGCCCTGCAAATCGGCCGGATGGACGTAGCGCCGGAAAATGAAGCGGAATGGAACCGCTGGTACAGCGACATCTATGTTCCCAACTACGAAAAGGTGCCTGGCGTCATCCGGGGCCGTCGCTACCAGTCGGTCCGAGGCACACCCCGGTACGCCACCGTTTACGAGTTTGAGCATGCGCGGGTTTCCGAGAGCGCCGCGTGGGAGGCCCAACGGGATATTGACCCCGCCACCCCCCGGATCCGTCCGATGATGACCCACGCCGCCGGCTCTCCCGGGGTCTGGGTCAAGACCTTTCAGCTATCGGGCAGCTATCGGGTAACCCCAGCTTAAACCGTCATTGACGATGCGCTATTTTTCACCGCAGCGGCGCAGCGATACCGCGGGATAAACCGGGAGGCGCCCGGAATTTCCCTTTTTCGGGCGGTTTTCCGCCTTTCGGCCCCGGACAAACCGGGATGTGTCCGGAGGGCGAAGGCAATTTCCCGGAGGCCGTTGCGGTGAAAACACTGCGGTAACGGCAATAATTAGAGTTGGAAATTAGACCTCAATTGCCCCGCCATTTCGGTCGCGCCCCCTGACCCCGATTGCCGAAATCTGGTACACTGGTACTATTACGATAACCAATGCGATAACCAAAGAACGGTAACCAAAGGGGTGGGATGTCGGCCTTGAAGTTCCTCCTCGTCCTGCTGTTCCTGGCCCTGTTTTGGACGCTGCATCCGGCCTGGCACCCGCCGGTTAGGGCCCAGCAGGACCTCCCCGGCCCGGAACGGATTGACCGCCGCCTTGCCGCCGGGGGGTACGACCTGTTCATCGAGGGCGAAGCCTCCAACCTCTCCCTGGGCACCGCCCTGTTCAGCATTGCCGTCCTGAACGCCGCCACCGGTCAGCCAATCCCCGATGCCCGGGTGGTGATACGCACGGCGCACCCGGGGAGTGGCGAGGCGGGCTGGGCCACGGCCCTCAGCATCCCGGAGCGACCGGAGATTTACCGGGCCCGAATGAAGCTGGATTACCCCGGCGTCTGGAACGTCAGCCTGGACGTTTCGGGGCCTTTGGGCCGGGTGGAGGTCTCGGCCGGGACGGTAACTATACCGGAACCGCGCCAGTACGTGGCCGGCACCCTGGTATTCGCCGGTGTTTCCACGGCTTTGCTGCTGGGCACGGCCTACGTGGTCTGGACGATCCGCCGCGCCCAGCGACGGCGGCTAGGGAGCGCCGGGAACGATAGGAGCGATCTGAGCGATGCCGGTTAACCCCCCGGCGCATCCTTCCCGCTCTGGACATCTCGGGCGGACTGCCGGGCGTTTCTTGAACCGGCCCTGGTCCCGGCCCACCCGGTCCTTGCGCCGTTCCCTGACCCGGCCCCTGGCCCATTCCTTGACCTGGCCGGCGAAGCGATTCCGGACGTTCTCCTGGAAGGCGCGGCTCCTGCTGCTCCTGGCCGGAGCCGGGGCGGGGCAGTTCCTGACCGGTGTCTCCGCAGCCCACGCCCACGGCGGCGTGGCCCCCGGGGACAACCTGTGGGCCGCCTGGAACACCACCAATCCCCTGCCCACCCTGGTCCTGTTCCTGGTCGCTTACCTGTACGTTAATGGACTGGGCAAGTGGGAACGGCCCAGCCACCCCATCGGAACCTGGCACAAGATTGCCTTCTTTTCCGGTCTGTTGGTCATTTTCCTGGCCCTCCAATCTCCCATAGACCCGCTGGCCGAGCACTATTTCTTTATCCACCAGATACAGCACTTGATGCTGCGGATGCTGGGGCCGCTGCTGGTGCTTTTGGGGGCGCCGCTTACCCCCATGCTGCGGGGCCTCCCCCTGTGGCTGTTACAGGGCGGCGTCCGTACGGTGGTGCGGAGCGCCCGGGCAAGACGCGCCTATTACTATCTGACCAACCCGGTGGTCGCCGTCGTGATATTCCTGAGTGCCCTCTATTTCTGGCAGGTTCCCGTACTGCATGACCTGGCGGTACGCAACGATTATGTCCACGAAGTAATGCACGGCACCATGCTCTTTTCCGGCTTTCTGTTCTGGTGGCTGGTCATCGACCCCAAACCCCACCGGTCGCGCCTGCACTACGGGCTGCGCGTGCTTTACCTGGGCTTGATCGTCCTACCCAATACGCTGCTGGGCGCGGGAATAACCTTCTCCCGCAGCCTGCTCTACGTCTCCTACACCGAAGTGGAACAGCCTTTCGTCCTGGACGCGATTGCCGACCAGCAATTGGGCGGCCTGTTCCTGTGGGTAATCGGCGATATGATGAGCATCATCGCCGCCGGGATCGTTATGATTATGTGGTATCAACGGGAACAGGAACGGGAGCGGCTGGAGGCGGCCGACAAGCGGGGCGAGAGGCAAACCTGACTTCCCCGGCGTGGCCGGCGGATTACGGAGCGGGCGGGCGGGGCCGGCCGGATCGGGGTTAACCACAAGTTCAAGTTGCGCATTCTGAATTCGCGTTCAGAATTAAGGCGCTTGCCGGGTAAGTAATGACGGGTAAGTAATGAACTGGATTGGGGCGCTGTTCTGGCTACTTCCCCGGCGCCTGCGCGCGTCGTGGGCGCTCCTGGCGATTACCGGGTTTGGCGTGCTGGCGGCGGTAACGCTGCTGTCCGTCGGCGCCATCTACTCGCGCGCCCTGGCCGAAGGCGGGCTGCGCCACAGCGTGGCTTCGGTTGCCCCGGTCAGCCTGAATGCGCATATAATCACCCAGAACCGCCCCCTGGGGCCGGCGGACTACCACAAACTGCGGGACACCGTGGCGGAAATCGTCCAGACTCGCCTGGGGTTTATGCTGCGGGAAGTCCAGCGCTTTGGCCGCGTCCAACCCGACCTGCTCCTGGTGGACGAACCCTTTGAACCGTCCCGGCTGCTCGGCGCCCCGGTGGGCCGGCCCTTCTTTCTCACCGACTTTGAGCAACATACCCGCCTGATTGAGGGACGCTGGCCGGCGGCGGAGCCGCAGGACGCTGACGGCCGCCTGGCTTTAGAGGTGGTGGTAGGAGCGAAAACGGCGTCGGTAATGTTCTGGGAGGTCGGTTCCGAAGCGGTCATCCTGCCCTACCGCACCGACTATACCGAACAGGTGAAAATCACCGTCGTGGGGTTGGCCGAGCCGATCGACCCCGGCGCGGAATACTGGATGGGTTTCCCCGCCTATTTCTCACCCCAAGAGGCGGGGGACGTAATTCTGATGCCCCTCTACGTCCCGGAATCCCTCTTCTTCGATGGCCTGGGCGCCCGTTATCCCACCCTGGTCGGCGACTACGGCTGGTATTTGTACCTGGATGCCGGCGTTTTGACCGCCGACCTGGTGGCGCCGACCCGGGCGGCGCTCAGCGGTCTGGAGACGGACATCAACAAGCGGCTGCCCCGGTCGTTGATTCTGACCCGCCTGGAGAACAGCCGGGACACCGGGTTGTTAGCCAGCTACCAGCGGGCGTTGACCCGTTCCCGGGCGCCGATCTACCTCTTTATCTCCCTGGTCGTGGTGGTGATTCTCTACTTTCTGGCCCTGGTTACCGGGCTGCTGGCCCACACCCGTCGCGCCGAGGCCGGATTGCTGCGCAGCCGGGGCGCCGGGATGCTTCAGGTAGGCGGGGTCATCACCCTGGGCGAGGGGCTGCTGGTCTTGCTGGCTACCCTTGCCGGCCCCTTCCTGGCCCTGCTGATTTTCCGCACCCTGCTGCTGGGAACCATCAATCCGGCCAATCCGGCGGGCCACCCGGCCGGCGAGCCGGCTTACCTGTCCGTTGGGCTGGCCCCGGATATGTTCCTGATGAGTGCGGCCGGCGGACTGCTGAGCCTGGCGGTTCTGCTGGCGGCCAACGCCGGCCTGACCCGGCTGGGGCTGCTGGATTTTCTCCGGGAACGGGCCAGACCGCCAACGGTTCCCTTCCTCCAGCGTTACTACGTTGACCTGCTGGTTATCGCCATCCTGGCCCTGGTCTGGTGGCAAGTGGAACGGCGGGGCGGATTTCTGCGACCGGCGCTGGCGACCGGGGAGGCGGAACTGGACTTCAGCCTGCTGGCCGCCCCGGCGCTGGTCCTGTTGACGGCGGCGTTCCTGGTCTTGCGGGTCTTGCCCCTGGCAGTTCGGGGGTTGGCCTGGCTGGCCCACCGGCTGGCCCCGGCCTGGGTATCCTTTGCCTTGTCCCGCGTCGCCCGGGACCCGCTGCCCTACGCCGCATTGACCGTCATCGTAATGCTGGCCGCCGCCCTGGGAGTTTTTGGCGCCTTTTTCCAGTCAACCCTGGCGCGCAGCCAGCAGGAGCAGGCCCTGTATCAGGCCGGGGGGGATCTGGTGGTAAACGTAATCGCCCCCACCGGCGATACGCAGCGCAATCTGGCGTCAATACCCGCCGTTGAGTTCTTCAGCCCGGTAAAGCGGGAGTCGGTAACTCTGTTGGACGCTTTACCCGGCTCCCCGGCCACCCTGTTGGCGGTGGACCCGGCTACCTTTGCCGAGGTGGCCTGGTTCCGGGAGGACTTTTCCCCGCCGGGCAAAGACCTGTCGGAATTGCTGACGCCCCTGCGCCGGGGACAGTCCCGCCTGCCCGACCTGAGCGGCAACCGGGCCTCCGGCGTACCCGTCCCCGAAAACGCCGCCAGCGTGGGGATCTGGATCAACGCTGCGGGCCTGGGCGACAGCGTCGTCCAGCAATCCCTCCGGTTGTGGCTCCGCCTGGCGGACGCGGACGGGAGTTACCTCAACCTCGACCTGGGCAGCATCCAACTGGCCGGCGCCGGGACTATTGCCGAGACCGCCGCCGAGACCGGGCCGGCTTCCGGCGACCGGCCCGGCTGGACTTACTTTGAGGCCCCGCTGCCCCGGGATAAAAGCTGGCTGGCCCCGCCCTTCAGCGTGGTTGCGATTTACTTCGTGGGCAAGTCCCTGTACCGGATGCCGCCGGGGGCGCTCTACGTGGACGACATCACGGCGAAGCCCGCCCCGCCGGAGGCAACGGCATCCGACGGTTCCGCCGGGAACCCAGTTACCGAGGGCCTGGCTGCCGGGAACCCGGTTGCCGGGAACCTGGTTGCCGAGGGCCCGGTTATTGAGGACTTTGAGGCGCCGGGCCGCTGGGTGGCGCTGCCCCACGACGGGGCAACCGCCGACGCGATCGCGATCAGCCGCCAGGCCGGGCGCAGCGGCGGCAGCGGGCTGGTCTATTCCTGGCAAGACCCGATACTGCAAGCCCCGCGGGGAATACTGATACCGCCCGGCTCCTTTCCGCTGGCGGCCATCGGCGGCCCGGGCCTGCCCGCCGGACGGATGGTGCGGGTTGACACCGGCGCCCAACTGATTCCGCTGGTCGTCCAGGACCGGGCCGAATACTTCCCAACCGTGGTTACGGCCAACCGGCCCTTCCTGTTAGTATCGCTGAAATCCTTTGCGGAATACACCCGGCGGGCGCCCCGGGGCATTCCCGCGCCACCCCGGGAGTATTGGCTGTCCCTGGCGGAAGGGGCCGACCGGCAGCAGGCCATCCAATCGGTGCGGGAGGCCACCTCCGTATCGGCCAACATCCGCGACCGGGCCGCCCTGGTGGGCCGGGCCGGGCGCGATCCCCTAGCCGGCGGCGGCTGGAACGGGCTGACTTTATTGAGCCTGGGCGCGCTGAGCGCTGCCGTAACCCTGGCCCTGGGCGCCCACGCCCTGATTGCCATTCGCAGCGGGCGGGTGGAGTTGACCGTGACCCGCGCCCTGGGCTTTTCCCGGGGTCAGCTCATCGGCGTCCTGGTTCTGGAACGGTTGCTGGTAACGGCGGCGGGGCTGGTATCCGGCGCCTTTATCGGCTACTTCCTGGGCCGCTGGACCCTGGGCTTTCTGGGGCAGACGGCCGGGGGCCGCCCGGTGGTTCCCCCGATGGTATTGACGGCGCAGGAATGGTTGATTGGCCTGGTGGCGCTGAGTCTGGTCAGCGCGGCGCTGTTGGCAATTTTACTGGCGGCTTTGGCCGCGGGCCGTCTGCGTCCCTCTGATATACTGCGCACCGGGGAATAGGGTAATTTCGTCCCATCCCCCCGGAGGCGGGTCAACCGAGGAAGTATGTCCTTTCTGCACCTGGCCTACATAATAGCCCGGCGGAGGATTGCGGCGGCCTGGCGGCTGGAACTGGTGCTGTTTCTGGGCATCCTGCTTTCGGTGGCCCTGTTGTCCGGCAGCGTCGTATTCTCCGACCTGCTGGCGGAGGCGGCGCTGCGCCGTACCTTGCAGGAGGCCGCCGCCGATGAGGTCAACTTCTGGGTGCGCATTTACCAGAACCTGGAGGAGCCGGCCACTGCCAGCCGGCGCGCCTCTGTCTATCAATCCGGGATAGACTTGGTGGAAGAGGAGGTCAGTTCCACCTTTCGGCCCTACCTGGAGGATGAGGCCCGCCTGCTGGAAACCGCCACTTTTTTCTTCACCGGCGCCGCCCGGTTCGACCGGCCCCAGGACTCCCGGCCCCGGGGCCGGATTCAATATATGACCGGCCTCTTTACCGAGAAACGCAGCCAATTGGTCCGGGGACGCTGGCCGGCCGCCCCCGCCGGCCCCCCCGGGGCGGCGCTGGAAGCGGCCATTGAGGTCGCCGGGGCGGAATTGGTTGACCTGGAGGTGGGCGATGAACTGGAGATACTGCCGGCCTCCGGGTCGTTGGAAGACAAGGTATCCCGGGTCCGGATTGTCGGCCTGTTCCATCGGGTCGAGCCCGGCGATGATTTTTGGCACGGGCGGGAGCATAACTTCAGCAACCATAACGGGCAGTGGGCCACCGTTCCCCTGTTTACCACGGAAGCGGCCATACTGGAACAGGTGGCCGGCGCTTATCCGGGCATCTATTCCAACGTAACCTGGATTTTCGACTTGAACCGGCGGGGCGTGCGGGCCGGCGAAGTGGACGACATCCAGGCAGACATCCGGGCGATGCGGCACCGCGTTTACGCCAACCTGGAAAACTCCTCGGTCAGCATCAAGCTGGAACGGCTGTTGAACCGCTACTCGGAGCAGTTGCTCCTCTCCCGGATACCCCTCTTCCTGATGGTATTTCTGGTAGTTGGCATCCTGGCCTATTACCTGGCCCTGGTATCCGCGCTGACGGTCCGCTCCCGCAGCGCCGAAATCGCCCTGCTGAAAAGCCGGGGCGCCACCACTTTGCAAATCGGCCTGATGGTGCTGGTGGAGGGGCTGCTGCTGGCTATTCCGGCGGTGGTGGCCGGAACCCTCCTCGCGCCGCCGGTGGCCGGAACTCTGGGCAGCCTCTTCTTCGACATTGCGGGAAACCGCGCCCTCATTTCCCTGTCAGCCCAGGCCCTTATCCTGGGGGCCGGCGGCGCCCTCCTGTCGGTGGTGGTGCTTACCCTGTCCACCCTGGCGGCGGCCCGCCAGGGAATCGTGGAGTTTCGCCAGGCCGGCGCCCGTCCTTCCCGCTCTCCCCTGCTGCACCGCTACTACCTGGACTTCCTGCTACTGGCCCTCATCGGCCTGCTCTGGTGGCAAATCCAGAGCCGGGATACCTTCCTGCTGCGGCCAGTGGGGACCGGGGAGTTGGCAATAGATTTTACCCTGCTGCTGGGGCCGGCGCTGGGGCTGCTGGCGCTGGGGCTGCTGACGCTGCGCTTCTTCCCGCTGGCCGTTGGACTGCTGGGCCGGCTGGCGGAGCCGGTGGGGCCGGTATGGCTGGTGCAGGGCTTGCGGCGGGTGGGCCGGGACCCGATTGCCCCCGGCAGTCTGGTGGTGCTGCTGATGCTGGCGACCGCCCTGGGCGTCATCGGCAGCGCCTTCGGCTCCACCTTACAGCGCAGCCAGACCGACCGGGCCAGGTATCAGGTGGGCGCCGACCTGCGCGTTCAGCATAGCGGCGACCGGCTTCCGGTCGACTCCTTCGGCCTGGATACCCTGCCCGCCACGTCCGGGGGGGCGCTGACCGTTGCCGAAGTCTCGCGGGTCAGCGGCAACCTGCTAACCCAGGGATTCAGCAGCGCACGCCTCTCCGTCCTGGCGGTAGATACGGATAACTTTGCTCAAGTCGGCTGGTTCCGTCCCGACTTCGCCGCCGGCCAATCCCTGGCCCAACTTATTGCCCCAATAAGGCCCGGCGCCGGAGACGACACTGAGGAAACCGACGGAACTGCGGGAATTGAACTACCCCCGGAGGCCACCGGGCTGGCGGTGTGGGTCAATCCGGGACAGCCCGGCGCCCGGCTAATTCTGCAAGCCCGGCTCCGCGATGCCAACGGCTACTACTTCGACGTCCTGTTGGGCGAACCGGAGGAGCGGGGCTGGCAGCAGCTTTCCGGCGAACTCGCCCCGGTTCCCCACCGCCGGGGCGCCGAATCGCCGGAACTAACGCCGCCCTTTACCCTGATCAACCTTCACCTCTCCAGCAGGTTCGGCCTCAACGAGCCGGGCGTCCTGTTCCTGGATGAACTTACGGTCATCACTCCCGGCGGCGCGGCGGCGCTGGCCGGTTCCCGGGCTTTACCGGGTTGGCAGCCAGTGGAGGACTATACCCGCCCCGGCCTCTATGCCCTGGAAACCAGCGCGGCGGTGGCCCGGGCCGAAGGAAAACCGTCAGCCGCTTTCAGCTGGGCGCCGGGCGGCGTGGGCCTGCGCGGTATCCGCCCGGGGGAAGCGGCCGGGTTCCTGCCCGCCCTGGTATCCCCCGGGGTTCTGGAGGTGGCCGAGGCGGCGCCGGGCGACGTTCTGACGCTGAGTGTCGCCACCTTTGCCATACCGATCCAGGTGGCGGGAGTGGCCGACTATTTTCCTACGCTGGATCCCCGGGAGCGGCCCTTTGTGGTGCTGGACCTGGAGACCTTTAATCTTTACGCCAATCGCCACGGCCGCCGCACCGGGGCCGGGCCCAACGAGGTATGGGCCGCTACCGAGGCCCCGGGCCGGGCCGAGGCCCTGCTGTCCGGGGCGCTGACCGAGCGGGGCCTTCAGGTCAGGGAATCCCGCCAGGCGGAAGCGGAAATCCGGCGGCGGGTGGAACAGCCCCTGACCAACGCCAATTGGGGCGGGCTACTGGCCCTGATGTTTCTGGCCCTGACGCTGGCCAGCGCCTCCGGCGTAATACTGTTTTCCTACATCGACACCGGTGAACGGCGCACCGAGTTTGCCCTGCTTCGCACCCTCGGCTCTTCGGCGGGGCAGCTCAATGGTATGGTATGGTTCAACCTGCTGTTGATGGTGGTCTGTGGCGTTGGGTTGGGCACCTGGGCCGGCCAGCAAATTGGCGCCGCCCTGCTGCCCGTGCTGGAGGTAGCCGAGGGAGGCGTGCGGGTAACGCCGCCGATGACCCTCCAAACCGACTGGCTTACCCTGGCGGTGGCCTACCTGGCCCTGGTCGCCGTAGCCGTGGGCAACGTGGTATGGTTGGCCTGGTTCACCGCCCGGCTGGACGTACAGCAGGTACTCCGCGCCGGTGAAGCCGGCTAGTCGGAAATTGCCCATCCGGAATCCTTACCTTTGATGATCAATTCCGGGTTCTTGCCCGGTTCTTACCGGTTACAATCCTTCCTGCCGGAGAATGATGATGCTGGATTCGGTGCCGGCCGATACCCGTCCGGGCGAAGGCGGCTCTGTCGCTTCCCCCGTTCCTTACGTGGAATGCCGCGACCTTTTCAAGATTTTCAAACTGGCCGACCTGGAGGTGGTGGCGCTACGGGGCGTTGACCTGGAAATCGCCCCCGGCGAAGTCATCGCCATCGTTGGGGCCAGCGGCAGCGGCAAGACCACCCTGCTCAACATCCTGGCCGGGCTGGAGCGCCCCTCCGCCGGTCAAGTGCGGGTCGGCGACCGGGACCTGCTTCATATCTCCGACCGGGAACTGGTGCTTTACCGGCGGCGGGACGTGGGCTTCGTCTGGCAATCCACCTCCCGCAATCTGGTGCCTTACCTCAACGTCCGGGACAACATCGAGCTGCCCCTGGCCATCGACCGGGTGAACCGGGCCCGCCGTCGCCAACGGAGCGAAGAGCTGTTGGCCGCTTTGCGGATTGAGGACAAGGCGCGCCGCTTCCCGGCGCAGCTTTCCGGCGGGGAGCAGCAGCGGGTAGCCATTGGCGTGGCCCTGGCGAACCACCCGCCCCTGCTGCTGGCCGATGAACCCACCGGCGAACTGGATACCCAAATGGCCGGGGAAATCTTTGGGCTGCTGGGCGAGATGAACCTGACCTTTGGCGTTACCGTGGTAGTCGTTACCCACTATCCCGGCGTCGCCGATTACACCAACCGGGTGGTGCACATCCGGGATGGGCGAATCAGCGCCGAGAGTTTCCGGCAATCCACCTTTCGCCGGTCGGGGGGTACGGTGCAGCAGGAATACCTGGTGGTTGACCGGGTGGGCCGGCTTCAATTGCCCCGGGAATACGTGGAGCAAATGCGGCGCAACGGCCTGGCCGGTCTGGCGGCGGCAGACCTGGCGGAGGGAGAGGTTACGCTTAAACCCGTCGGGAATCCGGCCGCCGCCGCCCCGGTCTCCCCCGACCCGGCCCCGCCCGCCGCCGAAACGGAAAGCGACCAGCACGCGTTATTCCGCCGTCCCGCCCCCGGGGAGGAACGGGAGTGAGGGCCGGCGTTGCGGTTGTTGCGGGAATAATGCTCCAAACCCCGATCGTAGCGAGCGGGCGTAGCGAGCGAGGCGGGCTACGGTGGAGAGTAGTCCGGCGCTTTACGACCGTTCTTTAAGCGCGTTCTTTACGCGCATAGCGGCAAATCGCCCGCCGCGCTATCCGAGAGCAACCGCGGCCCGCCGGCCCAGCGGCGAATCCGGGTGGGCGAATATATACGGACTGTCGCAGCTGACCCGTATCGAACAGCGGGGGCGAATCCGGGCGGGCGAATATATACGGACTGTCGCAGCTGACCCGTATCGAACAGCGGGGGCGAATCCGGGCGGGCGAATATATACGGACTGTCGCAGCTGACCCGTATCGATACAGTGGAGGCGAATCCGGGTGGGCGAATATATACGGCAGCCGGGTTCGGGTCATTCCAACGCTGGCAGGCGAATATATACAGCAGGAGAAGGATGTCGATGTACCAGCCTACCCCCGGCAGCGTCCCGGCGGCCCGTTCCGGTTCGGCCCCGGGCGGGCCCGGCAGCATCTCCGCCCGGGGACTGACCCGGGTATTCGGCGCCGGTGCGCCGGCGGTAACGGCGGTCAACGGCGTTGACCTGGATATTCACCCCGGCGAGTTCCTGGCGGTTACCGGACGCTCCGGCTCCGGCAAGACTACCCTGCTCAACCTGCTGGCCGGGCTGGACCAGGCTACTTCCGGCGTCGTAACCATCGAGGGCCGCAACCTGGCCGGGTTTTCCGAGTCGCAGCTGGTCGAACTGCGCCGCACCCGTATTGGCTTCGTGTTCCAATCCTTTGGCTTGATTCCCCTGCTGTCGGCTTACGAGAATGTAGAATTGCCCCTGCACATCGGGGGAGCGAGCTGGCGGGAGCGGCGGCAACGGGCCGCGGCGGCTCTGGAGTTGGTGGGGTTGGCCTCCCGCGCCAGCCACCGTCCCTACGAGCTTTCCGGCGGCGAACAACAGCGCGTAGCCATCGCCCGCGCCCTGGTAACCAGCCCGGCAGTGCTGTTCGCCGACGAACCCACCGGCGAACTGGACAGTCTGACCGGCATCGCCATCGCCACCATCCTGCGGGACATTGCCCGGGAGCGGGGCGTTACCATCATAACCGCCACCCACGACCTGACCCTGGCCGGTATGTGCAGCCGCCGGGTGGAAATGGTCGACGGTTCGTTGGCAACGGGTTAAGTTAATGGTAAACCGGCGCCCGCTCAGGTTAACAATGCCAGCGTTGACCAACTAGACTCCACTCACTATAATGGGGCAGCCTCAGCGTAATTCTGCCCCGGGAAGGAGACATAATGACGACTCACGAAGCGGTACTGCATCCCCCGGCCATTGTGGCCGAGCTTAAAAAGAACAACATTACCCACGTGGTTTGGCTGCCGGACAGCGAAACCAATTTTATGTACCAGTTGCTGATGGGCGAGGAGTCCCTGGACCTGGTGCCGGTCTGCCGGGAAGGGGAGACCATGGCCATCGCCGCCGGCCTGTGGGTGGGTGGCAAAAAACCCATCGTCCTCATTCAGAACACCGGCATTTTCGAGTCCGGCGATTCCATCCGCGGGCTGGGACTGGACATCAACCAACCCCTGGTAATGCTGATTGGCTACCGGGGCTGGACCCGCCGCGGCATCACCCCCGACTCCGCCGCCCGTTTCATCGAGCATATCCTGCACACGTGGGGCATCAACTACTACCTGATTGAAACCGATGACGACGCCGGGCGGATCAGCACGGCGGTCGAAGAAGCTGACCGCACCCGCAAGCCGGTGGGCGTTTTGGTCGGCACCGAGTTCGGCGTCTAGCCGGTTGGCCGGGAGCAGCAAGGAGAAAGAAACAGTATGATTGATAATACCGATGCCGTAAGGCTCATTGACAGCAAGCGCGATGGTTCCATCATCGTACCTACGATGAATGCCAACAACGTCGGCTTTGGCCTGCCCAGCGTTACCACCGACCAGAGCCTGGATTTGCCCCTGTCCGGCGCCATGGGCAAGGCTTCCAACCTGGGGCTGGGGTTGGCCCTGGCTCAACCGGACCGCAAAGTTTTCGTTCTGGACGGCGACGGCAGCCTGCTGATGAACCTGGGGGCCCTGGTAACCGCCTCCAACAAGGCGCCCACCAATTTTTACCATTTCCTGTTTAACAACGGCGTCTATGCGGTAACCGGAGGGCAGCCAATACCGGGTTCCGAGGTTTCCGACTGGGAAGGCATGGCGCGAGCCGCCGGTTACGCGGCGGTCTTTTCCTACGACAACTTGGAGGACTTTACCAACGGTATTGATGAAGTCCTGAACGCCCAGGGGCCGGTCTTCATTCACCTGGCGGTGGAACCGCAGATCGAGAACACGCCGGTACAGTTCCGCACCCGGTCGCCGCGCACCGTGCTGATGGCCTTCAACGAAGTCCCGGAGGCTTTGGGCGTCAGCTTGGACTAGGGCGGGTTGGCAACCCGTCCCGGGGCACGTTTTTTTGACCGCACCGGCGCAGGGGACACGGAACTACGCCGAAAATTCTCGGTACAGTTCCGTGTTTTCTGCGTTTCCGGGTGAAAGGGAGCGGGTGGATTGCTGAAAGACCTGGGCCGGAGTTTACTGGGCCGGCTGCTGAGCCTGGGGGTATTTATCCTGGGTTTCTGGCTGCTGTACCAGGGTTTGCTGCGGGAAGAACAACCGCTGCTGCTGGCCCTGCTGACAGTGGGCGGCGCCGGTTTAATCCTGGGCGGGCTGTACCTGATGGCGACCACTCGCCGCATTGCGGCGCGGCAAGCAGCCCGGGAAACCGAAATTGACGGGGAGGAAGGGCCCGGTGATTCCTGCGATGATTCCCGCAATGGAAGCGGTAAAAGCGATTAACTATCACCGCCGGGAGGCTCTGGTGGTGTCCACGTCGGCGGCCCAGCGGGACTGGACGCAGGTATCCCGGCGCCGGGAGTTGGATGTTGACCTGACCGACTGCATGGACCGCGCTCCGGGGGTAGGGCTGGGCCTGTCTCTGGCCCAACCCGGGCGCAAGGTGCTGGTGCTGGACTGCGACGCCACCCTGCGCACCGACCTGGGCGCTTTGGCTACCATCGGGGAGTCCCGGCCGGATAACCTGGTGCATTTTGTCTTTGACGACGCTGCCCATTCGTCCACTGACGGCATCCCGGTTAAGGGGTTGGATAATGTGAACTTCCTCTCCATGGCCCAGGGCGCCGGCTACCGCCATACCTTCCGGTTCGACCGCCTGGAAGAGTTCCTGATTGGGCTGGAAGAGGTGATGGCGGCGGCCGGGCCGGTATTTGTCCTGGTCAAGGTGGTACGCAGTGAGGCACTGACTGAGGCACTGACCTCCTTCCCGGAGCGGCCCATGGCCGAAGGCTGGGCGGCGGTTCGGGAGACCCTGCTGGCCGAGGGGCGCGGTACGCAATCCCCGGCCCCGGAGCCAATCCCGGAAATCTCCGAAATCCCTGGCTGACGCAAAGGGCCGCCGGAGGCAATAGGTGGGCGGCCCGCCGGACTATCCCGCTTGTCCGCGCCCGGAGCAGCGACCGGTTACGCCGCGTTGCGCTGCACTATCTGGACAATCAGGGCGATGATGATGCCGCCCCCTACGGCCAGGATTGCCAACGTCAGCCGGTCAATCCGGTCATTCACCCGGTCAATCCGGCCTTCCAGCCGGTCTTGAAGCCGGTCAAGCCGGTCATCCGTACGGGTTTCCGGCGCTTCCGTCATTATTTCAAACCCTCCGAACTCAAGACTTGGCCCGGCCCCGGGCCCGGCTCCAACCGTCCGGCGTCCCGGGCATCCCAGGTAATGTTTTTCATTGTCCTTCGTGATGATTCGGAGTTCACGGGACGGCGGGGCGAACCAGGATCTGCTGGGCTACGCTGAACCCCATGGAAACCTGGTCGGCCGGGGTGGACACTGTCATTACCCCCAGGTAAAGGGTGGACTCGGTTACGCTGACCGAACTTTCCGGCGTTATCTCCGCGTCGGCCAGAAACCGGAGCAGATTGGAGTCCTCCTCGGGTATCCGTTCCACAATATAAGGCGCATTGGTGGCCGCCGCATCCAGGGTTACACAGTTGGCCGGGGGCTGGGAAGCGCCGGCGCCGGGGATGGGACGGCCAAAGGGCGACTTACGGGGGTAACCCAGCCGCTCCATCAGCCTGGCCTCCAGCTCTCCCGAGATACCGTGCTCCAGCCGGTGGGCCTCAATATGGGCGCAGTGCAACTCCATCCCCAGCAGCCGGACGACCAGCCATTCCGCCAACCGGTGCCGCCGGGCAATGTCCTCGCCTCCCTCAAATCCCTTTTGGGTAAGCCGGATCCGCTTGTCGGCGCCGATGTTCACCAGGCCCTGCTTCTGCATCCGGCGCGTCATGCCGGCCACGGAGGGCACCGAGGAGCCCAGGCCTTCCGTTGGCGGGAGCTGCTTGATGGCATCGGTCAGTTGGGTTACCGTAGGGGTAACCGCATCCTCCCACAGCTTGTACAGACAAAGCAGGTAATTCTCGGTTACCGCCGAAAACCGCTCCTGACCGTCCGCGGCGACCGGCGCATTGCTCCGGTCGGCCCGCGGGCCGGCTCTACTTGCTCGGGGCATTGCTTAACCTCGGACTATCGATTACTGGCAAATTATACAATCCCGCCGGTGGGTTCGCACGGAAATGCCGCACTAATTCGGCGTTCTGATTCCGGGTTAGTTTAACACCGCGACCGGGAGGCGCAACGGGGAGAAGGGGAAATAGCAGGAGGAGGTTCAGCGGTCGAAGGCCCGGCCATCCACAAAAGGTCGCAGGGCATGGCCGTCCCGGAGCTTTACCGTAACCGTTGCGCCGACCGGGTACTCGTCGGTGTGCGACCGCAAGCAACGGACGACGCTTCCGGAGGCGAGGGCGACGCGATAAAGGTAGAAGGCGCCGCGGAACTCCCGGTCGGCAATTACGCCTTCGCCCTGAGCTGCGGGGTAGCAATCCAGGCAGTCGGGACGAACCATGACCTCCAACCGCCCTTCCGTAACCGGCCGGGCGGGGAAATCCACCACGCCGACGGGCGTTACCAATTGACCGGCCGCGCAGTGGGCCGGCAGAAAGTCCACCATGCCGACGAATTCGGCGACAAACTTCGTGGCCGGGCGGTGAAAAATTTCCTCCGGCGTCCCCTGTTGCTCAATCCTTCCCCGGTGCATCACGGCAATACGGTCTCCCACGTACATCGCCTCTTCCTGGTCGTGGGTAACGAACACGGCGGTTATGCCGCTCCCGCGCAGAATGGACATAACGTCCCGGCGCACCTGCTCCCGCAGTCCGGGGTCCAGGTTGGAAAAGGGTTCGTCCAGCAGCAGCAACTCGGGCCGGGGCGCCAGGGCGCGGGCCAGGGCGACCCGCTGCTGTTGACCGCCGGAAAGCTCGTGGGGCATCCGCCGGGTCAGGCGGTCCAGGCCGGTCAGGGTTGCCACCTCCCGGACCCGCTCCGCCCGGTCGCCGTCCCTGGGCAGGCCGTAGGCGATGTTCTGTTCCACCGTCAGGTGCGGGAAAAGGGCGCCTTCCTGGAATACCATACCCACCCGGCGCTTCTCCGGAGGGACGCTCCGGCCCGGTTCATACACCGGCGCACCGCCGATGCGGATGCCCCCGGCCTCCGGGTCCGCGAACCCGGCAATCAGCCGGAGGGCAGTGGTTTTTCCGCAACCACTGGGGCCGAGGAGGGCTACTATCTGCCCCTGGGGAATGTTCAGGTTGAATCCATCAACGACGATGGTATCGCCAAACCGCTTGGTCAAGCCCACACATTCCAGCATCCCATTCATCCCATTACCCCGCGCCCCCCCGGAAGGCCGCACGGAACTAACCTCGTCCGGGGCTTGAGCCGCCCCCGACGGATCCGGGGCGTGGAGAGAAGACTTGGTCCTGGTTGCCATCTGCATCCTCTGGGCCGCCGGCGCTTTCACCGACGCTCTCAACGGTATTCGCCTGGTATGCGTCAGAAAATAAGGCTACACAATAATATCGGTTATCCCGTACAAAAGCAATGGTTAATACACATTGCTTTTTCCGGTAACACTGTTTTGCAGAAATACTGGTGTAGAGATGGGCTGGCTGCTTCTTTGGGGGCATTCCGGAAGAAAGAGCGCCGGCGGGCCGCGAAAGCTCCCGGGAGGTTGGGAACCGGGGAAGTCGCTCTTTGGCACTAGCGTCTCTACCAGTTCCTGAAACCGGCGGCCGCGCGGTTTCCCCAACCCTCCATACCGGTTATACCGGTCGCTCCGGAACGACCGCTCCGGCGAAAGCCGGAAGGCCGGCCCTGACCCGGGCCGGGAAGGACAACGAAAGGGAGACCGGCCGGCGCGGCGCGTCCGGCTGGCGGTAGTGGCGGCGGTGGCTCAATTGCGATTCTTATCGCAATACATTGTTGACACGATATTATTTTAGTGATATAGTCTGGTCTAAATAATTTGTAGCCATTACTTAAAATAATAAGTATATACATATTATTTTGCGGTTCCCCGGCGCATCCACTTCTCTTTTCCGCCCTCCTCCCCGGGTGGAGAAGGTGGATGCGCCATTTCACCGGATCTGGAACTGGTCTTTAGTATCGCGTAATCGGGGATATTTTTGTTGGAGGACAAGGGACCATGATGGAGCGGTTGACCTTTTTTGATCGGAATCTTTGGCTGGTTTTACTGACGCTGGGGCTTTTGGCGGCGCTGGTGGGCGGCTGTACCCGGGAGGTGGTGAAGGAAGTTCCCCGGGATGTTGTCGTTGAGAAGGAAGTGGTTAAAGAGGTGCCAGTGGAGGTGGTGGTAGAGCGGGAGGTGGTCAAGGAGGTTCCGGTTCAAATGGTGGTGGAAAAGGAGGTGGTTCGGGAAGTTCCGAAAGAGGTGGTGGTGGAACAGCAGGTAGTGAGGGAGGTTACCCGGGATGTGGTGGTAGAGCGGGCAGCTGACCCGGGTCAGCTGGTGGTGTATTCCGGGCGCAGCGAGTCTCTGGTGGATAACGTTATCCAGCAGTTCGCCGAGGCCACGGGCATTGCGGTGGAAGTCAAGTACGCCAATACCGCCCAGTTGGCCGCCACCCTCCTGGAGGAGGGGGATAATTCCCCCGCCGATGTTTTCTTCGCCCAGGATCCCGGCGGCCTGGGCGCGGTAGAAACCCAGCTGGACATCCTCCCGGGTAGCATCCTGGAGCAGGTGCCGGAGTGGGCGCGTTCACCCCAGAACAAATGGGTCGGAATAT
The DNA here is from genome assembly GCA_965215425.1 of Dehalococcoidia bacterium. GTDB lineage: Bacteria > Chloroflexota > Dehalococcoidia > Lucifugimonadales > UBA3495 > CATQHB01. The sequence goes on from OZ244064.1 coordinate 928,600, forward strand.
CCGGCCGGGCGCGGGCGGTGGTTTATAACACGGAAAGGCTGACCGAGGCGGACCTTCCCGACGATATGTTCGGCTTCACCGACCCGGCGTGGCAAAACCGCATCGGCTGGGCGCCAACCAACGCCTCTTTTCAGACCATGGTAACCGCGATGCGCTCGGAGTGGGGCGAAGCGCGAACCCGGGAATGGCTGGCGGGGATCCAGGCCAATAATCCCCGGATCTACCCGAAAAATACCCCGCAGGTGGCCGCCGCCGCCGCCGGCGAAATAGACGTGGGCTTCGTCAACCATTACTATCTGTTCCGGTTCCTGGCGGAGGAAGGAGAGAACTTCCCCGCCCGCAACTACCATCCCCGGGCCGGCGGCCCCGGCTCAATCGTGATGGTGGCCGGAGCCGGCATCCTGTCCTCTGCCGAAAATGAGGAGAATGCCCGGCGCTTCCTGGAGTTTATGTTGTCCCCGGTGGCCCAGCAGTATTTCGCCGGACAGACCTTTGAGTATCCCCTGGTGGCGGGGGTAAAGACCCAGCGAGTGCTGGTGCCGCTGGCCGATATTGTCAAGCCCGACCTCACGGCCGGGGACCTGGTTGACCTGAAAGGGACGCAGACGCTGTTGCAGGATGCGGGAGTTCTGCCATAATGGGCCTGATACCATAATGGTCGGGAACCGCCCCTGAACCATCCGGGAAATATCCGCGAGGGCTTTCCTTGTCGCTTTCCGTTGCCAATCTTCTCGGCCCGGCCTTGCGCCGGGTCGGGATTATAAATGGCCCTCCGGTTATCCTGTGGGCGCCGGGCCTGGTCATCGGCGCCTTTCTGTTGCTGTCTCCGGTTTACCTGGCGCTCCGCTCGCTGGGCGCCGGGTACGAGTTTTGGGACGCCCTGCTCCGCGTCCGGGTGCTGGAAATCCTGCTGCGCACCCTGCTGCTGGTGGGAACGGTAACCGCCGCCTCCATTCTGCTGGCCCTGCCCCTGGCCTGGCTTACCGTCCGCACCGACTTGCCCCTGGCCCGGGTTTGGGGCGTGCTGGTTACCCTGCCCCTGGTAATTCCCAGCTACGTGGCCGGCTTCGTCGTCGTCGTGGCGCTGGGCCCCCGGGGAATGCTCCAGGGGTTCCTGGAGAGCCGTATCGGGCTGGAGCGGCTGCCCGACATCAGCGGCTTTCCCGGGGCCTTGCTAACCCTCACCCTGCTCAGCTATCCCTACGTACTGCTGACCGTCCGGGCCGCCCTGCAAGGGCTGGATTCCACCCTGGAGGATACCTCCCGCAGCCTGGGCTACGGCTGGTGGGCCACCTTCCGAAAGGTAGTTATCCCCTTGCTGCGTCCGCCGGTCGCCGCCGGCGGCTTGCTGGTGGCCCTCTACACCCTCAGCGACTTCGGAGCGGTCTCGCTGCTGCGCTACGAGACCTTTACCTGGGCCATCTTCATCCAGTACGAGTCGGCCCTGGACCGTACCCTGGGGGCCGCCTTTTCCCTGGTCCTGGTGTTCCTGGCGTTGGCCCTGCTGGTCGGGGAGGTCCTGACCCGGGGGCGTTCCCGTTACTACCGGGTTGACCAGGGCGCGGCGCGTCCGGCTACCATCGTCCCGCTGGGGCGGTGGCGCTGGCCGGCGGTGGGCTTCTGCGCTCTGGTGGTCATTCTGGCCCTGGCCCTTCCCATGTCGGTGCTGGTTTACTGGGTGGTTCGGGGCGTTGGCGCCGGAGAGCCTCTGCTGGTGTTGTGGGCCGCGGCCGGCAACTCCCTGGCGGTGTCCGGGCTGGCCGCGGCGGCCGCCGTCCTGGCCGCCTTTCCCGTCGCCGTCCTGTCCGTAAGGTATTCCGGTCTGCTCAGTTCCCTGCTGGAGCGGGTAACCTACGTGGGCTTTGCCCTGCCGGGGATTGCGGTGGCCCTGGGGCTGGTGTTCTTTGGCGCCAACTTTGCCCGGTTCATTTACCAGCACCTCAGCCTGCTCATCCTGGCCTACGTGATCCTCTTCCTGCCCACGGCGGTAGGTTCGGTACGAACCTCCTTCCTGCAGGTGAGTCCCCGGGTGGAGGAAGCGGCCCGCAGCCTGGGCCGGGCGCCGGCGCAGGTATTCGCTTCCGTTACGCTGCCCCTGGTACGGCCCGGCATTTGGGCCGGGGCAGCCCTGGTTTTCCTGCTGACGATGAAGGAATTGCCGGCAACCCTGATTCTGCGACCCATCGGGTTTCCCACCCTGGCGACCTCGATCTGGAGCGCGGCGTCCGAAGCCTTTTTTGCCCAGGCGGCGGCGCCGGCCTTGCTCCTGATACTGGCATCCTCGGCGCCCCTGGCCTTCCTGATGCTGCGGGAGCGGCGGTAGTTGCGGGTTCCACCGCCCGGGCCGGCGGGAGCTACCGGATGTTTTTATTCGCTTATCCGGCAGATCCAGTCTGGAATCCGGGGCCGGACGCCGGGGCCGGGTGCCGGAATAGACGCCGGGACAGGACGATAGAATTATGCACCACTGGCAGGTTGGCGATACCATCAAGATTGGCTGGCCCGACTTCGACCGGCCGGAACAGGCTTTTACCATCGTCGAGTTGGACCGGTTGGGCCAGGTATTCCGCGCCCGGGTAACCGACGGAACGCGGCAGGGCGGCTTTCTGGTAATCTACGATTGCCCCGACCCGGCGCTGGAACAGTTGGCGGAGTTGGCGACCGCCGTCGTCGGCTTCAAGGTGATACTGTCCAGCCTGCGGTGCAGCGTGGACGGCGTAGCGCTGCGCAGCTTTGATTACGAGTGGTATCCAACGCCCGAGTTTGCGGAACGTCCTCGCCGGTTGGCCCGCGCCCTGGCCGACCTGTTGTCGGCAATGCAGCGGGGTCAGAGCTGATTCTCCGGGAGCGTTTCCCCACCGGAGACCCGGGGCCAAGGTTGATTCTCAAGGGCCGTTTCCCCACCGGAGTCCCGGGGCCAGGGTTGATTCTCAAGGGCCGTTTCCCCACCGGAGACCCGGGGACGGAAAGGTTCCCGGCGCGGTCCCATCCGCTGCGTAGCTCTCCGTATGCGTCTTTTCCGGTGAAACTATCCCGTGCCTGGTGAAAATCCGCGCGGGTCAACCCTATAGACTTGCCGCCGGCAACCGGGTATATTTAGGTCAGCCCATACCGAGGAGGAACCCGATGAAGGTCGTAAAGATCAGCAATGTAGCCAAGGAAGAAGCCACCAGCGCCCTGTTCACCGGCAACATAGTTACCCGGCAGGCCCCCTTCGAGGCCGGGGACAGCAACAACTTCAACTTTGGCGTGGTCAGCTTCAGCGCCGGTTCCCGCAACAAGTTTCACAAGCACAGCGGCGACCAGATTCTCATCGTTACCGAAGGCGCCGGCACGGTGGCTACCGACGATGAGGAGGTGGAAATCACCGTGGGCGACGTGGTAATAATCCCGGCCGGGGAAAACCACTGGCACGGCGCCCCCGGCGACACCGCTATGGCCCACATCACCGTTACGGTCAAGGGCAGCCAGACGGAGCAGACCGAGCCGTAGGTTGGCGGGCCCGCCCCCTGCTCTTTACCGGGTCTTTGCCGGGTCTTTACCGGACGACGCGGCGAGTCCAAAGCCCCGGCGCGGCCGGCGTCTTACCAACGCCGGCTGACGCCGGGGCTTTGGACTCTCTTTTGAACTCGCCGCAGCCATTAGCTGGAGCGGCCCTTGAGCTTCCGCCAACCTCAAAGACCCGGCCGGCAGCGTTGTTACCGGCCCAAGACTCCGCCGGATTTTGGTTGTTGCCACCATCCGGCAAAGGCTAATTCCCGCCGGACTCCCCGTCCTCCACGTACTCCGCCAACTGCCGGATGGTCTCGGTGAAGGTTCGCTCCCGGTCGCGGGACTCGGGGAACTCGTCGCCCAGGGGAGTGCGGCCAATCAGCCGGTACATATCGGCCACGCCCTGAAACAGGTGGGGCGTCAGGCCCAGGTGGGCAAAGGTGGCGCCGATTTCCTCCATTTCGCTGACCCAGCGGCGGGAGCGCGGCGGCACGGTGGGGATAGTCCGCTCCATTCTTTGCAGCACGGCCGACTGGCCGGACTGGAACTCGGCCAGCAATGGCTCGGTCAGACCCATCAGTTCGGCGGCCAGCAAAAGCTCACTGTAGAGGGCCCACGACCCCTTGGTCATGGCGGCGTAGCACATCTTGATGCCGGAAGCCTGCCCCACCGCTCCCTCCAACCGGCGCACCTCCAGCCCGTACTGCCCGATTTCCTCGAACTCGGCGGCCCGCGCGCCGGAGGCGTAGAAATGGGGGCTGTACCCCGGCCGGGGCGGGCCGCCGATGATGGAAACGTCCACGAACCGGCCGCCGGCCCCGGTGATGACCGGCTCCAGCTCCCGGGTCAGTTGGGGCGCAATGGCGTTACACTCGGCAAAGAGGGTAGCGGCTCCGGTGGCCCGCAGCGCATCGGCCACCGCCTGGCACAGGCCCGGCGCCGCCGCCGATACGGTCAGCGACATAACCAGGTCGGAGCGTTCTACCAGTTCTTCCAAAGTAGCCACGTCCCGGATTCCGGCTTTCTCGGCCAGGGCGCGGGTACGGTCACTCCGCCCGGCCAGACAGGTAACCACCTCCAGTTCGTTCTCGCGCAGCCGCTGTCCCACGGCGTGGCCCATATCGCCGGGACTCAAAATCGCCACCGTGCTAATCGCCATTGGTTCTCTCTCCCTCGCAGTGCTCGCGGTAATCACCGTGATCGTAATGATACCGGATATTATAGCACGGAGACGCCGAGCCCCGGGGTTTCACCGGCAGCAGCTTGCCCGCCGCTTCTCCCGGCGCGCTCCGCGCCGGCTGCCCCACGCAAAAGCGCCTTGTCGCCGATCCCGGCATATCCCGGCGCCCCCCTCCCCCGCCACCCGCCGGAGCAATGCTATAATGGGCGGGCAATCGGCTGCCCGGAGGAGACGTTGTCCAGAGTAGGCGAGGTGACCGAGGCCGACTCGGCATCCTTTGTGGCCCAGTGCTATGCGCTTTACGGCGCGCCGCCCCTGGGCGCTCTCCTGCGGGTGGGCGCGCCGCCGGTCTATGCCGTGGTGCAAAGCGTCCGCACCGAGCCGCTGGACCCCAGCCGTCCGGTGCTGGCCCGGGGCCAGGAAGCCGGGTCTCTGGAGGCGGTATATCGGGATAACCCCCAGCTGGAGCGGCTGCTGACTACCCGGTTCGATGCCCTGATTGTGGGCTATGCGGATAATGGCGCAGATTACCAGCTATTGCCGCCGGCTCCGCCCCGGATCCATTCCTTTGTCTATGTTTGTTCGCCGGACCAGGTGGCCGGATTTACGGTCAACCTGGATTTCCTGCGGCTATTGGTGAACTCCGGCTCGCCCCTGGCCGATGAGGTGGCGGTGGCCTGCTTGCGCGAGGCAGCGAGCCGCCAACCGGACCAGGCGGCCTTTGTGCTACGGGCCGGCCGCGCCCTGGCCGCTGAGTTGGCCGGCGACCTGCCCCGATGGAGCGCAATTATGCGGAGGGTTACGGTATGACCGACGGATTTTCCTTCAATACCCTTAACGGCAACTCTCCCGACGGCAGCACCCCGGAGAACGCACCGGGGAGCGCCGCCCTGGGCCTGGTGGTGGGCGGTTCCCTGGCCCAGGGCGTGGAAATTCGCCTGCACCCCTCCGGCGCCACCCTGATTGAAGATGTCAAGGTGGGAACTTTCCTGACGATCCAGGGCAGAAAGTACCGTTTCTTTGGCGTAGTTACCGATCTGGAGTTAAGCAGTTCCGACCCCCGGCTGAAGCATTCGCCGCCCGATTCCGGCGACCCGGTTATTGCCGCGGCAATTTCCGGTACGGTGGCCTACGGCACGGTGTCGGCGCTGCCCAACCTGACCCTGCCCCTGGCCGCCGGCGACGCGGACGGCCCGGTGGCGGCCAAGACCATCCCCTCCCATTTTTCCCCGGTCTGGCCCGCCTCGGCCCGGGACGTGGAGCTGGTGTTCGGCCAGGACGATGAACGCCATTTCTGGATCGGCAGCCCCCTGGATATGGATACCAAGGTCTGCCTGGACCTGGATGAACTGGTCAAACGCTCCATCGGCGTATTCGGCAAGAGCGGCACCGGCAAGACCTTCCTGACCCGGCTGCTGCTGGTGGGCATCCTCCAGGGAGGAACGGCCTCCTCCCTGGTCTTTGATATGCACAGCGAATATGGCTGGAGCGGGCAGGACACGGATCATAACTTCCAGGTCAAGGGCTTGAAGCAGTTGTTCCCGGCTCAGGTGTCCACTTTTACCCTGGACGCGGAAAGTTCCCGGCGCCGGGGTTCCTCCCCGGATGAGCTGGTCCGCATCGGCTACGGGGAGATTGAACCGGAGGACGTGGAGTTGCTGCGGGAAACCCTGAACCTGTCCGAGGTAGCCGCCGCCGCCGCCTATAACTTGCAGCAGCATTTCGGCAAGAACTGGCTGGGGAAGTTCCTGGAACACCGGGGGCCGGATATTAACGAACTGGCTAAAGACCTGAACGTGAACGGGGCCGCCCTGTCCGCCCTGCACAACCGGATGAGCCGCCTCCGCCGTTTCGGGTTCCTGGAGGAAGGCGACCGCCATAACGCCGCCGCCCGGATTATCGAGCACCTGGAACGGGGCCAGCATGTGGTTCTCGAATTTGGCCGGCACGGCAACGACCTGACCGCCTACATCCTGGTGAGCAATCTGCTTTCCCGGCGGATTCACGAGCGTTACGTGGAACTGAAAGAGGAGGCCGAAGGCAACCGGGGCCAGGAGCCACGCCCCCTGGTCATCGTCATCGAGGAGGCCCACAAGTTCCTCAACCCGGCGGTGGCGCCGCAAACCATTTTCGGCATCATCGCCCGGGAGTTGCGCAAGTATAACGTAACCCTGATGGTCATTGACCAGCGGCCCAGCGGCATCGACTCGGAGGTGATGAGCCAGTTGGGAACCCGCCTGACCTGCTTGCTGGACAACGATCGGGACATCGACGCCGTCCTGTCGGGAACCGCCGGCAGCCGGCAACTGCGGGGCGTCCTGTCCCGGCTGGAAAACCGGCAGCAGGCCCTGATTTTCGGCCACGCCGTCCCGATGCCGGTGGTGGTGCATACCCGGGACTACGGCAGTCCCGAATCCTACGCCCAACTGACCACCCGCCGCCGCCCCGCCCGGGGCCCCGGGCCGGAGCCGGCGAACCGCAGCGCCGAAACCCGGGTGGAACGACTGGAGCGGGAGATTGACGAGCTGTTTAGCTGACTCCGCCGTTACCCGCTATACGCACCCGCTATAGGCATAAATGCGCGTTACGGGAGCGGGGAGCGATGCTTACCTTTGCGCCGCCGGGCTGAGTCGGACTTGATGCGATTACGGTTGAGGGCGCTGGAAGGGCGCCGGCAAAATTGTCGGAAGCGATAACCCCGGGTCTGCGGTGATGCAAGTGGACTATGCCGGCATCGTGGCCGGGTGGAAGCGATAACCCCGGGTCTGCGGTGATGCGAGTGGACTATACCGGCATCGTGGCCGGGTGGAAGCGATAACCCCGGGTCTGCGGTGATGCAAGTGGACTATGCCGGCATCGTGGCCGGGTGGATGAGACAACCCCGGGTCTGCGGTGATGCAAGTAATAGAAACCAACCAGGAAATGGCCCGCGCCGGCCAGGATTGTCCCCGCCCCCTGGGGCTGGCGCCCACCATGGGGGCGCTGCATGACGGACATTTGGCGCTGGTGCGGCGGGCGCGGGGAGAGAATGCGGCGGTGGCCGCATCAATCTTTGTCAACCCCGCCCAGTTCGGCCCGCAGGAGGATTTGGCGCACTATCCCCGGGACCTGAACCGGGATTTGGAGTTGCTGGCGGCCGAGGGGGTTGACCTGGTGTTTGCCCCGCCGCCGGAGGAGGTGTACCCCCCGGGCTTTGATACCTGGGTCCAGCCGGGGGCAGTGGCCGCCCGGCTGGAGGGCGCGGCCCGGCCCGGGCATTTCCGGGGCGTGGCAACGGTGGTCGCCAAGCTGTTCAACGTCGTCCGCCCCGACCGGGCCTACTTTGGCCAGAAGGACGGCCAGCAACTGGCGGTAATCCGCCAACTGGCGCGGGACCTGAACCTGGGATTGGAAATAGTGGCCGTCCCCACGGTGCGGGCCGCCGACGGGCTGGCCCTGAGCAGCCGCAACGCCTACCTGACGCCGGAGCAGCGGGCCGCCGCCCCGGCGCTGTACCGAGCCTTGTGCCAGGCGGAGGAACTGGGGCGGCAGGGAGTACGGGACGCCGGGCAACTGCGCCGGGCCGTCCGCGCCATCCTGGAGGCCGAGCCGCTGCTGGAGACTATCGACTACGTCAGCGTAGCCAACGCCGACACCCTGGCGGAACTGGAACGGGTTCAGGGCCGGGCGATGGTGTCGGCCGCAGTGCGGCTGGGCGCAGTGCGGCTGCTGGACAACGTGGTGGTGGGGTAGCCCTGGCCCGCCCGCTACCTAATCCTGCACCAACTCCCGCACCGTTTCGGTCATGGCGGTCAGCACCTTTTCCCAGTCGCCCACCACGCCGTAGCGGGCTTCCTTGAAAATGTTGGCCTCGGCGTCCTTGTTGATGGCAACGATGGCTTTGGAGCCGGAGCAGCCGGCCATGTGCTGGCTGGCCCCGGAGATGGCGACGGTGATGTAGAGGTCGGGGGTAATCGTCTTGCCGGTCAGCCCCACCTGGTAGTTGGCCGGCACCCAGCCCGAGTCCACGGCGGCCCGGGAAGCGCCCACCGCGCCGCCCAGCAGTTTAGCCAGTTCCTCCAGGTTCTGGAACGGCTCCGGGCCGCCCAGTCCACGCCCGCCGGATACTACGATGCTGGCGTCCTCCAGCTTGACCCCCTCGGCCTCTTCCTTGACTACCTCAATTACCCGGCTCCGGGCCAGGGAGTCATCCAGGTCCACCGGGAAGGAAACTACCTCGCCCGGCCGGGCGGCGTCCGGTTCCAGGGGTTCGTAAACCTTGGGCCGGATGGCGGCCACCTGGGGCGTGTAGTTGCAGCTCAGCACGGCCACCGCGTTGCCGCCGTAAACCGGGCGGTTCGCCAGCAGCTTGCCCGTGGCCGGATCCACCGAAACCTCCAGGCAATCCTGGGCCAGCCCCACGCCCAGGCGGAAGGCCAGCCGGGGGGCCACCTCCCGTCCCTCGCTGGTGCGCCCAATCAGGATGATGCCGGGGTTGACTTCCCGGGTCAGGGTTTCCAGGGCGGACAGGTAGAGTTCCACCTGAAAGTCGGCCAATGACGGGTGGGTTACGGCGTAAACCTTGTCGGCTCCGTGGGCGATGGCCTGCCGGGCCGGGCCGTCCAGGGCGGCCCCCAGGAGGCCGGCGGCCAGTTCCTGTCCCAACGCGTCGGCAACCTGGCGTCCCGCGGCCAGCGTCTCCAGAGAAGTAAGGCTGAGTTCGCCGCCGGGCGCCTCGCCGATAATCAGTACTCCCGTTCCCTCTGCCATCAGGGCCTCCGTTGGTCAGTGTAATTGGTTGGCGCCAGTGGATGCGCCGGGAAAGGCCGGCGGGGGCGTTGCCCCGGTCGCCGGGTCAGAGGTCAGATGAACTTGTCCTCGCGCAGCCGCAGGGCCAGCTTGCGGCCGGCGTCGGCCTCATCATCGCCTTCGATAATTTCACACTCGGCGTTGCGTACCGGCACGAAAAGGTCGTGCAGGGTTACCCGCGGTTCCAGCAAGCCGGCGTCCAGGCCCAGGTCGGCCACCCTCCAGATAGTGGGCCGCTTCCGGGTGGCGGCCATAATGCCCCGCAGCGTGGGATAGCGGGGCTGACCCAGTTCGTTGCTGACGGTAACCAGCGCCGGCAGGGGGGCCTCCACCACCTCGTAGCCATCGGGTATCAGCCGCTCCACGACCACCTTATCCCCTTTCAGGGCCACCTTTTTCCCCAGGGCCACGCAGGACAGGCCCAGCAGTTCGGCCACGCCCAGGGGAACCTGGGCATTATCCCAGTCCGACGCCTGCCGCCCGCAGATGATCAGGTCGAAACCCTCCAGCTTGCGCACCGCCGCCGTCAGCAGTTGGGCGGTAAAAAAACTGTCCACCGTATTCTCGAAAGCGTCATCCTGGAGCAGCACCAAGTCGTCGGCGCCCATGGAGAGCGGTTTCTTCATCACGTCCAGGGCAAAGGAGGCGCCGGCGGAAATCACGGTAACGCTGGCTTCCTGAGCGTCCTTAATCTGTAAAGCCGCCTCCACCGCGTTTTCATCGAAGCCGTTGACTACTGGCGGAATGTTCGGGGGAGTAACCACCCGCTTGGCGGCGGCGTCAATCTGAAAGGCGGCCAGGGGCATTTCCGGGTCAATGACCTGCTTGGCAAGGACGGCAATCTTGACTGGCATTTATGGTTCCTCGAGGGGGGATATGGCTGGCTCGGATGTTGTGAAATGTATCACCAACGGACTTGGGGTGTCAATGCGTGTCAACGTAACCGGCTCTGGTGTAACCGGATCCAGGGTTCCGTTCGAGCATCGGGTTTAGCCGGGCGTCGGCCGACACCCGACCTACTACTGGTGCGCCCGCCCAAATCGACGGGGTTTAGCCGGAGCGGGGCCGTCGGCATGGGCTCGGCTAAACATTCGCGGCTTAAAATTATAGATGTTCGGAACCGCCCCGGTTCCGGGACGCCGGCCGGGGCCGGCCGGCTATATGCTATAATTGGGCTGATGTTGCTTTGGATAATTCGCTATCTGACCGCCGTCTTCCTGGGACTGTTGGTCTTTGGCGGCTCGCTGGCCTGGCTGGTTTTTGGCGCCCTTTCCGACAAGCTCTTTAGCGCCCGGGTATATTCCGACGCCCTGGTTGAAGCGGACGCCTACCAGCGCGTCTATACTCAGGTTCTGCCGGAGATTCAACCGGAGGTTTTAATCCAGAAACGACGGGGGGAGATTGCGGCATTTGACTACATCGACCTGGCGGGGTTGCTGCCCCGGTTGGCGCCGCCGGATTACTTGCAAGCTCAGGTTGAGGGCAACCTGGAAAGGGCAGAGGCTTACTTCAACGGAGAAAACCCCCGTCTGGCGCTTTACGTGGAACTGGAGGAACCACTGGCCCGGTTCAGGCCGGCGGCGTTGGCCGCGGTCGATATTGAGCGCCGGATTGGTCTGCTGGAGGTTCGGGAGCCGAGTTCCGCTCCCGAACCCTTCGAGCCGGCCAGCTATGTCTCCGACTTAAAGGGAGCCCTTAGTCAATCCCTGCTGGAGCCGCCAGGTCCGGTTCCGGTTCCGTCGCTGCGCAGCATTCCGGAACCCCTGCGTCAGGACACCTTTGACCGGATGATGGTCAACTTACCGGGATGGTTTTCCCTGAACCGGCCCAGCCGCCGGGGACTGGAAGCGGCGGCCCCGGAACTGCGCCAGGAGTTTATTGCGGGCGACACTCGGCAGTTCCTGAAGCTAACGGCCCAAACTATAGTCGGCCTGGCCATCGACGACGCCCTCACCCGGACCATTACTCTGCTGGCGCCGGATTCCAGGGGACGGGTGAACCTGCTGACGCTGATGGCCCTGGAGTCGGGCCACTACAGCGAGGCGAAACTGCGAGCAGAAGCGGAAGGGTTACGGTCGGACCGCCGCCGCTTGAGCCAGGCCTGGGTCTGGTCGCTGCTGGTCGTCATCCTCGGAGCGGTGGCAATGGGGTCGCTGTACCTGCCCAACCTGGCCGGCTGCCTGCGCTGGCCCGGCCTGACCCTGCTGCTGACCGGCGCCGCCCTGTTCCTGCTGGCCCGGTTGGCCGAGGCGGTTATGCCGGACCTGGTGGCCAACACGGCCAGCGAGTTGCTGAGTCAGGAGTTTGGCTTGTACCCGGCGGCGGCCCTGCTGGCGTCGGAGACGCTGCGTACCGTCGTAGCGGAACTGCTGGCCGGTAGCGGCAATCCGGCGCTGCTGCTGGCGTTAGTCGGGGCGGTTCTATTCGCTGCCGCTTATGGCGTGGACTGGTGGCGGAACCGCCGGCAGGAAGCTCCCGTTTCTGAAGACCCCGTTTCTACCGATCGCTCCCGGCGCCGGGAGCCGGCCCCGGAACGGCCCGCTCATAACCGGCTGCCGACCAGCTCCGGGTAGCCCCGCAGAAACTCGGCGGCGGCGGCCGGCCGGCGCCCTTCCAGTTGTACCCTTTTCAAGGCCAGGAGGCCTCGGGCCGTGCCGATACCCGCCGGCGTCTCTGCCGCGGGCAGCGCTACTACCTGCCCCGGCGCGGCGGCGGGCTGGTCCGAGCCTTCCAGCGCCGCCACGTCCAGCAGCCGCAGCGATTTGTCCTGCCAGCGGGTTGCCAGGCCGGGCCAGGGAGTGAAGGCCCGCCGCCGCCGCTCCAGCATTGCCGCCGTCAGGTTCCAGTCGGCGACCCCGTCGGCCCGTTCCAACTTGCGGGTAACCGTAGCCCGGGAATCATCCTGGGGCCGGGCGGGCAGCCGGCCGGCCAGCCAGTCTTCCAGATTATCCAGCAGCAGCTGCGCCCCAAGGCGAAAAAGGTCTCCGGTCAGCGTGGCGGCGGTTTCGTCGCCGCGCAGGGGAACCGTTTGCTGGGCCAGGACGGGGCCGGTATCCATCCCCGCGTCGAGGCGCATCAGCGTAACTCCGGTATCCGCTGCGTCCTCCAGGATAGCGGTTGCCACCGGCGAAGGGCCGCGGTACCGGGGCAACAGGGAAGGATGCAGGTTCAGACAGCCGTGGGGCGGCAGGGCCAGCGCTGCCGGCGGCAGCAGCTGGCCGTAAGCCGCCACCAGGATCAGGTCGGGACGCAGCGCGCCCAGTTCTTGCTGCGCCCTGGCGGAGCGCAGGGATGGCGGCTGAAAGACGGGCAACCCCAGCTCCAGGCTGGCCGCCTTGACCGGGGGCAACTCCACCGTCCGCCCCCGGCCCCGGGGCCGGTCCGGCGGGGTGTACACGCCAACCACCTGTACGGCGGTAGCGGCGACCAGGGCTTCCAATACCGGAACCACGTAAGCCGGCGTTCCCATAAATACCAAACGCATCGGCGCCTCCGGCGCGCTGAATGAACCGTACCGTCCCATTATAACCCGGCGCTCCTTCCGGAGTCTCCGCATTTCCTTTGGCGGTATTCTTTGCCCGGTCAATGCCATAGATTGACCGGGGCATTGACCGGGGGCCGGTCTGCTACCCGTCCCCGCCGCTCCAATATGATAAACTGTACCGGCGGTCAGCCGGCGGTCAGCCGGCGGCCGGTGGCGCCGACCCCGGCCCGGGCCCGGTTCCTGAATGGTTCCCGACCGGTTCCCGAATGGCGACTACCCAACCATAAACGCAGCAGCACAGAACCATGAAACAATTGGTACACCTCTCCGGGCGTCTGGTTAACCACCCCGGATTCGAATACTTCATCATCGCGGTTATCATCGCCAATGGCGTTGTGCTGGGGCTGGAAACATCCCCGTCCCTGGACCGGCTTTACGGAAACTGGCTGGACTGGGGCCACCGGATTGCCCTGGGCGTGTTCATCGTTGAAGCCGCCCTCAAGATGGTAGCCCTGTCGCCCCGGTTCTTGCGCTACTTCCGGGACGGCTGGAACGTCTTTGACTTCCTGGTGATTGTGTTCGCCCTGATTCCGGCCACCGGCCAGTTTGCGATGGTTACGCGCCTCGCCCGGCTGCTGCGGGTGGTGCGGCTCATATCCGCCATCAAGGACCTGCGGCTGATTGTCGCCGCGCTGGTGCGCTCCATCCCCAGCGTGGTTCACGTCATTATGCTGATGAGCATCGTGGTTTACATCTACGCCATCATGGGCTATCACCTCTTTCACGAACACGATCCGGATAACTGGCCGACCCTGGGCATATCGGTGTTGACCCTGTTCAACATCATTACTCTGGAAGGTTGGACCGAGGTGATGAACGTCGCGATGCAGAAGCATCCGCTGGCCTGGATTTACTTCGTCAGCTTCGTGGTAATCGGCACCTTCGTAGTAATCAACCTGTTCATCGCCATAATCATCAACAACCTGGACGAAGCCAAGCGGGAGCGGCTGGAAGACCTGGAAACTCCGGTATCCCGAGAGGAGTTGCTGCGGGAAATCCGGGGCACCCGGGCCGCTCTCCGGCGATTGGAAGAACGGCTGGACCAGGGGCTGGACCAGGGGCTGGATCGGGAGTCGGCCGGCGGTGGCGAGCTTGACGCAAGCCCCGGCCGACGCCCGGATAGCCCCGCCCTCAGGGAATCCGAAGACTAACCGGGCTGAGGTGCGCCAATGACGCTGAAACCCGACGGCACTGGTGAAACGCTGACCGCCACAACGCTATTGGAAAGGGCGGCAGCGCTGGTGCCCGTCCTCAAGGAACGGGCGCCTTATACGGAGGAATTGCGGCGGGTGCCCGACGAAACGGTGCAAGACCTGCTGGCTTCGGGGCTTTACCGGGTCGGCGTGCCCAAGCGGTTCGGCGGCCTCGACGTGGGCTACGGCCTGGCTCTGGACGTGGGCGTCGAGTTGGGCCGGGGCTGCGCTTCCACCGCCTGGTGCTACTCCCTGTGGGCCGCCCACGCCTGGCTGGTGGGTTACTGGCCTCTGCCGGCGCAGGAAGAGGTGTTCGGAGCCGGCCCGGACGCGCTCTGCTCCAGTTCGTTGAACACCGGTCAGTCCAGCATCGCGCCGGTCGCCGGTGGCTACCGCCTGTCCGGACGATGGGAGTTCTCCAGCGGCTGCGACTCGGCAAGCTGGTTGATGCTGGGCGTGTCCGGCATTGGCGAGCGCAACTGGGTCCTGCTGCCCCGGGGCGACTACCAAATTGTGGATACCTGGTTCGTCTCCGGGCTGCGGGGGAGCGGGAGCAAGGACATCGTGGTTGACGACGCCTTCGTGCCGCTCCACCGGGTACTGGAGGTGAGCGCCGCCGGCGCCGGTGATTGGAGCGGTTGGGAACTGCACGGTCAGGCCCGATACCGGACGCCGATTCCCGTATTGCTGGGTTGGGACCTGGTGGCGCCCATGCTGGGAATCGCTTTGGGGATGATTGACGAGTTTACCGCCCGTTTAATCGGGACCGCCGGCCCCGGCCGAACCGCCGACTCCCCGGCCGTCCACCTGCGCTTGTCCCAGGCCGCCGCCGAGGTGGACGCGGCGCGGGCGCTGGTGGCCCGGGACCTGGACGAGATTTTCCGCAAGGCCAAGGCGGGGGAGGCCTTTACGCCATTGGAACGGGCCAGGTTCCGCCGCGACAAGGCGTTCAGCGCCCAGCTTTGCCTCCAGGCCGTCAACCGCCTGTTTGACCTTAGCGGGGGACACGCTCTCTTTGATTCGGTGTCGCTGCAACGCTTTCACCGGGACGCCCACGCCGTAGCCCACCGGGATGGACTGATTATGGACCTGGGCGGTCAGCAATACGCCCGGGTGGCCCTGGGGCTGGAACCGGACGGGCCGATTTAGCGGCTGGGCGGCGGCTGGGCCAGGACTCGGCAGAGACTCCGCCCAGCCGGACGGGCCGGGTGAACGGGGTGGAACTCCTGAAGCAACGCTTGCGCCCGCCGCCCCTCCCGGCCTATCATAGTCAACCAATCCCCACTAAACACCGAGGTCAACGATAAATGTTCCCCCAGAACGTCTTTCCCGATACCGCCGCCATTGACGCTAAGGGCAGTCTGACCATTGGCGGGATCAGCGCCCTGACCCTGACCGAGGAGTATGGCACGCCGGTTTACGTGCTGGATGAAGCTACGCTGCGGAACCGCTGCCGCAGCTACCGCGAGGAGTTTGAGCGGCGCTGCCCCGGAACCCAGGCGCTTTACGCTGCCAAGGCTTACATCAACCCGGCGCTGGCCCGGATCTTCCAGGAGGAGGGGTTGGGACTGGACGTAGTTTCCGGCGGCGAACTGGCGGTGGCGGTCGCCGCCGGGTTCCCCCTGGAACAGGTCTATTTCCACGGCAACAACAAGACGCCGGAGGAACTGGCCTACGCCCTGGAGCAGGGCATTGGCCGGGTGGTGGTGGACAGCTTTCACGAACTGGACCTGCTCAACCGCAGCGCCGGCGCCGCCGGCCGAACGCAAGACATCCTCATCCGGGTGTCGCCGGGCATTGATCCCCATACCCACGCCTACACCACCACCGGCATCATCGACTCCAAGTTCGGCTTTTCCATCCAGACCGGCGACGCCGCCCGCGCGGTACGGCAGGCCCTGGGCGCCAGCCACCTGAACCTGCGGGGGCTGCATTTTCACCTGGGGTCGCCGATCTTTGAGCTGGAACCCTACGCCGCCGCCATCGACCTGGCGCTGCGCTTCGCCGCCGGCTTCCGGGAGGAGGGGCTGGATTTGCAGGAGTTCTGCCCCGGCGGGGGATTCGCCATCGCCTACACCCGGGAGCAACAGCCGCCGGCCATCGCCGACTACGCCGAAACCATCGTCGGGACGCTGCGGGCTACCTGCGCCGAGTTGGGGCTGGCGTTGCCCACCCTGCTCGTCGAACCGGGACGTTCCATCATCGGCCCGGCCGGCGTGGCCCTGTACCGCATCGGCGCCATCAAGGACATCCCCGGCGTCCGCAAGTACGTCAGCGTGGACGGCGGCATGGGCGACAACATTCGTCCGGCCCTGTACCAGGCGACCTACGAAGTAGTATCGGCGGGCAAGGCCGGCCAGCCCGCTGCCGAGAAGGTTACCATCGCTGGCAAGTATTGCGAATCCGGCGACGTGCTGGCCTCGGATATAATGCTGCCCAGCGCCGAGCCGGGGGACATCATCGCCATCCCCGCCGCCGGCGCCTACTGCCCATCGATGGCCAGCAACTATAACCTGAACCCCCGCCCGCCCATCGTGCTGGTGCGGGACGGCCAGAGTCGGTTGATCCGCCGCCGGGAGAGCTACGCCGATCTGATGTTGTGCGACCTGCCGGGTTGATTCGCAAAGAGACACGGCGCATCGAGAGTCGCCGTGAATCTCCGTGCTCTGCACTTTTTGCGAAAAGACGTAACGTAATGGGCTCCGACATTGCTATGTGGCAAATCTACGGGCAAGACCACCTGATACGCCAGTTGGAGGCCGGGCTGAAAACCGGGCGACTGGCCCACGCCTACCTGCTGGTCGGCCCGCCCCACGTGGGGAAAATGGCCCTGGCCCTCAACCTGGCCCAGGCGGTCAATTGCCTTGACCGGCCGGGGGAGGCTCCCGGCGGCGCCCCGTGCGGGAATTGTGTCCAGTGCCGGCGCATCGCCCAGGGACTCCATGCCGACCTGAAAATCGTGGGCCTCGGCAGCGGCGAGGCGGATGGGCCGGCCCGCCGGGACATCCGTATCGACCAGGTGCGGGAAATCGAGTCCTTTCTCAACCTGACGCCCTACGAGGGTTCCTGCAAGGTGGTGGTTATAGACGGGGCGGAGTTGCTGAATACGGCGGCGGCCAACGCCCTGCTCAAGACCCTAGAAGAACCGCCCGCCGATGCCCTGCTGTTGCTGCTGACCGCCAACGAGGACGCCCTGTTATCCACCATCCGCTCCCGCTGCCGCGCCCTCTACCTGAAACCGGTGGCCCGAGCGGAACTGGCGCAACGGCTGGTAAGCGACTATGCCGCCGCCCCGGCCCTGGCGGAGCAGTTAGCCCGATGGTCCCGGGGCTGCCTGGGCCAGGCGGTCAACGCCCTGCGGGACGGGCAAATCCTGGAGCAACGGGAGGCCGACCTGGAGCGGCTGCAAGAGGTTTGCCAAGGCGGACTGGACGTCCGGTTTGACTACGCGGCGGAACTGGCGACTCGCTTTAACCGGAACCGGGACGCTACCCGGGAACTACTGTACCTGTGGCTGCGCTGGTGGCGGGACCTGCTGCTGATCAAGGAGGGCGCCGAGGAGTTCGTTCACCACGCCGACCGGCTGACGTCCCTGCGCCGGCAAGCCACCCGGCTGACCACGGCCCAGATAGTGGCCTTTATCCGGCGACTGAACCGGACGCTGGAGGCCCTGGACGCCAATGCCAACGCCCGCCTGGCCCTGGAGGCGCTGTTGTTGGCGCTGCCGGGGTGAGGCAACGGTAACGGACGGTAACGGGGCCGCGCTGCCGGGGCCGGGCAAACCTGACGTTGCCGGCTTCGAATGCCGATTCCGAAAGCGTTTGCCCCGCATTGATGACCTCAGCTCATTGACGAATTATCCGGCCTTTCTTACAATCGGGCAATCGTGCCATTAGGCAATTGGGCAATCGGAACCGCTAACCATAAGCTCGGATGGCATTATGCAAGCGCCGGCGCCACTCCAAGGTTCAGCCGAATCGGAACACTTGCCGGAAAACGGTATCTACCGCGGTGATGCCCGGGATTTGCTGAAACGGGTGCGCCCGGAGTCGGTTGCGCTGAGTTTCTGGTCGCCCCCTTACTACGTGGGCAAGACCTATGAGAAAGACTTGACCTTTTACCAATGGCAAAGTTTGCTGAAAGAGGTAATCGCCCGGCACTATGCCGTTATAGAACCGGGTGGATTCCTGGCAATCAACATAGCCGACATCCTGTCCTTTCCTGACCCGGCGATGCCCCGGATTCAAGCAGACAACATAACCGCAAAGAAGGTCAAAATCACTCGGGAAGAGGTACTTGCCGCCCAGAGGGCTAATCCCGACTACAACCGATATCAACTGGCAACCCTGCTGGGTTGCAGCGAGCAAACCATTGACCGCCGGCTGAACAACAACAACGTCCGGGGCGGCAAGTACGAAGTTCAGCGAAAGGTAAAGTTGGTGGGTGGGTTGATCGAGGACTGGATTTCAGAAGCGGGCTTTTATCTTTATGACCGGCGGGTATGGGTGAAAGATCCTTGCTGGGAGAATAGCAAGTGGCACAGCCTGTCCTATCGCGCGGTCGATGAGTTCGAGTACGTTTACGTCTGCTGGAAGCCCGGCATCACCCGGGTTGACCGGAACCGGTTAACCGGAAAAGAGTGGAGTTCCTGGGGGTCCCGTTCGGTCTGGCATATCCCGTCAGTACGTTCCAACCAGGAACATGAGGCCAAGTTCCCGATAGAACTGGCTCGCCGCGTCATTCGCCTGCTTTCCCCGGAGGATTCACTAGTTTTAGACTGCTTTGCCGGTAGTGGAACTACGGCGGTTGCGGCGCTTCAGGAAGGGCGCCGGTACTTGGGCTTCGAGTTGCTGCCAGAATATGCAGAACTAGCTCGGCGAAATTGTCAGGAAGCCGAGCGTAACCGATGACCCTTGAGCTTTCCACCCTCCAAGATAACCTGGACCTCATTGAGCATATCGAAAAAGCTACCCTGCGACTGGTGGTGCAGGCGGTATTTGATTTCCGGGAAGCAGCCAATGAGATATTCTTGGGAGAGCAAGACCTAGTAGCTGACATTGGCGAGGATATTACCCGGGAGGCCTTGGATCTTCTGGGCACATCGACTATCCCAGTTCGACTGTTCGGCAAGGTTGATTACAAGAGGGCGCGGTACGTTTTTCATCCCCAGTACTCTGCCCGGCAAGCCCTTTTTGTAGATTCTAAAGCCGAGAAAGTTGCGGGGGCAAATACGGCGACTATCCAGCTATCTCAGACCTCGTTACAAGTTAAGCAGAGGCGGGCCGGCAACGAAGTTGATGAACCGGGCGCTTTACCAACCATCATCGAAAGCCAGGGAACCAACTTTCTTACCACTACGGTATTTGTAAAATACAATTATCGCAGTGCAGAAAATCGGAACACCTTGGTAAGCATCAGCTTCATTTGTCTTCCTAACGGGATGCTTCAAGAAAGGTATAACCCTGGTCCGGATGACACTTTCTGGCGGGTCGGCAGAAACGCCCCGTCCCGGGGAGAGGTGTTTCGGGTACGGATTGGCCTGCGGGCCTTAAAAGAAAAAGCCAACTGGCGGGTACAGCAAATCCAGCTCCGCCCCGGCCCGGCATATCCTTGGGAGGACTGAAATCCCGGCGCAAGCTCCGGGTCGTCGGGTTGAAAAATGTTCTCGACCCCGAAAACCAGAGACGCGCCGGTTACTCTTCCGTCCCGGGCAGGTAGGGCCGCCATTCCTCCAGGATGGTACGGTGCTGCAAGATGCGATAGGGGTTGGGTTGGGGAGCGCGGGGTTCTTTTTTGAGCCGCATACTGGCCTCGGCCGGGGTGCGTCCCGCCTTGTGCCGGTTGCACCGGCTGCACGCCGCCACCACGTTTTCCCAGGTATGCGCCCCCCGCTGCCGCCGGGGCACCACGTGATCCAGCGTCAACTCCGGCGTCTGCTTTCCGCAATACTGGCAGGTATATTGGTCCCGCAGGAAGATTTCCTTCCTGGATAGCTTGTGCGGGACCAGGGGTCGCTTGACCAGGTAAACCAGGCGGATGATCGAGGGGGCGTCGAGCGCGGCGGAAACGGTGCGCACTTCTCCCCGGTGGTTCTCCAGCAGTTCCGCCTTGCCCTTGCTGAGCAGGATGATGGCGCGGCGCACCGTCGAGACATTGATGGGGACGTAGTTGAGGTTAAGGACCAGCACCGGCGAGGCCAGCACGCCGGCCGGGGGTGGTCCCGGGAGAGAGTCGTCCCGGCTTTGGCCGACTCGAGCCGTTAAGATTTGACCAGTTTGAGCCTTTCCAACCACCTTCGCCGTCACCTCATCAAAGTTGGCGGTTGCCAATCTGGTCAATTTGGTGGACTTGGTTGGGCGCCAATGCGTTTGCTGTATTATATACCAACCGCGGAAAACGCGCCTTCCCGGTTGGCCGAGCCATCCAGGCAATCGCATTTAATTTCCGGGCCCATTTCGTTCCGCCCGGCCCCTGCTCCGGGGCGAGGAGCCTTTACTACTCCGCGCTTCCGGAGGGCGGGGGCCGACGCTCACGCAGCAGATCCCACAACCGGATTACCGCCACCAGCGCCACTGTGCCGTAAAGGTAGCCGCCGATGACGTCGCTGGGCCAGTGGACGCCCAGGTAGATCCGGGAAACTCCCATCAGCAGAATCAGCAGGGCCAGCCCCCCGCTCAGCCCGTGCCGCAACCACGGGTTCCGCAGCCGCTGCCCGGCCAGGTAAATCAGTATCCCGCCCAACATCAGGGCAAAGGTGGTATGGCCGCTGGGAAAGCCCAGGCTTTGGGGGATATAATCAATAATGGCGTAATCCGGACGGGGACGGCCGATAAGCAGTTTCAGGGCCGGCACCAGGGCCGTCGGCAACACCGCCAGGGCCAGCAGCAACGCATCGGCCCGCTGGCGTTTCAGGAAGAGCAGGGCCACGGTTACCGCCGTCACTGCCACCGCCACCGGAAACCAGCCCAGGCAGGCCATGGCCCGGGCAACGGCGGTCAAGCCCGGACTTTGCCAACTCTGGACGGCCCGCAGCGTCGCCGCGTCCCCGGGCCAGACGGGAAAGACCCAAGCCAGGACAAATGCTGCCCCGGTCAGCAAAGCCCCACCCGCCAGCGCCCCGTCCTTCCAGGAAATCTTGCGCATCATCCCGTATCATCATACAACATTCCCCGGCCACTTTACCCCCTGCTTCGCCTTCCCTCTTTCCCCGGGAAGCAAGCCGACGCCGGGGGCCAGCCCCGGCCCTACTTCTGTCTGTGCTATACTGCCGCTACGGGAAACCAGGGAGGCACAGGTTTTGGCTAAGCCGGTTTTGTACAAGCCGATGCGGGCTATTGCCATTGACGGACAGGTGGCTGCCGGCAAGACGGTGGTGGGGCGGGAATTAGCCCGTCGGCTGGGCTGTTTCTACCTGGATACCGGCATTATGTACCGGGCCATTACCTGGCTGGCCCTGCAGCGGGGAGTGCCAATGGACGACGCGGCGGCCCTGGGCGACCTGGCCCGCAGTGTTTCCCTGCGCCTCAAGGGGCCGGAGGGTGATTCAATCCTGCTGGATGACCGGGAACTGGGTTGCGAACTGCGTACGCCGCAGATTGACCGGCACGTGTCGCTGGTGGCCCGGGTTTCCGAGGTGCGCCGGGAACTGGTGCGGCAGCAGCGGGCCATCGCCGCCGCCGGCACCATTGTCATGGTGGGTCGCGACATCGGCACAATGGTCCTGCCCGACGCCGATCTGAAGGTGTACATGACCGCCGCGCCGGAGGTGCGCGCCCGCCGTCGCCATAGGGAGTTGCTCGCCCGGGGGCATACTGCCGACTTTGACCGGGTGCTGGCGGAAACCATAACCCGGGATGAGATTGACTCCCGGCGAGCCGACTCGCCATTAGCCCAGGCCCCGGACGCCCTTGCGGTAAACACCGGCTGCCGCACTATTGAGCAGGTGGTGGACTCGATTCTGGAAATGCTCGAGTCCCCAACCGGGACGGCGGAATCGTGAGCCAGCTATATTATCCGGGCCGCGCCCTGGCCCGGTTCTGCTTCAATGTCCTGGGGCGGATGGAGGTAACCGGACGAGAGTGGGTGCCTCCCTACGGCCCGCTGCTGGTAGTCGCCAACCACATCTCCTACAATGACCCGCCCTCGGTGGCCGCCGCTATCCCCCGTCCGCTGTCCTTTCTGGGCAAGCAGGAACTGTTTGCCACCACTCCCAAACGGCTGCTGTTCAGTTCCTTGCAGGTCTATCCGGTGGCCCGTTCCATGGGGGTCGGCGCAGTGCGTACCGCCCTGAACCTGCTGGCTCAAGACCAGGCGGTGGTCATCTTCCCGGAGGGCCACATCAGCCGGGACGGCGCGATGCAGCCGGGACTGGCCGGCGTAGCTTATCTGGCGATGAAGTCCCAGGCGCCCATCCTGCCCATTGGCATTACCGGCACGGAGAAGTTCTCTCCCCGGCGGATGCCCCTGCCCTTGTGCCGCTTTCAGGTCAACATTGGCCCGCCGTTCACGCCCCCAGTTTTGGAGGGAGGGCCGGCCCGGGACGCCGCTAACGGCATTCTGGAGCTGATAATGTTGCGTATCGCTGCCTTGCTGCCCCGGGAATACCGGGGCGTCTATGCCCTGACCCCGCACGATTCCCCCCCACCGGCGCCTCCCGCCGCCGGACTACCCCTTGCATAGAGACGGGCGTGCTGGTCGTCCTCTATTATACCGGGGCGCCCAAGGCTACCCCGCCCATAGAGCCGGGCGGTTACCTTTTGGCGCAAAAAGAGGGCGGGGTGTCCCCCCGCCCTTGTCGTCCGGTCAGCTCTGATAGCCGCGCTGGGCCGGGAACTGCGGTTGTCCCCCCGCCCCGGTCGGCCGGCCGGCGGTTGCCGCCGGCCCATTCTTCGCTTTTGGGTCGCCCCCGCCGGCCGGTCCGCCTGGCGCCGGAGTCAGGCCGAAAGCGTCGCTGCGATGTCCAGCTCGTAGCGGGCCAGCGTCCGGTTAATCTGCGCCACCGCTTTCTCGTCCGCCGGCACCAGGGGAAGGCGGGGGTTGCCTACCCGGAAGCCGGCGTAGTTCAGGGAGTGCTTGACCGGTATGGGGTTGGACACGATGAACAGCGCCTTGAACAACTCCAGCAGCCGGCGATGTTCCGCCGCCGCCTTTTCCACCTCTCCTTCCAGCAGCAAGCCCATCATCTGCTTAATCTGGCGGCCCACCAGGTGGGAGGCCACGCTGACTACGCCATAGCCGCCGGTCGCCATGATATAGAAAGTCTCGTTGTCGTTGCCGCTCCACACCCGAAAACCGTCCCGCGCTCCGTCAATGATGCGGGTTATCTGATCCATATCGCTGCCGGCCTCTTTCACGCCCACGATGTTGTCCACCTGACTCAGGCGGATCGTGGTTTCGTGGCTCATATTGAGGCTGGTGCGACTGGTAACGTTATACAGCACGCAGGGCAGGTGAACCTGGGCGGCGATGGCCTTGAAGTGCTGGTAAAGCCCTTCCTGGGGGGGCTTGTTGTAGTAGGGGACCACCAGCAGGAGGCCGTCCACGCCGGCCCGCTCCGCCTCCATGCTCAGTTCGATGCTTTCGGCGGTGCTGTAGTTGCCCGTTCCGGCCACCACGGCGCCCCGGTCGCCGACGGCATCCTTGACCTCGGCGAAGAGGCGGAGCTTTTCCGCGGTGGTCAGGGTCGGGGATTCGCCGGTGGTGCCGGACACGATTACGCCGTCGCTGCCCGAGTCCAGCAAAGCGTTAGCCAGCCGCTTGGCCTGGTCATAGTCCACCCGTCCTTCAGCGTCGAAGGGAGTTACCATAGCCGTTATCAGCCTGCCTATCTCCGTCATACCGAACCTCCTTTCCTGGGGGTTGTCTGCTGTCGGCTATTATACACCCCACTGCCCGGTTTTGCGCCAGGGGCAGCAGGGCATCGGCCGCCGGGCTGGGCCGGGGCTTACTGCGCCACTGGGAACTCCACCCGCCAAATCTGCCCTGCCGCGTCAAACTGGCCGGCGCGGACGCGGGTTATGGGGTAGTCGGGCAGGGGAACGGACGCCAGGCATTTCCCGCCGGATATAACGCCGCGCTCGGCAAAGTAAAAGTCCAGGTTGTCATAGCCGTATTGACGGCGATGGGCCGGCAGGTCATTCCCGTTGGCCGGAATGAGATGCAGAAAGAACCGGGCCTGAGTGTCCGCCGTGGCGCACGGCTCCTTGAAGTAGTAGAGCGTGTTGTCCTGGAGGTAAAGGTCAAAGGTGGAACGGGCTATCGGGTCGCCTGACACGACGTCCTCCACCGGGCCGAAGGCCGGGGTGGTGGCGGTCTTGGCCGGGCTGCCGTAGGTGATGGTGGCCCGCAGGTACTGGCCCAGGTCGGCGTCCGCCGGAAGGTAGGTGTAGGAACTGCCGCTGGTATTGGTCAAGTTAGTCCAGGCGGCGGCGGCAGCGGCGCTGGCCCGCTGCCACTGCCAGGACGGAAGGGGGTTGTCATCGGCCCGGTCGGCCCGCTCCGCCCGGTCGGAGAGGCCGACGGTTATCGCCCAGCTCAGCAGGGGCGGGTTGAAGTTGTCCTTGACAAAGGTTTCGGGCGGCGGCGGGGCAGACACAGTTACGGGGTAAGTTTTCAGTAAGGTATTGCCCTCGTAGAGGTTCACCCTGACGGTTCCGGCGGCGCAGCCCCAAATATCAATGGTGTCGCCGTCGCCGCGCTTCACCTGGGAGTTGCCGCCGTCGCACAGGTGTATGTTGTTGACCACGACCCGCACCCCCGGCGGGTTGGCGACGTTGGTGTTCAAGGTGAAGGTCTGGGTCTCGTTGACGGTGAAGGTCGAGGGGATCGGGGAGAGGCTGGCGGTGGGAGCAGGGTGGTGCAGATAGGCAAAGCCATGTCCCCAAGTGTTGTTAGGGTCCGGGGTGGCGCGCTGGACGGCATTGCTTTTCAGATAGTTGACCACCTCGGCCGGCGTGTCATAGGCGGAGTTGTTTTCGTAGCGGTCCAGCACCAGGGCGGCCATCCCCGCCACGTGGGGCGCGGCTTGACTGGTTCCGGCGAACCAGCAGTACTGATTACTGCCATTTACCACTCTTGTATTCGAGGGATAGCTTACCGATCGCCCACAATCAGCCCCCACGACATCAGGCTTTATCCGCAGCCCGTCAACAGTCGGCCCACGGTTGCTGTAATCCTCAATGGCATTTATGTCGTAATAGGGGGCAGCTCCCACCGCCAGCATACCGGAGCTTGAGCTTTCCACCGGGACGCCTACGTGATGACCCGCAGAAAATTGCCCCACGCTCTCGGCGCCGATAACCAGCATCTGTATCCAATCCGGGGGCGTCGCACAGCTGCTCTTGAGAACGCCCAGCCAATAATCTCCAGCTGCCGGGGCTACGAAACTGATGGATTCGTAAGGAATATGGCTGTCTTTCCCACTCTGAGAGGCAGTGCCGGAGCCAACGTAACTGCCGGTTGTGTGATCGTACAGATACAAATTAAGGTCGCAGTTAGCGCCGGACCAATCGTCTTCCCATCTCAAGGAAGCGGATAACTTGTCTCCCTGGTTTAGGCGTACGACGTTTCGGGTAGTATTGCCAAAGTCGTGCCACCCGTTTGTACCTTCCTCGAAGGGGCCGTACCAAGTTTTCCTGGCTTCGTTGCCAGCGGCGTTAACCCAGATGACGCCGGCATCCGTTGCAATTTTAACAGAGTTCAGGGGATGGCTAGGTTCAGTATGTGTTCCGTCTCCGGGTGCCTCAATGCCATACGTTGCAGAATAATTGATGATATCCACATCAATAACAGCGGTATCCTGGTCTTGATCAGTCATCCATTCGACGGCGTCCCGCAGTTGGGCATAAGTACTTGCGGTGGCGATGTAGAGATCCACCTCCGGGGCTATGTCTATAATGGCTTCGGCTACCGCCGTGCCGTGTTTCTCTCCGTTATCGCAGTCGGCAATGTCAGAAGAGGGCGTGGAGGAGTTCTGCGGATAGCACCGAGCCGTTACCCGGGTAACTGTTGGGGTATTCGCGGGTAATTCAGAGCCCTGCAATGCACTGAACCCCGCAAAGCCGATGTCGATTATCCCGACCTTAATCCTGCCAGCACTGTTGCTGCCCGCATATCCGGCGGAGTGCCAGGCTTTGGCGCCATGCGCCGCGACACCCTGGCTTTCCACCGCAGCCCCGTTCCAGGCGACGCTACCGGCTCCTTGACCCGGTATGGGGTGCACCGTATCGCCAGTCCGATCGTCCGGCGTGGCATACAGTATGGCGTCAACCCTCGGCCAGAATGGAGCCGATAAAATCGCCATCAGCAACAAAGAAGACGTAAGGGACAGAGATATACGAGCATTCTTGGCTATCTTTGTGGGCAAACGCACTGAAATTGACCTCCCTGGCTGAAGCAAAGATTGCGGCGCTGCTCCCTCATTGCAACTTGGGCCTCTACCACACGGGGTCGGGCCTTTCGTGCGACGTGTCTGCGACAATGATAACTCCTTCTTGTTGTGATAATTCACCCAGCAATGAGGTCGGTACTGTGGCACGAATGAAGCTTCCGTCTCCATACCTTTCGGCTCTTCCACTGACAGAGGTGGGCGATACCCCGTTGTTTCTCAGCCAATCCACGACGGTTTGGGTAACTGCGTCATCCGGGTTGGTATCCATCCCGATACTTACCTCCACGAAAGGACCGGTATCAATTGCATCCGACTGGCCGGCGATACCATCAGCCTGGCCGGCGGTGTCCCGAGCTTCGTCGGCTTCTACTGCCTTCCTGTCCAGTTTGCGAACCAAATTCGGATACTTGAGCGTGGGCAGGGGAATATCGATTATGGCTGTCTGGTATGGCTCGTCATCTATAAAAATGACACCTTCTTGCTGGGACAACTCACCCAGCAATGAGGTCGGTACTGTGGCATAGATGAAGCTCGGGGTCACATCGTGGGTTTGTCCCCCATTGTTTCTAACCCAAGCCGCGACTGTCTCAACATTGGTGGCCTCTCTATTGTCCGTGGCGTAATATCCCACAAATATAATTCCTACTTCCACGTGCGGATCGTTATCCGTTGTGGAAGAGCTGCCGGCGGCGTCCCGAGCTTCGTCGGCTTCTATTGCCTTTTTGTCCAGTCTGTGATGCAGGTTGGGATACTTGAGCGTGGGCACCGGTGGCGGGGGAGGGAAACCCGGTTCGGGCGGGAGAAAATCGGTAGGGGCTTCGTCGGGGCTTTCCGGCGTGGGAGTAGGCGTAGCCTCGCCTTCCGGCGTGGGAGTAGGCGTAGCCTCGCTTTCCGGCGTGGGAGTAGGCGTAGCCTCGCCTTCCTGCGCTGCGGGCAACTGGTCCCCGCCCTCCGGCCCCGGCTGCTCCACCGGCCCGCAGGCCAGCAGCAAAAGGATTATCAAAGCCAGCATCGATGACCGCTTATACATAGTCCACCCCCTCATAATAACCATCGCCTCTAAAACCGCCACAGGGTAGCATACAGTCTCGTTCCGGGCAAACCTTATGCGCCGCCATTGACCTCCCTGGCTGAAGCAAAGATTGCGGCGCTGCTCCCTCATTGCAACTTGGGCCTCTACCATATGTTGGGTCTTCGGTGCGACGTGTCTTTGACACCGATAACTCCTTCTTGTTGTGATAATTCACCCAGCAATGAGGTCGGTACTGTGCCATAGATGAAACTTCCGTCTCCATACCCTTCGGCTCTTCCATCGACGTCGACGGGCGATACCCCGTTGTTTCTCAGCCAATCCACGACGGTTTGGGTAACTGCGTCATCCGGGTTGGTATCCATCCAGATACTTACCTCCACGAAAGGGCCGGTATCAATTGCATCCGACTGGCCGGCGGCGTCTCGAGCTTCGTCGGCTTCTACTGCCTTTCTGTCCAGTTTGTGCTCCAAATTCGGATACTTGAGCGTGGGCACCGGTGGCGGGGGAGGGAAACCCGGTTCGGGCGGGAGAAAATCGGTAGGGGCTTCGTCGGGGCTTTCCGGCGTGGGAGTAGGCGTAGCCTCGCTTTCCGGCGTGGGAGTGGGCGTAGCCTCGCCTTCCGGCGTGGGAGTGGGCGTAGCCTCGCTTTCCGGCGTGGGAGTAGGCGTAGCCTTGCTTTCCGGCGCTGCGGGCAACTGGTCCCCGCCCCCCGGCCCCGGCTGCTCCACCGGCCCGCAGGCCAGCAGCAAAAGGATTATCAAAGCCAGCATCGATGACCGCTTATACATAGTCCACCCCCTCATAATAACCATCGCCTCTAAAACCGCCACCGGGTAGCATACAGTCTCGTTCCGGGCAAGCCTTATGCGCCGCCATTGACCTCCCTGGCTGAAGCAAAGATTACGGCACTGCTCCCTCATTGCAACTTGGGCCTCTACCATATGGGGTCGGGTGATTCACTTCAATGGCCGGCAACTGTTCCCAGCTGGGGCATCTACACACGTGGGGTCGGGCCTTTCGTGCGACGTGTCTTTGACACCGATAACTCCTTCTTGTTGTGATAATTCACCCAGCAATGAGGTCGGTACTGTGCCATAGATGAAACTTCCGTCTCCATACCCTTCGGCTCTTCCATCGACGTCGACGGGCGATACCCCGTTGTTTCTCAGCCAATCCACGACGGTTTGGGTAACTGCGTCATCCGGGTTGGTATCCATCCAGATACTTACCTCCACGAAAGGGCCGGTATCAATTGCATCCGACTGGCCGGCGGCGTCTCGAGCTTCGTCGGCTTCTACTGCCTTTCTGTCCAGTTTGTGCTCCAAATTCGGATACTTGAGCGTGGGCACCGGTGGCGGGGGAGGGAAACCCGGTTCGGGCGGGAGAAAATCGGTAGGGGCTTCGTCGGGGCTTTCCGGCGTGGGAGTAGGCGTAGCCTCGCTTTCCGGCGTGGGAGTAGGCGTAGCCTCGCTTTCCGGCGTGGGAGTAGGCGTAGCCTCGCCTTCCGGCGCTGCGGGCAACTGGTCCCCGCCCTCCGGCCCCGGCTGCTCCACCGGCCCGCAGGCCAGCAGCAAAAGGATTATCAAAGCCAGCATCGCTGACCGCTTATACATAGTCCGCCCCCTCATAATAACCATCGCCTCTAAAATCGCCACCGGGTAGCATACAGTCTCGCTCCGGGCGAGCCTTAGGCGCCGCCAAAGTGCTGAAACTCTTAAAGCCGGGGTCGATTATCCCGGCGTTGACGCGGTTGCCGGTGCGCCGGCGGGGTAGAGGCACGGAGGGAAAAGTCGCCCCTCTCTCCAGGAGGGGGCGCGGGCGCCGGTGTGGATGACGGGAGTTCCCTAGTCCTTGATCACCTGGCGGTAGGCGGGCTTGTTGACGAGGCCGGTGCCATCGGTAAAAATCTGCTTTACTTCCAGAAAGTCCTCCAGGCCGTAGTAGCCCAACTCCCGGCCGATGCCGCTCTGCTTGTAGCCGCCCCAGATGCCCTCCACCGGCTGGGCGTAGTTGTCCCAGATCCAGACGGTGCCGGCCCGGATGCTACGGGCCACCCGCATCGCCCGGGGGTAGTCGCCGCTCCAGACCCCGGCCACCAGGCCGAAGTCCACGGCGTTAGCCAGTTCGATCGCCTCCGCCTCGTCCTTAAAGGTGGTTACCGCCACCACCGGCCCGAAGATTTCCTCCTGGCCCAACCGGGAGTCGTTATCCACCCGGTCAAAGATGGTCGGTTCCACGTAATACCCGTGGTCATAGCCGTCGCCCTGGAGCTTGTTCCCGCCGCTCACCAAATCGAAACCGGCGTCCAGGCCGAACCGGATATACTCCTGAACGGTTCTTTCCTGGGCGGCGGAAATCAGGGGCCCCAGGTCGGTAGTGGTGGCGGCGGGAGGTCCCACCTCGATGTTGCGGGTAAGCTGGACAATCCGTTCCAAAGCCCGGTTATGGATACCCTCCTGGAGCAGCAGGCGGGTGGTGGCGCCGCAGGCCTGTCCGGCGTTGCGGAACATCCCGAAAACGGCGGCCCGGGCCGCCGCCTCCACGTCGGCGTCATCAAAAATCAGGTAGGGAGCCTTGCCACCCAACTCCAGGCTGATTCGTTTTACCGCGGCGGCAGCCTGGGCTGCAATCGTCTTGCCGGTGCGGGTTTCGCCGGTAAAGGAAAGTTTGTCCACCGATTTGCTGGCAATCAGTTCGGCGCCGACCACCGGCCCCGGCCCGGGCACCAGGTTGAGGACGCCGGCCGGCAGGCCGGTCTGGTGGATTAGCTTGACCAGTTCGTAGGCGGCGGCGGGGGTGTAGCTGGCCGGTTTGAGGACGATGGTACAGCCGGCGGCCAGGGCCGGCGCCACCTTGCGGGCCGTTTGGGTCAGGGGAAAGTTCCAGGGGGTGATCAATCCCACCACACCGACGGGTTCCTTGACCAGGTTGATCATCGAGCCGTTGGGCAGGGTAAAGCTCTCGCCGTAGATCTTGCCGGCCAACCCGGCGTAAAACTCGAAAATATCGGCGGCGGCGGCGATATGCGGCGGCGCCTGGCGCATAGGCATCCCCACTTCCAGGCTCACCACCTGGGCCAGGCGGTCGGCGTTCTCCCGCATCAACCGGGCGGTCTGAAACAGCGTCTGCTCCCGCAGTTTATAGTTATTCAACCAGTCGCCGGCGTTGGTATCATAAGCTCGCCGGGCCGCGTCAATGGCCGCCCTGGCGTCCTCCGGGCGGCCCTGGGCCGCCACCGTAACCACCTGACGGGTATTCGCCGGGTTCTCCCGGCTGAACTCCTGGCCGCCGGCCGCCGGCCCCTCTGCTCCATCGATTACCAGGGGACAGGCCAGGGGCAGTTCGATCGAATAATGGCCCGAATAATGACCGTCAGATGCTGGAGCTGTCATCCGCCGCCTCCTGTCCATCCCGGGGCCATTCCGGGGCCGTTCCGGGGTTTGGGTAGGAATAAACCGGCCGGCCCGCCGGGGTAGGGCGCTGCCGGGAAAGGGTAAAACGTAAAACAGGGTTCGGCCGGTCCAGGGTTAGGCGCTAATGGCGGAGCCTGGAATATCCCGGGCCGGCGCCGGGGGCTGATTGGGCGGCTGGTTACGTAGCAATGTCCGGCTCCGTATAGCGGTGGACGAACCGGCCCGGGGACTCCATTATCCGCGGCCCCCGGGTTACCCGGGCAGTAAAGACGGCCGGGGATTCGTACTTGTCCTGTACCCGCTTCTGCAAAGAACTTTCGTCCGTATCCGAGTCCACCAGAGTCCGGTTGATGATTGCCACGTATTTGCCTTCATATTGGGGCAGCAGTTCGTCCACGTTGGCCCGGAAATAGGCATACTCCCGGTCCGGGTCGCCTCCTTCCAGGCTTTCCGGTTCTCCGCGCCGAAACTTGGGCCGGGGGATGGAGCCGGGTTGGAGACACCGCCGGTCCACCAGTTCCTCGGCAATCTGGATCGAGTTCAGGGCCGCTCCTTTGCGCAGGTTGTCGGAGACGATCCACAGGGACAGCCACTTTTCGCGGGCGCCGGCGTCGTGGTTGGCTTCGTCCCGCCGGATACGGCCCACGAAAACGTCATCCTCGCCGGTTACGTCCCAGGGCATCGGGTACTCGCCCCGGCTGGGGTCGTCCTGTACCCGCACGCCGGGCATATCCCGCAGCAGGGCTTGGGCGATGTCGGGCCGGATGCCTTCAGCGAACTCGATATGCACCGCCACGCTGTGGGAGACCATCACCGGCACCCGCACGCAGGTAGCCGAAACCCGGATTCCCGGGGCGTGCATTATCTTGCGGCTTTCATCAATCATTTTCTGCTCTTCCCGGGTATAGCCGTTCGGCAGGAAACGGTCGATCTGGGGGATGACGTTAAAGCCGATTTGCCTGGGCTGACGCCGGGGCGTTACCGGCTGACCCTTCAGCAGGGCGCCGGTCTGCTCTTTCAGTTCGTCGACAGCGGCGGCGCCGGCCCCGGACACCGACTGGTAGGTGTCGGCGATGATGCGCCGGATGGGGTTGACCCGGTGCAGGGGGTGGGCCACCAGCACCAGGGGCGTGGTAGAGCAGTTGGGGATGGCGATGATACCCTGGTGCCAGGTTACGTCGGCGCCGTTGACCTCCGGCACCACCAGCGGCACCGCCTCCTCCATCCGGAAGGCGGAGCTGTCGTCAATGACCACCGCGCCGGCGGCCACGGCCACCGGCGCCCAATGGCGGCTGGCCTCAGTGCTGGCCGAGATAAAGGCGATGTCCACCCCCTTGAAGGAATCCTCGGTGGTTTCTGCCACCGCGAACTCCCGCCCGTTGACCGTCAGCCGGCGGCCGGCGGAGCGGCGGGAAGCCAACAGCTTCAGTCCATAGAGGTTGGGATGACGCTGCTCGACGATTTTCAGGAACTCGGCGCCCACCGCTCCGGTGGCGCCCACCACGGCGATAACCAGGTCTTTCAGGTCGTGCCGGTTCTGCATGGCTGCTGCTCCAGGTCCAGGTATGCGGCGCCGGCGTTGCGCGATACCGGCATTCTCCAGGTATCGGGACGAGGTATCGGGACGAGGTATCGGGATAAAAGCCCAGCCACGGCATCAGTGGGTCTATGGCACGGCGGCATTCGCAACGGATCGAAAGCCCTGGCCGAAGGCGGCGGAGGCTTTGCGGCTACAGGCCCAGGATGTTTTCCAAGCCTACCACAAGCCCCGGACGTTGCACAACTTCCCGGATGCAGCGGATAACCCCGGGCATATAGCAGTCTCGGGTCAGGGTGTCGTGGCGCAGGGAGATGGTCTGCCCGGCGGCGCCCATAATCACTTCGTGATGGGCGCTGCGGCCCGGCATCCGGATGCTGTGGACGGTTACCCCGTTATATTCGCCGCCCCGGGTATCGGGCAGGTTTTCCTGCTCCGGGTAGTTGCGGGTAAACCGTTTTCCGTCGCCGATGCTCCTGGCCAGGGCCATAGCGAACCCGGAGGGGGAGTCTATCTTGGCCTCGTGGTGGGATTCCACAATATCCACGTAGTCGAAAAAGGGCGCCGCCTGCTCCACCAGCTTTTTCAGAATAACCGCGCCCAGGGCAAAGTTGGGCGCGACGATGATGCCGATGTTCCGGTCGTTAGCCAGGGATTCCAGTCGTCCCAGGTCGGCGTCGGTCAGCCCGCTGACGCCCAGCACCAGGTTGACGGAGTGCGCCGCCGCTACCGGCACGGCTTCCATGCAGGCGACGGCGTTGGTGAAATCCACCATAACCTCGGGCCGGGTCTGTTCCAGAATATACTCCAAGTTGGTGGACAGGGGAACCTCCCCGCCGTTGGGCAGGGTCAGGGTTCCGCCCCGTTCCCGCCGGCAGGTTGCCCCGACCAGGGACAGGTCGGCTTCGCCGCTTACTGCGGCCACCGTTTCCCGGCCCATCTTTCCGGTGGCTCCGTTGATTACGACCCTGATTAGCGCCATCGCAATCCCCCCGGCAATTCAGCCCGCCGCTTTCCGGCAACTGGCTCGGCAACCGGCCGGTAACCGGCTGGCTGATTCGGTTGCTACCCATATTAGCACCGGCAGGTTAATCGGGAAAGAACGCCGGGGCGGGTTTGGGAAACCCGCCCCGGTTATCTATACGGCTATCCGTCGGTCCAGTCTCCCGGCTCTGCCGGCGCCGGCGCCGGCGCCGGCTAACGCGGGCGGGAACCGCCGCCGGGCTACCGAAAAGAAGGCCCCCCGGATGGGAGCGCCGTCCCCGGCTAACGCGGGCGGGAACCGCCACCGCCCAGGAAGCGCCGGTCGGCGACGCCGCCGCCACTGCGGGGGCCGCCACCGCCGGGCCGTCCGCCGCCACTGCGGGGGCCACCACCGGGCCGTCCGCCGCCGCCACCGCCCGGGCCGGGCCGCCGTCCCCGGTCGCCGCCACCACCGGGGCCGCCCGGGCCACCCCGTCCGCCGGAGCCACCGGACCGGGGCCGTTCCCGGTCCGGCGCCGGCCGGGCCGGTCGGGGGGAGGGCGAGCCTTCGTCGCCGAACAAGGCCCGGCGCGACACGTTCACCCGCCCCATCGAGTCAATCTCCTGGACCATTACCGTTAACTCCTGGCCCAGCTTGATCTCCTCCTCCATATCGCCCAGGTCCTCATTGCGTACCAGGCCATCCTTGCCCGGCAGCAACTCGACGAAGGCGCCAAAGCTGGCCAGACGGCTGACCTTGCCGGTGAGGATGTCCCCCACGACCAGTTCGCGCGTCAGGCCTTCAATCTTGCTGCGGGCCAGTTCAAGCATGGTCTGCTCGGAGGAGCTGATGGTTACGCCGCCGTCGTCGGCCACGTCAATGGAGGCGCCGGTCTCCTCGATGATGCCACGGATAACCCGCCCGCCGGGGCCGATGACCGCGCCGATTTTCTCCACCGGAATCTGGATGCGGATGGTCTTGGGAGCGTAGGGACTCATCTCGGTGCGCGGCTCGACGATGGCCTCGGCCATCTTGTCCAGGATGTGCAGGCGGCCCAGCCGGGCCTGTTCCAGCGCCTGACGCAGGATGTCTTCGTCCAACCCCTTGAGCTTGATGTCCATTTGCAGGGCGTTGATGCCGGCGGCGGTGCCGGCCACCTTGAAGTCCATATCGCCCAGAAAGTCCTCGATACCCTGGATGTCGCTCAGGACGGCGAACCGGCCGTCAGCGTCGGTTACCAGACCCATGGCAATGCCGGCCACTGGCGCCTTCATTGGCACGCCGGCGTCCATCAGGGCCATGCTGGCGCCGCAGACGCTGCCCATGGAGGTGCTGCCGTTGGAGGAAAGCACTTCGGATACTACCCGTATGGTATAGGGGAACTCCTGTTCCGGGGGCAGGGAGGACAGGATGGCCCGCTCGGCCAGGGCGCCGTGGCCGATCTCCCGCCGGCCGGGCGAGCCGACCCGCCGGGCCTCGCCCACCGAGTAGGGCGGGAAGTTGTAATGGTGCATAAACTGCTTGGTGCCGTCCGGGGACAGGGTGTCTAGGGTTTGCTTCATGTTCAACGGCCCCAGGGTGGCGACGGACAGCACCTGGGTTTGCCCCCGGGTGAACAGGCCGGAGCCGTGGGTGCGGGGCAGGGCGCCGACCTCGCAGGCGATGGGACGAATCTCGGACAGGTTGCGCCCATCGGGTCGAACTCCCAAGTCCAAGATGCGCCGCCGGACTTCACCCTTGACCACGTTCTTGAAACCCTCGGCGATGCGGTTGCGGGAAAACTCCTCGGCCAACTGCTCGGCCACCTCAGCCTCCAGCCGGTCCAGACCCTCGTCCCGTTCCGCCTTGAAGGAGTTCCGCTCCAGGATGTTGGCCACCCGTCCGTTGAGGATGGTCTTGATTTGGGTGTCCAGCCGCTCGGCCTCTTCCGCATCCACCGTAACCTCGACCTTGGCCTGGCCCACCTGGGCCACCAGTTCGTCAATCAGGTCGATGGTAATCAGGTTGGCGTTGAAGGCTTTCTGGATGCCTTCGAGGATGACCGCCTCAGACACCTCGTAAGAGCCGGCCTCTACCATCATAATGGCGTCCCGGGTGCTGGCGACCACCATATTCAGTTGGCCGTCGGCGATTTCGGCGTAGGTGGGGTTGACGATAAACCCGCCGTCATTATAGGAGATCCGGCAGGCTCCGATCGGGCCGCCGAAGGGCAGGTGGGAGACGGACAGGGCGGCCGAAGCGCCCAGCATCCCCAGAATCTCCGGCGGGTTCTTCTGGTCGGCGGACAGGACGGTCAGGATAACCTGGATTTCGTTGTGCAGTCCCTTGGGGAAGAGGGGGCGGATGGAGCGGTCGGTGAGGCGGGCGGAGAGGATGGCCTCCTGGCCGGGGCGTCCTTCCCGACGGAAGAAGCTGCCCGGTATCTTGCCGGCGGAGTAGAGCCGCTCCTCGAACTCCACCGTCAGGGGCAGAAAGTCGATGTCGGCCCGGGGCTTTTCGGCCATCACCGCCGTGGCCAGCACTACGGTATCGCCGTAGCGCAGGACGACGGAACCGTGGGCCTGAAAAGCCAGTTTCCCCGATTCCATTACCAGCTTTTCGTTTCCGATGATTCGTTCTACAACAGTAGCGTCAGGCATAATAAGGTTACGTAACCTCACTTCTAAAAGATAAACGGAGAGGAGACAAACGCAAAGCTAGCACGTTTAGCCGGCAGGCGCTCTTGACCGGGGTAACCAGACGGAACGGATCAGGGAGCAGACCGGGGATGGGGCCGGACGCCAGGCGGTACTAGCGGCGCAACCCCAGCCGGCTGATGAGGCTCTGATAGCGGTTCACGTCTTCGTTACTGAGGTAATTAAGCAGCCGGCGGCGTTTCGACACCATGCTGACCAGACCGCGACGGGAGTGGAAGTCCTTCTTGTGGGTACGGAGGTGGTCGGTTACCTGACGAATTCGCTCGGTCAGTACGGCAACCTGTAGCTCGGTGGACCCGGTATCGTTGGGATGGATCCGGTATTCCCGCGTTATTCGTTCCCGTGTGTCAGCATCCAGCATTATTTATGCAAAACCTTCTATCTTATCTTCTCTAACATCCGGGCGATTATAGCACGGCCCAAACCCGGTTGCAATGCCAACGACCGGCTCTTTAGAAAACCTTTCCCCCATCCTTGCCAACCCCCGCCCCCCAATGCTAAACTCCCCTTCAACTCCCCCGTACCGGCACGCTTAACCTTGACTTTGAGGTGTTGACATGCTCATCGGCCACTTTACCGAACAGCCCTGGCAGGACGACCAATCCGGGTTGATGGGGACTCAGTCCACCGACCTGAGCATCAGCAACGAATACTATAACCCCAGCGTTGGCTCGCAGCTTTACAATCGCTACCTGGACGAAAAGGTCTATGCCGAGGAAATGGGCTTCGACGCCCTGATGCTTAACGAGCACCACAGCACCCCCTTCTGCATGCAGGGCGTCACCAACGTCGGCGCCTCCATCCTGGCCCGCATCACCAACAAAGCCAAGATAATCATCCTGGGCAACGTCCTGCCCATCTGGGAGGACCCGCTGTGGCTGGCCGAGCAGTTGGCGATGATTGACATGATTTCCCACGGTCGTCTGGTGTCCGGCTTCGTCCGGGGCGGCGGCCGGGAGAGCTACTCCCACAACGCCCCGCCCCACTTCAACCGGGAGCGGTTCGAGGAGGCCCACGACTTCCTCATCAAAGCCTGGACCACCCCCGGCCCCTGGCGCTGGGAGGGCAAGCACTACCATTATCGCTACGTCAACCCCTGGGCGCGGCCCTTGCAGCAACCCCACCCGCCCATCTGGATTCCCTCCACCGTCAGCGTCGAGACCGTCAAGTGGACTGCGGAGAAGGGCTACCCCCTGGTGCTGCTGGCTACCAAACTGGAGCCGACCAAAGAGGCCTTTCAGCTTTACCACGACACCGCCGCCGAGTTCGGTTACCAGTCCGGGACGCAGAACGTTGCCTATTTGTGGAAGGTACACGTGGACGAGACCGAGGAGAAGGCCGATGAGGTGGGCCGCAAGTACCTGTCCGGGGTCAGCAACCCCTTCCTGTCGGGCAACGAAGGACAGGTCAACCCGGCCATTATGAACCTGCCGGGCCACACGTCGCGCACCTCCCGGCGCCTGTCCGCCACCTCCTTCGGGCCGGCGGGTCGCTTCGGCGCCAACCGGCGGCCCTACGAGGACCAGGCCGCCGACTACAGCATCATCTCCGGCACGCCCAAGACGGTGCTGCCCAAGATTCGCCACGTCCTGGAATATCTGCGGCCCGGCAGCGTCTTCTTCTGGGACGGCGACGGCGCGATGAGCCACGAAGACCAGATGCGCAGCCTGCGCCTGATGGGGCAGGAGGTGATTCCGGCAGTGCGGGAGATGGCCAAAGAACTGGATTTGAAGAGTCCCTTTGAACTTGACCCCAAGACTGGCGAGCCGGTCTCCGACGGCTCCCCGGCCACCACCGCGGCTGCGGCCGAGTCCCTGGAGGCGGTGGCCGGCGATAACTAACCGCCCCTGACCTGAAATCCCGAGAGCGGCGGGGGGATTCATCCCCCCGCCGCTCTTTTCTCTTTACGGGCGCAGGGGTAGCGCCGGCTATATTTGGCCGCCGGGCGCAACCATTTGCGTTTCTCTCTACAGGCGCAGGGGTAGGGATCTGCATCCCGCACCCCCGGGGGTGCGGGATGAAACAAGGCAGGGTAAGGGAGGGAGAGATGGCTCCCCAGGCAGGATTCGAACCTGCGACCTAGCGGTTAACAGCCGCCCGCTCTACCGCTGAGCTACTGGGGAATGCCGATGCTGCTGAAGCGGCGCCCGCGAAGAAGCAGCCTGGAGATTCTAGCACCTTCCGGGCAAACTCTCAAGAGCGGGAACGGCGGGGTATTCTTAACTTCCAGAGAGTATTGAGTTTATGCTGTTCCTCAGCCCGGTTTCCGGCCCGCGCCATGGGCCCGGGGCCGGGTTTGCCGCCCCGAGGTTCGCTGCCCCGATTGCGGCTCTAACCGGATGCCGGCGTAGGGTTGAGAATACCCAAAACTTGACGCATTTGGCGGGTTCAACTACACTGCCCGTGGCTTTGCCAGCGGATTTTTGCCGGGTATCCAGCCCGATCCCGGGCCCAACCCGGCCGGATCCAGAAAACGAAGGCCAGGTATTGCAGCCGTAGGGAGGGCCGGCGCCGGGGACTTGAATATACCTTTATTCTTTATTGGGGCAATGGGGCGGTCGGAATGATCAAAGCTGGAGCGCGGTTGAGGGTTCACGGGCATGCCATCGGCAATTGAATGGACGGATGCAACGTGGAACCCGGTAACCGGTTGCACTCGGGTGTCCCCCGGCTGTGATAACTGCTACATGTTTGCGCTGTATCCGAGGCTGAAGCGTATGGGCGTTGCCGGTTACGAAAAGTCCCCGGATCGAGTCAGCTTTTTACCGGAGCGGCTCCGCCGGCCCCTCGCCTGGAAGCAGCCAAGGTTCGTTTTCGTCAACAGTATGTCCGACTTGTTCCACCCGGATGTTCCTTTCGAGTTTGTGTTTGAAGTGTTCTCGGTGATGCGGGAGGCTGCCACGCAAAAGGGGCATATATTTCAGGTACTGACCAAGCGGCCGGGAAGAGCCGTTGCCTGGTGGAACCGGTATGCCGAACATTTCGCCGGTGGCTGGCCTCCCAATATATGGATTGGCACCTCGGTGGAGAACCAGAAGTACGCTCCCCGTCTTACCGTTCTGGCACGCTTGCCGGCGCCGGTCCGTTTCGTATCCGCCGAGCCGTTGCTGGAAGCGATAGAATTGACGCCCTGGCTGGATGCGGGAGTTCTGCAATGGGTAATCGCTGGGGGCGAAAGCGGCGCCGGGGCCAGGCCGATGGAATTGTCTTGGGCATGCAACCTGCGGGACCAATCGGTTGGGGCGGGGGTTCCTTTCTTCCTGAAGCAACTGGGCGGAGTACGCAACAAACGCGGAGGTGAAGCGGCTATCCTGGACGGTTACCACTGGCGACAAATGCCGGGGAGGAACGGCTCACTCTATGACTAGCCCGTCTTTCGGCGGCCCCTGGACTCAGGAAAAGCTGGAGATACTCAGCAAGTACCTGGACGCATATACCACCGCCCTGAAAGATCAGCCCTTTCAACTGATTTATGTTGACGCCTTCGCTGGAGCCGGCTCCTACCAGGTCGGGCTGAATTACGCCGAGGACTATGGCGATTTTCAGGAATTGCATGACGGTTCGCCGCGTATTGCTTTGGGAATACTGGACAAACCTTTCGACCGGCTTCTGTTTATCGAAAAAGACCCTGACCGTTGCGCCGCCCTAGAGAACCTGCAAGCAAGCTTTCCGGACAGAAGTATTGAGATCCGGAACGAAGACGCTAACGATGCGCTGCCGGATTTCTGCGACAAGCTTGGGAGTCGCCATCGGGCGGTGGTGTTCCTCGATCCTTTCGCTACCCAGGTCTCCTGGGCTACCGTAGAGCGATTGGCCCGGACGGAGAAGATCGACTGTTGGATTCTCTTCCCGCTGATGGCGATTGAGCGAATGCTGCCAACCAGTAAAGAACCTTCGGAGGCTTTAGCCAGTCAGTTGGACCGGATTTTTGGCGGACGGGAGCATTGGGAGGATTTTTACAACGAGTCGCCGCAACAGCAGTTCCCGATGTTCGCCGATGGTCCATTGCAGGAAAGGAAGCGCGGCAGCGACCAGATTGCGGTTCGTTATCGCAAACGTCTCGAGGCAGTATTTGCGAGAGTAGCCCCAACCCGGCGGGAGTTCAGGAATTCAAAGAACTCACCGATGTTCGAACTGTTCTTTGCCGCCAGCAACCGGGCCGGCGCTCCCATCGCAGTAAGGATGGCCGACCATATACTGCAAAACTGGTAAAATATCCACCCTTTTGCGTGGATTGATATATAATGCACGCATCCAAACAACCCGGGACACACCCTTATGAACCTTAAAGACTTCATTCGCGACATTCCCGATTTTCCCCAGCCGGGTATCCTTTTCCGCGACATTACCCCCCTGCTGCGCAACTCCGCCGCCTTTAACTACGCCGTTGACCGGCTGGCCGAGCAGTATCAGGCTCAGGCCCTGGACGCTATCGTCGCCATCGAGTCCCGCGGCTTTCTCTTCGGCGCTCCCCTGGCCTGCCGGATGGGCAAGCCCTTGATTCCCGTGCGCAAACAGGGCAAACTGCCCGGCGATACCATCTCCGCCGAGTATTCCCTGGAGTACGGCTCCAACGTGATGGAAATGCACTTGAGCGACGTGTTAGCCGGCGACCGAGTTCTGCTCCTGGATGACCTGCTGGCTACCGGGGGAACCATGGCCGCCGCCGCCCAGTTGGTGGAAAAGGCCGGCGGCCAGGTAGCCGGCATTGGCCTGGTGATTGAACTGGAGGCCTTGGAAGGCCGCCGGGCATTGGGAGGTTACGACATTTTCTCCCTGGTTCAATACTAGCGTAGCTTCGGATGCTCACCGCGTCCCCGCCCCCTTTCCCCGGGACGAGCGGAGTAAATGGCTCCCCCGCAGCCGGGGAGAGTTCCGGGTAAGGGGTAAACCACAACAACTAAAAAAACCCTGCGTTAACCCAAGACAGGAGGGGAGAGCTAAATGGCAGAAAAGACAACGATCGGTGATTATGAGATTACGGCGGTTATCGACATGGTGCCACCGCCCCGGCCGACCTCCGCCATGTTCCCGGACGTGCCGGACAGCGCCTGGGGGGAGTATCAGGACGTGCTGGAGGACGGGCAGCTTCAGCTCTACTACGGCGTCTTTGTAGTCCGCTCCGAAAACCAAGTGGTGCTGGTGGACACCGGCATGGGGCCCGGCCCTCACCCGACCCGCGGCAACGTGGTCGGCAACCTCTACGAAGAACTGCGGCCCATTATGCTGCCCCCCAACGTGGACATCATCAACACCAACGTTTCCCCTTCGGACCAGGTAAACTTCGTGGTGCATACCCACCTCCACGCCGACCACGTCGGCTGGAACCTGCGCTACTCCGGCGGAATGCCCGCCCCCAATTTCCGGCGCGCCCGCTACATCATTCCCAAGGACGACTACGACTACTACACCCAGCCGGAAATCCTGGAACAGAACCCCCACGTACAGCAGCAGATTATGCCCCTGCGCCGCCTGCGCTTGCAGCAAATCGTGGCCGGCGAATACACCGTTACCGAGGGAATATCCACCCGGCCGGCCGCCGGGCATACCCCCGGCCACCAGGTAGTGCTGGTCAACTCCGGCGGGCAAAAGGCCATGCTGGTCGGCGACCTGCTCCACTGCATCGCCCAGGTATCCGAGCCGGGCTGGTGCGCCGCCGTGGACTACGACAAGGCCCAGAGCCAGGCCAACCGGGAAATGCTGCTGGAAAAGGCGGAAAGCGAGGACTGGGTTGTCGCCGCCGGCCACTTCCCGCCGGGCCAGCAAATCGGCAAGGTGGTTACCGTGGACGGCAAGCGCCGCTGGCAGTCCCTGTAGGGAAGCGTAAGGAAGCCGGCCGGCGGTTTCGCCCCGGGCGACGCGCGGGCGCCGGGCAGTAAAGAATCCCGGCGCCCTGCGGTGCTCTCCGGGGCGCAGCGGCGCGAAAACCGGCGCCCGCGTTCAACCCTTGTATATCCCCGTTCCCTTTGCTACAATCGGCCCCGGAATCCGGCTTGATTCCGGATCTATGACTAACCATAGATAATGGCTTGAAGTGCGACAGGAGGAGGTAGCATTATGCCATCGTTTTGGGAGAATCTGAGGTTCGCCGGCGACCGGGAGTTCGACGACTTGCACGGATACCAGGGGTTGGATATGGTCGCCTACGTCAGCCACCCGGCGCCCAGCGAAGGCGTCAGTTGGCCGGCCGTCGTGGTGGTTCAGGAGGCTTTCGGGGTCAACGAGCACATCCAGAAGGTATGCGACCGGTTTGCCGCCAATGGCTACGTAGCCATCGCCCCGGCGGTGTTTCACCGGGAACATCCCAATCCCAAGCTGGGCTACACCGAACAAGATATGAACGTGGCGATCAACCAGTATATGGCCGCCCTGCGCGATGATGAGCTGGTTGACGACATCAACGTTACCGTTAAGTTCATCCAGCAGGAGTACCAGCGCACCGTTGGTCAGAAGGTTGGCATCGTCGGTTACTGCGTCGGCGGGCGGATAACCTACCTGGCGGCCACCAGTTGCCCCGGCCTCAGCGCCGCCGTAGCCTACTACCCCGGGCGGGTGCTGGTGCCCTTCGGCGACGGCCCGGCGCCCATTGAGCTGACCGAAAAGATCAAAATCCCGCTGATGGGGCAGTTCGGCGACCAGGACGCCAACCCCACGCCGGAGGACGTGGCGGTTATTGAGGAACGGGTAAAGGCCGCCGGCATAACCTACGACTTCAAGATGTACGAAGGCGCCGGCCACGGTTTCAACTGCGACGAACGGGGCAGCTATGATGCCGCCGCCGCCGAGGATGCCTGGACCCGCACTCTGAGCTGGTTCGATCAGTACCTGAAGAACTAGCCGGCGCCAACCCTCAACCATTATTCCGGCGCCGGCCGGAACCCGGAAACAACGCAACTCAGGGCAAAAAGAGGCCCGGTCGCCTTAAACGGCAGCCGGGCCTTTTTGCCGAGGTTTTAGAGGAAGGATTTGCCGCCGGCTAACGGTCGGGGAAGACGAATACGGTTACGTCCCGCGCTTCGGCCAACGACCGTTGCGGTTCAGACAGGTTGGCCGTTGCCACTGCCGCCAGGACCGGGGAGCCGGCTGCGGTTGCCAGGATTCTAGCCCGCCGCGCCGCTCGCTCAACGTCATCGTTGTCCGCCGTAAGCGATACTTCCACCACTGCCAAACGGTTGCCCGCGTCGGAGATGATAATATCGACATCTTGCAGGTCGTCCAGTTCGTCGGGCGTGATGGCGTCGGACTGGGCGGCGCGGGTATAGAGGCGGTTTAGTTCCGGGCTGATTCGCCCCTCCTGATGCAGGGCAACGTAGGGGTCGTCCATCCCGAAAGCGCGGGTCATGCGCAGCAGGATGCGGGTGCGAACCCTTCGCTCGTAGTTATGGCCTTCCAGATTGCCCACGCGTCCTCCCAAGTGGTTTACCAGACCCCTTAACTGCCCCACCTCCCCTTCCAGATGGTCCATCCGGACTTCCAGGCGGGCCATTCGGCTTTCCAAGCCATCCATCCGGCTTTCCAGCGCATCCATCCGGCCTTCCAGTCCGACCATCCGGCCTTCCAGTCCGACCATCCGGCCTTCCAGCCCATCCATCCGGCTTTCCAGACGGTCCAAACGTTCGTTGACCAGCCGGAAGTTTTCCTCCGTGGTCTTGACGAATTGGGCCAACTGCTGGGGCAGGTTGAGCAGTTCCTCGCCCACCACCAGGTTGCGGACGGCGGCCAGCCAGTCGGGTCTCTCTTGCAGTACCCGCACCAAATCGCTGATGTCATTGATGGCAGTCATCTTTCCCTCTGGAAAAGATTATACGCAGCAGCCAGCCCGGTGTAAATATGTTCTGAACTCTGGGGGATTAAGCCGTTCCCGCCCTAGTCGTCCCCGAAGAAGGAAAAGATGTGCAGCAAGGCCAGGAACATATTAACGATGTTGAGGAACATACCGGCGGCGCCGATCAGGGCAATGCGGCTGGCGGCGTCCTCGTCGCCGTCCATCGCCGCTTCCCGGGCCTGCTCCTTGATGGCCTGAGTTTCCCAGGCGGTCAGCCCCATAAATACCGGCAGGATGACGATGCTGATTAGCAGTTGCAGCCCGCTGGACTGGAACAGAAAAACGTTCAGCAAACCAACCAGCATCACCCCAATCAGGGCGATGATGACCAG
Source organism: Dehalococcoidia bacterium (assembly GCA_965215425.1). Taxonomy (GTDB): domain Bacteria; phylum Chloroflexota; class Dehalococcoidia; order Lucifugimonadales; family UBA3495; genus CATQHB01. The sequence continues at coordinate 972,985 of OZ244064.1, forward strand.
GGTTCCCAGCTTGGACAGGTCTTTCTTGGTGGTGAAGCCGAAGATGCTCATCAGGGCGAAGAGGCCGCCGGCGCCGGCAAAGGCAGCGGTAATGGTGGTGGCGGCGAACACGGCCAGGATGTAGGCCAGCAAGGCGCCCTCGATGGCGGCAAACAGCAGGTATAGCCCGCCCACCACCGGGATCGGCGCTCCCCGGCGGGCGGCGAACTGCATCCCGAAGAGGCAGCCAATCGCCAGCGCCAGGCCGAGGATCATACCCACAAAGCTCAAGCCCACGTAGATCCCGGCCTGGTTGAACAGCCAGGCCACGACACCGGCCACACCCAGCCCCACCGCCGTCCAGCCATAAAGACCGGTCATGGCCGCGGTAAAAATCCGGTCGGAGACGGCCAGGTTATACCCATAACCCCCGCCAGCCGAGGGAGTTAACATAGCCATGATTATAAGTTCCCTCCCGATGACGATATATTGTTTCTGGTACTTCCGGATACGAGGAGACTGACTCCCCGCCTGATTTCAGTTTAGCTAAAGTCCAAAGGTTTGGTCAAGGGAAGCCCTCCCGGTTGACAACTATTCCTGCGTGGTATCTAATGCTAACCGGATAGCCCGGACGCGGGGCCAGACTCGCCGCCGGGTTGGAGGCGAGCGTCATATTTCGGCCGCCGGGGGGCGTCCCTCAGGGAATCGGCCCTACCGGGGACCCGCCAGGCCTAATGTTCACAATGTATAGACGTTAAGCGCCGTCCGGCGGGAACGGGGAATCTATAGACCACCACTACTGCTACTCCGGGTCAAGATACCGCCCGGGACGACGGCGAGGGGGGTATTGTCCGGCTTCGGGTTTGGCGGGTTTGAAATGCGCCGCCGGCGCGTCGGCCGGCGCCAGCCCGACCGGCAAGGGCCGGGCGCATAGCGATGCCCCGACTTTACCGCCCCCGCCCCCGGGTCAGCGGTGAAGTCGAGGGCGACAAGGAGTGGCCCGGTTTCAGCCTCCAGTCTCGAAACCGGTCTCGGGCCCGGATCCGCTGCCTTGGCGAGGCTGGCATTGACGCTGGACTGGAACCGTTAGCCATGCTCCATCCGTTCCCGGAGCCGGGCGCCAATGCCCGCGGCAACCCACCGGCGCTCGCGGCAGGGATAGCGTATGCTTGAGGCCCTCTTCACGAGGCCGGCACAACTATTGACGAAGGCTTCGCCCCCGAGTTCCATTCTCGCCCCGTCCGGTCTCGGTTCATGGCTGCTCAGTCTCTACCTCGGCCTCGCTCCGGTCTATCACCTGCCGGTCATCGGCGACGAGTACCTGCGCCTGCTCAAGGCCGCGCTGGCGGTAACTGCGTTGGCGGTCGTGCTGGGCCCGTCCCTCTGGTCGGGCCGGCTTCGGCTTCCGACGTGGACGCTGGCGTTTTTGCTCCTGGTTCTCCTCTCCGTCCCGGGGTTGCTCCAGACCCCGGAGCCGTCCCTGGCCGTCATGTTCGTCCTGGATTTAGGGTACGCCGCGGGGCTGATGTGGTGTTTCTTCTGGCTGGCGCGCCAGGGAGAAGACGTCAACATCATCCTCATCCGCGCCCTGTTAATAATTACGACCCTGGCGACGGCGGCGTTGGCGCCGACCCTCGTCAAGATGCTGGATTGGCCCAGTCCCTGTCACCGGTTGTGGCGACCGGAATACGTATTGTGGTTCGGCTCGAGCCGGAACCATTGGGCGATTAGCCTGAGTCTCTACCTGCCGGTGGTAGTCCTGCTGATGGTCAGGGCGAATAACTGGAGCCGCGGGCTTTATGCCAATCTGATTGGCATCGCCCTGGGCGGCATCCTGCTGGGCAACCAGTTCCTGACCAGCGGCCGCACCGGCCTCCTGGCAACTATGTCTTCGCTCGTCTTATTGACCTTCCCGAGGGTATCCAGGTGGTTTGCCCTTTCGCTGCTGACGGTAGCAGTGGTGTTGGTGGGGATGGCCTTCTTTGACAAAGCATGCGCCAGGCATCTGCGATTGGACATGCTGGCGCCACCCCCGGTGGCGCAAACTCCGGCGGGACCGGGCCCGGCGTCAGAAACCCTGACCACCGCCCGGCTGCGCGCCATCACCACCAACCGGACTGACGGTTATATCGACGGCCTCCAGCGGATTGCCGAGCGGCCGTTGCGGGGATATGGAATAAAGCAGGTGCTGGTTGAAGGACGCCGGCAACAAATTGAGATTCACAACCTTTGGCTCAAATGGGCGGTTTACAGTGGAATCCTTGCGCCGCTGTGGTTTATGGTTATGGTCAGTTTTGTCCTGTTCTTCGCCTTCCGGCGGTTCATGGCAAGGCCGAAGTCCCCGGAGGATCGAGTCAGCGCCATTGCGTTGATCCTCATCCTGTTGTCCGGCCTCGGGGCTTCGCTGTTGGAACCCAATGCCCTCATCGGAGCGTTCCAGTACACCGCAATCTGGTGGGCGGTGGCGGGGATCATCGTCGGCGCATATTCGCAGGAGAAAGGCGGGCAGGACTGGCTGACGTTGTTCCCCCTGTTCCCGCGTCGCCACCGGCAGCCCCCCAGCCCGGAGGAAACTTCGGAAGGGCGCTAAAGCCGCCGCCGTTTGACCCGGCGGCCCGGCGGGGTGATGCGCATAGCTGGGTATAGCTGGGCATATAAGGGAGTCGATATGCAGAGGAAAGAGATGGCGGCGGCGGACCGGGACGCGGCGACCGGTTTCGTAACCTGCGATTGCCGGCGCATAGCCGGCCCCGGCCGCGCCGGCGCTGCAACCGGGCCCGGCGCCCGGCCGGTAAGGCTGAAGACGGGGCGCTCGCGCGGCGGGGCGCTGCGCTGGAGGTAACGCGAGCATGAACCGATGGGGCCAAGTCCGGGACTGGCGCCGCATTCAACTGCCCTTCAGCAGACCCTTCAGCAGAGACGTAATTGTGTCCTGGCTGTTGAGCATTCTCCTCGCCCTTGGCCCCATCTACTGGCTGCCCGGGGTCAGCGAGGATGTTCTGAATCCCTTCAAATGGGGCATTCTGGCGGTGGCGCTGGCGCTGGTGTTCGGGACCGAACTGGTGAAGCGGCGGCGACCCTTCCCGGGCGGGTTGCTGGGGCCGCTGGGGTTTGCCGGCCTGCTGCTGCTTTGGATCCCGGGACTGGCGCAAGCCAGCGAACCGGTCGGGGCGCTGCTATTCGTAGTCAAGCTGGGCCTCAGCGCGGCTTTCTTTTGGTGCTTCTTCTGCCTGGCCCGGAGCGACTGGGACGGCGTAATCGCCATCTTCCGGCGGGCCTTCCTGATTATGCTTCCGTTGATCGCAGCGGCGCTGGCCCTCGCCCTCGCCGGCACGGTGGACTGGCGGTCGCCCTGCGGGTGGGAATCGACCTATATCAGCGGCCTGGGCCTGAGGCCAACTGGCTGGGCGATTGGATTGGCGCTGTTCTTCCCGGTGGTGGCGCTTCTGTTTCTGCCGTCGCCGCGCCGCTGGCCGCTGGCCTGGAAATCCCTCGCGGTCTTCAGCGCCCTGGTTCTGATTGCCAGTCAGGTGGTAGCCGGCGGGCGCGCCGGGCTCCTGGTGTCACTGATTTGTATCGCCGCCTTTGCGCTATTTCGTTCATCCCGCTGGCTGGCTTTTACGGTGGTATTGGCGGGGGTCTTGGTCAGCGTGCCTTATTGGGATGAATCCTGCGATGCCCACTTGAGGTTGAACTTGGTAGCCCCAGCGGTGAAACACTCCGTCGGAATAAAAGATCCAGCCCACCGGAGACCTTCCACTCCGGTGGACGAGGTAAGCGCCCACCGGACCTGGGGTTATCGCCTGGCCCTCGCCAAAATCAAGGAACGGCCCTTTCTGGGGCACGGACTGCGCCAGGTGGTGGTGCTAAACCCCCAGACCTACCATCAGATGGAGATCCACAACCTCTGGCTAAAATGGAGCGCTTACGCCGGCATTGCCGCGCCGCTGCTGCTGCTGGTTATGGTGGCGCTTATCCTGTACGCCGCCTGGCGGGTATGCCGGGACCCGCGGCTACCCGCGGCAGAGCGGGACACCGCCACGGTGCTGGGCCTGGTGTTTTTCATCGGTCTGGTGGTTTCCATGCTGGAGATTGACGTTCCGGTAGGAGTCTTTCACCGCTCCGCCATCTGGTGGGCGGCGGCGGGCGCCCTGATTGGCGCCGCTAGCCGTATGCCTCAACCCCGGCCGCCGTGGTTTCGGTTAGGGCGCAGCTGGCGGATGGCGCGCGCCAGCCGGGAGGCCTCATCGGTGTAGGCGTACGTCGCCAGGGGCAGCGCCGCCATATTCGCTTGCCAGCGGCGCAACTGCTCCGGAGTGATGTCGCTGATTGCCGCGGCCGCCTCCGCTACGTCCGCGTCCGCGATGACCAGTCCAATCTGGCGCTGCGCCACTTCCGCCGCGTCCCCGGTGCCGGCGCGGACAATCAACGGACGGCGAAACAGGCAGGCCTCATAGTAGCGGTTGGACTGGGCCCAGCCGTTGGGCAGTTCCGGCGGGTAGCAGGCCAGCGTCAGGTCAACGCCGGCGTACAGCTCCTCCAGCGCGTCGGGGCTCAGGTAGGGGCCCCGGTATTCCACATTCGGGAGCCGCGCCACCCGTTGCTGGAGCCGTTCAATACGGAAGGGCGTCCCCGCCAGAACGATCTGAAACCGGGCCGGCGCCGTAGCAGCCAACGCTTCGAGCACCCGTATCGACCACTCGTCCTTCAACAATCCGAAGTACCCAATCCGGAGCGGCCGGCCCTCCGGCGGGTCGGCCCCGGACTCCGGCGCATCTTTCACATCTTTTGCGTGAACGGCAGCGGCCAACGGCCCGGCGACCTTATTCTCGACGACCATTGAGGGAGTAGCCGCGTTCAACCGGTCGTGGTAGTAGCGGCGGTAGTTGGCCGAGGTCATTACCAGGAGGGCGCAAGCCCGGTTGACGTACCGGTCGGCGCGCCGGGCCAACCACCCCTTGAGGCTGCGCTCCACCTGAAGCCGTTTGATGTCGTGTACCTCGAGCACCAGCGGTCGCGCCAGGCCCAACCCGGCCAACGCCGCCACCAGCCCCATATCGGTCCAGAAGGCATAGGCAACGTCGTTGCGCCGTATCGCGGCGCGAATCCGGGGGAGGCGCATAAGGACTTCGACGACCCGGAAGTAGTACTGCTTGAAACGCAGCCGGCCCAGCGATTCGACCCGGACCGTCTGGGGGCGTTCGGGGAAGTAGCGGGTTTGGAAAGCGACAGCCTCGACCCGGAACCCGGCCTGCTGAAGCATCTCGAGCCGCAGGGCGATCCTGGAGTCGTCCAGGTGGGGTAAAATGCACAGAATCCGCCGGGGTTGCGGCGCGGCCGCCGAATCCTCCCTATCCTTCATACAGCTGCCGCCCCCGCCACGCCGACCATCCCCTACCCGCCATCCGCTCGCTAAAAAACCGGACTGCCGCCTCCGCCACTCCGACCATCCCCGCCGCATACCAAACTCGCCGGAAGTCAGCCCGCTACAATCTTCGTAATCGCCTCCCGCACCATACACGCCTCATCGGTGAAGGTGTAGCTGCTGGCCGGCAACGCCGCAATGTTGTCGCGCCATCTGGCCCAATCCTCCGGATTCGCGCCGTTGATGGCGGCGGCGGCTTCCACAACGCCGGCCGCGTTGATCACCAGGCCGATGTCGTGTCCGGCCACCCCGCCGGCGTCGCCACTGCCGGCGCGCACAATCAATGGCTTGCGGAACAGGCAGGCCTCATAGTAACGGTTTGACTGGGACCAACCATAGGGAATCTCGGGTTGGAAGCAAGCCATCAACAGGTCGACGCTGTTGTACAGGGCAGGCAAGTCTTCGGGGTAGCTGTACGCGCCCCGGTATTCGATATGGGGATTCCGGGCCACCCGGTCGGAAAAATCTTTCAGGTAGGGCGAGGGCGTGCCGGCCAGAACGGCGGTAAAATGGTGGGGCGCCCTCCGGGTCAGTTCCTCCAAAACCCGCAACGTCCATTCGTCGCGCAACCTTCCAAACCACCCGATCCGGAGGCGCCGGCCGTTTGGCGAGTACGCCGCCGGGCCGGGCGGGTCAATCCCGGGCAGCGACTGGACGAACTCCGGGTCCAGCTTGTTTTCAATGACTATAATGGGGGGTTCGACGCCTAACCGGTCCCGGTAATAGGAACGGTAATTGTTGGTGGCAAGCACCAGCAGACGCGTGCGGGCCAAAATCCACTTCTCCAGCGCCCTTACGACCCGGCCGCTCCAGCCCCGGGCCGTCTGCTTATCGGCAATGTCAGCCACCTCCACCACCAGCGGACGGTTCAGACCCGCTCCGGCAATAGTGGCGAGCAAGGCCAGGTCGGGGTTGAAAGCGTACACGATGTCGCTGCGGCGAATCGCCGCTATAATCCTGGGGGCCGCCGCCAGGAGCTTGCCCATCCGGAGGGCATAGCGCCGCGGCGGGATTCGCCCCAACCGCTGCACCGGGCAGTCCGGCAGACGCCCCGAAAACTGGTCCCGTTCAAAGGCGGCGGCGGTTACCTCGAAGCCGCCCCGGTTGAGCATATCCACCCGCCGGGCGATTCGGGTATCGGTCAGCGAGGGCAGGAGACAGAGAACTTTGAGACTCATCGTACTCCCCGCCGTCGTAACAGGCTTTCAAAGAACCGCGAACTCTTAAGGGCGATGTTCTCCCATTCGTAATCCTCCCCACCCCCGAGGCGGGCAGAGCGCCCCGATGTTTTTAATTCTTCCCTTACCTTGCGGAGGCAATCGCGTACCGTGCCGGCGTTCAGGTCGCCCCGGTAAGTGCTGACCCAGGGGCCGCCAAATTTGCGCTGCAACGACCGAAAGCAAGGCAGTTCCGGGGAAAGAACCGGCAGCCCGAAGGAAAGCGAGAGCAGCGCGCTGCCCGAGTTGGTGATTTCATCGCACGGCAGCAGGAACAGATCGGATGCGTTCAGGTAGTACTGCAACTCCCGGTCGGGGATAAATTGAAAGAACAGGTGAACATTCGGCCGCCCCTGCGCCTGCGCCCGCAGTTCGGCCTCATAGTCGGCTTCGTGTACCCGGCCGGCGATAACTACGCATAGCTCCGGGGCCTCCCGCGCCAGTTCAATGAGTCGCTCCACCCTTTTATAGCGGCGGACACTGCCCAGGTTGAGTACCACTTCCGAGCCGGCTTTGAGGTTCAGCCAGTCCCGGGCCGCGGCTCGGGATACGGTATTCGGATAAACACCCCGGTAGGTTCCCTGGGACACAACGAGGGAAGGAATGCCCCGGGCGGCTTTGTGATACGAATGCAACTTCTCCAGGGAATCGCACGACAGGCATATTATGCCGTCCAGTAAAGGTATTAGAAGACGCCAAAACAGTCGCTCGAGTTTACGGTGATATTGTTCGTGGGAGACCAGGTTATGGGCCGTCCAGACTACCCGCTTCCCCCAGAGCCGGATCCAGACCAGCGCCAGCAGCAGCAGCAATACCTTCGCCGCGCTGCGCAGCCACACTTTGTCCATCAGGACCAGGTCCGGCCAGTGGATATGCAATAGATCGTAGCGGCAAAGCAGCATCCGGCGCCGGGAGAACTCAGCCACCTTTACCCGGGACACTTTTTCGATCTCGGAATAGAGACGCTCGGTTATCAAGTCTCTCTTTCCGCGTCGGGGTTTGGCTAAAATGCGGAGCGTGGGCCTACCCATCCCCCCCCCCCCCCCCCCCCCCGAGGTTCAGGACGTCAAAGCTCGGGCGGGTCCAACCAGCCCCATTAGCCCCAGCTACCCCAGCCCCGGCGCCGCGATAGTTGCAACTATTGCCATCCGGAGTTTCGCCGGTAACCGCGCCGTCGGGTTCCCCTGGAAAACCGGGTTTAGCTCCGCCGGGGCCGGACGTAGCTGCGCTGCGAAACCGTGAAATCAAAAGGAACTCCATACAGCGCTAAAACTCTCGCGGCGTGAACCGCTCCAGTCTCCACCCTGGTTTCCGGTTGACGGTATTGGCTACCGGCGCCAGCTCGTAGGCCAGCAGGGCCGAACCCACGACGAAGTAGGGCAACATCAGCATGTGATACCGCTGGTCCACCTCAAAGAGCAGGTGGGGCAGCGAATACAGCAGCACGATGACCCCGAGAACGAGGCGCCAACTCGGACGCCAGACCTCTCTGACGAGCAGCGCCAGGAAGAGCAGGAATACCAGGCGGTAAGCGCCCTGCTCGACGCGCTCGGCGGCCGGCTGGACGTACGCTTTAAGCATATCCGCCCGCTGGCTCTCCCCATGCGCCCGCCGGAAGAGCTTCGGGTCCCGGCCGTACAGACCCTCCAGCTTCGTGGTGAGGGCAAACTTCAAGAACCTCGGAACACCGACGTCGGCAATTCGCGCGAGCGCGGCCTCCCGCGCCTTGCGGCGCTTCTCAGCTAATGAGGGAGCGCCCTCCAGCCACTCTACGTCGGCCTCGTTCCACATGCCGCCGGCAGCGACGCTGGTCCCGAACAGCAGGACGAACGCCCCGGTGCGATGCGCCCCGACCGAAAATCCATAGCCGTTCACATAAGAAAGGGTCCCATGCGCCAGCACGACGGCGGTGAAGCCGGCCCCCACAATTGCGGCGGCGATGATGTTTTTACGGCTCGTTTTCACGGCTCGGGGGAGGATTGCGGCAAGTCGCCCCGCACCCGGGGCCGGGCGCAGCGACGGGCCCGTTGCCAGTATGATGGCGACGACCACGGCCAGCAGCAGCGCTCCGTGCGGGCGGGTCAGGTACAGCAGCGCGGTGGCGAGTCCCAACCCCAGGTAGAGCCAGGGGTTCCACTGCACGCTGCGCAGGTGCTTTGAGACCAGCCAGGCGCAGCCGGCCGACACCAGGAAGAACATCCCTTTGGAGCCCAGTACCGGGGAGAAGATCAGGAACGTGGGGCAGAGCGCCAGCGCAAAGCAGATGAACCGCGCCAGCCGCTTATCGCCGGTGAAGGGCGCTATCGCCAGATATACCAGGCCGGAACCGAGCGTCCACGTCAGAGCCGACGCGATGTAGTTGGTTACCCACCCGGACCCGAACAACAGGTGAAAAACCGAGCCATACACCACCGTCGTGAAGGAATTCGATTCAAAGGGCGCATAAAACCGTCCCTGGCTGAGGTCCTGGGCGGATATGAATAAATAGTGCCAGTCGCTGACCGGGTGGCTTTCGATGAACAGCCCCCAGGCGACGCCACCCAGGAAGGTCAACGCCAGCACGGTCGGAACCGGGCATCGGGCGCTTAACCCGTAGCACAGCGCCAGCCAGCCCAGCCCAACGACGACCTCCAGCACCGCGATGCTGCCGGATTGGATGAAGGCGTTGAGCAGAAACAGGAAGCTGACGAGGGCCAGGGCCCGCGCTCCCGCCTGGGCGATGAACCCCGGGGTGAATACCCGAGTTAGCGACGAAGAACTATTCACCCGCACCTCTTGCCTGCCGATAGCGCCGGCGCCCCTGATTTCGCCCGGCCGGTCCGGGTATTTTCAACCCGGGCAGAGATTGAGTTATAATGGGGCTCCGCCTGACCACCACCCGACCTTGACAGTCATAATCGCAGGTTATTATAATGGCCGACAATGATATTGCCAATCGGCCAGACCAATCCTTCCCAGCCTTTCGCCGGGGCAACCAGAGCCTTGAAACCAATGCCCTGACCATAATGCGATTACCCCGCTTAATCTCCCTTGCCTACTCTGCTGACATTGGGTAAATGGCGGAAGTTCCGATGTTATCGCCTCGTTGGACTGGCCGCCGGGCTGGTGGCCCTGTTGTCTCTGGTGGCTTGCTTCGAGCCAACGCCGGATCAGGAGCGCGGGGCGGCTACCCCGCCCAACATCCTCCTCATCTTCGCCGATGACCTCGGCTACAACGACGTAAGCTACAACGGCGCAACGGAGATCGAGACGCCCAACATCGACCGGCTGGCCGAAGAGGGCGTCGCCTTTTCCAATGGCTACGTGGCCCACCCGACCTGCGGGCCGTCGCGGGCCGGCCTGCTGACCGGCCGCCACCCGGCGCGTTTCGGTATGGAGACCAACATCGCCTACGCGCCCTTCGACAACCGAAATGGCCTCCCGGTAGGGGAGACGACCGTCGCCGCCTACCTCCAGGACGCCGGCTATCGCACCGGCCTCGTCGGCAAATGGCAGCTGGGCGCCGCCCCGCCCTTTCACCCGCTCAACCGGGGGTTCGACTACTTCTACGGTTTCCTCGGCGGCGGACACGATTACTTCACCGTTGATACCACTCGCCCGGGACACGAACACCTCCCGCTCAACGACAACCGGGGCGCGACCGGCTTCGAGGGCTACCTGACCGACGCGCTCACCGACCGGGCGGTCGAATTTGTCAATGATGATGACGATATAGCCCCGGCGCCCTTCTTCCTGTACCTCGCCTACAACGCGCCGCACACTCCCCTGCAGGCCCCCAGAGAACTGGTTCAGAAGTATTCCCACGTTGCGGACGCCAGTCGCCGCACCTATCTGGCGATGGTCGACTCGCTGGACCAGAACGTCGGGCGGGTGATGGCCGCGCTGGAGGAGTCGGGCAAGCGGGATAACACGGTCATCTTCTTCCTCAGCGACAACGGGGGCGTCTATCCGGTGGAAGAAGACCGCCTTTATCTCAACTGGGCGGATAACGCCCCGTTCAGCAAGGGCAAGAACAGTTTTCTGGAAGGCGGGATACGGGTGCCTTTCGTCGCTTCCTGGCCGGCCCGGTGGCCGCAGGGGGAGACTTTTGAGCCGCTGGTCTCCAGTATGGACATCACCGCCACCGCCCTGGAACTGGCCGGCGGCGCGGCGGTTCCCGACCGGCCGCTGGACGGCGTGAACCTGGACCCCTTCCTGGTTGGCGAGCGGGACGGCTCGCCTCATGAGGCCCTCTTCTGGCGGCTGGCCGACCTTCCCCCGCCGAGTGCGCCGAAGTTTGCGGTCCGTTCGGGCCAGGTAAAACTGGTCAATGATACCCGGACGGGGGAAGCGCAACTCTTCGACCTGGCGCGCGACCCCGGGGAGACGCGCAACCTGATTGACGACGAGGCCGAAACCGCGGCTCGGCTCGCCCGGCTCTGGAACGACTGGAACCGGGAAAACCACAGCATGAACATCTATGCCTACGCTTCCAACTACGAAGCGGAGCGCGTCGAGTTCGCTCATGATTCCGCCGAAAAATTGCGCTTGCAAGGCGAGGAAGCGTCGCCTTTCCAGATCGTAACCGGGCTGGGGACCGGGGGGAGGACCAAGGGGGCCGCCTGCTCCAACGGCTTCGTCGTCCCCCACCCGCAGGACAACCCCGGCCTGGTCGGCGACTGCGTCGCTTTGCTGGCCGCCAGGGACACCCTGACCGGGGGAGCCGGCCTGAATTGGGACTATGCCCTGCCAATATACGATTGGGAGGGCGTCTTCATCTCCGGCGAGCCAAATCGCGTCAGCGAGTTGCATCTGGTATCCTCCGGACTGGACGGCAGCCTGCCCTCCCGGTTGGGCAACCTGGACGGGTTGCAAACCCTGGCCCTCCAGGACAACCAACTAACCGGCCCACTGCCAACGGAATTGGGCGACCTGGCGAACCTGCAAACCCTGGCCCTCCAGGACAACCAACTAACCGGCCCACTGCCAACGGAATTGGGCGACCTGGCGAACCTGCAAACCCTGGCCCTCCAGGACAACCAGCTAACCGGCCCACTGCCAACGGAACTGGGCGACCTGGCGAACTTGCAAATCCTGGCCCTCCAGGGCAACCAACTGACCGGCCCGCTGCCAACGGAATTGGGCGACCTGGCGAACCTGCAAACCCTGGCCCTCCAGGACAACCAACTGACCGGCCCGCTGCCAACGGAATTGGGCGACCTGGCGAACCTGCAAACCCTGGCCCTCCAGGACAACCAGCTAACCGGCCCACTGCCAACGGAACTGGGCGACCTGGCGAACTTGCAAATCCTGGCCCTCCAGGGCAACCAACTGACCGGCCCGCTGCCAACGGAATTGGGCGACCTGACCGCCCTGCAAACCCTGTCCCTCCACGGCAACCAACTGACCGGCCCACTGCCGCCGGGACTGGGCAATCTGACCGCCCTGCAAACCCTGGCCCTCCAGGGCAACCAGTTGACCGGCCCACTGCCACCGGGACTGGGCGACCTGACCGCCCTGCAAACCCTGTCCCTTCAGGGCAACCAGTTGACCGGCCCACTGCCGCCGGGACTGGGCGACCTGACCGCCCTGCAAACCCTGGCCCTCCAGGGCAACCAGTTGACCGGCCCGCTGCCGCCGGGACTGGGCAACCTGACCGCCCTGCAAACCCTGGCCCTCCAGGGCAACCAGTTGACCGGCCCGCTGCCGCCGGGACTGGGCAACCTGACCGCCCTGCAAACCCTGGCCCTCCAGGGCAACCAGTTGACCGGCCCGCTGCCACCGGGACTGGGCAACCTGACCGCCCTGCAAACCCTGTCCCTCCAGGACAACCAGTTGACCGGCCCGCTGCCGCCGGGACTGGGCAACCTGACCGCCCTGCAAACCCTGTCCCTCCACAGCAACCGGCTGACCGGCCCGCTGCCACCGGAACTGGGCGACCTGGCGAACCTGCAAACCCTGTCCCTCCACAGCAACCGGCTGACCGGCCCGCTGCCACCGGAACTGGGCGACCTGGCGAACCTGCAAACCCTGTCCCTCCACAGCAACCGGCTGACCGGCCCGCTGCCACCCGAACTGGGCGACCTGGCGAACCTGCAAACCCTGTCCCTCCACAGCAACCGGCTGACCGGCCCGCTGCCACCGGAACTGGGCGACCTGGCGAACCTGCAAACCCTGTCCCTCCATATCAACCTGCTGACCGGCCCGCTGCCGCCCGAACTGGGCGACTTGGCGAACCTGCAAACCCTGTCCCTCCATATCAACCTGCTGACCAACCCGCTGCCGCCCGAACTGGGCGACTTGGCGAACCTGCAAGAGCTATGGCTACGCGATAACTTCCTGACCGGGCCCGTGCCGGCGGAGTTGGGCAACCTGAGCGAACTGAAGTCCCTCCAGTTGGGAGACAACTTGCTGACTGGCCCACTACCGCCGGAACTGGGCGACTTGGCGAACCTGCAAATCCTGGCCCTCCGGAACAACCGGCTGACCGGCCCAATTCCGCCGGAGTTAGGCCAGCTGGCAGCCCTGCAAACCCTGTCCATCCACGGCAATCGGCTGACCGGCCCGCTGCCGCCAGAACTGGACGGTTTGGCTGGACTGCAAACCCTGGCCCTTCACGGCAACCAGTTGACCGGCCCGCTGCCGCCGGAACTGGGCGATTTGACGAACCTGAAAGAACTATGGCTGCGTGGTAACCAACTGACCGGCCCACTGCCACCGGAGTTGGGCAACCTGGGCGAACTGAAGCTCCTTAGGTTGGAAGACAACCAGCTGACCGGCCCACTGCCGCCGGAGTTAGGCCGGCTGACTGCCCTGCAAATCCTGTCCCTCCAGTACAACCAGTTGACCGGCCCACTGCCACCGGAACTGGGCAACCTGGCGGGCCTGCAAACCCTGGCTCTCCACAGTAACCAGTTGACCGGCCCACTGCCACCGGAACTGGGCGGTTTGACTGGCCTTAAAACCCTGGCCCTCCAGCACAACCAACTGACCGGCCCGCCGCCGCCGGAACTGGGCGATTTGACTGGACTGCAAACCCTGACCCTCCAGCACAACCAACTGACTGGCCCGCTGCCGCCGGAACTGGGCGATTTGGCTGGCCTTAAAACCCTGTCCATCCACGGCAACCGGCTGACCGGCCCACTGCCACCGGCACTGGGAAACCTGGCCGGCCTGCAAATCCTGGCCCTTCATGGCAACCAGTTGACCGGCTCACTGCCGCCGGAACTGGGGGATTTGACGAACCTGAAAGAACTGTGGCTGCGCGGCAACCAACTGACCGGCCCACTGCCGCCGGAGTTGGGCAACCTGGACGAACTGGAGTCCCTCCGGTTGGAAGGCAACCAGCTAACCGGCCCACTGCCGCCGGAACTGGGCGATTTGGCGGGCCTGCAAATCCTGACCCTCCAGCGCAACCAGTTGACCGGCCCGCTGCCGCCAGAACTGGGCAACTTGGCGGGCCTGCGAAACCTGTCCCTCCGGGACAACCAGTTGACCGGTCCGCTGCCACCGGAACTGGGCAACCTGGCGGGCCTGCGAAACCTGTCCCTCCGGGACAACCAGTTGACCGGCCCACTGCCGCCGGAACTGGGCGATTTGACGAACCTGAAAGAGCTGTGGCTGAGCGGCAACCAACTGACCGGCCCACTGCCGCCGGAGTTGGCCAACCTGGGCAAACTGAAGCTCCTTCGGTTGGAAGACAACCTGCTGACCGGCCCGCTGCCGCCGGAACTGGGCGGTTTGGCTGACCTTAAAACCCTGTCCCTCCACGGCAACCAACTGACCGGCCCGCTGCCACCGGAACTGGGCGATTTGGCGGGCCTGCAGATCCTGTCCCTCCACGGCAACCAACTGACCGGCCCAATTCCACCGGAACTGGGCAACCTGGCTGACCTGCAAATCCTGTCCCTCCGGGATAACCAGTTCACCGGCCCACTGCCGCCGGAACTGGGCAACTTGGCTGACCTGCAAATCCTGTCCCTCCGGGAGAACCAGTTGACCGGCCCAATTCCACCGGAACTGGGCGATTTGACGAACCTGAAAGAGCTGTGGCTGCAAGACAATCGCCTGGACGGGCCCGTGCCGCCGGAGTTGGGCAACCTGGGCGAACTGAAGCTCCTTCGGTTGGAAGACAACCTGCTGACCGGCCCGCTGCCGCCGGAGTTGGGTAACTTGGCTGGCCTGCAAGTCCTGAGCCTCCAGCGCAATCGGCTGACCGGCCCGCTGCCACCGGGACTGAGCGATTTGGCTGACCTTAAAACCCTAACCCTCCAGGGCAACCAACTGACCGGCCCGCTGCCGCCGGAGTTGGGTAACTTGGCTGGCCTGCAAATCCTGGCCCTCAACGGCAACCAACTGACCGGCCCGCTGCCGCCGGAACTGGGGAATTTGACGAACCTGAAAGAGCTGTGGTTGCGCGGCAACCAACTGACCGGCCCGCTGCCGCCGGAATTGGGCAACCTGGGCGCACTGGAGTCCCTCCGGTTGGAAGACAACCGGCTGACCGGCCCGATTCCACCAGAGTTGGGCAATTTGGCTAACCTTAAAGTCCTGACCCTCCACGGCAACCAACTGACCGGCCCGCTGCCGCCGGAGTTGGGCAACCTGGGCGCACTGGAGGTCCTCCAGTTGGCAGACAACCGGCTGACCGGTTGCCTTCCCGCGTCATTGCAGCGAGTTGACAACGCCGACTTCGCCACGCTAGAACTCCCCTACTGCGCTCCCGCCGGCGGGGGCGGTTAGCGCCGGACCGGGCCCGTCAGAAAAAGGGCGGGACAGGGGAATAATTTCCAGTTCCCTGGCGAGCATCTCGGTTGACACCCGGGCCACGGCTCCCACATCGTTGATTCCACGGTCCAGAGAGAGCATCCCACCTCTGTTTATCACTTCCCAATGAGTCTTGGGGAAGAAGCGGTCGGGAGTCGACATCATTTCCCGGTGTAGGGTAACGGCTCCGTCGCCGTTGTAGACAATGGAACCGAGTTGCAGGTCGAGGGGCAGCACGGGCTTGACTTGGCTAATCATCTCTCTTCCAGCGGAATACGTGCCCTTGCCGCCGCCGATTGCCAGCATGGCATCGGCCCTTGCCGTCATCATCTTTCGGTGCTCGCCGCCAGTGAACACCTCCGGTCGTATATGACATAATCGACGGCGTTCCTCTGCTCCAGGTCTCTCAGCAGTCGCAGATTGGCATCGTTTATCTTTGACTCCGGCGCTGCATTGGACATTACGAGCCGAGCATACGGGCGAGGGTTTTCGGTTGTGCTTTTGGCATAATGGTCGACTTCGCGCGGTATTCGATGTAGTAGTTGATAGTGTTCGACAGACCGGTGGCCGCACACTGGCGGCCACCGGTCTGTTACTTCCTCCGGGGCCACGCCCAGCGCCCGCCATATAGCGGCCAGTTCCAGCGTCCTCAGGAAGTTGCTGTAACCCTCGACCCGCTCGCCGGGGTTGAAGACCAGCCCGTGCCCTTCCGGCAGGTTGCGGACGTAGCAGAAGCTGATGAAGGCGTTGTCGGTCAGGAACCAGGAGACCGCGGCCAGCCAGCCCGGCAGCCCCGGCCAGGATGAGAGCCGCTTTTCGCTGTTCAGTTAATGCTGGCCCGGCCCGATTGATTTCTATAGTCCGCGCCTACGGTTACTCCGCCTCCCCCTGGCCCTTCACCTGCCGCAGGCGTTAGCTCTGGCACAGCATCGCGAGGGCGAAGGGGATTACGAGCAGCAAGCCAGTCAGGGCGAACAGCGTTCTGGCCCAGGCCGCTCCGGTCGCGCCGTATTCCGGGGCCAGCAGCAGGGCGGTAAGGAAGATCGCCAACGCCGCTGTCCCCGTTACCAGGAGCAGCCAGACGCACCCCGCCGCTGCTGGAAGCATCCTGAACGCGGCGGCCACCGGGAGCGCGCCCGGAATCAGAATCAGCAGCAACGGGGCCGCGCCGGAGAACTCGCCGCCCAGAGGGAGCCGGATTATGGATTCGCGAAAGACGGCCAACAGCGCGAATCCCGCGATGAATACCGTCATTGACCAAGCGGTAATGCGGAAGACGGAGCGGCGCAGTTCCGCTCCCTGCCCCGAGTACCATTGCCGGCTGTATTCGGGCTGGGCCAGGTTGGGGAGCAACCCAATGGGGTGTCTTGCCATCTCCACAATTCCCCGCGCCGCCCGGTACAACCCCACGTCGGCGGCTCCAGCGAATTGCGCCAGCAGAATGGCGTCCATATTATTGACCAGCGCGTCTATGCTGGACCGCCAAGTAGGACTGCATCCGGTCGGCCAACCGCAATGCCGTCTGCGACTCGCCGTGTACCGAAGTCAAGAGGCCGCCGACGCCGTGTAGGAGCATTGCGTTCTTGTGGGCCGGGTCAATCTCCAGCAGACCCGCGGCGAGGACGGCGAGGACGGCATAGGCAAGGATCCCCAACCCCAGGGAAGCGGCCAGGGCGAAACGGAACACCCGCGCCGCCTCCCCGTAACAGCCCTCGGCCACGGCCCGGGTTACGAAGGCCGTAACGACGACGCCCAGCATGGCCGCGAATCCGTAGATGAGTCCGGCAATATCAGCAATGACTGCCAGGCCCCCCCAATCCCTCCACACCGAGAATCCGGGTGGTCAGGGCCACCATTGCCAGCCCGGTCAGCACCTCGACCGCTAGCGAGGCGCCCATCCAGAAGCTCTGCCGGGCCACGCGCCGTTCCGAAGCCGACAGCACCCGCGCAATCAGGGACTGCATCCGCTTTCCAGAGGCCATGCACGCCAATACCCGACCGGGACCTGATTCAATCAGGACCGTGTTGTCGCTGTTGCGTCCCCTGATTTACCTTATACGAAGCCGCTATCCTCTGGACGCTGAACGCCAGGCCGATGATGAAGAAGTGGCTCCAGTCCTCCAGAAACGGCCCACTTGGGTGGAAGAGGCTGATGAAGGAATAGGCAGCCAATGCTCCAACGACGCCGATAATAAGAAAATTGAGAGCCGGGTTCCACAAGGGTACGATGAGCCGTAAGGAGTGCATCAGAGACCGCAGCGCCAGCACATAGAACAGGATGAGCAAAATCAGCCCGGGAAATCCGAACAGCGCCAACATAGACAGGAACTGGTTATGCGGCCAGGCGCTCAAAACTTCCTCCACCAACCCGGCATCCAGATTCCCGGTTACGTGGGATTCGTCTGGACGATATATGCCGGTCCCCAGCGGATGGTCCCAGGAATACCGCAACGCCGTTGTTGCCATGTATATACGGACTCTGGCGGTCCGGTCGGTATAGCTGAATATGCGGTCGATATTCGATCCTACATCTTCGTTGGACCATTCAATGGATTCGGCATTCAGAGGAGTGAAGTTGCGCCACGGACGCCATTCAGTTTCTTTGTGGTGGCGAAGGCGAAACTGGTGGGAGGTGATATTTGGGGAGTCGGCGAATTTCAGCCAAGTGAGTGCTATGCTACCGTTCTCCTCCGTCGTGGTGGTAACTTCCGTCTCGGGCCCGAAGCATGGTCTTTCCGGGTGCGGAGCTGCACTCCATACACTTCCTGGGGCATAATACCGCGAATCGTGTAGCTGAGGTACGACCCATCGCTTCTGTCTCGGAGTGTCTGGATGCCGACGCCGAGTTTGCTGATGTGGGGAAGGTCGCTGCCGCCGCGACCAGAGATGTCGCTGCCTTTGCCGGAAACGCCGCCGACATTATACCCGGGATTGAAAAACGCGAACAGCCAGAGGGCCATCAGCGGGACGATGAATAACAGCCGCCGCCGGTAGCTCGGCACGGTGAGGGACGGCAAGATAACGATGATGGCGCTGAGCCCCAAGCCGAGAAAGAGGGCTCGGGAGGAGTTAAAAACGAAAGCCGCCAGCAGCGTCATCAGTATGACGAACAGCGCGGCGTCATAGATCCTCCGGGCTGCCTTGCCGCGCCCGAAGGGGCTGCACAGCAAGGCGGCAAAGGCAAAGGGAATGGCAACCGCCAACTGGTGTGCAAAGGTACCTGCAGACGGGACGAATCCGGTTATTCTGCCATCATAAAGAATACGATATATGTCTTCATCCCGCACCGTGGCAATCTGTAGCCAGACGCTGAGGAAAGGATCGCCGATGAAGGCCACGGCCATCCCCCACAGCGCAGACACCAGCGTTGCCGCGATGATAGCCAGCGCCATCAGCTTGGCCCGGTGGATACTGTCCACGCACCGGTACACCGCAAACAGGACGCCGATACCCAATAGGGTCTGCCCCATTAGAACCGTATTGAGGGTATCCGTGAACCGATAGACGGCCAGCATCCATAGCGCAAGCAGCAGCGACACGGCGATAACCGGAATTGCCGGGCGGAAGTCCTTGACCAGAGCGGAAATGTCAGCAGAGCGTTCCCGAGAACGGACAACGCGCCACACAGCATAGGACGATGCCAGTAAGACCGCCACAGCAGCGATGATTGCGTTCGGCCCGCCCAGTGGCTGGAGTACTGGAGTACTGGAGAACCAGAGATGGGCGAAAATGGCCGCCAGCAGCAGGGCGAAGATCAGCCCGGTTATTGAGTTATGTCGGGGGGGGGGGGGGGGGGGGGGGGGGTAGTCATACTCTGCCAGCCACACTCTCAAACAACTCCGCAGCCGCAGCCCGCTGCTTCGAGAAGTCAGCGGCGCGGCGACGCAACGCTTCCTCCGGCGGCCGGTCGCCTTGCAGCGTCTCCACCATCGCCTGCGCCAAGGCCGCGGCATCTCCCACCGGCGCCAGCTTGCCCAATCTTCCGCCTTCGAGTATCTCCCGGGGACCGTGGGGGCGTGTCGGTACTGACCACCGGCGGGCCGCAGGCCAGAGCTTCGAGGAGTACTGTGGTCAGTCCCTCCCAGAGCAAGGAAAGCGCGAACAGCCCGGCTCGGCGCATATAGCGAAAGGGGTTCTCGTCGAAGTCCACAAACCCCAAGTCATTGTCAGGGCACCGGCAATGGTAACCAGTAGTCCGTACATGAGCAAGGTCACGGCGATGATGACCGCCAGAACGCCGTAACCCTCCGGCCCAAGAATCCGGGCGGATATGGTCACCTGCGCCAGTCCGCCCAGAAACTGGACGGCAGTAATCGCGCCCATCCAGAGGGTCTGCCGCGCCACACGACGCTCTGCGGCCGGAAGCAGCCGGGATATGAGGGATGTCATAGGGTGATTATATCCATTTCTCATCCCCTGTTATGTATTCCGCATCGCCTCTTCTGCGCATATCGGCTACCCGTCCCCGGTCAATATCCCCCTCGCGCTGGAACGACGGCGCACCTTGTGTCATAATGGACACACCCGATGGCGATGGCTTGTTGCTTTCGACGAGCAGCATAGTTTGCGTTGCGCCGGGTTTGGAACCTGCCCCGAGATGAGGAATAATATGGCAGCAAGGGAAACACCCGGAGCCGGGGAACGGGTTCTGGTTACGGGGTGCGCGGGCATGATCGGGGCCAGGGTGGCCGAGATGCTCTTGGCGCAGGGAACGGCGGTGGCCGGGTTGGACGACCTCAATCACGCCTATGATCTTCGCCTCAAACAGTGGCGTCTGGAGCGGCTGACGGGCAGCCCCAACTTCGATTTTCATTGCGCCGACATCTCCGATGCGGTTCAAACGGAGGAGATTTTCGCCCGCTACGCCGCCACCGGGGAGGGACGCGAAAGCGGCGCCTCGCCCTTCTCGGCGGTTATCAACCTGGCGGCCCGCGCCGGAGTGCGCCAGTCGGCGCTGGAGCCTGCCGCATATTTCCAGGCCAACTTAACCGGCACACTGAACCTGTTGCAGGCCTGCGCCGGGCATGGCGTGCCCAAGTTCGTGCTGGCGTCAACGTCTAGCGTGTACGGCGACGCCGCCGGTCAGGCGACGCCGCTACTGTCCGAAGATATGGAGACATCCCGCCCCTTGTCCCCCTATGCAGCGTCCAAGAAGGCCGCCGAAGTTCTGGCCTACGCCTGCCATCACCTTCACGGCCTGGATGTGTCGGTGCTTCGCTATTTCACCGTTTACGGGCCGGCGGGCCGGCCCGATATGAGTCTTTTCCGGTTCGTGCAAAAGATTGCCGAGGGGCGGCCCATAACAGTTTACGGTGACGGCTCCCAGCAGCGGGATTTCACTTTCGTGGATGACGTGGCCCAGGCAACCATACTGGCCCTGAAGCCGCTGTCATATGAAGTAATCAACATCGGGGCGGCCACGCCCATAGTGCTGCGGGACGCGATAGCGGTCATAGAATCGGCTGCCGGACGCAAGGCGGTGATAGATTACCGCCCCCGGCACCCTTCCGACGTTGCCAGCACATGGGCCGACGGGAGCAAGGCCCGGCGCCTGCTGGGCTGGACGCCATCCACTTCATTTGAGGAAGGAGTGGCCCGCCTGATGCGCTGGTACAAGGAGAACCGGGATTGGGCTATGGAGATTGACAGCGACGATCCATAATAGCCAGGCCATAATAGTCGGGCCGCCGCCAATTGGCGCAATCCCCTGGCCGCCAGCGAAAGACGCCGTTCCGAGTCAAAGCCCTGGCTGGCATACAGGACGGCGCGCTCCGGGACTGCGATGCCCTCAGCGTCCTTGACCTCGACAACGCCGTCGTCGCTCCAACAGCGGACCTCCCACATACAACTGACCCCGTACAAGAAGGCAACCGAGGACCGCAGCGCCATTCGCGATGTCGCCCCGGACGGCGCCACCGCAATACCCAGAGAGGGAATTCGGCCACCGGGCGCGGGGCGAACACAGCGGCGATAAAGGACTACGGCAGGCTCATTAAATCAGGGTCGCCCTACCTGAAACGTATTCAGAAGACCCGTCCCTAAACGGCCAGCTTGAACCTGATGATCAAGGATCGCCGGACGCAATTGCAACGGAATCAGGCTGAGGGGACTCAGGCTCAAAAGAGTAAGGATCTGAGGGGTCATCGTCGATGGGTATGGACAGGGTGATGTCCACGTTGTTGTCCCGGTCGATGACGACCTGCTCCACAACCATCTGGAGAATCTGCTGACGCTGCTCGGGGGTCAACTCGTCCAGGCCCTGGCCGACCTCCTTCGCCCACGAGAGTACGGCCTCCATCAACTCCCGCTTCTCAGCCCCGCTCGCCTCCCGAGCCCGGTAATCATCCAACCTCGCCTTAGCGTTCTCCAGCCGTTCGGTGATGAACCGGCGCTGATGGTCGAGCTGGGCCTCGGTGATCTTCCCCGATACGAACAGCCTGATGGCCCGGTCCTCTTCCAACTGGATGCTTCGCAGTTCCCGCTCCGCCTGGGCCATCTCCTCCTCCAGACCGCCGTTGTCCTGGGTATCGAGGGCGTCGATGCCGGCGACGATCAGGCCGGGGTTCTGGATTATCCGCTTCACCTCGTTCCAGATCGGCTCCTCCAACTGCTCGGCCCGGATGTGAGGACGCTCCCGGCAGCCTAGGCGCATGCTCTGCATCCCGTTGCACATGTAGTAGCGGCGGGGGGTGGGCAGCTCGTAGGTGTACTTCTTGCCGTTGCGAACACTGATGGATGTCCAGGTGGCCCTGGCATGGAAGTTGTGGCCGCACTCGCCGCATCTGAGGAGGTGCTGCAACAGGTAGAGCACCTTCGTATTCCTCTTGGCCTTCCTGCTCCGCTGTTTCTTGAGCGCCTGGGCCCGCTCCCAGGTCTCGTCGTCGATCACCTGCGGTATGGAAATCTCAATCCAGGTGTCCCTCGGCTGTTCGTGTATCTTCATGCCGTCCTCGGTGGAGACGTGGCGGTACTTGCCGTAGAGCCAGGCGCCGGTGTAGGCGGCATTGCCCAAGATGTGGTGCACGCGGGACTGGAGCCACAGCAGCTTGCCGGTCTGGGTGGGGATTCCTTCCTCGGTGAGCCGCACGGCGATGGAGTAGGACCCCATCCCCTCATCCACGTACATGCGGAAGATGCGGCGGACGACCTCGGCCTGCTCCTCGATCACCTCGGCCCGTCCGTCCTCCTCGATGCGGTATCCATAGGGGAGCTTGCCGGTGGGCACCCGGCCCTGCTTGGCCGTGCCCCGCTTGCCCAGGGTGGACCGCTCCCGGAAGTTGTCCAGCTCGATCTTGCCGATGGCAGCCATGAGTCCGAAGGTCTTCATGTCGATGGCGTCCATGACGGACTCCAGCCGGACCTGGTGGGCCTCGACCACCTCCATCAGGGCGGCGGCGGGGTACATCCCCCGGCTGAGCCGGTCGGACTTCCAGCCGAATCTGGTGGGCCTCGACCACCTTCATCAGGGCGGCGGCGGGATACATCCCCCGGCTGAGCCGGTCCGACTTCCAGCAGACGATGGTGTCGAAGCGTCCCTGCCTGGCGTCAGCCAGCATCCGCTGGAACTCGGGGCGCTTCTTGGACCAACCCCGGCCCACCTCCTGGTAGCGGGCGGTGATGGTCAGTCCCTTGTTCTCGCAGTAGGCTTCCATCTCGCCGACCTGCTCGGAGATGGAAGTCTTGTCCTCCCCGTCCTGGCTCTTGTCGGACACGCGGGCATAGATGGCGGCCCTCCGGCCGCTTGCCTGTAGTTGGCATTTCGGTGTGTTTCTCGCCATAATTGCCTCCCTTCGCGGATGCCGCCAAAACCAAAAAAGACCCGCCCCTGCCGGGAGCGGGTCTGCAAGTAGTACAATACCACCGCATCACCTGTTACCAGCAGGTGGCGCCGCGGCCCGGGGTGTAGTCAGCACCGCCGGGCCAACTCGTCGTCCCGATGATACCCGATGGACAGGGCGGCGTCAAAGGTCAGCCGGCCGCCACCGTGTTCCTTGCCCGCCCCTCGAATACCCAGCCGTTTCACCTTTCCTTCGCACTACCGTCTTCCAAGGGGGATTTCCGGCCCGGCGGAGTGTTCCCATCTCTGGTGGCGTACTTGACCAGCAGGGTGAA
Source organism: Dehalococcoidia bacterium (assembly GCA_965215425.1). Taxonomy (GTDB): domain Bacteria; phylum Chloroflexota; class Dehalococcoidia; order Lucifugimonadales; family UBA3495; genus CATQHB01. Next base: position 996,463 of record OZ244064.1, read on the forward strand.
GAGGCGGCGCAGCCGGTCCTGGGAGTCGGGGGTTGGGCTGGATTGAATCCTCACCACCCCCAGTTCCGGCCCGGCTCGGTTCGAGTTCTTGGATTTGTCCCGGTTCCTGGTATCTTGCATATCGTTGCTCCGGCGGTCTCGACAAGCCGGTTGGCGTCTTTTGGGGGTACGGCCTGCCGTTGGGTTGCGGGTGTGTCCGACCACGAAAGGCTGTGGAGCCGTATCAGGGTAGAACGTCCGTTCAATAACCAGTGTGGGTCACCGGAGCGCCGGAGGGAACCGCTTATAGGGTGGTTCATCCATGAACCAGGGAACAGCGGCCAGTTGGCGGCCCGCCGGGCGCGAGGTGAGAGCCGTACCACGATGGCGGAAGGAACGGAGGGACTGGCACGACGGGGAAAGAGAAGGACGGACCGGGGCCTTCCCCGCTCAGCCTACTCCCGGTGCCGGGTTTTGGCTCTGGGGAGCAGGTGGGCCAGTCCCAGTTCCCCGGCCAGGTCCTGGAGGGCCAGCAGGTAGTGGGAGGTGGGTTAGACGCCGTGCATCCACCGCCGGAGGGTCCAGCGGACTGGTCCCCAGGCGGCGGGCCAGCTCGCTCCAGGACAACCCGCTGGCCTCCTTCAGCCGTTGCAGGCACTCCGGGAAGTCCTCGGGGAACTCGTAGAATCCCCGGCGGTGGCGCAGTTGCTGCCGGGGCATGAATCAGGGTCTCCACAAGGACGCCAGGAATCCGTCGCCCATGATCAGGTCCAGGCCGCCGGGCACCACCCCGGCCAGGCGAATCACGGAGAGCATGGCCCCGCCGCAGGGTTCGGTCCCCTCGTTCCAGCGGAGGGCCTGCTTGCGGTCCACCCCCAAGGCGTCGGCAAAGCCGTTCCGGGTGAGGCCGGTGGCCCGCCTCAGCCGGTCCAGGCGCTCCGCGAAGTCCCCAGGCAGGACGCCGGAGCCGTAGAAGAAGGGCCGGCCCGCGATGTGCGGCCCGCCGCCGGACAGTCCAGCCGGTGGGTTACCGTCCATCGCCGGGGTGTTCAAAGTCGAACAACTCATGGAAGTCCTCCACGTCCAGGACCCGCTGCATCCGGCGGCGGAGGCTGCCCGACGGGGAGTGCTCCCGGTTGACCAGCCGGGACAGGTGGCTGCGGCTGATGCCGAGCTCGTCGGCCAGCCAGTTCTGGGAGCGGTGCAGCCGGGCCAGCCGGTCCCAGAGGGCCTGGGGCCTGAGCCTTACCACGATGCGCTGCCGGCGGGTCATTGCGCGGTTTCCGGTCCTGGTGTAGTATAATCGAAATTAGACTATGGTTAGAGTGATTGTAGGCGGCGGCAATCCTGCTTGTCAAGAGAAAAGGGAACTTATGTGCTATTATTGGGCTCGTAATCAGCCCATGCCAGACCGACGCCGGGAGGGACGACCCTCATGCCTGAAGCCAGGGAGCACCAGTGGAAGAACATCGGAGACCGCATCCGGGAGGCCCGGAATAAGCTGGGGCTGACCCAGGCGCAACTGGCCAGTCAGGTGGGGGTCAGCTCTCAGACCGTCTGGTGCTGGGAGGCGGGCCGGGTGAAGCCCACCCACGAGCACCTGGAGGAACTGGCCTTCCGCTGCGAGGTAAGCCCCGCCTGGCTGCTGGGCCGGGACGTGTTGGAGGCGGAGTTGCTCAAGGAGGCCAGCGTGTCCTTCCTTGACGCCGTGGACGGCCTGCCCCAGGAGGACATCGAGGCCATCCACAACTTCATCCGCTTCATTCGCCAGGAACGGCGGCGGCGGACGGAGGCCGGGGAATGACGCGGGCGCACCAGAGGGGCGCGGCCCTGCGGCGCAAGCTGGGGTTGACCGGACGGGTGGACGCCGAGGCGGTGGCCAACGTCCTTGGGTATGAGGTGAGGTTGCTGCCGATGGGGGTGCAGAAGGAGTTCGCGGTCAACGGGACCATCTGCGTCGCAGAGAGGTTGGAGACGGAGTGGCGACGCTGGGTCACGGCCCACGCCATCGGCCACCAGGTGATGCACCCGGGCAATCACCTCTGGATACGGCGCAAGACCTGGCTGGGCCGCCGGGACGAGCGGGAGGCGGACGACTTCGCCCATGCCCTGCTGTTGGATGGGCGGGAGGCGGTGCAGGCTGGTCTGACCTGCTCCTGGGAGGTGGCGGATCACTTCGGAGTCCCGGACGAAATAGTCCGGCTTCAGACACCGCTGATCTTGGATTGGGGAGCTGACCAAATAGGAAGCGTTGGTTGACAAAATGACAGCCAATCCGTAGGTTAGGTATGGGTTTGTCGTACATTTGTCAATACAGCAACCAAGCCTTATGACATATATACCCGATACCCATAGCATTATCCTGGATTACCCGTCAGATTATCAATCATGCCGGCCATCAAACACGAAGCCTTCTTCCGCCGCCACCCCGTGTTCACCGGGGAGGAGTTGGCTGCGCATCTCTCCTCCAGCGGCGACGCGGGAACCAGAACGCAGGAAGCCCTCCTTTCCTACCACACCAAGGCGGGACGTCTGCTGCGGGTGCGGCGCGGGCTGTTCGCCGTCGTCCCACCGGGAGCCGACGCCGATACCTACCCGGTGGACCCCTACCTGGTCGCCGCCAAGCTGACCAGGGACTCCATGCTGTCCCACCACACTGCCCTGGAGTTCCACGGCCGGGCCTACTCGATGTGGCGACAGGTCACCTACTCGGCGTCCCGCCCGGTAGAAAAGTTCATGTTCCGTTCCCATGTCTTTCAGGGAACCAGGTACCAGGAGGCCCTCCGCCGCCTCGGAAAGGAACACTTCGAGGCGCTGGTCCGGGAGCGGTCGGGCGTGCTCGTCCGGGTCGCCAGCCTGGAGCGCACCCTGGTGGACGTCCTGGACCGCCCCCACCAGTCGGGAGGATGGGAGGAGGTCTGGCGCTCCCTGGAGTCGGTGGAGTTCTTCAACCTGGACAAGGTGGTGGAGTACACGCTGCTGCTGGACAACTCCACCACCGCCTCCAAGGTGGGGTTCTTCCTGGACCAGCACCGTGAGGAACTGATGGTTGAAGAGGGGCATCTCCGGCCGCTGCGGGAGAGGCGTCCGCGCCAGCCCCACTACCTGGACCGGAGCCGGCGTGGCCCGGGCAGCCTGGCGGCCGGTTGGAACCTGGTGGTTCCGATGGAAGTGGCCGAGCGGTCCTGGGCGGAAGTGATATGAGAATTTCCCCGGAAAGGCTGAGGGCAGAGGCCGAGGCGACGGGATTCCGGCCGGACGTGCTGGAGAAGGTTGCCCATCTGCTGGGGTTGCTGGAAGCTCTCTGCGGACACCCCTTCCTGCGCGGGAAGCTGGCCCTCAAGGGCGGGACGGCGCTCAACCTCTTCCTGTTTGACGCTCCCAGGCTGTCGGTGGACATCGACCTGAATTACGTTGGGGCCGAGTCCAGGGAGGCCATGCTGGAGGAGCGCCCGCGAATCGAGGAAGCGATGCGGGCCGTCTTCGGGCGGGAGGACTTCGAGGTCCGCCGGGTTCCCGGGGAACACGCTGGGGGCAAGTGGTCGTTGCGTTACGCGGCAGCATCGGGTCAGAGGGGTGGGATCGAGGTAGACCTGAACTATATGTACCGGGTTCCCCTGTGGCCGGTGGCTCCTACGGACTCGCACCCTGTGGGGAACTGGCAGGCCCGGGGAATACCGGTACTGGACATCCACGAGCTGGCGGCGGGGAAGCTGGCGGCGCTCTTGGCCCGCCGCAAAGCCAGGGACCTGTTCGACAGCAGGTTGATCTTCTCCATCGACGGGCTGGACCTGGAGCGGCTCAGAACCGCTTTCGCCGTTTACGGCGCTATGAACCGGAGGGACTGGCGAACCGTCTCGGTGGCGGACGTGACCTTTGACGGGGCGGAACTGGCCGGTCAACTCCTGCCAGCGTTGAGGACCGGAGTGGTGCGAAACGTCGAAGCAACCTCTTATGGGGAAAGCCTGGCAGTCGAATGCCGCGACGCCCTGTCCGCGCTATTGCCCTTCAACGATGCGGAAATGGCCTTCCTGGACCTGCTGCTCGACGGCGGGGAAATCGACGCGACAATCCTGACCAACGATGCGGACTTGCAACGGCGAATCCAAGCCCAACCCATGCTTGAGTGGAAGGCTCAGAATGTGCGGGAGCATCGGAGATTGCACCGTTGAGATCTCAGAGCAAAATCCGGGGAATACGTCAAAAGGAGTAAAGGCATGACTCGGGCCAGACTGCGGCGGGGAGTGCGGAAACGAAAGGCGGCACGGGAGGCCAGGGAACGAAAGGCCCGGCGGGTATGGGCTGCCAGCCTGCCGCCGCCCGACCTGGACGCCGCACCTGAACCCTGCATCCACGATTGGGGAGAGCCGGTAACCGTCAGCTTCTCCCCCGGCAGCCAAGACGGGATACGGGTCTGCGAAAAGTGCAACGGTTTCGTGCGCCGCTGCCGGAAGTGCCGGGGCTACCACCTGGTGGGCGCGGGAACGGGCGGCGTGTACTCGATGCCCCCGTGGGTCTCCGAGGCGTGGCTGAAGGAGCACGGGTGCAGACGGGAGAAGTTCGGGGACGTGCCCATACCCTTCGTGTGGATGCCCGAGGGCTGCCTTCCTCCCGAGTTCGACCTGGCCTCCTACGGGGAGATGGAGGACCAGCCGGGGGGTTACGAGTTGGAGTGGTTCAGCTAGCAGGGGGGCGGACTCCCCGGCACGGGATGGACCGATTCATCCCTGGAAGGCGTGGACCGTTTCCCAACCGCCGGGCGTGAGCCAGGCCCGGCCCAGCGGCCCCAGCCGTTCCAGGGCAGCCTTATGGGATACCCAGAGGGGAACCCGTACCCCGGACCGGTCCGTTTCCTCCCGTGCCACCCGCAGGAAGTGGGTGGCGGCCAGGTCGTCGTCGAACACCACTAGGATGGCGGGAGTGGCGCCGTAGTCGTCCAGGGGCCGGTGGGAGGAGTAGTAGCGCAGGTAGGGGGCCAGCCGCGCCGCCATCGTGACCGGTCGCACCACCCGGCGCTCCCACTCCAGGAAGAAGGGCAGGTCCTCGCCGCTCCGTCGCAACACCCCGAAGCGTCGGGCCGAACCGAGTGCAGCCTGCCTTCATGCCGGAAGTAGCGCGAGGCCCGCCGGGGCGGGTCGAGTTGCGTCACCTCCCTGCCCCGGGCGTGGGCCTGTCTTGCCAGGGCCGCCAGGAACCAATGCACCGCGCTGGTGTGCTCGACGTTGCGTAGCAACTGGCGGCTGCGGGAGCCGGAGACGTTGCGCCAGGTTAGAGGCGCTTGGGGGGCCAGCGGCGCGACGCTCCACCGCCGCCGTGCCGTTCCCACCGAGGCCCGGTCCCGGCGGGCCAGGAGCGCCAGCCCCCGGTCGGTCAGGGCCAAGAGGCGTTGCCCCTCGGCGGCAGTGTGAGACACCAGGCCGAACCCTTCCAGCCTTGCCACCAACTGGGACACCCGCCTCCCCGACACTCCCATCAGCCCGGCCAGGTCGCGCTTTGACACCCAGGGCCAGTCGGAGAGCAGGTCCAGGGCGCGCTTCCCGGCGGGACCGAGCAACGCGGGCAGCAGGCAGTCCGGGGCGGGTGCGTCCAGGTCGATGTCGCCGGGCCGGGCCGGCCGCGCGGGCCGGGTCTCCTCCGGCAACGCGCCGCCCCGGTCCAGGCGGGAGAGCACGTAGCGCAGGTCCAGTCTGACGGCAACTGAGGGAGGACGCCACACCGGGGAGTCCGGCCCGGCCAGGGCCGCGTCCCGCTCCAAGGTCAGGAAGACCGGGAAGTTCGCTCCGGCCAGCATCCGGCGGGCCTGGCGCAGCCGCACCTCGTCGGGCAACAGGACCAGGACGCCGCCGGGCAGCGGCCCCTCCCCGAGCCGCCACAGCCGCTTGGCAAAGCCGGTGCGGTCGGCGGTGAGGCCCTGCCACACCACAGACAACGTTCGTCCGTCGGGCAGGACGATTCCGGCGTCCAGCGGCGCGGCCCGGAACCAGCGGAAACGGACGGGATGAGCCAAGTTGGAAATAGCGGCGGCCAGGCGGTAGATGACGGCCAGGGCGTCCAGCCGTTCCAGCAGGACCCGCCGCCACCGGGCCGATATGGGATACCAGCGCAGCAACTCGTCCGGGGAAACTTCTTCAATCTCCACCAGGCGGCTGAGGCCGTCAACCGTGAGATGGTACCGGCGGGTAGGCGGGAGCAGCGGCGTAGCGTGGGGGATGGCTTGCGCCATCCCCCGTTCCGCGAGCCCGTCCATAGCCGCGTACACCGCGCCCCGGGACCAGCCGGACAGGGCCGCCAGGTCCAGCCGCCCGGCGAAGGGCGTCTCCGCCAACCGGCGCAGCAAGTCGGTCTCGCACCCGGTGAAGGTCATTCCTCCCGCTCCCCGTCATGGGCCGGCTCTTCGCCGCCTTCACCCGCCGGGTTGTGCCTGCTGCGCTGCCTGTTGCGCCCCGGTCCGGGGTTCTGCTCCGGCGGTTGCGGCGCTGGGTTGCCGCCGTTCTGCCGTTCCGCCAGCAGCCTGCGGTAGTCGCTCAACTTCTCTTCCCCCTCGGCGCTGGCGGCGGCGATCTCCCCGGCCCTGGTGGTGTAGCCGGTGGCGGATGCGCGGACGCGGGCGGCGACCTGGGGATCACCCGGCTCCGGCTTCCGGACCATCATGGAGTAGGCGGGCAGCCGGTCGCTTCCCACGGTGGCCCGCACGTAGCAGTGATGCACCGGCAGGGAGGTGATGTCGTCCTCACTGACCCGGTCCTTGCCCAACTCCCAGACCAACCGGCGGGCGTCGGAACCGGACACTTGGAACACGGCCAGGCAGCCCACGTTGGACAGGATGGTGTCCTGCATGGTGGGGGAGAGGTCCTCCAGCTTGGCCAGGCTCTGGGTCGCCAGGATGAAGGAAGCGCCGTACTTGCCCAGTTCGCTGAGCATGGACTCGTAATCGACGCCGGGAATGGACTGCATCTCGTCCACCACCACCAACGCGCCCCGCCGCCGGTGCAGGGGCAGGCTCTCCTGCTCCCGGATCACCGAGTCCACCAGGTTGAGCAGCGACGCCCCCACCAGGGCGGCCACGTCCCGGCCAGCCGTGCCCTGGGCGGTGGACACGAAGAGGACGCCGCCCTCCAGGATGGTCTCCCGCAGGTCGATGGTGGAGCGGGGCTGGCCCAGGATGGACCGGGCCTTCTTGGAGGAGGCGTAGTATAGGCCAAGCGGGTCTGCACCGGGGCGATGGCCTCGGAGCGGTACTGGCGGTGCCAGTTGTCGAAGTCCCGCACCCACCAGTCCAGGAGGTAGGTATCGCTCACCTCGGCCAGCACCCCGGCGCGGAACTTGCCGTCGGAGAGCAGCTTCAGCCCGTCCAGGATGGTATACTGCTCCCCTTCGTCTCTCTGCTCGTTGGCCTCGTGCAGGGTCTTGACGGTGTGCTCCAGGATGGACTGCATCCGGGGTCCCCACTGGTCCCACAACCCCCTGGCGACCCGCACCACCGAGTCGGCAGTGCGGTCCCGGTCGGTGAAGATGCGGGTGTCCAGCAGGTTGACGCCGGGCGCGCCCCGGCCGTCGGCCAAGTCTATCAGTCTCACCCTATCGACGATGGAATCGGGCACCTGCTCCAGCAGTCCGGCCACCAGGTCGGCGTGGGGGTCGATGACGACAATGGCATCGCCGTCCCGGCCCGCCGCCTTCTCCCGGAGCTTGTGGGCCACCACGTAGTGCATCAGGGTGGACTTGCCCATGCGGGTGCGGGCCACGTAGAGGTGGTGGCGGCGCAGCAGGTCGGCGGGGAAGTTGACCTCTCTCGGCACGCCGCCGGTGGCGACGCCCACCGGCGCGCCGGTCCTGACGCCCCGGGCCGAGGGGGCCAGCGCGCGGGACCCGGACCGCTCCACCAGGGGCGTCTCGTCTCCCTCGCCGGGCGGCCGCCCTGTGGCACCCGCCTCCCTCACCCCTAGGACGCTGCGCCTGCCCAGCAGCCCCGGCCCGGCGGGGTGGAGCGTCACCACGGGGAACCGGGGCTTGGCCTGGCTCACCTTGAACCGCGCCCCGGCAGGATGGTCGTAGTGGCGGTAGGCGGCGGCGACGCTTTCCAGCAGGTCGCCGGCCCGCTCGTTTCCGGCATCGAAGGGCAGGAAGGCGGTGACCTGCAACTCGGCGTCGAAGGCGATGCGGGAGACCTTCTCCCGGATCAAGAGCGGGTCGTAGACCCGGTTGCGGGCCTTCTTCCAGCGCCACCAGCCCCAGCCCGCAACGATGATGCCCGAGACGGCGCCTAGGCCCAAGAGCGACGCCTTGAGAATCTCCCCGTCCTGCACCCAGAGGTAGCCCCGCAGGGCGGTCAGCGCCCCGGCGCCCAGCACGGTCAGGGTCACTCCGTCCAGCTGGAGGGGCCGGGTCTGGTAGGTGTAGGAGGGTTCGCGGTTCTCCAGTACGGCCCGCTGGTGGGCGCGGGCCTGGTGGGCCTGGGACCACTCGGGACCCAGGGAGCGCAGCAGCAGGCGGGACACGATGCGCTCGCTGAGCCGCAGGGCGGACAAGGCGCCGATTACGGCCAGCAGCGGGTCGGAGCCGGGGTCCAGCAGGTCGTCGTCCCGGAAGGTGCGCAGGGGGACGTACTCCGGACCGTCAACCCGCAGGGTCAGGCCCCAGGCCAGCTCTCCCTGCCTGCGGCGCATGGGATCGTCCTCGGGGGGCACCTCGCGGACGCGGGCCTGGGGGTAGTGGGCGGCCAGCTGCTGCTTGATCACCCGGTCGTCCTGGCAGCGGGCCAGCAGGGTCACGCCGTCCAGGTCCCCGGCCAGTTCCAAGGAGAAGGGTTCGGGGACGCGACGGACTGGAGCAGGTTCTCCACCCCCAGCAGGGTGCGCTCCCCGGTGCGGTGGGGCACGACCGCCAGCAGCGCCGGGGGGTTCTTGGCTTGTTGTTCGCCGAAGAGGATGTGCTTCACGTTGATACTCATAATCGTTGCCTCTCTTTATCGGTTTGGTTGATCAACCCGGTGGTTTCGCCGGTCTCAGCGGAAGTGCGGCCCGGCTCCAGGCTGTAGCCTGGCCGCCACTCGATGACCTGGGTTTCCTCCGTGGTGGCCTCGATGCGGACCGGGAAGCGGTTGCCTCTCGCCAGCAGCAGCCCGTCCCCCCGGGGGCAGGACAGCAGCCAGCGTTGCAGTTCTTCAGGCAGGTCGAAGGCTTCGCCCACCGTGTTGATGGCCGCTGCATCCTGTTGCAACAGCAGCTTGAAGGCGGCGTTCTGGAGCAGGGCGCGGCCGCTGTGGCCGGTGATGGTTCTCGAAGAGTCCTCGGAGAGCAGGTCCTGCACGTCCTGGGTGATGAACTGCAACCCCAGCCGGTGCTTGCGGGCCCGCTTGGCCATGCTGACCATGAAGGCCGCCCCCTCCGGGTGCTGCATGATGCTCCACACCTCATCCACCACCAGCAGCCGGGGCCGGGGGTCCCGGGCGGCGGCGGCCCACACCGTCTCGGTGCAGACCATCGCGGCGGCGGGCCGCAGTTCCGGCTCCAAGAGGTGCAGGTCGAAGACGGTGACCAGGGCCTCATGGGTCAGCAGGTCGTCCCCTTCGTCGGAGAGCAGGTGCCGCAGGCTGCCGGTGGCGAAGGGGCGGAGCAGATGAGCGATGGCCCGCCCCGAACTGGATTCGGGGTCGCCGCCGTCATCGCCTTCCAGGAAGGCGTAGAAGTCGCGGAAGCCGGTGCGCTCCCGGCGCTCGGCGTAGTAGGCGGCCAGGGCGTGGTCCAGGGAGGAGCGCCGCTCGGCTCTGAGCCGCTCCCCCACCATCACCTCGATACAACCGCCGCAGGCTGCCGATGCGCTGCAACAGTTCCTCGCTGTCGCCCCGGTCGATGACGAAGGGGTTCATGCCCTGCCCCGGCACGCCGGGGGAGAGGACGCGCCCACCGGCGGCCCGGGCCATGTTGGCGTACTCGCCCTCCGGGTCTATCACGTAGGCCCGCACTCCCCGGCACAACCCTCGCAGCACCCCCAGCTTGGTGGCGAAGGACTTGCCGCTGCCGGACCTGGCCAGGACGGCGGTGTTGGCGTTCAGGTGGGTGCCGTCGAAGGGGTCATAGACCACCGGGGCGCAGGCCCGCAGGTCAATGCCGTAGAGGGTGCCGCTCCTGGTATCCAGGTCCGGCGGCGAGAAGGGGAACAGCCTGGCCAGACTGGAGGTGTCCAGCGTCCGCCACACCGCTAGGGCGTTCAGACCCAGGGGCAGGGTGGACAGCAGCCCCTCCCGTTGCCGGAAGGCCAGGGAGTCCAGCTTGCCCAGGGTGGCGGCGAAGTGGGCCTTCGCCTTTTGGGTCAACTCCTTCAACCCCTCGGCGTTGCCGGCGTGGAGGGTGACGGACAGGGAGGCGTGGAACAGCCGCTCCCTACCCCGCTGCACCTCATCGCGGAGACGGCTCACGTCCTCCAGGGCAATCTCCGCCTCCGGCGAGAGGCTGCGGCCCCGGTTCAGGGACAGGGACTGGGCCGACTCGAACCTGACCTTCTGCCATTCCAGGGTGCGGGCCGCCTGCTCCGCCGGGATGGCCCCCAGGTGGACCGCCAGGTCCATCGGCGCTCCGGCGGCCATCAGCCCCTGGAGGAAGCCGGGGGACAGCGAGCGGGGCCACTTGCCCAGGTGCAACGAGCGGGTCAGGCGGTCCCCGATGCGGATGTCCCGCCGGTTGACTTCCACTTCCACTTCCACGTCGCCGTGCTCGTCCCTCTCCGTGGGGGAGCCGCCCAGGGCAGCGGCCAGTAGCAGCAACCGTAGCGGCTCGCTCTTCAGGGGGAACACGCCCAATCCGGCCCGGGCCAGCAGGCCGCGCAGTTCGTCGGCGCGGGCGTGTTCGCAGACGGCGTAGAAGCGCCGGTCCAGGATGCCCTCCCTCGTTTCCAGCCCGGTGAGCAGCCGCCCCAGGGACTCGGCTGCTTCGCGGGTCTGGTCGGGCAGGTCACTTGGCTGGGCCTCGGCCAGGTTGTTTCGCAGTCCTCCCAGCACCGGCGGGCGCTGGCGCACCAGCAGTTGCACCGGGAAGTCCAGGGCGTTCAGCGCCCCGGCGAAGGCCCCCAACTTGGGTTCGTCCAGCTCCAGCCCCATCACTTCGCACACCGCCAGCTTCACCCCGTCCAAGCGCACCGGCCCGTCTTCCTCCAGGTGGGACAGCATGAAGAACAGGGACAGTGGGGGCGGCGGCTTGACTTCCGCCGCCGCATCGGTTTCGGGGGCGCCAGTTGCAGTAGTGCGGAGATGCCTGGCGTGGGTTGCCAGGTCTTTCAGTTTTGGTAGTGTCGGTTTCACTTCTATATCTCCTTTCTCGTTCTATGGGATGGGAAAGACTTCGATGATCCGGCTGTCGAGGGCCAGGGCGATGCCCTTGGCCAAGAGCACCGCCACCAGCCCGACCACCGCCATCAGCGCCGCGTTCCTGGCCCGCCCCCGGCCCTCCCCCTCGGCGCCCTCGGCCATCAGGACGAACCCCGCCCAGACGATGGCGAAGAAGCACAGGCCCACCCCCGCGTAGGCCATGCCGGTAAGAGCCGCGTCGAAGGCTTTCAGCATCTCGTCCCGCTCGTACTCCGGCACGGCGGAGGCGACCGACGCCAGGGCTGCACCGGAGGCGAGCAGGATGTTTGTCACGCGCCCCACCACGGCCAGTTCCACCAGGTGGAATCGCCAACCGGCGTCTGCTCGGCGGGTTCCGGCATGGGCTTGGGCGGGGGCACGTACAGGGCCTGGTAGGGGTCGTCGGTCCCCACGCTGAGAGCCAGTGGAATCGTCTCCGTCCGGGTGCGGGTGACGGGGGCTCGGTTTACCTCCACCGCCCGCACGTGCTCCGGGTGGTAGACATACACCCGCACCGTCCGGCTCACCGAGGAACCCTGGCCGCAGGACAGGCTCACCCGGCGGGTGATTCGCTGGGTCCAGGCCGGGTGATGGGTGGTCTGCAACACCGGCGGCAGGGGCACGTTCAGCGTCGCCGCCAGGTCCGCCGTGATGTCAATGGCGTGGACGGCCTTCTCGTTGGGGACGGGCAGGGTGAAGCGGGTCTCGCCGCCCTGGACGAAGGGGGCGGTGGTCCGGTGCGTTCCCGATTTGACGATCACCGTTCCGGTGATGCGGGTGACGGAAGCATCCAGCAGGGCGGGCACGGTCTGGCTGTAATGCCCGGCGAAGACGGGCAGGGCCACTTCCTGCCGGGTCTCCGCGATGCACTCCGAGGCGATGACGCCGGAGATGCTCCCCGGCGTCCACTCCAGGGAGGTCACCGCCAGGTCGCACAACCCGCCGTCCGCCTTGGGCAGGGGATAAGGCAGTTGGCGGCTCTTCAGGGACACCGCCCCGGAGAAGCCCAGGGCATCCACCCAGGAGAATGTGAAGGAGGGGGAAGGGCCGTTGAGTGTGAGGTTGTAGCTCTTGCTCTCCCCCTCCCGCATGGTGGCGTTGGCCCCCATGCGCAGGGTCTTTCCCTTCCTGCCGCCGTAGACCCGCACCCGCAGTTCCAGGTCGTGGGCGGCCCGAAGGGTCACGTTGGCAACGTCGCCGGAGACCGCCAGCCGCTCCACGTAGATGCGGCGGCCGGGCACGGGATCCGGCGGCTCGAAGTAGATTTCCTCCAGCCGCCAGCCAGGGTCTTCATCGTCGGGGTCGTCGGCCAGGGCGGTGGCCGGAGGTGCCATGACCGCCAGCACTCCCAGGGCGGTCACCGCCAGGAAGGTCCGCCAGTGCCTGCCCCGCACTTGATGCGGGGGCTTCTTGGGTTTGGCCTGCTGGGGTTGGTGTCCGCCGCCGCCTTGCCCGTCCTTCGGTTGGCGGCGCTTGCCGAACCAGCTATGGGGGCGGAAGGGGGGACGCCCCTTCCGGCGCACCCTCCTCGCCGCCTTGCCCAGACCGCCCACGGCTTTCTTGGCCAGCAGCCGCGGGGGGTCTGGTTTGGACTGCTCCGGCGCGGGGGCCTCGCTCCGGGCCAGTTGGGTGGGGGACCCGGCGTAGCGCCTGGCCCCCAGGTTGAACTTCAGCAGGTCGGCGGCCACCAGGGGCAGCCCCCGGCCCCCCACCTTCCCCACCACGGCGGCGATGCCCGCCAAGCCCAACAGGACCGCCAGGCCCAGCCGCGCCTCGGAAGGGCCGACAGGGGCGTAGCGGTAGGCCCCGTAGGCCAGGGCGCACACCGCCACCACCGCCACGATCTGCGGGAAGGTGAACCACAGCAGCACCTTGTCCTCGGCCTGCACGTGGGTCGGCACTTCATGCTCTCTCATGCCGTCCTCCTAGTTTCCGCTGTTGGTGGGGTCCGGGGTGGCGGTGGGATCCGGGACGCCGCTCTCGGTGGGGTTGGGGACGCTGGGGTCCACCGGGTTGCCCACCACGGCGTTCATCACCAGTTCCACCACGCCGTAGGCCACCAACGCCAGCACGATGCCCGCCAGGGCGGTCATCATGGCGCTCTTGCCCCGTTCCATCTGGTTGGGCGCGCCGGAGGCCGTCAGGTACAGGTAGGCGCCGTAGATGAAGTAGCCCACGCCGACGACGCCCACCAGCCCCAGCAGGATGCCCACCAGGTTCGATATGGTCTGAGTCAGGTTTTCCATAGAGTCTTTCTCCTTTTGGCTTTCTCGGTTTGTCTCTCCGTGTTCGGACGGGTCGGTCCCCTGCGGTTATTGGCACATCACTCCACCTCCTGGGTGGTCGTTTTCGCTATGGCCCCTGGCTCCTGGGGGTGGGGCCGCTCTGGGCCGGGGCGGTGGCGGACTGGGCTGCCGAGTTGACCGCTCCGGCGGCGGTGTTGGCCGCGCCGGACGCTGCTGCCGCTGCCGCCATGCCCGGAGGGCCTCCGGCGGCTCCGCCCGCAATCAGCCCGATGGACCGGGCCGAGCGCATCATGGAGCCGGGCAGGGACATCCCGAAGTAGAGGGTGTGCAGCCAGGCGTCGAAGGTCCCGTGGTTGCCCAGCATCGACGGCACCCTTCCCGCCAGGTACATGAAGGCGACGGCCATCAGCAGCTTCCACACCAGGTCCTGCACCGGCTCGAACTCGGCGATGGCCGCGAACTCGTTGAGAAACCCGAAGCCCAGGGCCAGGGCGATGAGTTGCACCGCCTGCTGGAACACCGTGGTCATAAACAGGCGCAGCCAGTGACGGCCCCAACCGGCGGTGTGGGGCAGAATCCACAGCCCCAAGGCAATGGGGGCCAGGGCCAGCAGGATGTCGATCAACGCCAGGCGCAGGATCATCTGCACCAGCAGGTAGAGGACGAAGAAGCCGAAGACCAGGTAGAGCAGGGCGATGAACACCGCCAGGCCGGTGCTGGCGGTCTGCACCGCCGCCAGGAGCGCGAACAGGGGGGCGCGCAGCAGGTCGCCGGGGGTGACGTTCAGGGAGGCGGCGATGAACCCGGAAACGGCGTCGGCCACGTCGATGACCAGGGCGCACCACCACAAAGACGAGGCGGCGGCGGTCAGCCCCAGCACCAGCCGGGGGACCATCTCCCGCCATCCCGACTGGTGGCGCCCCAGGTGCTCCTGGACGATGAAGCTCAGACCCATCCAGCCCAGGATGACCGCCAGCGCCCCCGACGTGATGGCCCAGACGACAATCCAGGCTTGTTTCACGATGGGATGCAGGTAGGTGAGGTCCGGGGGAGTGCCGGTGAGAATGTCGCTCATACGCCTACCCCTCCGCGCACTCGGCAACATCCGTCGCCGCGATCTTCTCCACCACGCCGCAGAGGGTCCCGTGGACTCCCTGGATCACCCACCTGGCGGCGGCCCTGGCCCAGCGGTCGGGGTCGAGGGCGCCCAGCACCTTGTCCCACAACCCCCTGGGTTGGTGGACGGGAACCAGGGCGTGGAAGACCTGGTGGTCGCCGCCGTCCTCGCGGGGCACGGCCAGCACCAGCAGGAAAGCCTGTTCCGGGTGCAGTTCGGGCTGCTCGCCGAGGGCCGGGTACTCGAAGGTGTACTCCCAGCCTTCGGCCAGCTGCTTCTCGCCGCCCTGCACCCGGTAGGTGTTGGTGACCCAATCGCCGGTGTCCGGGTGGCGGATGGAGTAGTAGAGGACTTCGGTCTGGCGGCTGAAGATGGGGCGGGCCACGAAGTCGCCCCCCTTCTTTCGCTCCACCAGCTGCCGGTCCCGGTTGACCAGGCTGATGTCGTCGGCGGGAGGCGGCGATTGGGCCAAGGCCGGGCCGGATGCGGGAATGGCGGCTAGGGCCGTCAGCAGTAGCGCCGCCGTGAGCAGCGTCAGCCGCCGGGCCTTGCCGGAGGTGGGGATGAAACGCCGGAACATGATGGCCTCCTCTTGGTCTATTTGCGAACCGATGTTCGCTAAACCAGTGTGGAGGCCGCCTGTTCTCCGTCCAACCCCCTATAGGGTGGTTCACGGATGAACCACCCTATAAGACCTGACGCCGGGCGACCCCGGTGTGATGTCATAGACGTGTACAGGGATTTGAGTTTGGGACCAAGGGACCAACGGGGTCGTGTTCGTAGCTGAAATGGGGGCAATCAAGGGGTTTGTGGGCGGAATCAGGCAACACTTTTCGGGAAGGGCGGGTTCCACGGTCATGGGGCAAGGCCAGCTACGAAATGTTCCACGTGGAACATGGCGATTTCGGAGCCGATGTTCCACGCCCCTATTGGAAATGTTCCTTGAGGAACACGAGAACGGAGGTGACACGGATGATGCGGCGTAGTTGGCCGGGGGATGGCGCCCCCAGCCTGGAGAGCCTGCGGGAGTTGCGCCTGCGGGCATTGCTGAACGACCTGGTGCATGACCTGGGTCCGGTGAAGGCGGCGGAGCAACTGGGTATCGACCGCAAGACTCTGTGGCGTAGCGAGGGGGCGGGCGAGATGTCGCCGCGCTTGATCGAAACGTTGGAGCGGTTGCTGCTAGAGCGGGCGGCGGCGGACGGGTAGCGGGTCAGGGCGCTGGAAGAGCGGGTGAAGGAGTTGGAGCAGCAGTTGGGCCTGGCGCTGGCGGCGGTGGGCAGCGACAACGGCGGGGACGTGGATGGCGTGGTGGTCGAGGCCCTGCGGGAGGAGTGGGCCGAGGGCCTGCGCCGGTTGGAGCGGCGGCTGGAACGGCTGGAATCAGTGCGGGGCGGCGGCAATGCGCCCGGCGGGTCCAGGGCGGGCCGGGCCACGTCCCCGCGGCGGCACTCCGACGTGGTGGCGTGGGATCCCGCCGACGATGATGAGGAAGTGTACGGCGCGGCCTGGCCCTTGGTAGACGAGTGGCGGAGGCTGTGGGACGGCCATCCGCCCACGGCCCGGGGTCTGACCTGGGTATCAACCCGCCAGCGGATTCTGGAACTGGAGGTGGCGATGCTGGAGGAGCACGGGCTGACCCTGCCCCAGGAGACCGCGCCGCTGCGGGGCCTAGACCGGGGCGAGCAGTTGTCCTGGCGGCAGCGGGAACTGGCGGGGGTCCGGCGGCGGCGGAACATGCTGGAACTGCTGCGCTGAGCGCGGCGCGTGCTGACCCTGGGGCTGTGGCGGTAGCTGGCAGGGACGGCGACGGCGCGGGTGGTGGCGGCTGCGAAAGGCGGGGCGGGGCCTGCGCTTAGATTTTTGGTCAAAAAAAGGCAACACTTTGGGCGCCGGGAGCCGGAAAGTATTGCCAGCGCCGGGCCGGGGCCGGATACTGGATTGCGTTATCAGGCTTTTTCCAGCGTTTCCCACCCTAGAAACCTGGAGGGTCCCGTCCCTGGACTCGGGACTCGGACGCATAGGATCGAGCGTTGCTCTCCGAACGTCCGCCCACGATGGATTGACCCGAAGGATTGAGCCCTGCTCTCCCGAAGGTCAGGCGCGAGGGACGTTGCTGAGGCATTGGAGTGTTTAGCTCCTTCGCACCAGCCGGTTGCCCCAACCCTTTCCAAGAGGCGCACGGTGCGCTTCACCAGGTATACAACCCAACGGCGCGGAACCACTACCCACCGAGGCGCAGGGTGCGCTTCACCAGGCATCCAACCCACGGCGCGGAACCCTGAACCAAAGGCGCATCATAGTTTGCAAGGAGGTGGCGGCTAGACCCAGGACGGCATCCCGGACTCACTATCCCCTTCGGTCTCACCGGCGGAGCGGCTACACGCTTCGCTTTCCCTTCACAACGCGGTTGGAGCGGGCATCAAGCTCCGTCCGCTTCCACATGACTGCGGCGTAGCTGCTGAACAAAGGTAGCGGCGCCGCAGTTCTACGCTCCGGTCCGCGACCACTCCGTCGCCAACCGGACGCGCTTCGTTGCAACGCAGTTGCCACCGGCGGGACTGCGTTCCCCTCCCTTTCCCTCTCTCAGCAGCATCCAGGGTTCGCGTTCCCGCTGCATAAGACCCTGGGCGAACTGTGTCTTGCTCCAACCCCCAAACCGGCGTTTTCCGTTGCGGTGTCAGTCCCAGGGCGGAGTGCGTCCGGCGCCGGGCGGCGGAAAGTGATTCACGAATCATCATTACCGACAAGGAGGTATTCATGGGCATCACGGAACGTTTCAACCAGGTCAAGACCTTCACGGTCAGGGTCGTGGGCTTCATCAAGCGGCACAAGCGGGCTTCCATTGCGGTAGCGGTGGCCCTGCTCATCGCCGGGCCCTTGCTGACCGGGGCCGGCGGCGAGACCTTCTTTCTCAACCTGGTGGGCCTGGGCGTCATCGCCCTGGTAGTGCGGCGGATCATGCGGGCCAGTGATCGGCGAAAGGCGGACCAGGCGCGGCAGGCCAATTGCCGGTGCCGCTGCCACCGGAACCAACGGCGGCAACAACAGACGGCTACACAGCAACAGCAAGGAGGCACGCCATGACCACGATTACCCTGGAAACCCCTTCTTCTACCGGCAGGCTCGAAGAGTTGGTAGACCGGCTGCTGGCGGCCCTGTTCCGGGTCGAGCCGGGGCAGCCGGCGCCCAGCCTGACCCGGACCATCCACGAGGCCCGGCGGCTGCGGCAGTCGAGCGACTGCAACGGTGCGCTGGCGGTGTTCGCCGTCGCCGGCCTGGCCGACACTACCGACGCCCACCTCCGGTGGCTCTACGCCGAGTGGCTGGACATCGCCCGGCGACGGTTCGCTGGCGGCAAGGCCATGCTCTACAGCCCCGGCACCGGCAGGGCGGCGGCATTGGTTCCCACTGACGGCGGCGGCGACACGATGGAAGTCGCGGCGGTCCTGGGGTTGCGCTGGCCGGTGGGCAAGACTGTATCCCGGCGCAGCCTGCGGGGTCTGAAGCCCCTGGCGAAGGGAGGTGCGGCATGGTAGCGACCAGCGCCACGGTGGATTTGCAGGAACTCAAGGCCCGCCACCCCCTGGGCGACGCGGTGGAGGCCGCCGGAATCGCTCTGCGCGGCAAGGGACGGGTCAGGCAGGGGGTCTGTCCCTTCCACCAGGAAGTTGAAGGCAGCTTCACGGTATACGCCGACACCGAGCGATTCTGGTGCTTCGGCTGCGGCGCTGGCGGCGACGTGCTGGACTTCGTGCGGCGGATGGAGGGCTTCACCCTGCCCGAAGCAATACGGCGGCTGGACGATGGTTCCGGGCCGGTTGCCAGGGCTGCCGTTCCTGTCCAGGCGACTGGACGGCAGCGGCGTACCAACCCTGCCGGGATTCCGCCCCGGGACCCGGCGCTGCTGACGGCGGCGGCCCGGTTCTACGCCGGACAGTTGCGGCGCGGCGGTGCGGCGCGGGACTACCTGGCCTCGCGGGGCATCGGCGTTGCAGCAGCCCGGCGGCTGGGCCTGGGCTACGCGCCGGGGAAGGGGCTGCGGGCGCACCTGGAATCCGGCGGGTTCGGCCAGGACCGGCAGCGGGCCTCCGGGCTGTTCTTGGAACGGGGCGCGGAGCGGTTCGCCGGGATGGTGACCGTCCCCGACACGGCTTCGGGCCGGGTTCGCTGGCTCACCGGGCGGGCCATTTACCCCAACGCAACTCCCCGCTTCCAGGCGGTGCCCGGTCCCAAACCGGCGCTGGGCCTGGGAAGGCTCGGCTCATCGCCCCCGTTCCTAGTCCTGGCCGAGGGAGTCTTCGACTGGCTGACCCTGGCGGCCTGGGGCTACCCGGCCTGCGCCGCCCTGGGGACGCAGGGGATGGAGCGGGTGGCGACGGCGCTCAAGGGCTGCCCCCGGGTCTTCCTGGCCTTCGACAACGACGACGCGGGCAACACAGCGGCGGCGGGTCTTCGCAACCTCTTGGGCCGCCGCGCCGCCGTGGTCAACCTGCCCCAGGGGGTCGGCGACGTGGCCGAGCTGGCAACGCTACCCCAGGGCCGGCGCCTCTTCCGCCGCCTGCTGGCCCGGGCGGCCCACGACGCCCGCTAGTCCGCGCCTTCCCCAACTTCCCCTCCATCGGCCCGCCTGCCCCGGCGGGCCTTTCCTTTTCCCGCCATTCCCCTTTCGACGGGGTTGGCCTGGTTCTGCGCCGGGCCTGTCCCGCAGACGGCTTCGCCGGGCGAAAGCCGCTTCAACCACGGACACACCCAACATCACGTCATAAAGGAGCAAAGTCATGGGTAACGAGAACGGCAACCACAACGCCAACGGCCACGTCAACCTCAACGGCAACGGCGCCCACCCGGACCCCGCCGACCACAACTTCCTGTGGGACGGGCTGCCCCCCGCCGTGGTCGGCGCCCTGGAGCAGCCCTTGGACCCGGCCCTGGTCTCCCAGCGCAAGGGCCGGGGCAACCGGGCCTTCGACTACCTGGAGGGCCACGTGGTCATCGCCCAGGCCAACGAGATCTTCGGCTACGGCGGCTGGGGCTACGAACTGGCCGGCGACGTGACCCGGCGCCGGGTCGAGAAGGTGGACGTCAGGACCGGGGAGGTCAAGGTCTCCTTCGCCTACAGCGCCCCGGTGCGGGTCAGCGTGGTCGGCGCGCCGCCCCGCACCGACCTGGGCTTCCACGTGGTCACCGACGACAACGCCGAGGGCCACGAGACCGCCGCCAAGGGCGCGGTCACCGACGACCTCAAGCGGGCGCTCCGCAGCTTCGGGGACCGCTTCGGCAACGGTCTCTACGGAGACCAGCCTTCAGCCAACGGCCGGGGCAACGGCAAGCCCAACTCGCCAGAGCAACACCAGCGTTTCTCCGCCAACAACGGCGACCGCGACCGCAACTTCGGCAAGAGGACGGGCAACAACGGCAATGGCCGGCGGGACGGTTCCTACCTCCAGCAGTTGCGGGGCCGGCTCATCGCCCTGGGCGCCGAGCAGGGCTTTGATGAGGAACGGGTCCGGGAGGCGGTGCAGAAGCAGACGGGCCAGGACCTGGACGACCTGCCCGCCAGGGAACTGAAGCCCCTGGTGGAGAACACGGCCCGCAAGGTCAACGAGGCGAAGGAAGCCGCCAACGGCAACGGGTAGGTTTCTGGGCCAACTTCATCACCTACCCAACGGGGCCGTCTCCAGCAACGGGGCGGCCCCGCTTCTCATCTACTGGACATCACCGGACAAGGAGGAAACGGAAATGACGGCAACCACCATGCACACCCCCTGGGGTTGGTCCCAGGACATCACCGAGTTGGCCGAAGGGGTCTGGCGGGTCTCCACCGCCGGACACGGCGGCCTGAAGCTGAGCCGGGAGCGGTGGGAGGAACTGCCCGACGTGGTGCGGGACACCTTGTTCAATCCCGGCTTCGCCGAGGAGGACTGCGAGGAACCCATCGCCAGGACGCTGCTGGGCCTGGGCGACGAAAGGGACTGGGAGCTGGCCCTGAAGGTGGCGGCCCGCTTCCACCGCTACGCTCCGGCGTTGCCTCACCTGCGGGCCGCCGGTTGCTGGAAGGAGGAAAGGCCATGACCACCGCCACCACGACGCGGCCCAGGCCCCGCAGCCTGCCCAGCGCGCCACCAAGCTCAACACGGAGTACGGCAGCCTGTTCGTGACGGTCTGCTTCGACCAGGACTGCCAACCCCCGTATCGAGTACGGGGCAGGCTCTTCGAGGTGTTCGGCTCCCTGGGCAAGGCGGGCAGCCTGCAACACGGGATGACCGAGCTGGCCTGCCGGCTGGTCTCCCTGCACCTGCGGCGGGGAACGCCGCTGGCTGAAATCATCCACCAGTGCCAGGGCATCAGCGAAATGCAGCCCTGGCCCAACCGGATGGAGGATGGCAGTACGGTGTACGTAAGGGGCCTGGGCGACGCCATCGCCCTGGTCCTGCGGGACTACCTGGACACGCAAGCCGAGGCGGAACCGACGGAACTGCCCGTCGCCGCCGACTGAGCGGCGAACAATGACCTGACCAGCAGGCGCACGGGGCCGTCGCTCTACGGAGGGCGGCCCCGCTCCCATTTACCGGATACCAAACATGACGGAGGAACGACAACCATGACTATCACCATTGACAACCTTACCGACGCGTACTCCCGCCCCAACGCCCGCTTCGGCGGGGACGGGACCCTGGAGATCCGGGCCTCGGCGGTGGGCAACTGCCGCCGCGCCCTGTGGTACGAGGCCACCAACCACGAGGTCACCAACCCGCGCAGCGAGGAGTCCCTGACCATGCTGGAGGCGGGCAACGCCCTGGAGCCGGTGGTGCTGCGGGCCATGCAGCGGGCCGGGTGGGAGATCACCCCCGCCGACCGGGACAACCCCCGGCGGGTCTCCCTGCGCCTCGGCCCCACCCTGGTGGTCAGCGGCCACGTGGCCGCCGCCGGCGTGGCGCCCATCTTCGGCAACGAACCCAGCATCGTCGAGGTCAAGACCCGGGGGCCGGAAGCCTACAAGAAGCGGACCCTGGGGGCGGAGCGCAGCCACCCAGAATCGCTGTGGCAGGTCGCCTGCTACACCTACGGGACCTTCGGCGAGGCCCGGGACGTGGTGATCGCCACCCTGGACACCGGCAGCCGGGCCTGGGACTACGAGGTGATACCCGCCCGGCGGGTGGAACGGGCCTTCGAGCAAGCCTGTCGGCGGCTGGGGGAACTGGCGACCTACCACCTGGTCAATGGGCCCGACCCGGAGGCCCTGCCGGAGCGGGACTTCATCGCCGGGGACTGGCAGTGCCAGCGCTGCCCCTTCCTGAACGCCTGCCTGCCGGGGATGGTGGGGACTGACGAACCGGAGGACGACGACCCTGACGAAAGCGCCGAGCCGGTCAGCGACGAAGAGGCGCGGGCGGCGCTCCTGGAGTACGAACAGTCCCAGGAGATGCTGAAGGCCATCGAGGAAGACAAGCAGTGGGCGTTGGGGCTGCTGCGGGCCTGGCTCAGGGCAGCGGGGGTTGGACAAGGCCAGGCTGGAGGGCCGGGAGAAGACCCGCACCGTGGGGATGGTCAAGTCCACCCGCTACAACGTCAACCACAAGAAGCTGAACGCGCTGCTGGACCCGGAGGCGCGGGCCGAGATCGTCACTGAGAACGTCTCCCGCTACTTGCGGGTCAGCTAGGCATTGGCTGACAGATACCATGACGCTCCCCAGGCCGGAGCGCGCATGGGACCGCCCTATCTGAAGGAAGGAACGGCCCCGCAAAGGCAACCCCAATTCACCAACCATCAGGAGGAACGATACATGGCCAAGACCATCAACAAGGTGGAACTGCTGGGCCGCGTGGGCGCGGACCCGGAGGTGCGCTACACCCAGGGCGGCATCGCCGTTACCCAGCTGCGCCTGGCCACGGACCGCTACCGGAGGGACGGCGAGGACGCCACTGACTGGCACACCGTGGTGGTGTGGGACAAGCTGGGCGAGGCCGTGGCCGAGTACATGGGAAAGGACCAGCGGCTCTACGTGGCGGGTCGCCTGGTGCAGAACTCCTGGGAGGGGGACGACGGGCAGCGGCGCCACCGCACCGAGATTCACGCCCAGGAGGTGGTGTTCCTGGACTCCTCCCGCAACAGTTACGGCGGCAATGGTAACGGCAACTACGCCAACGTCGGCGCCAACACCCAGGCCGACGACGACCTTCCCTTCTAGCCGGGCAACCTGATACCGACGCCCGCCACCGGCAGGCGCAACACGGGGCCGCTCCCTGCCAATAGGGAGCGGCCCCGCTCTCGTTTCCGAATCTCACCGGCAAGGAAGTGAACCATGTCCCGCAAGAAGCAGACCAAGACCCCCGACACCCCCGCCGTCACCCTGGAGGGCCACGCGGTGCTGGAGGCCCTGCGCTCCAACCTGGACCTGCTGGGGGAACTGGCGGCCCGCTACGAAGTGGCCTACCAGCCGGAGCGCCCCGCCGAGATGCCCACCATCAACTGCCCCCAGGATGTGTACAGCCTGCTGGGGCCGGAGATGAAGGGCTTGGCCCAGGAACAGCTGCGGGTGTTGCTCCTCAACACCAGGAACGGCGTCATGGCCCAGCGGGTGATCTACCAGGGCAACGTGAACTCGTCGATTGTCCGTCCCGCCGAGGTCTTCCGGCCCGCCGTCATCGAGTCGGCGCCCAGCATCGTCATCAGCCACAACCATCCCTCCGGCGACCCGACCCCCAGCCCCGAGGACGTGAGCATTACCCGCGAGCTGGTGGCAGGCGGCAAGCTGCTGGGCATCGAGGTGCTGGACCACGTCGTCATCTCGGGAAAAGGGTTCGTCAGCCTCAAGGAAAAGGGGCTGATGGACAACTAGCCCGCGCCGCCACGACCGCCGGCCCTGGGCCGGGCGGCCCCCACGCGGGGACGTTCTCCCCGCGCTTCGCTTCACACCTTCATCTAAAGGAGACCACTCATGCTGGCAACCCACGCCACCATCAACCCCGACGACCCCGCATCCGGTGCGGGGCAGGCTCTGTTCACCATCAACGCCGGAGGGTACTCTGCCACCGCCGACGCCTACGCCCGCGACCCGGACACTGGCGGCCTCTGGTTCCTCTCCATGGTGGGACCCCAGACGGCGCTGAAGGCCATCTGGGCCGCCCTGCTCAAGCAGCCTCCGGAGGCCGCCCACATCATCAAGGGGGTAGAAGGCATGGCTTTGAGCGGCGGCTACCAGTCCTGCCACGTCCCGCACCAGACCATCGGTACCTGGACCACCCGCATCGCCCGCCTGCCCGCCAGCCGGGGCTGGCACGCCTTGATATACACCCGCCTCGCCGAGTTCTCGTTCGAGCGGGACGACTTCCTGCTGCTGGCCCAGGAGGAGGCCGACGCGCCGGGGCTGCATCACCGCTTCCTGGACCGGCGCAGCCCGCTCCCCCTACACCGCTCCTGGCAAGACTGGCTCTGGCGGCGGGGGCTTGGACACCGGCGAGATTCACCGGCTGGAGTCCAGCGGCATCCTGGCCTACTGCTGCAACCCCAAGGGAGACGAACTCAAGGCGGACCTGTCCGGCGCAGTGGCAGCGAGAACGCTGACCCTGCCGGAACCTGGTTCCGCAGCAACGGGGGTGAACAACGATGGATAGGACGCTGAACCCGGTGAAGCGGGGCAGCCAGCGGCGCCGGGCCCGCAACTGGAAGGCCTGGCAGCTCTTCTCCCCCGACGGGACCCACTGCCGGTTCTGCCCCCACTCCAATGCCGACCACCTGTGTTCGTCCGGGCAGCCTCACTACTACCGGCCCGCGACGGAAACCGAGCGGCGGGACCCCTGCGAGAAGCTCTACCGCCACGGCCTGCCCGACGGCAACTCCGTGCTGGTCAAGCGCGTCATCGTCGCCAACCGCGCCGAACTGCTCACCGCCTTCTGCACCCAGTGCGCCAGGGAAAAGGACACCGCCCAGGCGCTCTGCTTCCAGCGCACCCTGGCGAAAGGCGAAGTGGTGGGCCTCAAGACTTGCAACAAGACCGATAAGTAAGGAGGAAGGACATGAGACTGGCTGCCCAATTCAAGGGCGGATTCTATCCCACGCCGCCCCGGGTCATTGACCTGGCGGCGGAACTGGTGGCGGTTCACGGGGGTCGTTACCGCAACAACCGGCAGGCGCAGACCCTGCGCGTCCTGGACCCCTGCTGCGGGGCCGGGGAAGCCCTGGAGCAGTTGGGAAAGCGCCTGGCCCAACGCTGGGCCGTCCCCGTGGAGACCTGCGGGGTGGAACTGCACCAGGACCGGGCCGAGGAAGCGGCGGAGCGCCTGGACCGCGCCCTGGCCGCCGACCTGTTCCAGACCTCCATCGCCAACAGCGCCTTCGGCCTGCTCCTCTTGAACCCGCCCTATGACCATGATTCGGAAGACAAGCGGGTCGAGCATAGCTTCCTCACGCATTGCACCCGCTACCTGGCCGAGGGCGGCGTCCTGATGTTCATCGTCCCGCGGCAACGGCTGGCGGTG
Source organism: Dehalococcoidia bacterium (assembly GCA_965215425.1). Taxonomy (GTDB): domain Bacteria; phylum Chloroflexota; class Dehalococcoidia; order Lucifugimonadales; family UBA3495; genus CATQHB01. The sequence continues at coordinate 1,021,628 of OZ244064.1, forward strand.
TCGGCCCGCTACCTGGCGTCCCACTATTGGGACCTCCGCTGCTGGGCCTTTCCCTCACCGGAGCGGGAAGCCTTCGACCAGGTGCTGCTGATGGGGCGGCGGCGGGCCGAACCCCACCAGGACGGCTACGCCGAACAGCAGGTGAAGGACTGGTCCCAGGGGGAGCCGGAGACTTTGGCCCCCCGCAACCACCCGGTCTTCTCCCCACCTCTGGCAACGCCCGGCGATATTCTGTTCACCACCCGCACCGTGGATCCCATCGCGGCGGTGGCCGAGGCCCGGAAGGCCGGTTTGTGGGCCAGCCAGGAGGTGCGGGACTCCCTCTGGCCGGCCACGGACCGGCGCACCCGCCCGCTGATGCCCCTTCGCCGGGGCCACCTGGCCATGCTGGTGGCGGCAGGCTTCCTGGACAACCTGGCACTGGAGGCCGGCGGCCAGCGGGTGCTGGTCAAGGGCCGCACCACCAAGGAACTGGTCCTGGTGGAGGAGACCGAGGACACCGAGGTGTACCGGGAGCGGCTCAAGACCACCGTGGTCTCCCTGGACCTGGACGACGGGACGATTGCCGACATCCAGGCATAGCAGCAACCCGGCCAATCCCCAGCGCTGACGGGCCCCGCCGGTTCCCGTAAGGGACGGCGGGGCCTCATTGCGTCTGCAACATCACACTACGTCTTAAGGAAGGAAAGACATGAAGCTCACCGGATTCATCGACAGGTTCAAAGAGTCCATAGCCAAGCGGGTGGTGGAGTCCTACCCGCCCCTCTACCGGCCCTCGGAGGACCCTCGGCCCCTGCCCAAGCTGCTGCGTCAGCCCCTGGGCGGCCAGTCCGACGCCATCCGGGGCGCGGCCCTCTCCCTGGCCGCCCACCGGGGCACCACCGTGGTCGGCGAGATGGGCACCGGCAAGACCTTCATCGGCGCGGCAGCCGCTTACATGGCCGGGTTCAAGCGGATTCTCATAATCTGCCCGCCTCACCTGACCAGGAAGTGGAAGCGGGAAATTGAGGAGACCGTCCCCGGCGGACGGGCCGCCATCGTGACCTCCATCACCGACCTGGAAAGGCTGCGGCGGTTCACCGGCTCCGGCCCCCTCTTCGCGGTGATGTCCCGGGAGCGGGCCAAGCTCTCGTATCGTTGGAAGCCCGCCGTGATAGAGCGGTGGGCCACGGCGGGCTACAACGGCTACGGAGGCCGGCTGGTTCGGGACGACCAGACCGGCGAACCCTTCCGGGTTCCCTGCTGCCCCTGCTGCTACGCCCAGGTGGTGGACCGGGACGGCGTGCCCCTGACCACCGAGGAGATGAGGCGCAAGCGGCGGACCTGCCACGTCTGCCGCTCCGCCCTGTGGCAGGCCGATGGTGCCGGACCCAAGCGCTTTCCCCTGGCCGACTACGTGAAGGTGAGGATGCGGGGCTTCTTCGACCTGCTGATCGGAGACGAAATCCACGAGTACAAGGGCCGTGGCTCGGCCCAGGGCATCGCCGCCGGGGTCCTGGCCGACGCCTGCGGCAGGTCTCTCACCCTGACCGGCACGCTGACCGGAGGGTATGCTTCCACCCTGTTCCACCTGCTGTACCGCTTCTCGCCGGAAATCAGGACCGAGTTCGGCAGGACCGAGGAGGGGCGGTGGATTGCCCGCTACGGCTTCCTGGAGCAGACGGTGCGCCACTCCGACGACGGCGACTCCTTCGAGGACGGGCGCAGCAGTAGGCGCAAGGGCTACCGCAAGACGGTAAGGGAGCGGCCCGGCCTGGCCCCCTCGGCCCTGTTCCACCTCATCGGCAACTCGGTGTTCCTGCGTCTCTCCGACGTGGCCTCCGGGCTGCCCCCCTACCAGGAGCAGGTGCTGCTGTCGGGCCTGGACCGGGAGCCGGACCGCACCGGACTGTCCCAAAGGAAGGCCTACGACGTCATCTTCGACGCCCTACGCCAGGCCCTGGCCGCAGCCCTGGCCAGGGGTTCCAAGCGGCTGCTAGCAACCTACCTGCAAACCCTCCTGGCCTACCCGGACGGCTGCACTCGGGGCGAAACGGCCTTCGACCCCCAGACCGGCAACGTCCTGGTGCAGGCGCCGCCGTTGGCCGAGGACAAGCTCTACCCCAAGGAGCAATCCCTGGTGGACCTGGTGGCGGCGGAGCGGCTGGCGGGCCGCAAGGTGCTGGTCTATGCCACACATACGGGCACGCGGGACATCACGGAGCGGATGGAGCAGTTCCTGACCCGGCACGGGTTCCGGGTGGCGGTGCTCAAGGCGGACACGGTGGCCCCGGACCGCCGCGAAGCCTGGGTGGAGGAACGGGTCAAGCAGGGTGTGGACGTGCTGGTCTGCCATCCTCGCTTGGTGCAGACCGGCTTGGACCTGGTTGACTTTCCTACGATAACTTGGTTCGAGACGGATTACAGCGTGTACACCATGCGCCAGGCTTCCCGACGCTCCTGGCGCATCGGGCAGAAGCGCCCGGTGAAGGTGGTGTTCATGGCCTATCGGAACACCCTCCAGGCCGACGCCCTCAAGCTGGTGGCCAAGAAGTTGCAAAGCTCCCTGGCGGTGGAGGGGGAACTGCCCGAGGACGGGCTGGCCGCCTTCGGGGACGACGGCGACGACCTGATGCTGGCCCTGGCCCGGCAAATTGTCAACGGCGGTGAGGAGGACGATGAAACCGTGGAAGCGGTCTTCGCCCAGGCCAGGGACGCCGCGGCCAGCGCCGAGGAGTACCTGGTGGACGATGGCTGGAAGGTGGTAGAGGCCAAGCCGGATTCCGTCCTGGTCAACGGGAACGGCAACGGGCGTCACGACGCCTTCGGGCCAACGGTGGAGCCGGTCCTGGGCGGCAGCAACCACGCCAACGGCAACGGTTACGTGGCTGTTCCGGCCAACGGCCCGCCCCTTACCGGAAACGGGGGCAACGGCCACCACGACGAATCCGCCGAGGGACAGCAGTCCCTGTTCTCCTGGGCCAAGTTCCTGGCCGAGGAACCGGCCCGGCCCAACGGGAAGAAGGGGAAGTCCCAGCCCGCTGCCCCGTCCCTGTTCCAGTGGGCGCTGGACCAGGAACGGGAACGGGAGAAGGGGCGGTGGCCGCCGGGCGCTAGACCGCAAAGGCACACGGGATGGGCCGCCGTTGCGGTGCTGGCGGCCCTCCCGCAAACGGCAACGCAAGCCAAGCAACACCATTCAGTAGAGGAGACGAATCATGGCACGGGTGTTTGTATATGACGACCGCGAGTTTCCCGACCCGGACCCCGAAATGAGCGTCGAGCAGGTGAAGGCGACGCTGGCCGATTTCTACGGCGAGATCGCCAACGCCTCGGTCAAGGAGACTCGCCGGGGCGACGACACCATCTACGAGTTCCAGCGGCGGGTGGGCACCAAGGGGGCCTTCGCCTCCACCCGGGGCTAAAGGAGGCTTCAAATGGACACCCATACCCTGGCCGGTCTGCTGGCGGCGGTGCCGCCGGCGGACCTCAGAATCACCGAGCTCACGGTGGAGCTCACCCTTCCCAACGGTTCTCTGGACCTGGACGCGGCGGCGGCCCGGCAACCAGAGGTGGAACTGGCCTGTACACAGGCCGAGCACTACGCCGCCGCCACCCGGCGGCTGCTGGACGCCCTGCGGTGGCAGCTGCGGCCCCGCCGCTCCTGAGCGACCTGGCCGAACTGCTCCTGCGGCGTCCGCCGTCGCTGCGGGAGCTGGTGGTCCGGCTGGGCTGCGCCGAGGACTGCGCCTGGTTCGCCGGGCTGGTGCGCCACCTCTTTTTCCCCAGGAAGCGGAGGCGGCGCTGGCCGCCCCGGACGTGGGGGAACGGGTGGAACGCTTCGCCCGGCTCTTCCAGGAACGGCACTTTCCCCTCTACGCCCCCTTCATCGAGTTCTTCGCCGACGCTGGGGAGGAACCGCCCTTTACCTGGCTGCGCCGGGGCATCCCCTTCCAGTTGATGGGCTTCGGCTACGACGCCCTCCACGAGATGTGGGACGGCTACCGGGAGGGCCTCTCGGCCCTGGCCCTGCTGGCCCAACCCCCCGGCTCCTACTACTTGGAACCCGGCGGGCTGCGCACCGCCTGGCTGGAAGCCGCCGCCCAGCGCATCCCCCAACAGGCGCTGGAGAGGATTCCCGAAGGCGGCATTCCGTTGGACGCTCTAACCGAAGCGGTGAAGGAAACCGGCTTCCAGGGCGCGGCCCAGGCCGCCGCCTGGGTGCGGGCCGAGACCGGCAACTTCTTTCTCGACTTCAACTACGAGGACGGCGACTACGAGGGCTTCGCCGACCCCTGGGAGGAGGCAATCATCCAGGAGGGCACCGAAGAATGGCAACGGGCCAGCGCCCTGATGGACTCGGTGTTCAAGCTGGCCGACCGGCTGGAAGGGGACCTGCCGGTCCGCTTCGCCGAATTGCTGGACTTCATCCTGCCCCGGATGCCCGAACAGGACAACACAAAAGGAGGAAAACAATGACGACTGACGCCAACGCGACCCAATGGTCCCGGCCCGGCCAGGACGATATGCCCAGGGACCAGCTCCAGGCGCAGTTGGAGGTGTACGGCGAGACCATCCTGCTGCGGGGCTTCGAGGGCGACCGGACCTGGGTCCGGACCGTCTCGGCCGACGAGATCGCCAGCGTGTTCACCCGCCACTTGGGCTTCGCCTCGGGGTTGCTGCCCGACAACGCCCTCTGGTGGAACCAGGGGGAGACCGGCCGGGTGGTGGCCCTGTGGCGCCCGCCCCAGGTCTGGCCGGTGGCCCTGCAACGGGAGGCTTTCCAGCCTCCCGCCCGGCTCCGGCTGCCCATGCCGGGGTTGGTCTTCGTCTGCTCGCCGGGCCGGGCGCCCTGGGTCTATGCCGCCCTGGAACGGCCCACCAACCCGGAGCAGCAACTCTACCGCGCCCCGGCCTTCAACGTCTTTAGGGACGGGCGGGTCTGCCCCGGCAGCCACCGCTTCCCCGAGGAGGTGGGACTGATACCCGAGTCCTTCTTCCGGTCCTTCTTCTCCCTTACCGGAGACACCAGGGAACGGTCGAAGAAGCATCCCGACAACCTGCAAGCATTATGGGAGGAATTGGATGGACAGACTGACTACCCGCTTGAGGACCTGGTTCCCCAATGCACCGTGGGCCACGCCATGGCGGTCTCCGAAGGGAGACGGGGCTACCACCCTAGCGCCGGTATTGCGCCGGTGGGCTACCTGGTGAACCGCCCCTCCGGTCTCTCCGGTTCTCAGGGGATTGGCTACGACTACGTGCTGGGTGCCGGGGGCCTCTATGTCCAGTCCGAGAGCGCCCACCTCACCGCGCGGCTTCTGATCGCCCCCTGCCAAGTGCGCGGGCTGGCGTCCGTTCCCAAGAAGCTGGCACTGGCCCACGGACCCATTCCCGCCCACATCTTCGAGCCGGGGCTGCGCTGGTTCCAGGCCGCCCCGGACACCGAGCGGTTCTTCGCCGTGGGCTGGGACAAAGGCGCCTACCGGCTGGTGGCGCCCCCGCAGGCCGGGACGGCTTCGTCTCTCACCTATCAGCCCATGGCGGGCGTGGTGGCCGAGTTCCACTCCCACGGCAGACACCGGGCCTTCTTCTCGGCCACCGACGATGGGGACGAGCAGGGCTTCAGAATCTACGGCGTCGTGGGACGCCTGGATGCCCCTACGCCGGAACTGGGCCTGCGAGTGGGCGTCTACGGCCACTTCGCGCCGCTGGACTGGCCCCAGGTGTTCGACGGCCCGGTGCCGGGCCTACGGTTGGCGGGTGGGGGGCCAGAGTCAACACGAAAGACTGACTGAACAACAAGGAGATGATGGTATGCCCTACTACCTGGACAACGAGTTCCTGCTAGACAATCCCTGGATCACGGTGGTCGGCTGCGGCGGCACCGGCGGCTTCGTCGCCGAGGGTCTCTGCCGCCTCTTCCAGGGCCGCGAAGCCACCATCGTCCTGGTGGACCATGACCGGGTGGAACCCCACAACCTGCTGCGCCAGAACTTCTATCCCGCCGACGTGGGCGAGTTCAAGAGCAAAGCCCTAGCTGACCGGCTGGCCCAAGCCTACCGCCGGCCCGTGGGCTACTCGGTCTATCCCTTCCGGGAGGAGGAACCCCGCTACCCCGGCCTTTCCTCCCACGACGGCCTCATCATCGGCTGCGCCGATAACGCCTCCGCCCGCCGGGCCATGGCCGAGTGCCTGCCGGGAGACCCCTGTCGCTGGCTCATCGACGCGGGCAACGACGCCAATTGGGGGCAGGTACTGGTGGGCAACGTGGCCGAGCGGGTGAACCTGGAGGAACCGCCCTTCGCCGGGGAGACCTGCTACCTGGCCCCGGCGCCCACCCTGCAACGCCCGGACCTGCTGACGGCGGTGTCCAACAGGCCGCCCGACGTGGACTGCGCCGCCGCCCTGGACCTTACCGACCAGGACCCCACCATCAACCAGATGATGGCGTCGCTGGTGTTGCAGGTGGTACGCCGCATGGCGGCGGGAACCTGCCCCTTCCTGGGCCTCTACCTGGATATGGACCTGGGGACCGTCACCCCCAGCTACGTCACGCCGGAGGCGGTGGCGCGGCTAGTGGGGACCGATGCGAACCAACACACGCAGATAACCAACAAGGAGATGAGCAACCATGACTGACCAAAAGGAAACGGCCACGACGATGTGGCAGGACCATTACAGCGGGCGGCGCGGACACCAGCTGATGACGGAGAAGCTGGGAGACACCATCCCCGCCATCGGCGCCAATGCCAACGTAGCCGACTGCGACGACATCCTCGCCCCGGCCAAGCTGTTCAGCCCCTACGGCAGCTGGACCTGGTACGTCACCGAGTGGGACGCCGAGACCGGGCAGTGCTTCGGCCTGGTGGAGGGGTTGGAGAAGGAAATGGGGTACTTCGACCTCACCGAGTTGGCGGAGACCGCCGTCTTCGGCGGCGTTCCCGCCGTGGAGCGCGACCTGTACTGGCAGCCGATGACCCTGGGCGAGATCAAGAGCGGGTCCTTGGGTGACCCGCCGCACGGCGAAGAAACGGGTGGAGGAGAAACCATGACTGACGAAATCGGAACGGAAAACCACTCCCCGGATGTCCTCAGCGCCGAGGAGTTCCTCTTCGGCCACCCGGCGGACCAGGGGCCGGCCGAGGAGTTTCCCTGCGGGGAAGCGGCGGACGACTCGGCTGTCGAGGTTGCCGGGGAGCAGGACGCCATCGAGGAGACCGCAGACGAACCCGACGTTGCCGACGACGGGGAGCAGTCCGCTTCACCGGAGGAGTTGAAAGTGGTGGTGTCCGTCAAGGGAGGCCGGGCCACCATCGGCGTGCAGCAGCCCTCGGCGGACCCCCACATCGAGTCCTTCGACGCTCCGGACCTGGCGGAGTTGACCCAGCAGGTCCCGGCGGTCGTCGAGAGGGCCAGGGCCCGGTGGGAAGAGACCCCGAAGTATCCGGCCTACGAGCGGCCCGCTTCCCCGGCCAGGAGTCAGCGTCAACGCCAGCAGGCGACGGCGGAGGCTTCTCCCGACGAGGGAGGGACCGAGCAGCCGCCGCAACCCGAGACGCTGCGGCTGTTCTAGGGCCGGGCCTTGCCTTCCGACTTCCTGGGGCAAGCAATAGAAGCAGGTGGCCGCCAATGCGTGCGGTCACCTGCTTGTCGAGGGCTTCCTCCACATATATGTATGGGCTTTTGCGTGGGTGTGGGCAATGGCCACCGCGACCCAACCGCCGAGGGTCGGCAAACCCAGACCCGCGTCCGCGTCGTCTCTCTTCGAGTGGGTACTGAATCCCGAGCAGAAACGGAATAAGGAACTGGTGGGCGTAGGGCGTTAGGTCAGGTACGAAGAAACCATCGCAGATATAGCGATGGCCTCCCCGCTAGTCCATGTATGAGGGGCTTTTTTGTTGCGCAGAGAATGTGACCGTCCCACCGGAACTTGGGCTGTTGTCCTTGGCGAAACCCCGGAAGCCGCTGCCGAAAAAATGCGATGCAATGCCAGAGAAAGCCCCGCATCCGAGCAATCGAGAGCACGGGATTGATGCTAAAATGGACTCAGTCGCCGAACGCACCCACAACTCTTGACTGGATTGTACCCAGCCTGAGAGCAGCAGGTTCACCGGTTCGAACCGGAACGCGCCCTGCATACTCAAAAGATTTCACTTCCTCCCAATGGAAAAGGATTCTATAATCCGAGGGAATCAAGCATATCGCGGCGTATGCCGGCGTGGTACTAATGTCATGGCAATCCCGGAAAATCAACTCAAGATCTGGGCCCAACCGGGCACGGTCAAGGGTGCGAAGAATACCCACGCCGCCATTCGCAACGCCTTGGGACGGTACCAGTGGCCGGAAGACGTTCGCTACAGGACATATTTGCAAGGCTCTTACCGGAACAACACTCACCTCCGGCGTCAAAGCGACGTTGATGTCGTAGTGGAGCTGACTTCCCTACCGGTGCGGGACGGTTCGCTGCTGCCCGATTCTCAAAGGAGATTGTTGGAAGAGAGATTCCCTGCGCCGGGATACGGCTGGCGACAGTTCCGTAGAGACGTGATCAGTGCCATTACCGACGGTTTCGGAACATCAAGAGTTCGGGAAGGCAGGAAAACCCTCAAACTTGTCATGGAGGCCCCCGCCATCCCGGTTGACGTAGTAGTCGCCGTTCGTTACCTGAAATACGCGGAGTATTCGAGCCTGCGCAATTACAAAAACGTCGAGGGCCTGGGGCTGTACCTGCTGACGGAAAGAAGGTGGACCGTCAGCTATCCTCATACACACCGACGAAACGGAGTCAGTAAGGAGAAAGCTACGAATTGGTGGTTTCGCCGTTGCATACGGATGCTCAAGAACGCCCGCGCCCAACTCGTGGAAGATGGCCGGCTGGGGCCCGACACGGCACGGTCATACCACATAGAGTGCTTGTTGTACAACGTGCCGGACCGACTGCTGGCAGGCTCGTACCAGTCGGCCTACTCAGCTGCCCTCTATTGGCTGGAAAGGAATGACCTCACGCGATTTTCCTGCCAGAACAAGCTGGTTCCCATGTTTGACGGCGGCCCAGACTCGTGGAACGAAAGGGATGCCAGAACCCTGATTGATACGTTGATCAAGCAGTATGAAGACTGGTAGTAACAACTATGCACGATTATGCAATAGACTCACGGGAGCGCGTCTTTGTCGTGAGAATCCTCTTCATGGCGGGCGCTCTCGTGTCGGCAGTTGCAGCCGTGCTCATCCCTTCCGACCTCACCCCTATGCGGTGGCTGCTTCCCATACCGTCCATCGCCTTGGTCTTTGGAGTTTCGTATTGGGCCTTCGATAACTGGCTCTGGCGATGGCGGTTCCTGAGAGTTATGCGGCTGATCAGCGTGCCGGACCTGCGGGGCGCATGGACGGGAATGATTGCCAGTTCCTACACGGGATTTGAGAAGACGCAACAGGTGACGGTCACGATTGAGCAGACCTGGACAAAGATGGTGGTGCGCCTGAACGCCGCGGAGTCCCGCTCCTGGAGCATAACCGCCTCCGTCCTTACCAACGCCCCGGAAGGAGTGGTACTGACCTACTTGTTCGACAATGAACCTGAAGCCGAGTCCGTCAGGACGATGCAACGTTTCCGCGGCACGGCGGTTCTGGCTATCTCTGCCCCCGGCCGGCTGGAGGGCTACTATTACACCGGTCGCGGGAGGGAAAGCCACGGGTCGATCAAGCTGCGCCGGCGACTCCGCGATTGATAACCCGACGCCGTCCGCAGCCTCCACCCCTACTCCGGTTTCCCCGCGTCGCTGAAGGGCGGCCGGGCGGGTCAGCAAGGATTCTTTGGCGAGTGGACACTGTGAAGCTAGCGTGGCAGGTGGAATCCACCTACGTCAGCGGGCAAGTGTCAGTGATGCTTCCATGCAAACCACCCTGTCGGTGCGAACGACAAAGTTCCGCTGCCAACGGTTAATACCGGTCGTCTCTGTCCGATCATACTGTCTCTCACATCAAGGGTTTCGATCACTGCGAGCGGGCGATATTGAGGGTTTTCTGCGTTTACGCTATGCTCATTTCAAGCAAATTGCCCGATGATGGACAAGACAACCGGGCAGTCAGGCGCAGCTTGGGTTTGAGGTCCGCCCCGCGCTCAAGAGAGACAGCAAAATGCCACTACAGAGCCACATCCTGGACAACCAGGCGGCCACCGTAGCCGATCACCTGCGATGCAGCCTGCGCCAAGCTGACGCCTTCGACCTGGCGTCGGCCTACTTCACCATCTATGGATACGAGTTGCTGGCGGAGGAGCTGGATCGGGTGGGGAGTGTCCGGTTTCTCTTCGGTGAACCAACGTCGGTAGAGGACCTCGACCCTGGCGAGGACGAACCCAAGTCGTTTGAGCTGACGGAACGAGGGTTGCAACCCAACCACACGTTGCGACAGAAGGCGCTGGCCCAGCGCTGCGCCCAATGGGTGCGCCGGGACACCGTGGCCGTCCGCTCGGTCAACCGGGCCAACTTCCTGCACGGCAAGATGTACCTCACCGAGTCGCCGACCGGCAATACCGGCGTGGTGGGCAGTTCCAACTTCACCCGGCGCGGGCTGGGCGGCAGCGACCGGCCCAACCTGGAAATCAATCTCGCCACCGACGACGCCGACACCCTTACCGAGCTGAACGAGTGGTTCAACCGCCTGTGGAGCAATGACCGCCTCACCAAGGACGTGAAGCAAGAAGTTCTGGACAGCTTGGGACGCATCGGCGGCGACTACGCCCCGGAAGCCGTCTATTACAAGACGCTGTACGAACTGTTCCGGAAGGACATTGCGGCCCGGCTGGCCGGGGATGACGCCGCCACGGCCACCGGCTTCACGGCCAGCCGGATTTGGAACGCGCTTTACGAGTTCCAGAAGGATGGGGCGAAGAGCACCATCGCCAAGCTGATGGCCCATAACGGTTGCATCCTGGCCGACAGCGTGGGCCTGGGCAAGACCTACACCGCGTTGGCAGTCATCAAGTATTTCGAACTGCACAACCGGCACGTCTTGGTGCTCTGCCCACGCAAGTTGTTTGAAAACTGGTCCCTCTATCCGGCCATCTACGGGCACCGGCAGAATCCCTTCCGGGAGGACCGTTTCGGCTTCACGGTTCTGGCGCACACCGACCTGTCCCGAACCTCCGGCTCTTCGGGAGGGGTGAACCTGGCGAACTTCCACTGGGAAAACTACGACCTGGTGGTGATTGACGAGTCCCACAACTTCCGCAACGACGGCGGGCGGCGCTACCAGCGATTGCTGGAAGAAGTGGTCAGGGCCGGCGCCAAGACCAAGGTGCTGATGCTGTCTGCGACGCCGGTGAACACGTCGCTGATTGACCTGCGTAACCAGGTTTACCTGATGACCGAAGGACGCGAGGACGCCTTCCAGCAAGGCTTGGGAGTGGGCAGCATCCGCACGCTGATGGCGACCGCTCAGCGTCAGTTCAAATCGTGGGAGACCGAGCAGGCCCGGCGAAATCGCCGTGACAAGGCGCAACTGCTGGAAAATTTGGGCGCCGATTTCCTGCGGTTGCTGGGTGGGGTGTCCATCTCCCGCTCCCGCCGCCAGATCGAGCGTTTCTACGCCGACGAGATGGAGCGCGTGGGGCAGTTTCCCAAACATGAAAAGCCCGACAACCGTTATCCGCAGACGGACCTGAGGGGCGAGCTTTCTTACCAGGATCTGGCCGAACGCATCGGACAATTCACGTTGTCCGTGTACCAACCCAGTGAGTACGTCACCGACCCGGCGCGGTTGCAAGAACTAGCGGAAGCCAGGAAGCGACAGAACTTCAACCAGCAGGACAGCGAGCGGTTCCTGATTGGAATGATGCGCACCAACTTCCTGAAGCGCCTGGAAAGCTCCGCCCATTCCCTGACGCTGACGCTGGACCGCACTGTGGGCAAGATTGACGACCTGCTGGACAAGATTGAACGCTACCAGAACGGAAGGCAACTCAACGCGGACTTGGGGGACGCCGACGTTCTGCCGGATGAAGACGACGAGGATGAAGAGTTTTTCGTGGGCGGCAGCCGCCGTCCCTATCGGTTGGCAGAACTCGACCTGCCGCGTTGGCAGGCGGACCTGCGACGAGACAAGGCTACCCTGGAGGCCGTACGCAAACAAGTCGCCGCCATCACCCCGGAACGCGACGGCAAGCTGCGCGAAATCAAGCAGGCTATCCGCAACCGGGCCAAGAATCCCACCGCCGACCGGGACGGCAACCCCAAGCGCAAGCTGCTGGTGTTTACCACGTTCAAGGACACGGCTGAGTACCTTTACGACAACTTCGCCGGACTGGCCACGGAGATCGGCCTCAACATGGCCATGGTGTCGGGCGACGAAACCCGGGCCACCACTGGCGCCAACGACTTCAACGCCATCCTGACCAACTTCGCCCCGGTCGCTCGCAATCGGGCCGACGCTTCGGGCAATGCCGAGATTGACCTGCTCATCGCCACCGACTGCATCTCCGAGGGGCAGAACCTACAGGACTGCGACACCGTGCTGAACTACGACATCCACTGGAACCCGGTGCGGCTCATCCAGCGTTTTGGGCGCGTTGACCGCATCGGCAGCCGCAGCCAATCCGTGCGGATGGTCAACTACTGGCCCACTTCGGACATGGACGTGTACCTGAAGCTGGAGAGCCGGGTGCAGGCGCGTATGGCGCTGGCCGACATTGCCGCCAGCGGAGACGAAGACCCCTTCACTGAGGCCGATGCCCAGCTGGAGTTGAACTTCCGCGACGAGCAGCTGCTCAGACTCCGGGACGAAGCGCTGACCATCGACGACCTGGACGATGGGCCGGTGATGAGCGACTTCACCTTGGACCATTTCCTGACCCAATTGCTGCGCTATCTCGAAGCCAATAAGGAGGCGCTGGAAGCCATGCCCCAGGGCGTGTACGCTGTGACGCCGTCCGAAGCCGACGCCCAACCCGGCGTGATTTTCTGCCTGCGCCAGCGCAACGCCGTCGATACGGATGCGCGGCAGCGCGCCGCCAGCCCGGTGCATCCCTTCTACTTCTGCTACATCCAAGACGAGGGCAGCATCCGGTTCGGCTGCGGCAACGCCCGGCAGACCCTGGCCGTCTTTGAGGCAGCGGCGGTAGGTGAGACCGCGCTCATCACCGAGCTTTGCGACCGCTTTGACCGGGAAACCAAACATGGCCGGGATATGTCGCTTTACGACAAGCTGCTCAACGACGTCATCGCCCACATCCGCCAGACGCACAACCGGGAACAAACCGCGGGCTTGGGACTGTCCGGTGATGCGGACTTCAAGTTGCCCCGGGCGTCGGAAACACCGCGCAGCGCCAACGACTTCGAGCTCCTAACTTGGCTCATCATCAAGGAAACTCCATGATTCAGCAGAACACTATCGCTATCATCCGGACCGCCTTGGGCAAAATGCTTCCTGGGAACCTGACCGAAGCATCAACTCAGTTGCTGGCTGCTCTGGGCTACCGCAGCGACCGTCTGCTGGACGGGCAGACCGGAAACGTGAGTAACTTCATCGCCGACTTCAAGGCAGACAACATCGATACGCGTTCGGAGCAGGATTTCCGTGATAGCGCGAAGGAAGTCCGCATCCTGTTCCAGTTTACCGAAACGGAAATAGCCGCAATGGGGCAAATGATGCTGCTTGACGCCGAGGCTTTTAGCTCCGGCAACGCCAGCAGCTTCCTGTTCGCCGCCGTTGATCTCAACGGCAACACATATCCTCGCGGCCAATACGTTTCCTTCACCCGCGAAATCAACAAGCGGTTCAATCGTATGCCCGCGGCTGTTGTCTTCCGCACGGCTGATGGGCGCGTTACTCTCGCCTTCGTAAACCGCCGCCCCAGCAAGATACGCGATGACCGTCAGGTACTTGGCAGCGTTTCTCTTATCCGCGAAGTCAATCCGACCAACCCACACCGCTCCGACGGCTTTGGCAACGGCGGGCGCGTGAACATCTACGTTACCCACGACGCCATCCTGGCGGCCTTAGTCGGCTGGCTGTTCCGACTGCCGGTGTACAAAGAGGGCTGGCCGGACTTCCTGGACGGGATGCTGCTGTGGCGGGACGCGGGCCGGCTCCATTCGGTGTGGCGCGGGTTGCACCAGACGATGCACCCACCGGGCAGTTAGGGCGAGGGCTTCTCCCGGCGGGACCAGGGGAGCGTAGACACAGTTCCCGGCCCGCTCGTTCGATGCTGAACGCCTCCCGTTGCCCTTCTTCGCCGGGACGACAGTCCACGCAATCTATGGGAACGTCGCAGCCCGACACCGCGCAGCACATTCCGGCCAATTCGATGATGGCGCGCTCCTCGCCGTAGCCGACCTGAAACTTCCGTCCGTCCACCTTTTCCTCCAGCGCTGCTATGGCGAGCAGCCACTCCACCACCACGTCGTCAATGTAGGCAATATCGCGTGTCTGCTGCCCTACTTCTACGACGATGGGTCTGCCGTGGAAAGTGTTCCAGCCATTTGAAGATGAATACCTTCCGCCGCATACCAGGACTGACCCAATGCGGTCAGCCATTGCGCTATTGGCACCGGGCCCTCCCGCCGCATACCAGGACTGACCGCGGTTCCGTTGCTCATCACCCTTGCAGGTATGCCGCAGGCGCGATGCCGAAACCACCCGGCCAACTCGCCGGCCGCCCTGGTAAAAATTCACGATTTTATCCAGCTTGGTGGGCCTAAGTTGACGGTAGGCAGTACCATCTTCGAGTTTGAGATGGGTCTGTGAGTCTGAAACGCCGTCTACGAACATGATACAGCATCACAGGTCGTGGCTCCATGACGGACTAGCTTGAGCCTCCTCGGGTAATGCCGCCGACCGATTTCGGTTGCACAAAAACCACAAGTTGCGCAAGTGCGCAACTTGTGGTATAAAAACAACCATGGAGATTCCACGAGAACCTATGGCCATCCGGCAGGCAGCAGAACGACTGGCTGAAATCTTTGGCGTTCCCGAACTTGGCGAGGATGCTCTGAGCGGTGTTCATAGCAATGACGGCCGTCAGTTGGACGCGGTTATTACTGCCGGGGGCCATGTCTTTGTCTTGGAATGGAAGCGGTCAAGTTCCCTTACCCACATCGCTGCTGCAATCCACCAATTGGAGGTGGCACAAAATAGCTTACCCAACGACGTGATTCCACTCCTAGCAGTCCCATACATGGGAAAAGCATCGCAGGAGCTTTGCGAGCGAGCTGAACTTCCCTGGCTGGACCTTTCGGGGAATGCCCGAATCATCGCGCCAGGGATATTCTATCAGAACTTGGGCAATCCCAATCTCTTCCGTCGCCCAGGGCGGCCAGAGAGTGCATTCGGGCCAAAGGGATCTCGGATAGCAAGACGGCTGCTAATGGAACTGGACCAACCAATCAGGCAGCACGTCTTAGCCTTCAGTACCGGTTTGGACAAAGGTCATACGAGCCGCATAGTAGGCAAGCTCTTGGAATCAGGACTCGTGCAGCGAGGTGCGGACGGCATTAGCCCCACCGACAGGAACGCACTGCTAGAGGCTTGGCGAGAAGATTACAGGTTTGACCGGCATCACATCGTTCGAGGACACGTAGCGGCTCGCGGAGGTGACCATCTGATTCGTTCCATCGCCGACACGTTGTACAAGGTTGAAGAGCGCCACGCGGCCACCGCGCTTCCCGCAGCGTGGTTGTGGACAGGGTTCGCTGGATTCCGTCTAGCAACAGTATACCTTTCGATGGTCCCTTCGGCAGGGTTGAAGAAAGACCTCGGTTTCCGCGAGGAAGCCAGAGGCGCCAACACTTGGCTTGTAGTGCCCAACGACGAGGGCGTATTCGACGGAGCAGAGGCTGTAGACGGCATCCCTTGCGTCCACCCTGTACAAGTCTATGTTGACCTCAAGGACCAACCCGAGAGGGCGACGGAAGCAGCCGAAGAACTCAGAAAGCGGCTGCTCCTGCGGGGAAGCGATGGTCTCTAAGCCAGCGAGCGGTGACGGATATGCCAGTGGTCAATTGGCTCGCGTCCGTCAAACATTCCTGTACATAGCAACCAAGCTGGGAGACTTGCTTGATGAAATCGTCGTGGTCGGCGGACTGGTACCATATCTGCTTGTCGACCAAGACAACCTCCCATCGGGCATGGAACCGCACGCGGGAACAATGGATCTCGACATGGGGTTGGGTTTGGCCATCCTGGATGAACAACGTTATCGCGACGTAAGCGCTCGGCTACGAGACGTGGGATTCAAACCGGATGTCAATGCTCAAGGCAATTGGACACCTCAGCGTTGGACCACAGCCTCTCCTCAGCCCGTGACCGTCGATTTTCTGATTTCTCCCAATTATGAAACCGACCAAGAGAATCGGATTCTCCACATCGAATCCGATTTGGCGGCGATAGTCACCCCAGGTCTTGAGTTAGCATTCCGAGATCGGTCATGGATGGAGTTGAGCGGCGTTGTCCCTTCTGGTGCATGGGCTACCAGAAAAGTTCCGGTATGTGGTCCAGGCGCATTTACTGTACTGAAAGCGCTTGCCTTCGGAAATAGAGCGGAGAACAAGGACGCCTACGATCTATCCTATGTGTGGAATGGGATAGGAGTCGCCGATATAGCAGGAAGCTTGGCCTCACTTCAACCCGACACCAATGTCGACAGGGCGCTGCACGTTCTTGAGAGAGACTTCGTTAACCACGACGGGCCGGGCCCCGTAGGAACGGCGCACTTCATCACCGGAGGGCTCGACGATAACATACAAGCGGATGTAGCCGGACAGGCGCAGGCGCTTCTCGACTATATGTCCTCAGTGGATCAGATCCCGTAGTGGTCCAAGAGCCTGACGTAGGCGTCGTGGGGAGGCCGGACCGCGGAGTGCCTTATCTCGTGGGTGAGAGTTGAGGTGACGATACCCTTGTGTGGTTTGAAGCGGCCGCTAGGCCTGTTTCCGATGGACGGTATCATGCTGTTACCAGAGGCTATGCGATGAATGGCTACTGACTACCAGTCCTCGGTAACCACCTGTTAGGCCCGCTGCATGGGTGCAAAAGGCGCCCCATTTCATAGAAATAGTGTATGTGGGCTAGGACAATTGGACGAGACCTCGCCGCTACTAGAATGTTGCTGGTCTACTAACTTGAAGCTCACTTCTTTTTTAAATTGAGACAGAGGTGTCGGACAGACCATGGTTTTGCCATATTTTTCCGGCGAGACGCTTGACGATGTGATGCGATGGGTTTTCGAACAAATCCTCCAGGAGGGTCAAGAAATTCACCCCACCAAGGGGCCAGCAAAGGAGGTATCTGGTGTGCTTATCGAGCTTACGAACCCCTTGGCGCGAATTAGCCGCATGAGACCAAGGGGAAACCGTTCAGTTGCTTGGGTGAACTCTTCTGGTATTTGGCACAGACAAATGACCTGTCGTTCATATCCTATTATCTTCCTGCCTATAAAGCATATGCCGATGAAGGGGAGATTTTTGGGGGTTACGGTCCCAGGTTGTTCAACTGGAACGGTCTCAACCAATTTGCAAATGTGGCCGAAATGCTGAAAGGAAAACCGGCCTCGCGGCAAGCAGTCATCCAGTTGTTCGATGCTCACGACATCCTGGAACCCCATAAGGACATTCCTTGCACTTGCACCATGCAATTTACGATCCGGGGACAGCAACTGCACATGCTCACTTACATGCGGTCTAATGATGCTTTTGTCGGCATGCCCCATGATATTTTCTGTTTCACCATGCTTCAAGAGATCATGGCTAGAACTCTCTCTTACGAGCTTGGCCAGTATAAGCATATGGTGGGTAGCCTACACCTTTACAATGAAAGCTTTGGCAACGCTCAGCAGTTCTTGGATGAAGGTTGGCAATCGACCACAATGTTGATGGGCCCAATGCCTGCAGGAGATCCTTGGCCAGCAATCAATTTGGTGTTGTCGGCAGAAAATGCAATCCGAACCGACCAAGAACCCGTTCCGGAAAGGCTGTTGGAGGGATTAGACCCGTATTGGGCTGACCTAGTCCGCTTACTCCTCGTATTCCGGGCGTCCAAGAGCAGGGACGACGACAAGATCAAGGAACTGCGCCGGGCAATGTCGTCCCCGATTTTTGACTCGTTCATAGACGGACGCATCAGGAGATCGAGATGACTGGCCAGGACCAAAGAACTGCGAGTACGAATGGAGAGGCAAGTGGCTCGCAGACTATCTTCTCTGTCCTAACTACACTTATAGACCGATTGGACAGCGGCGCGGTAATCGGGACTGACATTATCCCTTGGAGTTGTCCAGTGCCGGCCTTCGGAGATTTATCCAATCCTCAACTAGCGACATTGGGAATCAATCCAAGCTATCGGGAGTTCGTGGACCCATCAGGCGAAGAGTTGCAAGGGGAACTCCGGAGGTTTCATACACTAGAATCATTGGGGCTTGAGGCTTGGGCCGAGGCAGATGCCCGCCACCTGGAGCTAATCTTGGAAACTTATCGGTCATATTTCTTTTGTAACCCGTACAATGCTTGGTTCAAAAAACTGGACTTTGCTATCTCTGGGGCAAACGTCTCTTTCTATGACTCTCCATCCACCGCGTGCCATCTTGATCTGATTCCGTTTGCTACCATACGGAGGTGGACAGAACTTTCCTCCCAGCAACGTGCGTCACTTCTGGCTCTCTCTGGAGATACATTGGGAATGATCCTTAGAGATTCCCAAGTTCGTGTGCTGATCCTTAACGGAAGTTCCGTTGTGAAGGGGTTCCAATCCGTTGCCGGCGTTTCGTTGCAGGCCGAAGAGATCCCAGCTTGGTCGTTGGGGAGACGTTCAAGGGCCAATGTCAAAGGAGTTGCATTTACGGGGGTCGCGGCGACAGTTTCGGGTATCAAACTCAACCGACAACTCAAGGTTTTGGGTTTCAATCACAACCTCCAGAGTAGTTTCGGTGTAACAGTGGAAGTAATCAACGCGATCAGGGAATGGATCACACGAACCACTGAGGCAACAGAATGGTGAGACCAGGAGACCGGACACTCGCCCAGGAAATTGACGAAAGGCTGACCACATTCCACCATAGGACCCGCGATCTTCCTGGAATTCAGCCTCTTGCGCGACGGAAGGCGTTTCTGGCTCAAATAATCGAAAGTGTTCGGCGCGTAAAGTATGTATCAGTCATGAGGGACAGGGGTGTGAGTGAAAGGCGTGCAGACCCTAATGACGAACTATTCGACCCTCTGAAAGTGGCGGTCCTGTTCCTGGAACAGGGGGGAGTGGATGAGGCCTTTTGGATGGTGTTCTTATTCGTCCATTTCGGCAAACATAGCCGAGGAGGATGGCGCTATGCCCGAGAGGTATACGGGTGCCTTGGGGAGCGGAACCATACTTGGGACTGGGTCACTACAAGCGCGGACCCGGCCGCTTTCCGAGTATGGCTGAACGCTCACCAACAACAAATCAGAGTCCCTGGTGTGCCGGGGGGCTTTGGAAGCCATCGTAAATATCAGAGTCTCGACGCTTACTCAGATACCGGTACAGGAGCAGCATTTGGAACGTACGTTGAGTGGGTTGGGCCTCCACGTACCCATGAGGAGTTGATGGACCAAGCTCTCCAAAGGGTCAACTGGAATCCCCGGAGAGCGTTTCGCGAGCTATACAACAGCATGAATCACGTGGCCAGTTTTGGGAGAACTGCCCGGTTCGACTATTTGGCCATGATCGGGAAGCTGGAGCTTGCTGCAATCGAGCCAGATTCAACTTACATGCAGAATTCAACGGGCCCTCTTTCAGGTGCCCGTCTGTTGTTCGGGGTCCACCACGGCGCCGCACAGCTTGACCAGTGGTTAATTGAACTCGAAGCGCAATTGGGCGTGGGAATGCAGGTCTTGGAAGACGCGTTGTGCAACTGGCAGAAAAGCCCCGACACATTCATACCGTTTCGTGGTTAACTGGACATTAGTCTTGCCAGGCGAAGCGCCGTTTAAGGCTGTTCAACTGGTCGTATCCAATGTGTCCAAGGTGCTGCATTTGCCCAACTACGACACCAGGAGATACCCCTACGCGATTGGCGAATCGGATCACTGCCTTGTGATTGGAAGTCAGTGTCGAGAACTCATATTGAAACTCCTGAGGGATAAGCGCAGTAGCTGCGAAGTGATTGGCTTCCTGTTCTTCTTCGGTTGTCGGAACATCAGCGCCTTCTAGTATCCATGGTCTCTGGGCTCCTAACGCTGCTGTGAAGAATTGCCGCTGTCCATGTAGTATGAGGTGGCCCGCTTCGTGAAAAAATGTGAACCAAAAATGATCGTCGGTCAAATACCGGAAACTGAGCTGCAAAATCGCCTTGTGATTTGTCATGAACCTCGTAGCGCCACTTGCCCGGCAACCGCTCGGAGATCTGACAACCACCACTGCTACCCCGTTCACAGAGCAAGCGCCCTGCAAGGCAGGAAGGAAGCGATCCGGGTCCTTTTGGCGGGTCAACGGGCGGAGTTGATTGAGAGACTCCTGAAACCGTGCAGCGTGCCAAGGCCCGCATTCAATCCTTGCTGCTTCAATTTCGCCTTGCCTGAGCCAGGCAGCCACTGACTCCTCCCGCGAGTCGAATGAAGGTGAAGACCTGAAGGCTGCCGATTCCTGAAGGCCTGAGTATTTCTCTCTCCACTCGACTACACTCGAAGCACCGAAAAATCGCAGACAGGCCGCCAATTCTTCTGACGGTAAGGGAGGGGGACTCAACCAGCCGAACTTGATCATGTCTCCCAATGGGAGTTTGCGGAGCCATCCCACCTCGTCCTCTTGAAGTCTCCTGGAATCTTGTCGATATTGATAATCTCGAGACATCCAGAATTCCACGGAGGCACCTAGGACTCTGGTCAGTAGCCGAGCCACGTTTATCGTGACCGTTGAGCGACCTTGAAGCAGGTCGTTTACCCCCTCCTGCGAAAGGCTCATAGAACTCGCGAAGCTTTCATTCGAAATTTCTCGATCCCGCAGGATGTCGACGATGGTATCCCCCGGAGCAGAAGTCCAATCAGGTTGAAATCCTTCGCTAGTGCTCATATTCGCCCCCTATGTGGGTGACCTTTATTCGGCTTACCTTTGCCCAATCGATCTGGCCGCTGTTTGTAAGGGGATTCTCTGAATGGTTTGCTTTAAGAACGATCTGGTAATCCTCGGATAGGTCAACAATGAAGTAATTTATGTCCCTGAACTCTACCTCGTGTGGATTACCAGCAACAAGGTCGTAGATTGAGGTCGCGGCACGCAAATCGGCCAATCGACGTCTAAGAACTTCGGCCACTTCCGCGCCCAATTCATGCTCTGCTGTGGCCCCGAGCTCGCAGATAGAGCGCAAATCCTTAGATTCGAAAGCAAGTTCCAAGCTTCACCTGTTCTAGCCTAGCCCCAATATCCATACGGCAAAAAGCGACAGTATGACGTAGCGAGAACATTTAACCTTTCCCGTACACAACGTAGGTATCTATAACATCCGTTTAAGTTTGCCCGTCTTCGGATCATACGCGTTGGCGAAAACCATCAACACGTCGTAGGGGATGAACCATTGAGTACCTCTTCGAAAAGCCGAGAGACGCCTAGACCGGATGTTACGGCGAACAGTTTCCTCGCTCACCTTGAGATAAACTGCTGCCTGGGGTACCGTTAACTCTTCTGGCATCGGCACGACCATGTCTTAGTATCCCTTAGTTTGATGCTGTAGTGTACCACGCCACATATTCCGTGAGGTCCGACTGGTTAAGAAGTACCAAAGTCGAGGAAAATGGATGGGGCTGTGAGGTATCCGAGACACACTTGGATCGTGCACAGAGGGGCTATTTTGACACTGGGCGAAACCGTCTTGGAAATGTGGCCGAGGACTCTGTAACTCCGTGTTGGACGGTAGGGAGTACCATGTTCCAGATGTGACCGAATACTCAGTGACCTTTACACGACCAGTACGGACACTCAACGTCTCGGAAGGAGACACGCTACTTGCGCCAGTTCCCCATCCGCAGACTGCACCATACACGCTGGAGCCATGAACGAGAAGTCTGATGGTTCGATGTTAGGTCAAGCAAGCGCGCTCGCTGTCACGTCGGAGAAGCGATCTTGCGCACGAACTTTCACATGCCCTCCTCAATCACGAGTTGAGCCGAGTTGAGAAGCTTGGAGATGTCACCTTCCTGTCTTGTGACCCGATTCAGGAAGAAGAAGCTGCTTGGTTGTCCGGATGCCTCTTTCTACCTCGAACATTGCTTCTGGCGGAAGTCCGCAGGGGTGCCGACGCAAAGGAGATTGCAAGGAATGTAGGCGTCAGCGAAAGAATGGCACAGTACAGATTGGACGTCAGCGGCGTCACCAGACAGAACCGAGCACGCCAGCTAAGGAGCGGCGCATAGCGAAGGTGAGATGGGCCGGAGACTTAATAGTCGCGTGTGTGTCAGCAACGATTCAGGCCAGTGCCCACCCTTCAGACAAGACCTCCGCTTGCTCCAGCACCGTCAGCGTGGCCTTCTCCTGCTTGTCGGGCGGGTAGCCGTGCTTGCGGAGGATGCGCCGGACCAAGACCCGCAGTTGCGCCCGCACGTTCTCCCGCAGCGTCCAATCAATGGTGACGTTGTTGCGGACGGTTTGGACCAACTCTTGGGCAATGGCACGGAGCGTTTCGTCCCCCAGCACCTGCACGGCGCTGTCGTTGGTTTCCAGGGCGTCGTAGAAGGCCAGTTCGTGCTCGGTCAGTCCGAGTCTTTCGCCCCGAGAGGCCGCCGCCCGCATCTCCCTGGCGAGTTCAATCAGTTCCTCGATGACCTGGGCGGCCTCGATGGCCCGGTTCTGGTAGCGGCGGAGGGTCTGCTCCAACAACTCGACGAAGGACCGGGCCTGGACCACGTTGGCGCGCCGTCGGGTGGCCAGTTCGCCCCGGATCAGCTTTTGGAGCAATTCCACCGCCAGATTGCGTTGGGGCATCCCCTGAACCTCGGCCAGGAACTCTTCGGACAGCACCGATATGTCCGGCTGGTCCAACCCCGCAGCGGCGAAGATGTCCATCACGCCCTCCGAGGCCACCGCCCGGGAGACTATCTGGCGCACCGCTAGGTCCAAGTCCTCTTCGGGGCGCGCTTCTCCTGCCGCCCGCTTGGACAGGGCCGCCCGCACCGCCTGGAAGAACCCCACGTCGTCCCGGATGTGGAAGGTCTCTTCGTGGGGCACGGCCAGGGCGAAGGCTTGGGATAGCTCCCGTACCGCCTGCAAGCAGCGGTCCTTGCCGCTAACCTGGGCCAGGATGTGCTCCTGTGCCGCTGGCAGCAGACCCAGCCGTTCCTGCGGCGTCCCCGTGGGCCAGGCCGACCGGTCGAAGCCGTGGAACAGGGCGCAGCAGACCTCGTACTTCTCCAGCATGACCGCCACCGCTTCTTCCTTGTCAATGGCGGTGCGCCCCGTGCCGCCGCTCTGGGTGTAGGTGACCAACGCCTGCCGCAGGTCGTTGGCCAGACCCAGGTAGTCCACCACCAGGCCGCCGGGCTTGTCCTTGAACACCCGGTTGACCCGGGCGATGGCCTGCATCAGCCCGTGGCCCCGCATCGGCTTGTCCAGGTACATGGTATGCAGGCTGGGGGCGTCGAAGCCGGTCAGCCACATATCCCGCACCAGCGCGATGCGGAAGGGGTCGGCGGCGTCCCGGAACCGCTGGGCCAGCGCCTCCCGCCGGGCCTTGTTCCTGACGTGGTGCTGCCACTCCGCCGGGTCGGAGGCGGAGCCGGTCATGACTACCTTGATGCTGCCCCTGTCGTCGGCGTCATCGTGCCAGTCGGGGCGCAGGCGCACCAGTTCCCGGTAGAGGTCAACGCAGATGCGGCGGCTCATGCACACGACCATGGCCTTGCCGTCCAGGGCCTCCAGGCGCTGCTCGAAGTGTTCAACGATGTCCTGGGCAATCTGCTTGACCCGGTTCTCGGCGCCGACCACGGCCTCAAGCTGGGCCCACTTGGTCTTGAGCCGTTCCTTGCGCTCGATCTCCTCGCCCTCGGTGGCCTCCTCGAAGTCCGGGTCAATGGTTGGTCTTTCCGCGTCGTCCAGCTCCAGCTTGGCGAGGCGACTCTCGTAGTGGATGGGGACCGTAGCCCCGTCGGCCACGGAACGCTGGATGTCGTAGATGCTGATGTAGTCGCCGAACACGGCCCGGGTGTTGGCGTCCTGAAGCTCGATGGGGGTGCCGGTGAAGCCGACGAAGGAGGCGTGGGGTAGAGCGTCCCGCATGTGGCGGGCGAAGCCGTCGATGAAGTCGTACTGGCTGCGGTGGGCCTCGTCGGCGATGACCACGACGTTGCGCCGCTCCGACAGGGTGGGGTAGGTATCGCCCCGCTCCTCGGGGAAGAACTTCTGGATGGTGGTGAAGACCACGCCGCCGGATGCCACCGACAGCTTGGCCCGCAGATCGGCCCGGCTCTCCGCCTGCACCGGCGGCTGGCGTAGCAGGTCCTGACAGCGGGAGAAGGTGGTGAAGAGTTGTTCGTCCAGGTCGTTGCGGTCGGTGAGGACAACGATGGTGGGGTTCTGCATGGCCGGCTCGCGGACGATGGCCCCGGCGTAGAAGGCCATGGTCAGGCTCTTCCCCGAACCCTGGGTGTGCCAGACCACCCCGATGCGCCGGTCGCCGGGAGCGCCACCCGGCCTGCGGCCCGATTCATAGCGGCCCTCTTCCTCGCCAATCCGCCGACCTTCCCGCTGCAACTCCGCCGCCCGCCGGGTTTCCCCGACGGCGATGCGGACGGCGTGGAACTGGTGGTAGCCGGCCAGCTTCTTGACCAGCTTGCCGCTGCCGTCATCCTCGAACACGATGAAGTCCCGAAGCAGGGCCAGGAAGCGTTCCGGCTGGCAGACACCCTCCAGCATTACCTGCAACTCGGTCAGGCTGGCATCGGCCAGGGTCTCGCCGGTAATGGTGCGCCAGGGCTTGAACCACTCCCGCCCGGCGGTGAGGGCGCCGATGCGGGCCTGCGTCCCATCCGAGACCAGCAGCAGTTCGTTCATGGAAAACAGGCTGGGCAGTTTGGCCTGGTAGGTCTGGAGCTGCTGCCACGCGGTCCAGATGGTGGCGTCTGCGTCGGCCGGGTTCTTCAGTTCGATAACGCCCAGGGGCAGGCCGTTGAGGAACAGCACGACATCGGGGCGGCGGGTGTTGCGGTTCTCAGTGACGGTGAACTGGTTGACCGCCAGCCAGTCGTTGTTGGCGGGGTTGTCGAAGTCAATGGCCTGAGCTTGGGCGCCCCGGAAAGAACCATCGCCGTTCCGGTACTCCACCGTCACCCCGTTCACCAGCATCCGGTGAAAGGCGCGGTTGCGGGCCTCCAGCGTAGCCCCTTCGGGCCGGGTCAGCCGGTGCAGGGCATCGTCCAAAGCCGGGACGGACAGGTCCGGGTTCAGCCGGGCCAGGGCGTCCCGCAGCCGCTGTTCCAACACTACCTGTCCGTAGTCGTCTCGCTCAGCGTTGGGTGTACCGGGGGCAATGTCCGGCCCATGGGCCGTCTGCCAGCTAAGACCCGCCAGCCAGGCGAGGGCGGCCTGCTCAACGTCAACTTCGGTGAGGGTAACCACCGTCGCTATCCTCCTTCTCCGGATAGAACTTCCCAGATGCGCTTGTAGCCCGAACCGGACAATGCTGCGTCCGCTGGACGTGCATGGTTCCACTCTTCAGGAGTGAGGGCCTTCAAGAAGTCTCGTGCCTTGCTAACAGAATATCGACTCTCGTCTTGACCTGTCACATCTCGATAAATGCCACCCAGCGCTTCTGCCGCACTGCGAGGTGCAGCATTCATGCGCATCAGAATGGCATCCTCTGATCTGACGCCATGATAAATCATGGCCGGAAGTGCGTTGATACGGCGTCGTTCCGTTTCTGATAGAGCGTCGAAATCCAAACCTGACACACGGCTCAACGCCGAAACCCCCCAAGTCCCATTGTTCACGATTGCCCGGTAGATGGCTCGGCAAGCATCGCTGAGGGCCGTGGTGCCATCCTCATCCTTCTCGTGGTGGAAATACTCCTCGGCGATTTCGTCCAAGCCTTTCCCATGGACCCAATCGCGCGTAATATCTGAGATGCGCGTACGGTCAAAGCCCGTCCCACCAATAGCCTCTAGCTGCTCCTTGAGTTGAGGGACATTGAGCATTACTCCAAACAGAGAAGCGATTTTCCCTCCGTCACCGAATAAGCTCTCGGGTGCCCAATCACTTGGCGTGAGCTTTTCCTCCAAGTTTCGCATACCAGTTACCGCTGCATTCACACCTTCTGGTGAGAAGCCGGTAGAGTCGGCCAATTCGGCAACTCCTGCCGGCATTTTCGCAAGTGTCCGGGCGTATGCCTGGGTTGCGCTTAACAGCGCGTCGGCCTTCAGACGAGTGGCTGGATTGTTTCTGAGAGTGGTATAGCCATAGGTCTGGCGCAGAAGATTCTCTGAATCTGCCAAAACTGCGTCGAGGGTTTTCTTCTCTGCCCAAAGGTGCGCGATGTAGCAACGGAAGTCTTCCCATTGGTCCTGCCACAGGACCTCGGAAAGATCGGCAACCGGCCCCTTCGCCGCAAGTTCATCAAGCAAGGTCACCAGCCGTGACACTAACGCACCGGTATTCCGACTGACATATTCGACGAGGGCAGTTTGGTCTGTACCCGCGGCAAGGCCGACAACACCAACGCTGTCGTGCCCGATTCGGCCAGCACGGCCCGCAAGATTCCAGAATTCGCGGGGCGACATTTCAACCGATTTCCCTCCATCCGGCACAAACCGAGACGCCAAGAACACTGAAGAGACGGGAAAGTTGATTCCTTGTGCGATGGTTGAAGTGGCGCAGAGTATCCGAAGACTTCCAGTTTCAGCAAGCCATTCCAACAGTGCTCGCACATCGTCAGACAGCCCGGCGTGGTGGACACCTACGCCGTGCTTCAGAGTCTCGATAAGTTGGAAGGATGGGCTAATCTCAGTTCGCAGAAAATCCTGGACTAGACGAATATCGCCTGGAATCGGGTCGAGTGCCGGTAAGCTCTGAGAAGCTTTCTCGGCCATGGTCCAAACGGTTCGAATGTTGTTCGCAACTGCGATGCTAGTACCCCGCGCCGACATCACGGCTCCGATGGCCGCTGTCTGCAAGCCCAGTCCCTTTTGTTTACCCTGGCCAAGGACCCGGCTCTTGGGAACGTCGATTGGCCTCACTCCACCCACGCGGTGTGTGCCGTGAAGGGGCATTGCCTTCTCAGTAGCCGTAAGTGTTTCATAAGTAAGACGCCAGCCAGCGGGTTTATCGTCATTCGCAGCCGCACGGTAGAGACCAATTATTCGTTCGTTTGGCTTCCAAGGTACGGTGCCGAGGCTAATAGCTTGTCCGGCATTGATGTCCTGGGCCAGCCAACGCGCGATTGATTCGGAGCTTTCAACGTAAGGCATGAGTAGCAGGAAGTTAGCTTGAGGACAATCACGCTTGACTGTAGCCAGCAGGAACTCTATGCGCAGTCCCCGCTGATTGTTCTCCATGTTATGGGCTTCGTCCATCACGACCAAGGCCAAAGGCCGGGCAACTTTCTTGTTGCGGATAACCAGCGAGAGCTTTTCGGGGGTGGCGACGAGGACGTGAAAAGGCTGGTCAATATCGTTCAAGAGTTGCTCTTCGAAGGCGTCCACTTCTACAGCGGCGGTGAGTTGCTCGACTCGTATTCCAATCGGCTCGAAATCCCGCCTCAAGCGTCTTGTAAGTTGTGCGGACAAGGCCCGAGTGGGAGCCACGTATGCGACCCACCCTTTATCGGCGTCGAACTGGTTTAGAGCTTGAAGAATGCGGAACTGAGCCAGAAGAGTCTTCCCACCGGAAGTCGGTAAGTCAACTACGATGGCGGTTTTTGCCTGGTCCAGCAGCCCCTGTTCCAACAAGGCGGCGCGCTGGGGTGGGAGAAGCTCGAACATCGCTTGATGCTCACGATGTGTGAGAGAGCGGACAAAACTCGACGTCCGAGAACTGACTGAGCGGGTCGTCCACCACAGCGAATTGGTCACCATGATACGGCCGGTAGCGTGTAACCACCGAAGAATGACCTCGTGCTGAGGGTCACCCGAAGCCTTCGCCGCATTGATTCCAGCTTCAAAAT
The DNA here is from genome assembly GCA_965215425.1 of Dehalococcoidia bacterium. Classification (GTDB taxonomy): domain Bacteria; phylum Chloroflexota; class Dehalococcoidia; order Lucifugimonadales; family UBA3495; genus CATQHB01. The sequence goes on from OZ244064.1 coordinate 1,049,712, forward strand.
GCTTGTCGATTTGACTGAAGGGGTCACTTGGCTGTCCTTGAAGCATGAAGCGAGCGAGTATTTCGGTACCTCTGGCCCAATGATAAAGCGCAGCAAGCCTCAAGGCGATAGCCCGGTCTACTGCCTGAGACTCGTTGCGAAGCAATGGTTCTTCCATGGTCTTCTGATCGTCACGCAAGCCCGCGATGGTCTCTCGGATACGATCCAGGTCATCCCATCCATCTTTTCTGAACAGCCTGACCCAACAATGGAACAACCTGTAAAGAAGTCGCTGGTCCCAAGGAACATCAGCGACGCTCGGAGCATTCAGCGCCCGCTTATTCTCTCTGTACCATCGGCGCAAGTCGGACCAGCGGTCCCCGCAGTATGCCAAGGCTGAGAGTTGAAGACCGAAGAACAACCTATCGTGAGTCGCCTGTGGTATCGGCGAGAGACGGCGAATGTCGAAAGCACGCGAGGAAGCTGCCACCGCCTGATTCCGTAAGTCATTGTCCTCCCCTTCGGGGCGACTCAATTCCTCCAATCCTTCTATCGCGGCCAACTCGTAGGCCAAGAGAACCCGCTCAAGCAACTGGTTGTCGAACTCGCTCTGGGCGAAGGCAAAGGCGATTTGTTGCCCCAAGGCTCGCTGAGCCAGACGTTCGTTGACCAGGTTGTCCGCACGACTGAGGTCCTCAAGCCCAATGGCTTGGACCGCCCAGTGGGAATTCAGCCGTTCAAACGCTGTTTCAGAGAGACTCATGCTCCTCTCCGAGTTTCAAGGATGGCTTCACCCAAACCATCGATAGAGCCTTCCGGGAGGTAAAGCGCCAAAAGCTCAAGACGAGTACCGTCCGGGCAATCCTTGGCGAGACCGAGAACGCGAACTCGTAAATCATCAGTATGCGGCGGTACGTCTCTAACAAGTACGCCGTATAACAAAACGTCAGAAGAGTTCGTCAGATAACGGATACTCGCCGCCTCGAAGGACGGCTTCCAAGGAGCCAGGGCAGCCCGATGACCAAGATATTTCAGAAGGTCATCCCGGATGGCCTTGCTGTCGCGCAAATCCTCCAACTGCTGCTTCAGTCCCGTTCTGCCATACATCGTTCCAGGTGGATATTTGGCCTCGCTTGACGTCTTGACCTCACCGAAAGCCAGGCAGCAACCTTCTTCGTCAGCACCGAAACCAACGAGGTCAGCACCGGGTAGGCTGGACCCGCCTTTCCGCTCATCGCGGCTATCCGGCCACGGAAAGTGGCAGGAACGATGTTCGGTCAAGTAGGCCTCCGCGATTGCCTCGCCGACACGCCAGTTCTCCATATCTTCGGGGGCGCTCAAAATACGTCTCAATTCTTCCTGGGCGAATTCGGTATCTGCAAGACCAGAGAGGACAGACTCGATGTTGGCTGTGCCCGCATCATCGAACATAACTGCCGCTACTGGACCGCTGATAGCGGTATTCAGTTCGTCAGCGGACCAAGCCATACCTACTCCTAAACATGGAGGATCCCCATGTTGGTAGACGATTGTCCCCTCAGCTACGCTCACTCGACTTGCCCATTTATTGCTACAACGCCCATAGGCAACTTTGGTTCAATCGGCCTGGGACGAAAATTGCCCCGCAGCCGCTGCTCCAACACCACCTGTCCGTATTCGGCGCGCTCCGCCCCCGGCGCATCTGGCGCAATGTCCGGCCCGTAGGCAACCTGCCAACCCAGGCCCGCCAGCCAGTCAAGGGCGGCGGATTCAACGTCGGCTTCCGACAGCGCCAGATCGCTCATGTGAACTCCTTACGGGGAGATACCCAGCTCGGGACTTTGCTGCTAGGGTTCAGTCAGAATAGAAGTGAGCTGGTTCCTGGTTCCATGGCGTGTAGAATTCCCACTCTTCGTCAACATCGCAAAACCTAAACATTGAGTCTTTCGATGGCTTCTTCAGCCGCCTCGCGGTGTTCCTTAGTTGCAGGACCTTTCGACTGTCACGCAGATCCGGCACTTCAGTTCCTGCCTGCATGTATCCATCATGTTGAACAATCCGAGATGGCAAATCAATTGCTAGTCCAGAACTGGCCGATTCCTTTAGCACAAGGCTGAATTTGTTGTACCGCATAGTGTACCCGCCTTGAGCGTGCAATATTGTCTTCGGGTTTTGTCGGGCTTGGTTCAGGGCTCTCCGCACCTCATCTTCTGTGATAATGCGTTCCTTTTCCTTGATGATGCCCGCACTTGCGTCGGCACACCATTTCCGCACATCGTCAGACACGTATAGCTCCATCTGTACATTTTCTCGACTAGCGAAATTCTTTGCAGACAGCAGATAGCGGGACGTAGTGATGAACATGCTATTGTTAGCGCCTTCAGCCTCCTTCACCCCATGTAGAGCTTGAACAGCCTGAAGTCTGATTGGATTGTTTATGTCGTACTTCTTCACTTGCACTAACGTCAATATGTCCCCGATAGGGTCGCGCTGGAGCAACCGTACATCTACTCCTCCGTCGGCATGTCCTGGTCCAAGTTCGGCCTTAAAGCCCTGGGCCTGTAACAACTCGGCGACCAACATCTCAAACTTCCGCCAATCGAGCCGGGTAAGCTGCTCCGAATTCTTGCTGAAGTGCTCGTAGAGCTCCGAGTTCAGCGCATCGAAGTCACCCTGAATCAAGCTGCATATCCACTTCCATCTCATGTATTCCTTAAATTTCTGAAATATGAGGGTATCTTTCTGCTCTAGGGGGTGTCGTCAAAGTAATTTAGTCCAAATGACCATCGCCCGAATCTGGCAGATGGCCAAGTAGGAAAGGGAGTTCTTGGCATACCGGGTTGCCACCCCCCGCCACTGCTTGAAGTCCAGGAAGCCGTTTTCCACCAGGTGGCGCAGCTTGTACAGCGCCCGGTCATACTCCCGCTTTTCCCGGCGATTGCTCTTGGGCGGTATTACCGGGTTCATGCCCAACTCCGAGGCCGCAGCTATGATTTCATTGGTGTCGTAGGCTTTGTCAGCCAGCAGACACTCCGCTTCGATGCCTTCAATCAGGGGCAAGGCTTGGGTGCAGTCCGCCGCCGTGCCTCCGGTCACCATTACCCTTACCGGCATTCCGTGGGCATCCACCGCCAGATGCAGTTTGGTGTTCAGCCCCCTTTTGTGCGGGCGATGGCCTGGCTTCCGCCCTGGGCCCCGGCGCTGTGGGGATGGGCCTTGATGTAACTGGCGTCAATCATCAACCATTCAAAATCAGGATCGTCGACCAGGGCATCCAGCAGCATGTCCCATACCCCTCTGTCCCGCCAGCGGCAGAAGCGGCGGTGGGTGTTCTTCCAATCCCCATAGTCCGGGGGCAGGTCCCGCCAGGGGGCGCCGGTGCGCAAAATCCAGAACACGGCGTTGAGAAAGAGACGATTATCGCAGGCGGGCCGGCCCGTCTTGCCCTTGCCGCCTGGGAGAAGGGGGTCCAGGACTTCCCATACCCGGTCTGAAATATCGTGACGCCGGTGCGCCGGCACTGCCATTGCTGCTGACATAGCCCAATCCTGCTACACTGGTTGCAATGTCAGCTTATCATCACACCCTTACTTTGACGACACCCCCTAGTGGAATAATATCAAGACGGCCTACGTCAAATGTCTCTCCATAGAAGCCGTGACCTTCGATTATTCGCTGGCATTCGTCCGAAAGCCGCTGCGCCTCCTGAGTATCATGGATAGCCCCCATTCCTGGATGGATCACCAACTCGGCGAGGAATCCTTCGGCCCGTAGTGTGGTTACTGTTGGCGCACCCGTTTCCATGTCAATGCTCTTCACAACTCTCCTGAAACACGCGTCGTACCAGAGATCGTTCTGCTTGGCCCAAGTCTCTACAGCAACTTCAAGCTTGTTGATACGTTCTTCAAGTGGCTTATCAAAGTATGGTCGGATCACGTTAGTAGCATCCATTTGAGACATCCCTGCGACTTTCATCTCACCTCATTTCTACGTGACAGCAGCGTTTTGTACTACGAAACCAGCGGATGGCTGTATGTGTCCAACCCGCACCGCCCCCGACACCAACCCTGGCAGCAGCGCATCCCGCAGGGCAGCCAGAAATTGGCATTCTATGATGGACCGTTCCTGTCTAATTCGTGCTGTTTCAGCAAACGTGCTGAACGCTGTCACAAGCTGCTCCGGTGGTACAACCATAGACGGAATTCTCAGCGCATCGACCGGCAGCATGTTGACTGTGGTGCCAGTTGCATAACCGCTAACGACGTCGTGCGTGGCTTGTGTATTCAACAATTGGCAGATAAAGTCGGGCGAAAGAGCGCAAGAACTCTTGGAGCGTACTCGGAAAATGTGATGGCTGAACAACCCGTTGTCACCAAAGCGTTTCGGCACGATTGCCGCAAAGCCGATTAGTAACCTGTCATGCCCCTGCTCCGTATTGGCGACTATCACATCCCCAGGCTGCGTAACGTGTCGATCCTGGAAATCGCCGTTGTAATACTTGATGCCGCCATCCTTGTAGCCGCCACCCTCGCAAATCGAGTTCAGATTGTGCATTGGAATACCACTTGATGATAACCCAGACCCCTTATATGACAATCCCCTTGCCACGTCGATGAAATCGGATAAGGCCTTCACCCCCCACCCCTCTGGCACCTCCCCAAGCGCCGAGTCCACCAGCCGGTCGGGGAACAGCGCCCACAGCTCCGGCGGCAGGTAGGGTTCCCGGCCCTCCAGCTTGGCCCGCACCGGGCCGAAGTCCACGAACCAGTCCTGGAAGACGGCCCGGGCCATCGCCTCCAGCGTCTCATTCATCCGCCGGTTCAGCTCAATCTTGTCGTCCAGCGTGCCCAGGACGTGGGCGATGGCCCGCTGCTCGGGCAAGGGCGGGAGGGATAATTCCAACTGTTCAATATCGCCAGGCCGGATAGAAGGATATGCCGAGGTACTGTTTTCCGCTATTGAATGAAGGTATTCGACTATGTGATCTTGCGCCAGGAACCAATAGATGAAATCGGTGCAAGCGACATCGGCCTTCCCTCGGATGACGGCAAATCCCGTCGAGGCGAGAAGGTTTTCAGGGATGTCCTTGAGTAACCCGAAGTGCTTCTGGTTGGGGCGCACGGTGGAATACACGATGTCACCGTTCTCAACCTTTCTGCGGGCGCGGCTCGGTATTTTATCTGTGCCGGCGACGAGATGCTGAATTTCCGATATGCAGTTCTCCGTGATGCTTCCCGTGTCGAGATAATTCACAAAGGGCCACGCTTCTTTGGGAGAATAGGTAGCTTCGTTGAGTTCAGCGACTTCCCCCAGGGTAACTTTGCGCCAGTCGCTGTTGACCTTCTCCGCCTTAGCCGATTGCAACACCATGTACTCGGCCTCTATGTTTCTATGGAAAGATTCGGGCAAGTCGTCCCAAATCAGCAGGTCCACCGAAAAGGGCAGTGAGCTTTCCTCGAAGGCTTCCCTCAGCTTCAAGACTGCGCCCCGCTGTTCGGGCGGGGCAAATGCCACCAGGTCCAGGTCGGACTGGGGCCGGGCGTTCCACCGCACCCGGGAGCCGTAGGCCCATACGGTAACGTCCGGCAGGTAGCGACGCAGCAGCATCTGGATAGTGGTCCGCTCCCCGGTGTCAATATCTATCGCTGGCGCAGCGGCTTGTATCATTCCCAAGTCTCCCCGGTCATAGTCTGGTAAAGCCCAATGGCATCGTCAATGAAGTCGCCCACGATGGCCAGGGCGCGCCGGGCTTTCTCGCTACTGTAATCGTGAGAAGTGTCTATGCGGGCATTGACATAGCGGTCCCACTGGGTGAAACCTGACGCGAGCAGGAAATTGTCATCGGCGATGCGCAAAGTAGGTCGAGGGCTGTTGGGAACCTCGGCCAGGCCCAACTCCTCCTGTAGATAGCGGCGCAAGGTCTTCCACAAAGTTTCATAGCAAGTCTCGAATCGCTGAACCACCGATTCGGCAACTGCCTCTTTCATCAACTGGGGCAGTTCCTCATCCAAGTTCAGGTAGTTTTCGTACTGCAACTCCAGGTTTTTCAGAGACCTGCTGAAGTTTTCGTAGTCAATCACTTCGCCAACCCCCTGCGGGGATTCCTAGCCTAAAACCCCAGCCTTTTCAGATTCTCGGCAATGGCGGCATCCAGCCGCCGGGCTTCTTCCTGCTGCTCCCGCCATTGAGCGATGAGGCGGGCCATCTTCTCCGGGAAGGGTTCGCCATCGTCCTGTTGCGGCTCGGCGCCCACGTACCGGCCCGGGGTGAGGACGTGGCCGTGTCTGCGGATTTCTTCCAGAGTGGAGCTCTTGCAGAAGCCCGGAACGTCGGCGTAGTCGCCGGCATCATCGCCGCCCCGCCAAGCATGGTAGGTATCGGCGATGCGGCCGATGTCCTCCACGGACAGGTCCCGGTGGGTGCGGTCCGCCATGTGCCCCAGCTTGCGTACATCTATGAACAGGGTCTCGCCCAGACGCTCGCCTTCCCGCCGACCCCGGCGCAGGAACCACAGGCAGGCCGGTATCTGGGTGGAGCGGAACAACTGCCCCGGCAGGGCGATGATGCAGTCCACCAGGCCGGCCTCGATGATGTTCCGGCGGATTTCCCCCTCGTTGGACTGGTTGGAGGACATGGAGCCGTTGGCCAAGACGAACCCGGCAATGCCCCGGGGCGCCAAGTGGTAGAGGAAGTGCTGTACCCAGGCGAAGTTGGCGTTGCCCGCCGGCGGGACGCCGTACTCCCACCGCCGGTCGTCCCGCAGCCGCTCCCCGCCCCAGTCGGAGACGTTGAAGGGCGGGTTGGCCAGGATGTAGTCGGCCCGCAGGTCGGGGTGGCGGTCATTGTGGAAGCTGTCGCCGTGGGCAATCTGCCCCTCGATGCCCCGGATCGCCAGGTTCATCCGGGCCAGCCGCCAGGTGGTGTAGTTGGACTCCTGGCCATAGATGGAGATGTCGCCTCTGGCCTTGCCCCCGTTGCCGTTGCCGGTGGCGTGGGCGCGGATGAAGTCCACCGACTGGACGAACATGCCCGAGGAGCCGCAGCAGGGGTCATAGACCCGGCCCTGGTACGGCTTCAGCATCTCCACCAGCAGCCGTACCACCGACCGGGGGGTGTAGAACTCACCGCCCTTGCGTCCCTCGGCCAGGGCGAACTGCTCCAGGAAGTACTCGTACACCCGGCCCAGCACGTCGGTGGCCTGGGCCTCGGCTCCGCCGACCTGGATGTTGCTCACCAAGTCCACCACCTGGCCCAGCCGCTGCTTGTCCAGGGCGTCCCTGGCGTACTCCTTGGGCAGCACGTCCCGGAGCGTCGGGTTGTCCCGCTCCACCGCGGCCATGGCGTCGTCCACCAAACGGCCGACGACCGGCTGGCGGGCCTGGGCTTGCAGGTTCGGCCAACGGGCCTCGGGCGGCACCCAGAAGATGCTCTGGGCCCGGTACTCGTCCGGGTCCTCCGGGTCGGCGCCCTGGTCCCGCTCGGCCTCCAGCCTGGCGTAGGCTTCCTCGAAGGCGTCGGAGATGTACTTGAGGAAGACGAGACCCAGGACGACGTGCTTGTACTCGGCGGCGTCCATGCTGCCCCGCAGGGCATCGGCCATGCGCCAGAGGTCGGCGCGGTAGTCCGTGCCGGTGTCGCCGTTGCCTGATCCGGAGTCGTTCCGCTTCCCTTTCGCCGTCGTCATCGTGATGTGCTCCTGCGATTACCCTCGGCGCGCCGCCGGGCCATCTCCTGCTTGGGATTCTTGCCGCCGGGTCCGTAGCCATGCTGTACCAGGAACCGGGGAACTCCGCCGTACACCACCGAGATTACCGCAGCCTCGGCGACCTTATCGTGGCCCGGCAGGAAGAATGATCCGATTGCCGTCTCCGCGCCGCACCCGCACCAGCATTCCCCCGTTGGCAGCAGGCGTTTGCTTGAAGCCATTTCCGGTTCCCTCCTCCGATTACCTCATATCCTTGGTCGCTGTTCAAGGATATGCTCCTTGCCACACGTCGTCAATGCTCCAACAGCGACGGACGCTACCGGGTGAGACCATGCGACCTACTGCCGCCCCAGACCCAGCGTGAGCCACCGCCGCACCAACCGCATCCGCTTGGCCCGGCCCAACTCCCGGCGGGCTTCCGCTAGGGCTTCCCGCCGCTGGCGCAAATGGTCCGCTCTTCTCGCTTCGTCCATGGGGTAACTCTCGGGCGGCAGGATCAGGCGGTACTCGCCCAACATCCCGGCTTCCAACTTCCACCGGCGCACCCTGGACTTGGCCCGGTCAACCCGGCTGCCCGACGTTTCATCCCTGTTCCGCAACCGCCGCCATTCGGCCATCAGCGGCGGCGGGCCGAAGGCGTGGGCCTCATCGGGCTGCTCTTCAGGGTAACCACCCCCGGCATTGGGCATTCCGGCCTCCGCCGGGGAGGACGCCATGCCTTTTGCGCATCGTCAACGCCAACCGCTTCAGCATCGCCCGGCTTGCCCCTCCTGCTGCTCCAACTCCACAATCCGGCAGCCCAACTCCGCCAAATGTCCTGCCTGGCTCTCCACCCAGCTCACGCAACTGCCGGTTCTCGCCTTCCAACGCTCCACCCGTTCCTCCAGAGGGTTAGCCTCATCCGTGCTGTCGCCATTCTGCCCCCTTGCGTCCCAATCACCCCCGTCCTCGTCAACCCCGCCCGCATCCCGGAACTCCACCAACCCCTGCCGCACCCGCCGGGAGCCGCAGCAGTTCATCATGGTGCGGCAATTCACCCCCAGATCCCGGGTGTCCTCCACGTTTCATCCACCGATTCCACCGAGCCTGCCCTCCGTGCAGCACGGTGCAACTTGCATTTTGCCGCAACCGGCCCTTGACAAGAAGTATTCGCTGCTCCCGTCCGGTAGAGGGCGATTTCTCCCTATAACGGCTTTGAACCGGACCGAATCTGCAACTTGCAGCGAAATCGATTTCCCGTACAGCCCCTTCACGTCTCGGAAGCCACAATCCGGGTCATTACCTTGAGAATGCCTGATGTATCAATGGGCTTCCAATGCAATATCACGAATGAAATCCCTTCCAAGGGGTAACCCTCGATTCTCCATACCCCCAGACTGGCGCACAAACACCAGATGTCCGGCGGCAACGGCGGAGAGGTCATCTTGTCATCGCGCCGCGCCAGGAGGAGCGGGATGAGAAAGGCCGGCAGAAAGATAGAGTCAACACGCATCCCCAATTCGCCGAAGCAGTCATCGACGGCGTACACCGCCGGGCAGCGAGAGCGGATGCAGCGCGGGCTGCGCATCCTGGCCCGCATGATCGTCCGCGCCCACCTGCGGCAGGAAGCGCCGCGGGCAGGGTCGGCGCCTCACGAGCCGCCATCTTGCGACTGACCTGCTGGCTGAACTGCCGACGAACGAGCGCCGCTTCCTCAATCCCCACGCCTTCCCGTGGGTTCCTGCCACCGCCTCGCGTCGAGTCCCATACCACAAAACTCGTCCAAATGTAATGCCTTGCAAGGCATTACGAGCGAACAATTTCTCCTGGACAATGGAATGTTGAACCATCGCCACAGGAGGAATGTGATGCAAACGAAGATGCCGGCAACGCCGGAGAAAACCCAGAACACGGCGGCGGAAAACCCGGACCTCGAAGAAGCCATCCGCAGCTACGTGCGGACCTACGCCCTGTGGTACGGCAGGCCCCAGGCAGCCCGGTACTTCGGCGTGTCCCGCCACACCCTCTGGCGCTTCCTGGAACGGGGACACCTGGGCCGCTCCCTGCCCCACGCCGTCACCGGCGCCGTGGGCGACAGCCCACAAGCGATTGAAACCGCCACCCAGGAACTGGTCGCCAATGCCCGGCGCCAGCGGAAGTTGCTGCGGGAGATGGACGACGCCCTGGCGCAGTTGGAGAAACGCGGCCCTGCCACCCATAGGCTGTCAGACAGCCAGGAGGACACCCTGCTGCTGCTCTGCGCCGCGCCCCTGGCCACCGTGAGGGAACTTTCCCGCTTTGGCCGGGTTCCCCAGTCCACCCTGCGGGACCGGTTGAACCGGCTGGCGGCCAAGGGGCTGGTGGACTCGGCGTCCCACCGCCTGCTCGACCTGGGGACGCGGCTCCAACTCCGTTACTTCCCCACGGAACAGGGCGTCATGGCGGCGGCGCAAGGTGAACAAGAGCCCGACCGTTTCCTCGTCATGTACCCGGTGTCCCGGCAGTGGTTCCGGGTTCTCACCGAACGCCTGGACGCCGTGGCCGTGGTCTATCACGTCGCCGCCCTCATTGCCGACGCCGACCGGAGCGGCCAGCCCATCCGGGTGGACCACTACCGCCAGGGCCCCTACGACGCCCTGGTCACCCTCTCCCAGGGCCGCACCCTGGGCATCATCCGCCAGGGAGCCACCCTGCCGTCGCCCAACCTGCGCTACCGCCTCCGGACCGCCGAGAACCTGCCCTACCGCCAGCAGCCGGAGGCCACCCTAATCCTGACCTGCTCCGACCAGGCCAACCGCCGGGCCGTGCGCACCCTGGGCCACCCCATGGCGCACCGGTTCCACTTCGTCGCCACCGAGGGAGAGCAACTGGCCGGAGACCACCGGGGCGTGGCCTGGCAGCAGTGCGGCAACGGCATGGCCGCCGTGGTGACCGTCAACCCCCATCTGTCCCTGTCCGGCGTCCTGTCCTACGTTGAGCGTCGCCTGGACGGCTGCGCCACCGGACGCCGCGACCAGGCTCCACCCTCGGGGCGCCAGCCCAAGCCCAACCCGGACACCCTCTACTCCGACCGTCTGCGGGCGTTGATGCCCGACCCCACGGACCAGGTGAAGGACTGCCTCGCCGTACAGCTCACCGGCGCCCAGAAGCAGGCGCTGGACCTGCTGGCCGCTTGGCCCCGGTGCACCACCGGGCAGTTCACCGGGCTGATGGGCGGAGTCACCCGCCGCTGGGCCAAGCAGGTGCTCCAGTCCCTCACCGATCTGTCCCTGGTTCGGGAGGAACGGGGCCGCCACGTCCTCACCGACGGCGGGCTGCGCTACCTGGCCCGCCGGGACCGCCTGGCCGTGAGGATGGCCCTGGGCCGCTGGAGCGCCCGCCGGCGCCGGCGCAGCCGGGGCGGACCGCCGGTCTACGCTGGAACCGCCCTGCGCTCCCTGGCTTCCCAGCAGGACCACCAGGACGCCATCGCCACCTGCGCCGCCCGGTTCACCGCCGAGGCCGCCAGGTCCCGGGACCACCAGTTGCTGGAGCTGCTGCCCACTTCCCGCTCCTCCATCGGCTACTACTTCCAGGGGCAGTACTACGTGGTCCACCCCGACGCCACCTTCTGGCTGGCTTACCAGGGTGTCTTGCACCCGTATTTCCTGGAGTTCGAACGCCGGGCCGTTTCTCCCAAGCGGGTCCGGGAACGCCTGCGCAACTACCGCCGCTACTTCGCCTCCGACTGGCCCCGGCGGGACCACGGAGGCGCCTCGCCCCTGGTGCTGTTCGTCTTCGAGACCCCCGAAGTCGAGGAGGACTTCGTGGACGCCGCCGGACATCACGGCCTGCCCCTGTTCACCTCCGACCTGGAACTGTTCGATGAGCGTGGCGTGTTGGGTGAGGTATGGCGTCCTCCGCCCCCGGAACCCTACGAGCGGCTGACCATTCACTGTCTGGACAGGCTTGCACTTTGTCCATAAACCCGTGCCCAGGACATCCGGTAGGGGGCCTGTAAACCAACGTGATTGTACCGTCACCAACCTTGTCAGACCCCAAAAGCCCGGCGGAGGGACATTTTGTTGCAGAACCGCCGGCGAGGCGGCCCGGCCAAGGCGACCGGCGGACCGACGACAACCGGCGGCTGACATGTATGACGCGTCAATTCTGACCCGTGATGGCGTGAAGGACTGTTCCCATAATCGGGACGCAAGCAAGGAGGATGGGCATGAGACTGTTGACCAAGGCCGAGGCCTGCCGTGAGCTGGGACTGTCCCTTTCCACGCTGGACCGACGGATCACCGCCGGGGAGTTGCAGAGCAAAAGAGAGCCGCATGGAAAGCGGCACCGGGTGTACATGGTACTGGACGACGACCCGCCGAGCAAAGGCGACGACGTTGAATCCGGAGACACGGCGCTGGCCGTGGCCCAGGAGCGCATACGCGGGCTGGAGGGGCGGGTGGCCTTGCTGCAAGAGCAGCTGGAGCAGGAGCGGCGGCGCAACGCCGAGTTGGTGAACAACTTGCCGGCAGGCGGATTCGCACCGAAACGGACGAAGAGGCGTCTCCGTTGGTGGTGGCGAAACTGATCATACCGTCGAGGCTCTCAAGAATATCAAGCCGCCTGCCCGGATACACGCCCAAGCTGATGGTTGCCCCTTGCGCCATAGGTATCCGTAGCGATACGGTAAGGAGGCAGCAACCAAGCAATTGCCAGCCGCCGGACAGGCTCGGGTCGCCTGGTGCAGAACTCCTGGGAGGGGGACGACGGGCAGCGGCGCCACCGCACCGAGATTCACGCCCAGGAGGTGGTGTTCCTGGACTCCTCCCGCAACAGTTACGGCGGCAATGGTAACGGCAACTACGCCAACGTCGGCGCCAACACCCAGGCCGACGACGACCTTCCCTTCTAGCCGGGCAACCTGATACCGACGCCCGCCACCGGCAGGCGCAACACGGGGCCGCTCCCTGCCAATAGGGAGCGGCCCCGCTCTCGTTTCCGAATCTCACCGGCAAGGAAGTGAACCATGCCCCGCAAGAAGCAGACCAAGACCGCCGACACGCCGCCCGTCACCCTGGAGGGCCACGCGGTGCTGGAGGCCCTGCGCTCCAACCTGGACCTGCTGGGGGAGCTGGCGGCCCGCTACGAAGTGGCCTACCAGCCGGAGCGCCCCGCCGAGATGCCCACCATCAACTGCCCCCAGGATGTGTACAGCCTGCTGGGGCCGGAGATGAAGGGCTTGGCCCAGGAACAGCTGCGGGTGTTGCTCCTCAACACCAGGAACGGCGTCATGGCCCAGCGGGTGATCTACCAGGGCAACGTGAACTCGTCGATTGTCCGTCCCGCCGAGGTCTTCCGGCCCGCCGTCATCGAGTCGGCGCCCAGCATCGTCATCAGCCACAACCATCCCTCCGGCGACCCGACCCCCAGCCCCGAGGACGTGAGCATTACCCGCGAGCTGGTGGCAGGCGGCAAGCTGCTGGGCATCGAGGTGCTGGACCACGTCGTCATCTCGGGAAAAGGGTTCGTCAGCCTCAAGGAAAAGGGGCTGATGGACAACTAGCCCGCGCCGCCACGACCGCCGGCCCTGGGCCGGGCGGCCCCCACGCGGGGACGTTCTCCCCGCGCTTCGCTTCACACCTTCATCTAAAGGAGACCACTCATGCTGGCAACCCACGCCACCATCAACCCCGACGACCCCGCATCCGGTGCGGGGCAGGCTCTGTTCACCATCAACGCCGGAGGGTACTCTGCCACCGCCGACGCCTACGCCCGCGACCCGGACACTGGCGGCCTCTGGTTCCTCTCCATGGTGGGACCCCAGACGGCGCTGAAGGCCATCTGGGCCGCCCTGCTCAAGCAGCCTCCGGAGGCCGCCCACATCATCAAGGGGGTAGAAGGCATGGCTTTGAGCGGCGGCTACCAGTCCTGCCACGTCCCGCACCAGACCATCGGTACCTGGACCACCCGCATCGCCCGCCTGCCCGCCAGCCGGGGCTGGCACGCCTTGATATACACCCGCCTCGCCGAGTTCTCGTTCGAGCGGGACGACTTCCTGCTGCTGGCCCAGGAGGAGGCCGACGCGCCGGGGCTGCATCACCGCTTCCTGGACCGGCGCAGCCCGCTCCCCCTACACCGCTCCTGGCAAGACTGGCTCTGGCGGCGGGGGCTTGGACACCGGCGAGATTCACCGGCTGGAGTCCAGCGGCATCCTGGCCTACTGCTGCAACCCCAAGGGAGACGAACTCAAGGCGGACCTGTCCGGCGCAGTGGCAGCGAGAACGCTGACCCTGCCGGAACCTGGTTCCGCAGCAACGGGGGTGAACAACGATGGATAGGACGCTGAACCCGGTGAAGCGGGGCAGCCAGCGGCGCCGGGCCCGCAACTGGAAGGCCTGGCAGCTCTTCTCCCCCGACGGGGAGACCTGCCGGTTCTGCCCCCACACCAACGCCGAACACCTGTGCAGTTCTGGGCAACCCCACTTCTACCGGCCTGCGACCGAGGCCGAGCGGCGGGACCCCTGCGAGAAGCTCTACCGCCACGGCCTGCCCGACGGCAACTCCGTGCTGGTCAAGCGCGTCATCGTCGCCAACCGCGCCGAACTGCTCACCGCCTTCTGCACCCAGTGCGCCAGGGAAAAGGACACCGCCCAGGCGCTCTGCTTCCAGCGCACCCTGGCGAAAGGCGAAGTGGTGGGCCTCAAGACTTGCAACAAGACCGATAAGTAAGGAGGAAGGACATGAGACTGGCTGCCCAATTCAAGGGCGGATTCTATCCCACGCCGCCCCGGGTCATTGACCTGGCGGCGGAACTGGTGGCGGTTCACGGGGGTCGTTACCGCAACAACCGGCAGGCGCAGACCCTGCGCGTCCTGGACCCCTGCTGCGGGGCCGGGGAAGCCCTGGAGCAGTTGGGAAAGCGCCTGGCCCAACGCTGGGCCGTCCCCGTGGAGACCTGCGGGGTGGAACTGCACCAGGACCGGGCCGAGGAAGCGGCGGAGCGCCTGGACCGCGCCCTGGCCGCCGACCTGTTCCAGACCTCCATCGCCAACAGCGCCTTCGGCCTGCTCCTCTTGAACCCGCCCTATGACCATGATTCGGAAGACAAGCGGGTCGAGCATAGCTTCCTCACGCATTGCACCCGCTACCTGGCCGAGGGCGGCGTCCTGATGTTCATCGTCCCGCGGCAACGGCTGGCGGTGTCGGCCCGCTACCTGGCGTCCCACTATTGGGACCTCCGCTGCTGGGCCTTTCCCTCACCGGAGCGGGAAGCCTTCGACCAGGTGCTGCTGATGGGGCGGCGGCGGGCCGAACCCCACCAGGACGGCTACGCCGAACAGCAGGTGAAGGACTGGTCCCAGGGGGAGCCGGAGACTTTGGCCCCCCGCAACCACCCGGTCTTCTCCCCACCTCTGGCAACGCCCGGCGATATTCTGTTCACCACCCGCACCGTGGATCCCATCGCGGCGGTGGCCGAGGCCCGGAAGGCCGGTTTGTGGGCCAGCCAGGAGGTGCGGGACTCCCTCTGGCCGGCCACGGACCGGCGCACCCGCCCGCTGATGCCCCTTCGCCGGGGCCACCTGGCCATGCTGGTGGCGGCAGGCTTCCTGGACAACCTGGCACTGGAGGCCGGCGGCCAGCGGGTGCTGGTCAAGGGCCGCACCACCAAGGAACTGGTCCTGGTGGAGGAGACCGAGGACACCGAGGTGTACCGGGAGCGGCTCAAGACCACCGTGGTCTCCCTGGACCTGGACGACGGGACGATTGCCGACATCCAGGCATAGCAGCAACCCGGCCAATCCCCAGCGCTGACGGGCCCCGCCGGTTCCCGTAAGGGACGGCGGGGCCTCATTGCGTCTGCAACATCACACTACGTCTTAAGGAAGGAAAGACATGAAGCTCACCGGATTCATCGACAGGTTCAAAGAGTCCATAGCCAAGCGGGTGGTGGAGTCCTACCCGCCCCTCTACCGGCCCTCGGAGGACCCTCGGCCCCTGCCCAAGCTGCTGCGTCAGCCCCTGGGCGGCCAGTCCGACGCCATCCGGGGCGCGGCCCTCTCCCTGGCCGCCCACCGGGGCACCACCGTGGTCGGCGAGATGGGCACCGGCAAGACCTTCATCGGCGCGGCAGCCGCTTACATGGCCGGGTTCAAGCGGATTCTCATAATCTGCCCGCCTCACCTGACCAGGAAGTGGAAGCGGGAAATTGAGGAGACCGTCCCCGGCGGACGGGCCGCCATCGTGACCTCCATCACCGACCTGGAAAGGCTGCGGCGGTTCACCGGCTCCGGCCCCCTCTTCGCGGTGATGTCCCGGGAGCGGGCCAAGCTCTCGTATCGTTGGAAGCCCGCCGTGATAGAGCGGTGGGCCACGGCGGGCTACAACGGCTACGGAGGCCGGCTGGTTCGGGACGACCAGACCGGCGAACCCTTCCGGGTTCCCTGCTGCCCCTGCTGCTACGCCCAGGTGGTGGACCGGGACGGCGTGCCCCTGACCACCGAGGAGATGAGGCGCAAGCGGCGGACCTGCCACGTCTGCCGCTCCGCCCTGTGGCAGGCCGACGGCTCCGGCCCCCGGCGCTACCCGTTGGCCGACTACGTGAAGGTGAGGATGCGGGGCTTCTTCGACCTGCTGATTGCCGACGAGGTGCATGAGTTTAAGGGGCGCGGTTCGGCCCAGGGCATCGCCGCCGGGGTACTGGCCGACGCCTGCGGCAGGTCTCTCACCCTGACCGGCACTCTGACCGGAGGCTACGCTTCCACCCTGTTCCACCTGCTGTACCGCTTCTCGCCGGAAATCAGGACCGAGTTCGGCAGGACCGAGGAGGGGCGGTGGATTGCCCGCTACGGCTTCCTGGAGCAGACGGTGCGCCACTCCGACGACGGCGACTCCTTCGAGGACGGGCGCAGCAGTAGGCGCAAGGGCTACCGCAAGACGGTAAGGGAGCGGCCCGGCCTGGCCCCCTCGGCCCTGTTCCACCTCATCGGCAACTCGGTGTTCCTGCGTCTCTCCGACGTGGCCTCCGGGCTGCCCCCCTACCAGGAGCAGGTGCTGCTGTCGGGCCTGGACCGGGAGCCGGACCGCACCGGACTGTCCCAAAGGAAGGCCTACGACGTCATCTTCGACGCCCTACGCCAGGCCCTGGCCGCAGCCCTGGCCAGGGGTTCCAAGCGGCTGCTAGCAACCTACCTGCAAACCCTCCTGGCCTACCCGGACGGCTGCACTCGGGGCGAAACGGCCTTCGACCCCCAGACCGGCAACGTCCTGGTGCAGGCGCCGCCGTTGGCCGAGGACAAGCTCTACCCCAAGGAGCAATCCCTGGTGGACCTGGTGGCGGCGGAGCGGCTGGCGGGCCGCAAGGTGCTGGTCTATGCCACACATACGGGCACGCGGGACATCACGGAGCGGATGGAGCAGTTCCTGACCCGGCACGGGTTCCGGGTGGCGGTGCTCAAGGCGGACACGGTGGCCCCGGACCGCCGCGAAGCCTGGGTGGAGGAACGGGTCAAGCAGGGTGTGGACGTGCTGGTCTGCCATCCTCGCTTGGTGCAGACCGGCTTGGACCTGGTTGACTTTCCTACGATAACTTGGTTCGAGACGGATTACAGCGTGTACACCATGCGCCAGGCTTCCCGACGCTCCTGGCGCATCGGGCAGAAGCGCCCGGTGAAGGTGGTGTTCATGGCCTATCGGAACACCCTCCAGGCCGACGCCCTCAAGCTGGTGGCCAAGAAGTTGCAAAGCTCCCTGGCGGTGGAGGGGGAGTTGCCCGAGGACGGCCTGGCCGCCTACGGCGACGACGGGGACGACCTGATGCTGGCCCTGGCCCGGCAGATCGTGAGCGGCGAGAAAGCCGAAGGCGGCGAGTCGGTGGAGGCGGTCTTCGCCCAGGCCCGGGACGCCGCGGCCAGCGCCGAGGAGTACCTGGTGGACGATGGCTGGAAGGTGGTAGAGGCCAAGCCTGCACTTGAGCCAGTGGTTATTGAAGTCCAAGCCGACGACAACTTGCCCGGTGGTGAGCCGGTAGGGGGCGCCAATAATGGCAACGGACACCAGGAAGAACTCGCCGAAGGCCAGCAATCGCTCTTCTCTTGGGCCGAATTCCTGGCGGAGGAACCGGCGAAGCCCCAGAGACGGAGCGGCAAACCGAAACCTGCTTCCACGTCCCTGTTCGAGTGGGCTTTCAACGCCGAGCAGGAACGGGTGAAGGAACCAGTCAGCGCGGGGCGCTAGGTCGCTGCTTTAGAGGGGAGACTATCGCTGAATCGGCGGCCTCCCCTTGTCCAGCCATGTATGAGAGCCTTTTTTGTTGCCTTGCCATTTCCAGTATACGAGTATCTATTGAGTTCTCACTTGCTGTGGCAAACCGTCACCAAACCCCCAATTGGGAGGCATTTCCAAGTTCCAAGGCCCGGTTAACCGGCAAGGGTGGTAAAATAAGAGTGTAGAACCTTGAGACGGCTCAGGAGCGGACCGAATGGCTAGCAAGACGTTTCTTACGCAGATGGGCGATGACATCGCGGCAGATGTAAAGCAGACCGCACAACGGAAGCTTGTCGCTATGCTTGACCCGGACCAGTACATCGGCGACTTAATCACTTTGGATTACGACCATGCGGACATCCTCGTCCACGATACGCACAAGAACCGGACCAACGGATTGCCCCACGGCTGCCTCCTGATTGCCACTCGTATAACTCCGGCAGACTTGACCAACGACATGCTGCCGGAAGATTCGTCGCTCCTGCTTATCAGAGTTGCCGAAAGCGTCAAACTGTCCACTGACACCGACTTGGACAAAGTGCGCTTCGAGGCGGTACAACGCTCCAACGACACCCAATACAGCTACGACGAATCCAGGCAAACAGACCAGTTTACTCTCAATCTGCTCCGCTACTCAGGAATCAGGTGTCGGATTCTGGGAACATTCCGTCTCTACCAAGCCAGCCCAGAAGAGGACTGGATAGTCCACTTTGGAAGCGACATAGCTAACTTCAACGCCGGCCAGGGCATGAAAATCTACAAGCCAACCGGCAACGCCCTTGAGACTATCGTAAACCACCGCCGCGATGGCGAGGAACCATCCACCTCGAAAAAGGTCGGCAGGCTCCGGTATTCATCGGCCATCAAGGAGGATAGCACCCCGGAATCGGCGCCGGTCTCAATCCAGGCAAGGGATTTCATAGCGCAACGGACTGCGCTCTTTGGAATGACCCGTAGCGGCAAGTCCAACACTACAAAGATTATAGCCAGCGCTCTGTTTGAGCTCCGTTCCGAAGCCCAAACAGAGGTCGTAGGTCAGCTCATATTCGATCCCAATGGGGAATACGCAAACGACAACCCGCAGGACCAGGGCTGCCTCCGCAATCTGCAATACGAAAGGTCAGAATACACCGACCAGGTGCACACCTACGGGCCGCATCCGCACCCTTTCGACCCTGGGCGTAACATCACCAAGTTCAACTTCTACGGGAATCAGGAACCCACCTCACCGCCTGCCACCAGAGAGGAATTAGACCAGCTGTTACAAGGCTTGTACCAAGGCAAGCAAATCATCGACGACGCTCTCGCTGAAGAGACAGGGGGTTACATTCAAGATTTCCGGAACTCAAACATAGCCGACTCCGCAGGCGTAACCGGAAACAACGCTCACGGAGAATACACTCGCTTCCGACGGCGCCTCTTCATCTATCGCTGCATCCTGGCTGAGGCCGGGTTTGAGCAACCTCTCACCCCTCCTCTAGCTAAAGGGTTGTTTAGCAAAGACGTCAGGGATTTGATGAGGCAGTCGCCCGACATAGCACAATACGCTGACCTGCTTGATCAAAACACAATGACCTGGGATGTTGCTGCGAACTTCGTCAAAGCATTCGCTATGTGGGTTCGATCCAATGACTTTCAGAACTTTGACAGGGACTACGCCGTCAAGCACCAAGGCCGCAACTGGTCAGACCCGCACCTGCAAGGTCTACTCCGCTTCTACGAAAACACCCGCGGCCGCGCGGTGGCCCGAAACGTTATGGTGTGGCACGACACCAATTCGGCTGACGATTACGCGGAGACCGTAGTCCGGCAGGTGCGTGATGGAAACCTGGTTATCGTTGACCAACTTTTGGGTGACCCCGACCTAAACCGGCAAGCGGCCGAACGAATCGTCAAACGTCTCTTTAGCGCGCAACAACAAACTTTCGTCACTCCCCAAGTGGACGATACAACGGGGGAAATCGTCAAACCGCCCCACGTGATTATCTATGCGGAGGAAGCCCATACGCTACTCCCCAAATCCGGCGAAGACGACAACACCAACATCTGGGCGCGCATAGCCAAGGAAGGGGCCAAGTTCAACATCGGACTGGTTTATTCCACTCAGGAGCCGTCCTCCATCCAAACCAACATCCTGAAGAATACCGAAAACTGGTTTATCGCTCATCTGAACAACACGGACGAAACCAATCAGCTCAGCAAGTTCAACGACTTCAAGGACTTTGCCAGTAGCATCATCAACGTGTCAGAAGCTGGCCTCATCAAGATGCGAACTCGATCCAGCTACTTCACAATCCCTGTCCAAATGGACGAGTTCAAGGCTCCTGCTGCCCCGCCTCTCAACCCTCAGACCAACGGGTACAAATCCGGTCAACAACGATTGCCGGGCGCATGAGGGTGACCTATGCCATACATCAACGAACGCGCTACCGGTGATTCGCTCTGGCGGCTGGATGAAAATCTCAGCGTCCAGGCGTTCAAGGGCACCATCCGTACCCGCAACGACCAGGAAACCTATAGCCTGCCTCCGGCAGTTAAGCCGTCGCGCCGGCAAAACCCCATCAGGCGCATCGTCGCCGTAGACGGCTCAACGGTAACGAAGGCTGTTCAGAACGGCTTTCCCAGGGCAGAGGCTGCGCTCTTCAATGCGGCTGTCATCGTAATCAAGGTTGACGAACTCGCAAGATTCGACCGTGACAACATACCTAGCCCCAGCCAGCTAAGGGACCTGGAAAAAGTGGAAACCATGAGTGCAGTGCTGCCAGGGCAAAATGTGGTGGGGATGGAGCCCAACCAAGACACCTCCAAGAAGTTTTATCGCCAGACAGTGCGCCAAGAATTGAACTTCCGGCTGGATGAAAGCCACGAATCTCTTCTGGAAACCTTTCACGCCATCACCGCCAGCGTCACCGGGTCTGGCCAGAAATTTCAATGTCCCGTAGACGAATGCGAACTGGAACCGCTTGGCTCTACAAGCACCCCCACGGTCGCTAGGCAGGCAAAGGACTCCGTTTGTCATTGCCCGCTAAAGGAACAACTCTACTCCACCGACAGTCTTCGTACCCACGAGCGGTTCCATGACTTCAGTAGCAGCGAACAGGCTTTTACTGCATTTCGTATGGTAACTGAACACCTGCTGATGACCAACATTCTCAGGTATTTTCACAAGAACCTGCCTGCCCGTTGCTTTGATGACACCGCTTTTGTCGTGGACGGCCCATTGGCGATCTTTGGAATGCCTGCTTGGCTCAAAGAACATATCCAAGCTGAAGTCGCTCGAATTCATAATGACCTTGTATCACAGGGCAGACTTGGCCTCCTTCTGATCGGCATCGAAAAGACTGGCGAATTCATCGACCACCTGGAGGAGATTGATTGGGATGACGCAGCCGGTCAACGCCAACGACTACCCGACGGCGTCGCGCTCGCGCCAACCACGGAGTACATTTACAAGCATATTGTCCCTAACCCCAATTCGACCAAGCCCTACGGCCAAGCCGTCCACTACGGCCGCAAAGTCATGTACAAGAACAGTGCTGGCCAACACGCTGTCCTTATGACTCCCATCGTGAACTCATCTGGCGCGGAACCTAACAGTTCCAATGCCTCGGCCTTCCCAAGGTTGGGGGATGCCCTCGACATTATTGATGACCTGTACACTCACCTCTACCGAGATGGTTTTATACCACTCATCCGGGCCAACGCCCATGCTGCCATTCCTCTGCGGCGAGGGCAGGGCATCTTGGCTGAACTATTCAAAGACCACGGACAGACTCCCTAATGCCCGCAACGCTCGACCTATCGTTCGGCACTGCGGCAGGCCGTTGGGCCCGCCTTGGTCCTTACTACGCGATGTTCCCCATCCCATTCGTGTCCGAAGTAATCCGGCTCTTCGCCAAACCTGGTAAGATCGTCATTGACCCGTTCTGTGGACGCGGCACCGTCCCGTTCATAGCCATGATAAACGGAGTGGGGACAATAGCTGCCGACATCAATCCGGTTGCGTGGATATACAGCAAGACCAAGACAGACCCGCATCCACTGCTTGATGAAGTCAAGCGTCGTATTGGACAGGTCCGCGAAGCAGTGTCTCCCGACGACCGTCGAGCCGAGCATGAGTTTCAGGAACTGGCTTTCTGCACCGATGTTCTGGCCTTTATCAATGCCTCCCGCCGGGAGCTGGACTGGCGCAACTGCCGGTTGGACCGGACCGTTGCCGCTTTCCTAATTCAACATTTGCATGACAAGAGAGGGCATGGTCTATCCAACCAGATGCGGCATTCCCGTGCTATGTCGCCTGCGTACTGCATCCGCTGGTGGCGGAGCAAGGGCCACGACCGGTCTCCTGAGATTGAGGCTCACACCTTCTTGCAACGACGAGCCGAATGGCGCTACGCCAAGGGGATAGTAGAACCGACTCGAACCCTTCGTCCCAGTATTGGATTAGGTAGCGCGCACGACGCCCTACCCGAATCAGACTCGCCGGCAGATCTTGTGCTTACATCCCCACCCTATTGCAATGTTACCAACTATCGGAGCGATAACTGGCTCCGATTATGGGTGCTGGGAGAAGGCCCCAGCTTGCCCGATTGGAACCCGGAGCAAAAGTTCGTGGACCCCGAAAAATATCGTACCGTGCTATCTAACTGTTTCAACTCCACGCTGGGGCGTAGCTCTCCTCAAGCAGTGTGGTATGTCCGGTCAGATGCCAGGCAACAGACCCGGCAAATAATCACAAGGGCGTTGGACGAATTGTTGCCCGAGCACCAACGCTACGAGAATCCGGCTCCATATCAATCAGCTACGCAAACAGCCCTATACGGCGACGGTGGGGCCAAGCCCGGCGAGATAGACCTGCTCTACCTCCCAAAGGGCAAACGGAGGCGTGGCTTCACCAAGGGTTTCATACGTGCTTGCGCCAGCGGAGGATAAAG
The DNA here is from genome assembly GCA_965215425.1 of Dehalococcoidia bacterium. Lineage (GTDB taxonomy): Bacteria > Chloroflexota > Dehalococcoidia > Lucifugimonadales > UBA3495 > CATQHB01. Next base: position 1,072,533 of record OZ244064.1, read on the forward strand.
CCCAAAGTGGTGAAATCATCAATAAGGGCAAGGAAGGAGTCGAAACGGAACTCCAGGGACGCCGACACCAAAGGAGAAAAGCGACGTAAAGGCCCATTAACGCCTTTTTCTCATGTAGAGATAGACATTGCCATAGAGATCTCCGGTTACGGATAGAGGTGTTTGATGTTCTATAATACCCCTTTACCTAGCTTGCTGCGCCAGCGGCCATTCGGCATCTGCAAAGCGGCGTGAGTCCAAAGCCCTTTGCTGGCATAAAGCGCTACCTTCTGATAGGCGCCTTCCAGCCTGGGGCCGTTGCACTTTTTGAATTCCAACCATCTGAACAGTTTTTCCAGCCCTCTAATAGTTGGGTCCCGTGCAACCTGCAGTGGCCAGAAATCTTCCAGTTCGTCGCTCCACGGCTGACTAGTGTCGCCGGCAGCATAAGCGACGCAATTGTACCTGTCGGATGCCGGGCAAACGACTTGGAATTCCCCACGAGCAAGGTTAGGAAAGTCTCTGGTTAGGCGACGAAGGTCGCTAGGCGTAGCCATTGCGCTTGCCCCATTTCAGCCATGCCTCCGTCATTGCCGGGACGTTCCCCCGGTCTTGCAGCGGCACTGGATCGGCGGCTGTGATGGAGCGCAGCGCAGAGAACCAATGTCCTCTCCGGTTATTCAGGCGCTTCAGTATCAAGGGCACTGCAGCTATGCCCATGCCCAGAATTTTTTGATATGCCGGGTGCTGGGCAATCTGGCGAGGGTTTGACAAATATACCGTGTCATCCTCCCATCGGTCTGCCAGTTGTTGGAAAGTCTCCGGGTCTGCTGGCAACTTCTCGCCGTCGTCAAACCGCAAGTACGGCAAGTTACGCACTATCTCCACTGTTCGAACGCTTACCGCCGTTACCCGCTTCACCAGGTCTATGATGTAGCGTGGCTGCCCGTGTTCCGTAGCCCAGTCGTTGGGGTCGTTGGTGATGCCGCTCTTGCCGTCGGTCCTGACCTGATAGCGGTCTATCAGCCAGTACAGCGCCGAGCGGCTACCCAGGCGGTATTCGTGGGCCTGCTGCGGGATGCCACTCAGGGTGATGTGGGCGTTGCAGACTATCGCCGTCCTGTCCGGGTTGCGGGATGGACCGGCGTATGCCATCTTCTCCACTCTATAAGCGTTGGGGGCGTCCGAGTTCCAGCCAGGGCCGTGGCTTTCCAGCAGCGGGTACGGCTCCACTGTCTCGTAGTTGACGTGCAACTCGGCCAGCTCCCGCCCGGCCGTGGCGAAAGCCCGAAGGTCGTCCGTAGTGGCCGCCATAGGGATGCGTGCCGCCGTCTTGGCTAGGTCGTCGGCGAATTTCTCCCGCCATTGCTGCGAGTGCAGCACGCCGTAGGCGTAGTAGAACAGATCGTCCTCGCTGATTTCTGGCTCGCCGCAGTGCTCTCGGAATTGGGCCACGGCTTTCTGGTTGACGTTGCTGACTCGCTCCAGCTCGGGGTTGTCCGGTTCCTGCGGTCGTGTGAGGCCCTTCGCTTGGACGTAATGCCAGCGGGAAAAGTAAACGCTATCTCCTGTCAGATGGAAGTCAGGTATCCTGTCGGTCATAAGGACGTGAAACGGGGTGCCTGCTCCCGTATTGACAATGCAGATTCCTAGGGGGTGTCGTCAAAGTAATTTAGTCCAAATGACCATCGCCCGAATCTGGCAGATGGCCAAGTAGGAAAGGGAGTTCTTGGCATACCGGGTTGCCACCCCCCGCCACTGCTTGAAGTCCAGGAAGCCGTTTTCCACCAGGTGGCGCAGCTTGTACAGCGCCCGGTCATACTCCCGCTTTTCCCGGCGATTGCTCTTGGGCGGTATTACCGGGTTCATGCCCAACTCCGAGGCCGCAGCTATGATTTCATTGGTGTCGTAGGCTTTGTCAGCCAGCAGACACTCCGCTTCGATGCCTTCAATCAGGGGCAAGGCTTGGGTGCAGTCCGCCGCCGTGCCTCCGGTCACCATTACCCTTACCGGCATTCCGTGGGCATCCACCGCCAGATGCAGTTTGGTGTTCAGCCCCCTTTTGTGCGGGCGATGGCCTGGCTTCCGCCCTGGGCCCCGGCGCTGTGGGGATGGGCCTTGATGTAACTGGCGTCAATCATCAACCATTCAAAATCAGGATCGTCGACCAGGGCATCCAGCAGCATGTCCCATACCCCTCTGTCCCGCCAGCGGCAGAAGCGGCGGTGGGTGTTCTTCCAATCCCCATAGTCCGGGGGCAGGTCCCGCCAGGGGGCGCCGGTGCGCAAAATCCAGAACACGGCGTTGAGAAAGAGACGATTATCGCAGGCGGGCCGGCCCGTCTTGCCCTTGCCGCCTGGGAGAAGGGGGTCCAGGACTTCCCATACCCGGTCTGAAATATCGTGACGCCGGTGCGCCGGCACTGCCATTGCTGCTGACATAGCCCAATCCTGCTACACTGGTTGCAATGTCAGCTTATCATCACACCCTTACTTTGACGACACCCCCTAGATTATTACCACCGTTCTTGGGGTAAATCTCCGGGAATCTTCCGGGGCGGTTGTTCAGTTGCCAACTGAAATAAAAGAACTGCTTGAAGAACGGTCGGTAAAATCCGACGGTAAAGTCGGCGTCATCCAGAGTGTAATGCACTCCGTTAGCCAGTTCGCGATAGTTTTTCTCGTACCAATGGAACTTCTGCGGATTCTGGGAAGCGAACGCTCTGGCGAGCCTCTCTTTCTCTGACACAGAACCCGCAGGGTTGGTTGCCTTGAACCCTGTTACTTGCTCATTGTAGAAATCCAAGCTTCTACGGATGTTCTCACGCAGATTTTCGGATGATGAGTTGTAGCACCAGTAGTCGCGTCCGGTGATAAGTCCGGGCGCTGGAAAGTTGAAGATGGGAGCCAGTCCTTTAGTTTCAGCGGCATTGCCATCTGGCGACAGAAGCCGCAGGGTCTGGAAAACCTCCGAGCGCTGACCTATCCAGTCGCCGGCGGCATTGGGTGTGATAACTTGCCAGTCAGTATCGCCCAATCGCGAGCCATCCAGTATCTGGAGCTTGGCCTCGCGGTTAAGGTAATCGCCGATGTCCCGGTAATAGATTGTCGCACCGAGGGACTCGCCAGGTTTCTTGACCAGCAGCAGAATGGCTACTCCGGCCCGGCTTTCTTGGCCGAATACTTTACCGCCCTCCTGTCGGGATTTTTCCCCGGCTGTCCTTTGATCCCCACGCAGGTTGAAGCAATAGACTGCATGGAATTCCTTGGCCACCGCCTTACGAAACCCGTCGAATGCGTTGGAGTCGATGAACCCGCCGTTGGTTACGAAGGCGACAATGCCCCCGTTTGCGCTGCTTTGAATTTTGTCGGACGCTAGGCGGATGGCCCGGACATACGGGTCATACAGGGCAGACAGATGCTTGGTCGCTGAGGGAGCGGCGTAGTGATCCTGAACCTGCTTGTCAATCGTCGGGTAGCGGCGGTTGTTGGTGGCCGACCACGGCGGGTTGCCGATGATGACGCGGATGTCCAGCCCCTTCTGCCGTTGGATGCGCTCGTTGTTATAGGGAAACAGGAACTCATCCATTGGGTTGCCTTCTTCGTAGGACTGGAAGGTGTCGGTAAGGACAATTCCGTTGAAAGGGTGGTATTCGTCAGAGTCGGCTAGGGGGTGTCGTCAAAGTAAGGGTGTGATGATAAGCTGACATTGCAACCAGTGTAGCAGGATTGGGCTATGTCAGCAGCAATGGCAGTGCCGGCGCACCGGCGTCACGATATTTCAGACCGGGTATGGGAAGTCCTGGACCCCCTTCTCCCAGGCGGCAAGGGCAAGACGGGCCGGCCCGCCTGCGATAATCGTCTCTTTCTCAACGCCGTGTTCTGGATTTTGCGCACCGGCGCCCCCTGGCGGGACCTGCCCCCGGACTATGGGGATTGGAAGAACACCCACCGCCGCTTCTGCCGCTGGCGGGACAGAGGGGTATGGGACATGCTGCTGGATGCCCTGGTCGACGATCCTGATTTTGAATGGTTGATGATTGACGCCAGTTACATCAAGGCCCATCCCCACAGCGCCGGGGCCCAGGGCGGAAGCCAGGCCATCGCCCGCACAAAAGGGGGCTGAACACCAAACTGCATCTGGCGGTGGATGCCCACGGAATGCCGGTAAGGGTAATGGTGACCGGAGGCACGGCGGCGGACTGCACCCAAGCCTTGCCCCTGATTGAAGGCATCGAAGCGGAGTGTCTGCTGGCTGACAAAGCCTACGACACCAATGAAATCATAGCTGCGGCCTCGGAGTTGGGCATGAACCCGGTAATACCGCCCAAGAGCAATCGCCGGGAAAAGCGGGAGTATGACCGGGCGCGGTACAAGCTGCGCCACCTGGTGGAAAACGGCTTCCTGGACTTCAAGCAGTGGCGGGGGGTGGCAACCCGGTATGCCAAGAACTCCCTTTCCTACTTGGCCATCTGCCAGATTCGGGCGATGGTCATTTGGACTAAATTACTTTGACGACACCCCCTAGGTCGTGATAGGTGGACTCGATGTTGATGGCGGCGACATAGTAGGCTAGGAGCATAATGTCGTTGGCATGGAGTTCGCCCTCGTACTTCCGCTTCAGGTCTTCAGGGCGAATCAGGCCGCTCCGCAGAAGGCGGGTTATGAATGTTCCCGTGCCGACGAAGGGGTCGAGGATGTGGACGCCCTCGTCGCTGACCGACGCATCGAACTCGCGGTTTAGAACATCCTCGACGCTGCGGATGATGTAGTCCACCACTTCCACGGGAGTGTAGACGATGCCCAGCCGAGCGGCGGTGTCGGGTAGAGCCAACTTAAAGAACCGCTGATAGAGTTCGGCGATGACCTTCTGCTTGCCCAAGGCATCGGTGATGCCTTGAACGCAAACACGGACATCCCGGTAGAAGCTCTCCAGTCCCTCGGTTTCCTTTTCCAGCCCGCGTTCTTGCAGGCTTTCGAGAGTGGTTTGCATCGCTTGGGAAACCGGATTGCTCTGGGCGAAGGCATAGTCCGCGAACAGTGCGTCGAACACGGGTTTGGTGATGAGGTGCTGGGACAGCATACCGATGGCGTCGTCCTCGGTGATGCCGTCGTTAAGGTTGTGTCGGAGGCCTGTGAGGAAGTTGTCGAACACCGGGCGGACCCCGTTGCCGGGAATGTTGAGCAGGGCCCGTATCCGAGCCTCATGGCGCTGGGCGATGTCGCGGACGTCGGTAGCCCACTTTTCCCAATAGCCGGGGGCGGCGTACTTATCTACGATCTTAGCCAAGATGGCATCGCGCAATTCCGCCGAGCCAGCGATAAGGAGCGGCAGCGTACCTTGTACGCCATCCACAGCATCGCCCTGGTCTTCAGGGTCCCCGGTTCCCATGTCAGTCCCGTCGAGGTAATCTGATTTGGGCCTGTCATGAGTCAGGGCCAGTTGGTTGATTTGGGCCTCGAAACGGTCGTCATGGGCGCTAATGGCGTTGATTACCTGCCATACCGCCTTGTATGCGCTGTTGGTGACGGTTTCCTGGGCCGTGGCGTCGGGTGCTTGGGCGATGGGCAGGATGATGTAGCCGAACTTCTTGCCTTCTGCCCTGCGCATCACGCGCCCCACCGCCTGCACCACGTCAATATCCGACTTGCGGGGATGGAGGAAGAGAATAGCGTCCAGAGCTGGAACGTCTATGCCCTCAGTAAGGCAGCGGGCGTTGGACAAGATTCTGCATACTCCGTCAGTGGGTTCGTCCCGCAGCCAGGCCAGCCGCTCAGATCGTACCAAAGCATTCTGAGTGCCATCAACGTGGTGAACTTGACATAGCAGGCGGTTTTCAGCATTGGCGCCTGCCATATTTAGGCAACTTTCAATAACCGTAGAGAAGTATTGCGCAAACTGCTTGGACTGGCTGATGGTATTGCTAAAGGCGACGGCCCGCTTGGCTGGCAATGGGTCTGCTGTGAAGTCCAGACCCGACGCGCCTCTTTTGCCCAAGCCGTTCCAGCACCCCACCATCCGGGCGGCGTTGTCCATATTGACGTTGGCAGCGCTGTCGGACAGCAGTTGGTCCAGGTCAATGCCCACCTGCTCCTGGTCAACGTTGAAAATGACGACCTTATAAGGGGACAGTATACCCAGTTCGATAGCATGACCGAAGCCAAGGCGGTGAAATTCAGGCCCGTAGACGCTTTCGTCATCCATAGAGGCAATGGTGAGCCGATTTTCGTTGGCCTTACGCTTGGCGCGGTCGCCATAAATCCGCGGCGTGGCGGTCATATACAGCCGTTTCTTGGCCTCCACAAAATTGTCGTCGTGAACCCGCTGGAAGTTGGATTCGGACTGTCCCACTAGGCTTACTCCAGTGGTGCGGTGGGCCTCATCGCAAACGATGAGGTCGAATTGAGGTAGACCCTTCTTCTGAGCCGCCGACACGACGTCCAGAGACTGGTAGGTTGAGAAAATGACCGTCATACACCCGTCGCGCTTGGCGGCGCTGAATCGCGCAACCAGGTGATTCGGGTCGGTGGAAGGCGTTTCCCTCAGATCGTAGGGAGAAATATCTTCATCATCTCTGGCCCGCCTGCCCGCTCTAGTATCGGAGCAGACCGCAAAGGTCTTGAGTGGAACGTCGGCGTCATTGGCCCAATCCAGCAAGGATTGAGATAGTAAGGAGATGGATGGCGTGAGGAAGAGCACTGTTCCATCCGCTCCTACCTGCCGTTCGGCGATACGCAGGGCAGTGAAGGTCTTGCCGGTACCGCAGGCCATTATCAATTTGCCGCGGTCGCATTGATCCAGGCCGCCAATGACCGAATCTAGGGCTTCCTGCTGGTAGGGCCGCAGTGTCTTGGTGGGCCTCTGGACGGCACCGGAAGGGTTGTCGAGGTCGAAAGCGCTCCAGTCAATGGACGAATTTTCGAAGATGTCCGGGCCCCAGCGGGTCACCGGCTTGGTACGGGCTTCTCTAATAGCGGCCTCGGCGTTGCCGGTCCACTGGTCGGTGGTCGCCACTATGATTCCGCTGGCGAATTGGATCGCGCCGTAGGCTGTCAGGAACTTGTTGAGCTGGGCCAGAGCTATCGAGTTGTCTTCGCTGTAGAACTTGCACTGGATTGCTACCAGGCCACCACCATCCTTCTCCTCAGCTACTAGGTCAATACCAGTGTCATGCCGACCGCCGTTGCCAGGCCAGTCCGCCCAGAGCCAAACCCTTGAAAAGCGGGCAGACTGTGCTTTGTCACGCTCCAGAAACGCTTTGACCAAGCGCTCAAAACTACGCCCTTTCTCCACCGTGCTTTGAGCATCGGCAGCCAGTTCGTTCAGAATATCGCGGAAAGTTCGATTGGACATTTGCCCCTCCCCAGCGGACTGGTAGACCACACTGATTTACCGGGAAAATAATAACACGTGGACCAAACGGGATGGAGAAGAGACCTATCAAGCGACTCCTTTCGTCCGGTCATCCGGTCCCATTCGATGCGATGCGGAAATATATAAGAATTGCCCCTCGGGGGTTTTGGTATCATATTTTCAGATGAATACCGACATCATCCCGGAGACTGACATGGCTAGAGCAGTAGCAGCCCGGATACAGGGAGACGATTACCAGACTCGGTTTTTCTGGCTTCAGGCATGTCGTCTATTCGAATCGCACACGAAAGTAGCCAGCGTGGGATACGAGGTCTCGGAAATCAAAGCCTTTGACGACGTGGTTGTCGCTTACGATCCCCCGGTCAACGACGACCGTGGCGGAGTAGTGGCTACCGATTACTTCCAGGTCAAGTTCCACGTTAGTCAAGAGGGAACAGTCCGGTTTGAGTCCTTAATGGACCCGGAGTTCATCGGCGCCACGAGATTCTCGTTCCTGCAGCGCCTACGAGATGCCCATGCAATGACTAAGGGAAGGGGAGGCTGCCGTTTCACCCTGGTCACCCCTTGGGCAATTGATCCTCGGGACCTTCTTGCCCGACTTATCAACAACAACGCCGGCCAGATTCACTTGGATAGATTGTTCGCCCCGGGTCCCGGGAGCAGGATGGGTACACTTCGCTGGAAGATGGCTGAGCACTTGGACATCAACGAAGAATCTTTGTGTGGGATTCTAGCATCTATGAGGATTCAGCATTCCTTCGGCAGCCTCGCCTTCCTGAACGAGCGGCTCAGCGACAAATTGGCGCTAGCCGGCATGAAGCCAGTTGAACTCACCTCGACCTCCAGCCCATACGACGACCTAGCCAGAAAGCTATTGCAGGCCGGGCGTCACGTCTTTACCGCCGCTGAGATCAAGGAGATTTGTGAAAGGGAAGGATTGTGGATAGGACGCAGGGAACTCATCGACAGCCACGCCGACGTGGGTATACGAAGCTTTGTACGCCGAGCCGAGTACATCGAAGACGAGACTGACGCCGTGCTCGACCTCTTGCCTTACTTCGATGGCAGGTTAATTAGGGATGCTTCGCTATGGAACACGGAGGTATCCCCGAGAGTAGTCCAATTCCTGGAAACCCACGCCAAGACCGGAGGCGCATACCGGCTTCGGCTGGATGCTCATACCTCCATTGCGGTGTTGGCAGGATATGTACTTGACACCAAGTCAGGAGTCAGTATTTCTCTGGTTCAAAAAACTCGTAGTGGAGTCGAAGTATGGGATGCGGAGAAGCCGTCAAGTGAGCCAGAGTCGGCATGGGAATTCAGCAGTATTGTCAATGATGATGTGATGGACGGCGACATGGCTGTGGCCGTCAGCATAACTCACGATGTGCGTGAGGACGTGAAGGTTTTTCTGGGACGTTCCGGCCTACCAATCAGAAAAACACTCACGGCGACGCTTTCGCAAACCGCGAATACGGCCGTTCAGGGCGGGTCCCATGCTCTGGCGCTGGCGCAAACCCTAGTTGCGGAATTGAGGACTCACAGAAGGGACAGCCAGACCATCCATCTGTTCATAGCAGCTCCCAATGGATTCTCGTTCGTCTTAGGCCAACATCTGAGAGCCGTAGGACCGGCCATTGTGTACGAATTCAACTTCGAATCGGGTGGCCTCGGAGCGTATGACACGGGCGTGTCCCTACCTGCCGCCCATATTGCGTCAACATAGGGTTTTGGGAGAAAGAAAATGGAGCTTCCCAGCTATTTCACCGACTTCATCAAAGACATCAGCCTATCGCCGGAAGAGAAGCAGGAATGCCAGAGGGTGCACCGGGAGTTGCGAGAGCGACTTCTCTCCGACGACAACCTCAAAGGTCTCATTGTAACCACCTTCTTGCAGGGCAGCTATCGCCGGTCCACGCTTTTGCGTCCCGGTCCCGGCGAGCACGCAGACGTGGACGTAGTCGTGGTAACCAGAATCTCCAAGGAAGACACCACACCGGAACAGGCCATGAGGGCTTTCGTTCAATTCTTGGAGGAGCATTACCAAGGGAAGTACGAGCTTCAGGGCAGGTCCATTGGCATTAAGTTAGATGATGTTGACCTTGACTTGGTGGTCACCTCGGCGCCATCTGAGAGCCAAGTGGGCATTCTGAAGTTGTATGGGGAGAGCGGAGACGATACTCTGGAGGATTGGCTCGGTCAATCGGAGATTGCCCCTGGACAGCACTCCGGTGGCCTCGGCGAAATGTGGTTGAGGAAGGCCCAGGAAGAGGCTTGGAAGCTCGATCCCCTGGAAATCCCAGACCGTGAAGCCCGGATTTGGAAGCCCACCCATCCCCTGGAGCAAATAAGATGGACGCACGAGAAGAACAAGCTGACCAACGGGCATTATATTCATGTGGTGCGGGCGATCAAAGAGTGGAAGCGGCTCAACAAACACTTGCCAAGATACCCCAAAGGTTATCCGTTGGAGCATCTAATAGGTGTGTGCTGCCCCGACGGCATCACGTCCACTGCTGAAGGAGTCGTCCGTACACTTGAAAACATAGAGGCTATGTTTGCTGCTTGTGCTAGTGCTGGGATTGCACCCGAACTTCCGGATCATGGCGTTCCAGAGTACAATGTAATGCAACGAGTCACCGGCCAGGGGTTCGCGTCTTTTCATTCCCAGGTACGTCAGGCAGCTAAAGTTGCAAGAGAAGCCATCAACGCCGATTCGGTCGAGGAAAGCGCGAATCTATGGGGCAGGATGTTTGGCGACGACTTCCCGAAGCCTCCGGGTGGTGGCGGTGATGGTGGTGGCAATAGAGGCGGTGGAGGCGACGGTCCTGCGCGACCAGATGGCGGGTTCACCCACAGGCAAGGGCCTACCGTAGTAGCAGGAGGCAGGTTTGCATAGCCAAGGTATGAACCCTCCCGAGGCTTTGAGAGCCGGACGGAGGGCCCTTGATGGAATCAGGGAGTTCATCTTGCTAGACGATTGGACGTGGGAACCAGAAACCCGCTCCTGGTGGCTGCACGGTCGCATTACTTTGGAAATCGAGGCCAACGACTTTGTTCCACCCGCTAGCGACTGGTACATCAAGGTTTCACCAGCCTACCCTTGGGGCGTGATTGCTTTCTATCCTGCTTCCACTGGGGGATTGCAGCATACTTTTCCACACCAGAACTACAACGGGGATGACCCAGGTGTCTGTCGATGGCGGCAGGGCCGCCTCTGCGCTGATACCGGCGGGAGGGTCCTGGGAAGACACGGGTACGACATCGAACCTTTCGATGTGCACGAAAGGTTGGCCTGGCACGTCCAGCGCGTTATGGAGTGGCTCCAGGCAGCTTCCTTGGGGGACCTTGCCCGAGGGGGTGACCCTTTCGAGTTGCCGGACTTCCGGCGGACATCCCAAGTCACTCTGGCGTTCAACGAAACGAGAGAAAACTTGGATACATGGAACGTCGTGGCGGAGTCCGTAGGTCTGGCTGATCTCGCCCTCATGCCCGGAGCCACTGAAACCAGTTATATCAGGGCTTTCAAGACGCTCAAAGGAGTTCCTGTTGTCGAAATGCAATGGGGCAAGTTTCTGGCTGAAACTACCGAACCCATGCCTGTAGCATTGTGGATTCGCTTTCCCTCAACACCTGTGCTGGAACCTTGGCAGGCTCCTATGACGTGGGGCGAAATGAGAACTGCGCTCCAGGAACAGGCCGCGGATTTGAACCAACTTCTCCGGCAAGGGGCCACAAAGATACGGGATGGCGAAAGTCACATCCTGCTGCTGGGTTTTCCCATTCCGGAAGTATTTAGCGGTCCTCTTGTCAGGATGCACTGGCTGGCCACCAAACTTCCCACCCTGACGATCAACAATCCACGCGGTTTCAGACCTACGAATGACTTGGGACGTTGGCAGCAAGATAGGGACGTTTTACTGAGTGACGCCACCTCGATAGAGTGGATCAGCACTGAAAACTGGAGCACAGAGGAATTCAGCGGGCGAGGGCGATTGGCACCTACGTTCATAGACCGGAAAGTCGCATTGATTGGTGCCGGTGCCCTTGGGTCGGTCATTGGAGAATTGCTGGTCCGGGCGGGGGTCAATGTCGTCACTGTATGCGACGGAGACAGTCTTCACGCCGGAAACTTGGTTCGCCATACCCTCTCTCTGGAGTCAGTAGGAGGCAACAAGGCGAAGGAAGTGGCCCGCAAGCTGAACGCATCATCTCCCCATGTAACAGTGTCGGCGGTCAGAAGCGGTCTTTCCTACGGCCAAGAGGCCAGTGCATTGGGGATCACATCAGCCGATCTGGTAATTGACTGCACCGGCAGCGACGAAGCCCTGAAATGGCTGGCGCAAATTGAATTCTCTGGTCGCACTATGTTCGCCTCAATTTCACTGGGAATGTTTGCCAACAGATTGTTTGTCTTCTGCGCATCGGGATCTAGCTTTCCCATTGACCGTTTCTTCGAGGCAGTTGGCCCCTGGATCACCAGAGAGATGTCGGAGAGTTACGAGACTGAACTCCCTCGAGAGGGCATCGGGTGCTGGCATCCGCTATTTCCGGCTAGGATAGACGATATTTGGATGATGGCGTCGGCAGCAGTGAAGGTAATCGAGGCAAAATTGGAATTGGTGACTGAGGAGCCAACTCTGTCTGTAATTGAACAGGTTTATGATGATGGCCGGTTCACCGGACTGCGAACGGTGTATGCCGCCTGACAAACCACTCGAGTACGTGGGGGAGACCGAGGACCGCCAGTTCGGGATTCGCATTCCAGCCAGGATTATTCAACAGATTACAGATTGGTGCGAGAATAATCCTAGCCGCGAGACAGGCGGTCTGTTGGTTAGGCGATATACCGAAGAACTTAGGACCGCAGTAGTTACCGAGGCCCTCCCAACTCCTGTAGATTCCCAATTTGGTCCAACATGGTTCGTCCGCGGCATCAGAGGTCTGAATGCCAAGCTGCAACGGCGTTGGAAATCTGGACGTGGGTATTATCTGGGAGAGTGGCACTACCATCCTACAGGTGACGCGACGCCCAGCAGAGTGGACAACGCTCAGATGCGGTCAATATCAGCGTCGAAACAGTACGCATGTCCGGAGCCGATTCTCCTCATCGTTGGAGGGACGTCCAGTGCGTTCGAGGTTCGTTCCTACGTATTCCCAACCGGGCACGAGTTCGTCCGGTTATATGCTGATGGCCCCGTGAGCTGCTCTCCTTAAGCAACGGTGGTTTAGGGGGTTGCCCCTCCCGATATGTTTGCCGGTGTATCCCTCCTTGTCCGACGACTTGCCGGAAGCCGATATACTGGCTGTTGAGGCTGATGCGATCGAGTATCAGGCCGTGAATTTTGTCGGGGCACCAAACTGCGTAGGGTTTGCCTTTATATCCTCCACCTGAGAAGGCTCGAACTGTTCATTAAGGACAAGGTGGCACAACTACATAGCTCACGTAGATGTGCCGAGATCGACGACCCACGAGTACCGCAATTTTCCGTTGCTATTGTGTCCTGCTCGTGAAGGTTCTTGATTTTGTCCAGCTTGGTGGGCGGTACCGAGAGCTTCAGGTTGAGCTTGCCGACGCCATGGTGGCGGTGGGTGGAGGAAAGGGAACTTACATCTGCGGTACGGATATGCTGGCTGCCGGAAAGCCGGTACTGCCCGTTGACCTCAATGTCGGGGCATTTTCAAGGGACGGGGATGGCGCCCTTCTTCTGCATCGGGAATTGATGGACGACCCGGCCCGCTTCTTCCCCGGCAATCACGAACTTGTCAGGGACCGGCTGGATACGTTGACGTTGGAACGGGATATACATTCAGTCTCCGCTGTTGCGCAGAGGGCAGCAGAGTTGCTGGCCGCGGAGCTGTCGCTGGAAAAGCCGATGCCAGCAGAGCCGACGTCCCGACTGGGCATACGAAGATTCCTCAGTCCCGTGGATAAAGTGGTAGGAAAATTCGTAACTTGGGTGGGCCTTCTAAGGGCCATCGCGTTTCTGAGGGGGTTGTAACGCATCGGTCTTGATTCGTTCCGAGCGGGTGGAATACTACTGCAACGCCATCCACATTTCAAAGGTGTACTGCCTACCGTCCAGTCCGGTCCCCCGGTATATTCCTCTCTCCTGATGCGTTCAACTTCTACCACATCCCGTTGCTGCAAATTGCTCAACGTCCGTAAATTGCCATCGCTTAGCCTGCTTTCCACAACATGGTCGGGCATCACCATCCGTGCGCACTTTCTGGGGCCTTCGGTAGCGCTCGCCACGTACCGTTCCACTTCCCGCAGCGCTACCCAGTCAAAAATTCGGGGTACACCTCTGGAGTCCAGGGTTGCTGAGTCGTCGGATGCCCACATCACCAATCCTCCCCCCACGTCGCAGAACTTCGCCAACGAGATGCTCGACGAACTCGACAGCCCGGTCTAACCCGGCTTCCGGGCAGGAATCGCTTGCGCTCCCGCTAATCAGTATGAACTCCCCTTTCATTGGGGCAGTTGACTCCACCTAAATGTCGAACAGGTTATCGATGTCCGTCTGAGACTTGCAGTTGTCGATGCTGTCTCGCATCTTCCTGAAGTTGGCTGCTGCCCGCTGACGAGCGGCGCTTCCCTGGCCGCCCATGTAATCGTCAACGTGCCTCGATTGGCCGGCGGAGTCCCCGCCGGAGTGGGGCTTGCCGCAGACCCCGCCGCGGAGCAGCCCGCTCAGCGGGAACTTGCCAGCAACGCCGGCGGGCATACCGTGGGGTATCAAGTACCGGAGTGCCGCTTCAGCTTCAGGTAGGCTCCGCGGGCTTCGGCTAAAACCCGCTCCGGGTCTTTTTCGTACTCGGCCCAAATATCTCTGGTCAGCTTCGCGCTTTGCGACAACCCTACGCCCGGCACTGACGGGTCCAGGGAGTCGAAGTTGCCTTTTCGCATCCATATAGACGCTTCGGTGCGATTCATACTATTGGCTAATGTACGGATGGCCGGATGCGTTGATGTCAGCTGTTCTTTATGTTTCAGTTTGACATACAAAACTGCCAAGTCTTGCTCGCGCGTCCAGGGTTGTTGCAGCATAGCGTTCTTTCCTCCACGATAAATTTCTAGGGTAGAATTCATCCACGCTCTCTAGGGCCGAATCCGTTCATCCAGACGTTGCCAGGGAATCAGGAAGCCCATCCGCTCCAGGAAGAGTTCCCGGCGTGTCTTACGCCCCTTGTGCTGGTAGTCCAAGTCGGCAAAAGTGAGCTGTTTGGTCATGGCTGTCTCCCCGGCATGGCTGCTTTACTCTCAGTATACCCCATACGGGAAGTTTTCAGCCGTTCCCTAGAACGCATTGCAGAATGCAGTCGGGGTGTTTCCCACGGGGGATAGTATGGGATTGAGGTTACGGGAAGGCAACTGCGGCCCGAAGTTGGTTAACGGTCCATGGCAACTTCATTAAGGCAATTGCGTAGCGGGATCGTACTGTTGCGGCTGGGGTGGACTGGGTTAAGGATTAGCGATGTATGCTGGAACCGCTGCGCCGGGCGTTTGCCCTGGAGGTAAGGACGAAAGGGACGGAGACGACCTTGGGACAAGGGTCGGATTGTTGTGGACAATCTTGGCCGGACGACGCAGAGCCGCTTTACTGTCCGAAATCCGTCGGGTGGTGTAGAATATCGCCCTCAGCAGAACGCCTTTGAATTGATTCGCCCTACGCCGAGACAGCTTCGAGGAATTGGCAGGACGAGTACCAGATAGTACAGGCAGCTCGAGGAGCGATGCAGACACAAAACGTCACATTTCAGGAGATAATTTCGGGGCGCAAGCAGTTCCTGATTCCAGTGTTCCAACGCGATTACAAGTGGCGGGAAGACAACTGGCAGAAGCTGTGGGACGACATACTTGGGTCGGGTAGCGCCGGACATTTTGCTGGTTCTATCGTCCATGCTCCGGATACCGGGTTCGCTACAATACCCAGGTATATGGTGATCGACGGTCAGCAGCGGCTCGCAACGCTCACCGTCCTGTGCGCCGCATTGAGGGACCACATCAGCGCGATCGGATGGCAAGGCGACGGCGCCGGGCCTACAGCCGAGGATATCGAAGAAGACTGCCTCAAGAACAATCGGGCGACCGGCGCCCGCAGGTACAAGCTGGTACTCAGGCGAACCGACAACGAAGCCTTGCGCTCGGTAGTGGACGGCGATCCTTTCGACAACGAGAACGGAGCGCAGATGTCCCTCATTGATGAGGCGTACCAGCACTTCCGAGACCTGTTTCGAGAAGGTGAGGCAGACCCGGGAACGGTATATCGCGGCATCATGGGGATCAGGCTAGTCGAGATGACACTGGACCGAAATATCGACAACCCGCAAAGCATTTTCGAGAGCATGAACTCTACCGGGGTGGATCTCAGCCAGGGAGACCTGGTCCGTAACTACCTGCTCATGGGGTTGGAAGAGGCGGAGCAGACACGCCTCTACGAGCAGTATTGGCAGAAAATTGAGTCGCTGTTTCGTACTCACGATAGCGCCCTGGACTCGTTTATCCGGGATTACATTGCTCTGAAGCGAGGAGACACAAAACAGGCCCGCACCGACCAGATCTACTACGAATTCAAACGTTTTCGCATCTCCGAGTTCTCGCCGACGGAATTGGAAGACCAGCTATGGGAAATGTTGCAGTTCGCTGGCTATTATGCCAGGTTCAGGGGATTCGAAGACCATTCGTCCAGGGAAATCGCACAGGCGTTGACCAACGTACGCCATCACGGCGACACAACGGCCGTCCTGATAATGCGCCTTTTCTTCTGCCACGAAAATAACACTCTGAAACAGGACGAGTTTGTGGCGGCGTTGGATGCCGTTGAGAGTTACCTCATGCGTCGGGCGGTGGCGGGGTCTCGGGGCAGAGATTATTGGGGTAATTTCGCCAGGCTGTCCAGGCAGATAGAAGACGATGCTCCGTTGGACTCGTTCCTGTTTGCCTTGATGCAACAAAAAGGTACTTACTCCTTTCCGACAGATTCGGATTTCCGCAGGTCTCTTGAAGAGCGCGAACTATATGGAACGCGGGTTTGTCATCACATCCTGTCCCGCCTGGAGAATCACGGCGAAAGGGAACCGAGTCCCACGGATTCCTATTCTATCGAACACATCATGCCGCAAAACGAGAACCCGCGACCTGAATGGCGGGATATGCTGGGCGAGAACTGGCGGGAGATTCACGATCAATGGCGCCACCGCTTGGGGAATCTCACCTTAACCGCGTACAATTCCCGGTATTCCAACCGGCCGTTTGAAGAGAAGAAGACCATTTCGGGCGGTTTCAACAAAAGCGCGGTACGTTTGAACGCTTACGTCAGGGAGCAGCCGACCTGGACCTCGGAAACAATAAAGAAGCGGGGCCAGATTCTCGCAAATCGGGCGTTGGGAATTTGGACGTATCCGCGACCAGATCAAGAATACGTGGAAGCGCGCCATGTCAAGCGCGTTCAGCAACGGGCAGAAAGAACTGACGTTAGCGGAGTTCCAATGACGGTAAGAGCAAGGAAGCTGTTCGATCCTCTGCATACCGGGATAACGAATCTCGGCGATGGTGTTCAGGCGGTGCAGGAACGCAAGTCAGTCTGCTACTATAACTCAGACTTCGAGTTTTTCCTCGAGCTGCTGCCGCGCAAGAACAATCTCAGGCTTCTTCTGGACGTCGACATCTCGGAGATTGAGGCCCCGGCCTGGATGGTGAGGGACGGAGCCGACTGGAAATTCATCCCCAACTCAACCTCCAATCACCCCGTAGGAGTGGTGATAGATATGTCGCAGTCAAGCCAGGCCGACAGCGTGATGCAAGTCATTCGCCAAGTGTATCATCTGGCCTCCAGCTAAATCACTGGCCGCTTTCTCTGGAAGACCACTGAATGACGGATAGAAACATGGCGGTCCACAACGGCGCCGCGCCAGAGTAATCTACGGTGTACGCAATAGAACCGTCGGCAGGAACCGGCGTATGCCCGTGCAGTGGGTGGGAAAACGGCGATTGCCACGCCGGTTGCGCGGGCTGTCCCGACAATCCCGAGTACTGGTCTCGAGTACTGGCGCGGCGAGGGCTGGAGTCGCCCTTGCTACGGCCATAACATCAGGGACATAGTGGAACTGCTCGAAGAACTTGAAAGCAAGGGACGTCCCCTGAGTGATATGCAGCCGATTATCAAGTACATTGAGGATAACGGCTTGGAGGATAGCGGCTTGGCATCACATTCTCACTTTGACGACCGGGTTCAGCGGACGCTCCGGGGAATTTATGGTAAAGTGGCACGGTGAAAGTTCTACAAGTAATACACGGCTATCCCATGCGCTACAACGCCGGTTCGGAAGTGTACACGCAGGGGTTGTCGCACGCTCTGGCGGCGCGTCATGAAGTCCACGTCTTCACCCGGCAGGAAAACGCGTTCCTGGCCGATTACACGATGCAGGAGGAGACCGACTCCGCCAACCCCGGCGTCATCCTCCACGTCATCAACATGGCCCGGTCGCGGGACCGATACCGTTACGACGCGGTGGACGACGAATTTTCCAATCTGCTGGACCAAGTCTGCCCCGACATTGTGCATGTCGAGCATCTGAACCACCTCTCGACCTCCCTGGTGTTCCGGGCCCGGGAGCGCCGGATTCCGGTGGTGTTCACGCTCCACGATTACTGGCTGATGTGCCCTCGGGGGCAGTTCATCCAGATGTACCCCGCCGATCCGTCGGAGGTGTGGGCCCTTTGCGATGGACAGCAGGACCGGAAGTGCGCGGTGCGCTGCTACGCCCGCTACCACTCCGGCGCCGCCGATGAAATCGAGGCCGACGCCGGCTACTGGAGCGACTGGGTGGCCCGGCGGATGGCCCACGTGCGCCGGGTTTGCGATGCGGTTGACGTGTTTATCGCGCCCTCCCGGCATCTGCTGCGCCGCTTCCGGGACGAGTTCGGGCTGCCGGCGGACCGGCTCGTTTATCTGGACTATGGCTTCCACCGGGAGCGCCTGGCCGGCCGGGAGCGGACTGCCGGCGAGCCGTTCACGTTTGGCTACATCGGGACGCATATCCCGGCCAAAGGAGTGGACCAGCTCATTAAGGCTTTCGGCAAGCTGTCCGGCGAGGCCATCCTGCGCATCTGGGGGCGGCATAGAGGCGCGGCAACCGAGAGCCTGATGGCCCTGGCCCGGGGGCTGACGGGTCCGGCGGGCCGTCGCGTCGAGTGGATGACCGAATACGAGAACCGGCAGATAGTCCGGGACGTGTTCAATCGCTGTGACGCCATCGTGGTCCCATCGATTTGGGATGAGAATTCCCCGCTGGTCATTCACGAGGCCCTCCAGGCCGGCCTGTCCGTGGTCACGGCGGACCACGGCGGCATGGCCGAGTACGTACATCACGAACAGAATGGACTGCTCTTCACGCACCGCGACCCCGAATCACTGGCCGCGCAGATGCAGCGATTCGTCGATGACCCCGAGCTGGCCCGGCGGTTGGGAAGACGCGGCTACGTCCAGTCGTCCGACGGTAACGTCCCGGATATGCTGGAGCACTCTCTCGAGGTGGAGAAGATCTACGCCAGCCTGCTGCCGGCCGCCACTACTTCAGGAGAAAACGGAACATGACGACGCTCTCTGCTCGGCCCGGGCCGGACGGGGCGCCTCCAGCGCGGCCGGGCCCCTGGCGGATTACTTTCGACACCAACCCGGACGACTGCAACCTCCACTGCATCATGTGCGAGGACCATTCGCCCTACAGCGCCACTCAACCGGAGCGGCGGAAGGCGGGCCTTCCCAAACGACGCATGGACATTGCCCTGATTCGCAAGGTAATGGCAGAATCGAGCGGCTCCGGTCTGCGGGAAATCATCCCCTCTACCATGGGCGAGCCCCTGCTGTACCGCCACATGGAGGAAATCATCGACCTCTGCGCCAGGTATGGGGTGATGCTCAACCTGACGACCAACGGAACTTTCCCCAGGAAGGGAGCAAGGGCTTGGGCCGAACGCATCGTGCCGGTGGCCTCGGACGTGAAAATCTCCTGGAACGGCTCTACGAAAGAGACCCAGGAGAGCATCATGCTAGGCTCCAACTGGGAACGAGTCCTGGAAAACGTGCGAACGCTGATTGCCGTGCGGGACTCCCACGCCGCGGCCGGCGGAAACCGGTGCCGCATAACGTTCCAGCTCACCTTCCTGGAGACCAACGTTGCGGAGTTGTCCGAAATAGTCCGGTTGGCCGCCGGGTTGGGGGTTGACCGGGTGAAAGGTCATCACCTGTGGGCGCACTTCGCGCAGATTCGCACCCTGTCCATGCGCCGTAATCCCGAGGCCATCGCCCGGTGGAACCAGGCGGTGCGGGCCGCCCAACGGGAAGCGGAACGCTGTCGGCGGCCCGGCGGCGGACGGGTGCTGCTGGAAAATATCTTCACCCTTGAGGAGTCCGCCACGGAGGAAATCGCTCCCGACGCGGTGTGTCCCTTCCTGGGAGAGGAGGCGTGGGTGAGCGCCGACGGCCGGTTCAATCCCTGCTGCGCCCCGGACGCGCTGCGCCGCAAGCTGGGCTATTTCGGCGACCTGAACGAGACCGGGATCTACGACATCTGGACCGGCGCGGAGTACCGCAAGCTGCAAGCCAGCTACCTGCAACACCCCCTCTGCCAGGGCTGCAACATGCGAAGGCCGGCGACACCGTGAGCGCCGGGAACTGGCGGGAATACTCCATAGCCCCGGACGCCACCCACCACCGGTGCCTGGGACGCCCGGCCTACAGGCAGCGATTCGACGCGGTCCTCAAGTTTCACCACCCCGGACTGGCCCCGGTTGTCGATGCCTCCGGCGCCTATCACATCACCCCCGACGGGCAGCCCGCCTACCCCGCCCGCTACATCCGCACCTTCGGATTTTACGAAGGGCGCGCCGCGGTCCATGCCGCGGCAGGCTGGTTTCACCTTCTAACCGACGGAGCGGCTTCCTACCGGGAAACTTATTCTTGGTGTGGCAACTTCCAGGATGGACGCTGTTCGGTGCGGGAACGGGGTGGCGGCTACCTGCACATCGATCCGGAGGGGGAGCCCGCATATAAGGAACGCTACCGGTACGCCGGTGATTTCCGGGACGGCTGCGCCGTAGTGCAGCGCGGCGACGGTCAACATACCCATATAGACGCCTCCGGAAAGCTGCTCCACGGCGTCTGGTTCGATGACTTGGACGTGTTTCACAAGGGCCATGCACGGGCCTGCGACGGGGGCGGCTGGCACCATGTGAATATCCGGGGGGAGCCACTGTACGATAGGCGGTTCAAGGCGGTGGAACCTTTTTATAATGGACAGGCGCGGGTGGAGGAGTCCGACGGTGGCCTGTCCGTCATCGCCGAGTCCGGCGCAACTCTGCTGACGCTGCGCCCGCCCCGTCGCTCGCCCCTGGAGACCCTTTCCAGCGATATGGCGGGATTCTGGCGCACGCAAACCATCCGGGCCGCCGTGGAGTTGGGCGTGTTTGAAATCCTGCCGGCCCGCGCGGAAGCCGTCGCAGCCGCATCGGGCCTGGCCCCGTCGCTGGGGGTCAGGCTGCTGCGCGCGTTGCTGGAGTTGGGCCTCGTCCGGCGGGATGATGCCGACAGCTATCATCCCACCGAACGGGGGGCGCATCTCACCCGGGCGCATCCTGTATCGCTGGCCGATGCAGCGCTGCTATGGGGAAGAGAGCATTACTCCGCCTGGTCAAACATCGCCGGCTCCCTGCGGACGGGCGAATCGAGCTTCGAGAAGCTGTACGGCCAAAGGCTATTCGACTGGATTCAGAACCGAAGCGACGACCTGGAAACGCTCCATGCCGCCTTTTCGTCCTATGCCCGGCACGATTACCAATCTCTGCCGGAGCGGATCGACTTCAATGTTCACGACACCGTCCTCGACGCCGGCGGCGGCCGGGGCGAGTTGACCTTCACCTTGCTCCGTGCCTGCCCCGCGCTGCGGGGAGTGGTGCTGGACCGGGCGGAGGTGGTCGGGGACGCCAAGCCGCCCGGCGATGTTGCCGACCGTTGCCGGTTTGTCGCCGGGGACCTCTTCGCGGAATGGCCGGCCCGCGCGGACGCCATAGTCCTGGCCCGGGTGCTGCACGACTGGCCCGACGGCGAGGCGCTGCGAATCCTGCAACAGGCGCGGGCGGCCATCGCAGAGAGTGGGACGTTGTACCTGGTGGAGCTGGTGCTGGACGAAACCGGCGGCAGCGGCGGCCTGCTGGACCTGAATATGTTGGTGATGACTCAAGGGGCGGAACGCACGGAGCGGCAGTTCGGGCAGTTGCTGGAGGCCGCCGGGTTTCGGCTGCAACGGGTGATTGCCGCCGGGTCCGTCAGTTCGGTCATAACCGCCAGCCCGGCATGAAGGCTGAACGTGCGGCGGCGCTCCTCTCGGACGGCGGTCTGGTCCCGCCGGAATCCGACGCCGCCCTGATCCTGCGCCACGCCCATCGGGAAGACATCCCGCCGGACTCATTCGGCTCGGAGGTCCAGCTCACGGAGCAAGGAGTCGGTTCGGCGGAACAGCTGGGCAAGCTGCTGACGGCAAGGCAGCCGGGCAGAGTGGCGTCCAGCCCGGTCCGGCGGTGCCTGGAGACCGCGCAGGCGCTTTCCCGCGGCGCGGGGTGGTCCGCCGGGGTTATCACCGATTGGCGGCTCGGCGGACACGGCGCTTTTGTAGCGCAACCGGAACTCTTCGGCCCCCTGTTCCTGGAAATCGGCATCGCCGGGGTGGTGCGCCGCCAACTCCTTGACGCCGGACCACCGCCGGGTATGCGCGGGACAGCGGAGGGGGTGCAACTCCTGCTGGACTTCATTTCCGACGGCTTTGGCAACGGCGGGCGCGTGAACATCTACGTTACCCACGACGCCATCCTGGCGGCCTTAGTCGGCTGGCTGTTCCGACTGCCGGTGTACAAAGAGGGCTGGCCGGACTTCCTGGACGGGATGCTGCTGTGGCGGGACGCGGGCCGGCTCCATTCGGTGTGGCGCGGGTTGCACCAGACGATGCACCCACCGGGCAGTTAGGGCGAGGGCTTCTCCCGGCGGGACCAGGGGAGCGTAGCCCCAGTTCCCGGCCCGCTCGTTCGATGCTGAACGCCTCCCGTTGCCCTTCTTCGCCGGGACGACAGTCCACGCAATCTATGGGAACGTCGCAGCCCGACACCGCGCAGCACATTCCGGCCAATTCGATGATGGCGCGCTCCTCGCCGTAACTGACCTGAAACTTCCGTCCGTCCACCTTTTCCTCCAGCGCTGCTATGGCGAGCAGCCACTCCACCACCACGTCGTCAATGTAGGCAATATCGCGTGTCTGCTGCCCTACTTCTACGACGATGGGTCTGCCGTGGAAAGTGTTCCAGCCATTTGAAGATGAATACCTTCCGCCGCATACCAGGACTGACCCAATGCGGTCAGCCATTGCGCTATTGGTACCGGGCCCTCCCGCCGCATACCAGGACTGACCGCGGTTCCGTTGCTCATCACCCTTGCAGGTATGCCGCAGGCGCGATGCCGAAACCACCCGGCCAACCCACCGGCCGCCCTGGTAAAAATTCACGTTTTATCCAGCTTGGTGGGCCTGAGCATACCGTATTGCGAACTTTCCGATGGGAGGTACCAATCTAAGGATACCATTTCGCGGTGCCTCTGTTGACGGCATGCCGAACCGTCTTTGAGATGTGACTGTGGGCCACGTGAACCCTATCAATCCAACCTACTCCTTATACTTGGGGGTAATGGATGGGGACAGCACTTCACCGCCACCGTCGTGTATGTCCAGGATGGAAAATTCCTTGAGCGGCAATTGCGTGCCGCAATGAAATACCACGGGGAACTGAGCAAGACTCTCGCGCTTCTCGAACCTCTGGATTCCGGGCTTTAGCCCAAAAGATGGGGCCAAATCAGTATCTGCCAAATGGCATTTGCGATGATGCCGATTACAATGGCACCTAGTAGTAACTTCGTTTGGCGTCTTAGGTCGATTAACTTTGCCATCAGTGCCCACTCCCTTACGTCAGGATTGTGAACACGGGTGGTCGCTGCTACGAACCAGCTAACAACCCAAGCCAAAAACATAGTGGGCAAGACTATTAGCGGAGCGGTTTCTTTGAACGAAATCCACCCGACACCTGTTCCAGCGGCGGCAGACGCTGAAAGAACTCCTAAACCGACCCCCCTGACTAGAATCGCTCGAATTCTTGCGGAACGGACTCGGCCTTGGATGTCTTTGTCAGCTAGGGGGTGTCGTCAAAGTAATTTAGTCCAAATGACCATCGCCCGAATCTGGCAGATGGCCAAGTAGGAAAGGGAGTTCTTGGCATACCGGGTTGCCACCCCCCGCCACTGCTTGAAGTCCAGGAAGCCGTTTTCCACCAGGTGGCGCAGCTTGTACAGCGCCCGGTCATACTCCCGCTTTTCCCGGCGATTGCTCTTGGGCGGTATTACCGGGTTCATGCCCAACTCCGAGGCCGCAGCTATGATTTCATTGGTGTCGTAGGCTTTGTCAGCCAGCAGACACTCCGCTTCGATGCCTTCAATCAGGGGCAAGGCTTGGGTGCAGTCCGCTGCCGTGCCTCCGGTCACCATTACCCTTACCGGCATTCCGTGGGCATCCACCGCCAGATGCAGTTTGGTGTTCAGCCCCCTTTTGTGCGGGCGATGGCCTGGCTTCCGCCCTGGGCCCCGGCGCTGTGGGGATGGGCCTTGATGTAACTGGCGTCAATCATCAACCATTCAAAATCAGGATCGTCGACCAGGGCATCCAGCAGCATGTCCCATACCCCTCTGTCCCGCCAGCGGCAGAAGCGGCGGTGGGTGTTCTTCCAATCCCCATAGTCCGGGGGCAGGTCCCGCCAGGGGGCGCCGGTGCGCAAAATCCAGAACACGGCGTTGAGAAAGAGACGATTATCGCAGGCGGGCCGGCCCGTCTTGCCCTTGCCGCCTGGGAGAAGGGGGTCCAGGACTTCCCATACCCGGTCTGAAATATCGTGACGCCGGTGCGCCGGCACTGCCATTGCTGCTGACATAGCCCAATCCTGCTACACTGGTTGCAATGTCAGCTTATCATCACACCCTTACTTTGACGACACCCCCTAGTAAACCCTCCAGAGTCTTGACTTGTTCGTCTTTTCTACGGGTTTCCTCCTGTGCGCTCCTCAGCTCTGATTGGAGAGCGGAGACCTGCTCCTCTGCCTGTTCACGGATCTCCTCATCAACGGATGCCTGGCTCCGAACTAATTCTCGTTCACGGGTCAATGCTGCTTCAGCCTCGTTTGCCGCATGGAGGGCCGCATCTCTCTGATCGGCAATTTCTTGCCGCTCAGCCAGGAGTGCATCTCTTATGACCTCGTTTTCCTCTTCTTCACTAGTTGCCGCAAGGGTTTTAGACCTTACAGCATCACTTAACACTATGTCGCGAATAGCATCCGATTCCAGGTACCCAATGTGTTCAAACCGGGAAAGAGCTTTAAGGACGCGTATTGAGGCAGCCTCTCCCCCGGCATCGTACTCATAAAACATAAAGGGCAGGCGTAAACCGCTCATCAAGGCCTGCTCCATATCCGTACTGCGCGGCTCCCAGAGCCGAAGCATTTGCACCAATTCCGCCGATTGAGGCAGCCTCTCCCCCGGCATCGTACTCATAAAACATAAAGGGCAGGCGTAAACCGCTCATCAAGGCCTGCTCCATATCCGTACTGCGCGGCTCCCAGAGCCGAAGCATTTGCACCAATTCCGCCGGATGTATACAGACTCCGGCAGCTGAGTTTTCGGCCCTGCGGCGCTTCCGATCAAAGTTGATTAATCGGTAGTCATTGGTTACTACCCAGAACAGGGCATCCATCGGACTCTCGAAGACGTGGGGTCTCCTATCGTGTACAAAGTGCCATAGGATTGAGTCATGTAGGGCGGCGTTATACCTGCGTTGCTGTTCGCTTTCAGGTAGACCTTCGCTGTCTACCATTTCAAGAACACCGTTAATCACATCCTGTCGCTGGTTGTACTCGTTCGTCTTCGCATTGAACACTTCAATACCCTTAGACCTGAGTATGGGCGTGAGGTCCCTCAAGTAGGGTTGAAAGTAATCCTTAGCACTAATTGGGCGTTCTGATTCTGCATTGGCCCTGGCGAATCGCATCGCAATCCCACTAATCCTGACTCCGAGAGCTGCGTCCGCCAGAGTCGGAGACATTCGCATTCCCTCAAGATTAGCCTGAGATGCTCGCAGTGTTCGTTTAATCTCATCCATTGTTGGGGATATGACATTGAGCCGGATGCTCAAGTGGTTGCCGACCTGCCGAATCGTCTGCCCAAGCATCTGTGTCGATTCGTTGGAAGGGTTCTCATGGAGGTCGAGTAGAGAGAAAAGGAAATTGGTATCTAAGAAGAGACGAAACCTCGGCCGCTTTTGTCCGAACTTGCTGATACTGAGGATGGCGTCTCTAGTGAGGCCACTGGCCTTAACCAGGAACGATGCGTCAAGGTGCGCGCTGACATATCGGAGCACATGTAAGTCTTCAGGGTCTAGGAAGGAGCCAATGGCAGAACGGAGACTCGTCTGGTGAGAACCGTCGAACAGTCCGACGAACCTGTCTGTGAGTATCCCCACGTGATCATCGCCAGTGCCATTTTCGCCTAAGAATTGCAGAGTCCTCGCGCCAAGCATGTCTATTAACGGAAGAAAATACCGTTCAATAAATAGGTGCCACGATTCTTCCGGAGAGTACGGGGCACAACAATCTCCAACCTTCTCAAAAAAGGATTCGCGCACCCTATCTTCGTTGGATTGAGCATCTCTGAGACGCTGGGCCATTTGGTCTGCTACGCTGCTAGTTGGTGCGATTTGGCCATTTTCGGTTTCGACAAGCTGTTTGGTTCCGATCAAACGCTCGATGCTGTCAGCCACTCTATCGACTGGAATGGCTAGGTCGAACGCAGAGATAACGAGGTCTCGAACCCGCTCTTTGGGGACGGGCCTGCCGTCCATCCAAATCGTTGCTAGGAGAACATTATTCAAGGCAGAGTCCCACCACCCCGACTTGTTCAATTCGGTGTGCTCAATAAGTTGCAAAAGAGTCTTGGGCATCTGCTGGGTCATATCGTCCAATCCTGTGAATCCTGACGAGGTAAGGTGTTGTGGTGGCGACTGTCTGGAACAACATCGACACGATGAGTTATTGAAGTGAGTTGACCTGCACTTCTCGCAGGGGGTCTGTTCCCTCTGGTTGGCCGAGGAGTTCTCTGTACCGCTTGGACAGGTCCATCCTAGAAGTACGGGGTTTATGCCCAACCATGTGCAGGAACAATGCCTCTACGACAGGTTGGCTGTCGTTGTTCATCCGTCGTGTACTTGGGTTCCAGACCGCGTGGACCCACGGCGACCCGGATAGGGACATCGGAAGTTTGCATAGCCTCTTAGCTGCTAGACTCGTATCAATTTGCCGTGTGCGTAGCAACCCCAATGCTCGACCGAATGATTGCAATCCCATCGGACGAAATAGGATGTGTCCACCCTGATCATTCCTGTACTCAGCTACTCGCTGTTCGCTAGGGTCCGAACCCAAGACACTTCCTAACGCTTCGTCATGGTCTCTCATGATGTTCCAAATCATTACGGCTTCTCTGTACATCGCCTCCAGTTCCTCATCTTCCGGTCTGTTGCCTTGGTATTTCCGGTTCAGTGCGGTTATGTCCTTTTGGAAAATACCTTTGGTCATTCGGTATAAGCTAACTATGGTCGTGACACTGCGTTGGTTGGCAGGTGGGATTTCATCGCGCGTACCCAGTTGAACCAATTGCGGCAGGTCGTCTTCGGCGTCTGAATGGAAGGCTTGAAGGCCGTCGTAGCGAGTGGCGATCCAACGAGTGACTATCGCTGCTGCGTCGTCCTCGTCGAGAGCGACAATTTCCGCGTCGCTGACCTTCTTGGCTTCTTTGTTTAGGGTAGTGAACAACCTCCTAACCCGTTCGAGCTGGCCTTCGCGCTCTATGTCTGCGGACACGAACAAGACAGCCAGATCCTCGTTCGCCAATCGGTCGTGTTGCTCGATGTCCTCTGGGGTATTGAGTAGTTCAAGCGCCGCCTTTATTCCTGCGATTCGGTGCTGTCCGTCTATCGCATACAGTTGTTCGGTGCCGTCCAATTCTAGGAGGCCAAGGTTGTACTGGGCGTTTGGGTCTATTGCAGGGTCGCTCAGGACAATGTTGTCCTCAACGTCGATTTCGTACCAAGTGGGCTCACCCAGATATACGCCGACCACTATCCCGGGAAAGAAGTGCTGTGGTCTGGTGATGAGGTAGTTGGCAATTTTCTTGGCTCGCTCCTCGACGATGCCTCGCTGGATCCAGGCACTCATGTCGGGGGTGGTAACCAGTTCAGTGGCTGGCCGTACCCTTTCTGCTACCTCGCGAAACGGCAATGTCGTGACATAGTAGTACCAATCTCCGATTCGGGATCGGAGTGCTGGAAATCGCTTCGGTCTTATCGTGCTGTACATTGTCAGTCACCCTTCAGGGTCGCGTATGAAAGCGCCAATGGCTTTGCCAAGCGTTCCAGTGAATTTGAAATTGTACGGCGGGATACAAGCGTTAATCAAAGCTTCTTCGGTCGATTTAAGCAAGTCCGGGTCATCCATGGGCGCGAAATGGAACCAAATGTAGTCTGGCCATCTTTCCAAGGCCCGATATATGGGGCGGACAGCCCAGTCATCGGATTCGGCTGGCAGATATTCCCTGTACCTGGTTCGGAACGGCCTCTTGGTTTTTCCTATATATAACAAATACGCCGTTTCCGGTGGCCCCGTTATTTCCGGAACGAGCACAAACGCATAAATCCCAAAACTGTCGGTGGGAACGTCTTCACGGTAATCTTCGCCGTACCTCACCGATTGCCATTGAAGGTCAACCTCCAGGTTGCAATTTTGCCACATCCGCGGCGCGAGTATGAACGCACGGCGGTGCCTCCTGAGGTGGTCCCTTACTTCTTCTGGTTGAATAGTTTCTGTGGTCATTCTGAACCCATGCCGACTAGGATCGTAGATTGGATGCGTCTGCTAAATCCCGCAAAGCCCTTCGCACTCCTCCAGCATCAAGTCTTCGTAACTAGGCACTGCGTCGAAATCCACCTCCATGAGCGGGGTCCTTGACCTGTGAAGATACGCTGCTCCCTTGACCGTCTGTTTGATTGCAGGGACGTCTCGCAGTGCTTGGTCGATAAAGACGGCATCCTGAAAGGACTTTGAGTCATCCCTCTTTAACTGCTTCCAAACCGAATCGTGATGGTAAGGGCAGCCGATGCAGGAACTGCTCGGCAGTTGCCGGTCTGGATAATTCTCCTTGAACCAGTTCAATAGCTGCGCTCGACTGAACCCGAGGTCAATGAGCGGGTATTGCTTTGTCACCCACTCCTCCCGGTCAGGCTTCTGCCGCACCGCTTCGTCGGTGCTAATTCCAAGCCACATTTCCACCTGAACGTCGGAAGGGGCCCTCCTCCCTGGCTGAAGACCCAGCCTACTTCTGAGGTAATCGTGGATTGGCTTTGTCTTATAGTGGGTGGTGCACTGCCGGTGCAGGATACCGGTACTCCCGTCAGGATTGCGCAAGAACGCCGGGATCCCGAGAAACTTCGACTCATCTGGCATCCGACCCTGTAGGATGTTCTCCCGGATGTTCCCGTTATTGA
This sequence comes from Dehalococcoidia bacterium, assembly GCA_965215425.1. Taxonomy (GTDB): domain Bacteria; phylum Chloroflexota; class Dehalococcoidia; order Lucifugimonadales; family UBA3495; genus CATQHB01. Next base: position 1,101,561 of record OZ244064.1, read on the forward strand.
CACGGACAACTTCAAATGACAGCTGCGTCTCCAGCCAATCAAGGTGGTCGTATACTGCCTGCGGCTCCCAGCCTGTATCGGCGAAGATGGCAAAATCGGGCTTGGGAAGGTCGTATTCTCCTCGTTCAGCCAGTAGGGCCAAACAGGATGATTGAACCCCTGCTCCCAGGCTGAGTACACGCCATGGAACCCGATTCCGCAGCTTGGAACGGTCCACCACGTATTCGGGGACCGACATTATTTCGTCGACATGGCGGTTGATTCGCTCCCTCAAATGCTCCCTGGGCATCGCGTCCAGTAGCAAGGTCCCGGCGGCGAGGTTCATTCGTTTCCAGATTTGGTCGGAACCTACTCCGGAGATTCCTCTGGCCTCGGTCATGAGCGCCAGCAGCATTTCAGCGCATACGACAGGATGCCTGCTGAAGTTCGAGTCCATCATGTTGTGATAGTGACGGGGATTGTTGGCGAAATGATTTATCGCTTCCTCTTCGGTGAAGGCGCCGCCCGAAGCCTTTGCCGCCTTGATCGCCGTATTGGCTATCCACCAGGTCCGCGACGCGGTGTTGTTTTGCCGCAGGGCGTCCGACTCGTTTCCCACGAACCAGTGGTTCCTGACGTGGTTGGTCAGGTCTCCCTGCAATCGCCAGCGCTTGATGCTGTACGAGTGCAACCTGAAATGGGTCATCCAGGTCCACATCAGACTGTCGGTAGCCAAACTGGGAGTCAAATCTGGCATCGAACGGTGAAAGTCCAACGCCTGCCGGTCCGCCCGGTTCGCTGGAACCCTCTCAACCGGCGTGAGACTTATGGGCCGGTCAGAAACGATTCCTGTATCCTCCGCGTAGTCAGCAACTCCACGGTCGAGCAGAACCCGGTCGAAGTCTGTGTCAGGGTCGAGATAGGCTTTCGGATTTTCGCTCGCGAACAACGAGAGCTGATCGTATGCCTCTTGCGTCAGTCTGAAAATCTGGAATTGCTCAGTACCCATCTTGTTTAACCCTCCTCTTCGCGGCTGAGGGCTTTCATCAAGGTTCCCACAGGGCGCTCCATGAGGGCCTGCGCGTGGGTAAGTGCGTTAGCTTTCAGTTCTTCATCGTCAACTGCGATGCTATGGCGCTCAAGCGCTCTCTGCATCGTTCGTGCCCAGCGGTGTTCGGGATAGTAGGCCAAGTTCCGCAACGCTTCGGAAATCGCGTGAAGATAGATGGAAGGAAATAAGATCGCCATTTCCCAGCTTTGCTCTCCGTGTTGCCGCAGGGCCTCGATCTGGTCTTTGTCCCCCGGGGCCATGTAGACCTTTATTCGGTTATCATCAAGATCGACCCTGAAGGTGCCGCTGTCAACATTCGTGTGCGCAACCAAGTCGATAACCGCAAAGGGACTACCGCCCTCTTCCAGCTCAACCTGAGTAGAATTTCCGACGGCCAGTATTGACCCCGCGGGAATGTCGAACCCTCCTGGCTTGAAACGGGTGATTTCCTCCACGAGTTCAGCAGACGTAAACCCATTTATAGGCTGCTTGGCTACCACGTAGGGAGTGAGCTTGAGCTCCTCGGAGAAGTCCTGAGCCTCCAGGATACAGAGAGCGTCCTCGTGTTCGCAGGGATAGGAATTGCGACTAAAGGTCTTTGCGCAAGCCACCAGGCTTACGTAGTGGGCTTTGCCTTCTGAAATCAAGCCCTGAAGCGACTGGCTGGTCAGGTGATACTTGATGGTCAAGTTGATCTGTTTGCCATTGTTGATAACGGCGTGAGGAACTTGCGCTGTAAAGGTCGCCTCTGGGTAGTCATCCGTCCACGGCGCCAGCAAAGGGTGGGGGAGCAATCTGTCGTTCCAGGTGGTCATTGCGATCACCCTATCCTGAATGCGAAGTCATCAAGAGCATCGCTGGTCTCTATTTCGATCACTACTCGCTCGTTGGATTGTGGAGTCAAGCGAACCAACCCGTCTTGAATCTGTGCCTCTTGGCCTGCCGGGCTTACGACCCTTGCGCTCACGACCTCGATTGGGTTTTCCTGGCCCCACTCGCCGCCCGCCGGCCTCAATCGGATGGCTATTTCCTGCGGCGTATCACTCATTGGGGTGAACGCCACTGTGGCCGAAGTCCGCTCTGTGGGAATTAAACGCGGACGTTCAATTCTTGGCCGCCGGCCCCTCCTCTGGCCTGGTCCAGGACCTGGCACCGGGCCGGGTCTCGGGTTTGGCCCTGGGTCTGGCCTCGGTCCCGGGCCAGGCTCGGGACGAGGACCAGGGTCAGGCCCAGGCCCAGGTCCCGGCCCCGGTTCGGGATCTGGGCCTGGCTCCGGGTCCGGCGTAATCGACTGGGGTATTACGAGTCGGGTGTTGGTGGTCTTCGTCTTTAGCAGTTTGTTCCCTGGGGTTTCAGGGGCAAACTCGTCCGGGAACATGGACGCCAACTCGCTCAGGTTGGTGGTATCGCCGTATTTCTGTACCTGGGCAGCATCGTCGATGATGCTGCTTATCGCGTTCCTGGCTTGCCTAAACCAGCGCTCCGCTTCGGTCAACTCTCTGCCCTCGAAACACTGCCGGGGCGACATGGAATCATGGCTTGTGTTCTCCGTTTGCCTTATCCATTCATCTCCTCTGTCGGATTTCGGCGTTACCACGACACAGTAATCCGGCCACAGGCTCTTGCCGCGCGGGGCCATCGGATTGATTTTCTGCTCCCGGCTGTCGGTGATCAGCATACCGTTGCGGTTGATATACGCCGTCCTCCGAGGACCGGAACCGATGAAGACGTAAGCGTTGAGCGGCCCAATTTTTCCGATGGGTTCTGTTTCCTTTGGTTCCTGGTCTCTGATGGCTTTGTAGTAATGAAACGCGGGTTTATTGTTGCTTTCACGCTCGAAAAGCCAGTCGAGGGTTTCGTGGTTAATCAGAGTAGCGTCTGAAGTAAGGTCCTTTACTTTGACGACGAGTTTCTTGTGATGTATGGCATGAAAGAAATTCTCGATGACCGCAGCGGTTACTTCCCTCGTCCAATCATTCGACCTGGGGTTGAACCCCATGATGAATATGCCGGTACCCACATCGTTGAGCCGGAAAAAGTCGGGAATCTGCGTGGTCAAGACCGGCTCACCGTGAGGCATCGAATAGAAGCCTACGTGCTGTAGGCTCTCGCTCTTGTCATGAGGGTTGGGGTGGTCCATCAGGGTGGCCTTGCCTTGCAGCCTTTCGACCCTGCCCTCACGACGTTGAATGTATCTGGTGCTGTAAAACACGGTGCGAAGATCACTTACGTTGAGCACCGCGTTTTTCCCCACACCATTGGACCCACCGGGCGCGACACCTGATTTCTGAACCGATCCCTCTTGGAAGACGAGGGCGTCCCAGCTTCGGCCTACAAGTCCCAGAGTGCCGGCGTCCACGATCTGAAGGCATCGGATTTCGTCGGCCTGGAGCGCTTGCAAAGCCCTGACGTAAAACGCTTGGACGTTTTCCCTGTCTTCCTCTTGCGCCCTCTCCAAGCACGAATCCAGGTGATTCTTCAGCTCCTCAGCGCCGATGGTTTGGCCATCGACGTAGCTCTCCGCGATCTCCACCTCAACAGGACCGACTAAATCCCTGTCATTGGCATCCAGGGAGTTTTGGAGAACTTCCCTGACGAGTTTCGGAATGGGATCGTCTCTAAAGTGCGTGCTGGACGAATCCTGGATTACATCCAGTCCCCAACCTCTAGGTGGGAAGTGCCATGAGGGTTTTTCGTTCACAAGACATTCTCCTCGCAATGGGGGCGGTGCCCTTCCGTCGCTCGGTTGCATCGTCATGCACCATTTTGTCTAGACCTAGAATTTCCCACGAGGGTCGCGCTGAACCATCTCTTCACGGCCAATGACCTTAGTGCCGTCGGACATTAGGGCATCCGCTTTATCTTCCCTGTCTTGGGGTCATATGTCTTGGAGAAAAGTATCAGAACATCGCGGAGGATAAACCACTGGGTTCCCCTTCGCAGAGCGGAAAGCCGCTTGGACCGGATGTTACGCCTTACGGTTTCCTCGCTAACATTGAGGTACGCCGCAGCTTGGGGTACGGTGAATTCCTCCGGCATCGTCATGTCTTAGTCCCAGAAAATCGTCCAGTTTGGTAGTGTATTCTACCACACCATTTTGCGACGCACCTCGATTGCCAAGGAGTACCACAGCCTGCTGACCTGCGGCTTCAGCATCTACGTGCTCAAGGCCGGCAACTTGATGCCATCCACTATCGATTCGGCAGATGTGTTGGCGACTACGTGCTCCAACTCGGCAGCACTCTGCTCACCTTCTGGGCCGACCCGGACGATGACACCCGATGGAGTTGGCAAGCGTACTGCGCCATGGCTCCAGAAGCTTTTTGTCACGCTTGATCTCCCACGGCCCAGAACCGCCTTCGTCGTCTACGGCGCGATGAATCGGCGTGATTGACGCGCGGTCATTGTTAGACCATCTAGCGTCCTACCTCGCAGGGGTTTTCCGGCGAGTTGAGACCCTCTTTGAGAGTCGGCGCTTTCAGCGTCATTGTAGCGGGCGAATACGGCCGGCTGCTGGTAGCAGAATGCCGTGAGGGTTTTTTACCATGCTGTCTTGGGAACAAGCTGAACAGGCTTTCCTGGACCGGCTTTTTGACCACGGAGGGACCGGCGCGGGAATACTGATCTCAGACTTGGAGTTGCAGTAACCCACACAGGCCAATCCGTGCTTGAAATGAATGGTCAGGAAAGTGAGGCAGCACCCAGGATTGGGCTGACACTATGACCGACCAGCGAGTGAAGAAGATATCGTTGCATCAAGCAGACTGTTAATTGACGATGTGAGAGATTACTTTACCGACCCGTGCTTGGTGTAGGCATACACGGCATTGCGAACTTTCCGGTGGGAGGTGGTGAAATAGGGCATACATCCAGAGACGCCGGAGGCAATCACGGATGGGCGCTCACTTTTCAACCACCGTCCCGCTTTGTCATCGTACCACACTAGGCATATTGGGTAACCTGGTGTCAAACGCGACCCATACAGCCGGGGTATTGCCTTCTGTCCCAATCCGGGGTTACAGGAAAAGCCGCCCAGCATGATCTGTAAAAGAATCAGCGTCGCGTATGTAACCCATCACGGTGGCCGGATTCGTGTGGCGAGTAACGTCCATGATCTTGTCCAACCGCGCGTGGTGAACCGCCGCACTAGTGACGAAGCCAGCCCTGAGCGAATGCCCTGCGATGTTCGTCGGATCAAGTCCGACCAGTTTCGCGTAATGCTTGACGATTCGCGGAATGTCGCTGTGGTGCATCGGCTTTCCCCGCAATTGTCCTCCCCGCTTCATGGTCTGGAAGAGCGGGCCTTCGGTTATTCCTGAACCTTCCAGCCACTGTCGAAGGCGACTTATAGGTCGAATCACCCTCCCATCTAGGATAGGCACCTGCTGTCCCTTACCCTGTTGGTCAGTCTTGGAGCGGCGGACCGTGAGTACCATGTGGTCCCCGCAATCCTCTCCAGGATCAAGGAACTCAACATCTTCCACATTCAGATTGCAGATCTCTGAACGGCGCAAAGCGCCAGCGAATCCGACAGCAATGATTGCGGCGTCCCTCTTTCCTATCAGAGTATCGGGCGCGGCGTTCAGCATTGCTTCGATATGGTACTCTCGTAGAGCGTCAACTTTGCGCCTTGAGGAGCCTTTGAGTCGAGCCAAGCCTTTGAGCGTTGAACAGACCATAGGATCGTTGGTAGGCGATGGTTTGCCCGCTTCGATGAATTTCTTGTTGACGGCGCTCTTGTAGAGTGCCACTGTTCCCATCGACAACATCAATCCACTTTGCGGGCTGGGGTGAGTCGCGACGTGGACAAAAAAACTTGCAACCTTGTCGGGAGACACCGACAAAGGATCGCCGATGCATTCTGCGGCGCAATAGTCCACGAACTTGCTCCAACCCTTCTGATAGGCGGCCCGAGTGTTGTCGGATAACTCTGAGGAGAGAACTTCCTGGCAAAAGTCCCAGTCAGTTAGTGTTAAGGCTGTCATATCATCCTCCGCATTCTGAGTTGCGTCCCGTAAGCCGTCTTGCGGGACGCTGAAGTCGGAAGTATGACAGCGTGGGATGTGCACCAAGTTGTGCTCAGGCGCCGACTTTCGTACCTGGGCATGGGATTGCCAACGTAGCATAGCCGGCGCGGTCGTGCTGCGCTGGGCAGGACTGCGGTAATGCAATTAACTACGGAATAAAAACCGGCTTCAACGAAGCCTTTATCATCGATAATCAGACTAAGAACGCGCTGGTCGCCGAAGACCCCAAGTCTGCCGAGATCATAAAGCCAGTGGTGCGGGGGAGGGACATTCGGCGCTACTGTGCCCATTGGGTAGGGCTATGGCTGATTGACGCCCACAATGGGTACAGCGGCATGCCCGCCATCGATATATACGACTACCCCGCAGTCAAGGATCATCTCGACGGCTACTATACGCAGTTGGAGAAACGGCAAGACAAAGGAAGGACACCATATAATCTCCGTAACTGCGCTTATCACGAAGATTTCGCTAAGGAGAAGCTCCTATGGATTGAGCTCGTCAACGATGGTCGCTTCGCCTATGACGACAGCGGAATCTACGGAGAAGCTACGACGTTCCTACTTACGGGCGAATCCATCAAGTACCTTTGCGCCGTGCTGAACGCGAAGCTCGTTCGTTGGTTCCTGGAAAAGATTGCGCCGACATCAGGTATGGGAACACTGCGGTGGAAGAAAGTCTATGTTGAACGCTTACCGATACCCAGAATCCCATCTGCTAGTCAAGAGTTCTTTGTCCAGATGATCGACACCGTATTACACGCAAAGACGAACGAACCAGATTTGGACACATCGCAATTAGAAGCAGAGATTGATGCAGCAGTTTACCAGTTGTATGCACTTACCCCATCAGAGGTAACGGCGGTGGAGCAAAATCACTAACCAACCGGACCACAAACCTCCTGGATTTCGTCCGCAGTTAAACCGTACAATTCATACACGAGGCTATTTATCTCCGCTTCCCGTGCGGTCGTATCCATTTCTGGATCAGCAGACTTGTCAGCCAGAATGCGGTCCACCAGCCGGACAAACGGGCGTTGCTTGGCGGCGTTGACTTTGGGGACTGGTAGCCGTTCAACGGCGAATTTCTCCCACTGCATCAAACCCATTCCTGTGGTGCGAGCGGTGTTTTTCATCATCCAGGTAATTAGGTCGCTGTTGAGAACTGCACAAAGGTATTTGAGCGGGCCTCCCGTCATCAGGAAGCCCTTGTTGTTACAGTACAATTCCTTGTCGGAGTAAGTGAACCTGCTGATGGGAGACATATCCATCCACAGGAGTTTCTCCTTAGCGAAATCTTCGTGATAAGCGCAGGTATCCTGCATTTCGTACCAGGCATTTCTGGTCTTCTTACGAGACTTGGTCCCGTCGGGAAGCCTCTTTCCACTCTGCTCCAAGCGGTCTTTACCGAACCCGAGCAGATACCTCTTCACAGCCGGGTAGTTGTCAACGTCAATTCCCAGAGCCGGGAATGTCGCTATCAGCCAAAGGTCGTTCCAGTTTGCTTGGTAGCGCCCAATATCCCGTCCTCTGAGAATTGGCTTAAGGATTTCCGAGGACCCTGGGTCTTCGGCGACCAGCGCGTTCTTAGTCTGATTATCGATGATGAACGCATCGTTTAGGCCAGTCAATATCCCTCGATATATTGCAATATCCCAATCTTTCAACGGTGTTCCTACGGCGAGCATCTTGTCCATGATGCTTTGTTCTATCGGTGACAGGATACTCCAGGGGGCGTCGCCATCGGGACGGGTCAGGCCCCACCGTTCTGCCAGCGGCGGAAAGTCGCCGCCGTCCAGCCGGTCCATGTCCACCGCCGCGATGGTCAACCCTGCGTCGTGGCCGTTCCGTCGGCCCTCGCGCAGCAGCAGGATGCTGGTGTCAACGATGGTGTTTTCAAAAACATCTTTGCCCATCTCTATCAGTTGCAGCGGGGTGTGCCGGTCGGCAAGGTAGCGACGCAGGGGCCGGCCGTATTCCGCGCGCAGCCAGGAGTTGGACGTGATGTAGGCCAGCAGGCCGGTGCCGAGCGTTAGCAGCCGGCAGCCTCGCTCGCAGAAAAGCTGGTAGATGTCGCCGGTGCGGGCATAGGTCTGATAGCCGGTGTCCTTGTATAAATTGCCCAGCCGGCCGGCATCTTTCTGCAACTGGACGTAAGGCGGGTTGCCAATAACCACGTCAAAGCCGTTGGATACGCCGAACATATACTCGGCGTCGAACCAGTAGGCGCGGGCGTTCTGGTCGTAGGGATCCCAGGCGGCGATTTTGTCGGCGTCGCCGGCGGAGAAGTTGGCTTCGCGCAGGGCGCGGGACAGTTCATCGCGGAGCCGGGCGTCCTCCCGGCGGTAAGCCTGCTTACGTTGACGGGTGTTGGCGTGGAAGTGGCCCTCCCGGTTGCGGTCCAGCTCCCCCTGCAACTCCTTCACGGCGCCGGTTTGCCCCAGGGTAAGCTGCGCCGGCCGGGCCAGGCCCAGCAGGGTGTCGGCGGCCACGAAGCGGGTTTCCAGGTTGGGCAGCGGCTTGATGCCGTAGTTGTCGCCAGCGTCGTCCGTTGGTTCTTGATCTATGGCGAGGGAGATGAAGAAGCGCAGCTTGGCAATCTGCGTGGCGATGGGCTGGATGTCCAGGCCGTAGATGCCGTTCTGGATGAGGTACAGCTTGCGCCCGAAGTCGGAATCGCGGTAACGCTCAAAGGTGGCGCTGATTCCCCGGAGTTCGTCGTCCCGTTCCGCTTGGTCGGCAGTGCCGAAAGCGGACGCGGCGCGCTGGCCGGCCAACTCCTTCTGTAACTCCTCCCACAGTTGGTTGGCCGGGTCCAAGCGGCGTAGCGCCAATGTGAGCTTGTGCAGCACGCCCATGGGGAAGGCGCCGGAGCCTACTGCCGGGTCCAGCACCTTGGTGTCGGCGATGGCCCGGACGACGGCCTCCCGTTCCGCCGTGCCGAACAGGTTGTCCGCATCGGCAACGTCGTAGTCCAGCAGATAGCGGAGCCGTTCCTGCCAGAAATCGGCGTCGCCGTCGGACGGCGCGGCCTTCTGCGCCAACGTGGCCGCCAGCGCCTCATCCACCATGTAGTCCACTACGGCGCGGGGCGTGTAGTAGGAGCCGGTCTGCTTACGGACGTTCTCCCTGGTTTCAGGGTTGAAGGCGGCAAGCAGATTCTCAAAGACCTTGCCCAGCAGTTCGGGGTCCAGGGCAACTTCCCGCTCAGCGGGGGTGTTTTCCTCCACGGTGAACTTGTAGCGGTTGAAAAGAGTTATGAGTCCGGGAGCATCCCGGTTTTCGTCAAAGAACAGCCGGTTGGGGATAGAGTAGCCAGCCCGGTGCTTGGCATTATCGGTGAAACAGTCGATCCGGACGCCACCCTTTCCAGCGGCGTCAAAACTGTCCAGGCAGTCGAACAGGCCGCCATTGATGAAAGGGGTCTTCTGAAACAGCTTCAACAGCCGGTTTGGTTCATCCATCTCACTGCGGTAGCGGTACACCGAGAAGTTGCGGTGATCGTCATTGTTTTGATGGCTGAACCGCCGCTCGCGTATTTCGGTGTTCAATGTGGCGAAGAAGAGGTTTTGCAGCACGGCGCGGTAGTAGGAATCGCCGGTGTGCTGGTCATAGTCTTTCAACACCCGACTAACCCGGTTCTCGATGAATAGCTCCTCAGCTACAAGTCCCTTCTCTTTGATAAACCAGACGAACATCAGGCGGGTGATGAGGCGGATGACGTGTTCTTCTGCGCGCAGAGTTCCGGCGTCGCCGGTAGGGAAACGGGCGGTGCCTACGGCCCGCTCAAACCACTGGAAAAGATCTCGGTAGAAGCGTCGGTTCAGCTCCTCAGTATCCAACGCAGCCAACCACGCTTCCAGCAAACCATCGAAGTTGTGCGCCTTGCCGTGGTCGTCCATCCAACGCAGTCGGGTGTTCAACGACAGTTCGGCCATGATATCCAGATGGGCGCGATGCGGGTCAGCGGCATCGATCTCTCGGATGAGTGAGACGCTGCCCAGCACGTCGCGCTCCAGGTTCCCCTTGTTGGGCCGGCGGTGGACGAAGGCCAGAGTGATGAGGTTGGCGGTCGTGCGGAACAGGACCACCATCGGCATCGGGAAGCGCTTGTTCAGTTCACGTGTGAAGGCAGCATACCGGCCCCGGGGATAAGCGTCGCCGGCGAGTTGCACTGCGGCGAACAGAAAGCTGCGAGCGTTGCCAGTGTCAAAGCCGGTGGCGTCAAACAGCGCCCGTTGGGTTTGCGCCTGGATTTCGCTGCCGGTGAACTGAAAGAGGACGTGGACCGATTGTGCGGCATCCAGCAGCGCTTGTTCCGACTGCGTGCCGGGGTTCGGGGCAGGAAACTGCCGGATGAAGTCGCTGGGGTTGCCGGTTTGACCGGGCAGCGTCCGTTCGCTGCGATAACCCAGAGCAAACAGCAGGGCAGTAGTCATGGTCGGCCAGTCGTTGTCGTTACTGTTAGCCAGTGCGGCGGCGATGGAGTTAGTGACGTTCGGGGTGCTCATTTCGCGTCCTTGATGACCAGCCAGGTTATCAGTTCAAAGTCCGTACTGGTATTGGGGGTTTCCGATGCTCTGGGTAGCACAAAATCGCGTCCGCCGCCGAGCCGCAGGCCCTGCGTCTGCGTTGCGGCGTGGGACTGCCTGATATGAGCCAGGGCATCGTCCAGCAGCTTGTTGTAGCGCGACATATCCTTGCCGTGCGCCGTTTCCCGGTCGAATCGGTCGCAGAGTTCAGTAGTGACCGCAGTTTGGCCGGCCGCCGTGGCTTCAAACACAGCCAGAGCCTGCCGCGCGTTTCCGCACCCGTAACGGATTCTGCCGTCATCGTGCAGATACACGAAGTAGAAGGGATGCACTGGGCTGGCGGCACGCTGCCTTGCATCAGTGTCGCCAGCGTTGCGCTGACGCAGGCAGAAAATCACTCCGGGTTGCGCCTCACCGCCCGCGTCGTCACCAGCCACTGCGTACACTCCCGGCGGCATAGCTTCCAGCCGGTCCTTGTTGGCCTCGAGATAGCGCAGCAGTTGGGTTAGGAAGTGGTCCAGGGTGAAGTCGCCCAAGGCCGGGGCGTCGCTTAAGTCGTCCAGGTCGAGGATTTCATCACGGAGTTTGATCAGCTGCTCGTCGCGGAAGTTCAGCTCCAGCTGGGCGTCCGCTTCAGTGAAAGGGTCTTCGTCGCCGCTGGCGGCCAGGTCAGCCAGGGCCATGCGGGCCTGCACCCGGCTTTCCAGCTTCAGGTACAGGTCCATGTCCGCCGTGGGCCAGTAGTTCAGCATCCGCACGGATTGACTGCGGCTGCCGATGCGGTCGATGCGCCCGAACCGCTGAATAAGGCGTACCGGATTCCAGTGAATGTCATAGTTGAGCACGGCGTCGCAGTCCTGCAGGTTCTGTCCCTCGGATATGCAGTCCGTGGCAATCAGCAGGTTGATGTCGGCGCTGTTGTCTGTCGCGGCACGGTTGCGGGACACCGGGGCGAAGTTGGTTAGGATGGCGTTGAAGTTATTGGAACCGGTGGTGGCATGGGTTTCGTCGCCGGATACCATGACCATGTTGATGCCAAGCTCGTCGGACAGTTCGGTCAGGTTATCGTACAGGTACTTGGCAGTATCCTTGAATGTAGTGAACACCAGTAACTTGCGGTTGGAGTTGCCGTCCCGGTCAATCGTTGACTTGGTTGCCTTGCTGCGGACGGCCTGCTTGATTTCTCTCAGCTTGCCGTCCCGTTCCGGTGTCACGGCGACGACTCGCCGCTGTACCGCCTCCAGGGTGGCTCTGTCCTGCAGCAGTTCCTTCCGCCAGCGCGGCAGGTCGAGCTCGGACAGGCGGTAGGGGTGGCGGCGCCCACCCACGGCAAACTCCTCATCTTCCTCATCGTCGTCCGGAAGTATGTCCGCATCCGCCAGCGTTGCGTCGAGTTGGCCGCCGCTTTCGTAGCGGTTGATTTTATCCAGCAGGTCGTCAATTTTGGCGATGGTGCGGTCCAACGTCAGCGCCAGGGAATAGGCGGAGCTTTCCAAACGCTTGAGGAAGTTGGTTCGCATCATCCCTACCAGGAAACGCTCGCTGTCCTGCTGGTTGAAGTTCTGCCGCTGGCGGGTTTCGGCCAACTCTTGCAACCGCGCCGGGTCAGTGACGTACTCGCTGGGCTGGTACACCGACAGCTTGAATTGGTCGATGCGGTCGGCCAATTCCTTGTAGGATAGTTCACCTCGCAAGTCGGTTTGCGGGTAGTGGTTCTCCGGCTTTTCATGCTTGGGGAACTGCCCGACCCGCTCCATTTCGGCGGCATAGAACCGCTCAATCTGACGGCGGGATCGGGAGATCGACACGCCGTCCAGCAGGCGAAGGAAATCAGCGCCCAGGCTTTCCAGCAATTTCGCCTTGTCGCGGCGGCCTCGCCTGGATTGCTCGTTTTCCCACTGCTTGAACACCTTCTGTGCCGCCGCCATCAGGGTTCCGACGTTGCCAACGCCCAGGCTTTCTCGGAAGGCGGACTCCCGGCCTTCGGTCATCAGGTAAATCTGGTTCCGCAGGTCAATCAGCGACGTATTCACTGGCGTCGCCGACAGCATCAGCACCTTGGTTTTCGCTCCCTGCTTGATGATTTCATCCAACAGGCGGCGGTAGCGTTTTCCTCCATCGTTGCGGAAGTTGTGCGACTCGTCAATCACCACAAGGTCGTATCCGCCCCAGTTGATGTTGGCCAGGTTTATCCCTCCTGAAGTGCCAGAGTCGCGGGACAGGTCGGTATGGGCCAGCAGGGTGTAGCCGAAGCGGTCTTCCAGAAACGGATTCTGCCGGTGTCCGTAGATGGCCGGGTAGAGCGCCCAGTTTTCAAACAGCTTGCGTGGGCAGAGCACGAGGACGCGCTCGTTGCGCAGCTCAAAATACTTGATGACGGCCAGCGCAGTATAGGTTTTGCCCAGGCCCACGCTGTCGGCCAAGATACAACCGTTGTGTTCCCGTAGCTTGGCGATGACGCTTTGCGCCCCGTCCTTTTGGAACTCGTAGAGCACGTTCCAAATCCTGCTGTCGGTGAACCCGGTGCCGACGGTGGCAGCGTCGCCGGCAAGGCGAGCTTCAATGTCCTTGCGGAACAGTTCGTAGAGCGTCTTGTAGTACACTGCTTCCGGCGCGTAGTCGCCGCCGATGCGTTCCAGCGCGTCTAGCACCCGTTGCTTCACGTCCTCGGTCAGTCTTTCGTCGCTCCACAAGCGATTGAACCAGTCCCCCAATTCTGCGAGGGTGGTCGGGTCGTCGGTAGCCAGATTGATTTCTAGGTTGGACCGCTCGCCGCCGCCCAGGCCGCGCTTGGTGAAGTTGGAACTGCCCACCACGCTGGCGCTACCGGTGGGCGACTCGGTGAGGTACATCTTGCCGTGTAGGAAGTTGGCCCGGCTGACCGAGCGGACCGCCACGCAATCTTTGCTCACCCATTGGGCGCACTGCCTGGCTAGGGCCTTCTGCTGCAAAGTATGATTCGGTTCCAGACCTTTCTCGGTGAGCTCAAAGGATTTGGGTTCATTGGCGCTGGGATCCAGTTCCTCTACCGAAGTTGGGTCTCCGAATAGGAAGCGCACACTGCCCACGCCGTCCAATTCCTCCGCCAGCAACTCGTAACCATAGATTGTGAAATAAGCCGACGCTAAGTTGAAGGCGTCAGCTTTGCGCAGGCTGCGTCGCAGGTGATCGGCGACCGTGGCAGCTTTGTTGTCCAGGATGTGGCTCTGTAGTGGCATTGCCTGCTTACTCTCTTGGACGGGGTACTGGCCCACAGTGAGACTGCGCTCGACCAACTGGTTGCTTTGCCCATCCCCCCGTGCAATTTGCTTGAAATGAGCATAGCGTAATCGCAGAAAACCATCAATGTCGCCCGTTTGTAGTGATCGAAACCCTTGGATGTGAGAGACAGTATGGTCGGACAGAGACGACCGGTATTAGCCGTTGGCAGCGGAACTTTGTCGTTCGCACCAACTGGGTGGTTTGCATGGAAGCATCACTGACACTTGCCCGCTGACGTAGGTGGATTCCACCTGCTACGCTAGCTTCACAGTGTCCACTCGCCAAAGAATACTGGACGCCTGAGCGCAAAAAAGGCCGCATAAATAGCGAACGTGGCGTACAAGGAGACAAGCTACGTGAAACGCCGGAGACCATCCACGCGCGTCAACCTGAATGCTGCCGCCGTGTGGGAACTGCTGGACCAGCTGGACATGTCCCAGAACGAACTGGCGCGACTGGCCGGCATTTCCCCCAGTCACCTTTCCTATCTGATGAACGGGGAGCGCAGCCCTTCGCCCCGGGTCCGCCGGAAGTTGCAGCAGGCCCTGGAGGTGGACGACTTTCACTGGCTGTTCATCATCGTGCCGGCGAATGATGGCGACAGGAAAGCGGAGCGGGCTGCTGACCCTTAAACGCAAAAAGAGCCGCATACATGGGCGGCTGGGGTGAACCGCTGAATCAGCGGTTCACCCCTTTGGCTTGCGGTCCGGAGAACCACGGACCCTAGAACAGCCTGAGGGTCTCGGCCTGGGGCTGTTCGGCCTCTCCCGCTTCGGCGTCAGCGGGCGGTGGCGTCGCCTGCTGGCGCCGGTTCCGCTGCCGGGCTGGGGGCGTGGGCCGGTCATAGGCGGGGTGCATGGGTTCCTCTTCCCACCGGGCCCTTGCCCGCGCCACCACTGCCGGGAACTGGTCGGCCAGCCCGAACAGGTCGGCATCATCGAAGGCTTCGATGTGCGGGTCCGCCGAGGGCCGCTGCACGCCGATGACGGCCCGGCCTCCCCGGATGGACAGGACCACCTTCAGCTCCGCCGAGGTTTCCGTCTCGACCGGGGCGGTTTCGTCCCCGGCATCGGCGTCGGCAGTGTCAGATTCCTCAGTGGTGCCAGTGTCCATGTCGGCGTCAGGTGCCTCTAAGTTCTCGATTTCTCCCGCGTAGTCGGCGTCTCCTGCGGGAAACTCCCCGGCAATATCGCCAGGGTTATCATCGGCAGGGGCATCAGGCGGAGCAGCGCTGAAGAGAAACTCCTCGACGTTCACCACGGCCGTCAAGCCATCCCGGGACCCGTTCTTGATCTCGCCCAGGGTGATGGGCTGCCAGTAGAGGTCGCGTTCCACGGCGGGGACGCCGCCCAGCACGGTGGTCTCGGCCAGTTCGGTCAGGTCGAAGTAGCCCAGCTCCATCTCCAACCCCTCCACCAGGCCGAAGCACTGGCCGGTCTCGCGGTCCAGCTCGGTGATGAACCACGTCCAATTCGAGTAGGGACTGAATAGCTTGGCCCGGGCCAGCACGTCGTCGTAGTCCGCCGCGTTCTCCGTGGCGCCGATGGTGGGGATGGCGCCCGCCAGCCTCTCCGTCATCAGCTGGTGTCCGCGCTTCCCGCTGTGCTGGTCCTGCCACAGCGTCGTAGTGGTTTCCTTGTGGTCAGTCATCGTTTCATTCTCCTTTTCGGTTTGGTGCGTAGGGGTTGGTTTGCGCCGTTCATCCGGCGTGTGTCCGGCCCACCAGCCGGGCTACCGCCTCCGGGGTGACATAGCTGGGGGTCACGGTGCCCAGGTCCGTGTCAAGGTAGAGGCCCAGGAAGGGACAGGTGCCCGCCACCATGCGGCGCACCACCTGCAACACCAGCGACGCCATCATCTGGTTGATGGTGGGGTCCTGGTCGGTGAGGTCCAACGCCGCCGCGCAGTCCACGTCCGGCGGCCTGGTGGACACGGCGGTCAGCAGGTCCGGGCGTTGCAACGTGGGCGCCGGGGCCAGGTGGCAGGTCTCGCCGGTGAAGGGCGGCTCATCCAGTTCCGCCCGGTGGGCGATGTTTCCCACCAGGACCTGTCCCCAGTTGGTGTCGTTGCCGGCGTCGATGAGCCAGCGGCAAGGGTCTCCCGGCAGGCACTCGGCCATCGCCCTTCTGGCCGCCGCGTTGTCGGCGCAGCCGATGACCAGACCGTCGTGGGGGGACAGGCCGGGGTAGCGGGGTTCCTCCTCCCGGAAGGGATAGACCGAGTAGCCGATAGGACGCCGGTAGTCCCTTGCCAGCCGGTCGGCCAGGGCCTTGCTCTTGAACTCGCCCACGTCGGCGGGCAAGAAGTTCTGGCGCAGCAGGTTGTGGGGTTCCACCCGGTCGTGGTCCACCAGGACGATGGTGGCGTCCCGGCCCTGGAAGAGGCGGCAGAGGCCCTCGGCGACGAAGCCGCCGGTGCCGCCGCAGCCCACCACGGTAATCCAGGGATGGTCCAGCAGAAATTCGTTGTCCAGGTAGTAGGGCATGGTTGTCACCTTCCTTTTATATGTATGGTTTGCTCTGGCCCTTCGTCCAATAGGCGCAGGCCCGGCGGCGGGCCGTCGAAGACCTGGGACCAGTGCATCGGGGCGAAGTGGCCGTAGATTCCGAGACGCAGGGCCAACTCCGGTTGCGCCGTGTCTAGGCGTCCCACGACGCCGTAGATGCGAAACCCCTGCTCGTCCTTATCGTCGGTGGCCGAGAAGAAGGCCCGGTGGCGTCCGTGGGAGTGGACCTCGGCCACCACGCCGAAGGGAGGCCGGTAGGTGAGGAATGAACCCGTCCCCGCTTGGGGAGGCACCACCAGGCGGTATGCGTCGCCCTCCCAGCCTACGGCGAAGAACCGCTCGGTGTTCAGCGCGGCCTGGAACCAGCGCAGCCCCAACTCGAAGATGTGGGCCGGGATGGGGCCGTGGGCGAGTTCAACCTTCTCGGATACGGGCGCCAGGCCGCGCACCAGGGCGGGAGCGACCGGTATTCGCGCCGTCAGGTTTGCGCTCTCGGACTGGACGTAGAGGCCGCCTGCTCCGAGAACGTAGTCGTAGCCAATCCCCTGGGAACCGGCGAGTCCGGCGGGTTGGTTCACCAGGTAGCCCACCGGCGCAGCGGCGGCAGGGTTAGGGGTAGTGGCCCCGTCGTCCTTCGGAGGCCGCCATGACGTGGCCCACGGTGCATTGGGGAACCAGGTCCTCAACCGGGTACTCAGCCTTTCCATCCAGTTCCTCCCATAGCGCTTGCAGGTTGTCGGGGTGTCGCTTCGACCGTTCCCTGGTATCTCCGGTAAGGGAGAAGAAGGACTGGAAGAAGGATTCGGGTATCAGTCCCATGTCTTCGGGGAAGCGGTGGCTGCCGCGGCAGACCCTACCGTCCCGGAAGACGTTGAAGGCCGGGGCGCGGTAGAGCTGCTGCTCAGGGTTTGTGGGCCGTTCCAGGGCGGCATAGAGCCAGGGCGCCCGGCCCGGCGAGCAGACGAAGACCAGCCCCGGCATGGGCAGCCGGAGCCGGGCGGGAGGCTGGAACGCCTCCCGTTGCAGGGCCACCGCCCACACCTGGGGCGGGCGCCACAGGGCCACCATCTGCCCGGTCTCCCCCTGGTTCCACCAGAGGGCGTTGTCGGGCAGCAGCCCGGAGGAGAAGCCCAGGTGCCGGATGAACACGCTGGCGATCTCGTCCGCCGAGACGGTCCTGACCCAGGTGGAATCGCCCTGGAAGCCCCGCAGCAGGACGGTCTCCTGATAGACCTCCAACTGCGCCTGGAGCTGGTCCCGGGGCAGGTCGTCCTGGCCCGGCAGGGACCAGTTCGTCGCGTTGGCGTCAATATTCGTCATCATTTTCCTCCTTGTCTTGGTTGTCGGGTTCGGGCAGCCGGGGCAGGATGAAGTCCAGCAGTTCGGAGTAACGGCCCGGCAGGTCCCCCTCCAGCCAGTCGGCCAGCCTGATCACCGAGTCGGTGAGGGCGCTGGCCTTGCGCCATTCCTCCGTCCCCTCGGCGATGATTTCCTCCTCCCAGGGGTCGCAGAAGCCGTCGTAATCTCCATCCTCGAAACAATGGTCGAGAAAGAAGTTGCCGGTCTCGCCCCGCACCCAGGCGACGGCCCGGGCCGCGCCCTGGTATCCGGTTTCCCGCACCGCCTCGGTGAGGGCGTCCAGGGGAATGCCGCCCCGGGGTATCCGCTCCAGCGTCTCCTGCGGGATGCGTTCAGCGGCGGCTTCCAGCCAGGCGGTGCGCAGCCCGTCTGGTTCGTCCCAGTAGTAGCTGAGGGCTTCGGCCAGCAGCGCCAGGGCCGACAGTCCTTCCCGGTAGCCGTCCCACATCTCGTGGAGGCCGTCGTAGCCGATGCCCATCAGTTGGAAGGGAATGCCCCGCCGCAGCCAGGTGAAGGGCGGGTCCTCCCCCTCGTCCACGTAGAACTCGATGAAGGGGGCGTAGAGGGGGAAGTGGCGTTCCTCGAAGAGGCGGGCGAAGCGTTCCAGCCTCCCGCCGGCGTCTGGAATTGACAGAGCCGCCTCCGCTTCCTGGGGAAAGAGGCGGCGCACCAGTTCGGCGAACCAGGCGTAGTCCTCAGCGTAGCCCAGCCGGACGATCAGCTCCTGCAGCGACGGCGGACGCCGCAGGAGCAGCCCGGCCAGGTCGCTCAGTACCGGCGGGGCCGCAGTTTCCATCGCAGGGCCTCCAGCAGCCGCTTGGTGGCGGCGGCGTAGTCCTGGGCTTGGGCGCAGGCCAGCTCCACCTCCGGCTGCCGGGCCGCCGCCGCGTCCAGGTCCAGCCCGCCGTCGGGCCGGGTGAGCTCCGCCGTGAGCTCGATGATTTTCAGGTCCGCCGGCGGCGTTGCCGCCAGCAGACCGGCCAGGGTGTGATTGTCCATTCCGTTACCCCCTAACTGTGGGCGGGGGTGAAAGCGCCCTTGGTGCCCACCCGCCGCTGGAACTCGATGATGGTGTCCTCGTCCCGGGTGGTCTCCTTCACCGAGGCGTTGGCGATTTCGCCGTAGAAGTCGGCCAATGTGGACTTCACCTGCTCGACACTCATTTCGGGGTCCGGGTCGGGGAACTCGCGGTCGTCGTACACAAACACTCGTGCCATGATTCGTCTCCTTTGGGGAATGGTGTTGTTTCGCTTGGGTTGCGATGTGCGGGGAGGCCGCCGTTGCAATGTCGGCAGCCTCCCCGTGTGCCTTGCGGTCTAGCGTCCGGCGCCCACCGGCTCCTTCTCACGTTCCTGCTCCTGGTCCAGCGCCCACTGGAACAGGGACGGGGCAGCGGGCTGGGACTTCCCCTTCTTCCCGTTGGGCTTGGCCGGTTCCTCGGCCAGGAATTCGGCCCAGGAGAAGAGAGACTGCTGCCCGTCGGCGGGTTCGGCCTCGTGGTGATGGCCGTCGCCGTTCCCGTTGACCGGAATTGCGAAATGGCCGTTGCCGTTGGGAGTGTGGCCGTCGCCGTTCATCACCAACTCGACGGTGAGGCCGATGTCTTCGGCGTCGTGGTGGCCGTTCCCGTTGCCATTCCCGTTGACCGAAACGGCCTCCGGTTCCGCTGCCGCCGTCTGCCAGCCGTCGTCCACCAGGTATTCTTCGGCGGCGGCCTCGGCGTCCCGGGCCTGGGCGAACACTTCCTCCAGCGTCTCACCATCCGCCTGCGCATCCCCGCCGACGATCTGCCGGGCCAGGGCCAGCATCAGGTCGTCACCGTCGTCGCCGTAGGCGGCCAGCCCGTCCTCGGGCAGTTCCCCCTCCACTGCCAGGGAGGATTGCAGCTTCTTGGCAACCAGCTTGAGCGCGTCGGCCTGGAGCGTCCCCCGGTAGGCCATGTAGATGACCTTCACCGGGCGGTTCTGCCCGATGCGCCAGGAGCGCCGCGACGCCTGGCGCATGGTGTAAACCGAATAGTCTGTTTCAAACCAAACCAGGGTGGGGAAGTCGATGAGGTCCAACCCGGTCTGCACCAGGCGGGGGTGGCAGATGATCACGTCCACCCCCGCCTTGACCCGATCGGCGACCCAGGCTTCCCTACGGTCCGGGGCCACGGCGTCGGCCTTCATCACCGCCACCTTGAACCCGTGGCGGGTCAGGATGTCGTCCATCCGTCCGGTGATGTCCCGGGTTCCGGTATGGGTGGCATAGACCAGCACCCGCCGGCCCGCCAGCCGTTCCGCCGCCACCAGGTCAACGAGAGCCTGTTCCTTGGGGTAGATCTTCTCCTCGGACAGGGGCGGGACCTGGACGATGAGCCTGCCGCTGGCCGGGTCGAAGACCGTCTCCCCGTGGGTGCAGCCGTCGGGGTAGGCCAGCAGGGTTTGCAGGTAGGTGGCCAGCAGTCGCTTGGAACCCTTCTTCAGGGCCTTGACCAGGGCCTCGTGCAGTTCCTCGAAGACATGGTTGTAGGCACTGCGCTGGGAGAAGACGGTAAGGTCCACGTCGGAGTCCATCCCCGACAGCAGCACCTGCTCTTCGTAGGGCGGCAGGGCGGAGGCCACGTCCGCCAGCTTGAGGAAGACGGAGTTGCCGATGATGTGGAACAGGGCCGCCGGAACCAGGCCGGGCTTCTCCCGCACCGTCTTACGGAAGCCCTTGCGCCGGCTGGTGCGCCCGTCCTCGTAGGCGTCGTCCTCGGGGTAGCTGCGGGTTTCCTCCAGGAAGCCGTAGCGCTCGATCCAGCGGCCTTCCTCGGAGTGGGCGAAGTCGGCCCGCAGTTCCGGCGAGAACCGGTAGAGCAGGTGGAACAGGGTAGAGGAATAGCCGCCCATCAGGGTTCCGGACAGGCTGAGGGACTTGCCGATCACGTCAGCCAGGACGCCGGCTGCGATGCCCTGGGCGGACCCCCTTCCTTTGTATTCATGCACTTCGTCGCCGACCAGCAGGTCGAAGAAGCCCCGCATCCGGTTCTTCACGTAGTCGGCCAACGGGTAGCGCCGGGGGCCGGAGCCGTCGGCCTGCCACAGGGGGCTGCCGCAGCGGGCGCAGTTGCGCTTGCGGCGGCGCAGCTCGGCGTCGGTCAGGGGCACGCCGTCCTTGTCCGTCACCTGGCCGTAGCAGGTGGGGCAGCAGGGGACTTTGAAGGGTTCGCCGGTTTCCTCGTCCCGCGCCAGACGAGTGCCCTCCGTAGCCCAACGCCGGATGACCGCCGGCTGCCAGCGGTAGGACAGCTTGGCCCGTTCCCGGCTCATCACCGCGAACAGCGGACCGGACCCGGCGGAGAGGCGCAGCCTTTCCAGGTCGGTGATGGATGTCACTATGGCGGACCGGGCCAGGGGAACCGTCTGCCCCACCTCCCGCTGCCACTTCTTGGTCAGGTGCGGCGGGCAGAGGATCAAAACCCGCTGGAAGCCGGCGGCGTGGGCGGCGGCGGCGCCGATGAATGACTTGCCGGTGCCCATCTCGCCGACCACGGTGGTGCCCCGGTGGGCTTGCAGGGACAGGGCCGCGCCCCGGATGGCGTCGGCCTGCGCCCCCAGGGGGTTGCGGAGCAGGTGGGGCAGCTTGGTATCGTTTTCCGAGGGCCGGTAGAGGGGCGGGTAGGACGCCACCACCCTTCGGGAGATGGCGTCCTTGAAAGTGTCGATGAACTCTCCGAGGTTCATGGGAATTCTCCTTGTGTTGGGGATGCGCCTTTGACGGAGCGAGGCCCCGCCGGTAAAAGAAACCGGCGGGGCCTTCGTGTCGTCCGCCTGTGGCGGATCGGGGCAGCCGTCTATGCGGCAGGGCTGAGGGACTTCTCACCGTCGGCGTCGCCGGGGCAGCCGCCCTTGAGGTGGTAGGAGCGCGGCGCGGAAGCGACCACCCGCCCGGCGATGAAGTCCACCGTGGCGGTCTGCTTCACCGGCTGGCCGGGGCGGATGGGCTGGCCGCACCGGGCGCAGGCGTCCAGGGTCATCTGCATGGCAACCTTCCTTCTTATATGAATAGGATGGAGTGGGCGCGTCAGGCGGAGATGTCGGTGATGTCGCCGCTGTCCAGGTCGAGAGCCACCACGGTGGTCTTGAGCTTTTCCCGGTACACCTCGGTGTGCTCCGTCTCCTCGGCCAGCACCTTCTCCTTGCCGGTGCGCCCCTTGACCAGGACCCGCCGCCCGTCGGACTCCAGCGCCAGGTTGTCCAGGAAGCCCGCCGCCACCAGCATGGCCAGGTGGCCGCGGCGCAGCGGCATCAGGGGACGGACGCGGTGGTCCCCCACCGGCCACAGGGTGTCGGTGATGTCCGGGCTGGCCCACAGGCCGGACCTGCGGGCTTCGGCCACCGCCGCCAGGGGGTCCACGGTGCGGGTGGCGAAGAGGATGTCCCCGGCTACGGCGCCCGGCGGGTCATAGACCCGGTGGGCCCGGTCGTACAGTTCCTCCGGCTCCCCCTCGGCCCAGGCCCGCACCTGGGCCTCCGCCCGGGGGTCCGGGCTGGGTTCGGCCTTGCGATAGCCCAGCAAAACCACCTGGTCGAAGGCTTCCCGCTCCGGGAAGGGAAAGGCCCAGCAGCGCAGGTCCCGGTAGTGGGAGGCCAGGTAGCGGGACGACACCGAGAGCCGCTGCTTGGGCACGATGAACGCCAGCAGCCCTCCGTCGGCCAGGTAGCGGGTGGTGTGGGTGAGGAAGGCGTGTTCAGTCCGCTTGTCTTCCGAGTCGTAATCGTAGGGCGGGTTCAGGAGCAGCACGCCGAAGACGCCGTTGGCGATGGAGGTGGCGAACAGGTCGCAGGCCAGTGCGCGGTCTAGGAGTTCCCCGGCCTCCTCGGCCCGCTCCCGGTGCAGTTCCACCCCGTAGGTCTCCACCGGCAGAGAGTTGGTGCGGCGCAGGCCGTCGGCCAGTTGCGCCAGGGCGTCGCCGCCCCCGCAGCAGGGGTCCAGGACGCGCAGGGTCTGCCCCGGCCTACCGTAGGCCGGGGGGCTGTCAATCAGTTGGGCCAGCAGGTCCACCACCCGCAGCGGCGTGGGGTAGTACCCGCCCTTCGCTTGGGCTGCCAGTCTCATGGTTCTTCTCCTTTAGGTTGTAGTTGTCGTTGGTGTCTATCCGGTCTACTCGCCGCCAGTCTTCAGGCCCACCACCTCGCCCTTGGCCAGGGTTCGCACGAAGCAGAGCACCTGGCTGGTGTCCTTGTCGGCGGCGCAGGTCTGGCAGAAGGCGGTGAGCAGTTCGGCGCGGTTGGCGACGACGATGCGCTTGACCAGCACCGAGCCGCCCTCAGGCAGGTCGTGGCGGTAGAGCTTCTCGAAGGGATCCCGCCGCTCTGCTTCGGTGGCCAGCCGGTAGAAGTGGGGTTGCCGTGAGGAGGTCAGGTGGTCGGCGGCCCCGTGGGGGCAGAAACGGCACTTGTCGCCGTCCGGGGAGTAGAGCTGCCAGGCTTTCCGGTTGCGAGCCTGGCGGCGCTTGTTGCCCCGCTTGACGGGGTTCAGCGTCCTATCCATAGCTCGCCGCCTCCTTCTCGCTGACGTTGAGTTCCGCCAGGGGCAGGGTTCCCAACGCCACAGCGTCGGAAAGGTCGTGGCGGAGCTTCTCGGCGTCGGGGGCGCACCAGTAGGCGACGACACCCACCGACTGGAGGGGCGTGATGGTCCCGTCCCGCAATCCCCGCCGCCAGAGCCAGTTGGCCCAGGAGTGGTGCAGGGGCAGGGGGCTGCGTTGGTCCAGGAAGCGGTGGTACAGGGCCGGGGCCTCATCCTCGCTGGGGGCCAGCAGCAGGAAGGAGCCCCGCTCGAAGGCGAACTCCGCCATGCGGGTATAGACCAGGGCGTGCCAGCCGCCGGAGGAGGGCAGGCGGGCGATTTTCGCGGTCCAGGTGCCCACGGTCTGCGGCGGGACCACACAGCGGCGATAGCCGCCGGAGAAGGCCATGCCCTCGGTGCCCTGGATCAGGAAGGCCGGGTCCGGGGGCTGCTTGAGCAGGGAGGCCCAGATCGCCTTCAGCGCCGTCTGGGGTCCCACCATGGAGAGGAACCAGAGGCCCTCGGTATCGGGGTCGCGGGCGAAGGCGTCGGCGGTGGCCGAGTAGCCGCCCGCCGTGACCGTGAACAGGTCGTCGGGGTTGATGGTGGCGTGGGTTGCCAGCATGGGTGGTCTCCTTTAGATCAGGTGTGAAGCCAGGCGCGGGGAGAACGTCCCCGCGTCGGGACCGGCGGTGTGTCGCCGGTCTCGGTGGAACCGGGACTACTTGTCCATCAGCCCCTTTTCCTTGAGGCTGACGAACCTGCTCCCGGCGATGACGATGTGGTCCAGCAGGTCGATGCCCAGCAGCTTGCCCGCTGCCGTCAGGTCCCGGGTTACGCTCACGTCCTCCGGGCTGGGCGTCGGATCTCCACTCGGATGGTTGTGGCTGACGATGATGCTGGGCGCGTTCTCGATCACGGCGGCGCGCAGCACCTCGGCGGGGCGCACCGCCGACGAGTTGACGGTGCCCTGGTACACCGTGCGCTGGCCCACCACCTGATTGCGGGTGTTGAGCAGCAGGACCCTTAGCTGCTCTTGGGCCAAGGCCGACATCTCCGACCCCAAGAGGCTCTGAACGTCGGCAGGGCAGTTGATGGTGGGCATTTCGGCGGGGCGCTCCGGCTGGTAGGCCACCTCGTAGTGCATGGCCAGCTCGCCCAGCAGTTTCATGTTGGAGCGCAGGGTCTCCAGCACGGCCTGGCCCTCCAGGGTGACGGCGGGGGGGTCGGCGGTCTTGGTCTGCTTCTTGCGGGGCATGGTTCACTTCCTTGCGGGCAGAATTGGAAAACGAGAGCGGGGCCGCTCCCTATCGGCAGGGAGTGGCCCCGTGTTGCGCCTGCCGGTGGCGGGCGTCGGTATCAGGTTGCCCGGCTAGAAGGGCAGGTCGTCGTCCTGGGTGTTGGCCCCGGCGTTGGCGTAGTTGCCGTTGCTGCCGTAGTTCCCGTTGCCGTTGCGGGAGGAGTCCAGGAACACCACATCCTGGGCGTGGACCTCGGTGCGGTAGCGCCGCTGCCCGTCGTCGCCCTCCCAGGAGGTCTGGACCAACCGGCCCGCCACGTACAACCTCTGCCCTTTCTCCACGTACTGGGCCACCGCCTCGCCCAGCTTGTCCCACACCACCACGGTGTGCCAGTCGGTGGCGTCATCGCCGTCCCTGCGGTGGCGGTCCGTGGCCAGGCGCACCTGGGTGACGGCGGTGCCGCTGTTGGTGTAGCGCATCTCCGGGTCCGCTCCCACGCGGCCCAGCAGTTCCACCTTGTTGATGGTCTTCGCCATGATGTTTCCTCCGTTGGATTGGTGAATTTGGGTTGCCGTGGTGGGGCAGTCCCTTCCTGTAGAAAGGAACTGCCCCGTGCCGCGCTCCGGCCTGCGGAGCGTCAGGGTTCTGCCTAGCTGACCCGCAGGTAGCGGGAGACGTTCTCGGTGACGATGGTGGCGCGGGTCTCCGGGTCGAGGAGAGCGTTCAGCCGCTTGTGGTCCACGTTGTACTTGGTAGACTTCACCATCCCCACGGTGCGGGTCTTCTTACCGCCCGCCAGCTTGGCCTTGTCCTCTCCGCGCTGCCTGAGCCAGGCCCGCAGCAGCCCTAGCGCCCACTGCTTGTCTTCCTCGATGGCCTTCAGCATCTCCTGGGCCTGTTCGTACTCCAGGAGCGCCGCCTGCGCATCGTCGTCGCTGACCGGCTCCGTGTCCTCGACGGGTTCGTCCTCCGGTTCTACCGCCGCCATCCCCGGCAGGCAGGCGTTCAGGAAGGGACAGCGCTGGCACTGCCAGTCCTCGGCGGTGAAGTCCCGCTCCGGCAGGGCGTCCGGGTCCGGCCCGTTGATGACGTGGTGGGCGGCCAGTTCCCCCAGGCGGGCGCAGGCTTGCTCGAAGGCCCGCTCCACCCGATGAGCTGGTATCACCTCGTAGTCCCAGGTGCGGCCGCCCGTGTTCAGGGTGGCGATCACCACCTCCCGGGCCTCATTGAAGGTCCCGTAGGTGTAGCAGGCGGCCTGCCACACCGATTCCGGGTGGCTGCGCTCCGCCCCCAACGTCCGCCACTTCTTGTAGGCCTCCGGCCCCCGGGTCTTGACCTCGACGATGCTGGGTTCGTTGCCGAAGATGGGCGCGACGCCGGCGGCGTCCACGTGGCCGCTGACCAGCAGCGTCGGGCCGAGGCGCAGGGAGACCATCCGGGGGTTGTCCCTATCGGTGGGGGTGATGTCCCAGCCGGCCCGCGCCATGGCCCGCAGCACCACCGGCTCCAGGGCATTGCCCGCCTCCAGCAGGGTCAGGGAGTCGTCGCTGCGCGGGTTGGTGACCTCGTGGCCGGTGGCCTCGTACCAGAGGGCGCGGCGGCAGTTGCCCACCGCCGAGGCCCGGATCTCCAGGATGCCGCCCTCGCCGAAGCGGGCGTTGGGGCGGGCGTACGCGTCGGTCAGGTTGTCGATGGTCGTCGTCATTTCGTTGCTCCTCTTGCTTGTCGTTGTGTCCGTTAGACGAGAGGCGGGGCCGCCCCGTCAGAAGGAAGCGGCCCCGTGCGCCTTGAGAGGTCGCTTGGGATTGGTCAGTCGGCGGCAACGGGCATTTCCGTAGGTTCCGCCTCGGCTGACGTTGCCAGGTAGTCCCGCAGGACCAGGGCGATGGCGTCGCCCAGGCCCCGCACGTACACCGTCCTGCCGTCCTCCATCACGTCGGGCCAGGGCTGCATCTCGCTTATGCCCCGACACTGGTCCACGATTTCGTCGAGAGGCGTCCCCCGCCGCAGGTGCAGCGAGACCAACCGGCAGGCCAGTTCGGTCATACCGTGTTGCAGGCTACCGGCCTTGCCCAACGAGCCGAATACCTCGAAGGGCTGGCCGTCATCGTCCAGGCCCACGGTGACGAACAGGCTGCCCAGCTCGGTGCCCAGCTTCGTGGTAACACTGGGCAGGCTGCGGGGCCGGGGCCGGGTGGTTGTAGTTGCGCCGACCATCAGCCACCTCCCCGGCGGCAGCGGGTCTTGCCGCACTCGATGGCCTCCATCCGCCCGTAGTCCCGCACGTTGCCCGCGTCGCTGGCGAAGGCTTCCGCCGCCTCCCCGGTGTCGAAGCGCCCGAAGGGGTCGGCGGCGTGGCCGCCGGAGCAGGCGACCACGTGGTAGTGGGGGCCGGTGTCCACCGCCCGCAGAAAGGACAGCGCCGGGGTGTAGCGGTCGAAGTAGCCCGCGATCTTGAGGGCCAGTTCCCGGTCCCTGGCGTCGCCGATGCCCAGCAGGGTCCGGGCAATGGGTTCCTCGCAATCCTCTTCCGCGAAGGTCGGGTTGAGGAAGGCGTCCCGCACGCGGTCGGGCAGTGAGTACCACCGCTCCCGGCTCAGCTTCAGCCCGCCGTGGCCGGCGGTTTCGACCCGCCAGATGCCCTCGGCCAGTTCCTCGATGTCCTGGGACCAGCCCCAGGGGGTGTGGATGGTGGTTGCCGTCATTTCCGTTTCCTCCTTGTTCCTGCAAATGAGAAGCGGGGCCGTCCCGCGATGGAGACAGCCCCGTTGCATGGTGTTGGCAACGGTGTCTACCCGTTGCCGTTGGCGGCTTCCTTCGCCTCGTTGACCTTGCGGGCCGCCCCCTCCACCAGGGGCTTGAGGTCCCTGGCGGGCAGGTCGTCCAGGTCCTGGCCCGTCTGCTTCCGCACCGCCGCCCGCACCTGGCCCTCGTCGAAGCCCTGCTCCGCGCCCAGGGCGATGAGCCGTCCCCGCAACTGCTGGAGGTAGGAACCGTCCCGGCGGCCATTGCCGTTGTTGCCCTGGCCGGAGTTGCCGTTGGCGGAAGCTTCCGAACGCTGCGCCCTGGGGCGGCTGGTAGTTGCAGGCTGGTCCCCGTACAGCCCGTTGCCGAAGCGGTTCCCGAAGGTGCGCAGCGCCCGTTTCAGGCCGTCGGTGACAGCCCCCTTGCAGGCCGTGTCGTGGCCCTCCGGCGTATCCTCGGCCACGATGTGGAAGCCGATGTCGGTGCGGGACGGCGCGCCGTTGACGGAGACCCGCACCTGGGCGCTGTAGGCGTAAGAGACCTTGACCTCTCCGGTCCTGACGTCGACCTTCTCCATCCGCCGCAGGCTCACGTCGCCCACGAGTTCGTAACCCCAGCCGCCGTAGCCGAAGATCCGGTTGGCCTGGTCGATGACGGTGTGGCCCTCGAGGTAGTCGTACCGGCGGTTGCCCCGCCCGTCGCGCCGGGAGACCAGGGCCGGGTCCAGGGGCTGCTCCAAGGCGTTGACCACGGCAGGGGGCAGCCCGTCCCACAGGAGGTCGTGGCCGGTGAAGTCGGCGGAGTCCGGGTGGGCGCCGTTGCCGTTGAGGTTGACGTGGCCGTTGTTGCTGTGGTTGCCGTTTCCATTACCCATGAGTTCGCTCCTTTGCGTTGTGATGTTGGATGTGCCGTTGGTTGAAGCGGCATTCGCCAAGCGAAGCCGTGAGCAGGGCCGGATGCCCCGTCGTGCCGTTGGGTTGTGGGGAAAAGAGAAGGCCCGCCGTTGCAGGCGGGCCGGTAGAGAGAAGGTTGGTGGGGGAAGAGTTGACTAGCGGGCGTTGTGGGCCGCCCGTCGCAGCAGCCTGCGGAAGAGGCGTTTGCCATTGGTCAGCGTTGCCAGTTCGCCCACGTCGGCGACGCCCTCGGGCAGGTTGACCACGGCGACGCGGTTGCCCAGCAGGTTGCGGAGACTGGCCGCCGCCGTGTTGCCCGCGTCGTCGTTGTCGAAGGCAAGAAAGACCCGGGGGCAGCCCCGCAACGCATTGGCTACCTTGTCCATCCCCTGCGTGCCCAGGGCGGCGACGGCGGGATAGCCCCAGGCCGTGAGGGTGAGGTAGTCGAAGACGCCTTCGGCGACGATTACCCAGGGCGGCGCCGGACCCAGGGCAGCCAGTCCCAGGAGGGGCTTGGAGCCTGGCAACGCCTGGAACCGGGGTTTGGTTGCGGCGTCAATGGCCCGCCCGGTGAACCAGCAGACCAGGCCGTTGGCAGTGTCGGGAATGGTGATCATCCCGGCGAACCGCTCGGTGCCCCTTTCCAGGAACAACCCCGAGGCCCGTTGCCGGTCGGGGTTGAAACCAGCGGAGCCGAGGTAGTCCCGCAACCCGTCGCCGCTGGCGTAGCCCAGGCCCAGCCGCCGGGCGGCGTCGGCGCCGATGCCCCGCGAGGCCAGGTATTGCAGGGCTACCCAGCTGGGCCGCAGTTGCCCCACGTAGAACCTTGCCGCCGCCGTCAGCAGGGCGGGATCGCGGGGCGGAACGGACCGGGCGGCGGGTTGTCCAGTTGCTGAAGGACGAACCGCCGAGGGCGCCACCGGCGGTGTCGAGCCGTCGTCCAGCCGCCGGATGGCTTCCGGCAACGTCAGCCCTTCCATCCGGCCCACGAAGTCCAGCACGTCGCCGCCCGCCCCGCACCCGAAGCACCAGAACCTCTCGCTATCGGCGTACACCGTGAAGCTTCCTTCCGCTTCCTGGTGAAAGGGACACACTCCCTGCCGCACTCGCCCCTTGCCGTGCAGGACAATCCCGGCGGCCTCCACCGCGTCGGCCAGGGAGTGGCGCGCCTTGAGTTCGGCGATGTCCACCTTGTCCGATGTCGTTACGACCATGACGCTCCTCCCTGCTTGTGCAGCAGCTTCAGCCCCCGCAGGCTGCGCCGGGAGACCAATTTGCCCACCGGCCAGCGCATCCCCAGGACGGCAGAGACTTCCAGCGTCACACCACCGTCGTTACTCGCAGGAACAAGAACCGCCGCCCTGCCGGTGGCCGGGCTGTAGAGCAAGGCGCTTTCACCGGCGAACCGGCGCCGGGCGATGTCCAGCCACTCGGCGTAGAGCCACCGCAGTTGGCCGTCCCTGGCGTTGCCTGTGGCCACTCCGTTGAACGCTTCCAGCGCCCCGTCCAAGTCGCCCGACTGCCGCAGCCGCCGGGCTTCGTGGACGGTCCTGGTCAGGCTGACCGCCGCCGCGTCCGCCAGGGCGCCATCGCCCAGCAGCGCCGCCAAGAGCCGGTCCACCAGTTCCTCCAACCGGCGGACCGATGCCGTGGTTTCCAGTGTCATCGTGGTCATGGATTGCCTCCCTGTTGTTGAGTGTTGGTGCGCTGCCGCTGGCAGTTGCACCGGCAATTGGCCTGCCGGCCCCTCCCGCCCTGGACGATCCCCCGCACCACCAGGGCGGCAATGCCCAGGCCGACCAGGTTGAGGAAAAACGTCCCGCCGCCGGACCCGGTGAGCAGCGGCCCCAGGATGAGCAGGGCCACCACCGCCGCCAGGGTGAGCCGCTTGTGCCGCCAGCAGAACCGGCCCGCCTTCACCGCCGCCGAGATTGTCCTAATCACGCCTGTCATATTCGCCTCCTTTTCTGTGATTGACGTTTGCGCGTTTGACCCACGCGGCATCCGGGGACCGCGGGTCGTGTAACTTGGAACAAAGGAATGGGGGATTGAGTGGAAACCGGACGCGCTCCGCCCTGGGCCGGATGCCTGGCAAGGGATACGGAGCGGTAAGGGAAGAGAAAAGAAGCGCGGCCCGTCCGTCGGTCAAGGTGGCGAAACACCGACCAACGGAGGGACCGCAACAGCAGACGCAGCCCGGCCCAGGCGAGGGTCAAGGCGAAGAACGTCGCCGACCGTCGCGCCGTAAACGAGGCTGCGGTGGGGTCAGGCCCGACTTACCGCAGGCGTGAGGAAGCGGCCGGGGCGGGATTACCGCGCCAACCGCAGGTGTGGGAAGAAACTACGAAGCGGTCAGCCGCTCCGCAGATGGGGATGAAGGGGCCGGAGTCCCTGGCCCGGGTCTTGGTTCTGCTAACCACCTCCTTGGCGTAGGTGAACGTGAGATTGACCTGATGCACCGCATCGAACCGGTCGCCGGAGGAGCAAGGCTCGACCCCGGTTCCGCATCACGCAGCGGGCGGGCGCTTATCCCTTGATGGAACGTCCCAGGGAGAGCAGGGCTCGATCCCAAGTCAACGGTCCGGGTCGGGGATGGACCCTCCAGTTTTCTGGGCTGGAAACACTGGAAAAAGCCAGACAACGCATTCAATTATTCACGCCCTGCGCCGCCCTGGGAACCCCGAAACCCACTCTTTTGCCCCCTCCCGCGCCAATCATTCACTGCCAACCAGCACGTTCGGAATGGCCGTTCCGACGGCATCCACAGGGGCAACCCCTGGCGGCCTACTTCCGCCACAAACCGAAGGTGAGGAACCGCCGCAGCCGGAGCATCTTGCGGTCCACTATCACGTCGTCCAGCAACTCGTTGCGGCGCCGGACCTCCTGCCGGCGGTCGCCCCGGTCCCAGGGATAGGTCCTGGGCGGCAGGGTCAGCTG
The DNA here is from genome assembly GCA_965215425.1 of Dehalococcoidia bacterium. Taxonomy (GTDB): domain Bacteria; phylum Chloroflexota; class Dehalococcoidia; order Lucifugimonadales; family UBA3495; genus CATQHB01. The sequence continues at coordinate 1,132,629 of OZ244064.1, forward strand.
GTGCTTCTCAATCAACTCGACCTCCAGCTCCAGCCACCGCTGCCGGACGTTGAGCTTTTCCAGGGCGTCCCTGGTCTGACCATAGGCATCCCGGGCCTCGCGCCACTGGACGATCACCGCCGTGGCCGCGTCGCCGTACACCAGCTCCTCGCCGGGTTCGGCATCGGCCTTCACCAGGTCGTAGTAGGTCCGACGGGGCCGCTGGACCACGGGCCTGTTCACCGGCGCCGCATTGCTCGCTGAGGCCGCGCCACCAACTGGCAGCGCGGTATTCCCCGCCTTTTCCAGTGCCTCAACCCGTTCCTGCAACTGCGCCAGCGCATTGGTTTGTCGCTCATCCATCGCCTGAGCCTCCTTGCGCAATTCCGCCAGCCCGTCCCGCAGCGCCACCTTCAACTCCTTCAGCCCGTCCTCCAGCGTCCCCAGCCGGTGTCGCTGGGTGGCCGCCGCCGACCCGCCCCCCTCCAATAGGAGCCTTTCCAAAGCCCCGGCCAGCGTCGGCGTGAGCCGCCGGGACTCCTCGTACCGGGTCAACGTGCGGGGGCTGACCCCCAGGGTCTCCGCCGCCCGGGTCTTGCCCTGCTCACCGATCAGGTCCCCCAGGAGCGCCGCCAGCCGCAGTTCCCGCAGGCTTTCCACGCTCCGGGTGGCATCCGGGTATTGCTCGCTCTCCGCCATGACACTGCCCTCCTCGCTGGACAACTGTCCGATTTCCTTCCTGCCACTGTCCAGAATATCCCGCCCAGGCCGCTGGACAACTGTCCGATTTCCTACTTGGCGCTGTCCAGGGACGATGGAAGCTGCCCTGGAACCCAGGTGTTCGCTGCAACCGTCCGGTAGGGGGCGCTTTCCCCCGATTTCAGGTTCAATCGGACCGGATTGGACAACTGTCCACTACTTCCAAATCCCTGTACACGGGTATGACACCACACCGCCCCCCATAAGTCCCATGCCTTATATGGGGTGACGCGCGCGTCACCCCATATAAGGCATTCCGCCCGGCCCGCCACATCGCCAGACTTGGTTGCAGAACATCCGGTCTCAAACCGACCGACAGGAGGCAACCATGTTCCGGCGTTTCTTTTTCGGTTCCGGCAGAGCCAGAAGGCTGGCCCTGCTGGCGGCGGCGCTGCTGCTTTCGGCCATCGTCGCCATCCCCGCCAGCGGCGGTGCCCTGGCCCAATCCCCTCCCCCCGCCGACGACATCAGCCTGGTCAACCGGGACCGGCAGTTGGTGGAGCGCAAGAAGCACGGCGACTTCGTGGCCCGGCCCATCTTCAGCCGCCAGGTCAGCGTTCTCTACTACGCCGTCCGCCACCCGGACACCGGCGACTGGCTGACCAACACCTACCGGGTGCAGGGCGGCGAGAAGCACCTGGCCGAGGGCTGGGAGTACACCTTCGAGTACCCGGCCCTGGACGAGCAGCCCGAACTCCACCCGGAGGAGGCGTTCCTGCTGATGCTGGCCGTGCCCCGCCAGGACGGGGGCGACCACCACGTCTTCTACGCCCTGATCCCGGTCCACCAGCCCAGGGGGTTGTGGGACCGGGTGCTGGGCGCCCTGGACCCGGACCGCTGGGCCCGGGCCGGAGCCCGGTGGGTCATCCAGGGAGTTCACGGAACCCTGTGCGGCGTGGTGCAGGGCGTGCTCCAGACGGACGTCGCCGAGTGCAGGGGAGGTTAGCGAGCTATGGGAGACATCCTCACCGGAACCCCGCCGGGCCTGACCTACGCCCACCCCTTCGTGCAGCAGGCGTGGTGGGCGGTTTGGGCCGTGACCACCGCCGCCCTGACGGTCATCCTGGGCTGGATGGGGCTGAGCTTCATCGTCCAGGAACACCTGGGCCGTCACCAGTCGGGCTGGCGGGAGATGGTTCCCCGCCTGGTGCTGGGACTCACCGCCGCCGCCTCGTCTCTGTGGTGGTGCGCCCTGGTCATCGACGTGGCCCACGCCGTGTCCCAGTTCATCGCCGCCACCCTGAACGTCACCCCCGGCGACCTGCTGCGGGCGCCCCTGTTCGCATTGCTGGCCGCCGTGGAGACCGCCAGCGTCGGGTTGGCGATCTTCATCGCCCTGCTCTACCTGGTTTTCGGCTTCTTCCTGCTCTACCTGCTGGTGCAGATGATCCTGCGCCTGGCCCTGATCGACATCCTGCTGGCCCTAGCGCCCATCGCGTTGGGGCTGTGGATCCTGCCCCACACGGCGAATTGGGGCCGCCACTGGCTGCGCCTCTTTATGACGGCGGTGTTCCAGCAGGCGGTGCAGCTCATCGCCGTGGCGATGGGCTTCGCCTTCCTGGGCGAGTTCGCCGCCATCGGCGAGTTCGAGTCGGTGCAGGACCTGGTGTGGAAGCTGCTGATGGCCGTGGCCTTCATGTACCTGGCCGGGCGGGTGCCGTCGATGCTGGGGCATCACGGCACCTTCGACGCCTGGCTGCACACCCTTTACTTCGGGCTGTCCCTGCCCGGCGGGATGATGCGCTCCGCCCGGTCCCTGGGCCTGCTGGCCGGCGGAACCGCCGCTGGAGGACCCGTCGGAGCGGGCGCGGCGGCAGGGGCAGCGGCGGCATCCGGCGCGGCCTCCACCGCCGGGGGCGCCGTCAACTCGGCAGCCCAGAACAGCACCGCCCCGGCCCAGGGCGGACCCACGCCCCGCAGCCAGGGGCCGTAGCCGAAATCACGACAACCGGGCGGCGTAGACCCGTTCCGCGCCGTCCAGCCCCCGGGAGGTGAGCCATGTGCCAGTAAGGACGAGGACCAACCCGACCGAAAGCGGACCGACAAGTCAAACAAGCGAAAAGGAGAAGAACTCTATGGACGACCTGACCCAGACCATATCGAACCTGGTGGGCATCCTGCTGGGGCTGGTGGGCGTCGTGGGCGTGGGCTACTTCATCTACGGGGCCTACCTGTACCTCACCGCCTCCGGCGCGCCCAACCAGATGGAGCGGGGCAAGAGCGCCATGATGACCGCCCTGGCCGGCATCGTGCTGGCCCTGGTGGCCTACGGCGTGGTGGAGCTGGTGATGAACGCGGTGGTGGGCAACCCGGTGGACCCCAGCGTGCCCGACCCCACCACCGGCGGCGCTCTGGAAGCCACCCCGGAACCTGACCCGGGCAGCTAGGAGGGAAGGCATGAGAGATCACGAAGTTCCCACCCACGTGCAGGCCGAGGACAGGGCGCTGCTGTGGTTCACCTTCCCCCAGGTCGTGGCGGTGGTGGCGACCTGCGCCCTGGCCTACGGGGTCTATCGCTACTTCCTCCTCGGCCCCTCGGGGTTCAAGTTGGGGCTGGCCATCCTGCTGGGTATCCTGGGCGTCGCCATGACCGTGGGCAGGGTGGGAGGCCGGGGGCTGCCGTTGGTGGCCGCCGACCTGCTGAAGTTCCACCTGGGGGCCCGGCGCTACGCCGGGTGTCCGGCGGAGCTGGCGGCCAGCGAGCCGCCCCCGCAGCCCGAGGCCAGGCCCGACCCGCTGCGGCTGTTGGCGAAGAAGGCCGCCTCCGGCGTGGGCCGGGCGGTGAAGGCGGCGCGGAAGAAGGGGCAGCGTCCCTTCCGGCCCCACGGCTGGTTCGGCAAGCGGCGACACGCCCGGGACGGGGACAAGGCCAAGCAGAACATCCGGGAGACCCATGGCCGGAAACCCTGGTACAAGTTGCTGGCATTGGCCGGACTGTTGGCGCTGACCCTGGTGACGATTCCAGGAACGGCCCTGGCCGACGACCCGGACGAGGGCTACGGCGACGCCTGGCGGCTGGACGAAATCTACTTCCAGCCGCCGGACCCGGTTCCCGGACGCCGCGTCTACGTCGAGAGGCTGGCGGTGTCCGGCGACACCGCCGCCGTCACCCTGCGGGCGGCCCACGACCTGGACCTGAAGGGGCGGGTCTTCGGCGGCAGTACGGGCAAGACCTTGAAGATGAGCTTCAACACCAGCCTGCGGGAAGGGGAAGCCAGGAGCTACAACCTGACCCTGAACGGCCCGTCGCCGTCCTTCACCTTCTCCTGGCAGGACCCATTGGGCTTTTCCGGTGCCGCGTCCCTGAAGAGCCACCAGATCCCCTACCCCCTGCCCTCCGCCGACGGGGAGCTGTGCGACCTGGAGGTCGCCTCCCTGGAGTGGACGCCGGGCAGCATCAGGGGCGTCATCGCCTCGGAGTGCATCACCGAGACCAGGCACGAGGAGGACCTGGCGGTTTACGGCGGCCACTTCAGCCAGTCCGTCCCCGCGATGCTGGACGCCACCGTGACTGGCATTGCCGGAACGGTCACCGTCCGGTGGGGAGGCCACGCCGCAAGCGTGTCCTTTGTGCCCGACGGCGAGACTATCTTCACCCTGCCCGTGGCGAACCGGAGAGCGGCCAACGACCTGGAAATCACGGCGGAGCTGACCGCGACCCTGAACGTCCCCCGGCCGCCCATGTTGCAGACCGTTCACCACCCGGCAAGGACCGACGTGCACACCCGCCGGGTGAGGTGCAGTTGCGGCGAAAGCAGCTATACCAAGACGGTGCGCGTCTACGTCCACCACCCGGAGCACGTGCGGGCGACCGAGCACCAGCGCGCCGACGTAACCCGCACCCGGCCGGAGAGCGTCCCTCTGCCGCCCGGCCTCGGCGTCTGGGCCGACGACCCCTACCAGGTCCTCTACGTGCCCCCGCCCAAGCCCCCGCCGCCCAAGGTGGAGCAGACCCCCGTGGGCGGTTCCAACTGGTGGAGCTGGCTATGGCGGAGAGACTGACCGCCCTGCTGCTGTCCTCCCTTGCGGCGCTGGCGACGGTGGCCGCCGCGCTGCAGCAGGACGAGATGGACAGCCTCACCGCCGCCTTCGACGCGGTTCTCACCGGCATGGCCTACGTGGGGGCGGGCCTGTGCTTCTTCGCCATCGTCTGGGCGGGATTCGTCCTGATGGCCGAGGGCGCCGAGGGGGAGGGCCGGGGCAGTAGAGCGCGCAACGCCGTAATCATGGCCGTGGTCGGCCTGGTGGTGGTGCTGCTGGCCAAGGCCATCGCCTTCGGCATCATCGGCAAGATCATTACCGTCCTGCCCGGCTCATAGAAACACGAAAGGAGTTGTGAATGACGAAACTGACGCTACCCAACCCGAACCACCTGAAGGACCTGGCCCGGCGCTGGCCGCCGGGCCGGTCCCGACCCCAGGACCTTGAAGAAGCGCCGGCGGAACCCAAGCCGCCGCCCCCGTTGTCCCTGTTCTTCATGCTGTCCCACCTGGAGGACGACGGCCCGGTGCGGCTGGACGGGGTGAAGCTGGCCGTCATGGAAGTGATGGGGCTGGAGCTGGACGAACCCAAGCTGGGCGCCTTCGCCGGTTCCCTGAACGCCGTGGACTTCCCGGTGCAACTGCTGTTAAGGCAGCACCCGCCGGTGCTGAAAGGCTTGAAGGACAAGCTGGCCGAGGCCCAGCCCGAAGACCTGCCCCGCCAGACGAAGGACGCCGCCGACAGCCTGGGGCGGCTGTTGACCACCCTGGAAACCCGCGAAGGCATCCTGGACCGGCGCTTCTACGCCGTCTGCGAGTACACCCGCGCCGACGAACTGCGCGGCCTCCTGGCCCGAGCCGGTTTGGGGGTGTTTCCCCTGAACGGCGAGCCGTTGCGGTTGCTCTGGCTGTCCACCGCCCTGGGCGGGTCGCCCAACGAAAGGAATGAGGACGAGGAACTTTCTGTCGAGGTGAACCGGCGCGACATCCGCATCGGCGGGCGCCTGACCCGCTCCCTGCACCTGGGCAAGTGGCCCCGCTCCCTGGCCCCCGGCTTCCTGCAAGGGCTGATGGCCGCCGGCGCGCCCATGGACCTGTCGGTGCATTTGGGCGCCATCCCCACGGAGCAGGCGGCCCGCACCCTGGAGTGGCAGAAGGTCCGCTTCGAGTCGGCGCAATCGCTGTCCTTCAAGCGGGGCCGGTCCCTGTCGCCCGAGGCGGAGATCGCGTTGGAAGACGTGAGCCGCCTGCGCGACGAGGTGCAGCGGGGCCGGGAAAGGCTGTTCCACGCTTCCCTGTCGGTGACGCTCCACGCCGAAGACGCGGACACCCTGAAGGACCTGACCCAGAAGTCCCGGGCCCACTTCGCCGCCACGTTGGGAAAGCTGGACAACCTGGACTTCCGGCAAAGGGAGGGGCTGCTTTCGACGTTGCCCCTGGGCCTGAACGCCGTGGCGGTGTGGCGGACGCTGGACACCTCCAGCCTGGCGCGGCTGTTCCCCTTCTCGCCGCCGGACCTGGACACCCGTTCCGGCACCCTCTACGGCATCGACCTGCGGGCCTGCGCTCCCATAGTCTATGACCCCTTCGACGGCACCCACCTCAACGCGAACACCGCCGTCCTGGCGCGGTCGGGTTCGGGTAAATCATTCGCGACCAAGCTGGGAGTATTGCGGGGTCTGTGCCGGGGAGTGCGGGCCTACGTCATCGACCCGGAGGGCGAGTACACCGACATGGCGAGGGCGGCGGGCGGGCGCGTCCTGTCCCCCGGCGTTCCGGGCCAGGGCCTGAACCCCTTTGTCATCGACCGGGGCGACAGCGAAGAACAGTTGCAGCGCATCGGCAGCCTGCGCCGGTTGATCGAGGTGATGGTGGGGGAACGCTTGAGCGCCGAGCGCCGTTCCAGCCTGGACCACGCCCTGGCCTCCTACTACGCCCAGCGCCGGGAGCGCACCGGCTTCCGGGATTTCTACGCCTACCTGGAAGGGGAGACCCCGGACATCGCCCATCTGCTGCGCCCCTTCGCCACCGGCAGCCTGCGGGACCTGCTTTCCGACGAGGGCGACGACCTGCTGGCCCACGAAGCCCTGGTGACGGTGTTCGATTTGCACCTGCTGGAACCGGAACTGCGTCCCGCTGCCGCGATGGTCTGCACCGAGACGGTGTGGGCCGCCGCCGCCCAGGACCCCCGGCCCAGGCTGCTGGTGGTGGACGAGGTGTGGAGCATCATGCAGCACCCGGAAGGGGCCGCCTTCATGGTCAGCATGGCGAAACGGGCCCGCAAGCACCGCCTGGGGTTGCAGTTCATCACCCAGGACGTGCAGGACCTTCTCAGCGAGGACTCCTCGCGGGCCATCACCGGACACAGCGGCCGGGCGCTGTTGCAGAACGCCGCCTTCAAGCTGCTGTTGCAACAGGACGCGGCGGCGGTGAGCGCCGTGGGCGAAGCCTTCGACCTGCCGGTGGAACTGCAACGCTGGCTTTTGTCCTGTCCACGCGGTGACGGGCTGCTGCTGGCGCGGGGCAACCGCTTCCCCGTCCGCATCGAGGCCACGCCGGAGGAGACCGAGGTAATCGAGTGGCGGCCCGGACCCAGGCATTAACCGGGAGTAACCCATGATCACGACACCCAACCCGATAGGAGTTGAAAGGAAGGAAGATATGAATTTGAACCTGAACCCAAGACGGATACTATTCGGCAACCGCAGGTCCAGCGCCCCGGTGCTGCTGGCGGTGACGCCGCCCCGCACCGGCGAGCGCACCATGCTGGGCGTGGAGAACCTGCTCCAGTCCATCGCCGTCCCCGAACCCTTCGCCCTGGAACTGGCCGGCGCCGCCGACGGCGTGACCCTGCTGGCCCGCTGCCTGGACCGCGAGGTGGTCAGGGGGCAACTGGCCGCCCACTACCCCCAGGCCCGCATCCAGGAGGTTGACCCAGAGGACGACCCCATCTTCGTCCACCGGGGCGAGGAGGCGTGGGGGATGACCCTGCGCGCCTCCGGCCCCGACTACGTGCCGCTGCGCACCTTCCGGGACGACGACCTGCTGGACCCGGGTTCCGACCCCCTCATCGCCATCATCGGCGCCCTGTCCAACCTGAAGGACGGCGAGCGGGTCCTGGCCCGGCTGCTGCTGCGCTCTCTTGGTCCCGACTGGTCCCAGGCCCACCAGCAGAAAGCCTTCAGAAACCCCGGCCACCAGCGCCCCGACCCCTCCTACACCTACCAGACCCGGCCCCTGCAACTGGACGGCGTGACCATGGCCGTCCTGGGCGTGGGGGCGCTGGCGGCCCTGCGGGGCTACCTGTGGGTCCAGGACGGCGAGATCTGGAAGGCCGCGCTTTTGGGCATCGGCTCCGCCCTGGGCCTGGCCGTGGCCGGCTGGGGCTGGTGGCGCTGGAAGCAGGCCCGCAACCGCGTTTACGACCCCCTGATCATCAAGGAGAAGGTGGCCCGCATCGCCTTCGACGGCGAACTGGAGATCATCGCCGTGCTGCCCGAGGCCGGCGACCCTGGGACGGGCCTGAAACGGGCCAAGGAGGTGCTGGAGCCGGTGGCCGCCGCCTACCGACACTACGACCACCCCGCTGGAGCGCGCTTCAAGGCGAGCCGGGTCAGGCCCATCGTTCCCGTGATGAACCTCCATCCGACCGGGCCGGGGCTGTTCGGCAAGCGCAGCGTCCTGGGCGTCCGCGAGGCGGCGGCCCTTTGGCACCCGCCCGGCGCCCGGGACGAGACGCCCCTCCTGGAACGCTCCGGCTCCCGGGCGCTGCTGCCCTCGGCCCGGGGCGTCCGGGGCGGCGCCCTGGTGGGCGACACCACGGCGGGCCGTCCCCGGGAGATACGCTTCCCCGAGGACCTGCTGCGCCGCCACCACCTCTACGTGGCCCGCACCCGCATGGGCAAGTCCACCCTGATGCACCACGTCGTTACCCACAAGCTCCGGGAGAAGGCGGCGGGCCGGGACCACGACGCCATCGTGGTCATCGACCCCCACGCCGACCTGGTGGGCGCCCTGCTGGAGCAGGTGCCGGAGTCCATCGCCGACCGGGTGAAGCTCATCGACCTGGCCGACCCCCGTGGCTTTCCAGGCATCAACCTGCTGGACGCCCGCATCTTCGCCGACCGCGACCGCGCCGCCGACTCGGTGGTGCGCGTCGCCCACGGCCTGTGGGACCAGTGGGGGCCGAGGATGCAGTCCATCCTGGAGCACACGGTGAAGAGCCTTCACGAGGCCAACCGCCACCCGGCCACCGCCGACGACGAGCAGTTCACCCTCCTGGACGGCCTGCCCCTGCTGTCCGACGACAACTACCGCACCGGCGTCCTGACCCGGGTCTCCGACCAATTCATCATGGACTGGTGGGGCGGCATCTTCGCCAACTGGCGAAGGGACTACCAGGGCGACGCCCTGGCCCCGGTGCAGACCAGGCTGTCCTACTACGCCTCCTCGGAGACGGCCCGGGCCATCATCGGCCAGCCCCGCTCCACCATCGACCTGCGCCGGACCATCCGGGAGGGCGGCATCCTGCTGGTGTCCACCGCCCAGGGCGCGGTGGGCCGCGACGTGGCCGCCCTGGTGGGCGCGTCTTTGCTGAACCTGGTGGACGCCGTGATCCGGGAGCAGGGCGCCCTGCCGCCGGAGGAACGCCGGGGCGCGCTGGTAGTGGTGGACGAGATGCAGTCCATGCCCGGCGTGGACTACGAAAGCATGTTGTCCGAGTTGGGCAAGTTCGGCGCGTCCTTCATTCTTGCCACCCAGAGCCTGGCCAAGCTGGACGACCTGTCCCGCACCATGCGCGACACCATCCTGGCCAACGTGGGTTGCCTGGCCGCCTTCCAGGTGGCCGGCAGCGACGCCCGGCAACTGGTGTGGGAGCTGGGCAAGGACCGGGTGTCCGAGGACGACATCGTGTCCCTGGACGTGCACCACTGCTACGTCCGCGCCACCGCGGGCACGGAGCGGATGCCGCCCTTCTCCATGATGGTGCGCCGGCCCGAGCCGGGCAGCCTGGCCGTGGCCCGGCGCATCCGCGACGGCGCGTTGGCGTACATCACGCCAGCGGCGGAGATCGCCGCCCAGCAGGAGCAGGGCCGGCGGCGGGTGGAGGAGTTCCGCAAGGAAGTGGAGCGCATCCGCCAGAGCCAGAACCCGCCGGACCAGAAACAACAGCCCGCCCCCAAGGACCTGGGCCGGGACGGGCAGCGCAGCAAGCACTTCCAGCCGCCCACCGGAGCGCCGAAGCCGGAGGAACCGGACAATGAGCAGTCCGGCTCGGAGGGTGAGGCGGAGAGCGGCGAGGAGAACGTCAGCGAGTACCGCCGATTGCTGCTTGAGCGCCAGCAGGACGCCTCGGAAGGGGAGGACGGCGAATGACGCCCAACCCTTGCCAGGCCGATGCCCTGCGTCGCCTGGCCGGTATGCCCTTCCTGGACCGGCTGGAACTGGCCGCCCTCTCCGGCTGGTCCCGGGGCGCCGTGTACCAGGCCGTTTCGTGGCTGGAGCGTGAGGGGATGGTGGCAGCCGTCCCCCACGCCTCTGCCCTGGTTCCCCCAACCCGCCGTTACGCGCTCACCGCCGCCGCAGTGGACCGGCTGGCCGAGCTGGAAGGGGTGTCCTTGGAGGAACTGCTGTTCACGCGCCCCGTCTCCCGCCAGTGGCGGCGGGGCCTGCTGGAACGGCTGGACGCCGTGGCCGTCGTCTACCGGCTGGCCTGCGCCGTCGCCCAGGTGTTTCACCCCCCGGTCTTCCGCTGGTATCGGGCCATGCCCCTGGACGCCGCCGTCGCCCTGCCCGATGGCCGGACGTTGGCGGTGGTTCGGCAGGGCAGCGCCGCCGACCGCACCGCCTTCGCCAAGCGCCTCTGGCGGCTGGGGCAGGGAGAGCAGACCAGCGCCGTGCTGATGCTGCTGCCCGACGAGGTACGCCTGCGCCAGGCCCGGCGGCTGGCAACGGCCCTGCCCGGGCCGGTGTTCCTGGCGCTGGAAGGTGACGCGGCATCCGCCGGGGCCGGGGCCGCCGTCTGGCGCACTCCCTCCGGTCCCGCGCCCCTGGATCTGCAAACGGCCCTGGCCCACACCGGGCCGCCCCGAACCTGGCCCCTGCGCAAGCCGCCGCAACGGGCCGCTCTGCCCGACGGCTTGGACCCGGACGCCGACTGCCTCCTGCCGTCGGTGCTCAAGCCGGTGGAGAAGCGGGCCGTGGACCTCCTATCCGACTGGCCCTGGCTGTCGCCCCGACACCTGGGCGCCCTGCTGGGCGTGAAGCGGTCGCGTCTGTCCCAGGTGACGACGCGATTGGCGGAATTGCGGCTGTTGATTGACGTGAACGTGAACGGGGAGCGCCGCCTAGCCCTTTCCGATAGGGGATTGGTCATGCTGGCCCGCCGCGACCGCACGTCGCCGGGCGACGCGAAGAGGAGATGGAGCGCCCTGCCCATCAACCCCGAGGCTCCCCTGGACTGGCGCAACGTCGCCGGAACCAGGACCCGACAGTTGCTCCGCAACGTCGAGCACACCGACGCCGTCCACGCCTTCGTCGCCGCCCTGTGCCGACAGGCCCGTTCCCGCTCCCGGGGGATCATCCAATTGGACCCGCCCCGACGGGCGTCCCGCTACTTCCGCCACTTGGGAAAGCTGCGCTCGGTCCATCCCGACGCCTTCGGCTTGCTCCGGCGGGGCGAAAGCGTATGGCCCTTCTTCCTGGAGTGGGAGCGCCGCGCCGTGAGACCGGCCACCATGGCCGCCCGCATCGCCCCCTACCTGCGCTATTACGCCACCCACCGGCCTACCGACGACCACGGCGCTCAACCCCTGGTCCTGGTGGTCTTCGACGACCCCATCGCCCTGACCCACTTCCTGGAAGTCGCAGTCCGCGAGATGGCACGCGCCCGGGTGCGGGCGCCTCTGCTAGCTTCGCATCGGGAGTTGGTGGAGCGTGTCGGGCCGTTGGGGAGGGCCTGGACCGCCCGCAGCGGCGATGTGCCGGACTACGCCTTCCAACCCCGCTGACTTGACCACCAACAAAGGAGAACATACTTATGAGACTGTACTACTGTGTGGAGGCCGAGGGCCGCCGTCATCACGTCCGCACCGCTCTCGGTGTGGACGCCCGGGCCTGGAACCGGCTGCACCGCCGCGTCCGCGAATGGCGCCGCCGGTTGGAACAGCGCTACGGCATTTCGGCCGACGGCGAGCTGCGCACCAGCGACCTGCTGACCACCGCTATCACTACCGGGCATTCCTGCGCTTGCGCCTGCCACGGGCAACCGTCGCCGTCGCACGGGACGGAGGTGGTGGCACAAGGTCTGCGAATCGTCGAGGACTTTGCCGTGGAGACCGGCGGCGTCCAAGCGGTCAACGTCTGCCTGGACAAGGACGACGTGCCCGCTTACCGGCAGGTGGCCCTGGACCGCCTCTACAACCGCGTCAACGCCACCGCTGCCCTGGAGAGAGGATACGCCTTCCTCATCTTTGGGCGGGAACCCGACGATATGGCCGTCCGCACCTACGAGCGGCTGCGCAACCACAACCCGGTGCCCGTGCGCGTCGGCGCCTGCGGCGACGGCCGGCATACCCGCAACCTTCCCATCGACCGGATAATCGGAGGGCCGGCCTTCCGCAGTCCCGACGCCGACTGCCTGCTCCAGGTTGCCGGTATGGTCGCCCGAGCCCTGCTGTGGCGGGAGGAACCCGCTGACGGTGCGGACTCCGGTGCTTTCGCCATCCTGGACCGGGCCCTGAACCGGAGGGCGTCCAGGAGCGATTCCCAGGGAGTGGTCAGGAGGTGAACACGAAGCGTGGGCCAGACGGTGCGGCGAACCGCCCGGCTACGCTTGCCTGCCCATTGAACCCCGGCGTCCCGGTTGACGGGGATTGCGGGCGATGATAGCCGTCCAACCACCACCCCCATCGCATGGCCGGTAGGGTCGAGACCGCCCGCAAAGACGGTCTCTGTATTTGTCCGGGAGAGTCGGCAGCGATGGTGACGGCCCCCTGGTGCAACCGGGCCGACGGTGGTGATAACATTCGAGTATCCCACTTGGCAGGGGGTCAACGCCATGAACGCCTCTCACGCAACGTTAGCTGACTTTTCCGACCTGGTGCGCATGGAGCTCGCCGGCTACCTGTCCGACGCTTTCGTCATCGCCGACGTGACCTCGGAACTGCTGCCGGGCCCCGACGGCGACGACTACATCAGGACCACCGTAATCTTCGAGGACGGCCATCCCGAACTGGACGCGCACGCGCTGAACAAGTTTTCCACCAACATTGACCCGCTGTGCCGGCGCGGGGCTTCGACCGGCCTACCATCGCCTACGCCAACCAAAGCGAGCTGCCGGCATGACCACCGGCACTCCCCAGCCGCCCTTTCCGTCCCCGACTCCCATCAGTTGGACCGAACTCATAACCGCAGGGCGGGCAAGACTGGCTCCCCGGTCTCTGGCCAACCAACCCGCTCCGGCAGCGATACGACGAGCCATCAGCGACGCCTACTACGCCGCGTTCCATGCCCTCACCGCCAGCAACGCCGACGCGCTGATCGGCGCGGCCCATGCCCAACTGACTTCCGACGACTTGGTACGGACCTGCCGGGGCTTGGACCACAACCAAGCCCGCGCTCAACTGCAACAGAACCGGGCCGGCTTTTCCGCCAGCGTTCAAGTCTTCGCCGACCTCTTCCGAGACCTCCAGAACGAACGCCACAACGCGGACTACAATCCCCGGGCGATTTTCACCGCTCAGACAGCGGCCACCTGGTTGAACAAAGCTGAGGCCGCCATCACCCGATTTCCTTCAAGCCAGCCGGAACGACCGTACCGCCGTCGCCGTCCTCACCCTGGTCAGGACGCGGTGAGCGCCCGGAGCCTGACTCGTTGCAGTAACCTCCATTTTGCAGCAGGGTCTTTCGGTTCTCGAAATGAGGGAATAAAATGAGGGAATGGAGGAGAAAGTCAAGCAGCTAGGACCTGGGGTAGTGTATCAATTTTAATTCTTTAGCCCTACAATTTCTGGAATTTGTAGCTGGAATCTATGTTATTTCAGCTACAAAATTTCAAACTAATACACTACCGGACCTAGGCTGCTGGAAGCATTCCAGAGGGTGCTAGACCCTCGCAGTCCTTTGGGCTGGCGTCACGCGCCTGTGCGTCAACCAGAACGGCGAAAGGCAGCGCGGATTTGAAGCCAACACGCTTACCGTCATCGCCCAGGAGAGCTACGAGGATTTTGCGGAGAATCTACAACGCGAGATTGAGGAAGAGACCGGGATCCGCTTCGGCGTAGTTGAAGAGCACCAGTTTGCCCACATTGAAAGCAGCGACGGAGGCGAAAGCGGACGCCTGGGAGTGGAAAAGTCCAATGAATTATGGCGATACCTCGTAACAAAAGGCTATATCGACAAAGAAAGCAAAGTAACGGACTTATTGAGAAACGCGTTGAATGACGGTAGTTTGGCCCTGCCGGACGACCTTGAGCCGTTGCGGGATGCGATAACCGAAGTGCTGCGCAAAGCAGCCGGCCGTATCGAAATCAAGAAGGCTGAAGAACGGCGCAGGGTTCAGCCTCGTGAGGCAGTGCTGAACGGTGAGGACTTCAAAGCCCTGTGGGAGCGTATCAAGCACAAGACCACCTACCGCGTCAAATTTGACAGCGAGGATTTGCTCAAGGAGTGCGCGGAAGCCCTCAACAACGCGCCGGCGATACCCCGGCCCAGGATACAATGGGACAGGGCCGGGGTACCGATTGGGCAAGGCGGCGTGCAACCCTACCTACTTGAATTTGGCGCGTCGGTAAGTCTGCGCAACGATGCGATTGAATTGCCCGACCTGCTTACCGAGTTGCAGAACCGCACTCAGTTGACGCGGCGCAGCATCGGGAGAATCCTGTGCGATAGCGGAAGGCTGGACGATTTCGGCGTTAACCCGCAGAAGTTCATCGAAACGGCGGCGGAAGCCATAAACCGCCGTAAGCAGGTCGCGTTGGTGGACGGTATCAAGTACCACCGCTCGGGCAGCGAGTCGTTTTACGCGCAGGAGCTGTTTGTAAGAGAGGAGCTGACAGGCTATCTCAACAAGATGCGGGCGTCCAAAAAGTCGGTGTACGACTATGTGGTATGGGATTCGCACAACGAGGCGAAATTTGCCGAGCAGTTGGAGTTGAACACCGCCGTAAAAGTGTACGCCAAGCTGCCGCGGTGGTTCCAAGTGCCTACCCCATTAGGCGCGTACAATCCGGATTGGGCCGTTCTGATAGAAAACGAAGGCCATGAAAGGCTCTATTTTGTAGCCGAAACCAAGGGTACGTCGTTCCTTGATGACCTTCGCAACTCCGAGCGCGCCAAAGTGGAATGCGGTAAGGCGCATTTTGCTGCGCTGGAAGTTGGAGAAACACCAGCTAGGTACCGCGTAGTGCACCAGTTGGAAGAACTGTTTTTCTGATGCTTGAGACAGCAATCTCGGCGAGCGAGGTTGCTGCCCCAAGATGGTAGACCGGTGCCAGGTCGCTTGCGTACCGAAGACTTGCGTCAACTACTCCGGCGATTCACTGTCGCCCTCCGGTTCCTCCAACTCCGGCAGCAGTAGGTGCAGCAGCCCCATACCAGCGGCCAGGTTGAAAAGGGCGACCAGGTGGCCGGAGCCCGGGGCGGCCCCGGCCTTCCAGCGGAACACCGTGCGGGCGTTGACCTTGAGCAATCGCGCCAGGCCCCGCCAAGATAATCCGGCGGTCTGCCGGAAGGCGTCCAACCGCTGGGGGAAGTCCGGCGGGAAGTGCTCAGACTCAATGTGATAGACCCACTGCTGGCGGCGGCCCACCGGACTACTCCCGCACCGGCCAGGGCAGGGCAGCGTCCCGCAGCAGTACGGCGATTCCGCCGGGTACGGCGCAGGCGAAGTGGACGATAGCCCGCAGTTCCGCCTCGCTGGGAGGCCGCCCAATGCGCCACAGCCTTGCCTGGCGCGCCGGCAGACCGGCGGCCAAGGCCATCTCCTCCAGGGAAGTACCCGACCGGTCTTCCAGCCGCTCCAGCCGCACCGGAAGGTCGTGGGGCAGGGACGGCGCGGGGAACCGGAGGCGCCGGTCCCGGGCCTCGCCGGTGATGCCCTTACTCACCGTAGTCGCCCCCGGTATCGCCGTCCCCGACCCATAGGGTCAAGGCCCCGGCGTCGTCCTGGCACAGCGCCTCGATGCCGCCGGGGATAATGTGGGCCAGCTCGGTGAGGGCCAGGATGTTGGCCCCGGAGGGCCGGCGCTCGCCCCGCCGCCACAGCAGCATGGCCCGTTCGCTCACGCCCAGCAGCGGGGCAAATTCCTTCCACTTCAGTCCGGTCAGGGCCTTGAGCCGTTCCAGCCGCCGCCCGAAGTCCTCGGGCCAGGGCGTGGGCCGGAAGTCAGCCAAAGGGTTCGCATCAACCAATGTCATGCAGTTACCTCCTTGCCAGTTGAATTGCAGTGTAGTCGCCGTAGAGGAGCAGTTCCCGACCGCCGGGCACCCGGTCGGCCAGCCTGGCCAGGGACAGCATGGCGCCGCCATTGGGTTCGCCGTCCCGCTTGCGCCAGCGCAACAGTTGCCGGGGGTCCACCCCCAGGGCGTCGGCCATCCCCTCCCAGGTGAGGCCGGTCAGTTCCTTGAGGACTGCCAGCCGCCGGGGGAAGTCCTCGGGCATCAGGGCAACGCCCGGCGGAACCAGGCGGCAGCCGGAGAGGTCGCGGTCCCTATTCATTCGTTTCCTCCAGGATGAACAGGTCCTCGAAGCGGCTGACCTGGAGGGCCTCCATCAGACGGCGGCGGGTCTCGCCGGAGGCGCAGCGCCGTCCGGTGAACAGGTCGGAGACGAAGTTGGAGGACCGGCCAATGCGCCGGGCCAGTTCCCGCTGGCTGATGTTGAGCACGTTGAGCCGTGCCCGGGCCTTTTCAGGGTCCAGCCGGGTCCGGAAGGAAGGTTTCCTGCGCTTCACGCCGCGTCCTCCTTCCCTGCCGGAGGCCGGTTGCCGTCAACCGCAACATCTGTGTCGGCGGCAGCCGGATAAGCCTCGGGATGTTCCAGGTAGTGGCGGGCGATGATGCGGGCCAGGATGCGCAGACCTTCCATGCGGCGGGTCTCCCGGCTCCTGGTGAGGTTTCGCTTTCTGCTCAAGAGGTCCTTCTCTCGCTTTGGGAACCGGCCTGACTTCCGGGGGTAGCCTGGAGGGGGCCGGTGGGGTATACTTGGGCTGGTGTTTAGAAAATTAGTGCTGTATAACGTAGTGTATCAACCGTGAATCGGCAGAGGCAATGCTTGAAAGGCATTAGCACGCTCATTTTGACAAAGTGTTCACTATTATGTGACAATCAACCCGCAGAAAGACAACGCCTGTTCGGGCGGCAACACCGAGGGACGGGGTGGCGAGCATGGACGAACACGAGGACAAATTGGAACTGGAACCAGACGAACCGCGGGAAGAATCCGAAGGCTACGAGGACATCGGCGCCCTGCTGAAACGGCTGCGGGGCCAGGTGAGCCTGCGGGAGGTGAACCGGCGCACCGGCGTTTCCATCTCCTACCTGTCCCAGATCGAAAGAGGGGAGAAGCAACCCGGGGCCAACGTGGTCCGCAAGCTGGCCGACCTGTACCGGGTGGACCCCCAGCAGTTGCTCCGGCGGGCCGGGCACGGATCGCAGCCTGACCCTTACGGCGACGAGGCCATGGACGTGGAGCGGGCCTACCAGTTCGTCTTATCCGACCCGGCCTTCCGGGTAGGCACCCGGCCCGACGGCCCTATGACCATCAACGCCAAGCGGTTCATCGTGGAAATGTACGAGAAATTCACCGGCAAGAGGCTGCTGGAATGATGACAAATACCCTGGGCGGCTTCTGCCGCGACCTGCTGGACGAGGACTTGTCTGGCACTCATCCAAACCCCGAGGCAATGGCCGCACGGTTCGTGGACTACTTCCGTCTGCCGGTCCGTCCCACCCTGGACCAATTGACCGGTCTGATGGAGCGGGCCGGGTTCGGCCGGGTGAAGGACGGGGAGATGGAGGGGTTGAAGGGCGCCCACATCGGCGAACCCAGGGGCGAGTACGAAATCTATCACCGGAACGACCTGTGGGAAGGGACCAAGGCCCACACGGTGCTGCACGAAGCCTACGAGATCATCCACGAGACCATGTGCGACCTCCATTCCGGCGGCCCGCCAGAGCGGACGGTTTGCCGGGAGGCCGACCGCTTCGCGGTGGCGGTGCTGATGCAGCCGGAAATCTTCTCCGCGCTGGCCCAAGCGTCGGGCCTGGACGTGTCCGTCCTGCAAGGGGAGTACCGTTGCTCCTACGCCTCGGTGACCATCCGGCTGGCCGAAGTTCTGCGAGACCTGCCCTTGATGGCCGTCCTGTACGAGCGGGAGGAGAGGAGCGACCCGGACTCCTGGGATGACAAGCCCGAATTGCGGGCCAAGGTGGTGAAGAGAACGCGGGGCTTCCGACTAACCCGCACTCGTCCGCTTTGTGGCGACCGGGGTGGTATTCCCAGGTGGGATCGGCCCCTGCCTCCCGGCTCCCTTGCCGAGTTGGCCGCGTTGACCGGCATGGCGGAGTACGATGAGAAGGGAGGTCTGGCGACTATCGCCCGGCCTGTATTCTGGCAAGGCAAGCTGGCCAAGGTTATCGTAGTCGCCGTGCCTATCCACCACCGGAAGGTCCTCTCGCCCCAGGTGGTCACCGCACCCTACTATCATCCAAACAGCAGAGCCGCACTGGCCGCTCCGTAGCATCCGAAGGAGACCCGAATGTCAGATAGCAATGAATTCCATGACCCTGGATCCGATGAAATCCGATGGCAAGATTACGAGGAACTGGTCAAGGACATATACGAGGTTCTGGGGCGGGCTAATGGCGTAACCATCGAGTGCTGGGGCAGTTCTTGCAGAGTGGAAGGCCCCCCTGGCGTGTTTCACCAGATCGACGTTCTCACTGTCCACAGCGACGGGTTACACCAATACAGGACGGCGATCTCGTGCAAGAACTGGAACAAAAAAGTGGGCATCCCAATAGTCAGGGAGTTCTCTCAGATCATCGCCGATGCCCGGCTGAGCAAGGGTGTAATGGTCTCCAAGATGGGGTTCACCGGGCCAGCCATGGCCTATGCAGAGGCCAAGAGTATCGGGCTTGTCGAACTGAGAAGGCCGCTGGACAAGGATTGGGACGGCTATATCAAGGAGGTCCACATCACGTTGATGCTGGACCAGACCGAAATACACGATGTCAATTTCAATATTACTGCACCGAAGCCTGGCCCTGGCGAGGAGGTTTATCGGGGCGGTCCCATACATTGGCCCCTCCTGCTGAACCAAATCTTCATCGGCATTCCCGGGCAAGAGGCTGAGACTTTCCAGAAGCTGGCCGACGACGAGTGGAGCAAAGACGAAGAAAAGGAAGTGTACAACCTCCAGTTCCCAGAAGGCAGCATATTGACCGTACCCGACTTCCCCGACTATCCCGCTCACGATTATTCGATAACTGGCGCCACCTTCAAAGTAAGGTCCAACCCGCCCATAACGGAAGAAATTGTGGTTCGGGCTGACGAGCACATCTACATGATAATGGAGAGCCTGTTCGATGGACGCCGCTTTACCATTGCCAAGGATGGACAGATAACAGAAAACCTCCCGCCAAGCGATGGCGCGGCCGCTGCGGGGAACACTGACCTCCCTTGACGGGTTGGCTGGTGATGAATGATAATGATAGTAAGACAAACTATTATCACGGCAGGCAAAAAGAGAGACCATGCCACCACGACGGAAATCCAGGACCATCACCTTCTCCCTGCCCCCGGGGATGTTCGAGGAGGTGCAGCGGGTGAAGGACGAGGAGGGTCGCGATGTGAGCGAACTGGTGCGCGAGGCCCTCCGCCTGTACATGGAAGACCGGGAACTGCGCCGCCAGCAACGCCTGGAACGGCTGCGCTCACGACAAGACGATGAACGAGGTGAAAGCAATGAGTAAGCGGCAAAACCTGATACCGGCGGCCCTCTACGCCCGGGTGTCCAGCGACCGCCAGGACGTGGACCTGTCCGTCGCCGCCCAACTGCGGGCGCTGCGCGACTACGCTGAGAAAAACGATTACCTGGCGGTCCGCGAGTACGTGGACGAGGCCGAGAGCGGCAGGATCGCCGATAGGCCCCAATTCAGTAGGATGCTGGACGAGGCATCCAAGCCCGACGCTCCCTTCCAGGAGATTCTCGTCTGGAAGTTCTCCCGCTTCACCCGCAAGCGGGAGCACGCGGTGGCCTTCAAGTCCATGCTCCGCAGGAAGGGCATCCGGGTAGTGTCCATCACCGAGCACGCTGATGACACCCCTACCGGCAAGCTGATGGAGGCCATCATCGAGTCCGTGGACGAATTCTACAGCGAGAATTTGGCCCAGGAGGTTGTACGGGGAATGCGGGAAGCCGCCTCTCGGGGCTTCTGGGTCACCACCTACGCCCCCTACGGCTACCGGAAGGCACCGGTCCAGGACGGGGCCAAGAAGCGCCCCCGGCTGGAACTCAACCCGCCCCACGATGCCGTGGCCCGCCGCATCTTCGATATGGCCCTCCAGGGCCACACCGTCCTGGACATCGTGAAGACACTGAACGCCGAGGGCATCCCCACCTCCAACGGCAAGAAGTGGCTCAAGACCACCATCCACGCCATGCTCACCAACGAAGCCTACACCGGCACTTTGGTCTGGGGAACCAACGCCAGGGACGGCGTTCCCCCGGTACGAGTGGAAGACGCCTTCCCGCCCATCGTAACCCGGCAGGAGTTCGACCGCATCGCCCGAATGTTGCAGTCCCGTGCCCCGAAGCAGGTACACCCCCGCCGCACCGTCAGCCCCTACCTGCTCAGCGGCCTGCTCAAGTGCGAGACCTGCGGCAAGGCCATGACCGCCGCCGAAGCCAAGAGCGGCAGGTACACCTACTACATCTGCCACTCCCTGCTCAAGCGGGGCAAGGGCACTTGCGACACCCCCAGGCTCAACGCCAGGTCCTTCGAGGGGTTGATCATCGAGCAGCTACGGGAGAACGTGCTCACCGAGTCCAACATCCGCGACCTTGTAAAGCTGGTGGACGAGGAGATGGATGGTATCGCCCGGGAGCAGCGTCAACAACTGGAGACCATCGAGGCGGAACTGGAAGAGGTCAGGCGCCGGCTGGCCCGCATCTGGCAGTTCGCCGAAACCACCGACGTCGAGATGGCCGACGCCGCCGACCGCATCCGGGAACACCGGGAACGGCAGGCGCAGTTGGAAGACGCCGCCCGAGAAGCCAGAGCTGCGCTGGACGACCGGCGGGGGACGCTGGACAGCGCCGACACCATCGCCGCCTTCGCCAGCGAAATGAGCGAGTTCCTGAAGACCAGCGAGTTGACCGAGACCAAGGCTTTCGTGCAGTCATTCGTCAAGGAGGTGCAGGTCAGGCCCGGCAAGGCCACCACCATCTGCACCATTCCCACGCCGGAGGACAGTCCAGTAGGGGGAGCGGACGCCGCCGCGGTCGCCCAGGGAGGTGGAGTTCGCAGTATCGGACACGGTGGTGGGCCCGGCTGGGTTCGAACCAGCGACCTACCGGTTATGAGCCGGTTGCTCTACCACTGAGCTACAGGCCCCCAATTCCCAGCTTATAGACCCGTTTCAGGCGTGTCAAGGAAGGGAAAAGCCCCCGGTTTCGGCGGGAAGGGGCGGCGACTCTGCCCGGGATGACCGGCCGGAACGACGAACTGGAACGGTAGGAGGGGCGGTGGGCCGGCAGGTCAGTAGGTCAGCCGGCCGGTTGGTTGGTTGGTTGGTCAGCAGGTCGGCATTAATCCGGCCGGGGTTTCGTTGCGCCCTACTCCAGCCCCAACCGCTCCCGGTAGTCTGGGTCATAGGCCGCCAGCAGGCCCATTTTCACCGCCCGGCTCGGTTCCATCTGGGGAGCCGCCTCTCCGGTGGTGGGCGTGGTGGCAACGATGGCGTCCTGCGCCAGCCGCTGGTAGGCGGCGGCGTCCAGCCCCAGCAGGTCGCACAGCAGCGTCTCGTTGTCCTGGCCAAAGGTTGGCCCCGGCCCCCGTATGGACAACGGAGTGTGGGCATACTGGTAGGGACGGCCCATCAGGGGACGAACGCCCACGGCCCGCTCCGCCGGGAAGCGCACCCTTTCCAGAAACCCCCGGCTCTGATAATGGGGGTCGAAGTGAATGTCCCGGCCGGTAAGCACCGGCCCGGCGGGGATTCCCGCGCCCTGGAGCCGGTGCATCAGGTCGTACTTATCGCCGCCGGCCGTCCACTCCGCAATGATGGCATCAATCGCGTCATGGTTGCGCCGCCGGGCCGGCGCAGTGGCAAAGCGGGGGTCGCCGGCCAGTTCCGCCCGCCCCATCAAGCCGCACAAGCTCTGCCATTCCGCATCGCTGCCCACCGACAAGGCGATCCACTGGTCTTCGCCCCGGGCCGGGTAACAGCCCTGGGGCGCCCGGTGGGGATGCCGGTTGCCGATGCGACCGCCCTCCCGTCCGTTGGCAATGGCATCCATCACGTATTCGGACAGAAACATAACGCCGGCCTGGTACATCGCCAGGTCAATCCACTGTCCCCTGCCGGTGCGGTGGCGGTAGCGCAGCGCCGCCCCCAAAGCGAAAATTGCGCTCCAGGTAGATAGAAAATCCACGAAGGAGGCCCCGGCCTTGGCCGGCTCTCCCTCCGGGTAGCCGGTAACCCAGCAATGCCCGTGCGTTCCCTCCTGGGTGGTCGCCTGGGCCGGGTAGCCGGAATAGGGGCCGTCGCCGTGGCCGTAGCCGGTGTTGGACACCATAATGATGTCCGGCTTTAGCTGGCGCAGGTGGGGGTAATCCAGTTCCCAGCGGCGCATCACCCGGGGGGTAAAATTCTCCATCACCACGTCGCTGACCATTACCAGTTGACGGAAGAGGTCCCGCCCCCGCGCGTCGGCCAGATCCAGCACCAGCGAACGCTTGCCCCGGTTCAGCAGATTGTAGGTGGAGGGACGGTTCCACCAGTCCTCTCCGGCCTCATTTTCCGGGAACGAGCCGGCATAGCCGCCGGTGCGGGTTACGTCCGGCCGGCCCGGCCCCTCAATCTTGATAACCTCGGCCCCCAAATCGGCCAAATGCCCCCCGGTGTAGGGCAGGGCGAAAACATAGGTGGAGTCAAGGACTCGGATGCCTTCCAGTGGTAGCCTGGGCATCGGGGGAGGACTCCTTTCATACGAGTGTAGCTACGGGCATTACTTAAGCCGGCCCCGCGGCAGTATGGCGGCGGTATGCCGGTGAACCAACGGATTATCCTCCTGAATCGTCTTATCAGCGCTTACCGTAGTGGTAGGCCGATAAACCAACCAACGGGATTATCCCTTGGCCGCGCCGGGGCGTCCACCGGAGCGAACCTCCGGATATTGCCGTATGGTTCAAGTCCATCCGGCCCCGCCTTGCCGGATTGCCTTGTGCCACTACCGGACCGGGCCGGCCGCCGGGCCGCCGGCCACCTTGAGGATGCTGCTGCCACTGCTGTCATCGTTGTAATAGACGGCGGCGCTCAGGTATTTGCCGGCGTCAGCAGCGGTCAGCAGGTACTCGGAGTCCGACCGTTCGCAATGGCGGTGGTAGGGGGTAACGTTGGTTTCATCCGAGGTGCCATCGTCCGACCGCCCCCACTGCCAGGGCTCCGGGTGGGGATTGATGACCCGATCCTCGCGCTCCGCCGCCGCTGCCGCGGGCAAGCTCGCTCGCAGGGTTCTGCCGACCCGCAACGTCCCCATGGGCGCGGGAATCAGAACTACGTCATTGATGCCCAATCCACTCTCCGCCACTATCGGCCCGATGGCTTCGGTGGTAACCGACGTGCCGTTGTAGGACACGGAGGCCCGCAGGAACTTGCCAGTGTCCCCGGTCTCGGGCAGATAGACGAAGGTGGCGTGGGGGTGCCGCCCGGCGGTTACCTCCGTCCAGGTGCTGCTATCGGCCAGGCCAGGATCGTTGCTGTCCGCCTCGGCCCGCTCCCAGCTCCAGGGCGAGTTGAGCCCCCGGGAAGCGTCGTAGCCAATGCAGGGGTTGTTGTCGTACTCTTGCTGCGTTGCCTGGATCCGGGCCAGCCGAGCCTCCCGGGAGGTCAACCGCGCGGTAACCGGCTCGCCCACCACCGGCGCCCCGGCCCCGGACTGGATCGCGGCTGGCGGACATCTGGGGCCTTGTCTGGTATGCACCCTATCGTACCAGGCCCGGAAGTCGCGGTCCAGCGGCGCGCAAAGCCCGGCGTTATTCCCGAACCTTATATCATCCAGTCCGGTAAGCCTGGTGAAGCTGTGCGGAAGCTCCCCAATCAGTTGGTTGTCCTCGAATACCAGTACACCTAATGCAATTGGGTCCAGATTGCCCAACTCCGACGGCACCGTTCCATACAGTTTGTTCTTGTTGAGATGCAGACCATCCAGCTTGTTCAACTTGCCCAACTCGGCCGGTATCAGTCCCGTCAGGTCGTTGTTTCTGAGGTTCAGCGTCACCAGTTCGCCCAGGTTGCCCAACTCCGGCGGTATGCTTCCCGTCAACTGGTTGTCGTAGAAGGCCAACTCCGTCAATTCGCTCAGGTTGCCCAATTCGGCCGGCAGTTCCCCCGTCAGGTTGTTGTTGGCGACAATCAGACTGGTAACCCGGCCGTCGGAGTTGGTGGTAACACCATGCCAATTGCCCAGCGGCTCGTCGCTCTTCCAGCCGGCGCTATCGGTCCAGGAATCGCCGCCGGTGGCGTCGTACAAGGCGACCAGCGCCGCCCGGTCCGTCGCGACCGTCTGCGCCTGAACCATTCGCCCCTGGAGGTGAACCTGCCCGGCAGTGAGCAGGACGGCGAGGACGGCAATCAACGCCAGGGTCTTCAGGCCCGGCGCAACGCGCTTTGAACGGGACGAGCGGGAGAACCAGGTGAACCTTGCCATTGTTGAACCTCGATTCTGGATCGGGTCTTGATTTAGCGGTCGGGGCCGCCACGGGATTATGCCTCGCGCCGGCCGCCCCCATATTACCGGATATTGCCCTTCCGGAGTCAATCCGCCGGGTCCCATTTACAATTAGTTCTTACCCCGAACCCGGCGATTCTCCGGTGTCATCGCCAGCTTCCAGCGCACGCAGACAGTTTTTACCCCGAACCCGGCATTCTCCCCCTAGAGCGCCCCCAACTGTTGCAGTTGCTCCAGCTGCTGGCGGTCGTACCCCAACCCGTCGCTGTAAATCTCCCGGTTGTGCTGGCCCAGGGTGGGGGCCGGTTGGCGCAGCTGGTAGGGGGTTTCGCTGAGCTTGAACAGTTCGGCGGGAAGCCGGAGCCGGCCGATGACCGGATGCTCAATTTCCCGGTAGAAGTTGCGGGATTCCAGTTGGGGACATTGGGCCAGTTCCAGGGGCGTCTGCACCAGGCCGAAGAGCATCCGGGCGGCGGCGGCTTTGGGGAAAAGCTCCCATTTGCCCCGTTCCTTAATCGCCTCCACCACCATCCGGTCCAGTTCCGCCCCGTTCTCGGCCCGCTGGGCCCGGTTGGCGAACCGCTCCTCCAGCAGTTCCGGGCATTGGAAAAACTCGGCCAGGTCCTCCCAGGAGGCCCCGCCGCCGGTCTGGACGATAATCCAGCCGTCCTGGCAGGGCATCGGGTTGCCGAACATACTGCCGCTGGCCCGCCGCCGCGTCTGGGTTCCCCCCATAAAGGGATAGATGGTCTGGGTCGCCATCATCGTGGAGGCCACGCACTCGGTAATGGAAACGTCCACGTGCTCCCCGACGCCGGTAAACTCCCGGTTGAACAGAGCCATCGTGGTGGCCGCCGCCGCAAAGAGGCCGCCCTCGTACTGCGCCTGGAATCCGCCGTGTTTCAGCGGTTCTTTCCCCTGTACCCCGCTGATGCTCATTATCATGCCCATAGCGTAGTTGACGATTTCTTCCCCCCGGTACTGGCTGTAGGGGCCGGTCTGCCCGAAAGGGGTTATGGAGGTCAGGGTCAACGCTGGGTTCAGGGTCTGCAAGTCCGCATAGCCCAGGCCCAGCCCGGCCAGGTAGCCGGGCCGGTAGCTCTCCACGATAACGTCCACGTGGGGAACCAACCGCTTCAGGATGTCCTGGCCGGCCTCCGTTTCCAGGTTCAGGGTGGCGCCCTTTTTGTTCAGGTTCAGTACCAGGAAAAACAGGCTTTTTTCCGGGTGGGGGTCGTCCTGGAAGAAAGGCCCCAGCCGGCGCAGGGCGGCCCCGCCCGGCGGTTCCAGCTTCAGCGCCTCGGCCCCGTAGTCGGCCAGCAGACGGGCGCAAAAGGAACCGGCGATGTCTTCGCTCAAGTCCAGCACCTTTACGCCGCCCAATGCGCCAGCCAGCATCGCCCGTCCAATCCTCCGCCGCGGTTACCTTTTCAGGACAGGATTTTAACGGAACTGCCGGGGTATGGCAAACCGGGGCAGAATACCGGGGCCGGCCAAAGTAGTGTATCCGTTGGAAGTCGGCTGGAAGTCGGCGCTTTGGGGTTCTTCAATTTCCGGCGGGCGCCCTACCCGGACACTGCCCGGTCTTCCGGGGTGAAAAAAACTTCGACCTGGTGTAGGATAGTGCAGGATGGCACAGGATTTGGGTAACGGCCGGGAGCGGCGGGCGGTGGATTAACGGCAAGGAGCGGAGCAAGGAGTAGCGGATATGCGAGAGAATCGGGTTAAACGGGTAATGCGCGCGGGCCGGCTGGCCCTGGGAACCTACGTTACCTTCGCCGATCCCCAGATTGTGGAAATTATCGGACTGGCCGGCTACGATGCCGCCTTTATTGACATGGAGCATACCGACTTTGACCTGCGCCTGGTGGGGGAGATGATACGCGCCGCCGACCTGGCCGGCGTAACCTCGATCGTCCGGGTGCCGGACAATGACGAAAAGCTCATCCTGCGGATCCTGGACGCCGGAGCCGAGGGCATCATCGTCCCCCACGTGGACGGGCTGGAGGGAGCCCGGAAAGCGGTTAACGCCGTACGTTATGCCCCCCTGGGACACCGGGGCGGGGCGGCCGGCACCCGCGCGGCTCGCTTTGGCGCCATTGGTTGGGATGAGCATTGCCGCCAGTCCAACGCCGAAATCCTGTTGTCGGTGATGACCGAAGATGAACGGGGCGTGAACGACATCGAGGCCATCGCCGCCCTGGAGGGCATCGACCTGGTATCCATCGGCCCCACCGATTTCTCCGAATATATGGGCATCCGCGACCCGGCCAGCCCGGAACTGCGGGCCAAACTCACCGAACTGGCCGACCGGATTAAGCAAATCGGCCGGGCTAAAATGCAGTTCCCGATGCATCACGCCGCCCTGCCCCTGGGGCCGAAAGAACTGATTGAGTTGGGCGTCGGCTATACGCACGTGGCGCCGGCGCCGCCGGCGGTGCTATTGCGCTCCCTGCGCGAGCGGCTGGCGGCGATACAAGCGGAACTGGAGTAAGGGGATTGCCGGATAACCGGAAATGCGTCCTTTAGTTTGCCTGATTTGGGCCGGCTTGCTGGCGGCCGGCTTGCTGGGTGGATGCAGCCCGCCCGCCGGCGGCGGGCGGCCCGCTCCTTTACCCGCGGCGCCGGTGATTACGCCACTACCGGAACTGCCGGCCCCAACGGAACTTCCGACGCCGACCGAACCGCCGGCCCCAACGGGATTGGCGACTCCGCCCCGGCTGGTTGCGGCGGGAGAATTGCCGGCCGCAACGGAACTGCCGGCGTCCACTGCGCTGCCCACCCCGGTGGCCGCTCCGGTGGCCCCGCTGCTGGCCCCAATGGAGGCGCTCCTGCTGCCCTCGCCGACGGCAACCGACCCGCCGGCGCCCGACCCGACCTTGCCCCCCGACCCGTCGCGGCCTCGGGTAATTATCGGGGGGGTTGCCTGGACGGTGGAATTGGCCCTTACCCCGCAGCAGAGGGCCCAGGGCTTGTCCGGGCGGGAAGAACTGCCCGCCGGCGCCGGGATGCTGTTCATCTATGACCGGGAGAGCCGGCGGAGTTTCTGGATGCCGGATATGCATTTCCCCCTGGATCTGGTCTGGATCGACGGCGATTGCGCGGTGGCGCATATTACCCGGAACGCCCCGCCCCAGGCGCCGGGGCAGTCCCGGGCCGACCTGCCCCGTTATTCCGCCGATAAGGTCCAATACGTGCTGGAGATAAACGCCGGGGAGGCTGACGCCCACGGAATCCGCCCCGGCGCCCCGGTCAAGTTCAACGGCGCCCGGTCCGGCGCCTACGGTTGCTGACAGCCCGGCACGGCTCCCCTCGCCCCTGGCCGTGGGAGCAAGGCCTATACGGTAAGTACCGCCGCCAATGTTGCCTTCCCCGGCCCGGGGCGAGGGGAGCAAGACTCGAGGTTGCGCCCGGTGGCCTGCTGGGCTAGAGTAGAGCTGGAGAGTAGAGGCCGCGACCACAACCGCCCGGGTTGGCAAATATCGAAGATTTGAGATTTTAAGATTTAAGGAACTTTGCCTGATGGATATATTGGTTTCCGGGTCGTTATCTTACGACCGCATTATGGACTTTCCCGGCCGCTTTTCCGACCACATTATGCCCGACAAGGTTCATATGATCAATGTCAGCTTCACCGTCAACGGGTTGAAGGAGAACTTTGGCGGCACCGCCGGCAACATCGCCTACGCCCTGTCCCTGTTGGGCGAAAAGCCCCGGATTCTGGCCGCCATCGGCCACGACTATCATCGCTATTTCCAGTGGTTTGAGCAGTGCGGCCTGGCTACCGGGGACATCCGCATCGTCCAGGAGGAAGCCACCGCCTCCGCCTACATCACCACCGACCAAGCGGACAATCAGATTACCGGTTTCAACCCCGGCGCGATGCGCTTCCAGTCGGGTTTTGACTTTGCCCAGGTCAACCCGGCCGAGTGCATCGCCATCGTGGCCCCGGGCAATTTGCAGGATATGGCCGAATATACCGGGGCCCACCACCGTCTGGGTATCTACACCATTTTTGACCCCGGCCAGTCCTTACCCGCCTGGTCGGGCCACGACCTGGCCCGCTGCATCGGCCAGTCGGACCTGCTGGTATCCAACGACTACGAACTGGCCCTGATCAAGGACAAGACCGGCAGGTCCCTGGAGGAGTTGCTGAAGTTGGTGGGAACCATCGTAACCACCAAGGGGGAGCAGGGGTGCGAGGTAATGACCCGCGCCGGGGCAATCCCGGTTCCGGTGATTCCCACGGCCAACGCCGTCGATCCCACCGGAGCCGGCGACGCCTTTCGCGGCGGCCTGATTAAGGGACTGGTGGCCGGGGCGCCGCTGGAGCGAGCGGTAATGATGGGCACCGTCTGCTCCCACTACGTCATCCAGAGCGTCGGCACCCAGGAATACAGCTTCACCCGGCCGGAGTTCGCGGCCAAATTGGCGCAGCACTTCGGCGCCTGAATAAACCCGCTCCGGTCTCGGCGCCTCCGGGTAATAAATCCGTCAAGATCTACCAGCCCGGAGGCGCCGAGACCGGAGGCTACCGGGCCGGCCCGTTCACCACTTCCGGGTTCAACGTATGCACCGAGGTATGGCCGCAGTGGCCCAGCACCAGGTCAACCTCGTGGCGCAGGATTTCCAGCATCAGCCGCACCCCGTCGGCCCCGTTCCAGGCCAGGCCCCAGAACAATGGGCGGCCCACCAGCACCGCCCGCGCCCCCAGGGACAGGGCTTTGATAACATCGCTGCCCCGCCGGATGCCCGAGTCCAGGTAGATTTCGGCCCGGCCCTGCACCGCCGCGACGATTTCCGGCAACATCTCGATGGTGGACAGGGTGCCGTCCAACTGCCGGGCCCCGTGGTTGGATACCCAAACCCCTTCGACACCGTGTTCCACCGCCTGGTATGCATCCTCGGCGGTGCGGATACCCTTCAGCACGATGGGCAGGGAGGTCTGGGAACGCAGCCAGCCCAGTTCACCCCAGGTCAGCGGGATCGTGAAGGGCGCCTGGTAATACCGGGCGTCCAGGGTATCGGCCACCAGGCCCAGACCGGCTTCCTCGCCAACAAAGTTGCCGGGGTTGAACCCCCGGGGCCGTTCCGACCCGTGGCGGATGCTCCGCTCAATCGGGCTGTTGATGGGCGTATCCACGGTAACGGCGATGGCCTTATAGCCGGCCCGCTCCGCCCGCTTCACCAGCATCTCCGTAGTCTCGTGGTTCCGGTGATACAGCTGAAACCACAGGGGGCCGCTGGCGGCGTCGGCCACCTCCTCCATGCTGTAGTGGGAGCCGGTCGCCAGCGCCATCAGGGTTTCGGCGGCGCCGGCGCCCCGGGCCGTAGCCAGTTCGCCGTCCGGATGCGCCATCTGATGCCCGCCCGCCGGCGCCAGCATCACCGGAAAGCTGATTTTCTCGCCCAGCACGGTGGTGGACAGGTCCCGCTGCTCAATGTCCTGGAGGAACCGGGGCCGCAGGGTAATGGCCTCCAGCGCGGAGCGGTTCCGCTTCACGGTAACCTCGTCCTGGGCCGCGCCGTCAATGAAAGCCCAGGCATGGGGGCTGATGAACTTCGCCGCATGGGCTTCCAACTCGTGCAGGTTCAGGGGTTCCAGTCGCATAGCACAATCCTCCGCCACTCGGGTAAAGTCGGGGTTGGACAATTATACACCAGGTCAGGCAAAGGTTTTTCGCGGATGGCCCGGATTTTAAGGCCGCCGCGGGCCGGGTCCAGGGCTTATCCGCCACCCCCCTCCAGCCCTTTAGGCGCCGGCAGAGCGGCGCCAGCCAGAAGGCCAATATAGACGCCAACATAATGGAAGTCTATCGCGCGTAAGGCCGCCGCGTGTTACAATGTCTGGCATGGCTACTATTGACAACATCGCCGACTTGGTCCGCATCCTGAAGGAACAGCCGGAATGGACTGAAACTCTGCGAAGCATCTTGCTGGCCGAGGAACTGCTGAACCTGCCGGCCCGGTTCGCAATGCTGAGCGAACGGTTCACCATGCTGAGCGAGCAGTTCGCCACGCTGAGCGAACGGTTCATCATGCTGAGCGAGCAGTTCGCCACGCTGAGCGGGCAGTTCGCCGAGTTCGTCCAGGAAACCCGGGAGAACAACCGGGTAGTGAATATACGCTTGGCCCAGCAGGAGGAACAAACCCAACTGCTCCGGGAGCAGGTCCGGCAGCTAGCGGAACGGACCCAACTGCTGGAGGAGCAGACTCAGCAGCTAACGGAGCGGACCCAACTGCTGGAGGAACAAACCCGCCTGCTCGGGGAGCAAACTCAGCAGCTAACGGAACAGACCCGAATACTGACGCAACGGTTCAACCGGTTGGAAGGGCGGTTCAGCAACTTTGAGGGCGATTCTTACGAGCGCAAGGTGCGCAACCGGGCCCTGATCCGCGCCCAACGCTACCTGGGCCTGGAAGAGGCGCACCTGTCTATGTTCCAGGACGGTCAGATGACGCCAGCGTTGAACAGCGCCATTTTCCAGGCCTTCAGAAACGCCGTCATATCCGGGGATCAGGTTAATGAACTGGTCGAAACCGACATCATCGCCTCCGACCCGGGCAACCGGCACGTCGTTTTCGAAGTTTCCATCACCGCCGCCGCCACCGATGTTCACCGGGCCAAGTCCCGGGCCGACATCCTGGCTACCGTTACCGGCGGCACGGTAATACCGGCCATCATCACCGCCAACCTGCACGAGTCCCAAAGGCTGGAGGCGGCCAACGAGGAGGTAACCGCCTTCATCATCCCCTACCCCTAGCGGCAGAGCGGACAAGACGCTTTTCCCTGGCCCCTCTCCCTCGGGGAGCAGGGGCGGGGGCGGATTGGTCGGCGGCCCTGCGCCGTGGACGTATAGCTGCCCTCTCCCTCGGGGAGCAAGGGCGGGTTTTCGCCCGGTTGTACCCGAAAAACTCCCCGCCCGGCAATGACCCTCCCGCCCCGTCGCTTCCCCGCCCCCGCCGATTTCATTGTTGACTAACCCCGCTCCCCTGCCTTATTCTAGGCTTTAATTCCGCCCGCCGGGTGCGTTGCCTTGCATTACGCTACGTTGCGGGATTTGGAGGGGAAAGGAATATGACTCAGGAAACCCAATCGGCTCTTACCCCGGAAGTGAGCGCAATGATTGGCGTCTCCGGCGCGGTGGTGGAAGCCTGGGGCGTGGTGGACGCCGAATACCTGCGCCGCTTTACCCAGGCGGTGATGGACCCCGACCCCAGGTATTGGGACGCCGACTTCGCCGCTTCCACCCCGTACGGCCAGATTATCACCCCGCCCATAATGGTCAGCTACCTGGCCTCTCGCATCCGTCCCGACCAGGACGACCCGGTTACCCGGGCTTTTGAGGAAAACCCGGAATCCGACGGCATCGGCTCCATTGAACGTCCCGGTGAACTGCCTCCGGTGCCCACCAACCTGGTGCGGGTGCTCAATGCCGGCAACGAACTGGAAATCTACCAGTATCCAGGCATCGGCGACCGGGTTTTCTTCCAGAACAAATACTCGGACATCCGGGAGCGGGTGGGACGGGACGGCCGCCCCTTCCTGATTATCACCCGGGAGACCACTTACAAGAACCAGAAGGATGAACTGCTGTGCATCACCCGGGCCTCCACCATTCGCCGGTAGCCCCCCTGAACTCCCAACTTCTCTGCGCTTTTGCGGCTCCCGGTGAAAATCAATTTCAAGCGCGGCTTCACCCGGAGAACGGGGCGCAGCGATAAGAGAGGTATAGCTAAATGACCACTCCCCTGGAAGACCTGTTGAAGATGGCGCCGGAGGAAATCCTGGCCCACAACGAGCGGCCCAAGGCCGCTGACCTGCGCAACAAGCAGCAGATTTACTACGAAGACGTGAGCGAGGGCCTGGAACTGCCCAAGTATATCTACAATCCCACACCGACCCACCTGTTCCGCTGGAGCGCGGCCATCGAAAACTTCCACCGCATTCACTACGATTTGGACTTTGGCCTGAACCACGACCGGAACCCCAGCATCCTGGTGCATGGTTCCTGGAAGCAGAGCGTGGTGCCCCAGTACCTGAAAGACTGGACCCTGCCCCGGGGCTGGCCCTGGAAGGCCCAGTTCGAGCACCGTGCCATGCTGGTTCCCGGCGACATTCTGATTATGTGGGGCCGGGTTACCGGCAAGTACGAGAAGGGCCGGATGGGTTTTATCGAGTTGGAGATTGGAATGAAGACCCAGGACGGTATCGAGAGTATGCCCGGCGCCGCCACCGTGGTGCTGCCCCTGCGGGACGGCCCCGACATCCCCTATCCCTTCGTTCCCCCCGCCGACTAGCCACTTTCGGCGAACCGCCGGGGCTCGGCGTCTCCCGGTTGGCCGGATTTTCATTCCCGGGGAGACGCCGAAGCTATATCTGCGAGGCTATACCTGAAAAGTAAGAGGTAAGCAAGCGATGGCTAGATTTATTGCCATTCACAACGTCCCGGGGATAACCGAAGAGGACTTCCGGGACAAGCTGGACGCCGTTCGCAAGTGGCGCCCCGACCGTCGCACCACCGTGCTGAAAGTTTACGGCGACCTGGCAACGGGACGGCTGGTCTCCGAGTGCGAGGCGGTGGAACGGTCCCACTTTGAGGACTGGATTAACCTGGTGGGCTGGCCCGCCGAGTCGATTCACCAGGTGGACCTGGTCTGCCAGGTGGGTAATTTCTGGAAACTGTAACCCATGTCATAACTTGCCATAACCTGATTGAACCCGCGCCGGCTCCAGCGGCGCGGGAGAGGGGCGGCGCTTAACGCTTCATCAAGTTAAACCGTCCCCCGGGAACCCCGCCGGGGGCTTGCCCCGGTTCGCGACGAACGGTTCAGGGAGCCTTTCCCCATTCCCGGCGCGCCGGTTGAACCGCAAGCCTAACCGGGGGCCGGCGCGTCCTCTCTTTTTTCCACGTCTCCCGGATAGTAAACTTTCTGATACTGGGAGCAGATTTCCGCTCCCAGGCTCAGTATCAACGCCGCCAGATACACCCAAAAGAGAAAGACAATCGTCGAAGCAATGGAGCCGTACACCTGATTGTAATTGCCGTAGTTTAACAAGTACCAGGTAAAGGCTACTTTGCCCAGCTCAAAGAGGGTGGCGGCGACCACCGTCCCCAACCAGACATGTCGCCAGTAAACCCGGCAGTTGGGCACAAACCGGTAAATTATCAGAAAGGTTATTCCGGTAACCATCCAGGAAGTAAGTTGCAGGGCCACCCGCCCGCCGCCCGGAATCCCCAGGTCCTGCTCCTGTACTATCTGCAATCCGGAGGAAATCGCTACTGAAAAGAAGAACAGCAGCCCAAAGATGAGCAACGCCAATATATGCCGGAGCCTGGAAATGTGGAAGGGCTTGGCGCGGTGGATGTTCCAGGCGCGGTTCACCACCCGGTTGATCGCCTCGAAAATAGAACCCGACGACCAGAGCATACCGACCATCGAGATAACCACCAGCGCCTCGCGCTGTTCCACCAGCTGGACGATGTTGCTTTCGATAAATGCGGCGGAGCCGGGCAGGTTCCCGATGACAAACTCCAGAAAGGCTTTCTGCAACACGTCCGAGGTGAACAGGTCGGAAATCACCATCACGCCCAGAACGAAGGGGAACAGGGCGAAGATGGCGTAGTAAGCGACGCCGGCGGCCAGATGATTGGCGTCCCGGGTCCGCATCTCCTGGAATATCCGCACCGCCATAATGACCGGACGGTATTGCAGACAGGGGAGCCTGGCGGCCCGCTCCCGGAGGCTGGCTTGTTTATTTCGCAGCAACTTGGCGCCTAGCATCAGTCGCCGATGTCTCCTTTGGGGTTATCCGGCCATCCTCCGGCCCGGCTTCTCCCGCCACCGAGCCCGCAACGGCGGCGGAACCGGAACCTTTGGGGTTAGCCGGCAATTTTCCAGTCTCGCTTCTCCCGCCACCGGGCCCGCAACGGCGGCGGAACCGGAACCTTTGGGGTTAGCCGGCCATCCTCCGGCCCGGCTTCTCCCGCCACCGGGCCCGCAACGGCGGCAGAACCCAAACCTTTGGGGTTAGCCGGCAATTTTCCAGTCTCGCTTCTCCCGCCTCCAGACCCGCAACGGCGGCGGAACCCAAACCTTTGGGGTTAGCCGGCAATTTTCCAGTCTCGCTTCTCCTGCCTCCAGACCCGCAACGGCGGCGGAACCCAAACCTTTGGGTTAGACGGCAATTTTCCAGTCTCGCTTCTCCCGCCTCCAGACCCGCAACGGCGGCGGAACCCAAACCTTTGGGGTTAGCCGGCCAGCTTCCGGCCCGGCTTCTCCCGGGCCGGCCGGCTTGACCGCCATACCCGGGGCGGCCAGTACCGGAACCAAACCCGCCCGAGGATCAACCGGTCGGCCACCGGGCCGAAGGCCCGGCTATCCTCGCTGTCGCCCCGGTTATCTCCCAGCAAAAAATACTCCCGGGAATCGGTAAACCACTGCCGGGCGTACTCCCGACGGGGCGACTCCCCCGGAGTTAGCGGGATAAGTCCCGGAGCCAGGTAAGGCTCCGGCTGCGGGTTGCCGTTAATCAATACCCGGCCCGCTTCCAGGGCGACGTGCTCGTCCGGCAAGCCGACAATGCGCTTGACGTAAACGCTTTGGGGCTTCTGCGGGTGGCGAAAGGCTACAATATACCCGCGTACCGTTCCGCTCCGGCGGTCCTCTTCCGGCAGGGGCAGGGTCTGCACGTGCTGCCGGTGGGCCAGGGTGGGCAGCATACTATCCCCGATTATCACCAAATGCCGGGAGTGGAACCGGCCGGAACCGCCCCGGACCAAGCGCCCGATTATACCGCTCCAAAGGCCGGCGAACATGGTCATAACCCATTTTAACCCGTCCGGTAGCCGGGCGGGTAGGTATCCGGGGCGCCAGGTCGGCACAAAGTCAGTAAAACCCGAACCCGTTGGCGGGGCGCCGGTCGCGCCGGAAGCGGACGGCCCGGCGACCGGGCGCGGAGCGAAGAGAGCGGTCAACCGGCCGGCCGGCTTTGGAAAGACCCGGCTCGCCCCCGGTTACCTTTTGGAGGGAGCGGTCAACCGGCCGGCTTTGGAAAGACCCGACTCGCCCCCGGTTACCTTTTGGAGGGAGCGGTCAACCGGCCGGCTTTGGAAAGACCCGACTCGCCCCCGGTTCCCTTTGGGGGGCCAATCTGGACGGTTCAACCTCCCTGCCCTATAATCGGGGCCAACTTTACTATCCGGCGTCCTGCGTTGGAAGTTATTTGGAAGTTATCAGGAGGTTTCCCGTGGCAAACGATGTAATCCGCCTGGGTCTTATCGGCGCCGGCCGTAATACCCGCGACCGCCATATACCCGGCTTTCTCCAGGTAGAGGGCGTGGAGCTTTCCGCCGTGGCCAACCGCAGCCGGGAATCGGGCCAGCGGGTGGCCGATTCCTTTAACATCCCCACCGTTTACGACAATTGGCGCGACTTGCTGGAAGACCCGACCATTGATGCCGTCTGCATCGGCACCTGGCCTTATATGCACCGCAACCTTACCCTGGCGGCCCTGGAAAAGGGCAAGCACGTCCTTACCGAGGCCCGGATGGCCGCCAATGCCCGGGAAGCCCGGGAAATGCTCAACGCCTCCCGGAACCATCCCAACCTGGTAACCCAGATTGTGCCGGGGCCTTCCACCTTCAAGGTGGATAACCTCCTCCGGCAGTTGGTGGCGGAGGGTTACCTGGGCGACCTGCTGGCGGTGGAGGCCCAGGTGTTGACCACCAATTTTGTGGATGCCGGCGCCCCGCTGCACTGGCGACACAACCGCAGCTTCAGCGGCTACAACATCCTGAACATGGGCATCTGGTACGAGTGTATGATTCGCTGGACCGGCCCGGCCACCCGGGTAATGGCGATGACCAGGGTCAACGTCCCCAGCCGGCTGGATGAAGATGGCAACCTGCAATCCGTAACCATCCCCGACCACGTGGACATTCTGATGCAGTTTGCCAACGGCGCTCAGGGACATATGCGGGTCAGCGCGGTAACCGGCTTGGCGCCCGGCGCCGAGGCCTGGCTCTACGGTAGCCAGGGGACGCTTCACCTGGACCCCGGCCTGAACGTTTGGGGCGGTCAGCGGGGCGACCGCCAGCTGGCGGAGATACCCAACCCGCCGGAGAATCAGTACGCCTGGCGGGTGGAGGAAGAGTTCATCAGCGCGATACGCGGGCAGGAACCGGTTACCCATACCCCCTTTGAAGTGGGGGTGCATTACATGGAGTTCACGGAAGCGGTAACCCGCAGCGCCCAAACCGGCCAGGCAGTGGCGTTGCCGCTGTAGGGGTAGGGGCTGGCCAGACCCCCAGCGTCCCCGCCCAGGTGAAAACGTTGCCGCTGTAGGGATAGGGGCGGTGGCCAGACCCCCAGCGTCCCCGCCCAGGTGAAAACGTTGCCGCTGTAGGGGTAGGGGCGGTGGGCCGGGCCGGAAAATAGGAGAGGGTCGCGCAATACCTCTTAACCCGTCATTCCGGCGCCCCCCTCACGCCGGCCTTCTCCCGGGGAGATAATCGGGAGAGGGGTCGGGAGCGAGGGCCGCCGGCTAACGGCGTCTGCTACCGTGGGAGACACACCATTCCTCGTAAGGCGGCACCTCTTCGTTGACCACCCAGAGGAAGTAATAGATTCCTGAGTCGCCCATGAATTTGAACTGCTTGCGAATGTCCCGGGCTGTCCCCTCAAATCCACCGTGAGAGCGCAGGTAGCTGCGGAAACTGCCGTGGCTTCCCTCCAAGGACAGCATCTGCTGGGCGTTGGCGACGATGGCCGCCAATTTGCGGCGGTGGCGTATCACCCGCCGGTCCTGGGCCAGCTCATCCAGTTCCGCCTCCCCCTGGGCCGCCACCCACTCCGGGTCGAAGCCCTGAAAAGCCTCCCGAATGTCCGGCCATTTAGAATCCACTACCCGCCAGGATATGCCGGACTGAAACACCGCCTTGCTCATTATTTCCAGGTAGTCAGCAAGGCCGGCGGGAGATATTCGTTCCGGTACGTTCCTATTCACCATCCGGTTACATCTTCCAGGGAGTTGCCGGCCCTCGATTAAGGCTGCCGTCCGGCGAATCCCAGCAGCTTATCCCCTTCGCTGGAGTCGTCAGGAACCGCTACGGCCGGCCCAAAGGCGCCGGCCTGGCGGCCCTGTTCCATCTGGCTCCCCATAACCTGGCGGCATATTGCTGCCAGGGAGTCGTCCAGCGCAAAATCCTGACCGGTTGCCTTGGCCAGGTCCCATTGATGGATCAGCACGTCGCCGAAGCCGGCCAGCAGCATATCCCCGGCGGGCATCGGGCCGAAGGGAGTGTCCAGTACCTTTTCCACCATACCCGGGGCTTTGACGGCGTTTAACGTGGCGGCAGTTGACGATTCAAAGGCCGCCGCCGCCCCTTCCGGGGGCAGCGGGCCGCTGACTGCCATGGGGTCCACCGGGGGGGCCGACTGGGGGTTCCCCAGGGGATCCGACGGGGTAGTCGCCGGGGTTGCCGCTGCGCCCGATTCGGTCAATACCCCTTCCAGCACCCGGGCCAGCACCCGGGCAACGTTAATGTTGTGATTGAGCAACTCCTGAACCGTCCACTCGCTGCAGGGGGTCGGGTTGCCCAGCTGCTCCGGCTTGACGCCGGCGATTAAGGGACGCATCGCGTTGACGGCCCTTTCGTATAGCTCGATGGGATTGGGCATTTCTTGGGGAGGCACGATCTTCTCCTCTGCCGGTTAAATACGCCGGGACCTGGCGCCGGATGCCTTCGTCGGTATTGGGCGCCAGTATCGGCTGCCGGTATTGGCCGCCGGGTTGGTCAGGGCAATTTGTCGCCTTCAGGTATCGGTCCCGGAACGGCTGCCGGGGAATCCCGGCAGGCATCCCCGGCCCGACCAGTGGGTCGGGCAACCAGGCCCGGACGGAGAGGGAAGCCCGGCGCCCGGCCTCACCGCCCCCGCCGCTGGTCTCCCCGTTGATCCCGTCGCTGGTCTCGATAGTTGGGCGCACTGATGGGATGCCAGTCCACCATGGCCCCGTCCACCAGGCGAGAGCCGATGTTGGGCCAGTCGGATTCCAGTTCGTTTACGCTGTAAACGGAGGTTATCACGGTGGGCAGTTGCACGTCGTAGCGGTAAACCACAATTTGGTACAGCTTTTCCTCCGCCCAGGGAGTGCTGCTTTCGGTGCCCAGGTCATCCAGAACCAGCAGGGGCGCCGTCTTGACCTGCTCGAACAGCTCGTCGTAACCAATGGGGCTGTCCGGGCTGAAGGTCGCCCGCAGGTGGTCCAGCAAGGAAGGCACAAAGGCGTAGAACACCGGGCGGCCCTGCTTTATGCTGGCACCGGCGACGGCTATCGCCAAGTGGGTCTTGCCACAGCCCCGGGGCCCGGTGAGCAGTAGCCAGCCCGACGGGTGGGCGGCAAAGTTCGTAGCGGCCTGCTTGGCCCGCGCCAGCGACTCCCGGGCGGCGGTATCCGCATTGGCGTGGCCCCAAACGTCGAAAGCCTCCAGCGTCATCCGCTGCTGCATATTGCCCGGTATATCCCCGACGCGGCGCGCCAGCCGAGTATTACGCTCGCCCAGCCGGAACACCCGGGAGAAATCTCCGCAGGAGTCCATCCGGGTACGCAGCCCTTCTTCCAGCCGTTCCAGCGGCCCCCGCACGGTGATGATGGTGGGCAGTTCGGCGTTAAAACGGTGGCTGATTATCTGAAACAGCTTCTCCCGCGCCCAGGGAGTGGTGGCCTGGGCGGTCAGGTCGTCCAGCGCCAGCACCGGCACGTTGCGCACCTGCTCGAACAGTTCATCGTAGGAGATCGCCGTATCCGGGGAGTAGGTGGCCCGCAGGTGGTCCAACAGGTCGGCGGCCACGATGAAGTAGGTGGTAAAACCCAGTTCGATGCAGCGATTAGCCGTCGCCACGGCCAGGTGCGTCTTGCCGCTGCCGCTGGGACCGGTAAATACCAGCCAGCCGGAGGGGTTTTCCGCAAAGGCGGTAGCGGCAGCCAGGGCCTCCCGGAACAGCCGCCGGCCGGCATCGTCCGGCAGGGGGCCGTCCGGGCGGGTGTTTTCCAGCGTAATGCGGCGCAGGGCGCCCAGGTTGCTATAGCGGCGCAACGCCTCGGCCCGGTCGGTCGAGTCCTGCTGCTGCTGGCAGCGACAGGGAAAGGCCTCGCCAAAGTCCGGGTGGCCCACCGGCACCCGCTTGCTGACCCAGCCGGCGCCGTGGCAGACCGGGCAGGCGGCGCCGGCCGGTTCTTCCGCCAGTTCCTCCGCCGATTCCTCCGGGAGGAGGCGGCGCCGCCCGACCCTATCGCCGTTGACGGCTTCTGGGGCCTGGCGAGCGGTTATCCGTCTCAGTATGTCGCCCAGACTTTCCATGCGGTGTTCCGTCCCTTCCCCACAGTGTGGCTCCGGCCTTCGTGCCGACTCCCGCCGGGTTTCCGGCGCCGGCGGAGGGTTCCCTTACATCTCCGCCCCGGCCTTCGGCGGCCCAGCGGCGCAGGATGGCGGAGATATAACTCCAACTCCGCTTGTTTTCGTTAATGGCGATCCTGAAAGCCTCGGCAATCCAGCTCCGGGGATAGCCTTCCTCAGCGTCCCGCAGCTGCTCGGCGATTACCGGGCCGATGAGGCCGATATTGTCTTCGTAGAGGGCGAAAATGTTGGGCCGGGGGGCCGCCGGCAGTTCGGGGGCGCCCATTTCCGCTTCCGCCGCCAGGGGAACCGACCATTGCTCCTCCCGTTGACTTTGCCCCGGGCCGGCCGGGCGCCGGCCCAACTCCCGCCGGTTGGCTGCGGTATTGAGGAGGTAGCGGCGTCCGGCCAGTCCTTCCAGTCCTTCCCGTCCTTCCGTGCTTTGGGGGTTTTCCGGGGTTGCGGGACCCGGGGTTACGGGGCAGCAGAGCAACGTCCGGCGGGTTACCGCTTGTTCCAGCCCCTGCCTGATCCGTTCCTGCGGGTCGCCGCCCAGGGACTTTATTCCCCTCAAGAGCGTCGGGTCGTTGAGTAGTTCCGCCGCCGCCAGCGAGCGGAAGGCTCCCCGCTTTTGGCCCAGCAGCCAGAGCGCCCGCAAAGTTACCTTCAGTTCCGCCACATCTTCAATCTCCGCCAGCAGGGAGTTAAAGAAGGGGTCGGGAACCGGCGTGGCCCGCACCTTGTCGGGAAAGCCGTCAAAGGACATAGCTAAAAATCTTCATCCCGGCCCAGGGCGTCGAAGCGCACCAGGTTATTGCGAAAGCGCAGTTTTACGCCGCCGGTGGGGCCGTGGCGGTGTTTGGCGACGATTATTTCGGCGATGTTCCGAGGATAGGGCCGGTCGGGGAAATGCTGCTGCCACTCATCCTCGGTATAGTACACGTCCTCCCGGTAGATGAACATTACAATGTCGGCGTCCTGCTCAATGCTGCCGCTGTCGCGCAGGTCGGACAGCAAGGGGCGGTGGCCGGGCCGGCCTTCCACCACCCGGCTTAACTGGGAGCAGGTAATGATCGGCACCCGCAGATCCCGGGCGATGCCCTTGAGCGAGCGGGAGATTTCGCTGATTTCCTGCACCCGGTTCTCGCCGACCCGGCCCTGGCTCCGGCCCTGAACCAGTTGGAGGTAATCCACAATCAGCAAATCCAGCCCGTCGGGACTAATGGACAGCCGCCGGGCCTTGCTCCGCATCTCCATAATTCCCTGAAAGGGAGTGTCGTCGATATAGACCGGCAAGTCGGAGAGGTTGCCGATGGAGTCAATGA
The DNA here is from genome assembly GCA_965215425.1 of Dehalococcoidia bacterium. GTDB lineage: Bacteria > Chloroflexota > Dehalococcoidia > Lucifugimonadales > UBA3495 > CATQHB01. The sequence goes on from OZ244064.1 coordinate 1,174,034, forward strand.
TCCGCTGCTCCTCGGCCTCGGTGTACAGGCCCAGGCGGAGGCGGTGGGCGTCAACTTCGGCGTCGCCGGCCAGGATGCGCAGGGCCAACTGTTCCCGGCTCATCTCCAGGCTGAAAATACCCACCGCGGCGCCCTGCCTGGCGGCGTTCAGCGATACGTTAATCGCCAGGGCGCTCTTGCCCAGGCCGGGCCGCGCGCCCAGGATGAGCATATCCGACCGTTGCATCCCCCCCAGCAGTTCATCCAGATCATTGTAGCCGGTCATTACCGGGGCGCTTTGGTCCAGCGGGTCGGCGATGGCAGCTCGTTCTTCCAGAAACTGGTCGTAAATCTGCCGCAGGGAGACAAAGCCCTGCTCCGGCCGGGCGTCCCGCACCCGAAACAGCACATCTTCGGCCTGGCGCAGGGTGGTTTCCACGTCGTCGGTATCCTCGTAGCCGATGGCGGAGATGCGGGAGGCGGCGTTAATCAGCCGGCGCATCGTGGCGGTACGGGACACCAACTGAGCGTAGTATTCGGCGTGGGTGGAGGTGGGGGTGATGGCAACCAGGTGGCTGAGATAGGCCATGCCGCCGGCGTTGTCCAGCTGACCGGTGCGGCTCAACTCCCGGGCCAAAGTTACCTGGTCGATGGCCTCGCTGCGTTGGAACAAGTCGATGCAGGCCGCGAAACAGAGCCGGTTTCGCTCCCGGTAGAAGTCCTCCGACTTGATCAGGTGGGAGACGTGCAGGAAAGAATCGCCGTCAATCAACAGCGACCCGATCACCGCCTCCTCCGCCGCCACGTCATGGGGCAGGAGCTGCTCGGCGTACATTGGTTTACTCTTCGGCCTCGGCGATGATGTTGATGGTGGCCCGGATCTCCGGCGACAGCCGTAGCACCGCCTCATACTCGCCGGGTTCCCGGATGGGTTCAACGGTGGAAACCAGCCGGCGGTCAATATCCCGTCCCAGGGTCTCGGACAGCCCTTCGGCAATCCGGGCGTCGTTGATGGCGCCATAATAACGGCCGGTGGGCGTAACCCGGGCCGCCAGGGTGATGGTAGTGTTGTCCAGCAGTTGGGCCAACTCTTCCATTACCTCGGTTTCCCGCGCCCGCTGCTGGTCGCCGGCGGTCTTGATTTTATGGGCGCGCTTGAGGATTTCCGGCGTGGCAACTTCGGCTAGTCCCTGGGGAATCAGGTAGTTGCGAGCATAGCCGTCGGCCACCCGCTTAATCTCCCCGGCGTGGGCCTGGTTTTCCACGTCCTGCAAAAAAATGACCTGCATATCCCTTTTCCTCTTCCTTACTCCAACCGTAAGGGAATAAATATCGTCGGCCCATTATACTCCAGAAGGCCGCTGCCCTGAAAGCGGGGCCTGACATTGGTTCCGTTGAAAACCGGGTTTAACCCCGACTGGGCCGGGCGTATATTGAACGGGAGGGGGAGGATTGGTTTGACGGCGGCAAGCCTTGTCCGGTCAACCAGACCGGTCAACCAGACCGGTCAACCCGGCCCGGTTGCCAAACCGCCGAATGGGGTTATACTGAATGACCTGACTACGACCTAGACTACGACTTGGACTACAACCTGGTCGCCCCGGGCCAGTCCATCGAAGCGGATGCGGTCAGTCTATCGGCTAGATTACAGCCTGACTACAGCCTGGCCGGTCGGGGCAAATTATCACCGGGACAACGATGGGCGCGCATTATGTCCTTCGCCGATGCTATTGAACGACAAGCCTGGCCCATACGCCGGGCGATTCTGGACCACCCTTTTGTCGCCGGGGTAGGCGACGGCACGCTGGAGGTGGCCCGGTTCAGGCATTACGTCTTGCAGGATTATGCCTACCTGATTGACTACAGCCGGGTATTGGCCCTGGCCGCCGCCCGCGCCCCGGACCTGGAAACGATGGCCTGGTTCGCCGGGCTGCTGGATGCCACCCTGAACGTGGAGATGGACCTGCACCGCAGCTATTGCGCCGAGTTCGGCATTACCCCGGAGGAACTGGAGGCCACCGTCGCCGCGCCCACCACCGTCGCCTACACCGGCTACCTGCTGCAATTAGCCCACCAGGGCAGCTTTGCCGAGTTGGTGGCCGGATTGCTCCCCTGCCAATGGGGTTACTGGGAAATCGGCGACCACCTGGCCCGCCAGGGCCAGCCGGAGGGTGCGCCCCTCTATGGCCAGTGGATCCAGATGTACGCCGCCCCGGAATTCGCCCGGCTGGCCGGCGCCATCCGCGACCTGGCTAACCGGCTGGGCGACCGGGCCGGCCCCGCCGAACGGGAGGCCATGGGCCGGGCCTACCTGACCAGCCTCCGCTTTGAGTATCTGTTCTGGGATATGGCCTACAACCGGGAGGAGTGGCCGGTTTAGGGGCATACCTTAACCGCACCGTCCCGAAAACTCCCACCGCTACGCCGCCACCGTACCCTGTGGGCGCAGTTGGCAGTAGCTACCAATGTCATTCCCACCGCTACGCCGCTACCGTACCTTGCCATGCAGTCCGGTAGTTGCCCACCGCTACGCTTCCGCCGTTACGCCGGGGAAGTTAAACCCGGCCTTCGCTGCGCCCCGGGGGAAAACCCGGCCTGGACCAGGGCAGCTATACGCGCCTTCGCTGCGTCCCGGGAGAGAAAAACTCCCGCACCCCCAAATTTCCGTCGCAACCCGCTATCACCGCGTTGAGGTTGCCCTTTCCGCCTCGGACGAATATACTGACCTGGTTATGGAACCGCCACGCCAAATACCCCGGGATGACCTGACCGAACTGCCCCTGTTCCCGCTGAATCTGGTGCTGTTCCCCGGTATGCGTTTGCCGCTGCATATCTTTGAGGAACGTTACAAGGCGATGATTGGCGACTGTATTGACCGGGAGGCGCCCTTCGGCGTGGCGCTGATTAGGGACGGCCCGGAAGTGGGCGGCCCGGCGGAGCCTTTCCGGGTAGGCACCACCGCCCGCATCGCCCAGGTGCAGCGGCTGGAAGAGGGCCGGCTGAACCTGCTGGCCCAGGGCGAGCGGCGGTTCGAGCTGGTCGAGATTATCCAGCAGACGCCCCACCTGGTCGGGCTGGTCCGTTTCGTGCGCGAGGCGGTGGGGGAAGCAGCCCCGGCTTTGGTAGCGGCGGTGGGCGCGGAATATGGCTTCTTCCTGCGCCACCTCTCCACCCTGGCCGGCGGCTGGAATGCGCCGGTGCAAGTGCCGGAGGATCCTTTGACCCTCTCCTTTGAAGCGGTCTCCACCCTGACCGGCAGTATCGAACTGCCCCAGAGTATGCGCCAGGAGCTGCTGGAAATTGACACCGCCGGAGAACGGCTGGAGAAACTGCTGCCCCTGCTGAAGCGCAGCAACGAGCTGATCCAGGAACAGGTGCAAAAGAACAACCCCTACCGCGGCCCCCGCCTTAACTGACGGGGTTTTCGTTCAACAGCGCCGCGGTTCCCGGCCCGTTTCTGAGACGGGCTATGGTATGGCGGGGGCTGGAAGCGGTTTTCGTCCAGCAGCGCCGTGGTTTTCGGCTCCGTTTTTACGGAGCTATACAGCGTGAAAATCCCGGCGCCCCCGGGTATCTCTCATCCCTTAGTTCGCTCCACTCTCGCGGGACTGTAAAATCCCGGCGCCCCCGGTGAAAGCCCCGCCTACCGAAACCGGCTTACCGAAACCGGTCGCCGGGCGGAATCTCCACGATACGGTCAACGTACACGCCGGGGACGTGGATCTGGTCCGGGTCCAGTTCTCCGGCTGCCACCACCGGATTTTCCACTTCCACCAGGGTGGTAGTCGCCGCCATCGCCATAATGGGGTTGAAGTTGCGTTGGGCCAACCGGAACCGGAGGTTGCCGAAAGCGTCGGCGTGCCAGGCCCGGATGAAGGCATAGTCGGCGGACAGGGGAAACTCCAGCAAGTAGGTGCGGCCGTTTATCTCCCGGTGTTCCCGGCCGGCGGCGATTTCGGTGCCGACGCCGGTGGGCGTGTAGAAGCCGCCAATGCCGGCCGCCGCGGCGCGGATGCGTTCGGCCAGCGTACCCTGCGGCGCTAACTCCCCTTCAATCTCGCCGGCGTTATATTGGCGCACGAAGGGAGTAACCCGCGAGGGATGGGTGGGGGCGGTAATGGAGCAAATCATCTTCCTGATCTGCCCGGCCTCGATCAGCGTCCCCACGTCCACCCGGCCATCGGTGCCACCGTGTTCGTTGGAGATTCCGGTGAGGTTTTTCGCCCCCTGCCGGCGCAGGGCGGCGATGAGGTTTTGGGGAGCGCCGACGCCGCCAAAATCGGCGAACATTATCGTCGCTCCATCGGGGATGTCGGCCACCGCCGCCGCAAAGCCGGCGTAGATTTTGTTCCGCATTATCCCTGATTATTCCTGATTCTTTCGTCCCGGCGGTTCCAGCAGCAAGTTCCAGCACAGGATTGCCGCGCTAACCGCCAGCAAGGGGATGGTGAAAGCTACGGAGGCCCATAGCCCATAGCCGGTTATTTCCACGGTTACGGCCAGGAGACCGGCGAAGGTTCCCGCCGCCTCCCGGATTGGCGCCGGCCAGCGCCAAAAGCGGAAGGTATCCGGCAGGCTGGGGCGCCAGCCGATTTGAAGCCCGCAATAGGCGCAATTTTCGGCGGTGGGCCGGTTGGCCGTTCCACAACGACGGCATATAAACTCGCGTCGCATAGCGTTGCTCTACCGGGGGCCGCGCCCCGACTTCCGGTGGGCCACAGGCTACCATAGAGTCGGGGAATTGACTATAACGACGGTGGTATTGGGCCGTTCCGGTTGATTCCCGGCTTGGGGGATATTACAATTCCCTGAATCTAGCCAGCGAATCTAACCAACGAATCTGGACGGCAAGGCGGGACGATGCCGCAGCACGACTCCCCAAACCACAACTCCCCGAGCAGCGCAGCGCAGCGGATGTTCGGCGCCCAGGCGCCGGCCTATGCTACCAGCCGGGTGCACGTCAGCGACGACCGGCTGACGGCCGTACGGCGGCTGGCGGCAGAATGGATGGCCGCCAACGGCGGCAACCGGGGGTGGGCCATCGACCTGGGAACCGGCGCCGGTTTCACCGCCTTTGCCGTGGCCGACTGCTGCCGGCGGGTGGTAGCCAGCGACATCACCCGGCCGATGCTGGAGCAGACCCGGCGCATCGGGCAGGAGCGACAGGTGTCCAATCTGTCGTTGACCCAGAACCGGGCCGAGGCCCTGCCCATCGCCGGCGAGTCCGTTGACCTGGTTACCTGCCGGGCCGCCGGCCACCATTTCACCGACCTGGGGGCCGCTCTGGACGAAATCCGGCGCATCCTCAAGCCCGGGGGCGCCCTGGTAATGGCCGACAGCGTTTCCCCAGATGATGCGGCGCTCCACGCTTGGCTGAATGACGTGGAACTGCGGCGGGACTACAGCCACGTGGAAAACCGCCCGGTCTCCGTCCTGCTGCAAATGCTGACCGACCGGAATATGCGCATCCAGGTCCGGGAACCGGAACAGACCCGGATGACTTTCAACGATTGGGTAGCCCGCACCGCCACGCCAGAGGATGAGGTGGTCTCCCTGCGCCGGGACTTTCTTAACGCCGCCCCGGCGGTCAAGGCAGCCTTCCAGATTCAGGAGCTCGATGGCGGGGCGGACCTCAGCTTTGCCTGGCCCTGCCTGATTTTCCGGGCGATTAAGGAGTAGCCGGCTTGCCGGCTAGAACACCGCCGGCCCCGCCACGTTCACCCGCAGACGATACAGTCCCGTCCGGGCCGTAACGTAAATTGTCCGGTAGTCGGCGTCGCCAAAGCACAGGTTGGCCGGCAGTTGGGGAAACTCCACCGTCCCCAGGTGTTCCCCGGCCGGGGTAATCACCCACAGCCCGCCGGGGCCGGTTACGTACAGGTTGCCCTGGCGGTCCAGCTTCATCCCGTCCGGCCCGCCCCGGTCGGCCGAGTCCATATTCACCAGCGCCGAAGGCGCGCCCAGGCTCAGGTCGGGATTCACCGGAAAGGCCAGCACGTGGCGGTTGCGGGAGTCGTCCACGTAGAGGATGGTCTCATCCATGGAAAAAGCCAGGCCGTTGGGCCGGTTCATCTCCCGGTAGAGCAGGGTGATTGAGCCCGCCGCCGGGTCGTAGCGATAAACCCCGTTAAAGCCCTGCTCCCCCGGCGCCGGGTCAATGCCGTAGGGCGGGTCGGTGAAGAAAATGGCGCCGCCGGAGTGAACGACGAGGTCGTTGGGGCTGTTCAGCCGCTGGCCGTCATAATGGCCCACCAGGGGAACCATTGCCCCGTCCGCGTCCTGCCGGGACACCTGCCGGCCACCATGTTCGCCGGCCAGCAGCCGGCCCTGCCGGTCAAAGGTCAGCCCGTTAGAGTTGCGGCTGGGCGAAATAAACGGTTCCGGCTGGCCGCCGGGGCGGTAACGGTAGATGGTATCCGCCGGAATATCGCTGAACAACAGGTAACCGTCGGGGTGCCACACCGGCCCCTCGGTGAACTCAAAGCCCTCAGCCACCAACTCCGGCTCCGTTTCCGGTATCAACTCCTCTAACATAAGCCCCTCCTGATGCTTGCTATTTTCCGGCCAGCGCCCTTACCGGCCAGCTACTTTCCGACCAGCTACTTTCCGAATAGCTGCCTTCCCGTCAGTTACTTTTCGACCAACGCCCGGAGGGCGGCCAGAACTTTAACCGTTGCCTCCGTATCCCTTTTGCAGTAGGCCAGCAGATCTTGCCGGATTTGCGCCTTTTCCGCTTCCGGCGTGGCATCGTCAATCAGCCGGGCATAGGCGCTGGATGCCACGTCGCCGGCTTGTATTTCCAGGTCCTTAAAACCCCAACCGGGAACCAGGGCCGGCAGGACCGACTTCAGCGAATTGCTGGAGAGCGCCGGATGCCGGTAGTCCCGGCGGATGATCGGCAGCAGGTCAAACAGCCGCTCCCGCAGGGCCATCAAGGGGCCGGCGTATTGCGGAAACTCCTCGGCCAGGCGGTTCAGCCGGGTTTGTTCAAAGCTGGAATACACCACAATGGAGCCTTGGCCCTGGGGCGCCGTCGCTGCCAGCAGGCTGACGATCAGCCGCTCCCGGGGGTCGGCGGCGTCATCATTCAGAAACTCCCGGTGGCTCAACCCGCCGACGGCATCCTGGATATGCAGCGACCACTGGAAGGGTATGGCTTGATAGGGACGGGTGCCAGTGTAAATCGGCAGGGCCGGGGCTAAAGTCTCAAAGTCCAGGAAGCTGACCGGATAACGCAGCTGGCCCAGATTGAATGCCAGCGCCGGCGATATATCGGGCGGGGTGGCGGCATAATCGGCATAATCGGGAGGCCCCGATTCCGCCGGGTGGCAGTGGTCGTAAAAGGGACAGCGGTAAGGCTTTTGGCAATGGCGCCCCGGGGCAATGTCCGGCGCCGCGTCCCGCCGCAATGCCGCCCACATCCGGGACAGGTCGGCGGGCGCGTTTTCCGCCGCAAACCGCCGGGCCGCCGCGGTAGCGTCGTACCGGGAAAAAAGCCGCTCCAGGTCGTAGGCCCCGCCTTGATATACATACTGATTGTTCAGGTGCAGCAGGCCGGCCCGGTTGATGCGCAACCCGGCCCCCTCCAGGGCATAGAGTTGAATCGCCACGTCGGACAGGTGCTTGTCGGCATCGAACCTGGTGGTGGACTTAACCTCAATCAGGTCGAACCCGCCGCCGCCGCTGGGGAGCAGGATGTCCGCCCGGATCCGAATGCCCGCAAAGTCAAAGGCGGCCTCATACAGGGGCCGCGCCGGGCCGGCCTCCAGCAGCTTCCGGGTAGTCGCCACCGCCGCGGCATGTTCCAGGTGGGATTCCGTAACCAGCCGGCCGCCGGGGAACCGCTTCCGGGCCAGTTCGCCGACGGCGTTGCCGGCATCAAAGCGGGCCTGGGTACTGGCATCCACCGCATCGGCCAACTCCCGGTTGTAACATTCCAGGTAGAGCCGTTTCAGGCACTGCAAGCCGGCGGTGAACCGGGACTTGGACAGGCTGGGGTTGCGTTGCGGCTGCATGGACCTTCACTCCCGACAGTTTCCGATTTTCCCCGGTCAGATCCTGGTTAGATCTATAGTTATATATAGGCCGGTTCCGGCGCAATGTAAAGGGCCTTTGGCCGGCGCGGGTTTTTCCCCAAGACACCCGGAGCGGTCGACAATCCCAGCAGCAAGCGGCCGGCGCGGGTTTTTCCCCAAGACACCCGGAGCGGCCGGGGAACGCCGGGATTTCCGGTGAAACCGTACCGGCGCTAGCCGGCCTGGATGGAAGCGGGGCCGGGGAACGTCGCGATTTCCGGTGAAACTCCGGGGCGCCGTATCTCCTGGCGCAATTTCCTGGGGTAATCTCCACTACTTCCCAACGCCGGCGCCGCCCTTGCCTCGCTTGCATCGGCGTATATAATTGGGGGTAGTCGCTATGTAGTCGCTATAAGGAGGAGGAGCAGATGGGCGCAACCGAAAACATCGCCAAATGGATCGTTAATACCAACTATGAGGATATTCCCCCGGAGGCCCTGCGGGTCGCCAACGAATCCTGCTTTGACCTGCTGGGCGTCATCCTGGCCGGTTCCACCCAGCCGGTGGGGGAGATAATCCGGCAATACGTGGAGGACAGCGGCGGCTCCGGCCAGGCCACGGTGCTGGCCTCGGGCCGGCAAACCTCCCTGGCTAACGCCGCTTTAGCCAACGGCACCATGGGCCACGCCCTGGACTATGACGACTTTGGCGGCTTCGGCCACCCGACGGTAGCCATTTTCCCGGCTTTGCTGGCCCTGGGAGAGAGCCTGGGTTCCACCGGCCGGGACCTGCTGGAAGCCTACGTCATCGGCTGCGAGTTGGGCCTGGCCTTGCAGCACACCACCAAGTACCACCAGATGGAGCGGGGTTTCCACAGCACCGCCGTCATTGGCCGCATGGCCGCCACCGCCGCCTGCGCCAAGCTCCTGGGCCTGGACCAGGAGCGTACGGTTATTGCCCTGGGCATCGCCGGCTCCATGGCCAGCGGCGTGATCCACAACTTCGGGACCATGGTCAAGCCCCTGCATGCCGGCCTGACCTGCCGGGACGGGGTGATGGCGGCGCAACTGGCCCAGCGGGGCTTTACCGCCGGCCACCAGATTTTTGAACACCCCCTGGGTTTCACCACCCCGGTACTGGGCGAAGGCATCTATGACCTGAACGAGATGGCGGAAAACCTGGGCAACCCCTTCCGGGTGCCGGACGCCCTGATTATCAAGAAGTATCCCTGCTGCGGCGGCAATCACGCCATGCTGGACAGCCTGTTCAGCCTGATGCGGGAGCATAACTTTACCTGGGAGGACGTAGCCAGCGCCGAGGTGGACCAGTCTTACCTGTCCATCGTTATGCTCTACCCGGAGCCGGACGACGAGCTGAAAGGGAAGTTCAGCGCCAAGTATAACGTGGCGGCGGCCCTGGTGGACGGAGAGGTGAACATCGACACCTTCAGCGCCGCGAAAATCGCCGACCCGGAGCTTCGGGAGGCGATGGAAAAGGTGAATATGCGGGTCTTTTCCAAGTGGGAAGAGGGTTCGGGCGAAGTGCTGAAGGGGCTGCCGGTGCGCATTACCCTGAAGGATGGCCGCACCCTGGAGCATATCACCGACCGGGATATGATTCTTGGCGGCGCCAAGAATCCCTGGGGCTTTGACCAGATCAAGGGCAAGTTCCAGGTCAACGCCGGCCTGGTCCTCCCTGAAGAAAAGGTGGCCGAAACGGTGCAAACCTGGTCGGAGATTGGCGCGGTGCAGGACCTGGCCGGGACGATCCAGAACACCCTGGTTGGGTAGCGGCAGCCAACTGACGCCCTGACCCCGCCAACACCGGTATTCCCCGTACAACTATCCCCTCTGCCACCGTCCTCCCGGCGAAGTCCGGGAGGACGGTGGCAGGGAACTGATGGCCTGGTCTGTAATGCCCCGCTTGACTTGACTTGACTTGGCCTCCTCCAAGCATCGTCGTATTCATTTCCAGGGTTCTACGCCGGATCAACCCTCCAGTATAGCGCAGTATGGCGGAGCAAGTTGAACCGGTTAATGCACCGAACCAAAGGCCACATCAGGCGGGCGAGGCTGTTGGCGGCGTATGGAGCAATGCCCCGCATGGCACGGCTGCACCGGGAAGGCGGGGGACTCTCCGGGATGGGATTGCCTATGCCCCGCATAGCACGGCCACATCAGGCGAGCGGGGATGTTGGCGCATTCTTTTGGCCCGGGTCGGCGGGCGGCCGGGGCTGAAAGCGAGTATCGCTGACGGTTGAGAATACCCGCCTTTACATTTCGTTGACAAAAATTAAAAGTCAATGTTAAACTGACCCAAGCGATCCAAAAGCGGTTTCGGTGGTCCGGCAATTTAGCTCGCCACGCTCCCGCCGGAGCATCCGAATCCAAGGCAGGGTCCACCTACACCACACTTCAGGACAAGGGGATCCGTTCTACTGGTTCTGGTTAGAGATGACAGCCACCGGGAAAACCTCATGCCCCATCCTTCGGGGCCTCCATTTTTTTGAATCATCCCTTTTGTTTACCATTTTTGGTTTTGTCGCCGGGCCTTCACCCGGGACTATCCAGCGGCCCTCAGGTTGGGCCCGCCGGTGGTTGTGGTCGTCCACCGGCAGCTGATATAACCTGGCAATAAACGCCCTGATTAAAGCAGCCATAGGAAGGTTCCTGCGCAATCAGGTCGGGAGGAGATTGGCAATGCAGATGCGCGACTTCGTTGTCCGCTTCGCCGGAGAAGGCGGACAGGGGGTAGTAACGTCAGCGGAAGGCTTGGCTCAGGCTTCCACCCAGGTGGGCTATCACGCCCTCACCTACGCTACCTTCCCTTCCCAGATTCTGGGGGGGCCAACCTGGACCCAGGCCAGAATTGCGGTGGAAGGCATCCTGAGCGCCGGCGACGACGTGGATGTTCTGGTGGCCTTTAACCAGGAGGCCTATGACACCCACCGGGAAGAGGTGCGGGAAGGCGGTCTGGTCATCTACAATTCCAACGACTTCCAACTGGAAGGCGACGACCGCAGCTATGGCCTGCCCATTGACGAACTGGCCCGCTCCACCGGCAATAACCGGGCAGCCAACATGGTCATCATGGGCGCCCTGGCCCACCTGGTGGATATGCCTCAGGAATACCTGGAAGAGTTCGTCGAAAGCCGTTTCCGGCGGGGCCGGGCCAACGACGAAGAGGTTATCCAGTCCAACATCATGGCCCTCAAGCTGGGCCGGGAAGAGACCGCCCGCAGCGGTTTTGTCCTGGGTCAACTGGCCCCGCCGCAAATGCCGGACTACGCCCAGGTTATGCTCAAAGGCAACGAGGCCGTATCCCTGGGCGCGCTGGCCGCCGGCCTGGACTTCTACGTCGGCTACCCCATCTCCCCCGCCACTACTATCCTGATTTTCATGGAGCGCAACCTGGTTGGCCCCGGCAAGTTCGCCTACCAGGTAAGCTCGGAAATCGAATCCATCACCACGATCCTGGGCGCCGGTTACGCCGGCAAGAAGGCCATGACCGCCACCGCCGGGCCGGGCTTTTCCCTGATGAGCGAGGGCCTGGGGCTGGGCTGGATGGCCGAGATTCCCCTGGTGGTAGTTGACGTGCAGCGGGGCGGCCCGGCCACCGGTCTGCCCACCAAAACGGAGCAGTCCGACCTGCTGGCCTGTATGTATCCGGCCCACGGCGACGTAAAACTGCCCGTCATCGCCGTCGGCACGGTGGAGGAGTGTTTCTACGGAGCGATTAAGGCGCTGAACTGGGCGGAACGCTACCAGGGGCCGGTGATCCTGATGACCGAAATGGCCCTGGCCGAGCGGGTGCAGAACATCCGCCGGCCCGACCTGTCCCAGGTAACCCCGGAGAACCGGGTGGTTTACCAGGGCAACAACGGTTACCACCGCTACCAGGGGTTCGAGCTCTCCCCGATGCCCCTGCCCGGCAGTCCCGGCGCCTACGTCGCCAACGGCAGCGAGCATGACGAGATGGGCGATACTACCCACCTGCCCAGCCGGCACGTTCAGATGACCGAGCGGCGCTTCAGCAAGTTGAAGCTGCTGGAAGAGAATGAGTACGAGCGGGACAACGCCGGCGCGCCGGTAGCGCTAATGCCCTGGGGCGGGTCCAAGGGGCCGGCCCAGGAGGCCTACAACCAACTCCGCGCGGCGGGCGTTCCCATCGGCTGGTACTACACTATGCTGCTCAGCCCCCTGCCGCCGGCGCTGCTGGAAGAACTGCGGCAGAAGGAGTTGGTAATCGTCCCGGAGCTCAACTACCAGGGGCAGTTCTCCGGCCTCCTCCGCGCCCAGGGAGTCAAGGCCGAGTCGATCACCCAGTACACCGGCCTGCCCTTCAAGGTGCGCGACCTGGTGGAGCGAATAACCGAGTTGAATAACTCCCGCCGCAAGGAGATGGTCCGAGCATGAGCAAGAAAAATCCCGAATACGATTTCAAATGGTGCCCCGGCTGTGGCGACTTTGGCGTGCGCCGGGCCCTGGAATTCGCTATGATCAACCGGCTGGAAGAGACCGGCCAGCCCATGGAAAATAACGTGGTCGTCGCCGGCATCGGCTGTTCGGGCAACCTGGTGCACCTGCTGGAGGGGCAGCAGCCCTACGGCTTCCACGGGATTCATGGCCGCACCCTTCCCGTGGCGCTGGGCGTCAAGATGGCCCGCCCGGAACTTAACGTGGTAGTAGTGGCCGGCGATGGCGATTTTCTCAGCATCGGCGGCGAGCATATCGGCCCCCAGGCGGCCCGCAACCTGAACATCTGCGCCGTGGTGATGGATAACGGGGTTTACGGCTTGACCAAGGGCCAAAGCTCGCCCACCACCAAGCTGGGCGAGGTTACCAGTTCCACTCCTTACGGCAAGATTGAAGAGGAAGCCGACCCGCTGGAACTGTACCTCACCCTGGGCGCCTCCTTCGTCGCCTCCGGTTTCTCCGGGCAGCCCCGGGAACTGGCGAAGCTGATTACCCAGGGGATGGAGCATGAGGGCTTCGCCATGGTTCACGTCCAGTCGCCCTGCACTACCTATAACGATACCTTTGAGCTAATCAAGGGCAACCCCCGCAAGGGTATCGAGCCACTGCTTTTTGAGGTGCCGGAAGACCACGACGTCTCGAGTCGGGGCGCGGCCTTCAACCTGTTGCAGCGCCGGGGCGTCCCCATGGGCGTCCTGTACCGGGACGCGGCCCGTCCTTCCCTGGAGCAGCGTCTGGAAGAAGTCCGGGGCAAGGCCCGCCAACGCACGGTCGAAGAGTTGATGGCAACCTTCGCTTTCTAACCGTTGGCGCGGGGACAGTATAGCGCTACGGCCGGCGCTCAAACTCCCCCAACGTTGCGGGTCAACGCCGGGTTATAAAAGCCGAGGGGCGGCATAAGCCGCCCCTCAATTTATTGACGCTGGCAAGCCTTATTCCGATTCCAGGCCCGGCCTCACGTCCGATTCCAGACCCGGTTCCAGGTCCGCAGCCGGTTCCAGGGTTTGCTGCGCCTGGCTGCGGGCGATTATTCCCGCCCAGCTATATTCCATTGGTATCATTTGTACCTGCCGCCAGGTCTCCGACTGGTCGTGGTAGTGGGGGCTGGCCGGCTGGCCGGAGGCGCCCAGGGGAATGGCCCAACGGGAGTTTTCCCAGTCGGCCAGGTCAAAGGCGTAGCGGGCTACCGACAAACCGCCCACCGTCGCCAAATCCGCCGGGGAATAGGCGCCGGCCAGGGGCGTGTCGCCGTCGCCGGCCAGGGGGATGGCCGGCGGGTCCAGCAGCCCGGCCAACTCCGGGAAGGCCCCGGAAAGGGTATGCCGGGGACGGGCCTGGTGCAGCGCATCCCACCGCCACTGCTCCAGCGCATCGCCCAGCTTTTCCCGCAGTGTCGTTACCCCCTGGACCAGGGCCTCCGCCAGCGCCGACGGCCAGGTTTCCCCCTCGGGCAGCAACCGGCAGTCATCCGGCGGGAAGAGCGTAATCAGCAGGGTTTTAACCCGTTCCAGGAATACCCCAACGCCCCGGTTGGCCGGGTTCCAGGCTTCCGCGGCCAGTTTTTCCCCCAAATGATACCGGAAAAGCCGGTACAGCAAGGCGTCCCGGAAGGCGCAGTAAATCGCCGGCTCCGCCCGATCGGCGTCCATACTGCCGGACCAGGCCAGCAGCTTTGCCAGAGCCTGGGCGGTCAGCGGGTCCGCCGTACCCAGCTGTTCCCGGTGGGCTTTCAGGTAGTCAACGTAAGCCAGGGCCGGAATGGAAATACGCTCGGCGTGAACCTCAGCCATATCCGCCGCTGTGGGCCGCTCCAGGGCCAGCAAGCTCCTGGTTACCCGCTCGGCCCGGAAGCCGGGGGTAAACTCGGTGGAGATGTAATAGGGGTAGTCGTCGCCCACGGGCCTGTTGTTGGCGGTAACGATGTAGCCCTCCGGCGGGTTGATGGAACGGGGCAGCTCCTCAAAAGGAATGTTGCCCGTCCACTCGTGTTCTCCGGTCCAGCCGGGCGCCGGCAGGCGGGCGTTCCACATCGAACGGATCGGTATTTCTCCCCGGCACAAGTAGCCGATGTTGCCCGCCACATCGGCAAAGAGGAGGTTGTTGCAGGGGTCAACCCAACCCCGCATAGAATCGGCCAGCGCATAGCCGTCCCCGGCCCGCAGCATCGCCGGAATGACCTCCGGCCAGGGCTTGGGGCCGTCGGTGGCGGTGTAGCGGAAGGCCAGGCCGGACCCGGCCGGCGGGCCGCCGGCGATTACCGGGCCGTGCTGCGTAACCCACACCGGCAGGTTCACCGGGTCGCCGTCCCGCACCTTGACCGTCTCCTGAAAGACCTCGGCCCGCCGCCACTGACCCCGATACCGGTAGTACCCGGGGTCAGCCTCCCTGAATCGCTCGATATACAAATCCTGGTAGTCGGCGCTGGTGTGGGTAATGCACCAGGCCACCCGGTCGTTGTGGCCGAAGTGGGGAAAGCCGGGGACGCCGGGAATTGCCAGCCCCACCACGTCGAACTCCGGGCAAGCGATATGGCTCTGGTAGTAAACGTTAGGCGTATCCAGCGCCCGGTGGGAATCGCCGGCCAGCAGGGGTTTGCCGGTGGCGGTGCGGCTGCCGGCCAGCGCCCAGCTATTGCTGCCGCCGCCGGTCTCGGCCAGGTAATTCAGGGCCGCCGCGCCCCGGCTCAGCTCGGCCAGCCCGTCATCCACCAGACCATCTTTCAGCGATGCGGCGTAGGGCGTCCCCGGCGGCAGGATTTGCAACTGACCCGGCGAGTAGCCGGGGGCCAGGGCGGCCGCCTTTGCCGGCCCCAACCGTCGCACCAGTTGCGCCCGCCACACCTTGGACTCGAACACGCCCATCAGGATGTGGCGCACCTTGAAGGCCACCAACCCGTCCCAGGGCTGCCAGGGTTCGGGGGTCAGGCCGGTGATGGCATACTCCACGGGCAGGGAGCCGGCCGCAACGGCGGTATCAATCCAGGCGTTGACCCCCCGGGCGTAGGCGTCCAGCATTGACCGGGCGGCGGCGTTGACCGCCCGGTAGTCGGCCCGGGCGCTGGCTTCCAGACGAAAGCGGCGCATCGTCAAATCCGGCTCCAGCCCCGCCGCGCCCACCGCCTCGGCCCAGCGGCCACTGCCCCGCCGCCGGTCATACTCCATCTGCCACAGCCGGTCCTGGGCGGTAACGAACCCCTGGGCAAAAAAGGCGTCTTCGGAGCCAGCGGCCCGCACGTGGGGAATACCCCAGGCATCCCGGTAAACCTGGGCGGCGGCGCCCAATCCCTTCAGGGAAAGTTTGCCGCCGGTGGGAGGAAGGGACTGGTTCAAACGGTCTTTCACGTCCGTGGGGGTAAGCATCAGGCCTCCTGATTAACACAGTTACCGGCTTCGCCTAAATTGCCGGACCCGGCATCAGCGCCGGCGCCAAGGCCATTATAGTTACGCTATACCCGGGCCGCAACGAGGCCGCCGCGACAATAACGCCGCAAGGTTCCCGTCTTGACTACGCGCAACCCCAATGCCACAATCGGGAGAAATCCGTCAGAAAGGGGGCTTTCATTATGATTTGGTGCCGCTTTCAACGGGGAGAGGTTACCGGCTACGGTCGGGTGGTGGATGACGAGGTTATTGAGGTGGCGGGCAACCCGGTAATTGCGCCGGATTATGCCCCGGAAGAAACCGGAGTTACCTATGCTTTGGGCGAGGTACGGCTGCTGGCTCCGATTATCCCGCCGATGCTCTATGCCGCCGGCCCCAACCACCGGGGCCACGTGGAGGGAATGGCCCGCCGCCGGGGGGCCGAACCCAACTACCCCCGGTTCCCGGAACCCAACTTCCGCTCGGTGCACGCCATCATCGGCGCCGAGGAGAATATCGTAGTGCCGGCGGACAGTTCCGGCGCAGTGCAGCCCGAGGGCCAATTGGCGGTAGTCCTGGGCAAGCACGCCCGCAAGGTTACCAGCCGGGACGCGGCCCTGGACTGTGTGTTCGGCTATACCATCGGCAACGACATCAGCGAGCGGGTCTGGCAGGGCGGCGACCGGACGATGTTCCGGGGCAAGAACTGCGACACCTTCAAGCCTTTAGGCCCCTGGATCGTAACCGGCCTGGCCCACGACGGCTTCCGGATTATCGTCCGGCACAACGGGGCGGTGTGGGAGGATTTTACCGCGAAGGAACAGATTTGGGATGTGCCGACGTGGATTATGGAGTTGAGTAAATATACCACGCTGCACCCCGGCGACGTGCTGTGGATGGGAACCCAGGGCGCCGACGGCGATATGTTCCCCGGCGACACCATCGAGGTGGAAATCAGCGGCATCGGCACCTTGCGGAATTACATCGTGGCCGAGTAGAGGTTCCTCGCCCGGGGCGGGCCGCCGGCCCCCTGCAATACGGCTTGCCGGCTTGCCGGGTCAGTGGCCCCGCCCGGGGCGGACCGGCGGCCCGCCCCGAATAAATAACCCGGCATCCGCTCGGGGCAATGAACCCCGCTGAACCCTGCCAAACTCCGCCAGGGAAGGGACGGGCCATGCAAATCACCGACCATGTTTACAGTACCCATATTCAGGAAGACCCGGGTTCCTTTGGGGCGATGCACCCCGGCGGCACCCAGATTTACTTCGTCGGCGACCCGGCAGACCACATGGCGCTGGTGGACGCCGGAGAGCCGTACCGGGCCTGGACGCGGCAGATACTGGACTACCACGCCGAGCTGGGCCGGCCCCGAATGTCGGCCATCCTGATTACCCACGGCCACGGCGACCACATCGGCGGACTGGACCGGCTGCAAGAGGTTTTCGGCTGCCCGGTACGCTGCCATCCCAAGCTGGCGCCGGCGCTGGCGCAACGGCTGGGCGCCGGCTGCGTGGTCCCGCTGCGCTCCCGGGAACCGGTCGCTACCGGCGGCCCGGGCGGCGACGTAACCCTGCGGGCCTTGTTCACCCCGGGCCACGAGGCTGACCACGTTTGCTACTACCTGCGGGCGGACAACGTGTTGTTCAGCGGCGATAATATCCTGGGCAACTCCTCATCCAGCGTCCGCAACCTGAAGCAGTACCTGGCTTCGCTGGAGTTAATGGCCCGGCAGCGGCCCGCCATCATCTGTCCGGGCCACGGCCAGACGATACACGACGGCGAAGCCCGCATCCGGTGGTACCTCCGGCACCGGCAGGAACGGGAAGAGCAGGTGCTGTCCGCCCTGGCCGGCGGCGCCGGCACGGTGGCGGAGACGGTAACGGCGGTATATCCCCGCAACTTGCGCCAGAACCTGCGCCCCGCCGCCACCCGTAACGTCAACACCCACCTGGTCAAGCTGCGGGAAGAGGGGCGTATCGACGAGCAGCCGGCCACGTACCGTATCCGCGAAAGCTGAACAACCCATGGGGGAACCGGGGTTTTTCATAAAAGGTAATCTGTCGCTGCGTCTCCTGATGCCGGCGTCTCCCGGTGGCTGCGTCTCCCGGTGAAAGAACCTGTATTGACGCGCTTTTCCCTGGCCGTTACACTTGGGCGCAAATTGGAGGGGCGTGATGAGTCTTCCGGAGTTTGACGTTACCGGACAAAAGGTCTTGATTACCGGGGCGGGCCGGGGAATTGGCAAGGGCATTGCCCTGGCCTTCGCCGAAGCCGGCGCCGACGTGGCGATTACCGGCCTTACCGACGTCGGCGTCAATGCGGTGGCTACGGAGGTGCGCGCGCTGGGCAAAGTGGCCCTGCCCCTGACCGGCGACGCTACCCAGGCCGCCGACATGGAACGGGTGGCGGAGCAGGCCCTGGCCGAGTTCGGGCATATTGACACGCTGGTAACCTGCGTTGGCGACGCCATTCGCAAGCCGGTGGTCAAGCTGCCCGGCATCGCCGTGGAAGGTATGAGCGAAGCGGAATGGCACTTTATCGTGGACGTGAACCTGACCGAGGCCTTTCAGGGCTGCCGGGCCTTCGGCGCCCATCTGCTGGAGCGGCGACAAGGCTGCGTGATTAACATCTCCGGCTGGGCGGCCTTTCGGGGACGGCAAGGTTCGGCCGCCTATGACGCCGCCAAGGCCGGCGTGATGCGCTTTACCGAGTCGCTGGCCCAGGAATGGGCGCCCTACGGGGTGCGGGTCAACTCCATCGCTCCCG
Organism: Dehalococcoidia bacterium; assembly: GCA_965215425.1. Taxonomy (GTDB): domain Bacteria; phylum Chloroflexota; class Dehalococcoidia; order Lucifugimonadales; family UBA3495; genus CATQHB01. The sequence goes on from OZ244064.1 coordinate 1,192,628, forward strand.
GCAGTTTCCCCGACCCGGCCCAGATGTCGGCGGAGGCCTACCAGGCCCGGCAGGATGCGGCCCGGGAGCAAGTCCCCCTGGGCCGGGTGGGCTACTTGAAGGAAATCGGCTACCTGTCCGTCTTTCTGGCCTCCCCGGCGGCGGCCTACGTAACCGGCCAAACCTGGGCCGTGGACGGCGGGGTAAGCATCAAGTCCGCCTGAAATCAATCAACCATTGGGAATCAGGAACTGGAAACCGGGCAACCGGCCCGACAGTTCGTAATTCTTGATTCCCGATTGACCGAGAGGAGATCCGGCGATGACCATGCACTATCCGCTGCTGATTCCCCGAATCCTGGAGCGGGCCAAAACCATCTTTCCCGACAAGGAGATAATTACCCGGGTAGAGGGCGGCGCGCATCGCTACACCTACCGGGATTTGGCCGCGCGGGTGGCCCGCCTGAGCAACGCCCTAGCCGGCCTGGGCGTGGGCGCGGGCGACCGGGTCGGCACCTTCGGCTGGAATACCTACCGCCACCTGGAAGCCTACTTCGCCGCTCCCGCCCTGGGCGCGGTTAACCATACCATTAACATCCGCCTGGCCGCCGACGATCTGGTTTACATCATCAACCACGCCGGAGACAAGGCGCTGTTGATTGACCCGGACCTGGCGCCGGTTATCGCGGGCCTGGCCTCCCGGCTGGAGTCGGTGGAGCATTACGTCATAATGACCGATACCGATGCGCCGGAGGTCGCCACCACGCTGCCCGGGGCCTGTAGCTACGAGACGCTGCTGGCCCAGGCCTCCGAGTCCTTCTCGCCGGTGGAAGTGGACGAATACGCTCCGGCCGGCCTGTGCTACACCTCGGCCACCACCGGGCGGCCCAAGGGAGTGGTCTATAGCCACCGCAGCCTTTACCTCCATTCTATGGCCGAGTGCATGGCCGACGTGATTGCCTTTTCCGAGCGGGATACCACCATGGCAATCGTGCCGATGTTCCACGCCAACTGCTGGGGCTTCCCCTACTCCAGCGCCCTGGCCGGGGCCAACCAGGTTATGCCCGGCGTCCGGCCCGACCCGCAGTCCATCTGCGAACTGATTGAGCAGCACCGGGTAACGGTCAGCGCCGGGGTGCCTACCATCTGGGTGGGCCTGCTGGATTACCTGGAGCGTTCCGGCAAGAGCTACGACTTTTCCTCGCTGCGGGCGGTCTTCAGCGGCGGCTCGGCAATACCGGCCAGCGTCATCCGGACCTACCGGGAGAAACTGGGCGTCAACCTGGTACACGCCTACGGAATGACCGAGGCCACCCCCATAGTAACGGTCAACCGGCTCAAGTCCAACCTGGAAAGCCGGCTGGAAAACCGGCCCGAGGACGAAAGGTACGAACTGGCCGGCAGCCAGGGCTTGCTGGTGGCCGGCCTGGAGATGCGGCTGGTGGACGAGGCAGGGCGGGATTTACCCTGGGACGGGGAGCAGCGGGGCGAGTTGCTGTTCCGCGGCCCCTGGATTGCCCGGGAATACTACAATGACCCGCGCAGCGCCGAGACCTACGTTGACGGCTGGTATCACAGCGGCGACATCGCCTCGGTGGACCCCGAGGGTTATATCCGGATTGGCGACCGGGTGAAGGATATGATCAAGAGCGGCGGCGAGTGGATCTCCTCGGTGGACCTGGAAACGGCCATCATCGCCCACCCGGACGTGCTGGAGGCGGCGGTCATCGCCATTCCCCACCCCACCTGGCAGGAACGGCCTCTGGCCTGTGTGGTGGCCCGGGAGGAATCCCGCCAGACTCTGGACAAGGCCCGGATAATAGACTTCATCCGGGACAAGTTTGCCCGCTGGTGGCTGCCTGACGACGTGGTGTTCATCGACGAAATCCCCAAGACCAGCGTCGGCAAGTTCGACAAAAAGGTGTTGCGCGACCGCTACCAGAACTACACGGCAGGGGAGTAGCGGACGGGGATTAGACGGGACGCCAGCCGCCGGGAGCGCGGGCAAAACGCCCTCTTTCCCAGACCATGAAGCAAGGCGACACGCCAGCCGCCGGGAGCGCGGGCAAAACGCCCTCTTTCCCAGACCATGAAGCACGGCGACACGCCAGCCCCCGGGCCCGTGGGCAAAACCCGCCGGGTATTGAAAGTGGTAGGGTTCCGGTTCCTCCCGGCGGTCGTAATGGCCCCGATGCTTGGTTGGTAGGCGCGGAAATCTATGGGGGCCTCCCGCCGCTCGTAACAGACCGCTGCCCCCGCCAGCCATAGCAACGCCGGCCCGGTTGCCAGGATAACCGCCGGCGCCCGCGGCAATACCACTCAATACTACGCAATACCAGGCAATACCACCTTGCCCCCCGTCTGGCCCTCAAGCTATAATCTCCCCGTAGCCCCGGTGATTCGGTGGCTTCGGTAAAGCGCGAGGCTTTTACCGACCCGGCGTTGGCTGGCGGAACGGGACGACTCCAGGAGGTAGATCGGTTGCCTGACTTTGCCCTGGTTGCTTTTGAACCCCGGGATGCCGGGTTCGTTTCCTCCGTACCAGTAGAGCATCTCGCTTATCTCGGCGAACGCCCCGAAATACGGTTGCTGGAGGCGTGCCAGATCTACGGCCGCGCGGTCGGAACGATGCAAAAGGTATTGGCCGACCTGGACAAGCTCAAGGAGGAACGCATACCGAGGCCCGCGCGCAAGATGTGGGAACTGGGGGATGCGGTTCTCGCCCTGATTGGCGAACTGGAGCAGAATTCCATGGAAGCGGATAGTCTGAACGAACAGCTGGCCCGGGACCTGGGGCTCAACGGAAAGCGGTTGGGGACTGTCGTTACCTTCCGCCGGCACCTCCCGAAGCTCGAGCTTATCCCGGAGTCTTTGGGCTGGAGTCAATGTGAGAAGCATGCCCGCAAGGTTGCCCAGGAACTGAAGGCAGCGCAACCGGTTGCCGGCCCCTGACTCCCGACCATGCAAGTAGCCGACTCATGCAAGTAACCGACCTGGGCGAATTTGGCCTGATTGAGCTGCTTAACTCGATGGTAACCCGGGAGCGACGGGGGCCGGATAACGGGGCGGCGTATGACTTTCGGCTGCTGGTGGACACCGGCGACGATACGGCCGCCTGGTCTTCAGGGGCCGCCACCGAGCTTTTCACCACCGATACCGTCGTTGAGGGAGTCCACTTCACCCGGGACACCACTCCCTGGCGCGACCTGGGCTGGAAATCCCTGGCCGCCAACATCAGCGACATCGCCGCGATGGGCGGCTTGCCCCTGTACGCCCTGGTTACCCTGGGGCTGCCCCCGGAAACCGAAGTGGCCGACCTTCAGGAACTGTACCGGGGGATGCTGGACATCGGCGAACGGTACGGCGTTGCCATTGTTGGCGGCGATGTGGTGCGCGCTCCGGCGGTATTCATCACCGTCGCCCTTACCGGTGTCCGCTCCGACGCTCCAATGTTACGGGCCACCGCCCGGCCCGGCGACCAGGTAGCGGTTACCGGCTATCTGGGTTCCTCCGGTGGGGGCCTGAAACTGCTGCGGGAAGGGCTGTCCCTGCCCCCGGCGACGGCGGATTTTCTGCGTCAGGCGCACCGCCGGCCCGGGCCGGCGGTGGCCGAGGGGCAAGTTCTGAACCGGGCCGGCGTGCTGACCGCGATGGATGTCAGCGACGGGCTGGCCGATGACCTGTCCAAGCTCTGCCGGGCCAGTGGCGCGGCGGCCCGGCTCTATGCCGACCAGACGCCGGCGCACCCCCGACTGCGCCAGGCTTTCCCAGACGATTGGCTGTCCCTGGCGCTGCACGGCGGCGAGGACTACCTGCTGCTGTTCACCGCCCCACCGCCGGTGATGGCCCGGGCCCTGGCGGCGCTGCCCGAGGGAGCCGCCATCATTGGCGAGATAATCGCCGGGCCGGCCGGGCAGGTAACCCTGGTCGCTACTGACGGCAGCGAGCAGGCGCTCGGTCGCGCCGGTTGGGACCATTTCGGCGCCGGCGGTGGCTGTTAACTATGCCGGACTACCGGCGCATTGTCAGTGGCTCGCCAGAAGAAACCCGGGCCGTGGGCCGGCGGCTCGGCGAACGGGCCCGCCCCGGCGACGTATTCCTGCTCACCGGCCCGCTGGGCGCCGGCAAGACCTGCCTGACCCAGGGCATCGCCTGGGGCCTGGGCGTAGCCGAATACGCCCGCAGTCCCACCTTTGTTATAATGACGCGCTACCGGGGCCGGCTGACGCTGTATCATTTCGACCTCTACCGCATCAACGACCCCCTGGAGGCCTGGGACCTGGGGCTGGATGAACAGCTTTTCGGCGACGGCGCCTGCGTGGTGGAATGGGCCGACCGGGCGGCGGAGGTGTTCCCGGAAGATTGCCTCTGGATTCACCTGGACTACGCCGCCAATGGAGCCGGCCGGACCATTGCCTTCGGCAAAGCGCCCACCCGTTACCGGGCAATGCTGGAATCCATTGCGGTTTGATTTACGCGGATTAACGGATATATTGGATTTTACCCGGCCGGCCCCGGGAGGCCAGGTTCCTCACCTCCGGTAAATCCATGACACTTCCGCTAAATCCGGCTCTGAACCCAGGAAAGGACGACCGGATGTTGCTGGCGATTGATACCTCTACCCGGTATGCCGGGGTAGCCCTGGCCGACGCCGGACGGGTGATTTCCTGCCGTTCCTGGCGCTCGGCGGTGAATCATACCGCGGAGTTGATGCCGGCCGTGGCCCGGACGCTGGAAGAGGCCGGGCTAACGGTCAATGCTTTGGCTGGCATCGCCGTGGCCCTGGGGCCGGGCGGGTTCAGCGCCCTGCGGGTCGGGATGAGCGCGGCCAAGGGGCTGGCCCTGGCCTCGGGACGGCCCCTGGTGGGCATCGGCACCCTGGACCTGGAGGCCCAACCCTTCCTGGACTCCGGCCGGCCCGTTTGCACCCTGCTGGACGCCGGGCGGCGGGAAGTGGCTTCCGCCAGCTTTGACTCTGCCGGGCAGCGTACCCGGGAAGACCTGATTGGCCCGCCGGAAGAACTGCTGTCGGAGCTAGCTGAAACCACCCTGTTCTGCGGCGAGGGAGCGCCACCCCAGGCCGCTCTGATAAGGGAAAGGCTGGGCGGTAGCGCCATCCTGGTCGGCCATTCCGCCGCCAGCCGGCTCTGGGCTTTGGCGGAACTGGGTTGGCGGCGCCTGGAAGCGGGCGAGGCCGACGACCTGGCAACGCTGCAACCCTACTACCTGCGGCTGCCCAGCATCGGCGGCCCCAAACGCCGGGACCGGACGCCCCAACAGTCTTGAACCGGCCCGCCATTATTCTGTCGGAATCGGTCAAAAAACGAAAATCCGGGAAAATTCGGGCAACCTTCGCGCTTGCCCGCCTTTGGCGGACCGGAATCCGGCCCTCGCCAAAACGCCCGGCGCCGGCCGGCGCCAGTAAACTTTACACTAGGATGTTAGCTTGAATTATGGAACAAACATTGGTCTTGGTTAAGCCCGACGGAGTGCAGCGGGGGTTGGTCGGCGAAGTAATATCCCGGCTGGAGCGGCGGGGATTGAAGCTGACCGGGCTGAAGCTGATGCAGGTTGACGCGGCCCTGGCCCGCCAGCACTACGCCGAACATGTGGAACGAGCTTTCTTTCCCGACTTGCTCCGGTTCATCACCTCCGCTCCGGTGGTGGCGATGGTCTGGGAGGCGGAGAACGCGGTGGCCCTGGTGCGCCAGACTTTGGGCGAAACCAACCCGGCCAACTCCCCGGCCGGCACCATCCGGGGCGACTTGGGCATCGACATTGGCCGCAACCTGACCCACGGCTCGGACAGCCCGGAGTCGGCGGCGCGGGAAGTCAGCCTGTTCTTCCGGCCCGAGGAGATTATCCGCTACGACCGCAGCCTGGACGCCTGGATTACAGAATCCTGACTACCTGGGGGGCCTGGGCCCAGAGCCGTTCCAGTTCGTAGAACTCCCGTTCCTCCGGCCCGAAAATGTGGACGATGATGTCGCTGAAGTCCAGCAGCACCCAGCCGGAGGCCGGGGTGCCTTCCCGGTGGAAGCGGCGCACCCCGGCCTCGCGCATCGCCTGGGTAATGTCCGCTTCCAGCGCCTCGATCTGCCGGGCTGACCCGCCGGACATAATCACGAAGTAATCGGTGAAAGGGGCCAGCCGGCGCAGGTCCAGCATCACAATGTCCTCGGCCAGCTTCTCCGAGGCCACTTCTACCGCCAATTGGGCTACCTCTGCCGAATTCAGGTCGCCACCTCGCTACAAGTTTATGGGTGAGCCGGAAATACGGGTGGGATTGTAAAGGGAATTATATACTGCTGCTACCCTTGCGGTAATGCTTGCCGGGGCGTTATTGTCGCTGGTCATACTTCACGTAACTCAATTCACGTTATGGAAGTAGTGTGCCACCTATCCGCCCCGGGGGTAAAACATTTTGGCGCATAAGTATATAATTCCCGTACCGGTTCTATACCGGGGCCGCATCAGGGGCCGGGGCCGGGTTGCCGGCCCGCCGCCCCAACGGGCATAACCGGCCCATCCGCGCCCCAACCGGCGCCTTCCCCCTAGCCCAGCGGCCCCGGGAACACCTGGTCGTTGTAGGTGTCGGACAGGGGTTCCAGGGTATCGGGCCAGAGGGCCGGGGCGGGGCGGCGCAGTCCCCGGGGGCGGGGCCGGCCGCTCCAGCCGATTTGCTCCATGTAGTAGTAGAGTTGAATCAGATGGCCGTCCGGGTCGGTGGCGTAGGCGGCGTAGTCAATCCCCGGGTGCAGTTCCGGCGGCAGCTCCTTGAACTCCACTCCATTCTCCTTCAGGAAGGCCACCGCCTGGCGTAGTTGGGTATAGCTGCCCACCTCCACGCCAAAGGAGGCGCTGGTGGTGTGGGGGCTGCACCCCAGTTCTTCCCGCAGGGACTTGGGGAACAGGGCCAGGCTGTGGTGTTCCGCCCCGCTGCGCAGGAAGCACAGCCGCCGCCCCAGGTATTGCGTCTCCTCGGTTAGCGCGAAGCCCAGGGTGTTGACGTAGAAATCCAGGGCGGCCTCCAGGTCCTGGACGAAGAGGTTGACCGGCCCGATTTTGGTTATCTTGAAGGGACGGGGCAGCAGAACGCCGGCCACGTCGTACGGCGCGGGCCGGGTTTCCCCGCCCGGGAAACCGGAGAAACCGGAGTAGATGTCGATGCCTTTAGCCAGGGCCTCCTCTACCTCCGCCTCCTCGGACATCTGGGGCAGGGACGGCTCCTCGTGAAACATCCGGTAATACATCTCCCGGGGCTTGCTGCGGCGGGTCCAGTCAATCTGCTCGATGCCGTAGTAAAGCTCGTTGATGTGGCCGTCCGGGTCGTAAGGATAGACGTGCCAGTTGCTGCCGGGCATATCCCGCCCCACCCGCTGGATGCCGATACCCCGCTCCGCAAAGAAGCGGGCGCCGTTGACCACTTCGGCCAGGGCGCCGGTCTGCCAGGTTATCTGGTTGATGGTAACCTCGCCCTGGCCGCCGCCCCCGCCGCCGGCGGCCACGAAAGCGTCCATCACCTTGCGGGGGAACAACACAAAGGCGTGGTGGTCGCTGCCGTGGGTAAAGAAATAGCCCCGGCCATCCTCGATATGAGCCAGCTTATCCCCCAGCCCGGGAATAGCCTTGAAGTCCAGCACGTCTGACTCCCAGAAACCCAGCAGGTCCCGGTAGAAGTGGACCGCCGGCTCCATGTGGTCGGAGTTAAAGCCGAAGTGTCCCAACCGGCGAATCTTGAAGGGACGGTCCAGCAGCACGCCGCCGACGCTGTATTGCTTCTTTTCGGCAGGGGTCGTGGTGGTCATGGTTCTGCGCCTCCTCTATCGTATTGGCCACGAATGCCACAAATAGATGATACAACATTCTTATTCGTAACGGGCCGGCCCAAGCTGCCGGCCCGGTCAGTTATTCTGCCGGCCGGCCGGCCTCGCTTTGGCACCCGGTGTTGGCGAGATAATCTATCGCATTTTGCAGATGGTCTTCCCCGTTCTTGAACCGGCCCAATCCGGTGTTGCAACTATCGCAAATCAAGCCCCGGGGCAGACCGGTTTCCTGGTTATGATCAACGGTTACCCGAACGTTAACGTCCGCAATACTGTATTTCTGGCAGATTGGACACTGCCAGAGTTCGCCAGTTGCCGGGCCATGTTCAGCCAAATAGGCTTGCCTAACTCTGGAAGACATAGAACGACCGCTATCCCGGTCAAAACAGGGTTTGCAACGCGGCCAGCGTACGATTCTATCCCCCTTGCCCGTCTGGTTCTTGGGGAAATCCACAGTGGGTTTGAGCCGCCCGCAGCTTAAGCATATTTTGGTATCGCGGGAATCACCCGTCTCTACCGGATCAAATTGCTCCAGGTCTTGATTGTTGACCCAATAGAGCCTCTGTTTTCCTACCACAAAGACTAGAGAACGTTCCCGTCGCTCGGTATCAATGTAGCACACCGCGTTAAGACCCACATCTTCGGGTTCCCCGCGCTGCCGGCTATTGTCTTCCACCCACGCTTTCCCCGTAGTGATTAAACGGCAATCTTCTCTCCTGTATGCCATACACTACCTCAGCCGGCAACTTGCTTTGAGCATTTGCGAGGCGTTCCCCACAAATTTTGATGTATGTGTCGGATATATCTATGCCGATATACTGGCGGTTGGTCAGCATCGCCATCTTGCAGGTTGTACCCGACCCGCACATCGGGTCCAGGACCAAATCGCCGGGATTTGACCAGGACAGTATGTGATCTTCCGCCAGCTTTTCCGGGAAAACCGCCGGATGTTGAAACGCTATTTTGTCCCGCGTCGTCCCCCCTAAACCGACCGCATAAGGCCAGATGTTGGTGCGCGTCTTCTCCGCATTCAATCGGCCCATTTTCTTTTTATTGATTCCGTCGGGGAGCTTGTTATGGGTAAGCAGTTCCGCGCCGCTGCGGACCGTAGGAACCTTTAACGGGTGGAAAGTCTTTGGCGGGCCGCCTTTAGAAAAGACGAACATGAACTCCCAGGCGTTCGTGTAGGCATTGGACCTGGTGAAGGGCGTGTTCTTCTTTTGATAAATCATTACATCGTGGACCGTAAAGCCAACATCCCGGAAAATCAGCGCTTGCTCGAAACTGCTCATTGAGCGTCCGCCATTGATATGTTCGCCCACCACCCAAACAACCACTCCTCCGGGCTTCATAACCTCCAGCAGGGCCTGAGCGACCCTTCCGGCATCAAAGTTGTAGCCTTCGTAGTTTCGCAGCTTGTCGTAGGGAGGTGAAGTAACGGTCAGGTCAATACAGTCTTCCGGGAACCTCGCCAATTCCTTCACACAATCACCCACAACGAGCCGGTTAGCAATCAGATAATTCTCGCGCATCGTCCTAGCCTTCCTCTCCCCGGAGACCTGCGCCTTTCGCCACCGCGGCGCGGGGCCGCCCGCAGCGGCGCGGAGATTGGGGAGAATCTCCGGATGGCTTCGCGCCGCTGCGGTGCGCAAACCCGGCGCGGGCCGCCCGCGCCCTGGCCCTTCAGCCGCTTATCCCTTCAGGTACTTATCAAAGAACTCCAGCGTCCGGGGCCAGGCAACGGCGGCGCCTTCCGCATTATGGCGGGCGCCGGTCCAGTCCATAAAGGCGTGATCGGCCCCGGCATAGGTATGGAAGGTGTGTTCCTTGCCCAACCGGTTCAACTCGGCGTCCAGCTTGACCATATCCTCCTGAGAGGGGTTGGCGTCAATCTCGCCGAAGTGAAACAACATCGGGCAGTTGATACCGTCGGTCAGTTCAAAGGGCGACTGGTCGGCGGCGCCCCAGGGGGACATAATGTTGCCGCCGTAGAAGGGGACGGTAGCCTTGAAAACGGGGTTGACCGCGGCCATCAGCCAGGCGATGCGCCCGCCCATGCAGAAGCCGGTAACGCCGATGCGCTCGTTGTCGATGGCCGGGTTGCCCTGGAGGAAATCCACCGCCGCGTTCATATCGGCGATGATGTCCGGGTCGCTCAGGTGGCCCAGGCGGTCCAGGCGGGGGCCGGCCATCACCTCCTCGCTCAGTCGGTGGAACAGGTCGGGAACCACCGCCACGTAGCCCGCCTCGGCGAACCGGTCGGCCATGACCTTGTCAAACTCGTCCATTCCGCCCACGTGAAAGGCGATGACCACGGCGGGAAAGGGGCCGGAGCCACTGGGAACCGCAGCGTACAGCTCCATAGCTTCCCCGTTGACTTGCAGGGTGTCGGTAAAGGATGGCATAGCTGATTACCTCCGTCATTTGATTTGATTGGGCAGCTTTGGGGTTGGGGAAATTGGCGCCGGGGCTATTTTAGCAGACGGACGAAGGGTTTTGTGCGGGCGGGTGAGCTTCCCGGTTGGCCCGGAGCCGGGGCAGAGGGCAGAATGGGCCGGTTCGCCCCGTTCGCCAGAGGGGACGCCGTATATCATATAGGGTAATACTGTATGCAAATGGTTCGCCCCACTCACCGGAGCGGATGGCGGCAAGGCTGGTGGCGTGGGGAGGTTAGCGCATTATTCCCGCCCGGGTAACAAACCCCGGGTAACAAACATGGGTAACCAGGTTCGGCGTTCGGTGAATCCGAATCCGCCCTTACCCTTCGGCCTCCACCCGCAACAGCTTGTCCAGCCGGCGCCGGAACCGGGGTTCGGGGAGAAAATCGGCGGTCAGGAAGGCGGTCAGGATCTCTTTGGACAAGTCCACGCCGATGATGCGGGCGCCCAGGCAGACGACGTTCATAGCGTCGTGTTCCACGCCCTGGTGGGCGCTGTAGGTATCGTGGCACAGGCCGGCCCGCACGCCGGCTACCTTGTTGGCGGTGATGCTGGCGCCCACGCCGCTGCCGCAGACCACTATTCCCCGTTCCGCCGCCCCGGCCTGCACCGCCCGGGCCACCGCGGCGGCAAAATCCGGGTAGTCATCCGCCGGGTCCAGGGCATCAGCCCCCAGGTCGTCAACCCGGTGGCCGCAGGACTCCAGCCACGGCTTCAACTGTTCCTTCAAGGGAAATCCGGCGTGGTCGGCGCCAAGCGCTAGATGCATTTCACCAGGCTCCGTGCGATATGGTTGATCCAAGGGTCGATACCGGGCTGCTCCGGCTGATTGTTTCACGCAGCTTTTGTGTATCGCCAGATAGCGGAACGCTCCGGGCTGCTCCGGCTGGTTAGTCGGGCCGCCCCTTGTCGCAGCGTATCCCCAGCATAATTTCAATTGGCGCCGCCGGCAAGGGCTTTAAGCAACGCTTAACCTTGATTTGTTAACCGCACTTTGTTACCCAATTCACAAGTATTGCCGGATATGCTAGAATACCCTCTGGGTGCCGGTTTGAAAGCCGCCAGTTCCGTTGGAGAGCCGGGAGAACCGAGCGGTAGTAGTAGTAACGATGATTAAGGCCATTTTTTTTGACTTCTACAATACCCTGGTGCGGTTCTGGCCGCCGCTGGACCAGATCCAGCAGGCGGCGTGCCGCGAGTTTGGGTTTGACCTGTCCCCGGAGAGCCTTAAATTCGGCTACTCGGTAGCCGACGTTTACTTCAACCGGGAGAATGAAAGCAAGCCCCTGGCCCGGCGCAGCGAGGCGGAACGGCTGGCCTTCTTTTCCCGCTACGAGCAAATCCTGCTGGAAAACGCCGGCCTGTCCGTCTCCCTGGACCTGGCCCGGCAGGTCTGGGAAATCGCCATCAGCGTTCCCAAGGACTTTATACCCTTTGCCGATACCCTGCCCACCCTGGAGCGGTTGAACGCCCAGGGCTACCGGCTGGGCGTCATCTCCAACCTCCGCCGGGACCTGAATCAGCTCTGTCGCAACTTGGGAATGGCCCCGCACCTGGAGTTTTGCCTCACCTCGGCCGATGTCGGCGTGGAAAAACCGGACCCGGCGATCTTCACCGCCGCCCTGGAACGGGTGTCGGCGCGGCCCAGCGAGGCAATTCACGTGGGCGACCAACCCCGTTCCGACGCCGTGGGCGCCCGGGCCGTGGGGATTTATCCGGTGTTGCTGGACCGGGGCGGCTGGCAAACCGGGGTAAAGGACTGGGTGCGAATCGCCAACCTGGCCGAACTGGAGGCGCTCCTGGCGGACGCCCCCGCTTCCCTACTGCCGGATTCAGCGAAAGCCGGGGCCGGTTCCTGCTACCCCGGGGAACAGGCCGCCGAATGATTCCCGCGCCGGAGCGAGGACCGGGGGAGGGGCGGGGCGAGTAATGCGGAAAACACCGCCAGACGGGAGGCAGCGCAATGACTGAAGCAGCGCGGCAGCGGGAGCCGGAACCGGAACCGGCACAAGAACCTACGCCGGGGCCGAAGCCGGCCAACGGCTCCGACCCGGTACGGGTTATTGTCTGGTACGACTATATTTGACCCTGGTGCTACGTCGGCCTGGAGCGGGTTGACCGGTTGAGCCAGGATTACAACATTGCCGTGGAAGGGCGGGCCTACCTCCTGCGCCCGGATACGCCCAAAGAGGGTTTGCTGCGCCAGCCCCGTACCGGTGAGACGGAGGAGGAACTGAGCGAGCCGATTCGCTCCCAGGTGCGCGCGGCCAACCTGATTATGCGCCCGCCCCGGATGACTCCCAACACGATGTACGCCCTGGAAGCCACCGAGTACGCCCAGCAGCAGGGCAAGTTTATGGAGTTTCACCACGCGGCCTATCAGGCCTATTGGGAAGAGGGCCAGGACCTGGGGCAGCTGGAGGTGCTGGCCGGGATCGCCGCTGCGGTATCCCTGGACGCCGACGACCTGGCGCACCGGCTGACCAGCCACCATTACTCGGCTAAAGTGATGGAGCAGTACCAGGAGGCGTTGCAGTACGGCATTCGGGGCATACCCACCTTTGTGGTGGGCAACCTGCTGTTCACCGGCGCCCATCCCTACGACATTTTCCGGTCGGCGATGAATCAGTACCTGAAGGCGCAATAGGCAGCGCCGCCATGACCATAGGCCCACGAGGACAGAGAAGGCCGAGGGATGTGAGCGGATAGCTGCCTCGGTCCGGTTTCAGTTCCATTTTCGGCTTCGCGATGCGCTTCCGGGGCAGCGGGACCGGGGCCCCCGGGGGCGGATGTTCCACGCTACTTTGCCTCTTTGTCCGGCGGACGGGTGATGCGGTTGGCGCCGCCGACGGGGCCATCCTAGGGACCGTCCTAGGGCCCACCCTCGGGCGGGGTATCATCCCTGACGCCGGAGTCCCGAGCCGCCCACTGCCGCCGGTATCGGGACAAGACGCGTTGGTTCACGAACCCGTCGGTGTAGGTTTGCCCTACTTGCAAGCAGTTGGCTACGCCAGGACGAGCTATCTCTCGCAAGCGGTCGATTTGCCGTTGGTCCGTAATGGTAAAGGGTTGCGGCCCCCGCTCCCGGATGCTTTCCAGCTCATTTACGAACTCCGCCACGTCATCGAGCGCCCGCTCCAACTCCATCTCGTCTTTAATGTTATTCCGGTAGAAATTCTCGTGATAGCTTCTGTATGCCCGGTTCCGGACCCACATTTGGGGATTTCTGAATTCTTCAGTCAGGTGGTTAGCGACAGCGTCCTTGTGAATATAATCTTCCGTGCGCCAACCCCGCTCCTTGCCCACGGCGGCCAGGGCATGCTGCGCCGCTCCCCAGATCTTCTCCGACGCCTGCAACCGCTTGCCCTGGCCCAATTCCTCCCGAGCGTGCCGCACGAAGCGGCGACTTATTTGCATATGTTCGTCCGGAGACTGATTGTCATTCGCTTCCGGCAGCGCGGTGGTCATAGCGTAATCTCCCATCAGCTCATTTGGGCTGCGTACACTGGCTTCAGTGTACGCAGCGTTCAATAGCCGTGCAAGACTTTCGTGAAGTCTTGCACGGCTTCCCGCACCGCCTCACGGCAGCAAGTTCCGGCAACGCGGCCCCCAAAGCGAACGGAACTCCCCGGTGCTTTGCAGTCGAACGGTTCCGTTTGAAAACTAGGGTTTACCCTGGATTCAGAAGCAGCAACTACCCACTAAAGGCAAACGGAACCGGTTGAACCGGCCCGTCCGGCGTGGTAACATCCAAGCGAAGAGCGTCGGGGATTTCGGGGATTGTTGCGAAATTCACCAACTCTTGCCCGCAGTGCCAATCACTAATTTCCCCGGATGTGGATGGAGCCAAGGAGCCCAGGGATGGCGGGGCTGAAACAGCGAATCAGAGAGGCCGTCCACAATCAACCGCAACCTACCGTTACCATTCTCTCGTCGCTGCTGGCGGTTGAGGATGCGTTGGGTTATATCCCCAAAGAAGCCGTGGCCGAAGTGGCCGGATTCAACCGGGCCACGATAAACGACGTATGGGCGGTGGTCTCCTTTTACCCCAACTTTCGCACGACGCCCCCCGGCGCGCATCGCGTTGAAGTTTGCTGGGGGCCTTCCTGCCACCTGTTGGGAGCGATGCCGGTCATTGCCGCCGTGCTGGAGGCCGCCGGACTGCCCGGGGAGGGGGACACCCCGGACGGTCAGTTATCGGTGCGCTACAACACCTGCCTGGGGGCCTGCGCCCAAGCTCCGGTAATGTCCGTCGACCATCAACTCATTGGCCGGCTGTCGCCGGAGCCGGCACGCCGCTACGTCGCCCGGGCCTTGACCGAATCCCGGCCAAACTCCGCGCCTGAATCCACATCCGAATCTATGCCCGAACCCGCGCCCGAACCCGCGAATACCGGTTAGTATGGCCCCGACCTTTCAGGAGCTTCAGGCCCAGGCCGAGCAGCGCTGGCAGGCGCTCACCGCCGGCGAGCGTCCCTGGATTCGGGTCGGAACGGCCCTGTGCGGTCAGGCAGCCGGAGCGGATGCGGTGGTCGGGGCGCTGGAAGCCGCCCTACGGCGGCACGGCGTCGTCGCCCGGGTCAGCCGGGTGGGGTGTCTGGGCCTCTGTTTTGCCGAACCCCTGGTGGACGTGCAACTGCCCGGCCAATCCCGCGTGTTCTACGGCAACGTTACCCCGGAAAAGGCCGGGGAAATTGTCGCTTCCCACGTCGTCCGGGGCCTCCCGGCGAGCGACCTGGTCCTGGGCTACCTGGGCGGTGGCGGTGGCGGTGTCGATGGGGCCGAGGCCGAGGCCGGCCGGCCCGCTCTGGATGCGCACCCGATGCGGGCCCGGGAGCAGCGCATTGCCCTGCGCAATGCCGGACACATTGACCCGCAAGACATCTACCAGTACGTCGCCGCCGGGGGCTACCGCGCCTTGCACCTGGCCCTGACCGGAATGACCGCCGCCGAAGTTCTGGAGCAGGTGAACCTTTCGGGCCTGCGCGGCCGGGGCGGGGCCGCCTTTGCCACCGGCGTCAAGTGGCGCTTCCTGGCCGGCTCCAACGCTCCGGTCAAATACATCCTCTGCAACTGTGAGGAGGGCGACCCCGGCGCCTTCAATGATAAGGGCATCCTGGAGAGCGACCCCCATACGGTGGTGGAGGGTATGCTGCTGGCCGGTTACGCTACTGGCGCCAACTACGGTTACATCTTTATCCGCCACGGCCACGACGGCCCCATCGAGCGGGCCCGCGCCGCCGTGACCCAGGCCTACGGGTTGGGCCTGCTGGGGCGGAATATCCTGGGTTCCGGTTTCAGCTTTGACCTGGAGGTAGCCCTGACCGGGGATTCCTACGTGTCCGGGGAGGAAACCGCCCTGATGGAGGCCATCGAGGGCAACCGCGCTATGCCCCGTTACCGTCCGCCCTTTCCGGCCCAGGTCGGGGTTTTCGGTAAGCCTACCAACATTAACAACGTCAAGACCCTGGCCTATGTCCCGGAGATTATTGCCCGGGGCGGCGAGTGGTTCGCCGGTATCGGTCATGACCGCAGCGCCGGCACCGTCATCCTCTGCCTCACCGGCGCCCTTAACTATACGGGCATGGTGGAACTGCCCATGGGCATCAACCTGCGGGAGGTGCTTTACGAAATCGCCGGGGGCGTTCCCGGCGGCAAAAAGCTGAAGTTCATCCAGACCGGCGGGCCCCTGGGCGGGGTGCTGGGCGCCGCGGCTACCGATCTGGTTCTGGATTTTGAAGTGTTCCGGGACGCCGGCGCCATTCTGGGTTCCGGAGGAGTCATTGCCGCCGACGAGGATACCTGTGTGGTGGACTTGACCCGGGTGCTGATCGCCTTTTGCCAGTATGAGTCCTGCGGCAAGTGCTTTCCCTGTCGCATGGGGATGAGCCACCTGCTGGAGGTGCTGGAACGCATTTCCCGGCTGGAAGGAACCCCGGAAGACCTGGCTTTGATGCGCTCGATCGGCGAAAATATGCAGGCCGGCTCCCTGTGCGGCCACGGGCAGTTGGGCTTTAACCCGGTAGCCTCGGCCTTGCGCTATTTCGCCGCCGAGTTCGAGACGCATATAACCGAAAGACGCTGCCCGACCGGGCGCTGCCCAGTCCCCTGCTTTTCGCCCCGGCTCAGCCGGAGATAAGCCAGGGGCCGCTGCCCGACCGGGCGCTGCCCAGTTCCCTGCTTTTCGCCCCGGCTCAGCCGGAGATAAGCCAGGGGCCGCTGCCCGACCGGGCGCTGCCCAGTTCCCTGCTTTTCGCCCCGGCTCAGCCGGAGATAAGACCAGGGGCCGCTGCCCGACCGGGCGCTGCCCAGTTCCCTGCTTTTCGCCCCGGCTCAGCCGGAGATAAGCCAGGGGCCGCTGCCCGACCGGGCGCTGCCCAGTCCCCTGCTTTTCGCCCCGGCTCAGCCGGAGATAAGACCAGGGGCCGCTGCCCGACCGGGCGCTGCCCAGTTCCCTGCTTTTCGCCCCGGCTCAGCCTATGGTTTCGGCTATGGTTCCGGAATTGGGGCCGCTTCGTCAGCGGCGGCGGCGGCCTCGAGCCTTACCTGGTTTTCCCTGACCGCGGTAGTAGGACGGGTTTTGGGCGCCAACCGGACCGCCGCCGCGACATGCCCTCCGGCAACCTCCAGGTACTGCGTATCTCGACTGGCGGCAACCTGATAGAATTGGGCCAGCGCGGTATGCAGCAACCAGTTCTGCGGCTCAGCATCCAGGGCCAGTCGCCCCTCTTTCGCGACGCGGGCGGCAGTCTGCGCCAATTCGCTATCCGTCATACCTTCGAGGGCCGGGGCGGCGTCAAAGATCAATAGCGTCCGGGGCGTATTCGCCATCCAGGGAAAGCCTTCAATGGCCCGGTTGAAATAGGTTACCCTTTCCGCCCAGGGGAGGGACTGGTCGCTCCCCTGGGCCGCCGCCACCGCCGCCGCATAGAGACGGACGCTGAACAGGAACAGCGACCCGGCGGTCAAGACCGCCAGCAGCGCCACGGCCATCGCCCCCACCCCTCTCCGGCGCAGCAGTCCGGCCAACCGGGCCCCGGCCACCCCCGGCCCCCGGCTCCACCGCTCCACCGCCCCGGGGATACGGAAAGCGGGGAACCTCCCCGGTTCCGGAGCCACCGCTCCATCATTGGTACGGCTCCGGGCATTGGCACGGCCCCATATATTGATCTGGCGCTCTTCGGCGGCCACAAAGCTCAGGAGAAGGGCAAACAGCATTACTCCCGCCGGCGTATCGAACAGGAACAGGTTCTGCACGTAATAGGCTACCGTTGCGGTTCCCACGGCCATGACCAGCAGCTGCTCGCTGCCCCGCCGCAGCCACACCGAACGAATCAGGACGGCGGTCATCGCCAACCATACCAGCAGGTAGCTCAATAATCCGATGGTCCCCGTGGCGACCATCTCTTCCACTATCCGGTTGTGCGCCTGGTCAAACTGAACCCAAACTTTAGGAGACCCGTTGAAGTACCGCCCCCAGGCAATGAGGAAATTGTCCGGGCCCCAGCCCAGCACCGGCTTGTCCCGGTAGGCCTGGAGTCCTGCGTCTGCGGCGGTGGCGCGGCCGAGGTTGCTGCTGTAGGTCTCTTCCGGCGAAGTCAACCGTTCCAGCATCGTGCCGGAACCCGACACCGATTCGAATACGAAGTTCGACCACGCTGCCAGCAGGAAAGCGACGGCGAGAATTGTCGCCGCCAGAATGCCGTAGGCCGCCCAGCGCACCGGCGCCAGGGTTCCCCAAAAGATATATCCCACCGCAAAAACCACGACCCCGGCGCCCAGTCCCGCAACCCCGCTCCGGGTGCCGGTCAACCAGAGGGCCCACAGGCACAACAGGATTGCCACTATCCAGCCGGCCCGGAGCCACGGCAGGAAGTCAAACCCTGTCTCCGGGAGGTTACGCCGCCGAAGCCGGCGTCCGGCGCCAATTCTGATCCGCCGTCCCTCTGGCTCCGGCCCGCGACGCCCGAAGGAATGGCCGAGTAAACCCAGGCCAATTATGACGCTGAGCATCGCATACGCCGCCATATAGGTAGGGTTACCCAGGGTGGCTTCCAGTCGCTCCACATTCGCCGGCGGGGCCAGGTCAAATACGCCGTAGTATTGGCCCAGCCCCAGGGCGGACACCAATCCACACAGCCCCAGGTTAACGGTGAACAGCAGTCGCCAGTCGGTAAAGGTGCGGAAGACGGAGACGGCAATCAATACAAAGGCCAGCCAGTGCGCCCGGTCGACCACCCCCTGCATCCGCTCGAAATTAGACCACAGACTCTGGACCGGACTCACGCCGGTGAAGCTGGCGACCAGGGAAACCAGGAACCACAGGCCCAGGGACAGGAGAACCCAGGACCGGGTGGGGCGGTGCCGGGGATAAAGGAAGATGAGGATGAGCCAGAGGGCCAAGGTAATCTCGATGATGGACCGGGAAAATAGCGCTTTCCCCACCACGAAGGGAAACAGCGTGTCCGGCGTTACGATCAGGGGCGTAGCCAGGACCAGCAAGACGCCGGTCCTTACCGCCCAGAGCAAAATCAGGGACGGTTCCCCGGGTAGCTCCCTCAGGCGATGGATAAGTTGATGGATACCAGGACGTATTTGCAAGCTATAACCAGCGTGAACCAGCGTGGAATCGGCCCGATTCCGGGCATTGTCAGATAGCTCTCATCCGTTCAGCGCGGGCCGACCCCGGATCGATGGCAGCAGCCTCTACCAGAAGGGATCACATCCATTCGGCGCGGGCCGACCCCAGCATCGCCACCGCCGCCGGCGTGAGGGCCGGCCTCGCATCCATAATTAGCGATATTAGCGATTAGCGCGGGCCGCCCGGGGCGAGTCCTTTGAGTCCTTCAGGGAACCTCGCCCGCGCGGCTGCCGGAGCGAATGAACGTTCACCGGCCCGGGTCAGACTCGCCAGCCCGGTTTACCTTCGCTTTAATGGCAGGTTTCCCGGGGGGGGGGGGGGCGAGAAAGCCGGGGGACGGACCACGAACACCACCCAGGCGGTGCAGAAGAGCAGCCTGACGTCGGTCCAGGGGCTCATCGTTTTGATATACAGATTATCGTACTTTAGCTTGTTACAGGGAAGGGTGGAGTATCTGCCGCGCACCTGGGCCAGTCCGGTGATTCCCGGCTTCACCCGGAGACGTTGGGAAAACCCCGCCACCTGGAGGCTGAACTGCTCGGCCAGTACCGGCCGTTCCGGTCGCGGCCCCACCAGGCTCAGATCGCCCTTGATAACGTTGATAATCTGCGGCATCTCGTCCAGATGCGTCTTGCGCAGAATCCGGCCCACCCGGGTTATGCGCCGGTCCCCGTTGACGGCCCAAACCGGCCCGGTATAGTGTTCGGCGTCCCTGATCATACTGCGGAACTTGATGATTTTGAAGCGCTTGCCGTTCTGGCCCAACCGGGTCTGAACGTAGAAAACCGGCCCCCCGTCATCCAGCTTTATGGCCAGGGGAATCAAGGTCCAAAGCAGCGCCCACAGGGGCAGCAGAAAGAGATGGGAAAGAATTACTATCGTCAGGTCGAAGGGGCGCTTGTAACCATCGTGGATTACCCGGGTTCCGGCGGCTTCGGGCAGAAACGGAGCGGGCGCGGGCGGAACAACCGGATAGGCCGGCGCGCCGGCGGGAGAACGGGGAGCCGCGGGCGGGGAAGTTAACGTCGGGGGCTGGGCCGTCGCCCGGCTGCCGCTCATTTCCGGAGGTCTGACCGTACGCTTTGGAGTAATTATCCCGTTCTGCATGCCCTGCGCCCTAACCATCGCTCACTACCTTAGCTTTTAGATCCATGGCTAATTCCACGGTTGACCAGGTTAACCCGCACCCGGCGCCGATCTGACCCGGAGACTCCTGTCCGGCAAGGCCCGACAAAGGAAAGGGCTGGTGGCCCATCGCCCGGCGCGCCCGGCGCATACCCCCCTCCCGGCGCGTATATCAGGTTATTATATTGAAGGCCAATAAGACTTTCAACGCTCTGCACTACCAATAACACTGAATTATGTCAACGACTCGCCTCTTTTCGCCGGCTTCACACGCCTGGCGAAGGTCCGTCTTTCCGAGACCCGCCGCCTCAGGCGGTTAACTGGCGGCCACAGGGTTCGGATTAGATTGGCAAGGGCTATCGGCGATGGTGTAATATAAGGGTGATGTAATGTAAAGCAGGTACGGATCCGCCGAAACCGGATCCGCTGAAACCGGAGTTGGAGAGGGGTTAATGTCCGACGACGTTACCATTGCCATTGACGGCGTGGAGATCAAGACGCAGCCCGGCAAGATGGTGCTGGAAGCGGCGGTGGACGCCGGCATCTACATTCCCTATCTGTGCTATCACCCGGGGATGAAGCCCTTTGCCGCCTGCCGGATGTGCGTCGTTTCCGTCGAGGGCGGCCGGGGCTACCCGGCGGCCTGTACCCTGCCGGTGCAGGACGGGATGCGGGTTCGGAGCGAGTCCCGGGACGTGAATGAACTGCGCCGCTCTGTGATGCAGATGCTCATCGCCGAACATCCCAGCGGCTGCCTTACCTGCCACCGCATTGACATCTGCGGCCCCAACGATATTTGCCTCCGGCACGTCTCGGTCAATGACCGTTGTATTACCTGTCCCAAGAACGAACGCTGTGAGTTCAAGGACACGGTGCGTTACCTGGGGATGGAGCTGGAGTCGCCCCTGAATTACACCTACAAGCAGCTTCCGCTGGAGGTGGCCGATCCCTTCTACGACCGGGACTATAACCTGTGCATCGCCTGCGGCCGCTGCGTCCGGGCCTGCGAGGAAATCCGCGGCGACTCCGCCATCTGTTTTACCGAGCGGTCGGGCAAGGCCCTGGTCGGCACTTCCTTCGGGTCTTCCCTGCTGGAATCGGGCTGCGAGTTCTGCGGCGCCTGCATCGACGTTTGTCCGGTGGGCGCTCTGGTGGAGCGGGCCCACAAGTGGGAAAAGCCCCGGACGGTGGAAGGCACGGTCTGCCCCCATTGCCCGGTGGGTTGCCAGCTGAACCTGGAGTTGAACGGCGCCGGCGAACTGATCCGGGTCGTGCCGGAGTATAACTCCCCGGCCAACCGGGGACAGGCCTGCTTTAAGGGCAAGTTCGGCCTGGAGTTCATCAATGGCCGGGGACCTGACCAGGACCCGGGCCAAGACCCGGGCCCGGATCGTTTGCGGCAACCCTTGATCCGCCGGGACGGCCGGCTGGCGGAAGCCACCTGGGAGGAAGCGCTGGATTATATCGCCCAACGGCTCGGCGATTACCGGGACGGTTCCTTCGCCCTGCTGGCCTCTCCCAACGGCACCAACGAAGAACACTATCTGGCGCAGAAGTTTACCCGGGTGGCGATGCGCTCCAACAACGTGGACCTGACTTCCAACCTTCAGCCGGAACTGACGCCGGCCCTGGAGCAGGCGCTGGGCTACGGGGCGGCGACCAATCCGCTCTGGGACCTGGAGCAAGCCGGCTGTATCCTGGTATTCAACAGTAACCTTACCGAGGATAACAACGTGGCCGGCGTACCCATCAAGCGGGCGGCGCAGCAGGGAGCCAGCCTGGTGGTTATCGACCCCCGGGAGGTAGAACTGACCCGTTACGCTCACTGCTGGCTCCGGCCCGCGCCGGGAACCGAACTGCTGCTGCTGGGCGGCATTCTGCGGGAACTGCTGGACCAGGGTCTGGAGCAAAGCGAGTGGGTCGCCGCGCATTGCGAAGACCCGGTTACCCTGCGCTACTATCTGCACCACCTGGACCTGGACGAAGTGGCCGCTAGCACTCAGGTGTCCCGGGAAGCCATCGCCGAGGCGGCGCGCCGGTTCGGCGAAGCCGGCGCCGCCGCCATTTGCTATGCCCTGGATAATATCCCGTCCGACCTGCGGCGCGATTGCGTCAGCGCCCTGGTTGACCTGGCCCTGCTGACCGGCAACGTGGGCAAACCCGGCGCCGGCATCTACCCGATGCGCCAGGGAGCCAACGAGCAGGGAGCCTGGGACGTAGGCTGCGGCCCCAACCGGCTGCCCGGTCGCGGCGCCCGCCGGAATGAAGCGGCGCGCCGGGAACTGGAAGAACTCCTGAACTGCCCGCTGCCCGCCGGCCCGGGGCTGGGCATCTCCGCCGCCCTGGACGCCGCCGGAGCGGGACGGGTCAAGGCCCTGCTGCTCGTGGGCGACAGCCCCAACCTGACCAACGGACGCCTGGGCGACGGCCTGGCCGCGCTCCAGAACCTCGATTTTCTGGTGGTGATGGACACCTTCCTGAGTCCCCCGGGCCGGTTGGCCGATGTCGTCCTGCCCCGCGCCACCTTTGCCGAAAAGGATGGCACCTATACCAACCTGGAGCGGCGGATCCAGCGAATCCGGCCCGTGTTCCGGCCCCGCCGGGGTGAGGCCCGAACGGAGGGCTGGCTCTTTGGTCAATTGGCCCGGCGGCTCGGCGTCCCGGGTTTGGAGTACCCGTCCGCGGCGGCGGTTATGGCTGAAATCGCCCGGGTGGTTCCCGCTTATGCCGGCGTATCCTACGCCCGGCTGGAAGCGGCGTCCACCCTGGCGCTGCGCAGCGTCCTGGATAGTCCCCAGCCCACCCAGATGCTCTATACCCGCCGGGAGTACCGGGGCCTCCAGTGGCCGGTAGCCGGGGAAGCCGGGGCGGGCACTCCGGTCTTGTATCTGGAGGGCTTCCCATCGGGCAAAGTTGACCTGATTGCCCCCCAGTTCCGCCCGTCTCCGGACCAGCGGGATGAAGCCTACCCCGTCTGGTTCCTGCCGGGGCGGGTGCTGCTTCAGCACGACCGGGATACCCGGGTGGAGATTGATTCCACCGGTCTCCCGGTAACCGGGAGCCATGCTACCGGGAGCCATGCTACCGGGAGACCCGCGGCCGGGAGCCGGGCTGGCGGGAACCTCAACCGGATTGTCCGGGAAGAACTGGTCGAACTGAACCCGACCGATGCGGCCGCCTGGGCCATCCGGGAGGGCGATCCGGTAGAAGTGCAGACCCGGCAGGGCCGCCTGGCCGGGGTGGCCCGCCTGGATTCGGCCCTGCCCGCCGGCGCGGTGGCGGCCACCACCCTCTTCGGTCAACTGGCCGTTGACCTGCAAAACTCCGCCGAACCCGACCCGATGTCCAAGACGCCCGGTTTGGATATTCTGCCCGCCCGGGTGGTCCAGCGGGCGGCCCATCCTGCGTAAACTTTTACGGCAAGGCCAACCGGCCGGGAACCATATCAGGGTCAGGCATACCGGGACCAACCATACCGGGACCAGGCATATCAAAACCAACCACACCGAGACCGCGCATACCGGGACCGGCGAACCGACGAGGTGAATTGAACGGATGACAACCAACAGTAATAACGCGGCAGTCGAAACGGCCGTGGCCGGCCGCCCCAGCTACCGAACCGACCGCTTGCCTCAGGTCAAGCTGGTGTCCCGGCGGGACATCACTGACGACCTGATGATAATCAAGCTGGAACCCCGGGACGGCCCCTTCAATTTCAAGCCCGGCCAGTATTGCACCCTGGGCAAAGAGGGCATTGAGCGGGCTTACTCCATCGTGTCAGCGCCCCACGAACCCCTGCTGGAGATTTTCGTGGAGCTGGTTCCCGACGGTGAGTTGACCCCCCGGATGTGGCAGCTGGAACCCGGCGATACTATGTCCATCCGTCCCCGGCCCAAGGGCATCTTTGTCCTGAACGAAAAGGTGCATCATCACCTGATGCTGGCTACGGTTACCGGCGTCGGCCCTTACCTGAGCATTATCCGGGAATATCTGTACCAGGGCGGCCAGGGCCACCATTTCTACGTCCTGCTGGGCGCCAGCTACCAGGATGAGCTTACCTACGACGCCGAACTGGCCGAACTGGCCGCAAATCACCCGGAATGCGTCAAGTTCGTCGCCGCCGTGAGCCGCCCGGATGACCCGCGCAACGCCGGCTGGACCGGCGAAACGGGAAGGTTGAACCACATTACGGAGCGTTATTTGGCCGAGTTCAACCTGCCCAAGCACGATACCATGGTTTACACCTGCGGCCATCCCGGCATGATTGCCGGGGTCAAGGAACTGGTTACTCCCCAGGGCTGGCAGTTCCGGGAAGAGCGGTTCTGGAAGGAATAACTCTGCATAACACGGCATAACGCGGCGCAACCTCGGCGTCCTCGGCGCCGCTGGGGTGAATTACCCCGGCCAGATTAAAAAACCGCCGAGACGCCGGGGCGGGGTAAACGTGACGCCGGTACGACGCCAGTACCTCAAGATCAAGAACGCCTACCCGGACGCCCTGGTGCTGTTCCGGCTGGGCGACTTTTACGAAACTTTTGACGATGACGCCCGGCTGGCCGCCGGAGAACTGGAAATTACCCTCACCGCCCGCAGCATGGGCAAGAATCTCAAAGTACCCATGGCCGGCATCCCGGCGCATGCCCTGGAATCTTACCTGGCCCGTCTCATCAAGAAGGGGCACAAGGTAGCAATCTGCGAACAACTCACCGACCCGGCGGCCTCCCGGGGGCTGGTGGAGCGGGACGTGGTGCGGGTGGTTACCCCCGGCACCGTGCTGGAATCCTCCCTGCTGGAGCAGAAGGCCAACAACTACCTGGCCGCCGTGGTTGAAGCCGGCCCGGTGGCGGGACTGGCCTACGTGGACATCACCACCGGCGAGTTCGCCGCCACCCAACTGGAGGTGGCGCAGCTGCTGCCGGAACTGGAACGTATTGCCCCGGCGGAAATTCTCATCCCCGCCGGCGCGGCCCGGCCCGATTGGGCCGGCGCGGCGGACCCTTCCCGGGTTGACCCGGGCCAGGGCGAGCCGGCCGCCCACGGCTACCCCCTGACCCAGCTCAATCCCGCCACCTTTGACCTGGACCTGGCCGAAGAGACCCTGCTGACCCACTACGGCCTGCGTTCTCTGGAATCCTTTGGCTGCGAAAACCTGCCCCTGGCGGCGCGGGCCGCCGGCGCCATCCTGGACTACCTGGGCCAGACTTACCGGGAGGGCAAGCCCCGGCTGGCCGCCCTCAGCGTTTACTCCACCGCCGCCTATATGGTTCTGGATGCGCCGACCCGCCGCAACCTGGAGTTGTTCCAGGCCGGCCGGTGGGAAAGTCGGCAACTGTCCCTGCTGGCCGCCCTGGACGCTACCCGCACCCCCATGGGCGGGCGGCTCCTGCGCCGTTGGCTGGGACAGCCCTTGCTGCAATTGGAGGAACTGGAACAGCGCCAGGATGCGGTGGAACATTACTTTGTCGACGCTTTCCGGCGCAGCGACGCCCGTTCCACCCTGGCCGGCATCGCCGACCTGGAGCGAATTCTGGGCCGGATACAGGCCGGAACGGTGGCGCCCCGGGAGTTGATTGCCCTCAAAACCGGGCTGGAGGCCGCCGGCCAACTGGCGGCTACCCTGGAAGGAGCGGACGCCGGCGATACCTTCGGCGGGGTAGCCGGCACGGACGCCGGCAAGGTGGCCGGCACGGACGCCAGCGGGGCAGCCGGTCGGGTGGCCTGGTTGTCCCGGCAATTGGCGCCGGCGCCCGAGGCGACCGCGCTGATCGCCGATTCCCTGGCTCCGGAACCGGCGGGCAGCGTGGGCGAGGGCAACATCATCCGGGAAGGTTTCGCGCCGGAGTTGGACCAGCTGAAGACCGCCGGCCGGGACGCCCGGGGCTTCATCGCCGGCCTGGAAGCGCGGGAGCGGGAACGCACCGGCATCCGCAATCTGCGGGTGGGTTATAACCAGGTGTTTGGCTACTACATCGAGGTGAGCAAAGCCAGTCTGGGCCAGGTGCCCGGGGATTACATCCGCCGCCAGACCCTGGCTAACGGCGAGCGCTACATCGTCCCCGAACTCAAGGAGTACGAGTCGCTGGTCCTCAATGCCCGGGAACGGATTCAGGAAATGGAGCGCGCCCTGTTCCGGCAGGTATGTTTCCAGCTTGGAAACCACGCCGAGGCGATCGGTCGTCTGGCCGCCGCCATCGCTGCGGTAGATGTCTTTTCCGCCCTGGCCGAGGTAGCGGTGCAG
Source organism: Dehalococcoidia bacterium (assembly GCA_965215425.1). Taxonomy (GTDB): domain Bacteria; phylum Chloroflexota; class Dehalococcoidia; order Lucifugimonadales; family UBA3495; genus CATQHB01. The sequence goes on from OZ244064.1 coordinate 1,218,874, forward strand.
CATGGCTACGTCCGGCCCCGGCTGGACCGGGATAACGTCATCAGCATCAAGGCCGGGCGGCATCCGGTAGTGGAACGGACGCTGGGCGCCGGGGCTTACGTCCCCAACGACCTGTCTCTCTCTAACGAAGATGCCCGGATTATCCTGCTCACCGGCCCCAACATGGCCGGCAAGTCAACCTACATCCGTCAGACGGCGATCATCGTCTTGATGGCCCAAATCGGCAGCTTTGTCCCCGCCACCGCGGCGCGAATCGGCCTGGTTGACCGGATATTTACCCGGGTGGGTCTCCAGGACGATTTGGCTACCGGCCAGTCCACTTTTATGGTGGAGATGGTGGAAACGGCGGCGATTCTGAACCAGGCCACGCCTCGCTCCCTGGTCATCCTGGACGAAATTGGTCGAGGCACCAGCACCTACGACGGTCTTTCCATCGCCCGGTCGGTTATCGAGCACCTGCACAACGACCCGCGGCTGGGCTGCAAGTCCCTGTTCGCCACCCACTACCACGAACTGACCGAACTGGCGCTGACCCTGCCCGGCGTGCGCAATTACAGCGTGGCCGTTACCGAAGAGGAGGGCCAAGTGGTCTTTCTGCACCGTATCGTATCCGGCGGCGCCGACCGCAGCTATGGCGTTCACGTGGCCCAACTGGCCGGCCTGCCCCGGGCGGTGGTAAACCGGGCCTGGGAAGTGCTGGAAGAACTGGAGCATCCCGGCCTTTCCCCGGGCGGCAACCGGGCCGCCGGAGCAGCAGGCCGGGCCGGACGGACGGCGGCCCGGCCCGCTGCTCCGGCGGCGTTGCAAATACCGCTGTTCCCGCCGGAGCAGCCAATTACCGATGCCGTGCTGGCCCTGGACATCCCCAACCTGACCCCTCTGGAGGCCATCAACAAGCTGTATGAGCTCCAGCAAAAGGCCCGCAACCCGGACAACGCTTGATTCTCCCTTCCCGCCCGGTCTCCCATGGACTGGCTGGTGGATACTATGCACCGGGAGAATCATCTTCCTTCCCGCCCGGTCTCCCATGGACTGGCTGGTGGATACTATGCACCGGGAGAATCATCTTCCTTCCCGCCCGGTCTCCCATGGACTGGCTGGTGGATACTATGCACCGGGAGAATCATCTTCCTTCCCGCCCGGTCTCCCATGGACTGGCTGGTGGATACTATGCACCGGGAGAATCATCTTCCTTCCCGCCCGGTCTCCCATGGACTGGCTGGTGGATACTATGCACCGGGAGAATCATCTTCCTTCCCGCCCGGTCTCCCGGCTCCGGCGGTCCGGTTTTCGCCGGAATCCGCCGCCCATAATTCGCCAACAACGGCCCGGCAAACCCTTTCAGTTTACCGCCGGCGCCGGTTAAAATACCGGAAGGGGCGGCGGCCCCGGCCCCGGAGGTGTTTATGCGCAACAAAGCTGCTTTCTATTGGTGGCCCCGTTGAAGTTCTTGCCGGAAAGTAAGAGAGTTGCTCTTGCAAAAGGGGCTGGAACTGGAGGAGCGGGACTACTTTAAGGAACCTTTTAACGCGGCGGAGCTGGACGAACTGGCTACGTTGGCGCCCCGGTCCGACCTTTTCGCCTGGCGCAGTCCCAGCTTGAAAAAGCTGGGGTTGGCCGGTCAGGAACTGCCCGACGCCGAATTGCGGAAGCTGATGCTCCAGGAACCGCGCCTCATCCGCCGCCCGATAATCCGGCTGGGCGAAAGGCTCTTGATTGGCGCCAACTTGAAGGACCTGGAGCCGGCTTTGGCCGACATCGGCTAACGCCGGCGGCCCGCCGGCATTTTACGGCCCAACCTTCCCGAACCGGCCATGTTCCCCGGCATGTTCCCTACATGTTCCCTTCCGGGAGTGGCGACCCGGGCGCGGGGAGCGCAGCAGGCGATGACCCGGCCCGGCTGCCGATCGTCCCGGAGTGGCGGCTTGGGCGCGGGGGAGCGTCATTCGCCTCCGCTCCCTTCCCGTACGCTCCCTTGCCAGCGGATACGGGCCGCCGACAGGCGGGTTGGTTGCCGATTTTTCCGGCGAAAGTCAATGTTAATCTTGTTTACATATTATTCTTTGTGATAATCTTTAACCTACCTTATCTGTCGGGGAGACGGACGTCGGACGATGAAGATATTTTTCGATGTGGACTACACCATTTTGGGACTGGATGACACCCTGCGTCCGGGCACCAAGGAGACCTTTCAGAAACTTCTGGACGACAACCACGAAATCTATATTTGGTCCGGTATGGGCGAGCGTTGGGAGGTTATCGAGAAGCACGAGCTGGACCCCTTCATCAGCGGGGTTTATGAAAAGCCGACCCACCATTTTCACGAGCGGCTGGAGGAGTTGCGGATTCCCTTTGAACCCGAGTTCGTGATTGATGATTACCCGGAAGTTGTGGCCGCCTTCGGCGGGGCCTGGGTTCCCCCTTACTTTTTCGCCCGCAACGTGGACCAGCAAATGGCCCGCGTCTATCAGATCGTTTGCGACTTTGCCAACGCCGGCACCTCGGAGGACAAGCAGTATCGCGCCAAAGGCACCGTGCTGCCCCTCTTTTAACCCGGCGTCGGGTGGGCTGGAACGGGTTGGAAGAGGAGCGCCGGGGTCGGGGACAGCCCGGTCCGGTCTAACCGCCAGAGTGGTTCCGGAATGATGTCTGACCCGTTGCCCGGAACGCCCCCGGGAACGGCCCCGGGAACGGCTTCAAGTACGGCCCCGGGAACAACTCCAAGTACGACCCCGGGAACAACTCCAAGTACGACCCCGGGAACAACTCCAAGTACGACACCAGGAACGGCTTCAAGTACGACACCAGGAATAACCCCAAGTACAGTTGCCAGGAACAGTCCCATGACCATCAAAGTGCTGCCCCCGGAACTCGCGGCCCAGATTGCCGCCGGGGAGGTGGTCGAGCGTCCGGCGTCGGTGGTCAAGGAATTGGTGGAAAACTCCATTGACGCCGGTTCCTCCCGCATTACCGTGGCCATCCAGGGCGGCGGGATTGAACGGATACAGGTTACCGACGACGGCGCCGGCATCCCCGCCGCCGAAGCGGGCCTCGCCTTTCAACACCACGCCACCAGCAAGCTGGACGCTCCCGAAACGCTGGACGCCATCGCCACCCTGGGTTTCCGCGGCGAGGCGGTGCCCAGCATTGCCGCGGTTTCCCGAATGACGATGACCACCCGGCCCGAGGCGGAGGACAGCGGTTATTTTCTGGAATTTGCCTGGGGCCGGCCGGTGCGCGAGGGCGCCCGGGGCGGCCCCCCGGGAACCTCGGTGGTGGTGTCCGACCTGTTCGGCAACCTGCCGGCCCGCCGCAAGTTTCTCAAGTCCGCCGCCGCCGAATCGGGCCGCATCCACGACCTGGTTGCCCGCTATGCCCTGGCCTACCCGGAAATCGCCTTCCGGCTCTCCGTGGGGGAGCGGCAGAGCCTGACCACTCCGGGCAGTGGTCGGACCTCCGACGCCCTGCTGGCCGTGTACGGCGCGGCGGCGGCCGCCGGGATGCTGGAAGTTTCGGGAGCGGACCCGGAGACCGGCTACCGGGTGGAGGGATTCGCCGGCGTCCCCAGCCAGCATCGCGCCAATCGCACCTATATGACCTTTTTCGTCAACCGTCGCTGGATTCAGAGCCGGATGCTGACCTTTGCGCTGGAGGAGGCGTATCACGGGCTGCTGCCGGAAAAGCGCTACCCCCTGGCGGTGCTCAACCTGACCTTGCCCTATGGCGACGTGGACGTTAACTCCCACCCGGCCAAGCGGGAGGTGCGTTTTCACCAGGACGGCAAGGTTTATTCCACCCTGCAACGGTCGGTTCGGTCCGTTCTGATCGCCGCCGCCCCGGCGCCGGAACTCAGACCTGAACTGAGACCGGCCCCGGGGCCGGCGTGGCGCGGGTCGGGCCGGGCCGGAGCCGCGCCCGGAATGACGGCGGGAACGACTTCAGGAACGACTTCGGGAACGACTTCAGGTACGGTGGCGACGCCCAGCTTCTTTCGCAGTCCTTTTGATTCCCGCTCCGCCGCCGGTCGCCAGGTTGAGGGGGCCGGGCCGCCGGAGGCGGCGTTGACACCCCGCCAGGCGCTGCCCGCCCTGCGGGTGGTGGGCCAGGTACGGTTGACCTACATCGTGGCGGAAAGCCCGGACGGAATGTATCTGGTGGACCAGCACGCCGCCCACGAGCGGGTGCTGTTCGACCGGATTGTCCGCCGCGCCGCCCAACGGGAAGTCCAGTCCCAACCCCTGCTGTCTCCGGTTACGGTAGAATTAACGCCGGGGCAAGGGGCGACGCTGGAGTCCCACCAGGAGTTTCTCCGAACCTATGGTTATGAGGTGGAGCATTTTGGGGAGGGAAGCTACCTGGTGCGGGCAACGCCGGCCATTTTGACGACCCGGGATCCGGGCAAGTCGCTGCTGGACGTGCTGGACCTGGTGGCCTTTGAGGGTCTGCTGCGGGAACGCGAGGACATCCTGGCCGCTTCCGTCGCCTGCCACAGCGCCATACGCGCCGGCCAGTCAATGACCGAGGCCGAGATGCGCGCTTTGCTGGAACAACTGGAGGCTACCGACAACCCCCTCACCTGTCCCCACGGCCGTCCCACGCTGATCCACTTCAGTTCCTACCACATGGAGCGGGAGTTCGGGAGAAGGTAGTCGGGGGTTAGAGAACCGGAATTAAAAATTACGAATTCGTAATTTTTAATTCCGGTTCTCCGCCCGGCGGGGGTCGCGGCGCGGGTCCTGCGCCGGGTGGAAAATGGAATCCGGGCCGGGAAATTCCCGGGTTGAAGGCGACGCTGGTTTACCGCCCCAGCGGATCAGCCCGGCGGATACGCCGGCCAGGGCGGCGACGCCAATCCCCAGCTGGGTCAGGAAACGGCGCCGGCCCGGTTCCCTTTCTGAACTTGCTTCGTTTCGCTGTTTCAGCACAAAAGGCTCTCCCCATAACTTGCTGCGGTCCGGTAGGTCGCTGCGCAGGTTGCTGCGTAGATCGTTGCCTCGCATTATACCAGCATCCGGGGGATATTGACACGGCTGAACCCGTTTTGCCCACCGTTGCCGTTCTACCCCAACCTGCCACGTTTCCGTTTCCGCATTGTTTCTGTATTGTTTCTGTATTGTCTTCGCACCGGTTCCGCACCGTTTCCGCTGCCCGGACTTCCGGCTTCGGGGGAATGGCGGGCGGCGTCATCATCCCGGCTTCCCATCCGCTATCACCAACCGGGCCACCTGGCGCCCCATGCGTACCGAATAGTTGGTGCCCCGGTCTTCCGGGTAGATCTGGGTGGTGTTAGCCAGATACAAGTTTCGGATGGGGGTGCGATGGTCGGGAATCTGTTGGCGGTAGTCCACGCCGATTACCGGCTGCGCCCCGTCCACCCGGTGGTGGTAGTATTCCCGGATCCAGGAACGGTCGAACCCCGGGTTGATTTTCCGCAAGTGGGGAATAAAATCCTCCAGCAGCGCATCGGCGCTCTTTTGGTAAAGGTCGCTCTCCCGGGGCGTGTAGTTGGTCAGGTAAACGATGTGCTGTCCACCGTAGCGGGCTGGGTCAATCATGTTGGTATGCTCAATCAGGCCGACGAAGGGCAGGCTGCGGTCGGCGATGTTCAGCCAGTATTTGTTGGATAAGGGCCGGTCCAGGGCCAGAATCAGCAGCACCGCCGCCAGGTAGCGCACGCTTTCCAGCTTTTCCCGGTAGTCCGCCGGCAGCGGCGCCGCCAGGCGGGTGAAAATATAGGACGGCGTGGTGGCGATGACGGCGTCGTATTCCCGGACTTCCTCTTCCTGCCCGGACAACCGTACGGCCAGGCCGGTGGCGCCGCCGTCTTCCACCGCTACCCGGCTGACCCGGGCGGCGACGTGGACCGTACCGCCCTGCTGGACGATGCGCGCCCCCAGCCGGTCAAAGACCTCGCCGAAACTGCCCAGGGGGTAACCCAGCCGCTCCTTTTGCAACCCTTTGCCCCGGGAGGCCACCCGCAGGTAGATTTTGCCCCATAGCCAGGTCATGCTGATCCGGTCGTAATACTCCCCGAACTTGCCCCGCAGCAGCGGCTCCCAGATGGTTTGGTAGGTTTCCGCGCCCAGGTGTCGGGTAAGCCAGTTCTGGGCGGTAACCCCCTCGAACTTTTGCCAGTTTCGCGTCTTTTGCAGCGCAAAGGTTACCAACCCCAGCCGGAGCCGCTGGAACAGCGACAGGGGTTTGAAGCGCAGCAGGTCCAGCGGCGTCGCAAAGTCCCAGACGCGGCCGCTGTGGTAAAGGCCGACCCGGGATTCCAGCCAGGCCAGTTGCGGCCCCAGTCCCAACTCGTGAATCAACTCGGTCATCGCCGTGTCGCTGACGAAGAGGTGATGGTAGCCCCGTTCCAGCTGCCCGCCGCCCACCTCGAAGGTAGAAGCCTGCCCCCCCAGAAAAGGAGCCGCCTCGAATACCTCGGCGTAGTGGCCCTGTTTGGTCAGCTCATACGCCGCGGCCAGGCCGGCCGCGCCGCCGCCGATAATTCCCACGCGCATTGACGCTATCCCCCGGTCGGGTTAGGCCCTCCCCCCGCCCTCGCCCCCGGCCCCGCTCCGCTCCCAGGAAGCCGGGGGATATTCTCCCTCGCTTCCGGGAAGCGGGCCGGGGTCAGCGGCGGGGGCGGCGGTCAGTTGTTTCAGAGACAGGTTTTGCTTCCACATCAAAGCCAGGCCGGCCAGGTTTACCGGCAACCAGAGCGCCAGCAGGTGGGCCACCAGCGCGTAGCTGAGGGCGACCTCTTTATCCACCCCCAGGCTGACCAGGGTAAGCTCGGCGATAAACTCGAAGGGGCCAATGGCGCCGATGGCCGCGGGGAAAGCGTTAGCCAGGTTGGAGGTGGTAGTTACCAGCATAATGGCAAACAGAAAGCCACCCAGGGAGTCGAAGTAGCCGGCGAGGCCAAAGGAGTAGGCGATGGTCAGGTACACCGCTCCCTCGCCCAACCATACCGGCAGGGACCGGAGGGCCAGGGCTCGGTGGTGTTTCGGCGAGTTGAGGATGCTTAACCCCAGGATAAAACTGCGGGCCAGTCGCCAGGCCCGGCGCCGCAGGCGGGAGGGCAGCAGGCCCAGCGCCAGGTAGATGAACCGGGCGGCCCGGTGGTTCACCGCCAGCAGGGTAATTACTGCCAACCCGGTGCAGAAAACGACGGCGGCCGCGGCGGAGACCGCCAGGGCCGCCGTCTGGCAGGTTACCTGTACCGTACTCCGGCAAGCGCTTTCGGCGCTGTCGAACTCCCCCAGCAGTAGCAGCGTCAGGAGCGACACGACGCCAAAGGCCAACAGCGTCAGCCCGTCGTAAACCCGCTCAACCCCGATGGTAGCCAGGGCGGTGCTGCTGCTGAACCTTTCCCGCTGGGACAGGTAATAGGCCCGTACCAGCTCGCCGATGCGGGCCGGCAGGACGTTGTTGGCGGCGTAGCCCATAACCACTACCGGATAAAGCCGGCTTACCGGAAAGGAGCGCAGGGGCGACAGGATGTATCGCCAACGGTAGGCCCGGAAATATACCACGATGAAGTAGATGATGACCGCGGGTATGACGTACCAGTAATTGGCTTCCCGCAGGGCCTGGATTAACTTGTCCGGGTCTATTGACCAGAGCAGAAAAACGAGGAAGATGACGCTGACCCCGATTCCCACCCAGAGTCGCCAATTGTTGATAATCAAATAATCCTTCCTGTGCCTAGCGTGTGGCGGTGTTTGCCGGTTGCCCGGCCCGGTTTAAGCCTGCCGGCTCCTGTGGCAGGTAGGTGTAGTATTCCGAGGTGAACCAGTCCGAATCAAGCCGGCGGTAAAGCAGGTAATTCAGGGCGGAGCGCCAGTATTCCCGTTGGCCGGCCGCTTCCCGGAAGAAAGCCAGGTCCCTGGTGAACTCCTCCCGAAACGCTTCGGATGGCCGGTTCTCGCCCGGCCGCCGGTAGGTTTCCGGGAACCAGAGCAGATTACGCCGGGGGCCGCTCTGCCGGTAGCCGGGCAGACTCCCGGCGCCGGCAACCCGGTGATGGGCCGCCAGAAGCAGCCCGGCGGCCGCTATATCTCTCTCCACCGCGCGGCACCCCCCCGCTCCGGCCTCGTCCCGGAAACAGGAGAAACGGAGCAACCCCTCCGCCTGCCGGTGGCGGACGTACCATTGTAGCGGATACCATATATCATAATCCACCTGCACCGGCGCCGACAGCGTTACCCGGTCGGCGGCGGCAAACAGGTCGGCATCCAGCTCCCGGTGGGTTTCCCGCAGATTGGCGCTGCCCTGGGCGTAAACCAGAATTTCCTTGTTGGAGTCGTCATAGGTATAAGCGGCCCGGAAGGCCGCCCCCGTGGTTAGCCCCAGCAGCAGGCCGGCAATCCCCAAACCGGTCAGGGCCAGCCCCGGCCCCGGCCCAGCCCGCCGGATCAGCCAAGCGACGGCCACCGCCAGCAGCGCCGAGCCAACCAGGACAGCCAGCCCGACCGGGGAGAAGGGATTTTCTGCCCCGGTGTAGGAAAGGAGGGCGTAAAAGGCGCCGGCCAGCAGCAGCGGCGGCGTTGCCAGCAGCAGCAGGTGTAGCAGTAGTTGTCCCCGTTCCAGGCTGCGCCGCCAGGGAACCTGCGCCGCCAGTTCGCCCAACAGCTTGCCGGCCAGGAAGATGAAAGGGAGGGTGATGTTTACCAGCAGCCAGGGCATCTTTTCGCTGGCGACGGTGTAGGCCAGGAGGTTGACCCCGGCCCAAAAAGCCAGGGCCATCCCGAATCCGTCGCGACGTTTCACGAAAACCACGGCGCCGATGCTGCCGAAGATAACCGGCAGAAACTCGTAAACCGACAGGCCGACGAAGTAGTAGTACCAGGGCTGGTTGCCCCGCGCCACGTCTTGCTGGGCAATCCAGTACCCCAGCCCTTGCCAGACACCGCTGAAAACCCCGGCGTAGTTGTTGAAATAGGTGGTGTAGAGGGTAATCCAGAGACAGTAAAAGATTGCGGCGCAGGTCAACCAGACCCCGCCCTTCCAGCTCAGTCCCAGCCCCAGGGAAACCAGCCCGGCGAGGGCCAGCACGCCGGCCGCCACGGCAAAGTTCCGGGGAATGCCGTTGACGGCTACCGCTACCTGGACGCCGTCGGGCAAAGTCGCTCGCAGCAGCGCTTCCACTTCTATTACCGGCAAAAGCAGCGCGACATAGGTCCCGGCGAGCAGGAATGGCCCTGCAAGCAGCAGAAAGCCCCGGGGCCAGGAGCAGCGCAGGTAGCGGCAAGCGGCGACGGCCAGGCCGGTAATTACCCCGGCTATGCTCCAGTCAACGACTGGGTTGGCGCCGCCGCCCAGGGGTTGCAGCAGGGTCAACACCGCGACGCCGGCCATCGCCGCCGGAACCCCGCCGGCGGCCAACCGGCGCAGCCAGGAACCGGAGTGGCGCCGGGCGTACCCGGCGCAGCCGCCGGCGAGCGAAAGCAGGGCCAGCCCGTGTAGCCACGCCGGAGCGTCGAACAGGGGGAGGCGCAAGAAGGGAGGTTCCCATTGGGGCGCGCCGACAATTCCGCCGGTTACGCCGTCCTTGTTCGCCAGAGTCAACCCCAGCCAGTCCTGAAACAGGGCCACCCCCGCCGACCACTGCGGCAGGGTAAGGGTAAGCAGCAGGACCAGAAACCCGGCGGCCCCGGTCAGCCGGGAGGGAGGCAGCAGTTCCGGCCAGCGGCGAAGCCGTCCCGCCGAAAACCAGGCGGTCAGAAAAGCCAGCGCGCCAAAGGTCAAGGTGATAATATAGGCGGTTTCCTTGGTGGCGAAAATCAGGGCCAGCGCCGCCGAAGCCAGGTACAGGTAACGATTTTTGCTCTCTTGGAAATAGCGCCACATCAGGATGAACAGGGCGGTCGTCAGGAAAGCCATGATGATGTCGTTGCGGCCAAACCGGCTGAAATAGAGCAGGGTCGGAGAAAAGGTCAGCAAGACGCCGGTCAGCAAGGCGCCGCACCGGCCCAGGGGTTCCCGCAAGAACCAGGGCAACCCCACCAACGCCGTCCCGAACAGGACGTACCCCAGCCGGGCGGTAAAGTCGCTGTCGCCCAGCAACTGCAAGATCAGCGCGGTCAGCTCAATCTGGAATGGCCCGTGCATCCAGGGAGAATGGATATACTCCTCGAAGTTGGAAAGCCGCCAGGAGGCGTAGAGGTGGATGGCCTCGTCGTAGTGCATAATGCGCCCGCTCAGTTCCCAAAGGCGCAAGGCCAGCGCGACCAGCATCAAGGCCAGAAACCCGCCCAGAAACCCGGCCTGATACCGGCCGGGCCGGCTTCTGGTCGTATATAACCAGGCCCGGCCCACCCAGGACTGGCTGAAGGGCGGCGTTACCGGCGGCGCTTCGACCGACGGCCGGTCATTCCGGGTTGGTATTGTCGTTGGCTCATTCATCCGGCAAAAAGTCTGCGGCCCGTTCGTAGATGATTACGCCGTTCTGCGCAAAGGCGGTTTTCAGCAGGCCGCCCCGGTTCGGCAGGCGGCGGATACCGTACTTGGCCCGTTCCCGGTGGCCCAGATAGACATACCGGATATTATAGTCGGCCAACAATTGGCGCACCGTTTCCGGGTCGTCGCTTTGGTAGATTTGGGCTACCGCCTCCTCCCGGCCGGCGAAGATCGCAGTGGTTCCCCGCCACTGGTGTTCGTGGCCCTTCCAGCCCAGCACCGTGGGCCGGCCGGTGGCGGCGGAGATTCTGCCGTAGTCCGAGTAATCGTCGCCCACGGCTTCAACAATCCGGCCGGCCTCTGCCTCGTCCCGCAGCCACTCGATGGCGGCGTATTCAGCCGGGTGCTGCGGCGCGATATAGGCCAGGCCATCCAGGGTATTATCCCGCCAGGTGTGATGCTCCCGGAGCAGTCCGGTGCGGTCCAGCACTGCCCCCAGGGGGTAGTAGAGCGCCACGACGAGCAGCAAAGCCGCCACGCCGACCCAGGCGTAGTGGCCGAGCCGTCCCCATTTTGCCAGCGCGGCCCGGCGGGAATAGCAGTAGTATAGCCCAAAACTGCCGGCAATCCCCAGCAGCAGCCAGGCCTGGTAATAGACCTTGAACACCGTATTCATCCGGTTGCCAAAGAAGTCGGCCAGGCGGAATAGCTCCGTCCCGGCCAGCAAATACGCGGCGGCGGCCAACAGCAACAGGGGAAAGGCCAGTATCGCCTCCCGGTTGTGTCCCGCCCGGTGCAGGGCGCAGAACCCGGCCAGCGCGGCGACGGCCAGCCCCGGCAGGGTTGTCAGAATCCGCCCAGCCACCCGTGCAGCGACCGGTTCCAGGTCCTGGGTTAGCGCTCCCCAGGTCAGGGCAAGGGAAATCCACAGCAGGAGGGGCGTCAGGGTTACCGCCAGGACCAGGAGCATCGCCGGGCCTTCCGCCGGGCCGGGCCGGGGCAACCCCGCCAATTGATGCAGCAGGAACCCCAACCCCAACCAGCAGGGCAGGCCCATTACCAGGAAGAAAAGGAAGGGCCGAGTCCCCGACCCCAAGGTCGGCAGGACGCCGGAGACCTGGGTGTTCAGGGTAAGGTAAAAGGGCAGGAACAGCAGCGCCGCCGCCAACAATAGCGGCGCCAGCATTAAGCCGGCGTTCCGCAAAGCCCGGCCCAGAATTGCATTTCTCCCGTTATCCGGCCGGCTGCCTTGTCCTCCCGGCCCGGTCAACTGCCCGGAGTAGCTTTTGGCCAGCAGCAGCGCCCCGAAAACGGCGGCGTACACCGGGAAATCCCAGGAGTTGATAAAGGCCAACGCCCCCAGGGATAAGGCGATTGCTCCCGCTTGCCAGGGATGGCGCACCAGCCAGCCCGGCCCCGGACGCGCCGACGCCTTCGTCCCGGTCGCTTCCGGCGATTGCGCCGGCTTCTTTGTCGCCGTCGATTCTATCGGTTCCAGCGATTCCGGCGTCGCATACAGGTTCAGTCCCAGGGACAGGACCAGCAACAGGAACGGCAGGTTCAATACGTGGGGATGCAGGTCGCCCAGCAGGAAGCTGAAAAAGGGAAACTCGGTGATGGTGTAATCCAGACTCTGTCCGGCCTCCAGGGTATCAATCACCCGGGTGGCCCGCCACCACCACCAGTTGTCTTCGGGGAAAATGCCGGAGCCGCCGGAACCGCCGCCCTCCAGTCCCTTGATGCCCACCCATTCCCAGAACCCGTCGCCCCCCCAGCCGCGCAGCTGGATAAACTCCATCGCCCCTTCCAGGTTGCCGGTTACCGTGATCAGGAACGGGGCAGCCAACCCAAAACCCACTGCGGCCTTGCCGCCGCCCCCGGCCAGGCGTATCAAGTTGTAGGTCAGGCCAAAGGCAGCCATACCTACCAGGGCGGGAACCAGCGCCAGCGCCAGGTTGTAGCCCACGCTGGAAGCGATGCCGGTCAACTGCATCGGCAGGGCGACGATGAAGTGGCCGAAGTAGTAGTAGCTGATGGAATGGCCCGCCAGCCAGGGGTCTTCCGGGGGAAAGAAGCGGCTTTGCAGGATACTGTTCAGGAAGGCAAAGTCCATCGGCTTTTCGGTGTGGTTAATGCCCGGAAACTCGGACAGAACCGCACACCAGGCCAGGAACAGGACCAGAAATACTCCCTCGGTCACCGCGATGACTCGCCACTGGGTAGTCACAAAACGTTCCAGTTCCGGCCAACGCCGGTAATACAACCAGCCGAATACCGCTGCGCCCAATAGCAGGATGCCGGCGATGGTTGCCGGAGAGTTGGGAATCAACCGGGTCAGCCCCAGCGTCCAGAGCAGATAGGCGGCCAGCAGCAGCGCTAGGGGTTTGGCCAAGGCATAGCCCCGGTCGGGCAGCCTGCCGAACAGGACAAAAGCCAGGGGAAAGGCCACCAGGCCCATCAACTCGATAACCAGCAGCCAGATTACCAAGTCAAGCAACAGCTACCTCGGCGGAGCGGGCGGCATACGCCGGCAACTCGATAACCAGCAGCCAGATTACCAAGTCAAGCAACAGCTACCTCGGCGGAGCGGGCGGCATACGCCGGCAACTCGATAACCAGCAGCCAGATTACCAAGTCAAGCAACAGCTACCTCGGCGGAGCGGGCGGCATACGCCGGCAACTCGATAACCAGCAGCCAGATTACCAGGTCAAGCAACAGCTACCTCGGCGGAGCGGGCGGCATACGCCGGCAATCGGGGGCCGGTAAAGCAGATGGTAAAGCAGCCGGCAAAGAAAAGAGAGGGCCCCCCTCAACCTGCGCCGGCGTTGCTCCGGGTAGTACGACATATGGCGCCATAACGGGTAATACGCCGGGGAGGTGGCCTAACCGTTCGGGAAGAGCGGCCGGGAAAGCCGGGGCAGACCGTTCAAGCGGTAGGGGCCAGCAGCGAATCAACGAACTGCCCGGCGTCAAAAGGAGCCAGGTCGTCCAGTGATTCCCCGGTGCCGATAAAGAGGATCGGCACCTTTAGCTCGTGCTTGATCGCCAGGACGATTCCGCCCCGGGCCGTGCCATCCAGCTTGGCCAGGAAGATCCCGGTGCAGCCCACCGCTTCCTGAAAGGCCTGGGCCTGAACCAGTCCATTGTGTCCGGTGGTGGCGTCCAGGGTCAGGAGGACCTGGTGGGGCGCTGCCGGGTCCAGCCGGCTGATGACTCGCCGGACTTTTTTCAGTTCCTCCATAAGATTGGAACGGGTATGCAGCCGCCCGGCCGTATCGACAATCAGCACGTCGGCGCCCCGGGCCTTGCTGGCCTGATAGGCATCGTAGGCTACCGCCCCCGGGTCGGAGCCGGGCTGATGGCTGATTACTTCTACGCCCACCCGGTCGCCGAGGATTTCCAACTGCTCCTCCGCTGCGGCGCGGAAGGTATCCGCCGCACCCAGAATGACCCTTTTGCCTTCCTGGCTAAAGTGGTGCGCCAGCTTGGCGATGCTGGTGGTCTTGCCCACGCCGTTGACTCCCACCATCAGGATGACGTAGGGCGTTGCGGCGACGGGGGGAGCCAGCCCCGCCGCCGGGCTGGCTTCCTCCGCCAACTCCCGGGTCAGGCGCTGCTTCAACCGGGCGAAGGCCAGGTCGGCGTCTTCGATCCGCTCCGCCTGCACCTGGGCCTTCAGGTCGGCGATGATGCGCAGGGAGGTTTCCACGCCCACGTCGGCGGAAATCAGGATTTCCTCCAGTTCCTCCCAAACCGCTTCATCCAGGTTAGAGGAGCGGAGAACGCCGAGGATACGCCCGAACCAGCGTTCCCGGCTGCGCTTGACGCCTTCCGTGGTACGTTCCTTGTTGTTTTCGCGGTTGCGCTGGAAGAAGGAGAGCATAGACCGGCCTTGGGACGCGCCCGGTGTTCCCGGGCGCAGGATTGCCGGGCGGAGGCCCGGCGGTGGGTTCCGGTTTTGGTTTCGGCAGCCGCCGTCGCACCGGTTCCGGCGGGCGGAGCCGGGCCCGGCTCCCCGGCCTCCGGGGAGAATTCGGGAAAGGCCGCATATTGGGCCAGGGCTTCCTGCGCGGCGGCGCGCTCGGCGTCCGCCTTTTTGGTTCCGGAGCCGCGGCCCAGGACTTCCGGCCCGGTCAGGACTTCCACGGTGAACACCGGCTGGTGGGCCGGGCCGTCGACGGCTACCACCTGGTAGCGGGGCGTGGAATGTCCCCGGCCCTGGAGCATTTCCTGAAGCCGGGACTTGGGGTTTTCCGGCGTTTCTCCCCGGCGGTAATAGCTGGTTAACTCCGGTTCCAGCGCCTGGAGGATGAACCGGCGGGCCGTCTCGTAGCCCTGATCCAGGTAAATCGCCGCCACTACCGACTCGAAAACCTCTTCCAGGATCGACTCCCGCCGCTGGCCGCCGGAATCTTTTTCTCCCTTGCCCAGGAGCAGGTGTTCCCCCAGGGACAGGCGCCGGGCGGCCCGGGCCAGGCTGGGGCGGCAGACCAGGGCCGACCGGCCCTGGGTCAATTCCCCCTCATTCCCCCGGGGCAAGCTCCGGTAAAGTTCAGTGGAAATCACCAGTTCGAGGACGGCGTCTCCCAGAAACTCCATACGCTCGTAGGAATCCAGGCCGGAGCCGCCCGGTTCGTTCAGAAAAGAGCGATGGACCAGGGCCTGTTGCAACAGGCCCCGGTCCTTGAAACGCAATCCCAGGGATGATTCCAGTTCTTCGATTGCCAAGGCGAATCCCGGACCGGCTCCTTAGATGATGCCGTGGGGCCACGGGGGCGACGGGCGCTTGACCTCGCCCACGTGCTGGGCATCGGTAATTACCCGGGTCAGGGACTCGTAAATCTCCCCGGCCTGTTCATCGGGAGGAATATGCATCTTCACGAAGGCGGAGCTGCCGTTGGGGAAGATGTAAGTAGGCACGCCAAAAGCCCCGTACTCCTCCACTGCGATGGTATGGCTCTCGCCAATCTCCCGCAGCAGGTCGGGGTCGGCCAGGTCTTCCCGGAAGCGGGCCATGTCGATACCGGAGTTGGCGACCGCCTCTTCCATGACCGCCGGATCGGTCAGGCTTTTCCGTTCTTCGTGGCGCAGCTTCAGCAGGGCGATAAAGAAGGACTCAAAGGCCTCCTTGCCCTGGCGTTTGGCCGCCAGCCCGGCCCGGTGGGCCAGGAGCGTGTTGTCGGTGCCGTCGGTGGCGCCCGGCTGCTCCCAATACTTGAACTCCTCCCCCTTGTCGCTGTTCACCTGTTCCAAGGAGAAGGGCTGCCAGTCCACATTAACGTCCTGTCCGGTGGTTTCTCGTACCTTCGCCAGCCACATGGCAGCGTTATATACGTAGGGTCAACGGAAGTCGTAATAGGTTCGGAAATCTGCCTCAGCCATAGCCGCACCTCCTGTGTTGGTTGCCCCGATTTTAACACATCCGCCCCCGGTTATCCAGCGTCGCTCTTATTGTTGACCGACTGGCCCGGCTCCTCCCCGCCGGCGCCCGGCGGTATGCGCGGTACAGACTGCGCTGGCCGGGTCAGAGCTCTCATCCCCGCCGGCGCCCGGCGGTATGCTATAACCATCGGTATGCTATAATACAGCGCAGAATGTGGCGGCCCGCAGATAACCTGCAATCCAGTCCGCTCCCCCCGGAAGCTATCGAAAATCGCCTCGATAGCGGCAGCCTCCCCTTGCTGACTATCCTGCGCCGTCTCGCCCGGGACCGGGCCTTGCCCGTGTACCTGGTAGGGGGGCCGGTTCGGGATCTGCTCCTGGGTTTACCGGTGAAAGACCTGGACTTTGTCGTGGCGGGAGACGCGCCATGTAGGACCGGGCAGCTGGCCGGGCAGCTGGCGGAGCAGTGGGGCGGGCGGGTCATTACTCACCCCCGTTTCGGCACTGCCACGGTCGTCCGGGGCGGGGTCCGAAGCGATCTGGTGGCCGCCCGCCGGGAAGTTTACCCCCGGCCCGGAGCCTTGCCCCAAGTTTACCCGGGGTCGATATATGACGACCTGGCCCGGCGGGACTTTACGGTCAATGCCCTGGCGCTGCCCCTGCGGGACGAGCAACCCCGGTTGCTGGACCCCCACGGCGGGGCGGCGGACCTGCGCCGGGGAATCATCCGTACGCTGCACCCGGCGAGCTTCGCCGACGACCCGACCCGGCTGCTCCGGGCGGTCCGGTACGAACCGCGGCTGGGCTTCCGCCTGGCTCCGGACACGGCAACCCAACTGGGCAATGCGGTGGCGCAGGGCGCTCTGGATACGGTCAGCGGCGACCGCCTGCGCCACGAACTGGAACGAATTCTGGCGGAGGAACAACCGGGCCAGGCCCTCATCCGGGCGATGGATTGGGGCATCCTGCCGGGCATCCATCCGGCGCTGTCCCGGGCGGACGGTTTGGCACAGTGGGGTCGCTGGGATCGATGGGCCAGGGGGGCCGCGGCAATGCCTCCAACTGCGCCCGAAAGGGGGCCCGGTTCCGCCGCCGGCCCCTTGATCTGGTTGGCCGCGCTGGTTTATACCCGGACGGCGGCGGAGGGGGAGGGGGTAATTCGCCGATTGAATATGCCCAACAGGTGGGCGCAAGTGGTGCGAGACACGATCGGAATAGGGGAGTTGGAAGGGGAGCTTGCCGCCCCGTCGCTGCGTCCGTCCCAGCTTTGCCGCTGGCTGGCCCGGAGCGACCCGGCGGCGATTTATGCGGTTGCCGGATTGACCGGTTCGCCGGCGGTTCGCCGGCGCTTGCTCCACTACTTGTCCGAGTTGCGCCAGGTTACTCCCCGGCTGAATGGCCGGGACCTGCTGGCGATGGGGGTGCCGCCCGGCCCGCCGGTGGGCCAGGCGTTGGCCCAGCTACGCGCCGCCAGGCAGGATGGCCGGGTGCATACCGAGGCCGGGGAACGGCAGTTGGTCGGGGAGTTGCTGCGGGCCGGCTGCGGTTAATTCCCAAACTGCCAACGCCCCGAAGGTTCCCGCCTGAAGCGCCAAAATCCCGGCGCGGATTGGGGAAAGTTCGGGTAGTTAGCGGTTCTATGCCGTTCAATAACTGCCGGTTCAATGCTGAAGGAGGTGGCGGCGTTATGGTGGAAGATTTGGACCGGGAATCTTGTATTATTTGTAACGGCGCTCTGGACGGCGTTCACCAGACCTCCTGCCAGATGTGCGGCGGCAAGTTTCACCAGCCCTGGAGCCAGGACAGCGATATTCCCCGGTGCGGTCGCCTCGGAAGCCACGAGGAGGCCCTGGCAATCGTGTTTCTCTGCAACGATTGCAGCGAAGGCCGGCGGCCCTGATTGCCCGGCCTGATTATTGTGATTGCCGATGATTGTTGATTGTTCCGGGCGATGATTATTCCGGGCGCCCCCGACCCAACTTATGTCCGGGATTTGCGGGTAGCGGCGGCGCCAGGTTGTTTCGGGCGCCCCGGCCCAGCCTGACGTTGAGCGATGCGCTACCCGGGATGTGGCGGTCGTTCCGGGCGCCCCCGGCCCGACCCAGAGATACGGCAAGGAACTGGCGGTGCAGATAGGTCGTTCCGGGCGCCCCCGACCCAACCGGATATTCATCAGGAGAAAGGCGGCTTATGAAGGCAGTTTATATTGAGGCGCACGGCGGGCCGGAGGCTCTTACTTATGGGGAACGGCCCGAACCGGAGGCGCAGCCCGGCGAAGTTCAGGTTCAGGTAAGGGCGGCGGCCCTGAACCGCCTGGACCTTTATACCCGTTCCGGCGGTCGGGGACTGCGCCGGGAGTTTCCGCCGCCGCTGATCCTGGGCGGCGACTGCGCCGGCGACGTAACCCAGGTCGGCGCCGGAGTGAACGGGCTGAAAGTCGGCGACCGGGTGGTCGTCAATCCCCGGATAAGCTGCAACCAATGCCCCGTTTGTATGTCGGGGCGGGACGACCTTTGCCCCGCCTCCCGGTTTATGGGCAGCGCCGACGACGGCAGCTATGCCGAGTTTATCGCCGTTCCCGCCGTCAATGTCCACCCCATCGCCGACGCCGTTTCCTATGCGGAAGCCGCCGCGGTCCCTACCACTTTCCTGCCGGTGTGGAATATGCTGGTGCGCCGGGCCCAACTGAAGCCCTGGGAAACGGCGCTGGTGCTGTCGGCCTCGGCCGGCGTGGGCGTCGCCGCCATCCAGGTGGCCAAGAACGTGGTCGGCGCCCGGGTCATTGCTACTACCAGCACTGCGGAAAAGGCGGCCAAGGCCCGGGAGTTGGGCGCCGACGCGGTAATCAACTACCAGGAAGAGGATATTGCCGAGCAGGTCAAGGCCCTGACCGACGGCGTTGGGGTGGACCTGCTGGTGGACCACGTGGGCGCCGACTTCTTCAACGGCGCCTTTAACTCGCTGCGACCCGGGGGGCGCTACACCATCTGCGGCGCCACTACCGGGCTGCGGGCCGAACTGCACCTGGGCCTGCTCTTCACCCGGCAGCTCGAGATTTACGGCGCCTTTATGGGCAGCAAGGCGGATATGCGGCAGATTGTGGCGATGCTGAACCGGGGCGTCATCCGGCCGGCCATCCACCAGATATTCCCCCTGTCCGAGGCGGCCGGCGCCCACCGGGTAATGGAGGAAGCCAACTTTTTCGGCAAGTTGCTGCTAGAGCCGTGAGCGGACAATTCGCGGGTTCGCAAATTATCGCGAATCATCGTATCCGGCGCGGCGCCGGGGCCTTTGCCCTGACAACGCCATGACGACCGGCGCCAAGAGGGTTAATGACGAAACCATCCGGCGGATGGTGGCTAAGCTGGTGGCGGAGTATGCGCCCCGTCAGGTGGTCCTGTTCGGCTCCTACGCCTACGGGGCGCCCGACGCCGGCAGCGACATTGACCTGCTGGTTATCAAGGACACGGCAGCGCCTTCCTGGCAGCGAATCGCCGCGGTGCGCCAGGCCATCTCGGAAACTTGCGACCACATCCCGGTGGACGTATTGGTGATGACTCCCGACGAGCTGAACCGCCGGCTGCGTCAGGGCGACCATTTCATTGCGGATATTATGGAGAAGGGACGCTCGCTGTATGGGGAAGCGTCGTGGCGAAAGGAAGATCTACGGATGACCGGCGCTGAATCCAGCTATTCGGCGGAATGGCTGAACAACGCGGAAAGAGATTTGCGCCTGGTGCGCTTGATTTTAGACGCCGAAGCAGATTCCTATGGCGCCGGTTTTCATTTGCAGCAAGCGCTGGAAAAATCGCTGAAGGCTTTTCTGCTACATAACGGTTGGCGCTTGGAGCGAACTCATAACCTGGCAATGCTGCTGGACATCGCGCTGGACTATGGAGCGGATTGGGCCGGTTACCGTTCTCTCTGCGCCCGGGGCAGCGCCCACTACCATGCCGAGTATGCCTGTGCCGAGCGGTATCCGGATGCCGGGTTGGCCGGGCCGGGGCTGGCCGAGATTGAAGGAGACTGGGCGGTTGCGCAAGAACTGGCGCAGAAAATAAGCGAAATGATTATCGCGTAGGCGGCTGCTTTTCCAGCCGCCTCCCGTGAAACAGGTACTGCTGGGCGTAGCCGGCGTAGCGGCCAAAATGTTGCTGCGCCCAGGCCCGCAGTTCCCGGTCGGGGGGCGTCTTTTGGCCGGGGAAGTACCATTCTCCCAGGGCGCGGCGCACCCATACGTCGATCGGGAAGGCCTCCAGCTTGTCCAGGGAAAAGATGGCGATGCAGTCGGCGATCTTGTTGCCGATGCCGTAACACTCCAGCAGCCGCTCCTTGGCCGAGGTATAGGGTAGCTGCGCCAGGGCGTTCAGGTCCAGGGAACCCTCCACCACCTCCCGGGTAGCCCGTTCGACGTAGGGAGCGCGGAAACCCAGTCCCAGCCGGCGCAGTTCGGCCTCGCCGGCCTCCACCAACTGGGCCGGCGCCGGAAAAGAATAGCGCCGGAAGCCGTCCAGGTCGCCGCCTGGTTCGCCGTCCAGGTCGCCGTTCAGGTCGATGGGACTGCCGAAACTCTCCGCTATCCTTTCCATAACCTGGTGAATGCGCCGGATGTTGGAGTTGGCGGAACAGATGTAGGCCACCAGGCACTCCCAGGGTTCCTGGCGCAGTATCCGCAGTCCGGGATAACGTTCCACCATCGCCGCCACCCGCCGGTCGCGGCAGATTTCGCGGTGAATGGCGTCCAGGTCGTCGTCCAGTCGGAAGTAGCGCCGCAACAGGGGAATCACCGCGGTTTCGGGCCGGGG
Organism: Dehalococcoidia bacterium; assembly: GCA_965215425.1. Lineage (GTDB taxonomy): Bacteria > Chloroflexota > Dehalococcoidia > Lucifugimonadales > UBA3495 > CATQHB01. Next base: position 1,239,457 of record OZ244064.1, read on the forward strand.
GGCGGAGTAGAACTCCAGCCGGCGGGGGCTGGCCTGGCGAATCCGGATGAGGTTGCCCCGCACCACGCCGGAGTACCAAATTTCCCCGGCCCTTCCTGCGGCCGGCTCGGCACGGGCGGCCGGGGATTGAACGTCCGGTTCCGGCGCCGCCCCCGATTCCCCCGCTACCTCCTCCCGCCGCCAGCGGTGGGCCTGGCCGCCCAGCAGGCTGGCGTGCAGGTCAATGGGCCGGTCAACGACCAGTTCCACGGTTGGCCTCTTTCAGCCACCAGCCGGCCACCTGGCTCACGCTGGGCAGATTTACTTCGTAGCGAGCGCATTGGGGTATGGATTCGATAAAAGCCTTGCCGTAACTCCGGCCGGCAATCCGCGAGTCCAGCACCACGACGACGCCGCTGTCATCCTTGCGGCGAATCAGCCGGCCGAAGCCCTGGCGGAACCGCAGCGCCGCCAGCGGCACGGCGTATTGGTTAAAAGCGTTGCTGCCGTACAACTCGGAGCGGGCGGCAAAGACCGGAGCGGTCGGCACCGGGAAGGGCAACTGGGTTATCACCAGGGCCTTCAGGACGCCGGAGAAGTCCACCCCCTCCCAAAAACTGCTGGTGCCTAACAGGACGGTAGGAATGTGGTCGCGGTGGTTTTCGGTAAAGCGACGGGCCACCTGCTGGGCGGAGCCGTCAACGCCCTGCGCCAGCACCTGAATGCCGGCGCCGGCCAGGGCCGGCCGGATCCCGTCGCTCACCCGCCGGATGGCAGCGTTGGCGGTGAACAGGGCCATAGTCCGACCGGACAGGGTGCGACCCAGGTCAATCAGGGTACGGGCCACCGCCTCGTAGTAACCCTGGCTTCGGGGTTCGGGCATATCCTCGGGAATCAGCAGCAGGGCGGACTGGGGATAGTTAAAAGGGGAGCCTACCGGCAGTTCCCTAACCTCAATCCCCGGTTCGGCCCTCGGTTCGGCCCCTGATTCGGCGTCCGGCGGGTTGGCGTTAGACCGGTTCAGGCCCAGCCGCTGCCGGGCGAAGTCAAAGCTGCCCTGGGTGGTCAGGGTAGCGCTGGTCAGGACGACGCTTTCCTTTTTGGAGTAGAGCTGGTCATGCAGGATCGGGCCAACTTCCAGGGGCGCCGAGTGGAAAGTCAGTTCCCCCCGGTTGCCGGTGTCCCGATGCAGCCAGTGGATGTTGGTCGCGTCGGCCCGTCCCAGGATGGCGGCCAGTTGCTCCCGCAGCTGCTCCAGGTTGCCCTGAATGGTGTCCGACTCGGTTATGAGGCCGGCCGCCGGCGCCGCGCCGTTTGGCGGGAAGGGGGTAGCTTCCAGGAAGTTTTGCAGCCGGGCCAGGCTTTGGCCGGTCCGGTTCAGGCCCACGTCCACGCTTTCCCAGGCCAGGGTCAGGTCGGCCCAGCTGCGCTGACTGCGGGCCGGCGGGGTAATGCGAAGGTCGTTGTCCCGGCTGCGCTGGGCGTTAAAGAAAAGTTCCGCCGCCGCCCACAGGGCGGTCCAGCTTTCCCGCAAGCGGGGCAGGTGTTCTTCGGCCTCGCTGATGCGCTGTTCTCCGCTCTGCCGGTGGGCGGCGGCCAGCCCCTCGCCGGCCAGGGCCAGACGCACCTCGTTGGTCAGGCGGGTCAAGGGTTCGGTATCCTCGGCCAGCCGGTCGGGGCCGACCTGAAAGCTGAACTGGTTGGTGGCAGCGTCTTCCAGGTTATGGGCCTCGTCGATGATCACGTGCTGGTAGTCGGGGATGATGCTGCCGCCGTGTAGCAGGTCGGAAAGGAGGAGGGCGTGGTTGACCACGACGATATGGGCCTGCTCGGCCTTTTCCCGGGAACTGCGCAGGAAGCACGGCCCGTCGCTGCCCTGAAAGTTGGGACAGCGGCCCCGTTCCCCGGCGGAAACCCGGTTCCAGTTCCAGGCGTCCCGGCCCGACAGGGTTAACTCGCCCCGGTCGCCGGCCACCGTGTCCTGAAGCCAGACCGCCGTTTTGCTCAGCAGCCGGGTGTCGTCCGCCGACAGATTTTCGTTGCGGGACAGGTAATTCCAGCGGTGCAGGCACAGGTAATTGGTCCGGCCCTTCAACAGGGTGGCTTTAATCAGCCCCGGCTCCACCACCCCGGTTTCCTCCAGCACCTTAACCAGGTCGGGAATGTCCTTGTTGATCAACTGCTCCTGCAAGTTGATGGTATTGGTGGAAATCACCACCCGCCGGTTGCGGGAGGCGGCGTAAAGCGCCGCCGGCAGCAGGTAGGCCATGGATTTGCCCACGCCGGTGCCGCCTTCCACGATCAGATGCCCGCCCTGGTAGATGGTCCGGGCCACCGCCGCCAGCATCTCGGTCTGTTCCTGCCGCTGCTCAAACTTGCTGAAGTTCCGGGCGAAAGGCCCGGCGGCCCCCAGCAGCTGGACAATGCGACCCTCGTCCAGATGTTGCAGTTCGTCGTCGTAGCGGCGGCGTTCCGGGCGGCCCAGCCGGGTTGCCAGGTAGTCCAGGTTCAGCCCGTTCAGACCAAAGACGGCGGGAGCGTCCCGGCGGCCCACCGCTCCCGCCTCTCCCGCCTTCTCCGCCAACCCGGTCAGCAGGCCGGTTATGGCCCAGCGGCTGCGGGGCGCCAGGCTGCGGACATAGGCCAGCAGCGCCGGGTCCAGTTCCGCCGCCCGGGATAGCAGGGACAGGAACAGTTGGCGGGTGGCCTCGGCGTCGTCGAGCGCCTGGTGCGCGTTGCGGTGGGTCAGCCCGAACTGGCGGGCCAGATAGACCAGGTTGTATTCCGGGTTGCGGGGCAACAGGAAGGCGGCCAGATCCCAGGTATCGTAGCTGGCATTGGTCAGGTTCAACCCCTCGGTATCCAGAAAGCGCAGGTCGAAGGCGATGTTGTGGCCGATGACCGGGTGGCCGCCGATGAAGATTCCCAGGTCGTGGCGGACCGAGGTGAAAGCGGGCGCCCGGCTCACCTGTTCGGGCCGGATGCCGGTCAGCCGCTGAATGAAGTCGGGAATGGGCCGGCCGGGGTTGACAAAGGTATCGAAAGTGTCAATAACCCGGTCGCCCTGGAACTTTACCGCTCCGACCTGAATGATTCTTTCCCGGTCGGCGTCCAGCCCGGTAGTTTCCAGGTCCAGGGCAACGTAGGTCTGTTCCAGGGCGGGGATTGACCGGGAGAGTTGACCCAGGGACATATCGGCGACCTTAATCAGTAATCAATTACGAATCAGGAGTTGCGAAGGGTCCTTTGGGGTAAATCCGGAAGTTTTGCCGTTGTCCGGTTATTCCCCGCGTCGGCCCCGGCGTCACTCCAACCGTTCCCTTCAGTATCGTTCCGGCAGGGTCGTTCCGGGTCGTTGCCCACCGCCGGCGAGAAGTCTTGAATGCCCGGCTGCCGGCACGTTTTCGTTCCGGGAGTTGCGACTCCCGGCTCTGCCTGGAATGACCACCGGGTTAACCGGTACAGGGGCGGAGCTGGCCGGATGACCCCATTAGCCCGCACGAGATCCAGTGGTTACCCGGTATAGGGACGGAGCTGGCCGGAGCGCAACCCCACCGCCGGGAAGAACTGGCCGGAGCGCAGGGCGGTCAGGAACTCTGCCTCGGAATGGATTTCGTCGGCAAAGGCGGTAACGTAGCGGCCCAGCCCATGGGTGGAATGGGCGTCGCTGCCCCCGGTTACCGGCATTCCCAGCAGGCTGGCAACGGCCATGGCGAAATCATTTTCCTCGTTCGCCGTCCCTCCGTTGGCTACCTCAATGGCGTCGGCCAGCCGGAATACCGGGTGTTCCCGGGCTTCCTCGGGAATCCGGGGCAGCGGCGCCTCGGGCCGGGAGCGGTAGAGGTAGGGCCGCTCCCGCATATGCCGCCCCAGCACTCCCCGGAAGGGATGGGCGCTGACCACGAATCCCCCGGCGGCCCGGGCCGCCCGGCACAGTTCCGCCGCCTGGTGAAAACCGGACTGGTACTGGTCCAGGCCAAAGGCCAGCATATGGCCCATATCGGTATCGGCTTCCATGGCCCGGATCAGAACCACGTTATGCCGGGCGGCGAACCGCTCAAACTCATGCCGGTCCCAGGGGCCGCTGTGTTCGGTAAGGCAAAGGCCCCGGAGACCCAACCGTTCCGCTTCCAGAATCAGGTCTTCGGGGGAAAGGCTGCTGTCGGCGCTTCCTTTGGTGGTGTGGATATGCAGGTCAAATATACGAGCCATAAAGCCTGATTGTATCCGGGCCGGCCCCGGTAGTCAATGTTTGCCGGTCAGTACGCCAAGCAACCCCGCACCGCTACGGGACTTGAGCCGGGTTGATCGGCCCTATCTCGTCAATCAGGGGCAACCCCGCGCCTCCAGGGGAGTTGACCCGTCCAGCTGACGCTGGTTGACGCGGGGGCCGGCAGTTCCTCGTCTCCAGGGGACGGGGACTTGGAGATCGCTCGGCTTTGCGCCGGGCCGGCGCTTTACTCGCCCCGCTCCCCCAATTCCCTCAATTGGGTAGAGGATACGTCGGCCCGGAAACGGCGCTCGGGGATGGCCCGAAACAACGGCTGAAACCCGGGGGGTATCGCCACTTCCGCCAGGGTGTGGAATACGCCGCCGCTTTCCCGGCCGGCTACCAGGAAACGACAACCCAGGGCCCAAATCTCGGCCAGGGCGGTCAGCATGGCGACTTCCTCGCCGCCGTAATACTTGGGGTCAATCAGACGAGTCAAGGTATCCCAACCGATGACGAAAACGCAACCGGGGAACAGGTCGGCTTTTTTGCGGAAGGTTGGGGCGCGGGTCAGGGCCACGCGGCCCCGGCCGGCGAACCCGCCGACCCGTCGCATTATTTCCGATTCCGCCAGGGGCGGCTTGTCCACGTTCAGCACCGACAGCTCATAGACCACCGGGCAGCCCAGCATTTCCCCGGCGATGCGGGCCAGTTCCTCGTGGCCATAGTGCAGCGGGCTGAAGGAGCCGGGCAGGACCGCCAACCCTCCCGGCTTCCCCTCCGGCGCCGCGCCCGGGGCCGACAAGTCCGGGGGCGGCGCGCCCGGGACGAGGGCCGCAGCGCGGGCGGTCAAGCGTCCGTCGGGTTGGGCCAGAACAAGGTCGACCTCGCCGGACAGGAGGCGCTGTATCGGGCCGGGGTGCGCCACGGTCGTGATCTCCGGCTGCTCCGCCCCGGTCAAGCCCACGTCCCGTTCCAGATCCAGCGCTGCGGCAAGGCCAAAGGCTCGGCCCAGGGCGTAAATCACCAACCGGCTGACTACTTCCTCCTCGCCGGCCCGGTCCCTGCGGCCCTTATCCAGGGTCAGGTTATAGGTGGTAACCTGGGTGTCGTCCCAGGCGGCGATGCAGGCGCGGTGGTCGCCCCGCTTGGGCCGGTCGGTAGCGATAGTAGCGGTGCAGGCCAGACCGACTACCGGGGAATCGTCCTCCCGCAGCGTCAGGCCCCGACGGTAGGCGGCGCGGGCCATGTCCCGGGCGTTTTGGGGCGATACGTACTGGGCTGGCTCCCGGCCCACCAGGTCAATCATGGAAAACCGGCCGTAGGGAACCCGGGCCTCCAACAGGGTGCGGGAGGCGCCGGAGATGCCCAGCAGCCAGGACAGGGCGCTGCTGCCGGCGCCGGCGACTACCAACGCCGCTTTGTGCGGCGTGGCGTGGATTTTTACGATAGCGTCATCGATTTCGTTCATAGCCAACCCCCGGCGGCCTTCCCCGGCGGTATTTCTCCGGTAGTCTTTACTACGGCATCCAGGGCCTAGGGGATCCAGGGCGTGTAATCAATGTCTCCCATGCGTTCCCTGGAAACCGCGATGTTTGCGCCGATTTTTACCAACCATTCCTCGTTCCACTCCGACGGAATGCGCCGCCGGGCTTCCCGCCAGGTCAGGGGTTCCGGGTCCGGGTCAGCGTAGCCATCCACCACTTCGGCCAAGAAGCAGGTCATATCGCCGCCGTCCATCCCGTTGACCACCCGGCAATCCAGGTAGCCCAGGCAATCCTTAAGCACCGGACTGCCGGTTACTTTCTCCCCGTATTCCACCGCTGCCAGCTTGTCCCGGGCGGCGCCCGAAACAAAGCCGAAGTCCTTGATCAGCTGAAGTTGGTCCTTGCGCAGAAAGTTGAGGGCAAAGGCCCGGCTCCGGTAGATGAGGTCGTGGCTGTAGTTTTCCTTGTATATCTGAACCAGCACGCGGGGGCGGTCGGGTACGATGGCGGCGGCGGCAATAGCGACGGCGATCTGGGCATTGGTCCGGCCCTGCCACCGGCTGGTTACGGCGGCCAGGGGCGACCAGAGGCGGCCCATCAGGGGGGCGATACTCTGGTAATCCACGCTATGCCCGCCGCTATTCATCTATGTCATCACCCCTACTCAGCCAGGATGAGTGTAGCATCCGGCGCCGGGCTTGTCGAAGAGACGGTGATTTCAGGGCGCCCCTTCGCCCCACTCCGACCTTCCGGAGAAAAGAGTTGGAGGCGAGGGGACGACTCGGGGTTATTCGCCGTTCCTTAGCCAAAGGCGGGGGCTTACCAGTCCGGGGCGATGTCATCGAAGCTGTTGTTGGTTAACCGTCGCTGCTTGCTGCCGTCGGCCTCCATCACCAGAATCTCGGCGGCGCCATACAGGTAGGTAACAAAGGCCAGTCGCTTGCCGTCGGGCGACCAGACCGGGGAGAGATCGGCGGCGCTGTTGCGGGTCAGCCGCTGCTGGTTGGCGCCGTCGGCCTGCATCGTGTAAATCTCCGGGTTGCCGTCCCGGTGGGAGACGAAGGCCAGGGTTTTGCCGTCCGGCCGCCAGGCCGGAGACAAGTCGTCGGCGTCGCCCCGGGTCAGCCGCGCTTCCTCCACTCCGTCAACCCAATCGCCGTCTTTGTACCGGCGGAGGACGTAGATGTCGGCGGCGGCGCCCTGCTGCCGGACGAAGGCGATGTAGCGGCCATCGGGGGACCAGACCGGGTGCGAGTCCTCGCCCTCGGTCAGCCGCACCAGGTTCACGCCCAGGGGATTGCGCAGCCACAAGCCCCGTTCTTCCCAGGAATCTTCGTTGTAAAAAACAATCCACTCCCCATCGGGCGACCAGTCGCCCAGCCGGTCCGCCGTGGTGTTGAAGGTAACGCGGGTAAGCTCGCCGCCCGCAGCGTTCATCGAGTAGATTTCGGTAACCGTTTCGCCCGCCGCGGCCCGCTCCGAGACGAACGCCAGCTTTTCCGCCTCCGGCGCCCAGCGGGGCGAGCCGTCGGCGCCGGGATTGTTGGTCAGCCGACGGAACTGGGCGCCCTTCCTGTCCAGAACGTTCAACTCGGCGTCGCCAGATTCGTAGGAGGTATAAACTATGTTTTCGCCGTCGGCGGACCACCGGGGATCAAGGTCGGCTCCCTGATTATTGGTGAGCCGGGTGGGCTCGCCGTTTTCCGGGTCCAGCAGGTAAATCTCCGGGTCGCCGTCGGAATCGGAAACAAAGACAATGGGATTGCCGCCGCCGGGGAAACAGGCCGAACTCAAAGCCAGCAAAAAGGGCAACAGCATAACCCCGGCCAGCCGCGCCGCCGGCCTTGCAAGGGACCAGAAACCCATCGCCAACACCTCCGCACCGAGCCATGATAAGCCATGGTAAGGGAATAGGTTAGGACAAATCCCCCCGCCTTGTCCCTGTAATTTCCCCTCCGGTTACGGGAAAATCAGGAGCGAAACACCGGAGCCGGGGCGCCTTTTACCGCAGAAACGTATGCGAACCCGGGAACAGGTCAGGACAAATCCCTCGCCTGGCCCCGGCGTTTTACGTAGGGGACTACTCAACGGACGGGTTGATGTGTATAATGCGTATTTCCAATCCCCGGATTATTGTGATATATTTAACAAACTGCCGGGCTGCGCCCGGCGGTGGCTCAGTTGAATCCTTTTCCCGGTGGACTACGCCGGAGTCCATTCGTTAGCGAAAGTTAGCAAATCTCTGGCGAGCCTGGTTTGACCCCTCGCAAACTCCTGGAGTAAGGGTAGCGTCAATGAACCCGTTAAGAGAACTGGCCCGGCACGGGCTGTATTCTCCCCACCTGGAGCATGATAGTTGCGGGGTGGGTATGGTTGCCAACATCAAGGGCAGCCAGTCCCACCAGATAATTACCGAGTCTTTGCAGGTGCTGGTCAATCTGGGACATCGGGGAGCCTGCGGCTGCGACCCGGAGACCGGCGATGGCGCGGGCATTCTGTTGCAGATGCCCCATGCCTTTCTGAAGAAGGTATGTCCCGGACTGGGGATCGACCTGCCGGCGCCGGGGGCCTACGGCGTAGGGATGGTTTTTCTCCCGCCCCGGCCCGAAGCCCGGGCCAGGTGTCAGGACTTGATTGACCGCTCCATCGCCGCCGAGGGGCTGGAACTGCTGGGTTGGCGCGAGGTGCCGGTGGACCCCGCCAGGCTGGGGCGGGACGCCCGGTCGGTGCAGCCCGTAATTCGCCAGGTGTTCGTCGGCAGCGGGCCGGACTTTCCCGAACCGGAACAGCTTCAGCGCAAGCTCTACACCCTGCGCAAGGTCATCGAGAACGCGTTGCCGAACTGTGGCCTCAGTGAAGAGGACGCCGACTACTTTTACCTTTGCAGTCTGTCCAACAGCACCCTGGTCTATAAAGGGCTGCTGATGGCCCACCAGGTCGCCGGCTTTTACCGGGACCTGGACGACGAATCCCTGGTCAGCGCCTTTGCCCTGGTGCATTCCCGTTTCAGCACCAACACCCTGGGACATTGGAAACTGGCCCATCCCTACCGCTACCTGGCGCATAATGGCGAGATTAACACCCTACGGGGCAACACCAACTGGATGCACGCCCGGGAAGCCCAGTTCGAGTCGCCCCTGTTCGGCGCCGACATCCAGAAAATACCCCCGGTGATGACCCCCGGGGCCAGCGATACCGCCGGCTTTGACAACGCCCTGGAACTGTTAATGATGACCGGGCGCAGCCTCGACCACGCCATGCTGATGATGATTCCCGAGGCTTGGGAGCAGCACGAGTCAATGTCCCGGGAGAAGAAGGACTTTTACGAGTACCACTCCTGCCTGATGGAACCCTGGGACGGCCCGGCGATGATTGTGGCCGCCAACGGGCATAACATCTGCGCCGTCCTGGACCGCAACGGCCTGCGTCCCTTCCGCTACACGATCACCAAGGACGACAAGCTGGTGATGGCCTCGGAGACCGGGGTGCTGGACATTCCTCCCGACCGGATACGGCAGCGGGGCCGCCTCCAACCGGGCCGGATGTTCCTAGTCAGCATGGAGGAAGGCCGCATCATCGGCGACGAGGAGTTGAAACGGAAGCTGTCGCGCCGCCATCCCTACGGCGCCTGGCTTCGGGAAAACCGGGTTTCCCTGGACGACCTGCCGGAAGCCCCGGCGGTCGCGCCGCCGGACAAGGGAGAACTGACCCGGCAGCAGCGGGCCTTTGGCTACACCGGGGAAGAGCTGCGGCTCCTCACCACCCCGATGGCGGCCAGCGCCTACGAGGCGATCGGTTCCATGGGCAACGACACGCCGCTGGCGGTGCTGTCCGAAAAGAACCAGTTGCTGTTCAATTACTTCAAACAGCTTTTTGCCCAGGTAACCAATCCGCCCCTGGACGCCATCCGGGAGGAATTGATTACTTCTCTGGAAGCCTTTATCGGCTGCGAACAGAACCTCTTTGCGGAAACGCCGCGGCACTGCCATCAGTTGAAGCTCAAGTCGCCGATTATTACCGATGCGGAACTGGAGAAAATACGCCGGGTTGACGTGGGCGACGTGCGGGCCATCACCCTGCCGGCCCGGTTCGACGCCCGGCAGCAAGGCTCCCTGAAAGCGGCGCTGGATACCCTGTGCGACCAGGCAGCTCAAGCCATCCGGGACGGTTACAGCCTCATTATCCTGTCCGACCGGGGCGTGGATGCGCGCCAGGCGCCGATCCCCAGCCTGCTGGCTACGGCGGCGGTACACCACCACCTGATCCGAGAAGGCGCCCGCACCAAGGCCGGCCTGGTGGTCGAGTCCGGCGAGCCCCGGGAAGTGCATCACTTCTGCCTGCTGCTGGGCTACGGCGCCGGGGCGATCAACCCCTACCTGGCCCTGGCCACCGTCCGGGACCTGGCCGAACAGGGCGAACTGAACGGCGCCAAGCCCGATTACGCCGTCCAGAACTATATCAAGGCCAACGAAAAGGGCCTGCTCAAGGTGATGTCCAAGATGGGCATTTCCACAGTGCAGAGCTACCGGGGCGCCCAGATTTTCGAGGCCGTCGGCCTGAACCGGGACCTGATTGACCGCTACTTTACCTGGACTCCCTCCCGGGTTGAAGGCATTGGCCTGGAAGTGGTGGAGGAAGAACAGCGGCAACGGCACCGCTTTGCCTTTCCGCCCCGGCCGGTCGCCGCCGCGCCGGAACTGGACCCGGGCGGCGCCTACCAGTGGCGCCGGCACGGGGAAGTCCACCAGTGGAACCCGGACACCATCGCCAGGCTCCAGTACGCCACCCGGGCCAATAGCTGGGACTCCTACCAGCAGTTCAGCCAAGCGGTCAACGACCAGAGCAAGCAGTTGGCTACCCTGCGCGGCCTGCTGGAGTTCAAGGCCGTCCGGCCGCCGGTTCCCCTGGATGCGGTGGAACCGGCCCGGGAAATCGTCAAGCGCTTCGCCACTGGCGCCGCCTCCTTCGGCTCCATCAGCAAGGAAGCCCACGAGACCCTGGCGATTGCCATGAACCGCATCGGGGCGCGCAGCAATACCGGCGAGGGCGGCGAGGACTATCACCGCTATACCCCCGACGCCAACGGGGATTCCCGGAACAGCGCCATCAAACAGGTGGCCTCCGGGCGGTTCGGCGTTACGCCCAATTACCTGATCAACGCCACCGACCTGCAAATCAAGATGGCCCAGGGTTCCAAGCCCGGCGAGGGCGGACAGTTACCCGGCCACAAGGTGGACGAGATTATCGGCTGGGTGCGCCATACCACCCCCGGCGTGGAGCTGATTTCGCCGCCGCCCCATCACGACATCTACTCCATTGAAGACCTGGCCCAACTGATTCACGACCTGAAGAATATCAACCCGGACTCCCGGATCCACGTCAAGCTGGTGGCGGAAGTGGGGGTGGGAACCATCGCCGCCGGCGTCTCCAAGGGTCATGGCGACGTGGTGCTGATCAGCGGGCACGACGGCGGCACCGGGGCCTCTCCCGAATCCTCCATCAAGCACGCCGGGCTGCCCTGGGAGTTGGGGCTGGCCGAAACCCAGCAGGTACTGGTCGCCAACGACCTGCGCAGCCGCATCGTGGTGCAGACCGACGGCCAGCTCAAGACCGGCCGGGACGCCGCCATCGCCTTCCTGCTGGGGGCCGACGAGGTCGGCTTTGCCACCGCGCCGCTGATTGTCAGCGGCTGCATTATGCTCCGCAAGTGCCACCTGAACACCTGCTCGGTGGGCATTGCCACCCAGGACCCGGAGCTGCGCCGGCGGTTCGCCGGCAAGCCGGAATACGTCATCAATTACTTCTTCTTCGTGGCGGAAGAACTGCGGGAGATTATGGCGCGCCTGGGCTTCCGCACGGTGCAGGAGATGATTGGACGGGTGGAGGCGCTGGAGGCCAGTACCGCCGTGGCGCAGGGCAAAGCCCGGGGCCTGGACTACTCCAGGCTGCTGTACCGCCATCCCAAGTCGGACGAAGTGGTTATCTACCAGTGCGAAGAACAGGACCACGGGCTGGAGAATGCCCTGGACCACCAGTTGATCGCCCGATGCGGCCCGGCCCTGGAGCGGCGGCAGCCAGTCAAAATCGCCCTGCCCATCCGCAACTCCAACCGCACCGTTGGCGCCATGCTCAGCGGTAAAATCGCCAAGCGGTACGGGGAAGAGGGCTTGCCTTCGGGAACGATCCGGATAAACCTCGCCGGCTCGGCCGGCCAGAGCTTCGGCGCTTTCCTGGCCGAGGGCGTGGACCTCCGGCTGGAAGGGGACACCAACGACTATCTGGGCAAGGGCATGAGCGGCGGCAAGATTATCGTTTGCCCGCCGGCCGAATCCGACTTTGTGCCGGAGGAAAATATCATCATCGGCAACGTGGCCCTCTACGGCGCCACCGGCGGCCAGGCGTTCATTCGCGGGCTGGGCGGCGAGCGGTTCTGTGTCCGCAACAGCGGCGTCCAGGCGGTGGTTGAGGGCGTCGGCGACCACGGCTGCGAGTATATGACCGGCGGCATCGCCGTGGTCCTCGGCCCCACCGGCCGCAACTTCGCCGCCGGCATGAGCGGCGGCATCGCCTTTATTTATGACGCCGCCGGGGACTTCGCCACTCGGTTCAACGACGGCATGGCCGACCTGGAGCCGGTTTCCGACCCGGAGGACGTGGCGGTTCTCCGCCGGATGATTGAAGACCACCTGGAATACACCGGCAGCGGCCCGGCCCGGCGCATCCTGGCCGACTGGAACCAGGCCCTGCCCCGGTTCCACAAGGTAATGCCCCGGGATTATCGCCGGGTGCTGGAAGAACGCCGGAGAAACAGGAAAATGGAAGTAGCTAGTCATGGGTAACCCCAGCGGATTTATGGAAGCCGGCCGGCAGCCGCCGGAGCGCCGCCCGGTAGCCGAAAGAAAGGCGGACTACCAGGAGCTATACTTGGACTGGCCGGAAAAGGCCGCCCGGGAGCAGGGTTCCCGGTGTATGGACTGCGCCGTGCCCTTCTGCCACATGGGTTGCCCCCTGGGTAACGTCATCCCGGAGTTTAACCACCACGTTTACCGGGGCGAATGGCGCAAGGCGCTGAAGGTGCTGCACAGCACCAACAACTTCCCGGAGTTCACCGGCCGGATTTGCCCGGCGCCCTGCGAAGCCTCCTGCGTCCTGAGCATTAACAACGACCCGGTAACCATTGAATACATCGAGAAGGAAATCGCCGACCGGGGTTATCAGGAAGGCTGGATACAGCCCCAGCCACCGGCCCGGCGCACCGGCAAGCGGGTGGCGGTGGTCGGTTCCGGCCCGGCGGGACTGGCAGCAGCACAGCAGCTGAACCGGGCCGGCCATTGGGTAACTGTCCTGGAGCGGGCCAACTACGTCGGCGGCCTGCTGATGCTGGGCATCCCCGACTTCAAACTGGACAAGCAGGTAGTCCACCGCCGCGTCCGACTGTTGGCCGAGGAGGGGATCGACTTCCGCACCGGGGTCAACGTGGGCGTCAATTACCCGGTGGAGCAACTGCGGGCCGAGTTCGACGCCATCTGTCTCACCGGCGGCTCCACCCAGGCGCGGGACTTGCCGGTGCCGGGCCGGGAGCTGGACGGTATCCATCTGGCCATGGAATATCTGCCCCAGCAGAACAGGCTGCTGGCCGGCGAGACGATCGACCCGGCGGAACGCATCAGCGCCGAGGGCAAGCGGGTGGTCATCCTGGGCGGCGGCGATACCGGGGCGGACTGTCTGGGCACCGCCCACCGCCAGGGCGCCGAGGTGGTGTACCAGTTCGAGTTGCTGCCCGAACCACCGGAGCAGCGGCGTCCCGACAACCCCTGGCCCCAATGGCCGGCTATTCTGCGCTCCTCCCCGGCCCACGAGGAGGGAGGCATCCGGGACTACAACATCCTGACCAAATCCTTCTCCGGCAGTCAGGGCCGGGTGGAACGGCTGCACGCCGTCCGGGTGGAATGGAGCGCCGGCGACGCCGGCCGCTTTAATATGGCCGAGGTTCCCGGCAGCGAGCTGGAAGTGGAAACCGACCTGGTGCTGCTGGCGATGGGCTTCCTGCACCCGGAACATCAGGGGATGTTGACCGACCTGGGCGTGGCACTGGACGCCCGGGGCAACGTAACGGCGGACCAGAACAAGATGACCAGCATCCCCGGCGTGTTCGCCGGCGGCGACATGGCCCGGGGCCAGTCCCTGGTCGTCTGGGCCATCGCCGAAGGTCGGGAAATGGCCCGGGGCGTGGACGCCTACCTGGCCGGCCAGACCAGCCTGCCCCGATCGATGCCGTCGAACTAAACTAACCGTACGGGAAAGGGCCGGCGCCGGGAAAGGGGAGGCAGCGCGGTTATCCCTTTCGGTTACCGGTCAAGCATTGCCGGTTTCACTCCAGCGCCCGGTGCAGCAGGTCCCGGACTTCCGCCGACATCGCATATCCTTCCAGGCGGTTTTTGGCGACCCAGGCAAAGGTTTCGTGTTCCGACAGCCTTACCGTCCTTCCCGGCACGGTTGCCAGGAAGTTCAGTTGACGGGTCGGGACGCCGTTCCCGGCGGGATAGTCAAAGGAACCCAGGAACCGGCCAATAGCAATGACTTCCAGTCCCGTTTCCTCGGCCACTTCCCGCCGCAGCGCCTGGGCCAGCGTCTCGCCGGCCTCCACCGCCCCGCCGGGCAACTCGAACCAACCGCCCAGGTAGTCCTCCGGGGAGCGTCTGAGCAACAGTACCCCGGCGGCAGCGCGGATAACCGCCGCGACCACCACCCGCTCGATCCCCTGTGCTCGAGCCGTCGCAAAAAGCTCTTCCATTCTTTGCTGTGCTGGCGAACCTGAACCGGGTTAAGGCCGGTCAATCCGCCGCCGCATGCTCCGCCGGGGCCGGCTCGGACTGGGCCGCTTGCACCAGTTGGGCGTGGCGGCTCAGGTATTCCTGCAGATCCAGCACCTGAATGGTGTTGGTGGTGCCGGATACGCCGGTCAGGCTGCCGTGGACGATGGTAACCACGTCCGATTCGGTTACCAGGCCGGTGGCGAGGGAGCCGCTGATCAGCATCGCCACCAGCCGGGCGATGTCCTGCTCCAGGGGGATGACGCCGCTGGGATAGAGGCCCCAACCCAGACACAGCTTGCGCAGGGTTGCCTCGTTATGGGAAAAGACGATGACGTCGCCCTCGGGACGGTAACGGGCCACCTCAAAGGCGGCGCGGCCGGTGCTGGTAACCACAATCGGCTTGGAATGCAAGGCGCGCACCAGGCGGCTGGCGCCGGCGGCGATGGCCTGGGTGCGGTCTCTGGCCCGGAAATCCTTGTAAAAGGGGTAAATCTTTTCCGATTCCCGGATGGTAACGTCGGCCACCCGTACCGCCTCCACCGGGTACTGCCCCACGGCGATTTCATCGGAGAGCAGGATGGAGTCGCAGCCATCCAGGACGGCATTGCTGATGTCCGACACCTCGGCCCGGGTGGGCGTGGGGGATACTACCATCGACCGAAGCATCTGGGTGGCGATGCAGGAGATCTTGGCCGCTTCGTTGGCCTTGCGGACGATTTCCTTTTGCACCAGCGGCACCCGCTCCATCGGGATTTCCACGCCCAGGTCGCCCCGGGCGACCATCACGCCATCCACTTCCTCCAGGATCGAATCCAGGTTGTCAATCCCCTCGCCCCGCTCCAGTTTAGCCATCACCGGGGCCTGGCTGCCAATGCTTTCCAGGTACGCCTTGGCGTAGCGGACATCCTCGCCGGTGCGGACGAAAGACACGGCCACCCAATCGACCTGTTGCTCCACGCCGAAGCGCAGGGCGTCCTTATCCTCCTCGGTAAGCACCGGCAGGTCGATGGATACGCCGGGGAGATTGACCCCCTTGAACGAGGAGATTATACCGCCGTTGCGGACCCGGGTTTTTATCTCCAGACCGTTGGTTTCCAGCACCTCCAGGCAAACAATGCCGTCAGAGATGAAAATCAGGTTGCCCTCCCGCAGGTTGCGCAGGACGCCGGGTTCCGGGAAGGGAATCGTGTTGGGGTCAGTGGCGGATTCCTCCGGGATTACCCGGTACTCCTCGCCGTGATAGAGGGTCTGCACCTCGTCCATCCGGCCCAGGCGCAGCTTGATGCCGCCCAGGTCTTGCAGGATCCCCACGTGGCGGCCATGCTTTGCCGACAGGCGGCGGACGTTGTGGATTATCTCCGCATGCTCGGCGAAGGTGCCGTGGGAGAAGTTAAGCCGGGCGCAGTCCATTCCATTGAGAATCAACTGCTCCAGGGTTTCCGGGTCCCGGGAGACCGGGCCGATGGTGGCGATAATCTTGGTTTTACGCATAGGCTGACACTCCCGCCCGCGCCGCATGGTGAACTCTCTATGGTTGCGGCCCGGCGGGGATAGTCGGGGGCCCCGCCCGCGCCGCATGGTGGACTCGCCGGCGCCAGGCGGTGGAGCCGGTCGCTGACACCCCCGCCCGCGCTATGATGCGCCGGTCGAACCAACGTACCGTCCCCACCCCGCGACCGGTTCAGGAGGAGCGGGAACCCGGGCCTCCGCCGGCTTTTCTTACCGGCCGCGGCCGGTGTAGTAAGAATCGGTGGCGACTTTCAGACCGGCCACCCGGTTGGCTTGCAAGCTCTCCCGGCGCTGGGCGGCCCATTGATTGGAGGCGACAATACCGGCCAGGCTGCCCTGGAAGTGGGGCATTACGTGGCGGGCCAGCAGTTCATAACTGCGCAGTATCTTTTCCCGGGGCGCCCAATCTTCCACCCGGATCATAAAGCTGCCAAAGCCTCCGCTGATCTCCTGCAACCGCTCGATACCGGCGATGCAGTCTTCCGGCGTACCCACAATCCACTGGTTATGTTCCACCATAAAATCAACTATCTGATTGGGCGGGACATCCGGCACCTCATTGCCCAGGGTGTTGCCGAAATACTCGGTAATCAGGCGGCCCCCGCCCAGGCGAATGTCCTCCATGGCTTCCTTTTTACTTTCGGCCAGGTGCATACCGACTACCAGGCCCCAGTCCTCCCGGCGCACCATCTTGCCGTGTTCCGCCGCCGACTCCTCGGCGATCGACCATAGTTCCTTGAGGCTGGTGGCCCGCACCGTGTCCCGGGGGATGCTCATGGAAAGCACCGCCGCCCCGTGCTTGCCGGCCAGGCTGACCCCCGCCGGGGACTGGACCGAGGCCACCGCCACCGGCAGATGCGGCTGCTGGTAGGGACGGAGTTGCAGCACCGCCTCGTTCAGCTCGAACCAGTCGCTCTTGTAGGTCAGGGGTTCGGTTTCGTTGAACAGGCGCAGGATGATGCCCAGGGATTCGTCCATCATTTCCCGCTGCCGCGCCGGGTTGATGCCCAGCATCAAGGCATCGGAGGCCAGGGCGCCGGGGCCGACCCCCAGGATGACCCGTCCCCGGGTCAGGTGGTCCAGCAGCACCACCCGGTTAGCCACCATCAGGGGATGGTGATAGGGCAGGCTGATGACGCCGGTGCCCAGACGGATGTTGCGGGTGCGCTCGGCGGCGGTGGCAATGAACACCTCCGGGGAGGCGATGGTCTCCCAGCCGGCGCTGTGGTGTTCGCCGATGTAGGCTTCATCAAAGCCCAGCAGGTCCAGCCATTGCAGCAGTTCCAGATCTCGTTCCAGGGCCAAAGTCGGGTTTTCGCCTACCCGGTGGAAGGGAGCCATAAAGACCCCGAATTTCATTCGCTGGGCCGGGCCGTTACTAGCGCCTGTCATCGCAAAGTCCTCCCCTCTATCCTTTCCATAATGCCTTTCCCCAGTAAGCTGCCGTTTCCCCAATACCCGGCAAGTATTGAGTCATTCTAACACGGGTTTGGCGGTTTCATCTATGCCCATCGCAAACCTCCGGCCCCGGCCCTTACCCGGGCGGGCCGGGAGAGCGGGCAGAGAGCGCGGGCCGGATTACGGCGGGACGGGGGGTAGCCGCAACCTGACAAAAGTGTTATCTTGAGTCGGACTATACTACCGAGGGGAGGAGAACCAAATGGCCCAGATAAAGCATATCGCCATCGCCACCAATGACCCGGAAGCGACCGCCAAGTTCTATTCCGAGGTGTTCGGACTCCGGGAGGTCGCCAAGCTGAACAGTGAAAACGCCAAGGGTTATATGCTCAGCGACGGCAACGTAAACATGGCAATACTGGACTTCCAGAACGACGCCGTAGCCGGCGAACGGGGCAAGGATTGGGAGGGGATTCACCACATCGGCTTCGAGGTGGAGAGCCTGGAACAGATTGAGGCCCGCCTGTCCGCCGCCAACTCGAAACCTATGGACGAGGTCAACCACGCACTGCACATCGGTATGAGCAGCGCCCGGACGCAGAACGTGGAGACCAAGTACGAAGGCCCCAACGGGGAGATGATCGACGTTTCCGAAACCGGCTGGGTCGGCACGCGGGGATTGGACTAGCGAGCCGGGCTAATCCGGCTTCCCCAATCCGCCTCCGGTAGCTCCGGGACGCGCCGGAGCTTCGAGCCGGGCGTCCCGGGGCTACCGGAGGATTGCAGCCGGCGACTATCCGGCGTATCCGGCCCGGGGCGCGCCGGAGCTTCGAGCCGGGTGGCCCGGAGCTACCGGGGGATTGCAGCCGGCGACTATCCAGTTCATCCGGCGTATCCGGCCCGGGGCGCGCCGGAGCTTCGAGCCGGGTGGCCCGGGGCTACCGGGGGCTACCGGGGGATTGCAGCCGGCGACTATCCGGTTCATCCGGGCCGGCCCGGTTGGTTAAAGGCGTATTCCGTACCCGCGCCCTTTACGCCGGCCCAAAGGCCAGGGCCGGCGTATCCTCGTCCGGCTCGGCCAAAATCAAAGCCAGGTTCATTCCGGTGGCGATGGTGTGGGGGTTGGCGGCGTCCACGCCCAGGATACGGGCGCTGAGGCGCGGCCCCTCGGCCAGGGTAACGATGCCGGAGCAGTAGGGGTTATTGCGGCCATAGCCCTGTTCGGTCAGGGCCGCCGGCGCTACCGAGATGCAGGTAAAGGCGCTGAGCCGCCCCTGACCGCTGAACCGGAACCACTCCATCTCCCGGCTGTGGCAGGCCGGACACATCGGCCGGGCCGCGGCGTACAACTTGCCGCAGGCCCGGCAACGCACTCCCATAAATTGCCCCTCTTTCAGGTAAGCATAGAAGGAGGCGGCGGTAAACTCCCGGACGGCCTCGGCCATAATCCTTACCCCCTCCGCAGGATGTGGACCACACAAGTGCCGCCGGTGCCGCCGACGTTGTGGGTCAGGCCCAGTTCCAGGTTGGGATTCGGCACCTGGCGCGGGCCGGCCTCGCCGCGCAGCTGGTGGAAAGTCTCGATTACCTGGGCCACGCCGGAGGCTCCTACCGGGTGGCCCTTGGCCTTGAGGCCGCCGGAGGTGTTGATGGGCCGGTCGCCGGTGCGGGCGGTGCGGCCCTCATCCACGGCCCGGGGGCCTTCGCCCGGCTCAAAGAAGCCCAGGTCTTCGGTGGCGACAATCTCGGCGATGGTGAAACAGTCGTGGACTTCGGCCACCTGGATGTCCGCCGGCGTTACCCCGGCCATGGCATAAGCCTGGGCGGCGGCTTCCCGGGCGGCGGAAAGCGAGGTTAGCTCCGCCGCGTCATGCAGCGCGCGGCCCGAAGCCTGGCCGACGCCGGCGAGCTGCACCGGCTTGTCGGTAAAGCTGCCGGCAATCTCCGCCGCGACCAGCAGCAGACAGGAGGCGCCGTCGGTAATGGGAGCGCAGTCATACAGGCGCAGGGGCCAGGCAATCCACGGGTTGGCCCCGGCGTCGTTCAGAAAGTCCATTTCGTCCTGCCAGTCGGGAACCGGCTCGCCCCGCTGCTCCGCCCGGGCCTTGCGTCGTTCCAGCAGCTCCCGCAGGCTGACATTGAATTGAGCTTTGGGATTCAAGGCGCCGTTGTTGTGGTTCTTGATACCCACCTTGAGCAGGTGGCTCAGGCTGGTCTCGTAGCGGTCCATATGGGCCTTGGCCAGGGCGCCGTAGATGCCGGGGAAGGTCAGCCCGGCGGGGACTTCGTACAGCCCGTCGGCGGCGGAGGCCAGCACGTCGGTAACGCCCTCGGTGGGCAGGTTGGTCATCTTTTCCACGCCGCCCACCAGCGCCACATCGTACATCCCGGAGGCAATCGCCATAATACCCTCGCGGAGGGCGCTGCCGCTGCTGGCGCAGGCGTTTTCGATACGGGTTACCGGGGTGGGGGTCAGGCCCAACCAGTCGGCCAGGATGGGCGCCGTGTGGCCCTGTCCTTCAAATAAATCGGCGGAGTAATTGCCGATGTACCCGCACTCAATATCCGCGACGTCAATGCCCTGGTCCAGGTGTTCCAGCAGGTCCTGAAAAGCCTCCGCAAACAGGTCCCGGGTGGTCTTGTCGCGGAAAGCGCCAAACCGGGACATACCGGCGCCCACGATGGAAACGGGCCGGCCCAGCCGCCGCCTTTTCGCCGGGGTGAGGGAAGTTGCCATGCGCATACCTCCGTTGGGGATTGGCCTGGGGTCATTATGGTGGCCGGCGGGGGTGACGTCAATGGCGGATTGATAGCATCGTTCCGGAGGGATATAATCCGGAAATGAAAATGAGCCGACTATCCAGGTTGGTTTCACCTGGAAGAGCCCGGGGGCTCTTTATCGCCGGCTCTCCTTAAACGCAGTGATAACATATACCATCAAGGCGAGATGGTCAACGCCCCGTTTTCACCCCTTTTTCAATGGTTCCGTTTACAATCAGTGTTCACCCGGTATCAAGAAGCGGCAACTACCCCCTAACGGGATGGGCTGAATCCAGCATCGTTACGGGTTAAGAATGCCACAGAAAACACCATAGAACCGCAATGCTTGATATGCAACCCGGTTTCCGGTATTCTGGCCTTGCCGGCCGGAAAACGGCCAGCGGAGGAAAGGGATGATGCAGGTACACGTTTACACCAACCCTGGTTGATTCAGTTGCCGGACGTTGGAGGAGTTTCTAACGTCCAACGGTGTTCAGTATGAGCACCACGACATCGCCAGCGAACCGGGGGCCAGGGAGTTCCTGGAAGGCCGGGGCGTCAAGTCGGCGCCGGTAACGGTGGTGGATAATGAAATCATCATCGGCTATTACCCCCGGAAACTGATTGCCACCTTGCAGCTGGATACCCAGGTTGACCTGACCGGCCGGACCGGTTGGCTGGCCGAAAAGTACGATAAAATCCTGAACGCCGCCATCCGGGCCACCCTCCAGCTGGCCCCGGAGCAGTTGCAGCGAGAAGTGTCCTGGCGGCCCGAAACCCTGCGCGACACCATCGTCCATATCCTTTCCTTCCCCGAACTGGCCTGGCTCAGCCACCGCACCGGCAGTATGAGCGCCGACGATATGCAGGCTTGCCGGGAGCGGCTGGCCGGCGTGAACGACCCGGAAGCCATCGCCGAGTACGGCGGCGGCGTTATCCGTAACGTTACCGAGTTTCTCGGCAACGATGACAGCGATAATCTGGCGGCCTTTGACCGGGTGGTTCCCGCCCACTATGGCGGCGAGGTTACGGTGGTGGAATTGTTGAACATCATCCTGAGCCACAGCGCCCACCACCTGAAACAGGTTTACTGGTTTATGGAAACCGAGTTGGGCGTCGCCCCGGTAAACCCGGCTACGGCCGCAGATATGGAAGGCATATTTACACCGGAAGCCCTGATTTAGCATCAAGATTTGGCGTCATTCCGGCTCCGCCGGAATGACGCTGGTGGGCGGCCCGGCCGTTTACCGGCGCCCCGGCGGGAGAACCTCCCGCGCACCTCCGCTCCGCCAACTCAGCGAGCGTTTACCGGTGCGCCGGCAAAGGGACCCGGCCCATTCAACCCAATCCGAGAGCCACGAAATAAGGAGCGCTTATGGCAACTTATGACCCGAGTCAAAAGTTTGAAGTGGCCGTCCACGAGCGGGAATACCGGACGGATGGCAGCGAATCCTGGATTGTGCGCGTCTATCAGCCCCAAGTCTCCGACCCAGAGTCCAGCCCGGGGTCTGGCCCGGGAGCCGGTCCCTTTCCGGCGCTGCTGGACGTACACGGGGGAGCCTGGAACCGGGGGGAACGCCACAACGACGAGGTGATGAACCGGGCCCTGGCCGCCAGCGGCATTGTGGTCGCCGCCGTGGACTTCCGCCTGGCCCCGGCCCATCCCTATCCCGCCCAGGTGGTGGACGTGAACTACGCCACCCGTTGGCTCAAGGCCCACGCCGCCGAGTTCAACGCCACCGCCGACCGGGTGGGCGGCATCGGTTCCTCCAGCGGCGGACATACTCTGATGCTCAGCGCCATGCGGCCCGACGACCTCCGCTATGCGGTTTTGGAGTTGCCCGGCGCCGCCGGAGTTGACGCCACCCTGGCCTACACCATCTGCTGCTGGCCGGTGCTGGACCCCTACGCCCGCTACCAGTACGCCCGGGAAGCGAACAACGAGCGGCTGGCCGCCTCCAGCGAGGCCTACTTCCTGAACCAGGAGGCGATGCGGGAAGGGAATCCCCAGCAGATCCTGGAGCGCGGCGAAAAGGCGCTGCTGCCCCCCACCCTGATTATCCAGGGCACCCGGGACGACAACGTGCCGCTGTCCATCCCGAACCGGTTTGCGGAAGCCTTCCGCGCCGCCGGCGGCGACATCCAGCTGGAAATTTTCCCGGAAATGCCCCACGGTTTTGGCAATACCCCCGGCCCGGAGTCGGACCGAGCCATTGAATTGATGCAGGCTTTTATCGCCCGCTGCCTGGCGACGGCCGGGGCGGCGGTTTAACCGGGGTGGGTTTCGCTGAAGGAGCGGGGTTGCCGGGGCGGGCTTTGCTTTGTACCCGCCCGTTGCGCGCCGCCGCCGGATTGAACGGCAGCCGGCTTTGCGGTTGCCGCCGCCGGATTGCCGGGATGGGCTTGGCGCCGGCCCCGTTGCGCGGGGCCGGCCTTCCCTGGCGGGTAAGACGCGGGTAGGACGCCACAGGAGGCGTACCTTGAGAATCGACCGAGTGGAAACGGCCTTATACCAGATTCAACGACAGCCGGGCCTGTCCAACTCCAGTTCGCAGATCGATTCCACCAGCCTGCTGCTGGCCCGGGTTAGCTCCGACGCCGGGCCGGAGGGCATCGGCTGGACTTACAGCCACGGCAGCAGCGGCCGGGGGATGAAGGAGGCGATCGACACCCTGCTGGCGCCCCGGCTGCTTGGCGAAGACCCCGGCCATCCCGGTGATATCGAAAGGCTGTGGGACCGGTTGTGGCGCAGCGTCTTTCCCAACATCACCATGGCCGGCCTCACCGCAGTGGCATTGGCGCCGCTGGATATTGCCCTCTGGGATCTGGCCGGCAAAGCCGCCGGCCAACCCCTCTTTCGCCTGCTGGGTGGCTACCGGAACCGGGTTCCCGCCTACGGTAGCGGCCTGGACCTGGCCTATTCCACGGAGGAGTTGCTGGACGAGGTGGAGAGCTTTATCGGCCAGAACTATTGGGGTGTGAAAATCAAGATCGGCCGGGAACGGCTGGAGGAGGACGTTGACCGGCTGCGCGCCGTGCGTCAGGCCATCGGCCCCCACACGCCCCTGATGGTGGACGCCAATCAACGCTGGACCGTCGGGGAAGCCATTACCCGGGCCCGGGCCATGGAGCAGTTTAACCTGTTCTGGCTGGAGGAGCCGATTCCGGCGGAAGACCATGCCGGCTACCAGCGGCTGGGCCGCACGGTCAACGTCGCCCTGGCCGCCGGCGAGGGCGAGCACCTGACCGAACAATTCCTCGACCTGTTCCAGCGGGGCGCTATCCAGTTCGTGCAGGCCGACGTGTGCCGGGTCGGTGGCGTAACCCCCTGGATGCGGATTGCCCGCCTGGCCGACGCCTACCACCTGCCCATGGCCCCGCACCTGGTAGAGGAATTATCCGTCCACCTGTGCTGCGGCGCGTCCAACGGTTTCCTGGTGGAACACCTGCCCACCCTGAACCTGAACAACACCGGCTTCATCCGGAACCCGGTCCTGCCCCAACAGGGAGTTTTCACCCCCCTGAAGACCCCGGGACATGGGGTAGAGTTCGACTTCCCGGCCCTGGAAAAGTTCCGGTTGGATTAGGCTGCGCCAGCCGCCAGGCGTACAGGACTGCCGCCACCGCCGTTGCCAGGTTCAGGCTGGAGACGCCGGGCTGCATCGGGAGCGCAATACGACTGGCGGCGGCGGCCAATAATCCGGGGCTGATTCCCTCCCGCTCCGAGCCAAAGGCCAGCAAAGCCCGGTCGGGGATTAGTCCGGGACGCAGCGCTTCCCCCGCCGGGTCCACCGCCACCAGAGATCTTCCGCCGCGCAATACGCCGCCTTCCGACTCCGGCTCCGCTTCCTTCCCGAACCGCAGCTTCCCGGCCCAGACCACGGGCAGGGCGAAGTGCAAGCCGGCGGCGCCCACCAGGGCCGCGGGGTGCCAGGGGTCGTGTTCGCCGATAGCAACCAGGCCGGCGGCGCCCACCGCCGCCGCCACGCGGATGGCCGCCCCGATGTTGCCGTGGCGGCGCGGGTTTTCCAGCAGTACCACCGGCGCCGGGCCGGGGCGGCGCAGCAGGGCCGGCAGGGCGACTTCGGGACGTTGGGCGATGGCGATGACGCCGGTGGCCGGGGGTACGGGAGCGAGCCGTTGGAAAACCCGGGGCAGCGTTACCGTTGCGCCCTTTTCCAAAACCCCGGCCAAGTCCGGGGCCAGCGATTGGGTCAGACGAGCCAGTTCCGCCGCATCTACCGTAACCGTTTCAAGTATCGTCCCGCCAAAACGATGGGCGTGCTTGAGGGGATGAAATCCCTCCAGCACCGCCAAGGAAGCGTCCCGGCGGGCGCGGCGGAACCGGTCGATGCGGGCCTGGCAATTCCGGGAGTCGCTAATTCGCCGCCTCCCACAGTTGGGCCACCTGAACATCGGGCAGCAGGAACTGGAACCCGGAACGCTCGGCATACCGGCGGTCTATTTCGGTGTCGCCGATGTGGTAATAGTTTTCCGCCGCAAACTCCGCCTTCACCGCATCCAGTTGGTGCTTCAGCACCGTGAACGCCATGTTGATGGCGTTTTCCTCCCAGATGCGCCGCTGGTTGCTCACCGTCCGGTCTGAGCAACTGCCGATGATACAGCCCCGGGCCTGGGCCTGGCGCACCATTTCCAGGGTAATACAGCCGGGCGGGTCGCCCACTTCCAGAGTGCCGTCGATGTCAAAGCTGATTAGTTTAGCCAAAGGGGTTCCTCCAGGCCGGGGTAATTTTCACCGGCGCGCCGCCGGGTATGGGGGGCGCGCCGCGGCTAACCGGGATACTTGCCCAGCATCAGCCAGCCGCCGCTGCTGGGGGTGGTGAAGGCGCAGAGGGCCGTTTCGGCCCGGACCGTAACCTGCCGGGGGCCGGCGGTTCCCCGCAGTTGTTCAATGCTGTCGGTGTACATTGCCGTGCGGGTGCGCCCGTTACCCAGGTTGCCGCCGCTGGAACTGAAGGGGTGGGGGCCTTTCACGCTGATGTCGCCGGCGTAAAAGGCGAAGGCCTCGCCCCGCTGGACTCCGTGCCACCGGAAGCCTTCCAGGAAGAACTGGGTCATGATGGCGTAGCCGTCATAGGGATTGAAAATGTCCACGTCCGCCGGGCCCAGACCGGCGCCTTCGTACATCCGCGCCGCCGCCCGGTCGGTCCATTCCTCAACCTCGGCCAGGTCCGGCTGGGTGGTGCGGAACCGGAAGTTGTGCTGGGAATGGTTCAGCACATATACCGGCGGCGTTTTCAGCTCCCGCGCCCGCTCGGCGGTGGTGAACAGGTAGGCCGCCGCCGCGTTGACCGGCCGGTCGCAGTCCCAGATGCGCAGGGGATTCAGGATGTAGCGGGAGTTGACGTAGTCCTCCACGGTGATGGGTTCGATGCCGTGATTGACGTTGAACCCCCAGGGAGTCAGCATCCCGTTCCGGTGCTGGTTGATGACAAAGGGAGCCAGGTCGTCGTGGCAGCCGCCGTATTTCAGGCAGTACTGGTTGTGCGGGAAGATGTTGATGAAGTCGTTGCCGCCGTGATTGCCCCAGGGCACCGTCCACTGGCGCACCCCCCGGGCGTAGTCGTCGGCGTTCTCCCCGCCCCGGCGGTAGCGACCCTCCAGGTTGCCCGTGGGGTAGATCACCAGGCAGGTATGGCAGACGCCGTCGCCCACCGCCTGCGCGGCCAGGCCCACCATCTCGCCGATAGTAGGCACCCCGGTGGGCGCGAACTTGACGTTGGGCAGGTTCATCGTCTTGACCAGCCAATCGCCATTGACGAGGGTCAAGCCATACTCCGAGTCATAGGGCGGGTCGAAGTAGGGACGGGGCGCCCACCGGGAGGCGGAGCCGCCGCTGCCCCCGGCGATATGGCTGTCGCAGCAGATTACCCCGTCAATCTGGTCGGGGGTAACCCCGGCGTCCTCCATGGCCCGCTGGCAGGCCAGGATGGAGTAGGCGCCCAGGGTCTGGTCCATGGAAACACCGTCCCAGCGCCGGTCCACCGGAGAATGGCCATAACCGGCGATGGCTACCTGCCCCCGGTGTTCCCACACCCCCAAACCGTCCCGGTCGCGCCGCCATTGAAAGTTATTGCCGCCGGTCATTGGTTATCCTTTCGCACTTTTTTCGCCCCGGCGACGCCGGGAGCGCCACAGTTTGCGGAGGTTCACTACTCCCTCCGGGTATTCGGTATCGTTTCCGGTATAGCCTCCGAGATCGTTTGGCTATCGTTGTTGTCCCCTTGCTGTAGTGCGGGGCTTACGCGGGCCGTCCCCTCTAACCCCTCAAAGGGGGGCCTGCCGGCGCGGGGCTTACTCCGCCACCCGCCATTCGTGGATTAGCCGGCCCGGGGCTACTTCCTCAAACATCACCTCCACCGGCGCGCCTACGGGAACCGCATAAGGCGGCACGCCGGGCAGGTTGGAATAAAAGTTCACCGCCGGGTCGGCGTCCAGGGTTACCAGGGCCAGGTTGTAGGGCTGGTCGGGCATCCGCCGGTTCAGTCGGCCGTCCTCAATGACGATATAGGTGGCGATATGGCCCTTGCCCTCCACCTCCTGCCAGGACAGGGCGTCGGAAGAGCCGCAGAACTGACAGGCCGGTTGCGGCGGGTACTGGAACCTGGCACAAACGGCGCAATGCTGGAGCAGCAGCCGCCGCGCATTAACCGCATCCCAAAAGGGGCGGCTCAGTTCGTCGGGAACCGGGATTACCTTAGGCATAGTTATCTCCCACCAGATTCCAGATTACTGATTGCTTGAGCCTGATTGCTTGAACCGGGGCGGAGACGGGTTACTCAATCGCATCGGCCACCGCCAGCGGTTCCGGCTCTATTGCCCGGGGGTCGGGGCCGTAGCGGTTGGGGCCGTCCTCGCCCTGGCGGGTCAGCCATAGCACGGCCCAAAGGATTATTGCCAGGTTGATTACCAGGGCGATGATGCCCACTCCCACCAGGGGAGCGATAATTGACCGGTCAAAATCGCCAAAGAACGCACTGGACAGGGCGATGCTGCCGACCAAAGCCAGGGGTATCCAACCGACGATGGCGATGACGTACCAGACCAGCAACCACCAACCGCTCTTGCCGATGTCGTGCAGCCGCCGGGTGTCCACGGCGAGGGAGGGCAGCAGGATCGCCAGCGCAAATATGGTCTGCACCGGGCTGAAAGACCATTCATTCTGGGAATTAAAGGAGTTGACCGCGGCGTCAACCGAGGCCGCCATCAGAGTGCCCAGGAAAGCGGCCAGCGTCCACCACCAGCATTCGGCGCGGGTGGCCCGCCCGCTGAAATCGCCGTACTTTCGCAGGCACTGTTTTACTGCATCTACAAAGGTCATCATCGGCTTGGTCCGGGGCATTGCCGGCGCTTCCATTTACCAACCCTCCTTGCCATTACTGACTGCCGGCGCCTATTCTACCACCTCCCGGCCTCCGGTTTTAAGGTGGCGGCGCGGCGGTCGGGGCCGTCAGAAAGATTCCGGCTCCGTCGAACGGGGGCTGTGTCCATTTTCTCCCCGCCTCAAACCGAGCGAGTCGTCAGAAAGCTCATGGTTCCATTGCCGGGGATCGGGGCCGTAGCGGTTGGGGCCGGCTTGTCCCTGGCGGGTCAGCCACAGCAACACCCAGATGAATACCGCCAGCAGCGCCGCGGCCCCAATCAGCAAGACGAGCAACACTCCGGCCACCGCTCCCCCCACCGGGACCGCGGCGCCCAACTCAGTCCAATCCCCCGACAGGAAGACGAAGATCAAGCCGGCAGCGACAATCACCAAGGGGATCCAACCAACCAGGAAGATACCCCACCAAACCGCTTGCCACCAGCCGGTTCGGTTAATGTCGTGCAGCCGGCGGGCGGTTACGGCCAGACCGGGCAGGAGGACCGCCAAGCCGAATATCCCGCCAAGGACGGAGCCAATAAGGGGGAGGCTGTTGAGAATGAAGCCGGCCACCGACACGGCCAGCACCCACCACCAGTATTCGGCCCGGGTGGCCCGGCCGCTGAAGTCGCCATACTTTCGCATACACTGGGTTAGGGCCTGGCGCAAGGACAACATCGGCTTTGACCCGGATTGCGGCGTCTCGTACTGCATTGCGGTTCCTCTTCCCTCCGGTCGGTTAGCGCGTTCAGTTTACCATTTAACCGGTTAGCCGGACAATCGTCCACCCGGAAAAAGCCCAACCTTCCCCGGCAGGGGACGGGAACCGGGTAAATCACCGGCTCGGCCAGCACAAACCCGTAGGGGCCGCAGAACCAGGGGCTGGCGGAATGCTCCACGCAGCCGGTAATGGTAACCTCGCCCACCAGGGCGCCCCGGGGCAGGTTCGGCGGAAGGACGATGCCCGCCCGCCGGAGATAGTCCCGCTGCTCCGGGAAAGCCTCCAGCGGCAGCGTCAGTTTCCCGGCGTGGACATAAACCCGCCCCCGGAACCGGGTGGCCCAGGTCCGGTTTTCAATATCCTTGTAACCGCTGACAATCAGCCAGGCCCAGGGCTGGCGGATACTCAAAGCGCGCATTGACCGCTCCGATAGATCTACCAAGGCTCTACCAGATCTACATGCCGGTAGCTCGGCTGATGGAGAGAGTAGCAAGACGCCGGAAAAATTGAAAGCCCGGCCTGGTAAACCCGGGCCGGGTTTATCCGGGTTTATATTGCGCCCCGGAACCGTCAGGCCGTACACTGAACCGGATGATTATTCAGTCGGTCAGCCACCGGGGACTGCGCCGGTTAATTGAGGAAGATAATCCCCGATTGATCGGTCGGGAACTAGCCAACCGAGTCCGCGTCATAATCACTGCCTTGAGGCGAGCCGAGGACATTTCCCGGTTCGTCGAAAGAGCGCCCCGGGGTTGGCGTGTCCACCGATTAGCCCGCAGCCGGGGCAGTGAATGGAGTGTTTCGGTATCTGGCAACTGGCGGATTACTTTCGAAATAGAGGGCGACCGCGTCTATAACTTGAGCTTGGAGGATTATCACTAATGGAACGTCCGGGCATCAAAATGAATATGACTCCGGCGCATCCCGGCTTGTTCATCCAGACGGAGATTATTGATGAGTTGGGGCTGGACACGGCCCAAATTGCGGCAATACTGGGTGTGGCTGAGGCCGTCGTTTGCGCCCTGGTGAACCAGCAAACCCGTCTGACACCGGAGCTGGCACTGCGGCTGGAGAAGGCTTTTGACCTCCAGATGGACTTGCTGCTACCGGTACAGGCCTGGTACGACGCCGTGCAGATGCGCGCCCGGTGGGATGAGGCGCCGGTGGAACGCTACCAACCCGGTTAACTGACCCGTACCCAGCATCGTACCCGGCGCTGTACCCGGCGCCGGACGAGGCAGGCCATCAAGTCAGGCCGGCAATCAGGTGCGACTGTTGAAAATATAGTGGGGCGTTCCGGCAACTGGAGCAGCCACCGGCGCCCGGCTCCGGTAGAATTGAGCGACGTAAGGCAACAGCCGCTGCGCCATCCGCCGGGTTTCCAGGGTTTCGGGTTCCATGGGACGGGAGAGTTGCTCCCGCAATTCCCGTCCCACGTCCTCCTTGTTGACCCACCGGTGCGCTCCGTCCTGAAACAGAACCTCTCCGTCAATGATGACGGTGGCGATGTCCCGCGCCCTGGCTCGCCCCAGCGCCGCCTCCAGCGGGGGGACGCCGGGTTCCAGGTAAGGGTCTTCCAGAGCGTTCAAACGGAGCAGAACCAGGTCGGCCCGGCGGCCCGGCGCCAGCGCCCCGATGTCTCCGGCAAAGCCGGCCGGAGCGGCGGCGTTGGCCGTGGCCATGGCCAGGACCTGCTCGGCGGTGATGGCGGGAAGGTCGATACCCGGCTGCCGGTGGAGTTTGCTGACCAGCCGCATCTCCTGCAACAGGTCGTCATCGTCGTTAAGGCCGGTGCTGTCGGTGCCTATAGCCACGTTGACGCCCCGGGCCAACAGGGGGTTGACCGGAGCGATACCGTTCTTGAGGCGCAGATTGGAGCTGGCGTTGTGGCAAACCGTAACTCCCGCCCCGGCCAAAAGCTCAATATCCCGGTCGGTGAGCCAAACGGCGTGGGCGCAGGAAAGCTCTGGCCCCAGAAACTCCAGATCTTGCAGATGCTCCACCGGCGTCTTGCCCCAGGTGCGCAGCCCGTAGTCCTTCTGGTAATGGCTCTCCACCAGGTGCATATGGATGCCGGTCTGATAGCGGGCCGCCTGCTCCTTGGCGCGCTGGAGAAAGGCATCCGAGTTCCACTGCACATTGCTGGGACTCAGCAAAACCCGGGTTTTGCCCGGGGGGTAGTCGTGGTATTGGCGGTAGGTCTCGGCGAAGAAGGCGAAGTAGTCATCGTCGGTCATATCAGTAACCGACAAGTGGCGGCGCACGCCCGCCGCCAGGTCTGCGGGCAAGCCGGACAGGAACTCCCGGTCATCGCCATACACCACCCGGTTCTGGTTGCGGAAGTAGCTGGAAAAAGCCACCCGCATACCGGCGTCGCGGAAGCCCCGCAGCACGGCGTCCACATCCTCCTTCAAGGTAGCCGTCGCCGTCTGGGGGTGATTATACATCACCGTGGTGGTTCCCGACTCCAGCATATTGAGGGCGGTATAGAGGGTCATCAGGTAGTGGTCGTAGGGCCGGCGCCCCCAGCCGGCCAGAATCCACAGTTCCAGACAATCGTCGCAGGTGCCCATCTGGAGGGTCGTTACCCCGCGGCCGTGGTGGTGAGAGTTGACCAGCCCGGGGATGATGGCATAGTCCAGGCCGCCGAGTTCCACGTCGGGCCGGTACTGCGCCCGGAGCGCCGGGTAGGGGCCAACGTCCTGGATAACCCCGTCCTCCTGGTAAACCGCCGCATCGTAAAGAGTTACGGCCGCGCCCCCGGCGGCGTCCGGGCCGGCGGGGCCGGCGGAAGCAGCGGAACCCGCCGGGCTGAGCAGGTGCTTGCCGCGAATCAATGAAGAAGCCATCGGTTCCCTCCGTCGGTTCCGTTTGAAAACGGGATTTAGCCCCGCCGGGGCCGGGCGTATCGGCGCGCCGAAACGTTAAAATCCAACGGAACCCCTCCGTCGGTTCCGTTTACAATCAGGGTTTACCCCGTATGAGAAGCAGCGACTACGCCCTGAAATTACACCCTGAAAGTAAACGGAACCCCCGCCGTCAAAGGACTTGCGCCAGGCGCTGCTCCTGATACCAGGCGATGATTTCAGACCCGGTGGCCGCCCAAACCCCACCCTGTTCCATCATGTAACCCAATGCCCGGTCCACGCTGCCGATGCGGAAGGGCTGGCCGACCAGCCAGGGATGCCAGTTCAGCGCCATAACCCGGCCGCTAACCGAGCCGTCCTGACGCAAGGTATCGAAGCTCTCCGTGAGCATCCGCCGGTAGGCGGCCACGGTAACCTTCCGGTCGGCCAGGGCGGCCACATCGTCCAGTTCGTAAAGCAGCGGCAGGGCGAAGAACGGTTCCTGGCCGGTGGTCATCGGGTAGGGCTGCTCGTCGTTGGCCCAATCGCAAACGTAGCGCAGGCCGGCCTCGGCCAATAACCGGGGGGTGCGGTGAGACTCGCCGTACTCCGGCCCCAACCAGCCCTGCGGGACAACGCCGGTGGCCCGGGTCAGGGCGGCAAGGGAAGTCTGAATGTACTCCCACTCTTCCGCTTCCGACATATTGCTGGTAATCATGCGGCTGACGGAGATACCGTGGCCGATGACCTCGCAGCCCCGCTTCAGGCAATGGCGTACCAGGTAGGGATAGTTTTCGGCGGTGAGCGCGTCCAGCGCGATGGTAGCTTTAACGCCGTGTTTTTCCAGCACGTCCAGCAGCCGGAAGATGCCGACCCGGTGCCCGTATTCCCGGTGAGACAGCCGGGCGTAGTCCGGGAAGTCTCGGGGCGTGGAGCCGCCGGCCAGGCGAGCGACCTGAAAGCTCCCGGGCGGAGCTTGCCACTCCATATGTTCCAACACCAGGATGACGCAGAGGGCTACCCGGGCCTGGCCGGGCCAGCGCAGGGCCGGGCGGCCGGTTATGGGCGACCAGGCGTGGTGCGGGTGATCCATCCCGAAGGTACGTTGCGCCGGCATATTGACCTCGCTTTTGATTGATGCGTTGCTGCGTCGCTCCGGGTCGCTCCGGTTCACGAAATCGGGGAAATAGTCGGGAAGCAACCGGGAAGGAAAGGCTTGGGAAACGGTCGAACAGTCGCCGCGGCTCAGGCCGGGCCGCACCGGGCCAATTCAGATACTCCCACTCCCGCCCCTGCCCCCGCGCCACTGAGGTTCGGCCGGGCCGCACCGGGCCAATTGCTGCGCGTGGGCCACGGCCTGGTCGTAATAGTTGGCGATGTAGTATTCGGCAATTTCGTCGGCGGTGGTCTGCCAGACGCCATCATGGGCCATTATGTACCCCAGGATGTCGTCCAGGTACTTGACCCGGTGGGGTTGACCAATGAGGAAGGGATGCAGGGCAATGCACATAACCTGGCCGCTCCTGGCGCCTTCCCGGTAGAGCTGGTCGAACTGGGCCTTGCAAATCTCGGCAAAATAGTCGGTCCCGTAGTGATTGTCCCGCAGCACCGAGGAATCGTTCAACTCGATGGAGTAAGGCACCGACACCAGCTTGCCCGCATTGACTTTGATTGGCGTCGGCTGATCGTCGTGAAACCAGTCGGTATGGTAGATTAACCCGGCCTCGGCCATCAGGTCAGGGGTATGCACGCTTCCCGAAATCGCCGGCCCCAACATTCCTTTCAACTGCTTCCCGGTATGCCGCTTCAGGGTATCAATACAATCCCGGTAGAACTCCCGCTCCTCATCCTCGGTGCCGGTATAAAGGTAACGGGTGTTGTAGATGCCGTGGCTCATATAATCCCAGTCCCGGGCCAACATCGCCGCCGCAATTTCGGGGAAATGTTCCAGCACCGCCAGGTTCAGCGACACACAGCAACGGATTCCGTACTTATCCAACGGCTCCAGCATCCGCCAGAAGCCGACCCGGTTGCCGTAGTCCCGGTAGGAGTATTGCTGCACGTCCGGGTAGGGCGTGCGCGGCCACGGATTGCGCACGCCGGCGTGCTCCGGGAGATACTCGTAATGCTCCACGTTGGGGGAAATCCAGAGCGCAACCCGGGCCTCCCCGGGCCACTGGATAACGGGCCTATCGATAATGGGCAGGTAGTCAATGCGGTCGGGAGGCAGGGCCATCGGTCATCACTCCTGAAGTCAGCTGCGGCTCCGGCAAACCCGGCTCGCCGGCCGGGGAAGGTTGCGCCCCGGGCGCCGGGAACCATCCCGTCTGACCTGGTTCCAAAAATAAGTGCGCACGGTTGCGCCCCGGGCGCCGGGAACCATCCGATTCACGTACGGCTGGCGGACACGCAGCCCCGGTTGCGCGCCCCGGGCGCCGGGAACGATATTCAAGCCTACTTAAGCCTAACGTCAGCTGAAGTCTAACTCCGGGACGCCGCCCCGTCAAACCGGAGCGGCCGGGGTTAACGCGCCGGCCTCAAACCATCCTCGAACTATTACCCCGCCCTTGCCAACGGGCTGGCTCCATGCCTATGATGGGCTGCCGGCTGGCCCGCCACCGGCGATTTTGGCACGACGGCCGGCTCCATGCCTATGCCGGGCCTATGCTGGGCGGTATTCGGCGGACCGGCGACAGACCGGCGCGTGGCAGTTGCCAGCCTGAGACGCCGGGCGGAGGCGCCGGGCGGAAAGGTTCCTACCCCATTCCCCGCACGACAGATTCATTTACCGGGAGAGAAAAGTTATGCGAACGCCTATAGTTACCCGCGACCAGGTCCCCGAGAACTTGCGCGAAGCCTTCGACGCCGAAACTTCCGGCAGCGGCGGGGTGGTCGCCAGCGGCCCCGGTTCGGCGATGATTAACAGCCCGGAGATGCGCCGGCGGGCCAATGCCCTGGTCAACTACCTGCGGGACGAGTCTTCACTGCCCAAGAAAATTCAGGAACTGGCGATGATCGTTACCGCCCGGGCCAACGACTGCCCGTTTATCTGGAACGCTCACGCCGCCCGCGCCCGGGAGCAGGGAATCAGCGACGCCTTCGTGGATGCCCTGCGGGATAACCAGCCCCTGCCTTCCCTGCCCCCGGACGAGGCGGCGGTGGTCAGCCTGGGCAATGAGTTCTTCCAGACGCGCAAAATCAGCCAGGAGACCTTCCAGGCGGCTTTGGCCCAATTCGGCCCGCTGGGGCTGACCGAGCTGTGTACCCTGATGGGCTACTACGCCCTGCTGGCCTTTAACGCCAATGCCTTCCTGATTGACTTGCCCGAGGAGCGCAGCGAGCCGGTACTACCCATCGCCTGAACCCCCAACTACCGAAGCGTCAAACCTTACTGGAGCGTCAGGCCTTACTGACCTGCTGCGGGCCCGTTTAGTAAGGTCGGCAAGCGCTTCGGGCCATTTTATACCGGAGTTGGTTCGTATCCGGCGGATTAAGCCCACCACGGCAAAAGGCGGGCCGCCGCCGGCCCGCCCCATTACCGTCTATCGCCCGGTTGCCGGATGCGCCCGGTTCCGGTTAGAAACCGGGCCCGGTTACTGGTGGAACAAATTCAGCGCCGAGCCGAGACGGAACCAGGCTATTTGCGACTCGCCGTAGGAATGGTTCAGGTACAGCGTTTCGCTGCTGCCGTCGCTGTGCCGGACGATGCACTCTACCGGCTTGCCGGGGGCCAGGTTTTGCAACCCCACCAGACTGAGGCGGTCATCCTCCCGGATCCGATCGTAGTCCTCCGGGTGGGGGAAGGTCAAAGCCAGGAGGCCCTGCTTTTTCAGGTTGCTTTCGTGGATGCGGGCGAAGCTGCGGACGATGACCGCCGCGCCGCCCAGCAGGCGGGGCGACAGGGCGGCGTGTTCCCGGCTGCTGCCCTCGCCATAGTTGAAGTCGCCGACCACCGCCCACCGGATTCCCCGGGATTGGTAGTCCCGGGCAATCCGGGAGAAGCCGACGCCCGCTTCGCCGGTTACCACGTTCTTGCCCTTGCCGGCCACGTCGTCGTAGGCGTTAATCGCCCCCATAAACATATTGTCGCTGAACCGGTCCAGGTGCCCCCGGAAGCGCAGCCACACGCCGGCCGGGGAGATGGAGTCGGTGGTGGTCTTGCCCTTGGCCTTTACCAGCACCGGCAGATCCAGAAAATCGTTGCCGTCCCAGGCCGGCCAGGGTTCCAAAAGCTGGATCCGCTCGCTGTCCGGCGCCACGGTCAACTCGATGTCGCCGCCGTCCCGGGGCGGAGCCTCGTAGGAAGATGCCCCCCGGTCAAAGCTCCGGGCCGGCACGTCCGGCGCCGTCTGGGGCGGCGCCAGGCGGAAGGGCTGCCCATCGGCGCCGGTCAGGGTATCGGTCAAGGGGTTGAAGGAGAGGCGTCCGGCCAGGGCCAGGGCGGTAACGATCTCCGGACTGCCGATGATGTTCATCGTGGAGGGTTCCCCGTCGTTGCGGGCCGGGAAGTTCCGGTTGTAGGAGGTTACGATGGTGTTGGGCCGCCCCACCGGGTCGCCGACCCGCCGCCACTGGCCGATGCAGGGGCCACAGGCGTTAGCCAGCACCGTGGCCTCGATGTCCTTGAGGGACTGCATCTGCCCGTCCCGCTCGATGGTGGCCCGCACCTGCTCCGAGCCGGGGGTAACCATAAAAGGCACCGCCGCCGTGAGGCCGTGGGCCTTGGCCTGTTCCGCCACGTCGGCGGAGCGGCTCATATCCTCGTAGGAGGAGTTGGTACAGCTGCCGATCAACGCCGAGGAGATTTCGTCCACCAGGGCGCCGTCCTGCTGCAACTCCAGGGCCATCATCGAGATGGGGCGGGCCCGGTCCGGCGAGTGGGGGCCTACCAGGTGCGGCTCCAGTTCCGACAGGTTTATCTCCACCACCTGGTCATAGTGCTGCTGGGGGTTTTCGGCGCACTCCGGGTCGGCGACCAGCAACTGCCGGTACTGCTCCGCCAGTTCCGCCAGCTCGCCCCGGCCGGTGGCCGCCAGGTAACGGGCCATGGTTGCGTCGTAGGGGAAGGTGGAAGAAGTAGCGCCCAGTTCGGCGCCCATATTGCAGATGGTGCCTTTGCCGGTGGCGCTGATGCTGGCGGCGCCGGGGCCGAAGTATTCGATGATGGCGTTGGTGGCGCCGGAGACGGTCAACCGCCCGGCCAGGTGCAGAATTATATCCTTGGGCGCCGTCCAGCCGTTCAATTCCCCGGTCAGGCGCACGCCGATGAACCGGGGGTAGAGGACTTCCCAGGGCAGGCCGGCCATCACCTCAACCGCGTCCGCGCCGCCGACGCCGACGGAAATGGAGCCGAGGCCGCCGCCGTTGGGCGTGTGGGAGTCGGTGCCCAGCATCAACTGGGCGGGAAAGGCGTAATTTTCCAGCGCCACCTGGTGGATGATGCCCGCCCCCGGCCCCCAGAAACCCACGCCGTACTTGGCCGCCGCCGTCCGCAGGAAGTTGTAAACCTCGCTGTTCTCTCCCAGAGATTCCTGCAAATCGGAGGCCCCCTCCACCCGGGCCTGGATGAGATGGTCGCAATGCACCGAGGTAGGTACGGCGGTGGTCTGCCGCCGGGTTTGCATAAACTGGAGCATGGCGGTCTGACCCAAAACATCCTGGAGGATCACCCGGTCGGGCCGCAGTTGGATATAGGTCTCCCCGCGCACCAGGTTGGTATCCGTCGGGTCGTCCAGATGGGACAGCAGGATTTTGTCGGCCAGGGTCAGCGGGCCGGTCCGGGTTTGCCGCACGGTTTGCAGATTCCGGTCCAGCCGTTCATAGATGCCGGAAACCAACTCCCTTGTCGGTTCAATCGTCGCCATAAAGGTACACCCCTGCGCTGAAATGGTTGGTGTTGAAATGGCTGATGTTGATGCGTCAACGGTCAGTGGCGGTAGTCTAAAAGGATCCGGGGTTGCTGTCAATCGGGGGGGTTGTTGCGCCGGGCGACGCCGCGCCGGCGCAGTGCGCCGGGAGGAACCGGCCCGCGGCGGCGAAACTCCGGCGTTTCTGCCGCTCCCGGTGGGGAAAGACGGCTATCGTACAGGTTCTGGTGGTATTGGTTGGGTTTTCTGCCGCTCCCGGTGGGAAAAACCCGCAAAAGGAAGACCCCTCCGGGCAAGGAGAGGTCTTTCCGGAAAGAGCCGGGGCCAGCGCCTACTTGCGCTTGAGGGCGTCCGGGTCGGTATTTTTGAAGTAGTCGTAGTTCATGGCGATGTAGTTTTCCCACTGACCGGGAACGGCGTCCTCAGCGAAGATGGCAGTTACCGGACAGACCGGCTCGCAGGCGGCGCAATCAATGCACTCGTCCGGGCTGATGTAGAACATATCGTCGGCATCGGTGGTGTAGATGCAGTCCACCGGGCAAACGTCCACGCACGCGGCGTCCTTCACACCTACGCAGGGTTCGGTAATGATGTAAGTCATTCTCTTATTGCTCCTCTGAACTAGCGGTTATTGAGGATAACGGCTCCCCGACCGCCCGTCTCCCCCTGGAGGATAACCGGGGAACTATTAGAATTATAGCATAGCCCGGCGGGTTTGCAATACGATACCGGGACAATAACGGGACCGGGCGCTGGCTGCCGTCGCTCAAACCGGATGATTCCACAATCCCGGGACCACGGCGGGACCGGGACAAGCAGGGCGCCGCCGGGTCTTTTGAGGGGTCGGGCGGTAACCTCCCGGCAACCGCCGCCTGATTCCCGGAGGGATCACCGGAGGGGCAAGGCCGCCGGGTTCCGGCGCTTACCGTTTACTTACCGCTACTTACAGCACCAGTCCGTAAGTTCGCTTTTTGATGGACAGGTTCACGAAGGTCTCAGTGCGCTGCACCCCTTCAATGGGGCCAATCTTGGTGCGGAGAAAATGGCCCAGGCTTTCCGCCGACTCCAGCCCGGCCCAGACAAATACGTCGTAAGCGCCGGTGGTAACCGCCACGTAGTGGGCCTCCGGCAGGCCAATCAGGGATTCGGCCACCCGGTCCGACTTGCCGGGGGCGGTTTGCATACCGATCAAGGCGGTAGTGGAAAAGCCCAGCTTTTCCAGATTGGGCACCGCGACCACTCGCACCACGTCGTCATCCAGCAGCTTGCCCAACCGGCGCCGCACCGTGCCCTCGCTGACCCCTACTTCCCGGGCGATTTTCGCATTGGAGGCCCGCCCGTCCAGTTGCAGCAGGGCAATTATCTTCCGGTCTAACTCATCCATTCAGGATACTCCCGTTATGGTCTTTATACGAAACAAACGACTCCATAATAAGCCAGTGTCCATTTACTGTCAATACGGCAATAAAATTTCCGAATATCGCATTTAATACACCGCAAAGGCGGGTTAACGCTGCGGAAATCGGAAAAGCCCCAGCCCGGCCCTGCTCCTTAAAAGCCATCGGGAATCACGGATTTTTAATTCGCAATTCGTAATTTCCAGTTGGACGCTGGCCGCCGGGCGTTGACAAGCCGGAACAAACGCCCTTTAATTCCTGATTGTCCAGCCGGGGCCGCCGGAGCGCCCCGGAAACGTCAGTTTAACCCGTAATTGACCGGGGGTAGTATAGTACGAAGGCGGACACTTTCCTAATTCGTAGTGGAAAGGAGCAATATGCCCGGACTTCCCGAGGCGGTTTCCCTGACCGTTTCCGTTCCCATCTTTCTTGCCAGCGCCGCTGCCGTTATCTTCCTGGGAGTGCAGCTTGCCAGGTATGGCGACGCCCTGGCGACTCTGACCGGCTGGGGCCGGCTGTTCGTCGGCAGCATCCTGGTGGCCCTGGCTACTTCCCTGCCGGAACTGTCCAACAACGTCACCGCGGTGCGGATTGACAACCCCCAACTGGCCCTGGGCAACGTGGTGGGGGCCAATATGATAAATATGTTCACCATGGCGGTGGTGGCCCTCCTCTTTGGTGGACGCCGTTTCCTGCAACGGGTGGCCCCGGAACAGGGTTACCTCATCGTCCTGGCCGCCATACTCACTGGGCTGGCCGTCCTGTTCGCCGGCTGGCACACCCTGGCCCCCAGCCCGGTTACCGAGCTCAACCTGTGGGCGATCGGGGCCTCCTCCATATTTCTGCTGGTAGTCTATGTTATCGGAATGCGGATCGTCTATCAGAAAAGTCCGACCGGGGCGGCGGAGGAAGGGGGTGATGACCCGGGAATGTCCCTGGGCAAAGCCTGGGCGATGTTCAGCCTGGTGTCGGCGGGGGTGATCATCGCCGGGGTCTTTCTGGCCCAGAGCGCCGACTGGATTGCCGGCGCCACCGGCATATCCTCCGGCGTGCTGGGGATACTGGCCGTATCCATCGTAACCACGATGCCCGAGGCGTCGGCGTCGGTGGCGGCGGCTCGCATGGGCGCTGCGGATCTGGGCGTCGCCGGCTTATACGGCAGTTGCGTATTCAACGTAACCATCCTGGCCTACGCCGACCCCTTCTACCGGGGCGGGGAAAGCTGCGCTTCGGTGATAATACTCAACTGCCCCTCGCCGGAGCATTTCGTCGCCGGAATCAGCGCCATTGCCCTGATTTTATGGGGCGGGTTGCTGCTGTGGGGCCGGAACCGTTTCCCCCAACCGGTGGTAACCGGCGGGCTGGCGCTGATGGCCGCGGCATACCTGGCCGGGGCGGTGGGAGCGATACTGGTCTCCCGCCAGGGCGTCTGATCCCGGGGCTTACCTACCCCTGGGGAAAAGGCGCCGGTCGTCATTGACGTCGGCGGGTACAGGACCCGCCGACTTCGATCGCAGTTGGACTACCCCAATGAAGGGACTCCGGCGGGTACAGTATCTGCCCCTACCGCCCCGGCCCGCCGTCGATCTAGGTCAACTTTCCGTAAACCCGTTCCGGGGTTACCAATATGCCCACCGCTTCCTGGGCCACCATCGCCCGGTCGTATTCCTCCCAATCGGGGTGGTCCTGGCCGCTGCACGCCCGGAAGATCTCCCGCAGGGTCAGCCGCAGTTCCTCGGCATCGGTATTATCCGCCGCCAACAGCCGGGCCGGGCCTTCCACCACCACGTAGCGGCGCCAGTCGTCGGTAACCGCCAGGACGGTGCATTGCGGGTTGCGCCGCAGGTTGCGCACCTTCCGGGACCTGGGATAGACCGAGGCCAGGGCCATGTAGCCCTGATAGGCGCCGCAGACCACCACGCTGGCCTGCACCGCTCCGTTGGGCTGAATCGTCTGCACCACCGCCCGGTGATTGGTCTCCAGAAAGGGCCGGATGTCCTCAAAGTCCATAGCCGTCTGTACCTCCACATAAATCGGTTTGAAGACAGTATAGCAGAGGGTTCAGAAGGGCAGGTCGTCTTTCTGGTAACGGTTGGCGTAGGCCAGTTGGTTATCCAGGGACAAACGCGCTGTGTAGTCCGGGGAGTTCCGCAAATTGCGTAGGCTGATCTCCAGAGTAGCTTTAGCCTGATATGCCTCGTAATGCCAGCGATCCTCGCAGCCGATTGCCGTATCCTGCAACACAACCTGGGCATCAAAGGGGCCCGGGGGTTCGGAGCTGCGGTTGAATCGGAAAACGAGTTGCGTATCGCTCATTTCCACCCGTTCAACAAAGGTCCATTTTCGGTTAAAGAGGCTGGGTTTAATCACTATCTGCCGTAGCCACCGGGAGCGTGTATTCCGGGGCAACAGATACCAGAGAGTTTCGCGCTCCGCCGGGCTGCGACAACCGATGTAGCGCAGGCTTTCCAGCCCCATCCGCTGCGGAACCAGCACTTCGGCGGCGCGGCGATGGACTATCTGTCTGCGTTCCGAGGGGTCAAACCACGAATCATGATAGACCAGGTCGAAAGGGATTTGCTTGAGGAAGGAGACCGCGCCGCTGGGCGTCGCAGCGACAGCAGCGGCATTGCCCTCGGTAAAGAGGCAATCCTCCCGCGACAAAACGGCCAGGGCGTCAAAGATGAAGTAAACCAGAACTGGACAGTGAGAGTCGAACTCCCGTTGCCCAACCGGTCGGAACCCCTCATTCTGATACTGCGTCGGGGTTTTGGGCCGGAAATACAACCGCACGTAGTCTTGCCACTGCGGGTTTGTGTGCGCAATAACCTCGGGAGCGGCTATATCCACCGCCAATTGACTCGTGCTTACCGCCAAGCTCCGGCTGAGCAGCTCGCCCTGTCGCAGTATGCTTGCCGCGTTGGTGATGTCGGTGCAATGGAACAAACAATCGGGCCACCACTGACGCGCTGGCCCTAACCAGTCGGCTTGGCGCAAGTTCGCCAGATGCTGGCGAATCTCAGCTATTTCCCTATCCGGGCGGAGGGTCATAAAAGTTCTACTGCGCCCACACCGGACAGCGAAAGTTGTTCCGGCTGCCTGGTGGGGCCACCTTTGCCGGGAATTATCCGCAACCCCAGAGTTTGCGGACTTACCCCTCTGGATCGCCTAGCCATCTTCACCGGCTGGATGTAGGGCAACTTTGCCATCAGGGGAATTATCCAGTCGGCATACTCACTCAGGCCGCCGGGCAGGTAATCACCACTCAGAAATCCGGCGGCGCGCAGTTGCTGCCAAAGATCCAGGAACGCCGCTTCGGGAATGGCAACTGACCCGTCAGCAAGCTCCAGGATTATTGAAACCTCGTCGGCGCCAATCCGCGCCGGGAAGGGATCGTCGCTGCCGTCCCCCGCCGCGCCGGCGCCAATCACCGAGACCAGATCCGTCCAGACCTCGGTAAAGGCCAGGGATTCCGGCTCGCCCCGCAGCCATTCCCTGGTTTCCCGGATACTGCGGTGTTCCGGCATATAGGGGTCTTCAAGGTCTTGCCGGTGAATGTAAACGTCTATCGGCAGCTTGCCCAGATACTGCTCCATCAGGGGACGTACCTGAGTTTCCCAATTCAGTTCGCCGTTGCCGCAGCCCAGCAGGGGAAAGGAGATGTCCGTAATGCCATAAACGTGGTAAGTATCGGCAAATTTCCGCAACCCGGCCTCGATGTAATCGGGTCGGGAGGGGCTGCGCCAGTGTTTCTTGGTGGGAAAGTTCAGCACCCACTTGTGCGGCGTCCGGTAAAGCCACAGCTGGCCGGTGGCGAACAGACCCTTCTCGCACAGTTCCTGATACCGGGCAAACATTTCCGGGTAAATGGTCTTGAAGTCCCTGGCGATCCCCTTCCCCATCACTCCCACGGTGTTCACCGTATTCACCAGAGTCCGGGCCGGACTGGTAAACAAGTCGCACACCACGTAGGTAATCATCATTAAACTCCCGGAAAAATTTTGATACCTTCGCTTCCTCTTCCTTTGATTCCGCAAGCTGCCATTTTGCCACGCCCGGCCCCGGGCCACAAGAAAGGCTTTGCACTGGTTCCGGCCAAATCGGTGGGATAAATATAATAGAATATATGTTCTGCATCTTCAACCGGGAACTGTCAGGCCGGCAAGGGCATCACCGGCCGTCCCGCCCTCCCGTCAGCAAAGCCGGCGCCAGCGCCAGCAAGGCGATTACCCCGGCAGCGCGGAAGAAGCGGTGGAACAGGCTCAGGCCGGCCCGGGTTACGGCGTCCTGATAGGCAACCAGCCGGGCCGCCGCCTCCGCCGCCGGTTCCCCGGGGGTTGGCAGGGGCAGGCTTAAACCGGCGGTCAGGGCCTGGAAGTGCTCGATGCCCCAGGCCGCCAGGGCCGCCAGACCCAGGGTCATCC
This sequence comes from Dehalococcoidia bacterium, assembly GCA_965215425.1. GTDB lineage: Bacteria > Chloroflexota > Dehalococcoidia > Lucifugimonadales > UBA3495 > CATQHB01. Next base: position 1,282,252 of record OZ244064.1, read on the forward strand.
CCAGCAGCCGCGACACCACCACCAACGCCGCCGCCGTCCCCCGGTAATCCTCGCTTACCGTGCGCAACGCCTGGGCCATTATCGGCGCAATGACCAGACCAAATCCCAGACCGGTTATTGCCAGGTGCAGCGTCAACGCCGGCTCCGCCACCTCCAGCCCCCAGCCGCCGACTAGGAACAAGCCCACCGCCGTCAGAACCAATCCGGCGGCAATCACCGACCGGCCTCCCCACCAATTGGGCCACCACCGGGGCCACCACTTGGGCCACCAACCGGGCCAGGCCAGCAGTTGACCGCCGATAACCGCTCCCACCGGGATGGCGCCGGTCAGCCGCAGCAGCCACAGGGCGCCGGTAAAGGGGTCTTTACCCATTACCGTGTTAGCCATCAAAGGCACAGTTACCAGGGTAATAATCAGCGAAACGCCTACCAGCAGTTGGGTCAGGTTGGCCGCCACGAAAGCTACCGACCGGAACAGCAACAGCGGCAACAGGGGCTGACCTACCCGCAATTCCAGCGCGCCCAGGCCCACCGCCAGGGCCAGCGCCAAGCCGCCCAGGAGGAAAGGCTGGGCCGAGGCCAGGGTGAACAGTCCGGGGCGGGACAGGGCCAGGGACAAGACCAGCAGCGTTGCCACCAGCAAAGCCCCGCCCAGGTAGTCCACCCGGGCCTCCCGGTTGCGGCGGTTGGGCAACCACAGCAGACCCGGCAGCAGCAGGGCGACCTGAGGCAGGTTCAGCCAGAAAAGCCACCGCCAGTCAGCCAACTCCACGATGACCCCGCCATAGGCCGGCCCCAGCATCGCACCGGCCTCGGCGGCGGCGCCGACGATGCCCAGCGCCAGGCCCCGGCGCTCCGGCGGCAACGCTCCGGCAGCCAGGGCAAACCCGACCGGCAGCGCCGCCGCGCCGCCGATGGCTTGAATGACCCGCGCCCCGATGAGCTCTTCCAGGCTGCCGGAAAGCGCCACCAGAATACTGCCCCCGGCGAATAGGCCCAACCCAATCATATAGACCCGCGGGCCGCCGTAAACGTCGGCCAGACGGCCAATCAGCGGCATAAAGGCGGTGTAGCCCAGCAGATAGGCGGTAATAACCCAGGCTACCCGGTCCAACTCGGTTATCGGGATACGCAGGTCCAGCATCATTGCCGGCAGGACGGTAACCACCACCGTCTGGTCCAGGGCGGTGAAAAAAGCGCCCAGACCGATGACGGCCAGGAGCAGCGGAACCCGGATTTCCCGGGGCTTGTCAACCACGAATACCCCGAATCGGCGCGGAAAGTTTTCTCAACCTTTAGTTGTTTACTATTAGCTCTTTAGTTGCCAATTTCCGGCGCGGTTATCTCCGCCGGGGGATCCAGGGCCTCCAAAGTCAGGGTGCGTCCGGCCGCCGCCGCGTCGCCGGGCGACAGCGGGCCAGCCAGCAGCGCCCGGGGCAGCCGGATTTCCGCCCGGTCGGCCCAGATTTCTACCGCCACGTCCGGCCCCGCCGTATCCGCCGTATCCGTCAGGACCGCCGGGACCAGTTGACCCAAAGTCGCCGCCGGCAGCGTCCCCCGTATGCGGTAGGCAGTGTAGCCTTCTAACGCCAACCGCTCCTCGCCGGCCAATTCCGGGGACTGTACCCCGGAAATAAGTCCGGCAAAGGTTTCGGCCGCATTATCCAGCCGGAAGGGAACCGCCTCCCGTTCCGTCCGTTCCCATTGGCCGCTGAACAGGTTGGTTATAAAGGCCCTCTCTTCCACCGCTATCACGCTGACTTGCAGGAAGGAGCCGGATGTCTCCAGGTCCAGCGTGATGTGGAAGTTTCCGGGGACAGCGGCGGGGGCGGCGACCGCGGTATCACCCCCCGCAGTATCAACCCCCGCAGCAACAGGCCCCGCAGCAACGGGACGGTTGAAGACCCCCTCGGCCCGGGTCAGGAGCAGGCCGGGACCTATCCGGGCGCCGCCGGATTGGTGTTCCAGGACAAAGGCCAATGACTCCGTCGCCGCCACCCGCGCCGCCGCCCGGGACAGGATGGCCTGTGGGTCCGGCGGCGGAGTAGGAGTAGGGGTGGGGACAGGGGTGGGAGAGGGCCCGGGCAGCGGCAGCGGCGTCGAAGCCGGAGCCGGCCCCTCCCCGCAGGCCAATGCCACCTGGAAAAGCAGCAGCAACGGCGCCGCCGCCAGTAACCGCCAGGGTTTCGGTCCTTTCACCGGCAACCTCAATCCGGTCCCGGATCCGGGACGGCACCCGGGAAGGTATCCGGGATACCGATAACCGGGAGCCGGCGACCCGGCCTTTCCCTCCGGCGCGCCGGCCGGCATTCCCCGCCTCTAGTTCCAGGACCAGAAGGCTACGCTGCCCGCGGCTAGCTCCGTCGGGGGAGCATTCCCCACCGCATCCAGCACGTACACCCGCGCCCCGGTGGGAGTATGGCCGTTGCGCCGCTCCGCCACCGGGCCGGGCGACCCGGCCACCACCAGCCGGGAGCTGTCCGGCGACCAGGGAGAATGGGAGTAGGCGTACTGGTCAAAGAAGCTGAGCATCGTAAAAACCTCGCCGCTGGGCCGGAACCGGAACAGTTCCCGCGCCGCCGCGCCGTTGTCCGGTTCGCCGGCCGAACCGCCTTCCGCCGGCGCGGCGGAGGCGGCCAGGTCGGCGACCTTCCACTCAAACACCTGCTCTTCCGCATCCACGGATACCCAGGCCAGGCGTTCCCCGCTGGGCGCCCAGTAAAAGGCCAGCAGCGGCTCCTCTACCAGGGTACGGACCAAGGTACGAATCGGGGTACGGACGCCGGCGGCAACGGTCACCAACCGAATGCGTTGAAAGACGCTTCCCCGAACGCCCTGACGGTCGGCCACCGCCAGCGTGCTTCCGTCCGGCGACCAGATGAAGGCGGAAAAGGGCCCTACTTCCAGTATTTGCCGGGGCGTCGCCGGGGCGTCCGCTTCCCCCACGTAGAGCGTGCTGCCGGCGGCGCCGGATACCGGGTCGGATACCGGGTCAGACACCGTGTAGGCCCAGCGCCGTCCATCCGGGGACAGGGCCGGCGTCCGAAAGCTCGCCGTATCCACCAACCGCCAGGCCCGGTCGGGCCGGAAGGGTTTGCGCAGCAGCTTGACCGCCTCCCGGGAATGGACCATCAGGGAGTCGCCGTCGCCGCCCCAACTGTAGTAGAGGGGCGCCCCCCGCTCCAACGCCACCGCGCCTCCGGTGGTATTCGGGTTCACCGCAAACAGGGTTAACCCCTGCCGGGTGGTAGCCAGAAAGGACAGGTATTCACCATCGGGAGACCAGTAGAGATAGTGGGGGGCGCCGTCGGCAATCAACGCCGGAACGTCGTTCTCATATACCATCCGGCCCCGGCCGGTGGCGGCGTCCAGCACCTGGACCGACACCTGCAAAGCGCGGTTGTCGGCAATCCGCACCCGGGAAACGGCCAGCCGGGTTCCGTCGGGCGACCAGGTAGGCCAGGCATAGACGTTGTTAAAGTCCAGATCCTGAACCCGATAGACGCCGGACGGGTCCGCAGCCCCCGGCGGGCCGTCCGGCCGGGGTTGCGGCGATTGAGGTGATTGCGGCGATTGAACCTGGCTGCCGCCGGTCAGCCGCCGCTCCCCACTGCCGTCGGGCCGGACGGTGAACAAGTCGCCATAGGGACTGATGTAGGCAATCCGGTCAACGCTCAAGCTGACTGCCTCCCCGGTGGTTGCGCCGGTTGTTGCGGTTGTTGAGTCGGTTCTTGCGCCGGGTCTCGCACCGGTTTTTGCGCCAATCGTTGCAGCTGTTGCAGCTATTGTCGCTTCAGGCTCCCCGGTTACCGCCCCGGTGGTCGACCCGCCGGTTCTTGCGCCGACCGTTGCAGCTATTGTCGACCCGGGTTCCGCTCCGGGTTCCGCTCCGGGTTCGGTATCCCGGCCCGCGCCGGTCGCCGCGCCGGGTTCCGCTGACCGGCCCGGCGGGCCGGCCAGTTCGGGCAAGGGGTAGGGCAAGTTGCCACAGCCGGCCAGGGCCGGAATCGTTCCCAGCATCATCCCCAGCAGGGCTGCAATCTGGAACCACGCGGCCGGCCGCGCCAGGTACCCGGTCAAATACCCGGTCAAAAACCGGACCAAACGCTTCACGATAAGCGCCACTAACACCCCCGGTACCGGTTTCCCAAGAATACCACCCCCACCTCCCCGTAGCAACGGCGGGCGGTTGGCCAGTTGTCCCTGAGCGTTCCCGCAGAGGCCCACCCCCCGTAACAACGGGGCGAGGGCTCCGAGATGCCGAGTCGGAGGGTCTGCCAGCGCCCACCCCCCGTAACAACGGGGAGAGGTTACCGGGCGGGGCGATCGGGCCGCAAACCCCCGAATATCGGCGTCCTTCCCGCCTTGCGGTTTTGGGTGGCCGGCCGCTAATCTGGTCAAACGGCCGCACGATACTATTTGCCGGGCGAGAAGCCTGCCGGGCTCTCCGATTGCGCTATGACCAGCGAAAATACCTCGGCCAGGGAAACCTGGAACGCCACCCTGGGTCAACTGGAACTGGAGTTGCCCCGCGCCACTTTCGATACCTGGCTGAAGCAGACCCGGGGCATCGGGTTCAACGGCGCCGACTTGTTGGTGGAGGTGCCCAACGCCTTTACTATTGCCTGGCTGGAACAACGGATGTATCAGACCATCCGGCGTTCCCTGCGCCAGGCTTCCGACCAACCGCTGGACGTGCGGTTCCAGGTATCGCCGGAAGTCGCTGGGCCGGCGCCCCAGGCCCCTTCCCCGGAAGGCGTCGCCGCCCGGAACCGGGGAACGCCGGGGGGAACGATGGAAGGGCCGGCCGGCCCGCCGCCCGCCGCCGCCGGCTTCAGCTTCGATGACAAGTATTCCTTCAACAGCTTTGTCGTCGGCAACTCCAACCGGATGGCCTTCAGCGCCGCCCAGGCGGTGGCCGACGCCCCCGGCCAGGCCTACAACCCCCTGTTCCTCTACTCCGGCGTGGGGCTGGGCAAGACCCACCTGCTGCACGCCATCGGGCAGGAGACCGCCCGCCGGGGCCAGAGCGTCCTCTATGTCTCCTCCGAGCAGTTCACCAACGACTTCATTTCCGCCATCCGCAACCGCACGACCGAGGAGTTCCGGCAACGCTACCGGAGCGCCCAGGTGCTCCTGATTGACGACGTGCAGTTTATGAGCGGGAAGGAGCAGACGCAGGAAGGGTTTTTCCACACCTTCAACGACCTCCATACCGCCGGCTACCAGATCGTGCTGACCTCCGACCGGCCGCCCAAATCCCTGGCCCTGCTGGAAGACCGGCTCCGCTCCCGCTTTGAATGGGGGCTGATTGCCGACATCCAGCCGCCCGACCTGGAAACCCGCATGGCAATCCTGTCCGCCAAGGCCGACCAGCTGAAGACCGCGCTGGAAGAAAGCGTGCTGGAGCTCATCGCCAAGCGGGTGCAGAAGAACGTCCGGGAACTGGAGGGCAGCCTGAACCGGGTGGTAGCCTACTCCCAGTTGATGAACACGCCGGTAACCCTGGAATCGACTTCCCGGCTGCTGGACGACCTGACGCTGGACACGGCCCGCCACGCCATCGACCCGGAGCGCATCCTGGAGCAGGTTTCCCGCCACTACCGGGTTGCCACCGCCGACCTGCTGGGCCGCCGCCGCAGCAAGATCATCGCCCTCGCCCGCCAGGTAGCCATGTACCTGCTGATCTACGAGCTGGAACTTTCCCCCACCGACGTCGGCCGGCTGCTGGGCAACCGGGACCACTCCACCGTCATTCACGGCGCCGGCAAGATAAACGGGGAAATCAACGAGGATTACCAACTCCGCCAGGATGTGCTGAACATCAAAGAGGCGATATTTACCTAGGGGGTGTCTTCAAAGTAATTTAGTCCAAATGACCATCGCCCGAATCTGGCAGATGGCCAAGTAGGAAAGGGAGTTCTTGGCATACCGGGTTGCCACCCCCCGCCACTGCTTGAAGTCCAGGAAGCCGTTTTCCACCAGGTGGCGCAGCTTGTACCGCGCCCGGTCATACTCCCGCTTTTCCCGGCGATTGCTCTTGGGCGGTATTACCGGGTTCATGCCCAACTCCGAGGCCGCAGCTATGATTTCATTGGTGTCGTAGGCTTTGTCAGCCAGCAGACACTCCGCTTCGATGCCTTCAATCAGGGGCAAGGCTTGGGTGCAGTCCGCTGCCGTGCCTCCGGTCACCATTACCCTTACCGGCATTCCGTGGGCATCCACCGCCAGATGCAGTTTGGTGTTCAGCCCCCTTTTGTGCGGGCGATGGCCTGGCTTCCGCCCTGGGCCCCGGCGCTGTGGGGATGGGCCTTGATGTAACTGGCGTCAATCATCAACCATTCAAAATCAGGATCGTCGACCAGGGCATCCAGCAGCATGTCCCATACCCCTCTGTCCCGCCAGCGGCAGAAGCGGCGGTGGGTGTTCTTCCAATCCCCATAGTCCGGGGGCAGGTCCCGCCAGGGGGCGCCGGTGCGCAAAATCCAGAACACGGCGTTGAGAAAGAGACGATTATCGCAGGCGGGCCGGCCCGTCTTGCCCTTGCCGCCTGGGAGAAGGGGGTCCAGGACTTCCCATACCCGGTCTGAAATATCGTGACGCCGGTGCGCCGGCACTGCCATTGCTGCTGACATAGCCCAATCCTGCTACACTGGTTGCAATGTCAGCTTATCATCACACCCTTACTTTGACGACACCCCCTAGGTAAAGTCGTCAAAACAGGTGATTGCAAGGGCAGCGCTGCTCTGGAGCAAACCCTTTTGACCACCCGGTAACCACTCTGACTGGCCAAACCGTCAACGCCCGGGGGCGATATTCCGGGCGGCCGGAACAGATTAACGGAATAGATTAACGACTCGGCGGCTGATAGCCGTCGGTAAGCAGCCTCCGGCAGAATACGGCCGTATCCACCAGATCGGGAATAACCACGTATTCATCTACCGTGTGCATCTCATTGGTTGCCATCCCCACCACTACGCTCTGGATACCCTGCCGCCGCATTACGTTGCCGTCGGTGCCGCCGCCGGAGGGTCGGATATTGGGTATCAGGGCCATCTCCTCCATTATACGGCGGGTCATACGGACTACTGACTCCTCCGGGTCCAGGTTATACATCTGGAAAAGGACTTCCATTTCTTCATCGATCGTCGCTTCCCGGTAGCGCCGCCGGGCTTCCTCCAGGGTGGCCTGAAGCTGAACTTTAAGCAGGGCAAAGGTCTCGGTGTTGCGGCTGCGGAACTCGCCCCCAAAGACCGCCTCTGCCGGAACGGCGTTGCGCACTGTACCGCCGTTGATCAGCCCCACGTTAAAGGTGCTCTCTGCATCCAGGCGACCCTGGGGCAGTTCGCCGATTATCTCCGATGCGATTCGGATGGCCGACAGGCCTTTCTCCGGCTCCACCCCGGCATGGGCGCCCCGTCCCTTGACCGTCACGTCAAAGCTCATATAGCTGGGACTGGAGCCGGTTATCGTATTCACCGGGCCGTTGCCGTCGAAAACCACCGCCTCCAAAGCCCGAATCCTGGAATAGTCCAGATTTGTTGCGCCCACCAGGCCGATTTCCTCGCCCCGGGTAAAAACCACCTGGACCGGGCGATGGGCGGCGCCATCCTCGACCACCGACTCCAGGCCCTCCATAATGGCCGCAATGCCGGCCTTGCAGTCTCCTCCCAGGATGGTGGCGCCATCGGAAACAATCCGGTCGCCCTGGATCGAGGGAGTGATTCCCCGGCCCGGTTCCACCGTGTCCATATGCGCCGACAACAGTAGGGGCCGTTCTCCCGGCTCCGAGGCAATCACATTGCCGTGGGCGTCCCGTTCCACCTGAAAACCCAGCCGGCGCAGCCGCCCGGTCAGGTGTTGGGCAACTTCCTCTTCCTCGTCCGAGGGACTGTCTATTCGCACCAGGTCAAGGAAAGAATTTACCAACCGCTCTTGACTTATCATCGCTACTACCCTCTCGATTATTAACTTTGCCGGCCGCCCCCGTCGGTCATCCCCTGAAGGCGGGCAGCTATCGCGAGAATCTTATCGCGGAACCCGTCATTATACATCATCCATCCCCGGGTAGCTCCCCGCCAGTTCTAGGGAGACAGGGCGATCAGGGTCAGTCCCAGGACAATAAAAACGGAGCCCAGCAGACGGCCCCGGCCAAATGGCTCCTGGAGAATGAAGACGCCCAGCAGCACGCCAACTACTATCCCTATCTCCCGGGCCGGGGCCACGTAGCTGACCCGGGAGAGGGAGAAAGCGGTCAGCACCAAACCATAGGTTACAAAGGTCAGAACTCCCGCCGCCAGGATACGCCAAGCGTTGATTTTCCACTCCAACCACACCGTGGCCGAGGTGTGGTTCCGCAATATATAAGGAGTCAGACCAATCATCGCGCCCAAGGTCAGCAGGTAGCTGTAGAGAAATGGCGAAACGTACTCTACGCCTCGCTTGTCCACCAGGGAATAAACGGTGATGGTCAAGCCGGTGAGGACAGCATATCGGGTTCCGCCGTCTTTCAGCAGGACCAGCGGATGATGGAGAATCAGACTGAACCGACCCCACCAGGATACGATGTAAATGCCGGCGACAATGGCGGCAAGACCCAGTATCGCCGGCAAGGCAATCCATTCCCCCAAAGTCAATACGGCCAGGACCGGAACCAGCATCGTGCCGATGCCCCGGGAGATGGGATAGACCAGGGAGAGGTCGCCCCGGGCATAGGCTCGTCCCAGCAACAGGAAATAGAAGCTGTGGACTACCGACGAAGCCAGGACCAGCCACCAACCCGGCGGCGGGATGGGGTTGAAATACAGCAACACCGCCCCCAGCGGAGCCAGCAGCAAACTCCCACCGGCCAGGATGGACCAGGCAAAGACTTCCTGGTTCCCGGAACGCTTTACCAACAGGTTCCAGGAAGAATGGGCAACCGCGGACAGCAGCACGAAAACCAGGGATAATCCAGTCATGGGAAAAAGTATAACTGAGCCGGCAAGACATAGTAGGGAACTCGGGGCGGGAAATTAGCCCACCCCAACCTATCGAAAACCGGCCAGAAAGAAGCGGATACCGCGATTGGAACTGGAGGAGGAGAGAAGAGAAAAGAAAGGGTTGGTAGCGCATAGGGGATTCGAACCCCTGATCTCCGCCTTGAGAGGGCGGTGTCCTGGGCCGCTAGACGAATGCGCCACACCAACAACCGGACACCAGCCCAGGGAGGTATCCAGCAAAAATAATATAGTAAACTTCGCCGGAATTGTCAACCACTCAGGGCCGGCAAAATCTCCCGGGGAAATCCCCCGGTTCGTGGATAACTCCCGGTTTTTCGTGGATAACTTGTTCTAATCGGTGGATAGCTCTTCCCCGAAGGTGCAGCGTCTCCGGAGAACCGACCGGTAGGAACCGGCCCCCGGTTTGGCCGAAGCGGTTATCCACAGCGCTGCCAACCTTATCCACACCCAACTCCTTCCCGTCCGTGTTAGAATAGGTGATGTCAACCGGAAATCAGGTTGGATAAATACCAGTTATCCACCTGTAAACCCCTTTATTATTACCTTTCCTGTATATTAATTCTTCTATGATCGATACAGTAAGACTTAACATTAAAGCCGGGGATGGCGGAAACGGCTGCGTCAGCTTTCTTCGGGAGAAGTTCCGACCCAAAGGCGGACCCAACGGCGGGGATGGCGGGGACGGGGGCAATGCCTACGTGGTCGGCGATGCCTCGCTGAACACCCTCCTGCATCTGAAATACAACAGCACGATTTACGTTGACCGGGGCGGTCATGGCAAGGGCAAGGGACAACGCGGCGCCAACGGCGAAGATACCATCATCCGGGTTCCCCTGGGCACCGTTGTATGGCTGATGCGCCGGGGCGGCAACAAAGACTTCCTGACCGACGTGACCGACGCCGCTCCGCGATTGGTAGCCCAGGGAGGAATGGGCGGTTGGGGCAACGCCCACTACGTCTCATCCACCAACCAGGAGCCGGTCCTGTCTCAAAAGGGTGAAGGGGGGGAGTACGTGGTGCTTTTCCTGGAACTGAAGCTGCTGGCCGACGTTGGTCTGCTGGCCCGGCCCAATGCCGGCAAATCCACCCTTATATCCCGCTGTTCCGCCGCCAAACCCCGGATCGCCGACTATCCCTTCACGACGGTCGAGCCGGTGCTGGGCGTAGTCAACAACCGGGGCCGGGACTTTGTAATGATGGAGGTGCCCGGACTGTTGGAGGGAGCGCACGAGGGGGTGGGCCTCGGCGACCAGTTCCTGCGCCACGCCGAGCGGGCGCGCCTGTACGTCCACGTCCTGGACGGTCTCTCCGCCGATCCGGTGGCCGACTTTCACATGATTAACCGGGAGATTCAGGAGTTCAACCCGGCCCTGGCCCATAAACCCCAGCTGATCGCCGTTAACAAGCTGGACGTAACCGAGGTGCGCCAGCGCCGGGCCGAGTTGGAAGCGGCGCTGCGCCGGGCGGCGGCAGAATCCCCGGTCTTGCCCGGCGGAGCGGACCCTCCGGTACTCTTTATCTCGGCGGTCAGCGGCGAAGGGATCGAGGAGTTGCTGGGCCGGGTAATTGAGCTGCTGGCCCAGCTACCCCAAGCGGAGCCGGCTACGCCGGCCGGCCGCCCCGGGGAAACAGCGCCGGCCCGGGCCGGCCCCGACCGGCGCCGGCCGGCCGCCCAACCCATCACCTTTTACCGGGAGAAGGGGGTGTACGTCATCCGCTCCGAGCAATTGGAGCGACTCAGCGCCCTGGCCGATACCCGGGACTACCGGGTGCTGCTCCAACTATGGCGGGAGATGACCCGTTTGGGCATTGCCCGGCGGTTGGAAGAGGCCGGAATTGAACCGGGAGATACCATCCGCATCGGCCGGGCGGAAATGGAATGGTTCTAATTCAACTCTGATTCAATCAGGAATTGGCGACTATAAAACCGGGCTTCGTAATTTCTGATTCGTAATTATAGTTATGCGGGTAGGTATTCTGGGCGGCACCTTCGACCCGATACACCTGGGCCACCTGATCATCGCCGAGGAGAGCCGCCTCGGTCTGTCGCTGGACCGGGTGCTGTTTGTTCCCGCCGGCCAGCCCTGGCTGAAGGAAGGGCAGCCCCTGACCGAGGCCGGCCACCGGCTGCGGATGGTGGAACTGGCCGTCGCCTCCAATCCCCACTTTGACTGCCTCCGCAGCGAACTGGCCCGGCCCGGCCCCAGTTACACCGTGGATACGCTGGAAGAGTTGCGGGCCGGCCTGGGGCCGGAGGTTGAACTGCACTTCATCCTGGGCCGGGACGCCTTTGCCAGTTTTCACCGTTGGAAAGAACCGGAGCGACTGCTGGACTTGTCCCGGCTGGTGGTAGTGAGCCGCCCCGGTTACCGGGAAGAGCAGGGGGAGGGCGGCATCGACCGGATCCGGGCCCGCTACCGGGAGCGCGCCGCCCGCATAACCGTACTATCAGTACCCTGGGTGAACTTCAGCGCTACCGAAATTCGCCGCCGGGCCGCCGCCGGCATCTCCTTCCGCTACCAGGTCCCGGAGCCGGTGGAGCGGTATATAACCGAGCATGGGTTGTACCGGGGATAGGGCCCGGTAAGGGCCGGCTGTTGACAGGCTCCTTTTCTGCCTGTATTGTACCTTGAAATTAATCAGTGTGATGAAATTCACAATACTGATCGTATATTTATAAAAGTATAAGAAGGTGTCAATACTGTTACCTTGACTGTAGCGTAGGCAGATACGCTATACCGTAGCAGTTTTCTTATATATTTTTGTTATTGGTTCAAATCAAGTAGTCCGGAGGCATCATGCTGCTAGAAAAATCCAGAGCCGGCACAGCAACGAATCCGGTGGCTCTGTTGCAGCGATGCGGCGCCTTGCTGTTTGGCGAGTTTGAGCTGGCTTCCGGGAAGATTACGGATTACTACTTTGACTCCAAACGCTTGACGCTGGATCCTGAGGGGGCGGAATTCGTAGCGAAGCAGCTTGCCGGCAAGCTGGACGAGCTGGGTGTAGATGTGGTTGGTGGAACGGCCTACAGCGCGATTCCCATCGCCTCCCACATTTGTCTGTACAGCCGGCTGCGACAAGGCCGGGAAATTCCGGCCTTTTATATCCGAAAGGAAGGCAAGGGTCACGGAACCAATGAGCTCGCGGAAGGCGTTTTGCCCGGCAAGGGCAAAAGGGTAGCAATAGTGGAGGACGTGGTAACGACCGGGGGGTCGCTGCTCGACTCGATCGACAAGTTCAATACCATCGTGCAGGAAAAAAGCCTGGGTTGTACCTTGAAGTACGCAATTACTTTGGTTGACCGGGACGAGGGCGGCCGGGAGGCGGTAGAAGCGCGGGGTTACACGTTCTGGTCTCTCTTCACCGTGGTGCGCGACGACAAAGGCCAGGTCAACTTCCGTTTTAACGGCTTTGACGACCTGATTTAACCGGGCTGATCCACTGCTCCGGCTACCCTTCCCCCGGCCCGAACAGTTGGGACAGGGCAATTATCTCGGCGCTGCCCTGGGCCGGGGCGGCCAGAGCTAGCTGGGCGCCGGCGGTGGCCCGGGCGGTGCGGACGTAGCCCAGGCCCAGCAGTTCGCCGGTGGTGGGTATGACTGCCAGGGACGTTACCTGACCCACGTTCCGTCCCTCCTGCTCCAGGTTCGCCCCCTCGGACACTGACCCGCCGGCGGAGAACCGCAGCCGTACCAGGTACTTCTGCACCTTTTTGTAGGTATCCAGCCGGGCGATGACCTCCTGCCCGATGTAGCAGCCCTTGGCGAAGTCGATGGAACCAATCAGGCCGGCCTCCAGCGGGTTATAGGCGTCGCCCAATTCCCGGCCATAACGGGGTACGGCGTATTGCACCAGCGCCGCCTCGTAGGATTCCAGCCCCGCCGGGGTAAGGCCGGCCGCCGTCAGGGTCTGCCAAATCGCCGGCGCCGCCTCCTTTCCGGTCAGCAGGTCAAAGGCCGGCAGTTCCCCCAGGGGCCGGCGGATAACCAGCGCTTCCTGGCCGGCGATGATGGTGGAAAAGGCGGAATAGGGTTCCAGGGTCTCCAGTCTCTTCCCGTCCCTTTCGGGCGCTCGGCCCGAAGTAAGACCGGTATCAAGGCCGGTGTCGCGGCCAGGGTCAAAGCCGGTATCAAGGTCGGTATCGCGGCCGGTATCAAGAATGGAAGCCAGGGCCGCCTCGCTGCGGGGGCCGCATACCGTCAGGAGCGCCGTCGCCGTCGTCCCGTCGGTAACGGTCAAGTCCTCCATAATGGTGTATTTGTCCAGCCACTCCATCACCCGCTGCTGGGTGCCGGGACTGGTGAGCAGGAGAGTACAGGCTCCGGTATTAACCACGCCCAACAGGTCGAGGATACGGCCCCGGTCGGTGGTCAGGATGGTAGGCGCGCCCCGGCCCGGGGGCAGGTTGACCACCCCGTTGGTGGAAAGGCGGTTGAGCAGGTCCAGGGCGTCCTCGCCCCGGGCCTGGAGCCGTCCGGTACGGGAATTGTCGTGGAGCGCGGCGGCCTCGGTAACCGCCCGGTACTCGGCGGCAGCGTCGGAATAAACCCGGGGCGGCGGGGGCAGGGTCATGCTGAAACCTCCGGGGCAGTGTTCTTTCGGCAGGGTTCGCAGGGTTTCTGGTAGCGTTCTTTCCGGTTATTGTAGCCCGTTCCGTACCCCGTTCTCTCCGGGACCCGCTCTCTCCGGGAAAGGGAGCCGGGGTTAAGGTAGCCGGCGCTGGCGCCGGTACGTTTGGCGCCGGTACGTTTAGCGCCGGGATGACGGAGCCAGCAGCGCCCGCTCAATGGCCCGGCGTACCGGGCGCAGGTAGGGGCGGGCCGCCCGCAGCCGGGTCATCAGGTTCGGCAGCGCCACCCATTGGCATTGGTCGATGCCTTCGGTCAAGTCGGGCTGCAAGGGGTCGGCCAGGGCGCCGGCGTAGTCCATAAAAAACCATTGCACCGTCTTGTTAACCGGCCCGATCCGGTAGTAGGAGATATAGCTGCTGCGGCAAAAGGGAGCGCGGATGGTAATTAACCCGGGACGCAGGCCCGTTTCCTCGGCCACCTCCCGCAGGGCGCATTCCTCGTAGGGTTCGCCGGGGTAGTCCAGCTTGCCCTTGGGCAGGTCCAAAAGCCGGTGCTTGCGGATAACCAGGGCATTGCCGCCACAGAGGACCAGGCCCCCGGCGGCGAACAGTTGCGGCAGCTCAGCTCTATTCATGTATGTGAATCCGTTCCAGGATCCCCACCTGCTCGCGGTTTAACCCGGTGAACAACACCCCGTCCACCACCATATCGGTCAGCATATCCGTTTCTGCCGCCTGGTAAATATACTCGGGCCGCAAATCCTTGCCCGGGAAGTCAAATCGGGTCAGGATGTAGTGGATAGTGTTCAACCGGGCCTGCTGCTTGTTGTCCGAATCGATGATGACCCAGGGGGCATAGTCGGTGGAGGTAACGGCGAACATCCGCTCCTTGAAATAGGTTAACAGTTGCCAGCGTTCCGCCACCTTGCGGTCGTTGGCCGAGTATTTCCAGTATTGCAAGTCGCTGTCCTGGCGTAGCCGGAACCGCAGGTCCTGGGACTCCCGGGACACCGACAGGTAGATTTTGATTATGGAGACCCCTTCATCTACCAGATCCTTTTCCCAGTCGTTCACCCGGTTCATAAAGTAATGATACTGGCGCATGGAGCAGTAACCCATGGCCGGCTGAACCAGGGCGCGGGAATACCAGGAACGGTCAAACACAATCATTTCCCCGGGCCGGGGCATCAGCTTGTAGTGGCGGCCCAACCAGTTGCGCATTTCCTGGGCTGAGGGGATGCCCTGGCTGATAATGGCGGAGGACCTGGGATTCAGGTAATGGGTAATGGTGGCGGCGGTGCTGCCCTTGCCGGCGGCGTCCCGCCCCTCCAGGACGATGGCGACCCGCCGGCCATTGTCGATAACCGATTCCTGCAAGGCCAAGAGCTGGCGGCGCAAGATGCGCAGCTCGGCCCGGTAGGCCAGGTACTCGATACCCCGAAAGGCGGCTACGTCGTGTCGGGTTGCCGTAGTTTCGGGCAGGATACTGGCCTTTTCTTTTACTGCATCGTAAGCGACCATGGGCCAACAACCGTCCAACCATCCAACCGGCTCTTTACGTCCAGTTTCCTCTGTTCCCTTGCCGGCTTATCCTAAATAACCCGGGGCGGCCCTGTCAATCGGCCTCGTCAATCTATAGTAGCGCCGCGGGCCGGAACGACGGCCGGGGACTTGTGGTACACTGGTTTAACTGTTCCGAATACCGATACCGGGAACCGAACACCGGGAACCGAACCGGAAACCGATACCAGGAGGAGCTATGCCCCCCAAGCAGTATGCCACCGCGCCGGAGTTGATTCTGGAGCCGACCAGGCGTTATTCGGCGACCATTCGCACCAATCACGGCGCGATGACCCTGGAGTTGTTTGCCGCCGAAGCCCCCCGCACCGTTAATAATTTTGTCTTTCTGGCCCGGGAGGGTTTTTACGAAGCCGGCTGCTTCCACCGGGTAATCAGGGACTTTATGATCCAGGGCGGCTGCCCCGAGGGCAGCGGCCGGGGCGGGCCGGGCTATCGCTTCCAGGACGAACCGGTTACCCGCCCCTACGTCAAGGGGACGCTGGCCATGGCCAACGCCGGGCCTAACACCAACGGCAGCCAGTTCTTCATCGTCCACGGCCAAAACGTGGGTCTGCCCCCCAACTACACCATCTTCGGAATGCTGGTCGCCGGCGAGGAAACGCTGGATACCCTGGCCAATGCGGCGGTAACCTCCGGCGGCAGCGGCGAAAGCTCCACTCCCGCCCAGCGGCTGGAAATACGCAACATAGAAATCGACGAACAGGAGATAACCCCCGCCTAGACTCACCCCTCAAGAGGAGCCGCCGGCGCAGCGGTTCAGCAGTGGTTCGCTGCGTCGGCGGCCTATCCGGGTGAAAATGCCCCTCAGTACTACGGGATTATGGGCACGCTTTACGTTGTTGGCACTCCGATCGGCAACCTGGAGGACCTCACCCGGCGGGCCGCCCGCATTCTGGGGCAGGTGGGCCTCATCGCCGCCGAGGATACCCGGGTTACCCGGCGGCTGCTGAACCACCTGGGCCTGCGGGTTCCGCTAATTAGCTGTAACCGCCACAACTGGCCGGCCCGGCTGCCGGAGTTGCTGCGAGCGCTGGAATCCGGGGACGCCGCCCTGGTTACCGACGCCGGTATGCCGGCGGTCAGCGACCCGGGCAGCGAGGTTACCGCGCAGGTCGCTGCCGCCGGGTTTCCGGTGGAGGTTATTCCCGGAGCCTCGGCGGTTACCGCGGCATTGGCCGCCGCCGGTATGCCGGCCGATTCCTTCCTCTTCCTGGGGTTCTTGCCCCGCCGCCGCAAAGACCGCCGGGCCCGACTGGCGGCGGCGGCCCCTTTGCCCTTTACCCTGGTCATCTTCGAAGCTCCCCACCGGCTGCGGCCCACCCTGGAGGACCTGCTGGCGACCCTGGGCGACCGGAACATTGCCGTCTGCCGGGAGTTGACCAAGCTCCACGAGGAAGTCCGGCGCAGCAGCATTGCCCAGGCGCGGGACTATTTTACCGCGCCCCGGGGCGAGTTCGTCCTGGTGGTGGCCGGAACCGGAACCGAAACCGGAAAGCAGGCCGGGCCGGCGCTGGAGACGGGCCCGGAGACGATGCTGGGAACGGGGCTGGAAAGGATGCTGGGAACGGCGCCAACCCCGGCCGGCCGGCCGGCGGCGCAAGCGCAACTGGCGCAACTGCGCCGGGAAGGTAAGCGGGGTCGCGAGGCGGTGGCCCGCGTCGTCGCCGCCACCGGCCTCTCCCGCCGGGAGGTTTACCGGCTGTGGGTGGAAACGGCGGAGACCAATACCCCCTCACCTCAACCAGCGCCCCAACCGGCTGATTCGGGGTGAGGGTATATTGACCGGGAAATACCGGGCGGAAGGCCCGGCCCAGCTAGGGCCGGGCCGGCCAGACTAACAAGGTGTCTAGGCTACGACGGCTACGCCCTGGCCGACGGCGGTGGTGTCGCCGTTCTGGTTATGGCACTGAACCTGCACCGTTACCTGCGTTCCCTGCTCCGCCGGCTCCTGATGAATTACCGAGCCGGATACGGTGATGGTGTCGCCGCCCTTGACCGGGCGGAGGAACTTCAGGTTGACGCTGCCGGTGTGGTTAAACACCTCCGGGCCGAAGAACTTGCGCAGGGCCTCGGCGGCGAAGGTGATGGACATCCGTCCCGAGGCGATGGCGTAGGTGGTGCCCAGCCGTTGGGCGGCCAGTTCCGGGTCGTTGTGGATGTTTTGCCGGTCCAGGATGCCACAGGACTCAAACTGGTTGATGCTTTCCTGGGTGATGGCCTTGGTCAGCGTGGGGATGGTTGCGTCGTCTAGGATTGGGGATGCCATTTCTTTCCCACCTCGTCGGGTTTTTTCATCTGGTAAGTGCGCAGTTTTTCCAGCAGGCGGCCGTCCTCGTCCTCGGCGGTGGCCTCGATGACCATGTAGGGCTTGTCCCGCCGCAGGTACTTGTCGTGGATACGCCCGGTAACCTTTATTCGCTTGCCGGGAATGGGCGGATTGAAGAACTCCACTTCGTTGCCGGCGTTCACCCCGCCGGTTTGGTCATCGTAAACCATATTGAAGGCGGTGGCGTCGTGCTTGACCGCCAGGGTCGGGAAGGAGGCGTCCGGGTCCGCCACCGAAGCGCGGAAGGCGTCCAGCATCTCCTGAGTCAACACGTATTCGTAGGAACCCAGCTCCTCGCCAATCTCAATATCGTCATAGTTGAAGGGCTTCAACTCTGCGTCGGCCATATACTCCACCCCTGGTTCATAGTTGCCTATACCATACTTGACGGAAAGGGGCAAGTCAATTGCGGGAGGCGAGAACCGCGGGTTCTTTCGACAGCAGGCGACAGCAAGTTCTTTAACGGTTGAGGGCGAAAATCTAAAGGCCCGGCTGGGAAGGGATAATCCACCGGGCCGCCAGGCCGGCGTTTACTGTTGCAATGGGCGGGTTACAAGCTCCAACTCGTCCAAAACTTCGGTGAACAGGGGAAACTGGTATCGGAATAACCTCTCGTAACCGGCTTCCTCTCCGGTCAGCGGGTTGAAAACCCGGTGATGGTATTCAGCATCATTCCGGTGAACGTTGTGGTAGCGGAGTACCCGATGGCCGCCCTGGACCCAGGCGGCATAACGGTAGGAATAGCAGCGCACTTTGCGGAGGTGGCCGAAGTATTGGCTCTCGTACCACTTCTCCATTTCCAGCGCCACGCTCTGAAAACAGTAAACCCGGCCCTGCAAGGAAAGAACACCCTCGTCTCCCGTTTCCAGGAACTTCAGGGTGTTCGGAGTGGAGTGGTCTATGAAAGGATGCTCGCTTATCCGCCGTTCGTGGATATTCCGGTAGTGATCCCAGGTATTCCAGTCGTGGGGGTCGTTCCTTTCAGGGATTGACGCACGTGATAGGCTTGCATCCACTCGAGTAACTCCTCAGTCTCTTGAACCTGGCCTTCGGATAGCTGCCGGCTCATTTTCTCCGAGGACATTCGGTAGCGTTCCTTGCAAGCCTGGATACGGCGTTCCAGGTCGGCCTGCATTGCTTCAAGGGTGACGGTTACCACCGGGATTGCCATCGCTTACCTGCCTGTGTCGTACATTCCAATCCAGTCAGCGCCCAATACCAGCAAATTACAATAGCAACCCCAATACGGTCAACCCCCTTCAGCTTTTCAGGAGTTCTCAATCCACTCCGGAGTTCCCCGCGAATACCACCGGCTGGCGCCACCAGTCCATCCAGCAGCTGGGCAATCCGCACAGCATCGGGCAAGTCATCGATACCCCGCGAATGCCGCGGGCGGGCCGGGTAAAGGATACCGACGCGGGGCGAGGGGGTTGAGAAGGCCGGCCGGCCCGGTCCCGGTTTGCCGGCTGTACCCTATAGCCCCGCCGCCGTTGATGCTCTATAATCGGGTAGGCTGGATAAAAGATAAAAATTATTGATTTGGCAGGAAGAGCTCATGGATTTGCAGTTTGACCGTGGCGACTACCTCCGGCCCAGGGGCCACGCCCTGGTTTATTTCCGGGTGGACACCGAGCCGGACCTGCTGTATGCCACCTACGTGGTGATCCTGCCGGTGAAGGCCGACTTCGGCAAGTACGTGCCGCCGTTTCTGGCCTCCCACCTGGGCAACCTGTCCCTGAACGACTTTTCCGCCTTTGCGATGCCCCCGGTTCCGGAGCCGGTGGACGGCTACCGGGAATTGGAACGACTGAGCGAACTGCGGGGGGATGACCTGATCTTCGGCGCCAGTATGTTCTCCTTTGACCTGCCCCGGATGATGGAATCCACTACCGATGCGGTGCAGTCGTACTCCCGACTGTGCGCCGACTACTTCGACCGGGGCCGCGCCGCCGCGCCACCACTGCGGGAAGGCGGCGCTCCCGGCGCAGCGGCGACAGCGGAAGCGGGAACGGGAACGGAAACCGGCGCCGAGTCGGACGCCTCCTACCAGGTCAACGAGGTCCTCTTCAGTCTGATGAGCGAGCGGGACAAGCTGGCCGAATTGGCCCGGCTGCTGGGCAAGCTCCAGTTCGCTCAGGAGGGGCAGGACGACGGTATGACCGGCGAGGTAACCGAAGAGATAACGGCGTTGGCCCGGCACCTGCCCGAGGAGTTCCAGGTGCTGAACCTGCTGGCCGCCGCCCGGGACGCCACCGCCCAAGGCTCCCGCCTGGCCCAGCTTTACCTGGACCGCTGCTTCCGCCTCTCCGACGGCGACGCCAGCAGCGCGCAGGTTCTGGAAGCGCAGATAGCGGAACTGCGGGGGCAAGCGGAAGAACGTTAAGAACTTTAAGACCGTCAAGACCGTCAAGACCGTTAGCGCGGCGACCGGGGCCCGGGGGATCTTCCCCCGGGCTTCAGGTTCCATATTTCTTTATTTCTTTTCGTTTGAAAACCGGGTTTAAGCCCCGTAGCCCCCTGGCTGCACCCCCTGGTTGCAGTAGTAGGCGTGCGGATCTCGCCGCCGAACCCTGAAATCAAACGTAACTCTCCCGGCGCAACTTTGACACCCCATCCCCCGCCGGGTTATACTGCCTACCTATTTCCCATCACCAACCAAAGGCAGGTCGTTATTGTGATGTCCCTGTTGGCCCGGCAAGACCCGGAAGTGGCCCGCGCCATCCAGCTGGAGGATGAGCGCCAGCGTAACTGCGTCGTCCTCATCGCCTCGGAAAACTACGCCAGCAAGGCGGTGCTGGAGGCCCAGTCCGGCGTGATGAACAACAAGTACGCCGAGGGCTACCCCGGTCGCCGCTACTATGGCGGCTGTGAGCACGTGGACGTAGTGGAAAGCCTGGCGATACAACGGGCCAAGGAGCTGTTCGGCGCCGAACACGCCAACGTGCAGCCCCACAGCGGGGCCCAGGCGAATATGGCCGTCTATTTTGCCCTGCTGGAGCCGGGAGATACGGTGCTGGGCATGGAACTGGCCCACGGCGGCCACCTGACCCACGGCGCCGGAGTCAACTTCTCCGGCAAGCTCTACAACTTCGTTCCCTACGGCGTCGACCGGGACACCGAGCAAATTGACTATGACGTGGTGGAACGGCTGGCCCGGGAACACCGGCCCAGGCTGATTGTCGCCGGGTGCAGCGCCTACGCCAGAACGCTGGACTTCCCCCGCTTCCGGGCCATCGCCGATGCGGTGGACGCCACCCTGATGGTGGATATGGCCCACATCGCCGGGTTGATTGCCGGCGGCGCCCATCCCTCGCCCTTTCCCCACGCCCACGTGGTTACCTCCACCACCCAGAAAAGCCTGCGCGGGCCTCGGGGCGGGTTCATTCTTTGCGCCGCCGACCTGGCGCGCAAAATCGATTTTGCGGTATTTCCCTTCATGCAGGGCGGGCCGCTGATGCAGGCCATCGCCGCCAAGGCCGTCTGCTTCGGCGAGGCCCTCCGCCCCGAATTCGCCCGCTACGCCAACCAGGTGGTGGTCAATGCCGGGGTGATGGCGGCCGAAGTGTCCGAGGCCGGCCTGCGGCTGGTCTCCGGCGGTACGGAAAATCACCTGATCCTGGTGGACTTAACCCCCCTGGGCCTGACCGGTCAGGCGGCGGAAACCGCTTTGGAATCGGTGGGTATCATCGCTAACAAGAACGCCATACCCTTTGACCCCAAGCCGCCCCGGGTCGCCAGCGGCCTGCGCCTGGGAACCCCGGCCATCACCAGCCGGGGCATGGCGGAAGTGGAAGTCAAGGAAGTGTCCCGGTTGATTGCCCAGACCCTGAACCAGATCGGCGATGCCCGGGCGCTGGGGCAGGTCAAGGACTCTGTCAAGGAACTCACCGCCCGTTTCCCGGTTCCGGGGCTGGATTCCTGACCGGTGGGGACGTTGGCCGGCCTCCCGACTATTGTTCCGGCCATCGTCCGGCCTTCCCCCGCGCTCCGGGCCGACCCGGGCCGACGGGAATGGCGGAGAAAGCTCAACCCCCACCCGGTTGAGCGGTAAACCGGCCAGTGCTATAATTGGGCGGCGGTTAAAACTTTTACAGGAGCGCCTTTTGCGTCATTACGAACTTGTAACCATCCTCAGCCCGATGCTCAGCCAGGACCAGGCCGCCGAGGCCTGGAGCCAGATTAGCGCCTTTATAACCAGTCGGAACGGGGAGATATTCCAGGAACAGCCTTGGGGTACGCGTCGGTTGGCCTACCCGATTCACCGGGGAAACCATCACTTTCTGGAGGGCAACTATCGCCTGATCCGTTTCTCCACCGAAAGGCCCTTCAACCAAGCCCTGGAAACCTTCCTGCGCGTGGATGAACGGGTGCTGCGCTCGCTGGTGGTGTCCATCCCGGAGCCTACCGTTATCCCCGATGCGACCGCCGCGACCGGCGCGGCGGCTGCCCCGGCAGCGGCCCCGCCGGTCGCCGCCGTACCGGAAGCAACGCCGGCGGCGGAAGCGCCGGAGCCGGAGCCGGAACCTGGGCCAGAACCGGGCCCGTCAGCGGTGGAAGGGGAAGCAGCGGCAGCGCCGGTGGAAGCGACGCCCGCGGCAGCCCCCGCCCCGGCAGCGGAACCCCCCACCAGCGGGGAGAACGCCGGGGAAGACGCTGCCCCGGCAGCGGAACAGTCCTCAACATAGGCAGGGTAGGCAGGTCGCGGTTGAACAAAATCATTGTCATCGGCAACGTGGGCCGAGACCCGGAAATGCGCTACACGCCCAGCGGCCAGGGGGTTACCTCTTTCAGCGTGGCCTCCAATCGCCGTTATCGCACCGCCGCCGGTGAGCAACGGGAGGAAACCGAGTGGTTTAACGTCAGCGCCTGGGGACGCCTGGCCGAAATTTGCAACCAGTACCTGACCCGGGGCCAGCAAGTTTATGTGGAGGGCCGGCTGCGCAGCCGGAGCTACCAGGGAAGCGACGGCCAGCCCCGCTTTTCCCTGGAAATTACGCTGACGGAAATGCAGATGCTGGGTTCCCGCGGCTCCGGTATGGAGGAAGACCGCTCTCCCTACGGAAATGAGGGCGGCCGGGGCGTGAGTGACTACGGCGGTGGTTATGGCGGAGGCTACGGCGGCCAACGTGACGAAATTGACGACCTGCCCTTCTAGGTCCTCGAAGCGGTATCCCAAAAACCGGGGCCGGCTTGCCGCCCCCGGCTATCGGCGGCGCTAACCGGCTCCCGATAACCAGCCCGAATTACCATAAATCAGCCCTGATAGCTATAACCAGCCCTGATACTAACGGAGGAGAAGCACCGGCATGACGACACCTGCCCCGGCGCCCGCGCCGGCAGCCCCGGCGCCCCGAACGTCCCCGGCTCCCCAGACCCGGCCGGCCCCCGGCGGCCGGCCCGGCCCGGGCGGTCCCGGCGGTTCCTACCAGTCCCGCGGCCCGCGTCCGGCCGGGGGCCCGCGTCCCGGCGGACGCCCCCGGGGCCGCTACGCCCCCCGGCGGCGCGTCTGTTCCTTCTGTGTGGACCACGTTAAGCTGATTGACTACAAAGACTTTGAGCGGCTGCGCCGGTACGTATCGGACCGGGCCAAAATCGAGCCGCGCCGCAAGAGCGGGGTTTGCGCCAGGCACCAGCGCGCCCTCAGCCTGGCAATCAAGCGGGCCCGGCATTTGGCGCTCCTGCCCTTTGTCCCCGTGCAGCAGGCTGTGCGGAGCGGGATGCGCCGCTAACCGGTTGCCGTTGCCGCTCCCTCGGTATATCGAAAAACCCGTTTAATCCGGCGACGCAGAGGCCCGGAGGGAGACGACAGGATATGACGACGCTGCCCGCGCCCGGACGAAATACCCCGGAAGGCCACTTGGTCATCAGCCGGGATTTCGTCAACCACGCCCGGAATGAGTTGGCCCGGGGCAACCGACTCCAGGCCTCGGAAAAGGTCTGGGGGGCCGCCTCCCATGCCTTGAAAGCCATCGCCATTCAGCGGGGCTGGCGGCACGGCCACCGCAGTTATATCTTCGCCATTGCCGAGCAGCTGGCGCGGGAATATGACCGGGCCGATTTTACCAGCAAGCTGGGCACTGCCGACTCGATGCACGGCAACTTTTACTCCAACGAACAGGGTGAGCCGGCTATTGGCAATGCCATCGCCGAAGTTGAGCGGTTCGTGGACGATTTGGACGCGGTGTGCGCCGCCCCGCCCCGGCCCTTTACGGTGGAGACCAACGCCGACCAGGACCGCTTGCAGCGGTTGTTGGGCCGGAAGGTCAATCTAGGCGACCATTCAGCCGCGGGATTCGCTCAAGCTCCCCGGCGGCGCGCCGGGTCTGCCGGGTAATTCGGAAAACCCGTTTAACCCGGCGACGCAGCGACCCGGCGAGAGACGACAGGATATGACGACGCGGCCCGCGCCCGGGCGAAATACTCCGGAAGGCCCCAGGGTTATCAGCCGGGATTTCGTCAACCACGCCCGGGACGAGTTGGCCCGGGGCAACCGGCTCCAGGCTTCGGAAAAGGTCTGGGGCGCCGCCTCGCATGCCCTGAAAGCCATCGCCATTCAGCGGGGCTGGCGGCACGGCCACCGCAGTTATATCTTCGCCATTGCCGCGCAACTGGGAGCGGAGTACGGCCGCCCGGACTTTGCCAGCAAGCTGGGCATTGCCGACTCGATGCACGGCAACTTTTACTCCAACGAACAGGATGCGGATTCTATTGGCAATGCCATCGCTGAAGTTGAGCGGTTCGTGGACGATTTGGACGCGGTGCGTGTCGCCCCGCCCCGGCCCTTTACCGTGGAGACCAAAGTTGCTCAAGATCGCTTGCAGCGATTGTTGGGCAAGAGGGTCAATCTAGGCGACCATTCAGCCGCGGGATTCGCTCAAGCTCCCCGGCGGCGCGCCGGGTCTGCCGGGTAATTCGGAAAACCCGTTTAACCCGGCGACGTAGCGACCCGGCGAGAGAAATTAGAGGTTGAACAAGTATGGCTTTCCCCCAGCCCCCGGCTGAAATCGCTCCCCCGGCCCCTTCCCGCCGCCGGCGCCGGCGGCGGGAACCGAGGGAGGATACCGGGCGTCAAGCGGCCCGCCGCGCCGAGGAACGCCGCCGCCAGCGCCTGGCGATTACCATCGGCGCGCTACTGATTCTGGCGATTGTCGCCATCGTCGCCGTGGGCTACTACCGGGAGTTCTACCAGCCGCCCCGGGTTCTGGCCGGACAGGTTCGCGACGTCAAGTTCACTATGGGCGACCTGGTTGACCGAATCCGGGTGCTTCAGGGAGTCAACCGCTACCAGGGCGGGCGGGTCGATTTGAGCACGGTTCCCTTCGAGTACCTCCAGGATATGATTCACGCCGAAATCTTGCGCCAGGCTTCCCCGGGCCTCGGTTTTTCCGTTACCGGGGCGGATATTGACGAAGAGCTGCGCCGGCGGTTCCGTCCCACCCCGCGCGAGGGGGTGGAAGTGGATCCCGGTCAGCTGGACCAGGAATATGAAAACGCCCTGACCAATTTCCAGACCGCCACCCGCCTCTCCGCGGGGGAGTACCGGGTGCTGGTGGAAGAGGACTTGCTGCGCCGCCAGCTATTTTTAGTCATCAGTTCCAGCCTCCCGGAACCGGTGGAGCAGGTGGAGGCGGCGTGGATTCGTCTGGAACTGGATGGCCCAGTGGAACCTCAGGAAGTCCGCGACCGGCTGGAGCGGGAGGATTTTGCCGTCGTCGCCGCCGAGGTGCACCGGTCTGCCGGCTTCACCAACCAGCAGGGCTATGCCGGTTGGGTGCCCCGGGAGGCTTTCTCCGATTTGGATGACGAGCTTTTCGGAAACCCGGAACGGGAAGAGCGGTCGCGCCCGGAGGGCGAGGGCAGCGACTCGCCGCCAAGGTGGCAACCACTGGCGGTGGGGGAAATCAGCGAGCCCATCTTCACCCAGGACGGGACCTACATCCTCCACAAAATTTCCGGCCCGGAAGAACGGGAACTCTCCGACGTTATGGCCTTCCGGCTAACCCAGGAACGGGTTGACCAGTGGTTTGACGACCAGTTGTCCCGGGGTTCCGATGACGGCTGGCTGAAGATAAACTTCGACAGCGACCGCTACGCCTGGGTAGCCGACCAGGTTCACCTGTCCGCTCCCCGGATCCAGCAATCCCCGCCGGGCCAACCCGCGGGGCCGGGATTCCCTTAGGCGGGCCGGGGCAGGACATGAGCGAATATCCTGAAATGAAGGACGAGGCAATAAATATCGGCTTGTTGGGTTTGGGCGTGGTCGGCGGCGGCGTTGCGGCGGCTCTGCTGAAGCAGCCGGAGGCCATATCCGCCAAAGCGGGCCGCCCGGTTAACCTCAAAAAGGCGCTGGTGCGCAATGCCGCCAAGCCCCGGGACGTGGCGCTCCCGGACAAGCTACTCACCACTAATCCGGAGGAAATCCTGGCCGACCCTGACATCCAGTTGGTGGTGGAGGTCATCGGTGGCGTCAGTCCGGCGGCCCAATACCTGAAAGACGCGCTTTCCGCCGGCAAACACGTGGTTACCGCCAACAAGGAAGTAATGGCGAAGCACGGGCCGGAACTGCTGGCTCTGGCCCGGCAAAACCGGGTAAACCTGCTTTTCGAGGCCAGCGTCGGTGGCGGCATTCCCATCGTTGGTTGCCTGATGCAGGAGTTGCAGGCCAACCAATTCCGCTCCATTCGTAGCATCATCAACGGCACCACCAACTACATCCTCACCCGCATGGCTAACGACCATACCGACTTTCACCAGGCCCTGGCTGAGGCCCAGGAACAGGGCTTTGCCGAGGCGGACCCGGCCAACGATATTGAGGGCATCGACGCCGTATATAAGCTGGCGATACTGGCCGGCCTGGCCTTTCACCACCGGGTAACTCCGGAGGACATCTACCGCCAGGGCATCGCCCACTTGCAGCCTCAGGACTTTCGCTATGCCAGCGAGTTGGGCTATGCCATCAAGTCCCTGGCCATCGCCACGCTGGAGGACGGGGATATTCAGGCGCGGGTGTATCCGGCCCTGATTCCGCTGGAACATATGCTTGCCAAAGTGGACGGAGTATATAATGCGGTGGAGGTGGAGGGCGCCCTCTGCGGGCGGGTCCTCTTTCACGGGCAGGGCGCCGGTCGGGGGCCAACTACCAGCGCGGTGGTGGGCGACTTGCTGGCAATAGTCCGCAAGCTGAGCCGGCAACCGGCGCCGGCCGCCCCCGCCCCTCCGTCCGTCCCCCTGCCCGCCGCGGCCGCCCCCCCGGAAAGGCCCTGGCGGCTTAAGCCGATCGACGACCTGGAATGCAAATACTTCCTCCGGTTGAATATCGCCGACCGGCCCGGAGTACTGGCCCAGATTGCCCGCATCCTCGGCGAGCAGAACATCAGCATCGCATCGGTACTGCAAAAAGACACCAACCCGGTGGCCCGGACGGCGGAAATAGTAATCACCACCCATCCGGCCCGGGAATCCTCGGTCCAGAAGTCCCTGGCGCTGGTCGCCAACCTGGAGGTGGTGCCGGAAATCAGCAATCTGCTGCGGATTGAGGAATAGCGAAATGCCTCCCGATGCTTAACCACCGGTTAACCGCCAAGGTTTGGGGTATTGTACTGTCCCTCCAACCCCGCCGCCCATCCCGACGAGTTAGTCCGCCGGGTCATCCGGTACTATTCTTTCGCTGCCGATGTCGGGAATCCCGGCCCGGCGGTATTCTCAACTTGAGGCGGCATTGAATTTGGGCTGCCGGCGCCAGCCGACCCGGGCCAGGGAGCAGGTCAG
Organism: Dehalococcoidia bacterium; assembly: GCA_965215425.1. Lineage (GTDB taxonomy): Bacteria > Chloroflexota > Dehalococcoidia > Lucifugimonadales > UBA3495 > CATQHB01. Next base: position 1,309,499 of record OZ244064.1, read on the forward strand.
CATCTCCAGGCTTTTGCTATACCCCTTGGTCCGCCGCATCAGCCGGTTCAGCTGCCCCCGCCCTACCGAATGCAGTCCTGCGTTCCAGTTCACCGCCCCACCCTGGCCCACCACGTGCCGGTTGCGTGGAAACCACTGGTACACTGGGTGAGCATCGCTGCGGTACCGCTCCGCCTCCGGTAACCGGGCCTGCAACCGCAGAAAGGGAACCTCGCTGCGGTCTCGCACCGCAAAGTCCACCCGGCGGACTCCATCCCCCTCCGGCGCCACCGCCGTCCAAATCCAGCCGTCCGCCCGCTCATCGCCCCGCCGCGCCCCCCGGCAAGTCCAATGCTCAGCACAGGCGAACACCGCCGCCGGTTGCCCTCCCGCCATAGCAGCCGGGCGCCGCCGGGCCTGCTCCCGCAGCCGCTCCAACCGCTTGTAGCCCCCCTTTTTGACCCAGTTGCTGACCGTTTGCACCCTGACTCCCCCCACCCGGCTGACCGCGCTCGGGCTGCTGCCCGCCACGTACATTTGCAGCGCTTGCTCCCTGACCGCCGGCCCCGGCCGGTGGCCGGCCCCGCTGGGCTGATAGCGCTGGCGGCAATCCCCGCAGCGGCAGCGTTGCTGGCCCCGGTTGTAGCCGTGCCTGGCCATCCAATTGGAACCGCAGTCGGGACAACGCACATCGTGGCCGTGAACTCGGGGACGGCGCAGCATCACACCTCCGACAACAGGCCTGCCTCAATCATAACTCTATCCCACCTTATGTTGGGAATACCCGAACGGAACTCCGGTTGCAACCGCCGCCGGGTTTTGCTATGCTATACCGGCGTCCTCGGACGCCACCGCTTTTCACGGGGCTGTAGCTCATCTGGGAGAGCGCTTCAATGGCATTGAAGAGGTAGGGGGTTCGAGTCCCCCCAGCTCCACCACTGTGTCCGATACTGCGAACGCCGCCGTTCAGGGCGACCGCGGCGGCGTCTGCTCCCCCTACTGGATTGTCCTCCGGCGTGGGAACTGTAGCGCACCCGTGCCCCGCCGGGCTGCACCGCCGCCAGCCCTTGGCGGCGCATGACCTCGCCCAATCTGCGGGTCACCGAGGAACAGGCGCAGCGGAAGACGTGGTGGCCCTTCGCCACGTCCAGCCCGGTGGCTTGGGCGTAGGCGGCGAAGACGTCGGAGGGCATCAGCGCCGCCGCGAACCGGTCCGCCTCCAGGCACACCTTCCGCTCCGGCCCATGGCCGCAGCAACGTTCCCACAAATGTCCGTGGATGATCTCGTAGGTCTCGTGGAGCAGGATATGCGCCCTGCCGCACTCCCACAGGTCCTCCAGGTAGTGGATGACGTACCCCCATCGGGGTCTCCGTAGTGAATCCCCCGCAGTCCGCCGGGCAGGTTGCGCTCGGATACCATCCCGATTCCGGCGTTTTCCAGCAGCACGGCCAGGTCATCCAGGGAGACGCGGAGGGGAACCCGGAAGTAGTGGGCGAAGTCTGCCGCCAGCCCCTCGGGCTCCAGCCTCTGCATGGGGTGGTCGTCGCGCATCAGTTCGTCGCAGAAGTCCTCAATAGTCATGGTCATCATCATTCCAACAGCCGCTTGCCGGTGAAGCGCTCGTACATCTCGACGATGAACCGCTTGGCCTCCAGGGACAGGGGGCCGGAGGGCCGGGTGCCCACCCGGAACTTGGGGTCGGCCAGCACGTACTGGTAGGCCCGCTCCACCTCCTGGGGTTCGTCGTCCCTGGGAGTCACGTCCTTCGGTTCGTCCAGGAACCCGGCTCGCTCCAGCAGGTCGTGGACGTCCACGCCGTAGAGGGAGGCCAGGCGTTTCAGCACGCTGGGGCCGGGCCGGCGGTCGCCCCTCTCTATCTGGGACAGGTAGGAGTTGGAGATGCCGGTCATCCCGCGCACGTCGCGGAGGCTGGTGTCTCCCCGGAGCCGCTTGAGCAGGGGCCCCAGCTCCTCGATCCGTTGGTCGTCGTGCTGCCCCATCATGTCACCCCTCGTACCATTAAAGCGATCATCTTGTGCTGCATAATTTCTGCCTGATTCCGGTCGAATCATTGTTTCATTCTTGCAATCACTTGTCAATGGCGGCCCTAAATGGACGAAAAGGCCATTGTGCTTCTGATTGCATTGTTGGTACAGTCTGATGACACCGACCGAATGTTCTATTCGGCCATTATACCCAAGGGCGCGGCGATGCGCCACTGGCTGCTGACGCCGGATTTCCAGGAGAACCGAGGGTTTTGAGCAAGAAGCAAGGACTCACCAGGAGCCAGGAGCGCCGGCCCTCAATGCGCCGGCGCTCCTGGCTCGCATCATCGCCCGTCACTGCCTGACCCACTCCGAACTGTACCCCGTTCCCATGGGCGGCAGCGAAGACGGGACCGGGAGCGTCGACAAGGGCGCCCCCGCCGTCAACGCCCCGGCGCGCGCCGACGAGGACCTGTCCTGCAAGGAGGCAGCCGGATGAAACGCCAGCAGACCCTTTACCGGGTGAGGCCCAAGGCGGAGGCGGTCTGTAAACTGCTGAACCGCCTCAACCTGACTCAGAACGAACTGGCCCGGCGCATCGGGCGCTCCTCAGGGTTCCTGTCCCAGCTGATCAACAGGGAATGCTTTCCCTCGCGGAGACCCGGAGGCGGCTGATGGAGGTCCTGGGGGTGTCCGACTTCGACGTTCTCTTCGTCCTGGAGCGGGTCGATGCCTGGCTGCCGCACAAACATCGGGACGCCCATGGCGATACCGCCGGGCGTGGCCCGGCTGCCGGAGGACTTCCGGGAGAGGCTGGAGTCCATCAGGCGGCTGACCGGCCTGTCCCGGGAGGGGATGGTCGTGGCCATGGGGGTGGACAGCCGGCAGCTGTGGCGCTGGCGCCGGCATGGGGTGCAGCCCAACGGCGGCGACATGCTGGCCCTGGTGCGGTTGCCCGGTGGCCTGGCCGTGCTCGCGGACGAGAACGTGATCGTAATCCATCAACTTGGGAGGTAGAACCATGACCGAGGAAGGAAGACTACCAATTGACGACAGCATTTCCCCATTGCCGACAGAGCACTTCGCCGAAGGGCTGGTGTGTTTGCGGGAAAAGACCGGGTTGACCTGGTGGCAACTGGCCGCCAGAGCAACCGTAACGGAGCGCGACGCCACGCTGCGGTGGGGAGAGGGTTGGGGACGGGTCCCGGCCCCAGGGCCATGGTAGCCCTGGCGCGGGACCTATCCGGCGGCTGCCACCTGGTCGCCGAGGGCGACGACGGCGAGGGGGGTTAGGGCATGGGAAGCCGCCAGCAGTACGTCTACCGCACCATGCCGGAGGAGTTCCCCTCGGACTTCCCCGACCGGCTGGACCGCTTCCGACGGGCCGCCGGGTTCAGTAGGCGGGGGCTGGACCGGGAGTTGCGGGTCAACGCCCACACGTGGGGCGCTGGAAGGCGGGTTCCCGGGTTGGCTCCGGCCACTTGGCGTCGCTGTTCGCCCTGGCCGCCAGGCTGGGGCTGCTCCACCACCTGCTGCCCGAGGCGGGAGAGCCGGTGGCCGCCGGCCCGGATGCCGAAAGCATGGGTTGCGCTGTGTCCACGCCGGTCCAGGACTGACCAGGGCACGACGGGTTTCCCGGATACTACGGGGTCGGACGGATCATTCCGTCCGGCCCTTTTTTGTTGCGATGCTCACGGGTCCTGGCCGCTCACAGCAGTGCTACTCCCTGGGGGGCCTGGGGGCAGCCCGGCGGTCGAGGACGCTATTCAGGATGCCGAAGGCCAGGTGGGAGTTGAGGGCCTCCGACATGGCAGTGGGGTCCTCCTGCTGGAGCAGGGAGTAGGAGACCAGCCCGACCGGTTGCAGCAACTCATCGTCCCCGGCCACCCGGTGCGGCGGCACCGCCGTCTGCGCCCCGCCGCACCGGGCCCACCGGCAGGCTGCCAGCACGGGGTCACGGTGAACGGGCCCGGCCGCCAAGGCGGGAAGCCCGTCCAACCGCTCCTCATCCTCGATGAAAAGGGCGCAGCGGCTGTCCGCCACCAAGGAGGCGTCGGCCAGTTCCAGGAGCCGTCCCCAGGAAACGGCCCGGTTCCAGACGCGGTTGCCCGCCAGGGGGACAATGCGCCGGCAGACGTTGATCACGCTGATGGCACCCCGGTTGTTTGGCGAGTGCTCCACGACCCGCAGGGCCTGCATCATGATTTCCAGCCCCTCCTCCAAGATGGGCAGGGGATTGCGGCGGCTCTGGAGGAAGGGGGTTCCATTGGGGGACAGGAGGTCCGCGCCGCGCAGGGTCCGCCCGGTGGGGAAGTTGAAGTCGTCCTCCATGACGCGGCGCCAGTCCTGAACGCGCCCGGACCTGGCCCCCGGTTCGGCTTTGATGACGCCGGCGCCGGGGCCAGTCCTGAACGCGCCCGGACCTGGCGCTCCACGCCTCTCCGTCCACCCCCAAGGCGGTAGCGACGTAAAGGTTTCGGCTCCGGCATTCGCCGACGTAGTAGGTTCTCATGCCAGTCATCCTCCTTTTATATCGTGGTGCTTCACTGGTAGTGATACAGGGGTTCGACCGGCCGGAAATCGCCGTCGGGCGCCAGCCACGCGGAACCCAGCGGCCCCTCCCGTTCCACGATTTCCTGCTAGGATGCCAGCAGGGGCAGTGGCACCCGGACCCGCTCCATCTCTCTTCGAGCCGCCTCCAGGAAGTGGGTAAGGGCGACGGGGGCGTCGAAGACCACCAGCGCCAGGGGCCTCTGGCCGTGGTCGTCGGCGGGCCGGTGGGAGGAGTGGTAGCGCAGGTAGAGGGCCAGGCGCTGGGCCGTGGTGGCGGGGCGGACCGCCCGCCGTTCGTACTCCAGGAAGAAGGAACACAGCGCGTCACCCCGGCGCAGGGTTCCGAAGGCGTCGGGGTGGAGGGAGCGGGGGGCGCCGTAGTGTCGGAAGTAATGGGAGGCCCGGTGGTGCGGGGCCAGCTGTTCGACGTCCCAGCCGCATTTTCGGGCCTGGCGGTTCAGGGCGGCGATGAAACGCTGGACGGAGGCGGTGTTCTCCAGGTCCCACAGCAGTTGGCGGGCTTGGCGCCGGCGCACCTCGTCGGGAGCGATCACCAGGATGGCGCCGGGACGGGGACCCTGGGCCAGCCGCCAGAGCCGCTTGGCGAAACCGGTGCGCTCGGCGGTGCCCCCCTGCCTTACCATCGCCAACATGCGACCGTCAGGCAGCACCACGGTTGCGTCCTGGGGCAGGGCGCGGCGCCAGCGGAAGCGGACGGGATGGCCCAAGCCGGCCAGGGCGGCGGCCAAGCGGTAGATGACGGCGGCGGCGTCCTGGCGTTCCGGCAGCACCCGCCGGAAGCGCAGGGACAGGGGATGTTCGCGGAGCAGACGTCCTTGGGCCGGACCTCCTCCAGGGCCAGCGCCTTCACGCCGCGCTGGGTGAGATAGTACCGGCGGGTGGGGGCAGCAGAGGCGTGCCGTGGGGCATGGAGGCGACGAGGCCGGCGTCCTCCAGCCGGGCCACCGCCTCATAGACCCCGCCCCGGGACCGCCCGGTCAGGGCGGCCAGTTCCAGCCGGTCCAGGAAGGGCATCCGGGCCAGCCGGCGAAGCAGCTCTATTCCAGTGTCGCCGAGGCGCCTCATTCCCCGGCCTCCCCCTCGCCGTCCGGTTCAACGTCGCCTGGCTCCTCGTCATAGCCCTGCTCCACTCCCGCATCGGGCCCGGGCGCGGGCTGCCCCTGCCGCATTGCGGCGGAACGTGCTGAACGTGAAGCGATCGGGCCCGGGCGCGGGCTGCCCCTGCCGCATTGCGGCGGAACGTGCTGAACGTGAAGCGATCGGGCCCGGGCGCAGGCTGCCCCTGCCGCCGGCTGCGTTGGTTGCGCCGGTTGGTGGGCTTGGGCTGGGCCGGCGGGCTGGCCTGGTTCTCCCTGCGGCAGCCCGGACCCTGCCGGAGCTGCTCCAACTCCGCCCGGTACTTCTCCACCAACTTCCGCATCTCGTCGTCCTGGGGGCCGATGTCCTCCGGCGCCGTGAGGTAGCCCAGGGCCAGGTCCCGGATGCGCCGGGCCACCGCCGGGCCACCGCCGGGTTCCCCGGCTCCGGCGGGAGCGCCCGCATGGAGGGCGTCCATGCGCTGGGCGCCCACGGTGGCCTGCACGTAGCACTGGTGCACGTCCAGGGAGGTGACGTCATCCTCGCTGACCCGCTCCTTGCCCAACTCCCACACCAACTGCCGGGCATCGGTCCCCGCCATCTGGAAGGCGGCCAGGCAGCCCACGGTGGCCAGCACGGTGTCGCGCATGGTGCGGGACAGGTCCTCCAGCTTGGCCAGGCTCTGGGTGGCCAGGATGAAGTTGGCTCCGAACTTGCCCAGTTCCGAGAGCATGGACTCGTAGTCCACGCCGGGCATGGTCTGCATCTCGTCCACCATGACCAGGGCGCCCCACCGTTCTTCCGGCGGTAGGCTGCCCTGGTCTCGGAGCACCCAGTCCACCAGGTTGAGGATGAGGATCCCACCAACGCGGCCACGTCCCGGCCCACGCTGCCCTGGGCGGTAGCCACCAGCAGGACGCCGCCCTGTTGGATGGTCTCCCGCAGGTCGATGGTGGAGCGGGGCTGGCCCAGGATGGCCCGGGCCGTCTTGGACGATGCGTAGTAGGCCAGTCGGGTCTGCACCGGGGCAAGGGCCAAGCCCTGGTAGTCCCTCCGCCAGGCGCCGACTCCCGGGCCCACCAGCGCAGCAGGTGGTGGTCGTCCACTTGGCTCAGGGCCTCGCTCCGGAAGTCGTCGTCGGAGAGGATGCGCAGCCCGTCCAGGATGGTGTACTGGTTCTCCGGCGCCTACCTCCCGTTGGCCTCGTGGAGGCTCTTCACCGCGTGCTGCAGGATGGACTCTATGACCCGTTTATGACCGAATCCGTTCCCCTCTCTTCACCGCGTGCTCCAGGATGGACTGCATCCGGGGCCCCACTGCTCCCACAGGCCGTGGACCACCCGCACCACCGAGTCGGCGGTGCGGTCCCTATCGGCGAAGATGCGGGTGTCCAGCAGGTCGATGCCGGGAAAGCCCCGCTGGTCGGTCAGGTCGATGAGCCTCACCTGTTCGACGAGGCTCCCCGGCACCTGACCCAGCACGCTGCCCACCAGGTTGGCGTGGGGGGCCACGACGATGATGGCATCGGTGTCGTTGCCCGCCGCCTTCTCCCTGAGCTTGTGGGCGATGACGCGCTGCATCAGGGTGGACTTGCCCATTGGGGGTGCGGACCACGTAGAGGTGGTGGCGGCGTAGCAGGTCCTGGGGGAAGTGGATCTTATGTACCGGGCCGGTGGTGGTCTCGCCCACCAGGGCGCCGCCGCTGGTGTTCCTGGCTGGGGGCAAAAGGGTCCTGGACCCGGCGCGGGCCACCAGAGGCGTCTCGTCCCTGGCCCCCGCCGGGTGCCACAGGCCGGCCGCCTCCCTGACCCCCAGGACGCTGCGCCGGCCGAACAGCCCTGGCCCGGTGGGGTGCAGGTGGGCGCCGGGGCGCATGTGCGATGCGCTGGAACGGCTGCTCCTGTCAATGAACGGTTTATCCAGCTCCAGTCCGTCGCGGCGAAGGTCGAAGGCGTCATTGAGCGGCGCCAGCGGGCTTTCATCGCGGTTGCCGGCCGGGGCGTTGGCATCCTGCTGCTGGGGCGACTCGCCCCGGCGTAGGTTGCGGAAGCTCAGCCAATGACGGCGGGGCGTCCGGGCCTCTCAGCACTATCCCAACCTGCATGGGCCGCTCTCCTCCGGGGGGACGGCCCTTCTTCATTGCCCGCGACCGGGCGCCGGCGGCCCAGGCCGCCCGGACGACCCCAAATGCACAGCAGGGATCGAGCGGGGCCGCCTTCAGGCGGCCCCGCTTCCCATTTCCGGCGTCGCGAATGTCCGGCAACGCAGCCAACCAAGCCTGGTAGTCAGGGTCATCGTCCGGCCCGCCCGGTTTGCCGAACCATTGAGATAATCCCAGCGTCTCCCACTCCCGCCGGTCCCGGCCGCCGGCCACCACCAGATGCTCCCCGTCCCAATGGCCATGCGCCTACGATCTCCACCGTCTTCATGCTGATGGTGCACACCCGCCGCCGCAGGTCAATCAGCCGTTCCTTGTGGTCGGCGAACCGGTAGGGCGATTATGCCGACCACGAGGGGTTTCCACCGCCGAAAGGCGGTGGCCCCATTGAAGCGAGTTTCTCCAGGGGGTGTCGTCATATTCACTGTCATTCCGGCTTTCGCCGAAATCCAGACACGTTAGGCAACAACCACGTCTTTGGTGGATGCCGGATTCTGGATTCCCGCTTCCGCAGGAATGACGAAAATAGACGTATGGAAAATGCTATCCTTCTTCCAGGAAGGGACTTTCCCGGAGCGGAAGACCCTCATCCGCAACTTCGTCAAGGGCATCGAGAGCATTGAGGACGAGGCCGTGCTGACGTACACCATCCCCATGCCGCAGGATGGGGTGCCGGCGGAAGCGGCTCCGGTTCTCGATTTCGTCCAGTCCGGCCCACCATGCCGGATAAAATCAAGAATTCTCACATTCGACGAGAACCTCCTGTATGGCGCGGCGACGGTGCCGACCGTCGAAGATCCGCATGGTATTGGCGCGGTTGGTCAGAATACGTAACTTGCCAAAATTGGGACTGGCCGGCTCGCCCGGTTCATTCGAGTAGGGAGCAAATTCCACCGCATTGGGCGCGATCCCAAGCATCAATGCTCCCGGCAACCAGTCGTCTTTCTCCTACAGGTATCTTTGGATGTTTTTCGCGTGGCTTGGCGTGAGGCGCCGGTTGGCCTCTCTGACCACCTTGTCCTCCACGCGCTGAGGCAGCAGCCCGTCAGGGGTTTCCAGATCGAGCGCAAAGTAATACACGGCACGCGCGCTCTGACGAAACCGGTGGGCCGGGATGCGCAGGTTGTATTGATTGTTTATCGCGGGTATGACCAGAGTCATGTCGAACCTCCCGGGGCGTCTGCGTTCCAAATCCCGATCGCTTTGCTTCTTTCGCCCGGCGTATGATGTAGTCGATAGCTCTCACCACCAGACCTCGTTGAGCGTCCGGTGAATGCCCCCAGGGGCAACCCACCCGCGTCCACCAACAAGGTCCCCGCATCGCTTCCCAGCTTCAGCGGGGCTTCCTGGAGCAATGCGGCCAATGCTTTCCAGTCGGAGCCGTCTTTTGTCCAATCGTGATGGCAACCGGCGAGGAGCCGAAGGACGGTGGAGTTGTAGGCCAGGTCCTGGGCGCGCTCTTGGGGTATGTCGGAGTTGCCAACCGCGCCAGCCAGGAGGTCGTTGTATTCGGGTCTGGCTGCGGGTATGAAATCATCGGTCCACGTCATACAGTGTTTGTATAGGAAATCGAGGTCCAGCATTGTTCCAGCATTGTTCCATCATTGCGGTCTCTGCTGACCCGTCCAGTGTAACCGACTTCCACTGTCTTAAGCGTCACCGCCGACTGGTTGATGGCGATGATGTTGTGGCTGCTTCCGGGAATGGAGAAGCGCTCCATCTCGCCCAGTCCGTTGAACAGGTCACTGTTATCCGCAATCCACAACGCCGCCAGATGAAAAGCGTCCCTCTGGTCGAACCTGACTACCGCATTTCGCTCTATGGGTCTGGTCTGCGCCGCGTCGGCGAACATCTGTCGCAGAGCTTTGATACTGTCCTCGGCGTGGAGCATGACGGGCAGTGAGCATCTTTCAGAGACACCAGCTTCTAGGAATTAGTCGGGCTACCGGAAAGATCCTTCAGCGAAGCGACGACGGCGACCGGCCTGTCTGACCTGCTGGGAGGCGAAGTCAGCCATGACAGGATAACCCGCTTCCTGTCCAAGAGGTCTATGACTCGGGAACCCTGTGGAAGCAGGTCAAGCCGCATCTGGCTTGCAGCGAGTTGGACGGCGCCGGCGAGACCATCAAAGCGATCTACCAGAGAAGGTGGCAAGTGGAGACCTTTCACAAGACTCTCAAGGGCAACGCCGCACTTGCCAAGTCACCGGCGAAGACCGTCCGAACTCAGAGCAATCACTGTTTCATGGCTATCTACTCGGCCGGTCGCCTGGAATGGATCAGCGTGAGACACCGGATGAATCATTTTGCCTTGAGAACCCGGATATATCTCCAAGCTGTTCGACACGCCTTTGACGAACTGCGACTCCTCAAGGCTGCGTAACATCAGTTATTTACTCCAAAGCATCAGAGCGCGGACTTGGCAGGCGGCCAGGAAAGATGCGGCACTTTGGGCATAACGGGCGGCCATCCCACGCCATTCTTTAAAATCCAGGACAATCCTGCCAGGTGGGTTGCCCGGCCAACCCACCACCATATCTCGAATTTGACGACACACCCTGGAAGACGGGCCGGACGAGGAGCCGAAGGCGTGGCTTCAGGCGATGCCCGGCACCGGACGGAATGGCGCCAAGTCGCGCTGCGGCCCGCGAGCATCAGTCGCCGACGGTGACCCGGTCGCGAACCCACCTGCTGTTGCCGTATGGGTTGGTGGCCCGCACCCGGATACGGTAGTCGCCGGGGGCTAGGCCTGTGATGGTAACACTGGTGGCCTCGCCGCCATCCAGGGCTGTCGTCCACCCGTCGGCCGAGCCCGCAAGTTCGTAGTCGACATCGTAACCAGCAGCCCTGCCGCCGGCGTCGGGGGCTTCCCACGAGATGGTCAGCTTGCCGGTGTCGACGGAGACAGACAGATGCCGAACCGTGCCGGGTTTCTCGTCCAGGTCATTGTCCCCGATCGTGCCGGTGGCGGTGGCATCGGCGATCCGTGCCGTCCCCACGCGGTAGAACCCAGGATCGAGCCGGTCGTCCTCAGGTTGGTCGGGGAGCGTCAGCGTGAGCGTCACCGTCTCGTCCGGCTCGGCGATGCTGTCGTCCACGACGTCAAGGGTGACGTTCTTTGACGTATCGCCGGGGGCGAAGGTCACGCTGCCCGAGGTCGTGCCGGTGTAGTCCCCGGTCTGCGCCGTGCCCGGCGTGATGGCGTAATCGACGGTGACCGACAACTCACTGGCCGGGTTCAGGGTCAGGGCAAACACCAGGTTGGCGTCCTCGGATGCGGCGGCATCGGCCACGCTGAGCGCCGGCCGGGGAGTGCCCGCCACCCGCAGCGTCGCCTCGGACGGATCCCCCACCACATACCCGGAGGCATGGTCGTCGGGGGGAAGGAGGGTCAATTCCACCGTTCTGTCGGCCTCGGTGACGATGCCCTCCACGAATTCCGGATCGCGCATCTCCAGGGTGGAACTTCCTTCCGCGAAGGTCCGGTATCCCTCCCGCAGGGTGACACCTTGACCTCGATAGACGACCTGGTATCTGATCACCAGTGGGACCGACAGATTCCCCCGCCGCCTCAGGGTGAACACGACCTCTCCGTTCTCCGTCTCCGTTGCCGATTCGATCGTCACGACCTGCAGGTCGTTGTCGGTGATGGTGCCGGTGGCGGCGCCGTCGGCGATGCTGGCCGTTCCGGTGAGGCCGGACAGGGTGAGGGTCACCGTCTCGTCCGGCTCGGCGGCCGCGTCGTCCACCAGATTGAGGGTGACCTTCTTGACGGTATCGCCGGGGGCGAAGGTGAGGGCGCCCGAGGTGGTTCCGGTGTAGTCCGCGGTCTGCGCCGTGTCCGGTGTGATGGCGTAGTTGACGGTCACCGTTCCCGAACTGGCCGGGTTCAGGGTCAGCTCGAACACCAGATTGGCGTCCTCGGATGCCGAAGCGTCGGCCACGGTCAGCTCCGGCGTGTCGTCGTTGTCCTGGACGGTCAGGGTGGCCGTGCGGTCGCTGCCCAGGTCGTAGGCATCGCCGTCGGTGAGCGTGAGGGTCAGGGTGGCGTCGGGTTCGTCGATGTTGTCGTCCTCGGTGGCCAGGGTCACCGTGGCCGTGGTTTCGTTGGCCGGGATGGTGGCTGAAGTTGGTGGGTCATCGTTCAGCGCCGACCCGCCGCCGGACACGGAGAAGGTCACGGGCAGGGCCTCGGTCGTCACTCCGTCCCGCGTAAGGGTGAACTCTACGCTTTCGCCCTCGGTGACGTTGCCGCCGGAGGTTACCGTCACCACCGGGAGCTCGTCGTTGGTGGTGTCGTCGTTGTCCGCCACCGTCAGCGTGGCCGCGCGGTCGCTGCCCAGGTCGTAGGCGGCGCCGTCGGTGAGGGTCAGGGTCAAAGTGGCGTCGGGTTCGTCGATGTTGTCGTCCTCGGTGGCCAGGGCCACCGTGGCCGTGGTCTGGTTGGCCGGGATGGTGGCCGCGGTGGGCGCGGCAGCGGTCAGCGCCGACCCGGGGTCGGACACGGAGAAGGTCACGGACAGGGCCTTGCCGGTGTCCTGGCTGGCCCGGGTCAGGGTGAACTCGGCGTCCGCGCCCTCGGTGATGTCGCCGCCGGCGGCTACCGTCACCACCGGCAGGTCGTTGTCGGTGATGGTGCCGGTGGCGGTGGCGTCGGCGATGCTGGCCGTCCCGGTCGGGCCGGACAGGGTGAGGGTCACCGTTTCGTCCGGCTCGTCCAGCGCGTCGTCCACCAGTTCCAGGGTGACGTCTTTCGTGGTATCGCCCGGGGCGAAGGTGACGCTGCCCGAGGTGGTTCCGGTGTAGTCCGCGGCCTGGGCCGTGTCCGCCGTGATGGCGTAGTTGACGGTGACCTCCTGGGAACTGGCCGGGTTCAGGGTCAGCTCGAACACCAGATTGGCGTCCTCGGATGCCGAGGCGTCGGCCACGGTCAGCTCCGGCGTGTCGTCGTTGTCCTGTACGGTCAGCGTGGCCGCGCGGTCGGAGCCCAGGTCGTAGGCATCGCCGTCGGTGAGCGTGAGGGTCAGGGTGGCGTCGGGTTCGTCGATGTTGTCATCCTCGGTGGTCAGGGCCACCGTGACCGTGGTCTGGTTGGCCGGGATGGTGGCCGAGGTGGGCGCGGCATTGGTCAGCGCCGACCCGGGGTCGGACACGGAGAAGGTCACGGGCAGGGCCTCGGTCGTCACTCCGTCCCGCGTAAGGGTGAACTCTGCGCTTTCGCCCTCGGTGACGTTGCCGCCGGAGGTTACCGTCACCACCGGGAGCTCGTCGTTGATGGTGTCGTCGTTGTCCGCCACCGTCAGCGTGGCCGCGCTGTCGCTGCCCAGGTCATAGGCATCGCCGTCGGTGAGCGTGAGGGTCAGGGTGGCGTCGGGTTCGTCGATGTTGTCATCCTCGGTCGCCAGTCTCACTGTGGCTGTGGTTTCGTTGGCCGGGATGGTGGCTGAAGTTGGTGGGTCATCGCTCAGCGCCGACCCGCCGCCGGTTACGGAGAAGGTCACGGGCAGGGCCTCGGTCGTCACTCCGTCCCGCGTAAGGGTGAACTCTGCGCTTTCACCCTCGGTGACGTTGCCGCCGGAGGTTACCGTCACCACCGGGAGCTCGTCGTTGATGGTGTCGTCGTTGTCCGCCACCGTCAGCGTGGCCGCGCTGTCGCTGCCCAGGTCGTAGGCGGCGCCGTCGGTCAGGGTCAGGGTCAAAGTGGCGTCGGGTTCGTCGGTGTTGTCGTCGGTAGTCGCCAGGGTCACCGTGACCGTGGTCGTGTTGGCCGGGATGGTTGCTGAAGTTGGCGCGTCATCGTTCAGCACTGCATCGCCGCCGGTCACGGAGAAGGTTACGGGCAGGGCCTCGGTCGTCACTCCGTCCCTCGTAAGGGTGAATTCCGCGCTTTCGCCCTCGGTCACGTCGCCGCCGGCGGCCACCGTCACCACCGGCAGGTCGTTGCCGTCTGGGGGTTCGACCGGGAGGTCGTTGTCGGTGATGGTGCCGGTGGCCGTGGCATCGGCGATCCGTGCCGTCCCCACGTGGTAGAACCCAGTATTGAGCCGGTCGTCCTCATGTCGGTCGGCGAGCGTCACCGTGAGCGTGAGCGTCACCGTCTCATCCGGCTCGGCGATGCTGTCGTCCACGACGTCAAGGGTGACGTTCTTTGACGTATCGCCGGGGGCGAAGGTCACTGTGCCCGAGGTCGTGCCGGTGTAGTCCTCGGCCTGCGCCGTGCCCGGCGTGATGGCGTAATCGACGGTGACCGACAACTCACTGGCCGGACTCAGGGTCAGCGCGAACACCAGGTTGGCGTCCTCGGATGCGGCGGCATCGGCCACGCTGAGCGCCGGCCGAGGAGTGCCCGCCACCCGCAGCGTCGCCTCGGAGGGATCCCCCACCACATACCCGGAGGCATGGTCGTCGGGGGGAAGCAGGGTCAATTCCACCGTTCTGTCGGCCTCGGTGACGATGCCCTCCGCGAATTCCGGATCGCGTATCTCCAGGGTGGAACTTCCTTCCGCGAAGGTCCAGTATCCCTCCCGCAGGGTGACACCTTGACCTCGATAGACGACCTGGTATCTGACCACCAGTGGGACCGACAGATTCCCCGTCCGCCTCAGGGTGAACACAACCTCTCCGTTCTCCAGCTCCGTTGCCGACACGATTGTCACGTGGGGGAGGGCGTTGCCGTCGTTCATCACCGGCAGGTCATTGTCCTGCACCGTCAGGGTGGCCGTGCGGTCGGAGCCCAGGTCGTAGGCGGCGCCGTCGGTCAGGGTCAGGGTCAGGGTGGCGTTGGGTTCGTCGGTGTTGTCGTCCTCGGTGGCCAGGCTTACCGTGACCGTGGTGGCATCGGCCGGGATGGTGGCCGAGGTGGGCGCGGCATCGGTCAGCGCCGCCCCGGGGTCGGTTACGGAGAAGGTCACGGGCAGGGCGGCGCCGGTGTCCTGGCTGGCCCGGGTCAGGGTGAACTGGGCGTCGGCGCCCTCGGTGATGTCGCCGCCGGAGGTTACCGTCACGGAGGGCAGGTCGTTGTCGGTGATGGTGCCGGTGGCGGTGGCGTCGGCGATGCTGGCCGTCCCGGTCGGGCCGGACAGGGTGAGGGTCACCGTTTCCTCCGGCTCGTCCAGCGCGTCGTCCACCAGTTCCAGGGTGACGTTCTTGGAGGTATCGCCCGGGGTGAAGGTCACCTTGCCCGAGGTGGTTCCGGTGTAGTCGGCGGCCTGGGCCGTGTCCGGGGTGATGGCGTAGTTGACGGTCACCGTTCCCGAACTGGCCGGGTTCAGGTTGATGGCGAACACCAGGTCGGCGTCCTCCGATGCTGAGGCGTCGTTGGCGGTGAGGGCCGGGGCGCCGTCATTGTCCTGCACCGTCAGGGTGGCCGTGTCGTCGCTGCCCAGGTCGTAGGCGGCGCCGTCGGCTAGGGTGAGGGTCAGGGTGGCGTTGGGTTCGTCGGTGTTGTCGTCGGTAGTGGCCAGGGTCACCGTGACCGTGGTGGCGTTGGCCGGGATGGTGGCCGAGGTGGGCGCGGCATTGGTCAGCATTGCAGCGCCACCGGTTATGGAGAAGGTCACGGGCAGGGCGGCGCCGGTGTCCTGGCTGGCCCGGGTCAGGGTGAACTGGGCGTCGGCGCCCTCGGTGATGTCGCCGCCGGCGGTTACCGTCACCACCGGGAGGTCGTTGTCGGTGATGGTTCCCGTGGCCGTGCCGTCGGCGATGCTGGCCGTCCCGGTCGGGCCGGACAGGGTGAGGGTCACCGTCTCCTCCGGTTCGTCCGCCGTGTCGTCCACCAGCTTGAGGGTGACGTCCTTGGAGGTCTCGCCCGGGGTGAAGGTCACCTTGCCCGAGGTGGTTCCGGTGTAGTCGGCGGCCTGGGCCGTGTTCGGGGTGATGGCGTAGTTGACGGTCACCGTTCCCGAACTGGCCGGGTCCAGGTTGATGGCGAACACCAGGTCGGCGTCCTCGGCGGCCGCGGCGTCGGCCACGGTCAGCTCCGGCGTGTCGTCGTTATCCTGGACGGTCAGGGTGGCGGCGCGGTCGGAGCCCAGGTCGTAGGCGGCGCCGTCGGCGAGGGTCAGGGTCAGCGTGGCGTTGGGTTCGTCGGTGTTGTCGTCCTCGGTGGCCAGGGTCACCGTGACCGTGGTCGCGTTGGCCGGGATGGTGGCCGCGGTGGGCGCGGCATCGCTCAGCATTGCAGCGCCGCCGGACACGGAGAAGGTCACGGGCAGGGCGGCGCCGGTGTCCTGGCTGGCCCGGGTCAGGGTGAACTGGGCGTCGGCGCCCTCGGTGATGTCGCCGCCGGCGGTTACCGTCACCACCGGCAGGTCGTTGTCGGTGATGGCGCCGGTGGCGGTGCCGTCGGCGATGCTGGCCGTCCCGGTCGGGTCGGACAGGGTGAGGGTCACCGTTTCGTCCGGCTCGTCCGTCGTGTCGTCCACCAGTTCCAGGGTGACGTCCTTGGAGGTATCGCCCGGGGCGAAGGTCACTTTGCCCGAGGTGGTTCCGGTGTAGTCCGCGGCCTGGGCCGTGTCCGCCGTGATGGCGTAGTTGACGGTCACCGTGCCCGAACTGGCCGGGTTCAGGTTGATGGTGAACACCAGGTCGGCGTCCTCGGCGGCCGAGGCGTCGTTGGCGCTGAGGGCCGGGGCGCCGTCGTTGTCCTGGACGGTCAGGGTGGCCGTGTCGTCGCTGCCCAGGTCGTAGGCGGCGCCGTCGGCTAGGGTGAGGGTCAGGGTGGCGTTGGGTTCGTCGGTGTTGTCGTCGGTAGTGGCCAGGGTCACCGTGACCGTGGTGGCGTTGGCCGGGATGGTGGCCGAGGTGGGCGCGGCATTGGTCAGCATTGCAGCGCCACCGGTTATGGAGAAGGTCACGGGCAGGGCGGCGCCGGTGTCCTGGCTGGCCCGGGTCAGGGTGAACTGGGCGTCGGCGCCCTCGGTGATGTCGCCGCCGGCGGTTACCGTCACCACCGGGAGGTCGTTGTCGGTGATGGTTCCCGTGGCCGTGCCGTCGGCGATGCTGGCCGTCCCGGTCGGGCCGGACAGGGTGACGTCCTTGGACGGTCGTTCCCGAACTCGCCCGGGGATGGCGAACACCAGGTCGGCGTCCTCACCGTCTCCTCCGGTTCGTCCGCCGTGTCGTCCACCAGCTTGAGGGTGACGTCCTTGGAGGTCTCGCCCGGGGTGAAGGTCACCTTGCCCGAGGTGGTTCCGGTGTAGTCGGCGGCCTGGGCCGTGTTCGGGGTGATGGCGTAGTTGACGGTCACCGTTCCCGAACTGGCCGGGTCCAGGTTGATGGCGAACACCAGGTCGGCGTCCTCGGCGGCCGCGGCGTCGGCCACGGTCAGCTCCGGCGTGTCGTCGTTATCCTGGACGGTCAGGGTGGCGGCGCGGTCGGAGCCCAGGTCGTAGGCGGCGCCGTCGGCGAGGGTCAGGGTCAGCGTGGCGTTGGGTTCGTCGGTGTTGTCGTCCTCGGTGGCCAGGGTCACCGTGACCGTGGTCGCGTTGGCCGGGATGGTGGCCGCGGTGGGCGCGGCATCGCTCAGCATTGCAGCGCCGCCGGACACGGAGAAGGTCACGGGCAGGGCGGCGCCGGTGTCCTGGCTGGCCCGGGTCAGGGTGAACTGGGCGTCGGCGCCCTCGGTGATGTCGCCGCCGGCGGTTACCGTCACCACCGGCAGGTCGTTGTCGGTGATGGCGCCGGTGGCGGTGCCGTCGGCGATGCTGGCCGTCCCGGTCGGGTCGGACAGGGTGAGGGTCACCGTTTCGTCCGGCTCGTCCGTCGTGTCGTCCACCAGTTCCAGGGTGACGTCCTTGGAGGTATCGCCCGGGGCGAAGGTCACTTTGCCCGAGGTGGTTCCGGTGTAGTCCGCGGCCTGGGCCGTGTCCGCCGTGATGGCGTAGTTGACGGTCACCGTGCCCGAACTGGCCGGGTTCAGGTTGATGGTGAACACCAGGTCGGCGTCCTCGGCGGCCGAGGCGTCGTTGGCGCTGAGGGCCGGGGCGCCGTCGTTGTCCTGGACGGTCAGGGTGGCTACCGAGGGCGTGCCCAGGTCGTAGGCGGCGCCGTCGGCGAGGGTCAGGGTCAGCGTGGCGTTGGGTTCGTCGGTGTTGTCGTCGGTGGTGGCCAGGGTCACCGTGACCGTGGTGGCATCGGCCGGGATGGTGGCTGAGGTGGGCGCGGCATCGGTCAGCGCCGCCCCGGGGTCGGACACGGAGAAGGTCACGGGCAGGGCCGCGCCGGTGTCCTGGCTGGCCCGGGTCAGGGTGAACTGGGCGTCAGCGCCCTCGGTGACGTTGCCGCCGGCGGTTACCGTCACCACCGGCAGGTCGTTGTCCTGGACGGTCAGCGTGGCCGTGTCGTCGCTGCCCAGGTCGTAGGCGGCGCCGTCGGTGAGGGTGAGGGTCAACGTGGCGTCGGGTTCGTCGGTGTTGTCGTCCTCGGTGGACAGGGTTACCGTGACCGTGGTTTCGTCGGTCAGGATGGTGGCCTGGGTGGGCGCGGCATCGCTCAGCGCCGCCGCGCCGCCGGTTACGGAGAAGGTTACGACCAGGGCCGCGCCGGTGTCCTGGCTGGCCCGGGTCAGGGTGAACTCTGCGTCCGCCCCCTCGGTGACGTCGTCGCCGGAGGCTACCGTCACCACCGGCAGGTCGTTGTCCTGCACCGTCAGGGTGGCGGTGTCGTCGCTGCCCAGGTCGTAGGCGGCGCCGTCGGTGAGGGTCAGGGTCAGGGTGGCGTGGGGTTCGTCGGTGTTGTCGTCGGTGGTGGCCAGGGTCACCGTGACCGTGGTGGCATCGGCCGGGATGGTGGCTGAGGTGGGCGCGGCATCGGTCAGCGCCGCCCCGGGGTCGGACACGGAGAAGGTCACGGGCAGGGCCGCGCCGGTATCCTGGCTGGCCCGGGTCAGGGTGAACTCGGCGTCCGCGCCCTCGGTGATGTCGCCGCCGGCGGTTACCGTCACGCTGGGCAGGTCGTTGTCGGTGATGGTTCCCGTGGCCGTCCCGTCGGCGATGCTGGCCGTCCCGGTCGGGCCGGACAGGGTGAGGGTCACCGTCTCCTCCGGTTCGTCCGCCGTGTCGTCCACCAGATTCAGGGTGACGTCCTTGGAGGTATCGCCCGGGGCGAAGGTCACTTTGCCCGAGGTGGTTCCGGTGTAGTCCGCGGCCTGGGCGGTGTCCGGGGTGATGGCGTAGTTGACGGTCACCGTGCCCGAACTGGCCGGGTTCAGGTTGATGGTGAACACCAGGTCGGCGTCCTCGGCGGCCGAGGCGTCGTTGGCGCTGAGGGCCGGGGCGCCGTCGTTGTCCTGGACGGTCAGCGTCGCCGCGCGGTCGGAGCCCAGGTCGTAGGCGGGGCCGTCGGTGAGGGTCAGGGTCAGCGTGGCGTTGGGTTCGTCGGTGTTGTCGTCCTCGGTGGCCAGGCTCACCGTGGCCGTGGTCTGGTTGGCCGGGATGGTGGCCGCGGTGGGCGCGGCATCGGTCAGCGCCGACCCGCCGCCGGTTACGGAGAAGGTCACGGTCAGGGCTGCGCCGGTGTCCTGGCTGGCCCGGGTCAGGGTGAACTGGGCGTCGGCGCCCTCGGTGATGTCGCCGCCGGAGGTTACCGTCACCACCGGCAGGTCGTTGTCCTGGACGGTCAGCGTGGCCGTGTCGTCGCTGCCCAGGTCGTAGGCGGCGCCGTCGGTGAGGGTGAGGGTCAACGTGGCGTCGGGTTCGTCGGTGTTGTCGTCCTCGGTGGACAGGGTTACCGTGACCGTGGTTTCGTCGGTCAGGATGGTGGCCTGGGTGGGCGCGGCATCGCTCAGCGCCGCCGCGCCGCCGGTTACGGAGAAGGTTACGACCAGGGCCGCGCCGGTGTCCTGGCTGGCCCGGGTCAGGGTGAACTCTGCGTCCGCCCCCTCGGTGACGTCGTCGCCGGAGGCTACCGTCACCACCGGCAGGTCGTTGTCCTGGACGGTCAGCGTGGCCGTGTCGTCGCTGCCCAGGTCGTAGGCATCGCCGTCGGTGAGGGTCAGGGTCAGGGTCGCGTCGGGTTTGTCGATGTTGTCGTCCGCGGTGGCCAGGGTGACCAGCGCCGTGGTCGCGTTGGCCGGGATGGTGGCCGAGGCGGGCGCGGCATTGGTCAGCGCCGACCCGGGGTCGGTTACGGAGAAGGTCACGGGCAGGGCCGCGCCGGTATCCTGGCTGGCCCGGGTCAGGGTGAACTGGGCGTCGGCGCCCTCGGTGATGTCGCCGCCGGCGGTTACCGTCACCGAGGGGAGGTCGTTGTCGGTGATGGCGCCGGTGGCGGTGCCGTCGGCGATGCTGGCCGTCCCGGTCGGGCCGGACAGGGTGAGGGTCACCGTCTCCTCCGGTTCGTCCGCCGTGTCGTCCACCAGATTCAGGGTGACGTCCTTCGTGGTATCGCCCGGGGCGAAGGTCACCTTGCCCGAGGTGGTTCCGGTGTAGTCGGCGGCCTGGGCCGTGTTCGGGGTGATGGCGTAGTTGACGGTCACCGTTCCCGAACTGGCCGGGTTCAGGGTGATCTCAAACACCAGGTCGGCGTCCTCCGATGCTGAGGCGTCGTTGGCGGTCAGCGCTGGCGTGCCGTCATTGTCCTGGACGGTCAGGGTGGCCGTGTCGTCGCTGCCCAGGTCGTAGGCGGGGCCGTCGGTCAGCGTCAGGGTCAGCGTGGCGTTGGGTTCGTCGGTGTTGTCGTCCGTAGTGGCCAGGGTCACCGTGACCGTGGTCGCGTTGGCCGGGATGGTGGCCGAGGTGGGCGCGGCATCGCTCAGCATTGCAGCGCCGCCGGTTATGGAGAAGGTCACGGGCAGGGCGGCGCCGGTGTCCTGGCTGGCCCGGGTCAGGGTGAACTGGGCGTCGGCGCCCTCGGTGACGTTGCCGCCGGCGGTTACCGTCACGCTGGGCAGGTCGTTGTCGGTGATGGTTCCGGTGGCCGTGCCGTCGGCGATGCTGGCCGTCCCGGTCGGGCCGGACAGGGTGAGGGTCACCGTCTCCTCCGGCTCGTCCGCCGTGTCGTCCACCAGCTTGAGGGTGACGTCCTTCGTGGTTTCGCCCGGGGCGAAGGTCAGGGAACCCGAGGTGGTTCCGGTGTAGTCCGCGGCCTGGGCCGTGTTCGGGGTGATGGCGTAGTTGACGGTCACCGTTCCCGAACTGGCCGGGTTCAGGTTGATCTCAAACACCAGGTCGGCGTCCTCCGATGCTGAGGCGTCGTTGGCGGTGAGGGCCGGGGCGCCGTCATTGTCCTGGACGGTCAGGGTGGCTACCGAGGGCGTGCCCAGGTCGTAGGCGGCGCCGTCGGTCAGGGTCAGGGTCAGGGTGGCGTTGGGTTCGTCGGTGTTGTCGTCCGCGGTCGCCATGGTGACGAGCACAGTGGTGGAGTTGGCCGGGATGGTGGCCGAGGTGGGCGCGGCAGCGGTCAGCATTGCAGCGCCGCCGGACACGGAGAAGGTCACTTCTAGGGCCGCGCCGGTGTCCTGGCTGGCCCGGGTCAGGGTGAACTCGGCGTCCGCGCCCTCGGTGATGTCGCCGCCGGAGGTTACCGTCACGCTGGGCAGGTCGTTGTCGGTGATGGTTCCCGTGGCCGTGCCGTCGGCGATGCTGGCCGTCCCGGTCAGACCGGATAGGGTGAGGGTCACCGTCTCCTCCGGCTCGTCCGTCGTGTCGTCCACCAGTTCCAGGGTGACGTTCTTGGAGGTATCGCCCGGGGCGAAGGTCACTTTGCCCGAGGTGGTTCCGGTGTAGTCGGCGGCCTGGGCCGTGTTCGGGGTGATGGCGTAGTTGACGGTCACCGTTCCCGAACTGGCCGGGTCCAGGTTGATGGCGAACACCAGGTCGGCGTCCTCGGCGGCCGCGGCGTCGGCCACGGTCAGCTCCGGCGTGTCGTCGTTATCCTGGACGGTCAGGGTGGCGGCGCGGTCGGAGCCCAGGTCGTAGGCGGCGCCGTCGGCGAGGGTCAGGGTCAGCGTGGCGTTGGGTTCGTCGGTGTTGTCGTCCTCGGTGGCCAGGGTCACCGTGACCGTGGTCTGGTTGGCCGGGATGGTGGCCGCGGTGGGCGCGGCAGCGGTCAGCATTGCAGCGCCGCCGGACACGGAGAAGGTCACTTCCAGGGCCGCGCCGGTGTCCTGGCTGGCCCGGGTCAGGGTGAACTCGGCGTCCGCGCCCTCGGTGATGTCGCCGCCGGAGGTTACCGTCACCACCGGCAGGTCGTTGTCCTGGACGGTCAGCGTGGCCGTGTCGTCGCTGCCCAGGTCGTAGGCGGCGCCGTCTGTGAGGGTGAGGGTCAACGTGGCGTCGGGTTCGTCGGTGTTGTCGTCCTCGGTGGACAGGGTTACCGTGACCGTGGTTTCGTCGGTCAGGATGGTGGCCTGGGTGGGCGCGGCATCGCTCAGCGCCGCCGCGCCGCCGGTTACGGAGAAGGTTACGGGCAGGGCCGCGCCGGTGTTTTCGCTGGCCCGCGTCAGGGTGAACTCGGCGTCCGCGCCCTCGGTCACGTCGCCGCCGGCGGTTACCGTCACCACCGGGAGGTCGTTGTCCTGGACGGTCAGGGTGGCCGCGCTATCGCTGCCCAGGTCGTAGGCATCGCCGTCGGTGAGCGTGAGGGTCAGGGTGGTGTCTGGTTTGTCGGTCTCGTCGTCCGTGGTCGCTAGGGTGACCAGCGCGGTGGTCACGTTGGCCGGGATGGTGGCCGAGGCGGGCGCGGCATTGGTCAGCGCCGACCCGGGGTCGGTTACGGAGAAGGTCACGGGCAGGGCCGCGGTCGCATCGCCCGTCCGCGTCAGGCGGAACACCGCGTCCTCGCCCTCCATGACCGGGTCATCAACCGCCGCAACGGTCACTTTAGGGGAGGCCACCTCCGCATGGACCGTATCGTTGTCCTCCACCGTCACCGAGGCCGAGGCCGAGTTCCGGCTCAGATTGTAGTCGCTGCTGTTGGTTAGCGTCAGGGTCAAAGTGGCGTCGAGTTCGTCGGTATCGTCGTCGTCGGTCGCCAGGATGACCGGCGCCGTGGCCTGATCTTCCCCGAAGGTAACGGATGTCGGCGCGTCGTCGCTCAGCACCGACTCGCCGCCGGTCACCCGGAAGGACACGTCCAACTGGCCCGGTGGCCCTCCCTTCCGCGTCAGCGCGAAGGCGGCATCATCGCCTTCCGTGATGGTGGTCTTCACCGCCTTGACCGTCACGACGGTATCACTCACCTCCGGCGTATCGTTGTCCGCCACGGTCAGCGTGGCCGTGTCGTCGCTGCCCAGGTCGTAGGCGTCGCCGTCGGTCAGCGTCAGGGTTAGGGTGGCGTCGTCGTCCTCGGCATCGTCGTCCTCGGTGGGCAGGGTCACCGTGACCGTGGTCGCGTTGGCCGGGATCACCGCCGAGACCGGCGCGGCATCGGTCAGCACCGTGTCGTCGTCGGTCACCGCGAAGGCTACCAAGAGCTGCTGGCCGATGGACTCGCTGGCCCGGGTCAGGGTGAACTCGGCGTTTTCGCCCTCGGTGACGTCGCCGCCGGAGGCCACCGTCACCACCGGCGCGTCGTTGTCGGTGATGGTGCCGGTGGCGGTGGCGTTCCCGAGGCTGGCCGTCCCGGTCAAGTTGGACAGGGTGAGGGTCACCGTCTCGTCCGTCTCGTCCAGCGCGTCGTCCACCAACTCCAGGGTGACGTCTTTCGAGGCCTCGCCCGGGGCGAAGGTCACGGAGCCCGAGGTGGTTCCGGTGTAGTCGGCGGCCTGGGCCGTGTTCGGGGTGATGGCGTAGTTGACCGTCACCGTTCCCGAACTGGCCGGGTTCAGGGTGATCTCAAACACCAGGTCGGCGTCCTCCGATGCCGCGGCGTCGGCTACTCTGATTGTCGGCGTGTCGTCGTTGTCTTGCACCGTCAGCGTGGCCGCGCGGTCGTTGCCCAGGTCGTAGGCGGCGCCGTCGGTCAGGGTGAGGGTCAGGGTGGCGTTGGGTTCGTCGGTGTTGTCGTCCTCGGTTGCCAGGGTCACCGTGACCGTGGTTGCATCGGCCGGGATGGTGGCCGTGGTCGGCGGGTCATCGGTCAGCGCCGCATCCCCGCCGGTTACCGTGAAGGTTACGGGCAGGGCCGCGCCGGTGTTTTCGCTGGCTCGCGTCAGGGTGAACTCGGCGTCCGCGCCCTCGGTGACGTTGCCGCCGGAGGCCACGGTCACGCTGGGCAGGTCGTTGTCGGTGATGGCGCCGGTGGCGGTGGCGTCCTCGATGCTGGCCGTCCCGGTATGGTTGGATAGGGTGAAGGTCACCGTCTCCTCCGGCTCGTCCACCGTGTCGTCCACCACATCGAGGGTAACGCTCTTGGCGGTTTCGCCCGGGGCGAAGGTGAGGGCGCCCGAGGTGGCGCCGGTGTAGTCCGCGGCTTGCGCCGTGCCCGGCGTGATGGCGTAGTTGACCGTCACCGTATCCGAACCGGCCGGGCTTAGGGAGATGGCGAAGGTCAGGTCGGCGTCCTCGGCGGCCGCGGCGTCGGCCACGGTCAGCGCCGGCGTCCCGTCGTTGTCCTGGACGGTCAGCGTGGCCGCGCTATCGCTGCCCAGGTCGTAGGCGTCGCCGTCGGCGAGGGTCAGGGTCAGGGTGGCGTTGGGTTCGTCGGTGGTGTCGTCCTCGGTCGCCAGGCTCACCGTGGCCGTGGCCGCGTTGGCCGCGATGGTGGCTGTGGTGGGCGCGCTGCCGCTCAGCGCCGACTCGCCGCCGGTCACCGTGAAGGTCACCGTGAAGGTCACCGTTATCTCGCTGGACGTATCTCTCGTCCGCGTCAGGGTGAAGACTGCATTCTCGCCCTCGGTGACGTCGCCATCGGAGGCCACCGTCACCTGCGGCAGGTCGTTGTCGGTGATGGTGCCGGTGGCCGTATTCTTGGACGAGTCCACTTGGAAGTTATTCGTTTCCGGCGGACGGGACAACTGCACCCGCACCGTCTCGTCGTCCTCAACCGCCGTGTCGTCCGTCGTCTTCAGCGTGATTGACGCCTTGGTCTGGCCCGGCGCCAGCTCCACGATTCCCCAGGTATTCTCATTGTAGCCCTCGGCGGTGTAATCCTCGCCCCGCGTGGCTGAGCCGTCGGCCAGCAGTTGGTATCTTACGCGCCAGGTCGCTTCGTAGTGCGCTTTGCTCAGGGTTACCGGGAACACCAGGTCCTCGCCCTCGACCACCGGGGCGGCCGGCGCTCCGATTGATACCGTCGGGAACGGATCGTCGTGCCGGATCGTGCCGCTGGGATGCTGGATGGGCTGGGGCGGGGTATAGGCAGGATCGCCGGGCTGGATCCGGCCACCGGCCGGCTCTTGCTCGCCGGGCAGTTTGATGGTGGAAAAGCCCGGGCCGGAGGGATTCGAGAACGTGAGCAGCACCGTTTCGTCTTGAGTATCCCTCGCGCCTTCATAGGTCTCGTCGCCATTGACGATGACCGTGACCGTCTGCGTCGTCTCGCCGGCCGCGAAGGTGAGGGTGCCGCTCTTCGGCTCGTAGTCGTCGCCGCCGGTGTTCGCGTCGCCGCCGGCCTTGGCGGTGCCGTCGCTGGTGGCGTAGTCCACCGTCACCGTCCCGGTCGACGGCGGATCCAGCGTCACCGTGAACACCAGTTCCGCCGTCCCCGTGTCGCCCTCGTCCACACTGGGGCTGTCGACGGAGAGCGCATGGTCGTCGTTCAGGATCGTGATGGTGCCCAGGGTTATGGGATTGTCTGCGCCGTGCCCTACCGCGCTGTGCTGGTATTCGACGACCACCGTCTCGTCATCTTCAACAAAGGGGTCACCCCATATCGGGAGATGGCACCAGACGCTGTTTTGGTAGCCGGTCTCCCCAAAATCATCGGTCCAGTCAACCGGCCCCCCCGAGTAGGCATGACTTATGAAAGTGCTGTGGACATTAGTGCCACCGGGGACTCCAGGGCTGGGGACACTCTGGTAGTAATCTCCGTGATCTCTGCCATTAGCGGCTCCCACGGCCGTGCCGCCCTCCCCCGCGTTGCAGGAAGCATGGTTGCCGTACCATTGCCGGTTCGTCCAGAGCTCCAGTCTGACGAACGTCTGATATCTCCGTCGGCCATCGATCAACATCCGCCAAGCGCCCTCCGGCACGCTCTGCGTGTTCTCCTCCGTCGGGACCCGGTACGCGAAGTCGTCGTCATCCTTGATTGTGCCTCTGTAGTTGCCTTTACTGCCCGGCGGAAACTCTAGTCGAATCCCTTCAGGGCCGCTCAATCCGGAAAGCTCAAGGATGAAATATTCGTCGTGCTCGTCGAAGTCGTCGCCGTTCACGGTGACCTCGATCTCCTGGCGGCCGGTGTTGGCCGGGAAGGTGAGCGTGCCGCTCTTCGCCTCGTAGTCGTTGCTCCCGATCCAATCCGCGTCGATGTCGTTCTGGTGCGCACCGTGGCCGTGAGTTCGGTCGGCCGTTTGGTAGTCGATGGTCACCTCGCCGCTGGACACCGGCGGGCGCAGCGTCACCTTGAACGTCAGGGGCGTCGTCTCGCCGGCAGCGCCCTCGGTCACCTTCGGCCAATTGGCCCAGACTTGGTGGTCGTTGTTCAGGATGGTTCCGGTGGCGACGATCACCACGTCATCATCCCCGGACGGATTGAAGATCGGCGGCGCGGTAACCGTGATTTCCACCGTCTCGTCCTCTTCGACTCGGTTGTCGGGCAGGACGTAGAACCGCAGCTCCTTTTCCGTTTCGCCAGGCTTGAAGGTCACGTTCCCCAACGCCGGGCGGATATAGTCGGTCGTGCGGTCCGGCGCCCCTCCCGTACCGATCGCCGTGCCGCCGCTCCCCACCCGGACCGTAACCTCCTCCTGCTGCGGCTGATTCATGCGCAGGGTGAAGAAGAAGGGGAGCAGGGGCGTCCCACCTACATCGCTCTCCAGCGCCGTTGGCGCATCGACGGTCAGTTTCAGGCGCGGGGGGTTGTCCGCGATGAGGCCAAGGAAGGAGCGTTTTTCAAAGCCGAGGTTATCCAGCTCGAACCCGACGTTGGTTCCCGAAGGGCCGCGCGGGTTGGAGAGCAGGAGCCACAGGCTCTCGGGGGCGCCGTCCTCGAAGACGTCGTCGCCGTTGACCGTGACGTTGATAGTCTTGGAGGCATCGCCCGTCTCGAAGGTAAGCGTGCCGCTGGCCGAGGCGTAATCGTCCTCGCCGGCCGCGCCGCCGCTGATGGCCGTGCCGTCAACGGTCTGGTAGTCAACCATCACCGGGCCGGAGGCCGCCGAGGACAGGTTCAGCACGAAGGAGAGGCTGGCCGTGGCCCCGGAGGCCGGCTCGGTCAGGATGTCCGGGCCGTCGTTCTGCACCGAGATGAGGTAGTCGTAGCCTTCGTCGCTGTGGATGTACTGGAACCAGGTTCCGTCCGGCCCCTCCGCCGCGGGCTGGATCTTGACCGCAAACCCTTGCGCATTGGACAGGCGAAGCCCCACTTCCTCCTTGTTTTCCACGAGATCGTCGTCGAGGACGGTAACCGCAACCGTTTTCTCCGTCTCGCCGGGATCGAAGGTGAGGGTGCCGCTGGTCCGCGTGAAGTCGGCGCCGCTGGTCGCCCGCAGCCCCGGCCTGGGCGAATCGTAGGTCTCGTAATCGACCTCCACCGTCCCGGGCGCCTCCGGATCCAGCGTCACCTTGAATTGGACCGGGACCGGCGCGTTGCTGCCAGCCACGTTCTCGTAGCCGTCGGAACCCTCGCGGAAGGAGATGATGTAGTGGTCGTCGTTCTCAATGGTGCCGCTGCCGGACGCCGTATGCCCGTTGGCAACGGCATAGGCCCGGTCGTCATCGTTAGCCAGTTCGACCTCGAGCACCACCGTTTCGTCTGCCTCGAAATCGGCGTCGCCGTTGACCGTGACGGTGATTTGCTTTTCGGTTTCACCGGGGGCGAAGGTAACGGTGCCTTGCTGGTTCTGGTAGTCGTCGCCGGCGTCCGCCGTGCCGCGGTCGCTCACGGTGTAATTGACTTCAACGGGGAAGTCGGCCGGCTTGCTGAGATCCACGTTGAAGGTGAGCTCCGCTGCGCCCGAATCGCCCTCAACCACGCTGGGTTCGTCGACGTGCAGCGAGTAGCGGTCGTTGTCCTGGATCCGGGCGGTCGCCAAGAGGGAAGGGTTAGTGAACAAAGTGACTCGAACCCGGTCATGCTGCTCAACGTAATCGTCGTCACGTGTCTGAAAACGGATTGTCTTCTCGCCCTCTCCGGACTGGAAGGACACGTTGCCGCCGGTAGAATAGCGGTGACAGTCAGCAACGTGAGGCGTGGGGTTGTCGCTTGCGCCCCTTATGGCACATGTGCTGTAAGTTAATTGTTTGGTCCCGCTGGTGTTGGTCCGCGTGACCGTAAACTCCGCCGTTTGGCCCTCCGGCACCGGCTGCGCCGGGCCGGCAATGGATATGCTGTCGACGGGGTCATCGTCGTTTCGGATCGTGCCGGTGCCGGACGCCTCGCGCCCGTTGTCAAAGGCAAGGGCTTTGTCGTCATCGTTAGCCAGTTCGACCTCGACCACCACCGTTTCGTCTTCCTCGATTTCCTTGTCGCCGTTGACCGTGACGGTGATCCGCTTCTGTTTTTCACCGGGTGGGAAGGTAAAGGTGCCTTCAAGGGGGGCATCAGCTCCATCTATGGTAAGCTGATCCCGGTAGTCGGCGTCGGTGTAGTCGGGGCCGGCGGTGGCCGTGCCGCCCACGACGTAATCGACTTCGACGGGGAAGCTGGTCGGATGGCTGAGTCTCGCGGTGAAGGTGAGATCCGTGGCGCCCTGGAGGCCCTCATCCACGCTGGGCGAGTCTATGGACAGATGGTAGCGGTCGTTGTCCTGGATCTGGACGGTCTCGCTGAAGGTCTTTGGGCAAGGGAGGCCACTGCAAAATGAGCCGATGATAATAGGCAAATCCACTTTAAACCGATTCTTCTTCTCGACCGAGTTGTCATCAGGGATCGATAACCGGATCGTCCGTTCCCCTTCTCCGTCCGCGAAGATCACCTCGCCGGACTCAGTATAGACGGGGGTGTTACCCTCGCCTCTTAATTCTGTCGCCTGGTAAGGTATTCTCAGTGTGCCACTGGTGACGGTCCGCGTGACCGTGAACACCGCCGTTTCGCCCTCCGTCACCGGCCCCGACGGGCCGACAAAGGATATTCGGCCGGTAATTATTATAGGGTCGAGGTCAGAAGACTGAGCGGCCGCCGAGCCGGAACCGAGAGCGGCGGCCAGGGCAAGCAGCAGGATCAGGGCGGGGGCGATCCAACGGATGCCCGAACGCGCCCCCAGGTTGGGGGTGGGGTAAGCTAAGCTGGGGCTGAGCATGGTTGACAACTTGTTGGTCATGGGTTTAAGTCATCTCCTGATGTTCGCCAAGGGCGATTTGCGCCGGATAGCATATACCATAGAAATTACTAAATCAAGCTATTGAGAATAGCAATTCTAATTCAAGATTAAAATTAAATGAGCCTATATCGTACATATCTTCACGATTTTCATTGCCCCCACTGGGGTTCCCACCGCCCCCCCCCCCAAGGATGGGCCCTCCCGGGGAAAGCGGACCTACCCCCGGTTTGCCGACATTGACATCGTCGGGTGGAGTCCCTCCCGGGGAAGCAGACCTACCCCCGGTACGCTTGCCACCATCGTTTCACCCCGGAAGGCAACCGCCCCTACTATTCGGAAGCCGTCAGGAATCGGGCCCTGGAGATGTACCAGGAGGGCGCCGGCCTGGCGGCCATCGGCCGAATCCTGGAGGTCCTGCCGGAAACGGTGTTTTCCTGGGTTAAAAAAAGCCCAGCAGGCGGCGGAGTTGGCCCTCAATGAAGCCCAGCGGCGGGCGGCGCGGCGGCCGGGGCAGCCCCCGGCCCGGGTGATAGCCTTTGATGCGATGTGGAGCCACGCGGGGGCCCGGCGGAAGGGCAAGCGGCGGGAGGTCTGGGTCTGGACGGCGGTGGTGGAGGAAGGGGACGGGGGCCGCTGGGTGGACTTGGCGGTACGGTTGTTGGTATATTCTATAGTCTGAATAGAGTAGAGGTGCTCAGCTGCGCGTATTCAAGCGGATGCTGCCCGCCGGCGCGCCGAGACCGGCCTGAAGACGCCCGACGCTATCCACGCGGCAACCGCTCTGCGGGCGGGTTGCGCACGCTTCATCACCAACGACACCGACTTTCGCCGCGGACGCGGCTTGCCTATCATAGTCTTGGATGATCTCCTCAAACTCAAAGATGAAAACCAGGTACAGCCATAATTAGGAAAGCGATTCATGTCGAACGACAACTTCAACCGCTACTGCGAGGAATTACTCGCCAGGTACACCCGCAGGAATCAGCAGGCGGTTACGCGACATCTCGAAAGCCTGTGCAACATAATCCGAAGTGAAGGGCATATAGTACAGACCATGTACGGCGGTTCCGTTCGGAAAGGCACCTACGTGACCGGCCTCAGCGACGTCGACGCCCTTCTGATAGTGAACCGGTCTTCCCTCGTGAACCAGCCTCCCGCAAGAGTCATAGAGTACGTACGGGACACCATCCAAAAACGGCTTCCGCAAAATCCCGTAAGCTCAGGTAACTTGGCAGTAACGGTTGGCTACTCCGACGGGACCGAAATCCAAGTGCTGCCTGCCATTCGGACCGAAAGCGGCGGCGTGCGGATTGCCGAACCCGGAAGCGCCAAGTGGAGCAACGTGGCGCAACCCGAGAACTTTGCCAGAAAGCTCGCCCAGGTCAACACGGCTAGGAATGGCAGAGTAGTGCCGGTGATCAAACTTGCGAAGGCCATGGCGGACTGCTACATTAGCCGTCCGAGCAGGAGGTTCAACGGATACCACATAGAATCCCTCGCAATCGACGCATTCGGGAACTATCAAGGCCCGCAAGACCCGAAGTCCATGCTCAATCACCTGCTCGGCCACTCAATGACGGCGGTGAAAAGCCCAATCGCCGATACCACGGGGCAATCCGGATACGTGGACGAATATCTTGGCCCGGCGAACTCCAGGCTTCGTGACCGTGCATCGACCTACTTTTCACAGTTGCGCTCCAAGGTCAACTCCTGCAGGACCAAGGCAGATTTCGACAACCTGTTCTGTGCAGGGAACTGAGGCAGGCAATCCCTGATGAACGGCAAGTTCATACTACTTTCCGGCAGTGCCGGGTTTTCATGCCCTGCCGACAAGCTGGACACCGCTATTCAGTTCGTCAAGAGCTTCACGTCAGAGGTGTTGAAACGGGGCGGAGGCGTCGTGGTGCTTGCCGGCGACGAGGAAAGCGCCAAAGACGAACGCGGTGCGCCGCACATATTCGACTGGCTGGCGCTGCGCGAAGTCGAGAGCTATGCCAAAAGCACTACCAAAAGCCCTCGCCCGTACGCTCGGATCGTAATGTCCGACGCGGCGCCGGAGTCAAAGATTGGCGATGCCAATCTGCGACTGCTGAGAGACCTGGAGCAGAGAAACGCCGTCGAAATCTGTCTCATAAGGCGAGAAGTGTTTACCGGCGGCGAGTACCGAAGGATGATGATTGAAAAGGCGGACGCCATGCTCGCCATCGGCGGCGGCAAGGGCACGTATTCCGCCGGAACAGAGATGATTGCCCAGGGCAAGCCCGTGTTGCCCCTCGACCTGCAACTTGGTTCCATTGTCGACGATGGCGACGGAGCCGTTACCCTATACCGGGAAATGATGTCGGCCCCCAGCCGCTTCTTCTCCAGGACTCATTCGGAAGTGATGAACAGGGTTGGGCTGCTCTCTCTGGACCGTGGGATCAACGATGTGGGAGCCGTGGCCCAGGCGTCAACCGAAATGCTCGCCAGGGAACTGGAAATTATTCCACTGGCGGAAAGACGACCGGGCTTCAAGCGGCGAATGGCCGCCACGTGGCGGTTCGTCAAAGCGCTCCCCTTCATCGCAGCGGCAATCAGGGTTATCGAATGGGCGAGGGGGTTATTTCCTTTCGTATAGCGAATTAGCGGCAGTGAATAGCAATTAGCCATGAACTTTTGCCAAGCCTGGAGTCAAAGGGCAACTTCAGTCTGCTGAAAGAGCCCCTGACCGCCTTCTTCTGCTCCAACCGCTGCCCCGGCGACCTCATCCTCAAGACCTACGACCTCGCCAGGGTTATGCGCGAAGTGGGAGCACCGGTCTGTGCCTTTCGCCAGAGCTGGTGTGGTTCCAGACTTTTCCCTTGACCGTGGGCACTTGCTCATCGAGGGGAAGTATATCCGGGGAGCCACCAGCCCAAGCCGGGTTACGGAGGGAATGGGCGCCGACTTGACGAAATACCCCCAGGAAGCGCATATTCTGTTCGTTGTCCATGACCCGGACGGCGCTATCGTGGACCGTCCCAGGGTGAAGCGCGACTCTGAGGGCAGAGGGCGTTGCACAGTTTGGGTTCTTCCGCAGATGGGGGTTCATCCACTCTATAGCGCCACCTCCCAGCGAAAGGTTCGCAATACGGTACGCTCAGGCCCACCAACTGACGGCGCAGCCTCGGGGTACGGCGGGCCGACGCCGCGGGTCTCGCGGCGGAGCGCGCAGACTTCGGGGCGCCCGGCCGGGTAAGTCTGCAACGCCGGGCGGCGGGACGGTGGCGGAGCGTCAGGTAGCGGCCAGGCTCCAAGGTCAGCTGTAATGCTCAATCTCGCCCGCCGGGCCAGCTCGATGACCCCGCTCCCGTGGCTGCTGGGAAATTTCTCCAGGGGCGTACGGGTAGTTATCTATCACCACCTCGCCGAGCCGTGTGTTTTCACGCGGCCGCTGCGCATCTCGACTCCGCCCGAGCGGTTCGAGTCCCATATCAAGCGATTCTCCCGCGACTACGACCTGGTGAGCCTGGACGATGTTCTGGAAGGCGCGCTACCGAAGCGGCCGCTGCTGGTTACCTTCGATGACGCCTACCGGTCGGTGCTGGAGGTCGGCGCGCCGGTACTCCGGGCCTACGGCGTGCGGCCCCTCTTCTTCATCACCACGTCCCCGGTGTTCGAGGGCGAAATACTGCTGGACAACCTCCTGAGCTATGCCGAGACGACCGCGCCGGATGCGCTCGCCGCGGTGTGCGGCGTGCCGGCGGGGGCTACGGCGCAGACCGTCCTCTACCAGGTCCTGCCGGGCCGGAGCGCCGGAGAGCGGGCGGAGTTGCGGGATCGTCTGGCGGCGCGCCTCGGCGGGACCTCGCGCGAGTTGGCGCGCCAGACGGGGCTGTATCTCGGCCCGCCGGACCTGGCGGCGCTTGCCGCTGCCGGATTCAGCTTCGGCTCCCACACCCGGACCCACATCCACACCCGCGGCATCCGCCGCGAGGAACTGGAAGCCGAGATTTTGGAACCGCTCCGGCAGATTACGGAGGCGACCGGCCGGGCCGCCTGCACCTTCAGCTTTCCCTTCGGCGGGGCGCCGCCGGATGTTGCCCCGACCGTGCTGGAAGCGTTGGGCTCGGCCAACGTCGCGCGGTATTTCGTGGTGGGGCGGCGGCGCAACCGCTGTTCCGCCGGGCCGCGCCTCTTCCGGAGCGATGTCGGAGAGTTGGCGGCCGGGTTGCTGACCAGCGAGATTGAAGTCGTACCGGCGCTGCGCACAATGTACCGCAAACTCTGGCGGAGGGCCGAGGAATGAGCCGGCCGCCGGTCGTCCTGCTGACCCGGGACGGGGTGGAGCAGCGGCATGTGGCGCGGGTATTGGCCGCGCAGTTTCCGGAGCTTCAGCTCATCGTAGAGACGGGGTCAAGCGGCGGCCGGCGCTCGGCGCTGCGGCGGGCGTGGCGGGCCGGGCCGGGAAGGTTCGCCGGAAAGCTCGCCCGGTCGCTTTATCACCGGTTGACCGGCGATGGCCGCATCCGCCGGCGCTCCCTCATCCGGTTTCTCGGCGAACCGAGCCTTGCCGATGCCATCTTCGCGCCGGCCACCGTGGTCCACAGCGTCAACGGCCGGGGCGCAGTGGAGCGCCTGCGCCAGTTGCGCCCCAACCTGACGCTGGTGTACGGAACCCGAGTGGTGCGGTCGCCGGTTTTCGATGCCATCGCTGGCCCGATTCTCAACCTGCACACCGGCTTGAGCCCTTACTACCGCGGTTTCGACTCGCACCTCTGGGCGTTGGTGGACGGCCGGCTCGACCGCATCGGGGTAACCGTCCACGAGTGCACGCCGGATATCGACGGCGGCAGTATTCTGGCAACGCGGCTGGTGGCGGTCCAGCCCGGCGACTCGGTGCACGATGTCTTCGCGCGGCAGGTCATCGAGGGAGCGCAGCTGTACGCTCGCTGCGCCGCGGCCGAGTCGGATACGCCGCTGCGCCGCACCGTTCAGGACTTTACCCTCGGCCGCGAATACCGGTGGGTGGAAATGGGCCTGGGGGCGGAACTGGCCGCCCGCCGCCGGCTGCGCCAGTTGCGGGAGTAGGCAACCGGCTACGTCCGTGGCTCCAGTGGTAGCATTGGGGTCAACGATCAAATCCCGAAGTTCGGGATAACGCCCACTGCCGGGAGGCCGCCGGCGGCGGCGCTGACGCACCCCGCCTGAAACAGAGCGATGGGGCAATTGACGTATTAGCGCAATTGTACCGATTCCTGCAAGCAGGTAAAGAAACGGTCCAGCAGCCCTCTGGCGACGCTTTCCATCATTCGCTGCCCCACCCGGGCCACCGTACCGCCGGTCTGGGCCTGGCTGGTTACCTGCACCATCGTCTGGCCGTTCTGCTCCTCCAGAGTTACGAGGGAGTTGCCGTTGGCAAAGCCGATCGACCCGCTGCCGCTGATTTCCAGCCGGTAGGACTGATATGGCTGGGCCTCGGTAATGGCGATTTTGGCGGTGTAACGGCCCCGCACCGGCCCGACGCCCACGTTGACTACCGCCTGGTACTCATTTTCGCCCACCGGCTCCAGGCTTTCGCAGCCGGGCATACAACGCGCCAGCGCGGCGGGATTCATCAAGGTATCCCAAACCTGGCTCGCCGGAGCGTCAAAAACATACCTGGCAGAGATTTCCATCACGGCCTCCCGGCTCCAAATTGCCTTGCCAGTATAACCGAACAATAAGCGGATGAGAATTTTCGGGAGCAGGCGGTAGCGTATCCGTTGGCCGTCGGCTCTTCAGAACTTTTCAATTTCCCTTTCAATTTCAGGGGATACGCTGCGCCCAATTGGGCGGGGCTTAAAATGTTTGGGGCCTGAAATGTTCGGGGAAGGGAGTTTGCCGGGATGACCGGAGACGACCGGAGCGGGGCGCCGGGTGTCCCGGGGCGTATTGGGCAACCCCGCCAGCAGCATCAGCACGGCGATCAAACCGCCTGGTATCCAGAGACGTATTGGTGAGCCACCCGGAAGCATCCCTCAATTTCTCCGGAAGCGCCCCGGCGTGCTGCTTATGGGGCGGGTCCACATTTTATACCTATACCCCGCCCCGGTGAAAAGTTGTCGGAGATTAGCTAGTCCGCCGGCGTAGCGGCGAACTCCCGGGCGGCGGCGGCGGCAATCTCCTCGCCGCTCATATCCCGGATATGGGTAGCCAGGCCCCAATGGTGGCCGTAGGGGTCGACGACCTGGCCGTAGCGGTCGCCCCAGAAAGCGTCCATCGGCTCCAGCAGCGAGGCGCAGCCGGCGTCCAGCGCCTGCCGATATACGGCGTCCACGTCCGCCACGTACAGATGGATGGTTACCGTAGTGCCGCCGGCGCTGGCGGGGGACAGGCTGCCGGCGCACCATTCCGGCGGGAACTCGTCGGTGATCATCAGAAAGGAATCCCCCACCTGCAGCAGGCCATGGGCAATCAAGCCTTCCAGCCCGGCCCCCGGCATACGGAAACGGCAGAGTTCCCGCGCGCCAAAGGCTTTGCCATAGAAGTCCATCGCCTCGCCAGCGTTCTTGATAATCAGGTGCGGGGTTACCGAGTGAAACCCCTGGGGGATGGGAGAAACGTCGCGCATAGAATACTCCTTGAAGCTGAAAAATAGGCTTGCGGCGGCGGGATGATGCCGCTCGCTAACCAGCATACTCAAGGAATGGGGTAACTGTCCCATAGCGACGGTCAGTGAAATTGGCGCAATTCTGCGCCCCGTCCCCTCCGCCGACACCGACGGCGCGGGCCGGGCAGCGACGGTCAGTGAGTTTGGATCAATTCCGGCGCCCGTACCCGCCGCCGGCCCGTCCCCTACTTGCCCGCCGGCTTGCCCGGTGGATAAACGCCGGAAACCCGGTACACTTCCGCCGGCCCGTCAAACCAGTCCTGGCAGGTTTCCCGCCACTGGATGAAGTGGGGCTGCCGGGTATGGGACGCAAAGGCTGCTTCGTCCTGGTACTCCTCCATCAGGTAAATGCGGTCCGGGTTTTCCGCATCCTCCAGCACGTCAAAACGGAGGCAGCCCGGCTCATTGTTCACCGAACCGTCGGCGTCTTCCAGCATGGCGGCCATAAACTGTTCCCTGAACCCGGGTTTAATGTTGATCGTGGCGATTACTCCGTACATTGCCGCTACTGCTCCTTTGCTAAAGTTCGCTACCGGCGTTGTTCCCTTAAGCCCCCGCCGCTACGGCCGGTGCCTGACCGCCGGCGACTACCGCCGCCCGGCCGGGCTTAATCCCCCGCCGCTGCGGCCGGTACGGTATTTTGGCCGGCCCGTTGGGGCCACCAGGGGTCTGCATACTCGCTCCACAGGTCCTTGACCGCCGGCATTACCTCCCGGGCGAAGAGTTCGGTATTCTTCAGGGTTAGTTCCCGGGGCATAGTGCCGATGTGCAGCAGGCACATTAAATGCCCGACGCGGAGCAGCTTGACGGCTTCGGTCAGCCGTTCCCGGACCGTGGCCGGACTGCCGGCAATGACGTGGCCCTGCGCTACAAAGTCGGCCCAGCCCAACTCGCTGGCCGCCTTCTGCGCTTCCTCGCCAATCTGGGGGCGCAGGGATTCCCGCACTGAAGCCAGGGAACGGTAGCCGGGCGATTCGGCAAAGGGGGCGTGAATCCGCAGCATCTTCTGGTAGAAATACTTGACGTGAGCCTCGTACTCCCGTTGGGCCGACGCGTCGGTTTCCGACACGCAAACCAGTTGCAGAAAGCCCAGCCGGTGGGGGTTGTCGTCCACGCCCCGTTGGGCCACCCGGTTCCAGAAACCGTCCACCACCCGCTTGCCCCGCAGGTAGCCGAAATAGCTCAGGTAGCAATAGACGTAATTCCGGTCCAGCACCCAGTCCCAGGTCTCCAGGCTGCCGCTGCCCGGAATCCAGACCGGCGGATGGGGTTGCTGCAAGGGTCGCGGCCAGATGCTGACGTAGCGCAGTTGGTTATACTTGCCGTTAAAGATAAAGGGTTCCCGCTCCGACCAGGCCCGCATTATCAGGTCGTGGGCTTCGGTGTGTTTCTCCCGCAGGGTGATCGGCGTCTGGCCGTAGGAAAAGGTGGTATCCATTGAGGTGCCTACGGGGAAACCGGCTACCAGCCGCCCCCCGCTCATCAAATCCAGCATCGCCATCTCCTCGGCCACCCGCAGGGGAGGCTGGTACAGGGCCAGGCTGTTGCCCAGCACGATGAGCGCGCTCCGGGCGGTGGTGCGGGCCAGGATAGAGGCGATGAGGTTGGGCGAAGGCATTAACCCGTAGGCATTATTATGGTGTTCGTTGACGCATACCCCGTCAAACCCCAGGGCGTCGGCGTACTGCAACTCCGCCAGGTAGTCATTGTAGTGCTGCTGGCCCAGTTCCGGGTCAAAGTTTTCGTTGGGCAGGTCCACCCAGGCGCTGCGATGCCGGGCCTCAAAATCCGGGGGCAGCCCTTGATAGGGCATCAGGTGAAAGAAGGAGATTTTCATTGCGCTTGGCCTCGTCTGATGGTCTGCTGATCTGCTGACCGGCCCCCCGGCCGGTTAAGGCTGGTTGAGAGGGGAAGGTCTCCCCGCCGCCGACCTAGCCCATGAAACGGCGGAGACGGGCGGCTTCCTCCACGTAGTGGGAGATTTGCGCCGGGACGTTGCGGTCGATACCGGCCCGGATGGCGCTGGTCAGTCCCTCGTGCACCCGGTCTATTTCGCCGGCGAACCGCTTCACCAGGTTCAGGCAGTCGTCTCCCAGCAACTCCCGGACATTCCGCTCGTTGGCGAAACGCAGGGCGGCCGGCAAGTCGGTATCCAGGCTGGGATAGACCTCCCGCACAAAGGCCAGGTCCTCCCCATTCAGGACGGACAGGCCCAGCAGTTCCGGCGGTACGCCGATGGAGTAGAGGGATGCGGCAAAGCCGATGGCTCGGGGCAGCGTAACGTCGCCGACGCCGCCCAGGGAGCGGCCATAGCCGAACAGGCCCACGTGCATCTTGCGCTCCCGCCGCTTGGGTACGTGGCCCGACACGGTGGTGATGACGTCGGTCAGTTGGCGCACCTGGGCCTGATATGCGGCGGTGGACTTGTCGATGATGGCGCGGGCGCGCTGCTGATCCAGCGGCGGCGGCTCCCGGCGCCGGTGGGCGTGGAGCTGGGCGATGCCCTGACGCACCGTCTCCGGGTCGTAGTCGTACTTGAAAGCCGACTGGACGGTAAAGGTGTGGGCGCTGGGGTATTCGGCCAAGGCGCGCTCGATGTTCACCGGGGTCAGGTGGCCCCGGAAGGGGACCGAGCCGGCGCCGATAATGGGGTACAGGGGCAAGCCCAGCCGCTGCTCCAGGGCATAGAGGCGGGACAGGCCGGCTTTCAGCACCAGTTCGGCGGCTACGATGCCGTAGTTCAGGGCCGGATCGCTGCGGGCCAGAAACACCCGCTGGGCCGGCAGGTCCCGTCCTTGCAGGTACTCCGCAACGATCCGATCGCAATAGAATAGATGCTCCATATCCTCGATGAGGGGAATCACCCGCAACTGCTTGGGAAAGAACTCTCCGACCCAGTCCTTTACCCGCCGGCCGTTAAGCAGCGTCCGGGTTTCCTGGCCGACAATCACCGTGCGGTAGTAGGTTTCCACCAGGGCCAGTTCCTCGGCAGAGGTGGTAAAGGGCAGGATTACCTCCTGAATGGGGGCGTCGGTATCCGTAGCGGGGGAGCCGTAGAAACCGTGGGCCATATCCCAGGCGGCGGGGATGCTCTGGAGGGCCTCGACCATGGACTTGCGCATATCCCGCTCGATGGCGGGGTTGGGGACGCGCAGGGTCAGGGCCACGTCGCGGCCCAGACGGCGCCGGCTACGGAAAAGGTCGGCGTGGCCGGTGAGCAGCTTGCGCACTACCTGGTTGTCGGCCTCCTTGCCCTCCGAGTCCCACATCTGCTCGTCGCAGCCCAGGTCGAACACGGCGGCCGCCTCGGCCACCTCTCCGTCGCCCCGCAGCGTTCCCGAGGCGTCGGCAAAGGGCGGCGGCGTGGCGTTGTCCGGGTGCTGCGTACTCATCACCTTTGGCACAAGGAACATAGCCTACCTCCGGCGGCGGTGCGGAACCGCCGGTAATATACCCGGCCCGGCGGATATTCGGCCCGAACCACCCTTTCTCCCATTCTTCAGGGAATCCCCCGGGTGCTGCGGAGACCGGCGCTGCATAGTCAATCTGTCCGCCCTGCCCGGGGAATCCCCCGGGGACTGCGGAGACCGGGAAATGCGCCGGGAGACGTCAGGGCGCTACCTATCGTAATCAACCGGGGCCGCTGCCGAATGACTGGCGTCCCCCGGCGTCAGGGCGTTAACCCAGGAAATCCTTGACCGCCGCGATAAAGTCGGCGGGGTTGTCCTCAAAGACCATATGGCCGGCCTGTTGAATCTCTACCATTGTCGCGTTGGGCAGAGCGGTCAGCATTTGCCGGGCCACTTCCGGGCTGAGGAGGTCCGTTTCCACTCCCCGGACGATGAGGCTGGGGCAAGGGATTTGGGGCAGGGCGGGCCATAGATCTTCGGACGGTGGCGCCGTCCCGTTGCGCCGCTGCTCCCGGATCAGCAGATCGTACTTCCAACCCACCTTGCCGTTGGGCAATTCTTTGGTGGAATACCGGACCCGTCGCCGCATCACCTCCGGGGAAGCGAAGCGATTCTGCCGGTTCATATATTCAAAGGCTGCATCAAAGGAATCGAACTCCTCCGGCACGGACCGGATTTCCTCGGAAATGCGCTGACTGCCCTGGCTGTCCAGGGTGGGGCCAACGTCCACGATGACCAGCTTTTCCAGCATTTCCGGGTACTGGCCGCCGAAGGCCATGGCGTTGCGCCCGCCCATAGAGTGGCCGATCAGTATAAACCTTTCCAGCGCCAGCGCCTTACAGAACCCGGCCAGGTCGGCCACGTAAGCGCCAGTGGTATAGTCTCCGTCCCGGGCCCAGTCGCTGTCGCCCCGGCCCCGCTGGTCCAGGGCCAGCACGTGATAATCTTCGCACAGAGCGGCCGAAACGTCGTCCCAGGAATGGGCGTGTCCCCGAAGGCCGTGGACCAGCAGCGCTACCGGCTGGCCCGCTGTTCCCCAGTCCAGGTAATGCAGCGTATGCCCGTTGGCGGTTACCGTCTTGCTCTGGGGTTGCACCTGCGTCGTCATAGTTTCATCCCTCCGTGTCTGGTTGCCTCCAGTTTAGCATACCGGGGGAACCTCGTAGCAACCGGTGTAAGAGGCCGGTCGCGGCTTGCTCAATACGCGGCGCGCTGCTGTGGGGCTGCGGTGAAAGCGACCATTTCTGGCCCATCCCAGAGCCGGGGCGCGCAGCGCTGCGGGTCTATGGTGAAAGCTCTCTACCGTCAGGGAGTAAGGCGTCCGGCCGGTCGCAGACCTACCGACCCTGCCAGCGGGGTTTGCGCTTCTCGGCAAAGGCCCGGGGCCCTTCCCTGGAATCCTCGGTGGTCAGCAGTTGGTCGTAGGTGCGGTAGGTCAGGGCGGAAATGTCCTGGGTGGACATATTCAGCCCCCGGTAGGCCAGTTCCTTGAAATACTGGACGGCCAGGGGAGCGTTTTCCGCAATCTGCTCCGCCATGGTTAGCGCCTCCGCCAGCAGCTGGTCGCCCGGCACCACCTTGTTAACAAAGCCGATGTCATAGGCCCGCTGCGCCGTGATGGGCTGGGCGGTCAGGCACAACTCCAGGGTGGCGGCCAGGCCGATTTGCTTGGGCAGGATCGTGCCGAAGGGCGGGAGCAGGCTCCACCTGGTTTCGGTAATGCCCAGCCGGGCATCTTCGCTGGCGAGGCGCAGGTCGCACATCTGGGCGATGGACCAGCCGCCGGCCAGGGCAAAGCCGTTGATGGCGGCGATAAGGGGTTTCCAGGTCTGGGGCCACATATAGGGCCGGTCGGGGTACATACTGTCGCCGGCCCGGGCCTGACGTCCGGCGGCGTTGTCGTTGGCCCGCTCCTTCAAGTCCCGTCCGGCGCAAAAGGCCCGCCCCGCTCCGGTTACGATGGCGACGCAGGAATCCGTTTCTTCGTCAAACCGGGTAATCGCCGCGGCCAGTTCCTGCCGCAACTGCCGGTTAATCGAGTTCAGCGAGTCGGGCCGGTTGAGGGTAATGATTACGATGTCATCCCGCTTTTCGTAAAGAACCGTCTCCGCCATATTTCTCTCTCCCGGTTTCCGCCGCCCGGCGTTGCGACGTCGCCGGGTGGAGCGGCGCCGCAATACCGGGATTGCGCAGAGTTAAGCGTAGTGTCCCAGGTACGTTCCGCCGATGATGTGCAGGTGGCCGTGGCTCTGGCTTTGCAGCCCGTCGTAGCCAAAGTTGGACAGGATGCGGAACCCGTTGGGGCAGAACATACAGCCCAGGTCCACGGCCACGGTCCCCAGGCGCTGCATCAGCCCGCTGCTCCACATTTCCAGTTGGCTCAGGTGCCGTTTGGGCATCGCCAGCAGCATCACCGGCACCCAGGTCAGCCGGTTGACGATGACCATAATCTCATCATCCACATAGCGAATCCGGGCGGGTTCCCGTCCGGCGATAATCTCGCAGAAAACGCAGTTCAAGGTTTTCTCCCGTCCGGTTAGTCTATTTCTGCCGGAGTCAGTTGCTGTCATCCGTCCCGGCGGCGGGGCAAGCGCCCGGCCTTTGTCCCTACCCCATGCCCGGCCCAGGCCTGAAAAGCCGCAGCCGGTTGTCCCGTTTCGCCTCGTCCGGCCAGCGCCGCTTGGCGTCCAGGGTGTCCGGGGCCAGGGGGCCGGGGGTAGGGGAAGTGGCGGTGGGGCCGGCCCACCAGGTCAATGGTCTGAGGCTGGATCCCCGGTTGAGCCAAGCGCGGCGCGCCAGCCTGCCGGCCCGCATATGGTAAATGGTTAAATGGTCCAGGCTTGCTGCCGTTGCCGCCGATACTAAATTCGGCGCCGCCTGGGCGCGTTGCCAGTGAATATATAG
Organism: Dehalococcoidia bacterium; assembly: GCA_965215425.1. GTDB lineage: Bacteria > Chloroflexota > Dehalococcoidia > Lucifugimonadales > UBA3495 > CATQHB01. Next base: position 1,351,494 of record OZ244064.1, read on the forward strand.
GCCCCATTATCCCTTGTCAACGCACGGTCAATGCCCCGGGCGAAGCGGCAGTGTATCCGTCTGCATTTTTTAGCTACGATACCCGGTGGCGACTCGGTAGCGGGCAATTTCCAACGGACACGCTACCTCAAGAATACTTCGTTTGCCCCGCTATCGGCCCTTGTGTTATACTGAACGGCAATCGGTAATGGAAAATCCTGAAAATGAGCGATTAGAAAGGCAGGTTTTATGGTACAGTCGCTAGAGCGTCCGCCGGAACCGGCGCCCATTGTTATCCCCCCCCGCGAACCCCTGACGATGAAGTCCCTCCTGGAGGCCGGGGTCCACTTCGGACACCAGACCCGGCGCTGGAACCCGCGCATGAAGCGTTATATTTTTACCCAGCGCAACGGCATTCACATCATCGACCTGCAACAAACCCTGGGCCTGATGAACGAGGCTTACCGGGCGATGATCCAGGTGGCCGCCGAGGGCGGTAAAGTCCTGTTCGTCGGCACCAAGAAGCAGGCGCAGGAAGTGATGCAGAGCGAGGCGGAACGCTGTGGGATGTGGTACATCAACCAGCGCTGGCTGGGCGGCACCCTGACCAACTTCCAGACCATCCGCAGCCGGATCAACTACATGATTGAGTTGCAGCAGAAGCGGGACCAGGGTTATTTCCGCCTGCTTCCCAAGAAGGAGGGGCTGAAGCTGGAGGAAACTCTGGCCAAGCTGGAAAAGTATTTTCTGGGGATTCGGAATATGACCGCCCTGCCCCAGGCGATGTTCATCATTGACATCTGCAAAGAGGACATCTGCGTTGCCGAGGCCCGCCGGATGGGTATTCCCATCTTCGCCATCGTGGACACCGACACCAACCCAGACCTGGTAACGCACCCCATCCCCGGCAACGATGACGCCGTCCGTTCCATTCGGCTGGTTACCGGTCGGTTGGCTTCCGCCATCCTGGAAGGGCAGGCGGAGCGGGAAGCGTTGCTGCAAGAACAGCGGGCCCAGGCGGAAGCGGCCGCCCAGGCTCAGGCAGCGGCGGCGGAAAGGGAAGGTGAAGCGGAGCTTTCCGATGAAGAAGCGGAACACATCGCCCTGGCTTCCATGCCCCTGGATGACCTGGCCCAGCTGATGGAGCAATCCCGCGAGGGGGGAGGAGCGTAACGGCGACCCGGCCCGCCGCCAGGGAAGCAGTGGCGGAGCCGGGAACCCTCCCCTCCGTCAACTCGGGGTGAAAAGCTATCCAGAGATTCATCGGAAAATACTGGGTCGCTTACTATATCAGCTACCCGGTCGGCGCCGGTATTTTGCTGGCGTTGTATTGGTACTCACCCCGGTGGCAGGAAGACTGGTTGTCCCTGCTGGCGGATGTTCTCACCGTGGCCTTGGGGTTGGCCATAGCCTTAACAATTCTGGTCGAGGTGGTGGGCCGTATGGTGCTGCTAATTCCGGCGGCGGTAAAAAGTTTAATCGAACGGGGTCGGGTGGCGGGAGTGGAGCAGGGAGTGGAGCAAGAACGGGAGACGCAGCGCCAACGCCGTAAAGAGGCCTATGCCCGATTCGGGATAGAGCTGGACGGGGTAAGAGTTCTACCCAATACCCCTGAAGTCGAGGATTTCCTGTCCGGCAAGTCCGGCGGGCCGGCTTAATCTTAACCCCGTTCAGTCAGGCATATGCTCCGAAAAGGCGGTGGGCCGTATGGCGCTGCTAATTCCGGCGGCGGTAAAAAGTTTAATCGAACGGGGTCGGGTGGCGGGAGTGGATCAAGAACGGGAAGCGCAGCGCCAACGCCGTAAAGAGGCCTATGCCCGATTCGGGATAGAGCTGGACGGGGCAAGAGTTCTATCCAATACCCCTGAAGTCGAGGATTTCCTGTCCGGCAAGTCCGGCGGGCCGTCTTAATCTTAACCCCGCCGAGTCAGGCAGATAACCCGAAAAATTGTCCGAAAATTGGAGGCGATCTTTGGCAGTTACTGTGGAACAGATCCGGTCCCTGCGGGAACAGACCGGGGCCGGCATTATGGAGTGTAAACAGTCTCTGGAAGACAACGAAGGCGACTTGGACAAGGCGGCGGAGGCCCTGCGGCTCAAGGGGTTTGCCCAAGCCGCCCGGCGGGCCGGGCGGGCTACCACCGAGGGGGTAATCGAAGCCTACGTTCATACCGGGGGACGGGTGGGCGCCCTGGTGGAGCTGGGCTGCGAGACCGATTTTGTGGCCCGCACGCCGGAGTTCAAGCAGTTGGCCCATGATATTGCCATGCAGGTGGCGGCGATGGGGCCGGTTTACCTCAGCGACGGCGACATCGAGGAGGGGGACAGTCGCCCGGCCAACCAGGTGAGCCTGTTGCAGCAGACCTTTATCAAGGATAACTCCCGGGTGGTGGCGGATATTGTCCAGGAGTTGGCCGCCAGGGTCGGCGAAAACGTGCGGGTAATCCGATTCAGCCGTTTGGCCCTGGAAGAATAGCGGGCTTTCGGAGCCTATGCTTGCGCCCAAGTATCACCGGGTATTGCTGAAAATCAGCGGAGAATCCCTTAAAGGCTCCGCTGCCTCCGGTATTGACCCCGACGCGGTTAATTACCTGGCCCGGCAAATTGACGAAGCCCACCGGACGGGCATTGAATTGGCGGTGGTTATCGGCGGCGGCAATATCTGGCGCGGCGAGCAGGCCGAACTGCGGGGGATGGACCGGGCCACCGCCGACTACTCCGGTATGCTGGCTACCATCATCAACTCCCTGGCCTTGCAGGATTCCCTGGAAAAGCGGGGCATCATCACCCGCACCCAGAGCGCCCTGCAAATCCAGGCGGTGGCCGAACCCTACATCCGCCGCCGGGCGATCCGGCACCTGGAAAAGGGACGGGTGGTCATCTTCTCCGCCGGCACCGGCAATCCTTTTATGACTACCGACACCGCCTCCGCCCTGCGCGCCCTGGAAATTGGCGCCGAGGTGCTGTTGATGGCTAAAAACAACGTGGACGGCGTCTATGACTCCAACCCCCACCGCAACCCGGACGCCAAGCGGTTCGCCAGTCTGGATTATCTGGAGGCCCTGAACCGGCGTCTGGACGTGATGGACTCCACCGCCGTTTCCCTTTGCATGGAGAACAAGCTGCCCATCGTGGTCTTTAATATATTCGAGCAAGGCAGCATGAGCCGCATCCTGAGCGGCGACCCGGTAGGGACTACCATCGCCGGGCGGGAGTAAGGCGTTCGTCAGCCGGTGTATGCGTGGGCGGACGAAGTGGACGCTCGCCGGGCGATGGTAGGGCGTTCTCGCATACTTGGGAAACGTGGCAAGTGGCAATACTTAAGCAGAAGTCATTTGACGGCTTTGGACAGGAACTACTATATAGGAACTACTATCGCCGCTATAGCCGGGCGAGAGCGACGGTCGGTAAAGAGTAAAGAATTGATGCCGAAAGGGACCCGGAACCCTTCCCGCTCCGCCGGCGCCGGTCGTGGAATCGGGTGGCGCGCCCGGAGCGGACAGTTCAATTCAATCAATTCAACCGGTCGCACCGGTTTGCCTGGCAAGGAACGGGACCAAGAGCAACCAGCGGGAGGATTTAACCATGACCGGACCGGACAACGCCGCAATTCCCTTAACCCCGGAAGCCGTCCTCAGCGAAGTGGAACGCAAGATGGCCCGCTCCATCGATGCTTTGCAGCGCGACCTGGCCTCGTTGCGCACCGGCCGGGCCACTCCCTCGCTGATCGAAAACGTCACCGTGGACTATTACGGCTCGCCCACCCCGCTGAAGCAGATTGCTTCCATCTCGGCGCCGGACGCCCGGGCGATTATGGTGCAGCCCTGGGATAAGCAGGCCCTGCGGGAAATCGAGCGGAGCTTAATGCGCTCCGAGCTGGGCTTTAACCCCTCCAACGACGGCAATATCATCACCGTGCCCATCCCGCCCCTGAACCAGGAACGGCGGCAGGAACTGGTGCGCCTGCTCAAGCGCAAAATTGAGGAGGGTAAGGTGTCGGTCCGCAACGTCCGCCGGGATGGGCTGGAAACCCTGCGGAAAATGGAGCGGGACAAGGCCATTTCCCAGGACCAGAACCGCCGCAGCCAGGAGCAACTCCAGAGGACCACCGACGCCCACATCAAGGATATTGACCAGGTCGCCACCGCTAAAGAAGCGGAGATTATGCAGGTCTAGCGCCCGGACGTAACTGATGCAAGCCCGCACCGGCCCGGTGAAATCTTCCGATTCTCCCGCCACCCCGTCTGGACGGCAAGCCCGGGCCGACGGGGAACTTGACAACGGCTCCGGGCCAGCCGACGTACCCGGTGTCGTACCCCGGCACGTCGCCATTATCATGGACGGCAACGGTCGCTGGGCCGAGCAGCGGGGCCTCCCCCGCCTCTCCGGACACCGGGAGGGCGTGGATTCCATCCCCCGAGTGCTGGACCTTCTAGCCGCCCGGGGCGTGGAATACCTGACGCTCTTCGCCTTTTCCACCGAGAACTGGTCCCGGCCCTCCACCGAGGTGGACGGGATTATTGAATTGCTTCACGAGGCGTTGCAGCGAAAAAGCGACCAGCTTATCGAGAAGAACGTCCGCGTCTTTCACATCGGCAACACCGACCACCTCTTCCCGGACCTCCGCCAGTCCATCGAGCGGATTCAATTGCTGACCCGGGATAACACCGGCATTGTCCTGAACCTGGCCTTTGACTATGGCGGCCGGCAGGAGATTCTGGCAGCGGTAAAGCGGCTGATCCGGGAGGGAATTGCGCCGGAAGAGGTGGATGAGGAACTTTTCAGCCGCCGCCTCTTCACCGCCCACTGCCCGGACCCGGACCTGATCATCCGTACCGGCGGGGAGTTGCGCATCAGCAACTTCCTGCTGTGGCAGTCGGCCTACAGCGAGTATTACCATACGCCCACCCTCTGGCCGGATCTGGACGCCGCCGAGTTGGAGCGGGCGCTGGATTCCTTCAGCCGCCGCCAGCGACGCTTCGGCACCCTCCCCCCGGAGCGCTGAACTCCTTGCTGCTCCGGACCCTCACCGCTCTGGTGGGGCTCTGCATTCTGCTGGGCGCCCTTTGGGCCGGCGTTTCCTGGGTCTTCCTGCTGGTTTCGCTGGCCGCCGTCCTGGGCCTGCGCGAGTTTTATAATTTATGCCCCCTCCCTTCAGCCGCCGCCCCGCAATCAGCCCGGGCTGATCGGGTTAAGGACGCCACTGCCGGCGGGGCCGTTGCGGGTTCCCCGCCTGGCGCGCCGGGCGAACCACCCCGTCCCCGTTCCCTTACCCTGTCGCCGGGCGACAACCCGCACTGGATAATTCAGGGGATAATTCAGGAAACGCCCCATCCCGCTCCCGGCGCCCCGTTTGAACCGGGAGACGCCGGGGCGCTGGAACTGGCCCGGCCAACCGATTATGCCGTGTCGATTGAACCGGTCGAACCGGGAGACGCCGGGGCGCCGGGAGCAGCCGGGCCAACCGATTATGGTGAACTCCATGGTGAACCGGCCCAAAGCACGCCCTTGCCCTTTTCCCTGGGCGCCCTGTGGGTAGTTGCCTTTGTCATCGGGGGGGCCGCCGCCACCGGCCCGCTGCACTTTGCCGGCATCTCCCTGGGCATATTTATCGGCGGGGCTTTTGCCGCCCTGTTATGGCTGATCGCCTTTTACCGGGGGGAAAACTGGCCGGTGGCGGCAGCGTACCTGGCCGGCGGGCCGGTTTACGTGGGCTGGCTCCTCGCCCACGTCCTGCTGCTGGTCCAGTTGGGCGACGGCCAGGCGGCAGACGCTCTGAGCAGCGGCTCCCTGGCCCAGGTAGTAGTAGACCCGGGAGACGATTACGCTTTGGGGCGCAATTGGGCGCTCTTCGCCCTGCTGACCACCTTTGCCACCGATACCGGGGCCTACCTCACCGGGCGGGCCGTCGGCCGGCATCCCCTGGCTCCGGGCATCAGCCCGAACAAAACCCGGGAGGGCGCCATCGGCGGGTTCGCCGCCGCCATCGCCGCCGCCCTGCTGCTGGACCAGTTCTTCAACCTGGGGCTGGCCCGGGAGTCCTGGAATTGGCAACCTCCCCTCATTGGTGCTACAGTAGGCATAGTAGCCCAGGCCGGCGACCTGCTGGAGTCCCGGCTGAAACGCCTCTCCCGCATCAAGGACGCCGGCAGCCTGCTGCCCGGTCACGGCGGGCTGCTGGACCGGTTGGACAGCTTGCTGCTGACCATCCCGGCGGTTTATTATCTGGCAATTTGGGCCCTTTGACCCGGCGCAGCCCCGCAGCCCCGGTTCCTTTTCTCTCCCGGGATGGGTGGGGCGAAAAACTGGAACTACCGGAGACCATCAGGGCGCCGGGGCGACCATTGGCCCCCTCTCCCGGGTAGAGCGGGTGGTAAGCGGGTCTGGGCTAGCTCCAGCGACCGTACTGACGGCTCGCCCCCCGGATTGGGGTTGGATTATCGGGCGGCGGACTAGTACCGTACTGACGGCTGGCCCCCTCTCCCCGGGGAAGCGGGTAGCAGGGTGAGGCCGGGGACGCGGGGAAAGGGAAGGACAAGGGGCGGTAAGACACTATGAAAAACATCGTCGTCCTCGGCTCTACCGGCTCCATCGGCGGCCAGACGCTGGACATTGTGCGCGCCTTTCCCGAGGAGTTCCGGGTGGTGGGCCTGGCCGCCGGGACTAACCTGGAATTGCTGCGGCAGCAGGTTGACGAGTTTCAGCCCCGGCACATCTACGCCCGGACCCCGCCGTCAGCCTTGCCCCCAGGCCCGGTCTTTACCCCGATGGAGGAGATGGTCGGTCTGGAGTCGGTGGACGTGGTAATGGTAGCCACCAGCGGGGCGGCGGGCCTGCTGCCTACCCTCAACGCCCTCCGGCGCCAAAAAGCGGTGTCCCTGTCCAACAAGGAACCCATCGTCATGGCCGGCCCGTTGCTCAAGGAGTACGAAAGCCGTTATGGGGGCGTCATTCTGCCGGTGGACAGCGAACCCAGCGCCATCTGGCAATGCCTTCGGGGCGAGGATAACGAAATCCGCCGGTTGATTATCACCGCCTCCGGCGGCCCCTTTCGCACTATGCCCCTGGCGGAGGTAGCGGCAGTAACCCCGCAGCAGGCCCTGCGTCATCCCACCTGGCAGATGGGCCCCAAGATAACCGTTGACTCGGCTACGTTGATGAACAAAGCCTTTGAGGTCATTGAATCCCACTGGCTGTTCAACGTGCCCTGGGAAAACATCGAGGTAGTAATCCACCCGCAGAGCACCATCCACTCCATGGTAGAATTCGCCGACGGGTCGATCAAGGCCCAGCTGGGCCCGCCCAGTATGCGGCTGCCCATCCAGTACGCCCTCTTTTACCCGGAGCGGCGGCCCAACGATGCCCTGATTCCTCGGCTGGATACCGGCATCGCCCACGCCCTGGATTTTCAACCCCTGGAGGGGGAGCGTTACCCCTGCTTCGGCCTGGCGCTGGAAACCGCCCAACGGGGGCAGACCTACCCGGCCGTCCTGAGCGCGGCGGACGAGGTGGCGGTCAACGCCTTCCTGGCCCGGAAAATCGGCTTTGGCGACATCTACCGGGTGGTGGAGTCGGTGGTAACGGCGCACCAACCCACCCCGGGCCGGGAGTTGGCGGAGTTGCAGGAGGCCGACGCCTGGGCCACCCGGGAAGCGGAGAAGGTGGTGGCCGGGCGGCGGCCGGCATAACCGGAACCTAACCGGGGTCAGAGGGTTTTTATTGTGCTATCATCTATGGATAGCGCCGGCTCGGGTACTGACGGCGAGCCATACGATAGCTCCGGGAATAGCGGAATTGCCCCGAAACAAGCAAGGAACGAATAGATAAATGGAAACGGTTCTCATCGCCATCATCGCCTTTCTCCCCATGCTGGTAATGCTGGTGGTTATTCACGAATGGGGACACTTTGCCACTGCCAAAGCCTTTGGCGTAAAGGTGCTGGAGTTCGGTATTGGTTACCCGCCCCGGGCTTTCGGCTTCTATACCGGCAAAACGCCGGTGCTGGCGGACGGCGAAACGCGACTGTTTGGCCCGGAAGTTGGCGCCACCCTGCAAATCGGCCAACTGGTCCGCATCAGTTCCACCGAGGACGCCGACGGCAACCTGGTGGCCCGTTCCATCGAAATCCTCTCGCCCGGCTCCCGGCGCCGCATGACCTCCTTGCAGGAAACCGGAGGCGACGAATATCTGCATCATGAAGGCATCGTCCGGCGGATGGAAGGGAACACGATGATCGTGGCGGATATGCTCTACTCGGTGAATTGGCTGCCCCTGGGCGGGTTCGTACGGCTGGCCGGGGAGAACAACCCGGCGGCGCCGCGCAGCCTGGCCGCCAAGGGGGTCGGCCCCCGGGCCATCATCCTGGCCGCGGGCGCCTTTATGAACGCCATCTTCCCCATCATCGCCTTCACCCTGATGTTTATGATTCCCCACAACGTGACGGTGGGCAGCGTGGCGGTGGAGCAGGTGGCGGACAACTCCCCGGCCCAGACCGCCGGCCTGCGTCCCGGCGATATTATCACTCACGCCGGCGGGCGGGAGATTGAAGACAGAGCCGACCTGGCGCGGGCGACTACCCTGAACGCCGGCTCGGAAATGGAATGGGCCATTGAACGAGAGGGCCGGCAGGAGATTGTCCGGTTGACGCCCCGGGCCAACCCCCCGGAGGGTCAGGGCCCTACCGGAATTCAGATAAACCTGGTGAACCAGCGCCGCGAAACCCAATACGAACTTCCCTGGGCGGCCGTGGGGCGCGGCTTCGCCCAAACCTGGGAAGTGTTAACGCTGCTGCAACAGGAAATAGCCGCCTGGCTCAGCGGAACCCGAGCGCCCCAGCTATCCGGGCCAGTGGGCATTGCCCAGATAACCGGCGAGGTAACCCAGCAGGGCGGCCTGCGGGGCTGGCTGATACTGTCCATCCTCTTCAGCATCAACCTGGCGATTCTGAACCTGCTGCCGATCCCCATGCTGGACGGCGGACGACTGGTGTTCGTGGGGTTGGAATGGATCCGGGGCGGCAAGCGAGTCCCCCCGGAGCGGGAAGGTATGGTCCACCTGATTGGCTTTGTAGTCCTGATTGGTTTGATATTGATCATCACCTACCAGGACATCGCCCGTCTGATCCAGGGCGGCAGTTTCCTGGGCGGATGACGCAAGCTGCCCTACCCCAACCCTGCCCCGGCTGCTGCCCGGGAAGCGGGTTGGAGCCGGAGCGCCGGGTAGAACCCGGCAGCAGGCCGGCGCCGGACACATCGGGCGGCCGGCCCTCTCTTTTCCGGGATGGCGGCACCGGCGGCGATGGCACGGCAATGGTAGCACGATAGCGGTGATGGCCGCCAAGGCGTCGAGTCGCCGGTAGCCCGGTCGGCGTTCTACAGCGTTTCGCCCGTCCCGCCCCAGGCCAAAGCGATACTCAAGCCATTGTTTTAACTCTAATAAGTTCCGCCCGTCCCGCCCCGGGCCAAAGCCTCCAGAACCCCGATATTCTCCGGGGCTGGTTCCAGTTCGCCCCGCTCCAGACGGTGCATCAGCGCCACTGCCGCGGCGTTCACCGGCGTAGCTACGCCGCTCTCCCGGCCCTTGCGGGCCACCAGGCCGTTGATGTAATCCACCTCGGTGCGCCGACCCTTGAGGATGTCCTGGTGGAAGAAGGAGCGGGCTTCCCGGCCCTCGGCCTGGGAGGCCCGGACCAGGTTGTCCACCAACGCCTCCGGCGAGGCGGCGGCTTCCTCCATGGACAGGCCGAAGACCGGTTCCATGCTGTAGCCCTGAGCCTGGCCGACCCACAGAGCCTCCCGGCCCAATTCCAGGCAGACCCGCACCCGCTCTGGCGCCTCGGTCAGGCGAGCCGGGCCGACGCCGGCCAGGGCGCAGACCGGGGCAACGATGCAGTTGAATACCAGCTTGGCCCAGCGGGTTCCCCACAGGTTGGTGGTCAGTTCCGTCTTGCCGGCGGCGGAGAGAAGCTTTTGCAACTCTTTCAGGCGGGGTGTAATGCGCCCGTGCAGTTCGCCCAGGACAAAGGTGGTGCGATCCATAGCGGTGTTGCGCTTCAGGCGGCCCGGCTCAAAGACCTCCGAGGACATAGTGATGACGCAGCCGATGTCCCGGGTGGGGCCGACCAGCGGCGCAATCCACTCGTCGTTCAGGCTGTTCTGGGCCGAAACCAGCACGCCGTCGTCCTTGAGGTAGGGGAGGATAAGCTGAGTCTGCCAGAGGGTGTCGTAAGACTTGCAGGCCAGGAATACGACGTCGAACCGGTCTTCCAGGGTGCAGACCTGGTACAGCTGGAGGGCGCGCACCGGCGCGGTGAACTCTTCCCCGGCGATGGATAGGTGCAGACCGTGGGACTGCATCGCCGCGACGTGGTCGCCCCACTGGTCGATGAGAACGACATCGTGGCCGGCCACGGTGAGCATCCCGCCAATGACGCTGCCCGTGCCGCCGGTTCCAACCACGGCGATTTTCGGGCTAGAGGTGGGGGTAGGGGTGGTCATGGCATTTCCTTCCCGATTTTGCCGGTTCGTAAATAAATTGCCGGAACCTGCCGGGGCTGCGGGGCCGCCCGGTCATTCCCCCCGCCGGCGCCGGAAAGATGGGCAGGCCAAGCCCTCCGGGAGCCTCGCGCCGACCTGACCGGGATGAAGCGCCGCGCCGCCGCGCCGCCCCTATCTCAGTCTAAGCCGGACGGCGGCGGCATTCTCGCCAACGTGTTCCAACAAGAACCTGGCGTCTTTTATCTTGCGATCGCTACTACTACGCGACTCACAAATGAGACCATTAGACAAGGGATGCCTATGCCGGAATTCTTTTCCGTCTAAATGGATGGCTTCCCAATGAACGATGTATTTTTTGCCGCCTCCCGAGGCGGGAACCGGACAATTATGCTGCGTGAGCTTCTTGGTTCGGACCAGATACTCGGCTACCTCAGGTATTATATCATTCCAGGATTCAAGCCCCCTTTCGGTCCCGTCAGGGAGGAGTATTGCTGATGGAGGGGGCTGGCCGCGCACGTTTTGCAGTGCAGTAAGGGGTGTCCAGCCATTGGGCGTGGGCGGCGGTGGGGGCGGGCTGACCTCGTTGCTTGGAACCAGCTCCTTGGCTTCTACCGGCTGCTCCGAGGCCAAGTTGGGTTGCCACAGCGGCAGCAGTTTCAGGACGCACCGGTGGGCCGATTCGTTGATGATGGACACTTCTAAAATACACGACTCGCCACCGGAAAAATCGGCCAGGTTGTAGAGAATCCACCGATTACCGTCGGTCAGGCCGGCGTAGCGGACTTGCTGCATCGAGGCGTAGGTGAACACTTGCTCTTGATGCTTTGCCCGGTCTAAAGGTTCGCCCAAACGCTTGACCTCGAGGAGAGCTATGGGTATGTGGCCTTGATCCGACAACAGAGCGTAATCCGCCCGCTGCCCGCTGATGCCATACTCCGGCTTAACCAGTCGCGGGTTCGTCACCTCCCACCCCAGCGCCGACAGCAGGGGGTCAATCAACACCGTCCGGGTATGGGTTTCGTTTTGGCTCAGGATATTGCCGTGCTCCTGGATGCGGGATTGCAGCGTTTCAATCACGCCGACCAAGTCGTCCAGCGACATAATGTCCTCCGTCGGTGGGGTTAGGGGGATTTTACTGCATTGGCCGGGCGCGGTCAAAGGCCGGCCCGGCCCGCCGCTCCCCTTGCATCACCCGATCCTCCACCACCAGCCGGCGGCCCACCGCCTCCAACGCCGTCAGCGCCTGGTCTATAGGGGTTTGGTAGTCCAGGGTCAGCAATCGCTTGACGGCGGACTCCCCGGCGCCCAACCGCTCTGCGCCGAAGTGGATGTGGCATTTCCTTCCCGATTTTGCCGGTTCGTAAATAAATCGGCGGAACTTGCCGGAACTACCAGTCCGACCGGTCATTCCCTCCGCCGCCGGAAAGACGGGCAGGCAAAGCCCGCCGGGAGCATCACGCCGACCTGACCGTGGTGAATCGCCGTCCCGGCAGCGCCGCTCCGCCCCTATCTCAGTCTAAGCCGGACGGCGGCGGCATTCTCGCCAACATGTTCCAGCAAGAACTTGGCGTCTTTTATCAAGCGCTCGCCACTATTATGCGTCTCACAAATGAGACCATTAGGCAAGGTATGACTTTGCCGGAATTCTTTTCCGTCTGAATGGAAGGCTTCTTGATGAACGATGTATTTTTTGCCGCCTCCCGAGCCGGGAACCGGACAATTATGCTGCGTGAGCTTCCCGGTTCGGACCAGATACGCGGCTACCTCGAGTAGTATATCCTTCCAGAATTTAAGTCTGCTTTCGATCCCGTCAGGAAGGAGTATCGCTGACGGGGCGGGCTGACCGCGCACGTCTTGCAGCACAGTAAGGGGTGTCCAGCCATTGGGCGGGGGTGGCGGCGAGCTGACCTCGTTGCCGGCAACCGGCTCTTTGGCCGCCACCGGCTGCTCCAGGGGCAGATTGGACCGCCACAGCTGCTCCGAGGCGAGGTTGGGCCGCCACAGCAGCAGCAGTTTCAGGGCGCACCGGTGGGCCGGTTCGTTGGCTATTGATAGTTCTAAAATACGCCGTTCGTCACCGGAAAAGACGGCCACGTTGTCAAGAATCCACCGATTGCCGTCGGTCAGGCCGGCGTATCGGACTTGCTGCATCAAAGCGTAGGTGAACACCTGCTCTTGATGCCTTGCCGATTCTAAAGGTTCGCCCAGACGCTTGGCCTCAAGGAAAGCGATGGGCTTGGGGTCTTCTTCCCACGACAACAGAGCGTAATCCGCCCGCTGCCCGCCGATGTTATACTCCGGCGTAACCAGTAGCGGGTCCGCTACCTCCCACCCCAGCGCCGACAGCAGGGGGTCAATCAACGCCATCCGGGTACGGGTTTCGTTTTGACTCAGGATAATGTGGTGGTCCTGGATGCGGGATTTCAGGGTTGCAATCACGCCGACCAGGTCGTCCAGCAACATGATGCCCTCCGTCGGTGAGGTTGGGGGGATTTTACTGCATTGACCGGGCGCGGTCAAAGGCCGGCCCGTCCCGCCGCTCCCCTTGCATCACCCGATCCTCCACCACCAGCTGGCGGCCCACCGCCTCCAACGCCGTCAGCACCTGGCCTATAGGGGTTTGGTAGTCCAGGGTCAGCAATCGCTTGACGGTGGACTCCCCGGCGCCCAACCGCGCTGCCAGGTCGGCCTGGCTGATGTTCTGTTCTTGCATGGCCGCATAGAGATCCAGCTGAGCGGCGATGAGGGGCTGTACCCCAATCAACTCCTGCCCCTCGGCCCGGGGGCTGGGGGCGGGCAGTTCTCTTTGGCCATCGACATAGATACTCAAAGCTACTACCAGGGCGTCCTCGGCAAGGATGATCGACTCTTTGAAAGTTTTGGCGCCGGTAATGGCCGGGGGTATATCCGGAAAGGTAACTACAAAACCATCGCCTTCTTCCGCATCCGGGGTAAAATCGCAGGGATAGACGTAGCGCATTATTCAGAACCTCCGCTGCTCTATGCCTAACTGTTTTAGAATTGCCGACAATGTCCCCTTGCGGATTTCGCCTTCCGGTACGATGGTATCCCGTCCGCCCAGGTGAATAGTCCCGTGGCTGCCCTTGCCACGCCTGGATTCAAAACGATACTCCAACCCGTTACGCCGGGCATACCGCCGCATCCGGCGGAGGAATTGCTCCCGGTTCATGCCTGGATTCTAGTCGGGCGCGGTCAAAGGCTGGCCCGCCGCTCCTCTTGCATCACCCTATCTTCCACCACCAGCTGGCGGCCCAGCAACGCCAGAGCGCGGGTTACCTGGCTCCAGGGGGAATGCCGTTCGGGGGTGAGGAGTTGGCGCACCGCTTGGTCGCTCAGCGCCAGTTGTTGGGCCAACTCAGTCTGGCTAATGCCCTGCTGCCGCATCGCCGTGTAGATGGACAGCTTGGCCGCGACCAGGGGCGGGAGGGCCACCAGTTCCTGGCCGGCTTGGACCGGGCTGGGCGTGGGGATATTCCAGTTCAGCTCCACATAACCGCCCAGGGCCGCTGTCAGGCAGTCTTCAGCCCGGCTAACGGCCTTTTCCGGGGTAAACCCGCCGGTAATTGCCTCCGGTACGTCCGGGAAGATCACCACAAACCCGGCTCCGTCCTGCTCGCTTCCGCAAACTTCGAAAGGGTATGCGTACCGCATTTCCTAAAAACTCCTCCGGTCTATGCCCAGTTGACGCAACATCGTAGCCACCATAGCCGGCGTAAGTTCCCCGTCCTGTACCGTGGTGAACCGTTCTCCCAGGTACAGCCTTCCGTGACTGCCCCGGCCATGCCGGGGGGCGAAGTAACACTCCAACCCGTTACGCCGGGCATACCGCCGCATCCGGCGGAGGAATTGCTCCCGGTTCATGCCCGGATTCTAGCCGGCGCCGGTAGGACGGTCAAAGCGCCGGGAGAGGGGAACGCCGTTTTTTCACCACAGCAGAGCAGAGAGTGCGGGGCGGCCCAGTCGGGCGCGTCAAAGGCTGTCCCGCCGCTCCCCGGCCGCCGCTTTATCCTCCACCACCAATTGGCGGCCCAGCAACGCCAGAGCGCGGGTTACCTGGCTCCAGGGGGAATGCCGTTCGGGGGTGAGGAGTTGGCGCACCGCCTGGTCGCTCAGCGCCAGTTGTTGGGCCAACTCAGTCTGGCTAATGCCCTGCTGCCGCATCGCCGTGTAGATGGACAGCTTGGCCGCGACCAGGGGCGGGAGGGCCACCAGTTCCTGGCCCGCTTGGACCGGGCTGGGCGTGGGGAGTTCCCGCTGGCGTTCCACGTAGTCTCCCAACATTATCGTCAGGGCATCCTCGGCCATTTCCAGAGCTTCCGCCCGGTTATCGCCGCAGGTCAAAGCGCCGGGAACATCGGGGAAAACCACGTAAAACCCGCCGCCAGCTTCGGGGTGCAGAAAACAGGGATAAGCAAACTGCATAGATCAGAAATCCCTCCGCGGGATGTTGAGGTCGCTCAGGATGGCGGCAAAAAGCCCCGGGCGAATCTCCTTGTCCGGAACGATGGCGGAGTATTCCCCGACCGTCAACTTGCCGTGGCTGCCCTTGCCACGCCTGGGTTCAAAACGATACTCCAACCCGTTACGCCGGGCATACCGCCGCACCCGGCGGAGGAACTGCTCCCGGTTCATGTCTGGATTCTGGCCGGGCCAGGGCGAGAAGCTCCGGGCAAAGCCGCCTACTCCTCCAGGGTAGTTATATCTCCCGGGTCCAGGCCCAACTCCTGGGCTTTGAGGAGGCGGCGCATTATTTTACCGGAACGGGTTTTGGGCAACAGGGGAGTGAACTCGATCTCGGCGGGGACGGCGATGGGGCCCAGTTCGTTGCGGACGTGGCCCCGCAGCGTAGCCACCATCGCCTCCGACGGGGTCTGCCCCACCCGCAGGGTTACAAAGCCCTTGATCACCTCGCCCCGGAGTTCGTCGGGCTTGCCGATAACCGCCGCCTCGGCCACGGCCGGGTGGGACACCAGGGCGCTTTCCACCTCGGCCGAGCCGATGCGGTGGCCGGCCACATTCAGCACGTCGTCGGCCCGCCCCACCACCATATAGTAGCCGTCGGCGTCCCGCAGGGCCACGTCGCCGGAGAAATAGACGCCGGGGATCTGGTTCCAGGTGTCGGCGTAGCGTTCCGGGTCGCCCCAAACGGTGCGGGAGAAGTGGGGAAAGGGCCGACGAATGACCAGCAACCCGCCCTTGTCCGGCTCTTCAATGGGTTGGCCCTCCCGGTCCACAATGTCCATCAGCGCGCCGGGCAGGGGACGACCTACCCGGCCGGGCCGGGAGTCCATCGTCGCCAGCGTTCCCAGGCAGGGGCCGCCGGTCTCCGTCTGCCACCAGTTATCCACGATGTGCGCCCAAGCGCCGCTGCCGCAGATATGCTCCCAGGCCCAGCGCAGGGCCTCCGGGTTCAGCGGCTCGCCGGCACAGGTGAGAAAGCGCAGGGAGCGCAGGTCGTAGCGCCGGGCCGGCTCCGCGCCGTAGCGCATCAGCATCCGCACCGCCGTGGGCGCCGTGAAAATCACGTTGACCCCGTACTTTTCGATAATCTCGTAGAACACGGCGCTGTGGGGATAGTCGGGCGCGCCCTCCCGGAATACGGTAGTCGCCCCGGCCACCAGGGGCGCATAGACGATGTAGCTGTGGCCCACCACCCAACCGATGTCGGACATACACCAGAACACGTCGTTATCCTTCACGTCCCAGAAGTTCTTGAAGTGGTAGTGGGTGCCGACCATGTAGCCGCCGTGGACGTGTACCACGCCCTTGGGCTTGCCGGTGGTGCCGCTGGTGTAGAGGATATACAGCGGGTCTTCGGCCTCCATCACCGCTGCCGGGCAGTCGATGGAGTTGCCGGCCAGCAGTTCGTCAAAATCCACCTGGTCGGGGGGCAGGTCTTCCCGGGCCAGTTCCCGGCGCCAGACGATTACCGCGGTCAGGGTATCGCAGCCGACGACCGCCGCGTCGGCGATGGTCTTCAGGTCCACCCGGGTGCCCCGGCGGTAGCCCACGTCGCCGGTAATCAGGACCTTGGCGGCGGCGTCCTGGATGCGGTCGCGCAGGGAGCCGACGCTGAAGCCGGCATAGACGACGCTGTGGATGGCGCCGATGCGGGCGCAGGCCAGCATGGCGATGGCTCCCTCCGGGGTCAGGGGCATATAGATGACCACCCGGTCGCCCTTGCCCACGCCCAGGGATTTCAACCCGTTGGCGCAGCGGTTGACTTGCTGGGCCAGGCGGGCGTAGGTATAGACCCGTTCCGCGCCGTCCTCGCCCAGCCAGATCAGGGCGGCCTGGTTGCGCCGCTCGGTGTTCAGGTGCCGGTCCAGGGCATTGTAGGCGATGTTGGTCTGGCCGCCGACAAACCACCGGAAGTTGGGATACTCCCATTGAAACACCGCATCCCAGGGGCGGAACCAGTGCAGTTCCGCCGCCGCCTCGGCCCAGAACCCCTCCGGGTCGGCCATGGAGCGGGCGTAAACGGCGTCGTAGTCCTGAAGGGTGGCCTGGCCGGATACGTGGGGCGGCGGGGGAATCTGGCCGGTTTCCTGAAGCAGGTGGTCAATCTGGCCTTGCTGAACCATGGTGGCGCTCCTTGGGGCGTCAGGATTGGCGGCTTGGTGGCCCGCCGCTATCCCCTATTCTAACCCCACACTGCCAGCGGGACAATGTTTCCTCGCCGCTCCCGCTGCCCGGCCCCGGGGTGGGGAGCCGGGGCGGGCTGCCCCGAGGGGTGGGCCGGGCTTGTCTAACCGCCGCCGCTGGCCTACAATTGGCCTGCGCTGGCCCACAATAGCCGCAAGCTGTCGGAATCGGGCCAGGGACGATGGGCCTTTTCAACGCCGTACTTGACCCGTACTTGACACCGTACTTGAGGGCAAGCCCGGCCAGCGCCGGCGGCTCCCGGTAAGCGGTCGGACCCACTTCTGAAACCGGCTCCCGGTAAGCGGCCGGTGCGCCCTGCCGCACCGGTAAGCCGGCGGTGACAGGCGACAGAACCGGGTTGAGGACGGAGCGGCGGCCGGCATAATTCCCGGCATAATTCCCGGAACGAAGTCGATTAACGGGGTCGCTGAACGAGGACGAGCGATGAAAGCAATGGTACTGGAGCGATTCCACGCCCCCCTGACCTGGCAGGAGGTTCCTGAACCGGCCCTCGGCCCCCGGGACGTATTGCTCCGGGTGCGGGCCAACGGGCTGTGCGCCACCGACTTGAAGATTGCCGACGGGCTGGTGCCAACGGTGTCGCTGCCCCACATTCCGGGCCACGAGGCGGCCGGCGAGGTGGTGGCGGTGGGCGCCGAAACGCCGGACCTGCAACCCGGCGACCACGTTACCGTTTATCCCACCGAGGGCTGCGGCTTTTGCGACCATTGCCGGCTTGGACAGGAAAATTACTGCGCTACGGCGCCCCGCACCGGCTTTGAGCTTAACGGAGGGTTCAGTCAGTATATGCGCGTGGCCGGCCGCAATGCCGTCAAGATTGCGCCGGAAACGCCCTGGGCGGAGGCGGCCATCATCCCCGACGCTATGGCCAGCGTCTATCACGCCCTTACCCAACGGGCCAGGGTACAGGCCGGGGAGACGGTGGTGATTGTCGGCGTTGGCGGCCTGGGCATCCACGCCCTGCAACTGGCCCGGCTGAGGGGGGCGCGGGCCATCGCGGCCGACGTAGCGCCGGATAAGCTGCAAGGAGCCGCCGGGTTTGGCCCGGACGAGATAGTCAACAGCCGGGAGGAGTCGCTGCCCCGGCGGGTAAAGGAACTGACCGGCGGCCGGGGCGCCGACGTGGTGGTGGAAAGCGTTGGCGGCGCGGCCGTCGCCGCCGCCCTGCCGGACAGTATCGGCTGTCTGAAACTCGGCGGCCGGCTGGTGGCGCTGGGCTACAACTACGGCGTCCCGCTGGCGGTGGATACTGCCGACCTGATCTACGGTCAGTGGAGTATTCTGGGGGCCCGCGCCTCTACCCTGCAAGACGTGGTGGAGGTGGTGCGGCTGGTGGAGCAGGGCCGGTTAAAGCCGGTGGTATCGGAGCAGTTCCCCCTGGCACAGGTAGAGCAAGCCCTGGCCCGCCTGCGGGAAAGCCCGCCCCTGGGCAGAATTGTGCTGGAGTCCGGGGGCTAATCCCGGCGAAAGTCCCCACAAAGCAAAAGACCGCCCGGTCGGGACGGCCTCCCTTGCCCGCCCTTCCGGCGGCAAGCGGTTGATGGTCGGGGCGGCCGGATTTGAACCGGCGACCCCCTGCACCCCATGCAGGTGCGCTCCCGGGCTGCGCCACGCCCCGACACTGCCACCAGCATACCACACCGGGCCATAGGGTTTCAAGGGGAGTTCCAGGTATGCGCCCGTCCGGTTCCGTGCTTGTAGCGCTGGCCCGGTTTAACCTGGTTCGCCCAATAGCCTTTATGGAAAGTCGAATGTAGCTAACCGTACGTTGTTTCACGGCGACAACCTGGAGTTCCTCCGGGGCATTGACTCCGGGTGCATCAACCTCATTGCCACCGACCCGCCCTTCAACAAGAACAAGGACTTTCACGCCACCCCGGATAGCCTGGCCAAAGGGGCTTCCTTCCAGGATCGCTGGAGTTGGCACAACGATATTCACGATGACTGGCTGGACCAAATCCAGCGGAACCATCCGGAGGTTTGGCAGGTCATCACTGCGGCCAAGCAGGTGTGGGGCGATGATATGGGGGCCTTCCTCTGCTGGCTGGGTGTCCGGTTACTGGAAATGCGCCGGATACTTGCCGATGACGGGAGCATATACCTGCATATAGACCATACGGCTCACGCTTGGGTTAAGTGTCTGATGGATGCTGTCTTTGGCCGGCGCTGCTTCCAGAACGAGTTTATCTGGTACTATAGTGGCGGCGGAGCATCAACAAAACGATGGGCGCGCAAACACGATACGCTGTTGTTCTATTCGAAACAATACATCGGTTATGTATTTAATGTTGATGCTGTCCGAGTCCCGCATAAATGGGATGCAGGGCAAAAGCGGGCAGACGGTTCAGAAAGAGATTATGACAAAGGGAAACTACCAGATGATGTCTTTGAACATCATAGTGTATTACCGTGGGCATCAGAACGCACCGGCTACCCCACGCAAAAACCCCTTGCCCTCTACGAGCGGATAATCAGGGCCAGCAGCAATGAAGGGGATATGGTGCTTGACCCCTTTTGCGGTTGCGCCACCACGCCGGTCGCCGCCGAGCGGTTGGGCCGGCAATGGATTGGCATGGATATTTGGGATGGCGCCCATCAGATTGTCCTGGACCGGCTGGAGTCCGAAGGCCTGGCGGTCAAGGATCGCCCCCGGCGTGGCGGCCAACAGGCGTTGACCTTCGGCGATATTACCTACTCCACTACGCCGCCCAAGCGAACCGACCGAGGAGAGACGGCGGCCCTGGTATTGCGTACGCCAATGGGCCGAGGGCGGCGACACCCGGCGCCCAGAACCCAGCACGGCAAACTACTGACCGATATTGGGCCTTTCTGCCAGGGGTGCGGGGCCGATTACAACTTTGACCCCCGCGTCCTGGAAGTTGACCATATCAACCCGTGTTCTCAAGGCGGCACGGACGCCTACGAAAACCTGACGCTGCTCTGTCCGCCGTGCAATAAAGCCAAACGGGACCGGCTTACATTGATCGGCTTGCAGGATGAGAACCGCAAGGGCGGGTTTATGAAAAAGGAGGCCAACTTGCGGATGGGGAGGGTAAGGGGACGCCAGCGGCGGCAGCGCCGGGGATAGGCAACGGTATAAATGACCCGCATACATAAAGGCTATTGGGCGAATCGCTATTGGCTGACATTTCCTTTAACCCGGCGCGTTGCGGTTGAAGCGCATATTACCATAGCGGCGCCACGAAGGTAAACGGCGCGGCGCCGGCCGGCGCCGGACCGCAGCGCCCGGTGGCGGCAGCGGCGGTAAAAAAGTCAGAGACCGAGACATAGAGGCCGCCGAGGGAGTAAAATGCGACGAAAGTTCGCTTACCCGGAGGTTGGCTTATGCCCGGGCCGCTCCATGGCGTAAAGGTGGTCGAGTTTACCGAGATTATCGCCGGCCCCTTTGCCGGTATGCTTCTGTCCGATATGGGCGCCGAGGTGATCAAGGTGGAGCCGCCCTGGGGCGATCCCTGGCGTATTGTCCAAGCCTTCGCTCCCACCGAGAGCCGGCCCTTCATCGCCTACAACCGGGGCAAGCGCAGCCTGACCCTGGACCTGACCACTGCGGCGGCCGGCGACATCCTGCGCCGCCTCATTCCCCAAACCGACGTGGCGCTAGTCAACTATCGCCCCGACGTGGCGGCCAAGCTGGGGGTGGACTACGCCGCCCTGTCTGCCCTGAATCCCCGGTTAATCTACTGTGAGAATACTGCTTTTGGCCGGCAGGGGCCGGATTCCCAACGACCCGGTTATGACCTGATCCTTCAAGCGATGTCCGGCCTGATGGCGGCCGAGGGCAAGGTGGAGGATGGCGTCCCCCAGCATATTGTCGCCTCGCCCCTGGTGGATACCGCCGCCGGCGTCTGCCTGGCCTGGTGCGTCTGCGCCGCCCTCTACTCCCGGGAGCGCACCGGACTGGGGCAGAAGGTAGAGACTACCCTGCTGGGGTTGGCCCTGGCCCTGCTGGGGATGCGTTTCGTCGAGGTGGAGTCGCTGGACCAGGAAAAGTTCCGTGAGACGCTGGAATCCCTGACGGCGCTGCGGGCTGCCGGGCTGCCCTACGCCGACCTGCTCCGGGTTTACGCGGCCGACCATCCGGTTACGCCGGGGAATATCTACTACCGGAGCTACCAGACCGCCGAAGGGGTCATCGTGGTGGGCTGCCTCAGCGACCCGCTGCGGCGCCGGCTGCTGGATACGCTGGGCTTAACTGATATTCGCTTCGACCCGGGCTATGACCCTGCTTCCGCGGCGGCGGTCTCCTTCGGCGCCGAACTGATGCGTCAGGCGGAGGCGGCGTTCCGGCAACGCCCGGCCGCCGAATGGCTGACCCTGCTGGC
Source organism: Dehalococcoidia bacterium (assembly GCA_965215425.1). Taxonomy (GTDB): domain Bacteria; phylum Chloroflexota; class Dehalococcoidia; order Lucifugimonadales; family UBA3495; genus CATQHB01. The sequence continues at coordinate 1,372,999 of OZ244064.1, forward strand.
GGAACGGGGCATTCCCGCCGGGCCGGTGCGGTTCATGGAAGAGCTGTTTGACGATGCTCAGGTGCAGGCCAACGGGCTGGTGGCTGAACTGGAGCATCGGGACGCCGGCAAGCTGCGGATGCTCGGCCCCCTGGCTAGTTTCAGCGAAACTCCCCTGGAACCCGCGCCCCCGCCGGCCCTGGGCCAGCACAGCGCAGAAATCCTCCAGGAACTGGGCTACACTCCGGTCCAGATAGAACGCTGGCAAGCGGGCGGGACGCTGGAGTAGGGCCATTAACCCGGGCGGCGCTTATTTGGCAACCCTTGCCGTAAACATTACACTCTCCTAACCAACAAGGATGGGGCAAATGGTGATGAATCTTGAACAACGAGTCAGCAGGTTGGAGGGCGCCTACGAACCGGTGGATGCCCGTCTGGATGACCTGAACCGGGCGGTTGAAGCCTTGCGCTCAGATCTGAACGACTCCATTAACTCGCTGCGCGCTGAAGTGAACAGTCGGCTCAACACCTTGACCGTCATCATGCTTGGCGGGTGGGTAACTACCATCCTGGCGATCATCGGCCTTTACTTGGCGCGGTAGCGGCCGCGGCGCGGCTAGGGCGGCCCGTCAAGCCGGACTGTAACCGCCCGGTAGGTTGTGCCTCTGACGACCACCAGCACGTCATTCCCCCGTTCCCTCCCTGCATAATGGCAAAGCCCGGCATCGGGCAGGACTCGCCAGGAATACCGGCCATTGTTCTCGGTTACCCGGGTAACGCAAGGGTTTCCATTGCGCGTTTTATACCACCAGGAACCATCCTCATACCAGGTTAAAAGGGCCAGAAACGACCCGTCGTCGTAATGCGCCTCCGATATAGCCGGGGTGGGGGTGGGGTGCCGGGGCAGGAGTAGGAGTGGGAGTGGGGACTCTACGCACCCCGCCGTTTTTGAGGAATCGGAACCGGTCCCGAATCTCCTGCATCGCCAGAGCGTAACCGACGTTTTCCAGGTGATCCCAGCCGCAGGTATTCATCCCGATAATCTTGCCGTCCAGATTCATTAGCGGGCCACCGCTATTGCCCGGATTGAGGGCGGCATCGGTCTTAATCCAGTGAACTTGGTCGTGGCAAGCGCCATATAGAACCTTCTCCGCAGAAACCACGCCCCTGGTTACGGTCACGCCGCCACCCCCTTCCGGGTGTCCCATAGTCATCACTTCGTCCCCGATGGCTACCTCCGTGGAAGTTATTATCCCGGCGCCCCAATGGTTCAGGTATTCCAGTCCGTTAGCGTAGCCGGTTCCGGCCCAATCGAAGTCATTAGGCCCGGCAGCGAGCAGCGCTACATCGGCGATTTCGTCAACCCCGATGACCCGGGCCCGTTTAAGAATTATGTCCTGGAACCAAATCACTTCCACGAAACGGTCGTTGCCAATAACGTGAGCATTGGTAACCATATACCAGTCGGATTTGTTGAGCGGGTCCTGGATGAAAAACCCCGTTCCCGAGCCTTCAGAGGAGTGAATCAGGACAATATGATGCTCCAACCGCTGGCTCCATTCGGCAAAGGTAGGGGTGGGGGTGGGCCGGCGGGTTGGTCTCGGAGTCGGTCGGGCCGTCGGCACCGGTGTAGTTGTAGCCTGGGGAGTGGCGGTCGGAGCCGGCGTGATGGTGGGTTGAGGCGTAGCCGTCGGTAGCGGAGTGGGAATTGACTGGGGTGTGGCGGTGGGTTGGGGCGTAGCCGTCGGCAGCGGAGTAGGAATTGACTGAGGCGTAGGGGTTGGCAGCGGGGTGGGTATTGACTGGGGCGTAACGGTGGGTTGGGGCGTAACCGTTGGCGCGGCAGGAACCGGCGTGGTGGTTGGCAAAGGAGTGGGAATAACCTGGGGCGTCGGCGTAGGCATTGCGTCCACAATGGCCTGCGCCCGCTGGTCAATCATCCGGTTCAGTTCCGCGTCGGAAGGGCCACAAGCCAGGGCCGTCAGTAGCGCCGCCGCTACGGACAGCCCGGCCAAGCTCAACCGCGATGGCGGATGGCGCATCCCAGCGACCCCTTACCGGCGACCCCTTAAATAAACCGGGCCTGGCCCTGCGCCGCGTCGGCGTAGTCGATGTAAACGGTGATTACCTCGCTGAAAAAGTCCACCGCCTCTACCCCCTGCTCCCGCTGCCCCACGCCGGAGGACTTGAGGCCGCCGAAGGGCAGGTGCACCTCGCCGCCCAGGGTGGGCGCATTCACGTGGACCATTCCGGCCTCCACCGTGTTGATGTAGCGGTAGGCCCGGGGCAGATCCCGGGTGTAAACCGACGAGGACAGGCCGAACTTGACGCTGTTGGATATTTGCACCGCATCCTCCAGGTCTTTGGCCTTGAACACCGTCAGCACCGGCCCGAAGATTTCCTCCTGGGCAATGCGCATCTCCGGCGTTACGTCGGTGAAGATCGTCGGCTCCACGTAGTACCCCTGGGCGAACTCCCCGTCGGTCAGGTGGTGGCCGCCATAGGCCAGCCTGGCCCCCTCCTCGGCGCCGATGCCGATGTAGTTCAGCACCGTATCCAGTTGGGACTGGCTGGACAGGGGACTGACGTCGGTATCCGGCGCCAGTCCGTCGCCGATTTTCAGCCGGGCGGTGCGCTCGATCAGCTGCTCCATAAAAGGGTCATAGACCCCCTCCTCGACGATGACCCGGCTGGTGGCGGTGCAGCGCTGGCCGGTGGAGCCGAAAGCCCCCTGAACTACACCGCCCAGGGCCTTGTCCAGGTCGGCGTCGGCCAGCAGGATGACGGCGTTCTTGCCGCCCATTTCACACTGCACCTTTTTCAGCCGTTGGGCGCCGGCGGCGTAGATGCCGGCGCCGATTTCCGTGGAGCCGGTAAAGGAGATGCCCCGCACCGCCTCGCTCTCCACCAGGGCGTTGCCCACCGACCCGCCGGGGCCGGTAATCAGGTTCAGGACGCCCGGGGGCAGGCCGGCCTCCGCAAACACCTCGGTCAGCTTGACGGCGCTGAAGGGAGTGATGGACGCCGGCTTGAACACCAGGGTGTTGCCACAGATGAGGGCCGGGGCGATTTTCCAGGCCGGGATGGCGATGGGAAAGTTCCAGGGGGTGATGATGGCGACCACGCCCAGGGGACGGCGGACGGTGTAGGCCACGGTGCTGGGCAGTTCCGAGGGAGTGGTATAGCCGAACATCCGGCGTCCCTCGCCGGCAGCGTACTCGATAATGTTCATCGCCCGGCGCACCTCGCCCCGGGCGTCGGCCAGGGGCTTGCCCTCCTCCAGGGTAATGGTGCGGGCCAGTTCCTCGCTGCGCCGCCCCATAATCTCCAGGGCGCGGTACAGCGTCTGGGCGCGCGCCGGGGCCGGCGTGTTGGCCCAGCCATCCAGGGCGGCCTGCGCCGCGGCGACGGCCTGAACCGCATCCGCCGCCGTGGAGGTCTGAAACTCGCCGAGGATGGTCTGCCGGTGGGCCGGATTGCTTACGGGGTAGGTGCGGCCCGACCGGGACTCGGTCCATTGACCGTCGATATAGTTGCGGTAGGTAGCTGCCGGGCTGGTCTCCGGTATGGTTGCCATAAAAAATCATCCCCCGTTTGATGTTGTCCGGTTCGGGTTCCTTGACTCCAGTGTCAGTAAGTGTCAGTAAGGTAACATTCTCTCGGTTGGCGGGCAAGCGGGGCAAGGGATTGTTCACCCAATCCCTTGCCGGTAGCTAGTACCCCGGTAGCTAGTACCGTTGTTCCCGGCAAATCGACTCTGGCGGGTTTTCTTTCGCGCCGGGACGCCGGGCCACCGAGACCCGGATAGATGTTTCGGTGAAACCCCGGTTTGGGGTGGGCGGAACCTTTACCATTCCCGTAAAACGGCCGGCCGGAAAAGAATGCCCCGGCCGGCCGTGCCGGACCCGGGAGAACCGAATCTATATCGCAGTAATAAACAGGAGTCCCCGGCCGGGGGGATGCTGGATCCCGGGCGTATCCGGTACAATACCGGCTAAACCATCTAAACCGTTGGCGGTGATGGATTATTGGAGGAAAGGATGGCAGGATATATGATTGCCGACGTGAATGTTACCGACCCGGTCGGGTTCGAGGAGTATCGCCAGTTGGTGGGCGCAACCATCGCGGCCTACGGGGGGCGCTACCTGGTGCGCGGCGGCGCCGTGGAGCCGGTAGAGGGCGAGTGGACCCCCCGGCGGTTGGTGATTCTGGAGTTTGACAGCGTGGCGCGCGCCAAGGAATGGTACTACTCGGCGGAGTACGCCGGCCCCAGGGAAATGCGCCACCAAGCGGCCACTACCAACGCCATCTTCATTGAGGGCCTCTGACCGCCGGCCGCCCTTGCCTCCATGGGAGTAAGGGACATGGGGATAAGGGGCGGCCGGCGGATGCAATGCAGTTAAAGCAGTTAAAGCAGTCGAGTCGGCCCCTCTTGCCTTCGCCCGGCGCTGGTCGAAGGGCTTGGGCGGGTTCGATAAAGGCCCCGGCGAGTTTGCCGAACCATCGCAGCAATTGGCGCAGCAATCGGTTTGACCCGGCCCGCCACGACCGGACCTGGTTATTGGCGCTGACTCTGCCTGCCGCATTATCGCGAGTTATCGTGGCCGCTCACGACCGGGTACGGGAACGGACGACTTCGTTATTGGCGCTGACTTTGCCGCTGCCCCGGCCGCCCGACCCGTGGCCGGGGCAGCGGCACGTCCAAGGGTAGCAGCCCGAGCAGTCAGGACAGCGCTGCACCGGGCGCGGGGCCGGCATGCCATTATAGTGGCCGCCGCCGACATATCTGAAGCGCTGCCCCGGGTGCGGGGCGGCCGGCCTTAAGGCCGGCAAACCCTAGTGCCACTCGGCGTGATACATTACCTCAATCAGGTTTCCGTCGGGGTCCCGGAGGAAGCCGGCCAGCTTGCCGCTGTCGTTCAGCTTGGGCTCCCGGCCCGGTTCAAAGTTTACTCCCGACTGCTTCAGGTTGGCGAGCCAGGCGTCCCAATCCTCCACTTCTACGGCGAAGTGATTGGTCGGGTGGGGTTGAGGGTTGGCCTCCACGTGGAGATGAAGCTCCGTGTTGCCCAGCTTCAAGAACCGGGGGCCGTCTTCCGTCCATTCGGCATCAAAGACCCTGGCGTACCACTCCTGGCTGCGCGCTACGTCGCTGGTCTCGACGTTGGTGTGCTGGATCATACTGACCCGCCGGCTGCCTTTGGCGAAGGTGGGAGTATAAGGGTTACGTTCTGGCATACCGGTTACCTCCAGAATAGCTGATTTGGGGCCGATCTTCCGCCGGGTACGACGGTTGGGGTGTATCCGTTTGAATTTTCAGCTACGATACTCTATAACGGATACACTACGCAACGATTTGCGCCGTTCCTGACTATAAGCCAACCGGGTTGACCGGTCAACCCGGTCAACGGAATGGGGCCGGGCAATCGCAGCTTGATCCGCGGCTAGGCCAACCGTATCACCGCAACCCCGCTTTCCCGCAACCCGGGTCAAGGTTCCCCCGGTAGTGCTGGAGTGCTGGCCGGCGTACCGCCGCAACCCCGCTTTCCCGCAACCCTGCGTTCCGGCGAAAGCCGAGGGGGAAGGTATAAAGCCTTTCAGCCGCAGGAAAGGGAAGGCTCCGACCCTAGGCCACGTTCATTGCGTCCAGGCCGATTTGGGCCAGTTCTTCGTCCCGGGCCAGGTAGCCGCCAACGCCGATGCCGCCCATAATAATGCCGTCTTTGGAGCGCACCACCACGCCGCCGATGCCCGGGGTGAGGTTGGGGTCGCCATAGTCGCTGACCGTTCGGCCCCGTTCCTTCAGCTGCTCCCCGTGGGGGCCGGTGTCCATGCCCATCACGGCGGCGGTGTAAGCCTTGCGGAAGGCGTGCCGCCGGGCGTAGAGTCGCACGTTGTCCATTTGAGCGTAGGCCACCATGTTACCGGCATCGTCCACGATGGAGACGGCCACCGGCATACCGCCCGGTTTGGTCGCCTCGGCGATGATGGCTTGCATCGCCGCCTGGGCCTGGTCAAAATCGATATACGGTTTTTCCGCCATCAGGTTTCCGCTCCTTTGCTTGGTTGCTGTACCGGCTTACCCGTTGCCCGACTTGCCGGATTTACGACTTTGGCCGGCCAGATTGGTGGTCGTAAAACGACTTGCGCTCTACACCTTGGCCTTCCGGCTATGGATACCGGTGGCGCCGCTGGGCCGGTTGCCGCGCTGCTCCTCAATCTGGGGGGTGCCGTCGCCTTCGGCACAGCGCACCTCAAAAGTGTGGTCGCCGGCGGCAAAGGGCCAGTCGTAACGCCAGATGACCCAGGTGGTCTCCGACAGGGGAGAACGCAGTTGGGCCTCCTGCCAGGGGCCGTTGTCGACCCGCACCTGCACCCGGGAGATGCCCCGGGCCCCGGCAAAGGCGATGCCGCCGACGGGAACCAATCGCTGCCCCTCCTGCTCGACGACATCCCGTACGGCCACGGTGTCAATTACCGAGGTGGCCTGCATTTGGGCCACTTCGTCCCAACCCCGTTCCACCCAATAGCCCTCCCGGTACTCCTCGGTTACCTCAATAGAGATTATCCACTTGGGCTGTTTCATCCCGTAGCGGTCGGGCAGCCAGATACGCAGGGGGAAGCCATGGTCAAAGGGCAGCGGTTCGCCATCCCAGGCGTAGCAGAGCATTATCCGCTCGTCGGAGGCAATCAGGTCCAGCGCCACCGTTTCATAGAACCCGTCGGCCGACCGGATAACCAGGTAACGGGCGTTGTCCAGCGGCTGCAAGTCGGCCAGCACCTTTTGCAGGCTGACTCCGGTCCACCAGGTGGTGCTGATCAGCGTGGTGCCGATGCGCCCGGAGATACAGGACAAGGTAACGTACTGGTCTCGGGAGGGATAGGCCCTAATTTGGTCCAGAGTCAGCTCCATCGGGTTGGCGACCAGCCCGGTGATGGGTAGCGTCCAGGTGGAAATATCGATAAAGGTCGGCTCGGTGCGCAGGAAAACCTGATAGTGGTCTTCCACCGGCGTATATTCCGGGCGGGTGCCCGGGGCCGGCGTTACCGGGTCGCCGTCATTGGGCAAGGGCCGGCGGGGCGGCATCTCCGACGGGGGCATAGAGTCGGCCACCGACTCGGCGATACGGCTTCGTTCGCCCTGGGCCAGCACTGCGCCCAGGCCGGCGCTGGCTACGGTAACGGTGGCGGTGGTGGCGCCCAGCCGGATGAGGAACTGGCGGCGGTTGAGGACGCTGACCGAGCGGGCTTCTCCGTCCACCAGCGCCGCCCCTTCGGTAACCGCCGGCGGCCCGGCCAGCCGGCGGGACAGGTAGCCGGCGGCCTGCCCCCAAATCAGGAACAGGAGCAGCAATACGATGAAGGTTACTACCGGGTTCATCGTGGACTGACCCATGGGCAAGCTGATGATGGTCGCCGGCAGGCCGAAGATTACCCCGATTAGCAGGCCGGGCCAGGATTTGATGACCCAGCCCGAGTCGATGTCGGGCGCAGCGCGGGCTTCCCGGGCTTTGCTTGCGGCGAAAAAGAGGGCGCAAACCGCTACGCCGATGAAGAAGAAAAGGAGGATGGCGCCGGCCTGCTCGCCCGTCTTGGCGGCGGCGGCCACGCTCAGGCCAACCAGCCGTAGGGCGTCAATCATCAGGTCAATGCCCATAGTTACCATCGGGCCGGGCATAACCCGGGCAATCCAGTCGAACAGGGCAAAGGGGACGAAAGGCACGTCCAGCAGCTTGTCCGCCAGATACATCAACCCGATAAGCGGGGCCGTCAACAACCCGCCGGCCAGGGCGCCGAAACCCAGGCTGGGCAGCAGTTTCCGCATCGTCAACATCCTCCTGACCAACGACTCCGGGGCATAGGGCGTAACCGGGGAACAACGCCATTATATACGCCCGTTATGGTATCACAGGATTTATATTTTGACACGGCTGCCGGGCTGCCGCAGCGTCCGGGTTTGTAGTAGAATCGGATTTTACCAGTTCATTCAATACGAGCGCTGACGATGAAAAACCGGAAAGGGTTCCTGGCGATTGCCGTTATGACGGTGGGGTTTGCGACCTTGCTGCTGGCCTGCGGGGGCGGGGCATCTTCGGCGGGGGCGGACGGGGCCGCCGAGGAGCAGCGGGCCAGCCTCGGGCTGGACCGGTCCCGGCCCGAAAGGGCGTTAGAAGTGGCAGCTGCGGCGGACTCCTTCCGTAATAGCCTGGACCCCAATAGCCTGAACTCTGGCGCAATGGCTACCGCCCTGCCGGCCCCGATGGCGGCGTCGGCTGCGAGATCGGTCCCGGCGTCTGAGCCGGCAGCGTCCACCGCCGGCCGGCCGGCCGGCGCCGGCGAGGAAACGCTGCAAACCGTCCAGCGCAAGGTAATATCCGTCGCCAGCCTGTCCATCGAGGTGGAGTTGGTGGAACCGGCCATCGGTCAAGCGCGGGCCATCGCCGAGAGCCTGGGCGGGTTCGTGGAGCAGTTGTCCAGCTCCGGGGGGGCGAACCCGCCCCAGGCCGACCTGACCGTCCGGGTGCCCCAGCCCCAGTTTTTCCCGGCCCTGGAGCGAATAGAAGCTCTGGGCGAGGTGCAGTCCCGCAGCCTGGATAACGAGGACGTTACGGAGGAGTTCATCGACCTGTCGGCCCGGCTGAACAGCTCCCAGCGGGAGGAGCAGAGCCTGCTGTCCTTGCTGGAGCGGAGCGGCAGCGTAACCGAGATTTTGGCCGTGGAGCGGGAACTGTCCCGGGTACGGGCCGAGGTGGAACGGCTGCAAGGGCGTCTGAACTTCGTGGAGCGCCTGGTGGCCCTGGCTACCATCCGTCTTTCCCTCTTTCCCCCCGGCGAACGGCCTACCGACCCGCCGGTCGCCAGCTTTACTCTGGACACCTCCAACGTTGACGACCGGGTGGCCCGGCTCAAGGGTTTCGTCGCCGGCCGGGACGGGGAGGTGGACGAGGTGCTTTTATTGACCCGGGAGGACCGGGAGCAGGCGAACGTTACCTTCCGGGTCTTCAGTCAGGACTTTGACCAGACGGTGGCTTTCATCCAGGCCCAGGGTGGGCTGCGCCACCGGGAACTGCGGGAGCGGATTAACCTGTCGGGAGAGGAAACGCCCCGGGCCAAATACCCCGACGCCCGGATTGAAGTAAGCTACCTGGATGAAGCCTTTGACTTCCAACCCTGGCTGCTGGGCAGCATTCTGCTGGTCGGGGCGGCGCTGATCGGGATGGTAGCCTATCTGATGCGCCTGGCCTACCGCCGGGGCCGACTGCGGGGCCGGTTCTTTTAGGAAAACGAGGGAGCAGGAGAACCAGCGGGCGGTGGAAAAGCCGGGCAGGAGAAGGGGCGGGCGGGAATGGTTCACTGCTTATTCCCGCAGCGGTAACGGACCATCCCCCTGTACCTGACGCCGCCTGCCGGCTATAATTCCGGCAGCTTAAGCCCGATAAGGCAGAACCTGAATGGAGAACCTGGTAAGGCAGGAAAGGAACGGTAGAATATGGCAGACGGCAAGTTTACCGAGTGGGTTCACGGGGCCAGTATGCAGGTAGAGTACCTGAGCCGCATTACCTCGGTGCGGCACACCGGGCCTTTTGTCCGCATCGAGGGCGCCGGGGGGCAGAATACCTGGGTACACTTTCCCATCCCCACGCTGGCGGTAGCCGACGGCAAGGCCACCCGGGCGGAGGCCGCCCTGGTCAGCTTCCGGACCCGCCCTTATGCCACCGTCCACGAAGTAATCGTGTACGACGGGGAGAAGCGCATCGCCGAGCATATGGACCTGGGTTTGCAGGGCAACCACCTGGACGCCCGCTTTGAGGTTCCCGGCGCTCCGGAGGTGCAGAAGGGCTTGAATGTTACCGTGGGCGTAACCTTTGGCGACAACGCTCCGGATACGCGCTCCCTGCAAATAGAAATTGTAGGTGTGGGCATCGAGTTTGCCAGATAGGGCGATATACCGGGCGAATTAACCCCGGGCCGGGGTGGAAAGACCGGGAGCGCGGGCGCCGGCCTTCGCTGCGCGGGCGCCCGGCTGGTGGTCAGGGAAATACCGGGAGCGCCGGGGTCTGGCGTCAAGGACAACTGGCCTGCCTTGCTGAAGGTAAGAAATACCGGGAGCTCCGGCCTTCCGGTCAGCGACACCCGGCAGCGCCTGGCGCAACGAGACGGCCCGGGCGGGACTACCCGGGAACGGCGCCGCCCCCTACAACATTCCGCCCCAACCGCCCAGGTGGGTCAGCCAGCCCAGAAGTCCGGCGCCGGCAATTGCCAGCGGCGCCGGCAGCCGGTAGAACAGCACGGCGCCAAAGGCCAGCAGCGCGATGGCCGCTCCGGCCGGGCCGGGCGCCGCCCGCTCCCACAGCAGAAATACCACTCCCACCACCAGCCCAATAGCGGTGGCGTTCACTCCGGTCAGGATGATCTGCGCCCAGGGGTAGCGCCGCACTCGCTCCCAAAAGGGCAGGACGGCGTAGATGACCAGCACTCCCGGCAGAAACAGCCCCGTCAGAGCCAGCAGCAGCCCCGGCACGCCGCCGGCGATCGCCCCCAGGTAGGCGCTGAAGCTGAACAGCGGCCCCGGCAGGGCCAGCATCAGGGCAAAGCCGTCCAGAAACTGCTGCTCCGTTACCCAGCCGGTATCCACCACCTCGGTCAACAGCAGGGGCAGCACCACCTGCCCGCCGCCGAAAATCAGCGACCCGGTCCGGTAAAACGACTCGAACCATTGCAGCGCCGGCCAGTCGAAGACCAGCCGGGCCCCGGCAAGTCCGGCCAGCAGGCCAAAGAAAAGCAGCAGCAACAGAGCGCCCACCCCCGGGGAGATGCCCAGGTTGTTCCGGGGCGCAGCGTCGGCGTCCGCCGGCTCCCGGCCGGCGCCGGAGCGACGGCGGCCCCGCCGGGCCACGGCGCTGACCAGACCGCCCAGGGCCAATGTCGCCGGGAAGACCCAGGGCTGGCTGGCCAGGCTGGACAGGATGGTTACCGCCGCTCCCAGCAGCATCAGCCCCATGGTCAGGCGGGTGTTGACCACCACCCGGCCCAGCCGCCAGGCAGCCACCGCCACCAGAGCCACCGTCGCCGGCTGGATACCGTCCAGCCAGGCCGGGCGGTCTTCGCCGGATAGAAAGCGAGTCATCCCCAGGCCGGCCAGGGCCATGATCGTCGCCGCCGGCAAAAGGAACAGAAACAGGGCCAGCAATCCACCCAAAGGCCCGGCCCGGGCCGCGCCCACGGCCACCACCATCTGGGTAGAAGTGGGGCCGGGCAGCCCCTGTCCCAGTCCCAGCAGTTCCACAAAGCGCTGCTCGTCCAGCCAGCGGCGGCGGGCCACGAACCGCTCCTGGAGCAGGGCGATATGCGCCTGGGGCCCGCCGAAGGCAATCCAGCCCAGGGGCAGAAAAGCCCAGCCCACCTCGACCAGGCGGCGGCCCAGCGAAGGAACCGGCCCGGCGCCGCCGGCCGGATGTAATCCTTCCATTGTCGCTCCTTGCCTTGCCGGGAAGGGCTTTTCCGCTCTCCGCCGGCTACTGCCGGAATTGTACCCCTTCTTCGCCTTTCCCGCATCGGGATCACCCGGGAGCTGGATTGCAGTCGTGGAGGGGTTGACAAGGGACAGCCTTTATAGAACCATAGTTCTATTAAAGGTAATGCAGGAGGCTCCGTGAATTATTACCGGTTAAAGGCTTGTGGCAAGTGTGGCGGAGACTTGGCCCGGGATGAGGGGGACTGGATTTGTCTGCAATGCGGCACGTATCTCTATGTCGGCCTGTACCGGCCGGCCGGTTGGCGGGCGGATTTGCCGGTGGGTCTGTACCTGCCCCCGGAAGCGACGGCCTCAGGGAGCGCGCGGGAAGGGGCGGAGAAATCCGTTGATGTCGCTCCCGCCCGGCCCGTTGGCGCCGGCGCGGTTTGGCCGCTGGGGTTGCCGGTTTACCGGGTGGCCGTCCGGTGAGCGGCCCCGGCTCCGGCGCCAGCTCCAATTCTAGCTCCGGCTCCGGCGCCAATTCCGGTCGAGATGCCGGCTCCGCCGGGGCCTGGACTGCGCCGGCATTTCCGGCTGGTGAACTTGATGGGGTGAAGCGAGACGGGTTGGGAGAAAAGCAGGCGAAGGGTATGACCCTGTTGGCCCTGGACGCCGGAGTCCGGGAAACGGGCTGGGCCATTTTTCACCCCGCCCGGATGAACGATGCCAGCAACGATACTGGCAATGCTACCGGCAAGGACACCGGCATCATCCGGCTGCCCCGCAGCCGCCGGCTGCACGCCGCCGACCGGGTGGCGCATCTGGTAAAGTGCCTGGATAGTCTGGTCGCCCGCTGGAGTCCGGCGGCGGTGGCCTACGGCCAACCCTCGGGCATCCGGTGGCCGGTGCCTTCGCTGGAACTGTTAGACGCCGCCTTGGTCAACTGGTCGGCCGGCCACCGGCTCCCCCTTTATACCTACTCGGCCCAGGAAGTGCGGGCCGCCATCGCCCGGCATGCCCACGTACCCCGGGACCAACTGGCTTACGCCGTAATGTCCCGCCTGGGGCTGATCGGCCAGAGCAAGACCACGCACGAATGGGAGGCCCTGGCGATCGGCTACTACCACCTGTGCCGCTGGCCGGCGGCCGGCTGACCCTGGATGGGGCATACGGGGCTGGGCTGGGGGCCGGGGCGCTTACCGCTGTCCCCAGCCCTCCTGGTTGTCCACTGGTTCCATTGTCGCCTCGCGGAGGGTGGCTGGCGGAGGGTAGTAGTGGTGGTAGAGGGTAGTATCGGTTCCCCGCAGGTGTATAATGGGTTGCGCCGGAACTGAACTGGGGAGGTCAGTCATATGCCAATCATCCAGCGGCCCTACGTACCCCCGGAAGACCAGACGCCCCAGGAGGACAGCTACGTTAACCCCGGAGATACCCGGGGCGTCGAGTCCTCCGGGGAGCCGATTACTTTTTACTGCGATTCAATGCACATCTACAGCAGCCTCTATTCGGCGGTGCTTTTCTTTGGGGAGCAGATGGAGGAGCGCGAGCCGATACTGCGGGCGCGGATTAAGGTCAGCCCGCAAATGCTCAAAGCCTTCGCCCTGCTGGCCGGCAAGCACGTGCGCGAGTACGAGGAGGCCGTCGGCCCCATTACCCTGCCGGAACAGGTTTACAACGCCTGGGATCTGGAACCGGGGCGATGACCGGAGCGGCGGCCGGAGCGGCGATAGAGACCGGAGAGCTCAACGAAATGAGCGCCGCAAACCGGGCCGCCGCCGCCAAAAACCCGGCGCCGAAGCAATGGAGCATCCCGCTGGGAACCACTGTCGGAGGGGAAGGGGGAACTTTCTGCGTCGCTTTCGCCTTGTGGAACCGGGACAAAACCCGCTCTCGCCCGCTCAAGGGTCTGGTGGACACCGGGGCGTCCTGTACCCGTATTCCGGCAACCGTCCTGTAGGAATTGGACCTGCAGCGAGTTCAGGCGAGCTCTATCCAGGACGTTCACCCTGGCCAGTGGTTCTGAACGGGAGTTTTCCGCAGGGTGGACGGAGATGGAATTGGAAGGCCAGAGCCGGAATGGTTCACGTCGTCTTTGGCGACGACAACGGCAAGATACTGCCGGGCGCCACGGACCTGGAGGCTTTCGGCCTGGCCGCGGAGGCCCAAAATCGCCGGCTCATTCCGGGCGAACTTACCCTGTAATCGGAGAAATCGTAGTCGGAAAGAATGCCGGCTCATTCCGGGCCGGAGGCACAATTGGAGGGTATTGGTATTTATGGTCGAACCGGGTAAAGCTCCGGCCCAGCCGGAAGAAGAGTCCGACCGCCGGCTGGCCGAGGATGACGCCAGCCCGGTCCCGGTGCAGCCGGGCCGGGACGCCGCCACGCCGGAGGGTTGGGACTGGCGGTTGATTGGCACCAGCCAGCCCAACCGGGCCACCTTTCACATCAACCACAGCGACGTAACCCAGGTGAAGGTGGATGTGCTCCGTCCCGCCGACTCGCCGCCGGAGGCTCCCTTTGTGGTAACCGCCGAGATACCCATCCTGATTATTGACACGCTGGACCAGTATTGGGCCGGGGAATCGCGCACCCGGCTGCCCCTGCAAGGCCTGCGGGTGCCGGTGGCGGCGGATACGGAGGAGGAGGCCCGGCAGAAGCTGGCGGCGGACCTGGCGGCCCAACTCCGGCTGTTGCTGCTGCTCTCCTCCTCCCGCCAGGGGGCCATCGCCCCCGAATTAAAGGCCAACCTGCTGTATTTGAGTTCCGTTCTGGCGGTGCGGGAGTAGAGTAAAAGGATAGTCAACGGGCGATGGGCAACGGGCGCAGCTGCGGCGAATGCCCCCTATGATACCCGCTATGATTATATCGCTGCTGGCTCCAGGGTCTGCCGTACGGCGGCCACGACTTCGTCCAGCGCTACCAGCGTGGCCTCGGCTTCGGCCCGGCCCTTCACTTCCACGGCGTTGTTCCGCAGGTTGCGGGGGCTGACTACCAACCGCAGGGGGAGACCCAACAGGTCGGCGTCGTTCAGCTTTACCCCGGCGGCCTGGTCCGGCCGGTCATCGTAGAGGGTTTCGACTCCCTGTTCCCACAACTCCCGGTACAGCCCGTCGGCGGCGGCGGCCACCGCTGCGTCGGTCAGATTCAGCCCCACCAGATGCACCTGGTAGGGGGCGATGGTCGCTGGAAAGACGATGCCCCGGTCGTCGTGGTTCTGCTCCACCGCAGCGGCCAACAACCGCCCCACGCCGATGCCATAGCAGCCCATCATTATCGGCTGCTGCCGTCCCTCCCGGTCCAGGTATAACGCGCCCAGGGTCTCGCTGTAGAAGGTTCCCAGCTTGAAGATGTGGCCTACCTCCACCCCCCGGGTGGCTTGCAGCGGCTGGCCGCATTGGGGACACCCATGGCCCGGCTGGACCAGGGCGATGTCGGTCAAAAGGTCAACCTGAAAATCCCGGGGATAGTTGGCGTTGCGGAAGTGGGCATCCGGCCGGTTGGCGCCGGCCACAAAGTTGCAGCCCCGGGTTATGGAGGGGTCGGCCACCCGCCGCAGGTGGGTAATGCCCACCGGCGACGCCGAGCCGGCGACCAGCCCGGCCTGTTGCACCTCCCCATCGGTAGCCAGGCGCAGGTCGTGGCAATGCAGGGCATTCTTCAGCTTGACCTCGTTGACCTCCAGGTCGCCCCGCAGGGTAACAAAGACCGTCTCTCCGTCGGCGGTGTAAAAGACGGCCTTCAGCGTCCGGGAAATGGGAATGTCCAGGAAATCAGCCAGTTCGGCGATGGTTTTAATGCCGGGAGTGGCTACCTCTTCCAGAGGCTGCTCCGACTCCGGGCCGGATTCGGAGTCGGAGCCGGCATCCGACGCCGGATAGACTCCCACCGCCCTTTCGGCGTTGGCCGTGTAGCCGCAGGCCGGGCAGGTGATCACCGTGTCTTCGCCGGTGGGGGTGGGCAGGATGAACTCGTGGGAGTCCTTGCCGCCGATGGCGCCGCTGTCGGCCTCGGCCATCAGCACCGGCAGGCGGCACCGGCGGTAGATATTCCGGTAAGCCCGGGCCATGGCCTGGTAGCTTTCGTCCAGGCTTTCCGCGTCGGCATTGAAGCTGTAGGCGTCCTTCATATCGAACTCGCGCACCCGCACCAACCCGGCCCGGGGGCGCGGTTCGTCCCGGAACTTGGTCTGAATCTGGTAGAGGATCACCGGCAGGTCCCGGTAGCTCTGCACGTTGGCCCGGACGATGCTGGTAACGACCTCTTCGTGGGTGGGCGCCAGCGCCAGCGGACGGCCCCGCCGGTCTTCCAGGGCGAAGAGGACCGGGCCCATGGCGGAACGGCGGCCGGTCTGCTCCCACAGCTCCAGGGGCTGGAGGGCCGGCATCATCAACTCCTGGCTGCCAGCGGCGTCCATCTCCTGGCGGATGATGTGCTCAATTTTGCGGAGGGAACGCCAGGCCAGGGGCAGGTAGGCATAAATGCCGGCGGCCACCTGGTAAATGAGACCGGCCTTCAGCAGCAGCCGATGGCTGGCCGTTTCCGCCTCCGGCGGGTCGGCGCGCTGGGTTTTGGAAATCAGTCGGGTCATTCGCATACTTCAGGCGTTACCTCATAGCGCCCGGCCCGGCTCACGCCGGGGCCGGGGTGTTTTCCACCTCTTCCATTAGGGCGGTCAGCATATCCGCCTCCGGGACTACCCGCACCTTTTCGCCCTTGCGGAAGATGACGGCGCGCCCGGCGCCGGCGGCGAGGCCCACGTCGGCGTCCTTGGCCTCGCCGGGACCGTTGACCTCGCAGCCCATCACCGCCACCTTGATGTTCTTGTTGTTCTTTTTCAGCAGGGCATCCACTTCGTTAGCCAGCTTGACCACGTCCACGTCGGCCCGCCCGCAGCTGGGGCAGGCTATCAGGGTGGTTCCCCGGTTCCGCAGATTCAGCGCCTTGAGGATCTCGTAACCGGCCGCCACTTCCTCGGTGGAATCACCACTCAGGGACACCCGGATGGTGTCGCCGATGCCCTCGTAGAGCAGCAGTCCCAGGCCCACGGCGGAGCGGATGGAGCCGGCTTGCACCGTCCCGGCCTCGGTAATGCCCAGGTGCAGGGGATAAGGCACCATCCCGGCCAGGCGACGGTAGGCCTCCACCGTGGTCGGCACGTCAAAGGCCTTGAGGGAAACCTTGATTTGGTCGAAGTCCTGCTGCTCCAGCAGGCTGATTTCCCACAGGGCCGTAGCGACCATGTGGTCCACGATGCTGTATTCGCCGGCCCGGGCTTGGCCGGCCTTGGGCAGCCGATTGACCAGGTCCAGGTGGCGGGAGAAGCCCCGGGTGCGGCCAATACCGCCCACCGGCGGCAGGCTGCCGAAGTTTACGCCGATGCGGATGGGGATGTTCCGCGCTTTGGCCGCCCGCGCCACTTCCTTGACCTGCGCTTCGTTGCGCAGGTTGCCGGGGTTCAACCGCAGGCAGTCCACGCCGCCCCGGACGCACTCCAGGGCCAACTGGTAGTGAAAGTGGATGTCGGCGATGAGGGGGATATTGATCTGTTTCTTGATTTCGGCCATGGCCTGGGCCGCCGCCAGGTCCGGCACGGCGGAGCGGATGATGTCGCAGCCCGCCGCTTCCAGTTGGTGAATTTGGCGAACCGTAGCCGCCACGTCCCGGGTGTCGGTCTTGGTCATGGACTGAACCGTAATGTCGGCTCCGCCGCCGACCTGAACCCCGCCTACGTAAACCGGCCTGGTAACCCGCCGCTTGTTCATCTAACCTCCATCCCGGTTAATAACTATCCGAAAACCGCCTGAAGCAAAAGGCAAACCCGGGGATAATGTTACACGAAACCGGGGGGCGGCGCCAGAGCGCGGGGAACCGGGCTCTACCCAACAAATATCGACGGCCTGCCAACCGGCGGCGCCAGAGCGCGGGGAACCGGGCCACAGTCATAGAGTCTAGCAGGGATTTACGGGGGCGGCGCCAGAGCGCGGGGAACTAGGCTACGTTAGTTATCTCCGAGGACACCGGCCTCAGGCGGCGCCAGAGCGCGGGGAACTAGGGACTGGCCCCGCCCGGACAATTTCGCAGTGGATAATGACAGTGGATACTACCTGAACAATGGAGTATAATACCGGCAGGCAAGTACTCCGTCTGAATAAAGGAAACAAATGGAACAGATGCCGAACCAGCCCCTCTATTGGGACAAGCACCGGATTCCGGTTAACCTGACCCTGATTCTGGCCCTGGGCATTGCCGGCTGGGGGGCCGGGGGAGCCTTCGGGTTGTGGGATGCGGGAAACGCCATCCTCATTTTTGTCCTGGGCATTGGAGTGGCGATTTACACTTGGGTTACCAGCCCGCGCCTGTACCTGATTTACGCCGACTCCCTGTACATCGTCTATGGCAAGCCCCGGGTGAAGGTAATCCATTTCAGCAATGTTGCCGCCGTGGAGATGGGGTCGTTAGCCACCCCGGACCGGTTGCGCGTCCGGCTCGTCAGGGGGCGCCGGCAGCTACTGATGGCCAAGGACCCGGAAGCCTTTTTTGACCAGCTGGAAGCGGCGCTGACCGCCTTTCGCGCCGCCCACCCGGAATACGGGGATACTTTTGAGTTCGCCGACCCCACTAATCCCCCAACTACTCCTATTGATGCCCCGGCAACGGCAACGGCTGACCCGGCCCCGGAGGAAACCCCAACCCAACCCGGGGAGGAGGGCGACTACTCCGCCGGCGGCGAAGCCGACGCCCCGGCGCGGCCCGCTGCCGCAATGGGAGACGCCGGCCCCGGGGAGGATCCTCCCCAGCCGCCGGAACATCGTCCGCTTTACTGACCAGAACTGACCGGAACTGGTCGTACTTCGTTTCCCTCTACCGGAGAACATCACTACCGGGCGCCACCGTCCCCTACGGGCAGCGCTCGCGCCGGCTTGCCCTCTACCGGCGCGTTACCGGGCGCCATCGCTGCGCAGCAAGTCTGCGGAACCCAGCCCCTCGCCGGGTCGGGGCCGGGGCGGCGGCCGGCGATTTTCCGTGGGAGTAACCCGGCCCCTCACCGGGTCGGGGCCGGGGCGGCGGCCGGCGATTTTCCGTGGGAGTAACCCAGCCCCTCGCCGGGTCGGGGACGGGGGTCGGACAGAGACCGGCGTTCACCCCGCCGGGTCGTACACCGGGCGCACCAGCTCAAAGACGTCGGCGGTATGGCAGTACATACTGCCGGCCAGACGGCCGGTGGGCTTAAGCCGTTGGTGGTTAATCCGGTGGCCGTCGATCAGGTCGTCCCGGATGTGCAGCAGCACAATTTCGCCGATGACCAGGCCATGCTGGTGGTCGCCTTCCCCGATGTTGATCACCTGATTCAGCCGGCACTCCATATTCACCGGCGATTCGGCCACCCGGGGCGCCCGGACCAGGCAGGAGGGAGCCTCGGTCAAGCCGGCGACTTCAAACTCGTTGACCTCGGCGGGGAACTCGGCGGCGGTCCGGTTCATCGCCGCGGCAATATCATCCACCACCACGTTCACCACAAACTCCCCGGTCGCCTCCACGTTGGTCAACGTATCCTTGTCCTTGTGTCCGGCGTGGCGGGAGGAGGAAAAGACAACCGTGGGCGGGTTGGGGGCCACGGCGTTGAAGAAGGAGAAGGGCGCCAGGTTCGCCACCCCGTCGGCGGAGCGGGTGGAAACGAAGGCGATGGGACGGGGAACCACCACCCCGGTGAGTACCCGATAGAAGTTGTCAAAACTGCGCGGATCCAGCTGCAAGGTCGCACCTCTCAAACGGTAAGCTGCGGCGATTTTAACACAGCGAGGCCGCCGGAGACGGGGTCGCTCCCGTACCGGCGGCGATTCCCTGCTCCCGCGGTCCGGGCGCCAGATGGGGCTGGATGTGGCAGGTCGCTCCCGTCCCGGCGCCGATGTCCCTGCTCCCGCGGTCCGGGCGCTAGATGGGGCTGGATGTGGCAGGTTACCCCCGTCCCGGCGCCGATGTCCCGGAGCCGATAAGGACGCGGGTAGGGAAGCCGTGCCCCGGCTTTTGACATTCCATCCGGTTATTGCTATCTTTGACGGCGGTGGCGCCGGGCGTCAGGTTTACAAGCCGTCAAGCAGTGTTTCCGTTGGAAATTGACTGCTACCGAGCGCCGCTATCGAGTAGCGTAGCTAATAATTCCAACGGATACACTACCAAGCGTCAATGGCGTCAACGGTCAATCATCGCTATACCGGGGGTAAACGGGCATGGCCTGGACCGACATTATCGTTCAAGGGTTGAAGAATTGGGATACGTCTCTGGTGGCTTACGTGCCGGATATATCCATCGACCGGGTTACCAGCCTGATTGACGCCGACCCCTTCTTTCACCTGGTATCGGCGACCCGGGAGGAGGAGGCGCTGGGCGTGGCGGTGGGGGCCTATGCCACCGGGCGCAACTCCGCCGTGTTTATGCAGTCCAGCGGCTTCGGCAACAGCATCAACGCCCTCGCCAGCCTGTGCATTCCGGCCCGCACGCCCATACCCCTCTTCATCAACCTGCGGGGCGGCCCCGGCGAATTCAACATCGCCCAGGTGCCGATGGGCCGGGCCACCCGGCCCATTCTGGACACCCTGGGGCTGGTGCATTTTACCCTGGATGACGAATACAATATGGACAAGATAGTGGATGGCGCCCTGAAGTTGTGTCATGCCAACCGCCAGCCGGTAGCCATCTGCCTGACTCAACTGCTCCACGGAGGCAAACTTGCATAGGTTTGAGGCTACCCAACTGATTCTCCGCCACGCCGCCGACCGGCCGATCGTCAGCAACCTGGGGCCGACCACCGATGAGTTGTGGCACGCCGGCCACCGGGACCGCAACTTTTACACCTACGGCAATATGGGCCTTTGCTCCTCCATCGCCCTGGGCATGGCGCTGTCCACCGGGGAGCAGGTAATCTCCCTGGACGGGGACGGGTCGCTGTTGATGAACCTGGGAACTATCGCCAGCATCGGGCGGGAACAGCCCGAAAACCTGGTGGTGGTGGTCTGGGATAACGAGGAGTGGGCGCAGACCGGCCACCAGTCCAGCCACACCGCCCGGGGAACCGACCTGGAAAGGGTGGCCCAGAGTTGCAGCATTCCCCGCACGGCCACGGTGAACAACCTGGAAGACCTGGAAGCAGTGTTCTGCCAGGCCCTGGCGCAGCCCGGCCCCTGGTTCATCGTCGCCAAGATCGAGGAAACGGAGTATCTACCGGTGGCGCCCATAGAGCCGGAAATGACCCTGTACCGGTTTCGGGGAAGTTTCGGGGGGTAGGGGTTTTAATCGCCGCCATTAGTGTCAAAAGGTGGTGTCAAAAGGCCGTTGCCCGGCGGTCGGCAGCTAATATACGATGCTCCCAATGAAAGCGATGTCGGAGTGGCGGAATGACGGTCGTAGAAGGTTTCATCAACGAGCCTCGGATAAGTCGCGGGGAGCCGGAGAAGCCGAAGGGCAAGTTCTGTCCGGGACCCAAGGGCAAGGCTAAGGGCGAGCATGAAATCCGTCAAACCGGCGCTGACAATGCTTCAGGGAGCGCCCGGGCCGAGAATGGCATAATTACCGGCGACGCAGCTGCGGTTTTGCCGCAGCTACGGAACGCCGGGGAATCCTTTGACGTCATCATCGCAGATCCTCCATATAACATCGGCAAGGACTTTGGCAATAATCAAGACGCTATGCCCCTGTCCGGTTATATCGAGTGGACCAGGGAATGGTTGGCTGACTGCTTTCAGTTACTGGCAAGGGGCGGCCTGATCTACCTTTACGGGTTGCCAGAAATAATTTCCCACATAGCGGTTCAGCATCCGGTTGAAGAACAACGCTGGCTGGTGTGGCATTACACCAACAAAACGGTTCCCTCCTCTCGATTCTGGCAGAGATCCCACGAAACCATCCTGTGTCTATGGGATCCCGACGACCGCCGGCCCGACCTGGAAATCGACCAAATACGGGAGCCATATACCCCGAATTACCTGAAATGCGCGGGAAAGGAACGCCGCGGAACGCCGTCCCGTTTCGGGGAAACGGGGCGGCCCACTATCTATAACGCCCACGACAACGGCGCCCTGCCGCGAGATGTCATCAAGGTTCCGGCGCTGGCCGGCGGCGCTGGCCGGTCAGAACGCTGGTTTCTCTGCCGTTCCTGCAATAAGACCGTCTATCCGCCGGCAGAACTTTGCCACCATCGAGGCCACGATGTTCTCAAGCACCCGACCCAGAAGCCGATGGAGCTTACCCGAAGATTAATCCGGTCAAGAGTAAATGGAAATGGCGGGAGAGTATTGATTCCCTTTGCTGGCTCCGGCTCCGAGTGCGTTGTTGCTCAAGAACTGGGGGCTGACTTTCTGGGCGTTGAAATAAACCCCGAATACGCATACTTTGCCCGGGAGTGGATCAACCTCAGTCGGGCGAAATGACGCAGTAAC
This sequence comes from Dehalococcoidia bacterium, assembly GCA_965215425.1. Taxonomy (GTDB): domain Bacteria; phylum Chloroflexota; class Dehalococcoidia; order Lucifugimonadales; family UBA3495; genus CATQHB01. The sequence goes on from OZ244064.1 coordinate 1,394,868, forward strand.
TATGTACCGCTTGACCGCCAGGATGCAGCAACATCTGCGCCAAGACCTGGAGCGATACCACGATTTGTTTGCTGCTGGCCGCTGTTCTGGATGGGAATTGGAGGAATTGATTTTCCGGGCTATTCAATCAGACAATCGCGCCCAGCATCATGCCTTTTGGCAAGAAGCCGGACACGACGATCTGGCCGACATACGGGTCCGCACCAATGGCGATGTGCACCTCTTGCAAATAAAATCCGGTGCGATAAAGGCTGGTTATCTCACCCTGTCCGGGCATCGGCTGGGGCGATTCGGCGGGAATTTCGAGAGAATTACCGGATATTTGAACGATAGCAACTCGGACATAATCTCGGTTCCTTATCGCAAGGTCGACGATGCCAATGGCAGACGCCATTATTACCGGATTGTTTACGCCGATGCCGAAAGTCTAACCGGATTGCAGGATGACCAATGGGAAAACGCCGGAACCACCTGGACGCAGACTAATCAGCAAGGCGTTATCTTCTCACTTCGCCCATCAATGAGTTGGCAAATCTGGTGGAGGATCCCGCAGAGTTTACTTGAAGTGGGGCCGGAAATGCTCATTGAGTAATTTCCGGTATTATCGAACCGGTTATAGTCGCAGGCAATTCCATAAGTTGATGTGATGCCCGACGGGTAGCCGGCGGAGTCGTACTGAACCAACACCGCGTCTGTATTGCCCGCCGGTTTGCCTATGTTGAGAATACCCCCAGGTAGGGCTTGTTGTAGGAAGAGGCCCCGTCTGCTATATTAGAAGGGCATAGCCGGAGGGATCGCATAGTGGTCTAGTGCGGGCGCCTGCTAAGCGCTTATCCTGGGAAACCGGGATCGAGGGTTCGAATCCCTCTCCCTCCGCCAGCGACAACGCGCCTCAATCCGGCCCGGCTCGGCAAGTCCGGGCCGGGTGCAATCTTCTCGGCAAACCACCGGGCTTTTCGGCAAATCGCCGGAACTTTTAATGCTTAACAAATCCCGGCCCAGTCCCCATTATAGAGAGGGACGGGAATGACAATGGCAATGACAGACGGCGGTTTCCGGCTAGAAGCGCTGGAGGGTGCATAGCCGGACAATACAACCGTTATAATTGTGGGCCGTCCCGGACTTTCCGGCGGGACTGCGGAAGGTCAACGCCCGGACTGCCCCGGTGAAGGCCCGGACGGAACGGCGGCTCCTTCCCCGGCGCTGCCGGGGCGAGCGCCGCATCAATCGCTTTACCGGCGCTCTGCTGGCGACCGGATATTTTAGAGGCGGGAGCGGGTAACGGCTATAGATGGATACCTTTTACATTTGGACTATTGGCTGCCAGATGAACCAGGCCGACTCGGAACGTTTGGGGTCGGCGCTGGAACAGCTTGGCCTCCGCCCGGTAGCGGAGGCCAAAGCCGCCGATGTGATTGTGCTGAACTCCTGCGTAGTACGCCAGGGCGCCGAGGATAAGGTAGTCGGCAACCTGTGGATGCTGAATCCCCTGAAAAAGCGGCGGCCCGACCGGGTGCTGGCCCTGATGGGCTGCATGGTCGGCCCCCAAACCGCCGAACTGGAAAAACGCTTCCCCGACGTGGACCTCTTTATGCCGCCCCAGCAGTTCCAGCCGCTCCTGGAGCTGGTGGGAGAACGCCGGGGTCTGGACTGGGAGGGCTGCGTCGGCTCCCTGGCCCCCGCCCAGCCCGAGGTAACCTGCTACGTTCCCATCATCCACGGCTGCGATTTGATGTGCAGCTTTTGCATCATCCCCTACCGGCGGGGCCGTCAGGTCAGCCGCCCGGTGGAGGAGGTGGCGCGCGAGGTGGAACTGCTGGTGGAGCGGGGCGTGCGCGAGGTTACGGTCCTGGGCCAGACCGTGGACGCCTATGGCTATGACTTGCCCGGCCAGCCGGACTTGTCCCGGTTGCTGGCCCGGCTGAACGACGTTGCCGGCCTGGAACGCCTCCGTTTCCTGACCTCTCATCCCTCTTATATGGACGACCGGATAATTCGGGCGGTGGCCGACCTGCCCAAGGTTTGCGAGCAGATCAACCTGCCGGTGCAAGCCGGCGATGACGAAGTCCTGCGCCGGATGCGTCGCCCCTACACCCGGGACCAATACCGGGAGCTGGTAGGCCGCATTCGGGATACCATCCCCGGCGTTTCGATCAGCACCGATATAATCGTCGGCTTTCCCGGCGAGACCGAGGCGCAATACCGGCGGACGCTGGCCTTGGTGGAAGAATTGCGCTTCGACAAGGTTCACTGTGCCGCTTACTCCCCCCGGCCCGGCACCATCGCCCACCGCACTATGCCCGACGACGTGGCCCCGGAGGATAAACAACGCCGGATGAAGGAACTGGATCATCTCCAGGAAAGCATCCTGCGGGAAACCAACGCCGCCCTGGTGGGCGAGACGGTGGAGATTCTGGTGGAAGGCCGCAAGCGGGGCAAGTGGCAGGGCCGGACCCGTACCGACAAGCTGGTGTTCTTTGCCGCGGACTCCGGCAACTACGCCGGCCAACTGGCGGCGGTGGAAATAAACCAGACCAGCCCCTGGGCCTTGCAAGGGCAACCCAAGTCCACCACTCGCGTCCTATCCGGAAAATAGCCAGGGAAGTAACGAGGTGAACGATGACCAGCGATATACCCCGCATACTGGAGCACTTGGAAAGGCGGCTGGACGAAATTGCGGAGTCCGTTCAGGGACTGAAAACCGGGCAGCAGCAAATCAACGCCCGGCTGGACGAGACTAACCTCCAGCTTGCCCGTACCAATGACCGAATTGACCAGACCAACGCTCGGCTGGACGAGACCAACTTCCAGCTTGCCCGTACCAATGACCGAATTGACCAGACCAACGCCCGGCTGGACGAAACCAACGCCCGGATTGACCAGACCAACGCTCGGCTGGACGAGACTAACCTCCAGCTCGCCCGTACCAACGACCGGATTGACGAAACCAACGCCCGGATTGACCAGACCAACGCTCGGCTGGACGAGACCAACCTCCAGCTTGCCCGTACCAATGACCGGCTGGACGAAACCAACGCTCGGATTGACCAGACCAACGCTCGGCTGGACGAGACCAACCTCCAGCTTGCCCGTACCAATGACCGGATTAACGAGACCAACGCCCGGCTGGACCAGACCAACACCCGGCTGGACGAGACTAACCTCCAGCTTGCCCGTACCAATGACCGGATTAACGAGACCAACTCCCGGCTGGACGAGACTAACCTCCAGCTCGCCCGTACCAACGACCGGATTAACGAGACCAACGACCGGGTTGCCCGCACCAACGACCGGATTGACCTGGTTGGCAACCGGATTGACCAGGTTGGCGGCCGGATTGACCGGTTGTTTTGGACCTCCATGGGTATAATCGTCAGCATCGGCCTGGCGATTGTGGTGTACCTGGCAAATCAGGTGATTCTCTAGTGGTTCGGTTGGCCGGGCTACGCCGGCGGCGCGAAACCTTTTCATACCGGAAGGACGGGGGCGTTCGCCGGCAAGAAGCGGCGCTCCGGCGGGCGTAAGTAAAGCGTTGCATAACCGCCTGGCCGCCGGGACGCAACCGGACAGCTAAAAGGCCCGGGCTTTTGACTGGGGAACTTTGCATCAAGTTAGCGCATCAAGTTAGCAAGGAAGTGAATATGGCTACTAAACCCAGGATGCCCACCATACCCCTGACCGAGATTGAACACGCCGCCTTTTGCCGCCCGGAAGATGAGCTGCCGGCCAAGTCGCTGGCCGAGGAACTGGCGGTAAATATCCGGTGGCAGAAAATCCCCGCCGAGTACCTGCGCTATACTGCCGGGGAACTGGATGCCCGCATCCACCGGGTGCGACAGCAGTTGGGCGCCAACGTTACCGTCCTGGGCCACCATTACCAGCGGGAGGAGATAATCAAGTACGCCGACTTCCAGGGCGACTCCTTCCTGTTGTCCCAGGAGGCGGCCTCCCGGCCCGAAGCCGGCTACATCGTGTTCTGCGGCGTCCACTTTATGGCCGAAACCGCCGGTATCCTCTGCGCTCCCCACCAGCAGGTCATCCTGCCCAACATCACCGCCGGCTGCTCCATGGCCGACATGGCGCCGATGGAGGACGTGGAGGACGCCTGGGAGGATTTGCAGGAAGCGCTGGGCGACCACGGGGGCATCATCCCCATCACCTATATGAACTCCATCGCCGGCATCAAGGCCCTCTGTGGCCGCAACGATGGCGCCGTCTGCACCTCCTCCAACGCCCCGGCAGTGCTGCGCTGGGCCTTCGAGCGGGCCGAGCGGGTCCTCTTCCTGCCCGACCAGCACCTGGGCCGCAATACCGCCCTCAAGCTGGGCATTCCCCTGGAGGAAATGGTAGTCTGGAACCCCTTCAAGCGGTGGGGCGGCAACACGCCGGAACAACTGCGCCGGGCCAGGATGGTACTGTGGCAGGGCCATTGTTCGGTGCATACCCGTTTCACCGTTGCCCAAATTCAGTCGGCCCGGGAGCGCTACCCGGACGTAACCGTACTGGTACACCCGGAATGTCCCATGGAAACGGTGCAGGCCGCCGACCTGAACGGCTCCACCGAGTTCATCCGCAAGACGATTAACGAAGCTCCGGCCGGCAGCCAGTGGGCGGTAGGCACCGAAATCAGCCTGGTCAACCGCCTGGCCCTGCAAAACCCGGACAAGACGGTCTTTTGCCTGGACCCGGTAAGCTGCCCCTGTTCCACCATGTACCGCATTCACCCGGCCTATCTGCTCTGGGTACTGGATTGCCTGGCCGCCGGGCAGGTAGTCAACCGGATCACCGTCCCCGAGACGGTGCGCCAGGAGGCCACCGTAGCCCTGGAACGAATGCTGGCGTTAAGATAGCGGGTATGCGGGTATGATAGAGGGGGCTTTCTTCTCCCTACCGGCTGCCGGAAGGATTCTCCCGGCAGCAAAAGTTTCCAGGTTCCGGGGCTTTGCCGAAGCCGCTGCCGCGCATTGAGGGCAAGTTTCGGGATTTGCTTTCCGGGGGGAGGGGGGCGGAGATACGGTGGATAGGGGCAGTATCCTCACGGGACAACCGAAACAGCCAAACCCGGACACCGGTATGGCTCCGGGGGGTTAAGGAGCGCTTGCTTTCCGGTTGCTAATATCCCTTGTCTTTCTTCGCTTCATCTTTCAGCCGCTTGTCCTTAGCCAGCAAACCGGGTTCCCACTCCTCCCACAAAGCCCTTGCCCGGCCGGCCGGTGTACAAGAAGCGTTGTAATTTCACCGCGCCATCTCTCCGATCCAGTTGATCAACCGCTTATATTCACCGAAGGAATAATCGGGCCTCAATTTGCCCGCTACCTGCGCAATTCGCGGTTCCTCGCCGTCGACGCTCTTCGCCATCACCACGGAGCTGTGAAAAATTTCGAGCTGCTTCCGGTCTCCAACCAGGTTGCTCAGTGCCTGCCAGGTCTGCGGCAAGAAGTTGCTCATAAACCGATTCTTGCTGCCGCGACGGTTCTCCAGGTCGCCATACTCATTGAGCAGGTCGCTCAATCTGGTTCGGACCCGGTCATACTTGGTGCCAATCAGCGCCACCGAGCGTATTGGCGGTGATTGGGGATTATTCCGCTTATACTGCAACAGGGAGTCCACGAATCTGGAAAGCTCCACATCCTGCGAACTGTCCCCGGTAGAGTCTGGCATTGCGCCATTAACCAACTCCTCGGTATCTACAATCAGCAAAAAGGAGTTAGCCTGCAGGATGAACTTGTTTATCTCATCCATTTCGTCCGAGTCTTCGGTATGAAAGTCGCCCCGGGCAAAGTTGGACATCAACGCCGCAATAGTCTCCCCGGCCACGTCGGTGATGTTCAATTCGGCCCGGTACGCAATGGCCCGGCCGATGCGCCGCCGCTGCTCAAATTCCAGGAGCAGGCACGAGTTGAAAGTATTATTGCCGGGAGTGGGCTGAGGGAAAATCCCGCGGTTTAGATTGCTTACCACTTCGCGAATCGTGGAATTCAATTCCATAATTAGCGAGTCTTTAAGATATAAACCTTGCGACGCTTCATACTGGGCCGGCTCGTTTTTCAGATCCAAAGCCGTCAAATTCAGCAAGCCAACACAGGTGCTTTTGCCAGCAGCGCGGGTGCCTACGATCGACAGCCGGGTCGCTTCCGGATCATTCGAATTTCTCGTCGCCAGCATCTCGCACGCCCTCCAAGGCAATTAACTCTATAGTACAAGTTTCAAGAGGGGCCAAATTCAACCTTGACCTCGACACCGTTACCGGAGACCGCTTTGCTTCAGGCAAGGAGTAGCCAAGTGTATCCTAATAGACATTGAATTGAAAAGTCAATTATCGGCGCCGACCGGGCGGTGCGTATTTCAAGGAAAGGTGGAGCAGAGAGGAGTTATGCCAGGAAAGAGCGTTCGTAATCATCCGGGAAAGCGTCTGGGTCCTTGACCACCGAAACGTCGGCTCGCCTTGCCGTTGCGGTCGGCGAGGCCGACCGGCCGCCGCCCACGGCCGGCGGAAGAACCAACGCGGATTCAAGCCGGCGTATCATCCAGAGCTTGCGCCGGAAACAATAGCCGGCGGCGGCTTTGCTCCCTTTCAACCCGGGTCAACCCGGTGATGGTCTGGCAACTACGGCGGTCGCTAGCTTTGCTCCCTTTCAACCCGGGGCAACCCGGTGATGGTCTGGCAACTACGGCGGTCGCTAGCTTTGCTCCCTTTCAACCCGGGGCAACCCGGTGATGGTCTGGCAACTACGGCGGTCGCTAGCTTTGCTCCCTTTCAACCCGGGGCAACCCCTGGCGTTCAACCTGGGGCCTTCAACCTTCCGCCGGCGAGCCGGTCGTGGTTAGGCGGATGCGGTGGTGGGGTCAGGGTTCGATGCGAATGGCGTCGCCCACTTTGATGGCGCCGCCGTTTATTACCATTGCCAGGATCCCCCGGCGGTGGTTCAGTTCCTCCCGCAGGCCCATGCGGATGGCGTCCATCTTGCCACAGGGTTGACACTCGCCCACAATCTCCAGCGTAACCTCGTTGCCGACGAAGAACACCTGGCCCGGCCGGGCCCGGGATAAATCCAGCCCGGCAGTGGTGATGTTCTCCTTGATTTGCCCCGGGGACAGCTCGAACTCATCCAGGGTCTCCTTGTCCATCACCAGCACCTGCCGGGCATTATTCACCAGGCAGCTGCGGTCGCCCTCCAACCCCCGGGCCGAGATGGCGGTGGCTTCCGGCACCGGGTCCGAGGGCGCGCCCTTAACCCGGGCGAGGTGCAGATTCAGTACGGTTCCTTCCTGCATCGGTTTCCCTCCCGCACCGCCCGAAAGACGGGTCAATCAGCGTTGGGCAGAGTGGACCGGCGCTGAAGCCGGTTGCCATCCCCCGGGCGGAGTAATCCGTGATGGGGCCAATTATAAAGTCCGGAGTCCGGCATTGCCAAGATGTGCTATGGTAGATACCCCGGCCCGGCGGAGGCCCGGCGGGGCGGCGGAACTGAAAACGGGCGTCGCAAAGACGTAAAGAAGTCGTAAAACGCAACGCAAGGGAGCGGAAATGTCTGACGATTACATCCGGACCGAGGCCCGGGACGGCGTGCTGGTTATCACGCTGCACGACCCGGCAACCCGGAACGCGATCAACCCGGATATGGCCCGGGAGTTTTTTGAGGCTCTGGAGCGGTTTGAAGATGACCCGCAGCAACGGGCGCTGTTGCTAACCGGAACCGAACCGGCCTTCTGTTCCGGGGCCAACGTGCGGGGCTTCAGCCGCAGTATTCAGGAGCGGGAACAGCGCAGCGGGGCGCCGCCCCTGCGTCCCTGGGGCGCGATGGAGGCCCGCTATGCCCGCCGGTTTGACCCGGAATCCTCCCAGGCCCCGGAGATGGTCTTGCGGCTTCAGGAGCAGCAAAAGCCGACCCTTGCGGCGGTCAACGGCCACGCCATCGGCGCCGGTATGGGGCTGGCCCTGGCTTGCGACATCCGCATCGCCGGGGAGTCGGCCCAGTTCGCCGAGGCTTTTGTCCGCATGGGGCTGGTTCCCGCCGACGGCAGTTGCTGGAACCTGCCCCGGCTCATCGGTTTGAGCAATACCCTGCTGCTGCAATACTTCGGCGACCGGGTGGACGGCGCCGAGGCTTTCCGGATGGGCCTGGTCAGTCGGGTGGTAGCCGACGCCGACCTGATGGCTACGGCGCTGGAACTGGCGACCCGCCTGGCTAAGGGCGCCACCGGCTCCCAATCCCTGATCAAGTACCTGGTGCGCCAGGGTCAGAACCAGACCTTCCGGGAGCATCTGGCCCTGGCGCACGTGGCCCAGGATCAGGCCCGGGCCACCGAAGACCACCGGGAGGCGGTGCAAGCCTTCCTGGAAAAACGGTCGCCGGAGTTTAAGGGACGGTAGGGGGTGGCGGAAGGCGCTTTTGCATGGGCCAACTGCCGGCCCAAAATTAAAATCCCTTAAAATACCCCTTGACGGGGCGGAAAACCTTGTCTATAATTGCTTGCTACAGAAGGGGGCTATTCAGCGGAAAGTATGGAAACTGCCTGAAAGCGCGGCACCGAGTTGGGAGAACCCGAACGGCGGTTTGGGGCATCCCCACCGCCCTTTTCTTTGCACCTTAAAAAGAGAATAAGGAACCTTGAGAAATTGTCCTGAAACCTCAAACTGAAAAGTTTGGAGTTCTTAGCGTGGGTCAAATTATTAAGGGCTTACGGTGGATGCCTTGGGACCAAGGACCGATGAAGGGCGTGGTAAGGCTGCGATAAGCCTCGATGAGCCGTCTAGCAGGCGTAGTCGGGGATTCCCGAATGGGGCAACCTGTTCCGGTGTTGAGCCGGTTCATCCCGATTAATCGGGAGGGTAAGTGGGGGAACTGAAACATCTAAGTACCCCGAGGAAAGGAAATCAACCGAGATTCCCTGAGTAGTGGCGAACGAAAGGGGAAGAGCCTAAACCGGAATGACTTAACGGCGTGAGGGCCTATGTCATTCCGGGGTTATAGGGAATGCCTGGGGCCGCCTCATCAGGCCCGGGGGAGTTACCAATCTCAACTCTAGCTGAAGGACCCTGGGAAGGGCCGCCATAGAAGGTGATAGCCCTGTAAGCGAAAGAGGTGAGACTTCCGGCATTTACCTGAGTACCACGGGGCACGGGAAACCTTGTGGGAAGTTGGGGGGACCACCCTCCAAGGCTAAATATCCTTGGTCACCGATAGCGCACCAGTACCGTGAGGGAAAGGTGAAAAGAACCCCTAGCGGGGAGTGAAATAGACCTGAAACCGTAAGCCTACAGAAGGTCGCAGCCTCGATTGAGTTCGGGGTGACGGCGTGCCTATTGAAGAATGATCCGGGGACTTACTGTATGGAGCAAGGTTAAGGAACTGGAGTTCCGGAGCCGTAGCGAAAGCGAGTCTGAATAGGGCGCATTAGTTCCATGTAGTAGACTCGAAACCGGGTGAGCTACCCATGGCCAGATTGAAGGTTCGTTAACGCGGACTGAAGGATCGAACTCGTGGCTAGTACAAAAGCTTGGGATGAGCTGTGGGTAGAGGTGAAATGCCAATCGAACCCGGAAATAGCTAGTTCTCCCCGAAATGCATTTAGGTGCAGCCTCGGGAATTAGGAGGACGGAGGTAGGGCACTGAATGGGCTAGGGGGCGTGAGCTTACCAAACTCAATCAAACCACCAATGCCGTTCTGCCGGTACCCGGGAGTGAGACAGTCACAGATAAGTGCGATTGTCAAAAGGGAAACAGCCCAGACCACCGGCTAAGGCCCCCAAGCGCAGGCTAAGTGGGAAAGGAGGTGGGGTTCCCAAAACAACCAGGAGGTTGGCTTAGAAGCAGCCATTCCTTTAAAGAGTGCGTAATAGCTCACTGGTCGAGGGGTCCTGCGCCGAAAATGTAACGGGGCTTAAGCCTGCCGCCGAAGCCGTGGATGTTCAGGTACAGGGTGGAAAGTTCGGTTCCGGAGGGTTTAGCCGTTGGGGGAACTTCCTTTGGGAAGGGAAGCCGGCGGGGCGACCGGAAGGGGTTGAACCGGATGCCCTGGCAACTGCCTGGGCGTGGTAGGGGAGCGTTCCTCGGGCGACGAAGGTGAGTCGTGAGGCTTGCTGGAGCGCGGGGAAGTGAGAATCCCGGAATGAGTAGCGTAAATCAGGGTGAGAATCCCTGACACCGAAAGCCCAAGGTTTCCTACGCAACGTTTATCGGCGTAGGGTTAGTCGGTCCTAAGCCGTAGGCAAGCGCCGAAGGCGATGGACAGCAGGTTAATATTCCTGCACCGCCGTTGTTTTGATGATACTCGGAGGGGTGCGGAAGGGTAGGTCGGGCGTCTTACTGGATTGGCGTCCTCCTCCGTAGGCGAGCCGGGGCAGGTAAATCCACCCCGGCGCCAAGCTGAGGGTTGAGGGAATCGTGGCCTCAGGGCCAACGAAATCCGGCTGAACCCAAACCGACGAGAAAAGCTTCGTTTGGAGAAGCAGCGGCGACCGTACCGCAAACCGCCACTGGTGGGCTGGGATAAAAGTCCCTAGGTGTTCGAGCTAACCTCCGCTAAGGAACTAGACAAAAGAGCCCTGTAACTTTGGGAGAAAGGGCCCCCTGGGGGGTGAAACCGCAAGCCGGTGGAGCGCTCTGGGGGCGCAGACAAGAAGGCCGGGCGACTGTTTAACAAAAACACAGGTCTGTGCTAAGGGGAAACCCTACGTATACAGGCTGACGCCTGCCCAGTGCCGGAAGGTTAAGGGGAGGGGTGCAAGCTCCGAACTGAAGCCCCGGTGAACGGCGGCCGTAACTCTAACGGTCCTAAGGTAGCGAAGTCCCTTGTCGGGTAAGTTCCGACCCGCATGAATGGTTGAACGACTTGGCCATTGTCTCGGCGGAGGGCTCGGTGAAATTGCGGTGCCCGTGAAGACGCGGGCGACCCGTGGCAGGACAAAAAGACCCCGTGGAGCTTTACTGTAGCCTGGTATTGGGCTGGGAACTGTCATGTGTAGGATAGGTGGGAGGCTGAGAAGCCCCGACGCCAGTCGGGGTGGAGCCATCGTTGAAATACCACCCTTGGCTGTTTTTGGTTCTAACCTCAGCAAAACTGAGGGACAGTGCCTGGTGGGCAGTTTAACTGGGGCGGTTGCCTCCTAAAAAGTAACGGAGGCGCCCAAAGGTCCCCTCAGGACGGATGGAAATCGTCCACAGAACGCATTGGCATAAGGGGGCTTGACTGCGAGACCTACAAGTCGAGCAGGGAGGAAACTCGGGCAAAGTGATCCTACGGCACCGTGTGGAAGGGCCGTGGCTTATCGGATAAAAGCTACCCCGGGGATAACAGGCTTATCTCGCCCAAGAGTTCACATCGACGGCGAGGTTTGGCACCTCGATGTCGGCTCGTCCCATCCTGGGGCTGAAGGCGGTCCCAAGGGTCCGGCTGTTCGCCGGTTAAAGGGGTACGTGAGTTGGGTTCAGAACGTCGTGAGACAGTTCGGTCTCTATCCGCCATGGGCGCAGGAGGCTTGAGGGAACCTCTCCCTAGTACGAGAGGACCGGGAGGGACAGACCTATGGTGTTCCAGTTGTTCCGCCAGGAGCAGCGCTGGGTAGCCATGTCTGGCAGCGATAAGCGCTGAAGGCATCTAAGCGCGAAGCATCCCCCAAGATGAGGCCTCCCTTCCCGATTAACTTCGGGAGTAAGACCGCAGAGAGACTATCTGCTTGATAGGTCGGGAGTGTAAGGCTGGTAACAGCTTCAGCTTACCGATACTAACCGGTCGAGCGATTTGACCCACGCCAAGAGCTTCAAACTCAGTTGACCAATGGCTTCAGGGCAATTTCTCAAGGCTCCTTGTTCTTCCGCTTCAACGTAACAACCCCGGCAATCCCCCAACCCGTCGCGGGGTGGAGCAGTGGCAGCTCGTCGGGCTCATAACCCGAAGGTCGCAGGTTCGAATCCTGCCCCCGCTACCAAAACTACAACTACGAAACTACCGCCACCCGGAACAACCAGCGCTATCCCGCGGCCGGCGCCGGCAGTGGGACGGTATAATTTGGCCGGCCGGAAAGGCAGCGGCATAATTCGAGCTGACTGGCCGGACGCAAACCCGGCACCCGCCAGCCCCCCCGGTCCGGCAAGGACCGGGGGCGCCCGCGAATCTCGCTATCCCAAACACCCGCCGCCGCGCCGAGGGCCTCTCCGGAGCCGCACAGGTCAGCCCGGTATCACCGTGGCGTAGTTCGTCGGACCGCGGTACGGACCAGCGATTTAACCAGACCCAGGGCCAATTCCCAAGGTCAGTGCCCAAGACCAGTGCATTGAAAGGGAGCGCAACAATTATGGCTAACCTCAACGGTGTATCTTCCCCGCCCGGCCAGCGAGTCGGCCTCATCGTCCCCTCCACCAACACCGTGATGGAGCCGGACCTGTACCGCAACCTGCCCGCCGGCGTTACCCTTCACACGGCCCGGATGCTGCTGGAGGGCAGCGTTACCATTGAGGCCGAGGAGTTGATGCTGGACGTTTACCTGCCGGAGTGCGCCCGGCAGATTGGCACCCTGCGGCCCGACGTGGTGGTTTTTGGCTGTACCTCCGCCGGCGCCTTGCGCGGCCCGGCCTACGAGCGGGAACTGGCCGAGGAGCTGGCCCGGGCCACCGGCGCCCCCACCATCACCATTATGGGCGCGGTGGTGGAGGAACTGCGCCGCCTGGAGCGCCAAAGCGTGGCGCTCCTCACCCCCTACTCCCGGGAAATCAACGAAACCATCAAGGAGTCTCTGGAAGCCTCCGGGTTCAGCGTGCCGTACGTCAACGGGATGGACGTGCGGGGCGCTTTCAATATCGCGGCGGTAACCCCGGCGGAAATTATTGAGTACGTCCGGGAGCAGCTGGAGGGAGTGGACTCGGACTGCCTCTTCGTCTCCTGCGCCAACCTGCGCTCGGTGGAGGTTTTGGACGAACTGCGGGCGGCGGCCGGCCGGCCGGTGATAACCAGTAACCAGGCGGCGCTGGAGAGCGTAAAACGGGCCATAACCGGCGTCCCGGCCTGACCGGGCGTCGGCCCTGACCGCCCGTTGACGCTGCCCCGGGCCAATAGCTATAATCAGCCCAACAGCTGCGGAGCCAACAACTATAGAACGGAAAGGGTACATTGCAACTATGGTTAAAACCGGACAACGCTACGTCAGCCCCGGCGGCGCCGAAATGGTGGTTACCAAGGGCGGCGACGGCGACTTTACCGACGGGGACACTCCCTTGCAGCTTAAAGGCGCGGAAGCGGCTTTAGCCGGCATCGCTCCCTCCGCCGACGCTATTGATCTGGCCCTGGGCAAAAGGTTTACCGCTCCCGATGGTTCCGTGTCGGTACTGGTAACCAAAGCCGGCCGCTGCGACCTGCGTTACAATGGCGTGGCAATGGAATTGCAGCAGCCCAGGGAACTGCCCTCGTCGGATTAAAACGGTAGTTCCGCCACCCCCCTCCCCTTTCCGCATCGGAAAGGCGGCAAATGCGGCTGGACATTACCGGCCCTTGTTCCTGAACGCCTGACCGGACAATTGACGGGACGGCGGTAAATCGCCGGTGTGGTTTCCCCCAATCCAATACCCGGCCCCCTTCGTAACTATACTCAAATACCTCAATCCGGGCCGGCCCGTTATGAAATACCCCTGGGCCAACATTCTGATTCTGTTCCTGGGCGCAGCGGAGTTGGTTACCGGCTACCTGTCCCTGACCAACGGCACGCCGGCGTGGGTGGCCGCCCTGCACGTCCACCGCATCCTCGGCTTTGGCATCGTCGTCTTGCTCATCTGGAAGGGACAGAACATCCTGGGCCGGTTGCGGCAACCCCGGCTCTGGAAACGGTCGTGGCCGACCTACGCGGCGTCCCTGCTGCTGCTGGGTCTGCTGCTGGCTGCCCTGGGGTTGGGGCTGGCCTGGAGCCACGCGGGGCCGTTTAACTTCCTGGGATTCAGCGGCGTCAGTTGGCATATCTACCTGTCCCTGGCCCTGACGCCCCTGCTGTTGTGGCACACCCTGCGGCGCCGGTGGAGCGCCCGGCCCCGGTTCTGGGCGGAGCGGCGCACCGTGCTGAAGCTGGGCGGCCTGGCCCTGGCCGGGCTGGTCCTGTGGCGCGCCGGGGAACTGACCAATCAACTGGCCGGACTGCCCGGCGCCGACCGCCGCTTCACCGGCTCCTATGAGGTTGGCAGCGACGCCGGTAACGCTTTTCCTTCCACTTCCTGGCTGAACGACGACCCGGCGCCGGTGGACGTTGCCGGCTGGCAGTTGCGGGTCGGCGGGTGGGTGCGGCAGGAGTTGGCCTTGTCCTATGCGGACCTGGCCGGGCGGGATGAGACCGTCCGAGCTACCCTGGACTGCACCGGGGGGTGGCACTCTACGCAGGACTGGGTTGGTATCCCGCTGCGGGAGGTTCTGGCCCGGGCCGGGGTTCGGCCCGAGGCCGCCAGCATAACGGTGCGCTCCGGCACCGGGTACTTCCGCCGCTTTTCCCTGGACGAGGCCGACGGTTACTTGCTGGCAACCCGGGTGGGGAACGAGTCTCTGTCCCACCACCACGGCTTTCCCCTGCGGCTGGTAGCGCCGGGCAAGCGCGGCTTCGAGTGGGTCAAGTGGGTGGAGCGCATCGAGGTAAACGACACCAGCAAGTGGTGGCAGCCGCCCCTGCCGCTGACCTGATAACGGCAAACCGGCAATCAATAACCAATGATCAGGAATTGGCGGCGGGGGAAAATCGCCCGGTCAATTCAATTTTCAGACGGGTTGGCCGGGCCGTTACCGCTTGATACTACTTTATACTAGGCCACCCCCGACCCCGCCGGCGTCCGCGCTTCGGCGACGCCAATCATGCTGTCCCGGGTAACCAGTTCCGCCAGTTCCGCCTCGCTCAGTCCCTCGGTTCCGGCAGGACGGCGGGGCAGCACCAGGTAACGCAGGTCGGCGGTGCTGTCCAGCACCCGCACCTCGATAGCGTCGGACAGCTCCAGCCCAAACTCCCGGAGTACACCCCGGGGGTCAACTACGGCCCGGGAGCGGTAGGCCAGGCTCTTGTACCAGTCCGGCGGCCGGCCCAGCAAGTTCCGGGGGTAGCAGGAACAGAGGGTACAGACTACCAGGTGATGCACGCGTTCCGTATTTTCCAGCACCGCCAGCCGGGGCGTGGTTTCCGGCAAGGCGTAGCCCAACTCGGCCAGGGCCGCCTCCGGAGTGGCCCGCAGTCGCTCCCGGAACTGCGGGTCGGCCCAGGCGCGGGCTACCACCCGGGCGCCGTCGGCCGGGGAGCGGGCCTCAATCCGATCCACCATTTCCTGAACTTCGCCGGGGGCGCAGATGCCCTTTTCCACCAGCAGGGACTCCATCGCCTGCGCCCGCCGGGCGTAGTAGCCCGGCGCCGCATCGGCCGGCCGGCCGGGGTGGTTAGGGCCATGGCCGTGGTCATCGTCCTGAAGGGTTTCAGAGTGATTTGTCATCGCTGCCTCCGGTCCGCTCCTTACTGCCGCTCCGGTTCCGTTTACCTTTGGGGTTCAGCCGCGCCCAAGCCCATGTCCCTTGCGAGACCAAACCCTGTTTTCAACGGAACCGCTTTCAAAGGGAACCGTCGCTCCGGCCGCCGCAAGCGAGCTGGGCGCACCGCTATTCTCCGGCGGGGACTGCCGGTTCCAGCCAGTGCTGGTAAAGATCCACCAGAATCTTGTCCAGCGCCGGCCCCGGGTACTCCGGCCAAACCCGGGTCTGGGCAAACTCTACCCGGTACAGGGGTTGCGCCGGCCGGCCGCTGCCGCCATAGGCCAGGGATTCCGGGTTGGGAAAGACCCCGCACAGGGCCGCTACCCGTCCGGTATGTCCCTGGATATAGGTCGGGGTGCGGAAATGGCCGGCCGGCGCGTCCACCCGAACCCGCACCGGGTCGCCGGGTTGGTACAGTACCGGGGCATCGGACGGTGGGCGGCCTGGCGTAGCCATCAACAGCCCGCTCCGGCCAGTTCCTCAAACCGGCGGTCGATTTCATCCCGGCTCAATATGCCCTTTTCCAACAGCAGGATTTCCAGGGCCGCCGTCCACCGTTCATAGTAGGACAGGGCTTCGTACTGCTCCGGTTCCAGGCTTTCGATGGCGCGGCGCATCTCGTCGGTACGCCGCAACCCCTTCTGGCCAAGAACGTTGTGCAGCGCATCTACCCGCCGCTCCCAGTCGGCCAGGGTATGCTCCGCCCGGTCAATCGGCTCCTCGGTGGGCCACCCGCCCCGGTCGTGTACCTGTGGCATAGCGTTACCTCCGGCTGCGGCCGGTTGCGGTTTGAGCGGCTTTGACATCCGCATATGGCTAGAGTTACCTCCGGCTGCGGCCGGTTGCGCATATAATAAACGGGCCTGGCTCAATCGGCAACTCAAGCCGCTGCTGTTGATAATCCTTTGGTGGCAGGTTGGACCAGCCTGGCAAACCCCGGGTATTCTCTTAACCGCTTTTGCGGCAATGCTCCCGGGGCAGCGCTTTCCCGGGCAGCGTCCCGGGGGTTAATGCCCCGGGGCCGGCCCCTGTCCTTGCCCTTGTCCCGGCCCCGGGGCGGCCCACATTTCCGCCACGTCAACTACCCGCATAAACTCGACGTTGGGGAAGCTGCGGATGTGGTTGATTAGTCGCTCCAGCATCAGCAGCCGGCCGGGGCGCCCGATGTATTGGGGGTGCATCGTCAGGTGAAAGGAGCGGCCATAGTGGTACAGCCCCTCGAACTCCGCCGCCCAGGTTCCATATACCTCCTCCGGGCTGCGCATTGGCCCCAGTCGGTTGGCCGAGGGCGCATAAACGAAGTTGGGCGCATCGTCCAGGACCCAGTGAATCGGCACTTCCACCAGCCGCCGGGCCGGCTCCTCCGGGCGCAGCAGGTAAGGGGCGTCATCCCCCATCAGGCTGCTGTCGTAGAGAAACCTGTATTCGGCCAACAGGTCCAGGGATGACTCGCTCAACTCCCAACTGGGCGAGCGGTAACCCCGGGGCGCGGCGCCGGTGATGTCGCGGAGGATGGCGCTGCCTTTTTCCAGCGTTTCCCGTTCCTCAGCGGCGGTCAGCGAGGCCGGCGGCTCGTGCAGATAGCCGTGATGCCCCACTTCGTGGCCCCGCCGGACGATTTCCCGCACCAGGTCAACGTGGGTTTCCGCCACGTAGCCCGGCACGTAAAAACTGGCCGGGATGTCGTAGCGGTCCAGCAGATCCAGGATGCGCGGGGCGGCCACACTGGGGCCGTACTCGGCCATGGACATCAGGCTGGGCAAGCGGGCAAAGTCGGCGTTGCGCCGGAGCCAGGATGAGACCCCATCCACGTCAAAGGTCAGCAGCGCCACGCATTGGGTATTGCCGGGCCAGATACCGGACATAGTTTTGCCTCCGGATACGAGGATAGACTGAGGCCATATCAGCGCGCCGGGCGCCCCGCGTCGGTGAATGCCGGTTTTGCGACCTACCCGCAACTACTTGTTATGACCCTGTTATGACCGAATTGATATTTAACTCGATTTAACTCCGCCCGCCTTTCCCGTATTACCGCCTTCCGCCCCTCCGGGATTGATGGATTGGCGGCCGGCCGGGGAAGGGCCTCCGGTCGGCCCCCGGTCAGCGGGCGGGGGCCGGAATGAGGTCAAACCCGGTATAGGGCCGCAAAACCGCCGGGATGACCACCGAGCCGTCGGGCTGCTGGTAGTTTTCCAGGATGGCGATGATTACCCGGGGCAGGGCCAGGCCGGAGCCGTTCAGGGTGTGGACGAACTCCGGGCGCGCCCCGGCGTCCGGTCGGTAGCGGACGTTGGCCCGCCGGGCCTGAAAGTCGGTGCAGTTGGAGCAGGAACTGGCCTCCAGCCACTCGCCGCAGCCGGTGGCCCAGATTTCGATGTCGTAGGTCATGGCCGAGGCGAAGGAGATGTCCCCGGCGCAGAGTTGCAGCACCCGGTAGGGCAGGCCCAGCCGCTGGCACACCGCCTCGGCGTCGGCCACCAGCCGGGTCAGCTCGGCGTCCGAGTCCTCCGGCGCCACGAACTTGTACATTTCCACCTTGTTGAACTGGTGTACCCGCTTGATGCCCCGGGTGTCCCGCCCCGCCGCCGCCTTTTCCCGCCGGAAACAGGGCGTCTGGGCCACGAAGCAGCGGGGCAGGGAGCCGGCCGGCAGGATCTCGTCCCGGTACATATTGGTGATGGGAACCTCGGCGGTGGGGATCAGCCACAGGTCATCCTCAGCATCCCGGTACAGGTTGTCGGCGAACTTGGGCAGGTTCCCCGAACCCTCCATTATCTCCCGCCGCACCAGGATGGGCAGGGCCAGCTCGGTGTAGCCGTGTTCCCGGGTATGCAGGTCCAGCATCCAGCCGATCAGCGCCCGCTCCAACCGGGCCCCGTAGCCAGACATAGTGTAGAACCGACTGCCCGACAGCTTGACTCCCCGCTGGAAGTCAATAATCCCCAACTCCTCGGCCAGGTCCCAATGAGGCTTGACCGGGAAATCGGGCGCCGGGGGGGCGCCCCACTGCCGGACGACGATGTTCGCTTCGGCGCTCCACCCGGCCGGCACGTCGGGACGGGGCAGGTTGGGCAGTTCCAACAGCAGGGCGTGGCTACGCTCCTCCAGGTCTTTGGTCTCCTGCTCCAGAGCGCTGATTTCCCGGCCCACTTCCCGCATCGCCGCGACCAGGTCGGCGGGCGCGTCCTGACCGGCGGCGCGGAGTTGGCCGATTTCCCGGCTGGCCCGGTTGCGCCGGGCGCGCAGTTCATCCCCCCGGCTGCTGACCGCCCGCCGCCGGGCATCCAACTCCAGCAGCCCGGCCAGGGAGTCATCCTCCCCCCGGGCCGCCAGGGCCTGGCGGACGTATTCGGGGTTGCGGCGTATTTGTTCGATGGAGAGCATAGTTGACCAATCAGGAATCAGGAATTACGGGTTAACCGGAGGTTTATTTGATGGTCCAGCGCGGTACGGTCGACGCCGGATTTCGGCACGTTCAACCACGTTTAATTTGGCTGCGGCCCGGTCGGTTCGACAAACTGTCCGGCAAATCCGCCGGCCCAGATTGCTGCCGCCGGGGTCCAACTTGCACCTGAACGCCCCGGCCAGTATCCGTTCGGCCCAGATTGCTGCCGCCGGGGTCCAACTTGCACCTGAACGCCCCGGCCAGTATCCGTTCGGCCCAGATTGCTGCCGCCGGGGTCCAACTTGCACCTGAACGCCCCGGCCAGTATCCGTTCGGCCCAGATTGCTGCCGCCGGGGTCCAACTTGCACCTGAACGCCCCGGCCAGTATCCGTTCGGCCCAGATTGCTGCCGCCGAGGTCTAACCCCGGGAAAATGTCCGTCGGCGCCCTCATTCCGCAACCTCCGGCGGCCGGCCCGCCGCTGCCGCCCGCATTTGCGGAAACAGCAGCACGTCCCGGATGCTGCTCTGGCCGGTCAGGAGCATGACCAGGCGGTCGATGCCGACGCCCAGGCCGCCGGTGGGAGGCATTCCGTACTCCAGAGCGGTGAGAAAATCCTCATCCAGCCGGTCGACCTCCTCGTCCCGGTAGAGTTGACGGATGCTCTCCTGCGCTTCGAAGCGCGCTCTTTGCGCCGCCGGGTCGTTCAACTCGGTGTAGGAGTTGGCGATTTCCATGCCGGCGGCGAAAGCCTCAAACCGCTCCACGTAGCCGGGCCTTCCCGGTTTGGCCTTGGCCAGGGGCGACATCACTTCCGGGTAATCCAGCAGGAAGGTTGGCTGCACCAGGTTTGGCTCGATGAAAGTGGCTACCAGCTTGTCAATCAACCGGCCCCGGCTTTCCCGGGGGCCGGCCTCCAGCCCCAGGCCGGCTACCCTGCGGATGAAGGCGGCGTCGGCGCCGGGCGGGTAAGCGTCCAGGTCAATGCCGCTGCGCCGGTACAGTTCATCCTTGAGTTGCAGCCGGGACCAGGGCGGAGTGAAGTCGATGACTGCTGCGCCGTCCGCGCCGTAGGGGATTTGCCGCGTTCCCCGGACTTCCTGGGCCACGGTGGAAATCAGCGACTCCACCATTGCCATCACGTCATTATAGTCGGCGTAGGCTTCGTAGCTTTCCAGCAGGGTGAACTCCGGGTTGTGGTCTTGGTCGATGCCCTCGTTGCGGAACACCCGGCCCAACTCATACACCTTGTCAAAGCCGCCGACAATCAGCCGCTTGAGGTACAGCTCGGTGGCGATGCGCAGGTAGAGGCGCTGGTTCAGGGCGTTGTGGTGGGTGTCAAAGGGGCGGGCGTGGGCGCCGGCGGCCACCGGCACCAGGATGGGCGTATCCACCTCCAGAAAACCCCGGCCATCCAGAAACCGGCGGATGGCGCTGATGACCCGGCTGCGCTGGGCAAAGACGGTCATTATCGCTGGGTCGGTAATCAGGTCCAGGTAGCGCTGGCGGTAGCGGATTTCCACGTCCCGCAGCCCGTGCCATTTCTCCGGCAGGGGACGCATCCCCTTGGCCAGCAGGGTGAGCTGGCGGGCCTCGATGGTAACCTGACCGGTGCGGGTGCGCAGCAGGGGGCCACTGACGCCCAGGAAGTCGCCCAGGTCCAGGTCCTTGAGCAGGTCATAATCCTCGCCCAGGACGTTCTGCCGCAGCATGGCCTGCACCGTGCCGGAGCCGTCGCGCAGGTCCAGAAAGGCGGCTCGGCCCATAACCCGCAGGGACATTATGCGTCCGGCGAGAGAGTGGTTCGGAGACGGAGGCGGCAAGGCGTCCGGCGCTTCCTCTGCTTTCGCCTCCCTTTCGGCCGCCTCAAAACCGGCGGTGGCGGTGGCGGCGTCGGCGGTGCGCCGGAAACGGGGCGGGTAGGGGTCGACGCCGCGTTCCCGCAGGCGATTCAGCTTGGTATGACGGCTGCCGAGCAGCCCATCTTCTCGATCCGGCATGGCTAACAGTTTACCGCTTTGCGGCCGGGAATTGAACCCCTGGCGGGCCGGGGAGAGGGAAAATGCTACTTGCGGAGGGGCGGAAAACCGCCGGCGGAGCAGACTTTTCCCGCTATGTCAACCGGAAATCCGCCGGGAAAATTAACAAAATGGTAAAACTCTGTTTACACCCTGGCAATAACCGGTTGGCATAGTTGGCCCGGTCGGGATTGAATCCGAATCATCTTTTCCAGGAGGGTTTCATGTTAGCGAAGGGGTTGAGTCTGAATCTGAATATGGATGCGCGGACCTTGCGGCGGTTTCTGCCCTACGTGATTGCCGGGTTGCTGGCGGCGGCAATCTTGAGCGGTTGGAACGTGGCCTTCGCCGAAGGGTCATCCCAGGGCGCGGAGGAAATGGACCACGTGGGCAACCTGACCACGATGGTAGCGGCGTTTCTGGTCTTCTTTATGCAGGCCGGCTTCGCCTTCCTGGGCGCCGGCCTGATCCGCTCGAAAAGCACCGTCAACTATATGACCAAGAGCTTTATGGACTTTGCCATCGCCTCCCTGTCCTTCTGGGCCTTCGGCTTTGCCATTATGATGGGGACTTCGGCGGCGGGCATCGCCGGCACCAACAACTTCTTCCTGGTGGACGGCGCTAACGATTGGCAAGTTTACGTGGACTGGATGTTCCAGATGGTCTTTGCCGGCACTGCCGCTACCATCGTGGCCGGCGCGGTAGCCGAGCGGACCAAGACGCAAGCCTACTTTGCCTACAGCTTCCTCATCGGCGCCATCATCTACCCCCTCTACGGCCACTGGGTCTGGAACGGAGATGGCTGGCTGGCCCTGTTGGGCGCGGCGGACTATGCCGGTTCCGGCGTGGTGCACGCGGTAGGCGGCTTTGTGGCCCTGGCCGGCGCCGCCGTAGTCGGCGCCCGCACCGGAAAGTTCAACGCCGACGGTTCGGCCAATGAACTCCCCGGCCACAACGTGCCTTACGTGATAATCGGCACCTTCATCCTCTTCTTCGGCTGGTTCGGCTTCAACATCAACAGCGGCAGCGCCATCGGCCTCAACGCCATCAATACGTTGCTGGCCGGCGCCACCGGCGCGGTGGTGGCCCTGTACCTCCGGCTGATAATGACCGGCAAGACCGACGTCCTGATGGCCTGCAACGGCGCGCTGGCCGGCCTGGTCGGCATCACGGCCCCGGTAGCCTATGTTGACCCCTGGGCCGCCGTGGTGATTGGCGCTATCGCCGCGCCCATAATGCTGCTTTCGGTCAGTGTCATCGAAAAGGTGTTCAAGATTGACGACCCGGTGGGAGCCATTTCGGTCCACGGCACCTGCGGCCTCTGGGGTATCCTGGCGGTGGGTATCTTCGCCAACGGCAACAACGACGTAACCGGCCTCATTGGCGGCAACGTCGCCCAACTGACACCCCAGCTGATCAGCATGGGCGTGGTGCTGGTCTGGGCTTTGGCTACCGGCTTCCTGATGTTCTTCCTGTTGAAGGTTACCATGGGCATCCGGCTAACCGAGGCGGAGGAGATGGAAGGCGTGGATGCCACGGAGCACGGCATGGCCGCCTACCCGGAGCAGGCTTGACGCCTGGCCGTCGCCCATCCCCCGTCGCCCAATCCGGGCAACCAGTCAGGCCGGGGAGCAGCGCTCCCCGGCCTTCGTTGGCGTAACCGGAACCGGACAGGAGACAGGATAGGCGGCAAGGGCCAGCAACCAGCCCCGGAGCATCCGGGTATATTCGTCCGGCCCCCCGAATCAGAACCGGATGAAGCCTTCAGCGTCTGCCACGGCGGGGGTTCGGGGGCTAATCCGGCCCGGACGTCCCCCAAATCGCCTACCTTCTCTAAATGGGGCTCTGAATAGGGCGAGGGATGTCCCGGGTTTTCCTTGAGCAGCATAAACCCGCGCCCTCACTCCCGGGCCAGCCGCTCGGCATCCCGGAGGTAGTCAATCGTTTCCCGGATGCGCCGAGCCGTGTCCTCGGTTGGCTCGCACAATCCGAGATAGAAACATTCACCGTGCAGGAGGCCAATGCGGACGTAGTAGCGGCTTAGCAGGCTCTCGAATTCGCTGCTTTGCCGTCGCAACTGGCGCAGACCGACGGAAGTCAGGGCGGTGGTCTCGGGCAACTCGCCGGTACGGGCCAGGACCAGAGCGTCGGTAGCCCGCTTGGTGGCGCCCCACGCCTTTTCCGCGGCGTTGCGCAACTTGCCCTGCTCCAGTTGCTCCAGGGCGTCGGCGTAGAGCAACCGGGCGTCGGCAAAGATGGCGCCTACCTGTTCCGTTTCCAGCATAAACCCGCGCCCTCACTCCCGGGCCAGCCGCTCGGCATCCCGGAGGTAGTAGATCGTTTCCCGGATGCGCCGAAGCGTGTCCTCCGATTCGCAGCGTCCGTTATAGAAACATTGGCCGTGAAGTTGGCTGATGCGGCTGTAGTAACGACCTACCAGTATCCTGACGGTGCGGTCTTGTCGGGCCAAGGCGTCCAGGCGGTCCGAGGTGATGGCGGTGGTCCCAGGCAACTCGCCGGTGCGGGCCAGGACCAGAGCGTCGGTAGCCCGTTTGGTAGCGCCCCACGCCTTTTCCGCGGCGTTGCGCCGCTTGCCCTGCTCCAGTTGCTCCAGGGCGTCGGCGTAGAGCAACCGGGCGTCGGCAAAGATGGCGCCTACCGGTTCCGTTTCCAGCATACCGGCAACCTCGCCTCCCTATTCTCCACATTCTCTACCGGTCATTGTAGCAGGGGGGCCGGTCCAGTTATAGAGGCTATACGCATACCGGTCAATACTTGTCAAGCTACCGCCCATCGTAGCAGGGGGGCCGGGGTAGGTTGGCGCTGCGGAATTTCACCCGGGGCTTGCTATAGTTCAGGTTCCGTAGTTCAGGTCCCGGTTACTTTTAGGGGGTAGCTACCGCTTCTGATACGGGGTAAACCCCAATTGCAAACGGAACCATAGTTTACACAAAGTTTACACCGGTGATATTTCCCTGTAACACCTGCCCGGCAGAATGACTTACATAAACTAAAGCGCAGGAGTATGAAGCCATGGAAGCCATTATCGCCGGCGGAGCATTCGTAGGTCTGTTCAGTCTCTGGGTACTGCTCCCCAAGGTGCTGCTGAAGAAGTAAGCGCCCCGCGTTTCCGCAATTGTGCGGCGGCTCAACTCAACCCCAACCCAACTGTAGTTCTTTTAACTGGCCCGGGGAGGTTTCCCCTCCCCGGCGGTTGGCGGCCCACTTCCTTCCTCTCGAGCGGCCCGGCTGTAACAAAAAGTTAACACGTTGGTAAATTGTTCGTAACACTTGCCTCCCATACTGGCCGGCGTACACCAAACTCGAGGAGCGAAAGGAATAGCTAATAACTATGGAAGTCATCGCCGCTGGAACTGCCTTCGCCGCCCGGTTCATGCTGGAGGCGCTATTGCCTGAAGCGCTCCTCAAGAAATAGGACGTTGTGCAGACCCGTACCGGCGCAGACCGCCAACCCGCCCCCGGTTTACCTGAACAGTCCATACTCCGGGAATGTAGTTCCGGGTATGGGCTATTTCTGTTCAGCGGACGGGTCAGGGGCCGGGATCGCCAGGGCCGGGTTCCAATCCGCAGCAGGTTGACGACTTCCGAAGTCCAGGCCAACCTGGCGCCCGTCCTTTCGCCACCCTCACCTTAAGGGGGAGATAGCAAGCGATGAACAGCGGAGATACAGCGTGGATATTGGCCTCCTCAGCCCTGGTCCTGCTGATGACCCCGGGGTTGGCCTTCTTCTATGGCGGTCTGGTCCGCCGGAAGAACGCCACCGCAACCATAATGCACAGCTTGATGTGCATGGGTCTGGTGGGCGTAGTGTGGGTCTTGTGGGGTTACAGTCTGGCCTTCGGTTCCGACGTGGGCGGCCTGGGCTTTGTCGGCAACCTGCAATGGTTCGGTCTGGCCGGGGTCAGCGCGACCGAGCCGCAAGAGGGCAGCACCATTCCCCACCAGGCTTTTATGGTCTTTCAGGGTATGTTCGCCATCATCACCCCGGCCCTGATAACGGGGGCCTTCGCCGAGCGCATCAAATTCAGCGCCTTCGTTATCTTCACCGTCCTGTGGGTAACCATCGTATATGCCCCGGTGGCCCACTGGGTTTGGCACGGCGACGGCTGGCTGCTCCAGCTGGGCGCGCTGGACTTTGCCGGCGGCACGGTGGTACACATTAACTCCGGCATCGCCGCCCTGGCCGCCGCGTTGATTATCGGCAAGCGTCTGGGGTTTGGCGAACAACCGATGTCGCCGCACAACGTCCCGATGATTGTCCTGGGCGCCGGGTTGCTCTGGTTTGGCTGGTTTGGTTTCAACGCCGGCAGCGCTCTGGCCGCCGACGGCACGGCAGTCAACGCTTTTGTGGTTACCAATACCGCCGCCGCCGCCGCGGTGGTGTCCTGGGTGGTAATGTCCTGGATTTTCGGCAAGAAGCCCAGCATCGTCGGCGCGGCCTCCGGCGCGGTGGCCGGCCTGGTCGCCATCACTCCCGCCGCCGGATTTGTGGGAGCGATGCCGGCAATTATCATTGGCATCGGGGCCGGGGTTATCTGCTATGGAGCCATTGAACTGCTGTTCAAGCTGAAGGTTGACGACGCCCTGGCGGTCTGGGGCGTGCACGGTATGGGCGGCGCCTGGGGCGCCCTGGCTACCGGCCTGTTTGTGGGCATTGGCTTCGGCGAACTGGCCGAGGGAATGGCCCGGGGCGAGCAGATTCTGGTGCAGCTAATCGGTATCGGCGCCACCGCCGCCTGGTCCTTCATCGTAACCGCCATCATCCTGCTGGCAATCAAATACACCGTCGGGTTGCGGGTGCCGGAGGACCAGGAGGAGGCCGGCCTGGATCAGTCCCAGCATGGCGAGGGCGCATATACCGGGTAAGCCCCCGTCCTGCCCGCACCCCGGCCCGGCGTCTCGGCTGGCGGGCCGGGGTGCGGGATAAGTAACGTTAAAAATAATCCGGTAGCAAGGGCAAACCGGAAAGAGAGGTTTGAGCGATGCGTTTTTACAAGGCGGAATATATCTGGATTGACGGACAGGAGCCTACGGCCAAGCTGCGTTCCAAGGGCAAGATAGTGCCGGCGGGAGAGGAGCCGCCCATTTGGGGGTTTGACGGTTCCAGCACCAACCAGGCGCCGGGGGAAAACTCGGACTGCGTGCTGAACCCGGTGCTGGTGGTGCCTGACCCGGTGCGCGGCGGGGACAACCAGCTGGTGATGTGCGAAGTGCTGCTCACCGACATGACGCCCCATCCCTCCAACACCCGGGCCGGCTGTGCGGCCATGGCGGAAAAGTACGCCTCCCTGGACTTCTGGTTCGGCATTGAGCAGGAATACACCTACTTTGACGGCATCAAGCCCCTGGGCTGGCCGGATAACGGGTTCCCGGCGCCCCAGGGCGGTTACTACTGCGGGGTGGGGGCCGACGAAGTATTTGGCCGCCCGGTGGTGGAGGAGCATATGGACGCCTGTCTGGTGGCCGGGCTGCAAATCTCCGGCATCAACGGCGAGGTAATGCCGGCCCAGTGGGAGTTTCAGATTGGCCCGGTGGGCGCGCCCACCGTGGGCGACCACCTGTGGCTGGCCCGCTGGCTGCTCTACCGCCTCGGCGAAAGGCACGGGATCAGCGCTACCCTGGACCCCAAGCCGGTGAAGGGCGACTGGAACGGCGCCGGCGCCCATACCAATTTCTCCACCAACCAGATGCGGGAAAGCTATGACGCCTGTGTTGCGGCGGCGGAGGCCCTCAGCGCCCGCCACGACCTGCACATCAGTAATTACGGACACCGGATCGAGGAACGGCTGACCGGACTGCACGAGACCTGCTCTTACCGGGAGTTCCGCTATGGCGTGTCCGACCGGGGCGCCTCGGTGCGGATTCCCTGGCAGGTGGCCCGGGACGGCAGGGGCTACATCGAAGACCGGCGGCCCAACGCCAACTGCGACCCCTACGTGGTAACCCGTCTGATTATCGAGACGGTCGGCGGCCGCGCGGCCTAGCCCGGTCAGCCCCGAAAGCAAGGCAACGCCGCTCCCTTCTCCATACCGGGAGCGGCGTTGCCTTACCGGAGAGTTGAACCGGCGAACTCCCGGGCCATCTATTGCCGTATTTGCCAAGCCGGGTTTTATGCAGTTGAACCGGCGCCTCCCGGGGACAGCGCCGACTTCAGGCCGGGAGAGGATGCCCGGGGACTGCGGGGGGGTAATATGTACCGGATAAACCACTGAATATCGAGCGCGATTTCTGGAAAACCGCTCCGGCGCCAGATCCAAAGAACGTTCTACCCAATCCGCCCGAGGGGCCATCGGGGCCGGCGGCCAGCTGAGGCTTTCTTACCGTCAGGCAATGCAATACAATGCAACGCAACGCAGTCAACCGAGCAAGTTCCCTTTCCGAGGAGGGTCGGCATTATGATGGGCGATCAAATCGCCGAGCAGGAATATGTCCTGCGCCGCGCCAGGGACAACGACGTGAAGTTTGTCCGGCTCTGGTTTACCGACATCCTGGGCAACCTCAAGGGGTTTGCCATCAACGTGGACGACCTGGAAGATGCCATTGGGCGGGGAGTGGGCTTCGACGGCTCCGCCATCGAGGGGTTCGCCCGGATTGACGAAAGCGATATGCGCGCCTTTCCCGACCCCACCACCTTTGCCGTGCTGCCCTGGCGCCCCCGGCAGAACGCGGTGGCGCGAATGTTCTGCGACATTCACACTCCCGGCGGTGAACCCTTTGCCGGCGACCCGCGACAGGCCTTGAAGCGCAACCTGGAACGGCTGTCCCGGCTGGGCTATACCTATTACGTCGGCCCGGAGTTGGAGTTTTTCTACTTGAAGGACGCCACTACCCCGGAGCCGCTGGACCAGGACGGCTATTTCGACCAGCTATCCAGCAACCCCACCGCCGATCTGCGCCGGGATACGGTGCTGAACCTCTCCGACCTGGGGATACCGGTCAAATACTCCCACCACGAAGGGGCGCACAGCCAGCACGAGATCGACCTGCAATACACCGACGCCCTGACCATGGCGGACAGCGTGATAACCGCCAAACTGGTCATCAAGGAACTGGCCCAACTGCGGGGCTATTACGCCTCCTTTATGCCCAAGCCCTTCTCGGCGGTGAACGGTTCGGGAATGCACACCCACCAGTCCCTGTTCCATGGCGAAAGCAACGCCTTTTATGACCCGGAAGATGAGTACAAGCTGTCGCTTATTGGCAAACGGTTCATCGCCGGTCTGCTCCGCCACGCTCCGGAGATCACCCTGGTAACCAACCAGTGGGTCAATTCCTACAAGCGGCTGGTGCCCGGTTACGAAGCCCCGGTCTATATCTCCTGGGCGCATACCAACCGTTCCGACCTGGTGCGGGTCCCGGCCTACAAGCCGGGCTACGAAACCTCGGTGCGGATCGAGTACCGGGCGCCGGACCCGGCCTGCAATCCCTACCTGGCCTTCAGCGTGATGCTGGCCGCCGGCCTCAAGGGCATCGAGGAGGAATACCCGGCGCCACCGCCGGTGGATGGCAACGTCTTTGCCATGACCCGGGAGGAGTTTGAAGCCCGGAGTATCAAGACCCTGCCGGGCAGTCTGGGCGAGGCCATCAGCCTGGCCGAGAACAGCGACCTGCTGCGGGAAGCCCTGGGCGAGCATATTCTCAGCAGCTTTATCCGCAACAAGCAGATCGAGTGGCAACAATACCGTTCCACCGTTACCGATTACGAGGTGCGCCGCTATTTGCCGGCGCTGTAACCGGGGCGCCTATGGGGAAAATACCGCCCCGACCTCCCCTTGTTGCCCTCTATTGTCCCGCCGCTGCCACGCTGAGTTTATAGGGCGCTTTTAGCCGGGTACGGGGCGCGGTCGCCGACACGGCTACTACCGTACGTTTCAGCCCGGGGTGGGGTTGGATTACCACTTCACCGGCCAGGACGCCGGCCCCGGTTTCCAGACCGTTGCTTAGGCCATGGTTCAGACCGGGGCTCAGCCCGGTTTCCTGACCGTTTTCCCGGCCGGTTGCCGCACTGGCGGCGGACAGGGGGAGGGCGGTTACCCGATTGACCTCTCCCTTCTGGATTATCTGGACGATGTAGTCCTGCGGCACCCGATTGTCGGTCAGGATAAACCCGTGGGGCTGCCAGCCGTCAACCCCGGCGGAGATACCCGCTTCGGGAAGGGCGATTTGTCGCAGACACAGCCCGTGGTCATTGAGGGCATCGTCTGTAACGTACTGGAAGCGAATCAGGATTTCCTGCCCGGCGTAGCTGCTCAGGTCAACCTTCTCTTCAATCCAGCCCCTGCTTTTGCCGGTATAGCCCGGGCCGAAGGCGGCGCCGATGGGGTTGGCCGCGGAAGTGTGGGCCGTCTCCAGAATATCCCAGTGGCGGCCCCCGTCCCCGGATACCTGAAGGTAGCCGTAGTCCCATTCCTCTTCGATGCTATACCAGGCCTGGTAGGTAAGGGTGGCCCGGGTCAGGCCCCGCAGGTCCACCGGACGGGTCAGGGAGGCGGTGATGGAGTCGCCGGAGTTGCTCCACCAGCAGCCGGCCTCGGCCACCGCCGTGGGCAGCAAACTGTTTTGCGCCACCCCCTCGAACCGGAAGCGCAACGGCTGCTCCTGGAGTCCCGGCGCAAGCTCAATATAGTGAGTTCCATATTGGTCGACCTCCCGGGACAGTTCGCCGAACTCGTTCATTACCAGGCTGGCCCGGGCCAGGACCGGCAAACCGGCGTAACCGTAAATCCCCGGCGCTTCGTCCAGGAAATTGGCAACCACCCAGTCCTGAAAAACGGTATGAAAGGTTGCCGCGTAACCCGCCTCCGCCAGGTAAGCGTCGATGCCGGCGATATTATCCTCGGGCCGGGTTACCAGTTGCCGCAGGTTTCCCAATCCGCTTTCCCCGGCGTCCCCGCCTTCGCCCTTTCCGCCGTAATGCTCGGCCAGGTAGTGCATAAAGAGGGAAGCGCCGCCATAGTGGGCGCTGATGTTGGCGTTATCAATGGGCCAATGCACCAGGGAAACAAAGGGGCGTTGCATAAAGCGTCGCATACTGCCGGATTGATAACCGGCGACGGTTACCGCCAACTCGGCCAACCCCTCGCTGACCCAACTGTCATCGGAGGTATCGTAATTCCAGTGGATGGCGTGCTGCAATTCGTGGGCCAGCACCTCCAGGTAGAAATCGGAGCCCACCCGAAGGTAATTACTGTTGATGTAAATCATCTCCCGCTGGTTGCTGCGCGGGCGGATACTAACCGGGTACTCGTCGGTGGAACTGAAATAACCGGCGGCGCCCCGGATCGCTCCGTGAACTATCGTCAGGTGCGGGTCATTGTCCACGCCCGGCGTCCATTCCTGGCCAAAGTAGGCGGTAACCCTCGGGTAAATTACCGCCTCAAACTCGGCCGCCGCCCGCTCCAGGTCCGACTGCCGCACCCGCTGTCCCTCCTCCACGTACCAATAGGCGTGGGGCGAGACCAGGCGCAGCTCAAACCGGGACTGGTACACCCGCAACGCCTGCAAATCCACCAGCCAGAAATCGTCCGTTCGGCCCGCCGCGTAGCTCACCGGCTCCGGGTTGACCACCCGGGGAACCGGCGGAGCGCCGGGGGGCAGCAGCAACTCGGCGGCCAGTTGGAAGAGGTCCCGCTCCGGGGCGGGCGGGAAACTGCGGCGCCCCGGAGCGGAAAGGACGGCGGCAATGGTGGGGGTGGCGGTGGGGGTGGGCCTGGCGGTCGGCGTTGCGCCCCCGCCGGCGGGAATGATTGGGACGACGGGGACGGCCACCTCCGCCGGCGGCGTCAGGGTCAGCGTCCGCGCCGGCGGGGGCGCAACGCCGGCCTTGAGCTCCGGGGAAGGAGCCGTCGGGAGCAAGCTGCTCGCCGCCGCCGCGGCCGTAGGCTCCGGCCCTTCCGGGCGGACACCGTCCGGCGCTGTCGCACCGGTGCAGGCCAGCGTCAGGCTGCCCAGGAGGAGGGAAAGGAAGCACAGCAACCGCGGCAGCGGGGTGGTTTTCAGCGGGCGGACGGGCATAGGCGAATTATACCGGAAACCGGGACTTGGATGATCGGATAAGGGAGAACGGGAATCCGGCGTCCCCAGCCGGCGTCCAAAGGAGATCCAGCCAGAGCGCCCCGTCGCTCCCGGCGATACGGGCAACCGAACTGGAGCCGGTGCTGGAGCCGGTGAAGGGAGTCGAACCCTTGACCTGCGGTTTACGAAACCGCTGCTCTGCCACTGAGCTACACCGGCCGGCGCTGCCTCGGGCGGCACGACAAGTCAAATCAGGTAAATCAGGTCGAGTATAGCACCTGGCTACGACGACGGGAAGGTTTTGGGCGCCGCCGCCGGCGAAATCCGCTACGCCGGGCCGAAACCGTTAAACCCGGGCGGCGCTGGGCGGGCGAACGGGGAGCAACGGTTCCGTTTGGGTTCAGGGCGTAGTTGCTCTGCTTATACGGGTTATACCGGGCTAAACCCTCCACAGCGGACTGTGGGTCTGGTATCTGGTAGTCGCTACGGGTTATACCGGGCTAAACCCTGATTGTAAACGGATCCCTGGCAACCGGTGCGGTTGACTCATTGGGCCGGCTGGGCTGTCCTCTGACCAGAGTCGGGGGGGGGGGGGGACCGCCGCCGGCTGAGGGGAGCGGTTAGCGATGCCGACCAGCGCGCCCGCCGCCGCCCAAAAGACCGCCGAATGCTGGAAGGCCCCGATAGGGATGTTTACTTCCAGCAGCGAGATTACCAGGCCGGTCAGGATGACCAGCCCCAGCGCGATGGTTCCGCTCCGTTCCGTCTCCGGTCGCAACGGGTCCCGGAGGATACGCCAGCAGGTTCGCAGGATGAGCGCGATTATGACGGCCAACATCAGGGGCGCCGCCACGCCCGTATAGGCGGCCCACTTGAGCCAGAGGTTGTGAATCTCCGACCGATCGCCCCAGGTGCTTTCCACGATGACCTGGGCCAGTCCGTGGCCGAGGAGCGGCTGCTCTTTAACCTTGCTGATGCCCAGGGCATATCCTGACGACCGGTGGGCGGTAAGGTCTTCGATGGGGCTGGGCAGGAACGGGCTATACCGGTTCGGCTCCGCCGGGACCGGGGCGCCCGCAACCGGGGGCATCAGGTGGAGATTTAAGGGACGGATGAATGACTCGCCCAGATATACCAGACCGGCCAGGAGGCCAACCAACACGACGCTAATCGCCAGCCACCTGGTTGAACGCAGCAGCGTAGAGACTCTGATCAAAAGGCCGGATGCCAGGAGCCTGGCGCGGCCGCCGCTCGCCACCGGGCTGGCCCCCCGCGCGACAACCTCCCGCTCCGCCATCGTCAGGCCGGTCAGGAGGTCCAGACCCGGCGGCGGAGCGGAGCGGACCGCCGGCGCCGGGCCCCGCTGCGACCGGCGGGTACGCTGGCGAGTTAGCAGAATGAGCGCGATTATGACGGCCGCCAGCAAGGGCGCCGCTACGCCCATGGCAACGCTCCATTTGAGCCAGGGATTGTCCAGCTCCGACTGATTGCCCCAGGCGCTTGCCACGATGCCCTGGGCCAGTCCGGGGCCGGGGAGCGGCTGCGCTTTAACCTTGCTCAGGTACAGGACCGATCCTGGCGCCTGGTGGTCGGTAGGGCCTTCAAGGAGACGGGGAAGGTTCGGATTATACTCGGCCGGATCCAGCTCAATGGCGTCCAAAATCCGGGGAACCAGGTGGAGTTTTAAGTGATGGGCGCATGACTCGTCCAGATATACCAGGCCGGCCAAGAGGCCGACCAACATGATGCTAACCGCCAGCCACCTGGTTGAACGCAACAGCGTAAAGACTCCGATCAAAAGGACGGTTGCCAGAAGCCCGGCGCGGCCGCCGCTCACCAACTGGCTGGCGACCAGCACGATAAAGCCCAGGACCGCCGCCGTCATTCCCGTCCACTGCCGCGCCGCCGGGCCCGCCAAAGCGGGAACCCATTTAGTCCTGGTGGTAGCTTCTCCCTGGCTCGGGAGGGACGACAGAGAGTTGGTTAACGGGCGCCGGCTCTCCTTCGGCAACCAAAAAAGCGCCGCCAGGGGGACGAATAGCGCCAACCCGGCGGACCATGCGCTGCCTAACAGTCCGAGACCGTTTGCGTAGGCCGAGTTCCATTCGCAGGGCGACCGCCAATCCATCGTGCTGGACAGGGCGGCCGCCAGCGCCGCTCCGGCCAGGAGGGTAAGTATAACGAAGGCGCGCCGTAAAATAGCGAATACGTCGCCGCCGCCCCGGGCGATGCAGAAGAAACACCAGAAGAAGGCGGCGGTGAGCCCGAGCTGGATGACGAATTCCAGCGTCAGGAACCCGGCCCTGGCCTGCGCCAGCCCTGGAATCCAGAACAGCAGCAGGCCGGCGAACCCCAGGGGGCCGAGCAACCCGGTGGGGAAGGAAAGCCGGCTCCGGAGTAGCGCCATCTGGAACACCAGGACCAATGCCAGCAGCAGGATGCTCCACTCAAAAGGCCGCAGGAGGCGTTCCGTGCTGATGCCGGGCAGCCAGTAAACCGGGCCCAAAGCGAGGAACAGGCTCAGCAGCCAAGAGGCAATCTCGTCGGTTTGGGCGTTATGGGCCGCGGAGCCGCGGAGCCAGCCCAGGGCTTGGGACAACGGATTCATGACGGGCCACTACGCAGGATACCGCGCAACGCCAGGGCCAATTCTTCGGCCTCGGTGGTGTGGCAATACAGGTGGGACGGCAGCGAGGCCACGTTGTCCCGCCAGTGGACCCAGTCAGCGGCGGTAATGGCGCCGATTTCTTTTGCGGCGTCATCCGGGCTACTGTGCTTGACGACCAGGCCAATTTGGTGCTGCGCTACTTCTGCGGCGTCGCTGCTTCCGGCCCGAACAATCAGGGGGCAGCCATAGAAGGCGGACTCATAGAACCGGGAAGACCGGGACCAGCAGTAGGGAACCAGCGGAGGATAGCAGGCCATGACCAGATCCACGCTGCCGTACAGGGCGGGCAGGTCGTCCGGGTAGCGGTACGCGCCCTGGTATTCGATTTCCGGGTTTTTGGACAGAAACTTGTCGAACCGGCGAATCCGGGGCGACACCGTTCCCGCGATTACCGCCTGGAATTTCCCTTTTGAGCCCCCGACCAATCGCGCCAGAACATCCAGAGACCACTGATCCCGCACCAGGGAAAAGTAACCGATGCGAAGCGGCCGGTTGACCAGCGGAATATCCTTCCGCCGGCTCCCGGGATTCGTCGCGGTGGCCCCGCGGCCCGCCGCGGCGCGCGGCCGCTCAACCTTGGATTCGATAATGAGACTGGGGGTGTTTACCCCCAGTCGGTCGTGAAAATAGCGATAATATTCGGCGGTCAACACCACCAATAGACGGCAGCGTTTCACGATAAACCGGTCAATCGCCCGGACGATGCGGCCTTTCAACCCTTCCGCCACCTGGATCGTCGTTATGTCCATTGCTTCCATCGCTATGGGCCGACCCAGACCCAGGCCGGCGCAGTAGGTGGACAGGGCCAGGTCGGCGCCGAAGACGTACACCAGGTCGCAGCGCCGCAGCGCCGACCGGATCTGCCACATCGTCCGCACCAGCTTCGGTATTCGTAACAGATACTTCCCCTGCCGGATCCGGCCCAGGGACGTGATCGGGAAATTGAACCGATGGCCGTGAAATAAGCCGCGATCATAGCCCATGACTTCCACCAGGAAGCCCTGCTCCCGCAACATAGCGATGCGCGTGGCGTTAGTGGGATGGCTTAAATGGGGCAATATACACAGGATTCTCGGTTCAGACATAGTCAGACGGCGTTCCCGGCGGCGTAGCTACATTGCTATCGGGCATATTGTAGCACTGCAATCGCGTTGCAGGCATATACCCTTCCGCGGTCATTTTGGACCATTATGCGTGGGCTGGGGGAAAGCTCGCTGCGCTGGGGCC
The DNA here is from genome assembly GCA_965215425.1 of Dehalococcoidia bacterium. Lineage (GTDB taxonomy): Bacteria > Chloroflexota > Dehalococcoidia > Lucifugimonadales > UBA3495 > CATQHB01. Next base: position 1,429,684 of record OZ244064.1, read on the forward strand.
GCCTCCCCCAGCGCTCCGGCGGGCCGCCGGTTTACGGCTCGGCGACCCGGCTTGCCGTCGTTGGAGCCACCGGATTGTTGAATTACCGGGCGGTCGTCGGAGCAGTCGCCAAAATGGTTTGGCGCAAGGCAAGCGCGCCTTGACCGGGCCGGCGCCGGGGTGTGGCCGACTCTTTGGTACAACCGGCTGGGGTACTACCAGTTGGGGTACTACCGGCCAGTTGGGGTACTACCGGCTGGCATAACCGGCCGTCTTTTGCCGTGGCCGCCGCGTTTTCTCTTGATCGGACGAACAATGGTAATAGTATAGATAGTTAATAATTATAGATAGTATAGTAGGGTATGGTACAGTTTGCCTCATGTTACGAAGGGTTCTTAAAGTCAAAACTTCTCCCCCGGTTTCTCCCCCGTCCGGCGCTGGCAGCGGCAAGGGCGGTCCCGGCGGGTATGATTATTTGCTGGTAGTAGGCCCCGGGCGTTCCGGGAGCGAGTTTCTTTACCGGGTTTTAAGAAGTCATCCCTGTTTGGTCTTTCCTGAAATCAAGGAGCGTTCCTATTACCGCTCGCCCAGGGCGTTGAAACAGGCCTGGCGGCGGCTGGATGGCGAGCGGCAGCAAATGCTGTGCGACATTGCCAACGGCGCCTACCGGGATTCCAGACTGTCCCGCAGCATTGAGGCTTTGCGCGCCGAAGGTTTCCGGGTATTGCTGGTGGCGCTGCTCCGAAACCACCGGGAGCGGGCCGTTTCGATGCTGCAATTCAGGAAAAGTCGCGGCGAAAGCACCGCACTTTTTGGCGCCACCCGTCTGGAGGAGGCAACGGTACGCGACCGACTGACCGCAGAACGCCTGGCCGAAATCTTCCGGGCCGACGTCGATGTCCTGACGATCTCCTTTTCCTCCCTCACCCGGGACACGAAGGCCGTGCTGGAGGTACTGGCCTCCCTCTGTGGAATTCCCCAGTTCGACGATGTTCGGCCCGCGGCGGTGAACCAGTCGGTGGGCGCCCGGTTTTTGTGGCTCTCCGCCGGCGGGCACTGGTGCGCCATTGCGCTGCGCCATTTGGGTTTCCGGCGGTTGTTGCAGGGGGTTAAGGAGAACCAACTGGTCAACCGGGTGTTCTTCGTCCCCCTGTCCCAGGACGGGAAAAGGCCGCCGTTTTCTGCCGAGTCCTTGCGGAAGCTGGATGCCTCGGCGCTCGAGTGCCAGGCGATGGTCGAAAAATCGTCGGAGCGGCTGAGCGAAGGGCTATACTTGCGAGCCGCAAATCCCGGGCGCGCGGGCCATGACTGACCGGCGTTCAGAATACACATCAGAATACGCAGAGGTCCAGCAGCGAAACTTCGGCGCGCTGGCGCGGGCCGGAAGGTTCCGGGCCGGTTTCAAGCACAAGCCGGAGGCCCGGGCATTCGTCCGTAAATCCGTCCTTGAATCGATTGAGTCTATCGAAGCCGTCGTTGCGGCGCGGCCGGCCGGCGCCACCGCCGGCTTGAAGATCCTTGACTGCGGCTGCGGCGCCGGGGCCTGGCTCGACTTTATCCGGAGCGAGTTGACCGACCGGGTTGCGGTCCCGCCCCGTTGCTACGGGTTTGACCTGACTGCCGAGATGGTGGCCCTCGCCCGCCTTCGCCTCCCGGACTTGCCGCCGGGCCAATTGCGCCAGGGGGACATCCTCGACCCGGAATCCTACTCCTTTGACCCGGAAGAACCGAAGTTTGACCTGATCTTTTGCTACGATGTGGTCCAGCAGCTGCCCCGGGAGTTGCAACTGCCCGCCTGTGAAACCATGGTGGCACACCTGACGGACGGCGGCGTTGCCCTGATTTTCGACCGGGAACGGAACTCCCTCTTTGGCTGGGTTATGGGCGGCGTCAAGTTCCTGCGGCGGTATCTGAAGCTCCCCCTGGTTCCGGCGTACTACACTGCCGCGCGTTACCCGCCATTGAATCGCTTCGCCCGGGCGCTGGAACAGAGGGGATACCAGACCGGCATCAAGGCCGGCTCCAACGGCAGAAGACGGGCCATGACGGTGCGGCGACGGTGTGGCAACCGTGTGGCAAATGATGCGGCTGACGGCGCGCCAACCAGCGGTCAAACGATCAAACCGTAAAACCGCCGGCGGCCTGAATCAGCCGTCTAAAGAGGCCTCCAGCAAGTTGGAATCGATGCAGAACTTGGCGGCCCAGTTGACATAGCTGTACCGCTTGTAGTCGCCGTCGATGGGATGGGAACCCTTGACGCCGCCGCGCTGCTCCGGCGGGCCGGTGGTGCGAACCGTGCGGCGGACGAAGGAGTTGGCCCGCCGGCCGGCGTCCAGGTAGCGCCGCTCCCCGGTGCATTCGTAAAGGGCCAGCCAGCAGCAGGCGACCTGCGCCGTGCCGGTAAGGCCGGCCCAGTCCACCGCGCCGACCCACTCCGGTGTCAGGCGGCCCGGCAGAAAGCCGTCATCCCGCAAACAGCGCAGCAATCCGTCCGCCGTAAGCCGGGCCGCCGCCAGAAGCCCTGCGTCCGGCGTCCCGCGCTGCCCTTCGATAATGCCCCGCAGCGCATAGCCGAGGGTGTGGGTGAGGGGGCGCCTGGCGTCATCAAGGCAACAGTCATCGATAAACCCGTTGGCTCGCTGCCGGGTTAGCGCCCAGCGGATATTGGCTTGGGCCGCCGCCGCATAGCGAGATTCGCCGAGGCAGGAGGCCGCCTCCAGGAGGCCCCAGGCCAGATGCGTATCGTAGGCCTTATCGCCCGGGGCGGTGAAGGGGGAGGGGTGCCGGCGCCAGCCGCCATCGGGGTCCTGGGTCTCCGTCAGCCAGTCCGCGGCCCGGCGCAGCGGCGCGGCATAGGCACCGAATTCCCGCTGCCCGGCGGCCAGACCGAGGAGAATCTGGCCGGTGTTGAAGCTCACCGGAACTTTCGGCGCCGCGCCGACGTGGCCGCCCGGGTACCCGCCGTGGTCAAACTGAATGGCAACCAGCCAGTCAAGCATCCGCCGCGCCCGGTGGCGAGCGTCGTCGTCCCCCTGCTGGCGAGCGTATTCCAGTAAAGTCGGGACAATGTAGCCGGTGGTTTCCGGGTATGACGCCGACCATCCGGTGAGCAGGCTATACTGCGCGGCAACTCCTCCGTCCTGAGATCGCGACCGGTCCTGAGCCTGGCGCAGCCAGTCCACGCAGGAATCAACGACTTCAGGTATGCCCGGATCCGGGGGCAACTCATCCCGGTGGTCGTGGCGGCGCTCCGCCCGGGCCGCCGGCGGTAACCGGACATCCTGGCTCAAGTTGCGCAAGCGGGTTGCCGTGGCCCGCGTCCGTGGCCCGCAAACCCGGCCATACCACTGGCGCAGCGCCGGCCCAACCATAATGACTATCGGTTGGCCGGCGGCCGGGGCGGACTCTTGGTCCGGTCTTTCCGGGCCGGCGCCGTGGACAATCCGGCCGTTCGCCTCCGGGGCAATTCAAAAGGACGCTTGGCCCCAATGCCGATTTCCGGCGGGAAGTTCCGGGTTGAAGCTACGGGTTGCATCTCAGGTAATGCTTGTGGACCGGTCTAACCGAAAAGTCGGTGGGGGGGTAAGCCGGCACGCCGGACCAAAGACCGCGCGGGTCGATGACCGGCCTTCCGCAAAGCCGGGCCCGGTCCACGCGGGTAAACTCCTGGTGGTCGGTCAGGAACACGATTACATCGGCGGCGTCTAACGCCGAATCCAGGCCGACCAGTCTGGTTGCCGAGTTTTCGGCCAGCTCCGTGGGCAGCGCGCTGATGTGGGGTTCTACCACCAGAACCTTGCCGTTCAGTGATTCCTGAATCTGCTTGACTACCGCCACGGCCGGGCTTCCCCGCAAGTCGCCAACATTGGCCTTATAGGCCAGCCCCAGGCAGGCCACCACCGGGCATTCGATGCCCCGACCGGCGGTCAGGACCTGGCGGGCGACCCAACTGGCCTTGGCCTCGTTGACCTGACGGGCGGCGTTGATCAGCGGCGTCTGGCCTGGCGCCGAATTGGCGATGAACCAGGGATCTACCGGGATGCAGTGGCCGCCGACGCCCGGCCCGGGCGCCAGAATGTCAACTCGTGGATGTCGGTTGGCCAGCTCGATCATCTGCCAGGGGTTAATGCCCAGCCTGTGGCACACTAAAGACATCTCGTTAGCGAAGGCGATGTTGACGTCCCGGTAAGCGTTTTCGGCCAGTTTGACCATCTCCGCCGTGCGTGCGGTAGTCAGTTGGCAGGCGCCCCTGGTAAATATCTGGTAGAGTTCGGCGGCGGCGGCGGCGCAGGCCGGGGTGATGCCTCCAATCACCCGGTCGTTGTGCGCCAACTCCTCCAGGATCCGGCCCGACAGCACGCGCTCCGGACAGTAGGCGATGCGGATGTCGCTGGCCTCGCCAGCTTGGTGCGGGAAGGATAAATCCGGGCGCGCCAGCGCCAGCCATTGGCAAACCGCCTCAGTGGTTCCCACCGGCGAAGTTGATTCCAGCACCAGGAGATTGCCCGCCGTCAGGAAGGGAGCGATGCATTCTACGGCGTCGCGGATATACCTGGTATCCGGGACGTGGTTCTCTTTCAGGGGGGTATGCACCGCAACCACAAAGGCTTCGGCCGCCGCCGGCCCGCCGCCGGCCCGCAGCCGGCCCGTCGCTACGCCGTCCGACACCAGGGCCGCCAGACCGGGTTCGTCGATGGGCGACCTGGCGGAATTGACGGCGGCGACCCGGTCGGCGTCGATGTCGAAGCCGTACACTGCTACCCCGCGCTGGGCCAGCACCGCGGCCGTAGGCAGCCCCACGTAGCCCAGTCCGGCGATGCAAACCCGTTGAATCATTCAGTCCGGCAGCAAGTCGGCCAGGATGCGCTCGCTGGCGCGCCCGTCGCCGTAGAGATTGCTGGCTTGCGCCATGGCGGCATAGGCGTCGGCGTCATCCAGCAGTAGCGCCGCTTCCGGGACGATGCGCTCCGCCGCCCGGCCGACCAGCCGCGCCGTCCCGGCCGATACCGCTTCGGGCCGCTCGGTAACGTCCCGCATTACCAGTACCGGCTTGCCCAGGGCCGGGGCTTCTTCCTGAATCCCGCCGGAGTCCGTCAGTATGAAGTATGCCTTGTTCATCAGATAGACGAAGGCCGGGTAGTCCAGGGGCGGCGTCAACCGGATGTGGGGCAAGTCTCCCAGGTGGCGGTACACCGACTTCTGGACGTGCGGGTTTGAGTGCACCGGATACACAATGGTGACGTCGTCGCGGGCGCCGAGTTCCCGCAAGGCCTGGCAGATCTGCGCCAGGCCGGCGCCAAAGCTCTCGCGCCGGTGGGCCGTCACCAGGATCAGCCGCCGGTGGTCGGCCAACTCCGGCAACGCCGTCCGGCAGCTGTCGGCCAGTTCCGGTTCGCCGCGCAGCCGGGCAACGACGTACAACAGCGTGTCGATCACCGTATTGCCGGTAACGACGATGCCGGCGTCGGGCAGCCCTTCGGCCAGCAGGTTCTGCCGCGCCGCTTCGGTTGGCGCATAGTGCCGGTCGCTGAGGGCGTCCGCCAACCGCCGGTTCATCTCTTCCGGCCAGGGAGCGTGCATATTGCCGGTGCGCAGGCCGGCCTCGACGTGGCCCACTGGGATCTTGGCGTAGAAAGCGGCCAACGCCGCCGCCAGGGCCGAAGTCGTGTCCCCTTGCACCAGCACCCGGTCGGGCCGGGCCGCCGCGAGAACCTCGCGCATTCCACGGAGTACCGCATTGGTAACATCGGTCGGTTCCTGACCCGGGAGCATAACGTCCAGGTCGTAGTCAGGTTCAAGCTCCAGCAACCGGAGCGTTGCGTCCAGCATTTCTCGATGCTGGGCGGTTACGCATAGTTGATGTTCCACGCCGGGCGCCCCGGCCAGCGCCCGCGCCACCATCGCCATTTTGACCGCCTCGGGACGGGTGCCAATCACGGAAAGGATACGCAATGTCTCGCCTGCTTTCAAGCGACTAACCGGTACGCCAGGGGAAAGGATTCGTTAAAGACTGATGCCCGGGTGCGATCGGGGCGTCGGGCAGAAGGGCCGGCGCCCCGGCCCAGTATAGCACAGTAGCGCTGGCGTAGCTTCACCGGATAACATTATAGTCCCTGGCGCCGATTTGTAAATCGGTATTGGGGACGCAAGTATGCCAGATTTTCGCCAATTAAGGGCCGGGTAGAACCGGGGCGGGGCGGGCGCCGTCTGCCGCGCCGGAGTCGGCGGGCGCAAGGGGCGTAGCATTTCCCGGTAGCACCGGCCCGGCAGAATGGCCCGGAACCGGCGAAGACCCGGCGGGCGCAAGGGGCGGCCAAAATTGAATTGGGCCGGGCCAATAGTGTATATTAATTGCGAATTGCGCCCAACCGTCCCGGCACCCCGCCACCGGCAACTCACTCCAAGCAACTGAGGGAACACTATGCCCGAAACTATGCCCGAAACGCTGTCGTTGCTCCAGTCATGTTCCCCGCGCCCCCGGGAACAGACCAGCGAGAGTTACGCCGCCGACCTCCACCAGGCGCTGCATGGCGAAATCGGGGATGCCGCCGCGGCCGCCGACTTCTTCGCCGGCACCCACGCCACGCCGGCCATGCGCCGAGTCGCCACCGGCGTCTTCGACCGCCTGAAGCACGGGAGCGCGGCCAACCAGCCGGCCATCATCCGGTTCAACTCAATGTTCGGTGGCGGCAAAACCCACACGCTGATTGCCCTCGCCGCCGCCGCCAAACACCCCCAGTTGGTACGCTCCGGGGACACCGGCGGCCTGATCCCGGCCGACCTGGCCGTGGACGACGTGCGGCTCGTCTGTTTCACCGGCGAAAACGCCAACCTGCTGGACGGCACGGCAATGGACGGGACCCGCCGCCGCGCCAAGTCGCTGGCCGGCTTTCTCGCCTATCACCTGGGCGGCGGCGCCGCCTTTGACGCCATCCGGAGCCACGACGACTTGTTCAGCGACCCCGGCGCGGCGGACCTCCAGCAGCTCATTGGCGAATCGCCCACGCTGATACTGCTGGACGAACTGGTCCGCTGGGTGGCGGCGGCCCGGCAGCTGGAAGCGGAGCCAGGCCAACGGGCCGCCAACGGCTTGCGCAACGCCCTCACCTCCCTGGCCAAGGCCGTGTCCAACTCGCCCCGCGCCGTCCTGGTCATCACCACGCCCGAAGCGGGACACGACGCCTACCGGGACGAAACCCAGTTCGTCCACAACGCGATGAACAACCTGGACTCGGTAACCGCCCGCACCGCGCGGGACTTCACGCCTACCGAGACTACCGACGTGCCGGCCATCCTGCGCCGGCGCCTGTTCCAGGCCACCGGGAGCGACGAATACCGCCGGGCGGTAGCCCGGGACTACGCGGCCGTCTGGCGACGCTACAACCCCGCCGACACCGGCGCGGAGGAGCGGTTCTACGATTACTACCCCTTCCACCCGGAAACGCTCCGCATCATTGCGGAACGCCTCGCCAGCAACAGCGGCTTCCAGCGAGTGCGCGGCACCCTGCGCGCGATGTCCGCCGTCATCCACCACGGCGCGGGAATCGCCGAGCCGCTCATCCATCCGCACCACCTGGATGCAAGCGTCTCCGACGTTTCGGAAGAACTGGTGAACCGCACCGGACACACCTCCCTGCACTCGGCCATCGCCGCCGACGTAACCGGCCCGGCGGCCACGGCGCAGCGCTACGGGGCCGCCACCCGCCAGGCCGCCAACGTGATCCTCCTGGGCAGCCTGGCGCCCACCGCCAACAACGGCCTCAGCGAAGGCGAAATTGTCAACTCCCTCCTCAGCCCCGCCGCGCCGGACGACTCGGTGGCGCGGCAAGCGGTGCGGAACATGCAGGAAAACGGGCTGTATATCGAAGACGACCCCGCCGCCGGCAGCATCCGGTTCAACCAGCAGGCCAACGTTCGCCGGGAGGTGGAACAACGGGCCAATGTTGTTAGTGAAGTGGAGCGACTGGATGGAATCCAGAAAACACTCGCAGAAATCTTCTCCGACCGGGACGGTATGGGGCTGCTCACATTCCCCAGTCGTAACAACAACGTCCCCGACGACCCCAACTTGGTCCACATCGGCATTGTGAACCCCAGCCACGTAACGCAGCAGAGCCAGGACCTGGACCAGCAGTTGGGCGGTCTGTACCGCCACCAGTCGGGCAACAACGGCAACGCTCCGCGCGAATACAAGAATCAGGTATTGTTCCTGGTCCCCGACCACGATGACCTGACCGAGGTCAAGCAGCAAATGGCGCGGCACAAGGCCGCCGGCGAGTTCCTGGAAACGGCCGGCCGCTCCTTGCTGGAGTACCAGCGCGACATCCTGACCTCCATCCGGGATAACAGCCGCAAGGCGGTGTTTCAGGGAATCCAGCGCAACTGGATCAACCTGTACTACCCCGAACCCAGCGTACTGCCCCACGGCCTGCAACCGGCGCGTCTGCAACTTCCCGACCGGGAAGGGCAGGGCCAAAAGGCCATCATCGACTTCCTCACCGGCAACTCCACCGGCAAAATGGCCCACCCCGATAACCCGGCGCTGGATAAACCGGTCTGGGCGGACGCCGGGCTAAACGGCGCCGGCGCCGCCGGCATGACCGTCGGCGAGCTGCACGCCCGCTTCACCCGCACCCCGGGCCGCACGATGTTCCTGAAGCGGGAGAACTTCCACCGCTCCCTGGACCTGGCTAACGAAAAAGGCGTGGTCGTCGTCCGCGCCCCTACCGGGCTGGAAATCAAGTCCGGCTCCGGCGTTGACTACAAAGATGACATGCGCGTCTGGTTGCCGGAATATGCGCCGTCGCTGGCGCCGCCCCAACCCGAGCCAACAGCGCCAATAATCGCTCCGGAGCCGGTTCCGGTGGCCCAACCCTACATCCCCCGCTTCGAATGCGGCCCCGACAGTGGCCGGGTCGCCGTCAGTGCGCTGAATACCCGGCTGCTTTCCGATAAGCTGGACTGGCCCGACATCGCCAAAGCCACGATGTACGGCTCTAAAATCGACCTGCTCAACGACATGGCCTCCAAGGCCCAGTCCAACGGCGCCGACGCCACCATCAACTACGGGTTCGACGTCGGCGGGGTGGACCTGCGCATTACCGGAAAAACCGCCGAGCAGTGGCAGCAGGTTAGCCGGGTCATCGGCCAGCTGGAACGCGCCCTGGGCGTCACCAACATCAGCGCCGAAGTGGCGATTGTCGCCGACGGCAACGTGGACGCGGCCATCCGGACCATGCTCCACGACCTGGACAATAGCCATCAGGTGCAGCTGGACGTCGAATTTCGCCAGGAACCGGATCAGCCCGAGGCCTGAATACCGAGTTTAGAGCCCGAGGCCTGAATACCGAGTTTAGAGACCGGGGCCTGGAGGCCTGAGTCGGGCGGCCGGGGCCTGGAGACCGAAGCGTAGCCGGCTTGGCGGCCTGAAACCCGCTTGAAATCTGCCTGCCCCCCGGGGAGCGCAAGGATACCGGTCAATGCTTTACTGCCCGCCGCCGCAGACCCACGCGTTGTACCTGGACCATTCCCCCACCGGCGCGCCCCGCATCGCCGTTACCCGGGCGCGCCGGGGCCGGCGCGGCGGCGGAAGGCGCCTTTTCACCCTCACCGGCGCCGAACGGGACGCCGCCTACAACGCTTTGTCCGGCATCCTCTACGCCCACACCGGACAACGGCTGCGCACCGTGGCCGAGGACCTGCCGCCGGGCGAGTATCACCCCTGCAACGAATACTGCGCCAACCAGCTGTTGCTGGCGATGCACGCCGTCCGGGACGCTCCGGACCTGCAAAAGGGCCGGCGCCTGGCCGACGCCGTGGCCCGGCAGCACGACTGCGAAGCCAGTTGGTGGTACGCCCTCTACCGCAACCGCCACCGTCCCCGCAAGGTGATGCAGGCCCTGGAGCTGCTCTACGGCTAGCAACCCCGCCGGCCCGCTTTGACGCCGGCTTGGTCTGGTCGAAAGATGGCTGCTCTACGGCTAGCAACCGGCCCGCCCGCCGGCTTTGACGCCGGCGAAGCGGTGGGCTAGAATGACAGCGTTGGCAAACTGCCGGGTGATTGCGCGATGAAAACGATCAGGCTTACCGAAATTCTGTTGTACTACGACGGCATTCTGGTTTTTGCGGCCCGCGACCCCATCGGCGGCCATTACGTCGGCGATATGATTGACACCGTGGGGGTTCACGACCGTTACGCGGTGGTGGGCGTCAGTCCGGAGCGGCTGGAGGATTTCCGGGCCGGGCGGGTTGACCTGCGCACCCTGCTGCTGGAAGCGCCCGGCGGCGAATGGTACATTGTAATGCCGGAAGGCGAGGTCGCTGACCCGCAGGCGCTGCTGCCACAGTCAACGCCGTTGGCCGAGTCCGGCTGCCTCCCCGAGGCCGGCTTTTTCCTGAGCCCGGCTGAGCCGCCCGACGGCCGGGCGGTGGGGAAAGCCCTGGAGCGGGGCCAGGTCGTTACGCTCACCGGCCGGGTCGAGCAAGCCGACCGCCGCGCCGGCGAGTGGGCCCTGCGCACCGAAGGCGGCATCCAGTCCGGCAAAACCTACCCCGGCGGCCCCGTCCTCGATGGCCTGCAAGTCGGCCATCGCTACCGTTTCAAGTGCGCCCGGGTCACCGAGCTTGACCCCCTCTGGCGAGACCAACCGACCCTTTACCTGCATGGGGTAGAGTATGAGAACCATTAGGCCGGTCGAAATTCTGGACTACTACGACGGTATTGAAATTTTCGCCGGGCGCGATGCTATCGGGGGCCACTACATCGCCCTGGTAGTTGACGCAATGCCTCAATATGACCGCTATGTGGTAGTGGGCGTTGCCCCGGAGCGACTGCGGCAGTTTCGCGCCGGGGTCGTTGACCTGCGCCCCCTGCTATTGGAAGCTCCCGATGGCGAATGGTACATCACCAACGCCGATGTTGCTTATGGCGAGCCATTGACCCTACAGCCCCAGAGCGGCCCGATCCCGGAAAAATTCCTCCCGGAAGCCGGCTTTTTTCTTGAGGAAGAACCGGTTCAGGACCAACTGGGTGTACTGAGTCCATAGAGCTTGACGCCACCGGCCGGGAGATAAGAACTCTGACCTTGCAAACCCCCAAACCCCGGCCCTGCTGCGGGCAGCTGCCCCACCTACCATCCCTGAGGTTAACCATGCCCCCTGCCCACCGCCGCCTGATTGAGGACTGGCTCCCCATCAAGGAGATCTCCGCCGAGGCTATACGAGAACGCTCCGCCGCGTCCGCCTTGCCGCCCATCAACTGGCTTCACGTCTGGTGGGCGCGGCGCCCCTTGGTCAGCAGCCGGGCGGCGGTGGCGGCGGCGCTGCTGGACGCCGGCGCCGGGCCTGACGGATTTTTCGGCGTGCTGGGAACCCATCCCGGCGTGGTCCAGGAACAACGCCGGCTGGACGCCGCCAAAATCAGCGGCGAAAAGCTCCAGACCGCCTACTCGCTGCCCCGCGCCTTCACCCACAACCTGACCGCCGGGGAGCGGGAATGGTTCCGGGAGAACCTGGCCGTGGCCGACCCGGTGGCGCTGGACGTTACCGCCGGCGGCGGCAGCATCCCCTTTGAGGCGGGACGGCTGGGCCTGCGCAGCATCGCCAACGAGCTGAACCCGGTCGCCACCCTGATCCTGCGGGCCACCTGCCAGTGGCCGCAGCAGTACGGCCCGGCCCTGCGCGCCGCCTATGCCGAAATCAGCGCCCAGTACCTGGCGCGGGTGCGCCAACTCATCGCCCAAAACCAAGTCTATCCCCCGGAATCGCAAGACTACGCGGTTGACCCCGGCGGTAACGACCCCGGCGAAAACGGGAAAATTTCGACGGTGCGGCTCCACAAATACGCCCAAACGTATTTGTGGAGCCGCACCGTCCGCTGCCCCGACTGCGGGAACCGGATTCCCCTGTCCCCCAACTGGCGGCTGGACGGCGGCGGCCAGGGCCTGCGGCTGGAGCCGGACCCGGCCCGGGGCGTCTGCGACTTCGCGGTGGTGGCGACCGCCCGGGAGCAGAGTCCCGGCACCGTGGCCCGGGGCAAGGCCACCTGCCCCTACCCCCGCTGCGGGGCCACCACCGGGACCGGCTACCTGGCGGCGGAGGCCGGCGCCGGGCGGATGGGCCACCAACTCTACTGCGTCATCCGCAAAAACCAGTGGCAGCGGGCCGATGGCCAGGGCGGCTGGGTCAACATCCGCCAGCCCCGGGGCTGGCCCAAAACGCCGCCCCGGGAGTTCCGCGTCGTCCGCCCCGGGGACGACAACACCGCCCATGTCGCCGCCTTGCTGGAGTCCAACCGGGCGCAGTGGGACGCCGCCAACCTCCTGCCCAACGAGGCCGTCCCGCCCCTTGGGGACAAAACCGTTACGCTACAGCAATACGGTATGACCACCTGGCGCGACGTGTTCAGCCCCCGGCAGCAACTGGCCCACGGCTACTGCGTGCAGGCCTTCCGGGAGTTGGTGGACACCGACGCGGCCGCCGGGCGGCTGGATGATTGTCGTAAAGCGGCGTGGACTTATGTGGCATTTGCATTAGACAAGGTACTCAACCGGAACTGCTTATTAACCAGATGGGAATCACGGACCGGCACTGTTGTGGGCACCTTTGACAGCCACGACTTTGGCATGAAGTGGTCCTATGCGGAAATGGCGGTGGCGGTGGAGAGCTTGGGTCTGGAGTGGGCGCTGGGCGATATAGAACATTGCATCACCGAGCTCACCGGGATGGCCGGCCACCCCGCTATGGCGACCAACGGCAAGGCCCGGCCGGCGGCTGCCAGGTTGCTGGATGCCGAGACTGGAACCGAAACTGAAGCGGCGACCAACGGCCCGGCCCGGCCCGCCGCCGCCAGGTTGCTCGCTGCCGATAGCGATAGCGATACCGAAACTGAAGCCGAACCCGAAAAGCCGGCCCCCGCGCCGGCGACGGTGGTTGTGAACGGCGATGCCCGGCTGCTGGAGCTGGACGACCAATCGGTGGATGCGGTGGTCTTCGACCCGCCCTACCACAACAACGTGAACTACGCCGAGTTGTCCGACTTCTTCTACGTCTGGCTCAAGCGCACCGCCGGCTACGTGCTGGGGGACGGTCTCTTCGCCGACCACCTGACCGACAAGGTGAACGAGGCCATCTCCAGCCCGGCCCGCTTCAAGGCGCAGGCGGAAGCGGCGGCGGCCGGCCGGAAGGACCGGGACCGGAAAACCGCCGCCCAACTGGCCACCGGCGATTACCGGGGCAAGATGGACGCCATCTTCCGGGAGTGCCACCGGGTGCTCAAGCCCGACGGCATTATGGTGGTGATGTTCACCCACCGCTCCAACGACGCCTGGAACGCCCTGACCATCGGCCTGATGGCGGCCGGGTTCAACCTCACCCGCACCTGGCCGGTGAAGACCGAAGCCGAGTCCTCCATGCACATCCGGGACCGGGCGGCGGCCCGCTCCACCATCCTGCTGGTGTGCCGGCCGTCCGGGGCCCGGAATCCCAAGCCCTGGCGCCAGGTAGCGCAGGACATCGCCGCCGCCGTCCGGGTTGACGTGGCCCGGTTGCAGGAGTACGACCTGAGCCCGGTGGACATCTACCTGGCGGCCTACGGGCCGGCGTTGCAGGTCATCTCCGAGAACTGGGGCTCCCGGCGGGAGACGGCCAACTCCGACCCCAACCGTTCCGAAGACCCGTTCAGCGTTACGCCCATGGATGCGCTGGAGGTGGCCCGGAAGGAGGTAATCGACTTCCGCGCCGCGCAGCTGGCCGGCGCCGACCGGGAAACGCTGACCGACCCGCTGACCTGGTTCTACCTGCTGGCCCAGGACGGCGCCGGCAGCGCGACGCTGGACTTTGACGAGGCCAACCTCTTCGCCCGCGCCCTGGGCGTCGACCTGGCGAGTAACGACGCCCGGCGGATTATGGCCAGCAAAAGCGGCAAGGTTACGCTGAAGGCGGCCACGGAGCGGCTGGCCGAGGGTATCATCGGCCCCTCCCGGCCGGCGGTTACGCCGCTGGACCAGGCCCACACCGCCATCGCCATCGCCGGCCGGCAGAATGCGGCGGCGGCCCGGCAGTGGCTGGAGTCCAACGGCCACCGCTGGCAGGACGGAGCCTTCCGCACCACGCTGGAAGCCCTGCGTCAAATCCACAAGCCGGGCCACCCCGACGCGCCGCCGGCCCGCGCCCTGCATACCCTGCTGTACGAAGCGGAGCGACCCAGACAGGAGACGCTGCTCCCCGCAGCGGACGCCGCCGGCGAGTCGCCCGGGCCGGCCGGCGACGGGTAGGCGCCAACCATAATCGCCAACAATCGGGAGCAGCCGGAATCGGCTTAAAGATACTTAAAGCTGGTAGTGCCTTATGCCTTTTAGCGACCTCAACTTCCGCCCCGCCTACGACCCGGACGTTTGCCCCGACCCGGTTGCCGAGTTCTATGCGCCGGCCCTGGCCGCGTCGGTGGCCTATGACCGCAACACCTTCACCTTCAACGCGCAGGGGCTGGTGGCGGCGGCGGCCGGGCTGGTCGGCCTGCTCCGCAACGACGGCCGGATGCGCATCATCTGCGAACCCCGGGAACTGTCCGGGGAAGTCCGGCAGGCCATCATTAACGGCCACGAGCAGGCCTTGCTGGATGCAGTGCCGCCGGAAGACTTGACCCGCCTTACCGAAGACAACGTGCGGGCCAAGACCCAGCTGGAAATCATCACCTGGCTGGTGGCGCAGGGACGGCTGGAAATCCGCGTTGCCCTACCCCGGACGGCGGAGCCGGGCGTCTTCCACGCCAAGACCGGCATTATGACCGACACCGGGGGGGACTGCATTTCCTTTGACGGCAGCCCCAACGAGACCGAGGCCGGTTGGGGCCGCAACTACGAGCGCTTTCACCTGTTCCGCTCCTGGGCCGAGCCGGAACGGGTCCAGGCGGACGCCGAGCACTTCCAACGGCTCTGGAACGACCAATCGGCCGCCGTGCGCGTCATCCCCCTGCCCCAGGCCTACGCCGAGCAGCTGATTGCCGTTGCGCCGGCAAAGGAGCCGGCCGGCGCCGCCGCGCCGGTCGTCAGGGAAGCGCCGGCCGATTACAACCCGCAGCGTGACGCTCAACGGGACGCCCGGCGCAACGCTTACTGGCAACAGATCCGTGAGGCGATCCGCAGCGACCCGGCCACTACGGTAGCCACCACCCCGACCGCGCTGTGGCCGCACCAGGCCGATTTCTTCCGCCGGCACGCCGCCGGCCCCGGCCCCGACCGCCTCCTGATCGCCGACGAGGTTGGTCTGGGCAAAACCATCCAGGCCGGCATCCTGCTCAAGGCCCGCATCAATCAGGGCCGGGTGAAACGCCTGCTGGTTCTGGCCCCCAAGCCGGCCTGCCGGCAGTGGCAGGAGGAACTGCGCCACAAGTTGTGTCTCTCCGTGCCGGTGCTGGAGACTGGCGGGAGAACCCGGCTGTCCTACCCGGACGGAACCGAAACCGGCGCGCCCAACCCGCCGTGGGCCACTGACCTGTTGCCCGGTTCGCGGTCCGGTTCGTTGCCCGGTTCTTTACCCGGTTCGCTGATCGTCTCCTACCAGTGGCTGCGCCAGCGCTCTGACGAGTTTCTGGAAAGCGAGCCGCAGTACGATCTGGTCATCGTTGACGAGGCCCACCGGGCCCGGTTTTCGGAGGTCGCCACGGCCAACCGCCAACCCAACCAGTTCTTGAAGTTGCTGCGCCAACTGGCGACGCGTACTTGGAGCCTGCTGCTGCTCACCGCCACGCCGATGCAGCTGCACGAAGCCGAACTGCACGCGCTGCTGGAACTGCTGGAACCCACCGGCTGGGCGGTCGATGCTTTTCGCCGCTTCTACGACCCGGCGGAACCGGCGACGCTCGAAGACTGGCGGTTTATGACGGAACGCTACCGGCCCCACTCGCCCGACCGGGCGGCCCGGGATGAGCGTCTGATTCACGATAACAACCGCGCTTACGTTGCCGTCGAGCTGACGCCGGAGCGGAGGGACGAGACGGCGCGCCTGATGCGGGAACGCAGTCCGGCGAAGCGGCGGATGTCCCGGCACACCCGGGAAACCCTGCGCCGGTACGCCCGGGAGGGCCGGATCCAGGCCACCATACCGGAGCGGCGCGTCCACCCCGTTGCCGTGCGGATGAACGATGCGGAGCGGGGTCTGTACGATGACATCGACGCTCTGGTCAACGAAGTCTATGCCAGCGCGCCGGGCCTCAACCCTACGGCGCTGGGCTTTATAATGACGACCTACCGCCGGCGGCTGGGCTCGTCGCCCCGCGCCTTTGCCCAGACTTGCCGCAATCACCTGCAACGGCGGTCGACCAACGCCGCCAACGCCGCCACTGCCGCCGCCTGGCGCGAAATCGCCCGGCTGGACGATGCCGACCTGGTGGAGGACCTGGCCGGCGAACCGTTGCCGGCGGCGGCTATTGCGCCCGGCGCAGTGGCGCGACTGGAACAGGCGGCCCGCGACGCCGCCCGGCTGGAACGCCGCGACACCAAGCTCGGCGAGTTGCAACGCCGCCTGGCCGAACTGGAAGCCGCCGGCCACCGCAAAGTCATCATCTTCACCCAGTTCCGGGACACGATGCTCTACCTTGCCGACCGGCTGGCCCAATCCGGGCATTCCCACATCACCTGTCTTTCCGGCCAGGACCACCGGACTCCGGGAGACCGAACTCCGGGAAGCGAAACTCCGGGAAGCGAAACTCCGGGAAGCGAGACTCCGGGCGACCGGGGCCAGCGGATTCAGGCGCTGCGCGAGGCCGGCGCCGGGCTGCTCATCTGCACCGAAACGGCGTCGGAGTCGCTGAACCTGCAATTCTGCACCGCGATGGTCAACTACGACATTCCCTGGAACCCGATGACGCTGGAGCAACGCATCGGGCGGATTGACCGCATCGGACAGGAACGGCCCTCGGTGGACATCGTGAACCTGTTCTACGCCGACACCGCCGAGTGGGACGCTTACGAAGCGATGCGCGAAAGGCTGCTTAACATTCACGGCCACGTGGGGCAGTACCAGCCGATCCTGTACGACCCCGCGGCCGCCAACCACCTGGCCGGCATCATCCGGAGCAATTTGGGCCGCGCCGCCACCCGCGCGGCGGTGAACAACATTGCCAGCGGCAGCCGCCTGAATCTGGACACCCTCAACAGCGCCCTGGCCGAACCCTCCCCCGTAGCGGCGCAGGTTACGATGTCCTGGTTGCAACGCGCGCTGAAAGACCCGTCGCTGCTCCCGGAAGGCTGGAGCGCCGAGCATGCCGGGGGCTGGCACTGGTACGTGAGCCGGCCCGGTGGAAAACGTTACACCGTAACCACCGAGCTTGCTTCCTACGACTACGCGCCGGGAAGCGTGGAGTGGTTTGGCCCCGGCTCGCCGGCCTTCCCGGTCTGAACCGAGCGCAAAGCGATGGCGCCCGCCCATGGCGCCGGCCGAGCCATCGCTTTGCGCCCGGATGGGCCGGCGGCAGTGGGCCGGTAGCAGTGAGCCGGCAACGATGGGCCGGCAGTAACCGGCCGGTCGCCGGCTAACGCGGCTGCCGGCGCGATTCCCCGACGGAGGCCTCGCTTATGTCCCGCGCAACTCAAACCCGGGGAGCCGGGTCGCCCGACGCCACTGGCCTGGCCCTGGCCCGGGCGGTGCAGGCGGCGGTCCACCCCGACACGGTGATTCTCTTCGGCTCCCGGGCCCGGGGCGACCATCGCCCGGACTCGGACGTGGACCTGCTCGTCATCTGCCACCAGGGGGAGGGCGGGGTCCATTCCCGGGCCCGAAGGGCAATCAGGGACTACTTCGAACAGCATCCACCCTGGCTGCCGGTGGACGTGGTAACGATGACCCGGGAGAAATTTGACTACTGCCGGAGAGCGAAAAACCACGTCGCGGGGCAGGCCCGGCGCGATGGAGTAATCATGAACGAAGAAAGTCTGAACCACTCCGGCAACTACGCCGACGGCTACCCCGACAGCTGGCCCGACGTAAAGGAACGGCTGCGAACGGCCTACCGGCAAATGAACACCTTCAACCGAATGATGGAAGACGCCAACTTCCCGCAGGAGGACTACGGTTTCCACGCCCAGCAGGCAGTGGAAAATGCCCTGAAAGCCTGGCTATCCGCCGCCGGACTGGAATACCGCCGAGTCCACGACCTGGAAGAAATCGCGCACGCCTTGCTTAACGACCCGGTGGAAGGCATCACCCCTGCCGCCGGGCAACTGCGCTCGTTGCTGAATTACACCGAATTTGAAGAACCGGATCATCCCGACCAACCCGGCAACTGGCTAACCCGCTATGCCGTAAATTACCAGTACAGCGGAACGGCTTTCCGGATGACCGGCCTGGACCAGCGCCGCTTCCAGTCCGAGATCAACCTGGTGGCGCACCGCTTCATGAACCGGGCCCACGAGTTGACCGGAACCAGCGAAGCTGACCTGCACGATTAGGTCCGGTGGATGCGGGCTGCCGCCGGACTGTTGCCGGGCTGGCCTCTCTCTGCCGCCGGACTGTTGATAGTGATAGTACCGGGCGACCGGCCCGGCACGGGCGTTTAACCTCCGACGCTCCGGTTGGCCCTTATTTCCCCGGTCAACCTCATTCACCGCAGCCACTGTTTTGCCGAAAACGAGGTCGCTCCTTATTTCCCCGGGCCACCGGCATTCCAGGGTTTACACCCGTCAGCTATGCCGGCTGCTCCCTATTTCCCCGGCCCCCCTGGCCCCGGCCTTCTTGACCTACCCGCCCCTGGGGAATATGGTATTATGGCTGGCGAAGGCGCAATGTACGGGTTGGCGCATACGCCAGGGGACTATATAATCCGGGCGCGGGAGGTTTTGTTGCAGGCTCCTTAATTGCATCCATCGAAAAGGAGGACATTTATGGTTACCAAACGAATCAGCGGCCGGGACTTTGAGGAACGGCTCCGCACCCGGCTGGGAACCTGGTGCGACATAGCTTACGATGCAAATATGGATTATCAGTACAAGATAGACTTTACGATAACCAGGTTTCGCGACACTTTCTTCACCAGTCCCATCGGAATCCAGGTTACGCTTAAAGACGATGATGTCAGGAAGCAGAGCGAGTTCTTGAGAATCCACCGCACCGGGCGGGTAGTACCCAGGAGCGTCTTTATTGAGGTATCTCCAACCGCCGATCTGGACAGCGCCGCCACCATTGCCTACATCGCCCTGGGAAACCTCACCTTCAGCAAGCGATTCCAGGGCCAGGACCTCAAAGTTGTCGGAATCAGGATCGAGAGCGATTCGTACGAGTTCTTTAAGTTGGAGGAAAACGCCCAGGCGATCCGGTCGGAAGCGTTGAACCGGGACGTGTCCCGGCAGGAGAACCGGCTTGCCGGAGAAGTAGTCTGGTACAATGCGGAACGGGGTTACGGGTCTATTTACTGTCCCGGTCGGGGTGAAGAGTTCTATCTCCACATCTATAAAGCCGACTTGGGACTCAAGAACATCCTGCAAGCCATCGACGCTACGGGATTTTGCGACCCCCCGATTCCGGTTACCTTTGCCGATGGCGGTTATAAGGAGGGCCACAGCAAGCCTCAGGCTAATTACGTTGCGGCGGCCTGAACTTCGGAGGCGTTATGTACGGATTGGCGGTTCTCACCATTAGCACTTCCGGTTACCACGGCCAGCGGGAGGATACCAGCGGCGAAAAGATTAAGGAGCTGCTGCCCCCGCCGGACTATGACCTGGTACGCTACGGGATTGTTTCCGATGAAAAGGAGATGATTGCCCAGCGTATGGCGGAGTGGGCCGACGCTCCGGAGGTTAACCTGATTGTCAGCACCGGAGGCACCGGGCTGGGCCCCCAGGACGTTACGCCGGAAGCCTGTCGCTCCATCATTGACCGGGAAGTGCCCGGCTTGGCCGAGACGATGCGGGCCGAGACGCTGAAGTTTACGCCCATGGCGATGCTCAGCCGCTCGGTGGCCGGCACCCGGGGCAAGACCCTGATAATCACCCTGCCGGGCAGTCCCAAGGGCGTGGCCGAAACCCTGGCGGTGGTCAAACCCGTCCTGCTCCACGCCCTGGAACTGCTGCGCCGGGAGTCGATGCAGGAACACCCGGTTTAGGGGCCGGCGGGGGTAGCGTGAATAGCAGTCCTTTAACCGCCCGGTAGAGGTGCGTATTGAGTTCCGACGGGTATATGTTCTTTACCGAAACTCACCGGCTCTATGTTCAAGGTGTCAGGTGCGCGATCCGAGAACGATTGATTGACGCCTTTGGTGAAGATTGGTGGGAGAGGGGCGTGGAGCGCGCCCTTCAAGGAAATTTGTTGAAAAGTCTCCGAGAGGTAGTCGAGAAAAACCCTGATTACGACCGCCACCTCTTTATAGCAACCTCCCACTTTGGCCGGGTTATCGTAAAGCACCATAATGACGTTTTTAGGGATGCCTTTAGCGATACGGTTCAGGCTTTCAATGACTTCTGCCGCCTTAATGAATTGCGTAATGAATGGGCCCATATGTACGACATCTCGTTGTCCAGGGCCGTTCGGGCGGCTGATTTAATGAAATCCATTTTGGCTTCTCTGCGGCGAGAGGAGGCGCTGGAGATTGAACGAATGAGCAATGACCTTAGCCTGGAGCCTGGCGATAGGGATTCGGAGGGTTCGCTCGATTATTCGGACCATCAGGATGATGGTCTTAACTCCCAGAGTTCAGCGCCGGCGCCGTTGGAGTTCTGGCGTCAACTCCAGTCTTACCTGGTACTGGAAAGGTCGGTGGAACTACCTGATGACCTGGAAAAAGGCGAGGCCCGCGTCATCCTCACCGCCCATAACACGGCGCCAGACGGCGCCGATTGGCCGGCGGTGCATTTCCGGTCAATCGATATCAGCGCATCCGGCGGGTCGGGCCGAACGGGTATATTAAATGATTTAGCTCCCGGCGATACCAGGTCAACAGAGTTCCGGTTCCCGGTAAAGCAACTGGTGGATGTCAAATTCCAGGTTCATTGCGCCATTGACCCGAATGTGCTTGGTCAGTTTCAGCGTTCAATCAGCCTGCCGGAACCGGAGGTTGTCCCGTGCGGCAAGAGTTCGTGGAGCGGCTGGAATCGATTGCCGTCAGGGAGTTCGTCAACAGCATACTAGATGAGATTGGCGCCCCCGATGCCGCTATGACGCTGGCCGCCATCGCTAAAGCGCGCACAAGCATCCGGTCGCATTCCGACCAGATCGCGGTGAAACTGGATGCGCTGTACCAGCTGTTGAGGGAGTTTCACCTCAATAGAGATGCGACATTGGGGTTAAGAATCAGAGAAGTTGGCCTGGCCCTTGGCGGGTTTGGAAAGAAGCTGGGGGATCTGGATGAAGCCTTCGCCCGCACCGACCTGGCGGTTATAAATGCGGCAATTCGCGACCTGAAACAGATTCAACTGGCGGTGATCCGGGTGGAGGATACCATCAGGACTATGGCTCAGAACGACTAAACGGCTAATGGTTGCTGAAAACCCATACTTTCCGGGAGAAACCTCTATGCCTGAAAGCCCACCCTCCCCCGAACCGGTCTATTGGCCCCGGGTCAAAGAGATCCTGGAAAACATCATGGAGCGCTGGAAGGAACGCTGGGGGCGGGAACCCTATCCCGGCATTCACGAATACTACTGGGAGACGCCTCAGGAGTTGGCTGCGGCGGTGTTGAACGGTTTTCGCGCCATCGAACCCGGGGTGCCGGGCAAGGACACCCATTTGGTGCGTTCCCTGGCTATTTCCGTCGGCACCTTTGGCAAGATGCCCCTGCGCGGCCCCTTTCTTACCCGCGCCGAGGTGAACGAGATAGCCGCCTGGATCGACGCCGGTATGCCGGAAGGCCCGGAGGACGCCGGTTAGCGGTCGGGCAACGGCGCGCTTCGCGACTCCGGCCCGTCCCTCTCCCCGGAGAGGGGGCAGGGCCGGGGGAATCGCCTAAAGAAAGGGGATGCGCTTCTAGCGCATCCCCTTTAACTTTTGCCTGGGACCAGCCGGTGAATTAAACCGGGAAGGGCTAGACCAGCACCGGGTCTTTAACCTTGGTGTAAACCTGGATGCGGCCGCGGGTGTGGTCGAGGATGCAAATGCGGCCTTGACCGTCAATCCTGACCGCGCAGGGGTGGGCAAAGTTGCGCTCGTAGCCGGGGTCGTTGGCGTAGGCTAAAGCCCGCTGCCGGATCATGTCCGGGTTGGAGCTGAGCTTGTCCTTGCCCCATTGGGACATCACGTGGTCGCCGGACAGTTGAGTCAGGAAGCGGCCGTCCGGGGCCAGAATCTGTACCCGGTTGTTCAGCCAATCCGTCACGTAGATGTCGCCATCTCCGTCCACGGCGACGCCGTTGGGCCGGTTAAACTCGCCCACGTTGCTGCCGGAACGGCCAAAGCTGGCTTGCCACTCGCCGTCGGCGGTGAAGGCCTGGATGCGGTCGTTCCGCCAGTCGGCCACGTAAATCAGCCCGTCCTGGCCCAGGGCAATACCCCAGGGCAGATCAAATTCGCCATTGCCCCGGCCCGGCCGGCCGAACTGGCCCAGGTACTGGCCGTCCCGGGTAAATTTCTGTACCCGACCGTTGCGGCTGTCGGCGATATACACGGTTTGGTCCGGGCTGATGGCGATACCGGCCGGCCGGTCCAGTTCGCCGGCGCCGGCGCCGGCGACACCCCACTTGCCCAGGAACTCGCCGTCCCGGGTAAAGATACTGACGCGGTTCAACCACTCGTCGGTAACGTAGAGCCGCTCCTCCCGGTCGAGGGCGATACCGGCGGGCCAAATGAAATTGCCGTCCTCCTCGCCGTAGGTCCCGAACTCGCTGATATACTCCTCGGCGAGGGTACATGCGGTAATCCTGACCCCGTCGGGGCGGTTCTCATAAGAACGGTTGAGTACGTAAGCCACTCCGTCGGAGTCCAGGGCAAAATCCACCGGGTTGCGGAACCCGGTGCCGGCGAACTCGTTACGGCCAATGGAGTGGCTGTATTCGAACGTCCGGTCGGTAAGCCCGAAGAAATGGGTGCTCATGCTCTTACCTCATCATCTTGCTGTTGTTGGGATGGTTCCCGTCCTTCCGGGCCGCTCCGGGGCGCTTCCCGCGAATCGGGAGGGCCGCCGGAGCGACTCACTTTGCCACGAAAGGGCGAGCGGGGTTAAAGGAACTTCACCTTTTCGAAGTTGCCGCCAACGATCGGCTGGGCGTCCATCTTGAACCAGTCATCGATAATGGTGGTGTAGATGGAGCGGAAGTCCAGGTTGTACCGGAGGTTGCCGCCCTCTTCCTGCTGGCTGGGCTCCAGGGATGGGTATTCGCCGTAGATGCCGCCCTTGACCTGGTCGCCGACGGCGAAGGCGATGCCGCCGGCGCCGTGGTCGGTGCCGGAGCCGTTGTCGCCGATGCGGCGGCCAAACTCGGTGAACATCAGCAGGATTACGTTATCGCTGGCGTCGTGGTCTTTCAGGTCGGACATAAAGGTGTCCACGTTGTTCGACACGTCGGTCCACAGGCCGGAGTGGAGGGAGGCCTGGTTGGCGTGGGTGTCGAAGCTGTTGTAGGGCGACGTGGTATAGAGGACCCGACTGCCGAACCCGGCCAGGTGGGTCTGGGCGATGTTTTTCATATACTGCCCGACCACGGTGGCCGAGTACTCCACGTTGGAGGTGTACTTGTCCGGGGCGGTCGCCAGGATGTCGGCGCCCTTGAGGGCGTTGGTGCCGGTGCTGTGGATGTAATCCAGGACGGCGCTGCGGCCAACGGCCGGCGCATACATCCGCCCGAAGACGTCCAGCGCCTGATCCCGCTGGCCTTCCCCTTCGATGCCGGTCAGCAGGCCGTAGGTTTCCAGGTTGCCTACGGAAGCGACGGGGACGCCCTCCATGACCAGGGCCCGGGGCAGGCCGCGACCGAAGTTCACGCCGGTAAGCACGTTCTCCGCCTGGGGGTCCATTTCCTTGAGCGCCCGGCCCAGCCAGCCCTCGGTGCCAATCTTGTCCGGCTCGCAGGTGTGCCAGATGTCCATGGAACGGAAATGGGAGTAGCTGGGGTTGCTATACCCCACGCCCAGGAAGATCGCCAGCTTACCCGCATCCCAGAACTTCTTCAGCGGTCCCATGGTCGGGTGAAAGGCCAGTTCGTCATTAAGGGCAATAACCTGGCCTTCGGGGATGCCCAGGTTGGGCCGGTAGTCCCGATACAAGGGGTTGGTATAGGGAATCACGGTGTTCAGGCCGTCATTGCCGCCCGAAAGGGAAAGAACGGCCAGTACCGGGTCTTTTTGCGTAGAAACCATGTTCTCTTCTCCTGCAACTAGATTACTCGAACTGGAACTCTGCCGTGGCGGCAATCATTTGGAACATTTCGCCGGTGCGCCGGGCGAAGTCGGCCCGTTCCGCCTCGCTGCTGTGGCTCAGGTCGCCGCCCTTCAGCGCATGCGACCGGAGCTCGTGCAGCGTGTCGTCGGTAACCGTCAGCGGCCCGGTCAGGTCCAGGCAGCCCGCGACGAACTGGTCCGGGGTCAAGGTATCGCCCTGGGCCATCAGCCGGCTGACCAGCGACTGCACTCCCGGAAGCTCGGTATTGCCCAGCAGGTCGGAGGCGAAGTTGATGCGTTCCACCAGCGTACCGCTGTCAATCCACTCGCGGCCGGTATGCCAGCCTTCCACCGTCGGGGGGTTCATCAGATCCATCCCCATGTACTTGGGTTCCTGGGAGAATTCGAACAGGCCGGGCCGGATTTCCCGGTGCTCGCCCACCATGCGCAGGGTGCTTACCACCATTTCCGCCGGGTTCTTGACCTTGGCGTAACGGACTCCCTCCGCCTTGAAGAAGTCGGAGTTGAACAGGACCCGCAGCATGGCGCTGATTTCGTAGCCGGAGTCGAAGTAGGCTTGTTCCAGCGCCGCGATGGCGGCCGGGTCCGCCGGCGGGGTCAGCCGCCAGGCCGGAACCTGCACGTCGTCGGCTACGAAGTAGTTATAGAGGTGGCGGGCCAGGAAGCGGGCGGTGGCCGGCTGCTTGACGATGATGTCCAGGACATCGTCGCCGCCGAAGTTGCCCGTCTCGCCCAGGAAGGTCTTTTCGCTGTCGTCGTGGTCGGCCGGGTCGAACCGGAAGGTCCAGGGGCTGCGGCCGTAGGGGAAGGGGGGGTAGGGCGGGGCGATGTTCCAGCCGGTGAAGGCCCGGGCGCACGCCTTAACGTCGTCTTCGGAGTAGTTGAACTCCTCGTCCTTGCCCACGCCCAGGGAGAACAGTTCCAGCAGTTCCCGGCCATAGTTCTCGTTCAGGGCTTCCTTGTGGCTTTCGCTGTTGTCCAGGTAGTAAACCATGGCCGGGCTGGTGGACAGCCGGTACAGCAGGTTGCGGAAGTTGCCCATGCCGTGGTCCCGGAACATCTGGATCATCCGGCCCATTTCCTGACCGCTGTCGATCTTGCTGTGGCCGGCGCAGAAAATCATGTGCCAGAAGAGGGCCATTTTTTCCTGCAACTGGCGGGGGTTGTTGATCATTCGATAGACCCACGCCTGGATGTTGGTCTCGATGGCCGCCGCCTCGTGATAGGCCGGCTGATAGCGCATTAGCAGGTCATCTTCGATACCGGGGTGGGCCTGGGGATTTAGCAGTTCTTCAACTACGTTGTCGTACCCCTGGGCGACTTTGGCTTCAATCTCATCGCGGCTTGCCCCGAAGCCGGCGCGCCGCAGCAAGTGAGCCATCAATGCGACATCTTGGTCAGCCATACCATCCTCCCATTTATTTGCTTTTGTGGTTGTATTTGCGACCGGCCCAGCCGGCCAACCCGATTGATCACCCCGCCGGCCCTGGTTGGCCCAGCCGAAAAAAGGGCCGTGTTTGGCATCAATTATAAGGTAGGAATTAAGATAACGCAAAGGGTTTGCGCTGTCAAGATTGGGAATACCGTTGCCGCCGGCGAACATCCGGCCTACTCCCTCGGCCCCTGCTGTCGCAGGTAAAGCCGCGCCAGCCGCAGTTCGTCGTAGGAGAAGGACCCGCCCAGGGCCGCCATCGCCGGGGCCAGAAATTGGTCGCCGCATTGCCGGAAGGCCGCCTCTATTTTTGCCAGGTATTCCGGCGGTGGCAGCAGGTGTTCCAGGTCCAGGCTTACGCCCTGGGCGTCCAGCCGTTCCAGGTGGCCGATGATGGTGGGTTCGGCCAGGTTTCGCTGCTGGGCGATTCGGCGGAGGGACAGCTTTTGGGCCAGCAGTTCCCGGGTTTGGTCGTAGGTGGTGGCCCGGCGGCGCTCCGGTCTTTCCGGGTTGGGCCGGTCGGCCAGGCTCCGTTCCGACGGCCCCTCCCGTACCCGGGCGCTGGGCGGGCTCGAAATTTCCGCGGTCCGGTCCGGCCGGCCGGTGGCCGCGGCGTAGTTGCGGATAACCTCCAGGAAGGGCGGCCCGTACTGCTCCAGCTTGGCGGCGCCCACTCCGGGGACGCAGGAGAAGGTTTCCAGGCTTTGGGGAAGGGCGGCGGCCATGTGCCGGAGGGACAGGTCGCCGAAAATCACAAAGGCCGGCACGTCCCTGGCGTCGGCCAACCGCTTGCGCAAGGCGCGCAACTCCTCAAACAGAGTCAGGTCGTATTCCCCGGCCCCCGGTACGGAACCGGGGTGGCTTGACCCGGCGTCCGGCCCGGTTCTGTCCAGCCCGGTTCTATCCAGCCCGGTTTTGTCCGCGGCGGCGCGGGCGCCGGGGCGGGGGAGGGTCAGTCGCTGTCGCTCCCGGAGGAACTCCTGTCCCCGGGCCGTAACTCCCAGGGTGGGGAAATCTCCCTCGTTACGGGCCAGCAGTCCCTGGGCCTGCAATTGACCAATCAACTCCCGCAGCTCGGCGCGGCCGAAATCCCTGACGATACCATAGACGCTCAACCGGTCGTGGCCCAACTCCAGCACCCGCTTTTCCCGGCTTCCGGTCAACACCTGGACGATATGGGCGGCCCCGAACCGCTGACCGGTGCGGATGACCGCCGAGAGGATCTTCTGGGCGATTTCCGTGGCGTCAAAATCGTCGGTCTCGGCCCGGCAAACGTCGCAACCGCCGCAATTATCCCGGGGCCACTGCTCTCCGAAATACTCCAGGATGAACCGGCGGCGGCAGGTGGGAAGTTGGGCGAACTCTACCATCTGGGCCAGCTTTTGCCGGGCGTTCCGCTGCTCCGCCGCATCCTCCATCCGGTTGATGAAATAGTCCTGTCTGACCTTGTCGGCGTAGTGATAGAAAAGGACGCAGTCGCTGGGCAGCCCGTCCCGTCCGGCCCGGCCCGTTTCCTGGTAGTAGCCCTCCAGAGACCGGGGCAGGCTGTAGTGGACCACCAGGCGGATGTCCGGCTTGTCGATGCCCATCCCGAAGGCGATGGTGGCGACGATGATGGGCGTCCGGTCGCGGATAAAGTCCTCTTGAGTCTGGCGGCGCGCCGCCGGGTCCAGCCCGGCGTGGTAAGGGCGGGCGGTCAACCCTTGGGCGTTCAGGTCCTCGGCCAGTTCCTCGGTTTCCCGCCGGGAGCAGCAGTAGATAATGGCGGACTGGTTCCGGTTCTTTTGGAGCAGGGACCGCAGCAGTTCCCAGGCGCCGCTCTTGGGCTGCACCGAATAGCTGAGGTTGGCCCGGTTGAAGCTGGACCGAAAGACCCGGCCCCGTTGCAGGTCGAGCTGGCCGATGATGTCCTCCCGCACTCGCTCCGTAGCGGTGGCGGTCAGGGCGATCACCGGCGTTGCCGGAAAGTCTTGCCGCAACTGCCGCAGGTTGCGATAGTCCGGGCGAAACTCATGGCCCCATTCGGAAATGCAGTGGGCCTCGTCAATGGCGACCAGGCTCAGGTTCAAGTTCCGGGCCAGCCTCTGGAGAAACCGGCGGAAGGCCGGGAGGCCCAGCCGCTCCGGGGCCACGTAGAGAATCTTGACCCGCCCCCGCAGCGTCTGGGTCTGCGCTTGCTCAATCTCCGCCGCAGTCAGGGAGCTGTTGATGAACCGGGCGGCGATGCCGTTGGCCTTCAGGCCGTCCACCTGGTCTTGCATCAGGGCAATCAGGGGTGAGACGACCAGAGTTATCCCGGGGAGCATCAGGGCGGGCAACTGGTAGCAGAGGGACTTGCCGCCGCCGGTGGGCAGCAGCGCCAGGCTGTCCCACCCGGCCAGGACGTTGCCGATTATTTCTTCCTGCAAGGGGCGAAAGCTGTCGTGGCCGAAGTGGGACTTGAGGAGGGCCAGCGGCGCGCCGGTAGGGGCCATGGTAGGGGGCATAGAAAACAACCCTTTCCCCGCCGGGATATTCCGCAGATTCCGTCAAGCCGGTGGGATGGGGTTATATTACTCTTTATATCGGTTGGGAGAAAGGTGGGGGTATCATTCCGGAGGGGAGTCGTCCCAGGGCCGGCCGTTAAGCTTCTCCCAACGGCGCTTATGCCGGTTGCTGGTGGGGATGAACTGGACGGCGGGCGGCGGCGCAGTCAGCAGATTTTCCAACTCTTGCCGCAAATCCCTGGTCTGGTCGATGCGCCGGATTACCTCTTGCTCTGTCAACTGATCTTCATAGAAATTTCGGTGAAGTTGTTCGAGAAGGGCAAAGGCGTCTTTGAGGTCGGGACGGGCGAACTCATCGGCCAGCCAAAATAATGCCTCACCGGTCAGGTCGTGGTGTTTATGCCGCCAGCCCCGCTGTTCGGCGACGGCTTTGATGGCGGTGGCTACCGCGCCCCAAGCCTTTTCCCCAGCTTGCAGGTAGTCCTCCCGGGTCAGTTCCTCTTCCGCTTGCCGGAGGTAGTTTTGGCTTAATGCTACGTATTCGTCGGTTTGGGATGGGGTGGTCATTTCTCGCCTTTGTCCGGTTCTGCGTTAAACGAATTATAGCATACCGAGAGTTATTATCCCCCAATCAGCACCACTTCCCGCTGCACCGGGGAGGTGGCGTAGGGGCCGTTTTCGGACATATAGGCGTCGATTTCGGAGCGGACGCCGAACTCCGGCAGGTAGATTCCCGGCTCGATGGAGAAGCCGACGCCGGGGATGATGCGGCGGGTGTCGTGGGTCTCGAACCCGTCCAGGTTCACCGCCTCGCCGTGGACTTCGTAGCTGATGCTGTGGCCCAGTCGGTGGGTGAAGTAGTCGCCATAGCCCCGTTCCGCAATGTAGCTACGGGCGACGGCGTCGACCTGCCAGCCCTGCGCCGTTATACCGTCCCGGAAGCAGTCCTCCAGGTATTGCAGGGCGGCGTCCCGCGCCCCGATGACGATGTCAAAGATCCGCTGTCGGCTTTCCGGCGTTCGGTTGCCCACGTAAGCCGTCCAGGTAATATCGGCATAGACGCTTTCGGCCGTGGCCTCCCGCGCCCACAGGTCGATCAGTACCCAGTCGCCGGGCCGGATTACGCTGCTGCCGGCGGCCGCCGGCTCATAGTGGGGGTCGGAGCAATGGGCATTGACCGACACGATTGGCCCGTCGGCGGTTTCGAGTCCCTCCTCCCGGAACCGCCGCCGGATGAACTCGGCGATTTCGTATTCGGTGGGGCCGTCCGGCTCCTCCTGCCGCGCCCCAATGCGCCGGAAGGCCTGGTTGACGATCTGCCCCAGCTTGGCGGCGGCCCGCTGGTGCCCGGCCAGCTGGGCCGGGGTCCAGCGCTGGGTGGCGTACTGCATCAGGTCGGCGGAGGATACCACCGCCGGCCCCAGGCTGCGCACCAGTTCCACCGTGCCGGCGTCCACCCGGGACACCCGGGGCAGAACGTTGTGCGCCGAGTATTCCATGGCCACCCGGGGCCGGCCGGAAAGCAATTGGCCCAGGTGGTCCAGCAGGGTTTGGCGGCTGCTATAGACCAACAGGTCCAGGCCGGGTTCCCCACTGATCTCCTCCCCGGGCTCCTCGCCGGAATCCGCCGGACTGTCGCCGGTCGCCGCCGCGAACTTCCCCGCGTCCACGTGGTGGGTCAGCAGCCGGGGCGGGCCGGAAGCGGGTACGAAGAGGAAGCAGGGGCGGGTTACGTGGCCGGAGGGAGTAACCACCTGCCAGAAGATGGGGTTGGAGTGGCGGTAGTCATAAATCAGCCAGCCGGGGATGTCCTCTTGCGTCAGGAATTGCTGCGCCTCCCTGAGGATGTGCCGGAAGTGGTGCGATTGTGCCATTAATTCCCTCCTGGTTCTGCCCTTTCTACCCTTTCTGCCAAACCGGCGCCAAGCCGGGGAAAACAACCCGCGCCCGGCGGGTCTGCGGGTTGTACGTGCCAAACCGGCGCCAAGCCGGGGAAAACTCTCCCGGCGGCTACCAGAGCGCCTGGCTTTGGCCTCCGTCGATGGTAATGGAGGCGCCGGTGAGGTAGCCGGCCCTTTCCGAGGCCAGAAAGGCTACCATGGCTCCGATCTCTTCCGGCTTGCCCAGGCGGCCCATGGGAATGTCGCTACAGGTTTTCTTGATCAGGTCGGTGATGTTGGTCTCCTCCGCCTGACAGCGGTCGGCCAGAATCTGCTTGAGTTCCCGGGTTTCCAGGTTGCCGGACAGGAGGCTGTTGACGGTGATGTTGAAGGGGGCCAGTTCTTTCGCCAGGGTCTTGAAGTAGCCGATAAGGTACAGCGGCCGGGTGGCGAACCGGGCGGCGCCGTCGGCGACTTGATGGGAGGGAATGGCTTCCAGGTTGATGATGCGGCCCCAGTGTTCCTGTTTCATGTAGGGAGCAACTTCCCGACTCAGTCGCACGGCGCTGAGGAAGTGCCGTTCCAACTCCGCAGTCAGCGCCGCTTCTTCGGAGTCGGGCGCCTGGCGCTGGGAGGGGGAACCGGAACGGATGACCAGGATGTCGATCTGCCCGAAGCGGTTGAAGGTATCGCGAACCACCCGGCGGATGTCCCGGGGTTCGGACAGGTCGGCGGGTATGGCGAGGATGTTTTGCTGGGAGCTAATCCGGACCAGCTCGATTTCGGTGCGCCGCAGGCTCTCTTCATTGCGGGCGCAGAGGGCTACCTTGGCCCCTTCGCCGGCCAGGGTCAGGGCAACGTGCTTCCCGATGTCGTGGCTGGCGCCCCCCACGATGGCTACCCGCTCGGTTAGTCCCAAGTCCATACCTTTTCTCCCTCCCGCCACGGCGACCATCGCCGGCAACCCGCGCCGGCAGCTTGAAGAACCGCTTGCTGAAAACGAAACTGTATTTTATGTCGATTGAATTACCGCAGTATTACTTGCCGGGTGAAGTTTCGGGCCAGTTGAGCCAGTCCAGTTGAGTCAATCAAGACCGGCCAGTCGGGTCAGGCGGGTTTTACGTGCCGGTATAACTTCCGGGTTTCGGATTCTTTACCTCCCCCTTCCTGCCGGCCCTGCCATCGCTCCGGTCAACTCACCGCATCATACCGGAAGCAGGTTGACAGATGGTCGTTGACCAGGCCGGCCGCTTGCATAAAGGCGTAGCAGATCGTGGGGCCGACGAAGCGAAAGCCCCGCCGCCGCAGGTCCCGGCTCATCGCCTGCGACTCCGGGGAGGTGGCCGGAACGTCGGCGGCGGTGGCCCAGTGGTTCTTGATGGGACGGCCCCCCACAAAGGTCCAGATATATTCGGCGAAGCTGCCGAACTCCTGCTGCACCGGCAGCAGGGCTTGGGCGTTGCCGATGGCGGCGGCGATTTTCTGCCGGTTGCGCACAATTTCCGGGTCGGCCAGCAGCCGGGCGGTATCCCGGTCGCCGTACTGAGCGATCCGGTGCGGGTCGAAGTTGGCAAAGGCGCGGCGGTAGCCCTCCCGCTTGCGCAGGATAGTCAACCAGCTGAGGCCGGCCTGCGCCCCGTCCAGCAGCAGAAATTCGAAGAGCTTGCGGTCGTCGCGCAGCGGCGCCCCCCACTCCAGGTCGTGATACTCAATCAGCAGCGGGTCGGCGCCGGGCCAGGGGCAGCGGTTGCGGTGGATGGATGTCATTTATACCCCTGATTTTCCCCAAGCGGCGCCGCGGCGTCGTTACGCTGTTTCTACGCCGCAGGCGGCGCAGCAACTGGCGGCGCAGGAACCGGAAGTAGATGGCCCTCGGTGAATCGCCGCGCCGGCTGCGGTGAGGGAAAATCCCGTCCTAAATAACCCCCCGCTCCGCCATTTCCGCAATTTCGGCGTCGGAGTAGCCCAGGTCCCGCAGGATGGGGTCGTTATGCTCGCCCAGCAAGGGCGGAGGCAGTTCCAGCCCGCCCGGGGTGCGGGAAAACTTGATGGGCAGGCCGGTTTGCTTGATGGCGCCCAGGGTGGGGTGGGGTAGCTCCAGCAGCATTTGCCGGTGCAGTACTTGAGGGTCGGTGAATACGTCGGACAGGTCGTTAATCGGGCCGGCGGGGACGTTCAGCGCCTGCAAGTCGGCTACCCAGGCATCCGCCGGGCGGGTGAGGAAGTGCTCCTGGAGCAGCGGCGTCAGCGTCGCCCGGTTTTCCACCCGGACCCCGTTGGTGGCAAATTCGGGCCGGTCTTTCAGGTCCTCCCGCTGGATCGCCTGGCAAAACCGTTCCCAGAGCCGTTCCGAACCTACCGCCACGTTCAAATACTTGCCGTCCTGGCCCATAAAAGCCTGGTACGGCACCAGGGTGGGGTGCGCCGCGCCCAGTCGCCGGGGCGGCCGGTTGTAGGCGAAGTAGTAGCCGGCCTGGTAGGTGAGCCAGGCTACCTGGGCGTCCAGCATGGATATGTCAATATACTGGCCGGCGCCCTGCTGCTCCCGGTGGTACAGGGCGGACATAACGGCGAAGGCGGCCCACATTCCGGCGCCGATGTCGGTAACCGCCACGCCCACCTTCTGCGGTTCGCCGTCCGGTTCGCCGGTAATGCTCATCAGACCGCTGATGCCCTGCATAATCTGGTCGTAGGCCGGCCGGTTCTGGTAAGGGCCGTCCTGGCCGAACCCGGAGATGGAGCAATAAATGATCCGGGGGTTGACCGCCTGGACTCTTTCGTACTCCAGTCCGAAACGGGACATAACGCCCGGAGTAAAGTTTTCCACCACCACGTCGGACTGTTCGACCAGCCGGAGGAAGATTTCCCGGGCCCGGGCTTCCTTGAAGTTCAGGGTCAGGCTGCGCTTGTTGCGGTTGATGGACAGAAAATAGGCGCTCTCGGCGCCGATGAAGGGCGGCCCCCAGTGGCGGGTATCGTCGCCGGCGCCGGGCAGTTCAATTTTAATCACGTCGGCCCCATGGTCGCCCAGCATCAGCGTACAGAAAGGCCCGGCCAAAGCCCGGGTCAGGTCCAGCACGCGCACTCCTTCCAGCGCCTTCATTCCAGCAATTCCTCCGGGCCACGACGGTCAAGTTTGTTTGCCCATATTAACATAGGCCGGCGCTGTTTCACAAAGCGAGGCATTCCCTCCAATCCGCCCGGTTCTGGCAGAACAGGAACGAGGCCGCGGCGTCGCTGGAGGGGATACCCCCCTTGCCGGCAAGCCTCTTGCGGATTAGAATTGGCGCAACATAATCGCAGGAGGGGCTTATGACTACCAGCCAGGTTATCTACCCCATCACCGATGCGAACCGCTTTACGGCCATTCACGGCGCCCCGGACCCCAATGGTCGGGCCGTTACCAAGGTAATTGACCGGATGACCCCGCTGGTGCAGGAGTTTATCGCCAAGTCGCCCTTCGTGGTGATGGCTACCAGCGATGCCGCCGGCAATTGCGACGCTTCGCCCAAGGGCGGCAAGCCCGGGTTCGTTAAGGTGCTGGACGACCAACATTTGCTGCTCCCCGACGTGGCCGGCAACCGGTTGTTCCAGTCTTACCTGAACATGGACGCCAATCCACACGTGGGGCTGATTTTCCTCATCCCCGGCGTCAACGATACGGTGCGGGTCAACGGTCGGGTAACCATCGTGGACCGGGAGGAGTTGAACCGGAAGGAGGTAGAGGTAGCCCTCTATTCGCCGGACGAGCGGGGTTACCACTTGCAGGGGATAATTATCGAGGTGGACGAAGCCTACGGCCATTGCCCCCGCGCGCTGCACTTCTCCCGTTTCTGGGACACGGAAACCATTGCCGAGAACCAGGCCAACCGGCCCGTGCCCAACCGCTAACGGGCCGCTAATCAGGGATGCTGGAGGATTTCCAGTCATGAACCGGCGCCAACGGTTCATTGCCAGTTTGCGGGCCGGTTGGCGAGGATTATATGCCTGACTACCCGGGCGACCTGCCGCCCGGTGGGTAGTTAAGTATATAATCCGCCCGGTTTATACCCGGGTCGTACCAGGCATTTACCCGCTTTCTCCGGGGTGTAACGTTTCTCCCCGGGGCCGCTGCTCCCCCGGATCGCTTTGCGGCGGAAGACTCCACGCTAGTCCATCACGTCCTTGTAGCCGGTGTTGTTGGGGTCAAAGCCCCTGGGGAACCGGGTGGTTTCGTCATACTTGGCCATGTTAAGGTCCGAGCGATGCAAGCTGGCCCGGTCAAAGTCGGCCCCCCGCAGATCCGCCATAACCCACAGGGAATCCCGTATCTTGGCTAACGTAAAATCGGCCCCCGCCATCACGGCGCGGCTCAGGTCGGCCCCGTTCATATTGGCCCCCTGAAAGCTCGTCCTGGTGAGATTGGCGCTGCGCAGGTCGGCCTCGATCATCGTGGTCTGGCTGAAGTCAGCCCCGGTCAGGTCGGCGCCCAAAAAGGAAGCGCGAATCAGGTGGGAGTCCCGCAGGGTAGCGCCCTGCAAGTTGGACTGCTTGGCATCGGCCCAGAACATATTGACGTTGGAGAGGTTGGCCCCGGCCAGGTTGGCCCCGGTCATACCGGCCCGGCTCAGGTTGGCGCCCTCCAAATTGACCCCGGTCAGGTTGGCGCCGGAAAGGTTGGCGCGGAACAGCCGGGCGGCGCCGAGGTTAGCGCCCCCCAGGTTAGCGTTGCGCAGCTGGGCGCCGCTCAGGTCAACCTTCGCCAGGTCGGCGCCGGACAGGTTCAGGGGAATACCGGGATGTTCCGCCACCCATCGGGTCAGGATGGCTCGGCCCTGCCGGGCGGCCTTCAGATGTTCCGAATTAGCCACAATAATATCTCCCCGCTTTATTTCGCCCTCCGGCGCGCTCTAACCGCCGCGTCGCAGCGGACATAGAGCTACGCAGAGGTTCTCGGGGAAACCCTGCGTAGCCGGGTCGCGGCGGCGCAAGCCCGTTCCTGGTATCAGACCCCGGTATCAGACCCCGGCATCAGTTGTCGCCGGCGGCCACCGCCTCATCAACCTGGAAGATTTTCTCGTCGATGTCCATCTTCAGTTCGTTGGCCCGGGACAGGTTGGGATAAACCCCGCCCTCGTCCATGCGGTCGAAAATCTTGTCGCCGTCCAGATAGACTTCCAGCCTTCCCCTATCGGCGGGAGTGAGCTTGATGGCGATGTCGCCGGGGTTCTGGTGCTTGAGAAACTCGGTCGCCAGCCACATGGCGACTGCGTGGTAACCTCAAGGTACGCAATAAACGATGTCAACTTCAACCTTTCCGAATTCTGCTCCCGGCATAGCCCACTCCTTTCCGGCTTAAGCGCCCGCTTTAACCGGACGCTGGATCAGGATAACCAAGAGTAGTGTAGCGCAATAAGGCGGTCAGTTCAAGGTTGGCCGGGGCTATGGGCGCCGGCGACGGTAGGGGGCCATCAGGAATCCTGGCGCGGAGACCTGGCTGACGGGGCGCCGGCGACGGCAGGAAGTTGTCCCCGGTTTGAAACTGGCTGAGACAACGGGTAAACTGGTTCCGGCGGCCCGGCGCCCCGGCCCCGGGGAAAGGCGCCATGGGGCCGGGCTGCGTCATCGGATCGCCCCCCGGCGCCCCGGCCCCGGGGAAAGGCAACAAGGAGGGAATGCATGGCCCGAATACCACCAGTTACCCGCGAAAGGGTCCCGGAGGAGCTGCGCGCCGTATTTGACGAAGTTAGCTCCGGCCCCGGCGGCGTTGGCTCCGGCCCGATGTCCATTCTCAAGAACAGCCCGGAAATGGCGCGCCGCGCCATCCCTCTGTTCGAGTACGTGCGCAACGAATCCACGCTGCCCCAACCGGTGCGGGAACTGGCGATGTTGACCACCGCCCGGGCCAAAGACTGCCCCTACATCTGGAACGCCCACGCCGCTCTGGGACGGCAGGCCGGATTGAGCGATGCTTTGGTGGACGCCCTGCGGGACCGGCAGCCGTTGCCCCCTTTGTCTCCTGCCGAGGCAGCGGTAATCAACCTGGGCAACGAGTTTTTCACCGCCAGCCGGGTGCAGGAGGCTACCTTCAACGCGGCGCTGGAGCAGTTCGGGACGCAGGGAGTAGTGGAACTGACCACGCTGATGGGTTTCTACGCCCTGTTAGCCTTCAACGCTAACGCGGTGGATCTGCAACTGGCCCATCCCGCCGCGGAGCCGCTGCTGCCGGTATAGGGGGTAGTAAGGGTTATCGCCCGCCGGCCGGGTTGGTGGCGGATGGGGTATTCGTTTGAAATTGACCTCTATAACCTCTATATCGCTATAGAGTAGCGTGGCTAAAAAATTCAAATGGATACCTTACTGACTGCCGGGTTGGTTCGGCTTACAATTAGCGTTTACCCGGTGTCAAGCAGCAGCGCCACTGTTTTCGGGTTTAAGACGGATAAGGCTGCCGTCTATCCCGTGTTAAGCAGCAGCAACTACCCGTTAGAAGTAAACGGAACTACCGGTTTGCTGCGATTGACATACCGGAGGGTTACGGCATAATGTAGTTGCCGTCCCTCTTTTGCGTCGGCCGGCCGTGGCCGCCCCGGGCTGACCCGGCGGTAAAAATGCGCCCCCGGCTCCGGGAAAGGTGCCCAAATTGCAAAGCGCCGCGCTTGGGCGATCGTCCGATAATTCCCCGCTTCGCGTGCTGTTCCTGACCCCCTACTTCCGGCCCTACCTGGGCGGAATTGAACGGGCTATTGAACGGCTCTCCTTCCAGTTGCTGGACTCCCCGGAGGTGGCGGCGGTGGGTGTTCTTACCACCAAGTACGCCTTTCCCCGGATTCCCCACCCGGAGTGGGCCGACCGGGAGCAGACGCCGGAAGGTATCCGCATCTTCCGGCTGACCGGTTTTCCCCGGTCTTCCCTGCCCATCTACTCGGCGCCCCTGGTCTGGTTCCCGCCGGGGCAGGTACGCCGTTACCTGGACGAGTTCAACCCCCATGTCATTCACTTTGTCGGCGACGGCTGGTTCTGGGGCCACTTCTGGAGTTGGTTCTGGCGGAAGGGGCGGGCCAGGTTCGTCTTCACCCCTTCCTATCATACCCTGCCGGCGCGGCGCGGTTGGCTGCGGCCCATCAATCGCTTCCTGTGCCGCTCCGTTGACCATGTGGTAACCCTGACCCGGCAGGAGGCCGGGCAGGTGCAGCGAGACTACCGGGCCGATCCCGACAAGCTGGTGGTCATTGGCTGGGGCGCCTCTCCCCTGAAGCCGGAGGAGCCGGCCGGCCCCGGTAGCCCCGCCTTACCGGACTCGCCAGACCCAATGAAGCCCCCGGCGGCTTTGGAGACGCGGGATACGGAAGATACCCCCCTTACCATTCTGTGCGTTGGACGGCTGAGCCGGCACAAAGGGCAGAAGTGGCTGCTGGATACCTACCGGCAGGCCCGGCCCCGGTTACAGCGTCCGGTCCGGTTGGTGCTGGTCGGCCGGGACGAGGACGCCGAGGCGGACTTGCGGGCCGCCGTCCGCGCCGCCGGGTTGGAGGGCGAAGTCAGTTTTACCGGCGAACTGGACGACGCCGCCCTGTCCCAATGGTACGGCCGGGCCGACTTGTTTGCCCTCTTTTCCCAGTACGAGGCCTTTGGCCTGGTTTATTTCGAGGCAATGCTGGGCGGGATGCCGGTGTTGACCCACGCGGTGGGCGCCAACCGGGAGTTGTTGACCCGGGGCGCGGTAGTGGTGCCCCGCTTTGACCGGGAGGCCGCGGTCACGGCGCTGGTCCGGCTGGTCAACGACGACCGCCACCGGAGGCGGTTGGGCGCGGCCGGCCGGGAGTATGCCCTGGGTGAATTTACCTGGTCGGCGGTGGCCGAAAAATACCTCGCCGTGTACCGCGGCGAGCCGGGAGGCAATGGCTGATGGAACGTAGCGAGCTGGAGGCCCGGGCCGGAAAGATTTTGCTAACCAACCTGCGCCGCGGCGTGGCCGACTGGAACGGCAAGGAGTTCAGCTTTGTCGTTCCCTCGCTCACCGGCTACCCCTTCCAGTGGTTCTGGGATTCCTGCTTCCATGCCATTGCCCTGACCCACCTGGATCAGGAGCAGGCCAAGGCCGAAATAACGACGCTGCTCGGCGGGGCGCAACCCGACGGGTTTATCCCCCACATCATTTTCTGGGAGATGGACAAGCAGCCCGACTTTCTGGCCCGCAACATCGTGGGTATGACCTCGCCCCACTACAGCGCCACCATTCAGCCGCCCATTATCGCCTATGCGGTGGAGCGGGTTTACCGGGCCACCGGCGATACCGCCTTCCGGGACGCTGCCCTGCCGGCGTTGACCGCCTTCTATCGCTGGCTGCGCTACCACCGGGACCCGGACGACGACGGGCTTATCGCCGTGATTCAGCCGGAGGAAGCCGGCACCGATTGCTCTCCCAAGTACGATGCAGTCCTGGGGTTGGAGGAGTTGAGCAACCGGGGGTTCATCGCTGCGCTACGCCGGGTTTACGCCGCCTATGCGCCGCTGCGGGGCGACGACCGGCGCATCCTGGCGGCGGACGTCTTTCACTTTGAGGATGTTCTGGTCAACTCCATCTACGCCTTTGGTATGCGCTCTCTGGCCCGGCTGTTGGAGGAGGCGCCGGGTCAGGCGATAGCGGCGGCGGAGTTCCGGCGGGAGGCGGACAAGACCCGAGACGCCCTGTTAGCCAAGTGTTGGGACGAGGCCGCCGGCGCCTTTTTTGACCTGTCCGGGGTGGCGGAACAGCCGGTCAAGGTGGTTACCATCAGCTCTTTGATGCCGCTGATTCTCGCTGACCTGCCCCGGGAGGTCGTAACGCGGCTGGTCGAGCAATGGGTAGTCAACCCGGAGCATTTCTGGCTGCCCTTTCCCCTGCCCTCGGTGCCGGCCTCCGACCCCAAGTTTATGCCCGGCAACCCGCGCGGTTTCATCTGGCGCGGCCCCAGTTGGGTCAACACCAACTGGTTCCTGTCCCACGCCCTGCGCGGACACGGCTACCCGGAGTTGGCGGACCACATCGTTGCCAAAACGCACGAAGCGGTGGAGATGTCGGGCTTCCGGGAGTACTACCACCCCTATACCGGCGAGGGCCTGGGCGCCAGGGATTTCGGCTGGACCACGTTAGCGCTGGATCTGTAAGGAATGGATCGGCAGGAGGATGGAGCGGGTCCGGCAGCTACGCAAATCACGCGACTATAGTTGTCGTCCTGGAGGGCAGGTAGCGAGTTGAGGGAACAGCTCTAACGTGGCAAGGGAGTTGGGGACAACTCCCTTGCCACGGCTCCTCCGCTCTGCTCCCGGAGTAAGGCGTAACCCGGATAACGGCGGGCTTGCTGGCTTCGCTCCTCCGTCCGGCTTCCGGGGTGAGGGCTTTTGCCCTTGCGGGCGGGGTCCTTACCCGCGGAACAGGCGCATAACCCGGTCCACTGCTGAGGCGGGTTCGGTTTCTTTCCGGTCAACCCCGTCCGGGTCAGCCCCCGCTTCGGTTTCGGCGTCGATACCGGTGTGGGCGTCGGCGTCGGTATCAATGTCAGTATCGGGGTCATCGGCGGCCTCAGCCGTGCCCTCCCCCACACTAACGGCGTCCGGGCTAACCGCGGCCAAGTCGCTGACCGCCGTGTTGGCCTCCGCATCGAACGCCGGCTCAACCGGCTCGGGAGATAACTCCGGCAAGCTGTCGGCGCCGTCCATTTCCGAAGACGCAGCGGATATTGCAACTGAGTCTGCGGCTTGGGTATCGGTGCCGTCAACCTCTGGGGGCGCAGCTGAGTCTGCGGCTTGGGTATCTGCTCCGTCCATTTCCGAAGGCGCGGTTGATATTGCAGCTGAGTCCGTGGCGTGGGTAACGGCGTCGTCAACCTCTGGGGCTGCAACTGAGTCCGTGGCGTGGGTGTCGGCATAGGTATCGGTATCGGTGCCGGCCTCAATTCCCCACTGACTTTTAATCGCCTGCTCCACCAGGGGATGGGCGTGGTTCAGGTTGAAAGTGCGCCGCCGCCGGGTGCGGCCGGTTTCCCCGTCCCGGTCGGAATGCCAACCCCGCACGAAGATGTCGCCGCTGCTGAGGCTGCGCACCAGCCGGTTGACGTAAGTCCGCGAGAAAATCCCCCCGCCCCAGCGATGGGTAATCTCGATATGCTCCGCTTTCAACCCCTCCCGCAGGGCGTCGCAGACCTCGCCAATCAGGAAGTTGAAGGCTACGTGGCTGACTCCTTCCCGGTGTTCCAGGGAGTCGGCCATGATGATCAGGTCGGTTACCCGGCGTCCGTCCAGCCCGTCGCCGGGGCCGTCGGGCAATTCCAGCCGGGACAGGGTCTCCGCCAGCGCCTGCTCCAGTTCCGGGCTTAGGGGCGGTAGCGGGTCTGCCGCCGGCGCTGACGCCTCCGCCTCCGCCGCTTCCGCCGCTGGCTCCGGCTCCAACTCGTCCTCCGCCTCGGTATCGGCCGGGGCGCCGGCCGGGGCATCAGTAGCGGCGATGGTGGTGGCGTCGCCTTCCCGGTCGTCGGCGGGAGCGTCGGCCCGACCCGAGTCCGGCTTCGCCTCGGCGGTCGGCAATACCTCCTCCTCGGCCGCCACCGATTCGATGGCGCCGCCGCTGGCCCGGGAATCGGGGAGCGCTTCCTGGGGAGTCGGTTCATCGGCCATAATCACCCAGTCCACCAGACCGACGGTAACCAACTTGATGTTGCCCTCCTGGACGGTGCGGAGCATCAACTTCTTGAAGCCGGAGAAGCCCAGTTTCTTTTCGTCAAAGCCGGGAACGCGGCGCATGATGCGCTGTTTCAGCGAGGTGAGCAGGGGAGTGCGGCCGGCCTGTCGCTCGGCGCGCACGATGTCCTCGATAACCCGCATTACCTCGGATAACTGCTGGCGTCCATCGGCGGCGCCCGCCCGGGCGGCGGCCGGGACGCTTTCCACCCGGGCCGGCTCGTGATGCGTCTCCGGGTCCACGTCGGTGTCGTAGAGAATCAGCCCGTCCACCTGGTCGGCCAGGCGGCGGGAGGTGCTCCAGGAAACGCCAATGATAATGGCCCGCTTGCCAATGGCTCGCAGCGAGTTGATGACGTGGATAAAGTCCGAGTCGCCGGAAACCAGGACGTAGATGCCGATGTTGGGGTAGGAATGGGCGCACTCGATACAGTCGGCGGTCATCTTGACATCCACGCTGTTCTTGACCCGGGTGGTGCGCGCCGTCAGGGAGGAGGGACTGCCCAGGGGCAGACGGGTGGGGACATATACCGGCTCGATGCCGGCGGCGTAGAGCGCCGGGGGGTCGTTGATGAACTGACTGGCCCCTTTAAGTTCGGGCGACCGGGTAACCCAGTCGGCATAGGCCTTGGCCACCACCACCCGGCCGTGGTTGGAAACCTCTTCCTTGAGGGCGGTTACGTTAGGGGCGCGATTGCCGGCGGCCAGGCTGATTTTGAAATTTTCCCAGTCGATGAAAAGGGCTACGTCATCTCCGGTTTGGGGAGGTCCGTTTGCGTTTATAATAAGCTCAAATCTCCTGTTGTGGGGGGCGGCATAGCGCCATGCCTCGCCCCGGTGGTCATTGTAAAGGGTTTCCGGGTATAAGGACTAGCCGTTTG
This sequence comes from Dehalococcoidia bacterium, assembly GCA_965215425.1. Classification (GTDB taxonomy): domain Bacteria; phylum Chloroflexota; class Dehalococcoidia; order Lucifugimonadales; family UBA3495; genus CATQHB01. The sequence continues at coordinate 1,471,358 of OZ244064.1, forward strand.
CAACCCTAGTAATGGTACATATTAGCATAAAGTTTAGCCCGCTACGTCAATAGAGTCAATAATCGGGTGGCCCGGTATTGTTAAAACCGGGTTAAAAACATAACCCGGCCCGGGCCGGAATGAACTCCGCTCGTGGCGATCTGTGCGGCGCGCCGCGTCGGTGGGATCGGCTTGACGGTAGCGCAGCTTGACGGCAGTACCGGCTGATCGTCCGACTGATAGTATAGTAATGTCGGACTCTTTCCGGTTCTGCGCCCGGGGCAACCCCGCGCTAGCGCTGCCCGCCGGGCCGGGACTCCCCGGCCCGGCGACGGCGTTGTGGCCGGATGGCCCCTGTGCTATGATATTCTTTGCCATGGTATTTAGCATAGTATTTAGATCGTTGCGTCTCCGGTTTGTTTGACTTGTTGCCCCTCCCGTCCAATACCGGCCCGGCTTTGCGCCTTTCGGCGATTGTCCTGGTAGTTCTGGTAGTCCTGGCGGTTATTGGCGTTTTTGGCGCCGCTCCGGTTGCGGCCAACGGGCGCGCCACTCTGGTATCCTCCCAGGAGCAGGGGCCTTACCGGGTAGAGGTATCCATTCTGCCCGGCCGGGCCGTGGTGAATAATACGCATCTCAGCGTCCGTATCTTTTCCCGGAGCAGCGAAGAGACGCTGACGGCGGCCACGGTCAGCGTTACCGCCACCGGCCCGGCGCCGGCGCCGGGCATCGGCCCGATACCGGCGGACAACGACGTGCTGCCCCAGTTCTTCGAGGCTACCTTACCCTTTAATGCGCCCGGGCAGTGGCAGGTAAGCATCAGCGTGGACTCGGACTTGGGCGAGGAGACGATCCAGGTGCCGCTGGAGGTACGCGAGGGTCGCCCGATTAACCTGATTCTGGTGGCGGCGATTGCGGTGGCTGCACTGGCATTGAGCATCTGGACTTACGACCGGATCCGGGGCCGGCGGCGGGGCCGCTCCGCCTGAGCTGGTCGCCGGGGAGAACCGGGGTGATTTGCCCCTCCCATCGGAAGGTGGCGACCCGGCCCGCCAGGTCCCGCAGGTGCGGTTGGCCATGGCGTCATTCAGGCGCCGGTTAGCAAGTGTGATTGGTTGCGATAAGTTGCAATTAGTGGAGGAGGCGAGCGGGGAAGCCGTCAATAGTCAATAATGGCGCAGGTGTTTCGTCCCGGCATAATCGTGGCGTTGTATGCCCTCTTATTGCCCGTGTTTGGCCCGTTGCTGGACCATCACTTTGTCGAGTGGCAGCATAACCACGTCCACATCTATTTTGACGGCTCGGCCCGGGGAGATGGGCCGGGCCACCGCCACGTTTACGAGACCGCTTACCGCCACTCCCACCAGACCATTACTCCCAATAGCCCCAAAATCCGCCCCGGGGAGTCTTTTCCGGGGCCAGCCGGCCCGGATTCCCGGCCCGGGGGCGTAGCCTACATTACCGCCTACGATAGCGCCGGAACCGGTCTGGTTTATGCGCCGGCCGGCTCGGTAGCCGAATCCCTCCGTTTCCCCGACCTGGGGGATAGTCCGCTGCTAAGGGGCTATTCCTTCCGGGACATCCCGCCCACCGGCGTCTTTACCGCCCCACCGCGTAAACCGCCCCGAACCTAGCTCCGGTCAACGGGTATTTTCCCGTCTCGGGTTTATCCTTCCCCGCATCCGCCCCCGATACCTGGAGGAGAGGGGCGGGATGCGGGCGACGACTAATTCCCATCAAACGACCAGGAGTAATAATAATTATGCTGTCTTTTTACCAACGCCGGCTGATCTTTTCCTTTACCCTGTCCCTGCTGCTGTTGACGGTGGTCGCTTGCGGTTCCGCCGCCCCGCCGCAGGAGCTTACCCTGGACCTCCGGGTGGCCGATGGCAAGCTCGCCCCGGACACCGTCGAAGCGCGCCAGGGCGATACCGTTACCCTGCGAATTGAAAGCGACCGGGCCGGGGCCATCCATTTCCACGGCTACGACCTGGAGCGGGAGTTGGCAGTGGATGCGACGACGGATTTCCAGTTTGTGGCCGACGCCACCGGACGGTTTCCCATCACCTTTCACGACGCCCCCGGGGATGCTGCCTCCGGCGCCGGCCATCAACATTCCGGTCATCAACATAGTGACGCCACCACGCAAAAGGCCGCCGTCTCCTCCGCTGAACACGACCATGCCGAACCCGGCCACGACCACCACGGCGAAATGGAGCATGGGCCGGTGGAGTCGGAAACTCCCCTCAGCGTGGCCATCGGCGCAACGGTGGAGGAGGGCGGCGGCGTGAAGGTGCGGATAATGACCGAGGGCTGGAACTGGGCGCCGGAAGCGGTGAATCTGGAACCCGCGCCGGGCGCCGGCCACGCCCATATCTACGTCAACGGCGAAAAGCTGAGCCGGGTCTATGGCCCCTGCCATTACCTCCCGGCTCTGGAACCGGGGCGCCACGAAATCAAGGTGAACCTCAACGACAACCGCCACAATGCCCTGACCTGGCAGGGCGAATTGGTTGAAATGGCGACAGTGGTAACCATCCCCGATTCGGGCCATGACACGGGCCATGACCACCACCGGACGCCCGACCCGGCGCCGGCGGAAGCGCCAATGTCCCTGGAGTTAATCGTCCACCCGGACGCCCTGGGCGGCTACAACCTTCAGGTCCTTCCCGCCGGCTTTGCCTTTGCCGATCAGGGGTATGGGCAGTTGAGCATTGACGGGGAGCCGGTAACCCGAATCTATACTCCCTGGCTTCAACTGCCGGCCTTGGAGCCGGGAAGTCATACGATTGACGTGGCCCTGCTGGATAACGCCGGCCGGCCCTACCAGGACAACGGCCAGCCGGTAGCGGCTTCGGCGTCGGTGCTGGCCGGGGATGCTCCGGCCAGCGGGATGGCGGCGGCGGAAACCGCCGATGTCCACAACGAAATGCGCCACCAGTCCAATGCGGCGGTGGATGCGGAGGCCACCGAGTTGGAACTGGGCTTTCTGGTGGTAAGCCCCCGGTAGCAGAGGTTCCTCTGCTTTTGGACGGCTCTCAGGTTGCCATATAAGGGTAAGTCCCCGGTAGCAGAGGCCGGGGGATCCGCTGCTACCGGACACCGTATCCGGGCCGGGGTCAGCCCTGGTAGCAGCGGCCGGGGTCAGCCGAAACGGTGCTTCAACCGGGTATCCGTTTGAATTTGACCGCCATAGAGCAGCGCAGCTAGAAAACTCAAACGGATACACGACAACCTTTTCCCGGCGCTCCCGGCGCTGGCGAAGGGTCGGCCCGGCGGGGTAAGGTCAGCGGCGCCTTCGCGCAACATCCTCCCCCGTACCGCGTTCTCTCGGTAAAACGGAGCCACGGCCGGGCGCTTTGGGGCCGGCCGAACCCGGCTAAATCCAACTCGGTTCAGCCGGGTTCAGCCGGCCAACGCCCGTCCCAAACTCTCTTGCCAGGCGTCCGCTACTTCCGACAGGGGCAGGTCGGCGTCCCGGCCCAGGCGGAAACGGGAGCCGCCGGTTGTACCCAGTTCCAGCAAGGGTACGTCCGACGCGGCGGCCATACCCTTCAGGCGGAGCTGCTGCTCCGGCGCCAGGGACAGGACGATGCGGGACTGGCGTTCGCCGAACAGGGCGGCATCCCAGCGCCGGGGCAACCGGGCCAGAGCGGGACCGCCGCGAAAGCCGACGCCGTGGGGAATGGAGCTTTCGGCTAAAGCTACCGCCAGCCCGCCGTCGGCGCAGTCGTGGGCCGAGGCGACGATCCCCTCCCGGATGGCCCGGCGGCATAGCTCCTGCACCCGCTTTTCCAGCGCCAGGTCGATCGCCGGCCGGCCGGCGATCCGCCCGTGCTGCGCTTGCAGGTACTCGCTGCCGGCCAGGTCGGCGGCCCGAGGCCGCAGGTTGCCCTGCCCCAGCAGCAGTACGGTCAGCCCTTCCTCCGGGAAAGCCGATTGAGTATGCCGGGTGGCGTCTTCCAACAGGCCCAACCCGCCCAGGATGGGAGTGGGCAATATGGCCTGGCCCTGGGATTCGTTGTAAAGGCTTACGTTGCCGCTGACTACCGGAACCCCCAGCCGGCGGCAGGCGCGGGCGATGCCCCGGACGCACCATTCCAACTGATGATAGATCTCGGGCCGCTCCGGGTTGCCAAAGTTCAGACAGTCGGTCAGGGCCAGCGGCTCGGCGCCGGAACAGCAAAGGTTGCGGCATACCTCGGCCACCGCGATCTGGCCGCCCCGGTAAGGGTCCAGCCAGCAGTAACGGCCATTGCCGTCGATGCTCAGGGCGATGGCCTTGCCGGTTCCCTTGATGCGCAGTACCGCCGCATCGCTGCCCGGCCCAACTACCGTGTTGGTCTGCACCTGGTGGTCGTAGCGGCGATAGACGGAGCGCTTGCTGGCAACGTTGGGGGCGGCCAGCAGGGTCAGCAGCGTATCCGCCGGATTCTGCCGGGGCAAGGGTACGTCGGCCAGGGAAAGTTTCTGCCGCTTCAACTGGCTGGCCGAGGGTTTTCCCCGCAGCCGGTAGCGGGGGGCCTCGGTCAGGGGTTTGATGGGCAGTTGGGCGATGGGCCGGTCGCCATCCAGGATCCGGGCCTGGGGTTCCCGGAGCACCTGGCCGATTTCCCGGCAGGGAACGTCCCACTTCTGAAACACCTGCCGTACCCGTTCCACCTGTTCCGGCGGCGTTACCAGCAGCATCCGCTCCTGGGATTCGGACAGCATTACCTCGTAGCCGGTCATTCCCGGTTCCCGCCGGTGTACCTGGGCGAGGTCCAGGATGATGCCCCGGCCGCCCCGGTAGGCGGATTCGATGGCGGCGCTGGTCAGTCCGGCGGCGCCCAGGTCCTGAATGCCGCTGACGCCGCCGGTATCCAGGGCTTCCAGGCAGGACTCGATGAGGATTTTCTCCAGGAAGGGGTTGCCTACCTGCACGGTGGGGCGAAGTTCCTGCTGCGTCTCCTCGAAGGTGCGGGAAGCCAGCCCGGAGGCGCCGTGAATCCCGTCCCGGCCGGTGTCGGCGCCCACCAGGAGCAGCGCGCTGCCGGGCGCGCCGGCGGCGGCCGAGGCCAGCCGGTCGGTGGCGACCAGGCCGACGCACATAGCGTTGACCAGGGGGTTCTGGGAATAGGATTCGTCGAAGTAGATTTCGCCGGCCACGTCGGGGACGCCGATGCAGTTGCCGTACCAGGATATGCCCTCCACCACGCCGCGGAACAGGCGCTGGTTATGGGCCGAATCCAGGGGGCCGAAGCGCAGGGAGTTGAGCAGTGCGATGGGCCGGGCGCCCATGGCCAGGATGTCCCGGACGATGCCGCCGACGCCGGTGGCCGCCCCTTGCAGCGGTTCCACCGCCGAGGGATGGTTATGGGACTCTACCTTGAACACCACCGCCAGGCCGTCGCCGAGGTCCACCGCCCCGGCGTTTTCGGCGCCGGCCCGGGACAGGACCCGGGGGGAGCGGCTGGGGAGGAGCCGGAGCAGGGGACGGGAATGTTTGTAACCGCAATGTTCGCTCCACAGGGCGCCGAACATCCCCAACTCCACCGGGTTAGGCTCCCGGTCCAGCCGGTCGATGATCAGCGCATACTCGGCGGGGCTGAGGGCGATTTCGTCCAGTATTTTCTGGCTGACGGGCATAGCGGAAGCTGCCTTACCGGGTTGGTCGGGATAGGGTTGCTCGGGTTGACCTGCCGGGGCGGTAGGCGATCGCCGGTTGCATACTCGGTTTTACCGGTATTGGTTTCACCGGCGGTTCCCTTTTGCCGACAGTCCCATTTTCAGGGCAGTCCGGCCCCTTCGGCCAGGTCCAGCATCAGGTTCAGGTTCTGGATCGCGGCGCCGCATGCTCCCTTGCCCAGGTTGTCCAGCAGGGCGATGAGCAGCACGTGGCCCGAAGGGTGGGCCACCACGTGGAGCCGGACCAGGTTGCTGTCGTTGCAGGTCTCCGGATCAAAGCTGCGCTCGTGCAGCGTCCCCGGCTCCGGCCGGGGCATCACCTGGACGAAGGGTTCGTCCCGGTAACGCTGCTCCAGGATTTCCCACGCTATTTCGCCCGCTTGCTGGCCGACCTGGCCGGCGGTGGCCGGGTTCGGCACCGGGTTCGGCTCCGGGTTCAGCCCCGGGTTCAGCATAGAAGCGTGAAGCGGCACCTGCACCCGCATACCGCAGCGGAAGGGGCCGACGGCCGGCACAAACTGGGGTTCGACGCTGAGCCCGGCGTACTGCATCATCTCCGGGAGGTGCTTGTGCCGCTGGTGCAGGCTGTAAGGGGCGGCATAGGGCAGCCCGGCCAGGCCGGCCGCCGGGTCTTCCCACTTGGCAATCAGCTCGTTGCCGCCGCCGGAGTAGCCGGAGAGGGCGTGGATGGACAGGGGCGCAGTTCCGGCCAGCAGCCCGGCGTCAACCAGGGGCCGCACCAGCAGGATGAACCCGGTGGGGTAGCAGCCGGGGTTGGCGACGTATTTGGCTGCCCCGATGGCCTTCCGTTGGCCCGGCGCCAATTCGGGCAGCCCGTAGGCCCAACCCGGGGCGACCCGATGGGCCGTGCTGGCGTCAATCAGGCGGGTGTCCGACTCCTGAACCCACTGGGCCACCTCCAGGGCGGCGGCGTCGGGCAGGCAGAGAATTGCCAGGTCGGACTCCAGAATCCGGTCCCGGCGCGCTTCCGGGTTGCGCCGCAACTCCCGGGACAGCGTCAGTAGTTCCACGTCCTCCCGCCCGGCCAGCCACTGGTGGATACGCAGGCCGGTGGTGCCGGTATGTCCGTCAATAAAAACCCTGGGCAGCATAGTCAATCAGTCCCGCCAGCCGTAATCCGTAGGCGTTGCGTGTTTGCTGGTTTGCCAAGTTTAAGGGCAAGGGCCGGGTTGGCGCAACCAATCAGGGTACGAACATTGCTGAGCGGGAGTGTGGCGAGGGTAATCTCAGTTAGAGATCAAGTATTCCTGCCCGGTTTCCGGCAGGAAGTTGGTTATCAAGACTTCCCGGTTCAAGGTACGTTGGCGGCCGGAGCGGGCTTCTCTCTCACCGGTTTTCATACCGGATGCAGCGGTCACCGGGGATATAACGCAATCGCCAAACATCTGATATACTTCGGGAGTATCATAGGAGGACAAGACCCACCGGCAACGGGTGGATTGCAGGCGGTCGGCCAGCTCCCGGTGGTCGCCGATGCCGCGCATATTGTGCCGATAGTTGGCGCCATTACCCGGATAGGGCGGGTCAAGGTACATCACAGTTTTGGTGCGGTCATAACGGTCAATACACTCTCGCCAGTCCAGCCCCTCAATTAGCACTGTGCTGAGCCGTTGATGGATGGGCAGCAAACGTTGCTCCAGGTTTTTCAGAGCGCCAGCCAGTCGGTTGCCGTGGCCGCCATCGGATATGGCGGTCTGGAATCTAGGATAAGCCGCTTCGCCGCCCCAGCCGGCCATAATCAGGTAGTAAAACCGGTGGGCGCGCTGGACTGGCGACATTTCCGACAAATCCAAACTGGCTAACCGCTCAAACTCGGCGCGGGAAACCAGTTCCCACCGGAAAGCGGCGATTAGCTTCTGAGGCTGCTCGCGTACTACCCGAAAGAAGTTAATCAATTCCTGGTCAATGTCATTTAGTACTTCGACCGGGCTGGGCGGCTTGCCGAACAGCACCCAGGCGGCCCCGGCGAAGGGTTCAACATAGCAAGTATGCGGCGGTAACAGGGGGATGATAGCCTTGCGCAGGCGCGATTTACCGCCCACCCACTTAAATGGGCTGTTGAGCATTTTGTAGGATGAAATATCTTTGCTCTCCACTATCACTCAACACCTCTGGCTTCAAGAGATGTCTGTCTCCAACAGAGACACATTAGCATGGGGTAAAAACCATGTCAAGGGCCGGGAACTGCGAAATAGCCAGATTCGGTGAAAAGCTGCGCCAGTTGAGAATTCAACGAGGGCTGACTCTCAAGGAGTTAGCCGATGCCTTGGGTTATAAAACCCACGCCTATATCAGCGAGTTGGAAAGTGGCAAGAAATTGCCTACCGCCGGGTTGGCCCTCCGGGTAGCACGCTACTTTGGTGTCACCATTGACGAACTGCTCAAGGACGAATTGTAAATGCCACTTCAGCTGGTAGCAAGGGGCGACTGTCATTGATATGCCTGTAGCCTTGGCCCAGCGGGCACCAACACCACAAGAGTTTGAGAGGCTTCGCCTCATCCTGAGCACTTACCAGGATGGGACCGGGATGCTTGCCGCTGAAAACCGTCGAACGTTGCCCGGATGGAGAGATTTCGAGCGGGCCATAGCGTTAACTTTCCATGGGGCAGCCTCGGAAAATAAAGATATTTTCGACGTTAGGCTGTCAGATCCGTCCCGTCCGGGCGTCCATTATGGGGTATCCTGTAAAATGCGTCGGGAGTTGAACCGGATAGAACGTGATGGCCGGGTAACCGTAGAGGTGTCTAACTCAGCCAGGAAGTTTTGGGCCGGGCTAACGGCTCAAGGCATTGAACAAGCCAATTACAAAGAACTCCCACACTCTGCGGGAGTCAGTCTGGTTGAACAAGTCCAAAGCTGGCACCAAGAAGTCAGCCTTGAGAACGGCGCAGACATTGATCTGACGCGCAGTTGCTATCTGGTGCTTTCCTGGAGCCGGGCGGGATGGTATCAAATGCACCAGTTTGATTTGAAACTGCCGAACCCGGACAACTTGCATTGGTACTTCCCGGTTTATACTAGGAACGGAGTGGAGCGGGCCGGCAGTCATCTCAACGGCGATGACGAAACCAGCACCTTGTTTGAGTGGTACGGCGAGTCCGGTGGTCAGCTGAAGTATTATCCTATGGCTGAAACCGCTACGTGGGCGTCAGAAAGATTCCGTCTGGAACCTCTGCCCGACGGCCTGGAGCATGGTATCTTGTCCAAAGCTCGAGCCTACTTCCCCGATCATTGGCCGCAAGAGTACGAATAATAAAGCGGCTAAAGTTCAGCTTCCGCGCCCGGCGGAAACCGCCTCAATCACCGACTGGAAGATCAGGTTTCCGTCGTCGCTGCCCAGCAGGAGTTCGCAGCTGCGTTCCGGGTGAGGCATCATTCCCAGCACGTTGCCGGTTTCGTTGATGATGCCGGCGATGTTGCGGGCCGAGCCGTTGGGATTGGCGGCCTCGGTTACTGCCCCGGAGGTTTCGCAGTAGCGGAACAGGACCCGGCCCTCCGCTTCCAGCAAGTCCAGGGTAGCCGGGGCGGCGTAGTAGTTGCCCTCGCCGTGGGACACCGGCACCCGCAGGGGCCGGCCCGGCGGGCAGCGGCGGGTAAAAGGGGTATCGGTGCGCTGGGGCAGCAGGTTGGTCCACTGGCAACGATATTCCAGGTGGCGGTTTCGCATCAGGGCGCCGGGGAGCAGCCGGGCCTCGCACAGCACTTGGAAACCGTTGCAGATGCCAATGACCAGACCGCCGGCGCCGGCAAACCGGTGGATGGCCGCCAGCACCGGAGAGAACCGGGCGATGGCCCCGGCCCGCAGGTAGTCGCCATAGGAAAAGCCGCCGGGGAGAATCACACAATCGTACCCGTTCAGGCGCTCCTCCCGGTGCCAGACGTAATCGGCCTCTTGGCCCAGGACGTTACTAACCTGGTAGTAGCAGTCGGCGTCGCTCCAGGTGCCGGGGAAAACGACGATGCCAAAGCGCATAGTAACAATCAACCATCCCGGGCAGATAGCTCGGGCCGGGGCGGGTAGCGGCACCCCTTGTCAACCTTTGTTGGTGTTGGCGGCTGTTTCCGGCTTCGTCAGCGCACCGCGGGGATTCCCCGCATACCGGTGAAGGACGGAACGGGGGTTGCCGCTGCGGGTTTAAGGACGTCCCGGCCGAGCGATTGGCCGGGAAACGATCTGTCGGGAGCAGCGCGGCCCCGCTCCGCTTCAGCCGCCGGCTTCCAGGAACCGGGTTACCAGTTCGTTGACCTGGGCGCCATCGGCCTTGCCCTGAACCTGGGGCATCAAGCGGCCCATGACCTTGCCCTTGTCCCGGAGCGTCTCCGCCCCCACCTGGCGGATGACCTCCTGCACCAGTTGGGTCAACTCCGCCGCGTCCAGTTGCGGCGGCAGATACTCCTCCAGCACCACCAGGTCGGCGGCTTCTTTGGCGACCAGGTCGGCGCGGTTGCCTTGCTCAAACATCCGGATGCTGTCCCGCCGGTCCTTGACCTGGCGTACTACCACTTCGGTAATGCCGGCGTCGTCCAGGGTAATGCGCCGGTCAATCTCCACACGGTTGATGGCGCTCTTGAGATAGCGGAGCGCATCCAGCCGCTGCTGGTTGCGGCGGCGCAACGCTGCGGTAATATCGGCTTCCAGTCTTTCACGAATAGACATCAGACCACCGTCATCAATACCGGCTGAAATTGGCGCCGGGGCGACGGAAAGGGATGCTGCGGGGCGCCGCCGGCGCATTAACCGGGCCAATTGCAACCAGGTTCAACCCGTCTCCGGTCAACCAGGGTGGAGCTGATTATATTAGGATGGCGGAGGAGGTGTCAAATTAGCGATGCGGCAAGCCGGGGTAACCGGGCCAGATAATTTGGCCCCGCTCTCCCAGGGAGATATTGGGAGAGCGGGGCCACCGATGCAGTAGCTACTCTCCCGTCGAATTTGACCCCCGCACCCGGAAAGAGCGGGGAAATACCGCCTATTTCGCGGCGATGGGGGTGGCCGTCCGCCGGGGTCAGGGTCTCGGTAGGGAAATACCGCCCATTCCGCGGCGCTGGGCCAGGGTGCGCGGCTGACCCGGCCTGGCGACAATTTTGCCTTGACGGGCGGCGCTCCGGTCGGGTACATTTCCGGTTAGCGCCGCCCGGATAAGCCGCTCAGCCCGGCCCGAATTAATGCAGCCCGAATTTTAAGGAAGGTAAGCTATGCCGATCTATGAATACCATTGTCCCACTTGCAACCACAAGTTTGACAAGTTGCAACCGATGAACGCCGCCGGCGCCGATTGTCCGGTGTGCGAGCAGCCGGCCAGGCGGGCTATATCCGTCTTTGCCGCCATTTCCGCCGGCGCCGCCGCCGGCAGTGGGGAGTTTAATTCCATGTCCCTGCCGTCCCTGCCCGGCGGGGGCTGTTGCGGCGGGGGCTGCGGCTGCGGCCATTAGACTGCCGCCGCCCGCCGGAGCGCCAACCCTTGACACCCTATTGCCCAAGTGTCAGACTAGCCTGGCCCAAAGGCGCACCCCTTTCCCGATGCTGCGCTGGCGCTGCGCCGGTCGCCAGCGGCGCGGTTCGGGAGGGAGCTTTTGCATTAAATCTACCGGGGAGGAAAATTCATGGCCGATGTAAAAATCGAAATCCGGGCAAACGGCCCTAATCGGATAACCGGCCCCATCGAGATAGTGGACCAGTCCGGCAATAGTTATACCATTCCCGAGGGACAGTGGGTTTCGCTGTGCCGCTGTGGCTCTTCCGCCAACAAGCCCTTCTGCGACGGCGGCCACCGGGACGCCGGATTTGAGGCCCCCAGCGAGGCCCGTTAGTTTACTCGCTATTACCCCGTCCGGGTTTTTCACCGCAGCAGCGGCGCAGAGCGGAGCGAATCCACCCTCTGCGCCGCTGCGTTTTGGGGCGCCGGGCCGGGGGAAATGAGGTATGACGCGATGCCCGACGCTCCCGACATCCTCCGGGCCGCCCGGGAACTTTACGCCCAATACCAGGCCGGGCAACCCTTTACGGTCCTGCCCGGCCCTTGGAACATTGCCACTATCCCGGCGGCCTACGCCGTGCAGCGGGAGTACCTGAAGCTGCTGGCCGAGGCGCAGGGGCCGGCTGCCGGTTACAAGCTGGCCTACACCACGGCGACGATGCAGCAACAGGCCGGCTGGAGCGAACCCTGCGCCGGCGTCCTGATGTCCCGGGTCATTTACCCGGCGCCGGCCACCCTGAAAGGAGCGGCTTACCGGCGGCTGGGTATCGAGGGCGAAATAGCGGTGGAGTTGGCCGCCGACCTGCCGGCGTCAGCCGCTCCCTATACCAGAGACGCGGTGGCCGAGGCGGTGGGAGCGGTGATGGCCGCCATTGAGGTCATCGACGTGCGCCTGCCGGAGGGGATGGACGGTCTGGCCCGGACGCTGACTTCGGTAGCTACCAACATCTCCAACGCCGGCGCCGTCCTCGGCCCGCCGGTTACCGGCTGGCGGGACCTGGACTTGGCGGCGGCCCGGGGGACGGTCAGCATTAACGGCGTGGCCGTGGGCGCCGGGTACGGCTCGGACGTGATGGGACACCCCTTTGAGCCGCTGGCCTGGCTGGCCAACCGGCTGGCCGGGGCGGGGCAAAGCCTGCCCCGAGGGTCGGTCATTATCACCGGCAGTATCGTCGCGCCCAGGTTTTTGCACCCGGGCGACCGGGCAGCGGTAATGGTGGATGGTTTGGGCCGGGCGGAGCTGACGGTGGCCTAGCCCGGCCGGTCAATTCCGGTAGCGGTAGTCCGGCACCCGCCGGCGGACTACCGGGCGCGGTGGATGTTCCGGAGGCCCCGGACCGCGGCCAACCGTTCTTCGGCCAGGTGGTCGGCCGCCAGGGCGGTGGGGATTTCCTCCCGACTGGAGGTGTAAATCACCCGTTCCATAATCTCGTAGATACGCTCCGTCTTTTCCCGAGCCAACTCCGGGCGGTAGGGCATTCCCACTTCGGCGGCGGCGTTGATGACGCCGCCGGCGTTGACCACGTAGTCGGGAGCGTAGAGGATGCCCCGCCGGTGCAGTTCCTCGCCGTCGGCGTCGCTCAGAAGTTGGTTGTTGGCGCCGCCGGCCACTACCCGGCAGGAAAGGCGCGGGATGGTGTTGCCGTTCAGCGCGCCGCCCAGGGCGCAGGGCGAGAAGATGTCGCTCGGCACGTCGTAAATCGCCTCGGGCGCCACCACCGGGATGCCCAGGTCCCGGGCCTTATCCAGCGCGCCTTCGTAAACGTCGGTAACCACCAGTTGGACATCCTCCTCCAGTAAATGGCGGGCCGTGTTGCCGGCTACCTTGCCGAATCCCTGCATCGCTACCCTTTTGCCCCGCAGGGAATCGCTGCCCCAAACTTCCCGGGCGCAGGCTTTCATCCCCATGTAAAGGCCCAGACCGGTCATAATAGAGGTATCGCCGCTGCCGCCCAGAGTCAGGGGCAATCCCACCACGTGGCCGGTTTCCTGGCCGATGTACTCCAGGTCCCGGCCGGCGCTGCCCACGTCGGTGGTAGTCAGATAGCGGCCGCCCAGGGTGTCCACACAGCGGCCGTAGGCGCGGAGCAGGGCCTCGGTTTTCTGGGTATGGGGGTCGGCGATAATGACGCCCTTGCCGCCGCCCAGGGACAGGCCGGCGACGGCCGACTTGTAGGTCATGGCCCGGCTCAGCCGCAGGGCATCCCGGAGCGCTTCCTCCTCGGTGGCGTAGGGCCAGATGCGGGTGCCGCCGCAGGCCGGCCCCAGGGTAGTATCGTGAATGACGACAATAGCCTTCAGCCCTGACGCCGGCTCGGTAAACATCGTCAACTGCTCGTAACCGTACTGGCTCAGGTAGTCAAAGATTTCCATCGCAACAACCTCCTTCTGGAATAACCGGGTGGAATAACCGGCTGGGAGGCCGGGCAATATGTCTGCCTCACACTATAATTATACTAAATAATTAGAATCCACACCTAGCAACTATTCAGAGCAACTATCGCCGCCGGGGAAATTCGGGACTGGCGACGCTTAACCTCCCGACCCGGCCGGGAGGCGGCGATGCCTTGTGCGGATAGGGGAAACCCGATTATAATCTTGCAAAACTTGAGCAGTCAGCGATGGGGGTATGTCGTGAGTACAGGTCAATCCAGTCGGCAAGCCGGTGAGCTTATGGCCTTCTTCAAGGGGGATTACGTGCCCCTGAGCGAGGCCAGGGTCAGTGTTATGACCCATGCCCTGCACTATGGAACCGGGGTGTTCGAGGGCATCCGGGGCAACTGGAACGAGGAGCAGGGAGTGGTCAACATTTTCCGGCTGCGCGAGCATTATGACCGTTTGCTGCGGGGCGCCCGCCTGCTGATGCTGAACATTCCCTACTCGGTGGAAGACCTGTGCGAAATTACGGTGGAATTGGTGGAACGCAACGGCCACCGGCAGGACATCTACATTCGTCCCCTGGTTTACAAGAGCGCCGAACTGGTTGCTAACCTGAAGCTCCAGGAACTGGCGAGCGATTTTACGCTGATTACCGTGCCCTTCGGCAATTATCTGGGTTCCGACCTGCTCCGCTGCTGCACCTCCTCCTGGCGGCGGGTGGATGACTCGATGATTCCGGCCCGGCTGAAAATCTGCGGCATCTACGTCAACAGCATCCTCGCCAAGACCGAAGCTACCCTGGCCGGCTTTGACGAGGCCATCATCCTCAACCACGACGGCCATGTCTGCGAGGGTTCCGGGGAAAATGTGTTTATGGTAACGGACGGCCGTCTCGTAACTTCGGCCCTGGAGGATAACGTGCTGCCCGGCATTACCCGGGACACGGTGATCCAACTGGCCCGGAGTGAACTGGGGTTGGAACTGGAGGAGCGGAGTATTGACCGCAGCGAGCTTTACCTGGCCGATGAGGTTTTTCTGACCGGCACGGCGGCGCATTTGACCCCGGTGGTGCAGCTGGACAACCGGAACATCGCCGACGGAAAGGCCGGGCCGGTTTCCGTCAAGCTGCAAAAGATGTACTTTGACATCGTGGTGGGCCGCAACGCCAAGTACCGGCACTGGTGTACCCCGGCCTCGCCGCGCCTGGTGGCGGTTTAGGGCGGAAGGCGAGCCGACGCATCCCGGGACCGGCCGGCTGCCGCTCCGGGGTAGAGGGCGCCAGTGGTTCAGCCCGCTTTGATTTGGAACGCCTTGACCGGGAGCGTCTTGACCGGGAACGCCTTGCTCTTGGCCGCGGCCGTGGTGGCGGCGGCCTACCTGATTGGGAGCACCCCCACGGCCTACCTGGTGGTGCGCTGGCGGCGGGGGCAGGACATCCGGCGGCTGGGCGATGGCAACGTCGGCGCCGAGAATGCCGGCCGCATCCTGGGCCTTAAGACCGGCGTCCTAGTAGCCGTCATCGACATCGCCAAAGGGCTGGCGGTGGTCCTGCTGGCCCGGGGTTTGGCTATGGGCGGCCCGACGGAGCCGCCGGCTTCGCCTATCCTGGCTATTCTGACGCCGGAGGATTACCGCCAGTCCCTGGCGATGCTGGCCGGGACGGCGGCGGTAATCGGGCATAGCTGGCCGCTGTACCTGCGGGGGCCGGGCGGCCGGGGGGCGGCGACGGCGCTGGGAGCGCTGTTGGGACTGATTCCCCACGCGGCCGGGCCGGTACTGCTGCCGGGCCTGGCGGTAACTTTCCTGACCCGCAGCACCACTTGGGGCCTGGCGACCTTCTTCATCGGCGGCGTCGCCCTGGCCGGGGTATTTGGCTACTATCGTCTGTTCGACTATTCCTGGCTGCCGGCGGCCTACGCCGGGGCCTTGCCGGCGTTGGTGGGCCTGATCCATTACCGGAGCGTCTGCCGGGCCGGGCCGGTCTAACCACCGCCCGGCCTTCCCGGCGTAGTGGTGGAACTACGGTGGAACCAGACTTGAACCACGGCTGAAACCACGGTGGTCGGGCCGGAATGACGGCGCGAGCCAGGTCGGGCAAGAGCCAGACCCGGGATAAATCCAGATTCAGGACAAACTCGCTTGCCCTGACCCCGGGAGCGGCGGGCCGGCAACCGGAATTATTTGCGTTGCCCTGAATGCCGTGAATCCGCGACTGCCCTGAATTGCCGTGAATCCGCGACTGCCCTGAATTGCCCTGAATCTCTGATTGCCATGATATCGATGAATAGATGTGGATAATCCTTGCCCTGACGGCCGCCGCTACTCTGGCGGTGGTCAACCTGACCGATAAACGCCTCCTGGACCACCACCTGCCCGGGCTGTCCACCCTGTATCTCTGGGTTGCGCTGGCTCTGGCGGCGTATATCTCCGGCGCAATCGTCATTTTCGGTCTGCCCCGGGACACGGCGCCGGCCATCGTCCTGGCCGCCCTGGCCTCCGGCTTCAGTCTGGGCGTTGGCTATGCCCTGATTTTTGTGGGGCTGAAGGTGGCCGAAGCCTCCCGAGCGGTAGCCATTTCGCAGATCTACCCCATCTTTGTGGCCTTGCTGGCCGTCATTTTCCTGGGCGAAAGGCTGGTTCCCGGGCAGTGGGCCGCCATAACCCTGGTGGCGCTGGGTACGATGCTGGTATCGCTGCCGGTCGTTCCCGTCCGGCTGGCGGAACTGAAACCGTCCCGGGGCGCGCCGGCGCTGCTGGCCGGCGGGCTGCTGCTGGGCGCCGGTTTCTTCGCCGCCAAGGTGGCCCTGGCAGAAAGCTCCTTTCCGGTAGTGTTCATCTATCAGCAGTTGGGTACGCTGCTGGTCTTTCTGCCCTTTGCCCGCCGCCGGGTCTGGGGGCAGTTGTTCGGCGTCCTGCGGCGGCGGCGCACCGTGCTGTTACTGGTAGTGGGGGAGGGTATTTTGCCGCTGGTGGTAGTGGCCGGGGCGTTGCAGGCGGCCAACCTGGGGCCCATATCCCTGGTATCCGCCTGCCTGGCGACTACGCCGCTGTTCGTGTTCGTGCTGGCTACCCTGTTGAGCCAGGCCCGCTGGCAGGTGATGGAGGAGGTCATCACCCGCCGGGCGTTGGCGCTGAAGTTTGCCGCCATTGGGATGATAGTTGCCGGGGTTGGCGCCCTGGGAATTTTCTAGCCGGAGCGAGGGGACATTTGACACTTCGGCCCGGCTATCCGACAATTTCCCCCGGCTATTCTGACTCAACATCCGGCAACCGGGAGGCAGTATGGGCTGGTCCACACATCATCAGACCGGGTTGATCTACTATAACCCGCAACAGAGTTACCGGGGTTATACCCTGGTAGCCACCAATCGCGGCGGTTATTACGCTAACCTGATTGACATGGAGGGCCGGGTCTGCCACCGCTGGCATCACCCGGAGGGCATTGTTTACGGTTATCTGCTGCCCAACGGCAACCTGCTCTTTCGCAGCCGGACGGCCCGGGGCGGAACGGAAGGGCCGGAGTTCGGCGGCCGTTCCCTGTCCTTAATCGAACTGGATTGGGAAGGCAACGTAGTATGGGAGTACCGCCACCCGGATCTGTTTCTGCATCACGACTTTGAGCGGCTGCCCAACGGCAATACCCTGGTTCTGCTCTGGGCGCCCTTACCCGCCGGGCTGTCTGCCCAGGTTCAGGGCGGCTACCGGGCCGACGATGACCCGGAGCAGTTGTGGGGCGACGTGGTGCAGGAGATTACCCCGGGGGGCGAGGTGGTTTACGAGTGGAAGTCCTGGGAGTTTCTGGACGTGGCCGAGGATGTCATCTGTCCCCTGGAGGGGCGCAAGGAGTGGACGCACCAGAACGCCCTGAACGTTACCCCGGAGGGCGACCTGCTGGTCAGCTACCGGCAAACCAGCACCGTGGGCCTGGTGGACAAGGCCAGCGGCCGGTTCCGGTGGAAGTGGGGGCCGGGCAAGGTCTATCACCAGCATCACCCCACCTGGCTGGACAACGGGCGGGTGCTGCTGTTTGACAATGGCTGCCACCGCCAGGGAGCGCCCAGTCATTCCCGGATTATTGAGGTGGACCCGGAGACCAACGAGATTGGCTGGGAGTACCAGGGTACGCCCAACATCTCCTTTTTCAGCTATAACATCAGCAGCGCCGAACGGCAGCCCAACGGCAACACGGTAATCTGTGAGGGGGCGCCGGGGCGCATATTCGAGGTAACCGCCGGCGGGGAAATCACCTGGGAATACATCAACCCCTACTTTGGCGAGGCCGGTGGCGGAGCGTCCCTGAACGGCGTGTTCCGCGCCCACCGCTATGGCCCGGACCATCCGGCGCTGCGGGGCAAGGACCTGGACCCGTCCCGCTATGCCAACCTTAACCGGCTGTACGCTGGGGGGTAATTGGTTAGAGGGGGAAGCTCCCGGGATTAAATGTCCGTGGCGAAGGCCATCGGGTCTTCCAGGAACTCCGCGCTTTCCAGGGCATTGCGGGCCGCCTCTTCCAGGGAGGCGTCGCCCTCCTTGACGCAGCGCAACAGGGCGCGCTTGGCCAGGGAGCCGCCAATCTTGCCCAGGGCGTTCAGGCCGGCCACCTGCACCTGGTAGTCGTCATCTTGCAGCAGACAAATCAGGTGGGGCACCACCTCTTCATCGCCCAATTCGCCACAGGCGTTGGCCGTTTCGTAGCGCAGGGCCGGTTCCCGGTTGTGCAATTCCTGGATGAGCAGCGGCAGCCAACCGACCTCGCCGGTGCGGCCCATAGCGTAGATGGAACTGGATTTCAGCTTCAGGTCGTCGCTCTGGTAGGCCCAGCAAACGTAGTCCCGGATGTCGGGCGTGTTGAAGGGGGCCACTGCCTCCAGGCTGCGGCGGCGCACGTCGGGGTTTTCCACCGAGTTTTGCAGTACGGCCATCAGGTTGTCCCGCACCGAGTTGGCGTCCTTGGCCAGCAGGTTGCCTTCCTGGGCCAGCACGGCGAACTTGCCCAGGGCAACGGCGGCGGCGGCGCGGACTTCCGGGCTTTTGTCCGAGGCGAGGATCTGGATTAGCCCCGGAATCACCGAGCGGTCTTCATATTCCCACAGGCCTTCGATCGCCTTCTCCAGCACCCACTCATCCTGGTCTTTCAGGCACATCTTGAAGATCGTGCAAAAGTCCAGTTCCGGGTTGTCCTCGGCCAGTTCAACCATAGTGGCGATTATTGCCCGCCGCCGCTCCAAGGGTAGCCGGAACCAGGCCCGGGCGAATACTCCCAACTCGGCTGGCGACAGGTCGGAGACCTCGATGAAGTTGGAATTGCTCAGGGGTACGAAGGGGTCGGCCAGGTTTTCGAGGAATTTTTCCAGAGACATAGTTCGCCCTCAAACTCTGCTGACTTGCCCGGCGCCTCCGGGCGGGTCGGCCGATTTCACCAGGGACTACTCTCCTGACTGAGTCTGTACCTAGATTATAACATAACGCTTTTGGTCAATAATTGGGGCGGCGACGAATTTTGGCGATTTTTCGGTCGGGGCGGGCTTCACCGGAGCGCAGCGCGCGGGGACGGAAGGCGGTGATGCTCCGGGGTACGATTAATGGTGAGCTACGGTCTGGCCGGGCGCTGGGGCGCGTCTCCGGGGGTTAAGCGGCCCGGCGCAGGCGGCAGATGGTTTCCGGCAGGAGGGGAGCCAAATCCGAGGCCAGCAGGCCCGCGTTGCCTTGCCGGGCGGTCAGCGCGGCGGCGGCTTGGCCGTGCAGATATACGGCGCAACTGGCGGCATCAAAGGGAATCAGCCCCTGGGCCAGCAGCCCGCCGATGATGCCGGTAAGCAGGTCGCCGGTGCCGCCGGCGGCCAGCCCCGGGTTGGCAAAGGGGGAAAGGCGCACCCTTCCGGCCGGCTCCACGCTCCCCGATTCGCCGCCCTCCGGCGCGGCCCGGTTGGTTGAGTTGGTTGAGTCGGTTGGAGCGGCAATGGCAGTAAAGGCGCCCTTAAGGACGACTACCGCCTGCCACCGGGCGGCCCACTGCCGCGCCACCGCCACCCGGTCCTGCTGCACCGCAGCGGTGGACCAGCCGGTCAAGGTAGCCATTTCTCCGGGGTGGGGCGTCAGGATTAGCGGCCCGGTCTGGTTCCCGGGCCGCCGCTGCCACCAGTCGGGTAGCCGGGCCAGGTTGTTCAAGCCGTCGGCGTCAATCACCGTGGGGATGGCGGACGGGGGCGCGGTCGGGTCCAGGAGGAGCCGCTCCATAAAGGCAACGGTTCCCCGGGATTGACCCATGCCGCTGCCCACGGCCAGGCAGCTATAGTTGGGCCGCAGGTCCCGGATAATTCCGGCGGCGTCGGGGTGCAGCCGTCCGGCGGCGTCCTCGGGCAGGGGGAGGTGGATGGTTTCGGTCAGCTTGGCGGCGGCGCTGGGGTAAACGCTTTCCGGCGTTGCCAGGGTTACCAGGCCGGCCCCGGCCCGGGCGGCGGCGGTGGCGACCAGACAGGCGGCGCCAACATAGTTCCGGGAACCGGCCACCACCAGGGTATGGCCGAAACTGCCCTTGTGGGCGTTGCCGGGCCGGGCCGGCAGATGGCGGCCCACCCCGGCCGGGGTCAGCAACTCCAGGGGGATGTCCGCCTCGCCCAGGCCGGGCGGCAGGTCAAGGTCCAGGATCTGAAGTTCGCCGGCTTTTTCGGCGCCGGGGAAGGCCAGCAGCCCGGCCTTGGGAAACCCCAAGGACAGGGTAACGTCGGCCGCGGGGCAAGCGGCGTCCACCGCCCCGGTGTCGGCGTCCAGGCCGGTGGGCAAGTCCAGCGCCAGCAGCAGCGGGCGCGGGCAGCGGCCGGGCGGTGATATACCATTCCAGGAATCGTCCCGGCAAGCATCCCGGCAAGCATCTCTACCAGCGTCCCGGAAGGCGCCTACCCGGAGCATAACCTCCTGGATGGTTCCGGTCAGGGGGCGGGAGCGTCCGGTGCCCAGTACGGCGTCAATAACCAACTGGCTGCGTTGGAGCTGGCGGGTCAGCTGTTCCAGTCCGGGGTCGTCTGCGGCGGACAGCAGGGACACGTCGTAACGCCGGGCCAGTTCCAGCTTGTCGGCCAGTTGGTTATCCGGCCGGGGCGGCGCGCCGGGCCGCCGGGTGGTCAGCAGGTAGGCGGTAACTTCCGCGCCCCACCGCCTCAGGTGGCGGGCGGACACCAAGCCGTCGGCGCCGTTGTTGCCCGGGCCAACCAGGACCAATATACCGGCTCCGGCCACGCCGCCGGAGGGACGGCCCAATAATTGCCGGGCGGCGCTGGCCACCGCCAGCCCGGCCCGTTCCATCAGGGTATCGGTACTGGTTCCCCGCCGCGCCGACTCCCGCTCCAGGGCCAGCATCTGGGCGGCGGTAACGACCGGCAGGTTGCCGGACTGGTGGTTGCCGGGCCAGTTATTGAAGTTCAGGTTTCCGGCTGGCATCGGGTTACCACAAAGGCCACGGCGTATTCCCGGGAGTGGGACAGGCTGAGGGAGATTTCCCGGACGCCCAGCCGCCGGGCGCGGGCTTTGGCCCGGCGGTGCAGTTGGATCGACGGAGCGCCGCTGGGGTGGCGGATTACCTCGATGTCCTTCCAGCCCACGCCCCGGACGCCGGTGCTTAACGCCTTCATCGTGGCTTCCTTGGCGGCAAAGCGGGCGGCCAGGTTGGGCGCGCGCCCCCGGCAGTATTCAATTTCTCCAGGGGTATAGATGCGGCGGAGAAAACGGTGGCCGTAGCGTTCCAGCACCCGGCTCACCCGGGAAATTTCAATGATGTCAACGCCGGTGGTCAACTCAGTATTCATAACTATCCGTTGCTGCGGGGTTGCCGCACGATGACCCGTCGGCCCATTGCTGTTTCGGTCGCTGGCGTCCGGTTGCCGCCGCCGCCGGGCGCTGACGGGGCCACCGATGCAGGCTACGCTTCGGAAGGTCCGCCCCGGCGCGGGAGACTGTCGCTACCATCCCCAACCCGACCAACGCCGTTGCCCGCGTCGTCATTGGCATTGCCGATGTCGTGGTCGTCCGGGCTGCCGGAGTAACGGTTCTCCCGCCACTGTGGTCGGTAACGGGCCAGCCTCGGTTGATTGACGAACCCGTCCTTGTAGGTCTGATTCATCCGCAGGGTGCTGGCGACATCGCTGCCGGCGAGCTGACGCAGGCGAGTGATTTGCTCTTGGTCCGTGATGGTGAAAGGTTGCGGCCCCCGCTTCCGGATACGCTCCATCTCGTTTACGAACTGTTCTACGTCAGCGATCGCCTCGGCTAGTTCCATCCGGTCAATGCTGTTCTGGTAGAAGTTCACGTGGTAGCTTTCATAACTGCGATTCTGCACGCGTATCTGGGGATTCGCGAATTCCTGGGACAGGTGGTTGGCAATGGCAACCTTTTGGTCATACTTATCCGTGTTCCAGCCCCGTTCCTTGCCCACAGCGGCCAGGGCGTGCTGCGCCGCTCCCCAGATCTTTTCCGACGCTTGCAACCGCTCCCCTTGGTCCAACTCTTCCCTGGCGTGTTGCACAAAGCGGCGGCTTATCTGCATATGTTCGTCGGGCGACTGATTTGAATGGGCATCTGGTAGCGCAGTAGTCATAACCTTTCCCCGGTCAGCTGATCGATACATGGTGGCGTGGTGCGAAGGGATGGCAGGACTCGCACCGTTGTTCATTAGCGTTCATTGTTCATTATAGAAGGTTTCCGGCTCACCCCGGTTTGTCCAGCGGTGGCAACACTTTGGGGTTGCTTTCGGATATAGCTCCCATTATTTGCATATATTTGCATATTTGCGCCGGCGGCCTAGTCCGGGGCGGCAGGGCCGGACAGGTTCAGGTCGGACAGGATTCGGGATACGGAGTAGCTGCGGTTGAGCACGTAGAAGTGAACCCCGGGGGCGCCCTGGTCCCACAGTTCCCGCACCTGTCTGGTGGCGTGTTCGATCCCCAACTCCCGCACGGCGGTATCGTCGCCGTCCAACTGCTCCAGCTTCCGGTCCAGCTCCGGCGGGATGGTGGCCCCGCAGAGGGAGGTGAACCGGCGGATCTGGGCGGTGTTCAGGATGGGCAGGACGCCGGGGATGATGGGAACGTTGATGCCGGCCCGTTCCGCCCGCTCGATAAAGTCAAAGAAGTAGCGGTTGTCGTAGAAAAGCTGGGTGATGAGCAAGTCGGCGCCCCTTTCCACCTTCTCCCGGGCGTAGTGAAGGTCAGAGTCCAGGTTGGGGGACTCGGTATGCCCCTCCGGGTAGCAGGCGGCGGCCAGTCCGAAGTCAAAGTTGGCGCGGATATGCTCAATCAACTCGGTGGCGTGGCCGAACCCGCCCGCCGCCGGGACGAAGTTTTCCTGGCCCCGGGGCGGATCGCCCCGCAGGGCGATGACGTTCTCAACGCCGGCTTCTTCCAGCCGCTCCAGGACATCGTGAACCTCGGCTTTGGTCTGAGCTACGCAGGTCAGGTGCGCCATCACCTCCAGGTCGGTGTCCTGCTTAACCTGGGTAGTGATGCGCTCGGTAAAAGCGCGGGTAGAGCCGCCAGCCCCGTAGGTGACGGAAATAAAGTCCGGGTTAAAGGCGCCAATCCGGTCAATAGCGCGAAAAACGGCGGGAATCCCCGCCTCTTCCCGGGGCGGGAAGAACTCGCAGGACACCGTGCGTTTTTTCTGGAGGATGTCTCGGATTTTCACGATGGGGCTACTCCTGCGCTGCGCCGGCGGCCGGGCTTGGTTCCGGCGTCTCCGGTATGATTAGGGGAAGTCCGTGGCGATGTTGGCGGGGCGGGCGCAGCGTTCAAGGGCAAAGTCATAGGGCATACCTCCGCCGGGCGCAGCCATTGTAACACACCAGGCCCGGAACCTTGAATCGGGGGACCGGAAAGTTTACCATCAAGCCAATACCTTCACGCAGGGTCAGGTGCAGCGATGACCACCACCGCGCCGGTGCAGGCCCCGAAAGCGGCCCGGGAAACCCGCAAGTTCACGGTAGCGGAATACTTCCGTCTGGTTGACGCCGGGATCATCCAGCCCGGGGAGCGGGTGGAGCTGGTGGAAGGAGAGGTTCTGACTATGCCGCCCATGGGTAATCTCCACTTCTCCGGCATCATGCGTTACACCCGCGTCTTTGGCCGCTTGGCCGGCGAGCGGTTTGCGCTGCTGGTCCAGGCTCCCCTACCGTTGGATGAACACTCCGCGCCGGAGCCGGACCTGGCCCTGCTGACTTTCCGGGAGGATGACTATGCCAGCCGCCGGCCCGGCCCCGCCGATGTGCTGCTGGTGGTTGAGGTAGCTGATTCCTCTCTGGATTACGACCGGGGGGTTAAATCTCAGATCTACGGAAGGGCCGGCGTCCCGGAGACCTGGGTGCTGAACCTGCCGGGCGACTGCATTGAGCGGTTCACGGAACCCGGCCCCGAGGGTTACGGGCAGCATGACCTCCTGCGCCGGGGGGAGAAAGTCAGCCCGGCGGCCCTGCCCGACCTGGAGTTGGCGGTGGAGGATTTGCTGCCACCGGCGCCGGCAACGGAGTAACGGATTTCGGTAGCAGTGGGCATATGCCACCCCTCCGCTACCGGCGCCGGCAACGGAATGACCCTATTTCTCCTGCCCGTCATTATCCGGCTGGCGGCCTCCGGGGGAGCGTCGCGGAGGGTTGAGCAGCATTCACCCCGGACGTTTTCCCGCCGGGTGTTGGCCGGGTGTTGAAGGGCGCCTTTTGCCCCGGCGGCTGATGCGAGTATTGTAACACACCAGGCCCGGAACCTTGAATCGGGGGGCCGGAAAGTTTACCATCAAGCTAATACCTTCACGCAGGGTCAGGTGCAGCGATGACCACCACCGCGCCGGTGCAGGCCCCGAAAGCGGCCCGGGAAACCCGCAAGTTCACGGTAGCGGAATACTTCTGTCTGGTTGACGCCGGGATCATCCAGCCCGGGGAGCGGGTGGAGCTGGTGGAAGGAGAGATTCTGCTTATGGCGCCGACCGGCCCCTCCCACAACGGCGGCGTGAACCGCTATACCCGCGTCTTTGGCCGCCAGGCCGGTAACCTTTACACGCTCCAAGTTCAAGGTCCCGTCCGCCTGGACGAACATTCGGCCCCGGAGCCGGATGTGGCGCTGTTAAAGTTCCGGGAAGATGACTATTGCCAGGCCCACGCCGGCCCCGCCGATGTGCTGCTGGTGGTTGAGGTGTCCGATTCCTCCTTGGATTACGACCGGGGGGTTAAATCTCAGATCTACGGAAGGGCCGGCGTCCCGGAGACCTGGGTGCTGAACCTGCCGGGCGACTGCATTGAGCGGTTCACGGAACCCGGCCCCGAGGGTTACGGGCAGCATGACCTCCTGCGCCGGGGGGAGAAAGTCCGCCCGGCGGCCCTGCCCGACCTGGAGTTGGCGGTGGAGGATTTGCTGCCGCCGCTACCGGCGCCGGCAACGGAGTAACGGCTTTCGGTAGCAGTGGGCACATGCCACCTCCCCGCTACCGGCGCCGAGTGATGTTACTGGTAATTCCCATCTTCGTCATCCATCCTGCCGTTAGCTTCCCGGTAGGCGTCGCGGATGCCAGCCAATATGGGATCCAAGCTGGATATTCTTGACAATCTGCGGTAACGTATTCCAGGGTCTGACTTAGCCGGACCAATCAACTGGTTGATATGAAGCAGTGAATCGGGGGCGATGTTCTCCCAATCCGCCCAGAAGATTATTTCTCCTCCCCGACCGCCCTTATGAATAAGATTATTAAACGATACCAAGTGCTGGCCTTCGCCCGGCACTCTGAGGTTCAGCCTAACGAGATCCTGTTTGACAAAATGGGTGGACAATTCCGCAAGACTCGCGCGCTCCAGGTCAATTGCACAATCATAAAGTTGTTGCAATCCGGGTTGGTGCTCTCTGCGTGCCCGCGCAATGCTTTCCATAAAAGCGCCTCCGCCGGGGATATGCTGGCCTCGTTCTGGTCGTTGTCTCCGGGTTTGTTCTTCTACCCGATCACGAACACTTATGATGTAACCGGCCGCTTCCGGCAGGGGAATGATTTGGCTGGTTTCTACCAGTAGTTCCTCCCGGTTCCGATAGGGTTGAATTCGGATGCACGTAACCTCCAGCCCATTGTCGTTCAGCCACAACGCGGAGGTAGTCAATTCAGCGGAAAACCCTTCGGACACCAAGATTATGCGGGGCTTTGCGGTGTAAATTTCCGTGGCCTCGGCCTTTTCCAAATGGTCACGTACCAGCTCCTCAGCATCTCCTTCCTCGTCCTGCTTTTGCAAATAGGATTGGTACGTATCTACAGCTTGTTGGAAGGTCATATTTGCAACCATAGCGGCGTATCGAATGGACTGCAAGTCCATGTGTTCGCCGGTTTCACCACGCTTCAGTTCAATCACCACGAGGCGGCCGCTCTCATCCAAGCCCAACAGGTCGATCCTTCGGTTGGAATCTTGCCAATTGCCGAACTCCTCATCAATTATCAACAGTCCCTTTTCCAATATGGAGGGTTGTTTGCGCAGTATGCGTTGCAAGTCGTTCCGTTCCATTACTCCCTCATTGCCGAAGGAAGTAGGCTTAACTTCGTCCAGCCGCTCCTTATCCCCCACCATCTTATAAATGGCCACAACCAACCTCCTCTAAAACCTCTGCGAATCTGCGCGCCCTCTGCGCCGCTGTGGTGCCCCCCTACCGGTAAACCTTCCGCGGCCCCACCGTTCGCAGATAGCCCGCGTAGTTGCGGCGGGTTTCGGGGATGGCGTCGCCGCCGAACTTTTCCAGAAAGGCGTCGGCCAGCACCAATGCGACCATGGCCTCGCCAATGACGCCGGCCGGGGGGGCCTGGCAGACGTCGGAGCGTTCAAAGTGGGCCTGCACCGGTTCGCCGGTGTCCAGGTCCACCGAGGGCAGGGGGTGGTGCAGGGTGGCGATGGGCTTGATGCCAAAACGGGCCACCAGGGGCATTCCGTCGGTCATGCCGCCTTCGGTGCCGCCGGCCCGGTTAGTCCTGCGCTGCCAGGGGCGCTCCGGGTCGGTTACCGGCTCGATCACGTCCTGCACCAGGGAGCCGCGCTGGCGGACCACCTCCCGGCCGGGGCCGAGGGACACCTCCTTGACGGCGTTAATGGACATCAGTGCCTGGGCGATGCGGCCGTCGATTTTCCGGTCCCAGTGGGTATGGGAGCCGAGGCCGATGGGGACGTTTTCGGCGATGACCTCAACGGCGCCGCCGACGGTGTCGCCGGCTTCCCGGGCGGCGTCGATTTCGGCCATCATCGCGGCGGCGGCCAGCGGGTCGGCGCAACGCACCGGCGATTCCTCCACGGCAGCCCAATCGATAGTTTCCGGGACGTTGGCCGTCACGCCGCCGATGGCAATGACGTGGCTGTAGAGTTTGATGCCGAACTCCTCCAGCAGGCGCATGGCGACGGCGCCGGCGGCGACCCGGGCGGCGGTTTCCCGGGCGCTGGCCCGCTCCAGCACGTTGCGCACGTCGGCAAAGCCGTACTTCATTGCGCCGGGCAGGTCGGCGTGGCCGGGGCGGATGCGAGTAACGCGGCGGTTGCGGCCCTCCTGAGAGGGGTTCTCGACGTATTCCACGGCCATGGCCTCGGTCCAGTTGGCCCAGTCCTTGTTGGCCACGGTCATACCGATGGGACTGCCCAGGGTATAGCCGTGGCGGACGCCGGTCATGATGTGCGCCCAGTCCTGTTCAATGAGCATCCGCCCGCCCCGGCCGTAGCCGCGCTGGCGCCGGGCCAGTTGGGCCCCGATATACTCCTCGCTGATTGCCAGCGCCGCCGGCACGCCTTCCATAATAATCATCAACCCCTGGCCGTGGGACTCGCCTGCGGTGAACCACCGAATCATACTCAACTCAAATACCTCTAATCTCGATCTCTCCGGGTAGCTCGGCGTCTCCGGGTCGCCCCGGTGAAAGGTTTGCCCAACCGGGAGGACGCAGTGATGCGGAGGCACGCAGAGGGGGGTTGTTCAGCCGGGAGACTGCATTGCCGCGGTTGCCGCCGCCAGCATTGCCGCTACCGGGGCCGGCCGTTCCAGCCACAACTCAAAGGACGCCGCTCCCTGATAGACCAGCATCTGGATGCCGCCCAGGGTAGCGGCGCCGGCCTGGGCCGCCTCCCGCAGCAGCCGGGTTTCCAGGGGATTATACACCAGGTCATAGACCAGCGCGGCGGGGGGGATGGCCGAACGGGGCAGGGGCGTGTCGCCGGCCGCCGGCCCGTGGGCCATGCCGATGGTGGTGCAGTTGACGATTAGCTCGGCGGCCGGGGCGGCGGCGGTCAGGGCCACGTCGTACAGGGGGATGGTCTGGGTGGTTATACCCTGTCCCCGGGCCAATTGGGCCAGACCTTCCGCCCGCTGCGGGGTGCGGTTAGCGATGGTCAGGGGGCCGACGCCGGCCCGGGCCAGAGCCAGGACAACGCCCCGGGCGGCGCCGCCGGCCCCCATAATCAGCGTCCGCCGTCCCCGGGGCGAAAAGCCGGCGCCCGCTTGTAACGCCCGCAGAAAGCCGTAGCCGTCGGTGTTGTGTCCGGTAAGCCGTCCCTGGCGGTGGACGATGGTGTTGACCGCCCCGGCCGCGGCGGCCCAGTCGTCAACCTCGTCCAGCAAGGGAATGACCGCCTCTTTGTGGGGTACGGTAACGTTGATTCCCCGGACGCCGGGCCGCCGCAGGCCGGCGATGAACTCCGCCACTTCCGCCGGCGCCACCGGGTAGGCCCGGTAGGTGGCGTCAACGGCGCAATGGTCCAGCGCCGCCTGCTGAAACCCGGGAGAGATGGAATGCTCTATGGGGTAGCCGATAATGCCCAGGGCAGTGTTCATTGGCACGCTTGATTTACCCCTGGCCTACCACGAGGCCTACCGGACGGCGGGAGGTGTTCATCTGCACGCTTGATTTACCCCTGCTCCGGCGGGGCAGAGCGGCGGCAGCCTGCTCTGCCACCGGTTCCGCCGCTTCCTGTTTCCGGTTGGCGCCGGAAGGCTTCGCCGGATTCTATCCCGGATTAGATCCTGGGTTCAAGCCGGGATTCAACCTGAATTCAATCCGCCTGGCTTCAATCCGTGCCGTTACCGCTGACCGCCCAACTGGCCGATTAGCTCGCCCAACCTTTGCTGCTGTTCCTGGAGGCTGCGGAGGCGTTCCTCTTCCATTTCCACTATCTCCGGTCGGGCTTTGGCGCGGAAGTTGGAGTTGTTTACCAGCTTTTCCTTTCGATCCAGTTCCCGCTGGCAGTGGTTCAGCTCGCCTTGCAGCCGCTGCTGTTCGGCGGCGAGGTCCACCACGCCCTCCAGGGGTAGCCGCAGCACCAGGGGGCTGACCAGCAGGGTAACGCCCCGGTGCGGTTCTCCGGCCTCGGGGGGGCTGGCGGTGATGCGCAATGGCTCGACCCGGGACAGGGTGCGGATTACCTCCGCTTCTTCCTCCATTGCGCGGTGCAAGGCGCCGGCTTCCAGCGACGCCTCCAGGCGCTGGTTGGCGGGTATGCGCAGTTGGGCGCGGGTATTGCGCACGGCCCGGATGGTCTGCATTACCAGGGAGATTTCCGCTTCGGCCTGGCGGTCGCGGCGGGGAAGGTTGGCCTGGGGATAGGGGGCTACCATTATGGAATCGGGCAGGGAATCGGGCAGGGCATTCTCCCGGGGCAGGCGGGCGGTCAGGTTTTGCCAGATTTCCTCGGTGATGAAGGGCATAAAGGGATGCAGCAGCCGCAGCGTCCGCTCCAGCACGTAGGCCAGGACCGGCCGGGGCGACGGCCCGGCGGCTTCCCCGGCGCCGGCGCGCATTCGCACTTTAGCCATTTCGATGTACCAGTCGCAAAACTCGTTCCAGATGAAATCGTAGAGCTTCTGTTGCGCCTCGCCCAGCTCAAAGTCGGCCAGGGCCCGGTTCACCTCGGCGGTTACCCGGTCCAGCAGGCTGACAATCCAGCGGTCTTCCCGGTGTTCCAGGCGGGGCAGGTTGCGCCAGCTGGCCAGGTCGGAACTTCCCGGCGATGGGGCTTCAGCCGAAGGCGCTTCCGGCACTGGTAATGACCGACCTGCGTTACCAGCGCCGGGCCGGGCTTCAGCCGAAGGCGCTTCCGGGGACGGTTCTGCCAGGGAAGTAAGGACAAAGCGGGCGGCGTTCCAGACCTTGTTGGCGAAATTGCGGGCCGCTTCCAGCTTGCCCTCGGTAAGGCGCAGGTCGTTGCCCGGCGCGGTGCCGGTGGAGAGGGCGAAACGGAGGGCGTCGGTGCCGTAGCGGTCGATCAGGTCCAGGGGGTCCAGAGTATTGCCCCGGGTCTTGCTCATCTTATCGCCGTTGGCGTCTCGAATCAGCCCGTGCAGGTACACGGTGCGGAAGGGAACCTGCCCGGTGTTCTCCAGCCCCAGCATTATCATCCGGGCCACCCAGAAGAAAAGGATGTCATAGCCCGTTTCCATGACGGCGGTGGGATAGAAGTAGGCGAAATCCGGGGTGTCCTCGGGCCAGCCCAGGGTGGAATGGGGCCAGAGGCCGGAACTGAACCAGGTATCCAGCACATCCTCATCCTGGCGCAATTGTTCCGCGGCGCAGGCGGTACAGCGGGCCGGGTCTTCCACCGAGACGATTACCTCCGGGCAGGCGGCGCAGTACCAGACCGGGATGCGGTGTCCCCACCAGAGTTGGCGGCTGATACACCAGTCCCGGATGTTTTCCAGCCAGTTGAGATAGACCCGGGTAAAACGTTCCGGCACGATTTTGATGTCGCCCTGGGCCACGGCGGCGTGGGCCCGGCCGGCGATGCTGTCCGGCTCCCGGTGGCTGCCCACTTTCAGGAACCACTGGAGGCTGATCAACGGCTCCACCACTGCGTCGCAGCGCTGGCAGTGGCCCACCGAATGGCGATAGGCCGCCACCTTTTCCAGCCGGCCCAGGCGGTCCAGCTCCACCGCCACGGCCCGGCGGGCCGCAAAGCGTTCCATGCCGGCGTACTTGCCGGCGGCGGCGGTCATATTGCCGTCAAAGCCGATAACGTTGACGATTTCCAGCCCGTGCCGCTCGCCAATCTCAAAGTCGATAACGTCGTGGCCCGGGGTAACTTTCAGGGCGCCGGTGCCGAACTCCGGCTCGATGGCCGGGTCGCCGACGATGGGAATGGGACGCTCCACAATTGGCAGGATGGCCTGTCGCCCCACCAGGTGGACGTAGCGGGGGTCGTCGGGGTGAACCGCCACGCCGGTATCGCCCAGCATCGACTCCGGGCGGGTGGTGGCCACGGTGATACTACGCTCCTCGCTATTACCATCACCGTCATTACCCTCCGCTCCATTATCGTCGGCTCCGGCCAGGGGGTAGCGGAGATAATAAAGCTGGCCGTCCTGCTCCCGGTACTCCACCTCCAGGTCGGAGAGGGCGGTAGCGCAGCGGGGACACCAGTTGATGATGCGTTCGTGGCGGTAGATCAGCCCCTTGCGGTACAGGTTGACGAAGGTGGTGCGTACCGCCCGGGCCGGCCCCGGGTCCAGGGTAAAGCGCAGCCGGGACCAGTCGCAGGAGGTTCCCAGCCGCTGGTGTTGCTCGTCGATCGTGCTGCCGTAGCGGTCAACCCATTCCCAGACCCGTTCTTGGAACTTTTCCCGGCCCAGGTCGTGGCGGTTGGTTCCCTCCTCGGCCAGCAGGCGTTCCACCACCCACTGGGTAGCGATGCCGGCGTGGTCTTTGCCGGGAAGCCACAGGGCGGCGTCGCCCCGCATCCGGCGCCAGCGAATCAGGGCGTCCTCGATGGTGGCGGTCAGGGCGTGGCCCAGGTGCAGCTCGCCGGTAACGTTGGGCGGCGGCATAATGATGACGTAAGGGGTCTTGTCCGGCGTTATTTCCGGGGTAAAGTAGCCCCGGTCCAGCCAGCCCTGATAGATGCGTTGTTCCACGGCGACGGGGTCATAGGCCCGGGGGATGCCGGTGGATTCGGCGGGGCGTGGGGTCGGGTTATCCGGTGCCATAGAGCTTCCCCTTGCTGGATTTACGGCGCCGGGTTTGCGGCGTAACGGAAAGGCCGCCCGGCGCCGGCGGTTAGCGCAAATATAGCACCGGAGCGACCGGGGCGTCTATGCGGCGATGGTTACGGTTCGGTGAATAATTCGCTAAACCCCGTTGCTAAACCCCGTTGCCGGACTTCTCGGCCCAACTCCGCTATGGAGAGCCGGTTCGGCCGGCTCAGGGCGAGCGGCCGGTATCCGGGCGCGGCGCCGCCGCCGCACCCGGCGCCTACCGGGGCAGGCCACCATCTGCACCGGCGGACAAAGACGCTATCCCCCCACCCGGCGCCTACCGGGGCAGGCCCCGGCCGGCCTCTTTTAACCGCTGGCGTCGCTCCGGTACGTCGGGCAGGTGGCGGGAGACCAGCTCCCAGAATTGAGCCGAGTGGTTCATATGGGTCAGGTGGGCCAGTTCGTGCACCACCACGTACTCGGTCAGGGCCGGTTCCAGCATCGCCAGACGCCAGTTGAAACGCAGGACGCCGTCGGGGGCGCAGCTGCCCCAGCGCCGGCGCTGGTTGCGGATGAGGATTCGGGGAGCGTCGCCCCGGCCCAGTTCCGGCCACCAGCGCTGTGCCTCCTGCTGTATCTCTTCCGCGGCCCGCTCCCGGTACCAACGGAGCAGTGCCTCCCGCAGCAATTCCGGGTTTTCCGCCGCCGCGGCGGCGGAGTTGCCGGGGACGGTGATGGTCAGCCGCCCCGGAGCCAGGGAAACCTCCGGCGCATTGGGCCGGAGGTCTCCACCGCTGCCTCCAGATGCCGGGTTCGGTGAAACCTCCGGCGCAGACCGGACGACCAGTTCCAGGCTTTGGCCCCGATAGGGCAGCCGTTCGCCGGACACCAGCCGCAGGGGTTCCGGCTCCGGCGTCCGCGCGGCCAGATGCCGGATAATCCAGGAAGCCCGTCGTAGCACCACCTCGCGCACTTCCCGTTCCGGCGTCCGGGCCGGGGCCGCCACCAGGACGCCGTCGTTATTCACTGAAATCTGGAGCGTCTTCTTGCGCCGGCGGCTGCGCCGCACCCGGTACTCAATAACCGTTTCCCCGACCTGCACCCGCCGAAGGCCCCGGCCGCCGGCGGAATTACCCGGGGAACCGGCGCCGGGGACTATTGAGGCGGCCCGCCCCGGACGGCCTGGGCCTTCCGGGTTGTCCGGGCCGGCGCCGGGGACGACCGGGGCGGCCCGGCGCAGCATTGCCCCGGTTTCGAGACCGGTTTCAAGATGATAAGTATGCCGGCCGGG
This sequence comes from Dehalococcoidia bacterium, assembly GCA_965215425.1. Taxonomy (GTDB): domain Bacteria; phylum Chloroflexota; class Dehalococcoidia; order Lucifugimonadales; family UBA3495; genus CATQHB01. Next base: position 1,504,118 of record OZ244064.1, read on the forward strand.
GCGCATAGCTGAATAATGCCGGAAATGATTGGTGGACCGGTTTTGTTTATCTGGCAACTGTTTATCCGGTAATTATAGCAACAAACCCGGTGAGTTGGCGCCGCTCCGGGCCGAACCGGCCGGGGGGTGATTAACTTACCGGGCTGCAGCGGAAAATCCGGATTTTCCGCTGCAGCCTCTGATTTGACTTGGGAAGGGCAATATCCTAGTATAGGGGGCGGCCGCGTCCGAGCCACCGTAGCGGTGGAAAAGGTACATAGAGGCCGCCCGAGACAGACCCAATCAAGAGAGGTTCAACAATGGCAAGGTTCACCTGGTTCTCCCGCTCGTCCGGTTCAAAGCGCGTTGCGCCGGGGCTGAAGACCCTGGCGGTGATTGGCGCCCTCGCCGTCCTGCTCACCGCCGGGCAGGTTCACCTCCAGGGGCGAATGGTTCAGGCGCAGACGGTGGCGACGGACCGGGCGGCGCTGGTCGCCTTGTACGACGCCACCGGCGGCGACTCCTGGACCGATAATACCGGCTGGAAGACCGACCAGCCGCTGGGAGACTGGCACGGCGTTACCACTGACTCCGAGACGGGCCGGGTTACCGATCTGGTTGTCGCCAACAACAACCTGACCGGGGCGCTGCCGGCGGAGTTGGGCGACCTGAGCGAACTGGTGAATCTGGCTTTCTACGACAACCAGCTGACGGGACCGATCCCGCCCGAGTTGGGCAACCTGAGCAATCTGAATCTGCTGAACCTCAGGAACTCCGGCGTGACGGGAACCCTACCGCCCGAGTTGGGCAAATTGAACACGGCATTGGAGTTTCTGAGCCTCGACCGGAACAACCTGTATGGAGCCGTGCCGGCGGAGTGGGGCGATCTACACCCATCTCTAATAAGCTCCATACTAATCGAGAACAACCAACTGATTGGGGAGCTTCCGCACAGCTGGACCCGGCTTACCGGATTGGATATATTAAAGTTCGGGAATAACGCCGGGCTTTGCGCGCCGCTGGACCGCGACTTCCGGGCCTGGTACGATGGGGTGAATGTCAGACAAGGCCCCGGCTGCCCGCAAGCCGCGATCCGGGCCGGTGCCGGAGTGCCGGTGGTGGGCGAGCCGGTTACCGCGCGGCTGACCTCCCGGGAGGCTCGGCTGGCCCGGATCCAGGCAACGCAGCAGGACTACGACAACAACCCCTGCATTGGCTACGACGCTTCCCGGGGGCTCAACTCGCCCTGGAGCTGGGAGCGGGCCGAGGCGGACAGCAACGATCCTGGCCTGGCCGATAGCAGCACCTGGACGGAGGTAACCGCCGGGCGGCACCCCAACGCCACCTTCGTCTATCTGCCCGAGGCCGGGGATGTTGGCAAGTTCCTGCGGGCCTCGGTGACCTACAACGGCACGTCGGTTACCACCGAAGCCATCGGGCCGATAGTGATAGAGAGCCCATTGGACATCAATGACGTAGTTCTGATTCCCGCGCCCATGGGGACGTTGCGGGTCGGCAGAACCTTGCGAGCGAGCTTGCCCGCGGCAGCGGCGGCGGAGCGCGAGGATCGGGTCATCAATCCCCACCCGGAGCCCTGGCAGTGGGGGCGGTCGGACGATGGCACCTCGGATGAAACCAACGTTACCCCCTACCACCGCCATTGCGAACGGTCGGACTCCGAGTACCTGCTGACCGCTGCTGACGCCGGCAAATACCTGAGCGCCGCCGTCTATTACAACGATGACAGCAGTGGCAGCAGCATCCTCAAGGTGGCCGGCGGCCCGGCGGCCGGCCCGGTCCGGTAGTGGCACAAGGCAATCCGGCAAGGCGGGGCCGGGCGGGGGATTCCGTGCTGAGTCCCTGGCCGGCGTACCTCCGGTTTTGCCAGTTTCCGTGTCAGCCGGCCCCTTGACAGGTCGGAAAACCCCTCCCTAGTCTTGATAGTAACCGGCAAGGGAGCCGGCGGACGGATGCTAACAACTGAATAGCCCCGGGTGGCTAACCCGGATGTATTTTGCGCGGGACCGACCCCACAAAGGTCGGTCCCTTTTTGTTGCCCGGCTTTTGTCGCCCGGCGGGTTTCCGGCGCCGGTCATACGCCGGTCAGATTAGCCGGGCGGCCGGCCTCGCCGGTATTAAACCGGCCGCCGTATCCGTCAGTCCCGCCGTCCCGCGCGGGTGGGAAACCATACAACTACGGCAGGAGGAGGTGAAAGTTTGCCGGATATTGTAACGGGAACCGGAGAAAGTTACCGGGAACAGAGCTACCGGGAACAGAGCTACCGGGAACAGAGCTACCGGGAACGGGGAAGGGAACGGGAGCGAGAGCGGTTGCTGGAGTCGCTGGAGTCCTACCGGCGGGGGCGAAGCGATGCCCCGCTGCTCCGCAAGTGGAGCGGCGGGGCGCTGGCCCGGGCCGGCGGTGGCGGTGGCGCCGGCGCTGAAGCCGGTGTCGGCGCCGGGGAACCTGCTGGCGGGCCGGTTGAGGCGGACGGCGCGGAACTGCCGATGACCTTTGTGATTTCCAGCGAGGAGGTGGACCGGCACGGCGACGTGGTGGTGGCGCAGGGGTGGCGGTTGGCCGCCTACCGGCAAAACCCGGTGTTCCTCTGGGCCCATGACTATACCCGTCCGGTTATTGGCCGGGCCCGGGCGGTGTGGCCCGAGGCGGAGCGGTTGTTGGCCCGGATGGAGTTTGCCCCCACCGACTTTGCCCGGGAGGTGGCCGCCCTCTACCGGAGCGGCTACCAGCAGGGAGTTTCGGTAGGCTTCAAGCCCCTGCGCTATGAGGAGCGGCGGCAGGAACAGACCGGGGCCTTTCTGGGCCTGCGCTTTCTGGAACAGGAACTGCTGGAAGTCAGCGCCGTGCCGGTGCCGGCCAACCGCCAGGCTCTGCGCCGCGCCGGCTCCCGGGAGCCGGCGCAACTCCCCGGGGCCGGCGACTGCCGCTGTTGCGCTTATTGGGCCGGCGCTCCCGGGCCGGAAGAGGAAGTTTCGCCGGGGTTGGCCGAGGCGCTGGCGGAACTGCGGGCGTCCTGGTAACCGGGCAACCGGGGCAATCGGGCAACCGGGGGCAACGGGTAACCGCCCTACCCGGTTGCCGCAGACGGAAATCAGTCGCTGGTAACCGGGGGCAATCGGGCAACCGGGGCAACGGGTAACCGCCCTACCGGTTGCCGCAGACGGAAATCAGTCGCTGGTAACCGGGGGCAATCGGGCAACCGGGGCAACGGGTAACCGCCCTACCCGGTTGTCGCAGACGGAAATCAGCCGATGGCAACCGGGGGCAACGGGCAACCGGGGCAACGGGTAACCGCTCTACCCGGTTGCCGCAGACGGAAATCAGCCGCTGGTAACCGGGGGCAATCGGGCAACCGGGGCAATGGGCAACCGGGGGCAACGGGAACCGGGTGCAGCCGGGCAACCGGGGCAATCGGGCAACCGGGGGCGGCCGGGGCTTTTTCACCGTAGCGACACCGAAAACGCAGAGTTTTGATTTAAGGAGGAGAGGTTATGACGCTGGGAACTCAGGACATTGAACTGATCAAGCGGGAGGTGGCCGGAATCCGGGACTTTTACCAGGCCCGGCTGGATGCCGAACTGCCGCCGCTTCAGGAAGAGGTAAGCCGCCTGTCCGCCCAGTTGGGACAGGTGCAGGAACGGTGGCGGGAGGGCGAAAAACGCTCGATCCTCGCCAGGTTCGGCGGCGGGGACCGGCCCCGGGTGGTAACCCATGGCAAATACCAGGGTATGGATGCGCTGGCCCTGGCCTACATCCGCAGCGTCCTCAACGCCCAACTCCGCGAACCCTCCGGCCTGAATCCCCGGATGCTGGAGGACTGGCAGAACAACCTCAAGGCGGCGCTGGACAGCGCCACCGCCGGCAGCGGCGACGAGCTGGTGGCTACCGGAGAGGCGGCGGCCTTGTGGGCCGACGTGAACCTGGAAACCCTGGTGGCGCCCCTTTTCTCCCGGGTGGATATGCCCAGCAACCCCTTTGAGATTCCCCTCCAGTTGGGCGGCGTCAACTGGTATCCGGGGACGGAGAACCTGGCAACCACCGGCACGGCCCCGGCTACGGCGCGGCAGACCTTGAGCGCCTTTGAGCTGGTGGCCGAAGTGCCCTGGTCGCTGACGCTGGACGAGGATGCGGTGATTGCCATGGCCGACGAGGTGCGCAGTTCGCTGGTGCGCAACGCGGTGGAGGTGATTGACGATGTGCTGCTCAACGCCGACACCACCAAGGATAACAATATCAACGCCGATGGCGCCAGCATTGCCAGCAGCGACGCCGGCAAAGCCCACTGGCTGCTGGGGTTCGACGGCTTGCTTCACCTGCCCCTGGTGGACAACACCGCCCAGGCCAATAACCATAACGCCGCCGTATCCGACGCGATGTTCAACGAGGTCCGGGGCAAGCTGGGCAAGTACGGCGTGCGGCCTTCGGAACTGGCCTACATCATGGACGTTAATACCTACATCAAGTCGCTGACGGTGGATAACTTCCGCACGCTGGACAAGCTGGGGCCCAACGCAACCCTGCTGCGGGGTCAGTTGGGCGCGGTGGAGGGCATTCCGGTCATTGTGTCGGAGCAGCTGGCGCCGGCGGACGCCGACGGCAAGGTTACCGACGGCGGGAATACCACCAATACCGGGCGGCTGTTGATAACCAACCGCACCCAGTGGCGGGTGGGCTTCCGGCGGGAATTGATGATTGAAACCACCCGGGACATCCAGAAGCGGCAGAACATTATGGTGGTCAGTATGCGGCTGGCCTTCATGGAGCGAACCGGGACGCGCAGCAAGGCAACCCACACCGCCCTGCAATATAACATCACCGGCGTGGCCTAGAGACGGTTTGCCCCGGAGCGCAACGGGCGGACACTTTGACAGTTGAATCAGGAGACTCTGATTACGGTTCACCCCGGAGCGCAGCGGGCGGACTGCCGGCGGTAAACCTCCCGCTCGCTGCGTCCCGGTATGGAAAGAACCGGTATGGAAAGCAAAGGAAAAGGAGAGGGAGAAGGCGATGACCAATGCATATTGCGACCTGGCGACGCTGAAGTCGGCGGGGGCCTTGAACCTGGCCGGCAGCGTTTATGACCTCCGGCTGCTGGCCCTGCTGGAAGAGGCTTCCCGCTGGATTGACGGCTACTGCAACCGCCATTTCTACGTGCTGCACGCCACGCGCCGGTTCGATGTCAGTTGGTGGATGGCCGGCCGGGGGCAGCTTCCGGTGCCGGACCTGATCAGCGTGGCGTCGCTGCATACCCGCCCGGGTATGGCCCAGTCGGGTATAGCCCGGTCGGACGCCGGGGCCGCTCCGGTGGCCTGGGCGGAGACGGATTACCGGCTCTATCCCCTGAACGCCGCGCCGGAACAGCCCTGGGGCCGCCCCTATACCCGTCTGCTGGCGAACCCGGATTCCCCGGCTCAATTCCGCTTTCCCGCCGGGCCGGACACGGTGGAAATCGCCGGCAAGTGGGGATTTCGCGAGGTTAAGGCGGACAGCGGGACGACCATCGGGGTGGGCGCGGCCCTGGCCCCGGCGGATACCCGGCTGACGGTGGCCGAGGGCGGCAAGCTGTCCGCCGGGCAAACCCTGGCCGTCGGCGCAGAGCAGCTATACGTTACTGCGGTGGATGGGGCTGAGGCGACGGTGGCGCGGGGAATCAACGGCACGGTGGCGTCCAGCCACCAGGCCGCCGCCGCTATCGCGGTCTATCGCTACCCCGGCCCGGTGACGGAGGCCTGCCTGCAACTGGCCGCCCAACTCTGGCATTGCCGGGACCGCCACGCCCTCCCCGTTGGCCGGGAGCGCCGGCCGGGTGGCCCCGGTTCGGGGCCTGGACTGAGTCCCGCCCCGGAGCTGGCCGGCCTGTTGGCCGCCTACCGCAAGCTGCCGGTGGGTTAGGGCCGGCCGGCGCGGGGTCTGTCTAATTAACCGCAGCCGTATGGACGCAAGGGTAACCGGGGCCGGCCGGCGCGGTGAACTATCCTGAAGACCTGGAAACGGCCAACACCGCTTTAGCCAGGGGCCGGCGCGGGGTGTGTATGGGGGGCGGCCTCTCTACGGTGCTATGCATCTGACTGCTGAGGGCCGGCCGGTGTGTGTATGGGGGGCGGGCCGGGCATTTACTCATGCAGCTGTAATTGAGGGGGATAGAAAAGATTATGACCGTCAAGTCCGTGCGGGACGAACTGGCCGACCGACTGGAAACCATCGGCGGGCTGCGGGTGTATCGCCAGCCGCCGGATACACCGCCGGAACTGCCGGCGGCGGTCATCCAACCGGGAGAGCCGCTGGCCGAGTATGACCGGGTGGCGGGAGCCGCCGACGTTAGCTATCGCTTTTCGGTCCTGCTGCTGGCCCGGTCGGCGGACACCGCCCAGGCTTGGGAGGAGGTGGCGGCCTACGTCAACCCGAGAGGAGACGGGTCGGTCAAGCGCGCGGTGGAGGGTTCCCCGGCGGTAAACGCCGACTGGTTCCGGGTGGTCCGGGCCGGCGCCGCCGGCCCGGTAGCCGGCTACCGGGTTCCCTGCTGGGGCGTTACCTTTCTAATTGAGGCTTACGCCAGCGGGTAACCGAAAGAGCGGGCCGGCGCCGCCGGCGGCGCGGTAATCAGCAAGTAGCAACCAAGTAGCAACAAGGAACCGGAGCGAAATTATGGCTAAATACCCGGTGGCGGGGCATAGCTACGTTGAGGTGGATGACGCCGGAGGCATTCCCCGCAACCTGTCCCCTTACATTGAGGAGATTGAACCCCTGGGCCGGCAGGTGTCCTTCGTTGACGTTACCGGCCTGAACGACCCGGTACGGCGGGTTATCCCCGGAGTGGAGCCGTCCCAGGAGTTTTCCCTGTACGGCGTCTTTGACGATACGCCGGTTACCGGCCCGGATGCCACCCTCGCCGGTATCGTGGGCCGGGTGGTAACGGTCAGCTATGGCCCGGCGGGTCGCGGCGCCGGTCAGCGCAAGCTCACCGGCGAGTTTCTGTGCCTGGGCTACCAAATCTCCGGCAAGCTGGGCCGCGGCCAGGGAGACGGCCTGGTGCGCTTTGCCGCCCGCTTCCGGCAGTCCGGCCCGGTAACGGTAACCGTCTGGGATTAAAACCGGGATTAAGGGCCGGACGCCGGATTTCCCTCTTGCCCCCGGCCCCGGTTGCCACCGGCTGGATGACGGAGGTCAGGGATTTGCGATAGGGCCTGGCCCCGGCCCCGGTTGCGATAGGTCGACGATCGGATCTTCACTTTGCCGCCCTGTGCCTTGCCCCGGCCCCGGTTGCTATAGGAACCGGGTAGCTGGCCGAGCTGTGCAAACCGGTGTTGGAGCCCGGCCCCGGTTGCCACCGGAGACGGGAGCGGAATGGCCGCAACTGTCTCCCCGCGCTCCGAGGGTATTATGCGCGGGGCGCCCCGGGGAGACGCCCTTGGTGCTATTCTCGGTAGCTTTGGACAAGTTATGCGCGGGCTCCCCGGGGCGCCGGCCGGGGCGCGGGGAAAGATGACTGGAGAGAGGTGCCGTATGACTAACCCCCGCTGGCGAATATGGGTTGACTGGGATGACGATGGCCTTTGGGGTGAGACGCACGAGGACATCACCGGCGCTGTGATGGCCTTGTATTGGAACTGGGGCCAGCCGCTGGCGGCCCCGGCCCACTCCGGGACGTGGGCCGGGGCCGCCGGGTTGTCCCTTACGCTCCGCAACCACGACCATAAATACTCCCCGAAAAACGGGTCATCTCCCCTGTCCGGCGACCTGCAAACGGGCCGGAAAGTGTGGGCTGCCTTCGCCTACCCCTACGATGACTTTGACGGCGGGGACGGGTCGGACCTGGCGGGCCGAGGGGCGCCGGTGGGCGACGGTTTAGCCTGGGTTAAGGAGACGACCGGGAGCAGCGGTTTGGCGCTGGCCGGCGGCCGGGCGCAGCCGGTAGCCGGGGTGGGCGAAGCCGTCTATACCCTGGATTTTGGCGAGGCCGATGCGCACCTGGGCTTCCGGTACTACCGGGTCAGCTCCGCCCGCAGTGGGGTAGTCCTGCGCTTTATCAATCAATGGGACTACCTGAGGGTGCGCTTCGGCGCTGCCGGCACGGTGCTGGAGGATATTACCTGGGGCTATGCGACCAGCCTGCGCCGGGGCGATGCGCTGACCGCCGGAGTCAACTACTTGATCGAGATTGAGCTGCACGGCAACTCGGTGCGCCTCTTTGCCACCGACCTGGACGGCGGCACGGCGGAGCGGAAGGAAATCCTGGATGGGCAGGGCAACGCCGCCAACCTTGCCGCCACCAAACACGGCCTGTGGCACGATGGCGCTGCTGCTGCCGGCGCCGACCGCTGGGACGATTTTGGCGGCTGGCGCAGCTTTTTCTACGGCGGTCTGGAACAGATTGCCCCGGATTGGGACGCCGGGTTGGGGGACATCTGCCGTCTGCGGGCCGCGGATGAACTGGAACGGTTGGGCCGGACGACGCTGTTTAACCTGTTGAGCGGGCGCAACCTGGACTCCGGCGCCATCGCCGGCCGTATCCTGACCTGGGCCGGTTTCAGTCCCAACCACCGGCGGCTGGACGACGGGCCGGCCCTGGTGGCTGCCGAACCCCGGGCCTTGTGGCGGGTTCCCGTCCGCACCGCTCTGTACGCCTTGCAGCGCGAGGAGGACGGGTTCATTTACCTGGACGGCGGGGGTTACTTCCGGTTGGAATCCGCCGGGCACCGGCAAACGGGGCCGCACACCACCCCCCGGGCCACCTTCCGGGATACGCTGGCGGCCAGCCCCTACTTTTCCCGGCTGGCCTGGGATGAAGGTAGCGCCGGCGTGGAGGAAGCGGTTATCTTCCGCTACCGGAGGGCGGACAACCTGGGGGCGCAGGAAATCTGGCGGCTGCGGGAGACGCCGGCCATCCCGGCGGGGGAAAGCCGGGATTTTCTGGCCGAAAGCGGGAGTTACGACGTGGTGGACCGCCTGCGCTTGCCCCTGGCCGCTACCGATTACACCGCCCACAGCCAGGCCGACGGCAAGGGAACGGACTTGACCAGCAGCGTGGCGGTGTCCTTGCCCTACGCCTCGGGCCACGACGGCGCCGGCTACCAGGGCAAGGGAACGCTGGTGCGGGTGGCGAACAATCACGCCACCGCCACCGCCTATATCACCCTGCTGCGGCTCCGGGCAGACCGGGCTTATCAGGACTTCGAGGCTACCAGCTACCGGGCCGGGGATTCGACCGGGCCGGGCGGCCGGCCGGCGCCCGGGGTAAGCGCCGGTTCGGTGGACTGTCGGTTTATCGATAACTACGCCGCCGCCCGGCGGGGCGCCGAGGCCCGGCGGGCGCGCTGGAACCGGCCCCGCCCCCGTCTGACGCTGACCCTGCCCAACGGCGATGGCAAGAACCTGATGCAGGTGGTGCACCGGGTCCTTTCCGACCGTATCCGGGTGGTCAGCGACGACCTGGGCATTGACGGGGACTTTTTCATTGAGGGTATGGAACTGCGCGCCGTGGCCCGTACCGGCCAGGTAAGGGCGCGCTGGCTGGCGCAGGAGGTGTGATGCCAGGGTTGTATATCTGTAGGCGGCTGTGGAGGCAGCTACGATGGGGCGGTCCACTACCAGCAGCCGCTCCTTCTCTCCAGCATATTGTGCTGCCAGTACGCGGCTCGGCAAGGCTCTGGCACGCGGGTCGCAAGGCGCGCCAGAGGCGAGCTTGTCGCTGGCGGATACCTGGTTATGGGGCGGGCGCGGGTATTTGGTCAGGTTATTAAGGAGGTGCGGTCGGATGCTGTCGACGCAGGATTTCGCCCATGAGGTATGGCTGTCCCTGGAAAACATACGGGAGCGGCTGGCGGTGCTGGAAACCGAGGCGCGGCATACCCGCTGCCACCTGCAACGGCTGGAGGGCCGGACGCCCTGCGTCCGAGCCAAACCGGAGGCAAGCCGGGCCGCCGCCGACGCCCAGGGGGAGGTTCCCGGGGCCAGCATCAACATCCGCATCAGCCGGAAAACGCTGGGCAGCATCGGTGGCGGCGGAGCCATCGGCGGCGGCCTGCTGGCCGGGGTCGCCGGCTTGGGGAGGATGCTGGGGTGGTGGTAGGAGGGATGATGCATTGACCGGTCAGATTTGCCGGATTATATTGTGTCAAGCAGATTCGTCTCATTCGTCGCGGCTGGTTAAGCGATGTTAACGATATTGCGTGATGAAGGCTTGACGCATATAGATATCCACACCTTTTTTGACGTCTCTGAAGATGTCGAAAACGCCTTGTCGAGGGTTCTTTCAGAGTATCAAAGAGGGTGGCCAAAGCGCGACTTACGCTTGTCGGGCGCTGAAATTGTCGGCAATCAGACGCTGTTTTCCAATCTGGTAATAAGCTACTCCAAGGGTCAGGAACAGGAAGGATATATCCACCTGGCCCTTGGCTACGGACCGAAATCCAACGGCATCGTTACTAGCAGACGCAGAAGAAGCTTGGAAAACAAGGCGCTTTCGATCAGGACAGTTCTGGAAGTAGTAGGGAGGCTTTCAATTCAGTGTGATATTCACTGTACGGTTGCTTGGGATTTCCCCGCTGAATCCGTTTCACCCGTCGTGCAGCTGCCTTTGTTGAAAGTAGATATTCCTGGAACTCCCTTTGGACAGATCAGTGGAGTCAGGTTCACGTCTCGTCCCGATGCCCCATATCAGTCCGTTATTTTGGATCTGATTGGTGAAAAATCTCTTCGTCTCTCATCCCGGTTCGTACTCCCTGACATCATGTCGCCGGATATTCTGGAAAGAGCAATAGAGAAAGGCAGATACCTTAAAGACACTTTTGTAAACCAGAAGCGAGCTTCGGAGGGGGTAAAATGACGATTTCTTCGAGGGGGCATGGAAGAAACCAGTACCATTCCTGGGAGCCGTCCGACGAATTGCACCACCATTTCCAGGTCCGTGCGCATACGGTTCCGCCGGCCTCGGAAGTTCCGGAGCCGGTCAACGCGGCCGGCACGCCGGAAGATACGCTACGCGGCCAGTTGGAACAATTGCCGACGGAAGAGCAAGTACACATTCTAGTTCAACTGCTCCGCACGCCGGAGCTGCGGGAAGTGGCTGCCGGAGTGATCAATGATGTGGCGGCCGGCTGCAAATCCGAGGACATCCTGGAGGTAGCTGGTGCCATCAACGGTTGGATAGCCACTGCCGAGGAGACAGTAACTTCCCGCAGAAAGCTGCGGAATATCATCGCGGCCCGAGAGCGTATGCGCAAACCAGCAGAGGACGCCGATTAGTCCATGCCCAACTCCCTTGGGCCATACCGCATTGATGTAGGAAATCGGGCGCGTAGATTTCTGCGCCAGCATCCTCAATTGAGGGAGCAGTGGGAAAGTCGGATTCGCGAAGACCTTATAGCAACCCCCTTCCATGGCTCTCAAACCACTCACCTGAAAGGGCGGCTTCATTGCAGCCGTCGGTGGCGCGCTGGAACATATCGAATACTGTACGAGGTAATTGAGGATGACCGTTTGATCCGAGTGTTTGACGTGGACACTCGTGGAGATATTTACCAACAGCGTTAGCGTTGTGCAAATTTGGTTTCCGGCTTCTACAGTGTAAAGCTCCTCTACTTGCCCGGCCCTCCCCCCTTCCTTGCCCCTTGCCATCCGACGGGTTATTATTAGGCGGCGGCAAAGGCTGCCGGCCCCTGGCTTGCTGAAGCAGGGCGGCCGGCCCTTGTTTCCGACGATCCATAAACCGGTTTACCCGTTGGAGGTGTGCCTTGGCTCAAGAGTATGACGTTATTGTGGTGGGCGCCGGCAATGCGGCCCTGAGCGCGGCCATTGCGGCCCGGGAAAATTGCTCGTCAGTGCTGGTGGTGGAAAAGGCCCCGGAGTATTTCCGCGGCGGAAATACCTACTTCACCGGCGGCATTATCCGCTTCGCCTTCAACGGCATCGAGGAAATCAAGGCCCTCATCCCCGATCTGTCCGCGACGGAGGAGAACTCCATCGAAGTGGGCAGCTACACCGAGGATATGTATTACGATGACATGATGCGGGTAACTCACGGACTGTCCGACCCGGAGTTGGCCCAAATTCTGGTCAGCAACTCCTTCCCCACGATGAAATGGCTCCAGGAACACGGGGTGCGTTTCGTCCTTTCCTTTGGCCGCCAGGCCTTCAAGGACGGGGACAAGTACCGGTTCTGGGGCGGCCTGGTGGTGGAGGCGGTGGGCGCCGGCAAGGGCCTCTCCGACCAGCAGTTTGACGTGGCCCAGCGCATGGGCATCGAGGTCCGCTATGCCACCCAGGGGACCCGGCTGCTCCAGGATGAAAGGGGACGGGTCAATGGCCTGCAAGTGTTAGGCCCCGACGGGTTCGAGGATCTGCCGGCCCGGTCGGTGGTGCTGGCCGCCGGCGGGTTTGAGGCCAACGCCGAGATGCGCTGCCGCTACCTGGGCCCGGGCTGGGAGATGGTCAAGGTGCGGGGTATTCCCTACAACACCGGCGACGGCATCCGCATGGCCCTGGACGTGGGCGCCCAGAGCCATGGCCACTGGAGCAGTTGCCACGCCGTCGCCTGGGATATGAACGCTCCCCCCTTTGGCGACCGCACCATTACCGAACTGTTCCAGAAGCACTCCTACCCCTTCGGCATCATCGCCAACATCAACGGCGAGCGGTTCCTGGACGAGGGGTATGACTTCCGCAACTATACCTACGTTACCTACGGGCGCGCCCTGTTGAGCCAGCCCCAGGGGTTGGCTTTCCAGATTTTTGACGACAAGGTCAAGCATCTGCTGCGGGATGAGTACTGGATTCCCCAGGTTACCATGGCCCAGGCCGACACCATCGAGGAGTTGGCGGCCCGGCTGGACATTGATCCCCAGGGGCTGGCCGCCACGGTGCGGGAGTATAACGCCGCGGTGCGCCGGGATATTCCCTACAACCCGACCATCAAGGACGGCCGCCGCACCGAAGGGCTGGCGGTGGACAAGACCAACTGGGCCGAGACGATTGACACGCCGCCCTACCTGGGCTTTGCGGTAACCACGGGCATCAGCTTTACCTTTGGCGGTGTGAAAATCAACAACCGGGGCCAGGTGGTAACCAATGCCCAGGAGCCGATACCGGGCCTGTACGCCGCCGGCGAAATGGTGGGCGGGCTGTTCTACTATAACTACCCCGGCGGCTCCGGCCTGTCGGCGGGGATGGTCTTTGGCCGGCTGGCCGGCAACAGCGCCGGGCAGGACGCTAATTTGTTGAAGGATATTTAGGGGGGCTGGCGGGCGCTATGCGCCTGGGTCGGTTATACCAACTCCGGGAGCTATAATCGTACTGGCGCACCCCGTTCTCAATCGGATGCGGCCATGCTCCCTTGCGGTTGATTTGGGTTCCGTTTACTTTCGGGGCGCAGTTGCCGCTTCTTATACGGAGCAAACCCGGGCGGGCCGGGGCGCCGGCGGCACGTCCACGATGGGCGGCCTGGATGCCGAGGTAAACCCGGGCGGGCCGGGGCGCCGGTTGGGGTTGGTGGCAGTGGCCGCTTCTTATGCGGGGTAAGCGTTACTTGCAAACGGATTGCAAACGGAACCGTTGATTTTGGTTCAAGGAGCGAGGGATGGCTAGTCCGGCGGAACGGGTTGAGACGCTGCGACAGGAGACCGCTGACTTTAAGCGGCGACTGGCCGCCTTGCCGCCGGAGGCCTGGGAGCAGCCCAGCGCCTGCGCCGGCTGGACGGTGGCCGATGTGGTGGCGCACCTGGCCGGGCAGGATTTTGCCCTGCGGGTCAGCCGGGGTTTGCAGGGAGACGCTTCCCCGCCGGCAGGGGCGCCGCCGGTGGCGGAACACGACGAAGACCGCTTTGCCGAAAGCATCTTCCAACGCGCCTTCGCCACCCGTTCCCGGCTGGGCGAAGGTCTGTTGGAATCCCTGGAACAACGGCTGGATGAGGCGGTGGCCGTGTTCGCCGGCGTAGCTCCGGAGCAGTGGGAATTGCCTTGTTATTGGCCTCCGGGGCCGGAGCCGGTGCGGACGCTGCTGGATATGCGCATCAGCGAGTTGGCGATGCACGCCTGGGATGTCTGTTCCCGGTTCGACCCGGACTATCGCCTGTCCGCTGCCAGCGTTGCCGTGCTGCTGGATACCGTGCCCCGGGCGGTGCGCCGGGCCTTTCGTCCCGCCCCGGGCTTGACCCGGCCCCAGCGGTTCCGCTTCCTGATCCGCTTGCTCAACGCGCCGGCCCCGGCGTGCTACGACCTCGTGTTTTCCGCCGCCGGCGTCAACTTCCAACCCACCCCGGAGCGGGCGGCGTCCGGGGAAGGCGCAGCGACCGGAACGGCGGCCGCGGCGGACGTGCTTTTCCGGTGCGACGGAGAAACCTGCGTGATGACGCTGTACGGCCGGTTGACGCCGGCGGCGGCGATGGCTTCCGGCCGGTTGACTTACGAGGGGGATGAGGAGTTGGCCCGGAGCTTTGGCGCCCGTTTTCAGGGCGGCTAGAAGTTGGTAGTGGAAGTTGGTCGCGGCCGTAAACCGGGCAAATACCGCCTAAACTACCGGAACTAGAGAGAGGAACTAGAGGGCCGCCCCGGCGTAGCGGGCTATTTCCACGAACCCCCCTTCCCCTTCCGACCAGGCAAAAAGGGCCGCCTCCACCACCCGTTGTCCGTCAATACCTACCACCAGTTGCTGCACCGGATAGGCCGGGCCGTCGCCCCAGGGACTCGCCGCCACCGTCCGGTCGGTGTCGGAAAAGTAGGCTCGCCCGTTGGGGTGGGAATGGTAAATAACCAGCGGCGGCCGCTCCCCATCCAGGCTCCGGTTCAGTTCCAGCAAGTCCGCGCCGGTGAGGACGTAGGCCGTCTCGGCGGTGCGGTCGGCGGCGGTGGGATGTCTGGCCGGTTCTCCCGGAACATCCCCTGCGCCCTGGGCATTGACGCAGGGGCGAATATCGGCGGCCCCGCCGCCGTCCCGGGGGCCGGACAGCCAGCCGCAGCATTCGGTGGGATAGCTGCGGCGCGCCTCCCGGTAAACCGCTTCCAGCAGGCCGGGGGGAATCTCCACCGGTTTGGCCGGTTCAGCCGGTTCCAACGCTCCGGGCATGGCAAAGCTCCTTGGGTGTTTGGATAGTTTAGGTAGTTTGGGCCTTTCCCCGGAGCCCGGGCCGCTCTCCCCGGCGGCAAGCCCGGGCAACATAAATCCAACCGGGGGTTATTTCCGTAGGACTAGCGGGAGTAGCTCTATTTTCTTCACAGAATCGTCAAGATTCAGGCCTACACTGGCAAGAGGAGCCTGGGCTAACCGGCGCAGCCAACCAGGGCAAGCAAGGGGCCTGCCCCCGGAGGGATACATCCGATTATGCCGATGATGCCGAATGTTGCCAAGCTTTATTTCAAGGCCTGCCTCAAGTGTGGCGGCGATATGTACCTGGACTGGGACGCCTACGGCGCCTTCCAGAAATGTTTGCAGTGCGGTCGGATGGTTGACCTGGAGGCAAAGCCGGTATTTGACCCGGTGTCCGCCGGCGAGCCGGTGGAGGACCAGCTGGCGGCCTAGCCGGGGTTGCCGGAGGGGTTTGCGCTCCAGCGCTACGGGCGCCGGCAATCAGCCAATCCGCTGGCCGCCGGTGCGTTTCCGGTGTTCGGCGTAGTTATGCACCGCCTGCTCCTGGGCCCGGGTCTGGATGGAGCGAGGGCGCAGTTCGCGAACCAGGTCGATGGCCCGTTGGGGTTCGTAACCGGTATAAACCAGGTAAGCGGCCAGCACCGTCCCCGTTCTGCCGATACCGGCGTGGCAGGTAACCACCACCGGCCGCTCCCAGTTCTCGATCTGGTCCTCAATCCACCGGGCCATCCGGTCGAGCTGTTCCAGGGTGGGCGCGGAGAAATCGGGCACCGGCTCGTAGAGGTCGTACAGGTTCCATAGCTCGGCGGAGATAGTGTTCTCCTCCATCCGCAGCACGGCCCGGATGTCTTGCCGGTGGAAGAAGATTAAATCGCGCCGGCTGGTCGGCCCCATTGCGCCGGCCAAGTAGCCTTCCAGCACCCAACTGAAGTTCAGGTATTCCAAAGTCAATCTCCGTCAAACTGCTCAACTACCGGATACCCGGCGCGTTTCTCCGGCCGGAGTTGCGCCGCCGGCCGGTCCGGCCACGCTACCGCCACCAACTCGTCCCGGGCGGCGCCGCGTTCAAGTTGGATTCCATCTGCCGTTTGTCCCGGGCGGCGTGGTTCCGGTTTGTCGCTCCCTCCGGATTATCCGGAGCCGGCTCCGGGCAACGTCTGGCTAATCCGCTCCCCGGTCAGGAAGTCCTGCTCCTGGGGTGGGGACTATTCCACCGTCCACCGCCGTAGCTGCCAGCCTGCTCCTTCCTACTCCTGGGGCGGGGGCCACTCGGTGCCGCCCTCGGCGGGCCGCTGGCCCGGGGCCAAGTCCAGGCCCGCTGCGACCACCTGCTGGAACTCCTGCAGGATGACGGCGCCCCAGTCCCGGGCCTTGCCGACCCGGAAGGCGGTTCGCTTGCCCCGGGTGGCGGCGCGCACGTCATCGGCGCCGGTTTCGGCGGCGGCCACCTCCTGGGCGATGGTATCGTCCATTGCGTCGATCTGAGGCACCAGGGAGCGGGCCGTCTCGATAAACCGGGAAACCTCGCCCATCCCGGCGTCAAAGGCGACGAACACCGGCACCGTACCGGCCCGGTGCTCCGGCAAAAAGCTGTTGGTCAACTCCAGTTCATCGTCCCGGCTGAACACTTGCAGCTTCAGCTGGTCGGTGCTGTCGGCTAGGCGCAGGATGGCCGGCGTGGTGCTGAGGGCATCGCCGCACCAGTCGGAGGTAAACACCGCCAGGTTCAGCGGTTCGGTCAGGCGGTCAAAAAAAGCCTGGATGTCCTCCGGCACCTCCACCCCGTTATAGATGTCAATGAAGGGCTGTTTGTTCACCTTGATGTATTCGATATACTCCTGGGTAGTCATTCCCTGGGCGAACTTTTCCGCCGACAAAGCCATAGCGTAAACCTCCTTCAAGCCCCGATTTATCCCCGATTCATCCCGGCTACTAGGCCGCCGCGAAAATCCCGGCGGCCTAGTAGCCGGGAGTGCGCCACTCGAAGGCCAGGGTGGCGTAGCGGACGAAGACGGCGCCGCCCGGCGCGCCGATGGGGCCGTTCATCGCCAGCAGGGCGATGGTATGCTGGTCGCCGGGCCGGGGTTCGGCGCTGACCACCACCCGTTGCGGCACGTTAAACCCCTGGACGGCGCCCCGGTCCCGGTTGCACTCCCCGTCAATCCAAAGCTCGCCGTAGTCGTCAATGCAGGTCTCAAAGATGCAGCGGGCGCCGGCGAGGTCCCGTCCCGCCACCTGCTCCGGCAGGGTTACCTTGAGCCGATACCAGGCGAAGGTAACGCCCCGGGAATGCCATTCGGTCAGGTCCTGGCACACTTCCCAGCCAGAATCGTCATAATCCACCAGCCGGGCCGGACTGCCCTCCAGTCGGGATACCAGCCCCTCGTTGGGTTCGCCGGGCACCAGGCCCGGCGCATAACGCCACACCCCGTTGACCGCTTGCAGGTCTGCCGGGTCTTGCAGGTTCAAGTTTCCTCTGGGCATCGCCTCATCTCCTCAATGGTCAATGACCAATTTTGCTTCCGGCTTCCGGTTGGTATCAATCAATTGGTCGAAATATAGATAATAGATAGTTGTTACACGCCGACAATCCGGATGCCGGCGTGGACTTTATAGATCCGGTTGATGTTTACCAGCAGGGGAGTGATTTGCTCCACGTATTGAGCGTTAGCCAGGCGGCCGCCGTCCACCGGGCGCAGGTGGTGAATCTTCTCGGCCAGGGCCATTACCTGCGTCTTGGCCGCCCGGTCGTCGGCGCAGACCACCACGTCTCCCTCCAGCGTGCGGGCCGGCTCTTGCAGCTTCTCGGCGCTGACGTTCTGAAAGGCGGCGACCACTGTGGCTTCGGGCAGCAGCAGTTGAGACTCCGCGGCGGCGGAACCGGCGGCTACCGGCACGGCGATGGCGCCCCGGCCCCGCTCAAAACGCATAGGCGCGATCACGTTCACCACCACCTTGCCGGCCAACGGCCCGGCCAACGGCTCCAGCAGGGGCCTTTGAGCTTCGTAAGGCACGGTAAGAAAGGCGATGGCAGCTTGCCGGGCGGCGGATAAATTATCGCTGCCCGCAATTTTTCCGGCCTTCCTGCCGGCGATGGCGGAATGGTTAACCGGGGCATCAACCGGATCCGCCACCGGATCCTCTACTATGGCGGCCAACTCTGCCGCCGCGGCCGCCGCCCGCCCGGCGTCCCGGGAGCCGATAATCACGTCCTCGCCGGCCCGGGCCAGCCGCAAGGCCAGTCCCCGGCCCTCCGGCCCGGTGCCGCCCAGAAATGCCAGCATAATGCCTGTCCTCCCCGTCCCGATTAGCTCCGCCGTCCCGCCAATAATATACCACACCCGGCGGCCCGACTTCTCGCCCCGCCCCATTCTGGCCGGGAACACCCGCATCCGGCAGCCGGCCCGGTGCTTGCCAGCGGCCCCGCCCAATCCCGGCCCGGGACCCCCGCTTTCCCGAAAGGCATTCGCCAAAGGCGCCGGAGTTTACCCGGGCGCCGGGGCGGGGCCCTGATATTGTCCGGCATTCAGACGGTCTGGCAGGGAGTTCCCCGGGCGCCGGGGCGGGGTGGGTCATTGTCCGCGCGGTTCAGGGCTACAATCGGGAGTTCCCCGGGCGCCGGGGCGGGGTCTTAAAACAAGGGTTGGGATGAGGCAGGGAAAGTGCTAGAATTAGCCCAGCCGACCTGATGGCCCGGCTATACCCCGGTGGCTATACTCTGGAGAAAGGAGTTGCCCGGTTGACTACCATCCCAGCGGAGCCTTACCTTAAATACGCCCTGTTTTGCCGCGATACCGAGACCGGCTCGCATGATGATCTTACCTTCAAGGGAATAATAGACTTGGTGGAATTGCCGGCGCCGGAGGAACTGCCCCGCCCGGACGCTCCGATGTTGACCCAGGTGGACGTGAACCTGGTCTTTTGCATCGCGGCGGCGGCGCCGGGTCGCCATCACCTGATGGTGGCGGTAAAGGCGCCGGGCATTCCCCTGGACACGCCGCCGCCCCAGAGCATTGACTGGGAAGAGGGTATCCTCTTCCAGCGGTGGATTAAAACCTTCCGCATTCCGGTGCAGCGGGCCGGGTTGCACGTAGCCGCCATCCTGCTGGACGGCGTCCCCCTGGGCGAGGCCAGCTTTCTGGTGCGCTTTAAGCCGGCGCCGGTCGCCGGCGCCGGGTGAGCGTACCGGGTATAAACCCGGTTTATACCCGGTACGCAGCGGCGGCCCACCGCCCGGTGGCGGGCAACGACTCTCCGGGCAAGGTAATTCTGGACCCTACCCTGGGGTTGGGACGAATAATGTAATGCACAAGAACCATGCTCTGTGGTTGGGTTTGCCCCTGTTGCTGCTGGTTATTTTCGCCCTGACCCAGGTTTACCAGCCGGGCCGGATTTCCGGGGCGGTGGTCCTGATTGCCATCATTGTTGCCCTGGCGATAATTTTCGTCCTGCGTTTCGGAAAGACTTTCCGGGATTGAACCGGGGTTCACCGGAGCCACTGGAAGCCTGGAGGGAGCTTTTCGCGGTATGCCGCCGCCCATTTGATCGGCCCGAATCACCGAAGCCACTGGAGGCCCGGAGGCGCCGGGAGACACGGAAAATCGCTGCGTCGCTGTGTCGGCGCGGCTTCGGTGCAACAACCTTGCAAAAAAGGAGAAGCGTTATGCCCAGCTTGACCGAGTTGTCCGCCGCGGTGGGGGAGTTGCTGAAGGAAACCGGGGGAACCCTGGCCGTGTCCGAATCCTCCTGCGGGGGGTTGATTTCCGCGGCCCTGGTAGCCGTGCCTGGGGCATCGGCCTACTACGTCGGCGGGTCGGTGTGCTACACCCGCACGGCGCAACAGGGGCTGTTGAACGTGCCGGAGACGGCGATGGCCGGCATCCGGGCCAGCAGCGAACCCTATGCCCAGCTCAACGCCCGGGCCGTGCGGGAGCGGTTGGGGACGACCTGGGCGGTGAGCGAGACCGGCGCCAGCGGCCCCACCGGTAATCGCTACGGCGATTCCGCCGGCCACGCCTGCATCGCCGTAGCCGGGCCGGTGGAAAAGGTGATTACGGTGGAAACCGGCCAGTCGGACCGGGAAGCCAATATGTGGGTCTTTGTTCAAGCCGCCCTGGATTTGCTGGAAGAGTGCGTCCGGGAGAATCAGGGTTAGCCTATAGCACACCGGCAAGCCAAAGAGATACGAGAAGTTCGTCCGGGAGGCGCAGGGTTAGCCCCCGCTGTTCGCAACGGGCGGTTGGGTCGGGTTTCCGCAGCGGCCGGCGGTTGCCGGGGTGTGGGTTTTTTCCGCCGGGACGCAGCGACCCCGGAGTGGCGCAGCGGGCAAACGGGGGTAAATTGCTCGCTGCGCCGCTTGCTGCAAGGAAACCGCCGCGGCCGGTTCCTGCCGGCCCTCCAGAGGGTCGTGGTGTTGCTGTTCCCGTCCCCGAAGGTCGAGAGGGAACTACCCCGGCGCCAGGGGGAAATCGCACTCGCTGCCAGTGGGGATACCGTCCGAGGGTGGACTGCCCCGGCGCCAGGGGGAAATCGCTAGTCCGCCGTAGCCTCTTCCAGGGCCAGGGGCTTGGCTACGCCGCCGTTCTGATGCAGCCATTCCTTGGCCTCGTCGTGGAGCATATCGGCGAAAACCTCCAGCCGGTTGCCGTCCGGGTCAAAGAAATAGACGCTTTGGCTCATCACGTGGTCCATCGTCCCGTCAATTTCCACCCCGTGTTCCTTCAGCTTGCGGTAGTATTCCCGCAATTCCGCCGCGCCGCCCTCGATTTCCAGGGCGATGTGGTTCAGGCCCAGGTGGTTCTTTTCCAGGCGGTCGGCCGCCTCCCGGAAGGGGAAGAGGGCGATGTCGTGGTGTTCCTTGCCAAAGGATAGGAAGGCCATATTGCGCTCCGGGTTATGGCTGACCACTTCCATCCCCAGCACGTTGGTATAGAAATCCAGGGAAGCGGCAACGTCGCGGCAGTTCAGTACGATATGCTGCAATCGGTTGATCCGGGCCATAATGCTTGCCTCCGTATTTTAAGTTGGGGCGCGGGCGACCAGGGCTTTCGCTAGGGCTTTTCGATGGGCGCGCCGACAATGCTGCCCCACTCGGTCCAGGAACCGTCGTAGTTGCGGACGTTGTTGTAGCCCAGCAATTGGGTCAGCACAAACCAAGTATGGGAGGAACGCTCCCCGATGCGGCAGTAGGCGACGGTTTCCCGACTCCCGTCGATGCCCTGGTCGCCGTACAACTCGGCCAGTTCGCCGGCGGACTTGAAGGTGCCGTCCTCGTTGGCGGCCTGGGCCCAGGGGATGTTGGCGGCGCCGGGGATGTGGCCACCGCGCTGGGAGCCTTCCTGCGGCAGGTTGGGCGGCGCCAGCAGTTCGCCGCTGAACTCCTGGGGCGAGCGCACATCTACCAGAGCGATGCTGCCGGCGCCCACTCCGGCCAGCACCTGGTCCCGGTAGGCCCGGATGCTCTCGTCCGGGGCGGCGGCGGTATAGGTTTTGGACGCCGGGCGAGGTACGTCGGTGGTCAGGGGGCGACCCTCGGCCACCCACTTGGCCCGCCCGCCGTTCATCAGCTTTACGTCGCCGTGGCCGTAGTACCGGATTTGCCAGAAGGCCCAGGCGGCGAACCAGTTGTTATTGTCGCCATAGAGGACGATGGTGGTAGCGTTGTCCACGCCGGCGTTGCCCAGCAGTTGCTCCATTTCCGCCTGGCCGACCACGTCGCGGCGCACCGGCTGCTGCAACTGGCTCTGCCAGTTCCAGCCCACGGCCCCGGTGATGTGGCCCTGCTCATAGGCGGCGGTATCCACGTCCACCTCAATCAGGCATACGTTGGCGTCGCCGCCGTGTTCGGCCACCCACTCGGTGCTTACCAGGGACTCGGGATGCGCATACTCTGCCATATTCACCTCCGTTGGTCATTTGCCGTTACGAGTGGGTTAATTATAACCATCCGGGTCAAGAGTGGGGAATACTGCGCTACATTTTCCGAGGGTTGGTTCAACCGCCGGGATAAACGGAGAAGCGCAGCGGTTCCGTTTACTTTCCGGGTTTAGTATCGTATAGACTCCCGTCCCCGGCGGGACTAACAGGTGCTGGCCGCTACTCCCGCCGTCCTCCACCATAGACCCCCGCCTCCGCCGGGGCTAACCTGCTTCACCTAAACCATAATGCCTTGCACTAGATAAGCCCCGTCCCCTACGGGGCTAACCCGCCGCCGCCGCATAGTCATAGAGCGTAGATGGATAGACCCCCGTCCCCGGCGGGGCTAACCCGGTTTTCAAACGGAACCAACGCAACGGGGCGCCCCGTACCGCGGTATTTCTGTGGTAAAATGCTGCCCACAGCGATAGAGCATAGAGATAGTAATGGACTCAGCAATGGAGGGCAGCGCCAATGGCGACGATCCCCGGGACGATTCCCGAATTGAAGGAGCAGTACGAAAACTTGGACCGACAGGTTGAGGTGCGCGCCGAGGCCGCCATTGACGCCGGATGCCTGCTGGTCTTTGCCTATGAATACCCGGAGCAGGAGACGGAGATTTCCATCGACACCGACGAGTTTACCGCCGTTTGCCCCTGGACCGGCTTGCCCGACTACGGGACACTGTACCTGACCTACGTGCCGGGGCCCAGCTGCATCGAGCTTAAGTCCCTCAAGTATTACCTGCTGTCCTTCCGGGAGGTGGGGATTGTGCAGGAACACGCCGCCAACCGTATCCTGAAAGACCTGACCGCCTGTTGCCAACCGCGCCGGATGAAAGTCACGCTGGACTATAAAATACGGGGCGGTATCCATACCTCCGTATCCGTGGCCTACCCTCCCGTCGCCCCGGATTCTGGCCCGGAGAAAGCCGGCCCGGAAAGAGTAGGCCTGGAGAGAACCGCCCCGGAAAGAGTCGGGCCGGAAAAAGCCGGCCGGGGCCAGGGGACAGCGTGAGGAAGGTATGAAGTTTTCCGGCGCTTTCGTCATTGTCGTAGCCCTGTTCGTGACCGTGCTGATTACCTCCAACATCATTGCGGTTAAGCCCATCCAACTGCTCACCCTGCCCTTTGAGTTTTTCGGCAGCGCCGCGGTAGTTCTGCCCGCCGCGATAATTATTTTCCCGGTCAGCTACATCGTTGGCGACGTGCTGACCGAGGTTTACGGCTTTCGGATTGCCCGGGGGGTGATCTGGCTGGGTTTCGGAGCCAATCTGCTGTTGGTGGTCGCCCTGTGGCTGACCGGGATTATTCCGGGCGCTCCCTTCTGGTCGCCGGAGGAACAAGGCGCTTATGACCGTATCCTGGGCCAGGTTCCCTGGATTCTGGCGGCTTCCTTTGTGGCCTACCTGGTTGGGGAGTTCGCCAACGCCACCGCGCTGGCCCTGCTGAAGTACCGGATGCGGGGCAGATACCTGTGGGTGCGCACCATCGGTTCCACGGTAGTGGGCCAGGGGTTGGACTCCTTCATCTTCATCTTTATCGCCTTTGGCGTCGGCGCCGACTGGAGCGGCGCCCAGTTGCTGAGCGCCGCGATAGCCCAGTGGACGGTCAAGATACTCTATGAGGCGGCGGCCACGCCGGTTACCTATGCGGTAGTGGGCTACCTGAAACGGAAAGAGGAAATGGACGTAACTGACGTTCCCCGCTCGCTCAACCCCCTGGGAATCTTCGCCTGAACCATTGCTCGGCCCGTAATTGACCATCCGTCATCCGCCATCAGTGGCCACCGGTTAATGGTCATTGCTCGGCCCGTAATTGACCATCCGGCATCCGTACATCAGGGGGCACCGGTTAATGGTCATTGCCCGGCCCGTAATTGACAATCCCCGGACCGGTGGCGGATAATGCGGGCAAATCTATAATCGTTCGTTCCAGACAATGGTTCGACCGGGCGCTGTCGGCTCTCGCTACCGGCTCTCTGGCCGTCTCTAATGGACTTGCCGAAGGGTGCGCCACGAGCTGTGGCCCACGAGCCATGACCGGGACGGATGCTTATTTTTAACGGCTGCTCAATCTTTTTGTCGAGGAGGAGGAACGGCAATGTCAAACCAGGATATAGCCTTGATGTCGCACCTGATGCGTCGCGCCGGCTTTGGCGCCACCCGCGAGGAGTTGGAAGCCCGCGCCGCCAGGGGTTATGAAGCTACCGTTGAGGAACTGCTGAACCCGCAAGAGGAGGCCCTGGACCGCTTTGAGCTGATGCGCTACCAGCCCTGGACCTGGCGCCCCGGCACCCTGCCCGGCATGGGCGCTGCCGAATGGCTCTGGTTTATGGTCAACACCAGGCGCCCCCTGGAAGAGAAAATGGCCCTCTTCTGGCATCATCTCTTTGCCACCGGCGTCTCCAAGGTGGACCATTACGACGAAATCCAGAATATGGTTACCCTCTTCCGCGAGAAGGGCCTGGGCAACTACAAGGAGTTGCTCCTCGATGTAGCCAAAAACCCGGCGATGATCTACTGGCTGGACAACTGCGAGAACCACGCCGAGGCGGTCAACGAGAACTGGGGCCGGGAGTTGCTGGAACTGTTCAGCATGGGCGTGGGCAACTATACCGAGGTGGACGTGCGGGAGTGTTCCCGGGCCTTTACCGGCTGGACGATTGAACCCAAGCTGCCCCGCGGCCCCCTGGGTCGCCATGACTGGAGCTTTGTCTATCGCCCGGAGGACCACGACAACGGGGAAAAGACCTTCCTGGGCGAGACCGGCAACTTCAACGGCGACGATATAATCGACATCGTCTGCCAGCATCCGGCCACCGCCACCTTCATTGCCCGCCACCTGTATAACTTCTTCGTGGCCGATGAGGCCCAGGTTCCCGCCTGGGCGGTTACCCCGCCTTTGGACGAGGACGCCATCGACGCCCTGGCTGACGCCTTCATCGAATCGGGCTACGACATCCGCGCCACCCTGCGGGTGTTGTTCAACTCCGACTTCTTCAAGAATGCCCGGTTCGCCAAGCTCAAGAGCCCGGCGGAGGTAGTGGTCGGCACCCTGAAGCTGGTCGGCGGCTCCGACTTTCCGGGTCCCGGCATCGGCGACCTGTCCCGCCAGCCCAACTACATGGGCCAGGACCTGCTCAATCCGCCCAGCGTGGAGGGTTGGCACACCGGCGCCGAGTGGATTAACAGCGGCTCGCTGATGCGCCGGATAAACTTTACCGCCGATATGGTGGGCGATGTTTCCCGCCCCGGCGTGCAAAGCATCATCAACCGGCTCCAGGCCCAGGGCGACGCCACGCCGGACCAGTTTGTGGCTACCTGCCTGGACCTGATGGGGCCGCTGGAAGTGAACGCCGAAACCCGTCAGGAACTCCTGGACCACGCCAACCCCGGCGGCGACCTGACCTGGGGCGCCGGGGCGGACGTGGCCGCTTCCACCCAGCGGGTATCGGAACTGCTGCAACTGATCGTCTCCCTGCGGGATTACCAGTACGCTTAAGGCTCCGGTGAGGGGCCGGGAGGGTAAAATCCCCGGCCCCTCACCGGAAGGACCTTCCCGAAGGACGGTAAACCGGATGGTAACGGAATCGGAAAGCTACCCCGTATCGGAAGCCCGGATGTCCAGCCTGGAAGGGCGGATGGATGGACTGGAAGGGCAGATGTCCGGCTTGCAAGAGCGGATGTCCAGCCTGGAAGGGCGCATGGATAGCTTGGAAGGGCGGATGGATGGTCTGCAAGGGCAGATGTCCGGCCTGCAAGAGCGTATGGCTAATATGGAAGGCCGGATAACCGAAATGTCCCGCTCAATGCAAGACTTGCAGGCCGGGCAGCGGCAAATCATGCTGTCCATCATGGGACTGGCTGGCGTAATTCTGGCCGGCCTGTGCGGTGTCATCGCCGCCCTGGTAACCCTGGCTTTACGCGGGGGCTAGGGGCAGCGGGTCGCGCTCGGGGTGCGGCGTTCCCCGCGTCCGAAAGGCCCGGTTATTGACCCGTTAGGTCAACGGCTCTGATCCAAAAATCCGAAGGGCATATTCAGGAACCAAACCCACATCGCCAGGAGGAAACAAGAATGTCCACGACCAAGAAAGACCCGGTGCTGGTGGTTTTGCAGCTTACCGGGGGCAACGACTACCTGAACACGGTCATTCCCTACACCGACCCCCTCTACCGGGACAACCGCCCGGCGGTGGGTGTGGCGGAAGACCGGGTCTTGAAGCTCAACGATAAGGTCGGCCTGCACCCCACCATGGGGCCGATGAAGAATATGTACGACCAGGGCAAGCTGGCGATTATTCACGGCGTAGGCTACGCCAACTCGCCCCGCTCCCACTTCCGTTCCATGGACATCTGGCATACCTGCGAGCCGGACAAGCTGGGCACCGAGGGCTGGCTGGGCCGGGCCACCAGGGAAATCGACCCGCACAAGGAAAACGTGGTTACCACCGTCAGTTTTGGCCCCAGCCTGCCCCGCGCCCTGGCCCTGCCCGGCGTGCCGGTGGCCTGCGTGGACGACCTGGATTCCTTTGGCCTGCTTACCGGGATCAACGAGGCGGAACAGCGGAACAAGATTCTCGTCCGGTTCACCCGCCTCTACTCCCCTACCATCGGCGCCGGCGCCGTAATGGACTATCTGGGGCAGACCGGGCTGGATTCCATGAAAGCCGCTGACATCCTGAAGGTGGCGCCGGAGCAGTATTCCTCCGGTGTGGAGTACCCGGACACCACCATCGCCGCCAAGCTCAAGGGCATTGCTCAGGTACATCAGGCCAACTTGGGCACCCGCATTTTCTACTGCGACCACGGCAGTTTCGACAGCCACTCCAACCAGGTGGGGATGCACGACAAACTGTGGCTGGACGTTTCCCAGGCGGTGGAGAGTTTCTTTGACGACCTGCGGGAGAATGACGCTGCCGATAACGTGATAATGCTGCTGTTCACCGAGTTCGGCCGGCGGGTTCACGACAACGGCTCCGGCACCGACCACGGCGCCGGCGGGGTGGCCTTTATCGCCGGGGAACCGGTCAGGGGCGGCGAGTATGGCGAATATCCCTCCACCCGCCCGGAAGACCTGGAACAGGGCGACCTGGTGCCGAACCTGGACTTCCGCAGCGTCTATACCACCATCGTCGAGGACTGGATGGGCCTGGACGCTCAACCCCTGGTGGGCGGCATCTTTGAAAAGCCCCGGTTCATCTAGCCGGGGCGACCCCTCGGGGCGGCTGCCCCGGCTGCCCGCGAAGTTTTTCCGCCGGATGGTTGACCCGGTGGATGATCTGGTGGATGGGTAGTTGGTCCTGAAGCAGTTGCGGAGGCGCTCAATTCAGGCCGAGGTTTCAGCCGGCGCCGGAAGGGAGCGCCCCGGGGACCGGAATGGCGGAGGGCCGTAAATGGTGTCGGAGAAATCGAAACGGGGGCTGACGCCGGTTAGGGGGCGTTCACGGTTGAAATTGGCGTGGGCCATCCCGGTGGCGGCCGGCTAACTACAGCGCCGGCGCTGGTGGATACCGGCTCGTTCCCCTCGATGCTGCCGGCAGCTTTACTGGCCCAGCTGGGCATAAGACCGTCGGGGCGTCAGGAATTTGGCATCGCTGACGGCAGTCGGGTGGAGTGGGACGTGGGAATGGCGCGTATCGCCATCGGCGCCAGCGACGGACGGGAATGGCATTGCCCGGTCATCTTTGGCCCCGAGGGAGAGTATCTGCTGGGGGCGACTACGCTGGAAATTTTCACCATGACGGTAGATATGGTAGAGGAACGCCTAGTTCCGCGGCAATTGCGGGCGCGATCAATTTAAGATCAATTTAACCGGTAGAAACCCGGTTCCTACCGGGTTTCTTGTGTCAAGATACGCCGAGTCCCGAAGGTTCCCGGAGCTTCGCGGCGGGCGCGGCGGTGAAGCAGAAATCTGCCCGTTTTGGCGCAACCAGGTGAATTAACATTACATTTATCAGGAGAGAGAGAATGCTTACGCAGGTAGCAGCCGGACGCACTTACGACTACAGCCACTCGGTAGGGCGGGGCGCGCAGTCGGGCATGGGGTTCAGCCAGCCGGTGGCCGCCGCCCTGGGGCCGGGCGACCTGGTTTACGTGGTCAACCGGGGCAGCGAGGGAATCAGCAACGTACCCTGGAACCGGGTCGGCTATGGCGCCCGGGTTTCGCAAGTAACCGTCGGCGCCGAATGGGGCCAGGAGGAGTTCCTGGGCGAGTTCGCCAAGTACGGCAATGGCGATGGTGAATTCATCTGGGCCTCCGGCATCGTTACCGACCGCCAGGGCCGGATTTACGTTTCCGATGAGTGGCTCAACCTGGTTTCCGTCTATGACCGGGAGGGCAACTTCCTGGCCCGCTGGAGCTCCCTGGGGCCGGACAGCGATGATGGCCAATCCCATGGCTTGGCTAATCTGGCTATCGACGGCGGCGACAACCTCTATGTAACCGACGGTCGCAGCCATCAGGTACGCAAGTTCACCACCGAGGGACGCTTCCTGACCGGCTGGGGCGAGTTCGGCGCTGGCGCCGGCCAGTTCAATTCCCCCTGGGGCCTCGCCACCGACCGGGAGGGCAACGTCTATGTGGCCGACCACCGGAACCACCGGGTACAGAAGTTCAGTTCCGAAGGACAGTGGCTGGCCCAGTTCGGCAGCGGCCCCGGCGCCGAGCGGGGTCAGTTGTACCTGCCTACCAGTGTGGCGGTGGACCCGGAGGGCGATGTTTACATCGCCGACTGGAGCGATAACGGCCAGCATCCGGGGCGGGTGCATATCTTTGATGCCCGGGGCAATTTTATCATCACCCTCATCGGCGATGCCCAGGAGCTTTCCCACTGGGCCAAGCTGACGGTGGACGCCAACGCCGACTACAAGAAGCGCCGCCGGGAAGTGGGCATCTCCGGCCAGGAATCGGAGTGGCGGTTCGCTTTGCCCACCGGCTTGGTTTATGACGGGGAAAAGGAGCGGCTGCTGGTAGTGGATAGCCAGCGCAGCCGCCTCCAGATATACAACAAGGTTCGGGGCTATATGGTCCCGCAGTTGAACCTGTAACTCCCGGCGCGCCGCTGCGTTCCTGGGGGCGGAAAGCCCGCTTGACACCGCCGGGGCGCAGCGGCGCCGGGAATGCCACGTCGGGGCTCGGGGTTACCGATTTGCCGGGCTTCTTTACAGCTCCTCGGTGGAAAAGAAAGGCTGGTCCCAGTCCGGGTCGGGGGCGCCGGTGAGCCTGCTGGTTTGCAGGCGGCAGGCCCGGAGCCACAGCCGCAGGATGTTGTTGTTGATCTGTTCCTGGGGCAGGCGTCGCCGGTAGCGTTGCAGCAGCCACTGGACGTGGCCGGCGGTCAGAAACTCCTCCATAAAGGCGGTGGGTTCGGCCTCCGCCGCGCACGCCTCCAGAATCTCCGGGGGCAGCTCCGAGCAGAGCATACCGGGATTATCCGCCGCCAGTTGCCGGTAGTATTCCTCCCTTTCCGGGGTCATCACAATTTCTCCGGGTATCGACGGGCTTGTCGGGTCGATCGGCTCTGGGTGTAATCCCGGCGTCCCGGCAGGTGAAGGGGGCTTCACCACCGGGACGCCGGGGCTGGGGAGTCAGCGCGCCGGAATTTCAGGGTATAGGGATTACCGTACCTCGGCGGCGGCTCCGGCCTCTTCCAGCTTGGCCTTGACGGTTTCCGCTTCGTCCTTGGCGATGCCTTCCTTGATGCGGGCCGGGGCCGACTCCACCAGTTCCTTGGCTTCCCGCAGCCCCAGAGAGGTAACCTCCCGGACGGCTTTGATGACGTTAATTTTGTTGGGGCCGATGGCTTGCAAGCTGACGTCGAACTCAGTCTGCTCGTCCTCTTCCACGACAGCTTCGGCGCCGGCCGGGGCGGCGGCCACGGCCACCGGCGCCGCGGCGGTAATGCCGAACTCATTCTCCAATGCCTTAACCAGGTCGGCCAGGTCCAGTACGCTCATACCTTTGATCGTTTCCAGCAGTTCCTCTTTAGTAACCATTGGGCAGGGCCTCCTTTGCTTGCTTGAGTATTAGGTTTTCCAGCGATGAATCGCGGTGTACTTCCGGGTCTCCGAGGGAAGACTTTCCAATCGCAGAGACGGGGGAATACACGGATCTGGAGCCGGGTCAGTCAGCGGCCTCCGCCTCCAACTGGCGGATGCGGGCTTGCAACAGGCCATCCAGGTTCTGCAAAGGGCCGTTCAGGACGCCCAGTAGGCGCTGGATGGGAGACTGAATTTGCCCCAGCAGGTTGGCCAGCATTTGAGGTCGGGTCGGCAGGGAGGCCAACCGCTCCACCTCGGCGCGGGCCAGGGTTGGGCCGTCGCCCAGTATCGCCCCGTGGATTTCCAGCGGGGACCGGGTAGCCCGGATATACTCGTTTACCGCCCGGGCGGCGTCCACCGGATCGGCGTAACCGAAGGCGATAGCGGTGGGGCCGGTTACGATTTCCCGTAACTGGGACACCTGGGCTTCAGCGGCGGCCAGGTTTACCAGGGTATTCTTGACCACTACGAACTCCACCCCGGCGTCCCGTAGCCGGCGCCGCAGGTCGGTCATAGCGTTCACCGGAATGCCGGCATAGCCGGCGGTCAGGGCGATGGAACAGCGTTCCAGCTTGTCCTTCAGTTCGGCCACGCGCTCTATTTTAGCCGGTGTTGGCAAAGGCGTACCTCCTTTCAAAAAAATCCCTGCGCCCATAGCTGAGACGCAGGGGAACCGGGCAGGGTCGGACAAGGACCGCATTCAGTCCGGTTGGGTTGCGCCTCGGCCGGCGCCCCGGCGACCCGGGGCCTTGGCTCCCTCAGGGAGACCGGCGTTCTACAGCGTTAAGGTTGATTTAGCGATGCAAGTTTCAGTTCGTTTTGGTTAATCGGCGTATCCGGCCCCTTCTATATCCGGTTCTTTTCCGGTGCGTACCGGACGGCGCGCTTCCTTCAGGGGTACTTTAGGCAGGGGTACTTCAGGGGCCCTGCCGAGTCAGAACTTTGCGAGTCGGAGCGCAAGCGCAAGGGCTTCCTCCGGCGCGCCGCTACTCCGGTTTCAGTGCTTGCAGGGCGTTCAGGTCCAGGGGGATGCTCGGCCCCATGGATGAGCTGAGGTAGGCGGAGCGCAGGAAAGCGCCCTTGACCGCCGCCGGCTTGGCCCGGACGATGGAATCCACCAGCACGGCCAGGTTTTCCAGCAGATGGTCGGTATCGAAGCTGGCTTTGCCGAAGGGAGAATGGATTATCGCCGTTCGGTCGGTGCGGTATTCCAGGCGGCCGGCCTTGGATTCCCCAATCACCCGGCCCAGATCCCGCGGCTGTACCATCGTACCAGTGCGGGGGTTGGGCATCAAGCCCCGGCGGCCCAGGATGCGGCCCAGCTTACCGATTTTGGGCATAATCTCCGGCGTAGCCAAGCCTACCTCAAAGCCCAGCCAGCCGCCTTCAATTCGCGCAATCAAGTCATCATCGCCCACATAGTCGGCTCCCGCCTGGCGGGCGATGTCCGCGCCCTCGCCGCTGGTAAAGACCAGCACCCGCACCTGCTTGCCCAGTCCGTGGGGTAGGACGGTTACTGCCCGCACCATCTGGTCGGCGTGGCGCGGGTCGGCGCTGGTGCGGAGGTGCATTTCCAGGGTCTCGTCGAAATTGGCGCTGGCTAACTCCTTGAGCAGGTCAATGGCCTCCCTGGGGTGGTACGGCTTATCCGGAGCCACCCGTTCGGCCAGGTTAGCGTGTCTTCTGCTGTGCTTGGGCATAGTATTGCTCAATCCCCTTCATCCGTTATGGCGAGCGTAGTGGAGCCAGCCCCGCATCCCCCGTATCCTGCGACAAGGGTCAGGAGGGCCGGTCGGATAAGCTCAGTCCTCTTCCACCCGGATGCCCATACTGCGGGCAGTGCCTTCGATGATGGACATCGCTTGTTCCACCGAGTTGGCGTTGAGGTCTTTCAGCTTGGTTTCGGCGATTTCCCGCAGGGTCTGGCGGCTGATGGCTCCGACGCGGCCCTGGCGAAAATCGCCGGCGCCCTTCGCCACCCCGGCGGCCCGGCGCAGCAAGTCCGACGCCGGAGGAGTGCGGGTTACGAAGGTAAAGGAGCGGTCTTCGAAGACCGTCAGGTGTACCGGGATAATGGTGCCGGCCTGGGCGGAGGTACGCTCGTTGTATTCCTTGACGAAGCCCATGATATTGACGCCGTGCTGACCCAGGGCCGGGCCGACCGGCGGAGCGGGGGTAGCCTTGCCCGCCTCCAGTTGCAGCTTGATAATTGCCCTGACTTTTTTTGCCACCCGGCGCCTCCTAAGTGCGTTCCACTTGTAAAAAGTCCAGTTCCACCGGCGTTTCCCGTCCGAAGAAAGAGACCAGCACCCGAACCTTGCCCTTGCCTTCGTCCACGTCGCCGATGGCGCCCACGAAGTCAACGAAAGGCCCCTCGGTGATACGTACCGTGTCGCCGGCTTGCAGTCCGATTTTAATCCGGGCCGGCCCGGATTCCGACTGTTTCAGAATGGCGGCCACTTGCGCATCTTCCAAAGGCACCGGCTTGGGCCGCTTGTCGTAATCGTCCTCGGTAGATATGAACCCGGTTACTCCCGGGGTATTGCGGACCACGTACCAGCTTTCGTCGTCCATATTCATTTGTACCAGGATGTAGCCGGGGTAGAGCTTGCGCTGCTCCGACTTCCGTTTCCCGTCCTTGAAGATTACTTCCTCTTCGGTAGGGACGGTAACCTGGAAGATCCGGTCCTGCATATCCAGACTCTGAATCCGCAGGTCCAGGTTCTTCTTGACCCGGTCTTCCTGGCCGGAGTA
The DNA here is from genome assembly GCA_965215425.1 of Dehalococcoidia bacterium. Taxonomy (GTDB): domain Bacteria; phylum Chloroflexota; class Dehalococcoidia; order Lucifugimonadales; family UBA3495; genus CATQHB01. The sequence continues at coordinate 1,536,908 of OZ244064.1, forward strand.
GGTGTGGACGATATACCAGTGCAGATCCGGGTGCGCTTGAGCTGGCAGGTCCGATTGCAGTTCCGTTTCCACCGGGCTTTCTCTTTCAGTGGTCATTGCTACTCCCTGGTCATCCTGGGGTAGTGCCTGCGGTAGTGGTGGTGGTCATCATCGCCGCGCCGCGGCGGTATAAGGGCAACAGCGTCTGCCGGGCCGGGCGCCCCCGGCGCTAAAACAGCTGGAATATGAGCCGGTTGAACAGTTCGGCGAATAACCGGTCGAGGCCGCCGAGAAAGAAACCGATGACCACCGCCAGGGCGATAACTATGGCGGTAAGGCGGGCCGTCTCTTCCCGGCTGGGCCATACCGACTTGCGCAGCTCCGCTACCACTTCCTGGAGGAAGAGAATCGGACTGACCCGCCCTACGCTGCGCGGCGTGATGGGCGTCTGGTTGCGCTGCTGGGTACTGACCCGGGCCATTAGAACCTACCCTTACCGTACTTCGCGGTGGCTCTTGTGGCTTCGGCAGCGGGAACAGTACTTACGCAACTCCATCCGCTGGGTATCGTTCCGGCGGTTCTTGACCGTAGCGTAATTCCGCTCCCGGCAATCGCTGCATTGCAGGGTAATGACTCCCCGGATGTCGGCGGATTTTCTGGCCATAATGCAATCCTTTTCCGGTAACGTCTCCCCTACCCCGGCCCCTTCCGCTCCGGGAGAGGGCCGGGGTAAGGGGGCTATAGATGGTTGATTCCTAGTCCAGCAGCCTGGTAAATACCCCGGAACCTACGGTGCGGCCGCCCTCGCGGATGGCGAAACGCTGCCGCTCTTCCAGGGCGATGGGGGTTATGAGGGATACGGTCATAGTGATGTTATCCCCGGGCATCACCATTTCCACCCCTTCGGGCAGGTTAATTTCGCCGGTGATGTCGCTGGTTCGGATATAGAATTGGGGCTTGTAGCCGGAGAAGAAGGGAGTATGTCGGCCGCCCTCCTCCCGGCTCAGGACGTACACTTCCGCCTCGGCCCGGGTATGGGGTTTCATGGAGCCGGGCTTTACCACCACCTGGCCCCGTTCCACCTCGTCCCGGTCCACGCCCCGGAGCAGGATGCCCACGGCGTCGCCGGCCTCGGTGGTGGCCAGCAGCTTGTGGAACATCTCCAGGCCGGTGGCGACGGTCTTGCGCACGTCGCCGGAGCGGATGATTTCAATTTCCTCCCCCTGTTTCAGGGTGCCCCGCTCCACCCGGCCGGTTACCACCGTGCCGCGCCCCTTGATGCCGAAAACGTCCTCGATGGGCATCAGGAAGGGCCGGTCGGTGAGGCGTTCCGGCACCGGGATGTAGTCGTCCATGGCCTGTACCAGGTTGGCTACGCCCTCCATCGCCTCCGGGTTGCCGTCCAGCGCGTTGAGGGCGCTGACCCGGACGATGGGGGTGTCGTCGCCGGGGAAGTCGTAGCGGCTGAGCAATTCCCGGACTTCCAGTTCCACCAGTTCCAGCAACTCCTCGTCGTCCATCATATCCACCTTGTTCAAGGCGACCAGGATGCGAGGCACCTCCACCTGGCGGGCCAGGAGGATATGCTCCCGGGTCTGGGGCATCGGGCCGTCGGGCGCGCTGACTACCAGGACGGCGCCATCCATCTGGGCGGCGCCGGTAATCATGTTCTTGATATAGTCGGCGTGGCCGGGGCAGTCCACGTGGGCATAGTGGCGGGTTTCGCTCTCATATTCCACGTGGGCGATGGCGATGGTTACGCCCCGGGCCCGCTCTTCCGGCGCGTTGTCGATGCTGCCGAAGTCCCGGAAGTTAGCCATCCCCTTCTCCGCCATAACCTTGGTGATTGCGGCGGTGAGGGTGGTCTTGCCGTGGTCAACGTGCCCGATGGTGCCCACGTTCACGTGGGGCTTGGAACGGTCGAATTGCTGCTTGGCCATTTAGTCCTTTCTCCTCTCTTTCCCTGGGGAAGGCTGGAGCCCAGAGGCGGGATTGAACCGCCGACCCCGTTCTTACCAAGAACGTGCTCTACCGCTGAGCTATCTGGGCCCGTGTCTCCCGAAATTATTGAGTTTTGGTTCGGTTAAATAGAGCTACTTTATTCTATTCCGGCTTACAGTATGGTGGAGGGGGCAGGATTCGAACCTGCGAAGTTCTTCCGAACGCCAGATTTACAGTCTGGTGGCTTTAACCACTCACCCACCCCTCCCTGACGGCACCCGACTCCGTAATCCTCCCGAATCCATACCGGACGTCGGGATCGGAAGTCGGGCCGCACTGAACCGATGCCATTAGGTACGGAGATCAACCTGTGGAGCCCCCGAGGGGACTCGAACCCCTAACCTGTCGATTACAAATCGACTGCGCTACCATTGCGCCACAGGGGCCAGGGCATAAAGTAGCTTGACCGGGCCAATTTTAATACCAGAAAAGGCCCCGTAACCCCGGGGCCATGCAACCAGCCAGCTTGATACGGGAGGAATTATATAAAACCGGCCGGGAAATGTCAATCGGGTTTTGGGATTTTGATGGGGGCGGTATAATGGGTTTGTCGGGATGTAAAGGGAGGAACTGAAATGGACGCAGGGTCGCTGTTGCATAAGTTCCAACTGGATTTTGGTCGTAACCGAAGCGGTCGATGTTCTGACGGCTGGAAGGACTAGTATCCCCTACCGCAACACCCGCGCATCCCCCACCCGCCGGGTGATCCGTTGCTGGTCCAAATGTTCCAGCAAGGGCAGGATGTACTTGCGGCTGGTGTCGAACATCGTGCGGGCGTCGGCGACGGTGATGCTGCCGCTTTCCTCCAGGTAGGCCACAATTTTCTCGGTCAGTTCCCGGTAGGCGGCGGCGGCGAAGACCACCGACTCGTTGACCTTTACCACCTTGCCCGCATCGATCAATGCTCCCAGCAGTTCCGGATCCGGGTGCCGCTCCGTCGGGGGCGAGTAGGGGTTCCGTTCCAGGGACTCCAGGTAGGCGGCGGCCTGCCGTTCCAGTTCCGGCGTCAGCGATACCCGGTGGTCGGGGAGGCGCAGGTATTGGCCTTCCTCCACCAGGCAATCCTCTTCCACCAGGCGGGCCAGGGCCTTCAGATACACGGCTTGGGACAATCCGGTGCGACTGCGGATTTCCTGGGTAGGAGCGCCCCGCCGCAGGGGGTGCCGGTTATGGTAGGTTTGCAGGGCTACCCGCACCTTACCCTTCAGGCGGTCCCAGCCCTGGGCCGAATAGACTACCGCATCGTTTTCCCCGCCCAGATTGCCCAGGATTACCAGGTCGCCGCTTTCGGCCAGGGGGACGGCCCGCTCCAGGGCCTCGGTGGTGGACAGGTTGGAACGTTGAGCCAGAGTGCGCAGGTCGCAAGGCCCCCACTGGTCGGCCACGCTGAAAATAATATCCTCGGCGGCGCCCTGGTCCAATAGCATCAGTTGTTCGATGGTTTCCTGGTTAAAGCGCCGGTGCCGCCGCCGCGGGTTGGGGTCAACCACCTGTCCGCCGCCCAGGGTGTCCTCGGCGGAGCGGAGAACAAAGTAGTCTCCCTTGACCATGGGAACCGGCGCATCCAGTAGCAACTGAATCCAGCCCTCCTCGCCGGGAGCCAGTCGGTCGGCGTCCAGCAGCCGGACCCGCGCCGTAGTTTCGCCGGTGAACAGGTGAAAGGTAATGCCGGCGTTGTGGCGCAGGGGGTGGGGGGCGCCCCGGACCATCCGCAGCCGGGCGTCCAGCCGTCGGGTGGAGCGCAGCCAGCCCGGAGTGGTCACGAACTCGCCCCGTTGTATCTCGGCCCGGGCGATGCCCGACAGGTTCACCGCCAGCCGGACGCCCGGGTCGCTCTGCTCCACCCGCTCCTTGTGGCTCTGCAAGCCCCGGATCCGGCCCCGCATACCGGAAGGCGCCAGTTCCACCTCCTGCCCCACCGCCAGCAGGCCGTCAATCAAGGTGCCGGTAACCACCGTGCCAAAGCCGGAGATGGAAAAGCAGCGGTCAACGGGCAGGCGGGGCCGGCCCAGGTCGCGGCGCGCTCCGGTCTGGTCCAGAATCCGGTCAATAGTCGCCTTTAACTCCGCCAGGCCAGCCCCGGTATGGGCGGATACGCCCAGCATCGGGCAGCCGGCAAAGGAGGTGCCGGCCACCACGTCCTCCACCTCCGCCTGGACCAGTTCCACCAGTTCGGCATCCACCAGGTCGGTCTTGGTGATGACCACCAGGCCGCGCTTAATCTGGAGAATATCCAGAATCGCCAGATGCTCCCGGGTCTGCTGCATCACGCTTTCATCGGCGGCCACAATCAGCAGGGCCAGGTCGATGGCGCCGACCCCGGCCAGCATATTCTTGATGAACCGCTCGTGGCCCGGCACATCCACGATACTCACTTCCCGGCCGCTGGGCAGGGTCATCCAGGCAAAGCCCAGGTCCACGGTCATCTCCCGTTCCTTTTCCTCGGGCAGCCGATCCGGGTCAATATCGGTCAAAGCCTTGACCAGAGTAGATTTGCCGTGGTCCACGTGGCCGGCGGTGCCGATTACGTACATAAAGACGCTTACTCCAACTCCGAGACGGAGGATCCGAGACGGAGGAAATGTAGCCCTGCCCCAATGATTCTCGCTGCTCTGGTCGGCCTCGGCACGGCTGAAGCGGGTAGAGTAGAATGGTCTGAGCTGCGTGTTTGCCGAACTCAGCCGCAACCTCCCTGGAGCGGCAGGTTGGTCTCCAGCATAGCACCAACCCGCTTTGTCGCTCAACCGGCCTTCCCGCGAAAGCCGGAAGGCCGGCCAGGCCGGGAGGGGGAGGCCACGGGCGGTTGCCCCGGAGGGAAATCGGGCGTAGTTGGGCCGGTTTACGCCTGGCAGAGTATTGGAGGGTGGTGTACCGTGTCAGTACGGTGTCAGTACCATAGTCAGTACCGTGTCAGCATCGTGTCATTGGCGACTAATGAACCGAAAAGGGGAAGGCCCGCTATGAACCTCCAGCAAGCCATGCAGGAACTGGAAGCCCGGGGCACGGCCCGGAACCGGAAAATTTACCGGCGGCACGGCGTTGGCGATAACCTGTTCGGCGTCAGCTATGCCGACCAGCGCCGGCTGGCGAAAGCGATCCGGCGCAACCACGCTCTGGCCGGGGAGTTGTGGGCCACCGGGAACCACGACGCCCGGACGCTGGCGACCCTGGTCGCCGACCCGGCCCGGGCCGACGCCGCCCTGCTGGATGCCTGGGTTGCGGATCTGGACAATTACGTAGTTACCGACGCCTTTGCCGGCTGGGTGGGTGAGACTGCTCTGGCCGGCGACAGGGCCGAGGCGTGGCGCAGCTCCGCCGCCGAGTGGCCCGGCCGCGCCGGCTGGTGCCTGGTGGCGCACCTGGCGCTAAAAAACCGGGACTTGCCCGACGCCTACTTCGCCGACCGCCTGGCCGACATTGAGGGGGAGATTCATACCCGCAAGAACCGGGTCAGGGATGCAATGAACAACGCCCTCATCGCCATTGGCATCCGCAACGATACCCTGGAGCCGTTGGCCCTGGCCGCCGCCGCCAGGATTGGCAGGGTGGCGGTGGACCATGGCGAAACCGGCTGCAAAACCCCGGACGCGGCCGATTACATCCGCCGCACGCTGGCCCGCCGCCGGCAAAAATAACTCCGCGTTGCGTTGCGTCGAGTTGAGTTGCCGTGCCGTTGCGGTTTTCTCGCGATGGCGCCCCAAGCGCGCCTTCAGGTTGCCGGTCGCCGGCGGGAGCCAGACGCCGGCTCCCTCAATCCAGAAACCGGGTGAAAACCTGATTGGCGATCAGGTAGGCCGCCGGGCTCAGGCGGATAACTTCGCCCCGACGCTCCAGCAGTTCCAGCGCCAGCAGTTCCTCAATTTGAGACCGGTATCTGGCGGCCAGGTCAATCCCCAACCGCGCTGAGGCCTGGGCCAGGTCCAGCCCGTCCAGCAGCCGCAGTCCCAGGAACATGGTTTCGGCGGCGGCCAGGTCGGGGCGGATCTCCTCGTGTCCGCCCACCGGGCCGACGCTCTCCAGCCAGGCGGCGGTCAGCGGCGCCGGCGGTTGGGGCGCGGCCTCAGCCCACTCCTTAACCGCCGCAATGTAGCGGCGGGGCGAGTCCAGGGTCCAGAAACGGTAGCCGCCCAGGCAGGAATGCGCGCCCGGCCCCACGCCCAGGTAGGGCCGGTTCTGCCAGTAGGCCAGGTTATGCCGGGAGGTCAACCCGTCCCTGGCCCAGTTGGATATTTCGTAGTGGTGGTACTCCCTGGCGGCCAGCAATTCCGCGGCGTAGTGGTACAGCTCCGCCGCCAGGTCCGGGTCCGGTTGGGGCAGCTTGCCCTGCTCCACCCAGCGATGCAGGGGCGTTCCCTCCTCCAGGGTCAGGCAGTAGAGGGATATATGGGCCGGCTCCAGGGCGACCAGCCGTTGCAGGGTGTCCTGCCATTGCGCCGGCGTCTGGCGGGGCAGCCCGTACATCAAGTCCAGGTTAACGTTGGCGAACCCGGCCGCCCGGGCGGTGCGGAAAGCGGCAATGGCCTGGTCGGCGTTGTGCCGGCGGCCCAGCAGCGCCAGCAGGTCATTGTCCAGGCTCTGCACCCCGAGGCTCAGCCGGTTGACGCCCTGGGCCAGCCAGCCCCCGGCCTTGACCGAATCCAGGTCGCCGGGGTTGGCTTCAATGGTAACCTCGGCGTTGGGCCGGAGCCGGAAGGCGGCGCCGGTGGCGGCCAGGAGGTTCCCGATGGCGCCGCCGGGCAGGTAGGAGGGTGTACCCCCGCCAAAGAATACGGTATTGACCGCCGGCCGGCCCAACAGCCGCCCCCAGGTGGTCAACTCGATCGTCAAAGCCTCCAGATAGGCCGGCATCAGACCTTCGATGCCCTGGTAGGTATTGAAATCGCAGTAGGGACACTTGGTCTGGCAGAAGGGAACGTGAATATAGAGCGCAATACCGTCGTCGGGAGCGGGCCCGGCGGCGTTGCTCGCGGAAGCAGTGGTAGCAGTAGCGGCGGCGGCATCGGCGGCATCGGCAGCAGCAGCGTGGCCCGCCGCTCCCGGATCCGGCCGCCGGGCCGTACCCGGCGGCGCGGGTAGTTCCGGTGGCAAGCTCGTCGCGCCACCGGCGGACCTGCCCCGGGCGGCCCCGCAGTCCCGGCGGGTTAACATCGGCTACTCATCGTCAAGGAAACGGGCCTTGCCGTCCACTACCTGGGAGGGGTCCTTGTCCTCCGGGCGCTCCGTCCGGGGTGCAATGCCCAGATGTTCGTTCACCACCTCCGGGGGAGCCAGCTTAATCAGCAGCAGCAGGGCCAGCCCCAGGATGATCAGGTCGTCCAGCCGGCCAATGAGGGGGATGCTGTCCTTAATCAGGTCCCAGGGCGAGAGGATATAAAGCAAGGCCAGCGGCGTCAAAGCCCGCAGGAAGATGCTTACCCGCCGGTCAAAGGTAAGCCGCCATACCAGCAGCAGGTAAAGCAGGATTTTGGGCAGAAACCTGGGGAGCAGCATCATTAGCAGCGGAAAAATCAAACGGGACATAACGGCCCCCATCGCGCAGTGGATCTACGACCATCAATTTATTATAGACCGGGGGCGGGTATTTGGTAACCCGTTGGCTTCCGGGGTATGCTTATCCTGGGTGGCCGTGGCGTTTGTAATGTCCCTCAGCCCGGTTTCAGTAGGCTGGTTTCAGGCCCGGCCTTAAATTGTACCTGGAGGACAACCGTCTGCGTGGCCTGGGGCGGAGGTTGGGCTACCGCGCGCTGGCTACGCCGGGCGGGGCAAAAGGGGGGGCCAGCAAGCCCGGCGTCAATTGCGGGAGGGGGCGGGGGACCGAAACCGGAACCGGCGGCGCACTGCGGGCCTGGCCGGGCGGCAGTAGGGGTAATTGCCTGGCGCCGCGCCGAAACCATTAGACCATTAAACCGTGGCGGCGCCCAGCCCGCCGTAATCCGCTGGCTGCGCCTCCGCCGGCCCCGGCCAGGGCGGTAGGGTAATGCACAAAAAGCGGAGGGGTACGCTGGCGTCCCGGTCGGCGCTGAACTGAAACCGCCACCCGGTCGGAATGGTCAACGCGTCCCCCGGCTGCACCGGATGGGGCGCAAAACCGGGCGCAAACTCGCCCGAGTGGGCGCCGCCGGGGGCCGGGCCAGCAGCGGCGTCAGTATTGGCATCAGCAGCGGCGTCAGTATCCGCATCCGGCGGACAGCGCCAGACCTGCCCCCGGCCCTCCAGGATGTACCATAACTCCTCAACGGTTCGGTGATATACCGGCCGGGATACCTGACCCGCCGGCAGGACGACCTCCACCATGCTGGCGCCGGCGGCCTGGTGTCGCCCATCCAGCAGCCGCCGTATCTCCGAACCGTCGGGCGCGATAACCTCGGGCGCCGGGGAACGGCGTCCGAGGGGCGGTATAACGGGTGGCATCGCGGGCGGTACAGAAGGCCCGGCCGGTTGCGGCTGCGGTTGGAGGGGCGCCGCCGGGCCGTCCGTCGGGGAAGTCATCTCGGCGGCCCGAGCCTAGGAAACCTGGGGTTTGCGTCCCTTGCGGTCCAGGAAGTCCTTGAAGCCCTCCTCCACCGAAAGCCCCCGGAACCGGCCCTGCCGGGAGTTGACCTCGTTCCAGAACTGCTCCTCCATGGGCTTGCCGGTATGCTCAAAGAGCATCTGCTTGATATTGGCGACGCCCTCAATGCGGTTCCTGGCGATACCCGAAGCTACTTCCACCGCCTTGTCGATCAACTCCCCTCGGGGCACCAGGTGGTTCAGCAGGCCGATGCGATAGGCTTCCTCGGCGAAAACCTCCCGTCCGCTGTAGAGCAATTCCTTGGCCCGGGGCCAGCCAATCAGGTTGGGCAGGCTCCAGGTAGCGTTCATCTGGCCGTAGTTCACCGCCAGGAAGCGGAAGCTGGATTGGTCGCAGCCAATCAGGAAGTCCAGCGAGGTCGCCATCACCGTGCCGCCGCCGTAGCAGAGGCCATTGATGGCGCCGATGATGGGCTTGGGACTGCTCGCCATATGCCAGGTATATTCGGCCCGCTCGGCGGCGGCGGCGTCCCGTTCCTCCGCCGACCGCTCCCGGTTCTCGTGAATATCCGCGCCGGCGGAAAAGGCCCGCTCCCCGGCGCCGGTGATGACGATGGCCCCCACGTCCTCGTCCCGTTCCAGGTCGGTCAGGGCCGCATCCACCTCCCGCACCAGTTGAAGGTTCAGGGCATTGAGCACCTCGGGCCGGTTCAGAGTGATGATCGCGACCCGCTGCACCTGGTCAATGTTGATGGTCTCGTAGCTCATAACGGCTTAACTCTCCTGTACCCATTACCTACGGCCGAACGTTCAGCGGGCCGAAGGGGGCGCTGTGGTAGTTGTTTTCGCCCACGCCGGCGGTGTCCACCTTCACGTAGGCCCGGAGGTACATATTGTTGTCAGCGGTCTGCGGGGTGTAGAGGAAGGAGCATTCGCCGGCGCCCCGGGTGCCGTAGGGCTTGGGCTGCTGGCCCGAGGTCAGGTCGGTCCAGGTTACCCCGTCGCTGGAGCTCTGCCAGGTCCAGAGTTCGTGCTGGGCCTCGGCCGTTTCGGAGCCGCAGTGGCCGTCGCCGGAAGTGCCGGCCGTCCGGGCCCGGTTGGGATACACATGGGCATTATTCAGCCACACCTGGATGGTCCCGTCATAGGTGCCATCGGGTTCGACCACGATGAAACCGCAAATCGCCTGGGACAGTTCGGCGGGGTCCCGGACGTAGGTGCGGCTTTCAACCAGATCCCGGAACACGTCCTTGTAATCCTGAAAGTTAAGCGACGAACTGCCGATGCTCGTGCCGCCGAAGCGCAGCTCTTCCAGCTCGTTCAATCCCCACTGGGCGGCGTAAGGGGTGGGATCGATGTTGCCCAATTTAGTGCCGGCCAGATGCAGCTCGCGCAGATTGGTCAGCCCGTCAAACTGGCCGGCGTGAATGCAGGCCAGCGCCCCGTTGTCGGTCAGATACAGCTCGCGGAGGTTGGACAGCCCGTCAAACAGGTCCGGTGGCAGGGTGTCCAGCGAGTTGTTGTCCAGACGCAGCAAGGTCATGCTGGACAGCCCGTCAAACACGTCTTCAGGCAGGGTGTCCAGCGAGTTGTCAGGCAGACGCAGCGCGTTCAGGCTGGATAGGCCGTCGAACAGGTCTTCGGGCAGGGTGTCCAACGAGTTACTGCTCAGATTCAGCTGTCCCAGGCTGGATAGGCCGTCGAACAGGTCTTCGGGCAGGGTGTCCAGCGAGTTACTGCTCAGATTCAGCTCTTGCAGGCTGGATAGGCCGTCGAACAGGTCTTCGGGCAGGGTGTCCAGCGAGTTGTCGTACAGTTCCAGGTCTTGCAGGCTGGAAAGCCCGTCGAACAGGTCTTCGGGCAGGGTCGTCAGCTCGTTTCTGTGCAGGTCCAGGGTTTCCAGGCTGGAGAGACCGTCGAACACGTCTTCCGGCAGAGTGGCCAGCGGCGTGGTGTATATCCGCAGGGTTTGCAGGCTGGAGAGGCCGTCGAACACGTCGCTGGGCAAGGTGGTCAGCTCGTTGTCGAACATATTCAGCTCTTGCAGGCTGGAGAGGCCGTCGAATACGTCTTCCGGCAAGGTGGTCAGCTCGTTGTCGAACAGGTCGATCCGTTGCAGGCTGGAGAGGCCGTCGAACACGTCGCTGGGCAGGGTGGTCAGCTGGTTGATTTGTATATGCAGGTTTATCAGGCCGGTTAGGTTGGCGAAGTCGCCGTCTTGCAGGGCGCGCAGTCGCAGCCCGTTCAGGTGAAGCGCGGTGATGCCGGCCAGTTGCGTGGTGGTAACCGCGCTGCAATCGGTGGCGGAGAGCGCGGCGAGGAGGGCGTCGACCACCTTCTGCGTGCGTCCGTGGAGGGGGTTGCCGGCGCCGCAGTCGGCCAGCCGTTCCAGGGTATCGCAAATCGGGTCGGTAAAGCCGCCGGAGTCGACCCGGGTGTTGGCCTCGACCAGGGCGGGCAGCACCGCCTGGTAGTCGGCAAAGTTGAGCGACGAATCAGCGATAAGCGTGCCGCCAAACCGCAGCTCCGTCAACGAGTTCAAGCTCCACCGGGTGAAGTGGGTGGGGTTGATGTTGCCCAACGGGGTGTTATGCAGCTCCAGCAGCTCCAGGCTGGACAGGCCGTCGAACTGGCTGGCGTGAATGCAGGCCAGCTGATCGTTCGCGTCCATATGCAGACCGGTCAGGTTGGGAGTCTCCTCAAACAGGTCCGGTGGCAGCCACTCCAGCTGGTTCCTGTTCAGGCGGATGAATTCCAGGTTGGAGAGGTCGTCGAACGCGCCGTCGGGCAGGGTGGTCAGATCGTTGTCCCACAGACGCAGGTGGGTCAGGCTGGAGAGGCCGTCGAACACGCCGCGGGGCAACTCGGTCAGATCGTTGCCGTGCAGATTCAGCTGTTGCAGGCTGGAGAGGCCCTCGAAGTCGTCGCTTAGCAGGGAATTCAGGCTCTTGTAGCGTATCTCCATAGTACCAGTGATGCCGTTCAGGTCCGCGGTGGTAACGGCGCTGCAATCGGTCTCGGAGAGCACGCCGAGGATGGCGTCGACCACCTTCTGCGTGCGCCCGTGGAGGGGGCCGCTGCCGCAGCTGGCCGTCGCTTCCTGGGCCTGCGCCATGGGCGGGGTGGTGGTGGACGGCGCCAGCCAAAGCGCCGTCGCCACGGCGACCAGCGCCGCCAGCAACGGCAACGCAAACTTTGCCCTGAGGATTTTGCCGTACCGGTTTTTTCGGTTGCGTCTTCGGCTGTGTCGATGCATAAAAAGTACCTCGGCTGAATAACTGGCTCTAATCCTAGCACAAATTCCAGCCCGGCGGTAGCTGAAAAACCCGCGATTTTGTCTGGGACGAGCCCTCCAACCCTTCCCGCTCCCGTGCCGCTCCCTTGTAGGGATACCTCAAGCGAGCGGGAGTTGAAAGGCCGGGACTACTCCATAGGGGAAGCTTACCGGGCGTTTACCGGACGTTCAGCGGGCCGAAGGGGGCGCTGTGGTAGTTGTTTTCGCCCACGCCGGCGGTGTCCACCGGCACATAGGCCCGGACGTACATCCCGTCGTCGGCGGTCTGCGGGGTGTAGTGGAAGGAGCATTCGCCGGCGGCCCGGACGCCATAGTCCGGGGGCTGCCGGTTCGCGGCCAGGTCGGTCCAGACCACCCCGTCGGCGGAGCGCTGCCAGGCCCAGAGTACGTGGCGGGTGGTGGTCGCGTCGGAGCCGCAGACGCCATCGCCGGAGGTGCCGCTTATCTTGGTCCGGTTGGGATACACCAGGGTATGCTCCAGTTCCACCGCTACCAGCGTGTGAAAGCCGCCGCCATCGGTTTCGGCGGTGATGAAACCGCAAATCGGGTGGGACAGTACGGCCGGGGCCCGGACGTAGGTGCGGCTCTCCACCAGGGCCGGGAACTCGGCCTGGTAAGAGCCAAACGCCGAACTGCCGATGCGCGTGTCGCCGAAGCGCAACTCCTCCAGACGGTTCAAGCCCCATTGGGCGGCGTGAGGAGCGGGAGCGATGTTGCCCAATTTGGCGCCGGCCAGATGCAGCTCTTGCAGTTGGGCCAGGCCGGAGAACTGGCCGGCATGAATGCAGGTCAGCGGACGGTTGTCCGCCAGACGCAGCTCGCGCAGGCTGGTCAGCCCGTCAAAGAGGTCCGGCGGCAGCGTTTCCAGCGCGTTGTTCTCCAGACGCAGGAAGCGCAGGTTGGAGAGGCCGTCGAACAGGTCCTCGGGCAGGGCGGTCAGCGAGTTGTCGTACAGCTGCAGGGTTTGCAGGCTGGCGCGGCCGTCAAATACATCTTCGGGCAGGGTTGCCAGCGAGTTGTCGTACAGCTGCAGGGTTTGCAGGCTGGAGAGGCCGTCGAACACGTCCTCGGGCAAGGCGGTCAGCGCGTTGTCGTTCAGCAGCAGGGTTCCCAGGCCGGTGAGGTTGGCGAAGTCGCCATCGCGCAGGGCGGACAGTCGCCGCGCGCTCAGGTCAAGCGTGGTGATGCCGGAGAGTTGCGTGGCGCTAACCGCGCTGCAATCGCTGGCCGAGAGCGCGCCGAGAATGGCGTCGACCACTTTCTGCGTGCGCCCGTGGAGGGGGTTGGCCGTCCCGCCGCAGTTGGCCAGCCGTTCCGGGGAAGCGCAAATCGGATTGGACAGTCCGCCGGTGGCGAAGGTGGTCCTGGCCTCGACCAGGGCGGGCAGTACGGCCTGGTATGCGGCAAAGCTGAGCGACGTCTCGCTGGGGGTCAAGGCGCCGAACGACAGCTCCGCCAACCGGTTCAATCCCCACCGGGTGAAGTATTGGGGGGCGATGTTGCCCAGGCCGGCGCCGGCCAGATGCAGCTTTTGCAGTTGGGACAAGCCGTCAAACTGGCTGGCGTGAATGCAGCCCAGCGAACTGTTCTCCGCCAGCAGCAGCTCTTGCAGGTTGGACCGCCCGGTAAAGGTGTCCGGCGACAGCCAGGTCAGCGAGTTGTTGTTCAGGTTCAGGACTTGCAGGGCGGAGAGGCCGCTGAGCAGGCCTTCGGGCAGGGTTGCCAGCAAGTTGCCGTGCAGGTCCAGGGTTTGCAGGCTGGTGAGGCCGTTGAACACATCGTCGGGCAGGGCGGCCAGCGAGTTGTCGTACAGATTCAGGGTTTGCAAGCTGGTGAGGCCGTCAAACACATCGTCGGGCAGCGACGCCAGCGAGTTGTCGTACAGGTTCAGGGTTTGCAAGGCGGAGAGGCCGTCAAACACATCGTCGGGCAGCGACGCCAGCGAGTTGTCGTACAGGTTCAGGGTTTGCAGGGCGGTGAGGCCGTCAAACACATCGTCGGGCAGCGACGCCAGCGAGTTGTCGTACAGGTTCAGGGTTTGCAGGGCGGAGAGGCCGTCAAACACATCGTCGGGCAGCGACGCCAGCGAGTTGCCGTGCAGGTCCAGGGTTTGCAGGCTGGCGAGGCCGTTGAACAGGTCTTCGGGCAGCGACGCCAGTGAGTTGCCGTGCAGGTCCAGGGTTTGCAGGCCGGAGAGGCCGTTGAACAGGTCTTCGGGCAGCGACGCCAGCGAGTTGTCGTACAGATTCAGGGTTTGCAGGCTGGAGCGGCCGTCAAACACATTGCTGGGCAAGGTGGTCAGCGAGTTGTCGTACAGCTGCAGGGTTTGCAGGCCGGTAAGGTTGGCGAAGTCGCCGTCGCGCAGGGCGAACAGTTTCTGACGGCTCAGGTCAAGCGTAGTGATGCCGGCCAGTTGCGCGGCGGTAACCGCGCTGCAATCACTGGCGGAGAGCGCGGCAAGGATGACGTCGACCACCTTCTGCGTGCGTAAGTGCAGGGGGTTGCCGGCGCCGCAGGCGGCCAGCAGTTCCATGGATTCGCAAATCGGGTCGGTCAGTTCGGTGGTGTTATTGACGTAAGTGTCGGCCTCGACCAGGGCGGGCAGCACGGCCTGGTAGGTGGCAAAGGCGATCGGCGCCGCGCTGATGCGCGTCTCGCCAAGCCGCAGATCCGCCAATTTGTTCAAGCTCCACCGGGTGAAGTAGGTGGGGTTGATGTTGCCCAATTGGGTGTCCTGCAAGCGCAGTAGTTGCAGGTTGGACAAGCCGTCGAACTGGCTGGCGTGAATGCAGGCCAGTTGAGGGTTCGTGTCCATGCGCAGCTGTTGCAGGCTGGACAGACCCTCAAACAAGTCCGGCGGCAGGTCAACCAGCTCGTTGTTGTTCAGGCGCAGTATTGCCAGGCTGGAAAGGCCGTCGAACACTCCGTTGGGGAGTCGCCTCAGGTCGTTGTTATACAGCCGCAGGCTTTCCAGGCTGGTGAGGCCGGCGAAGTCGTCGCTTTGCAGGGAACCCAGGTCCTGCCCGATTACATCGAGATGCGTCATTCCGGCCAGTTGCGCGGCGGTGATGACGCTGCAATTGCGCTCGCCAAGCAACGTGAGGATGGCGTCGACCACCTTCTGCGTACGCCCGTGGAGGGGGTTGCCGGGGCCGCCGCAGCTGGCCGTCGCTTCCTGGGCCTGCGCCATGGGCGGGGTGGTGGGCGCCAGCCAAAGGGCCAGGCCCGCGGCGGCCAGCGCCGCCAGCAACGGCAGCGCAAACCTTGCCCTGATGGTTTTGCCATCCCGGTTTTTCCAGTTGCCCCGGTTTTTCCGGTTGCGTCGATACGCAAGTCGATGCATAAAAAGCGCCGTGGTCGAATGATTGGCCCTAATCCTAGCACGGATTCCAGCCGGGCGATAGCCGAAAACCCCGGGGCCGGAACTTTCCGGCCCCGCCCGGGCCGGGTCATCCACCGGCGCCGGCGCGGTATCCGCTATCCTGTATCAACGCATCGTGAAAGCACCGCGCTTCCACCGGCGCCGGCGCGGTATCCGCCGGCGGAACTTTCCGGCCTCGCCCGGGCCGAGGGCGTGCACCTCGCCAGTATCGGACGCGGCTGCGAACTTTCCGGCCTCGCCCGGGCCGAGTCTTTCGGCCGGCCCCTCTCCCTTGAGGGTTGCCTCAAGTGGGGGGATACCTTAGGGAGAGGGAATTGAAGGGTCAGAACTCCTGCCGGGAACTACTGCTGGACGTTCAGCGGGCCGTAGGCGGCGCTGTGGTAGTTGTTTTCGCCCAGGCCGGTGGTGTCCACCGGCACGTAGGCCCGGACGTACATCCCGTTGTCATCGGTCTGCGGGGTGTAGAGGAAGGAGCATTCGCCGGCTACCCGGGCGCCATAGTCCTTGGGCTGCCGGCCGGCGGGCAGGTCGGTCCAGGCCACCCCGTCGGCGGAGCGCTGCCAGGTCCAGAGTTGGTGGCGGGTCGCGGTCGCGTCGGATTCGCAGATACCGTCGCCCAGCAAAGCGGCGTCGCTTACCCGGGCCCGATTGGGACGCACCTCGGTCTCTTCCAGCCACACCCATACGGTCCCGTCATAGCTGCCCGCGGTTTGGGCGTTGATGGAACCGCAAATCGGGTCGGTCAAATCGGCGGAGTTCACTACCCAGGTTTTGCTCTCGGTCAGGGCGGGCAGCACGGTCTGGTAGGTCGCCGCAAAGCTGAGGGGCGAACTGCTGATGCGCGTGGCGCCCAGCCGCAGCTCCTCCAGTTTGTTCAGTTCCCACTTGGCGAAGTAGGAGGGGTCGATGTTGCCCAATTGGTGGAGGCCCAGCCGCAGATCTTGCAGTTCGGCCAAGCCGTCGAACTGACCGGCGTGAAGGCAGGCCAGCGACTGGGCCGGGGTGAAGTCAGTGTCGTCCGAGTTCAGGCGCAGCTCTTGCAGGCTGGACAGCCCGGCAAAGAGGTCCGGCGGCAACCAGACCAGCGGGTTTTCCTGTAGAAACAGCACTTGCAGGTTGGACAGGCCGTCGAACGCGTCCTCGGGCAGCGTGGCCAGCGAGTTGCCGCTCAGCAGCAGGTAGAGCAGGCTGTCCAGTCCGTCGAACACGTCGCTGGGCAGGGCGGTCAGCGAATTGTTGAATAGATTCACACGCTCCAGGTTGGTGAGGCCGTCGAACAGGTCTTCGGGCAGGGCGGCCAGCGCGTTGTCCTCCAGATACAGGAGTCGCAGGTTGGTGAGGCCGTCGAACAGGTCTTCGGGCAGGGCGGTCAGCGAATTGTCCTCCAGGTTCAGCTCGTCCAGGCTGGTGAGGCCGTCGAACAGGTCTTCGGGCAGGGCGGTCAGCGCATTGTTGTCCAGATTCAGGACTTCCAACCCGGAGAGGCCGTCGAAGTCGTCGCTTTGCAGGGAACTCAGGCTCTGCGCGTTCAGGTTAAGCGTGCCAGTGATGCCGGCCAGTTGCGTGGCGGTGACGGCGCTGCAATCGGTCGCGGAGAGCTTGGCGAGGATGGCGTCGACCACTGCCTGCGTGCGCCCGTTGAGGGGGCCGCTGCCGCAGCTGGCCTGCGCCTGCGCGACGGGCGAGGTCGTCGGCGCCAGCCAAATGGCCAGGCCCGCGGCGGCCAGCGCCGCCAGCAGTAGCTTGAACTTCGTCATAAGGGTTTTGCCATCCCGATTTTTCCGGTAACTCATAGAAACACCCCTGCTGGATAATCGGCCCTAATCCTAGCACGGATTCCAGCCGGGCGATAGCGGAAAACCCCGTCGCCGGAACTTTCCGGTCCCGCCCGGGCCGAGTCATCCACCAGCGTAGGCGCGGTATCCGTCGCCGGAACTTTCCGGCCGGGCCCGGGCCAAGTCTTCCAACCGGCCCTCTCCCTTGAGGGTTATCCCAAGTGGGGGGATACCTTAAGGGAGAGGGAATCGAAGGGTCAGGACTACTACTGGACGTTCAGCGGGCCTAAGGGGGCGCTGTGGTAGTCGTTTTCGCCCAGGCCGGTGGTGTTCACCGGCACGTAGGCCCGGACGTACATCGTGTTGTCATCGGTCCGCGGAGTGTAGAGGTAGGAGCATTCGCCGGCTCCCCGGGCGCCGTAGTCCTTGGGCTGGCGGCCCGAGGCCATGTCCCTCCAGGTCAACCCGTCGGCGGAGCGCTGCCAGGTCCAGAGTTGGTGCCGGGTCGCGGTCGCGTCGGAGCCGCAGTGTCCGTCGCCCAGCGAAGCGGCGTCGCTCACCCGGGCCCGGTTGGGGCGCACCGAGTCTTGCTCCAGAAGCACCCGAACCACGCCGGTCCCGTCATCAAGCCCGATGGAGCCGCAAATCGGGTCGGTCAGACCGCCGCTGGCGACCTGGAAGTTGGCCTCTACCAGGGCGGGCAGCTCCGTCTGGTAGGCCGCAAACGTCACATTTCCGGGGGTCGTGTCGCCCAGCCGCAGCTCCTCCAGTTTGTTCAGTTCCCACTTGGCGAAGTGGGCGGGGGAGATGTTGCCCAATTGGTGGGATTTCAGCTGCAGTTGTTGCAGTTCGCCCAAGCCGTCGAACTGACCGGCGTGAAGGCAGGCCAGCGACTGGTCAGTGGAAAAATCACTGTCGTTCGAGTTCAGGCGCAGCTGTTGCAGGCTGGACAGCCCGGCAAAGAGGTCCGGCGGCAGCCAGACCAGCGGGGTATCATCCATAAACAGATTTTCCAGGTTGGACAGGCCATCGAATACGTCGCTGGGCAGGGTCGACAGTGGGTTTTCGCGCAGATCCAAACGTTCCAGCTTGGTGAGGCCGTCGAACAGGTCTTCAGGCAGGCTCGCCAGCGAGTTCTCATCCAGATCCAGGTTTTCCAGGCTGGTGAGGCCGTCGAACAGGTCTGCGGGCAGGCTCGTCAGCGAGTTCTGATCCAGATCCAGGCTTTCCAGGCTGGTGAGGCCGTCGAACAGGTCTGCGGGCAGGGAAGCCACAACGTTGTCTGACAAGTTCAGGGTTTGCAGGCTGGTGAGGCCGTCGAACAGGTCTTCGGGCAGGTCCTCAGCCTGCAGCAAGTTGTCTTGCAGGCTCAGCTCTTCCAGGCTGGTGAGGCCGTCGAACAGGTCGCTGTGCAGGCGGGAACCCAGCGAGTTACTTCTCAAGTTTATGGTTTGCAAGCTGGTGAGGTCGTCGAAGTCGCCATTTCTCAGGGTATTTATGGACTCTAAGCTCAAGTCAAGCTCGCCAGTGATGCCGGCCAGTTGCGTGGTGGTAACGACGCGGCAATCGGTCTCGGAGAGCCTGTCGAGGATGGCGTCGACCACCTCCTCCGAGCGCCCGTGGAGGGGGTTGGCCGACCCGCCGCAAGTGGCCGCGGCGGCGTGCGTGGGGGGCGGGTTCAGGATCATGGACCCCAGCAGAAGGGCCAAGGCCGCCATCGCCGCCAGCAGCTTGAACTTCGTCATAAGGGTTTTGCCATTCCGATTTTTCCGGTAATTCAAAAAAACACCACCTCTGGGTAATTTGGTTTCCCATACTACCATAAAATTCCGGCTGAGAAATTCCGGCTGCGGTCTTTTCATTTAACCAGGTACGCCCTGGAACATTCCGGCGAAACCCCTTCCGGCGGGCTATGGCTTTGTAGCTGTCGGGTACGCCCTGGAACCTTCCGGCGAAAAGAAACCCCGGCGAAACTCGGCGCCCTCCGGGGCTCCGGGGCCGGGTCGCTGTGGTAAATTACCTCAAGACCTTTGCCTCAGAACTTTCACCGCAGGACCGGTGGAACGTCGATAATTTGAGGGATAGCGAAAATCTGAGGGATAGCGAATTGGGGGTAGCGCCGGTGGCGAATTTCTCGTCCGGCAATGCGGTTAATGCGCTGGAGGTTGCCGGGCTGCAAAAGGGTTTTGGCGATTTGCCCGTTCTTTGGGAGCTGGACTTGACCCTGGGCTGGGGCGAGTTTCTGGTTCTTTTCGGGGCCAACGGGTCGGGCAAGACCACCCTGCTCCGCGTCCTGTCGGCCCAGACCCGGCCCGATGGCGGAACCGTTCGCCTGGCCGGATTTGACCTGCGCCGCCGGGCCGAAGCCGCCCGCCGTCAGGTGGGGGTGGTCGCCCACCGCAGCTTTCTCTACGACGACCTGACCTGCCGGGAAAACCTGACCTTCTATGGCCGCCTCTACTCCGTCCCCAACCTCCAGGAACGGGTGGCGGCGATTCTGGAACGGGTGGGGTTGTCCCACCGGGCCGACCGGCGCGTCCGCAGCCTGTCCCACGGGATGCAGAAACGGCTGGCAATCGCCCGGGCCATCCTGCACCAACCCGCCCTGCTGCTGCTGGATGAGCCGGAGTCGGGGCTGGACCGGGCCTCGGTGGAGACCCTGGCCGCCCTGCTGCGGGAGTGGACGGCGACGGGCCGGTCGGTGGTGATGACCACGCACAACGTGGACCTGGGCCTGGCCTGGGGCAGCCGGTCGGCGACGCTGTCCGGCGGCCGGCTGGACCTGGGCCGGCCTGGGGCGATATGCCCGAACCAGAACTCACTAAACCGGCGGCCGGCTGGACCTGGGCCGGACGGCGAATTATCCGGCGGCGGGGGTAAGGCCGGCTGATGCGGCTCTTGCGGCCCATGGCGACGCTGGTCTGGAAGGATTTGCGGCTGGAACTGCGTTCCCGGGACATCATCGTTTCCGCGCTGGTGTTCGGGTTGCTGGTGGTAGTGGTGTTCAACTTTGCCCTGAACGTCAGCCCGCAGCGGGTCGCCGAGCTGGCCCCGGGCCTCTTGTGGGTTACCTTCGCCTTTGCCGGAACCCTGGCAATGAGCCGCGCCTTTGTGCGGGAGGGGGAGCCGGGCGGGCTGGAGGGTTTGCTGCTGGCCCCGGTCAGCCGGGATGCCATCTTCCTGGGGAAAGTCCTGGTCAGCTTCATATTTATGCTGCTCATCGAGGCGGCCCTGCTGCCCGTTTTTGCGGTCCTGCTCAACTTTTCCGCCTTTTCCCTGACCCTGGTGGCGGTTATCCTGCTGGCGACCCTGGGGTTCGCCACGGTGGGGACGCTCTTTTCCGCCATCGCGGCGCAGACCCGCTCCCGGGAGGTGATGTTGCCGGTGCTCTTCTTTCCGGTTATCCTGCCGGTGCTGATTGGCGCCGTGGAGGTTTCGGGGGCGGCCATCGGCGGCAGTCCGCCGGGCAGTCAGTTGAGCGAAGCGGGCGGTGGTGGAACCGGTCGCTGGCTGCCCTTACTGGCGGTATTTGATGCGGTTTTTCTGGTAATATGTCCGTGGCTTTTTTCGATAATCGTTGAGGAGTGATGGGCCGTGTCGTCTAGTCAAGGAACCGCCGGCCCGGCGGCGGGCCGGGGCTTCCGGAGTATCCGGGGTTTCCGGGACGGGTTCCCCGGTTGGGCCGGCGGCCTGCTGATCCTGACCGCCGCGCTGATGCTGGCGAACCTGTACCTGATCTTTATGACCGCCCCCACCGATGCGGTGTTGGGGCCGGTACAGCGGATTTTCTACTTCCACGTCCCCATTGCCATCGTGTCCTTTCTGGCCTTTTTCGTGGTATTCGTCGCCAGCATTGGCTACCTGGCAACCCGGCGGCGGAAATGGGACGCCGTAGCCCACGCCGCCGCCGAGGTGGGGGTGGTATTCGTTACCCTGGCGCTGCTCACCGGCGTCATCTGGGCCCGGCCG
The DNA here is from genome assembly GCA_965215425.1 of Dehalococcoidia bacterium. Classification (GTDB taxonomy): domain Bacteria; phylum Chloroflexota; class Dehalococcoidia; order Lucifugimonadales; family UBA3495; genus CATQHB01. The sequence goes on from OZ244064.1 coordinate 1,557,819, forward strand.
GTGTGGGGCGTCTGGTGGACCTGGGAGCCGCGCCTGACCACCACGTTGATCCTGTGGCTGATCTACGTGGCCTACCTGATGCTGCGGGCCTACGTCCCCAACCGAAGACAGGGGGCGCTCTATGCCGCCGCCGTGGGCATCATCGGCTTTGCGGATGTGCCGATCGTCTATTACTCGGTGCAGTGGTGGCGTTCCATTCACCCCGCGGCGGTGGTTGGCCCGTTGGCTGACGCCGGCGCGCTGGAGCCGGTAATGCAGGGAGTTCTGTTCTTCTCCTGCGGCGTATTCCTGCTGCTGTTCCTGTACCTGCTGCTGGAGCGGACGGCCCTGCGCAACGGGGAGGACCGGCTGGCGGAGTTGCGCTTTGCCCAGCGCCGGGCCGGCGAAAAGTAAATCGCGCCGGGCCGCTGACCCACGAGTCGGCGATGTAGCGGCCCGGAAGTTCAGGGAGACGATATGCCCTTTGTTCTGTTGCAGAGCCAACCGCCGGCCAACCTGGCCTACCTGTTCGCCGCCTTTGCCGTAAGCTGGCTGGCCTTTTTCGTCTATGCCTTTTTCGTCTCCCGCCGCCGCAGGGAACTGGAACGGGAAATCCGGGAGTTGCGGCAGGTTCTGGAAAACCGGGAAGAAGATGATCGGCCCGGGGCAGCCCCGTACGAGTGATGACGCCGGTTTAGCCCGGCTCAGCAGCGACAGGCGGCTATCGGCGGCTATCGCTGCCCCGTCCGGGGGATGACGCCGGCCCGGTCCCGGTGATATTATTAGGGATGGCTGATAGGGGAAATAGGGGAAGCGAATGAAGTGGATACGGAGCGACCCGCTCCGGCCCGATCCAGCCAGGAGGTAGCCTGTGGCCGAGGACAGACTCAACCCGTTGGGGTTCCCCCCGGAAGAGACAGCAGCGGCGGAGGGTTCCGGCTCCCGCAACCGGTTGCGGCTGATCATCCTGGGGGTAGTGGTGGTTCTGGCGGTGGGATATATGATTTATGCCGCCTTTCCCGGCAATGCGCTTTACTTTCTGACCGTCAGCGAGTTTATGGGCGGGGAAGAATACCAGGACGGGCGCGTCCTGCGGGTGTCCGGCAAGCTGGTGCCTGGCTCCTTCCAGCGAGAGGCGGACAGCACGCTGGCCCGTTTCCGGCTGGTGGACCAACCGGCGGGCGCCCCGGACGGCGCCCTGATTGACGTGGATGCCGTCGACGCGGCCGGCAACCCCACCCTGCAAGCCGCCTACGTGGGCGTAATGCCCGACCTGTTTTTCAACCCCCATTCGGAGATCATCCTGGAGGGTAGCTACGGCGCCGATGACGTTTTCCAGACAGACAACATCCTGGTCAAATGCCCCTCCAAGTATCAATCTCTGGAGGAAGGGCCTCCCGACGACTATGGCGGCTACAACCCCGGCGCCTGACCCGGGGATTAATTGACCTGGGGGGCAAGCAGCGCAAGTATCGCGAATGCCGGCACATCATCCACCTCCCGGTAGATACGCTCGGAGCAAGCAGCGCAATCATTGTAATCATTGCGAGCATGGCGAATGAGCCAGCCCGGGTGAACCGGGTCCTGCATCGGCCTTTTCTTTCTCCCCATCCCCAATGGCAGTCAACCAGGTTCAAGTCAACGACGTCTTTTGCTGCCGCTCTATGGTACTACATGGTACTATCGCCCCTTTTCCCGGACGTTTTCCCCGGAGAGCCGCAGCGATATATCGGCTCTCTCCGGGGGGCTGCGGCTCCGGGCGCAAAAGTCCGGTTGACATTGACCGGCCCGGGACTATAATCAACCAATCATCTAATCATTGCGACTAAAGCTGAACTAAAGGCTGACCGCAGCACAGGCAGGTAAGTAGAGATGACGCAGCAACAGCAGCAGGAGGCCCAGCTCAGTCCGGAAGTGGTGCTGGGCGAGCTGAAGCAGAACGGCGTAACCCACGTGGTTTGGCTGCCGGACAGCGAAACCAATTGGCTGTATCTGCTGATGCAGGAAGACCCGACCCTGGACCTGATTCCGGTCAGCCGGGAGGGCCAGGCTTTTTCCACTGCCGCCGGGCTGACGGTGGGCGGCAAAAAGCCGGTCATCCTGATCCAGAATACCGGGATGATGGAATCGGGCGACTCCCTGCGGGGTTGGGGACTGAGCCTGAACATTCCGGTGGTGATGTTGGTGGGCTATCGTGGCTGGACGCGCCACGGCGTAAACACCGACACCGCCGCTACCTATACCGAGCGGTTCCTCAACGCCTTCGGCATCAACTACTACTTGGTGGAGAACGGGGAGGACGCGCCGCGCATATCCATCGCCTTTGCGGAGGCGGAGCGTACCCGCCGTCCGGTGGCGGTTCTGGTGGGCGACGAATATCACGGGTTCAATCGGTAGGAGCGGGCGGCAGGGGCCGGCGGTAGGAGCGGGCGGCAAGAAGAGATGGCTTTCAGCGCAGAGGCGCCGGGGCGCCACGGGGGGCCGAGCTACATTGGCCCGCGGCGGCGAGCCGGTTCTAACCGTTTCGGCGTATCCTGGGGAGAAACAACCCAGCACAAATACCAGTTGGCGACCGGGGGATAGGCGATGATTGACACGGCAGATATGCTCAAGGTTTTCCAGCAGTACCGGGGGGATGCGGTGGTAATCCCCGGGCGCGGCGGGCGGCACTGGACCAGCATCAGCGACCGGCCCCACCGGGATTTGCCGGTGGGCGACCCGGCGATGGGCGGCCACGCCTCCTTTGCCCTGGGCGTAGCCCTGTCCCTCCCCGGCGAGCGGGTGGTGCTTTTCGACTCGGAGGGGGATGTGCTGATGAACCTGGGCGCTCTGCCGACCATTGCGGAAAAGGCGCCGGCCAACCTCTACCACTTTATGCTGGATAATGAATGTTACGCCACGACGGGCGGCCAGCCGGTGCCCAACGCCAGGAATATCGCCTACGATGTCATCGCCAAGGGGTCGGGGTATCCGGCCACCTATGCCTTTGATAACCTGGAGGACTTTACCACCCACCTCGAGGAAATCCTGGGGCAGCCCGGCCCGGTTTTCGTTGCGCTGAAGGTTAACCCGGAGATAGAGAACGAGCCTATCGGGAGCCGCGTCCGCTGGCAAACCCGCTCCCGCACCCAGGTAATTGATGACCTGAAGCAGGAATTGGGCATCACCGGGCCTTAAAACCCCAAGCCGCTACCAATCGCCCAGCCGCTCCGGGGAGGCCCCAAGCCGGGCGGAAAATATACCCAAGCGGCCCCTTTACAATATCCTTCAAGAGAAATGCCGGCAAGCATAGCCCTCTGTCAGCGGATGGAACGGTAAACCGTCAACCCGCCGGCAGAGGGCTTTACAATTTACCTTACTGGAGCGCCCCCACGATGGTATCGACGTTGTGGCGCATCAGGGCCAGGTAGGTTCCAGCCTCGCCGCCCGGCTCGCCCAGGGAGCCGGTGTAGAGGCCTCCAACGAGTTTTGTGCCGGTTTCCTCGGCAATGCGTCGGGCCAGCCGGTCGCTGTGGCTCGTCTCGGCGAACACGGCCGGCGCCCCTTCATGTTCGATGGCCTCGATGAGGTCGGCCAGTTCCTGCGCGGTGGGTTCGATCTCGGTAGTGATGGGGAGAATCGCCAGCGCCACCTTGAACCCGTATCTTGTGGCGAAATACTGGAAGCTGTCGTGGGACGTAACCAGCAGTCGGCGCTCTTCCGGCAGGGTCGCTACCCTTTCCTGAATCCAGGTATGCAGGGTGTCCAGTTCCCGGTTGTAGGCGGCGGCGTTGTCTTGGTAGTAGGTCTGCCCCGCCGGGTCTGCCGCCGAGAGTTGGGCCTCAATGCTATTGACCGCCCGCTTTACCAGCAGCGGGTCGAACCAGAAGTGCGGGTCAACTCCGCCGTGGTCGTGGCCGTGGTGGTCGTGGTGGCCGTGTTCTGCATGTTCCCCTTCGTGGTCGCCTTCCTCACCCTCGTGGTGTTCGTCGTGGTCGTGTTCCCCCTCGTGGTCGCCTTCCTCACCCTCGTGGTGTTCGTCGTGGTCGTGTTCCCCCTCGTGGTCGCCTTCCTCACCCTCGTGGTGTTCGTCGTGGTCGTGTTCCCCCTCGTGGTCGCCTTCCTCACCCTCGTGGTGTTCGTCGTGGTCGTGTTCCCCCTCGTGGTCGCCTTCCTCACCCTCGTGGTGTTCGTCGTGGTCGTGTTCCCCCTCGTGGTCGCCTTCCTCACCCTCGTGGTGTTCGTCGTGGTCGTGTTCCCCCTCGTGGTCGCCTTCCTCACCCTCGTGGTGTTCGTCGTGGTCGTGTTCCCCTTCGTGGTCGCCTTCCTCACCCTCGTGGTGTTCGTCGTGGTCGTGTTCCCCTTCGTGGTCGCCTTCCTCACCTTCGTGGTGTTCGTCGTGGTCGTGTTCCCCTTCGTGGTCCTCATCGTCGCTCGGGGGGACGACGGCCTCGCCCAGAGCCACAACCGAGTCCGGGTCTCGGGCGGCGTTCTCGATCAGCTTGTCCAGCCAGCTGGCTTCCAGGAACAAGCCCACGCTCATCACCAGGTCGGCGTCAGCGATAAGGGCAGTGTCTTTCGGGGTGGGCTGGAAGATATGGGGATCGGAGTTGGGGGGTAGCAGGGCGGAAACGTTAACCCGGTCCTGGCCGACGGCCCGCACCCAATCGGCCACGATGTTGCTGGTGGTAACCACATCGATGGTCGGGGACTGGGGCAGGGGCGTAGCGGTCGCCGATACCGTTGCCGGTGTCATTGCCGGCGCCGCCGGGACCTGGGTTTCGGCAGACGCCGGTGTAACGGCCGGCGTAACGGACTGGACGGGCTCCGTGCTGTCCGCCGCGCTGGAACAGGCGGTCAGTGCAAAGACCAGCGCAAGGGTCAGGAAAGCGGCCCTCGCCAGGTTTACCGGATGGGCTATGGAACTCAGTATCATTTTACCTCGCTTTTCTTTCTGGGGGATATTCCCTTAAATCAGGGTTGACCGTGGCGAATCCGCGGCGCAGAAACGGATATGTAGTATCAATAGCATAGCTACCGTAGGGGACCTGCCGGGCGGCCCAGGCGGTCGTCCAATTATCCTAGTCCTTGGCGCACCGGTCGCAGATGACGTAGAGTTCGAGGCGGTGGCCGACGATATTGCCGGGGATATCGACCGCCAGGGCGCGCATCAGGCGCTCCACCGTGGCGGCGCGGAACTCGCCGACGTTTTCGCACCGAACGCAGACGGTGTGGTGATGGTGTTCGACGCTGGCCAGGCTATACCTGGGGGCGCCGTCCCTGAGGTTCAGCCGGCAGATGATGCCGGCTTTCAAGAGGAGCTTGATGGTCCGGAAGATGGTCGCCCGGCCTACTTCCGGCAACTCGTTGACAATCTCCTCGGCGGTGAACCCCCCTTGCTTCCCTTCTAGTATGCTGATAATCGCGCGCCTGGGCGCCGTGGACCGGTAGCCCTCGTCTTCCAGAACGGACATGATGTCGGAGCGGGTAGTAAGGGGTGTTGTCATGGCACTTAGTATCAAAAACCCGAAAGCTGATCTAAGAACTTGCAGTGTAGCATGGGGTTCTTTTGCCTGTCAACCCAACCGGGGGGTACCCCCAGGGTCTTTCTATTCTCAAGGGCAGGCCAGTCCGAGGAGGCGGAGGGCCTGTCCGGGCAGCCAGCCGGTCTGCCGCAGCGCCGCGGCGACGTTCTTGACGCCATTCAACCGCAGCAGGCACAGCGTTGCGTTGCGCAGCACCGCCATCACTTCCGGCGCCGCCCCCTTGCGCACCTGGCTGGCGTCCTCACCCAAGGTTACGTCCCGGACGTAGTGCAGGCGATTTTCAATCTCCCAATGCCCCCGCACATAGCGCCGCTGCGCCGCTGGCCCCATCTCCCGGCCCAGGCTGGTGACGGCGTAGCGTGTCTCCGTGGTGGTCTGTCCCTTTTGCTCCACTCGCCGCCGCACTTCGCAGACTGGCCGCACCCCCGGCCAGTCCAGACATTCCTTCAGGTATTCGTTCAGGGCCTCCGTGGTCCGCAGTTGCCGCCTTTCAGGGCGGTCCCCATGCCGTCCCTGCTGCCGGGCCTTCCGGTACTTCGCGCCCCAGACCGGCCGGGCAAAGGCCAAGGCAATGGCCTCATACAGTTCCGGTTGGTTCTTCTTCACAATGACCAGGTAGTCTCCCCCGGCCTCCAGCGCCTGTTGGCAGTAGTCCCGCTGACAATACAAGGCGTCCCCGGTAATCAGATTACCGGCCACCGGCAGCAGTTCCGCCGTCAGTTGCCGGGCCGTTGTCAGTTCCCCCTGTCCTGTCCTGACCCCCCTTTTGCCCCACCGTCAGGCCGGAACCGTGGGCATGGCCGGCCACCAGGCGCACCCCGGGCAGTTCCTCCCCGTGAATCCCGCGCAATGCCTTGCCATCCACCGCAATGGCAACCCGCCCCCCAGCATCCCGGGCCAGATATTGCCGGCTCCATCGGGCCACCGCCTGTTCAAAGGCGGCCACGTCCAGCCCGCGAAACACCCGGTGCAGGCACGATACCGCCGGCGTTTTGGGATGGGTGAATCCCAGGGCGGCCACCGTGGCCCCATCCTGACAGCGCCCCCACTGGTGAATGGCGTAGAGGCTGCGGGCTCCCGAGAGCATGGCGCATACGGCCAGGGTGAGAATGGCCGGCAAGGGGTGGCGGCGTCCGCTGCGGGCTCGAAAATCCGGCACGGCGGCAAAAGCCGCTTGCAAACTTCGACCTGCTTCCAGCGTATCCATACCCCGGATTATAATCATCCCCCAGAGAATAGAAAGACCCTGAGGGTACCCCCGGGCAATCGGGTCTTAACTGCGAAGGACTTTCAGCAAGTGGTCCTCCCGCCCGCTGGCTTGCCGGCGTTTGCCCTGGAGGCCCACTTTCAGGCTGGTTTCCCGTTTCAGCAGGTTGGGGGAAATTTGCCGCAGCGTCGCCAGGTTCTGGGGCGCGTGAGCCCTGCGAATCCGGCATTGGTCTTCCCGGAAGGTCCCGTCCAGGCTCCGGTGCAAAGAGTTCTCGCTGCTCCGGTGGGTGCGTACTGCCGCCAGCAACGGCTCTGCCGGCGCGGTCAGACTGCTGATGCAGTACCTTTCAGGGCGGGAACGTATTGAGCCTCCCGCTCCAATATCGCTTGGGCGATAGCCTTCGGGCAGCCCAGGGCATCAATGGTGACGATGCGCCCCCTCAGTTCCAGCCGTTGCTGCAACTGGGGTATGGCGGTAATTTCGTTGGACTTCTCTTCCGTCTTCACCTGGCCCAGGGTCAGCCTGTTGGCTGAGGCCCAGGCGCTGACCCGGTGAATGGCTTGCTCGCCAACGTTGCCATCGCGGGAACGGCGCACCGTCCTGCCGTCCATCGCCACCACTTCCCCAGGCAACAAATCGGCCACCCCCTGAGTCCATTCCATAAAGCCCGGCGGGAATCCCTCCGAATCCAGCCGGGAGAAGTCCTCGCCGAAGGTGTCGTGCGACGGGATGCCATTGGGCAGTTCCAGGTGGGTTCTAAACGAAGGTTCTAAGCCACTCCTCCCCGCCCTTGCCGAACAGTTCCATATGAACCCAGCTATCCGCCCCGCAGATGGTGGCGCAGATAGCGATGGACACAATGTCCAAAAGATTGGGCCGCCTGCTCCGCTCTATCCCGGGCTCCTCCAGGGCCTGGAAATAGTCTGTAATGGATGCACGCTTCGCTCCTCTCATCCTTCCCTCCGCACATCACATACCCCAATTCTATCCTGCTACCTGCCTCCGTTTAAGACGCGATTGCCCTGGGGCGGGGGGGCCCAATTTGAGCTTGAGCGGGACATAGATTTACAATCGGTGTCGGACTGATTTTTCGGAGGTGGGGCATGGCGTGAGGCCCGGGTTTACTGCCATGACTTACGGACTTACGCTGCCCCCACTGCGGTTCCAACTGGGCGACCCAGGATGGGCTTGACGGTGGCCGGCCACCAGGAAAATAAGTCCGTTCCGGGAGCGTCGGGCCGGGGGCGGCAGCATGCCGCCCCCGGCCGTCAACCGGCCCAGCCAACCGCAGCGAAGGGACCAGGCAGGGAACGGCCATTGCAGTTCCCTTCGTCATCCACGCCGACGGAGCCGGCACCGGCAACCCCGGCCCGGGCGGCTTCGTTGTTAGTATCGAACGCAACGGAGGCCGGATAACCACCATCATTGGGGAAGGCCTCCAGAGTGCCAGAGTGCGCCAGTCGGCCGGCAGCGACTCGGCCGCCAGCGTTGGTCAGACCCTACCCTGAACCGTCAGCGCGGTGCTATAATGACACCGGGAGGCAGCGCCGAGTTATGACCCTGAACGAAACGGAAAAACGCCGTCTGTTGCGGACGTTACGGGAGGACCCGGACTTCCTGGCGGAAGTGCGGAGCCTGATCCTGCCGGCCGAGTTGGTGCAACTTCCCCAGCGGTTCGCCGAGTTTGCGGCGCAGGTGATGGACTTCATCCAACGACAGGAGGAACTGAACACCCAGTTTCTGGCCTTCATGCAACGGCAGGAGGAGTTCAACGCCGAAGTCCGCACTTTTATGGTGGAGCAGGAGGAGTTCAACACCGAAGTCCGCACCTTTATGGTGGAGCAGGAGGAGTTCAACACCGAAGTCCGCACCTTTATGGTGGAGCAGGAGGAGTTCAACACCGAAGTCCGCACCTTTATGGTGGACCAGAAGGAGTTCAACCAGCAACAGGAGGAGTTCAACACCGAAGTCCGCACCTTTATGGTGGAGCAGAAGGAGTTCAACCGACGGCAGGAAGAAACCAACCAGTCGGTCAACACCCGGCTCCAGCAGATTACCGATGACCTGGGCGACCTGAAGGGTCACGTGGCTGGGCGTATCGCCCGGGAAATGGCCGACGACATTGCGGAACACCTGGGCTTTGAAATCGTCCAGCTGCTGAACGGCCAGGACCTCCGGCAGATGCTCCGGCGGCAGCAGCCCGGCGACCTGCCCCCCGGGGTGCGGCGGAGCTTCTACCACGCTGACGTGGTGGCCCGGGTCATCGGTCCCGATGGGAAGGAAGGATTCATGACCGCCGAGGCCTCCTACACCGCCGACCGGCGGGACAGCGACCGGGCCCTGCGGAACGCGGCGCTGCTTACCCGGTTCACCGGGGAACTGGCAACCCCGGTGATTGCCAGTCTCCGCAACGACTACGAGGTGGCGGAACTGGTAGAACAACAAGCCATTCTCTGGTACCAGTTCGAGGCCCGGGACCTGACCCCGGCGTAACCTCCATTACATCCCCCGGATTGGAGCCGAACCGCTCACGAAACCGAGCGCCCTCCAGTCCCCATCGCCGCCAGCGCTATCGCCGGAACCCTGAACTACCCGACGGCTTCCCGTTTCCGCGGCGTGGAGGTCTGCGAAGCCTGAGCCGAGGGCCGGCCCTCGGCTCAGGTCAACGAAATCCGTAGGTGCGGAATCCACGTGGACTGGAGCGAATCGGAAGCTCGGGCCAGCTTGGAAGCCCACCAAACCTGAGCCAGGCTTGGCAGTCCAACACCCCGGAAGGGGCCCCTTCAACATCCAACCCCCTCGGCGGAGATGCTCCAGGCCGCCTCCGCAGTCATCTGGCAACGAACGCTAACCCTTTCGCAGTAACCGTATGGGCATGGGCCGGCCAGCGGAAAACCTGATGAACTTCGGCCGGCGTGGGCAGGGTGTATATATCCCCGGTCGTTACTCCTGCCGGGAATACACCCGGCAGGACGGTAGCCAAAGCCATTGTCCACCGGGTGAACGCCCGCTACTTTCGCTACCTGAGTCTTCCTGCCGCCGGAAATGATACCGAAACCAAAGCAGTCTTCGCAGCGCCGGAACCCTCCGGCGCCGTGGAGCCATACCACGATGCCGACGACTTGGACTCAATGGAATATCTCTAATGGGCGGGATGAGGGTTGGCAATCCGGGCACTGTCCTCGGCCCCCCTACCTGCGAGCAAATTACCTTTTCACCGAGGCGGCGGCGGAAATCGGCATATCCGCCAGGGGCTGCCGCCGCCAGGCCCGCGACACCTACCAGCCGGCCACCCTCCGACCACAGCAGCGAGTCAACCAACTCAAGGAGCAAAACTACTCCCACAACCAAATCTCCCAGCACCGGAAGGTCTCCTTCCGGACCCTGCTGGACATCATACCAAGAAGCCGGAGGAAACGACCGGCGCAGCCACTGCCCCTAGGCGCCGCTGTCGGACTTGGAGAACGCGGAAACCGCCATGAAGCGGCAGAGGAACGACAGCGAGCCGAAGGCCTGGACACCGCCGAATACAAACTCTACCTGGATTGGCGGGAACAGGTCTTACGAACCCTGACCCAGGCCCAACTAATTATGCAAGACCTGCATGATATGAACGTGATCATCACCGAGCAAAGCCTGTCGGCCCGCTTCGCCGTCCTGTACGAGGAGTTTCGCTACCATACCGCCAGCCATTGCCACCCTGCACCAGGAACTGGAACGGTTCCGGGCCGAGTCCAACAAGATTCGGGAGAACTTCGACTCCAAGCCGAATAGAAAACCCTGGCAGGCGACAAAATGAACCTCAACCGCCAACTCCGGCCCGGGAGCCGGAAGGGAAACCGCCCCCAAGGAACCCTGAAACACGGCAGGCCCCGGCGCAGCGGGCCCCGGCGGCGAGGACTCCCTGCCGGCCAGCGCCAGGGCCGCAGGCAGGAAAAGCAGAACCGCCCGAAGCCCCCAAGCAGTCAACCAGCCTACTTCAGGGGAAAGAATCGCCATTCCTCCGACTCCGCAGCCCAGGTCCTGCACACCGAATCGTCCGCTGGCAGGTAATCCGGATGCCAGTTAATCACCAGCCGGCCAGCCTCGGTCCACCCCGTCGGCTCCCGAATCCCGCACTCCTCGTGGGAAGCGGTCCGGGGATGCGTCTTGCCGGCAGAACGCCGACAACGGTGGCAAACTTCGCCTCCCACGGCGTATAATCCAAACAGAAGGAGAATGCCACCCGACCATGACTACCATCAACACCATCTAGGACCTGATCCATCTGCTCAGAGACCAGCCCGCCTGGGCCGAGGAACTCCGGGGCATCCTGTTATCCACCGAGTTGCGGGGCTTGCCGGCTGCCGTAAGAGAACTGGCTCAGGCACTGGCCGCCAACGCCGCCCAGACCAACGAACGCCTGACTCACATAGAGGAAGACATGTCAACCCAGAAGGGAAACATATCAACTCTTCAGGGAAACATGGCCCGGCTCAACGGAGCAGAATACGAACGGTACGTCGAGGACAAAGCCGTCCACCGCGCCTACGCCAACCTGGGCTTCATCCAGGCCGTACCGGTCAAGTGCCCCCGGTCTGGTTTCCAGCCCAGACTCTCCTCCGCATTGGCCCGGGCCCGTAAAAAGGCCGTCTAGGAGGGACGCCCCCTACCGGACCTGACCGAGGAAAACAACTTCGTCAATAGCGACATCATCATCGCTGACCTGGGCGACCCGGACGACCGGGAACGCCGAAGCCCGCCGGTGGCCTACTCCCTCTTCGAGGCCTCAGTCACCGCCGACCGCAGCGACCTGCGGCGAGCCTCCGCCCGGGCTGGAACCCTCGCCTCCATTCTGCAAGTCCCGGTAATTCCCGCAGTGATCGCCGACGCCTTCCCGGAGGCGGAGCGCCAAGAGGCAGCCGAATCCGGTGTTACTCTGTTCCTCATACCGGACCGGTAACTGGCATCCCGCCACAAAGGTGGAAAACAAGGCTGAAGAAACCCCGGAGCACTGCCGCCGGCCCGGGCGGACCGGAGCACTGCCGGGCCGGGCCGCATTTCCGGAGATACCCTTTTGCGTCCTCCTCGAGCAACGGGGATTCCGGGGCGGATGCGCCGGGGCGCAGAAAGGCGCCTTTCTGCGCCCCGGCCTTGCTATACTATCCCCTATGACCGCCTACGGCTACATCCGAACCACCCTCGCCCCTTCGCGGCCAGCCCGGATGAACCCCGACTCCCACGCCACCGCTCAGACTGCCCAACTATCCTGAGTGGCCAACCTACCCCTGTCGCGGGCGCCCAACCCGCCGGTCAGGGCCATGAAAGCCAACTGACTGAAGCCTGAAAAGAGCCCCGCACCCCCGGGTTCACGATGTCCGGCGCCGGCGCCGCCAGACTCAGCTCCATTAAGCCAAGCACCAGGCGCAGCACCAGAAGAGTCATTCATATCCGACTCTACCGACTCCGTCAGGCAGTTCGCAATCAGGTTCATCCCGACGTAGGGTGCCACCAGCGCCACCACCTGCTGAAAGGCCGTGCTGAGAAACAGGGTAACCCACCGCTTAGTCCAGTGGGCCGTAGTGTCCGAAGCATAGAAGGTAAAGGCCAGAGGCGAAAAGACAATCAGAACCGCCATCGGCGCGATGCGGATCCGCATCCCGAACAACACCTTGGCGAACCGGTCGAGAACAAACAGCAGCATGCAGATTGCGAAAAGCTGGAGCAGAAAATATCCAATGGAGTTACCCAGCAGTTCCAGAAAATTGGAGGCGCTTAAGAAACTATCCGCCCAGGAAAAGTAGGCCTCGATACATGTTGGCAAAGGTAACCGAAACAACTCCCCACCTACTCATTCCAGTGAACTGAGCCACAAAGCAGGTCAGAACCGAGTCCATCGCCAGGGCCAACTAGCAGATGACCAGGCTGCCCACCGTCTCATCCTGGGTAAGCTCCCGGCCCGAACCGCCGCCCCATCCAGGGCGGTCAACTCGTCCAGTTTGCCGATGCCTGCACAAACCAGTCCCACCCCGTAGCGCGTCATCCCCTTTGGCCCATTGACCAGATCCCCAAGAAGGCCCTGCAACCAACCCGTAATATCCCCCATGAAACTGCCGACTTTCTCAATCACTCCGGTAAAGACTCCCTCGAAAACCCTGCCGGCCAACTCTCCATGACCAAAATTTCCGGAGGGGTGAACAAACAACCAGCAGCCCCCCGGTGTATCTGCCGGCGGGGCAATGAAAAGGAAACCGATTTCGGTTCCGACTTTCGGTTCCAACCCGGTGCCCCCGACGGTGAAGTCAACCTTGCCATTGAAACGAGCCTCGTAGAAGGTAACCACTAACAGATGAGGCATATTCGGGTCCAACGGCTTGAAGGCCCGATTACTCACATAATCTCGCCGGCGGGCATCATCCCGGGACAAGTCGTAACGACGCTCCGCATCGCGCTCCCCTTCTCCTGCTGACGGCTTCCTCATCCGACGCGATTCATCAATCACGAAGTCAAAGCGGTTCAACCGACTCAATCGACGTAGGCCCATAGGACCATCCGCATCCACCGTCCGAGCCATTCCCTGCTTGACCAGCAACTCCCGGTTCAGCACATAGTCCGGCGGATTCCCCTGGAGGTGCGTAGGACTGTCCGAAGCATAATCATCATAGGGGCCCAGGTCATCTCCCTCGGGATAGACCTGATCCAGATGGGGCTGGCGATAACCATTATGGACAGGCCCATCCGACAAAAGATTCAACCCCCATCGCATGACGATACCACTCGTTAAGCTCCGAAGGACGACGAGTAATATCTCCCTCTGTATAAATGGAATCATAATTCCAGGGATCAAAGCCCATAGCCAGAAAAGCCCTGAAGGGCGTTCCAGCAGGGCCGGGCCCCTTGGCGCCGGTCTAATTATTCCTCCCGCGTCTCCCACGGCAGCAGGAAACGAGTTTCCGCATCAGCAAAAGTCAACCGACCAGGACCAATCCCCACCGAACCGGGACAGGAGGCAACATAACACACCAGAAACAGACCGGCGAGCGCTATATTATAACTAGTCCACCAGATGGCCCCAGACAAGCGAACTTTCCTCTACGGCTCCCGGGCCCAGGATGTCCATCGCCACGATTCGGACCTGGGCGTACTGAGCATAACCTACAATACCCCCGGATTCCTGGCTGGAAGATCGGCGTCAGCGCTCCCCCGGATTCAGAAAACCCTGATTCCGGAGGCCTCCGGAATTGCTGTCGTCAGTAGATCCAATGACGTCCCCAGAAGCGCGCCGCAGAGCAGCAACACAGCAGCAACCCCAACCGGGATGCATCCGCCCAGCCTACAACATCCCGGCGTAGCGCCGCCCTGAGCCGGGACGAAACAGCCCCCTGGTCGTCAGAGTCCAATCCGGGATACAATGGAGAGAGAAGTAAAGGGAGAGGAACCGGAAATGACCACCATCAGCAGTCAGGAAGACTTTCTGCAAGCCCTCCGAGACAACCCGACCTGGCGGGATGCGATACGCGCCCAGATTCTGGGCGACGAACTGCTGCAACTGCCCGTCCGGTTCAACGCCTTTGAAAAGCGGTTTGACGCCTTCGAACAACGGGTAGAAACCCGCTTTGAAGAAGTGGACGCCCGTCTGTACGGAATGGACGCCCGGATCGACTCCCTTGAGAAGCGGATGGATGCCCGCTTTGACCGAATGGAAGGGGACCTGTCCGAGATAAAGGGCTACTTCGCCGAGACGACAATCGCCCGAACCGCTCCCCTGATTGCCCTGGAACTGGGCCAGCAGCACGTCAGGAATCTGGAACTGAAGGAACTACTCCAAATGGCCCAGCAGGGCTCCCGAGATAACTTGCCCGTCATCGTCAACAGCCCTGCCGGGAGCATCGAGAGCTTCGCCCAGGCCGACCTGGTAATGGAAACCGAAGACGAAATTGGAACCCGGTATATAGCCGTGGAAGTGTCCTTCACCGGCGCGCTGCGGGACTTCGCCCGGGCCCGGCGCAACGCCGACTTCCTAACTGCGCTCACCGGCCGGCCGACCACCGCGGTCATCGCCAGCGTCAGAAACGACTGGGAGGTGGAAGCCCGGGTCAACGCTGGTCAGGCCCACTGGCACCGGATACCCGAGCGAGACCGAACGCCGGAAGCCTGACGCCCGGGACGCTGCGCGATGGGAAAAGACCGCCCTGAACCCACCAGACAAAAGGGCCGAAGCCGATAACGCTTCGGCCCTTCCCGCCAGGGCCTTGCCATCCCGCCAGAAGCACAGAACCATGAATCTACCCCCGGCGGGCCTTCAGCGCGCAGAGCTTACCCCCGTTCGGGAATCGTATCTCCTCCATACCCCGGCAGTCAGCCACAAACCGCCGGCGCAGCGTTATTACAAAAAACACCCCCTTTTCTTGAACTGTCGCCAAGGTTCTAAAAGTTTTCTCTAACCACCAACAACGGCGTCAGCCGGAGAACCGCGCAAAGTCCCCGGGAGCCACTTCCGGCTCCCGGCCAAAGCGCAAAGCGACTCCCTCCCCGCCTGGTTCGTCAACCGCGGGTTTCCCTTTGGCCAATTTATTAGTCCAGAACCACATACCCCCCACCTGGAACGAATTTGGCGCTGCCGCCCCCATTATGTGACGCCGGGCAGTTGATCCCCCTCCGTTCCTGAGACCGACATTCTCACCGGGACTTGGCGGCGCCGCCAAGTCATTGTCCCACAACTGCCGCTGGACAGTATCCGACCGACCGACTGGAAGGATGATACGAACCCAACTGTCGGATACCAAGGCAAACTCAAGAATTCCGGTAAGGGGCCAAACCTCAAGCAAGATTCCCGCCGAAACCACCAAGAGATTAGAATGCGGCCCGAAGGCACCTACCCCTGGAAGAACAGGCCCAGCGCTGTCAGGTCTGGCTCCAGGCCCCCCACCCAAGCCCGGCTGGAAATCACCCACCCGACCTGATAGACTGGCCCCTCCCCCAAGCTCGGCTGAAACCACCCTGGCGGAGCAAGACCAGCGACAAGGAGCGGAAGTTATGCTTGAAGCCGGGCCCCCGGAAGCGATTCCGCCAATGCCGGCCCCGGGAGAACCGGAGTCCAGGAATCCGAACCTGACCCGGTTCCTGGAAGGAATGCAAGGAAGCAAACTCCGGCCAGTGGAGTACGTCGCCGCTCCCTACTGGCATCCCCACGCTGAGGTGCGTCAGGCCCGGTTCCAGGCGGCCCGGGCCGGAACCCTCCTCCTGGTGGAACGGGGAATACCCGCGTTCTCGCCCAGCATCTACCGCGCCGGACTGCGCTCCGAGCGACCGGACCTCAGCCCGCCGGCAGGCTGGTATGACTTCGACCTACACCTGCTGACCGCCGCCGGAGGGTTGACGCTGCTGGAAGTGCCGGGTTGGGAGGAGAGCCGGAAGATTCTGATTGAACTGGGTTTCGCCCAAGGCCGGGGAATGCCGATATCCCGGCTCCGTTGGGCGGAGCTCCGGGAACGGCTGGACCTGAAGACCGCGGCCCGGCTGGAGCCGAACAACGACCGCCAGTGGCTCAGCCTAGCGGAGCTGGCCCGCCGGATCGACCACTATAACCAACCACCCCGGCGGCTGCGGGGGCCCGACGGAATGGCGCTGGAGATTGGAAGATGGATGGATCTACTGATTGAATTGGCTTCGTGGCTGAGCCAACAAGGCCAGCTCACCCCGGCCTGCTGTCCGGTATTCCTGGATAATGGAGTCCAGCACCGGATTCACACCGGGCCTCCCCCGCCGGACACGCGCCATCGGAAGACCACACCGCTGGCGCCGGGGCTCTTCCTGTCCCACCCCAATCGCCGGAAGTTGCTGGTCCGGCATAGCATAGCCCTGCTAAACCGGTTCGACCAGGATCCGGCAGCGTTTCAGGTGGAGTTCTCCTGAAGCCGACAAAACGCCGGAACCGCCACCATACCCGACCCCGACCGGAATTGACTCCCTAAATCACCTGGGGCAGGAAGTAGCACCGGAGTCAGCCGGCTCCGGCGTTGTTCGGCGACAATTGAATTATGCGAACCTCGGATGCACTCGCGCTGTGGCTGAATTTCATCAATTCGTCCCACAAGGCAAGCCTCTTGTAGCGTTGTAGCGCTTCTGTTGGTCAGGTCGCTCCCCGGCCCCGCCGTCGCGGCGTGTACCGGCTGCGTTCTGTTGGCCGCGCCGCTCGTGGCGGGCCTTCGGTCGGACGGTCAGTGCGGTATCGGGGGCCGGTTTCGCTGGATTTCAGTTTTTCAGGAGCGATGGGATGGCGTGGCGGGGTTCTCTCTTCAGCCGGCAGCATGGGGTGGTTCAGCGCCCGGAACTCCATATCGGTCAGGGTGCCTTTCTTCCGGTTGCAGGTCGGACAGGTCAGCTGCATATTGCGGCGGTGGTCCGGGCCGCCCAGTTCCTTGGGAATCATATGCTCCATCTGGAGTTGGTCATAGCGATAACGGTGGCCGCAGTAGTTGCAGATTCCGTTATCCTGTCGGTTGAACCAGTACCGCTTGTCTTTGGCCTTTTGATCGTCCTCGCCGTCGTGCTGGTCGTAGGGCCTTCGGGCATTGGATACCATCCGTTGCGCTGTGCTTGCTACCGATGGCCCTTGCCGGGAACGGGTTCGGGGCGTGGGGGCGTTTTCGGTGTTGCACCGGCGGCACCGCCGGAACTGTGCCGGTTTGTACTCTCCGCATTCCGGACACTCGGAGATGACGCCATTCCGGGCTTGTCCCCAATGTTCCCGGCAAAGGAAGTATTCATCCCTGATTGGCTCGGCGCAGTCCTGCTCGTCGCAGGTATTCGGCGATAGTTGCTCCGCCTGGACGATGGCGTAGCAGTCTGAGCAGTACCGGAACCAGGGTGGCTTGGCGCGCCGGCACCTGGCGCATTCTCTCGGGTAGGCAGTGGTCATGGGTCTCGCTCTCCGTCCTGGCGAATTGATGGGCGCTTCCCATTGTAGCGGTTTGACCAGCCATGACCAACTGGACAGACCGCTTGAAACCCGGTAACATCCGAAAAAATGACGCCCGGGCCGGCGAAGAACCCGCAGCCGTAGCCTTCGGCATTACGGAACCCCGGCCCGGAACGGCAGGTCAATCTACAGGCGCAACCCTTCCCCCACAGGTATTAGTTAAGAAGCAGTCAAGGCGGATGGCCCGGTGGCAACCCGGCCGGCCCGCCGGGATTGAGCCGGAATTGAGGTAGAACCGATGCCCGCCGCCTGGCGCCGCAAGCTGATTGAGGTTGACCTGCCCCTGGACGCCATCAGCGCAGAGTCAGTCCGTGAAAGATCCATCAACCACGGCCACCCCTCCACTCTGCATCAATGGTGGGCGCGGCGGCCCCTGGCCGCCTGCCGGGCGGTCATCTTCGCCAGTCTGGTGGACGACCCGGCGGATTGTCCCGAAGAGTTTCCCGACACGGAAGCCCAGGCTGCCGAGCGGGAACGGCTGCACGCCCTCATCCGCCGGCTGGTGGTGTGGGAAAACAGCAGCGACGCCAATCTGCTGGCCGAGGCCCGTTACGAAATCGCCCGCTCGGTGGCCCGCGCGCAGGGCGAACCACCCCCACCCCAGGGGGAGCCGGCCGCCGTGCTGGACTACCTGAACCGGCAGGCCCAGCCGATCTACGACCCCTTCTGCGGCGGCGGTTCCATCCCGCTGGAAGCGCAGCGGCTGGGCCTGCGCGCCGTTGGCTCCGACCTCAACCCGGTGGCGACACTGATTACCAAAGCCCTGATTGAACTGCCGCCCCGGTTCGCTAACCGGACGCCGGTGAACCCGGACGCCGACCCCATGGGAATGACGGTGGGCAAGGGCAAGCCGGCCCGGCAACTGCCCTGGCGGGGCAGCGCCGGCCTGGCCGACGATGTCCGCTATTACGGGCGGCAGCTGCGGGAGCTGGCTTGGAAGCGCCTCGGCCACCTGTACCCCCCGGCCAAACTACCCGACGGCGGTGAGGCGACGGTGATTGCCTGGCTGTGGGCCCGCACCGTGCCCTGCCCCAACCCGGCCTGCGGCGTGGCGATGCCGCTGCTGACCACCTTTCAGGTCTCCAAGAAGCCGGGCAACGAACACTGGCTCTGGCCCGAAGTTGACCGGGCGGCCCGGGCCGTAACCTTCACGGTGCGCAACCGCCAGCCGCCAAAGGAAATACTGGGCGTTGACCGCACGGTAACCCGCAACGGCGCCACCTGCCTCGCCTGTCAGGGAGCGGTCAAGCTGGAATACGTGCGCCAGCAGGCCCGGGCCGGCAATATGGGCGAGGTGATGACCTGCATCGTCGCCGAGGGCGACCGGAAGCGGCTGTTCCTTTCGCCAACTGATGAACACCGGCAAGCCTCAAAATCAGCCAATCCGAACCCACGTTCTATCCCGCAGCAAAAAATGCCCACGACCGCTTACCTTGTAAGCGGTCGTGGTTACGGAATTACCCATTGGCATCAGTTGTTCACCCAACGTCAGCTAACAGCCCTGACTACGTTCAGCGAGTTGTTGTCCGCGGTCAAAACCGAAATGCAGGCGGATGGCGCCGATGCGGATTACATCGGCGCAGTCAGTACCTATCTTGCTTTGGGCATCGGTAGAATGTCAAACAGTTGTTCTAGTTACGCAAGATGGCAAAACGCCGGCGACAAAGTCGCCGGCGTTTTCGCGCGACAAGCAATTCCGATGATATGGGATTCCGCCGAGTCGAACCCCTTCTGCTCCGCGACGCAAAACTGGACCGCCCAAACCGAATGGATTGCGGAGGTCTTGGAGGCATTGCCCCGGGACACCAACGAAGGCATATCCTGTCAAGCGGATGCCGCCACGACCATCCACGCCGACAGCGGCCCGGTCATTGTTACCGATCCGCCGTACTACGACAATATAGGCTATGCCGACTTGTCGGACTATTTCTACGTATGGCTGCGTCCACTGCTCAGAGACATTTACCCTGATTTGTTTGCTGGTATTACAACTCCGAAAGACGAGGAGATGGTCGCGGTGCCACGGTTCGGTGATCCACGCCAAAGGTTCGAAGATCTCTTGAATCAGACCTTACGCTTGATAAAAGAGCATTGCTCGCCGGAATTCCCCTCGTCCATTTTCTACGCCTATAAGCAGCAGGAACAGGAACGGGATGGCGTAGCCTCCACCGGCTGGGAAACCATGTTGACTGCACTGGTCAACACCGGCTTCCAGATTGTCGGTACTTGGCCCATTCACACAGAAATGCCTGGCAGGGCTAGGCATATCAAATCCAACGCCCTGGCCTCCTCGGTGATTCTGGTCTGTCGCCCCCGGCCGGAGGGGGCGGCGCCGGCCACCCGCGGCGACTTCATGGCGGCGCTGGAGCGGGAGTTGCCGCCGGCCCTGACGCAGCTCACCCTGGAGGGCCACATCGCCCCGGTGGACCTGCGTCAGGCGGCGATCGGCCCGGGCATGGCGGTCTATTCCCGCTACGCCAGCGTCGCCACCCTGGCCGGGGAGCCGGTAACGGTGCGGCAGGCCCTGGCCGCCATCAACGACGGGGTGGCTCGCTTTCTGGAGGATCAGGTCGGTGCGATGGACGCCGAAAGCCGGTTCTGTCTGGACTGGTTGCAGCAGACCGGCGGCCAGGGCGACTATGGCCTGGCCGAAGACCTGGCCCGCGCCAGCAACCTGTCCGTTGCCGGGCGGCTGGAGCGGGAACACCGGCTGCTTACCACCGGCCAGGGTAGGGTTACTCTGCTCGGGGTCGACGCTTACGGTAAGGAGCGGGGCGAACCCGGCGCGGGGATGACGGCCTGGGAGGCGGTCCACCGCATGGCGTGGCATATGTTGCCGGG
Organism: Dehalococcoidia bacterium; assembly: GCA_965215425.1. Taxonomy (GTDB): domain Bacteria; phylum Chloroflexota; class Dehalococcoidia; order Lucifugimonadales; family UBA3495; genus CATQHB01. The sequence continues at coordinate 1,578,334 of OZ244064.1, forward strand.
CGAGGAGGGCGGCGGCGTCCGGGGCTGCGCCGCCGTGGCCCGGCAGGTCGGCGACCGGCGGGATGACGTGGAACGTCTGGCCCGGTTCCTCTACGACATCTACGACCAGCGCAGCGACTCCCGGCGGGCGGTGGCCTTCAACAGCGTGGTTACGGCCCTGCCGGACATTGTCCAGCAAGCCGCCGCGGCCCGGCAGGATTCCCTCGTTTAGCCCCGTTCCGCCCATCCAGCCCGTTCAGCAAGCTTGCCCGGTTTTGTCGGAGCGAAAATGACCGGAGAACCGACTTATCACACCGCCCGGCGCCGTCTGGAGACCGAGCGGCGCCCCTACCACCGGGCCGGGGTAAATGCGCTGGCCGCCGACGGCTGGGGGGTCTATGCCATCTGGGGCGGCACCTACGAGTGCCTGTACGTGGGCAAGTCGGCGGCGGGCGAAAGCGTCAAAAAGCGGCTGTTGGCTCACCCGGAAGTTTCCGGCAGTTACCTCTGTCGCATCAACCCGGCACTCAGGATGCGCTGACACATCGTCGACTGAGGTTCGAACCTCCCAAACTTCAGATCGATTGTTCAACAATAATGATTCCCGCTCCGGCGGGTCGCTGCTGACTGTTGCAGGGAGAGTTATGGCTTTCAGAGATGCCGTCGCCGGGGAGATTGTTGACTTCTTCCCGAAGATACTTCAGCAGGTCGGTGTTTTCGTCGCGCAGAATCCACGTCGCTGCGGGAGTTGTAGCGTAACGGAATCATCGCCTGCAAGGAACACGGCGGCTGCCGGCGTATCTTCCTGGGCGGCATCGGTGCCCAGGGAGAGTGCCGGTCAAGGGAAGACGGCCAGGCGGAGCGGTAAACCGGGTGGGAGCCGCTCCCCTTGCATTACCGTCAAGAGAAGATGCTTTTGGGAAGATCTTCCCAAGACACTTCTACTGGCGCGACCAGTCCGTAATGCTGGAAACACTGCACCGGAGCCATCCATTGGGGCTTCCCGGTGCAGAGTGAACTGTGCCGTCAAACAGGGCTTGGGCCCAAGCCGGGCGGCGGGAGCCAGCCGGCCAAGGGCCGGATTTGGCGCGGGCTGGGTCCGGCTGCGTCAGGGGTCTTGGTGGTGGAGCAGTTCCTCCAACTCCCGGACGCGGGCCTCGGCGGCGATACGGGCCTCCCGCTCGGTGTTTCGGTCAGCTTCGGCGTTGTCGGCGCGGGCGCGTTCATCTTCCAGAGTGGTGATGGGCCGCCCCGTGGCCGGGTCGTAGAACACCAACTCGCCACGCTCCCAGCGCAGGTTCAGGTCCAGGACGGGGCTGTACGCCTGCAAGCCGCCGCCGGGCAGTTCCTCGATGTCCATGGCAACGTACTCCCCGTTCACCAGCCGCTCCCCGGCCAGCCGCGTCCCGTGATGCTCTCCGGTAGGAGTATGGTCAAACCGCCAGTACTCCGGTATCCCCAGGGCGGCGTAATCCCTCCGTTTCGGCCCGGTGTCTTCCCGGCCGGTGCGCCGCGAGGCTATTTCCAGTATGAAGTCCGGCGGCTTCCCCTGCTCCGATATGATGAACCCGTTGCTGGCCGCGCAGGCCTCCGGGTCCGCGCCAAAGGCCACCAGCAGGTCGGGGTAACGGCTGCCCGCCAGGTAACGGGTGGGCTGCGCCACCAGGTAGTGTTCCCCCGCCACCAGGATCCGGTCCCGCTCTCCGGGACGCTGGGCCATCAGGTGCAGGGCCAGGTAGCGGACGTTGCCGTTGGCGGCCAGGCGGTCGAAGCTGGACATCCTGTCTTCCGGGTCTTCGGGCGGGTCCGGCAGCCGGAAGCGGCCCGGGTTTTGGGTAGTCCTGGCAAGGTTGCCGGACGTGACGTTGGGCGTACTCATGTCGCACCTGGCTGTCGGCAACGTCGCCCCGCTTGCCATCAGGCCGCCGGGCTGACGCCGCCGCGTTCTGGTTCTCTCGGAAGGGCATAATTCTACGGCTGGTATTCTACACCAACCGTCAATTCCGAGACAGCCGGAACGGCCGCAGGTCAGGCCCGCTTGAGAAGTGTCCGTGTCTTCAGCGCAAGAAAGGGTGGCATACAGGGGCAAGCAGAGAGTTCCTCCGCTGGAAATACGGCGGCCTCCTTCTTTCCTGGCGCTCCGGCGCCCCGCGCTAGCCAACTCCGGCTCCGGCTCCCGTTACAGCGCCACCGGAAAGGGGACGGGGACGGAGCCTTGTCCCGGCCGCTGCGGCCCTGGGCTTGACCGGCTCCCCGGCCATGAGCCCGGCCGGAGAGGACAACGACGGCGGCCCGGCCTCGCCGTGAAGGCCGTTGTTCCTGTATCCAGTATGGGGAAGGCTGCTGGCGCTGCGACCGTTGTGTTAAACGCCATCCAGCTCCCGCTGCATCCGCTGGCAGAGTAGCTCCGCTCAACGACGTGGGTCATCGACACCCGGCCCCGGCTGTCGTACCCGGCGCGGTAGGCATACTCCACCTCGGCGCCCCCGGCCTCCCGTCCGCCTATCCGAATCGAGCCGCCCCGTCCCACGCCCGGGGAGAGTCGGCGCCGCCATACTCGGGGCTCTCTTTTGGCCGGCAACCCCCCGGCGGCGATCCGCGCTCCAGCGCGGACCGGGACAGTCCCAACTCCCGGCAGGTCTCGGCCTTGGTCAATAGTCTCATGCTCATCCTCCTCGGTCGCGTCCCGGTTATGGGAACAGTCCCTCGCGTCATCACCTGTCAGAATTGACGCGTCATGCACGTCAGGCGCCGGTTGATGCCGGTTCGTTAGCCGGCTTGGCCGAGCCAACTCGCCGTCGGTTCTGCAACAAAATGCCCCTCCTCCGGGCTTTTGGAGTCTGACAAGGTTGATGACGGTACAATCACGTTGGTTTACGGGCTCCCTACCGGAAGCCTTGGGCACGGGTTTATGGACAAAGTGCAAGTTCGTCCGGGCCGGAGGCGCCAATGAACCGGTTGTATCCCCCGGTGAATCCCATTTCCCCGAAGAGGCTTTAGCTCTTGACACACTTTTGGGAACAGTTTACGATGTCAATAATTGGGAGGTCTAATATCCTGTCGTGCGGATCATATCAAAAAGGGCGCTCCGTGAATTCTGGCAGCGCCACCCCGAATCCGAGCCGTCGCTGCTGGCCTGGTATCGGGAGGTGGAGCGAGAGGACTGGCCCACACCGGCTCAGGTCCTGGAGCGCTACCCCAACGCCAGCATTGTTGGCTCAGACCGGGCGGTATTCCGGATCCGGCGCAACGACTATCGGATTGTGGTCAGGATTTTCTACCCGGGAAGAGAAGTTTACATACGTTTTGTGGGCGCCCACCGGGAATATGACCGTATCAACGCAGAGGAGGCGTAAATATGGCGCAAGTCCGGGCGATCCGCTCCGAAGCAGACTACGACGCCGCGCTGGCCCGGATAACCGAACTCATGGACGCGCTGTCCGGGCCGGAAGGGCAAGTCGAGGATGTGGATGATCCCAGCCGGGTCGAGTTGGACGTGCTTACCGACCTGGTGGAACTCTACGAGGAACGGCATCATCCCATCGGCTTTCCCGACCCCATTGCCGCCATCAAGTTTCGCATGGACCAGGCCAACCTGACCCCCCGCGACCTGGCGCCGTTCATCGGAAGCCGGGCCAGGGTTTCAGAGGTGCTTTCGGGGAAACGGGCCATCACTATGTCCATGGCCCGGGCGCTGCACCAGCACTTGGGGATACCCGCCGACGTTCTCTTGCGGGAACCGGGCGCCAGCCTGCCGGACGCATTGCCGGGCTTGGAGTACGCCAGATTTCCCCTCCGGGCAATGGTCAAAGCCGGTTGGATCACGGAAATGCCCAACCTGTTGGACCACGCCGAGGAGATAATAGCCAACCTGGTTGAACGCGCCGGGGGCCGGGAGGCGGCGATGGCGCTCTATCGCAAGAACGATCACCGCCGCATCAACGCCAAAACCGATGAGTACGCCCTGAAGGCATGGTGCTGGCAGGTTATGGCGATGGCGCGAGAGCGGAGACCAGTCGTTTCCTACCAACGTGGAAGCGTTACCCCGGAGTTCCTCGCTGAGGTGGCGCAACTCAGTCGGTGGGAGGACGGCCCCCGCCGGGCCAGGAACCTCTTGGCGGAATGCGGCATCGGATTCGAGTATCTGCCCCATCTGTCCCGAACTCACTTGGACGGGGCTGCCTTCCGTCTCTCCGATGGCCGGCCGGTGGTGGGGATGACGCTGCGCTACGACCGCATCGACAACTTCTGGTTCACCTTGCTGCACGAGTTGGCCCACGTGAGCCTGCACCTGGACGGTTGCGGCGATGAGGCTGCCTTTGTGGACGACCACAGCCTGCGGAGCGTGGCGGCCGGCGCTGGGGATGCCGGCGATTCCAAGGAACGGGATGCGGACTCGTTGGCCGGAGAGGCGCTGATTCCTGGGGAAGTCTGGGAGGCAAGCCAGGTCCGGGAACAGCCATCGCCCAATGGGGTAATCAGCCTGGCGCAAACTCTGGGAATCCATCCGGCGATCATCGCCGGCCGCATCCGCCACGAACGGGGCAACTACCGCCTGCTTTCCCAGTTCGTGGGCACCGGAGAAGTGCGGCGGCAGTTCGAGAATCAAGGCCGGTAAAGCCAATAATACCGGAGGGCATAACCGGGAAGTTCCACCGGGGGTAAGTCGTGCCGACTCTTGAACACCGGCCGGCCAGGTCCATAATTTAGCCAGATAGTCTGGCCGGAGTTGTCATGGTCGAATGGTCGTTGCAGGACGCCAAAAATCGCTTCAGCGCGGTGGTGGATGCCGCCCTGGCCGGTGAACCCCAGAGGGACACCCGGCGGGGACACCCGGCAGTAATCGTGGTAGCCGTTGAAGAATATGAGCGGCTGCGCAAGGGGAAGCCTGACCATACTCCCGCTCGTCGCCGGTACGGATAAGATGCCGATAATTGAACCGGCGCCAGAAGCAGTTGATTCATTCAACACACTTGTTCTATCATTGGACAAGAGGATCAGGAACGATGTAGCCTCATCCCGCGCCTTGGCCGCCCTGCGGGAGGCGCTGCTGCCGAGGCGGGTTTCGGGGGAGGTTAAGGTGCTCGGAGAAAAAGAATGAAACGCAGGCCAACAATCACGATGGATACTCAGCGAATACTTTGGTCAGAATCGATGGGATACTGTATGAATCCCGACTGTCAGTGTCCCTTGTTTCAAAATGGCACTTCAATCGGGGAGATTGCCCACATAAGACCCCATTCGCAGTCAGGAGATGTTTCCCACGACAACCTACTGATTCTCTGTCCTACTTGTCATACGGCTATTGACAAGAACCGAAGCCACTTTCCAGACCGAACGCTTCTCAAATGGAAGTCAGATCGGTCTGCTAACGTTAGGCGGCAGTTCGAAATCCGTTTCCATACCTTCGAAGAACTTGAACAGGAGGTCAGGCCAATTCTACGACGTAATAGCCAAATTTTTGGGAGCTACGGGCCCACCGACGCGAATGCGAGCGATGTCAATCGACGACGTTTATGGTTGGATTTTGAACCAGAGCTGCTCGCCAACAACGCGAAATTGAAAGCGCTCTTTGAAGTGAACAGAGGGTTGCTGCATCAAGAAAACCAGGAGACAGTAGATCGATTTATCACTCATGCGTCCGAGTTTGCCATAACAAGGGAAACTGAATCAGGACATAGGGTAAACCTGTTTCCACAAGCCCTTTCCGCTATGTTTGGCCTTGGAATGACCGATACCCCTTCACCTGCACCGAGCGTTGCGGCACTACAGAATTGGATATGCCATCTACTTCGTAAAGGTGCCTTCATTGATCTTCAGCTAACTCCAAAACAATTTATTAAGTATCGAAGAGGTGGTTCCATTGTCAAGTTCGACCTAACCAACCGACCTAGAGTTCAACAAATCTACTTTTCCCGCAGGTTCTTTCGGCCGCAGACAACCGATGTAAGGCTGAAGGATCTGGTATTCGTCTTGGAATGGTTGGACAAGCAGAGAGTTGAACATTGTTGGGCCGACTTAACTAAGCTTACCGAAGTTTGCTTGGCTGGAAAATACCATGTCACGTTTTGCTACAAGTACTTCTTGTCGCGGACAGACATTGTTGACCTTACCAGGAGAGATGATCTAATCATTGTCAATCTCTACAACTGGAACAACGATGAAGTCAACGAAGAGGCCGTTGCTCACGCTTCAGCGCAGGGCCTCCACCGCCTAAATCAGAGGGAATTCTTCAAATTCGTTCGTCAGAAGTTGGCTTAATGGATGTGTACGATAGTCTGGTTTATATCCGTGATGACTTCCCAAAGCTGTTCCATCACATTTACCTATTCGGCTCTTCTCTATATGTAAATGTGCCAGAAGATATAGACGTATTACTAATACATAACGACCAGCTAGATGTTCGTCATATAATCGCTGAGAGGCGACGAGTCTTAGATCTGCTTCAGGCCACGTTTGATGGAGTGATTATCCATTTGACGACCATGAGCAATGCTGAGTTGAGTGATACAGGGATATTAGATAGGTTCCACTGTAGAGAGATCACGAGGAATAGTCCATGACCACCCCCACCGAAGCCGCCGTAGAGCCAGCCGCCCTGGCCCGGCTGGAGGGGCTCGGCCATCTCGTATCGTGGGGGCGCGGAGGTAAAATCAATGAATTGGCGGGACTACATATCGTCGGACCCAATGGTGTGCCACGGGAAGGTGTGCATCACTGGTACTCGGGTCCTGGTGACTGTTATCCTTGATATCCTGGCAGCTGGCCTGAGTGTCGAGGACGTCAAGCATAGCTACCCATCGGTGTCTCGCGAGGCGGTGCAGGCCTGCCTTCACTACGCTGCCGAGTTGGCCCGTGAGCGAATAGCGCCGCTGGCCCAATAAGCAGGAAATGAGGTTCAAGTTAGACGAGAACCTGCCCAGCGAGATGGCGGCGCTCTTCGTCGAAGCGGGACACGCTGCCGTAACTACTCTTGATCAACAATTGGGCGGGGCGCAGGACTCCAACATTGCCTTGGTCTGTCTCCGGGAGGGCCGCACCCTCGTGACTCTGGATGTTGACTTCGCCGACATCAGGGCTTACCCTCCTCGGCGCTATCCTGGAATAGTGGTATTCCGTCTTGGCAAACAATCGCGGGATTACTTGCTGGAAATCGCATCCGGTCTCCTTCGTGATTTGACCGTTTCTTTGCAAGGCCAACTGCGGATCGTAGAAGACTCGCGAATCCGCATTCGGGAATAGTCCATGACCACCCCCACCGAAGCCGCCGTAGAGCCAGCTGCCCTGGCCTGGCTCGCCAACGTTGGCTGCAGGAGCCCCAGGCCGGGCTGGTCCGCTGGCCGGCGGGACGGGCGGCGCAACCCAACGCCAGGCCCCGCTTCCAGGCGTTGCCCGGCCAAAAGCCCGTCCTGGGACGGGCTGCCCCAGGGCCCGCAGCCCGCGTATTTTCCGCTCCGTTGCCTGGGTGATATACTCGGGCGGGTTAGAGTTCCACTGGGAGAGAGTTATGGATGCCAACATCGTCGACCTGGAAGCCCTGTTCAAGAAGCCGGTGAGCTATCGGATTCCGCAATTTCAGAGAGCATACGCCTGGAAGGAAGATTCTCAATGGAAGCCGCTGTGGGAGGACATATCCGGCATGGCGGACCGGGAGCTGAAAGGAAGTGATCCCGGGATCAATCGCCCTCACTTCATGGGGGCCATTGTCTTGCAAAGTCAGGACAACAAAACTGGAGAAGTGGAAAAGCGCATTGTAGTAGATGGGCAACAAAGGTTGACCACCCTCCAACTGCTGATCAAAGCGGCAGAAGACGCATTTCGTGGACAGAATGATAACCCCCGGGCGGCACGGCTCCATAACCTGACTTTGAACGAAGAGAGTAATCTGGCCGGCGACGAGGATAATGACACAAAGATTCGGCAGTCCAACCGCAACGACCAGACTGCCTTCCAAAGAATCGTCAGGAACTCAGCCGATGGACTGGATTCGGCCACATCCATAAGCAGCGCCTTCGAATTCTTCAAGAAGAGTGTAGCTGACTGGCTCAGGCAGGGCGATGGGGACCGTTTGGAGCGGGCTGATGCCTTGGAACGGGCGATTACCAAGAAAGTCCTAATAGCCGCTATCGATTTGGACAAAGCGGAGGAGCCACACATTATCTTCGAGACACTCAATGAACGCGGCGAGTCGCTTACTCAAGCCGACCGGATCAAGAACACCGTTTTGTATAAGGCAAAAGTGACCGATGACGCTCAACGGGCGAGAGAGCTCTGGGGAATGTTCGAAAATGCGTGGTGGCGCAGGAACTCAAGTGAACGCCGGTTGACCAGGACCAACAACGACCGCTTCTTGAACTACTGGTTGGAAATGAAGACGGGGGACTTCATTTCCTCCGACCGGGTCGCGGGGCGATTCCGGGACCTCCTGAAAGACCCCGATTATTCAAGCATTGAGGCCGTGGCCGGCGACATCAGAAAGGCAGGCGTCATCTTCAAGGACATAGAGGAAGAGGATATTCCGGAGATACGAACTTTCTGGAGAAGGGCGAATACGTTGGAACTCGGTGTCGTGACGCCGGTCCTCCTCTGGTTATGCACTTCGGAGGTAACCGGAACCCGTCTGGGTAGAACCCTATTGGCGTTGGAGAGTTACCTGGTCCGGAGGATGTTGTGCGGACTGCCGTCGATGGGCTTGCGGCTGTATTTCGCGAATTTGTTGCAAGCGCTCGAAAATGACGGGCCTGATGCCTCTGATGCGACGGTGATTGCCCATTTGAGCAAGTCCACTGACAACCAGATGTGGCCCAATGACCGTATTCTCGAAGAAAGCCTGACCACCAAGCCGCTTCGGGGCAATGCTCGGCGGCAGACGATGGTGTTGGAAGCTGTTGAGCTGGGCCTGCGCACCGACAAGTCCGAGAGCGTTACCGGAACTGGTGGCTTAACTCTCGAGCACATAATGCCCAAAAACTGGGACGAGCACTGGCCCCTGGATTCGGATAATCTTTCGGAAGCGCGGGAGAGAAGGAATGAGGCCGTGAAAGAACTGGGCAATCTCACCCTGGTTAATCAGAAGTTGAATTCTAAAATCTCCAATGGTCCCTGGCACGAGAAGAAAGGCCACCTCCATCAACACAGCACCCTTTTTCTGAACAAGACCCTCCTGGACGACGCTCCGGACAATTGGGATGAGGACGCCATCCTGGAACGAAGTCGCCTGCTTGCCCGGCAGATAATCCGGATCTGGCCCCATGCTGCTCAGCTGTGAAGGAAAATGGCCCAGCGCGACTATGACTAAGGCTAATCCGGCGGCCCTTATCCTCTGACTGGCAACCTTCCGGCCCCGGGGTTGTCCTCATCTTATACCTGCGGCCGGCGCTTGCCGAATCAGGCATGGGGCCGGAAGGTCTGCCATTCCCTCCCGCCGCGCCGCTTTCACTGCCTTACCCCGCCCGGATACCGCCTTCTTCGCGTGTACGGCCCCGGCTGACATGGACGAGAGTAAGGCGGAGCGGCAGCAGCCGGAAACGCTTGGTCTGTTCTGAAGAACGGGTCTCGCCTTACCCTTCTTCCAGTGGACGCTGGGCAAGGATCTGGCGGGCCGGGGTAGTTAGACCGGACGCACGGGTCACGGGTAGGGTGCCAGTCAACGGCGTCCTCCCCTTGTTTCACCCATGTATGCGCCCTTTTTGCCTTTAACCCTCGGTGATTGGCGCGTCCTCTTCGTAGCGCCCAACCCTTCACGGCCTCAGAACATGGGGGTGTTCATCACCAATGCCCAGGTCAGAGTTGCCTGATCCTGCCTATCCCGAAGTCCTTACCGAACAGCCGCCGCCAGATCCTTATGGAGTCTTCGCCTGACGGCGATGCCAGGGCTTCCCGAGCAATTTGGGCGTGGGAATGAACCCTCTCCCTGAAATAGTCGTACCTGTCCTGGTCCCAGCGCCGTTTGAAATCCTCCGACGGCAGGATCGGGTTTTTGATTTCCGGCATTGTCGGATGCCCTTGCAGATAGCTGTCCATCCTGGTTAATACCGTCGTCAATGTATTTGCCACCGTCCGCACCGCTTCCGTGCCCCGGTCGGAGGAATGGATGGCGTTCCCAGCCAAGGTGGTCAACAGAATGGACTTGGCGACGTAGTTGTCCTGGCGGTCCCGGACATACTTGAGCAACCTGACCGCCCGCTTCAGGTTCACCCTGGTTATCCGGCTCTTACCGGCGAACCAGTCCCGGTATCCCGTCCCATCCGTTTTCTCGAAGCAGTTCTTCTCCCGGTTGCAGATGAAGTGTCCTTCTTGCCTGGTGACGCGGGGAACCACGTCAAGATGAAAGTCCCCGGCGTAGTTCAGGGTAACGCAGCGATTGCCCAATTTGATTTTGTCAACGAAGTTATGCTCCCGGGATAGAGTTTTGCGAAGCGCGTCCAGGTAGTCGCCGGCCTTCCAGTTGGGCTTGAGGTTCATCACTACCTGGATGTCGGCGTCGTATTCGTCATTCTCGTTCACCGGCTTGACCAGGGTGTCCAAGCCATAGGAACCCTGCCGGTCGATTCTCTGATAGCCCGGCAAATTGCCTTTCAGGTGGCGGTTCACGTCCCGGACGCTGACTTGCAGCCGGTGCAACCGGTCCTGGTTCAAGTTGACCTCGTACCGGAGAAACTCCCGAAACTGGCGGTTGTTCTTGGTCATGCTTCGCTCTCTCGCTCATCATGCCAGCGGCGTGAAGGGGGCCGCCGGCTCGGTCAGAAAGGTCTCCACCAGGAGGCTGGCGTTGTCGCGGACAACTTCCCCGGCTTCCCCGGGCAGAAGGGTCTTCGCCTTCGTCCAGTCGTCCAGGGCGATGGGTTCTCTTCCGTCGGGACGGTCCAGTCTAGTTACCCGGCCCCTGCCGATTGGCAGCCTTGCCTGGTTCACTGCCGTGACCGATTGCAGGCGCATGGCGATTTCGATGATGCCCAGCCAGTGTACCATACCGGACCTTCTGGCTTGCCCTTCGGTAACCTGAAACGGGTTCTCGCCGCAGCCGATGTTGAGAATTCTTACTTCTTCCCGCCGTATGCTGAAGCAGGAAAGGGCCTCCACCAGGGCCGTCATCGTGGGGTTGTTGGCCCAGACGCCGCCGTCGAGGTAGGTGTAACCCCCTTGCTTGAAGGGCGTGAAGTAGGTCGCCGCGGTTGATGTTGCCGCTGGCTATCCGGCGCAACCAGTGGCGCCGGGAACCTACCGTTACCGGCGCCAAGAAAACCGGGCCAGAGGACTAACCCTAACCCTAACTGACCGGAAGGCCGCCCTGACCACTGCTGGGGCCCCTGCTATGCCCCTCGCCACGGGCCGGGAATTGCGCTACCGCGAAGCCATCAACAAGGCTCTGCGCCAGAAGCCAGGAAATGAAGCGAGACGAGATTGACTACAGCATAGCCCTGGCATAAAATTGCCCTGATTAGTCCCCTGGGCCAGGATTGAGACCGGATTTCTCCCCATCCGTGAGCGGCGCCATGCCAACATCGCCAAAATCCGAATGGAGATTCGCCCCCACCAACGGCGGCGCGGAGCAAGTCGCCAGCGCTGGACAAACCGCCTTTGCCAACAACCCGGTGGAAAAAGCCGTCCGGGAACTTTTACAGAACTCCCTGGATCATCCCCAGCCGGGCCTGGACACCGTAAGAGTAGAATTCAACCAGTTCAACATCGCGCCGGAAACCATCGACGCCAGCAGTTTGTGCCGACACCTCGAGCAATGCCGGAAGATGCTGGAAACCGAAGCAGATCCCCGGGCACAAGAGTACGCCACCGCCATACAAACACTGAGCCAGTCCGCCATACCCGTATTGAGCATAGTGGATAAGGGGACTACCGGGCTACGCCCCCAGCAATGGCGCAACCTGATTTTTCGGGAAGGCGCGTCCGCCATACCCGGCGCCACCGTCCACGGCGGCTCCTACGGCATGGGCAAGAACGCTCCCTTCAACCTGTCCCTGGCCAAGACCGTGCTCTACAGCACCCGCTACGTCAGCCGGGAGGCCCATGGGCGAGTAACCCACCTCGCCGGCCGCAGCCAGCTGGCGACTCACCCGGACCCCGACGACCCGGAAAATCTGTTACAGCCCATCGGCTTCTACGCCGTTCATCGTAACGGACAGTATAACCAGCCCATTACCCCCCCCCCCTCCCCCCCCCCCCCCCCCCCCCCCCCCCCCCCCCCCCCCCCCCGCCCTTCCCCCTGAATTCCTGCTGAAAGAAACCGGAACCGGAGTGTTCATCATCGGTTTTGACCAGCGTCATCCCCGCTGGCGCGACCTGGTGGCTCAAGCCGCCGTGACCAACTTTTTCTACGCCATCCACCACGGTAACCTGACCGTCCGCATCGACGACCGGAGCATCAACCGGGAAACACTGGAAATTGAGCTAGACCGCTGCGGGTCGCGCCAACCCGCTTACCAATACTACCAAGCCATACGGGACACCGAGCCGGAATTGACCCGGCCCAGCGGCGGGCCGGAACCCATGGGACAACTGTCCGTGTACGTGAGCACGGCGGAAAAGGCGCCCCGGCGCGTCGCCCACGTCAACCGCCGGGGAATGCTCATCACCGACGACCGCCGCTTCGAAAACAACCCCTTTTACCCCAGGGGCGGCGCCGGCTGGACTCCCTGGTGCGCGGTAACCATTGCAGCCACGGAGGACACCGACCGCTATATCCGCCGGCTGGAGCCGCCAGCCCACGACGCCATCCACCACCGACTACCTGGCAATCCGGACGAAGCAAAGGCGGCCGAAAGGGAACTGCGACACCAGCGGCAGCAGATCAACGACATCGTCCGACAGCATATTGACGCCGCCCACGCCGGCGCCGGCGACAACCTCACCGAGTTGGCCGAACTATTCCCCGACCTGCCGGAGTTCGCCAAAGGCGACCGGGAACTATCCTGGCGCCAGCAAGCCCTTCGGGAAACCGACAACGCCGAAGACGAAGACGAAGACTCCGCCGACCAGGTAACCCCCAGAAACCGCAACGAGTCCGTGTTAGAGGAAAACTCCGGCGCCAAAGACTCGGAAGACGACGACCGCCACCGCCAAAATACGAATAAGCGCGCCCAGACCGCCGAAGGACAACCCCGGGCCGGTACGCTTCAGCAGCATAGCAACCGGGTGCTGCGCACTGGGCCCAAAGAACTGGCGGTTTCCTTTACTATGCCCGATACCATGCCTGAGTCAGACGACGCCCGGGAAATTGGCTTCACCCTGCGCGCCACCGGCGAGCAATACCTGGCGGACGAACACGACTTGGCCCTGGCCTCCGTACAAGGCGAACATGCCACACTGCAAGACGACAACACGGTGCGGCTATCCGCCGCCCCCGGCCAGGTCGTCAACGCTCGCATCACCCTGCTGGACGCCCTGGACGAATACTGCGCCTACAAGATTCAGCAACACTCCATCGCAGACATGCCGTAGGAGCCATTGCCAATGACGACCAGAAACCGGCATCACCTGCCCCATCCCGCGCTCTCTCCCTACGGCAGCGATTACCAGGAACACTGCCGCTTCCACAGCGAGCCCCGGGCAATCCGTGTCCACCAGGGACAGGAAATCGTCATCGCCCTGGAACATCGGCTGGAATGCGCTTCCCTGCAACAGTTGGTGGAACAGGGCAAAGCCGGCTACCTGGTCCTTACCGACGGCGTAGCCACCCGACAAAGAGAAAGCCACCAATCCCGACAGCCCAACCAGACCATCACCCTGGACGCCACCGCCTACTGTGGCGCCGTGCGCCTCAAGCCCTATGTGGTTGCCCTGGAACCCTTGGCGGCCTGGAGTTCCCCGGACTGGCGAGAGAACATCAAGGTCGCGCTGCCGGACGGAGCAGACTTGCCCCAAAGCGCCATACTGGCGCTGGGTCACGAATGCCGGTTCGATACGAAGGATGCCAAAGAGATGCACAGCATCATGCAACTAGCCGTGTCCAACCAGGCCCAGGCGGGAATGTTCGACCTGGATCTCGACAATGAACAGATCGTCATCAAGGTCGACGCCACCGGACGCAACGAAATCGACCGTATCCGCCACACCGAAGGCTGGCAGGATGCCATGTGGCTGACCTACCTCAACGCCATGGTCGAAGCGGTGCGCCAGCACCAAAACGCTGACTACGGACATCGCCGCTGGGCCCGCGTCATTGCCGCCGCCCTGACCGCCAATGAGCTGGACGCCAGCGACCGCGAGGTAGTGCAGGCCCAGGCCTATCGCTATGCCCAAATCATCATGCAAAAACCGCTGCAACGCTTCATCGAAGCGGCCCAGAACGCCGGAACCGACACTGATGAGTGATCCCAACGAGAACCACGTCCTGCGCTTTACCGACGAAGGCCTGGCCACCATGCGCACCATGGCCAAAGAAAGACCCGAGCTATGGCAGTCTCCCGACACCGACTTCCACCAGATAATGGTGGAAGAGTATCACTTCCCGGACTATGCCGAAACGGTGCCGGGCGCAACCGCCCGGGGCGTCATCTCCATACCCTCGGCCACCAACGGCCAGCCACGCCAACGGCTGGACCTGGCCGCGCTGGACTTTCTGGATCACCTGCCGGGCCTGACGCCAACCCACCTGGCCGATCCCAACCTCCTGGCCTGGCTGTCGTGCCTGAAGCTGCTGCCCTATGGCATCGTACGCTGGCCAGCGCCGGCCAATCCTGACCGCTTGGCGGAACATATCCGCCAACACTACCTGCCTCACGGTGGCCGAGAGATTACCGACGCCAGCGTAGCCGGCCGGACCCTGTGGTTAGCGCACCTGGCCCGCCGCGCCGCCAGCGCCGCCGCCGGGGCCTACACCGAGAAACAGGCGCTGGAACACTTCGCCCGGCAACCGGAGCATTACCACAACTGCACCGGATACAACGTGATGCGCTCCGACCTGGTACTGGCAGAGTATGTCCGGGTCATAATGCAGGAAGGCAGGGATGCCAGCCGGGAAGACGCCCGGGGCATCGCCCGCGCCGCCAACCGAGTGGCCGGGGCCTGCATCCTGGACGCCATGCCCCGAGCCGCAATACGCCAAACGATGACCCGAGCCGCCAGCCGGCTCGCCCAGGCCCGGCAGAAACGCAACGTCAACGTACTCAGTCTGGGCGCCGGGGTCCAGTCCACCGTGATGGCCCTGATGGCCGAGCAGGGATACGAAGGTATGCCCAAGCCGGACTTCGCCATCTTCGCCGACACCGGCTGGGAACCCCGGGGCGTGTACACTCACCTGAAGTGGTTGGAAACCCAGCTTTCCTACCCGGTAGTAAGGGTGAATAACGGCAACATCCGGGAAAGCATCCTGACCGGACACAACCCGGAAGGGCGCAAATTCATCGACATGCCGGTGTACGTAATCAAGCCCGACGGGAAAAAATACGTCGGCACCCGCCAGTGCACCAAACTGTATAAGATACGCCCCATCCAGCGTTACCTGCGCGACGAATACTTAAAAGTCAAACCCGGAGAACCCGTCAGAAACGCCCTGGTCCATATGTGGCTGGGCATCAGCCGGGACGAAGCGGCCCGTTGCAAACCCAGCCAGGTCCCGTGGATTGTCAACACCTACCCTCTGTTGGACCGGGACTACTCCCGGCGACAGCTGGAAAAATGGTTCGGGGAACGGTATCCGGAACGAACTCTGCCCAAGTCAGCATGCATTGGTTGTCCGTACCACTCCGACGTCACGTGGGCCAGGATGAAAGCCGAAGACCCGGAGTCGTGGACCGACGCCGTGGGGATTGACTGGGCCCTGCGCAATGTACCGGCGGCACAAGGGAGCATCGAAGGCATTGCTTACCTGCACCGTTCCAGAACACCGCTGGAGACGGTGCATTTCAGCGAGACCAGCGGTGCCGGCAACTACCATCAAAACGACCAGCAAGAAGAGTGCGAAGGGATTTGCGGTATCTGAAAGCCCAGGGAGAGTCAGTATGAAAATCCAACAACTCGTGGACAACGTTCACCACAACACCCTGAAAATTCCCCCCTTCCAGCGCGGCTTTGTCTGGAACGAACAGCGAATCGTGTCCCTGATGGATTCCTTGTACCGGCGGTTCCCGATTGGCATCATCACCACCTGGCAGCAAGCGGACTCCGACGGGCACGCCGTGGAACTGATTGTGGATGGACAACAGCGCATCGCCAGCATCTACGCCTGTTACACCGGCAAAGCGCCACCTACCTACCAGGAAAACGACAAAAAACCGAAGCTCGGTATCCACTTTCACGTTAAAAAGCAGAAGTTTGGTTTCCCCGGCCCACGCATCCGCGAGACGGACCCCATGTGGGTACAACTCAGTAACCTCTTCGGCGACCCGGAGGCCCCGAAGACCGGAGCTTGGCGCGCCCGCATCAGAAACAGCCAGAATTACCACGAAGAAGACCAAGACCTGTACGATGAACGCATCAACCGGGTAAAAAGCATCCGCGACCGGGAAATCGCCCTGGACCAGATCGAGAGTCGGCGCACTACCGACGAAGTAGTCGAGATGTTCGACCGCATCAACAGTCAAGGCACCAAACTGAAGCGCGAAGAACTGGAAATCGCCCGGATGAGCGTCAAGTGGCCCGATGCCAAGGAAAAAATCACGGCGGAGCAAAACCGGCAGAAAGACAACATACTGCGCGGCGCAATGCGCGAAGCCGCCATCATCCGAAACATGCATGCCGCCCACCGAGGACAATACCAACCGGAAGGACTGAAATACGCCACAGCCGACCAATTGCAACAGGCGCTGAAGGACACTGCCCGCTGCAACACCGTCATGGCGCGACTGCTACAAGAAGGGCTGGGAATGTATGACCCCAAGAGCATCAGGGCCGTCCTCGCCTTCCCCGCACTCACCTACTACCTGAAAAAGCAAAAGGGTTACGAGTTTCCCACCCGAGCCGACCAGGCTCAGGCGCTGGCCTACGTTCTAATATCCAACGCTACAAACGCCTACCGGTCGTTCACCGACACCGCCATCGACGCCGACATCAAGGCGATGGAAGCCCCCACCCCCTGGGAAACACTGGCCGAGCTAATCAAGAGACGCATTGGCGGCGATGTCACGGTGAACCCCCAGATACTGCATATAACCTACACCAGCTCCGGACGAGGCTACACCCTGTTCCACGCCGTAAGCCGCCGCCCGGGCAACCTGGACTGGGACAGCAAAAAACCCATTCGCAGCTACGCTCCCGCCGAGTTGGACCAACACCACATCTTCCCGAAAGCGCACCTGCTGACCAAGTATGGCAACGACAAAAAGGGCAAAAGCAAGGTTGATGATATAGCGAACATCGCCATCATCAGCCAGGAAACCAACCTGCGCCTTGCCGACACTCCCCCGGAAGTTTACCTACGGGAAATCGACGACCAGGACCAGAATCTGCTAACCCGGCACTGCATTACCCGAGACCGTGACCTGTGGAAGTTAGACCGGTACGAAGAATTTCTGGAGGAGCGGCGAAAAGCGCTGGCCCAAGCGGCTCAGGAACTGCTAGACCAGCTGCAAGCCGGACAGCTGCCGACTTAGCCCAGTTTAAGCCGGACCGGCGGCATTCTCGCCAATGGCCTAGAGGAAAGCTATGGGCTTGTGGCCCTGACCCGACAACAAGAGGTAGTGTACCATAGCCGCGGGTAGTGTATCATAACCAACTACCGATAATGACCTGGTAATGACCCGGAGGGAGAGCCAATGGCAATACCAACGCAAAGCGAACTCCACCGGCCGGTCCTGGAACTGGGCAAGGAATTGGGCCGGAGTCTGTCCCGCCGCGAGGCGGTGAATCGGCTGATTGACCGATTGAATATCACCGAGGCGGAGCAAAGGGAAAGGGTGCCCTCTGGTAGTCGGACTCGCTTTGAAGACCATACTGACTGGGCCATATTCTACCTGAAGCGAGCCGGTCTGCTCCACTCCCCGGCAAGGGGAGAGTTCCAGATTACCCCGGAGGGCAGCCGCTTCCTCTCGGCCCACTCCGGGGCAATTACCACTTCTGATTTGAAGCGAATGAGATATGATGATGGGGACGCAGCGCTCCCCGTCATTGAAGACATTGGCCCCGATGAACAAATGGACCGACGCCACCGAGAATATCGAGCCAGCCGGGAAGATGAGGTTCTGGAAAAAGTGAAGGGCTTTAGCCCGGACGATTTTGAGCGGCTGGTGACCCGGCTATTAAAACAGATGGGTTACGGGGAAATCTCCCAGGAGAAGGGATACAGCGGCGATCAGGGTATCGACGGCATTCTCAATCAGGACGCTCTGGGTCTGGAAAAAGTTTACGTTCAGGCCAAGCGATACACTGACGGGCAGGTCTCAGAGCGCCATATTCGTAATTTTTCCGGCAGTCTGACGGCCAAAGGGGCGACGAAAGGGATTTTTATTACCACCGCAGCTTTCAGCGCCAAAGCGCGCGATCAAGCCAAAATGATTTCCCAGGGCAACCAGACAATACGGCTCGTTGACGGGCCCGAACTGGCGAAACTGATGATTGAACATAACGTTGGTCTTATACCAGAGACGACTTACGAGATCAAGAAGTTGGACGCCAACTACTTTGCGGAAGTGTGATTGCGACGGCGGCGCCGTTGACCGTTCTCGCTCCGGGGGCCGAAACGGGGCCGCTGCAAAAGCCAAGCCTTGATTTCCTGTTTGTGAAGGCCGTCCAATGATTACCGACGAGGATATTCGGAACCTGATTCGCTCGCCCAAGCGGATAGTCTCGAAAAGCCCAACCAAGGGTTACCGTGAAGAAAATGGCTCCCGGCGTTGTGACCTGAACTTGGAGCCTGCGGATGGATCAGGCAGGAGCTTTTCAGTGTTTGTCCGCCAACATCAGAGGTTTGGCCGGAACTTCTCCATCGGCCTTCGTTACGCGGTTAACGAAGGAAAGTTGACTACCGTAACGCTGGCCCGGTATAACGGCCCCCACGGAGAAACAAGCCGGGCGCCCGATGAACACTACGCTCGCTCGCACATTCATTAATATTACCGCTAATGAAATTGCGAACGGGCACAGCTTTCCCCAAGAAAATCATAGAGAGTTGACGGATAAATACCGTACTTTTGATGAAGCTTTGCGAGCTTTCTTTGCTGATACCACGACAGGCAACTACGGCGACTATTTCCCCGAATTGATGCAGGCAAGGTTTTTCAATGGATATTAGCCGCGCCCGTGATTTCCTGGGAGCTATACCCGACGTGAGATTTGACGTCTATGCGAGGGAAACCGGCGATTGTCAACTTATAGTTCCCATTCTTCACGAAGACGGCGATATGGTGGACATCTACCTGGACGACAGCCCTTTGGGAGAAGGGTATGTCCGGGTGTGTGACTTTGGCATGGCGCTGATGCGTCTTTCCTATACCTTTGACATCAGCACCCGCACTCGGGAAGACATTTTCGAGAGTATCCTGACGAATAACAAGGTTCGTAACGACGCAGGCAATCTTTATCTGGACGTCCTCGTTGACCAACTCTATGAGGGTATTCTTCAGTTTTCGGGCTGCATCCAAAAGGTCTGTAATATGCGCTACTGGAGCCGGGAGACCGTGCGAAGCGCGTTCTATGAAGACCTGAAAGGCTACGTAACCACCGACTTGACCCAATTCTCTCCCGTGGCCAACCGGGTGCCGCTGCCCGATTACCCCGTCATCAGCGTGGACTGGTCACTTACTCACAACAACCGAGACCTGTTTCTGTTCGGAGTGGGCGGAAACGACAAGGCCAAGACTATTGCAATTTGTCTTTTGGAATTCAAGAAGGCGCAATTGCCGTTCATCAGCCTCGTTGTTCACGAAGACATGGAGGAACTGGGCAAGCGGGAAAAGGATCACCTTACCAGAAACGCCGACAAGCAGTATCCTGACCTGAAGGCTTTCAAGGACGACGCGGTTTCGGACATCCACCGGCTGGCTGGCGTGCCGACGGCAAGCGTGTCTGTATAAGTAGAAGTTGCCAAGATAAGCGGTTACCGGAGGCAGCACGGAGCCAATCCGGAGCGCAACCGTACCCAGGATGGCCGATACCACTCGGGTAAGAGTAGATAAAATGCAGCTGCCCACGTCCCAGGACAGCATCGAGAAGGCGATAACAATCGTTGACGAGATGAGCCGGCAAAACACGGACGGCAAATGGCTGGAGCGGCTCACCGTCCAGAACGCCCCCCACATCCGGGAATGGGACCTCGCCGAATGCTGGGCCTGGTCCGAATGGCCCGGCCGGGAACAACGATTCCCTGGAACCACGAACCAGGACGTGGGAATCGACTGCGTCGCGGTTCGTCGCAGCGATGGCAAGCCCATTGCCATCCAGTGCAAATCCCGGCAACTGGACGAATACGGCCGGGGCGCCCCCATCAACAAGGGCGAGTTCGACAGCTTCGCCAGCGCATCGTCCAGCGACTTTTGGGCCGAACGCTGGATTGTTACCAACGGCGACAACCCTTTAGGCCCCAACCCGCAACAGATCCAGTCCATGCACCGGACGCCAATCAAAGCGATCAACATCGCCAACGACCTGCGGTTGCAGCAAGCCGGGCGCAGCAACGAGGAATGCCCCCACTGCCAGCCAAATCCCAAAGGCGAAGCGCGCCGGCAAACCAGAACCTGCATGCAGAACGAGGCCGTCGCCGAAAGCGTACGCCTCCTCCGGGAACACGAACGGTCAGACCGCGGCAACTGGCCCTCGGGTCAGGCCCGCGGCAAAATCATCCTGCCCTGCGGCACGGGCAAAACCCGCATTTCCCTCCGCATCGTCGAGGAACTGACCCCGCCCGGGAAGCTGTCCATCGTCCTGTGCCCCTCCATCGCGCTGGTCGCGCAACTCAGACGGGAGTACCTCCAGCACACCACCGGGGGCATCCGGGCCCTGGCCGTCTGCTCCGACGAAACCGCCGGCTACGACCCCAGGAAAGAAGACCAGCGGAACACTGTCGCCGACCCGACGCAGGACAAAAGCAACGTCAGCGCCGCCGAGATTAAGGGCCAGGTTACCACTGACGCGGCGGAAATCGCCCAGTGGATCCACGACGGGCGGAACGCCAACCAGGTAAACGTCATCTTCGGCACCTACCAGAGTGGCCGCCGCATCGCCGACGCCCTCCAGAAAACCGGCGTCGCCGCCCAGGTTCTCATCGCCGACGAAGCGCACCGCACTGCGGGACTGCGCCGCAAGCGTCAGGCGCAAAGCAACCCCACCCCCCGGCCTTCCCCGGAGGAACAGCGCCTCCGCGACTTCACCTTGTGCCACGACAACGCTGCCTTCCCGGCCATCTATCGCATCTATCAGACCGCCACCCCCCGCATCTACGACACCAGCCGGGTGAACCGGGAACTTCCCAGCGACTGGGTGGTACGCACCATGGACGACGAGACCGTCTTCGGCGTGGAACTGTACCGCAAGAGCTACGTAGAAGCCGTAAGGAACGGCTGGCTCGCCGACTATCGCATCATCGCCCTGGGCGTGAACGACCCCGAAGCCTACCGGCAAGCCAACCTGCTGGCCGCCAATACCAAAAGCAAGGGACGCCAGGCCCTTACCACTACGGACTATCTGCGCGGGCTGGCTTTGGCCCTGACGCTGGGTGGCGCCACCCAGGACACCACGCAAGACAGCTTACCGATCAAGTCCTGTATCGCCTTTATGAACACGGTGGACAAGTCCAAAAATATGGCTGCCGACCTGCAAACCGACACGGTCCGGCAGTGGCTGAACGGCTGGATGCGCGAAAACCGGGAAGGACAGGCTCCGGCCCACTACCGCCTGGAACACCTGGACGCCACCAACAACGTTACTACCCGGGACAATGCCAAGCGCCGGCTGGCCGAGGCCACCGAGACGGCTCCGTATGGCATCATCAACGTCGGCATCTTCGGCGAGGGGGCCGATGCGCCGTCGCTGAGCGCCGTAGCCTTCCTGGAATCTCGCAAAAGCCCCATCGACGTGATCCAGGCCGTCGGCCGCGTTATGCGGACCACGCCGGACAAGGAACTGGGCTACATCATCTGCCCCATCCTGATTCCGCCCAACGAGGACCCGGAACAGTGGCTCAGCCGCAGCAACCCGGAAGACGGCTGGCAGGAACTGGGGCAAATACTGCTGGCCCTGCGCGCCCATGACCAACGGATCGAGGACAACCTGTCGGAACTGCTGCAACTGTATATACCAGCGCCTCCGTCCCCCCAGTCCAGCGTCATCACCATCGTCGCCTTCACCGACGCGAGAAAGAAAAACATAAACTACCGCATTCACACAGGGCCGCCCGGCGAAGCCGCCAGAGCGGTCGAGCGGATGCTCCGGGAAGCAAGCCGGCCCTCCCAAGAGTTCAAACCCTACAACCGCGCCTCCTGGCAAGAGCAAACAACCCCGGAAGCCGCGACAGTCTGGGACCACCCTGAACCGGCGCTGATCATCACCGGCAAACGGAACAACGACGGGACCATCGAAATGCGGGAGGATGCCGCCCAAAGAGGCAAGCCAACCCGGGACGGAAGGCCCGGCCCGGTTGACCTCCAGCGGTCCAGAGACAAAGCCAGGAAGATGATCAACGAGGGACAAGGCCACCCGGTCAAACCGGCAGAAAAGAGGCCCCGCCGCCGCGGCCCCGATGAAGCCACGTCAAACCGAGTCCAGCAAATGCTGTTACTCAGCGGACTGGCCGACCATGGCAATGCCATCAAGATGAACCTGTTGGCCAAGTCCGGCCTCACCAACAACCGGGTAGTCCGGGACCTGAACCTGCTGGAATCCAGCGTGAAAGAGGCGGCGCACCACCTCAACAGCGACAACCTTCAGCCGGCCCTGGATCGCCATTTTGGGCTGGACAACCTGGAAGCTGACAAGCGCAGAAGTCAGGCCGATGGCTGTACCATCGCCGCCCTGTTGCTGATGAACGCCGCGATGCTCCACCAGCGGATCGCCAATGGTCGCTGGCTAACCGGCCTCAGCGCTCTGGAGACCATCAAGAACGACGTGAATGTGGCAACCCGGATCCGCCGGGAGTGGGAACGCATCATGCGTCATGACTTTCGCCCGGTACTGGAACCGGCGGTCAAGGCTATTGAAGTCGTCGAAGACACCGGCAAGTTAATCGGACTGGAACGGGCCCTGCGCCACATTACGGCGGAAGCGGAACGCCTCGCTGAAACCTACGCCGATATGGGCGCCGACCACGCCGGCCCGCTGTTCAACCGGGTCATGGGCAACCAGGCCTCCGACGGCGCCTACTTCACCCGGCCCGTCGCCGCGTCCATCGCCGCCCGGCTCACCCTGGACGCCGCCGGCGACGTTGACTGGAGCCATCCAGCAACTTGGCGGGAACACCAAACCGTCGACCTGGCCTGCGGCAGCGGAACCCTCTTGGCCGCCATGCTGACCGACCTGAAACGCCGCGCCCGGGCGAAGGGCGCCAGCGAAGCCCAGCTCGCCGACCTGCAAAAACTGGCAGTAGAAGAGACCATCAAGGGGCTGGACATCAACCCGGTGTCCCTGCAACTGGCCGCGTCCCAGCTGACCGCCGGCAACCAGGAAATCCGCTACCGGCAAATGGGGCTGCACCTGATGCCCTACGGCCCCCAGACGGACAACCCGGCACAGGTAGCCACCGGCACGCTGGAATTGCTGGGCCAGAAGGCCATCGTCGCCAGAGACGGCGAACTGGCGCTGGCGGACGACCAGATTCGCTCGCAAAGCATCTGGCCCACCGACGACGCGGAGCTGGAAGACGCCGTGGATGCCGTGAAAGACGCCCGCATCGTCATTATGAACCCGCCCTTCACCAACCGTTCCAAAATGGGCGAAAAGTTCACCAAAGAAGTTCAGCAAGCATTGCGAAAACGGACGGACAGTTTGGAAGATCTACTGGTCCAATCCCACCCGGAATGGAAAAATTTAGCGTCACGAAACACGGTGTAACCGTGTTTCGTGACGCTGGCGGAACGCTGTCTGCCGGAAGCTACGGGCATATTGACGATGCTCAACCCCACCATCGCCCTTTCCAATCCTTCCGGGTTAAGGGAACGCCAAATCCTGGCCCAAAAGTTCCATATCGCTACGGTGCTGACCTGCCACCAACCGGGCAACGTCAACCTGAGCCAGCACACCAACATCAACGAGAGCATCATCGTGATGCGCCGTCACCAGGGAGACAAGCCGCCGACGCGGTTCATCAACCTGGACCGGCTACCGGTTGACGACGCCGACGTTGATGATTTGCACCGCTGCCTGCTGGAATGCGAGCAAGGGCCAATCGCCAACGGCTGGGGCGAAGTGTCCCAATGGCCCGCAGACCGCATAGCTGCCGGCGACTGGACGCCAGCCATCTGGCGCTCCCCAGAACTGGCCGAAGCGGCCAACAAATATGCAACCCACCCCGACTTGCAGAGCATCAAAGCAGCTGGCCGGTCGGCACAGGCGACCGGCCAGCTGCTGCGCGGCTCTTTCGAGCCGGCAGCAGCCGGAACTCCGGGCAGTTTCGCCATACTGAAATCCAAAGGCGCCGACGGGCAAACCCGGATACAAAGCCGGCCCGATGAGTTTTGGGTTCCGAAGCAGCGGGACGAAGAGCCCCGCCGACTCAACAACGGCATTTACCCCCAAGTGCAGCAAATCCTGGAGAAATCCGGCTACCTGTTGATTACGGCCGGCCAAAACAACAACACTGGACGTCTTACCGCAACTTCCGGCAATGAAAAATACGTCGGCAACGGCTGGATACCAATTACTGGCTGCTCCCCAACCGAGGCAAAAGCCATCGCCATATTTGTCAATTCGACCGCCGGCCGCCTGCAACTGATGCGAAATCCCGGCAGGATACTTAACTTCCCCACCTACAGCGTGGTGGAAGCCAACAACATCCGCATCCCCAACGTCGCTGACGCCGGCATCCGCAGAATCTTGGCCGACTGCTGGGAGCGCACCAGGGACATAGAAGTGCCCCAGTTCCGCGACGGCGAGTGCGAAGTGCGTCGCTTATGGGACGAAGCCGTCGCCGAAGCCATGGGCTGGGATGCCGGGGAACTGGCGCGGCTGCGCCAACTGCTTCACAACGAGCCGCATGTCCGTGGCTTGGGCTATAACCAGTACGCCGACGCGGTGGAAGACGAAGCCGCTGATTGATGGTAACCGCGCCCTCCCCGGGAAACTGCCGACCAGCCAATAGTTGCCGCCAGCGTTGGTCAGACCCTACCCTGAATTGTCAGCGCGGTGCTATAATGACACCGGGAGGCAGCGCCGAGTTATGACCCTGAACGAAACGGAAAAACGCCGTCTGTTGCGGACGTTACGGGAGGACCCGGACTTCCTGGCGGAAGTGCGTAGCCTGATCCTGCCGGCCGAGTTGGTGCAACTTCCCCAGCGGTTCGCCGAGTTTGCGGCGCAGGTGATGGACTTCATCCAACGACAGGAGGAACTGAACACCCAGTTTCTGGCCTTCATGCAACGGCAGGAGGAGTTCAACGCCGAAGTCCGCACCTTTATGGTGGAGCAGGAGGAGTTCAACCAGCAGCAGGAGGAGTTCAACGCTGAAGTCCGCACTTTTATGGTGGAGCAGAAGGAGTTCAACCAGCAACAGGAGGAGTTCAACACTGAAGTCCGCACTTTTATGGTGGAGCAGGGGGAGTTCAACCGACAGCAGGGGGAGTTCAACCGACAGCAGGGGGAGTTCAACCGACGGCAGGAAGAAACCAACCAGTCGGTCAACACCCGGCTCCAGCAGATTACCGATGACCTGGGCGACCTGAAGGGTCACGTGGCTGGGCGTATCGCCCGGGAAATGGCCGACGACATTGCGGAACACCTGGGCTTTGAAATCATCCAGCTGCTGAACGGCCAGGACCTCCGGCAGATGCTCCGGCAGCAACGACCCGGCGACCTGCCCCCCGGGGTGCGGCGGAGCTTCTACCACGCTGACGTGGTGGCCCGGGTCATCGGTCCCGATGGGAAGGAAGGATTCATGACCGCCGAGGCGTCCTACACCGCCGACCGGCGGGACAGCGACCGGGCCCTGCGGAACGCGGCCCTGATCACCCGGTTCACCGGGGAACTGGCAACCCCGGTGATTGCCAGTCTCCGCAACGACTACGAGGTGGCGGAACTGGTGGAACAACAAGCCATTCTCTGGTACCAGTTCGAGGCCCGGGACCTGACTCCGGCGTAACCTTCGCCTCCAACGTCAAGAAACCAGCCAGCCGCCGGGGAACTGATTTCCCCGGCGGCTGGTTCGTTCCGGCGCCTCGCCTCCGGCCCACATTCCCTACGAGACCGGGCAGACCGGCCTGCCATCCCTTGCCCCAATCTCCAGGCTTACCTTCAGCCCCGCCAGTCAGCCTGCGCTGCGGTAAGCGGTGCCTTCAACTCCCGGAGGAGGGTCCGGCGGGACGGCAACCCTCACCGGCCCGGCTAGAGCGGGGAATTGCGCCAGCCACATAATCTGTTCCTGTTGCCGGAAGGATAAGCCCCCACGAAACAGGTTTGCGACGTTATCGGTAACCCCCTGCTGTGGGACTTCGCCAAGAGCATTTTCAGGCAAAGTTGCGATTCGCTAATGGCTGACGGAGTTCCGTTTACTTTTAGGGTGTAGTCGCTGCTTCTCAGTACGGGGCAAGCGCTATTTTCAAACGGAACCGCTGACGGGTAGTCCTGCCGGCGTATTCTTTGGTTGTGTTAGATGTGCTAGACTGGGCGGGTGGGACCCGGCTACCGGTTACCGGGAT
The DNA here is from genome assembly GCA_965215425.1 of Dehalococcoidia bacterium. GTDB lineage: Bacteria > Chloroflexota > Dehalococcoidia > Lucifugimonadales > UBA3495 > CATQHB01. Next base: position 1,605,042 of record OZ244064.1, read on the forward strand.
ACCTCTCGCCGGCAAGCTCGCATCCACTCCCCTCGATCTCAGTGCGAAAGACTCCAACCTCACGGGAAGGTGCGGATATGGCCGACATCGGGGCGCCGCCAGTTTATACCCAGTCCTTCTGGGCCAAAGCCCTTCCCTTCCGGCAGCGAGGGAAAGACCTTCCCTACCGGCAGCGAGGGCCGGAGCGCATTCACCTGCTGGAGCATCACCTGGCCGACGTTGGCGCCTGCTTTGAAGCGCTGGCGGCTCAACCCACCATCCGGGGGCGGTTGGCCGGCGCCGCCGGGCGCAGCGACCTGGACGAGGCGACAGTGGCCCGGCTGGCGGTATTCGCCGCCCTTCATGACATCGGCAAAGTCAACGTCGGCTTTCAGACGCAGGTCTGGCGGGACGCAGATTTACCGTCCGGCCAGCGTCGTCCGCATCGCCTGGGACACACGCTGGATTTGACGCCCGTTCTGGATGTCAACAAAGACACTGAAACCGCCGACTGGTTCTTTGACGCGTTGGGATGGGAGGAGTTCCTCACCTGGGACGACCGGGACGGCGAAACGGTGTGCGACCTGTTTGTCGCCGCCCTGTCCCATCACGGCCGGCCACTTCAATTGGAAGGAGCGCGGCAGAGCAATCCCGGGGCCTGGCGCCCTTATGCGGACTTAAATCCCCCTCAGTTTGTAGAACGCCTCGGCCGGCTGGTGCGCCAGTGGTTTCCGGCCGCCTTCGACCGTACCGGGGCGGCGCCGTTGCCCGCCACCCCCGCTTTCCAGCACCACTTCCTGGGGTTGTGCAACCTGGCCGACTGGATTGGGTCCAACGAAAAATGGTTCGCGTTTGTGGATGCGCCTCAAGATGAGTACATTGCTGCCGCTCGCGCCAAAGCGGCGCAGGCCATTGACGCCGTTGGCCTGAACTTGACGGGCCAGCGGCGGCGGTTCACTGGAGTCCCGGATTTCGGCCAACTGTTTGGCATTTCTGATCCACCCCGGGCCATTCAGCAGAAAGCCCAGGAACTTCCCCTGGACGAGCAACTGGTCATCATCGAGTCGGAGACCGGCTCCGGCAAGACCGAGGCCGCGCTGTGGCGGTTCGCCCGAATGTATGCGGCGGGATTGGTGGACGGCGTTTATTTTGCGCTGCCCACCCGCGCCGCCGCCGCGCAGATTTACCGGCGCGTCCAGCGTTGCATCGCCACCTTGTTTCCCGCAGTGGAGCACCGCCCCTTGGTAGCGCTGGCCGTTCCGGGCTATGCGCCGGACGCGCCGGATGCGGCGGCGGAAGTCGTGCGGCTCGCCGACTACGCGGACTCGTGGAATGGCGAACATGATTCTGAACCGCCCTGGGCCACCGAAAACCCCAAACGTTACCTGGCGGCGCAAATCGCCATCGGCACCGTTGACCAGGCGATGCTGGGCGCGCTTCGAGTCAAGAACGCCCATATGCGAACGGCCTGCCTGTCCCGCAATCTGCTGGTGGTGGATGAAGTACACGCCTCCGACGTGTACATGGGGGTCGTGCTGGAGCGGTTGCTGGCGGCCCACGCCGGCGTCGGCGGCTACGCCCTGCTGATGTCGGCCACCCTGGGTTCGGCGGCCCGCCGGCGCTGGCTGCAAGCGAATCGTAGCGACACCGGGGCTAGTCCGCCATCGCTGCCCGAGGCTATCGCGACGCCCTATCCGGCCGTCAGCATCTGGGGCGCTGCCGGCGAAAACGTGGCCGCTGCCGGCGAGAACGGTCAGGATAAAAGTGTGGACCTGGCCGCGGCGCCGGAAATGACCGACTTTGCCACCGTAGCCCAACGCGCCCTGGCCGCAGCCCGGGCCGGAGCCAAGGTCCTGGTCGTCCGCAACACGGTGGGCAACGCGGTTAGTACGCAGCAGGCGGTAGAGCAACTGTCCGGCCCGAAGGATACCGGACTGGGGTTTGCCGTCAACGGCGTGTCAACATTGCACCACGGCCGGTTTGCTGCTCCCGACCGCCGCTTGCTGGACCGGCGGGTGGAGGAACTGCTGGGCAAGGGCCGTCAGCCCGGCGGCTGCGTCGTGGTGGGCACCCAGACGCTGGAGCAGTCCCTGGACCTGGACGCCGACCTGCTGATTACCGACCTGTGCCCGGTGGACGTGCTGCTGCAACGTATTGGCCGTCTGCATCGCCACCGCGACAGCGTTCGGCCCGCCGGTTACGACAAGCCGGCCTGCATTGTACTGACCCCGCCGGATAATGACCTGGACCCGCTGCTGCACCGGGGTCAAGCCGCCAACGGGCTGGGGCCTCACGGGGGCGTATATCGCAGTCTGCATATCCTGGAAGCCACCAGGCGGCTGGTTGACCAATACCCGCAATGGCGCATCCCGGAGATGAACCGGGAACTGGTCGAGAAGGCTACCCATCCCGACGCGCTGGAGGCGATCACCCAGGAAATGGGCGATGCCTGGAAAGAGCATGCCTTAAATAACGAAGGCGGCTATATCTCCGATGCCCAGACCGCCGGCCACGCCGTCATCAATTTCGGCAAGTCATTTTATGCGGACAACCGGGAAATCCTCTTCCCCGACATCGAAGAGCAGGTGCGCACCCGCCTGGGCGACGACCGGGTTGACTTGCGCTTCAATCCGCCCCAGGCCAGTCCCTTTGGGCCGTCCGGGACGACTATTGACCGGATGACCGTACCGTTGCGCTGGCTGGGCGGTCAGGAAATACCCGACTCGGTAGCGGCAACGCCCGCCGGCGACGGATTTGAGTTCAGTATCGGAGACCGAAAGTTCCGCTACGACCGGCTGGGGCTGCGCCGGGCATAGCCGGCGCGGCCCGGCCGGCCCTTGCCGATATATATCCCCGCGTGGGCGGGGGAGCAGATCTACTATTACCAGGTTTTGTAGCGTAAAGCGGCCTATCCCCGCGTCAGCGGGGGTTGACAGGGAGTTCTATTGCTGATAGAGTCGTTATTAACCTTTAGGCTACTGGGAAAAACTTAATCTAAGGAGCACGAAATGATAGTTAGAACACCCTCCGGAAATTAGGTCCACGTGGCGACAAAGGACGGCGCTGTCCTTCAAACATTCCGCCCGGAAGCCCCGGCATCCCGGGTAATTCAAACTTCGCATCAATACAATAAGGGTTGAAATACTCCCGGCATAAAAACTGACCGGAGGCCCTTGACGAACCTGCTTCCCGGCTGATACTGCTGGATGGAGCAGAATTTTGCAACCTGGTCTCCTTAAAGGAAGAGGCTCTATGCTCAACATTTTAACAGAACCTTTGATAGGAATGAACCCGGTGGACGGACGCAGCGTCCCGGCCTCGCTGCCTGAAGTGTACGCGGCGCTGATGGCGGACGCGGTGGAGGCCTTCCCCGCCCTGCGTCCGCACCAACGCCACGCCTGGCACGCCTTTCTGGTGCAGCTGGGGGCGATGGCGCTGCACCGGGCCGGGTCAAGCGAGCTGCCGGAGGACGCCGGCGAATGGCGCCGCCTAATTCGTGGTCTGACTTCCGACTACCCGGAGGATGAACCCTGGCAGCTGGTGGTTGAGGACGTCACCAAACCGGCCTGGATGCAGCCGCCAGCCAGTTCCGCCGCCAAGCTGGCCGAGTATAAAAATACGGTGGCAACGCCCGACGAGTTGGATCTGCTGGTTACCGCAAAGAACCACGACCTGAAGTCGGCGGTAGCGGCGCAGTCCGATGTGGACGATTGGATTTTCGCGCTGGTTACGCTGCAAACCATGGAGGGGTTCGGTGGAGCGGGGAATTACGGCATATCACGAATGAACGGCGGGTTGGGCAGTCGGCCGGCCTTCACCCTCGCCCCACCGGGGGGTGGCGGCGCCCACGTCCGCCGGGACATTGCCGTCCTGCTGGAACGCCGCTCCGAGATTTTGGAAGAGTATCCGGCTTACCGAAGGGAGGACGGCGCAGAGTTGCTGTGGACGCTGCCGTGGGATGGAACCGCGCCGGAAATGCTGTCGCCAAGCCGCATGGATCCCTTCTTCATCGAAATCTGTCGGCGCATCCGCCTTCGCTCCGGTAGCGATGGCTCCGTGCATGGAATCAAAGCCAGTTCCAAAGCGGCCCGCATAGAGTCGAAAGCGCTGAAAGGGATAATGGGAGACCCCTGGACACCCTTAAACATAAGCGCCAAGGAGAACAAATCCCTGACCCTGGCAAAGGGTGGCTTTACCTATAAGCGAATGGTGGCTTACCTCACTTCACCCGATTGGCAACGGCCCCCACTCCTGAAAGCGACCGCCAGCGAGGAGCGTTCTGCGGAGGATATGCAACTGGTGGCCCGGGCCATGGTGCGGGGTCAGGGTAAAACCGAGGGTTACTATGAGCGGGCCATCCCGGTCAGAAACAAGATGCGCTCGGCCATGGGACGGCCCAGCGCCCAGGAACTGGGGAACATCGCCAAGTCCCGGATTGACCAGATTGGCCTGGTCCAGCGCATCCTCAGCCACGGCATCCAGGTGTTCGCCGCCCGTGGCGACAGCGCCAAAGTCAGCCCGGAACACCGCCGGCTTGCCGCTCCCTGGCTGAACCGGCTGGACGAAATCGTGGACGCCCGCTTCTTTGACGACCTGCAAGACGAGTTTGAGGCAACCGGTGGCGAGGCAGAGCGGAAGGACATCCGCAACGACTGGCTGCGGGATTTTGTGGTGGCTAACGCCCGCAAAATTCTGCACGAAGCCGAGGACGCCCTGCCCTGCCCCGCCATTCACCGCTACCGGGCCCGCGTCGCCGCCGAAGGGCTGTTTGAGGGCCGGATACGGGGGCCCAACGGACTGCCCTCTCTGTTCGCTGAAACTGACCGGGAGAAGGAATAATGACCACCGCTTCGACGTCAATTAACGAACGACCGGGTAGCGAACCGCCGGGAGGGGAAGTCCCATCCCGCAGCTGGGACGGCATCGCCATCAGTTTTGCCGGCGAAATAGCCCGGGCCACCTTCAGGCGGGGCGACCTGGCCGAGTTGCGCCGGATGAACCCGGATGCGCCGGACGCCGCCGCTTTCTGGCGTCTAATGGCCGAACAAGACCTGCTGGATAACCCGGCCCTGGAAAACAAGTGGGCGCTCATCCTGCACGGCATCGCCCTGATGACCCCCACCGCCGGCGGGGACAACTCTCCCGAGGCCCGGCCGAGTTCCGCCCATGACCCGACGGTATCCGTGGGACTGGCCCTGTTCCAGGGTGGACTTGCCGACCGCAACCGGGCCTTTTACAGCGAAACCCGCCTAAACCGGCTGCTGACTGCCCGGGGGACAATGCTGCACAGCCTGCTGGCTCGGCTGTTCCGGATGCTGGGCCGCGCCGGACAGCCCTTCAACTGGCGGGAAATGGCGAACTTCATCCTCAACGACGGATACGACGAAGAGGCTGCTGAACGCTCCCGCCGCCGCATTGCCCGCGCTTATTACCAGGCGGAACGACGCAGTTCCCCGCAATCCGAAGAATAGTGATTGTCATTGTAAGGAGTTAAGCTATGACCATACCCCGATTCCTGCAAATCCACACCCTCCATTCCTACCCGGCGGCGCTGCTGAACCGGGACGACAGCGGCCTCGCCAAGCGAATGCCCTTTGGCGATGCAGTGCGTACCCGCATATCCTCCCAGTGCTTGAAACGCCACTGGCGGGTGGCCCGGGGCGAGTTTGCCATCCATAACATACCGGGCGCAACCAGGGCACTGCGGTCGCGGAACATCGTAGAGCGCAAGGTGATGAAACCGATTCGCGCCGCCGGCAGTACCAGAGATGACGTCCTGAAGGCGGTTGAGGATGCTTTCAACATCGGCGTGTACGGGCGCAGCGGTACTACCGAATCGGGCCGTCAACCGCTGCTGCTAGGCCTGCCGGAAGTGGAACATCTGGGTAAAAGGGCCGCCGCAATCTGCGCCGAATACCCAGACGACGCCGACGGCGCCAGCAAGGCGGCAACGGAGCTGTTCAATGCCCGGCGCGGCGAGGGCAACAATTTTCGTGCGCTGCTGGAAACGGCGAAACTGCCCGGCGGACTGGAGAGCGCGCTCTTTGGCCGGATGGTTACCTCAGACCCGGGCGCCAACATTGACGCCGCCGTCCACGTGGCCCACTCCTTTACCGTGCATCAGGAGGAAAGCGAAAGCGACTACTTCTCGGTGGTGGATGACTTGCAGCGCGAAGACGAAGATCCGGGCGCAGCGCATATCGGCGATATGGAATTGACCGCCGGGCTGTTCTATGGCTATGTGGTAATTGACGTGCCGGGACTGGTCTCTAATTTGCAGGGCTGCGCGGCCGAGGATTGGGAAAGCGCCGACCGGGAACTGGCGGCCAAAGTCGTCGAGCATCTGACGCAGCTCATCGCCACCGTGTCGCCGGGGGCCAAGCTCGGCTCCACCGCGCCCTACGGGTACGCCGACCTGATGTTGCTCGAGGCCGGGTCCCGCCAACCCCGCAGCCTGGCCAACGCCTACCGCCAACCGGCTAGACCGCGCACCGATGCCGCCGCCGTCAAGCTGGCCGAGTATCTGGAGAAGCTGGATAGCTGCTACGGCGCAAAGGAGGCTCGCCGGTTGATGTCGGTTGAAGACTGCGCTGTCCCCCAGGCGGAACGCCTGTGTCTTGACGACCTGGCCGGCTGGGCGGCGGAGACGGTTCGCCACGGCGGAGGTCAATAGCGATGCGGCATTTGCTACTGCACCTGGAAAGCCCTTTGATGGCCTTCGGCGGGGAGACCATCGACAATTATGGCGTCATCCGCTGGTTTCCGGCGGCCTCGATGCTGACCGGGCTGTTCGCCAACGCCCTGGGGTGGCGGCGGGTGGAACCGGAAAGGCATCAACGGTTGCAAGACCGCCTGGTCTTCGCCGCCCGCATCGACCGGGAGCCGGCGGGGCGCGCCCGCCTGACCGACTTTCAGACGGCGCAGTTGGGGGGCAATGACCAGGGGTGGACTACCCGGGGGCAACCGGAAGGACGGGCCGGCGGCGCCAACACCTACGGCGCGCCCCACCTGCGCTACCGCGACTATTTCGCCGATATGCGGGTAACCGTTGCGTTGCGGTTGGAACCGGAGGATGAAGCGCCAGCGCTGGCCCGCCTGGCGGCGGCGTTGCAGGAACCGGCGCGCCCGCTGTTCATCGGACGCAAGCCCTGCCTGCCCTCCGGCCCCCTGTTCGGCGGTTTCGCCGATGGCGATACTACCCTGGCGGCCCTGCTGGCGGCGCCCTTGAACGAGGGCGGAGAGAACCCGGCTCCCCGGCGCCTGCTCTGGCCTGCCGGGGAAGGCGTGGCGGCCATCAAACCCAACCGGACCAATATGCTCACCGACCAGCGCAATTGGGCCTCGGGGCTGCACGGCGGCGGGAGGTTGGTATGTGAGGGGAGCATAGACCTAGACCGAATGGAGTCTGCAAGATGCTAAATATGATTCGCGCCGGCATCAGCCTGCGGGATTTCCAGCGCTGGATGGGTACGCGGCGGCTCCAGGACCCGGGCCATGCGGCCCATTGCCTGTTGACCGAGTGCTTCGGAAGGGAGCTGGCGCCCAAGCCCTTTCGCCTGATAACGCCGGCCGGGGCCGCCAATGGCACCCTGTACGGCTATGGAACGGCGGACGCCGCGACCCTGCGGGAGGCCGCCGCCCTCTATGCCTGCCCCTTGCAAGCCCGTGTTTTGCCGGCCAACGGTTTGGATAGTAAGCCTATGCCTACGGAATGGCAGCCTGGAAAGCGGCTGGGGTTCGAGGTGCGAATCCGCCCCGTGGTGCGTCGCTCCCGCAACTCCGACTCGCGCCCGGGGAAGGAATGCGACGCCTTCCAACTGGAAGCCGAGCAGCTGGGCAAAGGCGAAATGAATCGTAGCCGGGAAGCGGTTTACCGGCAGTGGCTGGCGGAGCGTTTGCAAGCGCAGGGCGGCGCGGAGTTGGACTGGTCAGAAACCAGTCTGGTGTCCTTCCAGCGTACCCGGGCCTTGCGCAAGCTCCATGCCCGCTACAGTGAGGGGCCGGACGCCGTGCTGCGGGGTGTTCTCACCATCACCGGCTCCGCCGAATTCGCCAATCTGATGGCCCACGGGGTCGGACGACACCGAGCCTATGGGTACGGGATGCTGCTCCTGCGGCCGGCGCCGTCCGGCCGCTAAGGGGGGCCGGAGCGCCGTTTGCCGGCCGGGCGCGGAGGACCCGCCCGCAACGCCTCAGCCCGGCATGCACCTTAACAATCCAACTTCCCCCGCCTACGCGGGGATAGACCCGGATTGTCCCGCGGCGTCAGGAAATCCAGATTGGTTCCCCCGCCCGGGCGGGGATAGACCGCGCACGATCACCGGCGGTTTTCCGTTGATATAGCTTCCCCCGCCCAGGCGGGGATAGACCGGGCGTTCGGGGCGAAGTGATTGCCACGATTGCGGTTCCCTCGCCTACGCGGGGATAGGCCCGCCAGGTTTTCACTGACTTTACTGAAAGGATTCTATATGCTGAGAGGCAGATTAGGACTGGAAACCGCCAGGATTCCCCACGCCGACCGTCATGGTCTGCTCTGGCTGAGCCGGGGAGCGCTGACCGTCCGGGATGGCACGTTACGCTTCGTTCGAGCGGCTGGGCCGGCCCCGGAAAGTGGTTTGGATAGCGGCGAGTACGGCATCCCCTTCCAGTCCATTTCCATGATTCTGCTGGGACCCGGCTCCACCGTCAGCCACGACGCCCTGCGCCTGATGGCGCGCCACGGAACCGCCCTGGTCGCCGTGGGGGAGGATGGCGTCCGGTGTTACACGGCGCCGCCGTTGCTGCCCGACACTTCTGACCTCGCCCGCCGGCAGATGCGGGCCTGGGGCGACCCGCAAGGCGGGCGCATCACCATCGCCCGTAAAATGTACGCCCTGCGGCTTGGCGAGGTGTTGCCCCACCGGAGCATTGACGCCCTGCGGGGCATCGAAGGCGCTCGCATGAAGCGCACCTACCAGACCCTGGCCCAGCGCTATGGCATCTCCTGGCAGGGTCGCCGTTACGACCGAGCCGAACCGCTGGCGGCGGATATTCCCAATCAGGCCATCAACCACGCCTCCGTCGCCGTGACCTCGGCGGCGGTGATTGCCGTGATGGCCCTGGGAGCGATTCCTCAGTTGGGGTTCATTCACGAGCACAGCGGCGACGCCTTCGCGCTGGATGTAGCTGACCTGTTCCGCGACACCATCCTGCTGCCCGCGGCGTTCAAGTCCGCCAGGGCCGTCATGGACGACCCCACAATCAACATCGAAAGATATACCCGCCGTACTACCGGAGAGCTGCTGCGAACGGAGCGGGTAATCTCTAAAATGATTGACCGGATAAAGGCCCTCTTCGATGACGTTGCTCTCCTCCAGGAGACGGCCCAGGCGGCGGCGCCGGAGACCCTGATCCGCGGTGAGGAGTAAAACATGACCGTGGTTGTTACCATCAACGTGGAAGCGCGTTACCGGGGATTTCTGTCCTCGGTGTTGCTGGAGATAGCGCCGGGGGTTTATACGTCGCCACGAATGACCAGTGGCATCCGGGAGCGGATCTGGGAAGTGGTGACGCGATGGTATGCCGAGTTGGGGCAGGGTTCGATTGTAATGACCTGGCGAGACCCGGCAGCCGTGGGTGAACAACGGATACTAACGCTGGGCGAAGCCCCCAAGGAGATAGTAGAAGCTGACGGCGTACATCTGGTAAAATACCACTAATCCTATCGGATGGAGCGATAATAAGCTGCGCACAACATCGCAAGAGAAGGGGTTCCCCCGCACACGCGGGGATAGACCGAATCCTAACTCAAGTAATGGCCATATGGAATCGGTTCCCCCGCACACGCGGGGATAGACCCTGGCCGATGATAAGGCTAACCGACGTACCGGGTTCCCCCGCACACGCGGGGATAGACAACTGGTTCCCCCGCACACGCGGGGATAGACCGTAGCGGGTTCCCCCGCACACGCGGGGATAGACCCAGTCCTGGCCGCCTCCCGCTCAAGTAGCGCATAAAGGTTCCCCCGCACACGCGGGGATAGACCTCCTTTGAGGACATTAGGTTCCCCCGCACACGCGGGGATAGACCTCGGCCGTAACCCGCCTGGTTCTATCCCAAGAAGGTTCCCCCGCACACGCGGGGATAGACCTCTATGACATACCCCTGTATCGCCCGGTTACTAGGTTCCCCCGCACACGCGGGGATAGACCGCGGGCTTTGGCCCAATAGGAGGGGGCTTTGATGGTTCCCCCGCACACGCGGGGATAGACCCTGGTACTGCCAAACACAACCCCAAGGGATGGTGGTTCCCCCGCACACGCGGGGATAGACCTGGCAAGTGCTTGCGGACGCAATGGGAATATCAGGTTCCCCCGCACACGCGGGGATAGACCGTGACCATCTAGGCCTCCTTTTTATGTTGGGCGGGTTCCCCCGCACACGCGGGGATAGACCCTTGAGATGATAGGACTGAGATACCATGTCAGCGGTTCCCCCGCACACGCGGGGATAGACCGTATGCGTGTCAGATCCCTGGTGAGACGGAGCTGGTTCCCCCGCACACGCGGGGATAGACCCTCGACCTCCGCCCCTACCAGGCGGAGGCGGTGGGTTCCCCCGCACACGCGGGGATAGACCGTGAATGCCTGACCCCCCGGTTCCCATATCCGAGGTTCCCCCGCACACGCGGGGATAGACCCAAGAGATTGAAGTCTGCCCTGAAGTTGGGCCAGGTTCCCCCGCACACGCGGGGATAGACCGCTGCATCGCTCTACACCGAGGGAAGTGAACCGGGTTCCCCCGCACACGCGGGGATAGACCTATGGCCCAGGGAGTTTGTATGTTTGAAGTAGTGGTTCCCCCGCACACGCGGGGATAGACCTTCTTGGGAACATTGAGGGAAGTGGTTGGCCGTGGTTCCCCCGCACACGCGGGGATAGACCCCTATGTGGCCCACCTTGATACCGACAGGATAGGGTTCCCCCGCACACGCGGGGATAGACCTAAACCAGCCGCCGAGGGAGTTTGTAATGTTCAGGTTCCCCCGCACACGCGGGGATAGACCGGCATATTCCGCCGGGTTCCAGGGTATGGGATGGGTTCCCCCGCACACGCGGGGATAGACCGTATTTCCAGTATTCACGGAATGGACTGAGGGAGGTTCCCCCGCACACGCGGGGATAGACCTGACGCTCTTGGCACTGTGGAAACCACCACTTGGGTTCCCCCGCACACGCGGGGATAGACCGCCCGGGATAGTCAGCGGATTCAGGTAGCCCTTGGTTCCCCCGCACACGCGGGGATAGACCGCTGGCTTCTCTATCATACTTGCGACGTACTGAGGTTCCCCCGCACACGCGGGGATAGACCGGATGGTCTTGGGATTCGGATGGTACAAATGGAGGTTCCCCCGCACACGCGGGGATAGACCTCTCGGATGCATTCGGATGTATGGCCGATTCAAGGTTCCCCCGCACACGCGGGGATAGACCTATGCCATAGACGGAAGCAATTTTCTGGTCGCCGGTTCCCCCGCACACGCGGGGATAGACCCGTTATGTTCGGATTTAGGCTAGTACCATTCAGGGTTCCCCCGCACACGCGGGGATAGACCCAACCAGGGTATCATTGGAGCGGATTGGCAGCGGGTTCCCCCGCACACGCGGGGATAGACCCGCGGTTGGTCTCAATGACTTGGCTGCCTCGGTGGTTCCCCCGCACACGCGGGGATAGACCCTTCAAATGATAGGACTGACCTACCATGTCGGCGGTTCCCCCGCACACGCGGGGATAGACCTGGGCACACGGTCCAGGGCTGGTCGTCCGACACGGTTCCCCCGCACACGCGGGGATAGACCCGCCCGGATCGCGGTTACCGCCCCGGGCAGGTTGGTTCCCCCGCACACGCGGGGATAGACCTATAAAGATCGGGGCGGCCGATTATGGACCATTGGTTCCCCCGCACACGCGGGGATAGACCCCTGCGCTCTGCTCAGGTCTCGTATATTCCGACGGTTCCCCCGCACACGCGGGGATAGACCCACTCTTAAATCGTGAGGTTGTCGTCAAATGGAGGTTCCCCCGCACACGCGGGGATAGACCCACCATGGAGCATAGGGATACGAGATTTAGATAGGTTCCCCCGCACACGCGGGGATAGACCCCACGTTATCCTGGATAAGAATGGTGAAGGTAGGGTTCCCCCGCACACGCGGGGATAGACCCCGCGCCGGGTAGCTTGCTTGGACGCAATTCGCGGTTCCCCCGCACACGCGGGGATAGACCGAAGTGGCAAGGGATCCAGGCGGAGCCGACCGCGGTTCCCCCGCACACGCGGGGATAGACCGGGCCCAGCACCCGGTCTGCCGATGGAGTATCCGGTTCCCCCGCACACGCGGGGATAGACCGCTCCCGCCTTGGGAGCGGCTACAGGCACTGGTGGTTCCCCCGCACACGCGGGGATAGACCGATCGAAGGGCTTTCCGCCGCCATCACTGCCGGGGTTCCCCCGCACACGCGGGGATAGACCTCCGACCTACATGGAGCGGCCACCCCTACCCAAGGTTCCCCCGCACACGCGGGGATAGACCTCAGGCGGCGGCGATATTCTATGTCCGTCTCCGGGTTCCCCCGCACACGCGGGGATAGACCTTGGTTACGGGCAGCCCGCTGGTGGACACTGCGGGTTCCCCCGCACACGCGGGGATAGACCTGTAAGCCCCGGCGCAAGCGGCAGGCCGGGAAAGGTTCCCCCGCACACGCGGGGATAGACCGTATGCACTTATTTTGTAGTGAAGCCGGCATTGGGTTCCCCCGCACACGCGGGGATAGACCCGACCAGGGCAAGGTGGACTACCAGGCAATATGGGTTCCCCCGCACACGCGGGGATAGACCCCCGGTACAGGTTGCCTTTTCCGTAACGCTGGCGGTTCCCCCGCACACGCGGGGATAGACCTCCGCGCCTGGCCCCAGGTATTGGTAGTGGTAGGGTTCCCCCGCACACGCGGGGATAGACCCTTCGGCAACGGTGAGGGTTCCGGCGATATTTCGGTTCCCCCGCACACGCGGGGATAGACCTCCGGTATAGCCGCCCTTCCACCGCCGCTTGCGGGTTCCCCCGCACACGCGGGGATAGACCCATATCGTCTTTGACGCCAGTACCTTCACCGACGGTTCCCCCGCACACGCGGGGATAGACCTGTACGAATGGGGCGATTTGCCCACCAGCCATAGGTTCCCCCGCACACGCGGGGATAGACCGTTGTCATTGCTGACCGGTTCACCGCGTCCACCGGTTCCCCCGCACACGCGGGGATAGACCCCCGGTCCGGGCGGGCCGGGCGATGCCCACAGAGGTTCCCCCGCACACGCGGGGATAGACCGTCTATATTTTACTGGAGGGTATTATGGCTAGAGGTTCCCCCGCACACGCGGGGATAGACCGGCGGCGGCCGGTCTGCTGGCGGCGATACTGTCGGTTCCCCCGCACACGCGGGGATAGACCTACCGGCTGACCGTGCCGAAGTCCAACTATGGAGGTTCCCCCGCACACGCGGGGATAGACCGTGCGGGAAGTCTGGGCCGGCGCCCTGACGACCGGTTCCCCCGCACACGCGGGGATAGACCCTTATCGGTTGGAGAAGCCGGCACTCTTGCGAAGGTTCCCCCGCACACGCGGGGATAGACCCGCGCTGGCCTATGCCGCCGGCAGCCCCGAGGGGGTTCCCCCGCACACGCGGGGATAGACCCTGGCCAGCATCGCCGGGATGAGCGCCGAGATGGGTTCCCCCGCACACGCGGGGATAGACCCCCGGCCCGAGGATTGCCGCATCGGTAAGCAGTGGTTCCCCCGCACACGCGGGGATAGACCGCCGCCCGAAAGCCGCCGTTGGCAGGTGATCCTGGTTCCCCCGCACACGCGGGGATAGACCGTACTGGCGGGATCATCTGGGAGACGCCGGGACGGTTCCCCCGCACACGCGGGGATAGACCGCCACCCGGCCCTTTTCAGGGGCCGGAAATCGCGGTTCCCCCGCACACGCGGGGATAGACCCCTGGCGCTCGGTTTCCGGCTCCGGCCAGGGCGGGTTCCCCCGCACACGCGGGGATAGACCTACATTACCCTGGGCGGTGATGACAATAGCCTCGGTTCCCCCGCACACGCGGGGATAGACCCGGCTCAGTGATTGGAAAGGTCGGTGTGAGTATGGTTCCCCCGCACACGCGGGGATAGACCGGTTAGTGATGGTCTTTATCGATGGGATTCCGTGGTTCCCCCGCACACGCGGGGATAGACCGTGGTGCAGCAGATAGTCGCGGATAAGGGGCGCGGTTCCCCCGCACACGCGGGGATAGACCTGCTGAGGAGAGCAGGCAGAGCCGTCCGACCGAGGTTCCCCCGCACACGCGGGGATAGACCGCTCCGCCGCGTGTCATGCTGGCACATCCAGTCGGTTCCCCCGCACACGCGGGGATAGACCCGCCCAACTGGGCTGGGGGCTCCGGCTCCGGGCGGTTCCCCCGCACACGCGGGGATAGACCATGATCATCAAATGGCTATGGGACGAGAGGGGAGGTTCCCCCGCACACGCGGGGATAGACCGTACCCTTGGTGTCGGATGATGGTCTACGAGTGGGTTCCCCCGCACACGCGGGGATAGACCTGCCCGGACGACGCGCCAAGTCCGGATCTCTATGGTTCCCCCGCACACGCGGGGATAGACCTTGGCCCCTGGTAATGAAGAGGCCATCAGGCAAGGTTCCCCCGCACACGCGGGGATAGACCTCGTCCATAAGCGACCGGCACGATCTTTATATTGGTTCCCCCGCACACGCGGGGATAGACCTAGTCCATAGCCGACCGGTACGATCTTTATATTGGTTCCCCCGCACACGCGGGGATAGACCCCATCAGTCACACGTATATCCGTGAGCTCCAGAGGTTCCCCCGCACACGCGGGGATAGACCCAGCTACGCCGACCACCTCATCCTCCACTGCGAGGTTCCCCCGCACACGCGGGGATAGACCTTTCTGGGTCGCTTGGGCCCGGAGCCGGAGACCGGTTCCCCCGCACACGCGGGGATAGACCGGCACCGCTCGGTGGCCTCTTCGCCCTGGGGGTGGTTCCCCCGCACACGCGGGGATAGACCATGGCTGACGACTTGGACCCGATGTTTGCCGGCGGTTCCCCCGCACACGCGGGGATAGACCCCGACGACCGGGACACCTGGGTACGCTGTGCAAGGTTCCCCCGCACACGCGGGGATAGACCCTAACCAGAAAGGCCCCGGTCAGTTGACCGGGGGGTTCCCCCGCACACGCGGGGATAGACCGCGCAGGGTCGTTGTCGTTATCCGGTTGCCATTGGTTCCCCCGCACACGCGGGGATAGACCGTTTTCTACCGCGCTGGTCCAAACGTCAAAGAAGGTTCCCCCGCACACGCGGGGATAGACCGCCGGCCTGCATCAATGCGGATAAATCCACGTGGGTTCCCCCGCACACGCGGGGATAGACCCCATTAAAATCCTAGCAGTGGTTGGCACCAAAGGGTTCCCCCGCACACGCGGGGATAGACCCCATCCGCCGCCGCGTCATCGGGCCGGATGCTAGGTTCCCCCGCACACGCGGGGATAGACCCTGGCTGACCTGAAGGCGGCCGAGCGCCGGGCCGGTTCCCCCGCACACGCGGGGATAGACCCTGCCCTGGCGACTGCGAGGACTGCCCGGACTGGGTTCCCCCGCACACGCGGGGATAGACCCGAAAAGTCGGCCGGGTGGTACTTGGATACCAGGTTCCCCCGCACACGCGGGGATAGACCCCGCTGCCCGGAATGCTGTTGTAGTCATCGTAGGGTTCCCCCGCACACGCGGGGATAGACCCGTCGCGCTGCTGGACCATCAAACTAGAAGTGAGGTTCCCCCGCACACGCGGGGATAGACCCTGCCTAGCCAGGTCTGCCGGTGTTGGCGGGCGGGTTCCCCCGCACACGCGGGGATAGACCCGCGCCCAGGGCCGGGTCTATGACGACCAGCCGGGTTCCCCCGCACACGCGGGGATAGACCGCCGCCCGCCGGGAGTCAGACCGGACTGCCGGAGGTTCCCCCGCACACGCGGGGATAGACCCCGGACGGAGGCATCGTCCGCCGCATCCAGCTCGGTTCCCCCGCACACGCGGGGATAGACCTCGGGTGGCATACCGATACCGGCGTTGCGGGCGGGTTCCCCCGCACACGCGGGGATAGACCGGTTTGCCGGGCATCGTTGGTTATGTGAATATAGGTTCCCCCGCACACGCGGGGATAGACCGCGTTGACCGTTGTCCAACGGTTCACCGCGTCAGGTTCCCCCGCACACGCGGGGATAGACCCCCGGCTTGGGCCAGAGAGCTACGTTTCATATCGGTTCCCCCGCACACGCGGGGATAGACCCGACCGGGTATGGTTGTGCCGCTATCATTCCAAGGTTCCCCCGCACACGCGGGGATAGACCTAAACGCGTATTGTCGGTTGATAACCGACTGAAGGTTCCCCCGCACACGCGGGGATAGACCGTACAAATGCAAGCTGACCGGCTGCTGGTCAATGGTTCCCCCGCACACGCGGGGATAGACCCATCCTTCCGTACTTGGTACGGGCAAAGAAGGCGGTTCCCCCGCACACGCGGGGATAGACCTTGGTTATCGTCAACGCCGAGACCGAACGCCGCGGTTCCCCCGCACACGCGGGGATAGACCCTTCCAGGTTGCAGCGGTGGCTACCTTCAAACCGGTTCCCCCGCACACGCGGGGATAGACCTGATCCCATCCGCCCAAGGACGGCGATTATGATGGTTCCCCCGCACACGCGGGGATAGACCGCGGCTCCGTTGACGTTGCCATTGCCAGCGTGAGGTTCCCCCGCACACGCGGGGATAGACCCGGCCGACTACGCCAGGGCGCGCGGCTCCGTTGGGTTCCCCCGCACACGCGGGGATAGACCCCTCCGATACTGGTAGATTTCTAGGGAGGTTGTGGTTCCCCCGCACACGCGGGGATAGACCTGGCGAGGCGCGGCCTATCTCAAACTGCGGCAAGGTTCCCCCGCACACGCGGGGATAGACCTAGATTTTGGGCCGAAAAGCCGGCGGTGATGATGGTTCCCCCGCACACGCGGGGATAGACCCCAACTGGAGCGGGCCACCCAGCAGGGGGACCGGGTTCCCCCGCACACGCGGGGATAGACCTTGGACTCGGTGGCCGCCAGGACGCACGCCTCGGGTTCCCCCGCACACGCGGGGATAGACCTCGGCCCGGCTGGACCGGGCCGAGGCCCACTGCGGTTCCCCCGCACACGCGGGGATAGACCGATCCCTGTCTGCCGCCGAGTCCAACTCGGTGTGGTTCCCCCGCACACGCGGGGATAGACCGTCGGCGCCGTAGTCGTCGGCGTAGCCCAGGTCGGTTCCCCCGCACACGCGGGGATAGACCCTTTCTCATATAGATGTGGACACAAATGCGTCAGGTTCCCCCGCACACGCGGGGATAGACCCCGGCGCCGGCGCCGCCGCAGCCGGAACCGGAAGGTTCCCCCGCACACGCGGGGATAGACCTCCGCCCCAGCTGGGGGCGGCTGGGCGAGGGTTGGTTCCCCCGCACACGCGGGGATAGACCTAGGACCTCCTGTACAGTGTCAAGCGGTTTTTCGGTTCCCCCGCACACGCGGGGATAGACCGTAGGACTGGCGGTGATAGTCGCCGGTGAAGTGGGTTCCCCCGCACACGCGGGGATAGACCCGGATCGTCTGGGAAGAGCGGACCTACCAGCGGGGTTCCCCCGCACACGCGGGGATAGACCCTGTAGTCAGACTACCACCATCCGCCGGCAATGGGTTCCCCCGCACACGCGGGGATAGACCATCGGGAGGGAGACACGATGACTACCGAGGGAAGGTTCCCCCGCACACGCGGGGATAGACCTTGGCGCGGTGGCGCGATGCCGCCGAGAAGGCCGGTTCCCCCGCACACGCGGGGATAGACCGTACCCACTCCGTATCGACGAAGTACCCACTCCGGTTCCCCCGCACACGCGGGGATAGACCTTACCTTTATACACCATTTGAGCAAGCGCAACGGGTTCCCCCGCACACGCGGGGATAGACCTCAGACACCGCTGAAGGGCGGAAATACGGAGGCGGTTCCCCCGCACACGCGGGGATAGACCCCACTATCGCCACCTGGACGATGACACCCGCCGGGTTCCCCCGCACACGCGGGGATAGACCCCACTATCGCCACCTGGACGATGACACCCGCCGGGTTCCCCCGCACACGCGGGGATAGACCGGCTGCATCTCGGCGGGATGCTATGGACGCCCGGGTTCCCCCGCACACGCGGGGATAGACCCCGGCCCTGACCCGGCCGGGTCAGGGCCAAACTGGTTCCCCCGCACACGCGGGGATAGACCGCCTTGTCAGTTCGGTGGCGCAGCAGGCGCCACGGTTCCCCCGCACACGCGGGGATAGACCCCACCTGGACGCCGTTCCCGCGCCGGAGAAGCGGGTTCCCCCGCACACGCGGGGATAGACCTATGGTGTTGACATTGCCGGCGGATGGTGGTAGGGTTCCCCCGCACACGCGGGGATAGACCCGGCGTCCAGGCCTACCGGGTAGCTATCGCCGCGGTTCCCCCGCACACGCGGGGATAGACCCGACGGGCAGCGGCGGCTCGCCGGCATGTTCCCGGTTCCCCCGCACACGCGGGGATAGACCCCAGGCAACCGGCCACCGGCCCGGTTACCGATTGGTTCCCCCGCACACGCGGGGATAGACCGCCGGGCGCGACGCTCGGCCGCCTTCAGGTCAGGGTTCCCCCGCACACGCGGGGATAGACCGTCGCAGCCGTTCAGGTCAGCATAGCGCAGGTCGGTTCCCCCGCACACGCGGGGATAGACCTGACTACCAGCCGGGGCCGCCAGGCGGCGATGGGGTTCCCCCGCACACGCGGGGATAGACCCTGCGCCGCTATTGGCGCGGTAAAGCCCAGTACGGTTCCCCCGCACACGCGGGGATAGACCCTCAACCGCAAGGGGGCAACGCAATGGACAACCGGTTCCCCCGCACACGCGGGGATAGACCCTGACCATACTACCCGCGTGGGCCAAGCCCAACGGTTCCCCCGCACACGCGGGGATAGACCCCGCAGGTTATCCAGGCATTCGGGGATTTCTACGGTTCCCCCGCACACGCGGGGATAGACCTTTTTCCAACGCCTGGCCGGACGGTCTTTCCGAGGTTCCCCCGCACACGCGGGGATAGACCTTATAGGTTGTGGGAATATAATGGTTAAAAGAAGGTTCCCCCGCACACGCGGGGATAGACCCGGAGATACATATGAAACAATCCGAAAGGTAGCGGTTCCCCCGCACACGCGGGGATAGACCTGATCACTCTGTACAGGGAACTAAGGTTGCTGAGGTTCCCCCGCACACGCGGGGATAGACCTCTGATCTACCGGTCTCCATGGTTTCTCATTCTGGTTCCCCCGCACACGCGGGGATAGACCCCTGCTGATAGCGCGCCTACGCTGGCGGCTGTTGGTTCCCCCGCACACGCGGGGATAGACCGAGGAGATTGCGCGGATTGAGGAGGCGCGGGAAGGTTCCCCCGCACACGCGGGGATAGACCTACAGTCCATAAGGAGGTTCTCTATGGCGGTGAGGTTCCCCCGCACACGCGGGGATAGACCACCCCGGGCCGAGTCCCCCAAAAAGCCGACGCGGGTTCCCCCGCACACGCGGGGATAGACCCCCGGTAGTTTCTACGGAGGTTCTACCTATGCCGGTTCCCCCGCACACGCGGGGATAGACCGATAGCGGCGGTACCTGGCAGTAATAGACCGGGGGTTCCCCCGCACACGCGGGGATAGACCGATGAAGGAGTCAGTATACCGATTCCTGAAGGTGGTTCCCCCGCACACGCGGGGATAGACCCTGCATAGACCGAGCAGCGATAGAGACACCAGGGGTTCCCCCGCACACGCGGGGATAGACCGCAATGCGACGCAGCATAGTGGCGGCTCTGAGGGGTTCCCCCGCACACGCGGGGATAGACCGTATTTCCAGTATTCACGGAATGGACTGAGGGAGGTTCCCCCGCACACGCGGGGATAGACCTTTCGGGGAGGCAGTTGCCTCCCCCGACAAGCCGGTTCCCCCGCACACGCGGGGATAGACCCTCACGGATCGATTTTTCCACCACCGAGCGGGGGGTTCCCCCGCACACGCGGGGATAGACCCCCGGCTGATTCGTCTGATGCCCTGGTGGATGGGGTTCCCCCGCACACGCGGGGATAGACCCTTCCATACGCATCGTGATCTGTCCCACGTAGAGGTTCCCCCGCACACGCGGGGATAGACCTGGACCCACGTTTTCAGTCGGTTATCAACCGACGGTTCCCCCGCACACGCGGGGATAGACCGTATCGGCCCTACCTTGAGACTCTAGCACAGTCGGTTCCCCCGCACACGCGGGGATAGACCCCAACCACTCGCTCCTTCATCATCATCGTCTGAGGTTCCCCCGCACACGCGGGGATAGACCGAATCAAAAGAAGCTGATTTTGGCCGGTGCTTGGGTTCCCCCGCACACGCGGGGATAGACCTTTGACGACAACCTCTTGATTCTAGAGGGTTTAGGTTCCCCCGCACACGCGGGGATAGACCCGCATAGAGCTTGAGGAGATGATCAGTAGACGCGGTTCCCCCGCACACGCGGGGATAGACCTGCTGAGGAGAGCAGGCAGAGCCGTCCGAACGCGGTTCCCCCGCACACGCGGGGATAGACCCGATGATGGCATTGAGACGATCGTTGACTGGGAGGTTCCCCCGCACACGCGGGGATAGACCCGTTTTTCAAGCGGCATTGGTGGCTTATCATGGGGTTCCCCCGCACACGCGGGGATAGACCGATCCAGTACCTCTTTATGGAAAGCGGCCGTTGGGTTCCCCCGCACACGCGGGGATAGACCGCCAAACGGGTTAGACCTAGGAGTAAGGAAGTCGGTTCCCCCGCACACGCGGGGATAGACCGGGTACTCAGATCCAACTCAGGAACCTCCACACGGTTCCCCCGCACACGCGGGGATAGACCCCTATCGGCAGGAGCGGATGGCGGCCCGGGTAAGGTTCCCCCGCACACGCGGGGATAGACCTTTTTCGGACGCCCGCGCCGCCGTGCGCGAGGCGGTTCCCCCGCACACGCGGGGATAGACCGCTGCGATCGATGGCATCATCAGCGACCTCCGCGGTTCCCCCGCACACGCGGGGATAGACCCCGGCCGGCCGGGGCATCGGCTCTGCGAGGCGTGGTTCCCCCGCACACGCGGGGATAGACCGTTGATCGCGTCCCGTACCGGGATGACCGGCGGGGTTCCCCCGCACACGCGGGGATAGACCTGACTGGGTACACCGGTCGGAGCACATCCTGGGGGTTCCCCCGCACACGCGGGGATAGACCGTTCGCGCCCGGCTGCTCCAGGTGGAGGGGGTGGGTTCCCCCGCACACGCGGGGATAGACCGATGCCCTGGCCCGGGACATCGCCAAGCTGCAAGGTTCCCCCGCACACGCGGGGATAGACCGCGGGCTTGGGAACAGCGCGGCCACCTGATGCTGGTTCCCCCGCACACGCGGGGATAGACCCTCGGCGGCGGAGACCCTCCACCACCGGGTTCCGGTTCCCCCGCACACGCGGGGATAGACCCGCTGGGCGGGACCTCTGGTACAGGAGCATCATGGTTCCCCCGCACACGCGGGGATAGACCTGCCGGCCCTGGCGCCAGCTTTTGCCGCGCCGGGGTTCCCCCGCACACGCGGGGATAGACCGACGAAATTCCGGGAGGGGGCAGGGCCACTGCCGGTTCCCCCGCACACGCGGGGATAGACCTCCCTAGAGCAGGACGACCCGGAGCAGGGGGAGGGTTCCCCCGCACACGCGGGGATAGACCGCGGGGCGAGACCTCATTGGGCGCGATGCCCCCGGTTCCCCCGCACACGCGGGGATAGACCGTTCCTGCCCCCAGCGTTTGCGAGTACTGCGACGGTTCCCCCGCACACGCGGGGATAGACCCTATCCACCACGCCGATGACTGGACGGGAGCGGGGTTCCCCCGCACACGCGGGGATAGACCCTCATCCCCTCGGCCACGATGGGGACGCCGTGCGGTTCCCCCGCACACGCGGGGATAGACCCGATAGCCTCCTGGCTGGGTACTTTGTTGTAGCGGTTCCCCCGCACACGCGGGGATAGACCCTGGCTACTCTTGAGCTCACGGATATACGTGTGGGTTCCCCCGCACACGCGGGGATAGACCGCGACAGTGTTATCCCCCGCCCGGCGGGAGTAGGGTTCCCCCGCACACGCGGGGATAGACCGCCTATACCTGGGCATCTCCTTGGACGAATGGCGGTTCCCCCGCACACGCGGGGATAGACCATAGCCAGCCCATCGTAGGGCGGGTTGGCATTGGGTTCCCCCGCACACGCGGGGATAGACCGTCGTTGGCGTCTTGGTAGTCCGGCGGCATCCAGGTTCCCCCGCACACGCGGGGATAGACCCAATACCGGTTCGCCCGCCGCCAATGGCAACGTGGTTCCCCCGCACACGCGGGGATAGACCGTTGTGTGCGCCGTCCCTATACCATTGCACCTGGGTTCCCCCGCACACGCGGGGATAGACCGATGGGGTCTAGATTGGGGTGGGCGGCAGGCTGGGTTCCCCCGCACACGCGGGGATAGACCTGCCTACCTTTTCCGCCGCCGGCCTGACGCCCAGGTTCCCCCGCACACGCGGGGATAGACCCTTGGCCGGGGCTGACCTGCAGGGCCTTGACCTGGTTCCCCCGCACACGCGGGGATAGACCCCGCCGAGGGAACCAGCCCTGACCCGGCGGGTCGGTTCCCCCGCACACGCGGGGATAGACCTGACCATACCTGACCTGGCCGCGCTTTTGGCCCGGTTCCCCCGCACACGCGGGGATAGACCTCCGCCGGAAATGGGCGGAATTGCCGTTGACAAGGTTCCCCCGCACACGCGGGGATAGACCCTCGCTGCTGGTCATCGTGGAGGGCGGCCAGGAGGTTCCCCCGCACACGCGGGGATAGACCTTTTTTGCGCGCCGCAACGCCCAACTGGGCTGGGGTTCCCCCGCACACGCGGGGATAGACCCCGGGAGGCCCGCTTTGCATACCTGGTCTCCAGGGTTCCCCCGCACACGCGGGGATAGACCCGATCCTCGTCCCAGCTACGGTCTCCGGCCCGGGGTTCCCCCGCACACGCGGGGATAGACCCCAGCTTTTCCGTGAACTCTCGGCAATGGGCGTGGTTCCCCCGCACACGCGGGGATAGACCCACATCCGGGGCCGGGCGGCCCCAGGAGGCATTGGTTCCCCCGCACACGCGGGGATAGACCGGGTCTGCCAGCGCTCGGTGGCCGCCGGGTAGAGGTTCCCCCGCACACGCGGGGATAGACCCGCCCAGGTAACGCCGCGCGGTATGGGCAACACGGTTCCCCCGCACACGCGGGGATAGACCTGTTTTTGTCGGCACACTCCTGACAGTGGACCCGGTTCCCCCGCACACGCGGGGATAGACCGCTGTATGTCAGCGTCCAGAACTCGGGGCCGACGGTTCCCCCGCACACGCGGGGATAGACCTAAGCGTCGGGTATTTTGTCTCGGCATCCAACTGGTTCCCCCGCACACGCGGGGATAGACCCTTTACCGGCGTGGTAACCACGCGGGTGAAGGAGGTTCCCCCGCACACGCGGGGATAGACCCTCTCGGCAATGGGCGTTGAGGTTAACCAGCGCGGTTCCCCCGCACACGCGGGGATAGACCCCCGTCGGGCCGCCACCCGCAGTACCGTTGTTTGGTTCCCCCGCACACGCGGGGATAGACCCCACTCGCCTGCGCCTATGGCAGGGCGAGTGGTGGTTCCCCCGCACACGCGGGGATAGACCCGGTCACCGCATACAGTGATCGTTTGTTCAGCGGGTTCCCCCGCACACGCGGGGATAGACCCCCGGTGCCGCCGCCGCCCATAGCGGGGGGTGCGGTTCCCCCGCACACGCGGGGATAGACCTCACCACCGCCATTACCGCCGCTTTTCCACCGGGGTTCCCCCGCACACGCGGGGATAGACCTGTGTCTGGCGTTACACGGCAATCGCTCGGACGGGTTCCCCCGCACACGCGGGGATAGACCCACGCGGCCCACTTGGATTGTCCACACTTGAGCGGTTCCCCCGCACACGCGGGGATAGACCCCATCGTATGGTTACCCCATACGCAAGGATCCTGGTTCCCCCGCACACGCGGGGATAGACCCTTTTCCACGCTGACCAGGCCGGTGAACTTGCCGGTTCCCCCGCACACGCGGGGATAGACCCTCCGTGTTGGTGTCTATTTTGGCTAACGTCATGGTTCCCCCGCACACGCGGGGATAGACCGTATGATGTGATCCATCAGGGTTTGCTGTAGGAGGTTCCCCCGCACACGCGGGGATAGACCTACCGGAGTCATAGGCATAGGGTGAATTGGGCCGGTTCCCCCGCACACGCGGGGATAGACCTCGTCCGGCGTCGTGCCGGGCAGCTGGGAAAACCGGTTCCCCCGCACACGCGGGGATAGACCCTTGCCGGCGCGAAAGTCCTTCACCAGGTCAAGGGTTCCCCCGCACACGCGGGGATAGACCGCGACAGTGTTATCCCCCGCCCGGCGGGAGTAGGGTTCCCCCGCACACGCGGGGATAGACCGGCCCTGACCGATGACCTGCTGGCCCTGGACTGGGTTCCCCCGCACACGCGGGGATAGACCGTGAATGCCGCCCGCGCGAGGCGGGCGGCGCCGGGTTCCCCCGCACACGCGGGGATAGACCTCTCAATGGCGCTCTCAATGGCGCTTTCAGTCAGGTTCCCCCGCACACGCGGGGATAGACCTGTCTCGGTCCGCCGGGTGGTTCCGCCGTCCAAGGTTCCCCCGCACACGCGGGGATAGACCCTGGCAGGACATCGACAGAATGCCGTGCCAGAAGGTTCCCCCGCACACGCGGGGATAGACCTCCCGGCAGCGGCGAGCCAACCGCCGATGCGGAGGTTCCCCCGCACACGCGGGGATAGACCCCGGTGGCCCTGGTCAGGCCGGCATTTTCCGGCGGTTCCCCCGCACACGCGGGGATAGACCGCTTTCCGGCGCACAGAAAAGCAATTCATCGTGGGTTCCCCCGCACACGCGGGGATAGACCCATTCCCGATGCGCTCGTATCAACCCGGCGGAAGGTTCCCCCGCACACGCGGGGATAGACCTGCGGATTCGGCCAGGGCCGCCCCTTCCTCTCTGGTTCCCCCGCACACGCGGGGATAGACCTCCGAGGCGGGTACGGCCAGGACTTGCCGGCGGGGTTCCCCCGCACACGCGGGGATAGACCTATCGGAATAGCCGACGCACACGATGATATATTGGTTCCCCCGCACACGCGGGGATAGACCTCGTACCCTGGCCGGTATCCTGGTTCTGGCCGGGGTTCCCCCGCACACGCGGGGATAGACCCCATATACGGGGAAGTCAGGGAAATGACACTTTGGTTCCCCCGCACACGCGGGGATAGACCCTTCGTCGGTGGTCGCCCCGGCCACCTTCCGAGGGTTCCCCCGCACACGCGGGGATAGACCCCTTCGTTTGCGACCGCATCGCGCTGGTTCACCGGTTCCCCCGCACACGCGGGGATAGACCGGTTGGCGTCGGTCAGATTGCAGTCCACCAGGCGGTTCCCCCGCACACGCGGGGATAGACCTCTTCCCTCCTTATGATGCCAACGGACTGGGACGGTTCCCCCGCACACGCGGGGATAGACCGAGACGAGCCATCCTTTTAAGCAGCACTTTCACGGTTCCCCCGCACACGCGGGGATAGACCGCCGAGATTCCGATAGAAAATCTGGCCGGGATGGGTTCCCCCGCACACGCGGGGATAGACCGGCCGTGTCTGGCCCGACATTCTGCATCGGAAGGGTTCCCCCGCACACGCGGGGATAGACCGCTACCATATCGGGGACCATCTGCTACGCTTGCGGTTCCCCCGCACACGCGGGGATAGACCTATCCTGTGCATCCTCGCCATCCCGGCCAAAGGGGTTCCCCCGCACACGCGGGGATAGACCCTCACCGAGGTCCGGCATCGGCAGCTACGGGTAGGTTCCCCCGCACACGCGGGGATAGACCTGTCCAGCACGATGATTTCACGCGCCACCGCTGGGTTCCCCCGCACACGCGGGGATAGACCGCCGTTCTCGGCCCGGCCCCTTCAGTTCTGAGTGGTTCCCCCGCACACGCGGGGATAGACCTCTGTGCGTGGGATACCAGGGATGCATACCGGCGGTTCCCCCGCACACGCGGGGATAGACCTGTTTGAGCTACAGGTAGATAGCCCAAGGGTATGGTTCCCCCGCACACGCGGGGATAGACCGCGTAGCTCGGATACAGCATCCCAAGGTAGCCGGGTTCCCCCGCACACGCGGGGATAGACCTATACTTTGTGCTTTTCAAGATATTGCCGGAAAGGTTCCCCCGCACACGCGGGGATAGACCTAATGCATCCCAATGACCATCAACAGATAATGCGGTTCCCCCGCACACGCGGGGATAGACCGATAGATAGTCAGATTATCAATGGTTCGCAGGCGGTTCCCCCGCACACGCGGGGATAGACCCCAACATAATCTGCGCTTCGGCCACGGTCAGGAGGTTCCCCCGCACACGCGGGGATAGACCTCACTCGGCCGGATTGGCCCGCCGCCCGGTCGCGGTTCCCCCGCACACGCGGGGATAGACCCCGGCGGCCACCCCCGTCGCTGGTAGTTAGTGAGGTTCCCCCGCACACGCGGGGATAGACCCTGCTGGTTCAAGCTGACGCTGACAGTGTGGGCGGTTCCCCCGCACACGCGGGGATAGACCTTCGGGCAAGACCAGGACGTGGGACAGATTCCGGGTTCCCCCGCACACGCGGGGATAGACCGTCAACCGCTCGGTCATTCAGCGTGTCGCTGACGGTTCCCCCGCACACGCGGGGATAGACCTGGCTGGCATCGGAGCGGGTCAGGTGAGGCAGTGGTTCCCCCGCACACGCGGGGATAGACCCCGGACGGGGCGGGGCAGCCGGGGAACCAGAGGGGTTCCCCCGCACACGCGGGGATAGACCTTTTTGACGCCCGGATTCTAGCACGGGGCGATCGGTTCCCCCGCACACGCGGGGATAGACCTGGTATAGCGGGTTGTCAACGTCGTGGTGGATGGGTTCCCCCGCACACGCGGGGATAGACCCGCAAGCTCCCCCAAGAATCAGTTTCTTATCGTGGTTCCCCCGCACACGCGGGGATAGACCTGTATCCCAATTGGAACAGGCGGTGGATATGGCGGTTCCCCCGCACACGCGGGGATAGACCTGCGTCGGGACAGAGGAAAATCCCTCGGTGCATGGTTCCCCCGCACACGCGGGGATAGACCGCGCACATAGCGGAACAGCTGGTCTTGCAGCCAGGTTCCCCCGCACACGCGGGGATAGACCCGGTGTGGCGGATAGCCCAATGACCGGCACGTTGGTTCCCCCGCACACGCGGGGATAGACCGGGTTGATAAACGTTACCACCACCAACACGCTGGGTTCCCCCGCACACGCGGGGATAGACCGGTGTGCCATAGGTGTCGCCGATGTGTTCGTATGGTTCCCCCGCACACGCGGGGATAGACCGCAGCGTTGCGCTGGTTTCCTATGCCCGTATTGGGTTCCCCCGCACACGCGGGGATAGACCGTCATAGCCGCGCTGTTGAAAGGCTTGGCAGAGGGTTCCCCCGCACACGCGGGGATAGACCCCGCCCGTGGGTCTGGTGAACCAGCGCGATGCGGGTTCCCCCGCACACGCGGGGATAGACCCGTGGTTGGCACGTTGGCCCCGGTGGTTATCCAGGTTCCCCCGCACACGCGGGGATAGACCTCATCGCCCGTTGCGGACGCGTTGGATACCGTAGGTTCCCCCGCACACGCGGGGATAGACCTCCCGCCGGAATGGGGCGGCAGCCGTAATGACTGGTTCCCCCGCACACGCGGGGATAGACCGTGCTTGTGGGCGGAATGGAAATAGCATCAAGTGGTTCCCCCGCACACGCGGGGATAGACCCCATCAATAACGTGGACCCTGGCGATAATAGCGGGTTCCCCCGCACACGCGGGGATAGACCCGCAACCGCAAGCCGATGCCATAACGGTGGTGGGGTTCCCCCGCACACGCGGGGATAGACCTGGCCTGGACGATAGGCGCCGGGCGCTGGACGGGGTTCCCCCGCACACGCGGGGATAGACCTGGCCTGGACGATAGGCGCCGGGCGCTGGACGGGGTTCCCCCGCACACGCGGGGATAGACCCCACTACCAGATTGGAATGGTTGTCCGGTAGTGGGTTCCCCCGCACACGCGGGGATAGACCCCGATACTGGCGGCGCGCAGAAAGTTCTTATCCGGTTCCCCCGCACACGCGGGGATAGACCCGTTGACATTGCCATTTCTTTTGAAGGGTAGGTGGTTCCCCCGCACACGCGGGGATAGACCTTGGGCATATCGTTGGAAGAGTCCGCAGCATCCGGTTCCCCCGCACACGCGGGGATAGACCGTGTTGGATCTTTGACCTGGACGATGCACGCCGGGTTCCCCCGCACACGCGGGGATAGACCTACTGCCTGACGACCTGCTCCGCCTGTACCTGGGGTTCCCCCGCACACGCGGGGATAGACCGCCACCGCCAAAGGGTGCTTGGTCAAAGCCCACGGTTCCCCCGCACACGCGGGGATAGACCCTTCCCTGCGCGTCCGGGGCCAACATAATGGTGGGTTCCCCCGCACACGCGGGGATAGACCGACAATGCCAGACCTGCCCATCATCAATGGTTTGGTTCCCCCGCACACGCGGGGATAGACCCGTATTGGACGACTATATCGGAGAAGCCGCCTGGGTTCCCCCGCACACGCGGGGATAGACCCGTTGCACAGCCGGACGGCGGCGCAGGCGAAGTGGTTCCCCCGCACACGCGGGGATAGACCGGCGAAACTCGTGAGACGTCACGCCGGTAGCCAGGTTCCCCCGCACACGCGGGGATAGACCGCGGATGACCCTGGTATGGTGAACGGTAAATGGGGTTCCCCCGCACACGCGGGGATAGACCGCGCCGGCAGCGGCAACGCTGCCGGGCGGCGGGGGTTCCCCCGCACACGCGGGGATAGACCTGCTATCGGTCTGGCCCTGCGTTTCCGTCAAGGGGTTCCCCCGCACACGCGGGGATAGACCGTCGGCTGACTGGTATCCCAGTACCTGAAAGGCGGTTCCCCCGCACACGCGGGGATAGACCCTCATCCCCTCGGCCACGATGGGGACGCCGTGCGGTTCCCCCGCACACGCGGGGATAGACCCACTTCCTGGGCTATGCTATACAATATGTAACTGGTTCCCCCGCACACGCGGGGATAGACCCATCGCCATTTCCACCCGCATATCCTTTATCTGGGTTCCCCCGCACACGCGGGGATAGACCCGTATTTTCCTTGATTGGCTGGTCAACAAGATGGGTTCCCCCGCACACGCGGGGATAGACCGGGTAGGTGAAAGATGACCGTAAGCGTTAGTACGGTTCCCCCGCACACGCGGGGATAGACCTCCATAGCGGCTATCGTGGGCAAATGCCAACGCGGTTCCCCCGCACACGCGGGGATAGACCGATGAGGGCGTGGCCGTATTGGTGGATGTCGCCGGTTCCCCCGCACACGCGGGGATAGACCGATACCACGCAGGGCAGTACCGGCCTGTTCGGCGGTTCCCCCGCACACGCGGGGATAGACCTGGAAGCCACCTGGATGCTCTCCTGCCGGTTGTGGTTCCCCCGCACACGCGGGGATAGACCCCGCAGAGCGATACCATCAAAGCCAGCGGCGGCGGTTCCCCCGCACACGCGGGGATAGACCTTGCGCACCACCGACCTTATCAGAACTTCGTGCGGTTCCCCCGCACACGCGGGGATAGACCGTATGCCGTGCGGTATGCCGTAGTCCAGCAACCGGTTCCCCCGCACACGCGGGGATAGACCTGTTACCGAGTTGACGCTGACGGGCTTGGACCCGGTTCCCCCGCACACGCGGGGATAGACCCGCTGCTGCCAGTAACCATAACCGCATCGGTCTGGTTCCCCCGCACACGCGGGGATAGACCGCCGTGCTGCTGGTGATAGTCGTTGGCGTCTTGGGTTCCCCCGCACACGCGGGGATAGACCGGGACGAGTTCGGCGATTGGATTCCCGGCGGCGGGTTCCCCCGCACACGCGGGGATAGACCGCGGATTCTGCCATATCCAGGTTGCCGGCAATGGGTTCCCCCGCACACGCGGGGATAGACCGTCGGATTGGTGCTGCGTCTCGTTCAGCGTTACGGTTCCCCCGCACACGCGGGGATAGACCCCATCGTTGCCACCACCATCAGCAGTATCGCAGGGTTCCCCCGCACACGCGGGGATAGACCGCGCAAATCTCTGGTTCCCAGACGGTTGGGCAGGGTTCCCCCGCACACGCGGGGATAGACCGCTGCCCGCACCTGTTCCACCGCGTCCAGTTGGGGTTCCCCCGCACACGCGGGGATAGACCGAAGTCTTCCAATCCGTTGATTGACACCGGGCAGGTTCCCCCGCACACGCGGGGATAGACCGGCGTTGTCGCTGGCCGGACGAATGAGCAGCGTGGTTCCCCCGCACACGCGGGGATAGACCGCAGGCGGATAAAGATACCACTTAGGGCAGTACGGTTCCCCCGCACACGCGGGGATAGACCGATACCACGCAGGGCAGTACCGGCCTGTTCGGCGGTTCCCCCGCACACGCGGGGATAGACCCGTACTGGCGGAGGTGTTATAGTCCCATTCCACGGTTCCCCCGCACACGCGGGGATAGACCCAGTTCCTTGAACCTCCCGCAAACCAGGCACACGGTTCCCCCGCACACGCGGGGATAGACCTAGGTCAGGTTGGTCTTGCCGATGGCAAACACTGGTTCCCCCGCACACGCGGGGATAGACCCATTTGCTCGGCCTTGAGCAGTCCCACGTCGGTGGTTCCCCCGCACACGCGGGGATAGACCTTGATGGGCGAATACAAACGTACCGGATTGACAGGTTCCCCCGCACACGCGGGGATAGACCGCTACCGCCAACGGCGATAGTATCCGCCTGCACGGTTCCCCCGCACACGCGGGGATAGACCGTGCGCACTTATTTCAGAAGCCAGTCAGCACTGGGTTCCCCCGCACACGCGGGGATAGACCCGCCTTATGGTCGGCCCTTGCTGACCAGACACCGGTTCCCCCGCACACGCGGGGATAGACCTGAAAGCTGCCGGGCGTGAGATAATGCGGAGGCGGTTCCCCCGCACACGCGGGGATAGACCCGACTGACACAGCGCAGGGATGCTGACGAAGAGGGTTCCCCCGCACACGCGGGGATAGACCCGCCGGCTTGACTGGCATAGCGCGTAGCCAGCGGGTTCCCCCGCACACGCGGGGATAGACCGCGCCGACTACCGAGTCTGCCGTCGTGTATATGGGTTCCCCCGCACACGCGGGGATAGACCGGGGGGATTATAAATATGGCGGGCATTACGCAAGGTTCCCCCGCACACGCGGGGATAGACCTAGTTCCATACCGATGGCTTGCGTCTCGTCCGGGGTTCCCCCGCACACGCGGGGATAGACCCTCACCGAGGCTCGGCATCGGCAGCTACGGGTAGGTTCCCCCGCACACGCGGGGATAGACCGCCAGCGTACCGTTGACCGCGCCGTACGTCGTTGGTTCCCCCGCACACGCGGGGATAGACCGTAAATGGCTGCGCCGTCTCGTTCCTGGCTACCGGTTCCCCCGCACACGCGGGGATAGACCTTGATCCCTGGCCTGTGCCGGCGATTCGTCAGAGGTTCCCCCGCACACGCGGGGATAGACCGTCTCAAAGTGGGCCACGTGTCCGTCGGTATTCGGTTCCCCCGCACACGCGGGGATAGACCTTGCCGCGCAAGCGGGAGATATACCGCTTGAGCGGTTCCCCCGCACACGCGGGGATAGACCCTCGTGGATGATGGCCCGGAATATGGGCGCGGCGGTTCCCCCGCACACGCGGGGATAGACCCTGACCGTCTGGGAGGTGCGATGATGGTGATACGGTTCCCCCGCACACGCGGGGATAGACCCAAGTCGGCCCGGGCCGCACAGAATCCCTATGAGGTTCCCCCGCACACGCGGGGATAGACCGCCGCCGTGGGTCAGACCCGCATAGGTATTATGGGTTCCCCCGCACACGCGGGGATAGACCGTATTCCGGTTCGGACAAACCATTGATGATGGGGGTTCCCCCGCACACGCGGGGATAGACCGCGTCTGCGTGCATCGTCCAGGTCAAAGATCCAGGTTCCCCCGCACACGCGGGGATAGACCCGAGACCACCAGCTATTTGGCACAGGTATATGAGGTTCCCCCGCACACGCGGGGATAGACCCCAGCTTTCGCTTGCTGCCTCTACGCATTGCGGGGTTCCCCCGCACACGCGGGGATAGACCTGAGCAGCGTGGATTACAGCCGGCGCGGCGCAGGGTTCCCCCGCACACGCGGGGATAGACCGGCTGCGTTCGCTGATATACTGGCCCTCTTCCAGGTTCCCCCGCACACGCGGGGATAGACCCATCACGGGATGATGTACGGCCACTGTTGGGGCGGTTCCCCCGCACACGCGGGGATAGACCGTCATTGGCGGACACCCTGGCCTACTTGGAAGGGGTTCCCCCGCACACGCGGGGATAGACCGCTGACTGGCCGTATCGTAGGATTGATGGCCGTGGTTCCCCCGCACACGCGGGGATAGACCCCACCCTCGGCTCGCGCGAGCCGTGGGTGGGGAGGTTCCCCCGCACACGCGGGGATAGACCCGCGACGGGGGAGTCGGACATGGTGGGCTATGCGGTTCCCCCGCACACGCGGGGATAGACCCGCCCGGCGCTCCGGCGGGCGGGCGGCCCGAAGGGTTCCCCCGCACACGCGGGGATAGACCGCCACCAGCCCCCCCGCCACCAGGCGGACCGGGGGTTCCCCCGCACACGCGGGGATAGACCCTCACGTCTCTGCCCGTCCCCACCATCGACCAGGGTTCCCCCGCACACGCGGGGATAGACCCTGTCCCATTAACCCGCCCTTCCCAACCCGGCAGGTTCCCCCGCACACGCGGGGATAGACCTTTGTATTCCATTGGTGCGCACATACGGAAGCCGGTTCCCCCGCACACGCGGGGATAGACCCCCCCGACTGAACGCGCTTGTGACGTATCCAGGGGTTCCCCCGCACACGCGGGGATAGACCTCCGCCGGCGGGTGGTGGCCCGTCGGCGTAGAGGCAGTCGGCGACTGGGAGGGTTCCCCCGCACACGCGGGGATAGACCTTTTCAGGGTATATGTACGATGTTCTCCAACCTGGTTCCCCCGCACACGCGGGGATAGACCCCGGACGGTTACGCCATTGTCGTAGCGGATAGAGGTTCCCCCGCACACGCGGGGATAGACCGGCGTTTTGAGACGCATAGCCGTACCACAGCGGGGTTCCCCCGCACACGCGGGGATAGACCGGCCGACTGCAACTGGGCCACGGCGCCGACCACGGTTCCCCCGCACACGCGGGGATAGACCTGCTGCGTGGGATGGAAGGCGACGCGCATACCGGGTTCCCCCGCACACGCGGGGATAGACCCGCGAAGGCCGCCGGCCTGATGGTCGCCGGGCAGGTTCCCCCGCACACGCGGGGATAGACCCCGTTGCCAGCACGGATGTTCTATAGCGTTTTGGGTTCCCCCGCACACGCGGGGATAGACCGCGGGCTGGTCTGACCAGGCGATAATGGAAGCAGGTTCCCCCGCACACGCGGGGATAGACCCTTCGCCCAAGCGAATCTGTGGGCGGCGACCTTGGTTCCCCCGCACACGCGGGGATAGACCCGCCCGGCCCGAAAGCCGCCCGTCCGCCGCCGTGGTTCCCCCGCACACGCGGGGATAGACCTGACCGGGGCCTTCGCTGGTTCCGGCGGCTGGCGGTTCCCCCGCACACGCGGGGATAGACCGGCCTATGACCATTATCTGGCTCGCGGGGAAGCGGTTCCCCCGCACACGCGGGGATAGACCGCAGCCCCGGCGCGCCAGAGGGAAACGGCCCAAGGTTCCCCCGCACACGCGGGGATAGACCTCATCTACGGCTTGGAACAGGACAAGGCGCGGCGGTTCCCCCGCACACGCGGGGATAGACCTGTCAAGCGGTTTTTCGGCCAATTTCGATCGAGGGTTCCCCCGCACACGCGGGGATAGACCCCTTACGCCGATTACCTGCCAATAGCCATACCAGGTTCCCCCGCACACGCGGGGATAGACCTATTGATTACCTGACTACGTCAGTATACACTGGGGTTCCCCCGCACACGCGGGGATAGACCCCTGGGCCATTCCGGGCCGCCGGGCCGGGCGGAGGTTCCCCCGCACACGCGGGGATAGACCCTACTAAGAAGGGCATTACTGGTATCCGGACGTGGTTCCCCCGCACACGCGGGGATAGACCGAGCGCATCGGCGAAAACGTCCGACTCATACGCGGTTCCCCCGCACACGCGGGGATAGACCTTGCTCCAGGACTATGGGCTTGACGTCCATATCGGTTCCCCCGCACACGCGGGGATAGACCTTATAGATGAAGCCCATCACGTTTCGGCCAACAGGTTCCCCCGCACACGCGGGGATAGACCGCGGTGCCGACTCGGATGGGCAGCGTTGGTTCGGGTTCCCCCGCACACGCGGGGATAGACCCCTGAATACCGCTATGCCCGGGGTGGTGGAAACGGTTCCCCCGCACACGCGGGGATAGACCTCCCTCTTGCCGCTCGCTATACGGCCATCTACCGGTTCCCCCGCACACGCGGGGATAGACCCTAAACATCCTGCGAGGGAATCCGCATATGCGAGGTTCCCCCGCACACGCGGGGATAGACCCTATTGCGGGCCTTTGGCCGGGATGGCGAGGATGGTTCCCCCGCACACGCGGGGATAGACCCCGCCTGGCCGTCCTGGCCCTGGCCCACAACGAGGTTCCCCCGCACACGCGGGGATAGACCTTGACCGCCCGAGCAAGGAGAATCTGACTGACGGGTTCCCCCGCACACGCGGGGATAGACCGGTGGCCGCTGTATCCGGTGGTTTCCCCAATCCGGTTCCCCCGCACACGCGGGGATAGACCCTGCTCGTGGGATAGAGCCGGGTCAGTCCAACGGGTTCCCCCGCACACGCGGGGATAGACCCACTGGCGGAGGCGCGATGCCCGCAGCTTGCCAGGTTCCCCCGCACACGCGGGGATAGACCCACTGGCGGAGGCGCGATGCCCGCAGCTTGCCAGGTTCCCCCGCACACGCGGGGATAGACCTCGCAGGGGATGGTGGGCAGACCATCTTTCCCGGGTTCCCCCGCACACGCGGGGATAGACCTGCCTATCAGTCCGCTCCCCGACAGAATCGGGGGGTTCCCCCGCACACGCGGGGATAGACCGTCAACGCTTGTCAATAATGCCGCCCTAGGGATGGTTCCCCCGCACACGCGGGGATAGACCGGGACGAGTTCGGCGATTGGATTCCCGGCGGCGGGTTCCCCCGCACACGCGGGGATAGACCGTCAGTAAGGGCGACCGACTATGGCCGATACGGGGTTCCCCCGCACACGCGGGGATAGACCGTTATCGGTATAGGTCTGCACCAGTTGCGGGTCGGTTCCCCCGCACACGCGGGGATAGACCGCCCTGCACACCGACGTCTGGCGGCGCACAGGGGGTTCCCCCGCACACGCGGGGATAGACCCGACTGACACAGCGCAGGGATGCTGACGAAGAGGGTTCCCCCGCACACGCGGGGATAGACCGACCTTCGCCGCCACCAGCATTGATATGTCCGGGGTTCCCCCGCACACGCGGGGATAGACCCAGCCCTTGGGGGATTCCGGTGGTTGTATCCGAGGTTCCCCCGCACACGCGGGGATAGACCGGGTTAGGGCGGAGGTTGGGCGGTTGCCAATGGGGTTCCCCCGCACACGCGGGGATAGACCTCAGCGCCAGCGTAGCGGGCGCCGGCGGCGTAGGGTTCCCCCGCACACGCGGGGATAGACCCCCTTATTCATCGTCTCCGCCATTTCTTTAGCGCGTTCCCCCGCACACGCGGGGATAGACCGCGGACGCCCGCGCCTTTATATCCGCACACCTGGGTTCCCCCGCACACGCGGGGATAGACCTCCGGCGCATCCGCCGTTGGTCACCTGATGCAGGGTTCCCCCGCACACGCGGGGATAGACCCCGCATTGAGATGCCGGCAGGGACTGGGACAATGGTTCCCCCGCACACGCGGGGATAGACCCCGCATTGAGATGCCGGCAGGGACTGGGACAATGGTTCCCCCGCACACGCGGGGATAGACCTTACCCTGACCTGTTTGCGAAAGCGGTGGAAATGGTTCCCCCGCACACGCGGGGATAGACCGGCTCGGTAGTCATCGTGTCTCCCTCCCTCGCGGGTTCCCCCGCACACGCGGGGATAGACCGGCCCGCTTGTAGGCATTGATAGCCGCCCCTATGGTTCCCCCGCACACGCGGGGATAGACCCTGACCTGGCTGATAGAACAGCTGGCAAGGGTGGGTTCCCCCGCACACGCGGGGATAGACCCCGTACCGGCCAGCAGTACCGGCGCATCGCTGCGGTTCCCCCGCACACGCGGGGATAGACCTTTGACGGCCATACCTGGCGGTATGCGCAAGCTGGTTCCCCCGCACACGCGGGGATAGACCCGCCGACCTGCGCGGCAGTACCGGGTACATCGCGGTTCCCCCGCACACGCGGGGATAGACCTTATGGAACCGCTGGAACTGGCAAGCCCGGAAGGGTTCCCCCGCACACGCGGGGATAGACCCGGGTACGGCAAGGATTTCTCCTGCAAGCCCGCGGTTCCCCCGCACACGCGGGGATAGACCGTTGAATACGGCGACACCTACGGCATCGTCTATGGTTCCCCCGCACACGCGGGGATAGACCCTATAAACTCATAAGGCCCTTTTTTCTGGATGGGGTTCCCCCGCACACGCGGGGATAGACCTTGATCGTCATCCCAGAGCCGGCCCTGTGCATCGGTTCCCCCGCACACGCGGGGATAGACCCCGCCGGCCTGGGCGATGTGTACGAAGGGTTGAGGTTCCCCCGCACACGCGGGGATAGACCCCGGGCCGGGCCGGTGGTTAGATGTCTCCGATGGGTTCCCCCGCACACGCGGGGATAGACCCCGGTGGGCGCAACCGGCCGGGCCGCACGGCGCGGTTCCCCCGCACACGCGGGGATAGACCTTACGAGTGGCTGGCTATCATCATTCACGATAGGGTTCCCCCGCACACGCGGGGATAGACCTGTATTTCTCTTGCTTGCAGACGGAGTTTCACGGGTTCCCCCGCACACGCGGGGATAGACCTCGGAAAGACCGTCCGGCCAGGCGGTGGTGAAAGGTTCCCCCGCACACGCGGGGATAGACCTATATGTGGGTTGTGGAGACTACTAAACAGGGTGGTTCCCCCGCACACGCGGGGATAGACCTTGTGTGTATTCTTCTTGCATTCCGTCACCTCAGGTTCCCCCGCACACGCGGGGATAGACCGGCCTGTGCCTGCGTCTCCGAAAGCGTAACGGCGGTTCCCCCGCACACGCGGGGATAGACCTCTTGGTGATGGCCTGCAATAGTTCCATACCGAGGTTCCCCCGCACACGCGGGGATAGACCTTGGGCCGTGCCATCTGACCAGGCCAACCGGCCGGTTCCCCCGCACACGCGGGGATAGACCCGATACGCTGTTGCACCGCTTCGGTTGCCAATAGGTTCCCCCGCACACGCGGGGATAGACCTGCTGCCGGGAGTTACAGTATCGAATATGAATAGGTTCCCCCGCACACGCGGGGATAGACCTCCGCTTGACAATATCATTGGACAGTGGTAATCGGTTCCCCCGCACACGCGGGGATAGACCGCAGGCGGATAAAGATACCACGCAGGGCAGTACGGTTCCCCCGCACACGCGGGGATAGACCCGCATAATGACGCTTTTGTATTATTGTATTTCTGGTTCCCCCGCACACGCGGGGATAGACCTGCAGTAACCGGGGAGGCGCAGATACTGAACAGGGTTCCCCCGCACACGCGGGGATAGACCTCGCCTTCACGGACTATCGCTATGCCGTTGATGGGTTCCCCCGCACACGCGGGGATAGACCCCGCCGCCCGTTCTTTGTGCGGTGCGTTGGACGGGTTCCCCCGCACACGCGGGGATAGACCCGGTAGCCGGGCCGTGGCTCAACCGCCTCGCCCCGACGGTGGGGCCACCGCCCCTGCCCGCCCGGTTCAATCCCTGTTATAATGGTCCCGAGAGCGGGAGGAATACCAGCGCCATGACCACCATCAACGACATCAACGACCTGGCCAGAATCCTCCGGGAGCAACCGGAGTGGGTGGACACCCTGCGCAGCCTGTTGCTGAGCCAGGAACTGCTGGCCCTACCGGAAAGATTCGCCGACTTCGTAAAACTGACCGACGCCAACTTCCGACTGGTCAACCAAAGGCTGGACAACCTGGAAGTGGACGTGGCGGAGCTCAAGACCGACATGGCCGAGGTCAAAGCGGACGTGGCGGAGCTCAAGACCGATGTGGCGGAGCTCAAGA
The DNA here is from genome assembly GCA_965215425.1 of Dehalococcoidia bacterium. GTDB lineage: Bacteria > Chloroflexota > Dehalococcoidia > Lucifugimonadales > UBA3495 > CATQHB01. Next base: position 1,643,857 of record OZ244064.1, read on the forward strand.
CCGACATGGCCGAGGTCAAAGCGGACGTGGCGGAGCTCAAGACCGATGTGGCGGAGCTCAAGACCGACATGGCCGAGGTCAAAGCGGACGTGGCGGAGCTCAAGACCGACATGGCCGAGGTCAAAGCGGACGTGGCGGAGCTCAAGACCGACATGGCCGAGGTCAAAGCGGACGTGGCGGAGCTCAAGACCGACATGGCCGAGGTCAAAGCGGACGTGGCGGAACTCAAGACCGATGTGGCCGGACTCAAGACCGAGGTTAGACAAATAAATGGCCGTCTGGACAACGGGTTCGGATTCAACTACGAACTCAAGACGGAGAAGAACATCCGGAGCATCGCCGGACAATTTCTGGGGCTGCGGAGCGTCCGGGTATTGCGCGGCGCCCAGGCCAACCAGGATACGGAACTTGCCGACCGGACGGAAGAAGCCGCCGAGCAGGGCGTCATCACCTGGGCGGAGAACGCCGAACTCTGGCGGGCGGACCTCATCTTCACCGGGCGAAACCGGGAGGGGAACGGGCCGGAGTACGTGGTAGCCGAGGTATCCATCACCGCTGGCGATACCGATGTGAATCGGGCGTCCCGAAGGGCGGAGATACTGAGTCGGGTACTGGAGAGACCGGCGCAGGCGGTGGTCATCGCGGCCAACATTGACGCTGGGAGGAACCGGCTGGCCGGGGAAAAGGGAGTCGTCCTGATTCAGGCGCCCGAATAAGCGGGGCCACCGGGATCCCCCGGCGCTAAAGGCTACACCCGCCAGGCGGCAGAGGCCGGCAAGCCGTTCCGGTATGCCGGTCTCTTCGGTATGCCAGGCCAGCCGGCAAGCCGGCCGGGTTTAGCGAAGTAAACCAGGAAGTTGTTCCGGGGGGCCCGGCGGGAGAATCGGAAGTTCCCCGGGTTCAGGCCGGCGGGTAACGCCGTCCCGGAAACAAAGTCATTCTGGCAGCGCTCCCGTCCAACGCTGGGGAACCCGGAGCCGGCCCCGGAGAAGACCGCGCCCGACCCGCGCAGCAGCAGGGCCCTGCCGTTGCCCGCGGCCCGGGGGAAAGGGGAGGAGAGAGGAGCAAATTTGCCCTTCCGAGGGCGAGGTAGCCACGCTACTCAGAGCGACTCAATACCGGCAACGGGCCATAAATCAATACCGGAAAACACTATGGAGCCGATGAAGGGAGTTGAACCCTTGACCGGCGGTTTACGAACTAGTTACGGGTGCGTTAGCCTCGGGGGTATCCGGAGACGATTGCGTTTAGTCTCCAGGCCCGGTCAGGCGGGCGATGCCGCGCATGGTAGGGCCGCCGTTGCTCATTCTTTTGGCCTGCATCGGCTGCCCCTTGCCGCAGTTGGGGATGGGATTGACCCGCAGGTCGTGGCCCACGGCGTCGATGGAGCGAAAGTAATTACGCGAGTCGGCAGTGATACCCCCGTCCCGGTAGAGCCGGCCCAACTGCCCGTTCTTTATTTCGTACACCTTTACTGCGGTGATGCGAAAGTTCTCCCGGGACTCGGTGATGGAGGGAGTGCGGTGCCCGGCGATGTAGTAGCCCGAATCCACCTCGGCGATGATCTCTTCCGGGTTGCGGTCGCCAGGGGCAAAGACGGTGTTGGTCATCCGGATCAGGGGCGCCAGGTGGGCCCCGGTGGCCCGGGCTGAGCCGTTGGGGGTTACGCCCAGAATGGCGGCAGTCTGCCGGTTGTTCAAAAACTCCTCCAGCCTCCCGTCCCGGATGATGTAGGCCCGGCGCGCCGGCGTCCCTTCGTGGTCGTAGCGAAAGGAGCCGTAACCCTCCAGCAGGGGGTCGGAAAAGGCCGTAACCAGGGGCGAGGCAATCTGCTGCCCTAGTTGGTTCTCCCGCAGGTTTTTCAGAAACCAGGAGCGTCCGGCGTAGGCCGTTTCGTACTTCAAGGCCCGGTCCAACTCCGCAGGGTGGCCTACTACCTCGTGCACCAGCAGAGTATTGAAATGCGGGTCGGTAACCACCGGGACCTCCTTGTCCGGGGGGCGGAGGGGCGGAGCAGCGGCTACTTCGGCGGCATCGGCCCCCAGCTTGCGACAGAAGTCGATGTAGTTGGGCAGGCGGATCGGGCCGTTGTCGTAGCCCTCGGTCAGGATTTCCCAGCCCCGCTGGTGGCCGGTGAAGTCGTACAACTCGAAGTTGCCGTGTTTCCCGCCGCAGACAGCCATCACAAAACCCTCGGTCTGGGCAAAGCTCTGGTCGATGTCGGCGCCGTCCGAGCTGATAAACAGCTCCCGAAGCAGGAAGGAGCTGGTCGAGGCCGCAGTGAAGAGGATATTGTTGCTTTGACCCCGGGCCGCCTGGCACCCGTCCACCGCCATGCGGACCGTTTCGGTCAGAGATACGCTGCGGGGGCTGATGGCGTAAACTGCCGGGACGGAATCTTCGGCGATGGGAACCCGGGACAGGTAGGTATCGTCCAGGGTGTCGGCCAAGCCGGGGAAACGGGATTTGACCCGGGCCTTTTGCTGGGCGTTGGCCCGCGCCCGCTGGTGCGCCTGGCGGATACCGGCCCACACTACCGCCTCGATGTTGTCCGCGTCGGCGGTCCCAAGGGTTTGGCCGTAATAGCCGGCGGCGGTCATCCGGTTCCGGGCAATCACCCGGACGCCGAAGGTGAAGTCAACCGCCGCGCCACTGGCCTTTTCACTGCCGTTCTCGGCGTAGGCGCCCTGGTTCTCCCGCACCTCGATGCGCAGGTCGCAATAGCGCATATCGGGCAGTCTCCGGGCCTGCTCGGCAACCACCGAGCGCAGGTTGGGGCGCATCCGGTCCAGCGACTCCACGGTTACCCTTTGGGGCATAATGCGACTCCTGGGGTGCCTGGAACTGCAAATCTACTATCGGGATGTGCTATCTGGCGTTTACTATCGAGCCGGCTGATTCGAGCCGGCTGGTTCTCTCAATTCGGGTAATCCTTTTAGGGTAGGGGGCTATCCGGTTCGCCTTCCGGCGCGGCCTCCGGCGGCGCCACATTGGGGAAATAGTCCTTTTCCAGGAAGGATTTCTGACGACGCAACGACTGCCGGCCTGCTTCGCCAAAGCAAACCGCTATACGGATGGCGGCAAGTTCCTTTATCAAAAGCAGTTGGGTCTCATATAGCTGTTCAATCTGGTGGGTCAACTGGCTTTCCAACTGATTCAACTGGCTAATATCCACCGGTTCCGTTGCCATATAATCCTCTCCTCATCCGCCACGCCCCGGCCCGGACTGCGGGACGCAGGTCGTAGATGGCCTATGTCAATATCCAGGGACAGTCCGGCCCCGGGCTATTCCCGCCGGGGCAAATGAGTAAAAAGGTCTTTCAAGGCGGATAGCTCCCCGGATATATGGGCTTGACCTTGTTCCAATCCTCGAATGCGCTCGTCCAGGGCTTTGTACCGCTGGTTGGACTCCTCACGTATCTGGTCAAACCGCTGATTGACCTCGTCGCGCATCTGGTCAAACCGCTGACTGGTTTGGCTTTCCATCTGGTCAAACCGCTGATTGGTCTGGCTTTCCATTCGGTCAAACTGTTGGTTCGTCTCGTCGCGCATCTGGTCAAACCGCTGATTGGTCTGGCTTTCCATCCGGTCAAACTGTTGGTTCGTCTCGTCGCGCATCTGGTCAAACCGCTGACTGGTTTGGCTTTCCATCCGGTCAAACCGCTGATTGGTTTGGCTTTCCATCTGGTTAAATCGCTGGTTCGTCTCATCGTGCGTCCGGTCAAACCGCTGACTGGTTTGGCCTTCCATCCGGTCGAACCGCTGATAGACCTCGTCGCGCATCCGGTCAAACCGCTGATTGGTCTGATCTTCCAACCGGTCGATCCGTTTTTCCAGGCGGTGGTTGAGGGCGAAGACCAAGCCAGCCAGCGAAATCGTCGCTGCTATAATTCCAATCAACTCTGGCGACATAGCTCCCTCCTGACCTTACCTTTCCCTAATGCTCGTGTTCCGACTGCCAGGCGCGGGCTACGGCGTGGGATACCGCCGGGACTACGGCGGGGTCCAGAGACCAGGGGATGATCTGCTCCGGCGTGGGTTCTACCACCAGGCCGGCCAGGGCCTCGGCGGCGGCCAGCTTCATCCGGGTAGTTATGCGCGGCGCGCGGGCGTCCAGCGCGCCGCGGAACACGCCCGGGAAGGCCAGGCTGTTGTTGATCTGGTTGGGAAAGTCGCTGCGGCCAGTGCCGACCACCCGCGCTCCCGCCGCCGCCGCCACCTCGGGCCAGATTTCCGGCGTCGGGTTGGCCGCCGCCAGTACTACCGCGTCCCTCGCCATCGAGCGTACCATATCCGGGCTTACCGTCTCGCCAACGGACAGACCGATGAACACGTCGGCCCCTTGCATCGCCTCGGCCAAGCCGCCGGTCGCATTGCCCGGGTTGGTGCTTCGCAGCATTTCGGTCTTGATGGGCGTCAGGTCAGTTCTCCCCCGGTGAACGATGCCCTGGCTATCCACCAGGATGATGTTCCGGGCGCCGTAGTCCGTCAGCAGTTTGGTGGAGGCGATACCGCCGGCGCCGGCGCCGGAAAAGACGATTTTCACCTCCTCGATCCGCTTGCCCACCACCCGCAGGGCGTTAAGCACCGAGGCCAGCACGACGATGGAGGTGCCATGCTGGTCGTCGTGGAAGACGGGAATACCCAGGTCTTGCAGGCTTTCCTCGATTTCAAAGCAGCGGGGGGCGGCGATGTCCTCCAGGTTTATGCCCCCGAAAGAGGGCGCCAGGTGGCGGACCGTCTGGATAATAGCGCGGTTGTCCTGAGTGCCCAGGCAGATGGGGAAGGCGTCAATGTCGGCCAGGCCCTTGAACAGGATGGATTTGCCTTCCATCACCGCCAGAGCCGCCTCCGGACCAACGTTGCCCAGACCCAGCACGGCGGAACCGTCGGACACCACCGCTACGGTGTTGCCCCGGTTGGTCAGGGCAAAGCTCTCCGACTTGTCGTTATGGATTGCCATACTGACCGCCGCCACCCCGGGGGTGTAGGCAATGGACAATTCCTCCATCGTCTCCACCTTCATCTTGGAGGCGATGCTTACCTTGCCCCGGCTGGCCCGGTGCCGATTGATTGCTTCCATTCCGTAGTCCATCTCATCTCCCTTGCTGTTGGCGGCGACGGCCGGCGCGGTGCCCAACCGCCGCCGCCGCTCAACTTATGATTATAATGCGCCAATTATAGACCCGGTAGCAAGCCGGCGGAGGCCAGGCGGCGTCTCCGGGCGCCGACCGGTTCACCGATCGTTTGGTCTGGCTGACCAACACTCCCCAGGGCGTCTTCGGGCGCCGACCGGTTACTTCCGCAAGTGAACCCGGAGGGTTTGGGAACCGGGCGTCTCCGGGCGCCGGCCGATTCACCTGGCCGGGCGACGCTGACTGGCCACCCGCACGTTCCACCACACAATCAGGGGCGTAATGGCTATCGTGGGCAGGATCCAGGCCAGCCAGGGCGGGTTGGTGTCCACGTTTACCACCAGCACGGCGGTTACCGTGGCGATGGTGCCGGCCAGCATATTGGTCAGGTGGCGGGAAATGCGCCGGGTGCGGGCCGCCGGCAAAGCCCGGTAAAAGAGGGCGTCGGTCAGGCTCAGCGCCAGCGCAATTCCCCCGAAAATAACCAGCGTTACCCATTGGGCATCGCCGTCCCGGGCCAGAATGACGGCATAGACCTCCATACCCAACCCGGTCAGGGCCATCAGGAGGAGGGCGGTCCAATCCACCGGATGGGGCCGGCCCCGGCGGTTGCGGGCAAAGCGCCAGCCGGCGAAAACCAGGTAGAAACTGAAGACGGCGATGAGCAGCAGGAAAATATCCGCGCCCAGCAACGCCAGGGGCAGGGCGGTCAGGAACACCGCCGTCATCGCCAGAGCGTACACCCGACCGGCCCGCAGGTGGTTAATGCCGCCCTTGGCCGTAGCCAGCGCGCCGGCAGCGGTCAGCAGCGCTACCGACCCGGCGCCGATGTGGATGAAGAGCAGGACCGCGTTGAGCATATACTCCTCTGCCCGGTTGCCCGGTCGGAAAGGCCGGCAAGCTATTATAACATCGGTATCACCGGGGCGGGGGTTGCGCTTGGTCCGCCCTCGGGAAGCCGCGCCGTCCGGCCCGGAATTATAACACCGGTACAGCCGGGGCGGGGGTTGCGCCGTTGGCGAGTAGTGTATCCGTTTGAAACCGGCAGCTACAGAGTCAGAGTATCCGAGTCAAAGTAGCGTAGCTAAAAAATTCAAACGGGTAGTGTATCCGTTGGCCGGTCATTGCGGCGGTAAGTCAACTGCGCCAGGCCGGTGGCGTAGCGTTGGCAACTCTCCAGCGTCAGGTTTCGTTGGGGAGTGGCCGGCGGGAACAGGGGTATGCCGTCGCCCAGGATTACGGGCAGGATAAACAATTCTATACGGTCAATTAAATCCAGCCGCAGAAACTCCCGCACCAACTGTCCGCCGCCCACCAGCCAGAGGTTTTTGTCCTGCTCCCGCTTGAGGCGGGCGACCAGGCCGGCTGGGTCGCTGCCGTCCACGAAGCGGACGTGGTCATCCTGCTCCCCGGCCCGGGTGCGGGAAAAGACATAACCCGCCGCGTTGGGGTAGGGGTAATCCCCGCCAGAGGCCCGGATTTGCGCATAAGTAACCCGGCCCATCAGAACCGCGCCCACGCCGGCGATAAACTCGCCATAGCCATAATCCTCAACCGGCCCGCCCGCCGGGTCCGCGGCGGGATCCAGCCAGTCCACCGCTCCGTCTCTCCGGGCGATGTAGCCATCAACGCTGGTGGCGATGTAGAGAATTACCTCGGGCATAAAGGCGCCCCCTGTCGCTGGTTAGCGCTGTTAGTGTAGTTGCTGCGTGGCGTTTTCCCCGGTAGCGCCCTGGCGCCACCGGTTATGGAAAGCAGGTCGTCAGAGCGGTAATCGTTTTTCCCGGTAGCGCCCTGGCGCTACTCCAGAGCTGCGCCGGGAATCTCCGGGCGGCTCGGCGCGGTTCAGGTCCGCTGCGTCGCTGCGGGTCTCCCTTGTCCCTGACTATCCGGGTCAATTGCATGCCGGGGTCCGCTGCGTCGCTGCGGCTCTCCCTCCGGTCAGCGGTAACGCCGGATGACCACGGTATCGCAAATCAGGTCGTGCAGGCCCCGCTTGTCCTCCCGGAAGGCAACCACCAGGAAAATCAGCCCCAGGGTGAAGTTGGCGGATAGGGCGGTAAGCAGGTGGCGGGACAATGCCCGGAGGGGGCCAACCCGGGAACCGTCGGTGCGTACCACGTACAGCCCAAAGGCCCGCTTGCCCAGGGTGGTGGCCCAGAGGCTGATCAGGGCGGTGTCATAGACCAGCGGTATCAGGTAAAGAAAGACGCTCCAGGGGTTATCCTGAAAGTTCTGAATACTGGCCTCGTAGGCCGCCCAAAAGTCCGTCTCCGCCGGGCCTTCTTCCCAATCCCCGGTAAAGCCGGGCAGCGGCTGGCTGAGGATTACAGTCCAGAACAGGATGAAGATCAACAGCGTTGCCAGTGAGTCAATGATATAAGCGGCCAGCCGCATCCAGAACCCGCCGGGACGGCCCAGCGCAAAGGCGCCCGGCGGTCGGGCCGCGCCGGTGGGTAACCCGACCGGGGTAAATAGTTCCGGCTCCGGTGGGCCGGGAACGGGGCCGGGGTCGGAGCCGGGAGCAGCGCCGGGGCCGGAGCCGGGGCGTCCCTCGGCCAGGCTATGCCCGCAGTAACCGCAGAAACGGCTGCCAGGTTGGTAAGGGGTCTGGCACCGGGGACAGTTCATCGTCGCTCCCAGGGTAGTTTTTCACCAGGAGACGCCGCGGCGCCGGGGGACGCCGGGAATCTCGGCGAATCTGCGTGTTGCTGCGTCTTTTGGTGGTCTCGCGGCGGTCTCCTGGAGCCGTCTCCTGGTGGCCGGTTTCCCGGTGAAAGAATCCTAGCGGGTAACGGCGCCCTCGGCCGCCGAGGATACCAGCTTGGCGTATTTCGCCAGGACGCCGGTGGTGTATTGGGCCGGCAGGGGCTGCCAGGCGGCGCGGCGGTCGGTCAGTTCTGCTTCGGTAAGCTGCGCCTCCAGGCGCCGGTTGGGGATGTCCAGGGTAACGACGTCGCCCTCCCGGAGCAGACCAATGGGGCCGCCCACCGCCGCCTCCGGCGCTACGTGGCCCACCATCGGCCCGTGGGAGGCGCCGGAGAACCGGCCGTCGGTAACCAGGGCTACCGAATCGCCCAGACCCTGACCGATGAGGGCGCCGGTTACGGCCAACATCTCCCGCATACCGGGGCCGCCTTTCGGCCCTTCGTAGCGGATAATCACGATGTCCCCCGGGTTGATTTCTCCCTGCTGGATGGCCTGGAAGGCCGGCTCTTCCTGCTCAAAGACCCGGGCCGGGCCTTGATAGACCTTCTCCTGGTGGCCGGCTACCTTGATTACCGCCCCGTCCGGGGCCAGGTTGCCCCGCAGGATTGCCAGGCCGCCGGTGGGACTGCGCGGCTTTTCCGGCGGGTAGATTACCGGCTGGTCGTCCACCACCGGCATACCGGCCACGTTCTCGGCCAGAGTCTTGCCGGTTACGGTCAGGGTATCGCCGTGGAGCAGTCCGGCCCGCAGTAGCCGCTGTACCACCAGGGCCACGCCGCCGTAGCGGTCCAGGTCGGCCATCACGTAGCGGCCGCCGGGCCGCATATCGGAGATATAGGGCGTGTTGCGGCTGATGCGGTCAAAGTCGTCCAGGGTCAAATCGACCTCGGCCTCCCGGGCAATCGCCATCAGGTGCAACACGGCATTGGTGGAACCGCCCAGGGCCAGCACCACGGTGATGGCGTTCTCAAAGGCCCGGCGGGTCAGCAGATCCCGGGGGCGCAGATCCTCCTCCAGCAGCCGCAGCAGGGTGCGTCCGGCCTGCCGGGACTCCTCAATTTTGCGCGGGTCAACGGCGGGGATGGAAGCGTCGCCGGGCAGGGACAGGCCCAGCACTTCGATGGCGGTGGACATAGTGTTGGCGGTAAAGAGGCCGGCGCAGGAACCCTCGCCGGGGCAGGCCACGCACTCCAGGTCGGTCAGTTCCTCCCGGGTAATGCTGCCCTTGGCATAGGCCCCCACCGCCTCGAAAACGTCCTGAATGTTCACATCATTGCCCCGGTACTGGCCGGGCAGGATGGTGCCGCCGTAGATGAAGATGGCGGGGACGTTGAGCCGGGCCATCGCCATCATACAGCCGGGCATATTCTTGTCGCAGCCGGCCACGGTAATCAGCCCGTCCATCCGCTCCCCGAAGGTAACCACCTCGATGGAGTCGGCGATAACCTCCCGGCTGACCAGGGAGGCTTTCATCCCCTCGGTGCCCATCGAGATGCCGTCGCTGACGGTGATGGTGCCGAACTCAAAGGGCGTCCCGTTGGCCTGGCGGACGCCCTCTCTGGCGGCCTGGGCCAGGCGGGACAGGTGGACGTTGCAGGGGGTAACGTCGCTGGCTAAATTGGCAATGGCGACGAAGGGTTTTTCCAGGTCCTCCGGGGTCAGGCCCATGGCCAGCAACATGGCCCGGGCCGGGGCGCGCTCCGGCCCCTGGGTAACGTCATTACTGCGGTGTTTCAGCCGCGCCACGGTTGCGGCGTCCCTGGCCGGAGTTGTTGCGGCGGTTTGAGCGGCGTCGGGGGCGGTAGTAGTCACGGGAAGGCCTCCTCTTCAGGTTAGCCATAGGGTAAGCAGGCCCCATTATAATCCGCCACCCGAAGCGGTACAAGGCAACCGGCGCCGGGGCAAGGCTTCACCCGGGCCGGTATTCCTGGCCCGCCGCTATTCCAACGAAGCTGAAGACACGATGCGGCCCGCCCCGGCGTCCGGGGGAACCCCGGCGCTGGTTGAGAATGCCCGGTTACTATAACGGTACGATGCCGGCCACGATAGACGTTCCGTGCGGGTGGGCCGGGAAACCCCAACGCTTGCGGAGAATGTCTTACGTTCCCCATTCTTGACCGGAATGCGTATTCCTGTTACTTTCGGAGGGAACTTTTTACTTTCCGTAAGGGGCAACGGTAATGGCGCACCTGATCAGGCGGCTTGGCAGCTTTGGCCTTATCCTGACCCTGGCGGTTCTGTTGGGGTGTACCCGGGAGGTGGAAGTGGTCCGGGAGGTGGTGGTTACGCCTACCCCGCCCCCGGTGGCCGCCCTGACTGGAGCGACCGAAACCCCGGTCGCCCCAACCGGGGCGGCTCAGACCGCTGCCGTCCCAACTGCGGCCCCTCAGGCGGCGCCCCCGGCGGCTGCCCCGCAAGTCGCCGCTACCGAGCCACCCCCGGCGACGGGTACGGGTTCCGGCGGAGGTTCCGGCGACGAGGAAAAGATTTACCAACTGGGCATTTCGGCGGATTTGACCACCACCAACTACTGGTCGCATCTGGGGCCGGATACGACCATCTGGAACACCTATACTTTGGTAGGCAAGCCCGGGTTGTACACCTACTCGGCGCAGCGGTTTGACTGGATACCCTCCCTTGCGGCGGATTTTCCAGCGCCGCTCCGGGAGGAAACCGTTGCGGGCCAAACCTATTGGACCACCGAAGTGCGCCTGAAGCAGGGCGTCAAGTGGAGTGACGGGAAGGACGTAACCGCCGGGGATTTCGTTTTCACGGCGCAGACGGTCGCCGACTTGCAGCTTACCGGCAACTGGCCTTCCATCGTTGACGCCGAGTTCTTTGACCGTGCGGAGGCGCCAGACCCCTACAGGCTGAAGATCTATTTCAAGAAGAAGCCCGGCCTGGCCCGCTGGCAGTTCGGCCTGGCGTTTATGCCCATCCTCTCCAGGGCCTATTGGGAGCCGGTGGTCGCCGCGGCCCGGCAGGCCGGAGACCTTTCCGAGCAGCAAAAGGCGTTGTATTCCCATGTTCCCCGGGGCGAGCCGTCGGCCGGCGGCTTCCAGTTCGGCAAGTGGGAGCGGGGCGCCTTCGTTGAAAATACCCGGAACCCGGGCTATTACTTCAGCGACAGCGTGGTAACCGAATACGCCAGCGGCGCCTATGCCGAGGCCAAGCCGGGGGGCTATGCGTTTACCGCCTACGGGGAACCCGGCGGCGACAAGACGCTGGAATATACCGTCGGCCCCTACGCCGACAGCGCAATCTACTCGATTTACGGCAGCCAGGACGCCACCGTATTGGCCCTCAAGAAGGGAGACATTGATTTTATGCTCAATCCCCTGGGGCTATCCCGAGGCCTACAGGAGCAATTGGAAGGGGAGGGCGACCTGACGACGATCGAAAACCCGTCCGACGGTGTCCGCTACCTGGGTTTTAACTTCCGCCGGCCGCCGCTGGACAATAAAGCCTTCCGACAGGCGGTAGCAACCCTCATCGACAAGGAGTTCCTGACCGATACCGTGCTGCAAGGGGTGGCTATTCCGGTTTATACCATGGTCCCCGAAGGCAACCGGGCCTGGCATAACGCCGATGTGCCGATGATTGGGCAGGGGATGACCCGGGCGGAACGGGTAGCCCGGGCCGTGGCATTGCTCCGGGAAGCGGGGTTCACCTGGGAAATTGAGCCGCGGGTCAGTGCAGACGGCCGGTTTGTAGAACAGCAGGGAGAGGGGCTGAAGATGCCTGATGGCCAGCCGGTTCCGGCGCTGGAGGTGCTGTCGCCCAGCGCCGGCTACGATCCCCTGCGCTCTACCTTTGCCATCTGGATTGAACGGTGGCTGAACGAGGTGGGCATTCCCCTGCGGGCCGACCTGACCGGCTTTAACCTGATAGTGGACAAGGTGTTCAACCAGCAGGATTTTGATATGTGGATCCTGGGCTGGAGTCTCTCCCGCTACCCGGACTACCTGGAGTCATTCTTTCACAGCCGTCATTCCGGTCTGGAAGGGTTCAATCCCGGCGGATATAGCAACCCGGAGTTCGACCGCCTGGCGGACGAGTTGCTGGAGGAGACGGACCTGGAAAGGGCGCGCCAGCAAGTTTTCCGGATGCAGTCCTTCCTGGCCGACGAGTTGCCCTACGTGGTACTGTTCACTACCCCCATAGTGGAAACCTACCGGAGCGACCGGATCGAGTTCCCCTATACGGATAGCCTGGGCGGACTCCAGGATGCCTCCGGCCTGACGACCATCGTACAGATTAAATAATGCCGCTTAACGGTTCTTGCGAGCGAAGCCAGGAATGATAAAGGGCGCGCAGTCGGCTCCCCCGACTTCCCTACCCGGAAACTGGCTGCCTGGAAGCCGGCCACCCGGAAGCCGGCGGCCCGGAGACGGCCCGGCCGGCCCCTCCGTCCGCTTTCGGGACGGTTGGGACAGCCGGGATGGTTGGGATAGTTGGGCCGGTTTGCCGGGATTACTGTCGCACCGGGCCGCCAGCGCCGTAATCGCCCCCATTGCCGCAATCGCTGCCGGCGCTGCCAGCGGGAGTTGGCTCCGATGACCGGCTACCTGCTCCGTCGCGGGGGCCAAATAGTCCTTACCCTCTTTCTGATAGTCACGCTGACCTTCTTCCTGGTGCAGGCCCAACCCGGCGACTACGCCTCTTTCTACGTCCTTAACCCCGACCTGCCGGCCGAAGTCCGGGCGCAGCTCAAGACGACCTTCGGTCTGGATAAACCCTTGTGGCAGCAGTACCTCATCCACCTGAAGAACACCTTTACGGGAAACTTTGGCGTTTCCTTCGGCCACTTCCCCCGCCCGGTCATTGCGGTTTTGGCGGAACGGGCCCCCCGGACAGCGGTGCTGTTCCTTACCGCGACGGTGGCTTCCTTCTATGCCGGGTTTTTCCTGGGAAAGGCCATCGCCTGGCGCCGGGGCGGCTTGCTGGAATATACGGCTACCATCTCCGGGGCGACCCTCTTCACCGTGTTCACGCCCGCTTTTGGCCTGATGATGATTTGGGTCTTCGCCTTCAAGCTGGGCTGGTTCCCGGTGGGCAAGTTCCTGGACCCGCTGGTCTGGCGCAACGCCGCGGTCAGCGCCAACTATGTCTTCAGCCTGATGCTGGGCACCTCCGCCGTCTTCACCGCCTTTGCTTTCCTGGTCCTGTTTGCCTTCAAAAAGTCGGGCCGTATCGGGATGGGTCGCTGGGCGCCCCCGGTTATCCTGGCGGGCGGGCTGGTCGTCCTCCTGGTTTGGGCCTTCTCCGGCATTGGCGGTCTGGCGCTGAACATCCTTCAGCATATGGTTCTGCCCGTAGTTACCCTTACCCTCATATCCTTTGCCGGCACCATGCTGCTGACGCGCAACAGTATGCTGGAGACGGTTCGGGAGGACTACGTTATGGCGGCGCGGGCCAAGGGTTTGCCGGAAAAGCTGGTCCGGGACCGGCACGCCGCTCGCAACGCCCTGCTGCCGGTGGTTACCAGCCTGGTTTACAGCCTCATCTTCGCCATCGACGGCAGCGTAATCATCGAGGGAATCTTCTCCTGGCCCGGCACCGGCATGACCCTGCTCCAGGCGGTGCGCACTGAAGACCTGCCTCTGGTCATGGGGGCCATGGTGTTCATCGGGTTGTTCGCCCTGCTGGCCCATATGATTGTGGACGTCCTCTACGTTTACCTTGACCCCCGGATACGTTACCAGTGATTGCGCCGCGGCCAAACCGTTCCGCCGGCCCCGGCCTGGCGCCGGAACCGCCGCCGCCCGGGCCGGGCCGGGGCCGGGGAAGGCTGGCCCTGGCCCGGCTGAGGCTGGGACTGCGTTCCTTCAAGGACGGCTGGGCCATATTTCTGGAGAGCCGTATTGGGGCGCTGTCGCTGGCGACCATCATTATTTTTCTCCTGATGGCGCTTGCTCATCCCATCCTGATGGCTACGGTGTGGGACGCCGGCACCTACGACCCGGTTACCGGGTACGCCTTCGACCAGGTTGAGCAGCCGGCGCCGCCCAGCTGGCGGCACCCGCTGGGCACCGACCCCCTGGGGCGGGACGTGTTGAGCCAATTACTCGCCAGCACCCGGTCCGAGTTCATCCTGGGCCTGACGGCGGCCCTGGTAACCGTAACCATCGCCACGACGGTGGGAGCGGTGGCCGCCTACTACGGCGGACTGGTGGATGCGTTCTTTATGCGGCTGGCGGACTTGATTATTGCGTTGCCGGGCATCTCCCTGCTAATCGTGCTGAGCGCTCTCTTCCGGTTGAACTTCTTTCACCTGGCCCTGATTATCGGCCTGCTGGGGGGATTCGGCGGCACGGCCATAATTCTCAAGTCCCAGGCGTTGAGCATCAAGGTTAAACCCTATATCGAGGCGGCGCGGGTGGCTGGCGGCGGCCATTTCCACATCATTCTGGTCCACATCGTACCCAACTTGTTGCCTCTGTCCTTGCTCTACATGATGTTCACCGTTACCGGAGCCATCTTTGCCGAGGCGATACTGTCCTTTCTGGGACTGCTCGACGTGCGAATGAGTTGGGGCATAATGATTCATACCGCCAATACCGGGGGCTACCTGCTGGGCGGCGTCCGGTATTGGTGGCTGATCGTTCCTGCCGGAGCCTCGATCACCCTCCTTTGCAGCGCATTCTACCTGGGAGGGCGCGCCCTGGACGAGGTGGTAAACCCCCGGTTAAGGCGTCAATATGACTAGCCCGGCTGCTGGATACGGAGGTTCCGGCCCGTGGCGGCGATGAAGACCGGGCCGGCGCTGGAGCCGGTGCTGAAAGTATCGGGCCTCACCCTGCATTATCTGACCCGACAAGGCGAGGTCAAGGCGGTGCGGGAGGTCAGCTTTGAGCTGGCCCAGGGTCAGTCGCTGGGGCTGGTGGGCGAGTCGGGCTGTGGCAAGACCTCCATTGCCAACTGCTTGCTGCGGCTGCTGCCCGACAACGCCCGGTTGGTGGCGGGGGAGGTCTTGCTCGACGGTCAGGATCTGCTGCCCCTGTCCGAGGCGGCGCTCCGGCGGTTCCGCTGGCGGCGCATCGCCATGGTGTTTCAGGCGGCGATGAACAGCCTGGACCCGGTGTATAAAGTCGGGCAGCAGGTGGTCGAAGCCATTGAAGCCCACGGAGTGGAGACTACCGTCGCCGCTGCCCGGGAGCGGGTAGCGCGTCTGTTCCGCCTGGTGGGGCTGGACCCCCAACTGATGGAGCGATACCCCCACGAATTCAGCGGCGGTATGCGCCAGCGCGCCGTTATCGCCATGGCCCTGTCCTGCGACCCCGCCGTAATCATCGCCGACGAGCCAACCACCGCCTTGGACGTGATTGTGCAGGACCGGATTCTGCGGGAGTTGAAGGTCATCCAGCAGGAACTCCAAATGGGCATCATTTACATCAGCCACGATGTTGCGGCGGTGGCTGAAGTCGCCGACCGGATGGGCGTGATGTACGCCGGCCGCCTGGTGGAGTTGGGGGATACCCCGGACGTATTCCGCGCTCCGCTCCATCCTTATACGGCGGCGCTGCTGGCCGCCTTCCCCAGCGTCAGCGGCGAGAAGCGGCCTCTGGCGACCCTTGCCGGCGAGCCGCCCAACCTGATTGACCCGCCGCCGGGCTGCGCCTTCCATCCCCGGTGTCCCCGGGCGGATGCGATATGCCGGGAGGAACGCCCGCCCCTGGTCCACCGGGGAAGTCAATGGGCCGCTTGCTGGCATCCCCGGGACGAAACGCGGGAGGATGTAACCTGGGACGAAACACGGAACAAAACGCCGTTCCCGGCCGGCCCGGCGGATGCGTCCCGGTAGGCCGGCCGGGGAGAACCCGGAGCCAGAGCCAGAGCCAAAGCCGGGACCGGGGCCAGGGCCGAAGCCAGCCGACCGGGATTACCTGGTGGCCGTAGCGGGGCTGACCAAACGGTTTCCGGTTACCGCCAGCCTGTTCCGCAAACCATCCAGCTTCATTTACGCCGTGGACGACGTCTCCTTCCAACTGGCGCGGGGCGAGAGTCTGGGGTTGGTGGGCGAGTCGGGTTGCGGCAAGACCACCGTCGGCAAGCTGCTGGTCAAGCTGCTGGAACCCACGTCCGGGAGCATCTACTTTCGCTTTCCCGACCCGGCGGCGGCCGGTGGCCCGGTCCCTCCGGTGGCGGCCGCCAGCATAAAGGGACGGCGCTTGAAACCCTTCCGCCGGCAGGCGCAGCTGATTTTCCAGGACCCTTACGAATCAATGAACCCCCGGCGAACGATCTACGACACGATTGCCGAACCCCTGTCGGTTCAGGGAATTGGCGACGTGCTGGACCGCGTGGGCCGGGTAACCGATATTCTGAACTTGGTGGGCCTCGTCCCGGCGTCCACCTTCCTGTTCCGGCGCCCCCACGAGCTTTCGGGCGGACAGCGGCAGCGGGTAGCCATTGCCCGCGCTCTGGTCATTGGCCCGTCCTTTGTGGTGGCGGACGAACCTACTTCTATGTTGGACGTATCCAGCCGCGCGGGGATTATGTCCCTGATGCAAGAACTGGCCCGGAACCTGGGGGTTGCTTACCTGTACGTTACCCACGACCTGGCGGTGGCTCGCTATATGTGCCACCGGGTTGCCGTGATGTACCTGGGGAAAATAGTAGAAATGGCGGAAACCGAGGAACTGCTGCGCAATCCCCTCCACCCCTATACCCGGGCGCTGCTTTCGGCGGCGCCCGTTCCGGCGCCGGAGCGCCAGCGGGCCCCCCCGGATATTCGCGGCGAGCTGACCGCGCCGGTTGACCCGCCGCCCCGCTGTCGCTTCTACGACCGGTGTCCCCGCGCCACCACCTTCTGCCGGGACAATCCGCACCCTCCCACCGAGGAAAAGGCGCCGGGGCGTCTGGTGGCGTGCTACGAGGTCTGAGGAGATGTCTGAGGAATTGGCCGCTGCTCCGGCCCGGGGCAATTGTGGGGATCCGGTCAGCAGCGGCCCGGGTGGTAGCTGCGCTCCGGGATAAAAGTAGCGGCTCCGGGTGGTAGCGGCCCCGGGATAAAAGTAGCGGCGGCCCGGTGGCCGCAAGAACCGGGCCTTGCGGGAAGCGGGCCGCCGGGGTCTCCCACCCGACTGGCTACGCCGATTAGTTACGTGGAAGCCGGCGGGGAGAACTACCGGTCCATCACCCTCATGGTGGTGTCTTCGGGGTTATACTGGTACCGGGTTAGCCGGTCCAGCTTCTGCGATTCCAGGCGCACCACCAGGGCCCGCCCTCCCGTAACGTTGCGGGTGTTGTGAATCTCTCCGGGAAGGAAAAAGGAGACGGCGCCTTCCTTCTGGATGAACTGGCCGGTCTCCTTTATCTGGAGCTGGTCCACGCCCTCGCCGGGATAGAACCAGCGCCACTTGGTCTGCTCGATAGCTCCCTGGTACACGCCGTACACCACCCAGGCGGCTCCGTGGTCATGGGGCAGGTTGTCCTGGTCGGGCTTCTGTACCGAGGCCATGAGCCAAAAGCCGGGGCCGGGATGGCCGGCGTCTTCCTCCAGGTGGAGGCTCTTCGGCCCATAGCCGCCCTCCTCCGGCAGGTCCAGCATTTCTTCCAACCAACCGGGCGTCGCCAACAGGGTTTTCAGGTTGTCGGCTACGGCCCGGGCCTGAGCCAGCGGGTCGCTGGTTGCAGCGAAAGTATGCCTTACGTCGTCCAAAAAGCTGTCCATAGTGTAAGAAACGGTTTGTGTCATCTCGACCTCCTGATTGCGGGAGAAATGCGATGTCGCCCCCATTCTTATCCCGGGGCGGCCCGGTGTCAAGTCCCGGGTTGGGGCGGTAATGCAAACCGGTGATGCAAATAAGAAGCGGGAGCCAGGCCGGCCTGGCTCCCGCTCGGGGGCGGGGATATGCTGGGGTGGTTAGGCCTGGCGGTTAGGCCTGGCGGTTAGGCCTGGCGGTTAGGCCTGGCGGTTAGGATTGATTGGAGCCGCCGGGTTCCGGAGTATTGCCCACGGTGATCGTCAACTGCCGGGCCTGTTTGGCTTCCAGCTTGGGGAAGGCGATGGTCAGCACGCCGTTGTCATAGCGGGGCTGAGCCTTGTCCGTATCCAGGGTATCGGGCAAACGCAGGGAGCGGTGGAAAAACCCGGTGTGCCGTTCCCGCATCAGGAAATTGCCCTCCCGCCGTTCCCGCTCGCCGGCGCTCCGGCCCCGGATGGTCAGGACATCGTTCTCGATGGAGACGTTGATGTCCTCCGGGTTCACGCCGGGCAGCGAGGCGTGAACGGTAATTTCGTCGCCCTCCTGCACCACGTCCAGGGGAATGGCCCAGCTTTCCATCTCCGGGCTGGCGCCGGACGCCGGGGCCAACCCCCGCCACAACTGGTCCATATTCTCCTGCATCCGCCGCATCTCGCTGAAGGGATCCCAACGTCGTAGAGTCATAAGTGTTCCTCCTTTTGGTACTATCCTGTTCTGCCGGATAACTTGATACGTCTTGTATCAACCTGGCAAATCCGATTATATAAAATTGATATTATAATGTCAAGTATTTTGTTGATTGTTCATCATTTTCATTGACATACAACATCAAGCAGCTTACAATAGCGATGTCAGTTGCTCTATCTTGATTTGGTGCGCTTACGTATGGCAGTAAATTATTACGATGTGCTGGGAGTAACCCGCGGCGCCAGCGACAAGGAGATACGGCAGGCTTACCGCAAGCTGGCCCGCCAGTATCACCCGGACGTGAACCCGGGCGACGCCGGCGCCGAGGAAAAGTTCAAACAGATAAACGAAGCCCACGGCGTCCTGTCCGATGCGGAAAAGCGAAGCAAGTACGACAAATACGGCGACCGCTGGATGCACGCCGACCGTATCGAAGAGGCGGAAGCCCAGGCCCGGGAACATGCCCGGAGCCGGGGCCGGGGGCGCGACGGATTTCAGTTCTATACCACCGGCAATTTTAACCCGTCCGCCGCCGGGTTCGATCCCGGCGGCCTGGGCGACCTCGGCGGCCTGGACTCCGACGATATTCTCGACCGGCTGTTCCACAACCTGGGTTCGGAGCGGCCGGCCCGCCCCGGGTCGCGGCCGGCGGCGGAATATCCGGTGGAAATTACCCTGGCCGAAGCCGCCGAAGGCCCGACCCGCCGGCTAAACCTCCCCGACGGACGCCACCTGGAGGTCAAGATTCCCCCGGGCGTGGATAACGGGTCGCGGGTGCACATCCCCGCCGGCGGCGGCCAGGACGGAGATTTCTACCTGCGGGTAACCGTTATGGCCCATCCCCGGTTCGAGCGCAAGGGGAAGGACCTGTATTCCGAGGTGGAGATTCCGCTGGAGGATCTGGTCCTGGGCGCCGAGGCGACGGTGCCGACCCTGCGGGGACAGGTGGCCCTGACCATCCCGCCGGGCACCCAGAACGGGCGGCGCTTTCGCCTGGCCGGACAGGGTATGCCCGAACTGAACCGGCCGGAAACCCGGGGCAGCCTCTTCGCCACGGTCAAAGCGGTGCTGCCCACCGACCTGACTCCGGAAGAGGAAAAGCTGTTCCGCCAGTTGAAAGAACGGCGCGTCGCCAGGAGCAAGTAACTATGGCCTACCATCAGGAACATACCGACGAACCCTGTTTTGCCATCAGCATCGCCGCCCGGATGGTGGGCCTCCACGCCCAGACCTTGCGGTACTACGAACGGGTCGGCCTGATCTGGCCCTCCCGCACGATGGGACGGCAGCGGCTGTATTCACCGGCCGATATTGAGCGGTTGCGCCGCATCAAGACCTTTACCGACGATATGGGAGTCAACCTGGCCGGGGCGGAAGTGGCCCTGAAGCTGATGGCCCGTATCGACCAGCTGGAGCGGGAAGTGCAGTCCCTCTCGGAAACGGTGCGAGAACTGCGCCAACGCCGGCCGTAGCAACGCCGGCAGTAACGGCGCCGGCGGCAGAAGCTCCGGAAGCCCGCCGCCAGGGGGCAATCCCGGGGTCGATACGCCCCGACGCTGGTCATCGGAGATAGACCCCCGGTAGTGGGGGCAATCCCGGGGTCGATACGCCCCGACCCCGGCTATTTTCAAGCAAACCCACGGCTCCGGTACCAGTACGATACCAGTACGATACAAGGCCGATACCCGATCGGATACAAATCTGATACCCAGCTGGAGCCAGTCGCCGGCGCCGGCGGCATTCAGGAGGTGAACCAAATGGTATTAAGAGCGGAAGATTTTACCGAACAGGCCCAAAGGGCATTGCAGACATCCCAGGAACTGGTACAGCGTTACCGGCATAGTCAATGGGACGTGGAGCATATCCTGGCCGCCTTGCTGGCCGAGGAGGAGGGCGTCCCGGCCCGGATACTGGCCGAGTTGGGCATTTCCACCGGCGCCGTCAAGTCCCGGCTGGACCAACTGCTGGAAGCCGGCCCCAGGCTGGCCGCGCCGGCCGGCCAGATTTACACTACGCCCCGCACCCAGCGGCTGCTGGAAATGGCCCGGGAAGAATCGCAAAGACTGAACGACGACTTCATCAGCGTAGAACATCTCTTCATCGCCGCTGTCCGGGAATCCCAGGGGGATTCGGCCCGGTTGATGCGGGAGTTCGGCCTGGACCAGGAACGGGTGTACCAGGCCCTGGAAAAGGTGCGCGGCGCCCACCGGGTCGACGATCGCCAGGCGGAAAGTCGCTACCGTTCCCTGGAACGGTACAGTATCGACCTGACCCAACTGGCCGCCGCCGGCAAGCTGGATCCGGTAATTGGCCGGGATGCGGAAATCCGGCGGGTGATGCAAACCTTGACCCGGCGCCGGAAGAACAACCCGGTTATCATCGGGGAAGCCGGCGTCGGCAAGACGGCCATCGCCGAAGGACTGGCCGCGCGGGTGGCCGCCGGGGACGTGCCCGATTCGCTGAAGGGCCGGCGGGTACTGGCCCTGGATATGGGGGCGCTGGTGGCCGGCTCCAAGTTCCGGGGCGAGTTTGAGGAGCGGCTCAAGGCGGTAATGGACGAGGTAAAGCAGGCCCGCGGCGAGGTCATCCTCTTCCTGGACGAGATTCATACCATGGTGGGCGCTGGGGCGGCGGAGGGCGGTATTGACGCCAGCAACTTGCTGAAACCGGCCCTGGCCCGGGGTGAACTCCAGTGCATCGGGGCCACCACCGCCGACGAATACCGCCGGCAGATCGAAAAGGACGCCGCCCTGGAGCGGCGCTTCCAGCCGGTTTACCTGGAGGAACCCAGCCTGGAGGATACGGTGCAGATACTGGAGGCCCTGCGGCCCCGCTACGAGGCGCATCACAAGGTCAAGATCGACGACTCGGCGCTGCGGGCCGCCGCCCGCCTCAGCGACCGTTACATTACCTCCCGGCAGTTGCCGGACAAGGCCATCGACTTCATCGACGAGGCGGCCAGCAAGCTGCGGATTGACGCGGAAGGGCTGCCCCGGAGCCTCCAGGAACTGGAAAACCGCATCCGCGGGCTATCCGACCAGGAGGAAGCCGCCGCCCAATGCTCCGAATACGAGGCGGCCGCCCAGTTCAGGACGGAACGCCTCCGGCTGGAAGCGGAATACGAAGCGGAAAAGGCCCGGCTGCAACACGACCGGAAAATAGACGCGGTGGTGGACGAAAAGGACATCGCCGAGCTGGTGTCCAGCTGGACCGGCATCCCCACCGGACGGCTGCTGGAGCGGGAAGCGGAGCGGCTGGTACACATGGAGGAGGCCCTGCACCAGCGGCTCATCGGCCAGGAGGAAGCGGTAACCGCCGTTTCCGAGGCCATCCGCCGTTCCCGCTCCGGGTTGAGCAACCCCCGACGGCCCATCGGCAGTTTTATTTTCCTGGGGCCGACCGGCGTCGGCAAAACGGAGTTGTCCAAGGCCCTGGCCGAGTTCCTCTTCGACGACGAGAGCAACATGGTACGGATTGATATGTCCGAATACATGGAAAGGCACGCCGTCTCCCGGCTCGTCGGCGCGCCGCCGGGCTACATCGGCTACGACGCCGGCGGGCAATTGACCGAGGCAGTACGCCGCCGCCCCTACCGGGTCATCCTTTTCGACGAGATTGAAAAGGCCCACCCGGAGGTATTCAACATCCTGCTCCAGATTCTGGAGGACGGCCGGCTGACCGACGGGCAGGGACGCACCGTGGACTTTCGGAACACGGTGGTCATAATGACCAGCAACCTGGGCACCGGCAACCTGACCCGCCACCACGCCGGCTTTCACACCGACAGCCATGAGGCGGAGGACGCGACCGCCCGGTTGCAGGAGTCGGTCAACAACGCCCTGAAGCAAACCTTCCGGCCCGAATTCCTCAACCGGATTGACGAGACCATCATCTTCCATCCACTGACCCGGGAGCAGATTGTCCAGGTGGTAGGGTTGATGGTGCAGGATGTGGCCCAGCGGTTGGCGGAGCAGGAAATTACCTTTGAGTTGACCGGAGCCGCCGCCGACTGGCTGGCTCGGGAGGGCTTTGACCCGGCTTATGGGGCGCGCCCTCTGCGCCGGGCCATTCAGCGGCACCTGGAAAACCCCTTGTCTAGGGGCATTCTCGCCGGGGAGTTCCAGGCCAGCGACCACCTGGTAGTGGATACCGTAGCGGACACCGGCGCGGCCGGCCTGCGGCTGGTCAAAGCGGTGGCGGCGGAGGTGGCGGCGTAATCCGCCTCCGCCCGGCCCGCTCCCGGGGCTGACCGGGACAAGCGCCGGCTCCCCGCCCCGGTCAGCCCATCCGGGTTCTATGAACGAGGGCCGGGGAAAGAGGTGCCAGGAAGCGAGGGCCCCGGGGGAGCGGTTCACGATACAGCTTTCCCGGAGGATGCGGAAGACTAGGAAGTGGGGGCCGGGGGCGGTGGGCAGGCGGTCGGAGTGAACGCAGTGGAAGTGGAACGAGGGCCGGGGGCGGTGGGCGCGGGAAGAGGAACGCGACGGCTTACACCCGCACGGCGCCCACCAACTCCTTAATATCGGTAACGCCCTGCTCCCCCAGGTATGTTTCCATTTCCTCCAATATCCTGAAGGGCGCCCACAGGTCGGCCAGGTTGGCGCTGCCGATTTGCACCGCCGTGGCGCCGGCCAGGATGAACTCCAGAGCGTCGGCCCCGGTGAAAATGCCGCCCACGCCGATTATCGGCACATCGACCGCCTGCGCCGCGCGGTAAACCAGGGCCACGGCTACCGGGTGCAGGCCGGGGCCGGACAGCCCGCCGGTAACGTTCCCCAGCGCCGGCCGGCGGGTCGCCAGGTCAATGGTCATCGCCGGGATCGTGTTGGAAATGGTCAGGGCGTCGGCCCCGGCGGCGGCGGCGGCCCGGGCGATGGGGGCAATGTCCGGTACGTTGGGGGCCAGCTTGGCCAGCACCGGCCGGTCGGCATAGTCCTTGACCGCCCTGACCGCCGCGGCAGCGCTGAACGGACGGTGGCTGAAGAGGGCGCCGTCCGCTACGTTGGGACAGCTCAGGTTCAACTCGATACCCGCGAAACCGGCAACCCCTCGGGTCATTTGGGCCATCTCGCCGAACTGCTCGACGCTGTCGGCGGACAGGCTGAGCAGCACGGTTGCCGTTCCCGCGGCCCATTGGGGCGCCAGGTCCTTGAGGGCGGCTTCAATGCCGGGGTTGGTCAGCCCGATGGAGTTGAGCAGCGTCGCTTCGCCCTGCTCCCGGGCCACCCGGAAGGACTCGGGATACCAGCGGGGTTCCGGGTTGCCTTCCCGGGGATGCCGGGTAACGGTCTTGGGGATGACCGCGCCCAGCCGGCCCAGGTCCATTTCCGGGGTTATTCCCCGGCCATAGCCATCATAGCCCAAGGTGCCGGAGGCAATCAGCACCGGGTTGGACAGTTTCAGCCGCCGGGGATGTTGGGGCGCCAGGTCAACCGAAAGCCAATCAGCCGGAGAAACGTCTTCCGTCCTTCCCGTCGCCAACATAGCGCCCCCTTCTTTAACTACCGGGCGGTATCTTCTCCCAGGGGAAAGCCCCCGGACTCGTTACCGTTCTCCTCCCGGCCCCGAGCGTCGCTGCGGGTCAGGACATTGCCGGTGGCGGCTTCATCCCCGCCGCCATCGCCCGGGAAGTTCAAGCCTTCTTCCAGGAAGAAACCGGCGGGCGTCAGGGCCTCGGCTCCGATACCGAAAGTCGGCGCTCCGCCCCCGGATTCTCCGCCGGCGCCCAGCCAACCGGCCGCAACCAGGTCGCCAATCTCGGCCAGTTCGCCCAAGTCGGGCAGGACCTCCGGCTCTGGCGCCGCGCTCAGCGCCGTTGATTCCACCCGGGCCGGGATCAGCCGGCCGATGATGACGTTTTCCTTGAGTCCCTGGAGCCAGTCGTGGGCGCCGCTGACCGCCGCCTGGGTGAGTACCCGGGTGGTTTCCTGGAAGGACGCGGCGGCCAGGAAGCTGTCGGTACGTAGGGAAGCCCGGGTGATGCCCAGCAGCACCGGCTCCGCCGTCGCCGGTTCGCCGCCTTCGGCCAGCACCTTGGCGCAATTCTCCTGGAACTTGACCTTGTCCACTACCTGGTCGGGGATGAAGTCGGAATCGCCGATGGACTTCACCTGCACCCGGCGCAGCATTTGACGCAGGATTATCTCGATGTGCTTGTCGTGGATACGCACTCCCTGGAGGTCGTAAACCTGCTGCACCTCGTTGACCATGTATTGCTGCAACTCGCCCGTTCCCTGGATACTGAGAATATCGTGAGGATTCTTGGGGCCGTCGGTGATGCGGTCTCCGGCCTTGATCTGGTCTCCGTCGGCCACCAGCAGTTCCGCGGCGGCGGCCACCGGATACTCCCGTTCCTCCGGGTCTTCCCACACGATGGAAATCAGGCCCTCGGCCAGTTCAACGCGCCCGCCGACGTTGGCCACCACCTCGGCGATGGGTTGCGGTTCGTACTCTTCGCCGGTATCCACCTCGTAGCCGAGGGAGGGAAGGGTAGCCGCCATAAGCATCCCGGCCTCCACCTCCTCGCCGTCGTCCACCAGCAGCTGGACGCCTTCCGCCAAGGGGTAGTCTTCCCGGAACTCCTGGCGGTCCACGATTCGGACGGGTTCCTCCGGCTGCCGGCGTCCCGCATCGTCGGTCGCCAGCCGCACCTCGCCATCGATTTCGGACAGCTGGGCTACTCCTTTCGGCACCCGCGCCTCGAAAATCTCCTCCACCCGGGGCAAGCCGCTGGTAATATCGGCCTTACCGGCCACGCCGCCGGTGTGGAAGGTGCGCATGGTAAGCTGGGTTCCCGGCTCGCCAATGCTCTGGGCGGCGATAATTCCTACCGCCTGGCCCAGCTCTACCAGTTGCCCGGTGGCCGGCAGGTTGCCGTAGCACCGCTGGCAGACCCCCCGTCGCGCCTCGCAAACCAGGGGCGAGCGCACCGGGACCTGGGTAATTTCCGCAGCGACGATATTCCGGGCCACGGCCGCGTCAATCACCTCATTGCGGTCCACCAGGAGTTCCCCGGTGGCCGGGTTGATTACCGGGGCCGCCGCCAGCCGGCCCGAAATTCGCTCCTCCAGCTTGCTGTCGAAGGGCCGGGGTTCAATCCAGTAGGCATCGTAGGTGCCGCAGTCCTCCTCCTGGACGATCACCTCCTGGGCGATGTCCACCAAACGCCGGGTCAAATAACCGCTGCTGGCGGTGTTCAGGGCGGTGTCGGTCAAGCCCTTGCGCGCCCCATGGGTGGATATGAAGTTTTCGAAGGGTGGGATACCGTCCCGGAAACAGGACTTGACCGGCCGCTCCATAATTTCCTGAATGCGGCGATCCGGAGTGGGCCGGGTCATCAGGCCGCGCATTCCCACCATCTGTTTAATCTGGGAGATGTTGCCCTTGGTGCCGGAACGGGCCATAAAGCCGAAACCGCCAAAGCTGCCCTCTCCGACTTCTTTGCCGATCCATCTGGTAATCGAATCGTCGGCTTCGCGCCAGGCATCTACCGTCCAGTCATGGCGTTCCTCCTCCGATATAAGTCCCCCATCGTACTGTTCCCAGTAACCGTCCACTTTTTTCTCGGCTTCGTTCAGAATCCGCTGCTTCTCTTCCGGGAACCGTATGTCGTTAAGGTCGGCGATGGCGGCAGTGGTGCTGGAAGTGCTGGCGTAGCGGAAGCCCAGTCGCTTCATCTTGTCCAGCGTCGCGGCGGTGTCGGCGTTGCTGAGCTCCCGGTGTAACTCGGAAGTCAGTTGCCGGATTTTTCCGTTGTCGAACACCTCGTTCTTGAAACTGATGGGAGGTGGCAGGATGTCGTTGAAAATCAGCCGCCCCACGCTGGTTTCCACCCAGCCGGCGCTGCCGGGGATATTTTTGACGTAGATGCTGGCGCGCAGGTCCACTTCGCCGCCGGCGTGGGCGATGCGCGCCGCTTCCGGGTTGGTGAAATAGCTGCCCTCTCCTTTGGCCCCGCCCTGAATCTCGGTCAGGTAGTAACAGCCCATCACCATATCCAGGGTGGGGGCCACCAGCGGGTCGCCGGAGGCCGGGGAAAGCATGTTGTGAGTGCTGAGCATCGCCACCCGCGCCTCGTGCACCGCCTCCCGGGACAGCGGCACGTGCACCGCCATCTGGTCGCCGTCGAAGTCGGCGTTGAAGGCGGAACAGACCAGCGGGTGAATCTGGATGGCGTTGCCCTCAATCAGCACCGGCATAAAGGACTGGATGCCCAGCCGGTGGAGGGTAGGCGCCCGGTTCAGCAGCACCGGCCGGTCCTTGATTACGTCCTCCAGAATATCCCACACCTCGGGCCTGGCCCGCTCCACCATCCGCTTGGCGCTCTTGATGTTGGGGGAAATGCCCAGCAGCACCAGCCGGTGCATCACGAAGGGCTTGAAGAGTTCCAGGGCCATCCGCTTGGGCAGCCCGCACTGGTCCATCATCAGTTCCGGGCCGACCACGATGACCGACCGGCCGCTGTAGTCCACCCGCTTGCCCAGCAGGTTCTGCCGGAAGCGGCCCTGTTTGCCCCGGAGCAGGTCGGACAGGGACTTGAGCTTGTGATTGTGGCTGCCCTGAATGGGCCGCCCCCGCCGTCCGTTGTCGATCAGGGCATCCACCGACTCTTGCAGCATCCGCTTTTCGTTGCGGATGATAATTTCCGGCGCGCCCAGTTCCATCAGCCGCTTGAGCCGGTTGTTGCGGTTGATTACCCGCCGGTACAGGTCGTTGAGGTCGCTGGTGGCGAACCGGCCGCCGTCCAACTGCACCATGGGCCGCAGTTCCGGGGGCAGAACCGGCAGTACGGTCAGGATAATATCTTCCACCCGGTTGCCGCTGTGCCGGAAGGACTCCACCACCTGCAAGCGCTTGATGGCCTTCTTGCGCCGCTGGCCGGAAGTGGAACGCATCTCCTTCACCAGGCCGTCCCGCACCGCTTCCAGATCCCAGGTTCGGAGAATGTCCAGAATCGCTTCGGCGCCCATCCGCGCCTGGAACAGGTCGTCGAAACGTTCCTTCAACTCCCGGTACTTGGAATCCGGCAATATCTTCAGGGGCCGCAGGTCTTCCAGTTCGTTTCTTACCTCTTCCAACTGCAACCGCAGTCGGCCCTCTTCCTGTTCGGCCGCGTCGTTCAGGGCGTCAATTTCGGCCTGGACCGCCGCGGCCTCCGGGATTGCCTCCGGGTCTGGGGAATCCGCCAGGGCTTCCAGCTGCTCCTGCAATTCGGCGAGCTTTTCCGCGTTGCCCCGTTGCAGCTTTTCTATCTCCAGTTCTACCTTGAGGTTTTCTTCCTCGATGAAGTCCTTCCGCTTTTCGTCGTCCACCGCGGTGATGATGTGCTGGGCGAAGTAAAGAACCCGTTCCAGGTTCCGCGGGGACAGGTCGAGGAGCAGCCCGAGGCGGCTGGGCATGGTCTTGCTGAACCAGATGTGGGCGACCGGCGCGGCCAGGCGGATATGTCCCATCCGCTCGCGGCGCACCTTGGAACGGGTAACCTCCACGCCGCAGCGGTCGCAGACCACGCCCCGGTAGCGAATGCGCTTGTACTTGCCGCAAAAGCATTCCCAGTCCTTGGTCGGCCCGAAGAGCCGTTCACAGAAAAGGCCGTCCTTCTCCGGGCGCAGCGTCCGGTAGTTTATGGTCTCCGGCTTGGTTACCTCGCCATGGGACCAGTTTATTATCTGTTCCGGAGAGGCGACGGAAATGCGAATAGCGTTAAAGTTGGTCGCCTGGACTTCCGTGCGGTCTTGCATTCTGACCATTAAATCGCCTCCAGAGGTTCGTATAGCTCGGAGTCAGCGCCCAATCCGTCAACCAGGGAAGGCCGGTCCTCTTCGTTGAGCAGTTCCACGGCGAGGCCGAGGCTCTGCAATTCCTTCAGGAGAACGTTGAAGGACTCGGGGACTCCGGGCTGGCCGATGGATTCCCCCTTGACGATGGCTTCATAGGTCTTGACCCGTCCCGCCACGTCGTCGGACTTAACCGTAAGCACCTCCTGCAAGTTATAAGCGGCGCTGTAAGCCTCCAGCGCCCAGACTTCCATTTCGCCAAACCGCTGGCCGCCGAACTGGGCCTTGCCCCCCAGGGGCTGCTGGGTAATCATCGAATACGGCCCGGTGGAGCGGGCGTGAATCTTGTCCTCTACCAGGTGGATGAGCTTCAGCATATAGATGCTGCCGACGGTAACCAGTTGGTCGAAGGGGTCTCCGGTGCGCCCGTCATAAAGCTGGAACTTGCCGAAGGTGGGGGGCGCGATTTGCCGTTCCCGGTGAACCTTCAGGGATTGTTCGTAAAGCCCCTCGGCGGTAAGCCCGTCGGACTTGATGCCGGCCACGTCCTGAAGCCACAGGCGCAGGCAGGCGTCCCGGGCCGCGCCCGGGTGGTTGTCGCTGAAGAGGCGGTCCGGGTCGTAGCCCCTTGCCCGGAGCCATTCCCCCACCACCGGGTAATCCACCCGGGGAGACCCTTCCGTTGGCCCGGGGTCCACCGCCCCGGCCTGTTCGGCGAACCAGAGCCGGGCCAGCGAGTCCTCGATGGAATCGTCGGTGGCGCCGTCAAACACCGGCGTTTCGGCGTGGAAGTTCAGCCGCCGGGCGGCCCAGCCCAGGTGCGTTTCCAGCACCTGGCCCAGGTTCATCCGGGAGGGAACGCCGATGGGGTTGAGAATCATATCGACCGGGGTGCCATCGGGCAAGAAGGGCATATCCTCCTCGGAGAGGATCCGGGCCACGACGCCCTTGTTGCCGTGACGGCCGGCCATCTTGTCGCCCACGGAAATCTTGCGGGTCTGCGCAATCCAAACCCGCACCGCTTCGTTGACGCCGGGGGGCAGGTCGTCCCGGTTGTCCCGGTTCAGTATTTTCACGTCGATGATCTTGCCCCGTTCCCCGTGCG
This sequence comes from Dehalococcoidia bacterium, assembly GCA_965215425.1. Taxonomy (GTDB): domain Bacteria; phylum Chloroflexota; class Dehalococcoidia; order Lucifugimonadales; family UBA3495; genus CATQHB01. The sequence goes on from OZ244064.1 coordinate 1,672,979, forward strand.
GCACCCGCAGGGAAGTATCCTTTACATCCCGGGACTTCTCCCCGAAAATGGCCCGGAGCAGCTTCTCCTCGGCGGTCAACTCCGTTTCACCCTTGGGCGTTACCTTGCCGACCAGGATGTCGCCGGGGCCAACGTCGGCCCCGACCCGGATGATGCCCCGCTCGTCCAGGTCCCGCAGGCTGGCCTCGCCCACGTTGGGAATATCCCGGGTGATTTCCTCCGGCCCCAGCTTGGTATCCCGGGCCTCCATCTCGTGCTTTTCAATGTGAATGGAAGTGAACTGGTCGTCCTTGACCAGCCGCTCGCTGAGGATAATGGCGTCCTCGTAGTTGTAACCCTCCCAGGACATAAAAGCTACCAGCACGTTCTGCCCCAGGGCCAGCTGGCCCTGGTCGGTGGACGAGCTATCCGCCAGGGTAGCGCCCTGCTCCACCCGGTCGCCTTTCTGCACGATGGTCCGGTGGTCGAAGCAGGTGCCCTGGTTCGTCCGGGAAAACTTGACCAGGGGGTGGTGGTGGTCCTGCCCGGCGGTGTCGGTTACCACGATGTCGCGACCGGAAACCGAAGTAACCACCCCGGCGGCCCGGGATAGCACTACCTGGCCGCTGTCCCGGGCCACCCGCTCCTCGATGCCGGTGCCTACCACCGGAACCTGGGGCCGCAGCAGGGGGACGGCCTGGCGCTGCATATTCGACCCCATCAGGGCGCGGTTGGCATCGTCGTGTTCCAGGAAGGGAATCAGGGCCGCCGAGATGCTCATAATCTGCATCGGCGACACATCCATCAAACCCACCTCTTCCGGAGACTCCTGGCTGTAATTCTCGCCAATCCGGATTTCCACCCGGTCGTGGACGAACTGGCCCAGTTCATCCAACTCCGAGTTGGCCTGGGCGATGCAGAAGTTCTCCTCCCGGTCCGCCGACATATATTCCACGTACTCCGGGCCGCTGGCGACGTAGGGCCGTACCTGGAGAAACGTGCCTTCAGGCAGGGCGCGGATGGCGCGGGCCCGGGCCCGGCTGATCTTCCGGCCCTGGGCCACCAGGACTTTGCCGTCTTCGCCCAGCACGTCTTCCGTAACCACCCGGCCTTCCAGGTCGAGCGCCGTGTTGGCGATGGTTTTCAGCACCTTCCGGTAAGGCGACTCGATAAACCCATAGGGATTGGTGCGGGCATAGGAAGACAGGGAGCTGAGCAGGCCGATGTTGGGGCCTTCCGGTGTTTCGATCGGACAAATCCGGCCATAGTGGGAAAAGTGAACGTCGCGCACGTCGAAACCGGCCCGTTCCCGGGTCAGTCCGCCGGGGCCCAGGGCGGACAGCCGGCGCTTATGCGTCAACTCGGCCAGTGGATTGGTCTGGTCCATAAACTGGGACAACTGGGAGCCGCCGAAGAACTCCCGGACCGCGGCCACCACCGGGCGGATGTTAATCAACCCCTGGGGAGCTGCCGTTTCCGGGTCAACCAGGGTCATCTTTTCCTTGACCATCCGCTCCATACGGAGCAGACCTACCCTTACCTGGTTTTGCACCAGTTCGCCCACGGCCCGCACCCGGCGGTTGCCCAGATGGTCGATGTCATCCGGGGACCCCTCGCCCCGGTTGACCCGGATCATCGTTCGGATGACCTCGATGATGTCCGCCAGGGTCAGGACGCGCAACCCCGCCCGCTCGGTTAGGCCGAGGCGGCGATTGAGCTTGTAGCGGCCCACCCGGCCCAGGTCATAGCGGCGCGGGTCGAAGAAGAGGTTCTTTATCAGGTTGCGGGCATTATCCAGGCTGGGCGGTTCGCCGGGCCGCAGGCGGCGGTAGAACTCGACCTGGGCGGTGGCGATGCGCCGGGCCACCGCAACATCATAATTCTGTTCGGGTTTGAGCCATTCCCAGACGGCGCGCAAGTCGTCGTCCCGGAAGTGAAAATCCCGCTCTTCCATTGGCGGGTCCCGCTCCAGGGTGGAGCGGATATATTGATGGTTTTCGTCGGTATCCACGTCCTCAAAGAGGGCCAGAATCTCTGCGTCGGTGACGACGCCCAGGGCGCGGAAAAAGGAGGTGGCGGACACCTTGCGCTTCCGGTCAACCTTGACCGAAAGCACGTCCTTGTTGCTGGTCTCGAACTCCAGCCAGGCGCCCCGGGAGGGAATCAGCTTTACAAAGCAGAGGTCGCGGTCGGCTGCCGGGGTTCTTTCATGCACAAAGTAAACGCCCGGGGAGCGCACCAACTGGCTAACTACCACCCGCTCGGCGCCGTTGATGATGAAGGTGCCGTTTTCGGTCATCATGGGAATGTCGCCCATGAAGATTTCCTGCTCCGATATTTCGCCGGTTTCCTGCCGCACCAGTTGCGTCTTGACGTACAGCGGCTCGGAGTAGGTTATTTCCCGTTCCTTGCATTCCAGGGGAGAGTGCTTGGGCGTCCGGAAGTAATGCTCCCGGAAATGCATTTCGTACTTCTTGCCGGTATAGTCGGTGATCGGCGAGACTTCCTGGTAAACTTCCCGCAGCCCGTCGCCCCGGAACCAGTTGTAAGACTCGATCTGGCTCAGGATGAGGTGCGGGATCGGCAACACTTGAGGAATCCGGGCATAGGACTTTACCGCGGACAGTTCCGCAGCATTGCCATTGGTATATTTGGCGCGATGCCCGTTGCCAACGGGAGAAATAGTCATACTCCAATCTCCTTATGCGGATGCAGGATAGGAGTTACAGCCCAGATTTTTGGGCAAAGAGGGACCAGGGTTCTGGTTGTTGCTTCGGAAAATGAGCGAAAACAGGTGTTTGAGGCATATCCAGTAGCTTGTTATTATATAGCCATCATACGAATTGTCAACCCCTGGCGAATCCCGGTATCCTCAATCCACGCCGCCCGAAAGGGCAACCCCGAAAGGGCAACCAGGTACGGGACTGCTGCCGAGCTCGGTTATTTTGGATCTGTATTGGACTGGAATCGGGTTGGACTGGATCAGCGAGTTATGCAAGCGCGCTGAATGCGGTAACTACCGCCCCGCTCGGTTACCGGAGGGGAACCGGGGACTGGAACCGGGTTGGACTGGAACCGAGTTTGGTGTTATGGTAGGGCGACTATTCAGGAGGCCGACAGGAGGCGGAAGATGGCGCCGGCGCAGCAGGGTAACACCGTTAAGGTTCACTACACCGGCCGACTGGACGACGGCACGGTGTTCGACTCTTCCGCCGGTGGGGAGCCGCTGGAGTTTACCATCGGCCGGGGGCAGCTGCTTCCCGGGTTCGAGCAGGGAGTGGTCGGTATGGAACTGGGCGAATCCCGCACCGTCAGCATCGCCGCCGACCAGGCCTATGGAATCTACCGTCCCGAGGGGGTAATCGAGGTGGCCCGGTCGGAGATTCCGGCCGCCATCAACCTGGAAGTGGGTATGCAATTGCAGGCCACCGGCCCCAACGGCCGCCCGGCCCATATGACGGTGCTGGAGTTGTCCGGGGACAAGGTAAAGCTGGACGGCAACCACCCCCTGGCCGGCAAAGACCTGACCTTCGAGATAGAGGTGGTGGGGATAAGTTAGGGGTTGATACGCCGGTTATCCTTACACCCGGTCCCTTACACATGACACATCGTCCCTTGCGCCCGGTCAAGGAACACACCGTCAAGGAGCTGAACCCATGCCGCAAAGCAGTCCCGGATTGGCCCGATTGGCCCGACTGGAAGGAAAAGTAGCCATCGTTACCGGAGCCGGTTCCAGCGGCCCCGGGGTGGGCAACGGCAAGGCCGCCGCCGTCCTCTTCGCCCGGGAGGGGGCCAAAGTGCTGCTGGTGGATGCAGTGCAGGCCCGGGCTGAGGAAACGCTGGCGATGATCCAGGAGGAGGGCGGCGAAGCCTCCGTGTTCGAGGCGGACGTCATCAACGCCGGCGATTGCCGCCGGCTGGTGGAAGCGGCGCTGGATCGCTACGGCCGCCTGGACGTGCTGGACAACAACGTAGGCATATCCCGCCGGGGGTCAGTGCTGGAGATTAGCGAGGAGGACTGGGATTTTGTGATGGCGGTCAATGTCAAGAGCATTGTCCTGTGCAGCAAGTTCGCCATTCCCCGGATGATCCAGAGCGGCGGCGGCTCCATCATCAACATATCCTCCATCGCCGGAATGCGCGCCCACAGCAGCACCCCCTACACCACCTCCAAGGCGGCGGTGCAAGGCCTCACGATGTCCATGGCCGCCGACCACGGGCCCGACGGCATAAGGGTCAACTGCATTGCGCCGGGGCTGGTCTATTCGCCGATGGTGGCGCCCCGGATGGATTCGGACTTGCGGGAGATTCGCAAGAACGCCGCTCCCCTGCGTACCGAAGGCGACTCCTGGGACATCGGTTATACCGCCCTGTTCCTGGCCAGCGACGAGTCTCGCTGGATTAACGGGGTAACCCTGCCGGTGGATGCCGGGCTGACCTCGGTAACGCCGGTAACCTACCAGACCCTGGCCCAGCAACAATATGCCCGCCCGGGCGGGTGAACCCGGCCCCGGTCAGGTCGGCCCGGCGCAGGTCGTAGCAGTATGCCGGCCCGGGCGGGTGAACCCATTCCGGGCTATGCTGTAGCTGACGCTTTGCGAGAGTATGCCCGCCCGGGCGGGTGAACCCGTAAGTTCCCTTCCCTAAAGCCCCCCGGAGACCCTGGAGAAACCCGAGCCGGGCGTGAGGACGGAGGCCCCAGTCCCCCAATAACCCCGGAGACCCGGAGGGAAAAAGCCCTCGGCGCGAACTGCTCCATCGCTGCGTCTTCCGGCGCAAAGGCCCCGTCGCCCCTACTCCGTTATGGGGCGGGAGATTATCCACAAGCTGACTACCGTATAGAGCGCCATCAAAGCCAGCATGGGGAGTTGGCTGCGCAGGGCCAGGTTCCGGGTTTGGTAGATGGTCCCGGCCCGCCGGTGGGCCAGGTACACCGCTATGATGTGCCCGGCCACTATGGAGGCCAGGGAAAAGAACCATATGAAGCGGGCGTTGGTTATGGCAATGTTTACCGCATAGCTGGCGCTGCCAAACAGGTCCCACCCGGCGCCAAAGGGGTCGGAGGCCAGGGGGATGATGAGTTGTCCCTGGATTAACAGAAAGCCCAGATAGTGGGCAAAGTGGTAGGCCAGGGCGATCGGCACCAGGGAAAACACGAAAGCCTCCATCAGTTGACCCGCCGCCGGCCCCCGGCCGGCGACCGCCCGCCGCATCAGAACGGCAAAGCTCCAGTAAAGCCCCGCAAAGGCCAGCGGAAAGGCCAACAGCCCCAGGGTATTGGCGATGACCAGCCCGTTGAAGTATTGGAAGGTCAGCCCGGGGGTCAGGGACAGGAAGAAACCCAGCGTCGCCGACCACTCCGGCGTGTCGCTGAAACCGTCGAAAGTAACCGTCGCCAGTACCAGCAGCACCAGCGCCGTCGTGCCGGGGGCAACCGCCCCGCCGGCATCCAGACCGATGGCCGGCGGGCGCAGGTTGAACTCCCGCTCTCCGGCATACTCAAAACATTCGTAGCAATCGATACACCCGGTAGCGTCGGCCCGTTCCCCGGCTCCCGGCCCCCCGCTCCCCGTTCCCCCGGCCCCCCGTTCCCCGGCCCCCCGTTCCCCGGCCCCCCGTTCCCCGTACCCCCGTTCCCCGTACCCTCGTTCCCCGCACCCTCGTTCCCCGCACCCTCGTTCCCCGCACATGGGAGCGCCGCACTCCCGGCACACCGCCCGGTCAACGACGCGCACCTCGGTAACGGAGAAGCGAGCCAGCAAGCCGTAGATTACGGAAAAGACCTCGCCCTGCCGCAGCCATTGCTGCTTGCCGAAAAGGTACATCCCGCCCAGGGTAACGACGCTGTAGGCGATAATCAGCCCGGCCAGCACCGCCGGCGCAGCGTTATCCGGCAGGGCGTTTTCCACCCAGGCAAAGGCCAGGAACAGGAACACCGACGGCCAAACGCCCAGTTGGGCCGGATAGTCCCAGCCCGGCCCCGGCTCCCATTCCTCCTCTTCCGGTCGGAAACGGTGGTAGATCGCCTCGGCCAGGTCATAGAGAATCCGCCAGGGATTGACAATGGCCCAGAGGTTGCCCAGCAGGGACACCACAAAGCCCATTCCCACCCACCAGATAATCCAGACAAAGGCCGGGGTCAGGTTGTCCGCCGGCCGCTCCGACCCGAAAAGTCCGGTGGCGATGACCAGAAAAAAGAGGAACAGGGAGACCAGGCGCAGGAGCCACCAAACCGGCCCGCCCAGCAAAACCCGGACCGGAGCGTACCGGAACAGGTTAAACCGGGGGTATCCGGAAGCGGCCTCGGCCCGGACAAAGAAGCCGATGACGGCAAAGGACAGGATGACCGCCGCCGCGCCGCCGGCGGTAAAGTAGCTCAGGGGCAGCGGCAGGTCGTACCGCTCGCCAAACCCATGGGCGTAAGCCGGCGTTGCGGTCAGGGGAATGGACAGCAGCGCCGCCCCCAGGGCCAGGGCCGGAAGGAGTATTCTTAACCGGAGCATACCTTCACCACGTATGGATATGGAATTGGCTGGAATTGCCGGGGGAAATAGTTTACCATCTTTGCCGCCCGCCCCGGGTTTGGCGGCCCGCCCCGCCGCCCGCTACCTCCGGGGTGATTCCGGGTGGCAATGCGCAAGGCCATGGAGCAGGCGCGCCCGCCCGCTACCTCCGGGGTGATTCCGGGTGGCAATGCGCAAGGCCATAGAGCAGGCGCGTCCGCCCGCTACCTCCGGGGTGATTCGGCTGCATCCGCAGTCGCTTGGGGATGGTGGCCGCCCGCCCCGGGTTTGGCGAATCGTAAGGCGAATCGTAAGGCGAGCCGCAAGGGGTATTCGCAACCTGCGCCGGCATTCCTTGCCCGGCCCACCCGCCGGGGAAATTCCAATGCGGGTTGGGAATGCCGGCCAGGCTCCCGGTGGCAATCCCGGGCCGGGTGGAGTATGATACCCGGTAGCTCGTGGCGTCCGGCAGTTCGTGGCGGGAAGTGGCGGGAATCGGGGACCGGGCCGCGACCGAACCCTGAAGTCTATCCTGATTCCGGCAGGACCGGAAAGGAGGCATTGCCATGACGGACCAGATGACTATCCTGGTAGGTACGGTGGGTCAGGGCATTATCCGCAGCGCCGACGGCGGCGAAAGCTGGCAGCGCGTCGGCATCAACCAGGGACTCCACTCCGACGCGCTGGTGCGAACCATCGTAAACCACCCCGGCCGGCCCGAAATCCTCTTTTCCGGCACCGACAAGGGTCTCTACCGCAGCGAGGACGCCGGAATGAACTGGAGCCTGGTGGACTCTCCCCTCAGCGATTACTGCGTCTGGTCGCTCGCCATCGACGCGACCGACCCTCAAACGATGTACGCCGGCACCGGCACGCCCAATCCGGCGGCCATCTTCCGCTCGAGCGACGGCGGCAAGGTCTGGGAACAGCGTCCGGTGGAGGTGGCCGAAACCTGCCCGGCGGTGGGCATCCCCCGGGTTACCGGCATTGCCATCGACCCCACCAGCCGGCAGGACATCTGGGTGGGCTTCGAGGTGGACGGCGTGCGCCGCAGCGCCGACGGCGGCGATACCTGGACCAAGGTCAACCACGGCGCCATTCCCAACCTGGACATCCACAACGTGGCGGTGGCCGGCGGGCCGCCCAAGACGGTGGTGGTGGTAGTCAATAACGACGTTTATACCAGCGCTGACGACGGCGCCACCTGGAACGCCATCGGCGTCCGGGAAGCCTTCCCCTATACCTACCCCCGGGGCATTGTGGTGCAACCCGACGACCCCCAAACTATTTTCGTAACCATCGGCGACACTACTCCCGGTCGGGTGGGCGCGGTGATGCGCTCCCGGGACACCGGCAAGACTTGGGAAAGCCTGCCCCTGCCGGTGGCTCCCAATACTGCTATGTGGGTGGTAAACGTCCAGCCCTTTGACCCTGGCGTGGTGCTGGCCGGCAGCCGCTACGGCTACCTGTACCGCAGCGACGACGGCGGCGATAGCTGGCAAAAGCTGTGGCGGGAGTTCAGCGAAATTTCGTCGGTTACGTGGATCCCGGGCTAGGGGCGGCCGGCTTTTCCTGAAGAGACGCAGCGAGCGAGCGTTGCGCCGGGATTTTCCGATTCGCTGCGTCTCTTGGGCAATTCAGCCTTCGCCCGGCAACCCCTCAACCCGGCGCCGGCGAGTTGATTCAGTGGCTAACCGCGGCTCTTTGGGGATTCCCGCTTCGCCCGGCAACCGGTATCCCGATCTGGTATCCCACACAAGGAAACCACCGCCCATGAAATTCGCCTTTTTTACCCACGTTCCCTGGCCCGAGGGCGCCGACCCCGGGCAGATTATCGCGGAGACCACCGAGCAGATCCAGTATGCCGAGGAGTTGGGCTTTGTCAGCGCCTGGCTGGCCGAGCATCACTTTACCCGCTACAGCATGGTTCCCTCCTCCCTGATTCTGGCGACTCACCTCGCCGCTCACACCAGGAAGATACGGCTGGGAACGGCGGTGTTGGTTTCGCCCCTGCACAACCCCATGCGCCTGGCCGAAGATACCGCCATGCTGGACCTGGTCAGCAACGGCCGGCTGGACGTGGGCTTTGGCCGGGGTTCCGGCGGCTATGAGTACTACGGCTACGGGCTGGACCCGGCGGAGAGCGCCGAGCGCTTCCAGGATTCGATCAAAATCGTGCAGGGCCTGTGGACCACCCCCGGGTTCAGCTACGAAAGCCGGTTCAACAAACTGGACGACATCAACCTGGTGCCGCCGCCGGTGCAGCAGCCCCATCCGCCCATCTACATCGCCGCCACCCGTACCCCGGCCACCCTGGAGTTCCTGGTTTCCACCGGCCACAACCTTTGCATCGCCGTGGTGCAGGATACCGCCGCCGCTCTGGACCTGTGCCACCGCTTTGTTGAACTATCCGGGGCGGCGGGCAACAACCGACCCATGTCCGAAATCCCCTTCTTCCGCTACTTCTACGTCGCCGAAACCGAGGAGCAGGCGCGGCAGGATACCGAGGCCCGGATTAACTGGGTGGCCGACATAATGCAGTGGCGCCGCCACATCGACACCGGCAGCGAGGTCTATCGTCGGATGGACGACTGGCGCCGGGAGCGTACCCAACTGCCCGACAGCTATGAATACCTGTCGGTCAACCGGGCGGTCATCGGCACCCCCGACCAGTGCGTAACCCAGCTAAAAGAACTGCAAGTCCACGGCATAGACTACTTCGGCTGCAACTTCGACTTCGGCGGAATGAGCCGGGACAAGGTGCTGCGCTCCATGGAACTGTTCAGCAAGGAAGTAATGCCCCGGTTGGGGTAGTTGGGGTAGTTGGGGTATAAGTTGCCGGCCAAAGGTCAAGGACTCCTTGCAATTGGTGGCGCGAGTCGGCTGGTTTCAAGATTTGATTCCCCCCGCCCCGGTATGCTACGCTAACCCGACCAGAGGTACTCCCGACCGGGGGTACTATGGATACCGTAGGCGGGACACTATGGGCGGGAAGGAACAAAATCGGGTGGTCGTCGCCATGAGTGGCGGCGTGGATTCTTCGGTGGCCGCCCTGCTGTTGCAGCGGCAGGGTTATGACGTGGTGGGCGTTACGCTGAAGCTCTACCGCCTGGAGTCGGCCGACCTGCCCGACTACTACCGGGGCTGCTGTACCGTGGATGACGTGGAGGACGCCCGGCGGGTCTGCCAGCGTCTGGGCATTCCCCATTACGTCCTCAACGTGCAGCGGGAGTTTCAGGCCCACGTTATCGACTACTTCTGCGCCGAGTACCAGCAGGGCCGCACGCCGCATCCCTGCATCGCCTGCAACGACAAGATTAAGTTCAACTTTCTGGCAACCCGCGCCGCTATCCTGGATGCCGCCTACGTCGCGACCGGCCACTACGCCCGTATTGAACCCGGCCCGGCCGGCCGGGTGCTGAAGAAGGGGTTGGACTCCGGCAAGGACCAGTCCTATGTCCTGTTCGGGATGGGGCAGGAGGAACTGGGCCGTACGCTGCTGCCGGTCGGCGGCTACTCCAAGGAGGCCATCCGCCAACTGGCCCGGGAGGCTGGCTTCCCCAACGCCGACAAGCCGGACAGCCAGGACATCTGCTTTATCCCCCTGGGCGATTACAAGGCTTTTCTGGCGAAGCGAGTTGCGCCGGCGCCGGGCGAGATGGTGGATGAGGCCGGTCGGGTCCTGGGGCCACACCGGGGTATCGAGTTTTTCACCGTGGGCCAACGCCGGGGCCTGGGCCTCGCCGCCCCGGAACCGTTGTACGTGCTGCGGCTGGAACCGGAGACCAACCGGGTGGTAGTCGGCCCGGAAGCGGGCTTGTACCGGGACCGTATGACGGTTTCCCGGGTCAACTACATCGCCGGCGTCCCCCCGGCCGGGCCGACGCCGGTAACGGTGAAAATACGCTACCAGTTCGCGGCGGCGCCGGCCGTCCTGCATCCCGGTTCCGGTGAATCCGGCGCGGCGCTGGTCTGTTTCGACCAGCCCCAGCGGGCCATCACTCCCGGCCAGGCGGCGGTCTTCTACCAGGGCGATCTGGTGCTGGGCGGCGGCTTTATCGATGCCGTCCCGCCGTCCCCTTTGCCGGCGACCCGCCCCCTGGCCCGCCCCGCCGCGGCGCCGGCCTGATGCCCGACTTGTCCCACGAACGGCGTCTCCACCGTCAGGGCTGGCAAATAGTAGCCGGGGTGGATGAAGCCGGTCGCGGCCCCCTGGCCGGGCCGGTGGTGGCCGCCGCGGTAGTCCTGCCCCCGGCGCTGTCCGGCAAAGAACCCTGGCTGGCTTCCCTGGATGACAGCAAGCGGCTATCCCTGCGGCAGCGGGAAGGCGCTTTGCAGTTGATCGAAAAACATGCGCTGGCCGTGTCCCTCGCCGAACAGTCGCCGGCGGAAATTGACCGGCTGGGCATTGGCCGCGCCGTCATTCGGGCCATGCTGCGCGCCGTGGCCGGCCTGTCCGTTCCGCCCCAGCGCCTGCTCCTGGACTACGTGCCAATCCGGGAATGTCCCTGGCCCTTTGAGACCCTGGTCAAAGGGGACGGGCGCAGCTACTCCATCGCCGCCGCTTCCATCGTGGCGAAAGTGGCCCGGGACCGGGGTATGGAGCAGGCCGAAGCCTGCTATCCCGGCTACGCTTTCGCCCGTAATAAGGGCTACCCGACGGCGCAGCACCGTGCCCAACTGCAAAAGCTGGGACCTTGTCCCCTGCACCGCCGCTCCTTTGCCCCGGTACGCCAGGCGGCGCTGCGGTGGGGAGACGGCTAGCGTGTCCAGTTCCCGGGTCCGGCGGGGACGGCAGGGGGAAAGGCTGGCGCGCCAGTACCTGGGGCAAGCCGGCTACCGGATACTGGCGGCCAACTATCGCTGCCCCTGGGGTGAAATAGACCTGGTGGCCCAGGAAGGAGCGGAGTTGGTGTTTGTCGAGGTGCGTTCCCGCCGGGGTTCCGGCTACGGCTCGCCGCAGGAATCCATCACGCCGGAAAAGATGGAACGCCTCCTTTCGACCGCCCAGGACTACCTGCAAAACCACACCCCGGAGCGCGGCCGGGATAACCTCAACTGGCGCATCGACCTGGTGAGCATCCGGTTTGACGCCACCCCGCCGCTGCTTGAACACCTGAAGCACGCCGTTCAGCTTTAACTGCCCGGCGCTTCTACTCGGTCCGCTACTCCGGTGAAAAAGCTCCCCGCCTCACAACCCGCCGCCGCTGAGCCGGATCAGGAAAAACCAAATCAGGAACAGCACGGCCAGAGCTACCCCGATGAGCAAACACCCGCACCTGACCAACTCGGCCCCTCCCCGCCGGAGCTGTTCCGCCTCCGGCCCTCGGATAAGCTATTATATAATACCTTTATATAAATAGCGGGCCGTCCAAACCGGCCCGCGACTGGAGCAAGCCGTGCCCGATTTTTCTCCAGGCTCCGATAATACTCCAGTCAGCGCTTCCGTTTCCAGGCCCGTCTCCCGGCCCGTTTCCAGACCGGAGGTTATCGTGGTGGGCGGCGGTATCGCCGGCTGCCTCACCGCCTACCTGCTGGCGGGTCGGGGCGCTGCGGTAACCATTCTGGAGGCCGAGGCGGTGGGCAGCCACGCCTCTGGTTTCGCCTTCGGTGGTCTGGGGCCGCTGGAGGGCAGCGGCATCCCCGACCCGTTGCTTGATTTCAGCCTCTGGTGCTTTAACCGCCATGCCACCATCGCCGGGGAACTGCGGGAGGCCACCGGCATTGACACCCAATTCCAGGTTAGAGACCGCCTCAACCTGGCCTTTACCCCGGAGGAAGCCGCCCGCTGCCGGGCTGACCTGGAGTGGCAGCGGGACGTGGACGGCTTCCGGGTGGAGTGGCTGGAACCGGCGGAAGCGATTGGAGTGGAGCCGCGGGTCAACCCGTCCTGCTTGGGCGCGGTCTATTGCCAGGGAGCCGGCGCCGTGGAGGCTTACCGCTACAACCTGGCGGCGGCTCAGGCCGCCGAAAAGCGCGGCGCGACCATCCGGCAGCGGCGGGTTACCGGCTTGCTCCGCCGGGACGGCCACGGCGACCGCTGCCTGGGGGTAACCCTGGAGTCGGGGGAGTTGGAGGCCGGGGCGGTGGTTCTGGCTTGCGGCCCCTGGCTGGGCGCGGCAGCGGATTGGTGCGGAGTCAACATCCCGGTTCGCCCCCTCAAGGGTCAGATAATCCGGCTACGACTGCCGGCGGCCGAAGCCGCCCCGCTGCGGGTCTCGCTGAACTACCGGGGCAGCTATGCCGCCGTCAAGCCCGACGGTCTGATCTGGGCCGGCACTACCGAAGAGGAGGCCGGGTTCGTTGCGGAAATCACCCGGGCCGGACGGGACAAGGTGATGGCCGACCTGCTGAAAATGGCTCCTTCCCTGGCGGAAGCCGAACTGGTGCAGCAGACCGCCTGCCTCCGCCCGCTTTCTCCCGACGGTATGCCTCTGGTGGGCCGGGTTCCCGGCTGGACTAACCTGTACCTGATTGGTGGCGGCGGGCGTAAAGGTATTTTATGGAGTACCGGCATGGGTCAGGGGCTGACCGACCTGATTCTGGACGGACGCTCTGACGTTCCCGGGTTGGCGGCCTTGTCCCCGTCCCGTTTCGGAACCGGTTAGGAACGGGAGCGCACTCTTGTAGCTACGCTGACCTGCGCTACTACCCGACCACTACTCGAGCGCTACCCGGCGCGCCACCGGCCGGCCCTGCTCCCGGCTCACTTTCATCGCATAGGGGTACTTGCTTACCTGGAGGGCCAGTTCCACGTCTTGAGGATGGTACTGGGGCTGGCGGTCGTCAAAGAACTTCTGGGTCGCCCCGCCGGCCAGGATCAGGCGGCGCAGGGCTTCCGGGTCGGGCCGCCGGCCCTCCAGCAGGTTCCGCAGGTAGATGCCGCAGTGTTCATCCTCGTCGGCGCGCACTACTCCCTGGTCGCCCATGGCCACGATGGTTACCACCTCCGGGTTGTCCTGCAACACCGCCCTGACCGTAGCGTCGGCCACCACCAGGGAACCCAGGTAAATAGTCTGGGCCTGGGCCGAAGCGAAGGCGGCGGCCACGCCCACGGTGCCGGCCCGGGTGGACTGCACCAGGGACTGGCCGGTCAAATCGACCTGGGCTATTTCGTAGGGGGAGTTGCCATAGTCGAAGCCCGGGGGCCGTTTGCCATCCACTTCGCCGATCAACAAATCGCCGACGCCGCTGCGGTGCAGGGCCAGGGCATCCTCCGCCTCGGCCACCAGGGTGATTTGCGTTGCCCCGTTGTCGAAGGCAATGGCTGCCGTAGTAAAGGCGCGAAAAACGTCAATGATGATTACCGTTCCCGCCGCCTCCCGCGCCTCCCGCACCAGGCTGCCCAAGCGTATGTCCATACGTTTCCCGTCCTTGTCGGTAGTCTCCGGCGGGCGGCGCTCCGGCCCGGCCGGTATGCCGCACCGGTATCTGGCATAGTATCCGGGCCGTGAAGCAGCAACTCGCCCCCGCCCTTCCGGGCTTGAACCAATGCCAACGCTGGGCGGTGCGGTCAGTGGGAACTCGCCCCCGCCCTTCCGGGCTTGAAATCTGTCATCCGTCTCAAAGCGGCTACGTCCAGAGCGGTTATCCGGCGCTGCAACCCCTGAAGCTCGCCACCGGTCAACGGACGCCTTACGTCAAACCGTTGCTGAAAAGCGTCAGCCGTATGCTCCCGTACCGGGGCGACGAGGTCACCCGCGACAGCGGCGGATTGATGCGTCAGCCGTATGCTCCCGTACGTGGGAATGAAACATGGTAATGAAACTCCGCCACTTTTTCTTGTAAGTTCTTGCAAGGTCTCGCGGTCGTTCAGCGCTGAAGCCCCTTGACCAGTTCCGAAGGATCCAAATCAAGGGCTGCGGCCAGCCGAACCACATTGAGCAGCGATACGTTCCGCTCCCCCCTTTCCAACGAGCCGATGTAAGTCCGGTGCAACCCGGAAACGCCGGCCAACGCTTCCTGGGATAAACCCAGTTCTTTTCTCCGCGCCCGGACTCTTGAGCCGAAGTTTTTCAGGGCTTTGGTATCTGCTGCCGCCTTAATCATTTCGGAACGATTTAAGCACTGCCGCCTGCTATCAGACTACAGACTATCAGTAGCTTTATATTCCCTCCCCCCATTGCCATAACCCGGCAGCTTTGCTATTATCATTAGATTTATTATTTACCCAGGCAGTATTAAAGACGGTTCCGATACCTGACGGGCCGGTAGGGGGCGGATTAAATGGTTCAGGAAGAGGCGCGGGATTTTGTCAAGTATTCCTTCTACAAGGTGGCCCCGGAGTGGCGGCAGCTGCCCCGGGGCGACCGGGAGCGGGGCAAGGCCGAGTTCTTGGCTACGCTGGCGGAGTTCTCCGACCGGGTGGCGCTGTCCAGCTACAGCCTGGGGGCGACCCGGGGCGACGTGGACTTTATGCTCTGGAAAATCAGCCCCACCCTGGAGGCCTTGGACGAACTGGTGTCCCAGTTGAACCACACCGAGTTGGCCGGGTATCTGCATATGCCCCATTCCTACCTGGCGATGACCCGCCGCTCGCCCTACGTGGACCAGCACCGGCACGAGGGACAGGAGGGAACCGCCACAACTATGCGCATTGTGGGCCGCAAGTACCTGTTCGTTTATCCCTTCGTTAAAACCCACGACTGGTATCAATGCCCGGCGGAGGAACGACAGCGGCTGATGAGCGAACACTTCACCATCGGCCACCGCTACCCGGAGGTGAAAATCAGCACCGCCTACTCCTTTGGTCTGGACGATCAGGAGTTCGTGCTGGGCTTCGAGACGGACCGTCCCGGAACCTTCCTGGATCTGGTGATGGCCCTGCGGGAGTCGGCGGCGCGCCCCTACACCCTCCGCGACACCCCCATATTCACCTGCTTGAGCAAGCCGCTGCGGGAGTGTTTAGATGGGTTGGGGTAGGGGCAAAGGCAAGAGTAGGTCCTCAGTCTGGAGTAGTTCCCAGGCTTTAACGGTCGCTGAACCGGGTATAACCGTCGTCGATGTAGCCGTGGAACGCGATGGTTGCCGGGTGCTGTACGACATCACCTTTGAGGTCGGTCAGGGTACGCTGGTGGGCGTGGTAGGCCCCAATGGGGCGGGCAAAAGCACGCTGTTCGATACCGTTGCGGGGATTCTCCCCATCACCCGAGGCGCGGTGGACCTGCACGGCGCGGAGTCCCGCAACGGGGCTTTGGCCTACGTCCCCCAGCGCGATAACATTAACTGGCGCTTCCCGGCTACGGTCCACGACGTGGTGATGATGGGGCGCTATTGCCACCTCGGGTGCTGCCGGGGCCCCGGCAAGCAGGACCGGGAGTTGGTCCGGGGCTGTCTGGAGCGGGTCGGGTTGTGGCCGCGGCGCGCCTCCCTGATGAACGAACTTTCCAGTGGCCAACGCCAGCGGGTCTTCATCGCCCGCGCGCTGGCCCAGGAGGCCAGTATAATTCTGCTGGACGAGGCTTTCAGCGGCGTTGACGTGGGCGCTCAGGAGGGTATCATCGAAGTTCTCCAGTCCCTGCGGGCCGAGGGTAGAATCGTGCTGCTGGCCACCCACGACCTCACCAACCTGGCCCAGCGATTCGACCAGGTGCTATGCATCAATCGGCACATCTGCGCCTGCGGGCCGCCCGACGAAGCCTTTACTCCCGCCGTGCTGGAAGAGCTTTACGGCTCCCACCGGGTCGAATTCGCTCCCAACTCCTTTAACCCGGCCGGCGCCAGGCAATGATCGACTCCCTGGCCGGGTACGCCGTTGATCCCTTTCAGTACAGCTTTATGGTGCGGGCGCTGATTGTTTCCGTGCTGGTGGGGGTAATGTGCCCGGTGCTCGGCGCCTACGTCATCACCCGGGGACTCTCCTTTATGGGCGATGCCCTGGCCCATTCCGTGCTGCCGGGGATCGTGGTCGCCTTTTTGCTGGGAGTCAGCCCCTTCTTTTCCGCCGTGCCGTCCGGAATCGCCGTAGCCTTGCTGATCGGTTCGGTCAGCCGGCGCACCGGCATTCGGGAAGACACCGCCATCGGCATCATCTTTGCGGGTATGTTCGCCCTGGGTCTGGTGATGCTTTCCCAGTCCACCGGCGTCAACGTCAACATCGAAGATCTGTTGCTGGGTCAGGTGCTCGGAGTCTCCCGGACCGACGTTTTTGTCTCGCTGGGGCTGATGGCGCTGGTGCTGGCTGCCCTGTACGCCCTGCACCGACGCCTCGTCTATACCACCTTCGACCCGGTGGGCGCCAAAGTCGTCGGGATGCGGACCGGCCTGGTCGAATACGCGCTCCTCGCCCTCCTCGCCCTGGTCATCGTCATTGGCATCCAGGCCGCCGGAATCGTTCTGGTGATGGCGATGCTGGTTACCCCGGCGGCGGCGGCCTACCTGCTCGCCCGGCGGTTTGTGGGCGTAATGGCGGTCGGGGCCCTCATCGGCGCCGGCTCGGCGGTAACCGGCCTCTACCTTTCATTTTACGTCGACCTCCCCTCCGGCCCGGCCATGGCCCTGGTCGCTACCGGCATATTCGCCCTGTCCGCTCTGGTGAAAAGGAGCTGGCTGGCGCGGCGAACGGCGGAATAAACCATCCCCCTTCACCGGCGCCATCCACCAGCGCCACCCAGGGATTGCCCGGAACTAGCCGACGGGTCGACCGGGGCTTTTCCCGGGGCAGCGGCCGTCCCGCGCCGGGCGGCCCAGGGCTACAACAACTACTGCCGACCCCATCGAGTTACCCCAATCCCGCGCCGGAGCAGGCCGGGGCGCCGTCCACTCATCAATACCGGTCCGATGGGTCAGTCCCCGCGCCGGGGCAGACCCTGGACGCCGTTCGCCGGTTGGAATAGCGCCGGAGGGCGTTGCCGGGGCGAGGGTAGCGGCGGTTGTTGGATAAACACCCGATAAAAGACTATGTAGGCGTTGCCGGGGAGAGGGTAGCGGCGGTATGTTAGACTGTTACGGGAAGCCGCTCCTGCTGCGGTCAGACTGGTGGATTGGGGAAGGTGAACGATGCGGTTAGCGGGCAAGGTAGCCTTTATCAGCGGCGGCGCCCGGGGTATGGGAGCCGCCACCGCCCGGCTCTTCGTCGCCGAGGGCGCCCGGGTCGCCATCGGCGACGTGCTGGAAGCCGAGGGGCTGGCTTTGGTGGCGGAGTTGGCGGAAAGCGGCGTCCAGTCCCTCTTCCGGCCCCTGGACGTAACCGATGCGGGCCAATGGCAGGCCGCCATTGACGCCACTGTGGCCCGGTTCGGCCGGCTGGACATTCTGGTCAACAACGCCGGCGTCCGCGGCGCCGGTCTGGTGGAGGAGCTTACCACTGCCGAGTGGGACCGGGTGCTGGCGATTAACGCCAGGGGCGTGTTCCTGGGCACCCGCGCCGCCCTGCCCGCCCTGCGCCAGGCCGGCGGCGGCGCCATCGTCAACCTGTCCTCCCAACTGGGCCTGGTGGGCGTGGACAACAGCGGCCCCCAGTATCAGGCGTCCAAGGGAGCGGTGCGTATCTTCACCAAAGCCACCGCCATCCAGTACGCCGCCGACGGCATCCGGGCCAACTCGGTGCATCCCGGCCCCATCGCCACCCCGATGACCGAGGCCGGCCGGGCCGACCCGGAGCGTTACCGCACCACCATCTCCCGCATCCCCCTGGGCCGCTACGGACAACCGGAGGAGGTGGCCTATGGCATCCTGTTCCTGGCCTCGGACGAGTCCGCCTTTATGACCGGCAGCGAACTGGTAATCGATGGCGGCTGGACGGCCCAGTAGGGCGGGGGAGATGCTATACTGGCCGGGCGCCGGCTATGGCATAGCATAACGGCACAGAGGTCTCTTGATGACTACTCGGGAATGGGAAAGCACCCTGAACATCCGGCTGGCCGGCGAGCTGCGCCGTTATGGGCTGTCCGCCCGGCCCGAGGTGATTCACCCCGGCAACCGGCGTATTGACGTAGAAGTCAGAATAGGCCCGGCAGTCATCGCCGTGGAAGCAGAGCATGGACCGCGCCGCGCCAAGCAGGTTGCGGCTATCGGCGATGCCGACGCCCGCTTGGAACAGGGACTAGCCCAATGCGCCGTGGCGGTCTGTTATCCCGACGACACCACGGAGGAGTCCCTGCCGGCGGCGCAGTTGCAGTGGACGGTGCGGGACGGAAGCGGCGCTGCCGCCAGTTGGACCACCGGCGACGTTGAGCAGTTGGCTTCGGTCATCCGCCTGACCCCGGCCCAACTGGGCGACCCGGACACGATTGCCGCGGTTCTTTCCCTCAGCCTGGATGGAGCGGTGCGCCGGCTCAGCGAAGCCCAAAAGCGGGAACTGGCCCGCGCCCTGGACCTGCCGCCAAAGGATAAGGCGCGTAATCCCTGGGACGCCCCGGCCAAGCGCGCCCTGCTGGTAATCGCCACTGCCGTGATGTTCCATTCCCGCCTGGACCGCCACCGCAATGACCTGCGCCCGGATTGGGATAACCGGCTCCAGCCGCCCCAACCTTTCACCGACCCGTGGCCGCCGGCGATGGCGCCGCAATGCGCCGACGCCGCCGACCCGGTGGGCGCTTTCAGCGATGCCTGGAACCTGATCCTGGCCTTGGACTACAAACCGATCTTTGAAACCGGCCGGGCGGCCCTCTTGTCCGGCCCCCGGGACCCGGCCTTCACCGCCGCCGTCCGGGATACGGCCGCCGCGTCCCTGGCCGCCTCCGGGGATATTGCCAGCTTTCGCCACGACCTGCTGGGCCGCATTTTCCATACCGTCCTGGACAGCGCCCGCTACGACGGCTCCTTTTACACCACCACCCCCGCCGCTACCCTGCTGGCCGCCCTGGCGATTACCGAGGGGCTGTGCGACTGGGACAACCCGGCGGCCATCGCCGATTTGCGGATTACCGACCCGGCCTGCGGCACCGGCACTTTGCTGATGGCCGCCGCCGAGCGTATTCGCGACCTGGCCCCCCGCTCCCGGGACGACGCAACCCTGGCCGCCGCCCTGATTGAACGGGTGCTGGCCGGCTATGACGTGAACTTGACCGCCACCCATATGGCCGCCACCACGTTGGGGTTGCTCTCGCCCACCACCCGGTTCAGGAATATGAAAATCGGCCGGGCTTTCCTGGGAGTGGATAACGCCGGCGACGCCTACCTGGGTTCCCTGGAGTTTCTCGACCGGCAGCCCAAACTGATGCCTTGGCCCAACGCGGCCCAGGCCATAACTCAAGTGGACAGCGGCGAGGAAATGGCGGCGGCCGAGCCGGCGGATTTGGTGATTATGAACCCGCCCTTTACCCGGGATAGCCTGCGCCATGACCAGTTCAGCCCGGCCCACGAAAAGAAAATCAAGGATCGAGAGAAGCGGCTGTTTACCAACAAGCCGGTTCATCTGTCCGGTAACAGTGGCACCTTTCTGGTGCTGGCCGACTTTATCAACAAAGCCGACTCCGGGAGCATTGCGGCGGTGCTGCCCCTGGTGTCCGCCACCGCTTACTCCGGCTGGGGAATCCGCCAATTCTTGGCTTCGCATTACCACGTTGAAACTATCGTAACCTCCCACGACCCGGAGCGGATTTATTTTTCTGAGAATACCAGCATCGGTGAAATGCTGCTGATTTGCCGGCGTTGGCCCGCCGCGCAAGGGCCGAAACCGCCGACCCGGGTGATCAACCTGGCCCGCAACCCGGACACGCCGGCCGACGCCCTGAACGTTGCCCGCGCCATTGTCAATGGCGCGGTGGCAACGCAGGGTTACGGCTCCGTTCAGGAATGGCCGGAAGCTCGAATCGCTGCCGGTGATTGGGGAGCGGTTCAGTTCCTTGCGCCAAATTTATGCGAAAAATTCGTTGCGCGTTAGCGCAACGAATTTTTCCAATCCATCGCTTTGGGACAGATTGCCGAAATAGGCCCAGCCGGTCAGGGAATTAGGGGAGTATTTGACCGCTCCGCCTTGCCTAACATTGAAGGGATGCTGGCTTTGTGGCACCATAATACTGACGTTACTCAAGGGATGGCGGCGCGTCCCGACACCCATATCGTGGCTAAAAGCGGCAAAGAACGCTCGGCCCGGAATCTGTGGAACCAACGGGGCCGGTTATTGTTGCCAACTAGGTTGTTTTTGATGACCACCCGGGTAATATCCGCCCGATTAGACGCTCCTGGTCTGGGTTCGGCGTGGGTTCCGTGTAAACCGGTAGAACCATCGCCCGATTGGGAAAAGGCGATGTGTGTATATCTCAATTCCTCGGTGGGTATATTGTCTATCTTGGGTGACCGCTCCAATCGGAAGCCCACCTATCCCAACTTGTCTATCGACGATCTGCGGAAACTGGTGGTTCCCGACTTTGCCAAAATCGGCGGGTCGGCGGTGGCGGAACTGGCCGCGGCCTATGCCGCCAATGCGGAGTTGCCTCTGCTGCCCTTGCCGCAGCTGAACGATTGCCCGGTGCGGCGGGCGCTGGATGCAGCGGTCATCGCCGCCCTGGATCTGGACGGGGAAGCCGTCGCCAGCATCCGCCGCCAACTGGCGCTGGAGCCGTCGGTTACCGGCCGGCGGTACGCTGGCCCGGCGGGGTAGGGCCGGCCCGGGCCAGCGCCGGATGCGCAAGAATGCTGCGCCGGAACGAGCCGTAAGTCCGCAAGAATGATGCCCGAGATAGACCGCCCCTTAAAATGTGTCAATAAAATGTGTCAGGCTTCAATAACGTAAACGTAAACAGGCAACGGGCGGGCCGGGTCAGGGCCGGCCGTTCGGGAGACGCTACTCAATCTATGACTACCAAACCTACCGCGCAGGGAGTGAATTTGCCGGAGTTGGACCGGCCGGAGGTTTATGCCGCCGTTGACCCCTCCGGGCTGCGGAACCGGTTGCGCCGGCTGCCCCGGCAGTGCCGGGCGGCCTGGGCGCAGGCCCAAGCCCGGTTCCCGGAGGAGCTGGCCGGCGACTATGACCGGGTGGTTATTGGCGGGATGGGCGGCTCGGCCATCGCCGGCGACCTGGTGGCCGACCTGGCTGCCTTGCAGCGCACCGTTCCGGTGCTCGTGGCGCGCAACTTTCATCTGCCCTTTCCCCTGGACCGGCGCAGCCTGTTCATCGGTTGCAGCTACTCCGGCAACACCGAGGAAACCCTGTCCCTCTTTCGTCAAGCCGCCGGCGACGGCGCCCGGCTGCTGGCGGTTACCGCCGGCGGGCGGCTGCTGGAAGAGGCCCGGGCGCGTAAGATCCCCATCCTGCCGGTGGACGCCCCGGGCGAGCCGCGCAGCGCCGTGGGCGGCAACCTCATCCTGCTGCTGGGCGTCCTCAACCGGCTGGGGCTGGTCGGCGTAACCGACGCCGCCATGGCTGCCGCCATTGAGAGCCTGGAGGGTCAGCTGTCCGGTATCGGTGAAGAGGTCCCCACCCCGAATAACCCGGCCAAGCTACTGGCCCGGGAGTTGGTGGACCAGCTGGTGGTGGTGTACGGCGGCGGCCTGTTTTCCGGCGCGGCCCGCCGCTGGAAGGGGCAACTGAACGAAAACGCCAAAGTCTGGGCCTTCTATGAGCAACTCCCCGAAGCGCTCCATAACTCGGTGGAACCCTACGGCGTGGCCTCGGCCGTTGGCAAGGACGTGATGGCCCTGGTATTGCAGCCGGAGACGGCCGGCGACGAGCTCAAGGAACGCTACCGGACGCTGACCGAGATGCTCCGGTGGGGGCAGGTGCGCCACCGGTTGTTGCCGGGCACGGGCGGCCCGCCCCTGGCCCAACTGCTGAACATAATTATGCTGGGAGATTACGTCAGTTACTACCTGGCCCTGCTCCGGGGCATCGACCCGTCGCCCACCCCGGCCATCGAGCGGAGCAAGGCGCTGCTGCGCTGCTGAGCGCGGCCTGACTCCTCCGGCCGGCCCGGACCCGGCGCAAGACGCACAGGGCGCTGCCTGACCCCTCCCCTTATCCGGGTTATCCGGGCGTCCGTCTCCGGCCCCCCCGTTGAAAACCCTTCCCGTGGCCCCGGGCGGCAGGGGTTGCGCCGAGTTGCTATACTGACTGCTATACTGTAGGGAGCCGGGCCGACCCGTGAGTTGAGACTCAGCCCCTGCCGTCTGGCTGCTATGTGTCCAGGCCCAGACCGACTCGGCGCCGATGACCTCAGCCCCTGCGGGCCTGGCTGCTATATTGTAGGGAGCCAGGGCTGGAGAAAAGCAGCGTCCCGGCGATTTAACCCGATGGGACGCAACGCAATGTGATGTAACCTAACGTAGTGTATTGAGAGGTATCAGGATGAAGTGGGCCTCTGCGCTCTCGGAAAATACGTCCCTGGAACCGGCCATAGCCGAATGCGCCGCCGCCTTGCGGGAGCAGCTGGGCGATATAGTGCCCGACCTGGCGGTAGTCTTCGTCTCCTTCCATCACCGGGAAGCCTACGACGCCCTCCCTGGGTTGGTGCGGGAGCAGTTAGGCGCGCCGGCAGCGGCGCCCCTGGTGTTGGGCTGCTCCGGCGGGGGCATTATTGGCAACGGGCTGGAGGTGGAGCAGCGGCCGGCCCTGTCGATCACCGCGGCGAGTCTGCCCGGGGTAACGGTGGACACCTTTCACCTGGAGGGCGACCAGCTACCCGACCTGGACGCCGGCCCCCAGGCCTGGGAGTCGCTGCTGGCAGTCAACGCCGCCGACGCTCCCCAGTTCGTCATCCTGGCCGACCCCTTTTCCTTTCCGGTACAGAACCTGTTGCTGGGCCTGGACTTCGCCTATGCGCCGGCGACGAAAATCGGCGGCCTGGCCAGCGGCGGGCAGCAACAGGAGGGCAATGCCCTCTTCCTGGGCGACCGGGTACACCGTTCCGGCGCCGTCGGCGTGGCCCTCCACGGCAACATCACCGTAGATACGGTGGTGGCCCAGGGCTGCCGTCCCATCGGCAAGCCGATGCGTATCACCCAGAGCCGCCGCAACCTGCTGGAGGGGCTGGACGGGGAATCGCCCTTGAACGTGCTGCGCGGTCTTTTCCCCACCCTGAGCCAGCGGGACCAGGGATTGATGCGAAACTCCCTGTTCCTGGGCGTGGTGATGGACGAGTTCATCGATGCGCCGCAGCAGGGCGACTTTCTCATCCGCAACGTGATGGGGATGGACGACCGCAGTGGCGCCCTGGCCATCGGAGAAATGCTGAAGGAAGGCCAACTGGTGCAGTTTCACCTGCGGGACGCCGAAACCTCGGCCCAGGACTTGACGGCAGTGCTGGAACGCTACGCCGGGGACAACCGGGAGAACCGGATACACGGGGCCCTGCTCTTTTCCTGCTTGGGCCGGGGCCAGTATCTCTATGGCCGGCCCAACCATGACACCGGCATCTTCCGGGACAAGCTGGGCGCCGTGCCATTGGGCGGCTTCTTCTGCAACGGCGAAATCGGCCCGGTCAGCGGCGTAACCTTCCTGCACGGCTATACCAGTTCCTTCGGCATTTTCCGGCCCCGGTACTGAATCCGGTACTGATGTCTGGTGCTGATGGGGATACCCGCCGGCGGCTTGACCCGGCCCGGGCTGCGTTGTTGAGACAACGTTGAGACGACCGCGTTGAGACAACCTCCCGCCATCAAAGCCGGCCTGTCCGCCTCCCTGTCCGGCCAGTTTCAGACCCAGGGACGGCAGGCCCTGGCCGGCCTCCGCGCCTGGGCGTCGGACGTGAACCGGGCCGGCGGGCTGTTGGTGGCCGACCGGCGCCGGCGTCTCCCGGTTTCGGTGGTTTACTACGATGACGCCAGCCGGGTCGAGGGGACGCGCCGGGCCACCCGGCGGCTGCTCCGGGAAGACCGGGTTGACCTGCTCTTCGGCCCCTATTCCAGCGGACTGGCTCGGGCGGCGGCCGACGTGGCCGCGGCGCACCGCCGTCTGCTCTGGAACCAGGGGGGAGCCTCGGATACCATCTACCAACCGGGCCGGCGGGTAGTGGGCATTCTGACTCCTGCCGGGGAATACCTGGCCGCGCTGCCCGGCCTGGTGCGGCCGGCGGCGCCCCAGGCCCGGACTTTTGCCATCGTCCGCTGCGCCGCCGGCGCCTTTCCCCGTCAGGTCAGCGACGGCTTGGAGCGCCGGGCTTTGGCCTTGGGCTTCGAGCAGCGGCTGCACCACGAATTTGCCCCGGACACCGCCGATTTTTCCGCCGTTCTGGACTTGGTGGAGCGGGCCGGGCCCGACCTGCTGCTGGCGGTGGGGCGCATCCGCCATGACGTGGCTTTTGCCGGTCAATTGGCGCAGCGCCGCCGGCCCGACGGGAGACTGCCGGGCGCGGTGGCGGTGGTTGCCGCTGCCATTGATCCCTTCCGGGCCGCCCTGGGGGACGATGTGTCCGGTTTTATCGGCCCCAGCCAGTGGGAGCCTCCCGCCGGCGCCGCTGACACTGGTACTGGCCCCGCCGCTGACATTGGCGCTGACCCCGCTGCTGCTGCCGGCGCCGGCTTTGTTGACCCTGCCGCCGACCGGGGCGGCGGTTCTTTTTACGGGCCCGGGGCGGCTCGGGTAATGGCCTCCCTGCTGCGGGAGAGCCGGGCCGCCGGGAACCTGGCCGTTGACTATCCCATGGCCCAGGCCTACGCCTCCGGGTTGATTGCCCAACGGTGTGTTCTGGAGGCGGCAACGCTGGCGGAGGACGCCGTATGGGAGGCGGCCGCCGGGCTGGATTTCGCCACCTTTTACGGCCGTTTTCGGATGGACCCGGAAAGCGGGCGGCCCGTCGGCCGTGCCACGCTCCTGATTCAGTGGCAGCAGGGCCGCAAGGCAATAATCTGGCCGCCGGAGCGGAGACCAGCCGCGCTGGTCTATCCCTGGCGCGGGGCGGCCCGGGAATCTGACCCATCCGGCAACCCCCCGTAACCTGGCCCCGGTCAATGGACAGGACCCGCCGGCCGGCGTTACACTGCCGCCGCCTGGTATCATCTGGTCTCATCCTGGGCTCAGCCCTATGCGGAGGTGCGCCGCCGATGCCCCGCCAGTCGGAACCCAACGCCAACAACGTCCTGGGCGACCTGCTGCGCCGAAAAATGCCCGCCGGCGGCCCCGCCGGTTACCTGGTGCTCGCGGAAAACACCCAGACGCTGACCGGCCACGCGGCCCGCCACCCGGATGTGCTGATTACCGCCCCCGGCCGGGCGCCGGTGGTCATTGAGGCGGAATACGAGCCGGCCCCGGCGGTGGAACCGGACGCCCGGGAGCGGCTGGGCCTGACCGTTGCCGACGCGGCCCGTCCCATCGAGGCGGCCATCGCCCTGCGCTACCCGGAGGCGGTGGGCGACGCCTACGACCTGCATCAAGCCATCGCCGCCGCGAGGCTGTCCTGGTGTGTCTGGCATCAGGACGGCAGCCGCTTTCCCCCGGCCGGCTGGCTCAGCGGTTCCCTGGACGACCTGACCGACCTCATCCGCCTGGTTTCCGTCCCGCAGCAGGAGGTGGAGCAGGCCGCTGACGCTCTGGAGCAGGGCATTGACCAAGCGGCGGCTCGGCTCGACGCGATGGCGAAACTCCGGCCCGCTATAAACCCGGTTATCGCCCGCCTGCTGGGAATGGCCGATGTACCCCAAACCCGCCGCATGGCCTGCGCCATTATCGCCAACGCCCTGGTCTTTCACGAGCGTATCGCCGGAATGCACGCCGAGGTCAAGTCCCTGCGTCAATTGGGCGGCCCCGCCGACCCCGGCTGGCAAGACGCCATCCTGAAAGCCTGGGAGAGGATCCTGGAAATCAACTACTACCCCATTTTCGCCATTGCCAAAGACCTCCTGATGCAGCTGCCCTCATCCACCGCCGCCGAGGTTCTGGATGTGCTGCGCCCGGTGGCCCAATCGGTGGACGCCGCCGGCGTGGACCATGCCCACGACCTGACCGGCCGGATCTTTCAGCGGCTGATTGCCGACCGCAAGTACCTGGCTACCTTCTACACCCGGCCGGCGTCGGCGGCCCTGCTGGCCCGGTTGGCCGTGAGCAAAATAGACGGAGTGGACTGGAGCAGTGAAGCGGCCATCGGCCGGCTCCGGATCGGCGACTTTGCCTGCGGCACCGGCGCCCTGCTGGCGGCGGTCTATGAGCAGATTGCCGCCCGCCACGAACGGGCCGGCGGCGACCCGGCGAAACTCCACCCGCTGCTGCTGGAGGAGGTTCTCTACGGCTGCGACGTGATGCCCTCGGCGGTGCATATCACTGGGGCTACCCTGGCCGGCGCCCAGCCCAACGTGCGTTTCGACCAGTCCCGCCTCTACACCATGCCCTACGGTCGTCAGGCCGACGGCAGCGTCAAAATCGGCTCCCTGGAACTGCTCCAATCCGCGGCGGCGCTGACCCTGTTCAACACCAGCGACCCGGCCCGTCGCACCGGCAGCGCCGGCGAGGAAACCGCCGCCCAGATCAGCGTCGACATCCCCGACCAGGGCTTTGACCTGGTAATTATGAACCCGCCCTTTACCCGGAATGTTACCCACGAGGGTCAATACGCCGACACCTACGCCGCCGCCTTTGCCGCCTATGAATCCTCCAAGGCTGACCAGAAAGATATGTCCGGCAGGTTGGATAGGTTTAAGAGAGATACTTGTTACCATGGCAGTGCTGGGATGGCATCAGCTTTTGCTGCCTTAGCTGATAAAAAGCTCAAGCCCGGCGGCGTCTTGGCTTTAGTGTTGCCGCTTTCGGTCTCTGCCGGAACTTCCTGGGAGAAGTTTCGCCAGATGCTCGGTGCTGGCTACACCGACTTGGAAGTGTTGAGCATCGCCAACTCAGACGATGATTTGTCCTTTTCCTCGGATACGGGAATGGCAGAATGTCTGGTGGTCGCCCGAAAGCGCGGCAAGCGGAATTCTGACAGGAGATCCCGGTTTGTATCGTTCAACCTAAAGCCCGACAGCTTTGTAATGTCCGAAGCCCTTTCCAGGGGAATCATGGAGTATGCTGACGTCCGGAAACTCGAAGACGGTTCCTATGGTGGCACCGACCTTTTCATTGGGGATGATATGGTTGGTCAAATGTTGTCCACTCCGTATAGTGAAAATGGAGAGGCTTGGGGTCCTGTCCGGGTATCAGATTATGCCTTGGCTCAGACTGCTTATGCGCTGTCTCGTTCAGTTTTGCAAATACCCGGGGATAAAAAAAGCCCTAATTTGCCAATTTCGTATCTATACGAAATTGGCAAATTAGGGCTTTATCACCTCAGCCTCATTGGCAATCCACCTCAGGGTTGTTTTACCAAGGTAGCGCCATCCCCCACCGCCACCTACCCCGCCCTGTGGAGCCACGATGCCAAAAAGGAAACCAAAATGGTCTGTGTTCCAGACTCTCAACTCAGGGCGAGGTTGGGTATGGAGAGCCGAGCCGACTCGGCTTGGGACACCGCCAGTCGTGTGCATATAAATCAGGACTTCCGGTTCAATTCTCAACCGCTGGCGGCTGCTTTTACCGAGCGGGATTGCATCGGCGGAACGGCGTGGCCCAATGTGAAGTTCAACGATTCCCGGTTCGACTACGTTTTTGTAGTATGGTGCAACAGCACCTTGGGGCTACTGTCTTTCTGGTGGCATTCAAATCGCCAGCAACCCGGACGAGGCAGAATAACCATAAGCGCAACGGGCGCTCTCCCCATCCTGGACCTGCGCGCTTTGAGCGACGAGCAGCTCGCCGTTGCCAGGGGCATATTTGAGGAGTTCCGGGGTCTGGAACTGCTGCCGGCGTATCTGGCCGATGCCGACCCGAACCGGGCGTTGCTGGACCGGCGGGTGATCTGCGACCTGCTGGGGTTGGACCGGGGGGTGTATCAGGGGGTGAGGCGGCTGGCGGCCAAGTGGTGCGCCGAGCCGTCGGTGCACGGGGGCAAGAAACGGCCCCGGAGCGCCGGGCTGGTCGTTTGACCGCCGCCGGGGAGAGCGTTTAACCTCCGAACCGGCAGCAGCCCCGCCAGACATCCGCCGCCGCGCCCCGCCGCGCAACGGCCGGTGGAAACCGGCTTTCCCCGGAAGGAGCAGCGCCATTGTCAAACCGGAAAAGTGTTGTATCATAACGGTATCGCAACCGGAGCCAGTGGAAAGGGCCAGCCGGGAGAACAAGGAGAAAGGCTAAAAGCGGAGCAGCGCAACTATGACTACCGAAAACACCACTCTGGCGGAGCGAGTGGCCACCCTGGAAGAGGCCTACCAACACCTGGCGACCAAAGAAGACATCGCCGACCTGAAAATTCTCATCACCAACGGGGATGCCCGCAACGCCGAGAATATCGCCCGGTTGGAGACCTCCATGTCCGAGAACATCGCCCGGTTGGAGACCTCTATGACCAGTGGGGATGCCCGCAACGCCGAGAACATCGCCCGGTTGGAGACCTCCATCGCCAGTGGGGATGCCCGCAACGCCGAGAACATCGCCCGGTTGGAGACCTCCATCGCCAGTGGGGATGCCCGCAACGCCGAGAACATCGCCCGGTTGGAGACCTCCATCGCCAGTGGGGATGCCCGCAACGCCGAGAACATCGCCCGGTTGGAGACCTCTATGACCGAGAACATCGCCCGGTTGGAGACCTCCATGGCTGAGAATGTGGCCCGGTTAGAGACCTCCATGGCTGAGAATGTGGCCCGGTTAGAGACCTCCATGGCTGAGAATGTGGCCCGGTTAGAGACTTCCATCACCAACGGGGATGCCCGCAACGCCGAGAATATCGCCCGGTTGGAAACCTTTATGACCGAGAATGTGGCCTGGTTGGAAACCTCCATTGCCGAGAATGTGGCCCGGTTAGAGACCTCCATTGCCGAGAATGTGGCCCGGTTGGAGACCTCCATCACCAACGGGGATGCCCGCAACGCCGAGAATATCGCCCGGTTGGAGACCTCTATGACTGAGAGTATGGCCCGGTTGGAGACCTACATAAAAACCTCCGACGCCGAGTTAAAGACTCTTATTCACCGCAACCAGGTCGAAACCATGCGCTGGATGATTGGAACGATGATCGCAGTAGCGGCCCTCGCGGTAGCCGCCATCAAGCTGCTCTGATACAACGCCAGCAACTGGATGCGAAGGGAGAGAAGGGGAATAACCCGCCCTAGCTCCGGCGCAAGCCGGAAGGACGGTTGGCGACCTGCGCCAAGTCTCGCGGGTTTCGCCAGAGTGGCCCAGTGGTAGCCCGGTAGTTGCCGGGTTCCCTAGTCCCGTTGCAGCAGCTCAATTCTCACGTCGTCCGGGGCGCGGACGAAGGCAATTCTGACCCCGGGGCGGATGGTGCGCGGCGCCACGGCAATGTCGGCGCCGCGGCTCTTTAGCTCGGCCACCGTCGCGTCCACGTCAGCTACCCGGAACCCGAAATGATCCAGACCCAGGTGTGGTTCGGCCGGGCTGGCCGCTATGTCCGCGTCGGCCGGTACGGGAGCGATAAATACCATCAAGCCGTCAATATCCAGGTCGGTGCGGACAAACCCGTCGGACTGCACCGACTCAATAACCCGGGCGTCAAACATCTTCTCAAAATACTGGGCCATTTCCCTGGGCTGTCGGGTACGCAGGTGAATGTGGTCGTAGGTATATTTGGGCATTGACGGCCTCCTTTGGGGTCCTGCTTCGGTGCGTTGCTTTGGGGCCTTAATGGTTGTCTGGCTATTCGCGCCGCTTGACCGCGGTTGGAAAACTCTCCGACGGCATTATACTGGATACCAGCGCTCCATAAGGCGGGGCAAATCCTAAAACAAACACCGCACCGACAGTTCGGCGCAGGTGTCGCGCATCCATTGAACTACCTCCGGGTGGAGGGGGATGCCCTCTTTGCGCCGGACGGCTTCCATTTCCGCCTCGGGCTGGCCGGCTACCAGCACCCGGTCGTGGCCCGGCGCCGGCTTGGTACTCTTCATCAGCTGGAGCCAGCCGTCCATCTCATCCTTGAAATGGTCCGGGTCGTCGAAGCCGGCGATGTTATAGGCGGCGACGTAGTGGCCGAAGTTGGGCCGGCCGGGAACGGCGCCATAGCCGAAACCGGTCAGCACCCCGGCAAAAATGTCCACCACACAGGCCAGACCATAGCCTTTGTGGGAACCCAGTTCCCGGGTGGCGCCCATGGGCAGCAGGTGATAAGTCTCCGGCACCGGCGCCTCCTCCATAATTGGCGAGCCGTCGGCCGCCGCCAGCCAGCCCGGTTCCAGGTCGGCGCCCAACCGGCGGGCAATCTCGATCTTGTTCTGGGCGACCGAACTGGTGGCGGCGTCAAAGACGAAAGGCGGCTCATTGCGGGCGGGAACGGCCACGGCAATGGGATTGGTGCCCAAACGCGGCTCGGCGCCAAAGGTAGGCACCATCCGGGGCGGCGCGCTGGTCATACAAACGCCGATCATATCGTGTTCCAGCGCCAGCATTGCATGGTAGGAGGCCATACCCAGGTGGCGGGCGTTGCCGATGGTAACCATGCCGACGCCCGACTCCCGGGCCTTGCGAATGGCGATGTCCATCCCCTTGGGGGTCATAATGGTGCCGAGTCCCCGGTCCGAATCCAGGCTGGCGGTGCTGGCCGTCTCCCGGACAATGTGCATATTGGGTCGGGGATTTATATCGCCCCGCTGGTAGCCGCCCAGGTAGCTGCGGAGCATATTGGACACGCCGTGGCTGTCCACGCCCCGCAGGTCGGCCCGCACCAGCACGTCGGCGCCCAACTGCGCATCCTCAGCCGGCACGCCTACCCGCTCGAAAATAGCGGCGACCACCGCTTTCAGGTCGTCGCCCGGCACGGTGACGGCCTCCTCCAGGTTGACGCGAAATCTTGGCAGCACAACAAATCTCCTTTTCAGCTATCCGCGCCGGAGTGCGCCGGGCAGTTTTGCTAACCGGGGATTACCAATCCCCCAACCCTGGCCCGATTCGCGCTGCTGCGCGCCCGGGCGCGGTTAAATTCGGTTTACAGGAAAGACCGGGCGGCTTGCAGGAACTCCTCCGGCTTTTCTAGCTGAGGCAGGTGGCCGCAGTGGTCGAGCACCACCAGATCCGAGCCGGGAATGGCCTGTTGAAAGAGCTGGCCGCACTCCACCGGGACGAGCCGGTCCTCCCGTCCCCAGAGGATCCGGGTGGGGATGTTTACCCGGGCCAGCCGGGGGCCGAGGCTGGGGTCGTGCATATAAGGCTTCCAGCAGACCCGCACCGCCATTTCCCGGTTGCGCTCCAGTACCGCCAACTGCTCCGGCGGGGGCGGTTGGCCGAAAATTTGGTCGTACTCCGGGGCCTGGGCCGGGTCGTGGAACAACAGGTCGATGACCTGGGCCGGAGAGATGATGAATACATCGGCAATTTCTCCCGCTTGAGGCTTGAGGCCCACCGCTCCGACCAGCAGCAGCTTGCTGAATACCGGGCCGGCCGCCGCCACCATTTCCGCCGCCAGCCAGCCGCCCATGGAGAAGCCGATGGCCCGGCAGCCGAGCAGTCCCTGGGTTTCCAGGAACCAGTTATAGAAACAGGCCATATTGGGGATGGTTTCCAACCAGTCCGGCCTTTCCGAGGCGCCAAAGCCCGGGTGAGAAGGCAGGTACACCGTAAAGCGTTCCGCCAGGGCCTGAACGTAGCCCAGCCAACCTTCACTGCCGCCGGCCCCGTGCAAAATCAACAGAGGATCGCCCGAGCCTCCCGTGAGCAGGTGTACCTTTGAGCCGCCTACCGCGACAAACTCTTCCCTAAACTCCGTGGGCATCGGCGCTGCGCCTCCTCAATTAACGGGATTTCATTAGAAGACAATCCTAGCCCTCCTGAAGCGGCAGGTCAAGGCAAGGCGGTTTTTCCCCGTCGCCGAGACATCGGGGTTCACCGATAGTAGCTGGAGGCGAGTGGTCCGAGGGGGTAGGCTGAGATAGATTGCTCAAGGCGTCCCGGCATTTTACCTTTCTTTAACACCGGCCCGGCCCGTTTGGTGTATTATGTACCCATCCCAATTATACAAGCAGGATTTTTTATGGCTAAAGTTTTGATTTCGGACCCCATCGCCGCGGAAGGGGTGGAACTACTGTCCGCCCGGACGCAGGTGGAGGTTAAAACCGGGCTGAAGCCGGAGGAATTGCCGGCGGCCGTCGCGGAATGCGATGCGCTGGTGGTGCGCAGCGAGACCCGGGTTACGCCCCAGGTTATTGCGGCCGGCCGCAAACTCCAGGTCATTGCCCGGGCCGGCATCGGCGTGGACAACATTGACCTGGCGGCGGCCACTGGCGCCGGCATCGCCGTGGTCAACGCTCCCATCGGCAACACCGTGGCCGCTGCCGAGCATTCCCTGGCCCTGATGCTGGCCCTGGCCCGCAACATCCCCCAGGCTTACCAGTCGTTGAAACAGGGCGAGTGGCGGCGCAGCGCCTTTATGGGCATCGAAGTACGCAACAAGTACCTGGGCGTCGTCGGCCTGGGCCGGGTCGGCTCCGAGGTGGCTCGCCGGGCCCAGAGTTTCGGCATGCACCTGCTGGCTTATGACCCCTTTGTCGGCCCGGACTATGCCCGGCGGCTGGGCGCCGAGTTGCTGCCCCTGGACGACCTGCTGGCCCAAGCGGACTTTGTAACCCTGCATACGCCGCTGACTCCCGCCACCGCCAACCTGATTGGGGCGCGGGAGTTGGCCTTGATGAAGCCGGGGGCGCGGCTGATAAACGTGGCCCGGGGCGAGTTGATTGACGAGGCTGCCCTGCTCCAGGCACTGGAAGATGGCCGGTTGGCCGGGGTCGCCCTGGACGTTTTTGTCCAGGAACCGCCCCGGAACCAGGCGTTGGTAGCCCACCCCCGGGTAATGGCTACGCCCCACCTGGGCGCCTCTACTCAGGAGGCCCAGCGGGAGGTAGCCATTGAGGCAGCGGAGCAGGTCCTGGCCGTGCTGGAGGGCCGCCCCGCCCGCAATACGGTCAACGCCCCCTTCCTGGCGCCCGACGCCCACGACCTGCTGGCTCCCTACATTCCGGTGGCTTCGCTGGTGGGCAAGCTGCTGACCCACCTGGCCCAGGCCCAGTTTATGGGCGTTACCATCGCCTATGAGGGGGAAATCGCCCAGCACGATACGATTATGCTCAAGTCGGCGGTGCTGGCCGGAGTGCTGACGCCGGTAACCTCCGAACCGGTGAACCTGATTAATGCTCCCCTGCTGGCCCAGCAGCGGGGCCTGCGGATCATCGAACAGAAAAACTCGGTGGCGCCGGAATATACCAGCCTGCTTACCGTTACCCTGACCACCAGCAACGGCAGCGTCACCCTGGCCGGCGCTTCCCTGCGCAACGAGCCGCACATCGTCAAGGTCAACGACTACTGGCTGGACCTGGCTCCCTCGGCGCCCTATATGCTGTTTGTAGATAACCTGGACCAGCCGGGTTCCATCGGCGCAGTAGGCACGGTAGCCGGCCGCCACAACATCAACATCAGCTTTATGGAAGTCGGCCGCCTCAGCGCCCGGGGCCAGGCGATGATGGTGCTGGGACTGGACGACGCGGTTCCTCCGCCGGTGCTGGAAGAAATAAAAGCCCTGCCCCAAATACACGACGCCCGGTTGGTGCAGCTGTAGGAGTATAGGGATGGCTGCCGGTCAGTGTGCGCCCAAAACCTCTTGGGGGTGCGGCTGTAGGGGCATTTAGGATGGCCCACTACCAGGATGGCGCCGCCGCCAGCGACCCGGTGCAGCTGTAGGCGCATTAGGATGGCCCACTACCAGGATGGCGCCGCCGCCAGCGACCCGGTGCAGCTGTAGGCGCATTAGGCGCATGGGGATGGAGCGAAGCCGGCGCGCCGCCTCTCTCGTTGCCGGGGACTCGGGGCCGGCAAGGTCAATTCTATCTTGACACCTATATGGGATACGGGAGTGGGCCACGTCGCCGGCAATTCCAACAGCAAGATCCGGCCCCGCCGCATTGTGGTATCCTGGCCTCCGTAAATCCGGGGCAAGTTAGCGAAATACCACCAGCACATAGGAGAGTGAAAAAATGGCCGAAAAGATTGCGATTATGGGAGCCGGCGCCCTGGGCAGCTACGTCGGCGCCTTTCTGACGCAGGCCGGCGAGGATGTAACCTTTATCGATCTGTGGCCGGAGCACGTGGAAACGATGCGTTCCCAGGGGCTGCGGGCCAGCGGTAGCCAGGGTGATTTCACCGTCCCGGTAAAGGCCCTGCACTTGACCGACGCGCAGGCCATTACCCAACCCTTCGACTTCGCCTTTATTGCGATGAAGTCCTACGATACCGAGTGGGCCACCCACTTCATCAAGCGTTACGTCAAGCCCGAAGGGTATTTTATATCCTTGCAAAACTGCTGGAACGACCCGGTTATCGGCGAAATCGTCGGCCACGACCGGGAACTGGGCTGCATCGCCTCCCATATCGAGGTGGCCCTGTGGGAGCCGGGCCACGTGTTGCGCGGCGGGGAGCCGGGCCGCAACCACGGCCACGTGGTCTTTCGGGTGGGCGAGCAGAACCACCAAATCACGCCCCGCAGCGAGGGCATCGCTCGAAAGCTGGACCTTATTGACGCCGCCTATGCCACCGACAACCTCCAGGGAGAACGCTGGGCCAAGCTGTGCCAGAACGGGATGGGCAATGCCATTTCCGCTATGTCCACCCTGGGGTCCCAGGATCTGGCCGAAGACGCCCGCTGCCGCTTGATACGCATTCACCTGGCCAAGGAGGGAGCGCGGGTGGGGCTGGCGCAGGGGCTGGACGTGGTGGACATCAACGGCATTCCAGCCCGCACCTGGGCCGACGCCGACCGGGGCGACGTGTTCGAGGAACTGGACGCTATAATGACCGGACGGGGTGGCCGGGTCAACTGGCTGGCCTCCATGGCCCAGGACGTGCATAAAGGCCGCCACTCGGAGATTGACTTTATGAACGGGTTGATCTGCCGCAAGGGGCAAGAAACCGGCGTGCCTACTCCCTTCCACGACGCCATCGTGGACGCCATGCACGGCATCGACGCCGGCGCTCTGAAACCCGACCCGGCCACCGTGGGCCGGATAATGGCGGCAGTGGGGCGGTAGGCGGTTTTCAAATAAAGCCAGGGGGAGCGCCGCCGCTCCCCCCAAAGGCTGAAGCCGTCCGAAGGCGGCTCAGTCATTATTCCCCAGATCCGCCCGGCACCCCGACGCCAACAACTTCCCCGCTCAACTTTCCCATTATGGAGGGCCGATGCTGATAAAAGTTGAACCGGCCGGGTTCTTTATGTACACCGTCCAGTTGATTTTCGACCTGGAACGCCCCGATGCAGAGGACGGAACGGTGCGGGACTATTTGGCCGACAACTCCCTGGAACCCAGGTATCAGTCCACCGGCCCGTATGAAGGCCGGGAATGCGAGGTAATGCAGTTCGGCGGCTGCTACCTGGGCCGCCACCTGCAAAGCGTCGGGCAGCTACAACGCCAGGCGGTGGAGGCGGAACTGCTGACCGCCGCGGTGGAAAGCCATCTGGCTGCCCTGGAGCCGGAGCTGTCCGGCCGGCCCCGGGACTACGACCGGCAGGAATTGACGGCCGCCCTGACCACCGAGTTTCACCGGGAGTCAGCCTTCCAGGCCAACGACGCCGGCGAGTTGGTGGCGGCTCTGGACCGGGAGGAGGTCAGAAAGGCGGCGCAGCGGTGGCTGGAGCTTGGCCGGTAACCGGCGCGTAACCCGCTGGAAAAGTGAACCCTCGGCAAAAGGTCAAAAGCTCCGGTGGGGCGGGCAAGGTGCCGAAAACCGGGAAGCCGTTTACTTTTAGGGTGTAGTCGCTGCTGCTTGTACCGCTTGTACCGGGTAAACCCATAAGCCACTCCCCGTCCAACCGTCGGTAGAGTAGTTGCTGCTGCTTGTACCGGGTAAACCCTGATTGTAAACGAAACCAAAACCGGAATGTACGCAGGGGCCGGAGCGTTTTTGCGCCGCTACAAAGCCAAAGACCGCGCCTGGCGCAAAGACCGGGAAAAGACCGGGAAGGGAAACGGAACTCCCTACCGCCGGTAGCTGTAACCGGTGGGCGTGCGCTCGCAGTTGAGGCGGCGATTCAGGTGCAGCCCCTCCAGCACGAACTCTACTGCCGCGGCCAAAACCTCGGGGCGGGAGTCGTCAGTAAGCCGGGCCGCGGCGGTGGTCAGCCCGTCCACCCGGGCGGCCAGGGCCGGGTATTCGCCGGCCGACTTTTCGCTGCCCGTCTCGGCCTGGTGGCCCAGGTCGAAGGAGGTTACGATGTCATCCAGGGCTTCCACGTCAAAGTAACTGCCAAAGATGCGCCGGACGGCCCGCTTGGTCAAGTCCTCCATCACCCGGCCTTCCCGCCCTTCCTCGAAGGTTTCCAACTCGATCTTGCCCCCGAAGGAGGCGGCGATGTAGGGCAGGTCGCTGATCCGGGGGCAGGCTAGCGCGTCCCCGGAGCGGATGGCCCGGCGCACGGCGTTGCCCAACAGGGTCTCATAGTTGGCGATGGACACCCGGACGCTGACCCCGGAGCGCTGGTTGATTTCGTTACTGCTCCGCGCCTGGGCGGTAATCTCGGCCAGGATTTCCTTCATATACCGGGGGACGACCAAGTTCTCCGCGTCGAACAAGGGAGACCGCTCCTGGTCCATAATGGCGATTTCTTCCTCAATGCGCCGGGGGTAATGGGTGTGAATCTGGGAGCCGTAACGATCCTTCAGGGGAGTAACGATGCGGCCCCGGTTGGTATAGTCCTCCGGGTTGGCGGTAGCCACCACGTACACGTCCAGGGGCAGACGGATGCGGTAGCCCTTGATTTGCACGTCCCGCTCTTCCATCAGGTTAAAGAGGCCCACCTGAATGCGCTCGGCCAGGTCGGGCAGTTCGTTGATGGAGAAGATGCCCCGGTTGGTGCGGGGCACCAGCCCGTAATGGATGGCTAATTCGTCGGACAGGTGCCGGCCCTCGGCCACCTTGATGGGGTCGATTTCGCCGATCAGGTCGGCGATGGAGATGTCCGGCGTCGCCAGCTTCTCCGAGTAGCGTTCCGCCGGGGTTATCCACTCGATTGCCACGGCGTCGCCCAGCTCCGCCACCAGGTCGCGGCAGGCCTGGCAGATGGGGTTGAAGGGGTCATCGTTAATCTCGCAGCCGGCGATTTTGGGAACGGCCGCGTCCAGCAAGCCGACCATGCTGCGGATGAGGCGGGACTTGGCCTGCCCCCGCTCGCCCAGCAGGATGACATCCTGGCCGGCCAGGATGGCGTTCTCCAGTTGGGGGATTACCGTGTCCTCGAAGCCGATAACGTCGGGGAACACGCTTTCCCCGGCGCGCATTTTGGCAATCAGGTTCTTGCGCAATTCCTCCCGCACCGGAAGCACCCGGTAACCGCTGTCGCGCAACTCGCCGATGGTGCCAGGTCGATCAGCGCCAGGTCGGTCGGGGCCAGGTCCGGGGCGATCGGAATCGGGCCGGGCGGTGGCAGTCATTTTCCCCCTCCATCGTTAACTGTTTGGGTTAACTGCTTGGGCCGTCAGGTTCGAGCCGCCCTTTAGTATAGCACAGGGAGGTCGCCATCATTTCCGTGGTTGCCCTCCCGTCATTCCGGCTTACCGGGGCGGGTTTCAATCCGGGAGGGTAGGCCGTTAGCCGGTCATTCGGAACGGAGTGAAGCATTTGAATCCCGCGCCGGGAGAGATTTTACCGGAGCCACCGCGGTTACGGGCGGAGGCGGCTCCACCCGGCGGCCGTCCGTCCGGGCGGGGAGGGCTACGGCTCCGGGCGGTGGCTGCCGCCGGGTCTTTCAGACCCCTCGTGGTTGGCCGCGGCGACAACGGTTCCGCGCTACTCGGCGATAAGCTGCCTCGCCCAGCCGGTTGACCCCCGGCAGCCACAGCAGGGGCGCCAGAGGCACCAAGGGCGCCAGCCGCAGCGTCAGCATCCGAAAGGCGTAAAACCCTTCATACCGTCGACCCGCTCCGCCCCTGCCGGTCGCCGCCGGCCCGGTTTCCAGATACGCCGCCCGGTCCAGGTCGGCCCAGGACAACCCCGGGGGCGGGGCCGCCAACTCCTGGAAAGGAGTCCAGGTTAACCGGTGGAAAAAATCCACCGCGGCCAGCAGGCGCATCGCTGCCCGGCAGAAACCACAGTCGCCATCATAGTAGAAAACCCACCTCCCGCTCGGCATTCCCTCTTCCATAATTTCCCCTCGGCTCCAGGCCGTTCGTTTCAATATCGGCATTCCAATGCCGGCCGCAAAGCCGGCGGCTGCCCCGGACCAGAACCCCACAGACCCCGGCAAGCACCAAGGGCAATCACCCGGGCCAATCACCTGGGCATTGCCTCCCCGGCGGCGGCGTAGTGCCGTTCATCCTCGGCGTCCGACGCCCGGGCGCCGGCGGCCACGTCCACCCGGCGCAATACGATCGCCCCGGCGATTACCAGGAACATTATGGAAGCCACTGCCACCCGGGTATCGAAAATGCCGGTAATCGCCACGTAGAGAATTGGCCCGAAAACCGACGAAACCCGGCCCATAAACCCGAAGAAGGAGAAGAACTCTCCGCTGCGGGTGTGGGGTACAATCTGGGCGAAGAGGCTGCGGGCCAGCGCCTGGCTGCCGCCCATCACCAGGCCAACGCCTACCCCCAGCAGCAGCCACTGATACCCGGCGTCCAGACCCAAAGGCGCCCACAGCCGGCCCCGCACCAGGGCCGGCCACCAGTCCAGCGGTCCCTGTCCCAGGGTTGAGGGGTGCAGCGCCCCCACGGCGACTTCTCCGGCCAGGGGGCCACCGCTGAGGGATACGCTGTAGGGGGCATTGTCCGAGGAACGCGTCAACTCCAGCAATCGCCCCGCCACCGCTGCCGCCACCGGGTCCCCGGCGGCCAGGGAGCCGCCGGACCCGACCCGGCCGCCGCTCGCCAACTCCTCCTGCCAGACCCGGGCCTGACGAGAATCCTCCAGTTCCGGCGCCCCTTCCACCAGGTAAGCCCCGGCCCCGGCCCGGTAACTTAACCGGTAGTCAAAATCCGAATGCCGGTCGGGAGGCAGGGGCGCCACCGACGCGCCGAACAGTATGACGATAACCCACCCCGCCAGGCTGACGCCCAACGCTCCCCGAGTGGTGATGCGACTCGCCAGCCAGGCGAAAGCCAGCGCCCCGCCGGCGGCGACAAACTGGATAACCAGGATAGTCGCCATGTTGAATACCAGGGGAATGCCAACGGTGTCGGCGCCAAAGGCTCCGGCTATGACCAGCACCGTCTGGATTCCGTCGTTGAACAACAGGTAGGAAACCAGGTAAATGAGGACTACCTTGAACCGGCGCAGTTCCCGGAAGGTACGGCCCAGTTCGCGGCAAGCCAGGGCAACCGCCCGCCCCACCCGCAGGCCGTGCAACTCGTTGGGTATATGGGGTTCCGGCACCACCTGCAGCGTCCACCAGGCCCAGCCGAACCACCAGACGCCGATGGATACGATGGCGATTCGGGTAACCAGGTCGGCGTAATCCGTGCCGGCCGTGGCGGCAATCGCCCCCAGGTGGCCCAGCAGCAGCAGCCCGCCGCCCACATAGCCATACGCAAACCCCCGGCTGCTCACCGAGTCCAGCGACTCCCGGGGCGCAATGTGGGGCAGAAAGGCGTTGTAGAAGACCAGGCAGCCGGCGAACCCCACGTTAGCCAGGACGAACATTCCCAGAAACCACAGCCACGGCTGTCCGGTGTAGGCCGAAAAGAACATCAGCCCGGTGAATAACGCCCCCGCCGCCGTATAAACCCGCAACA
This sequence comes from Dehalococcoidia bacterium, assembly GCA_965215425.1. Classification (GTDB taxonomy): domain Bacteria; phylum Chloroflexota; class Dehalococcoidia; order Lucifugimonadales; family UBA3495; genus CATQHB01. Next base: position 1,713,082 of record OZ244064.1, read on the forward strand.
GGGTCTTTTTAATCGCCACCCGGTCGGCGATGACACCCAGTATCGGGCTGGACAGGGCTACCAGGGCGGTGGAACCGGCGATGCTCAGGCTCCAGGTGGAACTGCCGGTGAGGGTGAAGCCGAAAAGGCTGACCGATTCGCCCAGAGCATCTTTGAAAAGCAACACGAAGTAAACCGGAAATATGGCCGCCCCGCCGCTGGTCGCATAGCCGGAATTGGCCCAGTCATACATACACCAGGCCCGGATCACCCGGCGCTGTTGCCGGGGCGTTGCGCGGTCTGGCTCCCCGGTCAACCGGTCATACTCCCATCGCTCCGCGGATAGCTGACGCCCGCGCCCGGGCAAGCCCCAGGCTGGTGGTCATAGACCCGCTGCTGGCCGATAGCTGACGCCCGCGCCCGGGCAAGCCCCTGGCGGGAGGGAAGCCGGGGGAGCGGGCCGCCTACCACCAGAAAAAGCGGATCGGCAGGTGAGAACCCCGGCTGTCCCGCCGCCGCGGGTCGCGCCAGAACACCCGCCTGGAGTCGCAGGCAACGTAGAAAACTACAAACAACAACCCGGCCAGAAAAACAATACCGGCAATCACCAGCTGCACCACCCCGGCTAATACTCCAACCAGTATATAGCATACCGGTCAGCGCCGGGCGGTTTACACCGGGAGACACGGCGCGGCTCGGCGTCCCCGGTGCCGACTCCGCCTTTTGCCAAACCCGCCGGTATTTGATAAGCTCTACGGCGCATCTATCCATACCCGGCCCATACCCGATAAGGAGAATCTCCCTTATGAAGTTTGGCCTCTTTTACGAATGGCCGAATCCCAACCTGCGTAACTGGAAAACCTTATTTGAGGAAGGGGTTGAACAGATTCAATACTCGGAGGAGATGGGCTTCGACTACTGTCTGATTGCCGAACACCACTTTTCCAACTATGGCAACTCCCCGGCGCCCCTCCTGCAGGCCCTCTACATCGGTCAGCGCACCAAGCGGCTGAAAATCGCCACCGGCATCCTGGTCGTCCCCATCTGGGACGTGCTGCGTCTGGCCGAGGAGGTGGCCGTCCTGGACAACCTGATTGACGGCCGCTTTATCTGCGGTGTGGGCCGGGGCTACCAACCCCATGAAATGTCCCGCTTCGGCGTTACCCTGGAGGATTCCCGCCAGAAGTTCATCGAAAGCCTGGACGTGCTGGTAAAAGCCTGGACTCAGGACGAGTCGTTTACCTACTCCGGCGAGCAGATCCAGGTTCCCCACGCGACCACCGTCTGGCCCAAACCCATGCAGAAGCCGCATCCTCCCTTCTGGATCGCCGGCACCAGCGTCGAGTCGATGCAGCTGGCGGCGGAATGGGATATGATGCCCCTGACCACCGGACTGTTGGGCGACGCCGGCGTCCGCACCCACTTTGCCTCCCTCATCCACGCGCGCAAGGCTCTGGGCAAGTCGATCTATGGTCTGGAACTGGGCCTCCAGTCCATTACCCACGTGGCGGAAACCGACGCCGCCGCCCGCAAGCAGTTGGACTATGCTCGTTGGCAGAACCGGGCCGGACGCGCCCTCAACCGCCTGGCCGTGGCCGACGGCCGGGTCCAGGTAGGCCCCTACGCGGGTGAACTGGACGATGACGGCTTTATGCAGCGTCTCTACTTCGGCAGCCCGGATACCGTAACCGAAAAGTTCCGCCAGGCCGCCACCCTGGGCGTTACCAACGTCAGCAACTGGATGATGTTCGGCGGCCTGGAACACGAAAAGATTATGCGCTCGATCCGGCTGATGGGCGAGGAGGTCATTCCGGCGCTCAAGGACGTGGAACCGCCGCCGGGCCTGGCCGACGAATTGGCCGCCACCCCGCCAGCCAGCAGCGACCAGTTGCAGGCCGCCCGCTTCGGCGCCACCCCCTCGGACGTAACCGCCACCTGAACTGGCGGCGTATAACCACTTTCGCCGGGGACGGGCGTCACCCGTCCCCGGCAATTCCCGGACCTGGCAATTCCCGGAAAGGTAGCGGCAAGCTGACGGCAAATCGGGTAGATGATTTGGGAGGCGCACTTTGGCAAGCGAGGTTGGCTCCACCGGCCGAGAGGGTTGGGATAAGTTGCCTTCGCCGCGGAACCGGAGTCTGAAAATGTCTTCCCGAGAATACGCGGAATACCGGATTAGGCTTATGTTTTTGGATGCGCCGGTTGAACCCGGCCAGCTGGAGAACCAAATCATCCATCAAGACTGGCTGAAGGTCATAGATTTCCTTCCTGACGCTTTCGTTGATCTCCTCTTTCTGGACCCTCCCTATAACTTGGACAAGGATTGGAGAACGGTTTCTTTTCGCAAGAGTTCGGACGTGGAATACGCCGATTGGCTGGATTCTTGGTTAAGCTGTTTGGTCCGCGTGTTAAAGCCGGAGGCATCGGTATATATTTGTGGCGACTGGCAGTCCGCCGCCGCTATTCAGCGAGTGGCGCAGAATCACTTCATCCTGCGTAACCGCATTACTTGGGAACGGGAGAAGGGACGCGGGTCGAAAAGCAACTGGAAGAATTGTTCTGAGGACATATGGTTTTGCACCGTGTCCGACGACTATTATTTCGATGCCGCGGCGGTCAAGCTGAAAAGGAGGGTGTTGGCGCCCTATACCGACGCTGCCGGCACGCCAAAGGATTGGGAAAAAACAGAACGGGGCAATTACCGGCTAACCCATCCTTCCAACCTTTGGACTGATCTGACGGTGCCCTTCTGGTCTATGCCCGAAAACACCGGCCATCCTACCCAGAAACCGGAGAAACTGTTGGCAAAAATAATCCTCGCCAGCAGTCGTCCCGGAGATATGGTCTTCGACCCCTTTCTGGGCGTTGGAACCAGCGCCGTAGTGGCTAAAAAATTAGGCCGGCGTTATCTGGGCATTGAAATCGACGATTGGTATTGTTGTCTGGCGGAAAAGAGGCTGGCTCTGGCGGACACCCACCTGGATATCCAAGGTTACGCCGGTGGGGTATTCTGGGAACGGAATGCCCGTCGGGAACTGCAAAAACATACCCGCTCTCCCCGACTATCTCATCCGCTGCTTTAAGCCAGCGGCCGGGATAATGTTATATGCCCAGTCAACTGTTTAGCACCGATTCCTACTTGATCTTGCAACGGCTAACCCGGGAAGTTCTTAATGCCCAGGAAGGCTTCTTGTCGGCGAGCACTGCGGTCAGTCCCCGCGCCGTTGGCGATGCAGTTCAGGAAATTCTGGCGGACAATTTCCAAACTATCTTGGGGCCTTTTTGTGCCGAGTATTCAGCCAACTTTGCCCGGCGCGCCATGGCTGATTTGGCCTTCAAAGACCCGGAAGGTTTCTACTACGTGGTCGATGTCAAGACGCATCGCACCGATACCAGGTTCAATATGCCGAACCTCACCTCAGTTGAGCGTTTGGCTCGCTTCTACCAGGATGACCGCAATTATTTTGTTTTGTTGATTGTCCGCTATACCATAGCCGGTACGCGGTTAGAAGTGGAGGACATCAGTTTTCTTCCCATTGAATTCCTAAGTTGGGATTGCCTTACCATTGGGGCTTTGGGCTGGGGTCAGATTCAAATAGCCAACTCCAACTATATCAACATCAATCCCGGCTATTCCCGGAAGTCCTGGATGCTGGAACTTTGCAATAACGTAATGGAGTTCTATCCCCGAGAAATAGACAAGATTAACGAGCGCATCGGACGTTTTCAGCGGATAAGGGCTTTCTGGGAGAACAAAGAGGATTAGGGAACCCGGGGTGCAATATCAAGGGCAATGCCAACCTGGTCGTCTCCTTGTCCGTCGCTCCGGCGCTGGATGAAAATACCCCGACCCTGAATCGCCATCGTAATCGGAGGCTCTCTATGCCTACCCCCAACGACCAGCAGCCATTGCCCCTGCCCCTTGCCGGCCTGCGGGTGCTGGACGCCACCCACATTGTGGCCGGCCCCTTCTGCTCGTTGATTCTGGCCGATATGGGCGCCGAGGTTATCAAGATTGAGCGGCCCCGCACCGGCGACCTGGCCCGGGAGCGCGGCCCCTACATTGACGCCGCCGACGGCAGCGGGCGGGTCAGTTCCCGCTACTTGGGCGTCAACCGCAACAAGCAGAGCGTTACCCTGGATTTGCGCCATCCCCGCTGCAAGGCCGCCTTTGAGCGCCTGGTTCAGGCCTCCGACGTGCTGCTGGACAACTGGGGGCCGGGGGCCTTCCAACGGCTGGGCCTGGGTTACGACCGGCTGCGGGAATTGAACCCCGGCCTGGTTTACGCCAGCATTACCGGCTACGGCGACAGTCCCGACCTGCGCGGCCCTTACTCCGCCTGGCCGGCCAACAATCTAGCGATCCAGGCCATGTCCGGCTGGATGGAGCTGACCGGCGACCCGGACGGCCCGCCCCAGAGTGTTGGCGACAACATCGGCGACTCCATCCCCGGCCTCTGGACCGCTTTGGGCATCCTGCTGGCCCTGGAAACCCGCCGCCGTACCGGTCGGGGCCAGCGGGTGGATATGGCGATGTACGAGTGCCTGGTGTCGCACTTGGTCAGCAATATGAACACTTACCAGGCTACCGGGCAGAGTATCGGGCGGGACTGGGACCGGATGGCTACCGCCGGGCTGACTTTCCGGGCCGCCGACGGCTACCTGGTAATGGCCGGCGTCCGGCTGGAGGAACGCTGGCGCGCCCTATGGCAACTGGTGGGGCGGGAAGAACTGGCCGCCGATCCCCGCTACCTGGGCAGCGCTGACGGCGAGTTCATCTACCACCAGGTCATCCCGGCCATTGAGGAATGGTCAATTCGGCGGCCTCGGTGGGAAGTGGCGGGGAAGCTCACCGAGTTGGGCTTTTCCATGGGCGTCGCCCAGACTATTGCGGACTTGAACGTCTGCCCCCACCTGGCGGCCCGGCGGATGTTCGTGGACACCGGCGACACCCTGGGCGGCCAATTCCGCTCCCTCCGCACTCCCCTGCGCCTCACGGACTGCGCTGGATCCCCGTCCGCCCCGCCCCCCACGCTGGGCCAGCACAACCGGGCCATCCTTTGCACCCTGGGCGGCCTGACGCCGGAGGAGTTGGCGCAGTTGGAAGCTGAAGGCGCGGTGTAGGCGCCGGGAAGGGTAGCGTAACCAGGGCTGCGACGCCTTCCCGGTTGGGCTTGAAGCGGCTACGCCGGTGTAGGCGCCGGGAACGGTGGCGTAACTAATGCTGCTCCGACCGGTTCACGATGTTTCTTCCGAAGTACCCCTCGCTCACCTGCGCGATGGCGCGGCCGGCGTTGATTTCCCGGATGGCCCGGTTGATCTCCGGCAACAGCTGAACGTTGCTTTTGGGCACGACGATGCCGATCTCCCCGCTGCCCAGGGCCGCCGCCTCCGGAGTGCCGGGCCGGGGTACAACCCGCTCCCCCACCCGCTCAAAAGGCCCCAGCTGGCCGCCGGCCAGAAAGGGCGACTGGTTGACCGCCAGGTCGGTAAGCACGTCGTCGGCAATGGTCAGGTCGGCCCGGCCCTCGGCTACCGCCCGGAAGGCGTCATCCTGGTTGGCAAAGGAATGTTGCTCCAGTCCGTCAAACTGGGGCAGGTTCAGGTAGCGTTCGTAGATCGTCTCCGACTGCACCGCCACCTTCACCCGGCCCGGGCCGTCCAGCGAGGCGTCGCTGCCGGCCCGCCGCACAAACTGGCCGTAGGACTTGTAATAAGGGTCGGAAAAGTGCATCAACCGCTCCCGGTACTCCGTCCGGGTCAGCGAGTTAATCACCACGTCAAACTCGCCCTGGGCAATCCCCTCGGAAAGCGTTTCAAAAGGCCCGGTCCGCCATTCGCATTTCGCCTTGAGCTGCTGGCACAGCAGCTTGCCGTACTGGTAATCAAACCCGGCCGGGCCGCCATCGGCGCCGACATAGCTGAAAGGCGGGTAGTCGATGCTGGTGGCGATGACCAGCGTCCGGTCACCCCGCCAGTCGCCGGCGGCCAGCATCCCATCTGCTACTATTACCAGGGCAATCAGGGCAGTCAGAATTAAACCGGCGGTAACCGGAATAAGGATTCGGCCTTTCATTGCTCCGGTCCTTTCCGGGGCAATGATTTGTGCCCTTGCCCCGCCGCTTGCATCTTACACTATACTACCAACCAAGGACGCGGTATAACCCTATGACCGCTATAACGCTCCGATGCGGGAGGCGCGGGTCGGGGCAACCCCGGAGGGCGAGAGTGACGGCAGGGCGAGAGTGGCGCCATTGCCAACTACCGCCCGCAATGCCATAATCCCCGGAACACGTTCGGGAGGTTTTGCCGTGCCGATTAACGGAAGGGGAGTTGTATCGAGAACCGCCGGGGAGCCGGCCCTGTTGGAGGAAATCCTGATTGACGACCCGGGGCCGGGCGAGGTTCTGGTGCGGATTCAGGCCAGCGGCGTCTGCCATACCGACCTGCATTACAAGCTGGGTAAAATCGGCAACGAGTTTCCTTATCTGCTGGGCCACGAAGGTTCCGGCATCGTTGAGGCGGTGGGCGAGGGCGTTACCGCCCCCGAAGTCGGCGATTATGTGGTTCTGGCCTGGCGCGCCCCCTGCGGCTACTGCCGGTTCTGCGCCCTGGGGCAGCCCAACCTCTGTGCCGCCAGCCTTAACGCCCAACCCCGGATGTCGGCCAAAAGGGACGGCGCAACCCTGAGTCCGGCCCTGGGTATCGGCACCTTTTGCACCCATACCGTCGTCGCGGCCCGTCAGGCGGTTCCGGTTCCCGCCGCCTGCCCGCCGGAGCAAGCCAGCCTGCTGGGTTGCGGCGTAACCACCGGTGTTGGCGCCGTCCTCTACACCGCCGGCGTGCGCCGGGGCAGCAGTGTGGCCGTCTATGGCTGCGGCGGCATCGGTTCCAGCGTAATTATGGGCGCCAAGCTGGCCCGGGCCGGTCGCATAATCGCCGTGGACCTCGCCGATAACAAGCTGGCCTGGGCCAGGGAATTTGGCGCCACCGACACGGTCAATGCCGCCAATACCGACCCGGTGGCGGCGATCAAGGAGCTGACCGGTGGTCGTGGCGTGGACTACTCCTTTGAATGCGTCGGAATGCCGCAAACCCTGTTGCAAGCCCTGTGGTCCCGGGACCTGGCCGGAACCTGCGTCCTCATCGGCGTCCCCGACCCGACGATGGTTGCCGAAGTGCCGCTGCTGCAATTCTTCGGCTTGGGCGGTTCTTTGCGGGTTAGCTGGTACGGCGACAATCTCCCTTCCCGGGACTTTCCCCTCCTGGCTAACTACTATTTGTCCGACGAACTGGACCTGGACCGGGTGGTGTCCCGGGTTATCCAGCTGGAGGATACCGAGGCTGCCTTTGCCACCATGGAACGGGGCGAAACCCTGCGCTCCGTAATCCGAATCCCCGACGCTTAATAATGCGGTAATCTGGAGACTTGCCGCCGATTGAACCCTCAGACCATCCAGGGAGGTATGATTATGCCGGGCCACCTTGAAGACCGCTACGGAATGACCCTCTCCACCAACTCCCCGGCCGCCGCCAACCGCTGGCAGGAGGGCGTTGACCTACTGCTGGCCCAGAACTACGGCGCCGAGGAGAAGCTCCAGGAGGCCATTGACCTGGACGAGGGCTTTGCCCTGGCCCACGGCTGTCTGGCCTTTATGCATATGACCCGCGCCCGTCCCGAAGCAGCCCGGGAAAGCGCCGGGCAGGCCCTGGCCCGGGCCGACGGCATCACCCGCCGGGAACGGCGCCACATCGAGGCGGTCAGCCTCTGGGCCAACGGCAAAGGCCCCGACGCCATCCGGGGGGCCAGGGAACACCTGGCCGAATATCCCCGGGACGCCATCCTGATGCGACTGGCCCAGCGGCTCTATATGCTGGGTTGCAGCGGCGCCGGCGTGCCTCATTTTCCGCCGGCCCTTTTCGCCCTGATGCGGGAGTTAGCCCCCCACTGTGGCGACGATTGGGCTTTCCTGGGCCAGTATGCCTTTGCCCACCACGAAATGGGCCTTTTGGCTCAGGCGCTGAAGCTGGCCGAGCGTTCGCTGGAACTGAATCCCGCCAACGCTGTTGCCGCCCACTCGGTTACCCATGCCTACTTTGAATGGGGCGACGCGGCCACCGGCGGCGATTTCCTGGGCAATTGGCTGGAGGGATTTGACCCCCGCGCCGCCTACCATGTCCATCTGTCCTGGCACCAGGCCTTGTTTGAGTTGGCGTTGGGACGTTACCGGGAGACGCTGCAACTGTACGAGGATTGGATTCGTCCCACCGCCGTCGCCAGGAACATCTCCGGCCTCTCCGACAGCGCCTCCCTGCTGTGGCGGTGGCAGCTTTACGGGGGGCAGGCTCCCCCGGCGCCTTGGGAAGAGGTGAAGGAGCAGGCGGCCCCCGCCGCCACGCGGCCCGGCCCGGCTTTTCGCGACGCCCACGCCGCCCTGGCCTTTGCCGCCAGCGGCGACCGGGAGCTGATGGCCCAGATGATTGAGCGTCTGCGCGCCGACGTGGAACGGGGCAGCGTCTTTGCCGGAGAGATTATCCTGCCCCTGGCCCAGGGCATTGACGCCTTTGCCCGGGAGGATTACGCCGGGGCCGTAGCGTTGCTGGAACCGGTCTCTGCCCAGCTGACCCGAATCGGCGGCAGCCACGCCCAGCGGGAAGTGTTCGAGGATACGCTGCTGGAGGCCTACCTGCGGGCCGAGCAGTTCGACCGGGCCGAGGCGATGCTGCAAGAGCGGCTGGGCCGCCGGGAGACGGTGCGGGATACCTTCTGGCTGGGTCGGGCGTTGGCCGGCAAGGGAGAAGCCGCCGCCCAGGGCCACCTGGCCCAGGCGGTCAACGGCTGGCAAGCCGGCGACCCGGAAAGCCCGGAACTGACCAACCTGAAGACGCTGGCGGCCAGCCTGACCTGACTTCGAAACAAGCCGGGCAACCTTCGGGTGGTCGCCCGGCAACCGTCAGATAAGGGCGCCACCGGGACCCGCTGCTACCGATATACCAGGGGGTGCCCGGCTTGTTTCAGGCAAGGGCGCCACCGGGACAGACAAGCGGCTCGGCTCCCCCCCACCCGCATCCCGCTCCGGGAGCCAGGCGGGTTCGGGAAGCCGGCGGGAAGCCTTGGTGACCGGCGAACCGCCAATCCCGTCTTTAGACCAGCTCAAGGTGCGGAGTATAAGAGCGGTATAAAGCGGAGCCGATTTTCCGCTTATGCGACTGGCGCAACGCTCCAGCGGGTCCCGCCCTGACCCCGCCACCCTCCGCTCCCCCTGGACTTGCTCGCCTGGAGTCGGACTATACTGACCACGCTACAGTAGCCAGGCTACCCGCTGCCCTCCGCTCCCCTGGGCTTGCTCCCATAGAGTCGGAGCGCCCCGGCCTCGGGTATCAGGCCGGAAAACAGCTCCGGGTGTATCATCTCCGCCATTATTTCCAGGCCGGTCACCAGGCGGGGCCCGGAGCGGCTGGTGTAGGCCCCGGCGTCGATGGCATAGACCTGGTTGTTCCGCACCGCCGGCAGCGCGGCCCAGTCCTCCCGGGCCGACAGCAGCGGCACGTCCTGCAACGCCCGTTTAACGTCGAAGCCGCAGGGCATCAGGATGATTACCTCCGGCTGGCTGGCCGCTACCGCATCCCATTCCAGGCGGAAGGAGCCGGTTTCCTTGTCGCCGAAGCAATTGACGCCCCCGGCCATTTCCACCATTTCCGGCACCCAGTGGCCGCCGCACATCAGTGGATCCACCCATTCCAGGTGCAATACCCGGGGCCGGTGGGCGACGCCGGCGGTTCGGGCGGCGATGGCCGCAATGCGGCGCTCCAGCTGCGCCGTTACCGCCGTGGCCGCCTCGGCTGCGCCGGTGGCCCGGCCCACCCGGCGGATGTCCTCCAGCACGTCCCCCACGTACTGGGGGTCCAGGGAAATGACCTGGGGTTCTTTGGGGAGGCTGACGCTGACCTCGGCAACCTGCCGAGAGGAGATGGCTCAAACCTCGCAGATCGCCTGGGTAAGGAGCAGGTCCGGCGCGGCGGCTTGCAGCGTCTCCTGGTCAATCTCATAGATGCCCAAACCCTGCTCCAGTCGTTCCGAGATGACCCGGCTAATCTCGCCGCTGCTGGGCTGCGGCTCCATCCCCTCAAAAACGCTGCGCACCACCCAGGGCTTGTCTTTGGCCGCCGCCGGGTAGTCGCACTCGTGAGTTACGCCGAAAAGCTGTTCCTGCAAGCCCAGCAGGTAAACAATCTCGGTGGCGCTGGGCAGAAAAGAGCATATACGCATTAAAACATCTCCTGTCGCCGGCCAGGCGGTATCAAATCGAGCAAATACCGGTAGGTCAAATACTGGGCGCAAGGCCCGGTTTTACGCTGCGGCCTACTCCTCGTCCGTAGCCTCTAATCGTCGGGGATCCATACCGGCGTCGGAATGCAGGTAGGCGTCCTCATTCTCGGCCCCCCGCCCCGGCTCCGGCGGGGGGTGTTCATGCTGGTTGGTTGTGCCCAGGAAAGTGCGCCGGAAGGTGTCCTCCAGGGTGGAGTGCATCTGAAAGGCCGCCAGGGCCACTCCGGCGGTTGCTCCCAGCAAGATCAAGGCGGGCACGGGCGCGGCCACGCTGCCCAGGGACAGCAGCCGCACAATAAAGGGTATGCCCCAGATCGTCGGCAGGAGCAGCAGCAGAATCAGGACGGTGTTCCGCAGCACCAGTCGCAGGTTCCGACTGTGGCGTCCGCCCGGCGCCGCGGTCCACCGGGGCAGGACCTGATTCATTACCGCCTCGGTCAAGCCTTGCAGATTGCGCCAGATGGCTACCCCGGAGGGAATGCACAGGGCCAGCACCGCACCGCCAATAATCAAGCCGATAATTCCCTCGCCCACTTGGATCCACTCGGACAGAGTTCGGGTGAACTCCAGGGTTACGGTTCCCAGGGTAATTATCACCACGATAATCCCCATGTTCAGCAGGATCAGTTGCACCCCGTGCTTAATCCGGTGGGCCAACGGGTTATTCAGGATAATAGCGCGACGGGAGGCGGTGAGCCACACAAAAAGGACGCCGCTATATTCGCGCAGCCATTCCGGTGAAATGCGGCTTATGAAGTTTGCCGTGGCCGTGGACGAATGGAAAATGATGGGGTAGAAGAGGGCGGTAATGGCCGTGGCGACGGTGATTACCGGGCTGAGAAAGGCGCCCACCGCGCCATGCCCGGCACCGGTCTTGACCATCGCCAGGGAAAACTCCCCGATCTGGGGCATTCCCATACCCACGCGCAGCGCGGTTCGCCCGTCGTGTCCCGACAGCAGGGCGCCGGTGGTATCGGCCACCACCTTCCCCACGATGAACACCGCCGAGATAATCAACGCCGGCACCAGGTAATCGCCAAAGGTAAAGACATCCATCAGCATACCCAGCGATACAAAGAAAAGAGCGGCGAACATATCCCGCACCGGACTCATCACCCGGCTAATCTCTTCCGAATGCTCCGTATCGCCCAGAATCATCCCAATCAGAAAGGCCCCGGCGGCGGCGGACAGCCCCAGTTCGTGGGCGGCCAGGGCCAGGCCGAAACAGAGGGCCAGGCTGGTTACCAGCAGGACTTCCTGCGAATGGAACCGGGCAATGTAGCGGATGAGCCGGGGGGTGAACAAAGCGCCGAATACCAGGGCGGCCGTGCCGAAGATCGCCAGCTTGGCCGCCAGCAGCCCGATGTCGCCCAGGTTGGCGCTGCCGGTGGTCGCCACGCCGGAAAGAACGGTGAGCAGAATCACCGCCACAAAGTCCTCTACCACCAGAATGCCGACAATTATCCGGCCCTGGGGGTCGTGGAGCGTGCCGGTGTCCCGCAGCATCTTAATCAGGATGGCGGAGCTGCTGATGGACATCGCCGCGCCCAGAAAGATCCCTTCCAGCGGCGTCCAACCGAGGAGTTGGGCCATCTCGTAACCGATGACGAACATCGTGGTCATTTCCACGAAGCCGATGATGATCACCCGGAAGCCGATCTGCCGGATGCGCTGCCACCCGATTTCCAGTCCAATGCCGAAAAGGAGAAAAATCAGACCCAGGTCGGCCAGGATATTGATGGTGTCGATATCCTGCACCAGACCGTTGAAGTCGGCCAGGGGGCCGAAGTTGATTCTGGCGAAGGTGAAGGGGCCGACAATCACGCCGGCCAGCAGGTAGCCGAGAACTTGAGGCAGCCTGAGCTGGCGGAACAGCAACAGCGCCGCTCCGGCCACCGCCATAGTTACGGCAACGTCCCGAATTAGCCCAATGCTTTCCGTGGTATTGGCCGCGGAAAGGAACAGCAGGATTTCGATCTCTTGCTTCCTCCCGAAAAGGTCAGATCCCTATCTGTTCATTCTATCAGATGTCAGGGGCTGCTGTGTCCCGGGTCGGATGACGCTTCCGGTTGTTTTTCGGGTGTAGTCGCGGTTTCTGTTACGGGGTAAACCGAGTCCGGGGGGACGCTGATGGGCGCTCGGTCGGGGTGGTCGTCGCTCTTATACGGGTTATACGGGTTATACGGGTATGGGTTATACGGGGTAACCCCCAAATAATACGGGTTATAGTAATACGGAACCCGCCCGAAGGCTGGGTTGACGCCGGGCGATGGTATCAGTAAACTGAAGTCCTCCGGGCGGTTAGCTCAGTTGGCTAGAGCACTTGCTCGACACGCAAGAGGCCAGTGGTTCGAGTCCACTACCGCCCACCATACCCTACAGAACCTGGCACAGAACCCGGCCCGAACCCTTCGCCTTCACGCTGCGGTTCGGGCTGACGGCCCCGGATAAGCGGGCGGGCATATCGGTTTGCCGGCGTTCCCTTGCTGACCGGTCTCCTTTAGGCGGAGCGGAGCGCACGCGCCGCGTGTCGGGGTCCGCCCGGGGTGGCCCCGGGCGGGTCGCGAGGAAGACTGGCGCAGCAGGCATGAGTAACGGCAATGACCGAGGGTGAAAACCGGCCCGACCATACCGGACAGCCCCATCCCTCCCCTGCGTCAGCCGAATACTCGGGGGGCAACGGCAAGATTGCCCTCCTGGGCTACGTCTGCCTGTGTCTGCACCTGTTTTTTTTCGGCTATCTGTTCGTTGCCGCTCCCCAGAGCTATGCTGCGCTGAAACTGGAAGATAACTGGCTGGAGAACCTCACCGCGGTCTGGTTCCTCCTGGCGGGTCTGCTGCTGTTCGCCACCGCCCGGTTGGAGCGGCATTTTCTCCGGCGCGGCATCTATATCCTGGGCGGCATTGCAATGGTGTTCATCGCCGGGGAAGAGGTCAGTTGGGGCCAGCGCATATTCGGGTTTGCGACGCCCGATTTCCTGCTGGGCTTGAATCAACAGGACGAATTCAACATCCACAATATCGACCTACAGCTGACCGAAATTATTCTCCACTGGGGGGTGTTAATTCTGTGCGCCATAACCGGGGCCGCCTTCCTCTGCCGGAAAGATACCCTCTTGGGGATTCCACGTCCGTCCTTGCTGACCATGTTCGGTTTCCTGGTGGCGCTGGCCTATGCGTTTCCATTGGCCTCAAGGTCCTTCTATGATCCGACGGTCATTTTGAGCGATGGCCGGAGCCTGCTGCTTCTGTTCTGCTGCTACTTTCTGCTTTCCCGCCAGGTCCAGTGGCTCGTCATCTCCGTGGCAACCGGGACACTGGTTCTGGTCTTCCTGTATGTGCACGAACACATCTCAGCGCTTGACACCTACGCCGAGTTTGAGGTACAGGAGTATCTGGCCGGCCTCGTCTGTCTCTTCTATGCTCTGGAGTTGCTGGCCTGGCGCTGGGCGGCCCCGGGTTGGTGGGCGCCCCTGGCCAGCATAAAGCTGCGGGTGGCGCGGGTTTCGCTGGGGCGCCGCAGGCGACGTCGGTTGGAATTAGCGCCGGAACCGGGGGCGAGCCGTTCACCGGGGTGGACGCTTCACTTCCATAGGTCGCCGGCGTTGTGGATCTGCTCGCTGGTGCTGGTGGGCAGCGTTGGGCTGGCGCTTGTTAATTTGCTGAGCTACCGGGCGGCGGTTTCCGAGGCCGAGGCGATCTACCGGTCAATCGTATCCGGCACATACGGCGATCCGGCCGGACGCTCTACCTTCGACGTCTATCTCGACGAAAACGAAAACCGGCTGATCTACTTCAAGGAGCCGTGCCAGTCGGAGGACCGGGCGCAACGCTTCTTCCTGCATGTCACCCCGGTGGCGGCGGAGGATCTGCCGGACCACCGCCGGCAGCACGGGTTCGACAATTTGGACTTCAATTTTGGAGCGTTTCGTTTCGGCACAATCCTGGAAGGGGGATGTATAAGAACGGTCCTGCTCCCGGACTATGCGCTCAGTCGCATCGCGACAGGCCAGTACCACGAGGAGGAGCAATTCTGGGCAGTGCAGTTTTCTCCACCTTGAGCATCCGGCCAATGCCGGCGGCCGGGGACGCGGCCTGGCTGGCGCCGCGCTGCGCCGGAGCGTCCCGGCAAAAGCTGCGCCAAAGGGTCGGCCCGGGCCGGCAAAGGCGATGACAATCGAGCGGATAGTTGGGTATAATGCAAGCCTTGGATAGACTTCGCGGAGATTTAGGGCCATGAATCTAGGAGTAATCGGCGCCGGCGCCGTTGGACTGACGACCGCGGCGGCCTTCTGTTCCCTGGGCCACCGGGTTATCTGCGTCGAGAATGACCGGCCCCGGCGGGAGCGGCTGGTCGACGGGGAAATGCCCTTCTACGAGCCGGGGCTGAAGGAACTGGTCGGCCAGAGCGCCGGCCAGGGTCGGCTGTGCTTCACCGGCAGCATCGCCGAGGCGCTGCGGTTTGCCACCGTGGTCTTTATCTGCGTGGGCACCCCGGAGGATGAGGGCGGCGGCGCCGACTTGTCGCAGGTGAAAAGCGTGGCCGAGGCCGTGGCGGACGAGTTGCCCGGCTACCGGCTGCTGATTGAGAAAAGCACCGTTCCCATCGGCACCTATCGCTACCTGTCCGGCATCATTCGGAACCGGGCGGGCCGGGACGCCGAATTCGAGGTGGCCTGCATCCCCGAGTTTTTGCGCCAGGGGAACGCCGTCCACGATTTCTTCAACCCCGACCGCATCATTATCGGCGTGGCGGAGAGCCGGGGCCGCGCCTTGATTGAGGAACTCTATCGTCCCTTCGATTGCCCCAAGCTATGGACCGATCCGGGCACTGCCGAGTTGGTCAAACACGCTTCCAACGCTTTCCTGGCACTGAAGATTTCTTATGCCAACCTGCTGTCCGACGTGAGCGAGGCGACCGGCGCCGACTTGGGCCAGTTGCTGGAGGGCGTGGGCGGCGATCCCCGCATCGGGCATTCCTTTCTCCACCCGGGCGTAGGTTATGGGGGCAGTTGTTTGCCCAAGGATATGCGCGCCTTCACCCACTTGTCCGCCGCGGCCGGCGTGGACGCAGCGCTGCTGGACGAGGTCCAGCGGATAAACCGGCGGCGTCCGGGCCAGATGGTGGCCAAGACGCTCCAGGTCCGGAACTCGCTGAAAGGCAAGCCGGTCACGGTTTGGGGTCTCTCCTTCAAGCCCAGGACGGACGACGTGCGGAGCGCGCCCAGCCTGGAGATTGTGCGTCAACTGCTGGAAGCCGGCGCCCGGGTTACCGGCCACGACCCGGTAGCCATTGAGCGGTTCCAGGAGGCCTTCGGCTGGCGTTCCAACCTGGATTACTGCCGGGATATGTATCAGGCGGCCGCCGGCAGCTACGCCGTGCTCCTGCTTACCGAGTGGGACGATTACCGCAACGCCGACCTGAACCGGCTGCGGACTGTTATGGCCGCTCCTTTGATTGTTGATGGGCGGCGCGTCTTTGACCCGCCGGTGATGCGCTCATTGGGATTCGAATACGCGGCGTTGGGCATTGCCGATGGTTGGGAGAACCGGGGCGGTTAGACCGGGGCGGAGCGAAAGGGGAGAGAAACAACCCGGCGCCAACGAGATCCGCAAGCTGACCGAGCTGTATCAGGTGGGTGCCACATTGCTGCTGCAATGGGCCAGGCACGGGTCCCACCCTACCCCGCACCGGACACCGGAAGGTGTGCCCCGGGCGGAATGCTTGGCGGCGGCGGCGCTGATGCAGCCCGACGCCTTTCTTATGCGTACCGCGCCCGTCTTCCCAGCGGCCCGACCGGTACGGCGCCGGGATGTCCCCGACGCGTTGCGCGGGTGTCCCGCTCCGCTCAGAAGCGGACGGTCAGCCAAGACACGCCGGTCAAACCGGTAATGCCAGCCGGCTTCACCTGGCCCGTCAGCCTGAACCTCAGCGTGAGGGCGCCGGGTTTGTAGGGTTTGGCGGGCTTAAGCGATACTATACTACAAACCTTTGAACGGGTGGTAGCTCGGTAACTTGAAGGCTAACCGATTGGAGCCTGCCTTGTTGAATGCAGGACCAGGTTGCCGAAACGTTCACTCTCTGGAAGTAACCTTCTTCCCCCTTGAGAACTGCCGCTCCACCCCTGTGACCCTCAGCCGGAACTCCAGCATCCTTTCACTTACCCCGTATTCGTCGCACGCCACTTCCCTCGGGCGCTTCTGTAAGCGCAGTCTTACCAGGGCATCCCTCGGCAACAGCAAAGCGCCGGCCAGCCAATTGGCCTCCTCTTCGGCCGCCTGGTTAAACCCGCGTAAGGCCAGGTTCTCCTCTCCAGCGAAAAACACGGCGCTTGGCTCATGGCCCAGCAGCAGGTGAGCCAATTCGTGCATCACATCACTGGAATAGCGGCCCCGTCGGTGGTTCGGATTCAGGATGATGGCATCCCGGCCGGATGCTGATACGGTTATGGCCGACCAGGAATCCGGGTCGTTGTGCGCCAACTGAGTAACGTCTGCCGGAGGCAAACCAAGGTCTTCGACTGACCACAGATATACCCCCAAGTAAGACGCCAGCTGTTCAGCCGACAATGGGGAAGCCGGGTACAAGCCCAGCCCTATTCTCAGCGAACGGGACATTTCCTCGCAGCGAGTCTTAAAGCCCCTCTCCATCTACCCCTCCCACCTTTCCAGGAGCATCATGCAACATCAACTGCGCTCTGAGTATGGCATTAGCCAAGGCTCTCGCCGTGTTCGGATCAATTTCTCGCTGCGCCTTCAGATGTGCCGCAGCAACCGGGGTAGGGCCAGGTTCTTCTGATTGAGGCGTAACGCCCAGGAGGGCGCCTGGGTCTAGTTCCAGCCAGCGACACAGTTTCCCGAAAGTTTGGAGGTCGGGCATTTTACCTGACTCAATGCGCGAGAGCGTCGGTGCGCTGGTGCCAATTTCGCTCGCCACCGCCCTCAGACCCCTGGACCCACGTTTTTCACGGACGACGGTGCCCAGGTTCTGTAACGTCACCTTAACCATGCCAGCGCCTCCGTTACACTAATAATAAACCGTCTTGACAACCTGACATTCAGCAGACTACCATAGGTGTAAGCCAATCAAAACGCTGTTTCACTCGTGGTAACATGATGATAATCAATAGCCGAGCCGTGGTCAATGGTGGTATTCAAGGATCCCGTCGTGTCTAATTTAGACCAGATACGGCCCCCAGCAGCCACCAAGAGGGACTTCAGCATTCTGGCGGTGGATGGAGGTGGCGCCAGAGGGATTTATCCCGCCCAAATCCTTGCCAGGGTCGAAGCGGCTCTCGGGCAGCCGGTCAGAGATTGCTTTGACCTGCTTGCCGGGACAAGCACCGGATCTATCATCGCGGGAGCGGCGGCGGCGGGAATCCCGTTGGGGGAAGTGGTCAGTCTTTTCGAGATGGAGTCGCCGCGCATATTTGGAAAATCGCGCCTCCTTTCGCGCCTCTCTGCGCTCTGGCGTAGCCGGTACTCCAGGGCAACCCTCGAAAGGGTACTGCAAGAATACCTACCCCAAATTGTCCTGCGGGATGTATCCACGCCATTGATGATAACGAGCGCCGATATATCCACTGGCGGAGTCCACGTCTTCAAGTCCCGCTATTTGGAGGATCTTGGAGAACCCTATGAAAGGGACGGGGATGTGCCGCTCCGGGATGCAATTCTCGCGTCTTGTGCGGCGCCGACCTATTTCGACCCCAAAGCAGTCGGGCCGTATCTGCTGACGGATGGCGGCCTTTGGGCTAACAATCCGTCAATCATCGCGTTGACCGAGGCTATATCCAAATTCAAGAAGGGGGTGGAGGAAGTAAAGATATTTTCCATCGGCACTGGACACACGACAAACATGTACACCAGACGGGGTTCCTGGGGCTTGTTGACCGGGTGGGGAGGCACCAAGCTGGTCTCGTACAGGTTGGCGCTTCAGTCCCAGGCTTCGGCGAACATGGCAGAGCTGATTTTGAATGACCGGTACTTGCGGCTGGACCCTGAAATTGACACCTGGGAGTTGGACGACACCAGGCACCTCGCAAACCTGAAAGCCCTTGCCGAGAGGGATTTCACCCACCAATCCAAAGCCATCGTAAACCACATAAGGAGATACGCTGAATGAAGCGGGTAGAAGACTTCAACAAATTCCTGGCCCACCAGGTGAACATTAATCAATCCCGGTTGGATAAATTGAACGATCACGTGAAGGCGGTGACGACGCACCTGAGTCGGCATTTGGAATCGTTCGAGAAAGTAGAGCGCCAAGGTTCCTACGCCCTGCGGACTATTATCAAGCCCAGGGAGAATCGGGAGTACGACGCCGACGTCCTGCTCTTTATGAAGTACCGTTCGGGAAAGAAACCGGCTGATTACATCAACGACACTTACAACTGCCTTCGGCGACATGGGACTTACAAGGACATGGTGCATAGAAAGACCCGGTGCGTCATGGTCGATTATGCCGGAGATTTTCACCTGGACATTGTTCCTTGTGTCGAGATCAA
This sequence comes from Dehalococcoidia bacterium, assembly GCA_965215425.1. Taxonomy (GTDB): domain Bacteria; phylum Chloroflexota; class Dehalococcoidia; order Lucifugimonadales; family UBA3495; genus CATQHB01. The sequence goes on from OZ244064.1 coordinate 1,731,898, forward strand.
GGGCCAACGCTACATCTGCAACAACAAGACCAACGAGTTCGAAATCACGGACGGAACTGGCTATCGTGACTGGTTCAACGAGAAGACCCGGATCACCAACGGCAACCTTAAGCTAGTGACGAGGTTGCTGAAGTATATGCGGGACCATAAGGGTAACTTCACCGCACCTTCGATCCTCCTCACCACCCTTATCGGAATGATGGTGCAGGACAATGAGGATGATACTCACTACAAGACCGTCCCTGACACGTTGAAGACGGTCTGCAACCGCATAAACGCTTTCCTACAGTCCAATCCCTTCATGCCCGAAATCCGCAACCCGGTGCTCCCAAGTGAGACCTTCACCCGGCACTGGGACCAGAACAAGTACCGCAACTTTCGGGAGAAGTTCGGAATTTACACCGACCAAGTGAACGACGCCTATGCTGAGGCCGACCCGCAGAAGAGCGTACAGAAATGGCAGAAGCTGTTCGGTGAGGACTTCGGCAAGTCGCAGTCCAAGAGCAGCGGGGCGACCGGCGCCGCGTCAATGGCTGCCACGACCGTAACGCCGAGGAAGCCTTACGCGAGATGAACCTGCGAAACGCTGATTTGGAATGGCTGGCAGCGAACTTCCCCGAATTGGCTTATGCGCCGGATGACCGGCGGATTTCCGGCGAACTTCGCTTCTGCGCTGCCTTTGACCGGGACGCAGGCCAACTGAAGCTGGGTGATACTAACGAACATCGGGCAATTGACACTTTTCTGTGCGATGCGTTCAAAGTCAGGATTGACTTGGGCCACCTGCTAGATAACAGGTGGCCCACAGTTTATGAGGTCGGCGGGCGGCGCTTCGATATTGCAGAACAAAACCGGTGCGACATGACGGACCTACATTTCTTCGAGGACGGGGCTTGCTGTCTGAGTCTCAAATACGCCGCAGAAAGGAATCTGACCATCGAACGGTTTATGTCCGGATTGGTGATTCCCTTCTTTTACCGGCTGGCTTACACTGACCGCTATGGTTTGACCGCAGCCAGGGACAACCTGTGGGGAGAGTATTCCCACGGGGTTGACGGCGAGATCGAGTACCAAGACGAGATTCTCCGGTTTGACCGCAACCAGCCCGGCAGAAACCTATCCTGCCCTTGCGGTAGTGGACTAAAATACAAAAGATGCCACCTGGACGAAGTAGAAGCGGTTAAACGCCGCCGGTTGCGCTGATAATCGTAATAATCGTCCGATCGAGAGGGCCGACCGTGACCACCTTCACTGTCAACACCACCCCCTTGCGTCTTGAGTCCACCTTTGGAACTGGCCGGAAATGGACTTCGCCGGCTGGTTCTACCGCTACCGCCTGGGAGCTGCCCGCCTACCACCTGCTATGGTCGGATGACGCGGGTAGCGAGGTTGCTATACGCCGGTTGTGGGAAGCCCGGAAGGGCCGCCAAGCCTATCCGGTGGTCCTGCTGGCCCCGTCGGACGATGAATCAAAAGTCCTGGTAGCCGGCCCCCAGGACGCCCGGCCGGTTCGGCAATTACCGGGGAGCCGGGTCCTCGACTTGCTGGAGTCCAGTCGCGGCATGGCGGCTCGTGAAGCGGCAGCATTCCTGGCGAGGGAGTTCAGCCGTCTTGAGGAGGCGGTAGTTCCCGGCTTGCGGGTCAAGGACCTCCTCACCCCGCATTTCCTGCGGGAACGGCTGCGCTGGCCCGGGAACGAACAGCGTTTGCGCGGCGTCGAAGGTACGGCGAGCACTGGCAGCGTGGCATGGCGCTCCCGGTTTCAAGGCATGGGCTATCAAGTGGAGCAACTCCCGCAGCGCGGCTATCTGCTGCGCCATGACAATGCGCCGATCGCCGTGGTGCATCCCCACCGGGATCCGGCCCAGTTCAGCCGTCTTACCGACAACGGAGAACTGCCCGAGGGAATGGCGCTGGCCGACTGCGCGCAATACGGGGCGCAATGGGGCATCCTGGCCGCGTCGGGCCGCTACCGGCTGTTTCAACGGCGTCCTCCCATTGGCCCGGCTACGGGGCAATACCTGGAAATTGATACTGCCGAACTGGAGCGAAAGGACCGGTTGTACCTCGGCCTGCTGGCCCCGGATTCGCTGAAGGCAAACGGTTGGCTGACCGAGTGGGTGATCGAAGCCAAAGACTTCGGAGAGGAACTGCGCAAGGGCCTGGAAGAACGCTTATCTAAAGATGCGCTGCCCAACATCGCCCGGGGCTTGGGCGAATGCCTTGAATCCCGGGGCGCCGACCTGAGCGACCGGGAACAACTGCGGCAAATCGAAGCGGCGGCGTTGACCCTGGTCTTCCGTTTCATGTTCCTGCTGCACACCGAAGCTCGCGGCTACCTGCCCATCGGTTCGGTGGCTTACCGACCCCACAGCGCCCGTCAACTGGCCGATGACTCCCGCCTGGATCCCTCCAGCTTCAGCCGGAACTCCACCCAGCGGTGGGACCGCTTGCGCACCCTGGTGAAGATGGTGCGTACCGGGGACCGCTCCGCCGGCGTTCCGGCCTACAACGGCAGCCTGTTCGCTGCCGCCGGCTTTCCCGGCAGCGCCCTGCTGGAACAGGCCGAGATTGCCGACGTTTACCTGGCCCCCGCCTTGAGGGCCATCGCTTACCCGACCGACCAGCCGGAGGAGCCGGGATTGGACTATGCCGGCCTGCAGATCGGTCATCTGGGAGCCATCTATGAAGCCCTGCTGACCCTGCGGCTAACCCGGGCCCCGGAAGACCTGGCCCACGAGCCCAAAAGCGACCGGTTTCGCCCGGTTCGCGCCGGGGAATCGCCGGAGGTGGTCCGGGCGCAGCTCTACTACCAGTCGGAAGCCGGCGGGCGCAAGGCGGGCGGCGTGTTCTATACCCGCCACGAATTTGTTGACCACCTGCTCAAAAATTCACTGTCGCCCGCCCTGGACGACCACCTGGCCGGCATCAAGACGTTGGCTGAACAGAACCCCGGCGCAGCGGCGCAAAGGCTGTTCGACTTTTCAGTGGTGGACCCGGCCATGGGCAGCGCCCACTTCCTTACGGCGGCCCTGGACCTGATGGCCGACCGCATCGAGCTTTTCCTCGCCGAGATTGGCGGCTTGCCCGGAATTGCCCGGGAACTCAGCGAGTTGAGCCAGGACCAGGGAGCGATTGCACCGCAACCGGAGGACGGCGACCTGCTACGACGGCTGATCCTGAAACGCTGCATCTACGGCGTGGACCTTTCCCCCATGGCGGTGGAAGTCGCCAACGTCACGCTGTGGCTGGCCTCCTTCGTCCCGGGGCTGGCCCTCTCCTACCTGGGCAGCAACCTCAAGTGCGGCGACGCCCTCATCGGCGTGGCCGACCCGGCCGTCGTCGGCGCCAGCGACAGCCCCCTCTTCACCGGCCAGACCGTGCGCAACGCCATGGACCGGGCGGCGCAGTTGCAGCGGGAGCAGGCCGCCATCCCCGATCGGACGCCGGAGGAGGTCAAGCGCTCTGAGGAATTGGGCGTCCGGCGGGAAAGGGCCACCGCCGGGCTGCGCTCGGCCTTCGACCTGTGGACGGCGGAACCGCTGGGGCTGGACGGCGCCCGCCACGCCCTGGAAACCCGCGCCGATTCCATCATCGCACCCGGTATCGCAGCCGGTATCGCAGCCGGCATCGCAGCCGGCATCGCAGCCGGTATCGCAGCCGGTATCGAAACCGGCAAGGAACCGGCCGCTGCGGTTGCCGACATACTGGCCGGCGCCGCGCGCCTCGCCGAACAGTACCGCTTCTTCCACTGGCCCCTGGAGTTCCCCAACGTCTTCCACCGGGAACGCCCCGGCTTCGACGTGGTGGTGGGCAACCCGCCGTGGAACGAAATTACCGTTGAGGAACTCGCCTTCTATGCGCTGCGCGAGCCCGGACTGCGTGGAATACCCAACCTGGCCGACAGAAGGAGTCGTATTGCCGAGCTTGACGAGCAGAATCCGGCCTGGCGGGGAGAGTTCGAGGCGGAGCAAGCCAAGCTGAAGGCGATACGGGGGTTCTTTTCGGTCAATGGTGGTTATCAACTCCAGGGGGTGGGCGACAGGGATCTGTACCAACTTTTTTGCGAGCGATACAGCCACCTGGTCCGACAGGACGGACGGTTGGGGGTGGTCCTACCTCGGACGGCTTTTCTGGCAGAAGGAGCCAAGGGATTCAGGCAGTGGCTGTTTACCCAAACCACTGTTCTTGAAATAGACATTCTCCGAAACACGAAGTCGTGGGCATTCAATATCACACCCCAGTATAGGATTGCTCTGCTCGCCGGGCAGCGCAAATTTTCAGTTCAAGATTCAACCATGAAACTCACAGGGCCTTCGGAGAATCTGCAAGAGTTTCAGAAAGCTGTACAAAGCCAAGGCGTGGGCGTCTTGGTGTCATCTCTGGGAAACGCCCGTGTCGTGCCACTGGTGCCGAGTCAGCCACACGCTGATGTACTCGCCAAATTGAGAAGGGGGGTCCAGTTCGATGCCCTTGAAAGCCCCCAAAACCAAAAAAATAAAAAAGGGCGCGCTGCTGCGTCTCGTGCAATTCCGTATAGGGAGCTAGACGAGACGCAGCAGCGCGCCCTTTTTTCTCACTCTCAAGGCGTACCTGTATGGAAGGGGCGTTCATTCAATCATTACGACCCACATGGCAACGAACCCGCGGGATATTGTGTGTGGGCGGATACCCTAGACTTCGTGCAGAATAAGCGGACACGCTCCCCTGTCTTCAAGCGAATGTTTCCTAGGGAAGTCCTCAACGACCTAAGTACACACCCGATAAACCACTGCCGGATAGCATTTCGGGATGTAGCTAGGGCCACGGACTATCGAACGGTAATCGCCTGCCTTCTCCCACCTCAGACGCCGCTAACGAACAGTGCCCCCTATCTTGTTTTTGCCGGATGGGATCCTCTTGCCCAAGCAAGCGTGCTGGGTGTGATGAATAGCCTCTCTTTCGACTGGCTGGCGCGTAGATACGTAGAACTTCACCTAAACTTCTACGTCCTGAATATGCTCTGCTTGCCAGCTTGGGAAGATACTCCCTGGCAACGCATCGGCCAGCTGGCGGCGCGGCTGTCCTGCGTGGATGAGCGGTTTGCCGAGTTTGCGGCGGGGGCCGGGGTGGAGTGGGGGCCGCTGACCGAGGCCCGGCGCAACGAGCTGCGGGCGGAGATTGACGCGCTGGTGGCTCATGCCTACGGGTTGACCGGGGACGAACTGCGCTTCATCTTTACCGACTTTACCGAGAACGCCGTAACGCCGGCCCACCGGCAGCTGGCGCTGGAAAAGTTCGATGGACTGTAGGAATAGTATGTCCAGCCCCCATCCCGCTCTGCGGAATGGTCCCTTCGAGTTGGTGGACAACGTTGACTACGGCAACCACGCGCAGGCGTTGGCCTGGCTGGCGGAGCATTACGCCGGGCCGCTGCGGGTGGCCACCGGCTACATCGGCCTGGAGGGACTGGATACTTTAGCCAGAATCGGGCCGGAACGAGAGCATCCGGCCCGGTTGCTTATTGGCGCAATGCCGGAGAATCTGGTTGGCCTTGGCCCGGTTCAGGAAACCGTCGCCGGTCGTTTTGAGCAGTCGGTGTCGGCGCTGCGCCGGGAGCGAGACTTCGCGGCGTTTCCGGCGGCCCGGCGCGCCGTCCTGGAGCGGGTAACCGGCTTCTTCGAATCGGACCAGGTAGCCGTGCGCCGCTACGTCCGGCGCTTCCTGCACGGCAAGGTCTACGTCATCGGCGAACTGAATGCTGTCGGCGCCCCCGCCGGGCCGGGGGCGGCCCTCGTATCATCGGCCAACCTGACGCAGGGCGGCCTGGTCTCCAATCTGGAGCTGGGTATGGTGCATTACCAGCCCAACGTTGTGGCAATGGCGCTGAACTGGTATCAGCGCCTGTGGGACGACGCCCTGGACTTTCGCGAGGAGTTGATGGAGCTATTGCGGCCGCCGGCGCCGGAGGTCGACCCGCAAACCGTTTTCCTCCGGGCGTTGCTGGAACTCTACGAAGGTGAACTGGACGATGGGGCGGACCTTCCCGACGCGCCGGGCCTAACCTCGTTCCAGCGGGACGGGTTGGCGCGGGCCAAGCGCATCTTGGACCAGCACTGGGGCGTCCTCTACGCCGACGGCGTGGGCATGGGCAAGACGGAGATCGGCGTCCAGTTCATCCGGGAACACACCCAGGACCTGGGGCAGCACGTCCTGGTCATATCGCCGGCGCAACTGCGGGACCGTCTGTGGCGACAGCGTTTGAGCGAGGCAAACCTGCCAGGGGATGTGGTTTCCTACCAGCAGTTGGCCCAGGACCGGCAACTGTCCCCCCGTGGCCGCCGCCGGGTATTGCCGGTAAACAAGGACGTGTACCGATTCGTCATCATTGACGAGGCGCATGCCTACCGCAACGTGGACAACACTTGGTACGCGGCCCTGGACCGCTTGATGGGCGGCACGCCGAAAAAGCTGCTCCTGTTGACCGCCACTCCGGTCAACAACTCCCTCTGGGACTTGCACAACCTCTTTCTGCTGTTCGGACGCCACGACGGCGCCTTCAGTGGGGAACCGCTGCGGATTTCCAGCCTGCGGAAATTCTTTGCCGACGCCGGAGCGTCCCGGACCGAGAACCTTTCCGAGGCCAGGCTGTTCCCGTTGCTCGACGCCCTGACGGTGCGGCGGGACCGAGCCTTCATCAAGGAACGCTATCGGAACGAACGATTCACGGACGGGACGCTGGTTAAGTTCCCCGAGCCGGAATTGCAGGAGCGCCGTTATGACCTGGACCGCGCCCATCCCGGAATCGTGCAGGCGATCTACGACGGGATCGACGGGCTGACGATGGCGCGATACCGGCGGTCGGCTTACCGGATTGACCTGCCGGAAGTATCGGCGTCAGAGGAAGCGTTGGCCGGATTGATCCAGTCGCAATTGCTGAAACGCTTCGAGTCATCCTGGTACGCCGCCCGGCAAACCGTGAACCGGATGCGAGCTGGCAACGACGTTCTGCTGCTTGCTATCACTGAGCGCGGCGTGGCGCCACCGCCGGAAGTCATCAAGGACCTGGTTGGCGATTCCGGCGGAGACGACACGTTCCTCAGCGCTGACCTGATTGACGCGGCATTGGCCGACTCAGCGGGCGGGATTGCCGCCGACAAGTTCAACGACCGGTTCTTGACCGACCTGCGGAAAGACCGGGACGCCCTGGCCGCCATGTCAGTACAGTTGGATAACTTGAAGGACAAACCTGATCCCAAGCTGGCTGCGCTCAAAGAAGTGATGTCCACAACGCCATCGCAGAAGGTCGCGGTCTTCACGGCCTTCCAGGACACCGTCAGCTACTTGAAGGAACGTATCGAGAGTCAACCGGACGTGCTGGGAGGCCGAAGTTGGACGGTGGTCATTGGTTCTGAAACCAGCGCCGATGCCCGCGCCAGAGAGCTTGAACGGTTCTGCCCGGAGTCGGTAAGGGACGAGCCCGGGTTTCGACCGGAGGGCGGCGAGGTGGACGTGATTCTCAGCACCGACATTCTCTCCGAGGGGCAAAACCTGCAACAGGCCCAGGCCGTGTTGTCTTTCGATCTGCCCTGGAACCCTCAGCGCGTGGTACAGCGCAATGGCCGCATCATCCGCCTGCGTAGCCCCCACAACACGGCTTACCTCTACACCCTGCTGCCCAAGCCGGGCGACTTGGACCAGCTGTTGCGGCTGGAAGCCAGGCTTCAGGCGAAGATTATGGCGGCGAACGCCGCAGTGGGTATGGAAACCCCGGTCTTGGCCGACGTGGAAACCGAGTCTCAGGTGTATGCCGACTTGAACGTCTTTGTGGAACGTCTTGCCGGCGGTGATACAACCCTGCTGGACGAGCAGGAGAGCGGTGGAGAGAGCGGCTCGGCCTTTGCGGGTGAACTCTTCCGCTCCCACCTTCGCCGGGCCGCCGAAGAGGGTGAAGTGAACCGACTCCAGAATTTGCCTTGGGGTATCGGAGCCGCTTTCGTACCACGACGGCCCACACTTTCGGAACCCGCGGTGTTCTTTGCTTGCCGAACCCGCAGCGATGCGCGCTACTGGCGCATGGTGTCCCAATCGGGCGGTATCCTGCACCGGGATGACTTGCCGATGCTGCGCCTGATCGACCCGCAGCAGCAGCCCGGCAGTCCCATTCCGGATGGCCTCGACCTGGAGCGTCTGTTTACGGTCGCCGCCGCCGACATCTGCGGAGAGCATAATGCGCTGCTCGACCCTGAAACGCGCTTCGCTGCTCTCCCGGCCAGTCAGCGTTGGGCGCTGGATGTTTTACGCTCGCCGGACGCTCCCGCCGGCGCCGAGTACGACGAGGGAGATCAAGCCCTGTCGGTGGGCCGTAACCATCTGGTACGGCGTGAGTTGGCCGAACTGCGAAGGGAGTACGAAGGCGGCGGGATGAGCGTGACCGACTGCGCCCGCCGAATCATAGATGTCGTGGCGCAGTTCGGCCTGCGCGTGGTTGAGCTTCCACCGGCTCCGGAACCCATCGTAGCAGACGACTTGGGCGTTGTCTGCTATCAGGTTGTATTGCCGGCGCAATTAATGAGCGAGTAACCTAAAATGTTATAGAAATGTTGATGTCGGCGATTGGGCGGCAAAAGGGTCTGGAAGCCTTGAACCAGAGCTGCCGCGTTACCCTGTATGGTGATTCGCAGTACGTGGTAGAAGGTATCGAAAAGGGCTGGGCCAAGCGTTGGCGAGGCAACGGCTGGATGCGCAACAAGCGGGAGCGGGCGGTCAATCCAGACCTGTGGGGCAAACTTCTCGACCTGTACGAGACCCACGAGGTCGAGTTTCGATGGGTGCGGGGACACGCGGGAGACGCTGAGAACGAGCGTTGCGCTCAACTGGCCGTGCAGGCCGCCCACGGGAAAGGCCTCCCGGTGGACGAAGGGCATGAAACACCATCCGACCTGCTGACCGGTTTCCCATTTTAGAGTTGCTCCCGAGCCCCGGGCGATGCGGGCTGTTTGCTCGGCGGAAACCGGGCCGTCGCCCAGAGGGGGTGTCTGGCGCACAGGACGCGTCGCCTCACCGGCGCCCGGAGGAGTTGGCGGGCGCCCGGGGACGATGCCAAGAGACGATGCCCGGGAATCAGGAGAGCAGCCGCCGGGCATTGTCGCAAAATCCCCTGATTACGTTCAGCAATTGACTGGCATTGCGCGGCGGATTTCCGCTACATTGGTGGAACGGTGGTTGGGACGGTTTCGACCGGTCAAAATGTCCCGACTCCCTGGCGTCGGTTGCCGGTTGGGTTCGGGAGGGGTGGTATGACGCACTTATTTACCTTCATCAAGACGCTTGTGCCGAGTTTATTGCTGCTGGCATTGACCGCCTGCGGGCCGGAGGCTCCGGGAACCGGCCGGGCCGGCGGCTCGGCCGAGCCGCCGGCCCGGCCGGTTCCCGCTACAATTCCCGCTATAGTCCCTGGTACAGCTCCCGGCCCGGTTCCCGCTATAGTCCCCGGCCCGGTCCCTGCTATAGTTCCTGGCACAGTTCCCGCTATAGTCCCCGGCCCGGTCCCTGCTATAGTTCCTGGCACAGTTCCCGCTATAGTCCCCGGCCCGGTCCCTGTTATAGTTCCTGGCACAGTTCCTGCTACAGTTCCCACGGCGCCGCCCGCCGTTGCCGTGACGCCGCCGCCGGTTCTCCCCGTCTTGAGGGATGAACGGCGCGGCGGCTTCCTGACCGTGGCCGGAATGGCCGATTTTCCCCACCGCGACGTGCATCAGGAGTACCAGAAAACGCTGACCACCCTGGGGCCGGGGCTGGCCTATAGCCGGCTGCTGCGCATCAGCGTTGGGTCAGAGCATTTCCAGCCCAGCTTGTCGTTGGAGTGCGACCTGTGCGCCAGCTGGAAACTGACCCCGGAGCTGGCTTACGAGTTTCGCCTGCGCCCTGACGTACGCTGGCAGAACGTAGCTCCGGTGAACGGACGGATGCTGGTGGCCGAAGACCTGGCCTACAGTTACACCCGGCTGCGGACTCCCGGCTGGCCCGGCGCGGCCCGGTTTGCCGACCGGGGCATTGGCGAGATTGAGGCGCTCGACGACCATACCCTGCGGGTCAAGTTGAACTTTATGGATAGCGATGCCCTGCTGGCTCTGGCCGACGGGCACAGCAAGATCGTGGCCCCGGAGGTGGTGAATCAGTATAGCGGCCTGAAGCAGGCCCCGGTGATTGGCACCGGCCCCTGGGTTTGGGAGCCGCTGCCAAACGGCGCCAGCGCCCACTTCAGCCGCAACCCCGCCTATTTTGAACCCGGCCGGCCCTACCTGGACGGCCTGACGGTCAAAACGGTTAAGAGTCCCGGCTTGCCGGCCTCGGTAAACCTGGAGCGAATCGCCCTTTTCCGCGCCGGGCTGGTGGACGTGATGGTGGTTCCGCCGACGGACTGGGCGCAGTTGCGGCAGAGCAGCCTGGAGTTCAACGCCCGTATCTCCCAGCAACCGGAAATCGGGGTGGTAATGTCCCTCAACACCCAGGCGCCGCCCCTGGATCGGCTGCCGGTTCGCCGCGCCGTTTTCAAGGCCGTTGACCCCTGGGAGTACGTGGATGTTAACTGGTCGGGACAGGGAAGCGTCGGCCTGGGGATGCCCCTGCCCGGCCCGGATTGGCAGCTGGGCCGCACCGAGATGCACGCCGACTACCTGGCTTCTCCCAGCGAAGCCCGGGACATTTTGACCGGTAACCGGATCTATTTCCCGTTAAACCTGGATGTGGCCGTTGCCGACTTGGGGCCGGACTACCGGCTGCTGGGACAACGGGTGGCGCAGGACTTGCGAGCGGTGGGTTTCGAGCCTACGGTGCAGCTGGTGAATCCCGATTCCCTCAAGGAGCTGTTGTTTGGCCCGGCGCGGCGATACCAGGTAATCCTGGGGCCGGCGCCGCCGCATCCCACTACCAACGGGTATCTGTACGCGCTGCTACACAGCAATGGGCCGGGGAACATCGTCGGCCATCATGATGCGACCCTGGACGCAATGATTGAACGGCAGGCCACGGAACTGGATCCGGCGCGGCGGCAGGAGCAATTGCTGGACTTGCAACGGCACGTGCTGGAACAGGCGTATATGTTCAGCCCGGTAACCGGCTCCTACCGTTGGGTATTCGACTGGAACCTTAAGGGCTTCTATCCCAATACTTCTCTGTCCGAATATCACTATTGGGCCGAGGCCTGGCTGCAACAACGGTAGGGGCGATAACGATAGCTGTAACAACGATGGCTGAACGGTAGGCGCAACAGTGATGGATGCAACCACCTTCGGGGAAATTGCCGGCAGCTGCCGATTGAATTACCGCTGCATCGCCGGTGCATTACCGGAAAGGCCAGATAGCAAGCGGGAATGGTTGGTCTTTCCAAGCAGCCGGGGGGAAGGCGGAGCAACCGGGAAGAACCGGCAAGTTCTTCCCGGTTGCTTTTAGTCCGGTTTTAATTCTCGCCCGGAACGCTATCCGGGGTGCTGTAGTCCGGCGACAAGGCGCCGGCGCCCCGTTTCAGCCCTTTCAGGTAGGCAATCTGGCCCTGGTGCTGGTAGAACTCGCCCAGCAGAAGCCGCATTACGCCGGCGACGGACAGGTTGGGGCGCCGCTCCCGGGGTATCCGGTCAAAGTCCTCCGGCGTCAACCCCCGCAGGTACTCCAGGGTTCCGGCGCGGACGGCCGCTCCGTAGCGTAGCAACTCCGCCAGATCCAGGGCCGGAAAGTTGGCTACCTGTTCCGGAGTATGGCCGAAGCCGTTATCCCGAGGGGGCAGGCCGAACTTTTCGTGCCAGCCCTCCCGCTCCCACAGTTCCGGCTGTCCCTGGATGAAGAACTGTACCCACATATCTTCCACGCGGATGCTGTGCCACAGCATCCAACCGATAGAGTTGGCCGCCGGGCCGGGCTGCCAGGCCAATTCCGCCGGGGTCAGGTCCTGAACCGCCTCCGACAAGAGAGCCTGCTCCCGGTTCAGAGCCGCTTCGATAAAGTCGTTAAGGGTCATAATACCACCTCTAAATGGTTATACGAGTTGCCCTAATCCCGCAAAAACCCGACTACCGCTTCAAAAAACTCGCCGGGCCGCTCAACTTGAGGGAGGTGGCCGCACTGTTCAAGCACCCGCAGCGTGGCGTTGGGCAGCAGTTGCTGAAAGGCCGGGCCATAGGCCGGCGGCACGATGCCATCGGAGTCGCCCCAGAGCAGCAGGGTGGGCATAGTTATCCGGTGGGCGCGCTTGGGCAGTCCCTTGTCGGGTATGGGCCAGACGAACTTGCCCACGGCGGCCAGGGTCTGGATGCGGTCCAGGTCGGCCTCCAGCCGGGCCGCCGGGTCGGTGGACGCCGCCATATAAGCCTGGGCTGCCGCGCTCTCCGGGTCGTGCCAGAGCAGCTTGGCCCGCTCCGTGGGGGTAAGGATAAAAAAGTCGGCGACCGGGTCGGCTTCCAGCCACAGACCCAGGGAGCCGACCAAAACCAGCCGGGCCACCCGCTGCGGGCAGTGGGCCGCCAGCTCCGCCGCCAGCAACCCGCCGTAGGAATGACCCACTACCAAGACCCTTTCCAGCCCCAATTCCTGCAACAGTTCCTCGTAAAAGAGGGTCAAATCCCACAGGTCGTCCAGGTGTTCCAGGCCGTCGGAGCCGGCCACACCGGGATGGGCCGGGGCGATGACGCGGAACTGGCCGGCCAGCCGGTCCAGGCAGTCATCCCAGCCGGTAAAGCCGCCGGCTCCGTGCAAATAGAGTAGGTTATCGCCGCTTCCTCCTTCCACCAACTGGACATTAAACCGGCCGCCGCGCAGGGACACCCTTCTTTCCGTGTGCTGGCTTTCCGTATGCTGGGCCAAGTTTCTCACCTCTATTGGACTAATAGTGAACTAACCCGCTGCCTTCCCCGGCGCTCCGGGTTTCCGGGGCGTATAACTTCGGGATTAAGTTCACCGCTGCGGTGCGGAGCTCTGTGCGGAGATTAGGCGGGCCGGTAGCCCGGGTCGTCGGGCAAGTCGGGTTGACTGGCCGCCTGTACCGCCAGCCGGTCGCAGCGTTCGTTATCCGCATTTCCGCGGTGGCCCCGCACCCACCGGAACTCCACCTCGTGCTTCTCGCAGAGCTGGAGCAGGGTTTCCCACAAATCCGGGTTGAGGGCCCTTTCCCGCCGGTTGCGCTGCCAGTTATTGGCCCGCCACTTCCTGGCCCAGCCCTGGCGCATAGCGTCCACCACGTAGCGGGAATCGCTGTGCAGGAGGACCCGGCAGGGCCGCTTGAGCGCTTCCAGGGCCTGGATAACCGCCATCAACTCCATCCGGTTATTGGTGGTCAGGCGGTAGCCACCGCTCAACTCCCGCTGGCGTTCGCCAAAGCGCAGGACGACGCCATACCCGCCGGGGCCGGGATTGCCCAGGCAGGAGCCATCCGTGTGTATTTCCACTTCGTCAAGCAGCTCGTTACACCGGCTCGTTACACCGGGAGGTTTTCCAGCTTACGCCGCAGTTCCGCAACTTGGGAAAGGCAGTCCTCCACCGTTTCCCGGGGCAGCCAACCCTCGTAGAAGTTGGTATGCAAGTAGCCGGCCAAGCCGAAGACCGTCCGTATTTCCCGGGCGCCGGTCTCGGCCACCAGGCGATTGACTATCCGCCAAAGTTCGCGATGCCCTTCATGGGGCGCCCCCCGCGCCTCGGCCACGCTTTTAACCATTTCGGCGGCGGCGGCCCAACCCTTTTCCGAGGCTTGCCGCAGGTCATTCCGGGCCAGGGCTGCTTCTGCTTTGGCAAAGAAGTCCCGGCTGGCGGAACTGCTGGTGGAACTATAGTATTCGGCCTGGGTTGGCACCGGAATTGCTCCTGTTCAGGATGCGACGCAACTTCAGCGGGGAATGTCCTTCCGTAGCTTAACACAACAGGGTTATCTGTGGGGAGCGGGACCGGAATGGTACTGGGGCCGGGACCGGGGCCGGAGACCCGTTGCGGCGCGGCTATTCGGTGGTTACGGAGGTTTCTACTCCCTCGGGGTTCTCCAAGGCGGCGTGGAGGGTGTGCCAGGCCAGGGTAGCGCACTTGATTCGGGTGGGGAAGGCGGATACGCCGGATAGCATCTCCAGGTCGCCCAAGGCGTCGTAGTCCACCGCGGCATCCGGCTCGGTTATCATGGCGTGAAAGTCGTCAAAGATCTTCTCCGCCCGGTCCAGCGTCTGCCCCTTTACGCTCTGGGTCAGCATAGACGCTGAAGCGCGGGAGATGGCGCAGCCGACGCCCTGAAAGGCGATGTCGGCAATCACGTCGTCCTCCACCTTCAGGTAAAGAGTGATCTGGTCGCCGCACAGGGGATTGTAGCCGTCGGCCTGGCGGTTGGCGTCTTCCAGCTGGCGAAAGTTGCGGGGCTTGTTGTTATGCTCCAGCAGGATTTCCTGGTACAGTTCGTTCAGGTTGGTCATTAGCGGCTGAATACCTCGATAACCCGGTCAATGCCCTTGACCAGGGCATCAATCTCCTCTTTGGTATTGTAGAAGGCCAGGGAGGCCCGGACGGTGGCCGGCACCCCGAACCGGTCCATCAGGGGTTGGGTACAGTGATGGCCGGTACGGACGGCGATACCCTCGACATCCAGGATGGTGCCAATGTCGTGAGGATGGATGTTTTCCATGACAAAGGACAGGACGCTGCCCTTGTGCCGGGCGGTGCCAATCAGCCGGAGGGGGCCGATTTCGGAGAGGCGCTCGGTTCCGTAGGCCAGCAGTTCCTGCTCGTAAGCGGCGATGTTGTCCATTCCCAGGTTGGCAACGTAGTCAATAGCCGCGCCCAGGCCGACGCTGCCGGCGATGTTCTGCGTCCCCGCTTCGAACTTGTTGGGGATGGTGTTATACAGGGTTTTCTCGAAGGTTACAGAGCGAATCATCTCGCCGCCGCCCTGGTAGGGAGGCATTTCCTCCAGCAACTCGGCCCGGCCATAGAGGACGCCGATGCCGGTGGGGCCGTAGAGCTTGTGGCCGGAAAAGACGTAGAAATCGCAGCCCAGCCGGGCCAGGTCCACCGGTATGTGGGCCACCGACTGGGCGCCGTCCAGCAACACCGGCGTCCCCTGATGGTGGGCCAGTTCTACAATCTGCTCCACCGGGTTGATGGTGCCTAAAGCGTTGGATTGGTGGACGATGGACACCAGCTTGGTGCGGGAGTTCAACAGCTTTTCATACTCGTCCAGCAGCAGTTCGCCGGCGTCGTTAATCGGGACTATCTTCAGGCGGGCTCCGGTTTCCTGGCAGAGGATTTGCCAGGGAACGATGTTGGAGTGGTGTTCCATGGCCGAGATGATTATTTCGTCCCCGGGCCCGACGTTGGCGCGGCCCCAGGTTTGGGCCACCAGGTTGATCGCCTCGGTAGCGCCCCGCACAAAGATAATTTCCCGGTCCGCGGCGGCGTTGAGGAACTGCCGCACCTTGCTGCGGGCGCCCTCGTAGGCGTCGGTGGCCCGCTGGCTCAGAGTGTGGACGCCCCGGTGCACGTTGGAGTTGGCGGTGGTGTAGTAGTTGACCAGGGCGTCAATGACCGCCTGGGGTTTCTGGCCGGTGGCGGCGTTGTCCAGATACACCAGCGGCTTGCCGTTTACCAGCTGTTTCAGGATCGGAAAATCTTCCCGGATTCTGGCGGCATCAAAAAGGCCGGAGACAGGGGACACTCTAGGCACCTCCCAAAGGACGACCATCGCCGGGGTTTCGATCGCCGGAGTTCACAGCGCCGGAGACGGTCTTGTCGGGAATGGTCTTGCCGGAGATGGCGCCGAGGAACAGGTCGTCCAGATAATCCCGCACCGGCTCGTTGGCGACGGTATCAATAATTTCGCTGGCAAAGGCGTGAATCAGGATGCGGCTGGCCGTTTCCGGAGCCAGGCCCCGGCTGCGCATATAGAACATAGTATCGTCGTCAATATGGCCGGCGGTGGCGCCGTGGCTGCATTTTACGTCATCGGCGTAGATGAGCAGACTGGGCTTGCTGTCCACTTCAGCCCGGTCGGAAAGAATCAGGTTCTTATCCGTCTGCTGGGCGTCGGTTTTCTGGGCGTTCTCCCGCACCAGCACCGTGCCGCCAAAGACGGCCCTGGAGCGACCGTCCAGGATTCCCTTGTAGTAGAGGCGGCTGGTGCCATAGGGCTGGGCGTGGTCAATACTGACCAGGTTATCCATGTGCTGGGCGTCGTCGGTCAGGTAAAGGCCGTTCAGGGAGCAGTAAGCGCCCGCTCCGTCCAGCCGCACCGACAGGTCATGGCGGCCGAGGGCTATGCCCCGGGCAAAGGCGCCGGAAGTATAACTGCTGTCCTTATCCTGCCGGACGCGGGTGGTTCCCACGTGAAAGGCGTTGCGGCTTTCGTCCAGCAGGCGGTAGTGTTCCAGCTGCGCGCCTTCGGCCAGGGAGATTTCGGTAACGGCGTTGGTGAAGTAGCGGGGAGCGGCGCCCGAACTGCCGGCGCCGGTATCGGGGCTGGTACTGGGGGCGGTATGGGGGCCGGTGTAAGACTCGAATATGGTGAGGCGGGTGTTGCGACCGGCGATAACCAGTATGCGGGGGTAGGCTACCGTGGCCTCTCCTTGATGGATATGGGCAATGTTCAAAAAAACCGGCTCAGCAGAGTCATCCGGCAGCCGGACATAGGCGCCGTCGCTCAGAAAGGCGGTATTCAAGGCCATGAAGGGATCGTCCTCAAACGTGGCATAGCGGGTCAGGTTATCGCGGATGGTCCCGGCTTCGTGGTCGGATGCCAGGGCGGCGGCCAGCGTGCCAACCACTGCGCCGCTTGGTTGACGGTCAAGCAACGGGCGCCCATCCACGAAAACCAGGTTAATCCAGGAATCGCGGAAAATACGGGTTGGCGACTGGCCCGGATTTCCTGACGGCCAGCCAGTCGGGCCGGCCGGGTGGGGAGCGGGCGACGCGAACTCGGCCCGGGCGATGGGAGCGACGCTGGTATATTTCCAACGCTCGTTGCCGCGCCGGGCGGTGGGAAAGCCGGCAGCGTCGAACCGCTCCCAGGCAGCGGCCCGCAGGTCGTTGAGCCAGGACGGGCTGCCGGGAGCCAGTCGTTCCCGCAGCGCCAGGTAGTCGGCATAGTAGGCGGGATGGCGAACCGCGGCGGTACTCATCGGCTCTCCCCGGCCTCCACCGCCTCCTTTATCCAGTCATAGCCCTTTTCCTCCAGTTCCAGGGCCAGTTGCGGGCCGCCGGAGCGGACGATGCGGCCGTCCAGCAGCACGTGAACCTGATCCGGGGTAATGTAGTTGAGCAGCCGCTGGTAGTGGGTAACCAGGACGATGGCGTTATCCGGCCGGCGCAGGCGGTTCACCCCGTCGGACACGATCCGCAGGGCGTCGATGTCCAGACCGGAGTCGGTCTCATCCAGCAGGGCCAGGGTCGGCTCCAGAATCGCCATCTGGAGGATCTCATTGCGCTTCTTCTCGCCGCCGGAGAAACCTTCGTTGACCGAGCGGCGCACCAGGTCCGGGTCAATGTCCACCAGCTTGACCTTTTCCCGCAGCATCCGGTCAAACTCCCGGGCGCCGTATTCCACTTCGCCCCGGCGCTGCCGGATGGCGTCGGCGGCGGCCTTGAGGAACTGCCAGGCCCGGACGCCGGGCAGTTCCACCGGGTATTGAAAGGCGAGGAAAACGCCCTCCTGCGCTCGTTCTTCCGGCGCCATTTGCAACAAATCCTTGCCGCAGTAATGAGCATCGCCGGCGGTTACCTGGTAGTCCGGCCGCCCGGCCAGGGTGCCGGCCAGGGTGCTTTTACCGGAGCCGTTGGGCCCCATAATGGCGTGAACCTCGCCGGCGTTGACGGTCAGGTCCACCCCGTTGAGGATTTCCTGGTCGCCCACGGCGACGTGAAGGTTGGTTATTTGGAGGATGGGGGACATTTAGCGGTTTTGCTCCTTACATTTCCTCGGGCGCGTACAGGGTTATTCCCAAACCGTTGTAACGGTAACGCTACCCTCCTGGAGGTTTCCCTATGCTACCCCGACAGCGACACCCCGGCAGGGAATCTCTTTCCCTGACTTTAGCCGGCGGGGCTGATCAGGCCTATCGCTGTTGTTGGCGCCGAGGCGCGGGATTGGTCAGGATTAACGATTTCACCCCTGGTCGCCACCCCCTGGCGCTCCGTACCCGCCTTGCTCCATCTCCGGGCATTCAGCAGCAGCCTTTCCCACTGCCTACTGCGAAGCTGGCGCGGGTTTAATTTGCTACAGCAGGTCTCAGATACAGGGCGATTAAACTGCCGCGCTGCCGTTGCCCCTGAAAGGCGGCGGGACACTGGGCGGCCGGCCGGCTTCCAGGTCGGGCTTGACGGCTTCCAGCCACTCCAGCCATTCCCGATCGCGCTCCTTTCGAGCCTGCTCCGCCGCTTCCCTGGCCGCCTGCTCCGCCGCTTCCCTGGCGGCTTTCTCCGCCGCTTCCTCTGCTTCGGTTGCCCGCTCCGCCGCTTCCCTGGCGGCTTTCTCCGCCGCTTCCTCTGCTTCGGTTGCCCGCTCCGCCGCTTCCCTGGTGGCTTTCTCCGCCGCTTCCTCTGCTTCGGTTACCCGCTCCGCCGCTTCCTTAGTCGCTTTCTCCACCGTTTCCCTGGCCGCTTTCTCGGCGTCCATTATCCGGCGCCGGTTTCCCGCCCACGTGAACACCATAAATATCACCTCTGCCGCAAGAATCAGTCCCAGGACAGTGGCGCCGAATGCGCTGAACCCGTTGCCTCCCAAGCCGCCGTTCCAGACCTTCAGCCACCAGACCTGCTCCGGCGTGGCGCTGTTGGCGATATAAATGCCGATGGCGAAATAGATCCACCACAACCCGTTGATCCCCACCAGCAACGGACGGGGAACTGGCGGGATACTCAGCAACCAGCGGAGAGTCTCCGCGCGTTCCTCTATATCGACCTTTATATCGAACCTTCAACTCCTACTACCGCCCGGTCCTATTGTCATTCTTCGGCGTATCTTTATGCGGCTCATTTTCGGAGCCGATTGCACCGGAGGCTCCGCCTCAGGACGGGGCAGGACGGGGGCGGGCGTTGCGGGGTCTAGCCCGCCGCTAGCCCACCGTTCCCTCCAGGCTGACCTTCATCAGTTGGCCGGCTTCCATGGCGAACTCAAAGGGCAGTTCCTGGAAGATTCCCCGGCAGAAGCCGTTGATAATCATATAGTTGGCCTCCTCCGGGGAGATGCCCCGCTGCTGGCAGTAGAAAAGCTGGTCGTCGCTGACCTTGGAAGGTGGTGGCCTCGTGCTCCAGTTGGGCGGTGGGGTTTTGCACCTCGATGTAAGGAACGGTATGGGCGCCGCACCGGTCGCCGATGAGCAGGGAATCGCACTGGGTAAAGTTCCGGGCGCCCCGGGCGGCGGGCATAATTTTTACCAGCCCCCGGTAGGTGTTCTGTCCGTGGCCGGCGGAGATGCCCTTGGCTATGATGGTGCTTTTGGTGTTCCGGCCCAGATGAATCATCTTGGTGCCGGTATCGGCCTGCTGGTAGTTGTTGACCAGAGCCACGGAGTAAAACTCGCCGACGGAGTTATCTCCCTGCAAGATGACACTGGGGTATTTCCAGGTAATGGCCGAGCCGGTTTCCACCTGGGTCCAGGAAATCTTGGAGTTCTTGCCTTGAGCCTTGCCCCGCTTGGTTACGAAGTTATATACCCCCCCATTGCCCTCTTTGTCGCCGGGGAACCAGTTTTGCAGGGTGGAGTATTTAATCTCCGCATCGTCCAGCGCCACCAGTTCCACCACGGCGGCGTGCAGTTGGTGGGACTTGCGCATGGGTGCGGTACAACCTTCCAGGTAACTGACGTAAGCGCCCTCCTCGGCCACGATGAGGGTACGCTCAAACTGGCCGGTATCCAGGGCATTGATGCGGAAGTAGGTCATCAGCTCCATGGGGCAGCGGACGCCCCGGGGAATGTAGGCGAAGGAGCCGTCGCTGAACACGGCGGAGTTCAGGGCGGCGTAGAAGTTGTCGGCGTAAGGCACCACCGAGCCGAGATACTTTTGCACCAACTCCGGGTGATTCCGGACGGCCTCGCTCATGGAACAGAAGATAACCCCGGCCTTTTCCAGGGTTTCCTGGTAGGTGGTAGCTACCGAGGAGCTGTCCAGCACCGCGTCCACGGCGACGCCGGCCAGCCGTTTCTGCTCGCCCAGGGGTATGCCCAGCTTGTCGAAAGCCTCCAGCAGTTCCGGGTCCACCTCGTCCATACTCTTGGGCCCCTCCTTTTGAGTGGCGGGCGAGGCGTAATAGATAATGTCCTGAAAGTCAATGCGCGGGTGCTGGATGTTGGCCCAGGTCGGCTCCTCCTCGTTCAGGCTGACCCAGTAGCGGTAAGCCTTGAGCCGCCACTCCAGCATCCACTCCGGTTCTTCTTTCCTGGCGGAGATGAAGCGCACAATGTCTTCGCTGAGGCCCCGGGGTGCCGAGTCCTCTTCAATGTCAATGGTAAAGCCCCACTTGTATTCGGTGTCAATATCGGTAGAAGAACGGGAGATGACCCGCTGGGTCGTCATTAAACATCCCTCCGGCAAAGACCAAGCTTGGCGTCAAGATTCTGAATCTTTAGTTGTTGACCAAATTAGTCAACAATTAAAGGGTAGCATCCGGTAGCCGGGCTGTCAACGGATTCCGCCGGTCGGTATCGCTAACCTGTAAGGATACTGGATTTTGCCACTGCCGCCGGCAGATCCGGGCGTCGCCGGGTAATCGCCACCCGGTTGTTTCCAGGGCTTTTCCACCGCAGCGACGCAGAGAGCATGAAGACGCAGATAGACTACCCGGCGTACTTTGGTTACTCCTCCACCTATTTTGTCGGCAATCGGCTGTTCGGGAGATGCCCCGGCGTATTTTGGTTGCGCTGCGGTGGAAAGGCGTCCCGGCCAATGCCGGTTTAAGCTGCGATTGGCTTGAGCCTGGATACTCTACCCCCCACCTCGCTACTTCTCCCTCAGGGAGAAGTAGCGAGGTGGGGGGTAGGACGGGTAGCGCAGCTATTCCCGGGCCGGTAACCGGTCAGTAACCGGAAGGGGCCGTTGGCGACGCGGCGCGTTCTCCCCCGCGTCCTTCCGGTTGCTCAGCCGGCCGGCGCCGCCGGCCGGTAAAGGAACTCTTCCGCAAAGGGACCCGCCCGCTAATGAGACCTCCCGCTACCGAAACTCCGGCGCGGCCGGGAGCAGGGCCAGCAAGGGAGAGACGCCGCCCAGGGAATCCCGGTCGATGCTTGCCACGTCGGTCTTGCCGCACATACCCATGGTGGCGTGTAGTTCGTCCCGGAGCATCTCCAGCACCGACTTGACACCCTCCTCGCCGTCCACTGCCAGGCCCCAGAACAGGGGCCGGCCAATCAGCACGGCCCGCGCGCCCAGGGCCAGGGCCTTGAACACGTCGGAACCCCGACGGATGCCGCCGTCCAGGTAAACCTCGATTCTGCCGTTCACCGCAGCCACCACCTCCGGCAGCACCTCGATGGTGGCAAAGGTGGTGTCCAGGTAGCGGGCGCCGTGATTGGATACGATGACCGCCCTGGCTCCGTACTCGGCGGACTGATGCCCATCCTCGGCGACCATTATTCCCTTGACCACCAGGGGCAGGCGGGTGTTGGCCGCCAGCCAGTCCAGGTCATCCCAGGTAGCCGCCGGGTCGCGGATGTCGTTGGCTCCGGTGGGAGCGTCCAGGCCAAAGCTCCAGTTGCTGCCGCCGAGGTTCAGGTCGGCGGCGTAGTTGGGCGAGGCGGGGCCCTGGTAGTTGTTGCGGATGTTGCGCTCCCGCTTGGGCTTGACCTTGGCGTCCACGGTCAGGCACAAGGCGGAGTAGCCGGCCTCCTCGGCCCGCCGGGCCATCTCCAGGGTCAGGCCCCGGTCTTTGAAAAAGTATTGCTGAAACCAGATGGGACCGGTGGCGGCCTGGGCCACTTCTTCCAGGGTGCGGGAGGCTTGCGCACTGAGCGCCAGCAGAGTGCCGGCGGCGCCGGCGGCCCGGACGGTAGCCAGTTCCGCCTCCGGGTGGGCCGCGCTGTGATTGCCGGCCGGGTCCAGCATCACCGGGAAACTGATTTTCTGCCCCAACACGGTGGTGGACAGGTCCCGCTCGCTGATGTCCACCAGCATTCGGGGCTTCATCACGATGGAATCCAGCACGGCGCGGGTGCGGCGCAGGGTAATCTCGTCGGTGGCGGCCCCGGCGATAAAGTCGTACTCCCCCTGGCCCAGCTTGCTCCGGGCCAGGGCCTCGTATTCATAGATGTTTACCGGTTTTGGTTCCATTTCAAATCACTCTCCAGGGTTATTCTGGCGCATCGCCGGGTTAATCGCCGGGTTATATTATTACACCGGGGCGCAGTTCGCCAAAACGGGTGAGCCAGCCGGTTCCGTTTGAAGGCCCGGTTCCGTTTGAAGGCGGGGTTTAACCCCGTAAGGGCCGTGGGCCCCTGCGCTGCTAAACATTAAAAGCAAACGGAACCCCAGACCCCGGCATTGACGGACTGGCGCCAAACCTTCCTTGCCAGGTCGAGCCCAACGGTCCAGACCCCTGGGCATTGACGGCCGGGCAAGCGCTCCCGACCGGCCCGGTCAGCTATGGCCGTTGAACAGCTTGCCCACCGACTGCCCCCGGTGAATCCGGCGAATCGCCTCGCCCAGCAGGGGGGCGATGGACAGGACCTTCAGCTTGTCCTGGTTCTCCCCCGGGAACAGGGGCAGGGTATCGGTAACTACCACTTCCTTAAAGGCGCTGTCGGCGATTATCCGGTAGGCCCGGCGGGCCAGGACCGGGTGGGTGGCGCAGCAATAAACCTGGGTGACCCCGGATTCCAGCAGGGCATTGCCGGCGTTAACCGTGGTGCCGCCGGTGAGGATTTCGTCATCGAAGGTCAGGGCCACCTTGCCCTTAACGTCGCCGATAACGTTGAGGATTTCCGAATGGTCGGCGTTATCCAGGCGGCGTTTTTCGATAATCGCCAGGGGAACGTCCAGATATTCGGCCACGTCTCTGGCCCGCTTGCTGATGCCGATGTCCACCGCCACCACCACCAGGTTGTCGATCTCCTTGGCCTTGAAATAGTCGGCCAGCAGGGTCATGGCGGTAAGCTCGTCCACCGGGATGTTAAAGAAGCCCTGAATCTGGCCGGCGTGGAGGTCGACGGTCAGCAGCCGGTCGGCGCCGGCGGTGGTCAGCAGGTCGGCCACCAGGCGAGCGGTAATCGGCACCCGGGGCTGGTCTTTCTTGTCGGTGCGGCCATAGCCGTAATAGGGAATCACCGCCGTTATACGGCCCGCCGAGGCCCGCTTGCAGGCGTCAATCATAATGAGCAGTTCCATCAGATTGTCGTTGACCGGGGCGCCAGTGGGCTGGACGATAAACACGTCCCGCTGGCGGATGTTCTCCAGGATACGGACAAAGCTGTTGTCGTTGGCGAACTTGAAAACCTCGGCCTGGCCCAGGGACAGGTTCAGGTAATCGCATACCGATTGGGCCAGAGCGGGGTGGGAGTTCCCGCTGAATATCCGCAGGTCGTCGATTACAGGCCCCTTGTTCAACGTGCTTAACGTCATGAAAGCAATTGCCCCCGCCGATAATCCGGGGGATTATAGCACACGGGATAAACTCCTGCGCCTTTCCGGGGCGCCGGGTTCCGTTTACAATTAGCGTTTACCCGGTATAAGAAGTAGTAACTGCCCCCTGATAAGGCAAACGGAACCGGGGGCGGTGTCGCTGCGTGAAAAACGGTATTCTCAACATTAGGGGGTGTCGTCAAAGTAAGGGTGTGATGATAAGCTGACATTGCAACCAGTGTAGCAGGATTGGGCTATGTCAGCAGCAATGGCAGTGCCGGCGCACCGGCGTCACGATATTTCAGACCGGGTATGGGAAGTCCTGGACCCCCTTCTCCCAGGCGGCAAGGGCAAGACGGGCCGGCCCGCCTGCGATAATCGTCTCTTTCTCAACGCCGTGTTCTGGATTTTGCGCACCGGCGCCCCCTGGCGGGACCTGCCCCCGGACTATGGGGATTGGAAGAACACCCACCGCCGCTTCTGCCGCTGGCGGGACAGAGGGGTATGGGACATGCTGCTGGATGCCCTGGTCGACGATCCTGATTTTGAATGGTTGATGATTGACGCCAGTTACATCAAGGCCCATCCCCACAGCGCCGGGGCCCAGGGCGGAAGCCAGGCCATCGCCCGCACAAAAGGGGGCTGAACACCAAACTGCATCTGGCGGTGGATGCCCACGGAATGCCGGTAAGGGTAATGGTGACCGGAGGCACGGCGGCGGACTGCACCCAAGCCTTGCCCCTGATTGAAGGCATCGAAGCGGAGTGTCTGCTGGCTGACAAAGCCTACGACACCAATGAAATCATAGCTGCGGCCTCGGAGTTGGGCATGAACCCGGTAATACCGCCCAAGAGCAATCGCCGGGAAAAGCGGGAGTATGACCGGGCGCTGTACAAGCTGCGCCACCTGGTGGAAAACGGCTTCCTGGACTTCAAGCAGTGGCGGGGGGTGGCAACCCGGTATGCCAAGAACTCCCTTTCCTACTTGGCCATCTGCCAGATTCGGGCGATGGTCATTTGGACTAAATTACTTTGACGACACCCCCTAGGCAGGTATTGAGTTTATAGTGTTCATAATTCGGTTTTCAGCAGGTCGGCTCAACTCAATGACCCCGCAGGTTAAGCATGCCATTTTGCCTGGGGGTATTGATTACAGCGGGAATTGGATATAGAATCTATAATCGTTTCCCGGTTATCCAGGGGAAAGTCCCCGGTAATGCAGAGGAGGGCGGGTGATTGAATGTACTAGGTCTGCACCTTTTGTTGGAACTCAAGGAGTGTAACCCCGAGCTCCTTGACGATTTGCACTACGTGCGCAATGCGCTGATCCGCGCTGCCGAAGGCGTGGGGGCGCATATTGTTGGCGAATCTTTCCACCGGTTCACACCACAAGGGATAACCGGCATTCTCTCTATCGCCGAATCCCATATATCCATCCACACCTGGCCGGAATATCGCTACGCCGCCGCCGACATCTTTACCTGTGGCTCTACCTTTCAGCCCAAAGATGCCGCTGCCGTCTTGATCGAACAGTTCGAGTCCGCCGGCCCGGAGATTACCGAAGTCCGGCGTGGGTTGCTGTCCCAGCCGGTGAGAATCTAGCCGCCAGGACGTCGCAGTGAGCGTCGACGAAATATCCGGCAAGTGGCTTCTGGAAACGGTCTATCCCGACCTGGCGGTAATGCTCCGGGTGCAGCAGGTGCTCTTTTCCGGCAGGACGGCATTTCAGCAGGTGGAAGTGCTGGAGTCCCGGCTCTTTGGCCGCAGCCTGGTGTTGGACGGGAAGACCCAATCCACGGAGCGCGACGAACACATTTACCACCAGGCCCTGGTGCAGCCGGCTATGCTGCTGCACTCCAACCCGGTCAGCGTTTTTATCGGCGGTGGCGGCGAGGGCGGCACCCTGCGGGAGGCCCTTTCCCATCCGACGGTGCAACGGGCGGTGATGCTGGACCTGGACCGGGAAGTGGTGGAACTGTGCCGCCAACATCTGCCCCAGCATCATCAGGGCAGCTTTGATGACCCCCGGGTGGAATTGCTGCACCAGGATGCTCGCGGCTACCTGGAGAACGCGGACGAGCAGTTCGACGTGATGATAATGGACCTGGTTGACCCTTTGGAAGGGGGTACGGCCTACCTGCTCTACACCCAGGAATACTACAATCTGGTCCGCTCCCGGTTGAAGCCGGGGGGTATCCTGGTTACCCAATCCGGCCCGGCCGGTTTACTGAGCCACCAGGAATGTTTCACCACCATCCACCGCACCTTGTCCGCCATTTTCGCCCACAGCCGCCCGTACCAGGTGCACGTCCCGGCTTTCCAGACCCTATGGGGCTTCACCCTGGCCTCCGACGCTCCCTTGCCGCCCCGCAACGCCGCCGAGGTGGATGGCTTGATCGCCCAACGCCTGGGCCGGGAGCTGGAGTTTTACGACGGCGAGAGCCACCTGAGCATGTTTCACTTGCCCAAGTTTCTCCGCCGCAGCATTGCCGCCGAAACCCGGATCAACCGCGACGATAGTCCGGTCTTTATGACCTAGGGGGTGTCGTCAAAGTAAGGGTGTGATGATAAGCTGACATTGCAACCAGTGTAGCAGGATTGGGCTATGTCAGCAGCAATGGCAGTGCCGGCGCACCGGCGTCACGATATTTCAGACCGGGTATGGGAAGTCCTGGACCCCCTTCTCCCAGGCGGCAAGGGCAAGACGGGCCGGCCCGCCTGCGATAATCGTCTCTTTCTCAACGCCGTGTTCTGGATTTTGCGCACCGGCGCCCCCTGGCGGGACCTGCCCCCGGACTATGGGGATTGGAAGAACACCCACCGCCGCTTCTGCCGCTGGCGGGACAGAGGGGTATGGGACATGCTGCTGGATGCCCTGGTCGACGATCCTGATTTTGAATGGTTGATGATTGACGCCAGTTACATCAAGGCCCATCCCCACAGCGCCGGGGCCCAGGGCGGAAGCCAGGCCATCGCCCGCACAAAAGGGGGCTGAACACCAAACTGCATCTGGCGGTGGATGCCCACGGAATGCCGGTAAGGGTAATGGTGACCGGAGGCACGGCAGCGGACTGCACCCAAGCCTTGCCCCTGATTGAAGGCATCGAAGCGGAGTGTCTGCTGGCTGACAAAGCCTACGACACCAATGAAATCATAGCTGCGGCCTCGGAGTTGGGCATGAACCCGGTAATACCGCCCAAGAGCAATCGCCGGGAAAAGCGGGAGTATGACCGGGCGCGGTACAAGCTGCGCCACCTGGTGGAAAACGGCTTCCTGGACTTCAAGCAGTGGCGGGGGGTGGCAACCCGGTATGCCAAGAACTCCCTTTCCTACTTGGCCATCTGCCAGATTCGGGCGATGGTCATTTGGACTAAATTACTTTGACGACACCCCCTAGAAATCAAGCGTCAAGAAACGGCCTTCAGAAATTGATGCCCTTTATACCGCTATATCGCTATCTCTTCAATTCTTGATCACACCGCCGCTTCGGCCAATTCAGGGAACCGCTCCAGAGGCAGGACTTCTCCGGTGGCCTCGTAATGGTTAATCAGCGTGCGGAGGGCGTCGGGCACCGGGCGGGTGGCGCCGGATTCCGGATAGAAGCCGACGTACACCGCCGTGATGCAAGTCAACCGCCGGTCGGAACCTTCCGGGTAAATCTCCAGGCTCAAGGTCAAGCTGGTATTGCCGATTCGGGTTACTCGCGCATAGAGTTCCAACAGTTCGTCAACCCGGGCCGGCGCCTTGAACTCCAGGTCGGCCTTGACCACCGCGCTGTCAAAGTAGCCCCGTTGGGCAATCCGGTAAATGGAGAACCCCAGATTGCGGAAATACTCGGCCTGGGCAATTTCCAGATACCCCAGGTAGGCCCCGTTGAACACGATGCCCTGGGCGTCGCATTCCATCCAGCGCACCCGGACCGGAGTGGAGAACTTGAACTCTCCCCTGGACACGGGGTTAGTCGGGGAACCGGGACGGGCGATCCGGGTCGGCGGCGGAACTGTGGGCGGGACGGTCGGCGGGACAGTGGTAGCCCAGCCCGGCCAGATACTCCCGGTCGGCGGCGGTCAGGGCGGCGGTCTCCAGCAGGTCCGGGCGGCGCGCCAGGGTGCGCTGCAAGGACTCCCGTCGGCGCCAGCGGTCAATCCGGGCATGGTCGCCGGAGCGGAGAATCTCCGGAGTTTCCATCCCCCGGAAGTCGGCGGGACGGGTATAAAGGGGGTGCTGGAGCAGCCCGGAGGTAATGGAATCTTCCTGTACGTTCTCCGCCGCGCCGACCACGCCCGGCGTAAACCGGGATACGGCGTCAATCACCACCATCGCCGCCAACTCCCCGCCGGTCAATACGTAATCGCCGATGCTGACGTCGTGGGTCGCCAGGTGCGACCGCACCCGTTCATCCACCCCGGCATAGTGGCCGCAAATCAACACCAGGCCCGGCGCATGGGCCAACTCCCCTACCATCGGTTGGTTCAGCAGCCTGCCCTGGGGCGATAACAATACGATGGGGACGGCGGCCCGTTCCGCCGGCGGGTAGGCGGCCAATACGTCCTCCGCTGCTTCGAAGATCGGCTCCGGCTTGAGGACCATGCCAGGCCCCCCGCCGAATTGGTAATCGTCGGCGGTGCCGTGGGCGTCGCGAGTGTAGGAACGGATGTCGGTAACCTGAACCGACACCAGACCGCGCCGGACGGCCCGGCCCAGCATACTGTGTTCCACCGGTCCGGCAAAGGCTTCCGGGAAAAGGGTTAAAACGTGAAAGCGCATGGCTACGTTAGCCTACTCCATCTTGTCCGCGAATAGCGGGAGTTGCGCCGGTTGCAAGCGTTTAACCCCGGGCCGGCCGGGATACCCTTCCGTAACCGGCGGCGTAAGTCCTGGCGGGATAATTGGCGCTCCGGCGTGGAAGCGACGCCGGCCCGCAGGAGCGCCGCCTACCCCACCAGGGACGGGGTGCGGGCGGGCAGCTTTTCCACAAAAGAGACGCCGCCTTTCATTACCAACTTGATGCTCTCCGGGCGGCGCAAGACCTCAATGTTGCGCAGGGGGTCGCCGGCCACGGCCAGCAGGTCGGCGTACTTGCCCCGGGCCACCGTGCCGATGTCCTGGGCCAGGCCGACGCACTCGGCGGCCCAGCCGGTGCAGGCTTGGATCGCCTGCATATTGGGCATCCCCCGTTCCACCATAATCTGGACTTCCCGGGCGTTGTCCCCGTGAACGTACCCGCCGGCGTCGGTGCCGGCCACGACCTTAACCCCGGCGGCCAGGGCCTGGTGCAGCGTCTCCCGGTGAATGTCCATCAGGGCGCGGGAGCGAGCCTGCATATGGGGCGCGCTCAGGGTGGCGTGAAACTCGTAAATCTCGAAAGTAGGCACCAGGAAAATGCCCTTGTCGGCCATCATCTTGATCAGGTCCGGGTCTTCGGCCAGGTAGCAGCCGTGTTCTATCGAGTGGGCGCCGGCCTCGACGCACATGCGCAGGCCCGGCCCGCCGACGGCGTGGCACATAGTCCGGCGGCCCAGGGCCCGAGCCTCATCAATCAGGGCGCGTACCTCCGAAGGGCCAAAGGAGATGTCCAGCGGGCCGTGTCCCGGGCGGGAACTGGCCCCGCCGGTGGTAGCGAACTTGATGACATCGGCGCCCACCCGGGCCATCTCCCGCACCTTGGCCCGTACCGGGTCATCCCCATCGGCTACCCCGGAGGGTATCATCGGGTCGTCGTGGGGGTAGCATTGGCCGGAGGGAGTTACCTTGTCGGCCAGCCCGCCGGTAGGCGAAATAATGGCTACCGACAGCACCAGGCGCGGCCCGGGATAAAGCCCCTGCTCCACCGCCTGCTTGAAACCGGCGTCCAGCCCCCCGGCGTCCCGAACGCAGGTATAACC
Organism: Dehalococcoidia bacterium; assembly: GCA_965215425.1. GTDB lineage: Bacteria > Chloroflexota > Dehalococcoidia > Lucifugimonadales > UBA3495 > CATQHB01. The sequence continues at coordinate 1,761,329 of OZ244064.1, forward strand.
GGCGGCCAGGGTCTGCTCCAGTACCCTGGCGGTACGCAGGTGCTGGAGGGACAGGGGTTCGTGGTAACCCATCCGGCTGGGCAGTCCGTAATCCTTGGAAGCCAGATGGTCGTGGCAGTCAATCATGCCGGGCAGCAGCGTCAGGCCGGTCAGGTCCACCACTTCGGCATCGGGCGGCAGGGCCACCGCCTCGCGCCGGCCGGTTGCCACGATACGCTCCCCGTCAATCAAGACCGCCGCATCGTTGACCACCGGGCCGCCCGTTCCGTCGATGAGATTGGCTCCGACCAGGGCTTTCATAAGCGCACCTCCCACGACTTGTAACGCCGAGTTTGCTGTGATGCTAGTTTGTTGTGATGCTAAAGAAGCGCATCCGCCTTGTCAAGGTTGGCGTTCAATGGGCATTCCCAACCTATGTGGGTATTGACCTCCGTAGTCGGATTGAGCAGTCGGAGCAGGAGGGCAATCCCAACCGGCGCGGGTATTGCGTTTAGCTTCCCGGTTAAATTGGCGCCCCTGACGGACGTCCCCTCAATCCGTTCGCCCTTTCCGCTATTGCTCACCGCAACTCTCCCCGCGTCAGCGACGGTTCCCGTTCCAGCAGCCATTGCGCCGCTACCCGGCGGTGGCAAGGGGTGTCGCCTTGCTCAAAGCAGAGCAGGGTAATGTCGCCCAGGCCGGGCGCCGCCGCTACCCACTCCCGAAACCGGCGGTCCAGGTCATAGCCAGCCTCCAGTCCTTCCCGGTAGGCCCGGCTCAGGTCGGCAAAATCCAGTTCGCCCTGGCGGTAAGCCAGGAGCAGGGCCCGGGACGGATACAGGAAGGGAAGCGTCTCCCATTGCGCCCGGCGGCCCCGGGGGTGGGCGCGGGATACCCGGTAGGCCCGGCCTACCCAGTGCTGCGGGGCGTAAAAACTGGCGGTATAGAGCATGGGCCGCTGCCTCCAGCCGGGCCGGCCGGCGATTTTCTCCCTATCCGCCGTACCGCCGCCGGCCGGCCCACCGGCCCAGAAACAGGGCCGGCCCCGAGACCAGAATGCTCAGGTAGGTGATGGCGCGATCCACCAGGACCAGGGCCAGCACGGCCGGGGTGGGCAGGGCCGAAAGCTGTTTCAGCAACCCGGCCAGGCCCGATTCCACCGCGCCCAGCCCGCCCGGAGTCGGCGCCAGGGTCAAGATGGAGTTAGCCAGAGCGGCGAAGACAACCAGGGGCAGGCTCAAGTCAATCCCCAGGGCCAGGGTTACCAGGTAAAGCCGGGCCACCTCGGCCAGCCAGCTCAGCAACCCCCACCCGGCAGCCTCCGGCGCCTGCCGGAGGCTGCCCAGGACTCCGGCGCGAAACAGCCGGTACTGTTCCGCCACCCGGGCCACCACCCGGCGCGCTAACCGGGAGGGTAACCGGCGGGTCAAGGTTCCCCGGGCGGCGATCAGAACCAGCAATACCGCCCCCAGCAAGCCCAGCAGCGCCCCGACCGTCCCGGCCACGGGCCAGGCCGCGTTGCTTCCGCTCCCCGCCAGGAAGGGCAGGGACAACGCCAGCAACAGGATGATGGCGCCCAGGTCCAGCAGTCGTTCCGACAGGATGGTGCCAATGGTGCGGGAGAAGGGCGCTCCGCTTTCAGCGTGGTAGAGGTAGGCCCGGTAGCCGTCGCCCAATCGGAACCAGGTTACCGCGTTGGCAAACCAGCTTAACAGTACCAGCTGGGTGCAATAAAGCCGGCCGGGCGGGGTTTCCTCCGGTTGCTGGACGTTCCGCAGCAGCAACCGCCAGCGCATTCCCCGGAAGGGGAAGATGGTGTAGTGGATTACCAGGGCCAGGGAAAGATACAGAGGGTTGGCCGACCTTATCTGCTGCCAGGTGGCGTTAAGGTCAACGTCAAAGCGGGTCGCCAGGAAGACCAAAAAAGCCAGGGCCAGCGCCAGGGAGATTAAGGTGGGTAAGGAAAAAACCCGGCGGACAAGGGATGGCGCCGCCGCCCGGTCCTGGTCGTAATGCAACGGGGAGGTTTGCTTCGTACTCAAAATGGCCGGGACTAGCGCAGTTCCCGGGGCATAGTGAAGGTAACGTCCTCTTCCACCCCCTCCAGCAGGGTGATCTTGTCCGGGTTCAGGGCGGCGATGACCGCATTTACCAGCACCTCCGGGGTGGAGGCGCCGGAGGCGATGCCCACCTTCAACTGGCCCTCCAGCCATTCCGGGGCGATTTCCTCCGGGCCGTTAATCAGATAGGCCGGCGTACCCAGGGACTGGGCTACCTCCCGCAGGCGGTTGCAGTTGGAACTGTTCTGGGCGCCGATGACCAGGGCCAAGTCCACCAGGGCGGCCATCCTGGTTACCGCTGCCTGCCGGTTGGTGGTGGCGTAGCAAATATCGTTCCGCACCTCGGCCTGGGGAAACCGGTCCCGGATCGTGTCGATGGCCGCGGCGGTGTCCCCGACGGAAAGGGTGGTTTGGGTCAGTACCGCCACCGGCGTAGCCGGCTCCCACTGGGGCGCCGGGCTGTCCGAATTATCATCCACCAGCGTCATCGGGGCCTGGCCCATGGTGCCTTTTACCTCCTGGTGTCCCGCATGGCCCACCAGGATTACCTTCCGGCCCTGTCGGTGGTACTTGATGGCCTCGTTATGCACCCGGGTTACCAGCGGGCATACGGCGTCGATGACCCGGAGGTTGCGCGTCCGGGCCTGCTCAAAATCCTCCGGGGGAGAGCCGTGGGCCGAAAACACCACCAGCGACCCCGGCGGAATCTCCGCCACCGTCTCTACCGTTATGGCTCCCCGGCGCTCCAGGTCTTCCACCACGTAGGGGTTGTGAACAATCTGGTGCTTGACATAGACCGGCGGCCCGAACCGTTCCAGGCAACGCTCCACCACCTGTATCGCCCGGACCACTCCGGCGCAAAAGCCCCGGGGGGAGCAGAGAATAACTTCCACGACCATTCCTCCGGTTACTCCTTCAGGAAACGGGGCAATGCCCCCGTTTTGATTTTACGCCGGCGCCTTCCGCCCGCGCCCCGGACTTCTATCGGCCACCCGGCCATCCCGTATCCGATGGGCGCGCCTTCCGCCTGCGCCCCGGACTTCTCCCGAAGGTGCGGGGCCGGGGGCGCAGCGGGGACTAGTTCCGACTAGTTCCGGTCTCGTATCAAGTCCAGGTACTTGTACCCGGAGCCGGTGTTGAGCAGCACGATGGTTTCAGCGACGTCCAGGAAGCCCTGCTGCACCAACTGCTTCAGCCCAACCAGGGTCGCCGCCCCCTCCGGGCAGGCGATGATTCCCTCCTCGGTGGCGATTTCGTACATCGCCGCCACCATATCCCGGTCTTCAATCGCCAGGGCGGTCCCGCCGGTCTCCCGCAGGGCCTGGAGAATCAGGTAGTCGGCAAAGGGGCCAGGCACCCGCAGCCCGTCGGCCAGGGTCTGGGCATTGGCCCACGGTTCGGCGGTGGTGGCGCCTTCGTGGAAAGCCTTGACGATCGGCTGGCAGCCGGTGGGCTGCACCGCAATAAACTTGGGCGGCTGGCCCTCAACCCAGCCCAACTCCAGCAGTTCCTGGAAACCTTTGTACATTCCGATAATGCCGGTGCCGCCGCCGGTGGGGTAGATGATGGCGTCGGGCAGCTGCCAGTCCAGTTGCATGGCGATTTCCAGGCCCATAGTTTTCTTGCCTTCGGCCCGGTACGGCTCCTTCAAAGTGGACAGGTCGAAGAGGTTCTGCTCCTCGGCCACCGCCACGGCCCGGCGGCCGGCATCGCCAATCAGTCCGTCCACCAGGTTAAGTTCGGAGCCGGCCAGCACCGATTCCTTCTTGTTGGCCGGGGGAGCGTCCTGGGGCATAAAGACCTTGACGGGACGGGCGGCCCGGGCGCAGTAGGCGGCGGCGGCGCCGGCGGCATTGCCGGCCGAGGGCATGGTGAACCCGGTTATGCCCAGTTCCGCCGCCTTGGAAACGGCGGCGGAGATGCCCCGGGCCTTGAAGGTTCCCGTGGGGTTCAGCCCCTCCTCCTTGATGAACAGGCGCTTCAAGCCCAGCTTTTTTTGCAGGTTGGCCGCCGCCAGCAACGGGGTTCCCCCCTCGCCGAGGGTAACCACCCGGTCCGGGTCGGTTACCGGCATCAACTCCGCAAAGCGCCACATATTCGCTTCCCGGCCGGCAAACGCCTCCCGGTTCCCCTCCCGGCGCAGTCGGGGCAGGTCATAGCGGGCGAAAAGCACCTTGCCGCAGCAGTCGCTGATTTTGCTGACCCGGTTGTGGGGGCCGGTTTGGCCGCATTGGGTACATTCCAGGTGGTCAATGTAACTGAACATCTGCCGGGCGCCCTCCGGTTTTACTGGCTGGCCGGGTCCGGTTGCTTTTAGCGGGTAGTCGCTGTTTCTGCTCCGGGGTAAACGCGATTTTCAATTTCAAACGGAACCGGCTGGCCCTTATCATACCTTAAAGTGGCGGGATTTGGTAAGGCGGGGGCCTTCCCTGCATTATCAGCTTGCAGGGACATTGAGTTTACAATGCCCTTCAGTCTGGTTTCAGGAGGCGCGCCCCTGCTCCGGCCGCGGACTTGCCGCCGCCTCCGAAAAAATCAGTCTGACATCTATTGTAAATCTATGCTCCGCTTATACTCATATTAGCAATACCGGCCGGCTCTTCAGACAACCGCTACCTCCCGGGGGGCGCCGACTGGAGCGCCGGGGTTAAAGGCGGTTGCCCCGGGGCTGCCCCCTTTAACCGCCGGGCCGGGTTATATATAATGGCAACCGAGTCGGGGGGACGGCAAATAAACCCGGTGGAATTGTAAAGTTTTGGGACGCAACGTAAAGGAGGATTTATGGCCGATTTTGTAAAGGTTGCCGCGCTGAGTGAGGTCGTTCCCGGGGATATGAAGCTGGTGGACGTGGGCGACGATCAGGTTCTGCTGGTCAACCTGGACGGCGACATTCACGCCTGCGAGGACATCTGCACCCATGCCTATGCCTCCCTCTCTGAAGGCGATCTGGATGGGGCGGAGGTGCAGTGTCCGCTGCACGGGGCGATTTTCAACGTAAGAACCGGCAAGGTGCTTACCCCGCCGGCGGTGGACGCGCTCCGTACTTTTGAGGTGCGGGTGGAGGGTGATGACATCCTGGTTGGCCCGGCGCGGGAGGAGGGGTAATCCCGGCCGGTTCGGCTTGACCCTGGCCGTGCAGGTGGGCCGGCCAGGGCTACGGTAATCCCGGCCGGTTCGGCCTGACCTTGGCCGTGCCGGGGAAATCCCGTACTTGCCTGTGCTTGCCCCGTACTTGCCCGCGCCGGTGAAGAATATGCCCGTATAAAAGCCGGGGGCGTCCAACCCGCCTCCGGCCGGCGATGGGGAAACGGCTTCTATGACCGGCTAATTGAACCGGCTAGTTGAGGCCCGGTTATTCCGGTTGCCCCGGTTATCATTGAGGCCCGGCTAATTGGGCAGGCCCCGATCGGCGAAGGGCCAGTAAACCAGCCATACCCGGCCCAGGATGTTATCCTCCGGCACCGGCCCCCACTTGCGGGAGTCTTCGCTTTGTCGCCGGTTGTCTCCCAGTACGAAATACTCTTTCTCCTTCAGGACCAGGGCTTCCGTGTTGGCGGAACCGGGGTCAGGCAAGTACGGTTCGGGATAGACGGCACCGTTTAGCCATACCTCGCCGTTCACGATTTCCACCGTATCCCCTGGCACGCCGACGATTCGTTTTACGAAGCTCCGTTGCGGGTTCTGGGGAAAATGAAACACGACGATCTCCCCGATCCGGGGAGCTCGAAAGGGGCTTAACGCGTGATCATCCGCTCGCCAGAAGGGGATTAAGCGGGAAAAGCGCTTCTGGTCGAACCGGAAATAGACCAGCTTGTTGACCAGCAGGTATTGGCGCCCCTCCAGCGTTGGTGACATACTGGAGCCTTCCACCCGGAAGTTCTGCACGCTGGCCTGGATGAGGATAAAAACCGCCAGGGCCAGGCCCAGCGTTTCTAAAATCTCTTTGACTATCGGTGACATATGGTAATCAACCGTCGATTGGGTAGAATCGGGCCGCCGCCGGAGGGCCAGCCCCAGAATGGCCTATAATCTAATACAAAAGAACCCCAATATCAACATCAACTAGCTCAGCTGCCTCCGTTGCTGGCCGCCGGGCTGGCGGATTTAAGCTCCGCTCGGCTCTACCGGGGCGCTTTCCGGGCAAGAGATTCTGGCGCAACCCTCTTGCGGCGCGCTGGTCGACCTTTTCAATATGACCGAGCAGGAGTGGGACGACGCCGCAACCCGCTTGCGCGCTGGTCGACCTGTCTGGCATTTTCTTTACTCCTTATTACCGAACTGCAACCCGCTTGCGCGCTGGTCGGCCCGTTCCAAGCCCTGTTCTTCGGCAAGTCCGGGCCGCTCAGGGTAATGGGGGAATGCGCCGGGCGGCCTGACCTGATCAGCTTGACCTGAATTGAACCCGGCCGGGTTCCTCTGCTAGAATCGGTTGCCAGAATTGGCGCGACCGTATCCGGCGGCGGCCAATTCGCCGGGCGCCGGGTCGGTCCGGGTTCGCCCCGGCAAATCTTTCCTGGAGGGCTAGACGATGGCTTGGCAGTACCAGTTTGAGTTGCTCCACAGACCCTATGGCGGCGTTACCGAAGGCCCGGTATGGGACGGCGAGGCGATTCTCTTTACCCACATACCCAGCAGTCGTATTATGCGTTATGCTCCCGACTCCGGCGCCATTACCCGGGAACGAGGCGACACCAACCATACCAACGGCCTGGCCTTTGACTCCCAGGGCAACCTCTTCGGTTGCTGTTCCGGTGGACGGGCGATTGTACGCTTTGACCGGGAAGGCGAGAATGGCGAGAATGAGGGTGCGATGGTAGTCGTAGCCGACCGGGTGGACGGGCAAAAGCTCAATACCCCCAACGACCTGGCGGTCGACCGGCGGGGCCGTATCTGGTTCACCAATCCCTGGAACGCCGGCAACATTGACCCCAGCGAGCGGGAGGAATTGGACCATCGCTCGGTATTACGGGCTGACCCCCAAGCCGACGGCAGCTATACCGTTACCCGCGTTACCTTTGACACCACTATGCCTAACGGGGTCCTGGTTTCTCCGGACCAGCGCACCCTGTACGTGGCGGAAAGCAACAGCGACCGGATGGACCTGAATCGGGAGCTACGAGCCTACCCGATAAACGAGGATGGGAGCCTGGGCGCTTACGTTACGCTCCACTCCTTTGGCCGGGATTCCAATGCGGTGCACCGGGGCATCGACGGGATGTGCCTGGACGTCGATGGCAATATTATCGCTACTGCCGGCTGGGAATTGGGCGGCCCCGGCGGGATGATTTACGTCTTCTCGCCCAGTGGCCGGGTGCTGGAAACGCACCCCATCGCCGCCAACCGGCCCACCAACTGCTGCTTTGGCGGCCCCGGCCTGACCACCCTGTACGTTACCTCCACCGACGGCCACTTCTACCGCGCCGAGACGGACCGGGTGGGCTGGGCGATTTACCCTTAAAGGTCGGCCCCCAGGGAGCGGCGCCGGCAGAAGCCCGGACGCTAAAAGGCAGAAGTTGAATTGAGGCGGCGACTGAGGCGGCAGTCGAGGCGCCGCCCGGTGGTATAATCCGCGCGGGGCATTCCCGGGCGACCGAGGTAACCCTGCCCGGCCCATAGCCGGGACTGTGGCCACCGGTGGCATTCCCGGTCCCCCGGGAGTGTCCCGGGATAACCGGAACCGGGGCATTGCTGCCCCGAATTGGGGCGGGGGCGAAACCGGAGCGGAAGGCAAGTAAAACCGGGGTAGAGGATGGCTTATGAATATGGATTTGCGGGGACACGGTATCGGCCGGCGACAGTTGCGCCAGGGCGGAGGCCGGGGCAACGGCAACGACCACGTGGAAGACCTCTACGGCTGCACCGAACTTTACGTTTACCAACCGCCCAATAAAAAGGTTACCGGCTACGATTCGCTGAAACTGTTTATTGAGTCGGCGGGCTGCGAGCTAATCTTCACCGCCGACGCCCCGCCGGAGTTGAGCAATTACGAGACTATGCGGGTTACCCAGCGCCAGGGGCAGGCCATCCCGGCTCCGGTAATCAAGCGCATCCATTCCTGGGCCCACCAGCGCAACTTTCTGCATAGCTTCTTCAAGCCCATGTACCGTTAGCCGACGGGCGTCTCCGGTGTCGCCAGCGAGACGTCGGCTATTGCGCAACGGCGGAATCGGCGCTGGTAGGTTCCCCGGTGTCTCCAGCGAGACGCCGCCTTGCACGCTCGGCGTCGGTGGTTCGCAAGGGGTTCTCCGGTGTCTCCAGCGAGACGCCCCTGGCGGGGTCCCCCGCCATTGCATAACCGATTCCGGTTCCGGGGGGAACGTCTTGGAATATACCGACATAAAGCTGGAAAAAGCCGATTCCGTTGCTACCCTGAGCCTGAATCGCCCCGCTGCGCTGAACGCCCTGAGTCTGGAGCTACTGACGGAGTTTTCCCACGCCGTCGCCGCGGTGGGTCGGGATGAATCCGTCAAGGCGCTGGTCGTCCGGGGCGAGGGCCGGGCCTTCAGCTCCGGCGCTGACCTGCTGGCTTTCGACGCCGCCTTCGAAGACCTCTCCCGCCTTACTCGCTACGTCCGGCAGCTCAACGACTGCCTCTTTCAGTTGGAGGAATTACCCATCCCGACGGTTGCCGTGGTGCATGGCTTTGCCCTGGCCGGCGGGCTGGAACTGATGCTGGCCTGCGACCTGGCCCTGGCCGCCGCCGACGCCCGCATCGGCGACCAGCATGCCAACTATGGCCTGATCCCCGGTGGCGGCTCCACCCAGCGTTTACCGCGCCGCATCGGTATGCAGCGGGCGATGGAACTGTTGACCACCGGCCGCTGGCTCTCCGGCGTCGAGGCGGCGGACTGGGGTCTGGTGCTGCGGGCTGTCCCCGCCGAGTTGCTGGCGGCGGAACTGGAGGCCTTACTGGCCCAGTTGCGGAGCAAGAGCCGGGCCGGGTTGGGCCGGATTAAGTCCGTTGCCCGGCAGGGTCAGGACCTGCCCTTGCGGGAGGGCGTGGCTCTGGAGGGCGAGGCCTTTGTCCAGCACTTCGCCACCTCTCCCCACCCCCGGGAAGGCATCCGTGCCTTCAGGGAAAAGCGCCGGCCGGAGTTCTAGGCCCGTTTTACTACCGTTTTACCAGGAGACGCGGAGCGGACGGTGGCGCCCGGAGAAGCTCGGATACCTCCGCTACCCCCGTCGCTACCCCCGTATCGCGGCGTCAATAGTCTTGACATACCGGCAATTTGGGTTAGAATAGGTTAGACCCCCCTACACTGATGGGTCGAGGAGGATTAACATGGAAGGCAAAGTCCAGCTAGAGATTACCTACTGCGTACCTTGACAGCACCACGCTACCGCCACGTGGATGGCGAACGAGTTCTTCCGCGCCTACGGTCCCGATGCGGCGATCACCATCTCCCCTCGCGGCCAGGGCATCATGGAAGTTTTTGTGGACGGCGAGAAAATCTTTGACAAGAAGGCCGAGGGTAATGCCTATCCCGACTTGGCCCGCGTCCGCAAGATGAAGGAAGTAATCTCCGAAAGGATTGCCAGCTTGGAGCCCGTTCCGGCGGACAACTAGCCGGCAAGGCCGGTTTCACCAGCCGGCAAGCCTTAAAACTGTATAGAACCGGCCCCTCTATTACAAGGGGGCCGGTTCTTTTAGTCCGGTTTCTATAGTGTTGCTCCGTGCTGGATAGCTTTCCAGCGGCCCGTTGCCAGGGGAGCGCCGCCTGTCGGATTGCCGGAGGGCAATCCCGAGGCGAGACCCGGGTCTCGCCCGGCCCGCGCCCCGGGTGGCGACTAGGACGCCGCCGGTTTGTCGGGGTGGTGGTTGGCGCCTAGCTGGGGGAGCAACCCCAACTGTTGCTGGACTAGTTCCCCATTGCCTGGATTGGGGTGGGCCGCCGCCCGGAGCAGCCCTAACCGCCGCTGGACGTGGCGCGCCACTTCCTCGCTGACCTCTTCCGCCGGACGGGCGCCGTCGATAACCACCCAGTGTTCCGGGTTAGCCCGGGCTTGGCCCAAAAAACCCTGCCGCGCCTTTTCGTGAAACTCCAGCGCCAAATCCTCAAACCGCCGTCCTTCATCGTCCCGACGCAGCGGGGCCAAGCCGCCGGAAAAGCCCAACTGTCGGTTGATGGTGCGGCGCAACCCTACCGCCGGTTCCAGGTCCAGCAGAAAGATTACGTTGGGCTTGATTCCCTGGGTGGCAAAACCGTTCAGGGCGGTAATCAGCCCCAGGTCAATCCCCCGGCCATACCCCTGGTAGGCGACGGTGGAGGCGGAGAACCGGTCGGCGAGCACCACCTGGCCGGCCTCCAGAGCGGGGCGAATCTGGCTGGTTACCAACTCCACCCGCGCCGCTGCAAAGAGGAGCAACTCCGCCTCCGGGGTCAGGGGCTGGCTGCTCTTGAGGTATTTCCGCAGGTGATCGCCCAGGTCAGTGCCGCCGGGTTCCCGGACCAGTTTGCAGGAAATGGATTGCGCCCTGAGCCAGTCGTGGAGCCGGCCGGCCTGGGTGGTCTTCCCGGCGCCATCGCCCCCCTCAAAAGCGATGAACTTAGCGGTGTCCAAGGCCTGCTATTCCTTCTATTTACTGGTATTCATTGGTGAACTTGCCGGGGGTGGTACTTTCCACCACCGTCAGGGTTTGGGGCGCCGCAGGAGTGCGTCTTGCGTCCCCCGGTGTCCTGGCGGCAAAACCCTCCGCTGCAACGGGTTGCTCCCTGGCCGGTTTATTCTGCTCCGAGCCGGGGCGGCTCTTGCCCTTGCCCCTGCAAACTGTCAAGATGCCGCCGGGCCGGGAAAGCCAACAAAGATTGACAACGCCCGAGCGGGCCAGGCCAAGTCAATCGTACCGGGAGCAGCCCGACCAATCCGTTCCTCCCGGGTTTGCCGCCGGGCCGCCCCTGGTTAAGGCCGGTAGAATAGTACCGACCGCTCCGGTTCCCGGCCGCGGCTGGTGGAGGCCAGGTTGAAGCGCTGGGCCAGGAGGTGTTGCAGGCGGCGCACATAGGCCCGCTGAGGGTTCAGTTGTACGCTGAACTCGCCTCCCATCACCCGTTGCGCCGCAACTTCGGCCTCGGACATGGCCCGTTCCAGCGACTCTTTGACGCCGGCGTCGTCCCGGGGGCGGCCATCGCCCCGGAGGGACAACCCCTGTTGCCGGGCCAGGGTGCGCAGAAAGTCCACCACCTGAGGCAGGGTGTTCTTGCGGAGCACATATACCGGCGTTCCGCTGGCCTCCGCCGCCCGCACCAGTTGCGCCCCCCGGCGGTAGTGCGTCTTGGTGGTCAGCACCAGCGAGGCCCGGCGCAGTTCGTTGACAATGCCCACGGACAGCCCGATTTCCGCCTGGGCCGCTTCCAGTTTGTCCCGGCTTACCCCGAACAGGAACACTTGCGCCTCCAGCCGGCGGGACGGGCTGTCCCCGTCTGGCGCCGGGCCGGCGGCGGCTTCGGTAGCTTCCGCCGGGTTTCGGGACGGGTAATTGTCCGGAGCGCCGCCCTGGTATCGAGCCGTCTGGTCTGCCGGTTGACTGGGCGTCCGTTCCCGGGGCTTTCCCTGGCGTCGTTCCGGTCGGCGTCCTCCGTAGTCGGAGCCGGCGTTCCGGTCTGAGGAATCCGGCGTCCAGGGCGCCGGCGGGGCGGTGTTGGGCCGGGGGGCGGCCGGCTGCTCCATTACCTCGCCGTCCTCGCCCAGGGAGCGAATAACCGGGGCGATGGGGTATCCCCGCAGCCACTGATCAACCACGTGGGCCACGCCATCGTGAATTGCCACTTGCTCCCAGCTTTGAATCTCCACTACCACGTCAAAGGTGGGGGGAGCCTTGCGTTCCAGCACCGTCTTTTGCGTGCCCCGGTAGCGGGCCTCCTGGTCTCCCAGGGTTACCGCCTGAACTCCGCCCACCAGATCGGACAGGGTGGGGTTCAGAATCAGGTTATCCAGGGTGTTGCCGTGGGCGGTGGCAATCAACTGGACGCCCCGCTCGGCGATGGTGCGGGCGGCGGCGGCTTCCTCCTCGGTGCCCATCTCGTCGATGATGATGACCTGGGGCATATGGTTCTCCACCGCCTCGATCATCACCCCGTGCTGCCGGGTGGGGGTGGCTACCTGCATCCGGCGGGCGTGGCCGATGGCCGGGTGCGGCACGTCGCCGTCCCCGGCAATCTCGTTGGATGTATCGACGATTACTACCCGTTTGCGGGCGGCGTCGGCCAATACCCGGGCTACCTCCCGCAGCATAGTGGTTTTACCCACGCCGGGCCGGCCCAGCAGCAGGATGTTCTTGTTGGCGAAGGCCAGGTCTTCGATGATTTTGATGGTGCCGAATACGGCTCGCCCGGCGCGGCAGGTAATGCCTACTACCTGCCCCTTGCGGTTGCGGATGGCGGAGATGCGGTGCAGGGTTCGCTCCATACCGGCCCGGTTGTCGTCGCCAAAGTCGCCCACCTGCCGGACCAGGTAATCCAGGTCGTCCCGGCTGATTTCCCGGTCGTCCAGTATCACGTCTCCGGCGGGAAAGCGGGCTTCCGGGACCCGGCCCAGGTCCAGCACCACCTCCAGCAGGTCTTCCAGGTTTTCCTGTTTAACCAGGCTGCCCTTGACTCGCTGGGGCAGCACTTCCAACAGTCGCTCCATTTCTTCCTGGACCAACTTCTGCGCTGTTACCAATTCACGCCTCCACCGGGGCCATCCCGTAACGCAGCGCCGGGACGGCCACCAACTTAACCAGCATAATGTATTGCGCTGTCTCGCGAAACCCATGGCGAAGCAGCCGGTCGCTGACTGCCTCCCGGTAGTCGGGGACCAGCCACCGCAGGCGGGGGCCCCGGGCCAGGGCAAAGTCCACCAGCCGGAACAGCAGTTCCGGGTAGTCCGGGTGGGCCATCACCTCGGCTTCCGCCGTCCGGCCCCGGGCCGTAAGCTGCACCCAGCCCACCAGCCGGCCAGAATGTTCCGCCACCCATTCCTGCCGCCGCCAGGTGGCGCCCCGGCGGCAATCCAGATCCCGAGCGTCCTGCCACTGGTCGAAGGTGAGGCCCAGCGCCTGCCGCACCCGCACCGGAGTGCTGGCGCAGAATAACTGGAACAGTCCGTAGTCGTCCGAGGCGGACCTCGGCCGGAAACCGGCGCCGGGCAAGCTGTATTCCAGCGGGGCCGCCTCCGGCGGGTGGGTTGGCCCGTTGCCGTAGCTGGCGCGGTGGCGGCCCGGGCCGGTCAGCAGGGTCTCGTTACCGCAGGGGACGAAGCCGCTGCGCCGGGCCAGGGGAAGGGCCGGGCTGCCGGCAGCCAGGCGCAGGAATACCCGCTCGGCGGAACGGTGGCCCACGGCCAGGTACAGCTCATCCAGCAAGGCCAGGGGGCCGGTCCCCGCAGCGGAAAAATCGTGATGGCGGCGGTTATGTTCCTCCGGCAGTCCGTGACCGTTGCCGGTGGGCAGGCACTCCGCCGGCAGGTACAGCCCGTCGATTCCCCAAGCGCGGCCGCCGGGCCGGGCGCGGGCCGAGACCAGCCCGGCCAGCCGAATCCCCTGCCAGCCGGCCAGGGCCACCCGGTCTTTGGGTTGCAGCACCGCATTTTTCCATAGGCCCACGCTGGGAAACCGGCCTGGCCCCGGCCAGGCCGTCCCGGCCAGGCTCTCCCGGGGACAAGCGAGGTTCGGCCCCCGGAGGGCGTTCAGGAGGGCGCAGCGCAGCGCATCGCTGATGCGGAAGGATTGAACTGATGGCGTTGGTTCTGGTTCCCTGGATTGCATCGGCGGAATCACTCTAACGGGCTAACGGCTAACGGGCCAATGGGGGTGGATGGTCGGCCGGCGCTTCCCTGCCGGGCCCGGGACTTGCTGCGGGAATCAGGTCCAGAAAATAGCGGTGGAGCCGGGTGTCTCCGGTTAATTCCGGGTGAAAGGAAGTAGCCATCAAGTTGTCCTGGCGCACGGCCACCGCCGGCCCGGCGGGCAGGGTTGCCAGGGTCTTTACCTGCGGCCCTACCCGGGTAACCACCGGGGCGCGAATGAAAATGGCGTGGAAGGGTTCCGGTTCCAGCCCGGCGATGTTCAGGTCTTGCTCGAAGCTGTCGATCTGGCGGCCAAAGGCATTGCGCTGCACGCCGATGTCCATCAGTTGCAGCGGCGCCGGGTCGGCCTCGGTAAGCTCCCGGGCCAGCATAATCATACCGGCGCAGGTGCCCCAGATCGCCTTGCCCTGCGCGGCCATGGCGCAAACCGCCTCCCGCAGGCGGTAAATGCTCATCAACCGGCTCAGGGTAGTGCTTTCGCCGCCGGGAATGATGAGTCCGTCCACTCCTTCCAGGTGTTCCGGCAGCCTTACCTCGCCGCAATCCACCCCGATGCGCCGCAGAACGGCCAAATGTTCGGCGAAGTCGCCCTGTACGGCTAATACCCCGATTTTCAACGCTTTTATACTCGAAAAGCCAGGCTGCGGTCCCGCTGCCCCCGGGAGTAGAGTTGGTTAACTAACCCGCGACCGCTAAATGCTGCGGGGAGCCAGCAACTGCTCCTGGGGGATGGAACGGGCGCTGATCCCTACCATTGGCTCGCCCAGGTTCCTGGAAACATCGGCCAGAATCTTGGGGTCGTTGTAATGGGTAACCGCTTGGACGATGGAGTAGCCCCGCTGGGCCGGGTCGCCGGACTTGAAGATACCGGAACCGACGAACACCCCGTCGGCTCCCAGCTGCATCATCAACGCAGCGTCGGCGGGAGTAGCCACGCCGCCGGCGGCGAAGTTGACTACGGGCAGCCGCTCCAGCTCCCGGGTCTGCTGCAAAAGCTCCAGGCTGACCCCCAGATTGCGGGCCTCCACCACCAGTTCGTCTTCGGGCATATTCCGCAACTTGCGGATGGCGTCCTGGACGGCCCGCATATGGCGCACCGCCTCCACCACGTCGCCGGTGCCGGCCTCGCCCTTGGTGCGAATCATCGCCGCCCCCTCGGAAATGCGGCGCAGGGCCTCGCCCAGGTCGCGACAACCGCAGACGAAAGGCACCTGGAAGTCATGCTTCCAAACATGATGCACCTCATCCGCCGGAGTCAGCACCTCGGACTCGTCAATATAGTCAATGCCGATAGCCTCCAGCACCTGGGCCTCAACGAAATGCCCGATGCGGCACTTGGCCATAACCGGAATGCTTACGGCGTTCATAATGTCCAGGATGATGGCCGGGTCGGTCATCCGGGCCACGCCGCCGTCGGCGCGAATATCGGCCGGCACCCGTTCCAGGGCCATAACGGCCACGGCGCCGGCTTCCGCCGCAATCCGGGCCTGCTCGGCGTTCACCACATCCATAATCACGCCGCCTTTGAGCATCTGGGCGTGGCCAGATTTCACCGTAAACGTTCCGGTTAAAACGTCAACCATTGCTATCCTCCTCCAGGCCGGGGTGGGCTTCCCGAACTGTCCTGCTGCCTTCCCTAATTGTTCTCATTGTTCTCGCATTATACGCTGTTGGCCCAGCCATTATCAATTACTCCAGCATTGGCTTGCCTGGTTTTGGCCGGTGTGGTACATTATCCGCGCCTACTCTACACCATAAGGCGAAGGAGAATTGAATGGCTTATGTAACACCTCGGGAAGGCGAAAGCCCGGAGAGTCTGGTCAACCGTTTTCGCGCCTCGGTGCAGCACGCCGGGATTCTGCGGGAACTGAAGGACCGGCGCTTCTTCCGCTCCAAGGCCCAAAAGGAACGGTTGGCCGCCCAGCGCGCCGCCCGTCGCCGCCGCCGCCAGCGCCGCTAGGCCGGCGGCACGACTGCCCCACATCGCCCCGGCCCTTTTCGTCCCCCGGCCCGTATGACGGGCATCTCCTTTTGGCCCACGGAACGTCAGCCTGTCGGGGATTGACTGGCCGGGGATTGTATTGATGGTTAATGACGCCAAACCGGCGCTTCACCCCATCCAAAACGCCTCACTTGTAGTGTGTAGTTTCTGCTCCTTATACGGGGTAAACACTAATGGTAAACGGAAGCGGCGGCCGGTTTCCGTTGACACCGGGTTGGCGCAATGATAAATTGTTGGCTGGAGTATTGGCAATCCGAATGATGACCGACGGGATGTATTGCGGCCTGTCCGTCAGGCGCAGTCCCCGCCAGGAGGAATAGTTTGCCCCGCTACGACTATCAATGCACCAGCTGCGACTACCGTTTCGAGTTAGTCCAGAGTTTCAGTGAAGCTGGAACCGGGACTTGCCCGGTCTGTTCCGGAGACGGGCGGCGGGTCTTTCATGCCGTGCCGGTGATCTACAAGGGCTCCGGTTTCTACACCACCGACTACGGCCGGCCCAAGACGCCGCCGGCCGAAAGCCGGGAAAAGGACACTGCGGCCGACTCCGAGAAAAAGTCTTCCGGTTCCGGCGGCGATTCTGCCGACACCTCAGCCAAGGGCGACGCGGCGGCCAGGGCAACCACCGAGTCCGCCGTTTAACCCGGATAACCGGCCCGGCCCGGCGTCATGCCCGGCGTTGTCTGTATCTGGGTGGGTCGAATAACCACGTTTACGGAGCTATCCGAACCTACGATGAGGCCAGTACCGTAATGCCGGAGGGCGCAGTCCATTGCGGGCCTTGATTCAGCGGGTGGTCCAGGCTGCTGTGTCGGTGGATGACCGGGAGGTGGGGCGCATCGGGCCGGGGTTGGTGGTGTTGCTGGGCGTCTCTAACGAGGACACCGAAGGCGACGCCCAATACCTGGTGGAAAAAGTAGTCAACCTGAGAATCTTTGCCGACGCACAGAATCGCTTTGACCGCTCCGCCCTGGACGTGGGAGCGGAATTGCTGGTGGTGAGCCAGTTCACCCTGTACGCCGAAACCCGCAAGGGCCGCCGCCCCGACTTCACCCGGGCCGCCCCTCCCCCACAGGCGCAACATCTCTATGCGCTGACCGTCGAACTATTCCGGGCTGCCGGCCTGTCCGTAGCCACCGGGGTTTTCCAGGGGTATATGCAGGTTACGTTGCAGAACGATGGCCCGGTTACCCTGCTGCTGGACAGCGCCGACCGCCAACGTCCCCGCCGGGGTTGATCCGGCGTCATCCCCGAGGCCACCTCTTGGGACATCCCCCCGGCCGCGAGCCGCCTGGCAAGCTCCGGGGGCGCCGGGTCAAAGAGCCATGTTCAAAGAGCTATGTCGAGGAGCCACGGCGAAGGGCTATGGCGGACACGCTCCCGGCGAGCCGACGAACCGCCTCCGCCCGGTCCGGCGACGGGCCCGGGGGAGCGGACATAAGGTAGGGGCGACAACGCGGCTTAACGGGGATACCAGCCCATGCCCTGATAGTAGCCGCGCAGGTAGGCGATTTGGCCGCCGTGGGCGATATTATCCCAGGTTCGCTGGCCCAGGGCCGCCCCTACGGTGTGGGGTTGGGTCATGGGCGGTATCAACGTCTCCTTTTCCAGGTCTTCCAGGGTCAGCGTTGCCAGGTATTCCCGGATGTCGGCTTTGACCGCCGTATAGTAGCCCAACTGTACCTCCGGCGCCGGAGGCTGCCAGGCGGCTACCTGTTCCGCCGTCCAGCCGACGCCCCGGTCCTCCGGGTCTCCGGTCATGCCGAACTTTTCGTCCCAGCCCTCCCGAATCCATACCTGGGAGTTTCCGGTGAGGCGCCCGTTGATGAGGGCGTCCCAGACCCGGTTCATGTGCCACAGGAGCCAGGCCACGGAGTTGCTGGAGTCGTTGGGACGCCGGGACATAGTTTCGTAGTCCATACCCTCCAGCGCCCGGTCCACCATATCCCAGTTGCGCTCCAGGGCGGTAACAATCCCGTCGGTTACGGCCATAGCGTACCTGTGCCTCCTTCCCGGGCCTTCCGGAGCCGGTTGGCAAACTCCGGCCGTCCGGCGTTGCTCAAAGGCCGGACGAGCGGGTTTCTCCAGCATTTTGCCGGCCGTTCCTGCTCCGCAGTCCTAGTCCACAATTTCCGCCCTGGCGCCCTCCGGCAGTTCCACCTCGAAGGCGGTCAATATCTGGCCGACCAGCAGGTAGTGGCCGATCAGGCCGGTGATGTCCACGGTATTCTGGGTGCCGAAGCGTTCCATCACGGCGTTAAAGGCGTCGTCGCTGATTTTCCGCTGCTGCAACAGTTCCTGCACGTAGCGGACCACCAGGGCTTCGTCGCCGGACAGGCTATCGGGTGGGGCGCCCCGGGCGATAGCGGCGATGGTCTCTTCGCTGACCCCGTGTCCCCGGGCCAGCCGGGCGTGGGCGGCGAACTCGTACTGGTTCCGGATTTCCCGGGCCGTGGCGATGATGATCACCTCTTTCAGCGCTTCGGGGACGTCGAAGTCGAAACGGACGTAGGTGCCGGTATGCGCCACCCGGGCCGCCAGCTTGGGGCTGTGCAGCAACACCCCGTAAGGGCCGCGTACACTGCCCCGGCTGCCGACGATTTCATCGAAAAAATGCTGGTCGTCGGCCTGCAAGTCGTCTCTGGTTACGTTGGGAAGTCGGGCCATCTTGCTCTCTCTCCTTATTCCGGTGTAATTGGGTCGGCTGACGGGGCGGCGCCGGTCAGGGAAATTCCAGGTCCAGGCTGATGTCCAGGGCCTGGGTGGAATGGGTCAGGCTGCCGACGGAAATCAGGTGGACACCCGTCTCCGCCACGGCCCGCACCGTATCCAGGTTGATGCCGCCGGAGGCTTCCACCACGGCCCGGTCGCCGATAAGCGCCATAACCTGGCGCATCAACTCCACCGGCATATTGTCCAGCATAATGATCGGCGCGCCGGCGTCCAGCGCCTCCTGCGCTCCCGCCAGAGACTCCACCTCCACCTCTACCTTGATGGTGTGGGGCGCCCGGGCCAGAGCCAGTTGCACCACCTCCTTCAGCCCCATTTCCCGGGAGCCGAGGGCTTCGATATGGTTGTCTTTAATCAGGATTCCGTCGGCCAAGTTCAGCCGGTGATTGTAGCCGCCGCCCATGCGGACGGCGTACTTGTCCAGGTAGCGGTGGCCCGGCGCCGTCTTGCGGGTATCTACGATGCGGGCCGGGCAGCCGGCGACGGCCTGCACGTAGCGGTGGGTGTCGCTGGCGATGCCGCTCATCCGTTGCAAGAAGTTCAGGGCAATGCGCTCCGCCCGGAGGATACTGGAGGCGGAACCCTCCACCCGGGCCAGTTCCATCCCCGGGGTCAGGGTCGTCCCATCGGTCTGCCGGGCCGCAAAGTTCAACGCGGCGTCCACCCGGTCAAAGACGGCCGCGACCACCTCCAATCCGGCCAGCACGCCCCCCGCCTTGGCCCGGAGTATCCCCAGGCCCGGTAGCTCCGGGGGGATGAGCAGGCCGGTGGTGGGGTCGTTGAAGGTCTCGTCCTCGGACAGGGCGGCATCAATGAGCCGATAGACTTCCGGGGGCAGTTGACCCACGGCTAAACCTCCTCGGGGGCCAGTATCACGTGCTTTTCCCATTGGGGCGAGGTTTCCGGGAAATCCTCCCGGAAATGGGAGCCGCGGCTTTCCTGACGCAACAGCGCCGATTCTACCATCAGCCGCCCCAACAGCGCCATATTGCTCAACTCACCGGCGGCCTGGTCGGCCGGTTCCGGCCCGGCTGCTCCTCCGACTTCCGCTCCGGCTTCCTCTATAGTACGCTGCCATCGGTTGAGGATGCGCGCCGATAGCAGCAGCCGCGAACCGTTGCGGCTAATTCCCGCGTTGCGCCACATCAAGTCCTGAAGGTTAGCCCGGTCCAGTTCCGGCATACTGGCGCAGACCGGCGCCCGGCGGGGCAGGCCCCGCACCAGGGTTGGCATACCGGGCGTCCCCGGCGTATTGCCGGCACCCCGCCCTGCCGGTTCCTCCGGGGCCGGGGCCTGCCCCAGGCTGCTGCTGACCAGCCGCCGGGCGAAAACCAGGGTATCCAGCAGGGAGTTGCTGGCCAACCGATTGGCCCCGTGTACCGCCGAGCAGGCCGCCTCGCCGCAGGCATAAAGCCCCGGGATGTTGGTGCGGCCCCAGGTGTCTATTTTGATGCCGCCCATCATATAGTGGGCGGCCGGGGCCACCGGAGCCGGCTCCCGGGTAATGTCCAGGTGGTAGTTGAGGCAGAAGTTGTAGATGGTCGGAAACCGGCGTTGCACTTCGGCGCCGGGCAGGTGGGAAATATCCAGAAACACCGGCCCGCCGCCGGCCTTTTCCATTTCGGCGGCGATGGCGCGGGATACCACGTCCCGGGGGGCCAAATCCGCCAGGGGGTGATAATCGCGCATAAAAGCCCGCCCATGTTTATCCCGCAGAATCGCCCCCTCGCCCCGCATGGCCTCGGAAAGCAGAAAACAGGGCGCGCCCTCCAGCCAGAGGGCGGTGGGATGAAACTGGTAAAACTCCATGTCCATCACCTGCGCCCCGGCCCGGAACCCCAGGGCCACCCCGTCGCCGGTGGCTACCGCCGGGTTGGTGGTATATTTGTATAGCTGCCCGGCGCCGCCGGTTCCAATGACGATAAAGCGGCCGCGGTGCGTCTGCCGTTCTCCGGTAGCCGAGTTCAGGGTCTCGACCGCCCGTACCCGGCCGGCTTCCACGAGCAGGCGGGTGGCCAGGGTATATTCCAGCACGGTGATGTCCGACTCGGCCACCCGTCCGGCCAGGGTAAGCTCGATATGCTGGCCGGTGGCGTCTCCCCCGGCGTGAAGAATCCGGGGCAAGCTGTGCGCTCCTTCCCGGCCCAGGGCCACCTCTCCGTGAATGGTGTCGAAGGGAACGCCCCACTGGATCAGATTCGCCACCCGCTGCGGCCCTTCCCGGGTCAAGACCTGCACCGCCGCCGGGTCGCACAGCCCGGCCCCGGCGGTCAGGGTGTCCTGCATATGCAGCGCGGGAGTATCCCCGGCGCCGATGGCCGCCGCAATCCCGCCTTGAGCGTAGCGGGTATTGCAATCGTCCACCCGCCCTTTGGTCAGGATAAGCACCGAGCCATGCTCGCGCGCCAGCAGCGCCGTATTCAGTCCGGCGATGCCGCTCCCGATGATGATGTAGTCGTAATCGGCCTTTTCCATTGATGACTTGTAATGAGGATATTCCTGACGGCTAAACCTCCCCGCGCCAGGTTTCGCCCCACTATACAGCTACCGGGGCCGGTTGCCAAGTTGCTGCGGGCGGCCGGCATTCTTAACTTCTACATTCTTAACCCCTGGAGGTTTGGTGTATTCCTTGACCCGGGCCCGCTGGCGGCAGTGGCGGAGAGCCAATATCGCTACGGGTTCGCTACGGGTTAAGGATGTCAGTCAGTATTGCATATTGACAATCTCGCCCCTTGCCAATGATAATTGTCGCCAAATTGCCCCGGATAGGCTAGGGCTTGGCCTATGCGCACGCATACCGGGGTCGCCGCCGGCGATTGCCCCGGATAGGCTGGGGCTTGATCCTTGAACCAGTAAAAGTTCGGGAACCCGGCGCCACTTCCGGCCCGGCTGCGAGGAGGAATATGGCTGAAGATATTGCGTTAATGGCTCACTTGATGCGCCGCGCCGGCTTCGGCGCCACCCGGGAGGAACTGGAGGAACGAGCCGCCCGGGGCTATGCCGCCACGGTAGAGGAACTGCTGAGCCCGGAGTCTGTAACCGGGGCCGACCGCTACGAATTTCTCCGCTACCACCCCTCCTTCTGGAAGCCCATTACCTCGCCGGGGATGGGCGCCGCTGCCTGGCTCCACGCCATGCTCAACACCGAGCGGGTGCTGGAGGAGAAAATGGTTCTTTTCTGGCACCAGGTTTTTGCCACCGGCGGCTCCAAGCTGGATCACTGGCACGAGATGGTCAGCCAGGTGGATATGTTCCGGCGGTACGGTATGGGCAACTACCGGGACTTGCTGGTGGCGCTGGCGAAAAACCCGGCGATGATTTTCTGGTTGGACAACTGCGACAACCACGCCGCTGCGGTCAACGAAAACTGGGGCCGGGAGCTACTGGAATTGTTCAGTATGGGCGTGGGCAACTATACCGAGGAGGATGTGCGGGAATGTTCCCGCGCCTTTACCGGCTGGACCATTGCCGCCTCCATCCCGCGCAATGCGCACGGCCGCTACGACTGGGAGTTTGAGTACCAGCCGGAAGATCATGACGAGGAGGAAAAGACCTTCCTGGGGCATACCGGCAACTTCAACGGGGAAGACATCATCGACATCGTTTGCGCCCAGCCGGCCACGGCCCGGTTCATCGCCCGCCACCTTTACAACTTCTTCGTGGCCGACGAACCGCAGGTGCCGGCCTGGTCGGTAACGCCGCCCAACGACCCGGCCGCCATCGACCTGCTGGCCCGTACCTTTACCGAATCGGGCTACGATATGCGGGCCGTGCTGCGGGTTCTCTTTACCGCCGACTTTTTCAAGGAAGCCCGCTTCGCCAAAATCAAGAGTCCCGCCGAGGTATTGGTCGGCACCCTGCGGCTGGTGGGCGGCTACCAGTTCCCGGCGCCGGGCATCGGCAACCTTTCCAAGGAGGCCGGCTATATGGGGCAGGAATTGCTCAACCCGCCCAGCGTGGAGGGCTGGCATACCGGCGCCGAGTGGATTAACAGCGGCACCCTGATGAAGCGCATTAACTTCTCCGCCGATATGGTGGGGGACACGACCAAGCCGGGCATTCAGGCCATCATCAACCGTCTGCGGAGTCGGGGCAACCTGGAACCAGAAGAACTGGTGGACTTTTGCCTGGACTTGATGGGCCCTCTGGAAGTTCAGGCGGATAACCGGCAGCAACTGGTCAACCACGCCCGGGAAACCGGCGCCCTGACATGGGACAACGGGCCGGCGGCCGGCGACCGGATTGGAGAGATGCTTCAGTTGGTTGTATCTCTCCGGGAATATCAGTATGCTTAACCCGCACGCGTTAAATCCGGGCGTAATACCGGAACGGTTACAGTAGCGAGGAGATTGAATATGACCAGCAACAAGAAAGACCCGGTATTGGTAGTACTCCAGCTTTCCGGCGGCAACGACTATATGAATACCGTCATTCCCTACGCCGACCCCCTCTACCGGGATAACCGGCCGGCAGTGGGGATTGCCGATGAAGACATCATCCGCATCAATAACGAGCTGGGCTTCCACCCCAGCTTGCGGGTAATGCAGGAGATGTTCGAGCAGGGCAACCTGGCCGTCATTCACGGGGTTGGGTATCCCGATTCGCCGCGTTCCCACTTCCGTTCCATGGACATCTGGCACACCTGCGAGCCGGACAAGCTGGGCACCGAGGGCTGGCTGGGCCTGGCTACCCGGGAAATCGACCCCCGCAAGGAAAACGTGGTAACCACCGTCAGTATGGGGCCCAGTATGTTCCGGGCCGTGTCGGTGGCCGGCGTTCCGGTGGCGGCCGTGGACAGCCTGGACGGCTACGGCTTGCTCACCGGCATCTCCAACGAGGACCAGCGGCTGAAGATTCTTGACCGCTTCACCCAGATGTACACCCCCACCATCGGAACCGGCATGGTAATGGAGTATCTGGGGGAGACCGGGCTGGAAGCGATGAAGGGCGCCGACATCCTCAAGGTAGCGCCGGGGAGGTATTCCTCCACCGTAGAGTACGCTGACACGCCCATCGCCCGCAAGCTCCGGGACATTGCCCGGATTCACCTGGCCGACCTGGGAACCCGCATCTTCTACTGCGACTACGGCAGCTTCGACTCCCACGCCAACCAGCCGGGGATGCACGCCGGCCTGTGGAACGACGTCTGCGCCGGGGTGAGCGATTTCTTTGCCGACCTGAACGAGCATGACGCCGCCGACAACGTGATTATGCTGATGTTCTCCGAGTTTGGCCGCCGGGTGCGGGACAACGGTTCCGGCACCGACCACGGCGCGGCCGGCGCCGCCTTCGTCCTCGGCGACCCGGTACAGGGCGGCTTCTACGGAGAGTACCCCTCCCGCCGGGCCGAGGACTTGCAGCAGGGCGACCTGGTCCCCAACCTGGACTTCCGCGGCCTTTACGCCACCGTCCTGGAAGACTGGCTGGGTCTGGACGCCAAGCCGATCGTCAAGGGCGAGTTCGAGAAACCCAGGTTCCTTTAGAAAGCCCAACAGAAAGCTCAACGGGTGAGTCAGCCGGGGCCAGCACCTTGACGGGGTTGCTGGCCCTTCGCGTTAGAAAAGGAGGCATAGGTAAAAGATGGTAACGCGGGTAGTAGCCGGCAGAGCCTATGATTTCAGCCATGCCATGGGCCGGGGGGGCGTCGGCGCCGGGTTCAACTCGGGCAATGCCCTGGCGTTCAGTTCGGATAACCTGGTGTACGTCCTCAGCCGGGGCGGCGAGGCGATTACCGCCGTGCCCTGGCATCGCACGGCCCGGGGCGCCCGGGTAACCAAGTTCGACCTGGGCCTTCAGGCCGGCGATGAGGAGTTCATTGCCGAGTTCGGCCAAACCGGCAACGGGCGGGGCGAACTTATCTGGCCCGCCGGTCTGGCCCTGGACTCCGAGGACAATATCTACGTCAGCGACGAGTGGATGAACCGGATCAACGTCTATGATACCGAGGGAAACCTGCTGCGGGAGTGGGGAACTACCGGAACCGCCGACGGGGAGTTTGACGGCCCCGCCGGGCTGGTCATAGACCCCGAGGACAACCTCTACGTGGTGGATAGCCGGAACCACCGGGTACAGAAGTTTACCAGGGACGGCCAATTCCGCTCCAGGTTTGGCGGGCCCGGCGACGGCGACGGTCAGTTCAATTCGCCCTGGGGCATCACCCGGGACCGGGAGGGCTGCCTTTACGTGGTGGACCACAAGAACCACCGGGTGCAGAAATTCACCGCCGCGGGCGAGTTCGTGGCCCGGTTCGGCCACTACGGAACCGGACGGGGTGAGCTGAATCACCCCTCGGACGTGGCGGTGGACCCGGACGGGGACGTTTACGTTTGTGATTGGGGCAACGACCGGGTGCAGGCTTATGACGCCTCGGGGAGATTCTTCACCAGCTTTATCGGCGACGCCCGGCAGTTGACCAAGTGGTCGCAGATGATTGTGCAGACCAACCCGGAAGCGGTGAAGCGACGCCGGGAAGTCAAGGACTTCCAGGCGGAATGGCGGTTGCGGATGCCCCGGGCCGTGGCTTTCGATGTCCCGAACAACCGGCTGCTAATCCTGGACACCCAGCGCAGCCGCATCCAGATTTACAACAAGTTGAACCACTACGCCAGTCCCGCCAGGAATCTTTAGGGGGTTCGCCCCCGCCCGCTGCCGCCGAATATATCTGGTGGATGTAGCCGGCCGGGGCGAGGGGCGAGTTGAACGGCGCTGGTCGTCCTGCTCTGATCGTCTAATCGCCTAATCGCCCGTTGCCGCCGGAGTTTCCGCCCTTTGCGGCGAGAAGGCGTCGTACCGCTCCGCGGCCTGCTCGACCACAACGTCCAGATCCTCGGCCAGCATATAGCCTTGCTCAATCAGGGCTTCGGCGGCATGCCGAACCTGGCTCAGGTAGTCCTCCCGAGAGTGGTAACGCTCCTCAATGGAGGGGCGGGGGTCGCCGGTGTCCGACCGGTCGGCTCGGGTGGCGGGGAAGGGGATGTTTGAGCCAATCTGCGGCATAATCTGGCCGGGGCCGCCGCTGTCCGGGTGGCGCAGGTTCCAGCCGGCGCTGGTCGCCACCGGCACGCTCACGTCGGGCAAGCGGATGCCCGCCACCTCGTTGCCGTCCGCGTCCACCGCCGGAACAAAGTTGGGGTAAGGTTCGCCCACCGCCGGCGGCAGCCGGTCGACTTGACCCTGGTGCGCCTCCGGGCCAAAGTCCAGCCGGTAAACCTGCTTCAGCTGTTCCGGGAAGTTCACCCCCGGAAGGGCCCGGAAAGTAGCCTCAAGTTGTTCCGCCGGAACCGCCGTGCCATCGGCCAGGCGGGGGTGACGGCTGGGCGGCGGAGTCCCGCCCTCGGTTACCCAGCGGTCCAGGTTGACCAGAGCCGCCCGCAGCAGGGGCCGGTAGTCCACCGAGTTGTCCAACTGCTGCCCCCGGGGGCCGTCCCGGACCTCCACGTCATACAGCGTCAGCCGGCCGGGGCCGTGCTGGGCGCCGGCATAGTGGTAGATACGCACCGAGTCGGCGGGGGGCAGGTCTGCCGTCCCGTCCATAGTGGTGTGAATCAGGGAGGCGTGGCCGCTCCAGTATTCCGCCGAGGTATTGGTCAGAAACACCTTGGGCGTTTTGCCCGCCGCATCCAACCGGGCCAGCAGGCCGTCGGCGCGGCCGGTGTCCGGGTCGGTCTGCAACGTGTCGTGGAAGGGAAAGATACGCCCGGCGGTAGCCCGGGGCGGCGTGGAAGGCTGGCCGAAACGCTGGTTCATCTCCCCCCGCCCGCTGCCGGCCACCAGTGGAATCAGCCCCTCAAACACCGGGCGATCCGCCTCATCCTGGGTCAGGCCCGAGTAAAGGAACCGCCGCAGGAAGCCGCCGCTCTGGGAGCGGCCAAAGGCATAGGCGTATTGGATGTCGCCGGCGCAGGGATTGCCCGCCTCCGCCGAACCGTAGCGCAGAAAAGATACCAGATCCCGGGGCGTCAGCAGACCCAGGCCCACCACCGCCGCCCCGGTGGTCGTGTAAGTTACCTCGTACACCTGACCCGGCTGGAACCCGGACTCCAGATATACGTAGCTGGCATCCGGCGGCGCGGCCGCGCCGTCAAGCCGGGCGAAGGCCCACTGCTCCCGGGGAATTACCCGGGCCGGGCCATCCTGGTGTTCCCGCACCGTCAACTCCGCCCCAGGCTCGTTAACGTCGCTTGCCGGATGGGGCTGGTGCTGGCGGTCGGCCAGGAGATGGTCGTAAATGACCCGGTGCGGCTGGAAGGCGAAGGAAATCTGGCCCGAAAGCGGTTCTCCCCTGGCGTCCAGCGCCTCCGGGACGGTTACGCCGACCAGGTTGGGCGTATTCGGCGGCACATCGTACTGCCAGCCGCACCAGACCACCGTGTAGCCCTGGCGCATCAGGAAACCGTTGCCCGCTCCCAAACGCTGGTTGGCGCTGTTGAGATTGGTCAACGCCGTGGGGTTGCCCCGGTTGACCACGTCGAACAGGATACGGTGGCGGCCCCGCTCCGGAGCCTCGGGTTGCAGGATGCAAAAGTCGGCGACGCAACGCACCAGGCCGCCGGCATCCCGGGGCGCCAGCTTCAGGTCGGTTATAACGCCATTCGCCGGGTGGTCGGGGTCAACGGCAAAGTGGGCCAGGCCGTCGAGCTGCCGGTAGGAGCCGGCGCCGTCAAAAACCGCGCCGTCGGCAAAGGGCCGGATGGACGTAACCTCCAGTCGGGAAACTGCCATCGCTCAAACCTCCGTTTCGGTATGTTTCAAGTCGCGCCAGGAACGCCGCAACCGGCTGCGGGAGTTAGTTTGCCCAGCCAGGTTGGCACCCGCAGGAACGTAAGCGCCGCAACCCGCAGCGGGAGTTAGTCCTCCAAATGAATGGTAACGGTGACGCGGGGAGTGTCGCTGACCACGGCGGTAGTATGGCCGTCGCCGGTAGTGTCCTCGGCCAGGTTGACGTCGCCGGGACCCAGGCGGTACTTGGTGCCGTCCCGCAGGCCGATTTCCCCCTCGCCGGACAGGGTGATGACGTACTGACGTCGCGGAGCAACGTGCCAGTCGCTGAACCGGCCCACCGCGGCGGCCCGGAACACCACGCCCCGGGCGCCATGCAGGTCGGTAAAGTCGGGCCGAGATTCCCAGTCCAGTTCTTCAATGTGGGAATGGCCGTCGTCGCCGGTGTATAGTCGGATAAACTTCATCGGTGAACCTCCAGTAATATGCGGATAACTTTCGCTTTTGCCAGATTCGCCGGATTTGCCGGAAACGCCGCCCGTCCGGGCCGGGCCGTTTCCGGCAAATCCCGGTAACCAGCAACGGGGTCCCCGGCTACCGGGCGCGGGCCAGGTAGTCGTCCGTGGCCCGTTGCAGGCCGGCCCGGCGGTTGCCTTGCAGCGCTTCCCGCATGGCCGAGAACCGAGTGTTGGAATCGACGATGCCGGTCAGGCTGCCCTGGAAGCGGGGCATTACGTAACGGGCGAAGAGTTCATAGCTGTGGCGCAGATTTTCCCGGGTAGTCCAATCCTCAGCCCGCGCCAGCAGTCCGCCGAAGCCGCCGCTGGATTCCTGCAAGCGCTCAATGGCGGCGATGGCGTCGTCGGGCGTGCCGACAATCCACTGGTTGTTATCGACCATGTAGTCCACAATTTCGTTGGCCGGCACCGGCGGAATGGGGTGGCCGTTGGTGCCGCCGGTATATTCGGTAACGACGCGGCCGGCGCCCAGCCGAATCTGCGCAAAGGCGTCTTCCCGGCTTTCGGACAGGTGGACCGGAACGGACAGCCGCCACTCGCTCCGGCAAACCGTCTTGCCGTGTTCCGCCGCCGACGCCTCGGCAATGTCCCACTGGTCTTTAAGGGTGGTCTGCCGCACCATGGAGCGGGGGACGCTGAGAGAGAGGACGGCGGCGCCATGCTTGCCGGCCAGGAATACGCCGGCCGGCGACTGGACCGAGGCTACGGCTACCGGCAGGTAGGGTTTCTGGTAGGGCCGGAGTTGCAGCGAGGCGTCCCGGAGTTGGAACCAGTCGGTGGTGCAGGTTACCGGCGCTTCACCCTCAAACAGCCGGATGATTACGTCCAGGGACTCGTCCATCATTTCCCGTTGCCGTTCCGGGTCGATGCAGAACATATAGGCATCGGAGGCCAGCGAGCCGGGTCCCACGCCCAGCATCACCCGTCCCCGGGTCAGGTGGTCCAGCAACGCCATGCGGTTCGCCACCATATAGGGATGGTGGTAGGGCAGGCTGACCACTCCGGTGCCCAGCCGGAGGCGACGGGTACGGCCGGCGGCGGCAGCGATGAACACCTCCGGGGCGGCGATGGTCTCCCAGCCGCCGCTGTGATGTTCGCCAATCCAGGCCTCGTCAAAGCCCAGGGCATCCAGCCATTCCAGCAGTTCCAGGTCCCGCTCCAGGGCCAGGGTCGGGTTTTCACCCACCCGGTGAAAGGGAGCCATGAAAACCCCGAAGGTCATATTATCGGTAAGCGCGGCCATAAAGGTTTCCTCCCAAGCCAGGTTCCGGTTATTCTAACACGAGCCGGTGGTTCCGCCCAACAACGTAAATCGCCCGGCGGGAAATACTCCGGGCCGTTGCGGGGTGTGCGGCGGCGTTTACGGCACGCTGGTCGGTAGGATTCCGGGCGGTATGCGGTAAGCCAGCCTGATGAACATTACAAACTCAATACCCGCCTGGGTTGAAAATACCGAACCCCGGCGCCCTTTGACTGGCGCCCCCCGGTGTGGCATAATGTAATGGTTACGGGGACGCGCGGGTTCGACAGGAGCGTTCTGTGGCAGATTGCAAGCCGAGGTGCCATCGCCCTCGTTAATCCGGTGGCAAAAGCTAACTGGCGAACGTGAATTCGCTCTAGCCGCCTAAGGGCGGCTACGTCCGCACCCTGCTACTCCCGGATGCGGGGCTGTGGGCGCCATCAGACCGGGATGCGGCAACCCTGAAGCCGATAGGGGTAGCCCAAGACTTTTCGGCTGGTCCCCGGGGGATTTCGCCGGCGGAAGCTCCCGAGGACGAGAAACAAAGCGCCGGACAAGCTTGTAGCACATCTAGCTAAAGGGCCTTCTGGACGGGGAGTTCGACTCTCCCCCGTCTCCACCAATCCCCCAGGCAATCCGGGTTATGCCGGCGGCGCCAGCCATTTTCCAGGTCCGGTGCGGCCGGGGCGCGAAAATCGCTATCCACCCCTTCACCCATTCTCGCCTGAATCACCCGCAACCCGTCCGCCAACCGGACTGGAATAATCCGGGTCAGGGGCGCCGGCGCAATACATAGGCCGGCGCGTTGGGACTCGAGGATATTCCCCGGGCCGTTGCCCGGAACGGTGGACTAAAAGATCCGGGAAAAGCGGCAAAAATCCAATCCGGTTAGCCGCCCGCTACGTAATAATATAGGCCAGGCGACGCTGCAACCCGGCCGGCTACGATACAATCGACCAATCCAATCGACTATCACCAACCGACCGCCACAATCGCCTGCGATCAACCGACTATTATCAGTTCAGAGGAGGGTTCGCTAATGAAAAGTCAGTTTAAGACCCTCGTGTTTGCCGCTTTAAGCGGGGTGTTATTGGCAATCACGGCGCTGGCCTGCTCGGCCGAGGGGGAGTATGCCTCGAGCGGCGAAGTGGCCGCCGTGCGCGACCGGGCCGCCGCCAACGAAAGCAGCGTTAGCCAACTGGCCGCCCGGGTGGAGGAACTGGAAACCGGGGACGCCGCCGAATTGTCGGCCCGGGTAGCCGAGCTGAGCGGCGAGGTTTTGGCGGCGCAAGGCGAACTGGAAAGACTGTCCCGGGAAATGGCGGCGTTGCGGGAAAATCCGGCGCCGGTCACCAACGCCGGCGGCAATCTGCGCCCCGACCTGACGCCGCGGTTCAGCCGGGAGACCGCCACCGACGCGCAGCAGATGAAGGTGGAAGAAGCCATCGCCTGCATCGACGGTTCCTACGACCATATCGCCGACGCCGCCACCAAAGCCACCATCGGGAAAGCCGTCGCGGAAGCCGCCTGGCTGGGAGCTACCTTCAGCCAGAACGACGCCGACTTGGACCAGATGGTCGACTCCATCTGCAACCGTCAGATGGGGGGCATGGAAGGCATGGCGGACCAGAGCGGCGGCCAGCCCATGCCACCCTTTTCCGGCGCGCCCGCGCCGGCCAGCACCCCCCGCTTTGACCGGGACAGCGCCACCCCGGAGCAGCAGGCCCTGGTGGAGGCGACGCTCCAGTGCAACCAGGAACTGGGCCGCCCCTTGCCCCCCGGGATAACCGAGGCCGGCCTCGCCGATCTGATCTGGCAGGCCGCCGGCGGGACTTCCCACGACGACGAACTGCGGATGATGGCCCTGATGACTTGCGCGCCGGGCGCCGGGCCCTAGCCCGGACCCGGCCCGTCCTGAACCCGTTGCCGGCCCGGCCGGGATTTCACTTCCCAAAGCGACCCCGGCGACCCGCCGATACGCAGAGAGTAGCTTCCCTCTGCGTATCGGCGGGTCGTGGTCCTGCTGTCCGCTATGGACGACTGGGCTGACGCTTCCCTAGCGTACCGGCGGGTCGTGGTGGCGAACCCCAATGAGTCGTCAATATACGTAGTTCCCCTCTGCGTATCGGCGGGTCCGGTATCCGAAGACCAACCGGGCTGAAGTAACGGTAGTTTCCCTCGGCTTATCTTGGCGTTCCCCTCCTTTAACAAAGTTTTAATATCGGGGAAATTAACTTTTAACTTTTTCGTAACCCCGGCTTAAAACCTTCCGCCTATCCTGAACCAATCAGGCGCTTGATTGACTTGACTGAAAGGAACCGGGAGGGCTGGCATGGAATTGAGTTTGAGTATATGTCCGGTGAAGAAAATCGACCGGGAAGACTGCGCCCTGGTAATTACCTGGCAGGACGGTGAACGGAGCGCCTTCCCGCACCGGTGGCTCCGGGAAAATGCTCCGGAGAACTGGCATCCACTGACTGGTGAGCGGCTGAACGATTCCTGTGTCCTCCAGGAAGCCCCTTGCCCCCGCTCCGTTGCGGTAGAGTATGATGAAACTCTGGTGGTGTCCTGGGCTGGGCTGTGGGAAGTTACCCGCTACTCCCTTTCCCACTTGCGGGACTGCCCGCCGGCAGTCGAGTCCGCCGAGTTGGCCTTGGTCGCCGATTAGTCCGCCGGTTCGGTTATTTCCGCCGCGCGCTGGTATAATGGTTTCGGGAAAGCGAATGGATAATGCGGGATACCAACGCGCATCGAGAAGGCCCGGACCCGTAAGTTAAAATCCCTCCGCCCGAGGTCCAATTGACGGAACGCTCCGTGCTCGTCATTGAGGACGAGGAAAACCTCCTGGAAGCCCTGCGCTACAACCTGGAGCGGGAAGGTTATCAGGTGCATACCGCCACCGATGGCGGCGACGGCCTGGAACTGGCCCGCCGGGTCAACCCCTCGCTGGTTCTGCTCGACATAATGTTGCCCACTCTGGACGGCTTTGAAGTTTGCCGTATCCTCCGCCGGGAATCGGAAGTGCCCATTCTGATGTTGACCGCCAAGGGTGAAGAAGTTGACCGGGTGGTGGGTCTGGAATTGGGCGCCGACGACTACATCACCAAGCCCTTCAGCATCCGGGAACTGGTGGCCCGGGTTCGCAATACCCTGCGCCGCGCCCGGTACCTGGAAGAAACCCCGTTTCCGGACGGCCGCGCCCGGAATCACCGGGTCGGCAATCTGGAAATCGACCTGAACAGCCACGAGGCGCGGCTGGCCGGGCAACCCCTGAGCCTCAAGCCCAAAGAGTTTGACCTGTTAGCCCTTTTGACGGCCAATAAGGGGCGGGCCTTCACCCGCGACCAGATCCTGGAAAAAGTCTGGGGCTATGACTACATCGGCCAGACCCGCACGGTGGACGTTTACATCAGCTGGCTACGGGAGAAACTCCAGGCCGACCCCGCCATGGCCCAGAGCATCGTTACCATTCGGGGAGTGGGTTACCGGTTGGACGGATGAACTTTCCCCGTTCCTTACTATGGCGTATCGCCCTCGCTTATGCGGCCCTTCTGCTGATCTTCCTGGCCGTCCTGTGGACGGCGCCCATCGCGCCCGTTGCGTCCATTGAACGTACTGGGGGTAGTCCGGGCCCGGACTACCTTTTCCTGGGCCTGTGGGCGGTGGCTTTGGGCGTCATTGCCGCAGCCCTGGGGTTCCTTTCCGTCCGCTACGTCCCTCGCTCGGTTCGTTCCCTGACCCAGGCGCTGACCCAGGGGTCCCGGCGGCTGGCCGAAGGAGACCTGGATTACCGGATTCCGCCGCCCGCCACCGCCGAAACCCGAGAGCTGACTGATGCTTTTAACCGGATGGCCGATTCGCTCCAGGGAATCATCGGGCGGCTGTCCGCCGAGCGGGACACCCTGTCCGCGGTGCTGGATACTATGGCCGACGGTGTAATTGTTACTGAAGCTGCGGGGCGGGTAACGCTCTTGAATCCGGCCTCCAGGGAGTTGATGGGAATCGGGACGCAAGCGGTTGAAGGCTCCCGGCTCATTGAACTGGTACGTGATAACCAGATCCACCGGCTGGCGGCCCAATGCCAGACCGAAAAGTCCCGCCAGCAGGGGGAGGTCTCCCTGCTGCACCCCCGGCGTTATCTCAGCGCCATCGCCACGCCCCTGGACGGCGCCGGCGCCCCCGGCGTGCTTTTGACCCTCCACGACCTGACCCGCATCCGCCAGGTGGAGACCAGCCAGAAGGAGTTCGTCAGCAACGTCTCCCACGAACTGCGCAATCCCATGGCCTCCATCAAGGCCATCGTGGAAACCCTCGAGTCCGGGGCGATGGACGACCCCCGGGTGGCCGCCGATTTCCTGGGCCGGATGCGCCGGGACGTGGACCGGATTAATAGCCTGGTAAATGATCTGTTAGAGCTGTCCCAGATGGAGAGCGGCCAGTTTACCATTGAAGCGGAACCCTTGTCCCTGGCTGCCGTAGTGCAGGGTGTAAAGAGTCAATTCCGGGAGGCGGCCGCCTCCCGGGAAGTGGCTATCGAATCCCGGGTGCCGGATGATTTGCCGCCGGTAATGGCCGACGGCGATAAGCTGAGCCAGGTCCTGGTAAATCTGGTGGAGAACTCCTTGAAGTTCAGCTTGCCCCAGAGCCGGATCAACATTGAAGCGCAGCCCGCGCCCGGCCACCCCGGCTACGTGGAAGTGCGGCTGAAGGATACCGGAATCGGTGTGGCCCCCCAGCACTTGCCCCACCTGTTCGAGCGGTTTTACAAGGTGGACCGTTCCCGGCGGGACAGTGGCACCGGTCTGGGGCTGGCTATCGTCAAGCAGTTGGTCGAGGCGCACGGTGGCCGGATAAGGGTGGAAAGCCGGGAAGGAGAGGGCTGTGCCTTTATTTTCACCATCCCCGGCGCCCGGTAGCCTTATGCCGCCGGACGCCGGGCAACTCTGGAAAGCCCGGTGGGTCAAGGCCCGGTTCGGAACTCGGTGGCCTCGCCAAGGCCCCGGCAGCGATGACTGCTGGAAATCCCGGCGGGGCAAGACCTGGTTTGGAATCTTTGCAGCGGTAGCAATCCTGACCGTTTCGGGCTGTCAAAGCGTTTCGGATACAACGTCTATTTCCTGGGAGCCGGGGTTTACCGCCCCGGCGACGGCTACCGCCCCGGCGACGGCTACCGCCCCGGCGACGGCTACCGCCCCGGCGACGGCTACCGCGCCGTCGCCGCCGTCGCCAACGCCGGCCCGGGAACCCGCGCCGACTCGGACAACCCCCACCGCTATGCCGCCGTCGTCCACCCCTTCCGTCCCGGAATCCGGCATTCCCCCGGCAGAAACCGAGGCGGAGGCAAGCCTTCCCCAGCTGACCATCGCCCCCATTCCCGGCGACCTGCCCGATTACGACCGGAAGGACTGGAAGCACTGGATTGATCCTGACCGGGATTGTCAGAACACCCGGGCCGAGGTCTTGATTGCCGAATCCGCCGCGCCGGTAACCTTTACCCGGGATCGGGAATGCACCGTCGCCACGGGACGCTGGCTGGACCCTTTTACCGGAACCACCTTTACCGAGGCCGGCGACCTGGACGTTGACCACCTGGTTCCCCTGGCTAACGCCCACCGCTCCGGCGGCTGGAAGTGGAGCGCCGACCAAAAGGAGCGGTTCGCCAACAGTACGGACTACGAAAATCATCTGATCGCCGTGGATAAATCGGCCAACCGGGCCAAGGGCGCCAAAGGGCCGGAGGGTTGGCAGCCGCCCAACCATAGCTACCATTGCCAGTATGCCCTGGACTGGATCGCAATAAAGGACGAGTGGGAACTTACGGCCACCGCCGGAGAGTGGGACGCTTTGGCGGAAATGCTGGAGCGCTGCTGAGCCGGGCGGCTCATTGGAGGAACCGAGCGGAACCAATCGGTGGCGGAACCGGTTGGTAATTACCGGTCGGCTCAACTTTTGTTGGCGCTTCGGGCGGGCCAGGGACGGGAGCTACCCGCGTACCTAGCGAAGGGCCGATTCCCGCCCTGGTGATTCCCCTCTTGGTATCGACCTAACCGTCCGGCTCGCCGGCGTTCTTGCTCTGAAGCCAGCGAAATGCCCCGGCGCCCAGGGCGGCGCCTACCACCGGCCCGACCCAGTAGGCCCAATGGCCCTGCCACTCCCAGGCGACCAACGCCGGGGCGAAGGAGCGGGCCGGGTTCATGGACGCGCCGGAGATGGGGCCGGCGAAGATCGCCTCCAGCCCCACCGTGCCGCCGATCGCCAGGGCCGCCACCGGGCCGCCGGCTCGCGGGTTGGCGCTCACCCCCATAATCACCGCCATCAGGAAGAAGGTGAGCAGCGTCTCCAGCGCCAGAGACTGCCCCACGCTGCCGGCAGGCAAGGTCGCTCCCATATTGGCCGCCGGTCCCAGCAGTTGCCGCAAGACGAGGCTGGCCAGGACGCCGCCGGCCAGTTGGGCCGGAATGTAGTAGAGCGCAACCTTCCAGGCGGTATGTCGGGCCAGGATCAAGGCCAGGGTTACCGCCGGGTTGATGTGGGCGCCGGAGATGGAACCGAAGGCGCAAATCATCGCCGCCACTGCTAAACCGAAGGTGATTCCTACCCCCAGGTGGGTAACCCGGCCCCCGGACAGTTCATCAATCATAATGGCGCCGGTTCCGGCGAAAACCAGGCCAAAGGTCCCCATCATTTCCGCAGCAAATCGCTTCAGCAAAGGATCGCCCCGCTGGAAAGACAGCCGGCCCAGGGGTACGGAGGGCACGGCGTTACCCGGGGCGGATTCCCCCGGTAAATCTTTGCGTCTCTTTGTTCCCCCAATCCTCAGCCATGCCGGCATTGGCTCAATATAGGATTGCCCCTTGAACCGCCGATTATCGGGAGGTTAATGGGAGTTTAACATCCGGTTAAACTCCGGTTTAAGGACGCTGCGCCGGCCTTTAACCGAGGTTTAACCCGACCTTAAAGGGGCTTTAACTGCAATCTAATTGCCTCTTCAAATAGAGCGCATAGGCTTATTGGCGGATACGCAGAGGGGGCAAGACCCGATGGCCCCGATATTACAATCTTTTGGGAGGAGCAATGCTTTCAAGAACATCCCGGTATCTCAAATCCAGGGGGCGGATTATTCTCTCAATTCCGGGGGCGGTTATCCTGGCCATGGCCGTCCTGTCCCTGGTGGTAGCCTGCGGCTCGGCGACCTCGCCATCGTCTCCAGCATCGTCCCCGGTATCGGCAGCGCCAGAGGCTGGTTCAACATCAGGTTCGGCGATGGCGGACACCGCCGGCAGCGCAACCACGGTTCCTCAAGCGGCGGCGTCCGATTCCGCGGCCGCCTCGGGCGGGCCGATGACCGACACGGAGATGCTGCTGAGTCTGTCCGGCGACATCAACGTGGATGGCTCCAGCACGGTGTTCCCGATAACTGAAGCGGTGGCCGAGGAGTTCGGCAAGCTGACCGATGGCAAAGTCCGGGTTACGGTGGGCATCTCCGGCACGGGCGGCGGCTTCAAGAAGTTCTGTAATGGCGAAACCCATATCTCCGACGCCTCCCGGCCAATCAAGCCTACTGAGGTGGCCCTGTGCGCCGAAGGCGGGGTGGAGTATATCGAGATTCCGGTAGCCATCGATGGCCTGACGGTTATGGTGAACAACAGCAACGACTTCGTCCAGTGTATGACGGTGGAGGAGCTGAACACGATGTGGGCCCCCGAAGCCGAGGACAACATCACCCGGTGGAACCAGGTGCGGGCCACCTGGCCGGACGAAAAGATGGAACTGTACGCTCCGGGGGTGGACTCTGGAACCTTTGACTACTTCACCGAGACGATCAACGGGGACTCGGGGGCCTCGCGGGGGGACTTCACCGCCAGCGAGGATGACAATGTGCTGGTGCAGGGTATCTCTGGCAGCAGGAACGGGGCCGGGTACTTCGGGTACGCCTACTACGTGGAGAACCAGAGCCGGATGAAGGCAGTGGCAATCGACGGGGGCAGCGGCTGCGTAATGCCCACCGACGCCACCATCAACAACGGGACCTACGCCCCCCTGTCGCGCCCCCTGTTCATCTACGTGCGGAAGGATGCGGCCAGCGAACCGCACATCGCCGAGTTCATCCGCTACTATCTGGGGCCGGAAGGGCAGAAACTGGCGGCGGAGGTGGGGTACATCCCCTTCCCGCAGAGGGTGTATGACTTGTCGCTGGGCAAGTTTGAGCAGGGGATTGCCGGGACGGTCTTCGGTGGTGAAAACCCGATGAAGGGTTCCGTAGAGGAGGTCCTGGCCGGCAGCTAGGCCCGCCGCCAGGACCGTGCCGCCAGGACGGCAGCGCCAGTCGGTCAGCGGCCCGGCTCAATACTCAATAAGCCCAACCCAGTAAAACGGGGCGGCTCCTTTATCCGGTAATCCGGTGGAGCCGCCCCGTCCTTATGCTTTATTTTGCTTTATAACGCAGCCGGCGATTGCCTTTCCCCGGGCCGCCGGCTCCTGTACCGGTTCCTATACCGGCTCCTGTACCGACTTCTATACCGCCCCCTTGCCACTCCCGATGCTGACCCCTACAGGGGGCCGCCGTGGTACAAGGCCGACTGCTTGCGGAAAACTTGGAGTCGCTGGCGGGAACACTCCACCACAAAGACCCGTCCCGCATCATCCACCTCTACCGCTATCGGCCCGTGGAACAGCTTTTCGCGTTCTCTCAAGCCCTGGGCCAGTTCCCTTCCCCGCACTATCGTCGGGTCCAACTCCACCCGCTCCCGGCCCCACCTGGACAGGGTTGCCTCGCCGGTCAGCTTGGTAATAAAGCTGCCATCGGCATCGAACACCTGGAGCCGGTCGTTCTTGAAGTCGGTTACATAGATGATTCCATCCCGGTCAACGGCGACTCCCGTTGGCCGGTTGAACTCCCCGTCCTCCTGACCGGAGGCGCCAAACTGCATCAGGAACTGCCCGTCCGGGGTGAATTTCTGGATGCGGTCGTTGCGCCAGTCGGCCACGTACACGTCTCCGTGGTGGTCGATCTCGATACCCCAGGGATAGCTGAACTCGCCTTCACCGTGGCCGCTGCGGCCCCACTGGAACCGGAACTTGCCCTCTTTGGTGAATACCTGAACCCGATGGTTCGCGCTGTCCACCAGGTAGAGGTTGTCCGCGGCGTCAAAGGCCAGCCCGGAAGGACGCCTGAACTCCCCGGCGCCGGCGCCGAGGGTCCCCCACTTGCCGACGCACGCGCCCTCCCGGTCAAATATGGTAATGCGGTTCAGCCACTCGTCGGCTACGTAGGCATTGCCGGCCCGGTCCAGGGCAACGGCCGTGGGCCACATAAAGGTGCCGGCGGGAGCGGAATCGTCCGCCTCTTCCGGCGGGATTTTCTGGCCGAACTCTCGGACCAGTTCCTCATCCACCGTAAAGACCGTAACCCGCTTGCAGGGGAAAAAGGCCGGGGTTTCCGAACCGCGGCTCAGCACGTACAACAGGTTCTCTGCGTCCCTGGTTATCGCCACCGGGTAGAAGAACCCGCTTCCTCCCCGGTTTTCCTGTCGTCCGATGGTATGACTGTATTGGAAGGTTATCGGCGCAATCTCAGTAACCATCTTTCCTCACAAAAGATTTCTTTCCGTCCGGCAACTCGCCGCTGCCGGCACGAAGCGCTAATCCAGTCTCCTCCCGCTGGCCCGGAGCCGGGCGAAGGGTGAAATCGTCCTGCTTCGACCGGCTCCGGGGCCAGCGGGGCCTGGCGCGTTATTCCCGTATCGATAAAATCGATGATTGGCAATTATCGATAATACCGGCCGCCGCCGGCCGGGGGGAAGGGTAGTTCTTCCCGGCAGTTACTTGATGAAGTCAAACTGCTCGAAAGTCCCGCCCAGGACCGGCTTGGCATCCAGGCCCAGCCATTGTTCCAGCAGGGTGGCGTAGCTGCCGCGGAAATCGTTGTTCCAGCGCAGGTCGCCCTCGTCCAGCTTATCCGGTTCCAGGGAAGGGTACTCTCCGTAAAGGCCGCCGGCTACCGCGTCGCCGATTACGAAGGCTACGCCGCCGGAGCCGTGGTCGGTCCCGGAACCGTTCTCCTTCACCCGCCGTCCGAACTCGGTGAACAGCAGGATTACCACTTCCTCGTTGGCGTTATGCTCCTTCAGGTCCTGATAGAAGTCGCTTACGGCGTTGGAGACATCGCCCCATAGCTTGGGGAAAGTGATGTTCTGGTTGGCGTGGGTATCGAAGGTGCCGGGGTTGACGCCGGTGTAAAGAATCCGGGTTCCGAAGCCCGACAGGTGCACCTGGGCGATGTTCTTCAGCCACTGGGCGAAGGGGCTGCCGCCGTACTCCACGCTGGAGGAATAGGTCTGCGGCGCCGTCCGCAGGATGTCCGCTCCTTTCAACGCATCCAGGCCGGTTTGGGAGAGATAATCGTTCACCGGGCCGGAGCCGATCAGCGGCGAGTACATCCGGGCGAAGATGTCCAGGGCGTCCAGCCGCTGTTCGTCGCTTTCGATGCCGGTCAGCACGCCATAGGTTGCCAGGTCGCCAACCGAAGCTACCGAAACGTTGGGGGCGGCCAGGGCCCGGGGCAGGCCGCGGCCAAAGTTGACGGCGGTCAGGATGTTCTCTTTATCCGGGTCCAGGTCCCGAATGGCCTTGCCCAGCCAGCCATCGGTAACCATCTTGTCCGGCTCGGCGGTATGCCAGATGTCCATGGAGCGGAAGTGGGAGCGAATGGGGTTCGGATAGCCGATGCCTTGCAGGACGGCGACCTTGCCCTGGTCGTACAACTCCTTTATCGGCGCCATGGCCGGGTGAAACCCCACCTGGTCATCAACGGCCAGTACCTCTTCCGGCCCAACCTGCAACACCGGCCGGTAATCCGGATAATGGGGGTCGCTATAGGGGATAAAGGTGTTCAGGGCGTCGTAAGCCCCCGACATCTGAAGCACCACCAGCACCGGGTCTTTCTTGTTGGATGTCATACTTCTCTCCTTCTCCGAATGGGTTGCGTCGCTCAGTCTTTTGCCGGGACGAGGCGGGGCGGGCCAAAGGCCCCGGTCAGGCGTAAAGATATTCCTTGGTGGCTACTATCATCTGGAGCATATTGCCGACTTGTTCGGGAAACTCCCGGGTATTGGTGGGTAGCGGGCCGGTCTTGCGGGCGTGTTCCACCAACATCCGGTGGGTCTCCCCGGCCAGCTCATAGTGGCCCAGCAGCCGCAGGCAGCCCTCCACCAGTCCCTCCGGGGCAAGGATCGGGCCTTCCGCCGCCAGCTTTTGAACGATGTCCTGGATGCCGGGGTAGCTGACATCGCCCACATAGTCGGCAATGAAGTTGACCCGGCGCACCAGGGTGCCGCCGTCGATCCACTCCTTGCCGGTGTGCCAGCCCTCTACGGAGGGCGGGTTCAGTATCTCCTGACCCATATGCTTCATTTCATCGAAGATGGCTTCAAAGCCGGGTTTGGGCGAGGTCCAGTCTCCGACCAGACGCAGAGTGCCGATTACCGTCTCGATGGGCCCCTTTATCCGGGAAAAGCGCGCTTCCTTGAAAGCGTCGGAGTTGAACAGGACCCGCAGCATGGAACGGATGTCGTAACCGGAACGGAAATACTCCGCCTCCAGCAGCTTGATGGTGTCCGGATCCCGGGGCGGGGTATCCATCCAGGCCGGCACCTGGGCTTCGTCGGCAACGAAGAAACTGTAGAGATGGCGGGAGAGGAACCGGGCCGTGGCCGGCTGCTGACAGATTATATCAATGATGTCCTCGCCGTTGAAATTGCCGGTGTAGCCCAGGAAAGTCTTTTCTCCGTCATCGTGGTCCAGCGGGTTATAAACAAACTGGGAACTGTAGCGGCCATAGGGCTGCCCGGGGATGCCGTTAGCGATGGTCCAGCCGGTGAAGGCCCGGGCGCACTCCTTCACGTCATCCTCGGTATAGTTGAACTGGCCGTCCATGCCCACGCCCATGGAAAATAGCTCCAGCAATTCCCGTCCGTAGTTCTCGTTGATTGCGTCCTTGTGGCTCAAGCAGTTGTCCAGGAAATACACCATGGCCGGGTCCCGGGAAATCTGGACCAACAGCTCTCTGAAGTTGCCCATGCCGCACCGGCGGAGCATATCCAGCTCAACCTGAGAGGTAACGTAGCTCTGGGTCTTGCTGTCAGCGGTGCAGAGTATGCCATGCCAGAAGAGGACCATCTTCTCTTCCAGCTGGTTCCTGGAGTTGATCATGCGCCAGGCGATGTATTCGGGGACGCACCGGATAAAGTGATTCCATTCAATGAAGGAGCGCTCCGCCAAATCCAGGTCCATCCCGTGGGGATGGGCTTCGGGATGGAGCAGTTCCTCTACCGCTGCCTCGTACCCCTTGGCTGCGCGGGTTTCCAGCTCTTCATACTGCGCCCCAAATCCGGCCCGCCGCATCAGGTGGGCGATCAAGGCAATGTCGTTATCTGCCATCCGTACTCCTCCTCAACCGAGTATGCGGTAAACATAGCTGGCCTTATGTTAGCATCTTTGCAGTTTCCTATCAAGTTGGCCCCCGGTTGGGCCAGGGTCTTTCTATTCTCAAGGGCAGGCCAGTCCGAGGAGGCGGAGGGCATGTCCGGGCAGCCAGCCGGTCTGCCGCAGCGCCGCGGCGACGTTCTTGACGCCATTCAACCGCAGCAGGCACAGCGTTGCGTTGCGCAGCACCGCCATCACTTCCGGCGCCGCCCCCTTGCGCACCTGGCTGGCGTCCTCACCCAAGGTTACGTCCCGGACGTAGTGCAGGCGATTTTCAATCTCCCAATGCCCCCGCACATAGCGCCGCTGCGCCGCTGGCCCCATCTCCCGGCCCAGGCTGGTGACGGCGTAGCGTGTCTCCGTGGTGGTCTGTCCCTTTTGCTCCACTCGCCGCCGCACTTCGCAGACTGGCCGCACCCCCGGCC
The DNA here is from genome assembly GCA_965215425.1 of Dehalococcoidia bacterium. GTDB lineage: Bacteria > Chloroflexota > Dehalococcoidia > Lucifugimonadales > UBA3495 > CATQHB01. Next base: position 1,803,271 of record OZ244064.1, read on the forward strand.
AATCCAGACATTCCTTCAGGTATTCGTTCAGGGCCTCCGTGGTCCGCAGTTGCCGCCTTTCAGGGCGGTCCCCATGCCGTCCCTGCTGCCGGGCCTTCCGGTACTTCGCGCCCCAGACCGGCCGGGCAAAGGCCAAGGCAATGGCCTCATACAGTTCCGGTTGGTTCTTCTTCACAATGACCAGGTAGTCTCCCCCGGCCTCCAGCACCTGTTGGCAGTAGTCCCGCTGACAATACAAGGCGTCCCCGGTAATCAGATTACCGGCCACCGGCAGCAGTTCCGCCGTCAGTTGCCGGGCCGTTGTCAGTTCCCCCTGTCCTGTCCTGACCCCCCTTTTGCCCCACCGTCAGGCCGGAACCGTGGGCATGGCCGGCCACCAGGCGCACCCCGGGCAGTTCCTCCCCGTGAATCCCGCGCAATGCCTTGCCATCCACCGCAATGGCAACCCGCCCCCCAGCATCCCGGGCCAGATATTGCCGGCTCCATCGGGCCACCGCCTGTTCAAAGGCGGCCACGTCCAGCCCGCGAAACACCCGGTGCAGGCACGATACCGCCGGCGTTTTGGGATGGGTGAATCCCAGGGCGGCCACCGTGGCCCCATCCTGACAGCGCCCCCACTGGTGAATGGCGTAGAGGCTGCGGGCTCCCGAGAGCATGGCGCATACGGCCAGGGTGAGAATGGCCGGCAAGGGGTGGCGGCGTCCGCTGCGGGCTCGAAAATCCGGCACGGCGGCAAAAGCCGCTTGCAAACTTCGACCTGCTTCCAGCGTATCCATACCCCGGATTATAATCATCCCCCAGAGAATAGAAAGACCCTGCCGGTTGGGCCGGCTTAACTCCAGCGCCGTTGGCCGGGTATTGGGCTACGGCAGGCCCTCATTATGGCCCGCCTCAAGGAAGGGGGGCAAGGTATTCAATACAGTAGGCTGGTAGATCGGCTGGAGAAATTTGGCGACCACTATATTACAAAGAGGCCCCCGTACCAAAGCCAATAGCTCTATTGAGCAGCAACGGTCAATAACTCTCGATAGCAATATAATGCGCAGCGACGCGACGTGGCGCATTGGGGATCTGCCCGTCAGTACCCTTCAAGGCGTCAAACTTTTATGCGACTGGCTCCGTCATATTGACTTCGCTCAGGAAGCCTTGCGCTCCCTTGCGCTCCATCGAACCGTCGCGTTGACGGACTAACCCGCCTCCGCCGCATACGCCTCATCCAGTAAATCCACCACGTGGCTTACCCGGTAGCCGCCGCCACCGCCTCCGGGCTGCCCGGGGCCGCCGTCCCGCAGCCCCTGTTCTATTTGCAGCATACAGCCGGGATTGGCGGTTACTACCTGTTGGGCGCCGGTGGCGTGGATGTTTTCCAGCTTGGCCGCCAGGATTTTTGACGCCAGTTCCGGCTGAACCATTGGATAGAAGCCGGCGCCGCCGCAGCACATTGTCGCGGCTTCCATCTCTACCAGTTCCAGGCCGGGGATGGCTCGCAGCAAGGCGCGGGGCGCCTGGGTGATGCGCTGGGCGTGGGCCAGGTGGCAGGGGTCTTGATAGGTTACCCGCCGGGCCAACCGGCCCCGGGGCGGGTCGAGGGGCAAGCCGGCCAGAAACTCGGTGATGTCCGCCGTCAGCTGGCTGAACCGCCGGGCTGGTTCCGCATACCGGGGGTCGCGCTTCAGCAATTCCCCGTACTCCTTCATATTGGAGCCGCAGCCGGCCGAGGCGGTAACTATCTTGAAGCCGGGGCGGTTGCTTCCGGCTTTCAGGAAAATGTCGATGTTGCGACGGGCCAGGCGACGGGCCGTGTCCAGATCGCCGGCGTGGAGGTTCAGGGCGCCGCAGCAGACCTGGCCGGGGGGGACGGCCACGGCGCAGCCGTTCCGGGTCAGCGTCCGCACCGCCGCCCGCATGGTTTCTCCCTGCATCAAGGGCATCACACAGCCGGAGAGGAGGGCCACGGTGGGAGCCGGTTGGGGAGCGGTGTCCGGCGGGGTTGGCCGGGATTGGGCCGGGTAAACCTGCCGCCGGGGGCCGAAGAAGGGGCCTTGCAGCTCCGGTAGTTGCGCCTCCAGCCCGGCCAGGGACGGAGGTAGCCACCGTCGCCGGCCCAACTTCCCGACCAGCCGGCACAGCCCGGAGCGTTGATACAATCGCAGCAAGCGAGCGCCCCAGCGCAGCCGCCGGGGATGGGGCAGGACCGCCCGCAGGAACAGCCGGTCGAGGCGCTTCAGGCTGCTGCCCTGCTTGTCCTGAGCCAGCACCTGAGCGCGGGAGTATTCCATGATTCGCCCGTAGGGTACGCCCGAGGGGCAGACCGCCTCGCAGGCCCGGCACTGGAGACACATTTCCCAGTGGGACACGATCCGGTTGCTGATACCCACCCGCCCCTCGTGGACGGCGCGCATCAGGGCGATGCGACCCCGGGGCGACTCCGTTTCCACCCGCAAGGTGGAGTAGGTGGGGCAGGCGCTGAGGCACAGGCCGCAGTGGACGCAGCGGTACAGGTCGGCCTCCGCCGGCACGTCCACGCCGCGAAAGCCCGGCTCCCGGTTCAGCGGTTCCGCCGGCCCGGTGGAGCGCTGGTGGGCCGAAGCCAGGGCGCCGCCGTCCTCGGCTCCGGCCGGAGCCGTAGTTTCCGATGGGGCCATTACAGCCCCCCCACAAACCGGCCGGGGTTGAGTATGCCGGAGGGGTCAAAGTTTCGCTTGATGCGCCGCATAATCTCCCCGTCCATCCCGGATAGCGCGTTGGCCGGGGCGCCGCCCCAAACGTCAATTCGAGCCTTTACCGCCGGGGGACAATGTTCCACCAACACCGTGCCGCCCAGACTCCGGGCGGCTTCCCGCACCCGTTCTATTTCGGCGAGGCTATGCGCTACGGCTTCTTCGCCGGCCGCAGCGCTGTCCGGCGCATCCCGCCCGGCAAGGCGGGTCTGGGGCGAGGTTTCGGCCCACCAGAGCAGGTGCGCCACGCCAAACCCCAAGTCGGCGACAATGCCCGGGGCATCCCCGGATTCTCCGGATTCTATTGGAACCGAAGCGACCAACTTGCCCACCTCGGTAGGGGGCAGGTTCACTTTCAGGCCCAGGCCGGGGATGGTAGTGGCGCTCCACCCCAGGTCGGTGAGCCGGCGCAACAGGGGGGCGTCCGCCGTTGCCGCTCCCATAGCGGCATCCCGAGTTAGATCCGGGGTTGTATCCGGTACGGTTGCCTCCAGAAACTCCACGCCGCCGGCTCCGGACTCCCGCAGTCGCCGGGCCGATTCCTCCCGGCGGCGGACCACGGCCCGGGGATGACCGGCAAAGAAAGCCAGGACAAAAGCTCCCGCCGCCGGGTCGTCCGCCAGTTTGCCCTCCCGGTTCAAGTTCAGCCGCCGGGCCGCCGGGCGGTTGACCGCGTGCAGCCCCTGGGGGGCGTAAACCTGGGAGATCAGCGAGCGCCCGGCGGCAATGGCGGCGTCCATTGCGGGGAAAGAAGCCACCAGCGCCCCCCCGGCAGTGGCCAGGGGCGACAGCTTGAAGGTCGCCTCCACGATGACGCCCAAAGTCCCCAGGGAGCCGGTGTATAGCTTGTTCAGGTCATAACCGGTAACGTTCTTTACCACCCGGCCCCCAGCCTTGGTTTCCACCCCGTCGGCACCCACCACGCTGATGCCGATGAGCCAATCCCGGGGCAGGCCGTAGGAATAGCGCAACGGCCCGCTGGCGCTGGCTGCCAGGATGCCGCCCAGGGTGGCCCGGTCGGCCAACGGGGCTTCCAGCGGCGCAAACTTGCCGCCCCGGGCCAGTTCCTGCCGCAGCGTTTGCAGCGTAACGCCAGGTTCCACGGTGGCGGTCAGGTCGGCGGGTTGGTAGTCCAGTACCCGGTTATACCGGCTTAAGTCCAGCGCCACGTCCACCCGGGCCGGCCGGTTGCCCAGGTCCGTCAGGACGCCACCCCCCCGGGGCAGTACGGAGACTTGCCGGGCGGTGGCCCACCGCAGCAATTGGGCGATGCTCTCCCGGTCGGCCGGGCGGACTACAGCCCGGGGGACGATCCGGTCAACGGCGTACTTTCCCCAGACCGCCGCGGGGCCGGACGTTTCCACCGGCGGCAGCACAGCTTCCGGCCCCAGCAGGGCGACCAGTTCTTGATTAAGAGAGACGGTCAAAGGCTCAGCTTGTCGTGTTGTCGCGCCGACGGTGGTGTTGTCATGCCGTCGGCATCGATGCTAATTCCTGGTGGCGCGCTGGACAAAGGCCTCGCGCAGGCCGTCGATCAGGCCCCCCATGCGAGCCAATTGTTTGTCAACGTTGTGCATATTCTCTTCCTGCGACCGAATCCGGCTGTCCTGGACTTCCAACTGTTGCTCAATGTGGCTGTCCTGGGCCCCCAACTGTTGCTCAATGTGGCTGTCCTGGGCCCCCAGCTGTTGCTGAATGTGGCCGTTCTGGGCCTCCAGCTGTTGCTGAATGCGGTTGCCTTGGGCCTCCAGCCGCTGCTGAATGCGGCCGTCCTGGGCCTCCAGTCGCTGCTGAATGCGGCTGTCCTGGGCCTCCAGTCGCTGCTGAATGCGGCTGTCCTGGGCCTCCAGTCGCTGCTGAAGCTGGCTGTCCTGGGCCTCCAGTCGCTGCTGAAGCTGATTGTCCTGGGCCTCCAGTTGCTGAATCTGGCCGTCCTGGGTCTCCAGCCGCTGCTGAAGTTGGCCGTCCTGGGCTTCCAGCCGCTGTTGAATCTGGCCGTCCTGAGTCTCCAGCCGCTGTTGAAGCTGGCTGTCCTGAGCTTCCAGCCGCTGAAGCTGGCTGTCCTGGGCCGCCAGCTGCTGCTGAAGTTGGCCGTCCTGGGCTTCCAGCCGCTGTTGAATGCGGCCGTCCTGGGCTTCCAGCCGCTGTTGAATGCGGCTGTCCTGGGCCGCCAGCCGCTGTTGAATCTGGTTGTCCTGGGTCTCCAGCTGCTGCTGAAGCTGGCTGTCCTGATCCTCTAGCTGCTGAATCCGGCTGTCCTGGACTTCCAACTGTTGCTCAATGTGGCCGTCCTGGGCCGCCAGCCGCTGTTGAAGCTGGTTGTCCTGGGTCTCCAGTTGCTGCTGAAGCTGGTTGTCCTGGGTCTCCAGCTGTTGCTGAAACTGGCTGCCCTGAGCTTCCAGTTGCTGCTGAAGCTGGCGGCCCAGGGCAGCCAGCTGTTGCTGAAACTGGCTGCCCTGAGCTTCCAGTTGCTGCTGAAGTTGGCTGCCCTGAGCTTCCAGTTGCTGCTGAAGTTGGCTGCCCTGGGCCGCCAGCCGCTGCTGAAGCTGGCTGTCCTGATCCTCTAGCTGCTGAATGTGGCTGTCCTGGGTCTCCAGCTGTTGCTGAAGTTGGCTGCCCTGAGCTTCCAGTTGCTGCTGAAGTTGGCTGCCCTGGGTCTCCAGCCGCTGTTGAAGCTGGTTGTCCTGGGTCTCCAGCTGCTGCTGAAGCTGGCTGTCTTGGGTCTCCAGCTGCTGCTGAAGCTGGCTGTCCTGATCCTCTAGCTGCTGAATGTGGCTGTCCTGGGCCGCCAGCCGCTGCTGAAGCTGGCTGTCCTGGGCCTCTAGCTGATGAAGCTGGCTGCTTTGTGCCTCTAGCTGCTGCTGAATGTGGATTTCCTGATCCTCTAGCTGCTGAATATGGCTTTCCTGGACCTCCAGCCGTTGCTGAATCTGACTGTCCTGGGCCTCCAGCTGTTGCTGCACCCGGTTGTCCTGGGTCTCCAGCCGTTGCTGCACCCGGTTGTCCCGGGCTTCCAGCCGCTGCTGCACGCGGCCGTCCTGGGCCTCCAGCCGTTGCTGCACGCGGCTGTCCTGGGCCTCCAGCCGTTGCTGCACCCCGTCCATGCGCTGTTCTACTCGATCCATGCGTTCGCCCAGACGGTTTTCCAGTTCCTCGATGCGTTCCCTATTGCGCGCGTCGGTACGTTGTCCTGACCGACTCTGCATCGAAATTAATAAGCCGGCGATGACTAACTGTATCGTCGTTAGTGCCGCGCCCACGCTCAATATGGCGATCATCTCTCCGCTCATAATCCTTTCCTGTCTCCTAAATCCGGCTGACCGTTTTGATATTAATTCCTGTTTCCGGGGTTGTATGCGCCCTAAACATACATCCCCGGCTCAACCTGATAGGAGGTCGGCTGGGGCAGGGGCGGGTAATCGACCATATCGGTGTCGTCCGGGAAGATTTTGCCTGGGTTGAGCCGGTTGTCCGGAGCGAAGGCGTCTCGCACCAAGCGCATGGCGGCCAGGTCCGCCGGGGTGAAGACCAGGGGCATAAACCGCTTTTTTTCCAAGCCGATGCCGTGTTCACCACTGAGGGTCCCGCCCATCGCTACGCAGTATTCCATCAACTCGGCGGCCCCGGCCATGGCTCGTTCCATTACTCCGGTCTCCCGGGCGTCGAAGAGCATACACGGATGCAGGTTGCCGTCGCCGGCGTGGAAAACGTTGGCGATGATAATGCCGTACTTTTCACTGACTTCGGACACCCGGCGCAGCACTTGAGTTAGCCGGGTGCGGGGCACCACCCCGTCCACCAGGTAATAGTTGGGCGCAATGGCGCCAAAGGCGCCGAAGGCCGTTTTCCGGCCCAGCCACAGCCGCTCCCGCTCGTGGTCCGCCTCGGCCACCCGCACCTCGCCGGCCCCGGTCTCCCACAGGGCCGATTCCACTTCCCGGCTCACCGCATCCACCTCTTCCCGCAGCCCTTCCAGTTCGATGAGCAACACCGCTCCGGCATCCTCCGGGTAGCCGGCGTCGGTTACCTGCTGCACCGCGCGGATGCTCAGGGCGTCGATCATCTCCAGCGCCGCCGGGACGATACCGTGGCCGATAACCGCGGACACCGCACTGCAAGCCGACGCGATGTCGGGGAAAATGCCCAGGAAGGTTTTAATCGTCTCCGGCAAAGGCAACAGCCGCACCGTGATTTTGGTGGCGACGCCGAAGGTTCCCTCGGAGCCAATAAACACGCCCCGCAGGTCATAGCCGGGAACTTCCCGGGCCGGGCCGCCCAGGTTGACGATCGCTCCGTCCTCCAGGACGGTCTCCAGGGCCAGGACGTGGTTGGTGGTGGCGCCATAGGCCAGGCAGTGGGGGCCGCCGGCATTCTCGGCGATGTTGCCGCCCAGACTGCAAGCCTTCTGGCTGGACGGGTCGGGAGCGTAGCGCATCCCGAACTTGCGGACGTGGTTATCCAGGTCCAGGTTAATCACCCCCGGCTCAATGGTGGCGGTGCGGTTCTCCGGGTCCACCTCCAGGATGCGGTTCATCCGGGTAAAGGCGACCTGGATCCCCCCCGGCGGAGCTAGGGCGCCCCCGCTGAGGCCGGTGCCGGAGCCGCGACCCACCACCGGCACCCCTTCCCGGTAGGCCAGGGCCAGGGTCTGGCTCACCTCCGCGGCGGAACCGGGCAAAACTACGGCCCGGGGCCGGGCGCGGTCAACGGAGCCGTCGTACTCATAAACCAGCAAATCCTCCGGGTGCGATATGACGTATTCCTCCCCGACGATGTCCTTGAGCCGGTCGATAAATGTTTGCCGCTGCACGCTGCGCCTCCGGCCCTTTGGCCTGCTGGTCTGGTCTGGAAATGGGGTTGGCGGGTCCCGCGCTACGGCGGGGTTGTTGCCTGGATGATAGAACAAAAACAGGTTGGTGGCAAGAACTTCAGATTCCCGGTATGGTTAAGTATTGTTAATAAGTATCGTTAACCGGTAGCGATATTGGCCTTCAGCCCCTGCCGCAATTGGCTCGGAACATTATAGACTCAACACCCTCTCAACACCCCTGGAAGTAAGAAGGCCTTTCAATTGACACCCTTCCCTCCCAATGATATTATTGCCTGGCTATGTTATGGGCGGGTTTCCCCGCCGGACGTTGAAGATTGCCAGCCTTTGATGCCAACGTATTCGCCGGTAACTGGACGATGGTGGCCCTCTCCGCCATTGTAGCGATGGTGGCTATTGGCGGGATGTTCCTGGGTTCCCGCCTGCTGTCCTCCCGCCGTCCCAACGCAACCAAGCTGACCACCTATGAATGCGGCATTGCGCCGGCCCGTTATTCCTGGTCCAACATCAACCTGCGGTTCTACATTTTCGCCATCCTCTTCCTGATCTTTGACGTGGAAGCGGTGTTTCTCTTTCCCTGGGCGGTCATCTTCTTGGAGCAGCGGGATCTGGGAAACTCGATACCCTTCTACGCCATGATCCTGTTCCTGGGCGTGCTTTTCTTCGCCATCATCTACGGTTGGAAGAAAGGGGTTCTTGAATGGCAGAAATAAGCCTCGGCCCCGGCAATCAGCCGGCTCCCAGCCTCCTCAACCAGGCCGCCGCCGGCAAAGTTCCCGGGGTGATTACCACCTCCACCGAGCAGCTGTTTGGAATGGCGCGCAAATCCTCCCTGTGGATGTTGAGCTTTGGCCTGGCCTGCTGCGCCATTGAGATGATTTCCACCTACATGGCGCACCACGACTTTGACCGGTTCGGCGTGGTTACCTGGCCCTCGCCCCGGCAGTCGGACGTTATGATTGTGGCCGGCACGGTGGTGAAGAAGATGGCCGAGCCGATCCGCCTGCTCTACGAACAGATGCCGGACCCCAAGTGGGTTATCGCGATGGGCAGTTGCGCCACTAATGGCGGCCCCTACTATCGCTCCTACTCCGTGGTAATGGGCGTTGACCATATCATCCCGGTGGACGTTTACGTCCCCGGCTGTCCGCCGCGCCCCGAGGCGCTTTTGTTCGGTATCCTCAAGCTCCAGGAAAAAATCATGCAGGACGCCAGGAATAGTGGCGGCAACTAGGCGTACCGGCCATAACGCCGGCGCCGGCAACTCCGGTAACGACGCCGGGGCCGAGCCGCCCGATTATTCCCGCCTGACCGAGGCGGGACGGGAGGCGTTGGCGGCGGCGGCGGAGCTTTTCCGGGAGTTCAACCCCCAGCCGGGCCTGCTGGGGGACCTGCCCCAGGTAACGGTTGCCCCGACCTCCATTGCCCGGGTTTGCCAACTGGCTAAAGACAGCCCCCGTCTGGCCCTCAAAATGCTGCTCTGCCTTTCCTGTGTGGATTACGCGGAATACTTCCAGTTGGTTTACTTCCTGCATTCTCTGGACCGGGAGCAAACGTTGGTGGTCAAGACCAACGTGCCTTACGCTAACCCCCGTCTGCCCTCGGTGGCCGGGGTGTGGCCGGCCGCCGAGTGGTACGAGCGGGAGGCCCGGGACCTGTTCGGCGTGGATTTTGACGGCAACCCGGACGGGGCGCCGCTGTTGCTCTACGAAGGTTTTGAAGGGTTTCCGGGTCGCAAGGAGTTTCCCTTCTACGAGTATCGGGAGTTCTAGCCGCCGTGTTGCCCACCGTCTTGACCGCGCGGGTGTATTGGGACGATGGCCGCTATGTCGCCACCATTGACGGCCTGGCGCTGGAAGCGAAGGGGGAAACGGTAGGCGAGGCTCAGGACGAGTTGATCAACTTGGTGCGCAACTGGATTGAAGTCCAGGATGGCAAGAGCGCCTTGGAGGAAGCCCTGGCCCAGGCCGGTTTCCCGGGCGTGGCCGAGGATACCGAGTTGCAGTTGGAGTTTGTGGAGTAGGCGACGCCAACTGCGAACTCCCCAGGTGATTCATTAACCGGGCGACGTAACACGGCTTGGATAAAATCGTCTATCAGATCGAGGAATCCCGGGAAGGCGGCAATTGCCTGGCCTATTGCCCGGAGTTGGTGATTACCGCCTTTGGCGACACCCCGGAGGAGGCGCGCCGGTCTCTGCGCGCTGAAATCTCCGCCTATCTGGAGGACTGTGAAAAGCTGGGCATTCTCGACGACGTGCTGATTGACGCCGGCTTCTATGATAACGATGAGGTCTGGATGAGCAGCCTGGTTACCCCGCCCCGGGAGCCGCGTATTACTTTTCTTTAGCCCGGGCCGGCCCCGATCCGTCATTCCGGCGAAGGCCGGAATCCGGGCGGTCCGAGCGGACAGGAACAAATGGTAGAGAGTCGCACTGACCTAACCGCCGGCCTTGCCGCCAACGTTTCGGCTGAAACGTCAGCTGACGTTCCGGCCAACGCCGAACCCGTTGAGATGCTGCTCAATATGGGGCCGCAGCACCCCTCCACCCACGGAGTTTTCCGGATGGTGTTGTGGGTTGACGGGGAAAAAATCGTGGCCGTGGAACCCCACATCGGCTACCTGCACCGGGGTTCGGAAAAGCTGTGCGAGGGCGAGCAGTATCACCAGGTGATCACCCTGTTTGACCGGCTGGATTACGTCGCCAACTTCAACAACGAACTGGCCTATTGCCAGGCGGTGGAAAAGCTGATGGGTTTGGCCGTGCCGGAACGGGCCGAATACGTGCGGGTGCTCCTCTGCGAGTTGAACCGCATCGCCAGCCACCTGCTTTACGTCGGCACCATTGGTCTGGACGCCGGGGCGATGACCCCGACGATGTTCGCCTTCCGGGGCCGGGAGCGCATCCAGTCGCTCTTTGAGGCGGTTTCCGGCGCCCGGATGATGCATAACTACTTCCGCATCGGCGGCCTGAAGGAGGAACTGCCGGATAACTTCGAGGGGCTGATCCGGGATTTGCTTCCCCTGCTCCGGGAGGATGTGGCGGAGAGCGATAAAATCCTGACCTTCAACGAGATTTTCCTCTCCCGCCTCAAGGACGTGGGAACCATCAGCGCCGCGGATGCTATCGGCTTCGGCTTTACCGGCCCCTGTCTGCGGGGCTGCGGCGTTGAGTACGACGTGCGCAAGGCCCAGCCGTATTCGGTTTACGACCGCTTTGACTTTGACATCCCGGTAGGGCTGGACGGCGATTGCTGGGACCGGCACTGGGTGCGCGTTCAGGAAATGTATGAATCCCTGCGGATAATCGAGCAGGCGCTGGCGCAAATGCCGGCGGGCAGCGTGGCCTCTCCCCTGGGCCGCCGCCTCATCCGGCCGCCGGCCGGGGAAGTTTACCTGCGGGCGGAAAACCCCCGGGGCGAGATCGGCATTCACCTGGTTAGCAACGGCACCGACCGGCCCTACCGCCTCAAGGTGCGGCCACCCTCCTTCTGCAACCTCTCCGCCATCAAGCATCTGCTCCGGGACTCCTGGATCGCCGACTCGGTAGTAATCCTCGGCTCCCTGGACATTGTGCTGGGGGAGGTGGACCGGTGACGCCAACGCCAATGCTTCCGTTTCTGTTTCCGTCTCCGCTGCCGCTGCTGGCCGTCAGTTGGTACGACGTGGTTGGGATGGTGGTGGGACTGCTGGCAATGTTCACCGCCCTGTCGCTGGTGGTGCTGTCGCTGGTCTGGCTGGAGCGCAAGGCCCTGGGCCGATTGCAACTCCGGTTAGGCCCTACCCGCACCGGCCCCATGGGCCTGATGCAGCCGGTGGCCGACGCCGTCAAGCTGATACTGAAAGAGGACATCATCCCCAACTCTTCGGACAAGGTCATTTTCTGGGCCGCCCCGGTCATCGTGGTCATCTCCGCCTTTATGATTTGGGTTACCATTCCGGGGGGCGAGGAGCTGGCGCTGCGCAACTTGGAGTTGGGGCTTTTCTACATCACCGCCTTCGCCGTGGTTGGCATCCTGGGCCTGGTGCTGGCCGGCTGGGGGTCGGCCAACAAGTACGGGGTTCTGGGCGGGTTGCGGTCGGCGGCCCAGCTGATCAGCTACGAGATACCGGTCATTATGGTGGTGGTTTCGGTGGGAATGCTGGCCCAGTCCCTGGACTTGCGGGTGATTGTCGCCAACCAGGCCCAGATTCCCTATGCGCTGATTCTGCCGCTGGGCCTGGTGGTATTCTTCATCGCCGGATTGGCCGAAGTGGGCCGTACTCCCTTTGATATTTACCATGCCGAATCGGAGGTAGTGGGTGGCCCCTTCGTGGAATACAGCGGCGCCCACTGGTCGGTCTTCTTCCTGGCCGAATACATCAACACCTTTGCCATCGCCGCCCTGGTCGCTCTGCTTTTCCTGGGCGGCTGGTCCTGGCCCTGGCAATCCGCCGCCCTGGGCTGGCTGCCCCCCTTGCCCGCGCCGGCCTGGCTGGGGCCTTTGCTGAGTGTGGCGTGGTTCCTGATTAAGGTCTATGCGGTTATACTGGTAGTGTTCTGGATCAGGGGAACTTTCCCCCGGCTCCGCATTGACCAGTTGATGGCCTTTGCCTGGAAGGTAATGGTTCCCCTGTCCTTCTATTCCATCGTCATTACGGCCATCTACCTGTTCTACGACTGGCCGGCCTGGACGCTTACCCTGATGTCCCTGGCCGGGTTGGCCGTGGTGGGTTACCTGGTTTACCGGCGGATGCAGGCCCCGGTGCGGCGGGTGGCCGAGGTAAAGGCCCAACTGGCCGAGCGGCGCAGCGCCCGGGGCGTTACCCCAGGGGCGGCCCGGGAGGCGGCGCGGAGTGTGAGCAATGCTGAATAGCGTCAAAGGTATGTTGTTGACCCTGGCCTCCACCTTCACCGGGTTGCGCCAGCCGGTAACCCGCCAGTACCCCACCGTCCCGACGCCGGTGCAGCCCCGCTTTATGGGCTTTCCGGCCCTGACCTGGGACGACCAGGTAGGGGAACCCTACTGTACCGGGTGCATGGTGTGCATCCGCAACTGCCCGACCCAGTGTATGTCGGCCAATATGAAGGACAACCCCCTGAACGCCGAGGGGCAAAGCTCCCGCCGGAAGATCGTTGACTTCTTTGAAATCAACCTGAACCGCTGTATCCTGTGCGGGATTTGCGTCGAGGTGTGCAACTTCGATGCCATCGTGATGAGCCACGAACACGAGATGAGCACCTACGAGCGCAACGGCGACCGGGTAGCGCTGCCCGCCCTGCTGGAAATCGGTCAGAAGTACCAGCGGGAAACGGACTGGATTCCCCCCACCGTCCGGGCCAAGGCCCAAAGAGACGCCGAGGCGGCGGCTAAAGCGGCGGCGGCCGAGTCCGCCGGCAAGGTTGCGGCCGGCGCCGAGGCGGCGGAAAACGCCGGATAAGTCGGGCTGACCGGGCCGGAGGAAAAGAACCATTCCGAAACGGGAAGACGAACGAAACCTGAACAGGTCGGGCAAACACCCGGCCTACTGTACCTGTCAGGGTTGTACCGACAAATTTCTGAAAAGGAACAAGATAAAGCCGGGGCGCCGGGTACGGGTGGCGCCGGAGCGGGTAAAGCCCCACCCGGCTGGCTGCGCCTGCGCCACCTGCCGCCTGCTGAGTTCCGTCGGCGAGTTGCCGGCCCTGGAACGGCGGCAAGGAAGGAAGCGGCGCAGGGGCGGGCTGCTGGGCCGTCTGTTCGGGAGCGGCGGATAATCCCGTATTCGGGTCTTTGCGTCGCCGGGTTGAGCCGGGTTGAAGAAATCACCCAAGCCGGGGGTTGGAACGTAGCGTTATGTCCTGGGCCTTGTTTATCATACTGGCGGTGTTCACCCTGGGCGGCGGTTTGGGCGTGGTAATTACCCGCAATGTGGTACACGCCGCCCTGTTCCTGCTGGTGTCTTTGGTGGCCGTAGCCGGGGTGTACCTGATTCTCTTTGCCGAGTTTCTGGCCCTGGTGCAGGTGCTGATTTACGGCGGGGCCATCATCATCGTGCTGCTCTTTGCCATAATGCTGACCCGTACTGCCGAGTATCCCCGCATTTCCGATAATCGCCAGTGGCCCCTGGCCGCTATCGCCGCCGCCGGGGTGGGGGTGGTGCTGGGCGCCGCTTTCTGGATCAACGGCGTCTCCCAATCCACTCCGGCCAGCCCTACTTTCAGCGAATTATCCAACTCTCTCTTTACCCGGTGGGCCATTCCCTTCGAGGTGGCCTCGCTGGTGTTGCTGGTGGCCCTGATCGGGGCCATCATCATCGCCCGCGCCGGGGAGGACGGCCGGTAGTTTATGGTCCCCCTGGTTTACTTCCAGCTATTGAGCGCGGCCCTGTTTGTCATTGGGCTGTACGGGGTTATGGCCCGCCGCAGCGCCGTGCTGATTGTAATGTCCATCGAGTTGATGCTGAACGCCGTGAACATCAACCTGATTGCCGCTGCCTCCCACCGGGAGGGGCTGGGCAGCTTTGTCAACTTCGACGGCCAGATAATCGCCATCTTCGTCATCACCGTCGCCGCCGCCGAGGTGGGGCTGGCTATGGCGATTATCCTGCGAATGTACCGGAACCGGGCCACGGTCAACGTGGACGAAATACGCTTGATGAAAGGGTAGAAATGAGCGGGCCGCTTTTCACCCGGAGACGCCAGGTCGTCCTGGCCGTCTTCCATGTCGGTAGGTCCTGGCGGGAAACAAAACCCGGCGCCCCGGGGGAGGTCAGGGCTTAATTATGCAATGGGCCTGGCTAATCCCGGTATTCAGCTTTGCCGTCGTTCCCCTGATTATCCTCTTTGGCAAGCATTTGCCGGGCAAGGGCTCGCCCCTGGCAATCCTGGCAATTGGAGGCGGGTTCGTCCTGTTCTGGGTAACACTGTTCAGCTTTCTGGCCGCCACGCCGGACACCGACGGCTGCCGTGTCGGGCAGGGAACCGAGGCCCTGACCTGTTCCTACCAGCGAACCTGGTTCGAGGCGGGTTTGCCCGGCGCCGATAATGACGTGGACCGGCGGGTGCGGCTGACCTGGGGCATTATCATCGACCCGCTGGCCGTTGCCATGCTGGGGTTGGCTACCTTCGTGGCGCTGATGGTACAGATTTACTCCCTGGGTTATATGCGGGGCGATGCCCGTTTCGACTGGTATTATGCCTTCCATGCCCTGTTCATCGCTTCCATGCTTACCCTGGCGCTGGCGGATAACTTCCTGCTGCTGTACGTGGCCTGGGAACTGGTGGGCCTCTGCTCCTACCTGCTCATTGGTTTCTGGTTCGAGCGGCCCGAGGCCCGGGAAGCGGCCAAGAAAGCCTTTATCGTTACCCGCATCGGCGACGTGGGCCTGCTGATCGGCATTCTGCTGCTGTGGCGGGAGGTAGGCAGCTTCAGCATGGCCGACGCCTTTGCCGCCGCCCAGAGCGGGGCGATGAGTCAAGGCACGGCCACCGTCGCCGCCCTGCTGCTGTTCCTGGGGGCCATGGGCAAGTCGGCGCAATTCCCCTTCCACGTGTGGCTGCCCGATGCGATGGAAGGCCCGACGCCGGTCAGCGCCCTGATTCACGCCGCCACGATGGTCGCCGCCGGGGTTTACCTGGTGGCCCGGGCCTTTCCCCTCTTTGCCGCCTCCGGCGATGCCCTGCTGGTGGTGGCGATTATCGGGTTGATTACCGCCCTGGGCGCCGCTACCATCGCGCTGGTGGCGACGGACCTGAAACGCATCCTGGCCTATTCCACCATCAGCCATTTGGGGTTGATGATGCTGTCTTTGGGCGCTTTCGGCTATACCGCCGCCATCTTCCACCTGCTGGCCCATGGCTTTGCCAAGGCCCTCCTGTTTCTGGGCGCCGGCAGCGTGATGCACGGCACCGATGAGCTGGACATTCGCAAGATGGGCGGCCTGCGCCGGGTAATGCCCTTGACTGCTATCCTCTTCTCCATCGGCGCCCTGTCCCTGGGCGGCGTACCCATTCTGGCCGGTTTCTGGAGCAAGGATGAAATTCTGATTGCGGTCAACGGCCACCTCCACCCGGCATTTCTCGTTTTGACTCTGCTGACCGCCCTGTTCAGCGCCCTTTACATGGCCCGGGCCATGTTCGTGGTCTTTTACGGGCGGTTGAACACCGCGCAGGAACAGGCCCACGAATCCCCGCCGACGATGACGATTACCATGGCTTTGCTGGGGGCGCTGGCCCTGTTCTTCGGCTTTATGGCTTTTAACTGGCCGGGAGACTACGGCGGCATTGGCTACTTCCTCTTCTACGACCACCCGGAGGGTTTCCACTTCGTCTGGTGGCTGGGCATCCTGTCCGCGGCGCTGACAGTGGCCGCCTTTGGCTACGCTTACCTGGCCTACGTTAGAAAGCGGGTTCCCCTGGAAGGTATGTGGCGGAGGTTCTCCGGCCTGCTCAAGGTTGTGGAGAACGAGTATTATCTGGACGAGGCTTACCAGTGGGGCGTTGACCGGGTGGTGCTGGTGTTTTCCGGGTTTATCGCCTGGCTCGATCGGGCGGTGGTGAACGACGTGGGAGTCAATGGCCCGGCCAACTTGGTCCGGCATTTGGGCGTGGCCCTGCGGCGCCACGTTACCGGCTACGTTTACAGCTATGCCCTGGCCATGGCCCTGGGACTGATTGCTCTGGCTATTTTCTGGTGGGTCCAGTCCGTCTGATGGAGCGCCGAGCAACCTGCAACCTGCCTGGAGGCAGGCAAACCGGTTCAGTCCGTCTGATGGAGCGCCGAGTACCGATTGAGAACCGATGAGTAACTTCGACCAGGTAGCCCTGCTGCTGACCATCCTGACGCCGCTGGCCGGCGCCGTGCTGACCATGTTCCTGCCCCGGGGCCGTTCCGACGACGCCTGGTACTTCGCCATTTTCGTATCCGCTATAACCCTGGCGCTGTCCCTGATTCTCTTCGCCCGGTACGACTTCGAAGCCGGCGGCTACCAGTTCGTCCGCACCTATGAATGGCTGGATGCGCCGCTGAACATTGACCTCTCCCTGGCGATGGACGGCGTTGCGGCCCCGCTGGTGCTGCTCAACGGCATCGTCCTCTTTGGCGCCGTACTGATTTCCCAGACCATCAAGCACCGGACGCGGGACTTCTTCGTGCTGCTGCTGGCCCTGGGTTCCGGCGTGTTCGGTGTCTTTGTGGTACAGGACTTGTTCTTCCTCTTCTTTTTCTACGAACTGGCCGTGCTGCCGATGTACCTGCTGATTGGCGTGTGGGGCAGCAGCACCGACTTTGGCAGCTTCCTGCGCACCAAGGAATACGGGGCGATGAAGCTGATGCTGTTCCTGGTGGCGGGCAGCGTCCTTATCTGGGTCGGGATTCTGGCCCTTTACGTGGCGGCGGGGCAGGCCGGTCATCCCACCTTTTCCCTGGAGGTCCTGGGGGTGCTTGCCCGGGAAGGGTACTTCACTCCCGCCTTCCAGAACTGGGTCTTCCCCCTGTTCATGGTTGGTTTCGGCGTGCTGGCCGGCCTGTGGCCCTTTCATACCTGGTCGCCCGATGGACATGTGGCGGCGCCCACCGGTGTCAGTATGCTCCACGCCGGGGTGCTGATGAAGCTGGGCGCCTTTGGCATCATCCGGGTGGGCATGGTGTTGCTGCCCGAGGGCGCCGCCGCCTGGATGCCGGTCCTGATTGTGCTGGGTACGGTTAACGTGGTTTACGGCGCCATTTCCGCTATGTCGCAGCGGGACCTGAAGTATATTATCGGCTACTCCAGCGTCAGTCACATGGGTTACGTGCTGATGGGCATTGCCACGCTGCACCCGGTAGGACTGACCGGGGCGGTGCTGCAAATGTTCTCCCACGGCATTATGACTGCCCTGATGTTCGCCATGGTCGGGGCGATTTACGACCGCACGCACCTCCGGGACATCACCGTACTGAACGGGTTGATGAAGCGGATGGGCGTGGCCGGCTTCTGCTTCGCCGTGGCCGGCCTGGCCTCCCTGGGCCTGCCCGGGCTGAGCGGGTTCGTGGCCGAGTTTATGGTTTTCGTCGGAGCCTTCCAGACCTACTTGCCCCTGGCGGTGCTGGGTGTGATCGGCGCCGCGTTGACGGCGGTTTATATCCTGCGGTTGTTGGCCCGCACCTTTTTCGGAGAGTCCGACCCGCGCTGGGAGCGCCTCACCGATGCCAGCCCGGTGGAGAAAGCAGTGGGCGCCGCGTTTGTGCTGATCCTGCTGTTTGTGGGAATCTGGCCCGCCCCGCTGACCCGGGTAATCAACGCCGGCGTCGCGTCGGTGCTGGAACTGTTTTAGGAAAGAACCGGAGAGTTTAGGGGAATATGCCAGGATTAACCGATAATCTTTATTTGCTGGCGCCGGAGTTCGCCCTGGCCGGGCTGGCTTTCCTGGTGTTTGCCATTGACCTGCTGCTGCCGGAGGCCCGGAAAGCCCTGCTGGGCTGGCTGTCCGTCGCCGGGTTGCTGGGGCTGGCGGCGTTGTCCCTGCTGTTGCTGCCCGGCAAAGAGGCGACGCTGTACGGCGGTCTGCTGGCGGTGGACGGCTACTCGCTCTTTTTCAAGGTCTTTTTCCTGGGCATCGGGGTTTTCATTATCCTCAGCTCCATTGACTACGTGAAGCTGCACCTGAACCATCCCGGCGAGTTTTACGGTCTGCTCCTCTTTTCCATTCTGGGGATGAACCTGATGGCCCAGTCCCGGGAACTGCTGACGGCCTACATTTCCCTGGAACTGCTCAGCTTCAGCCTGTACGTGATGGTGGCCTACGCCCTGGGCAACCCCAAGTCCAACGAGGGCAGTCTTAAATACATCATCATCGGGGCCTTCTCCTCGGCCATCCTGCTTTACGGTATCAGTATGGTTTACAGTTCCCTGGGGGCAACCCGGTTCGAGGGCATCAGCGCGGCCCTGTCCGACGCCGCTGCGGTAAGTCCGGCCTTGTGGGCGGGCCTGGCCCTGATTGTAGTGGGGCTGGGCTTCAAGCTGGCGGCGGTTCCCTTTCATATGTGGGCGCCGGATGTCTATGAGGGCGCGCCCCTGCCGGTTACCGCTTATCTGGCGATAGCCTCGAAGGCGGCAGCCTTTGCCCTGGTGCTGCGCCTGCTGTCCGAGGCTTTCGTGCCGGTCGCCGGCCGCTGGGACCAATGGCAGATAATCGTGGCGGCGCTGGCCGCCCTGACGATGCTGGTGGGCAACCTGGTGGCCCTGGCCCAGAGCAACCTGAAACGGCTGATGGCCTACTCCAGCATCGGCCACGTGGGATACATCCTGGCCGGCGCGGCGGCCCTCTCCGCCGACTCCTTGCTGGGGGCCAACGGGATAATTTTCTACCTGGTGGGGTATTCCATCTCCAGTATGGTGGTATTCGCCGCCCTGATTGCCTTTTTCAATGCCACCGGCCAGGAGGAGATTGCGGACCTGGCCGGGCTGGCCGACCGGCAGCCCTTCCTGGCCATGGCGGTGGCCGTCAGTCTCTTTTCCCTGGCCGGGCTGCCCATCTTTGTCGGCTTCACGATCAAGTTTTACTTGTTCACCGCCGTTGCCGATGCCGGTTTCCTGTGGCTGGCGGGCCTGGCGATTTTCACCAGCCTGATTTCGCTCTACTACTACCTGCAAGTCATCCGGCAGATGTATATCCAGCCGGCTTTGGCCGCGCCGGGGGCTGCTGCGGCTGACGAAGCGGAACCCGGCGCGGCTGCGGGGCCCGGCGTGGGACCCGGACCCGGTGTGGGGCCCGGCGCGGGACCCGGACCCGGCGCTGGACATAGGGAGCCGGCCCCGGCAGACCACACGCATACTCCGTCCCACCATGCGCCTGAGGAAGACTACGAACCCCTGCCCCGTCCCTCGGCCCTGCTGCTGACGGTAATCGCTTTGGGACTGCTGGCGACGGTTGCCCTGGGGGTTTACCCGGCGCCGTTGCTGGAACTGGTGGAGGTTGCCAGCGCCGCCATCCTGCCCGGCAGGTAAAGCGGCCGGCGCCCCGCTGTGTCCCGGCGGCCTTTCCCGGCGGCGCAATGAGCCACCGGGTATTCTTGAAGTATGGCGCCATTCATTGATGCCAGGTATGACACGCTCAACCTGCCGGGATAACACCGCCCGGAACGGCGCCGTCCTTCCGGTGAAAACCGGGAGGACGATTGCCAACGCCGGTTGCGAATACCAGCCCCAGAGCTACGGAGAGGTGGAGAAGGTATGATAATTTCCGTCATCGGCAGCAGCAGCGCCAAGCCGGAACACCTGGAGTTGGCTGATGCGGTGGGCCGGGAGTTGGCCCGGCGGAAGGTAATGGTGGCCTGTGGCGGAATGACGGGGGTGATGGAGGCGGTCTGCCGGGGCGCCAAGGCCGAGGGTGGCACTACCATCGGCATCCTGCCTGGCCGGCGGGGCTCGGAGTTCAACCCCTACATTGACATACCGATTTTTACCACCATGGGCTACGCCCGGAACATCATCGTAGTCCATACCGGCCAGGCCTGCATCGCCGTGGGCGGCGCCTTTGGCACCCTGTCGGAAATCGCCTATGCGATGGACGCCAAAATCCCGGTTATCGGCCTCAGCACCTGGACGCTTACGGTCAAGGGAGACGGCGACCCGGTGGTGGATGGCATAATCCCGGCCGGCGACCCGGTGGAGGCGGTGGACAAGGCCCTGGCCGCCGCCGGGGGGCCGGCCGGTTCAGTCAGTAATCAGGAATCAGGGGTTGGGAAGCGGGAAGCGGAAAGCAGTAGCTCGCCGACTCCCGGCAAGGAGCCGGGTCAAGGGGCCGGGGCGAGGTCAACCGGGAGGTAACCTGAATATGACTATACCGGACGCCAATGCCGTTATCGCCGCAATCCGGGGCCGGGAGGTACTGGACTCCCGGGGCAATCCCACGGTGGAGGCCGAGGTCAGGTTGTCCAACGGGGTGCGCGCCCATGCCGCCGTTCCTTCCGGGGCCAGCACCGGCAGCTATGAGGCCCTGGAGTTGCGGGACGGAGATGCCGCCCGGTTTGGCGGCGCCGGCGTTCGGCAAGCCGTATCCAACGTCAACGACCGAATTGCCCCGTCCCTGACCGGCAGATCTCCCTTCGACCAGGCGGCCATAGACCGGGCCATGCTGGACCAGGACGGCAGCGCCGATAAGAGCCGCCTGGGCGCCAACGCGATCCTGGCGGTATCCATGGCTACCGCCCGGGCCGCGGCCCAAGCCCACCCCGACGCCGGCGGCCAGCTTTGGCGCTACCTGGCCCTGGGTAACGCCGGCGGGCCGGTCAGCCTGCCGGCGCCGATGTTCAACATCCTGAACGGGGGGCGGCACGCCTCCAACTCCGCCGACATCCAGGAGTTCATGGTCTCCCCGGCGGGACTGCCCACTTTTTCCGATGCGCTGCGGGCCGGGGTGGAGATCTACCAGGCCCTGAAAGGCCTGCTGCGGGCCGGCGGGCATAATCTTAATGTTGGCGATGAGGGCGGGTTCGCTCCTTCCCTGCCCTCCAACCGGGACGCCATCGAGCTGGTGCTGCAAGCGATTGAGTCCGCCGGCTATATTCCGGGGCGGGAGGTTTTCCTGACTTTGGACGTGGCCGCCGCGGAGCTTTACGACCGGGCCCGGGGCCGTTACGTGCTGGCGCGGGAGGGTACTACTCTGACCGCCGCCGAACTGATTGAACTCTACGCCGGCTGGCGGCAAGCCTACCCGATAGTCAGTATCGAGGACGGACTGGACGAGGATGATTGGGAGGGCTGGGCCGAATTGAGCCGGCGTCTGGGAACTTCGACCCAGTTGGTGGGGGACGACCTCTTCGTTACCAATATCTCCCGTATCCGGCGGGGCATCGCTGCGGCGGCCGGCAATGCGGTATTGCTAAAACCCAACCAGATTGGTACTCTTACGGAAACCCTCCAGGCGCTCCGGATGACCCGGGACGCCGGCTGGGGGGCGGTGATGAGCCACCGTTCCGGCGAAACCGAGGACACCACCATTGCCGACCTGGCGGTGGCGTGGAACGTGGGGCAAATCAAGACCGGCGCCCCGGCCCGTTCCGAGCGCGTCGCCAAGTATAATCGGTTGCTCCGAATCGAAGCCGACCTGGGAGCCGAGGCCGAGTATGCCGGAAACCAAGCCTACGCCCACCTCAGCCAGGTCTAACTATTTTCTGGCCTGGCGTATATTGCGCTATCTGGCAATTCAGGGAAGCCGGGGGCTGGCGCGTTTAACCTGGTGGCTGCTGGTGCAGAGCGTGCGGGTGGTCATCGGGCTGGGCCGGTTATTATCATCGCCTACTCCTTCCCACTTCAACCGGGCCAGGCTGGGAATGTATGGCTGGATGTTCTGGAGGCGCTGACCAGGCGGCGAGATTTTTCCACCGCAGCGGTACAGAGAACTCCGGGCAGAGAACCCCCGGCAGAGGACTCTCGGCAGCCAACTCCCGGCGTAGTTCCGGGTTTGCTGCGCCGCTCCGGTAGAACCCCCGGCAATAATAGCTGAGCGAGGTACACGATGACGACTCGGATTGGAGTTAATGGCTTTGGCAGAATCGGACGGCTGGTTACCCGGGCTACCCTGGAACGATACCCGGACAGGTTGGAGGTGGCGGCGGTCAACGACCTGACCGACGACAAGACCAATGCCCACCTGTTCAAATACGATACCAGCTACGGCGTCTATCCGGGCCAGGTGGAGGCTAACAACGGCGACCTGCTGATTGACGGTCGCCGCATCAAGGTGTTTTCCGAACGGGACCCGGCCCAAATCCCCTGGTCGGAAATGGGCGTTGACTTGGTGGTAGAGTCCACGGGCATCTTCACCGACGGGGAAAGGGCCGCCGGACACCTTCAGGGCGGGGCCGGCAAGGTCATCATTTCCGCCCCGGCCACCAACGTGGACCTGACGATGGTAATGGGGGTGAACGACAGCGTTTACGACAAGGAAAAACACAACATCGTTTCCAACGCCTCCTGCACGACCAACTGCTTTGCTCCGATGGTTAAGGTATTGCACGAAGCCTTTGGCATCGAACACGGCTTGATGTCCACCATCCACTCCTACACCAACGACCAGGCGATCCTGGACCAGCGCCACTCGGACCTGCGCCGGGCGCGGGCGGCGGCGCTGAACATCATCCCCACCAGCACCGGCGCGGCCCGGGCGGTGGGCCTGGTGCTGCCGGAACTGAACGGTAAGCTCCACGGTATCGCCTTCCGGGTGCCCACCGCTACCGGGTCGGTAACCGACTTCGTGGTGGACCTGGGCCGGGAGGTAACGGCGGCGGAAGTCAACCAGGCTTTCCGGGCCGCCGCCGAGGGCGCCCTTAAAGGAATCCTGGAATACACCGAAGACCCGATTGTCAGCTCCGACGTGCGGGGCAACCCCCACAGCTGCATTTTCGACGCCCTTTCTACCATTGTGATGGAGGGCAACATGGTCAAGGTTATGGGCTGGTACGACAATGAATGGGGCTATTCCTGCCGCACCGCCGACCTCTGCTCCTTTATGAGCGACCAGGGAATCTAGGCGGGGCGTTTTTTCACCGGGAAAGGCTGGGGCGCGGAGTTTCGCAGCGGGGGATCTACCCGCTGCGTTCCACTGCGCTTCCCGGTTGCGTTTCCCGGGGTAGAACGTCTTCCCGGTATTACCCCCGGGTTGTCCCGTGATCCCCTTGACGATTAAAAAACTCCCCCGGTTTTCCTGGCCCCCGGCTTTGCTGGCGCTGATTCTGGTAGTTGCCCTGGGGTTGCGCCTGCACGGGATTAACTGGGATTCCGGGTATGGCTTTCACCCGGACGAGCGTTCGCTGTATCTGCGGGCCGGCTGCATCTATGACCTGCTGACCGAAAGGCCGGGTTACCGGAGTTGCCTGGCCGATTACCCCGAAACCCGGCCCGGTCTGCCCGGTCTCCGGGTGTTTCTGGACTTTGACCGCAGCCCCCTGAACCCGCATTGGTTCCCGTTGGGCAGCATCCTCCTCTATCTCTTGGTGCTGTTCCGCTCGGTAATCGAACTGTTCACCGATATTAGCGCCCTGGATTTGCGCTATGCCGGGCGCGCCCTGTCCGCTCTGGCCGATGTCGGCTCCGTGTTTTTCGTGTATCTGCTGGGGCGTCGTAGCTACGGACAAGGCTATGGCCCCTGGGTGGGGCTGCTGGCGGCGGCCCTGACCGCTCTGGCCGTAATCCACGTCCAGAACAGCCACTTTTTCCGGCCCGAGACCTTTTCCGCCCTGTTGGTTTTGGCTGCCTTTTGGGCGGCCCTGCGCATGGTGGAAAAGCGGAGACTGCGGGACTCCCTGCTGCTGGGCCTCCTGGTCGGCCTGGCCTTCGCCCCCAAGGTGAGCATACTGTTGCTCGCGCTGCCGCTGCTGCTGGCCTACGCCTACCGGCTGCTGGATAGCGGCAATGGCCGTTGGTCGGGCCTCAACCGCCAGGGCGTGGAGCAGACCGCACTTCACGCCCTGGCGGCGGCGGCGGTTGCCCTGGCCGTATTCTTCACGGTTACGCCCTATGCCCTGCTGAACCTCTCAAATTTTCTTGGCGAACAGGCGGCGCAGGCCGAGATGGCGCGCAATGCCGGGCTTTGGCCGTTTACGATCCAGTACGTTGGCGCCCCGACTTTCAGCTATCAATTCCAGCAGACGGCGGTCTGGGGGCTGGGCCTGCCCCTGGGTCTGTTTGCCTGGGCCGGGGTAGCTTTCACCGCATTCCTGGCCTGGCGGGGGACGGATACCCGGCGCGCCGACCTGTTGCTGCTGGCCTGGGTGATTCCCGGCATTCTGTTTCTGGAGAGCTTCGAGGTCCGGTTCCAGCGTTATTACTTCGTCCTGATACCCTTTATGGTGCTGATGGGCGCCCGGCTGCTCTTGTGGCCGCCCTTTTACCTCCGCTCCTGGGCCGGGGGCAGTGTCCGGCGAAGCGGCGCGGAACGGGCCGGCCAGGCAGTATTCCCCGGGGATTTCCAGCTTCGGGCAGTCTGGGCGTACCTGAGGTATAACCCCCGGGGACAGCGGTATGTGGCGGCGGCGGCGTGGTTGCCGCTGGCGCTGACGCTGGCGGCTACCGCCTTCTACAGTCTGGCCTTCCAGCGGGTTTACGCCAACCCGCATCCGGCAGTGGCGGCCTCCCGGTGGATCAACGAAAACCTGTCCGGCGGCACGGTTATAATCAGCGACAATCACTGGGACGAATTCGTCCCCGAACTGTACCCGTATGAGGTCTGGCAGTTCCCGGCCTACGAGCCGGATAACGTTGGCAAGATGGCGGCGCTGGGGAAGCAACTGTCCCGGGCCGAGTACCTGGTCTTTTACAGCCACCGGCCCTACGTCAGCGTCGCCAGCGACCCGGAACGGTTTCCCTACAGCTTCAATTACTACCGGCAGCTTTTCGGCGGAGAGTTGGGCTACCGGCTGGACCGGGCCTTCACCTCTTACCCGGGCCTGGCCGGCGTCGCTTTTGTGGACGATCCGCTGCGCCGGACCGGGCTGCCCCGTCCGGCGCCGATGACGGCGGAGGAATCGCCGCCGTTGACCCTTAACCTGGGCTACGCCGATGACAACGTGGTGGGTTATGACCACCCCCGGGTCCTGCTGTTCCGTAACGTGGAGCGGCTGCCGGCGGAGACCCTGCTGGCTCAACTGGTCAGCGTCCCAATGGCTCCGCCGGCGGGTCTGAAGCTGTCGGAAGTGGAGAGCGCGCGCCAGCAGGAGGGCGGCGCCTGGTCGGAACTGTTCGACCGGAACAGTTGGGTCAACCGGCAGTCGGCCTGGTCGGTAGTGGCCTGGCTGCTGGCGCTGGAGCTGATTTACCTGGCCGCCCTGCCCCTGTCCTTGTTCCTGTTCCGGCCCCTGGCCGACCGGGGCCTAGTGTTGGCCCGCATCCTGGGACTGCTGGGGGCGGGATACGTTACCTGGCTGATCGTCAGTCTGGGCTGGGTTGAGTTCTCCCGAACCGCCATTGTTCTGGGTTTGTTGACGGTGGCCCTGCTGTCCGGGCTGGCGCTTTTGGCGCGCTGGCGGGAGATGCTGGCCTTCCTGTCCCGGCGGTGGCGATTGCTGCTGACCGGCGAGGCGCTGTTCCTGCTGGCCTTTCTGGCTTTCGTTGGCATCCGGGCCTTGAACCCGGACTTGTGGCATCCCTACCGGGGCGGGGAAAAGCCCATGGAACTGGCCTACTTCAACGCCGTTATCCGCTCGACGCTGCTGCCCCCTTACGACCCCTGGTTTGCCGGGGGCTATCTTAACTATTATTACTGGGGTTACTTCATCCTGGCCCTGCCCACCAGGTTGGCCGGCGTTGTGCCGACGGTGGCGTTCAACCTGGCGGTGCCGATGTTCTTCGCCCTGACCGTTACCGGAGCTTACTCCGTCGTCTATAACCTGGCCGAGGGAGTCCGGCGCGCCGGCCGGCCGGCCGGCGCGCCGGGCGCTCCCGGGGTGGTTGCCGATGCGGAATACACCGGGGACTTCAGGGAGGACTCAGGGAATGCGCCGGGCGGCATAGCGCGGGTCGTTCGCAGCCCGCTGGCCGCCGGGTTGCTGGCCGGCCTCTTCGTGGCGATTATCGGGAACCTGGATGGTATGGTCCAATTGGGTCAGGGTATTTGGGCCCGGCTGTCCGGCAGCGCCGGGGGGTATCCGGCCTTCGACTTCTGGCGCAGCAGCCGGATGCTGCCCAACCTGGAAAACTTCGACCCCGGACGGCTGACCTTCTGGGCGCCGGAAAAGGTAGCCGGCCAGCCGGAGGTGTCCTGGCATATCACGGAGTTCCCCTTCTTCACCTTTCTGTTCGGCGACCTGCACGCCCACCTGATGGCGATACCCTTTACCCTGCTGGTAATCGGGCTGGGTTTGAACCTGACCGCCGGTTGGCGCCGGTTGGGTTGGCGGTGGGACGCGACGGCGATTGCCTTGCTGGGGCTGGCCCTGGGCGCTTTGTGGCTAATCAACAGCTGGGACTATCCTTCCTACCTGGCGCTAACGCTGGCTCTGGTCGGCCTGACGGTTTACGGTATGCCGGGGACGGCCCGGACGCGATTGACCTGGGGCGGCGCGCTGGCCGTGGGTATTGTCCTGGTGAGTTTATTGGCTTACTGGCCCTTCCACCAGGCGGTGGAGACTTTTGACGCCGGCCTCGAGGCTACCCGGTGGCGGACGCCCTTCGTCAACTACTTGGGGATTCACGGTCTGTTCCTGTTCATCACCGGTACGTTCCTGGTTTGGACGGCCCGCCGGCCCTGGGCCATCATTTGCGGCGTCCGGTTCGGGTTGAATGACCCGGACGGGGCCGGCGTTCCCGGCCCGGCCCGGAAGTCCGGCCAACGGTGGCTGCGCCTCTACTTCGCCCTGGGCCTGCTGGCGACCCTCTACCTGGCCCTGGCCGGTTACTGGACTGGAGCGATTCTCTGCCTTTTGCTGGTATTCACCGGATTGGCAATTCAGGATGCGCTGGACTCCGGGGCGAGGGGACGGGCCTATGTCGTCTTTCCCCTGCTCCTGCTGGCGCTGGCGCTGGCGCTGGGCCTCGGCGTTGACCTGGTGCGGTTGAAGGGGGACATTGGTCGAATGAATACCCTCTTCAAGTATTATCTGGAGGCCTGGGTCCTGTTCAGCCTGGCGGCGTCCTATATGCTCTGGCGAATGGGCTACGACGGGCGGTTCCGGCCGGTTGGCTGGAACGGGGCTCGCCGGCTCTGGCTGGGGGTTGTCGCGCTGCTCATCTTTTCCAGCCTGATCTATACCGGGCTGGGCGCCTGGGCCCGGGTGTCCGACCGGTTCAATGACCTGCCGCCAACCCTGGACGGAATGGCTTACATGGAGCCGGCGGTTCATTGGGAGCAGGACCAGCCCATTGAGTTGAAGTGGGACGCTGCCGCAATCCGCTGGCTGCAAGATAACGTCGCCGGCTCGCCGGCGACGCTGGAGGCGCATACCGAACAATATCGCTGGGGTGGCCGCATCGCCAGCTACACCGGGTTGCCCACCGTCCTGGGCTGGCCCTGGCATCAGATACAGCAGCGGGGCATTTATTCCGACGAAATACGGGTCAGGGCCGGGCATGTTCGGGAGATATATGCGACGGAGGACCCGGAATTGGCCCGGTCGTTGCTGGCCCGCTACGCGGTAAAGTATGTGGTAGTGGGCGAGTTGGAACGGATCTATTACCCCGGGGAGGGATTGGCGAAATTTGATAGAATGGTGGAACAAGGCGTGGCGGCGGCGGTGTTCACCAATCCGGGCGTAACCATCTATGAACTGCTCGGGGATTACTGATCAATTGTCCGCGTGGTCGGGGATGGTTACGGATTGCCGGCGACCGTTTATGGACTGCCCGGGGAATGCTGGTCAATGTCCGCGTGGCCGGGACAACTTAAATCGTTATTCGCCAGGGGCGTTTCGTTCTGGAGCGGGCGTGGCGCTGTGCCAGGAATCCCGGCGCAGCCCGGATTGTCCTGCGGTGAAAAAGTCCCTACAAAAGTCCCTACAGGGGTAAATGCCTACAGGAGTAAATAATGGATCAAGGCACGCTAATCCTGGTAGCTTTTATTAAAGACCTGATGATCATCATTAGCCTGGGCCTGCTGATAATCGTCCTGGCGTCCATTGCGGTGGTGGCGATCCGGCTGCAAGGGGTCATCGGGCCGGTTAAGCGCGCCGCCGGCAACCTTGAGGAAGCCTCCGGAGTGGTGCTTAACTCCACCAGGGACATCTCGAAAACCCTGGGTTTCTTTGGCGCCATCAACCGGGTGGTGGAACGCCTGAGAGAGCGGTTCCGCCGGGAGGAAGCGTAACCCGGCCAATCCCTAATTTGCGGCCTTGCCCTGCGGCGAGGAAACGGCCCAGCACATCAGGCGCCAGATAGCATATTGCTGCGGCCCTACCCTGCGGCGAGGAAACTTTTCACCGCAGCGGGGCAGCGGGCCACCGGAAGCAGCGCACCGGGAGGCGCAGCTGGGAGAGTCATTCGGCGGTGGCGTTCCAGCGGGGGTAGGAGCCGAATATCTTGAGAGAGCTGACCAGCCCAGCCAGGACCTCCAGCGCCTCCCGCACCAGGGGGGTTTCCCGGTGGCCCTCGCAGTCCACCAGGAAGTTGTAGTGGCCCAGGGACTCTTTGGTGGGGCGGGATTCAATCTTGGTCAGGTTCAGGTCCCGCAGGGCGAATACGCCCAGGGCCTGGTACAGGGAGCCGGGGGCGTCCTGGGCGAAGGAAAAACAGATGGAGGTCTTGTCCTGGCCGGTAGGGGGGTGGTCGGCCGGGGCCAGGGCCACGAACCGGGTCATATTGTTGGCCCCGTCCTGGATGCCCTGGCGGACCACCGTGGCGCCGTAAAGGCTGGCGGCCCGGCGGGAGGCGATGGCCGCCGCCGGCGCCCCGCTTTTCAGCATATCGTTCACCGCCGCCGAATTGCTCAGGGAGGCAGTGGGCCGGGCCTGGGGGAAATGGTCCTCCAGAAAGTGGCGGCACTGGCCCAGGGATTGGGGATGCGAGTAGATTACCCGGATTTCCGAAAGGTCGCCCCCCGGCTTTACCATCAGGCAGTGTTCAATGGGCAGCACTATCTCGTGGCAGATGGACAGATCCGACTCGTTGATTAGAAAATCCAGGGTATAGACGACGGAACCCTCCAGGCTGTTCTCAATAGGCACGATCCCCTCGTCGGCCTGGCCGGCGGAGACAGCGCGGCAGACGGCCGGGATGGTGGGATAGGGGCGCAAGTCGGCCTGGGGGTCGTAGCGGAGCGCCGCCTCCTCGGTGTAGGTGCCCGCCGGGCCGAAATAGGATATACGCTTGACCATCGCTAAACTCCGGTCAATATCTGGTATAGGGTTGATTCCTCGTCTCGCATCGTAACGGCGTACAACTCGTCATGACCGGCCAGGGTCAGGTCGTCCCGGGGAGTCAGCACCCGGCCCTGGCGGATGACCAGGGACACGAAGCTGCGGGGCGGCAGCTCCACCTCCGCCAGGTGTTTCCCTACCACGGCGGCATCCTCCGGTATGCTGACGCTAATCAGGACGGCGTCGGGCACGCTCAGGCGCATCAGATGATGGAGATTCTGCTCAACGATGCCCCGTTCCAGGCTGCCCAGAATCAGGTCGCTGGCGTTGACCACCACATCTACCTCCAGCAGCCGGAAAATTGGCTGGTTCTTGGGGTCCTGGATCGTGGCGATGGTGCGTTCCACCGAAAACAGACGCTTGGCGAGCTGGCAGACGACCAGGTTGGTTTCATCCCGGTCGGTAACTGCGACCAGCACGTCGGCGCGGGCGGCGCCGGCCCGCTTCAAGTCCGCCGGGTCGGCGCCGTCTCCCTGGAGGACGACGCTGCCCAGCTCCTCCCACATCAGTTGGCAGCGGGCCGAGCTTTTTTCGACCACCACCACCTCGTGGCCGGCCACCATAAGCAGCCGGGACAGATGATAGCCGGCCGCGCTGCACCCTACGATAATTATAAACATCGGACTATTGGAGCTGCCCTTCGATGGTTTGCCGGGTCTTCTCGATGAAGTCGGGCCCGGTATCTACTATTTTCAGGCCGGCGCTCTGGTAAAACTGTTGTAATTCGGGGGCCTCCAGCCGGCAAAATACCCGGGGGACGTTGAAAATATGGTGGGCTATCTGGCAGACCAGGGCGTTCTTGTGGTCGTCTTCAGACAGGGCCAGAAAGGCGTGGGAATCGCTGATTCCTCCCTCCTGCAAGTAGTCTTGCAACAGCGGTTCGGCGGTCAGCACCGCGGTTATCGCCGTCTTTTTCCGCAGCCGGGCCAGCCGGTCGGCGACCGGGTCCAGGACGGTTACCCGGTGCCCGTACGCAACCAGTACCGGGGCCAGCGTAACGGTGAGCCGGGAGCAGCCGAAGATGAGGATGTCCATCGGGTTATCCTCGAGACGCCGGCGCTACCGGAGGAGTCGCGGCCGGTTCCCGGGAAATTATCACCTGGCAGGGGGCATTCTTGAGAACGTAGTCCGCCGTGACGCCCATAACCCGGGCGTCGCTCCGGCGCTCCAGGGGCAGCCCAATGACTAATAAGTCCATCTTCCGCTCCGTCGCTTCCAGCACGATGGCCGGCCCGGCGTTTCTGGCTTCCAGCAGGTTGGCGTTTACCCGGCACCTTTCCGAATTGGCGATGTCTTCCACCCGGGTCAGGATGCCCTCTCCCTCCTGGTGGTCCCGGCGCACCTGGGCCGACTCCAGGGGAAACTCCAGGGGCACCTCAAAGACGTAAATTGCGCGCAACTCGGCCCGGAAATGGCGGGCCAGTTGGCAAGCCCAGCGAAAGGCGTGTTCGCTGGCCGGTTTGCCGTTAACCGGCGTCAGAATGCGTGGGCGATGCTGCCGCAACATCGGAGGGGGCCTTCGCTCCTGGCCTAGTTGGCCGCCGCTTGAGGGATTTGCTCGGTCAGGGAGGAGATGCTGGCGACGTGTTCACTGCGCCCGGCCACCAGCAGCACGTCTCCCGGCTTTATCTCCTCATCCTTGGCCGGGTTCAGGATATAGCTGCGGCCGCGGCGGACGGCCAACACGGTCAGGGAGTACCGGTTGTTGGCGCCGGCCAGCCCGGCCTCCTCCAGCGTGTGGCGCAGCATCCTTTCCGGCGGGCGCAGCTTGCTGATACCGGCGTTGGCGACGATTTCCATATAATCGATCACCCCGTAATTGAAATCCACGTGGGCCACGCGCCGGGCGCTTTCTTCCTCCGGGTAAACCACCCGGTCCACTCCGATGCGTTCCAGCGCTTCGCCGTGCAGTTCGTTGGCCGCCCGGGCGATGATGAAGGGAATCTCCATGCTTTTGAGCACCATTGCAATCAGGATGCTGGCCTGGACGTTGTCGTCGCCCAGGGTCAGCACCGCCACGTCGTATTCGGCCACGCCCAACTCCCGGAGCGCCGCTTCATTGGTGGCGTCGGTTCTTACCGCATAGGTAACCCGTCCCAGCATACCCTGAACCCTTTCTTCGTTGGTATCGACCACCAGCACGTCGTGCCCGGCCTGGTACAACTCCCGGGCCACGCCGATTCCGAACCGGCCCATCCCGATAACGCAGACACGCTTCTTCATCCGTTCCCTCCGTCACCCTATTTTAACCCGTTCCCGGGCAAAACGATACACCGACCGCTCCTGCGGGACCAGGGCGAGGGCCAGGGTCAGCGGCCCGATGCGCCCCACAAACATGGCGGCAATGAAGATCAGCTGGCCGGCCAGACTCAGGCTGGGAACGATGCCGGTGGAGGAGCCGTTGGTGGCGAAGGCGGAAACGGTGTCAAAGAGCAAGTTCAGGAACTCCAAACTGCCGGCCCGCAGGGCGGCGGCTTCGGTAAGGGTGAGAATCGGCACCGTCACCAGAATAAACGTCAGGCCCAGTCCCGCAACGGTCATCGCCCGGAAGACCTGGATCTGGGGTATCTCCCGGCCAAAGGCTTCCGTTTGGGGACGGGAGCGGATTGAGGATATAATCACGGCCACAATCACCGCCAGGGTGTTCACCTTAATGCCGCCGGCCACTGACCCGGAAGCCCCGCCGACGAACATCAGGAAGGTAAAAACCAGCTTGGTAAAGTCCGCTGCCTGCCCGAAGTCGGAAATTATGAACCCGGCGGTCCGGCCGCTGATCGAATGAAACAGGGCGGCCCCGATCCGTTCCGGAAAAGTCCGGTAGTCGTCCATACCGGCGCTGACGTATTCCGCCAGCAGATAGACGCCAAAACCCAGCAGCCAAAGCACCAGGCTGGCAATGATCACCAGCTTGGTGTCCAGGGAAAGCCGGGAGAAACGCCGGTGGCGGTAAACGTCCACTAGCACGGTCCAGCCAATACCGCCCAGAATGATGAGGGCGACCATAATCCCCTGGATGGCCCAGCGGTTATCGAGGATGGCCAGGGCCCGGCGATCGGATATTTCCGGCAGGATGGAGAACCCGGCGTTGTTGAACGCCGAGACGGAGAGGAACATCGATTGCCAGAGCGATTCCCCCAGCCCCAACCCGGTCATATCCCGGATGGCGGAAAACATTACCGCCGCTCCCGCCACATAGATCAAAAAGACCACAATCACGATGTTGCGAGTTATCTGGCGCAGTCCCCCCAGCTGGTCGGCGCCCATAGTATCGCGCAATACCAACTGCTCGGAAATGCTGGAGCGTTGCCCAATCAACAGCAGCACAAAGGTGGCCGAGGCCATGAACCCCAGCCCGCCCACCAGCATCAGCAAGAATATAACCCCTTGCCCGAAATAGCTCCAATGGCTGGAGGTGCTGACCGCAGTATGCCCGGTAACGGTAACCGCCGAGGTTGCGGTGAACAGGGCAACGACGGGAGGGGTAAACTCGCCCTGGTTGCCGGAAACGGGCAGGGTCAGTAGAAACCCGCCTGCGGCGATGAGGGATACAAACCCGTAGAGCAGGATGAAGGGAGGGGTGAAAATGCGCCGGGGACGCCGCTCCGTCAGCTCCCCGGATACGGTCGGTTGCAGTTCGGCCAGCCGGGGTTGGCGGATAACATTGTCCAGGGGGAGACGGGGCCGGTTAAAACGCACCGATAGCCTCGCTGCCGGCCAGGATAAGGGCCGCTGGCCGGCGCTGTGGCAGACCGGAAGACGCCGGTTCGCGCTCCCGTCCGCCTTTAGGATTCTAGTTTCTGGCCGGGGGCGTGTCAATCAATCAGTCAATCTCCCGGCCCGTCAGCCGGACGGTGGCATAGATGCATAATAGCGACCATAATGGCACAGACGGTTGCATACATAGGCGCGGTTAAATAGGGCGCGGTTAAATAGCGGTTGAGCTGTTCGCAGCCCCGTTCGGCCTGAGCCTGGTTGAGGGCTGAGTCTGCTTCCCCCGGCGACCTCCGCTTCGGCGGAAACAAGCCGGCTATTTACCCGTTTCTGTGCTAATATATGGGGTAGCTGCGCTTTTGAGGTGACCTGAGATGACCACCGCGCCCCGACCGGTTGAGCTGCATTTCAACCCAGTAGAAATTGACCGCAAGTGGCAGGAACGCTGGGCCAGCGATGATCTCTACCGCGTAGTGGATGACGACTCCCGCCCCAAGTGGTACGACCTGACTATGTACCCCTACCCCTCCGGCGACCTGCACATCGGACACTGGTACGCGATGGCCCCGGCCGACTGCCATGCCCGGTTTCGCCGGATGCAGGGTTACAACGTGCTGCATCCCATCGGGTTCGACGCCTTTGGCCTCCCGGCGGAAAATGCCGCCATCAGCCGGGGGGTTCACCCCTATAACTGGACCATGAGCAACATTGAGAATATGCGGGGGCAACTTCGCTC
This sequence comes from Dehalococcoidia bacterium, assembly GCA_965215425.1. Lineage (GTDB taxonomy): Bacteria > Chloroflexota > Dehalococcoidia > Lucifugimonadales > UBA3495 > CATQHB01. The sequence goes on from OZ244064.1 coordinate 1,837,054, forward strand.
CATTGGCGCCGTTTATGACTGGGAGCGGGAAGTCATCTGTTGTCTGCCCGAGTATTATCGCTGGAACCAGTGGTTCTTCCTCCGGTTCTACGAGCAGGGGCTGGCCTATCGGGCCCAGGCCCCGGTAGTCTGGTGTCCCTCCTGCCAGACGGTGCTGGCAAACGAACAGGTAATAAACGGCAGTTGTGAGCGCTGTGGCGTCACCGTTACCCGCCGCGACCTGGAACAGTGGTTCCTGAAAATCACCGATTACGCCGATGAGTTGCTGGACTTTGGCTCCCTGGTGGACTGGCCCGAAAAAATCCTGATGATGCAGCGCAATTGGGTAGGTCGCAGCGAGGGAGTAGAAATCAGCTTCGACCTTGCCCCCAACGGACTGGAAGAGCGGGAAATTCGCACTTTCACCACCCGCATCGACACTATCTTCGGGGTTACTTTCATGGCCCTGGCCCCGGAGCATCCCCTGGTGCCGGCCCTGACCGCCGACGGACAGCGCGCCGCCGTGGCCGACTACGTAAGCCAGGCCCGCCAGACCTCGGAAATTGAACGGCTGTCCGCCGACAAGGAGAAAACCGGCGTCTTCCTGGGTTCCTACGCCGTTAATCGACTGAACGGGGAGCGCATCCCCATATTTACCGCCGACTATGTGCTGACTACCTACGGCACTGGCGCCGTTATGGGCGTGCCGGCCCATGACGAACGGGACTTCGCCTTTGCCCGAAAGTATGGCCTGCCCATCCGCACCGTCATTGCGCCGATTGACTGGGACGGTAGCGAACCCGCCGCGGCTTACCTGGGAGCCGGCTTTATGACCAACTCCGGCAAGTACGAGGGTATGACCGACCAGGAAGGGATGGCCGCCATCGCCGACGATGTTGAAAAGAACGGCTGGGGCCGCCGGACTACTTCCTACCGCCTGCGGGACTGGCTCATCTCCCGCCAGCGCTATTGGGGTACGCCCATTCCGATGATTTACTGCGACGGTTGCGGCATTGTGCCGGCGCCGGAGTCGGATTTGCCGGTGCTGCTGCCGGAGGACGCGGAGTTCAAGCCTACCGGCGAATCTCCGCTGGCCGGAAACGAAGGGTTTCGCAACGTTTCCTGTCCGCGCTGCTCCGGCCCGGCCCGCCGGGAAACCGATACGATGGACACTTTTTTTGATTCCTCCTGGTATCTGCTTCGCTACGTTAGCCCCCGATACGCTGCCGGCCCCTTCGACCCGGAACTGCTCCGGGAGTGGCTGCCGGTTGACCAGTACACCGGCGGGGCGGAGCATGCCGTCCTGCACCTCCTCTACTCCCGCTTTTTCATCAAGGCGATGCGGGATATGGGGCTGGTGGATTTTGACGAACCCTTCCTCCGCCTCTTTAACCAGGGCGTCATTCTCGGTTCCGACCACGAAAAGATGAGCAAGAGCCGGGGCAACGTGGTCAACCCGGACGACGTGGTGGGACTGATGGGAGCCGATGCCGTCCGTTGTTTCCTGATGTTCATCGGCCCCTGGGACCAGGGCGGCCCCTGGAGCGACGTGGGAATCAACGGAGTGGCCCGTTGGCTCAACCGGGTCTGGAGACTGGTGGAGCGAGACCCGCTGGATTTGGACTCGGCGCCCACCGACCCGGCGGCGGTGCGGGATACCCTGCGCATCCTGCACCAGACGGTACGCAAGTGTCATAACGACCTGGACCGGTTCAAGTTCAACACCGCCATCGCCGCCCTGATGGAACTGGTCAATCACCTGAGCAAGGTATGGGCCGAGGCCAATATCGACCCGGTTACCTGGCGGGAGTGCAGGGAAAAGTTCCTGCTGCTGCTGGCCCCGATTGCGCCCCACATCGCCGAAGAGCTATGGGAGCGTACCGGACACGCCTACAGTATTCACCAGCAGCTTTTTCCGGCGTGGGACGAGACCCTGGCCGCCGAAGACACCATTACCCTGGTGGTGCAGGTCAACGGCAAGGTGCGCGACCGGATTGAAGTTCCGGCCAACATTGACGAACCTACTGCCCACGAGTTGGCTCTGTCCAGCGCTAAAGTTCAGCCCTATACTGCCGGCAAAGTGATAAACAAAGCCATTTACGTCCCCGGCCGCCTGGTCAACGTGGTGGTGGGGTGAATGTCAGGGGTAGGCCAATAGTATGTTCAGGAAAATCGGTTCGCTGTGGTATAGTGGTACAACGTCAACCCGGTAAGGCAGCCTCGCGCCAACTGCGATGCAGCTGCCATGCAGTTGTCATGCGGCGTCGCTACCGTAGAGCAGCAGAGACGGCGGCGCAGGTAGCTGTTTCGCGAGACGATGACCGGCTGGTCGCGACGACCTGCTTCGATAGCGGGTCAACTCGACGGTATGGACGGGGTGAATGGTGAAATCTGCTCTAGCCCTCGGCCCCTGCCTGAAAGTTACTTGCGAAGAAGAGCCGGATATTCTCTGGCTACGAATTACCGGTCGGGAAATCCAGGTATCTCCGGGAAATCCGGGTATCGAGGGAAGTGGTAACTTCCCTGGTTATTGACTTTGGTAGCGAGGCGGAGGGCTATGACCCGGTGGGAGTTGAGCTGCATCGAGTCTCGGAATACCTGACGCCGCGGCTCGAATCCCGTAAAGTCGAGACTGGTTAAACCGGCTGACCCGAGCTGACCGCCTCAGGGCGACAGTTCCCGCAAGAGGAAATACACCGTTGGGTTTTAGCTTTGACCCACCGCCCGTTGGGGAAATGGGGAGAAATCCGGCAAATGTCTCTGGTTGAACGATACGCCCGGCTACCCGAGGAGATTGACCGGGAAAGCCTGAAAATGGTGCAGGCCGCCCTGCCCCGGGGTCTTTCCCTGAATCCCCGGGAGCATTACGTCCTCTGCCGCATTGTGCGCGCTGAAGGGGACCCGGCTATTGCCACCTCGGTCCGGTTCAGCCCCGACGCCGTGGCGCAGGGCCTGGCCGCCTTGCGGGCCGGCGCCGATGTGGTTACCGACGTGCGTATGGTGGAAATGGGTATTTCCAAGGCGCTGCTGAACCGCCGTCAGGTGGCGACCCGCTGCCTGATTGACGTCCCCGAGGTGGCGGCCCGGGCCCAACGGGAAGGAACGACCCGCTCGGTGGCCGCCGTTCGTGAATTGGCGTCCTATATCAGCGGCGCAGTAGTGGCAGTGGGTAATGCTCCCACGGCCCTGCTGGCCCTGCTGGACCTGGTGGATGCCGGGGTGGTATCGCCGGCGTTAATCATTGGTATGCCCGTGGGCTTTGTGGCCTGTGCCGAATCAAAGGCGGAACTGGCGCGCCGTCCCGCCGCCTTCATTACCATTCTGGGGCGGCGGGGTGGCAGTTCCGCCGCCGCCGCCACCGTAAACGCCTTGTTGGAATTGGCCGGAAATCCGGCGGAGGAGGGGACATGGTGACTGGAAACAACCGTTCAGTTAGCCGGCCGGCCGGCCAGTCCGCCCGCGCCGGCGTCGTCTCGGCCCGGGCTGGTTGGGGGGTAATACTGCTGGGACATGGCAGCCAACGGGGCGCCAGCCCCTGGGAGTGTTCCTGCGCCTGGCGGTTGCCCCTGGTGGATACGGCGCCAGTGCCGGCGCCAACTCCGGAGCCGGCGGTTAGCCCGGCCGCCGGCGTTGACCGGGCGACCTGGCCCGGTTGGTGTCTCCACTGTCCCAGCACCCCCCAGGGCCTGGGCGACGCCGCCCAGCGTCTGGAAGCCGAGTTGGCGCCGGAACGGGTCCAGGTAATGCTCTCCTGTCTGGAGTTTATCCAGCCTTTCCCCGATGCGGCGGTAAAGATGTTGTCGGAGCAGGGACTGGATAAGGTGGTCGTAATGCCCTATTTGCTAGGTCACGGCAAGCACGCCACCATCGAAATGGACGAGATGCTGGATGTGGTGCGCGCCCAGTTCCCCCGGGTACAATTGTACCTGGCCGATGGCCTGGGCGCCGACGCGCGCTTGGCCGCGCTGGTGCTGGAACGTATCGGAGACCTGGCGGCGGCCGCTCCGGTTCCCGGCCCCGGCCAAACCGTCGGCGTGTTGCTGGTGAAGGCCGGCACCCGGACGCAGTATGATGACTGCATATGGTTGGCCGAACTGGGCCGCATGGTGGAAAACCGGTTGGGACCGGGCTATGCTGTCGACGTGGCCCAGTCCCATTACGGAGACCCGACGATGGAGTTCGCCGCCGCCCGTCTGGTAAACGAGCGGGGTGTATCGGCCCTGATCTGCGTGCCTTATATCTTTTTCCCGGGGCTGATTTTAACCCGGAATGTTTTGGGTACGATGAGCCGGCTCCAGGAGCAATACCCGGAAGTAATTATGACCATCGCGCCCCCTCTGGGCGTGGACGACCGGTTGGTGGCCGTGGCCGCCGACCGCATTCGGGAAGTTTGGAGCCGGGTCTGAAGCTGGATCTGGACCTGGAGCCGGACCTGGCTCTGGACTTTGCTGGCTGTCCCTCCCGCGCCAACGGGAACCGGTTTCCGCAACACCGCCGGGTTACCGCCGGCGCCGGAACGACGAGAACATAAGCAGGCAAGCGAATGACGGGAAACGGGGAAATGGCCGAGAGGCCGGAAAGCGACTACAGCCGTCAGACGGTCCAGCGGCGCCAGCTGCGCACCGGCTATACCACCGGCTCCTGCGCCGCCGCCGCCGCCAGGGCGGCCACCCAGGCCCTGCTTACCGGCAGCCCGGTCGCCGAGACGACCATACAGCTGCCGGTGGGCCGGGAGGTTACGTTTCAGGTCAATCGCTGCGACTGGTCGGAGCAGGGCAGCAAAGTAACTTGCTCTGTCATCAAGGACGGCGGCGATGACCCGGACGTTACCCACGGCGCCGAGATTTGCGCCACCGTTTGGCGCGACCCGGATGCAGTTCCGGCGGCGGCTCCGACGGTAGCTACGGATGTAGCTGCCGTAGGCGTTCGCATCGTCGGCGGGCCCGGGGTCGGCACGGTAACCCGCCCCGGCACCGGGATTGAAGTGGGCGAACCGGCGGTTACCCGCGTCCCCCGCCGGATGATAACCGACTCGGTCGCCCAGGCGGCCCAGGGTCTGGCGCCGGACGCCGGGCTGGTGGTGCAGATCTCCGTGCCCGGCGGCGAGGAAATCGCCCGGAAAACTACCAACTCTCGCCTGGGCGTCCTGGGCGGCATATCCATTCTGGGCAGCACCGGCGTCGTCCAGCCCTTTTCCACGGCGGCCTGGCGGGCCAGCGTCCACCTGGCGATCGATGTAGCGTCCACCAACGGGCTGTCGCACCTGGTCCTGTCCACCGGCACCCGCAGTGAGGAATACGCCCGGCGCTGCCTGGACTTGCCGGATATGGCCTACATCGAGGCGGGGATCTTCAGCGGCCCGGCGCTGAAACGCTGCGTTATGCGCAAGGTGCGCCGCGCCGCTCACGTCGGTATGGTAGGTAAACTGTCCAAAATGGCTATGGGTTATTTCGTTACCCACGTGGCCGGCAACCAGGTGGATACCCGGTTCCTGGCCGAGTTGGCGGCCCAATGCGGCGCCACCGACGCGGTCCAGGAGGAGATGCGCCAGGCCAGCAGCGCCCGTCATTTTCAGGAGATTGCCCAGGCCAACGGGCTGCTGGCCGTTTTTCCCCTGATGTGCCGGATGGTCTGCGACGAAAGCCGCAAGCAGTTGGGAGACGACGCCGACGCCCTGATTGTGGATGTTCTCTGTTTCGATTTTGACGGGACGCTGCTGGGCCATGCTTCCACCGCGCCGGAAGGGGCGCCGCTGGTGGCCGGTTCTATTACGGAGAGGACCGGGACGGAAAAAACCGGGACGGAGAAGCCTGAGGCGGAAAAGACCGGGACGGGGCCGCATGGTTAAGCCGGTTCCGACCGCCCAACCCGGGGTCGCGCTGCCCGGGGAAGCTGCATCTACCGTGGCAGCTACTGTGGCGCCGGCCGTGGCAGCCACCGGTGCGCCGGCCGCCGGAGCCGCCGTCCGTCCCTGGGGGCTGGCCGATGCCGCCTTTGCGCAGCGTAAGCCCCGGCGGGGACAAATCACCAAGCGGGAAGTGCGGGCGGTCAGCCTCTACTCCCTGGGCTTGCGTCCCGACAGCATTGTCTGGGACATCGGCGCCGGCACCGGCTCCGTTGCCGTGGAAGCGGCGGTTATTGCGCACCGGGGGCGGGTTTATGCCATCGAGCGGGACGCGGCCGGCCTCCCGTTGCTGGAGCGCAACGTGGCCGAATACAGCCCGGGCAACGTCCGGATTGTCCCCGGCGCCGCGCCCGAGGTTTTGTCCGGTTTGCCCGCCCCGGACGCCGTATTTATCGGGGGCAGCGGTGGCAAGCTGGCGGCGGTGCTGGACACCGCCGCCTGCCGCCTTGAATCCGGTGGCCGGATTGTGGCGAACCTGGCGGCAATGGAACGGGCTAACGAGACCTACCGGCGGCTCCAGGGACACGGGTTCCGGGCCGAGATTGCCCTGGTCAACGCCGCCCGCAGCAAGGAATTGGGGGATGGTACCGTGCGTCTGGAAGCCCTGAACCCGGTGTTCGTGGTAACCGCCTGGCGCGAAAGCAACCCGGAGGGTCAGGTCTGATGCGCAGTGAAGCGGCTAACGCCAATTACGGTCGCCTCTACGGAGTGGGGGTCGGCCCCGGCGACCCGGAATTGGTTACCCTCAAAGCCCGGCGGGTCTTGCAGAGCGTCCCCATTATTTGCGTACCCCAGGCGGAGACCAGTCAAGACAGCTATGCCTTGTCCATCGCCCGGGAGTTCATCGATACGGACCGTCAGGAAATCCTGCGCTTCGGTTTCCCTACGGATGATGCGGAAGCGGCGTCCAACGTTTGGGAAGCGGCGGCGGAAACCCTGGCCGGGCGGCTGCGTCAGGGCCGGGACGCCGCTTTCATCACCGAGGGCGACCCGATGCTGTTCAGTACCTTTTCCTACGTGCTGGAGAGTATTCGGGCCAACTACCCGGAAATCGCCGTGGAGATAATACCCGGCGTCTCCTCGGTGATGGCGGCCGCCGCCCGGGCCAGCCTTCCCCTGGTTACCCACGGCCAACGGCTGGCGATCCTGCCGGCGGTTTACGGCATTGACGACCTGCGCGAGGCCATCGCCAACTACGATACCATCGTCCTGATGAAGGTAAACCGGGTGTTGCTGGATGCCCTGGCTAACCTGGAAAAGCTGGGCCTGGCCGGCAAGGGCATTTACGTACGGCGGGCCACCACCGCCCGGGAGCAGGTGGTCCAGGACCTGCAACAGCTTACGGAAGAGGATTTGGACTATTTCTCGCTACTAATTATCAAAAGGTGAAGGCATGGCTGAAGGCAAGGTTTACTTCATCGGGGGCGGCCCCGGCGACCCGGAACTACTCACCCTCAAGGCCAAGCGGCTGATCGAAGCTGCCGACGTGGTGATTTATGCCGATTCCCTGGTGCATCCGTCCATCGTGGAGTTTGCCGGGGCTGACGCCGAGGTGTACGGCAGCAAAGAACTGAATCTGGACGAAATTATGGCGCTGACGCTGGAGGCGGTGGCCGCGGGCAAGACGGTGGCCCGCATTCAGAGCGGCGACCCGTCGGTTTACGGCGCTATGCTGGAGCAGATGCGAGCGCTGGAAAGAGCGGGCGTGGCGTATGAAATTATCCCCGGAGTCAGCGCCGCCTTCGCCGCCGCCGCCAGGCTCAAGGTTGAGCTTACCGTGCCCGACGTGGCTCAGACGGTTATAATGACCCGCGCTCAGGGCCGCATCGCTATGCCGCCCCGGGAGCAGTTGCAGGACCTGGCGGCTCACGGCTGTACCCTGATTATTTTCCTGGGTATTACCCGTATGCCCCGAATTGTCCGGGATCTGGAAGCCGCCGGTTACCCCCAGGATACCCCGGTAGCCATTGCTTACCGGGTCGGTTGGGAGGATGAACAGATAATCCGGGGAACCCTGGCCGACATCGCCGGCAAGGTGCGGGACGCCAAAATTACCCGCCAGGCCCTGGTACTGGTGGGCCGGGCGGTGGACCCGGCCCTGCGCAACCCCGATCTGGTCGCCGAGGCGGAATTCGCCGCCTCGCACCTCTATTCCGGCAGTTACACCCACCTGTTCCGCCGTTCGCGCAACCGGGCCGGGGTGGCGGCGCCCCCGGCAGATTCAGCTTAATTTTGACGGGCCGGCCGGCCCAAGGGCGATATGACATTCTGGCCGCGCCTGATCGGCATTGCGCTGCTGGTGATTGGGGCGGCCAGCGGGTTGCGCTGGCCCGACGTTGACCAGTCTATTGGCTTCCTGCTCCACCGGTCTATTATCACGCACGGGCCCATCTTGCCTCTGCTGGTTTTTGCCCTGTCTCTAGGCGCCAAAGGGGGTTGGCGCTGGTTCGGAATGGGAATATGCCTCGGCATTGCCGTACATCTCGCCTTTGACCTGTTTCCCCGGGCCTGGCAGGGCTACGCCCTGGTCAGCATTCCCGTTTATGGCCGGACGCCCCCGGTGGTATCATGGGTATGCATCGCCGGAACTATGTTCTGGTGTGTGTTCCTGGCCGTAAAGCTGGTGCGAGAGGTCAGCGATGGGGTAGCTTTAGTAGTGGGCCTGGTCGGGTCTTTCGGGATCGCCTGGCCCGGGGAGAATAAAGTGTGGTTGCCTTTGACGGCGCTGCTGATTTCGCTGGCGGCCGCCAGCGTGGTGGCAAAGGCCGCGCCGAAAGATGACCGCCTGGCATTCCGATGACCGCCATCAGTCAACAGCAAGGGGAACTGCCGGAAACCGGCCCGGAAACCGGCATAGTAGCCGTTTCTCGCAATGGGGCCAGTCTGGCCCGCACCCTGGCCGGTTCCCTGGCCGGAGAAAACACCCTGTACCTGGAACGCCGCTGGTTCGAGGCTGCCGGGGCGGGGCCGGGACTGCCCTCGGGACGGGCCCCGGAACGGGCCCCAGGACTGCCCTCGGAGCGAGCCCCGGGACTGCCCTCGGGATGGGCCCCGGAACGGGTAGTGGTCTTTGATCTGCCCCTGCGCCCGGCGTTGCAAGGGTGGTTTGAGCGACACCAGCGGCTGGTCTTGTTTATGCCGGTGGGCGCGGCGGTGCGGCTCCTGGCCCCCTGCCTCCAGCACAAGGGCCGCGACCCGGCAGTGGTCTGCGTGGACGACGCCGGACGCTTTGCGGTCAGCGCCCTCTCCGGCCACGTTGGGGGCGCCGACGCCCTGGCCGGGGAAGTGGCCCGCATTCTGGGCGCCACGCCGGTAATCACCTCCGCCTCCTACGTAATGGATACCCTGGCGGTGGACTTGCTGGGCCGGGAGTTCGGCTGGCGAATAGAGGCCAACGCCGAAACCGTTACCCGGGTCAGCGCGGCGGTGGTCAACGGCGAGCCGGTGGGCGTCTTTCAGGAGGCCGGCGAGCCGGGCTGGTGGCCGCCGGATAAACCGCTGCCCGCCAACGTGACGCTCTACTCCTCCTGGGAGGCCCTGGCCGAATCCGCCGGCGTTGCTGCTCTGGCAATAACCGACCGTCTGCTGCCCTCCGGCAGCGCGGCAATCCAGCGGGGGCGGATGGTTGTCTATCGTCCCCGCACTCTGGTTGCCGGGATGGGCTGCCGTCGGGGGGTGCGCTGCGATGAGCTGGCTGCGCTCCTGGAAAGCGAGTTTCAACGGCATAACTTGTCTCCGAGGAGTCTGGCGGCGATCGCTACGGCTGACCTCAAGGCGGATGAACCGGGTATTCTGGAACTGGCGGAACGGTACGGCGTGCCGGTGCAGTGTTACCCGGCGGAGGAATTGAACCGGGTGTTTAGCGATAGGCCCGACGGCCCCGACGTAAGGTTGACCCGTTCCGAAGCCGCCCACCGCCTGCTGGGAGTTTGGGGCGTTGCGGAGCCGGCGGCGCTCCTGGCCGCCGGCAGCCCGGACTTGCTGGTAACCCGGCAGAAAACCGACCGGGCCACCATCGCCGTGGCCCGGCGGCCTCACCCGGCTTTCCCCGCGAGGGTTTAGCTGCTTCGCTCCGTTCAAAAGGCCACCCTGACGGCCTAACCTCCGGGCTAAAACCCGCTCCCTTAAGTCGGAGAGCGGGCCGGAGGCCAGGCTATAGAAAGGAACCCAACCCGCCGATGGAGAGCGGCAACAACCTCCAGATGCGCCGGGCAGCGCACCCGGCCTATAGCGGTAGAAAGGAATTCGCTGATGGAGAGCGGCAACAACCTCCGGACACGCCGGGCAGCGCACCCGACCTATAGCGATAGAAAGGAACCCGTCGATGGAAAGCGGCAACAACGGTAAACTTTTTCTGGTGGGCCTGGGCCCCGGGGCGGCGGGACTGCTGACGCCCAGCGCCGTCGCGGTCCTGGGCCGTTGCGATGTAGTGGTGGGCTTTCGTGGCTACCTGGAGCAAATTGCCTACCTGACCCAGGGCAAGGAACTGGTTGCGATGGAGTTGGGGCAAGAGCTGGATCGGGCGGCCCGGGCGGTTGACCTGGCCGGCTCGGGCCGACCCGTTGCGGTGGTTTCCTCCGGGGATGCCGGCGTGTACGGCATGGCCGGGCCGCTCTTTCGAGTTCTGACGGACCGGGGTTGGGATGGCGCAACGCCGCCGGTGGTTACTATTCCGGGCGTGTCGGCCCTGCAAGCGGCGGCGGCGCTGCTGGGTTCCCCGCTGATGCAGGACTTTTGCGCCATCAGCCTCAGCGACCTGCTCACCCCTTGGGCGACCATTCGCCGCCGTCTGGAAGCGGCGGCTCTGGGCGACTTTGTGGTGGCGCTGTATAACCCCCGCAGCCAAAGGCGGGACTGGCAGTTGCTGGCCGCGCGCCAAATACTGCTGGAGCAGCGCTCCCCGGAAACCCCGGTGGGCCTGGTACGGGAAGCGTACCGGGAGGGGCAAAGGGTTACCCTGACCGACCTGGGACAACTGGAAAGCCGGTGCCCAGAGGTGGATATGTTCACTACGGTAGTCATTGGCAACTCCACTACTTATCTTCACGGCGGACGTATGGTTACGCCGAGAGGGTATGAGGAGAAGGGGCGGGGGAATGACGGCCAGGGGATGTTTGGAACGGACGTATAAACGGACGGCTCCGCTGGTCCGCTTGAAGTAATACGGTGAAATAATACGGCGAGGCTTGCCAACAACTCTTACCGGAGAGGCGTCAGATGCCGGCAATCAGAACCAACCAGGTCAAGGAAAAACTTGCCAACGGCCAGGTAACCGTTACCATTTCCGGGGCGCTCAGCAGTGAGCTGATTGATTTTCTGGGGCCGCTGGGTTTTGACGGGGTGTGGCTGGAGTGCGAACACGGCGGGGTTACCTGGGAGCAGCTGGGGGATATGACCCGCGCCTGCGACCTGTGGGGCGTAACTCCGATCACCCGCGTCAATGCCAATGAACCCTGGCTGATTACCCGCACCCTGGACCGGGGTTCTATGGGCATCGTTACGCCCCACGTCAACACCCGGTCCGCTGCGGAAAAGGCGATGCAATCGGCCAAGTATGCCCCGCTGGGTTACCGGGGAATGTTCGGGGGCCGCCAGTCCTACGGAGTTCCCGATTATTTTCAGGCCGCCAACGACCAGAGCATGGTGATTGTCCTGCTGGAGGAGGCGGAGGCGCTGCAAAACCTGGATGAAATCCTGCGGGTGGACGACGTTGATGTCTTTTTTGTGGCGCCTTCCGACCTGGCCCAAACCATGGGACATCTGGGCAATCCCGGCCACCCCGAGGTTCAGGCCGCCATTGATGTCGCCATTGCGCGGATTGTCGCTTCCGGCCGGACTGCCGGAACCCTGGTCAACGACGGCAACGTGGCCGGCTACGTCGAAAAGGGCGTAAAGTTTTTAATGACTTCCTTCAATGCCTGGCTGGCCCGGAGTTCCGCCGAGTTTCTGGATAAAGTGTCCGCTGCCGGGGAAAGCTGACCGTCCGGGCGCCGGGGCCTTTCCGCGCCGGCGCCCGGGCCGGGCGCGCCGTCTGGCCCAATACCCCGGCTTAAGTCCGGAGCCCGGTAAGGGTATCCTCCACTTCCGAGTGGGAGGTGGGGAGAGCTTTCAAGGGCAGCAGTGCCAGTCCGCCCAGGATGAACAGGGTGGCGCAGGCGGTCAGGAGGGCGGCATAGCCCGTCCCGGGGCCGGCCAGGCTGTTGAACAGGTCCACCACCGGCCCCAGGGTCTTGGCCGCGGCGGCGCCGCTGATGGTAGCCAGGCTGACGATGGCGATGTGCTTCCCCTCGCGCCCCGGTGTTGCCAGTTCGTTAGCCAGGGCCCAACTGGCGGAAAGCACCACGCCGAGGCAGGCCCCGATGCCACTGGCGATGACGATGGCGTGGATGGCGTTGCTGGCCCAGAATATCCCGATGGAGCCGCCGGCCGCGCCGATGGCCCCGGCCAGGATTACCGGCTTGCGGCCAATCTGGTCCGAGATCCAGCCGGCCGGGTAAACGCTCAGGGCCAGCGCCCCGCCGACGGCTATCACCGCATTGCCCAGGGTTTGGGCCGGGTTGGGCACCATCACCACGTCCCGCAGGAAAAACAGGCCGTAGGTGGGGAATATGAAGCTGGCCGCAATTAACATAAACCGGGAAATCAGAAACCAGGTCAGTTGCGGGTGCAGGCCGGCGGTGGAGCGCAGCAGCGAGCGGGCGCCGTGGCGCAGCATTCCCGAGGCGCGTTCCCGGGTTATTACGGTGGTGGCGCTGATGGCCGCGGTCAGGAGCAATACCCCGCCCAGCGCGCTCAGGGTAATCCGCAGCCACGTTATGGATTCTGGCCCGCTGTACCGGCTGATCAGAAAACCGCTGAGGGCAACCAGCGCCACCCCTCCGGCGGCGTCGGCCAGAACCTTCAGCGACGACGCCACGCCAATCCGGTGCAGCGGCACCAGGTCTCGGGTGAGGGCCAGGTAAGGCCCGTAGCCGATGCTGGCGTTGGCCTGGATGAAAATCCAGATGATGAGCAGAGAAACCACGGTCAGGGTGAAGGCAAGTCCGGCCAGGCCCAGGCAAACGAAGACCACGCCCCAGAGCATATAGGGTACGCGCCGGCCCAGGGGCGAGCGCGTCCGGTCGCTGTAAGAGCCTACGATGGGCTGCACCAGGGCGGCGACCAGCAGCCCGCTAAAGCTCAAAGCCCCCAGCAGCGTGTTCTTGGCTCCCTCCGGCGCAACGTCCAGAACCAGGATGGGCAGAATTATGGCGTCCATCGCCACGAAGAAGCCGGTCATGCCGAAACCGAAAGCCCCCAGCCGGATCAGGGCCAGGCTGCCCCAGTGATGGTTGGTATGGTTGGTATGGTGTGGCGGCAGTTTCATCGGGCCGGACGGAAACCCGGGGAAATTACCGGCCGGAGTCTCCAGCCGGCAGGATAGCTAATACTAATAATGGTACAAGCGAGCCGGGGTTGCAACCCGTAATTTTTCGTTTATCCGGGGCCGGCAACTCATCTTGTATCCCTCGTCTTATACCAATGTACGTCATGCTACCGGGATAAACGCCAGCGGGTATTCCAGCGGTCATTGAGGATATCCGGATTCCCGCTTCCGCCAGAAGGAAGAAATGCGGTAGAATTGCCGATATGAAGTCCGGTATGAAAATTTGTTCCCTGCTGCCCAGCGGCACCGAAATCCTCTACGCTTTGGGGTTGGGCGACCGGATTATCGGCGTTACCGACCTGTGCGACTATCCGCCGGAAGCGAAGGACAAGCCGGTGGTCTGTCGCAGCCGCATTGATGTCGCCACTATGTCCAGCGAGGCCGTGGAGGCGATGCTGCGCCGCATCCTGGCCGCCGGGGAAAGTCCCTATGAAGTGGACGGGGAATGGCTGGCCCGCAATACGCCCGACGTGGTGCTGACGCAGGACTTGTGCTATTTCTGCGAGGTCGATGCCCGGACGGTGGGGCGAACGGTGCAGCAAATGCCGCTGCCCCCGGAGGTAGTAACGCTCCAGCCCCGAACGCTCCAGGGGATTTTTGACACCATCACCCAGGTGGGCCGGGTCTGTGGCGCGAGCGCCGCGGCCGCCGCGTTGGTCGCCGCTCTGGAGGGCCGGGTTCAGGCGGTGCAGGACGCCGTCAACACCGCCGGCGCCGGGCGCCGGCGGGTGTTCTCCCTGGAGGGCGTCAATCCCCTGGTGGTGGGCGGACACTGGATACCGGACTTGCTGCAACGCGCCGGGGGCGTTTTGGAGCTGTTCCCGCCCGGCTCCCCGGCGACCCGGCTGACCTGGGCTGAAGTGGCCGCCTATGCCCCGGAAAAGCTCTTTATTGACCTCTGCTCCTCCGACCTGACCCGGCAGCGAGCGGAAATACCCTGGCTGGCGGCGCAGGAGGGCTGGGCCGAGTTGCCGGCGGTAAAAGCCGGAGAGGTTTACCTGATCGACCACGTTTATTTCAGCGTGCCCGGCCCCCGGGTGGTAACCGGGCTGGAAATCCTGGCCCAGTTGACCTGCCCGGAGGCGGTCTCCGGCCTGATTCCCGCCGATACCGTCCTGAAGCTGGACGCCGGCCGGGCTGCCGGCTGCCCCCCGGAGGCCATTGCCGATTGCTTCCGGCCCTGGCCGCCGCCGGCTAACTCCTGATTTTCCTTACCCTTAAACGTAGCGGGAACGGCCGGTTAAACGCTATCGCCCGTAATTTCCGCCGGGTTGGTGGCGGGTTGGACGGTAAGGGACTATAATTGGGCCAACCTTTTTAGAGAAGGGTAACGTTTTGACTAGCAGAGACGAGTTCAGATCGGCAATGTCCCTCTTCGCCACCGGCGTTACGGTAGTAACCTCGATCGACGACGAGGGCAACCCCCACTCCATGACGGCCAATTCCTTCACCTCCGTATGCCTTGACCCCCCCACGGTGCTGATTTGCGTGGCCCACGGCACCCACACCTATGGTTACGTGGAACACAACGGCAAGTTCGGCATTAACATTCTGAGTGAAGAACAGGAAGACCTGGGAATATATTTCGCCAAGCGTCCTGAAGACCGGCAGGCGGGAACCGAATACAGCTATACCATATCCGGCGATGACATCCCCGCGCTGGATAACTCCATGGTTTTCTTTGGCTGCCAGGTCATCGGTTCCCACGTCTATGGCGATCATACCGTTTACCTGGGCGAAGTAAAAGAGGTGCGGCGCAACGAAGCCGGTACGCCGCTGATGTTCTACCAGAGCCGCTGGTATCACCCGGTCAGCGGCCGGGACTGAAGCCCGGTTGCGCGCCTTACCGTCAGCCCCGCCGGGGCGAGCGGCCGGGGTGAGCGGTCAGGGCGAAGGGGACCAGGCCCGACGGCGCCGATTGTGGTGGCTAACAATGGCTAACCGGGGCGACCCGGCCGGGTTTGCCGGAGCCGGGTTTACTGGAGCGCCGCCAGGAAGTGCTCGATGCTGGCGTTTACCTGCCGGGGTTGCTGCAACTGGACGAAGTGGGTGGCCCGGGGGATGATGACTTTCTGCGCCCCGGCAATCCGGTCGGCCAGATAATCGGCATACCGTACCGGGGTCATCGCATCCTCGGCGCCGCAGATGACCAGGGTGGGCGTCCGGATGTCTTGCACTTCAGCCATTACGTCGAACCGGTCGCAGGCCAGCAGGTCGTTTAACTCTACCGCCGGGCCAATTGCTGCGGAACGCTGCCGCATCGCCTGACGGACCTCCGGCGCCACTCCCGAATAGTAGGCTGCCAGCCGGCTCTCCAGCCATTGGGAGTTGTTCATCCCGGGCTGCCGGCATTGTTGCAGGTAATCGGGGTGTACCCGCAGCCGGGCGCCGGTGCCGACCAGGATTAGGCCCCGCACTTCTTCCGGGTAGCGCAGGGCGTACAGCAGGGTAATAGCCCCGCCCATCGAATGGCCGCAAAGCGCCACCTCCCGGTAGCCGCGGCCGGCAATGAACCCCCGTACCCACTCCAGATAGCCCTCAATGCTGTCGCAGGGCTTCCCCTCCGGATGTCCCGGCAAGTCCACCGACACCGAACCCGGAAAATGCCGCAACTGATAATCAAAGGCCAGGCCGGAACTGCCGGCGCCGTGAATGTAGAGAAGTTGCATTGACTGCTCCCGCCGGTTATTGGGCGATCCGGTTGATCAGTTGCAGCATGGCAATCCCCAACCCAGTGATGCCGCCGAGCAGGGTAACCGTGATGGTTGCGCCAACGCCGATAATTACCCAGACCAGTTTATCAACCTTGTCCTCCAGCCGGGCAACGGCGGCGGTATGAGCCGCGGTCCGCTCGTCCAATCGGGCAATGGACACGGTATTCTCCGCGGTCCGTTCCTCCAGTTTGGCGATAGCAGCGGTATTCTCTGCCGTCTGCTCCTCCAGCCGGACGATGGCGGCGGTATTCTCTGCCGTCCGTTCCTCCAGTGTGGTCAATCGACTGTCATCGGCGGTCGTTACCATACAGCTCCCGGGTTTGCTTTATTGGGCCCCGCTGGTGCCGGTGGCGCACCGGGTTGGGCCAGGGGTAGGATAGCACAGCTCCGGCCGGGGTTGGTACTGGAGTGGGTAATAGAGGCAACCGACCGGCGGAAAGCCGGCCGGTTATGCAGATCCGGCGCGGCCGGGCTGGCTATTCTTCCTCCTCGGGGCTTTCCGGCAGAGCAGCGGAGGCCCCGTTTGCCGAGTTGCCGGGGGCGAAGCCGCTCTGGGCGCCGGCGCTGGTGGTCTGGCTCCCGCCGGCGCGGTAGTCGGTTTCCTGGAAGCAAGCTACGGAGGCGACGAAGTCATCCGGCTCCCTATCCCGCCAGATGATGACTCCCTGGGTGTAGCGGCTGTTGGTTACCTTTACGTCTTCCAGGTTGATGCGGACTACCTGGGCCTTGGCGGAGATGATAAAGACTTCCTGCCCTTCGCCCTCGGTAACTACCCGGGCGGCGGCGACCGGGCCGGTCTTGTCGTTGACCCGGAAGGTGCGGACGCCACGGCCGTTACGGCCGTGGCGGGGGTAATTCTTCAGGGGCGTGGACTTGCCGTACCCGCCCTTGCTGACCACCAACAAGTGGCCGTTGGGCGTAACCGGAGCCATGCCGACCACTTTGTCATCGCCCACCAGCTGGATGCCCTTGACGCCGCCGGCGGCCCGGGAGCGGGGCGTCAGGTTCTTCTTGTCATCCGCATTGTTCCGCACCTGAAAGATGAGGGCCTGGCCCTTTTCCGACACCATAACAATCTCGTCGGCAGCGCCGATTTGAGTTACACTGACCAGTTCATCCCCCTCCTCCAGGTTCATTACAATCAGGCCGGAGGGCCGGATGTTGGTCAACTCGCCCTCCTTGAGGGCTTTGACCTCGCCCAGGCGGGTCGCCAGAATCAGCATGGCGCTGTCCCGGGCGTTCTTGACCGGCAGCATGGCCTGCACCTGCTCATTGCGGGCAATGGGGATCAGGTTAACCAGCAGGGTGCCCCGGCTGGTGCGCGAGGTGTCTCCCTGAATTTGAAAGGCCCGCAGGGGATATACCCGGCCCCGGTTGGTGAAGAACAGCAGGGTGTCGTGGGTATCCACCACCACCAGGTCCATCAGGGCGTCATCTTCCCGGGTGGTCATCCCCCGCACTCCCTTGCCGCCCCGGTTCTGGGTGCGGTAGGTGTCGCAGGGAATGCGCTTGATATACCCTTTCTGGCTCAGGGTAATCATTACGTCCTGGTGGGGGATGAACTGCTCGGCGGACTGCTCTCCCACCTCTTCCCGTTCGATACGGGTGCGGCGGGCGTCGCCAAAGTCCCGCTTCAGTTTGCGGGTTTCCTGCTTGATTTCGCTCAGTATCTTGGCCGGGCTGGACAGCAACTCCTCCAGGGAGGCGATGGTCTTGAGCAGCTCGGCGTGTTCCTTTTCCAGCCGCTCCCGTTCCAGGGCGGCCAGCCGGCGCAGCTGCATATCCAGAATAGCTTGAGCCTGGATTTGGCTCAGGTCGAACTCATCCATCAAGTTGGTCCGGGCGCTCTCCGCATCGGCGGAACTGCGGATGATGGTGATTACCTGGTCCATCACGTCCAGCGCCAGCAGCAGCCCCTCCAGGATATGGTTCCGGTCCCTGGCGCGCTGGAGCAGGAACTCGGAGCGGCGTCGGATGACCTCCTGCCGGTGTTCCACAAAGAGGGCGAGGGCGCGCTTCAAGGGCAGTACCTGGGGCTGGCCTTCGACCAGGGCCAACATAATGGCGTTGAAGGAAGTGCGGAGGGCGGTGTGCCGGTACAGGTTGTTCAGGACGATGTTGGCCTGGGCGTCCCGGCGCAGTTCCACGACCACTCGCATCCCCTGGCGGTCCGATTCGTCCCGGATGTCGGAGATACCTTCCACCCGCTTTTCCCGCACCAGTTGGGCGATTTTCTCCACCAGACTGGCCTTGTTGACCTGGTAGGGCAGTTCGGTAATCAGGATGCGCTGGCGGCCGCCCCGCATTTCCTCAATCTCGGTAACCGCTTCCATTACGATACGGCCCCGCCCGGTGGTATAGGCGTCCACGATGCCCTGGGAGCCGCGGATGACGCCGCTGGTGGGAAAGTCCGGCCCCGGCACCAGTTGCAGCAAATCTTCGGTAACGCAGTCCGGGTGGTCGATGACGTGGCATACCGCATCGCAGATTTCCGACAGGTTGTGCGGTGGCAGGTTGGTTGCCATGCCCACGGCGATGCCGGTAGCCCCGTTGACCAGCAGATTGGGCAGGCGGCTGGGCAGTACCTGCGGCTCGTGCAGGGAGTCGTCGAAGTTCTGGCTGAAGTCAACGGTGTTCAGGTCAATGTCGGAGAGCAGTTCGTCGGCGATGGCGGCCAGGCGGGCCTCGGTGTAGCGCATCGCCGCCGGCGGGTCTCCGTCCACGCTGCCGAAGTTGCCTTGCCCATCAATCAGCGGGTAGCGCATGGAAAACAGTTGAGCCATCCGCACCAGGGCATCGTACACCGGGCCGTCGCTGTGGGGGTGGTACTTGCCCAGCACCTCGCCCACGATACGGGCGCTCTTGCGGTGGGGCTGGTTGGGACGCATACCCATTTCGTGCATGGCATAGAGGATACGCCGCTGCACCGGCTTCAACCCGTCCCGCACGTCGGGCAGGGCGCGGGAGACGATGACACTCATGGCATAGCTGAGGTAGGAAGTCCGCATCTCCTCTTCGATGCGGATGGGCTTTATCTGGCCGGATGGCGGTGGCGGTGGCGGTGGCGCTGCGGTTACCATTACGATTTACTGCTCCTCTCCTCGGATGACTTGCGGAAGCTCGCCCGAGGTTCTGCGTTGCTCGGCGAACTCTGCGGCTTCGTGGTGAAAAGGGTCGCCACCACCGCGACGCAGAGGATTATTTCTCGGTTGCCGAATACAGCTCGGCCCGCTCGTAAAAGGCGGCGAACAGGTTGGCGAAACTGCGTGGCACCTCGTCCTGCCGCTCCGGGTGGCACTGCAAGCCGATGACCCAGCTATGGGCCGGGCTTTCCAGCCCCTCAATCAACCCATCCTCCACCGAGTAGGCGCTGGTTATCAGCCGGGGGGAGCGTTGGGCCTCCCGCAAGCCCTGGTGATGCCGGCTGTTGACCCGGAAAAAGCCGGCGCTGCCGATGATCGCGGCGGCCTTGGCCCCCGGCGCCAGGTAGATCTGGTGCCGCTCCGGTTTCCAACCTCCGTCCCTCCGCTCCGCCTTATGTCCCGGCAAGTCCTGGATTAGCTGTCCGCCGCAGGCCACGTTAAGCAACTGCATTCCCCGGCAAATTGCCAGCACCGGCATATCTTTGCTCAGGGCATAGTCCAGCAATCCCAGTTCCAGCTCGTCCAGCGGGCGGCACAACTCCAGGTTGGCCTGGGGGTCCGGCGCGGCCCCGTAGCGGGCCGGGTCCACGTCCGGGCCGCCCGGCAGCAACAGGCCGCCCGTTCCGGCCAACAACCGGTGCGCGGGAGCGGTATCCCGGGGGGTCAACAGGCGCACTTCCGCCCCCAAAGACTCCATTACTTGGAGGTAGCGGCGGACGCTGCGCGGTTCTGCGGAAGTAACGGCTACGGTAGTCATAGGCTTGACTTATTATAGCTGAAACGGCTTTAGAGTTATAGTGGATTGAGGTCGGTAATGGCCGGCTTTAGTAATTAATTGTAAGTAGTTTCCCCGCCGCCGGCCCCGGCCCTTCCGTTTGTTTGTCCGGCTGAAATCTGATAAGCTGGAAAGAGATAAGGGGCAGATAGAGGTATTGGCGATGCGGGAAGTTATACAGGAAGCGATAAACCAGCTTCAGGCGGAACAGCCCTGCGTGCTGGCTACGGTGGTACGCACCAAAGGTTCCACGCCGCAGAAATCCGGCTCCATGCTGCTGGTTCGCCAGGATGGCAGCGGCGTAGGCACCCTGGGCGGCGGCTGTGTTGAGGGAGACATTTGGTTTGCCGCCCGGGAGATGCTGCGCCATCACGGCGGGCCGGAGTTCAAGGACTACTACCTGAATGAGGACATCGCCGCCCGGGACGGACTGGTCTGCGGCGGCACGATGTATTTTTACCTGGAACCCCTGTGGGAGCCGGCGGCCTTTCTCGATATGGGACACCGGTTGATCGACGCTTACGAGGGCGGCGAGCCGGTGGGCCTGGCTACCGTGGTTAATGCGCCGGTCAACGCCGCCGATTCCGCCACCGATGCCGGGGTACGACTGGGCGCCAAGCTGTTGCTGCTCCTGGACGGGGCGGTTTCCGGCACCCTGGGCACCCCCCAACTGGACGCCCGCGCCATCGAATCGGCCCGACGGGTGGCCGACGTGGGTTCAACGGACAGTTTTATCACCGAGGACGGAGTGGAGGTGTTCGTCGAGGGATTCACCACTCCGCCTACCCTGGCGGTCATTGGCGGAGGACACGTGGGCAAGGCTACCGCCGACCTGGCGAATATGCTGGGTTACCGGGTTTTCGTCGCCGACGACCGGGAGGAGTTCGCCAACCCGGAGCGCTTCCCTTACGCCGACCGGACCGTAGTGGCTCCATATGACCAATGGGCCGAGCGGCTGCCCATCAACGTTAATACCTTTGTGGTGGTGGCGACCCGGGGCCATCGCTTTGACGATATGGCTCTGGAATCGGCCCTGACCACCCGCGCCCGCTACATCGGGCTGATGGGCAGCCGCCGCAAGAACCTGATGATTTACCAGCGCCTGCTCCAGCAGGGCGTTCCCCTGGAACGGCTCAAGGAGGTACACGCCCCCATCGGCCTGGACATCGGCGGCCTCCAGCCGGAGGAGCTGGCCGTCAGCATTATGTCGGAGATTATTATGACCCGGCGCGGCGGCCAGGGCGGCCCGATGCAGATGGCTGAGTGGTACATTGACCGGGTAGCCAGCCGGGTGTCGGACGCGATCAACGTTTAGACCGGTTTAGACCTTCTTTCACCCCGGAGCGCCGAGCTGAAATCAACTTCCGGAGTTACGGAAATTCAGGGATGCCGGATATTGCGCCGGAAACCGCCGCGCTGCTGTTGGCCGCCGGAGAGTCCCGCCGGATGGGACAGCTGAAAGCTCTCCTGCCCTGGCAGGGCGATACCCTCTTGGCGCGCCAGCTTGATGCGCTATCCAACGCCGGTATTGACCGGATCGTCGTCGTGCTGGGCCACCGCTGGGAAGAATTACGGGCGGAACTGGAAGGCAGACCCGGCGTTGACTGGGTAGTCAACCCGGACTATCTCCAGGGCAAAACCACCTCCATCAAGGCCGGGCTGCGGGCCTTGGCGCCGCCGGTGCCGGAAAGCCTGCTGCTCCTCAACGTGGACCAACCCCGCAGCGCCGCAACGCTGGATTACCTGCTCCGGCAGCACCGGGCCGCCGCATCCCTGGTTACGATTCCCACCTATGACGGCAAGGGTGGTCATCCGATTATCCTGGATGCGGCGTTGCTGGACGAACTGCGCCGGATCGATGAGGAGACCCAAGGCCTCCGTGCGGTGGCGCGGCGACATAAAGAGTTTACCCAGCGGGTAGCGGTGGATACCCCGGAGGTGTTGTGGGACCTGAACACTCCGGAACAATACCAGGCGGCCCTGGCCGCCTGGGGCGAATCCTCCGGTAAAGCTCCCCCGTGCCCTGGCGAACCGCCGCCTGCCGGCCCGGCGGCCAGCCCCAAGTGAGCGGGTTGGAGGGCGGAACGGCTCGCTATAGCTTCACTCTGCGCCCCCCGGTCATGACTTCGGCTACCTGCGGGTTGCGGGATAGGACGGAGCTTCACTCTGCGCCCCCCGGTTATGCCCTGGATGCAATAATAGATCAGGGCCCGGTACGCCTACCGGGCCCTGATCTGCTTTCGCTGGGTAGCCCCGCCCTTCCGGTGATCACTACCGGATGAACCCTTCCTAAGCTCGACTGCCAAGGTTATTGGTTCGCTTGGCAAAATTGCGGGACTTACCTTCTCTGGCGTTTCCCTGCCGGTAGAGCATCACTTACGCTACTCACGTCCCCGGGTTGGCCCGGTCTGCTTCATACCGACAGGGACATTACAAGGGAAAATCCATTTATGGTTCAGTTCGAAAACTTTGGCCATCTTCCACCTCCCATGCCGGATTTCGAAACAAGATGGGCTTACCTGTCCCCCTTGCCTCATCAAACAGCCTAGCAGCTTACCGAACCGTTGTCAATACCTTTTGAGGCCGATTGGTCTGCTTTGCAAACAATTCCTCAAGCGGGCTGTAGCCGTTCGCCGGAACGGCCCGGAATCAACAGGGAAACCAGGAGGCCGACAAAGTAAAACCCGGCGGTGATGTAAAAGCCGTACTGCCAGCCGTTGTTGTTTTCGTTAAACCATTCTACCGACCCGAAGATTACCAGGGCCGCCACGGCGCCGAAGAAGGTGTTGTTGCCCCACATCAGGCCCAGGAAACTGGACTCCAGGCGGCGTCCGGCGGCGATGTCTGCCGCCGCCGCCTGGGTCAGGTTGTTCACCGAGAAGTTCAAGACCCCGTAGATGGCGACAAACAGGGTTATCCAGTAGTTGTATTCTCCCGACTGCTGGCCGCTCCAGATTATCGCCAGGGTCAGCAGGGTGGTTACCGCCATTACGAAAATGATTATGGCCCGCCGGCCAATCCGGTCGGAAAGGGCGCCAATCATCGGCCCGGCCACGATGCCCGGGCCTACCATTAAGGCCACGTGGGCCGCCGCCTGGAAGGGGGCCACTCCCAGCGCTTGAATCATGTAGAGGGGAACCAGGAACACCAGGGAACGGTCGGCCATGCCGCGCACCGCCGAAACGGTGAAAATGGCCCACATCCCGGTTCCTTTGAAGGCATCCAGCAACCCTTGCCAGTTGGTCCGCAGCCGC
This sequence comes from Dehalococcoidia bacterium, assembly GCA_965215425.1. Classification (GTDB taxonomy): domain Bacteria; phylum Chloroflexota; class Dehalococcoidia; order Lucifugimonadales; family UBA3495; genus CATQHB01. The sequence continues at coordinate 1,860,250 of OZ244064.1, forward strand.
TGTCCCAGGTCAAAGTCCACGGGCTTGGCGCCGCCGGCATTGCGCAAGAGGATGAGGATGACGATGCTGGAGGTAAACATTATGGGGGTGCTGAAGCCCAATACCAGCTGCCAGCTGATCTTTCCCCAAGGCATTTCCCAGGAAAACAGGTCGCTCTCAACGCCGCCGCTGCTGAGCGTCCAGGCCAATGCTCCGGCCACCAGCGCCCCGGCGATCATTGGCCCCAGCACGTCGCCGATGCTGCCCATAGACCGGTGCATGGAAATAAACAGGCCCCGCCGGGTGGGAAATTGCCGGGCCAGCAGCCCCAGGGCCGGGGGGTGCCACAGCGCGCTGCCCATAGACCCCAGCGCCAGCGCTCCCAGGATTAATAAATAGACGGGCGCTACGGGTATCCACCCGTGAATCACGGAAGACAATGACATTATCAGATAGCCCACCCCGATGCTGAAGGCGCTGATGGACAAGACCCACGATACCCGGTGATGAAACAGGTCAACCAGGAACCCGCCCCCGGTGCTGGTGAGGCCGCCAAAGACGGAACGCACCACCACGATCAGGCCGACCTGGAAGGCCCCCAGCCCCAGGTCGGCCGCGATAATGGCGGCCAGGAAGGGAATGGTATGGGCGTAAAAATGCTCGAAGGCGTGGGCGCCGATGACCGTGGTCGCCATGACGGAGTTCTTGGTGCGGTTTTCCTGGGGTACCGGAGGGGCGACGACGGTAGATGCTGCCACGGACATTCACCTGCCTTTAGTAGTCTGGTCATAGTCTGGTAGTAGCCTTGCCGGGGATTATACACCCGGCGCCGGGGTTGGGGATATGCGGAGATTTTCTCGCTGCGGCGCGGTGCATTGTGGCGCATTGTGGCGCGGTGCGCTAGTAATCCTCGAACATCTGCTGAATCTCCTGTCGGTCGCCGGTAACGGACAAGGCCAATAGCAGCAGCACCCGCGCTTTCTGCGGCGGGAGATTGTCGGCGACGATGAAGTTCTGTTCCACTTTGCGAGGGGTCAGCACCACCCGCCCGGCCAGGGAGCGGGAGGCCAGCACTACCGGGATACCCTCGGCCACGGCCTGGGCGGCGGCTTCAATTACCGGAGGCGGGTAACTGCCGCCGCCAAACCCGGCCAGAATCAACCCGTCCGACCGGTTCCGCCGCACCGCATTCACCAGCAATTCGTCGGCCCCGGCGTAGGAGTAAACGATGTCCACTCGGGGAAGGGCAGTATATCCGGCGACGTCAAAAACGGTGGCGGTGGTATGCTTGCGGAGGGGCGCCCGGTAAAACGCTACTCTTCCGTCCGAATCGGCGTAACCCAGGAACCCCAGTTCGTTGGGCTTGAAGGTCTCCACCCGAAAGGTGTTGGTTTTGACCACGTCCCGGGCGCACTGGATTTCATTGTTCAGGACGGTCAGGACGCCCTTGCCGGCCGCCTCCGGGTCGGCAGCTACCCGCACTGCGTCCAGCAGGTTCAGGTCGGCGTCGGTGCCCAGGGCCGTCGGCGGGCGCATCGCTCCGGTAACCACCACCGGCTTGGCCGACTTGACGGTCAGGTGCAGGAAGTAAGCCGTCTCCTCCAGAGTGGCGGTGCCGTGGGTTACCACTACCCCGGTGGTGTCCTCCCCGGCCAGCAGCCGGTTGATGCGCTGGGCCAGCCGCAGCCAATCGGCGGGGCCAATGGCGGTACTGCCCACGCTGACCAGGTCTTCCGCCTCCACCCGGGCGATTCCCGCCACCTCCGGTATCCGGGCCAGGGATTGCTCGATGGTCAGATGCTCCCCCAGTTCGGGATAAAGGATATAGTCCAAACGGTCGGGGCCGATTCCGGCAATGCTCCCTCCGGTAGCCACTATGCGGACGTGGGCCTGGGTCGTCGTCATCGCATCTCCTTGCGGCGGCGCCGGTGGATTTGGTTGGAACCGGAGCCTGTTATAATGGCTTCCGGCTTATCGGCGCCGGCTTATCGGCGAGGGTAATATCCCCCGCCGGGTCTGTCAATTGAGCCGGCCCCAGAGCCGCTAAACGGATCAGCTAATGCTATGGTTCTAATGCTATGATTCCAGGGCTGCCGGAGCTCGCCGGCCCCGGAGCCGCCAAAGGGATAAGGGGAATCGGGATTGCGCGTCTTAATTATTTCCGACGTTCACGCCAACCTGGCCGCGCTGGAAGCGGTGATTGCGGACGCTGACCGGAGCGGCGGGTTTGACGTTATCTGGTGCCTGGGCGACCTGGTTGACTACGGCCCGGACCCCGGGCCCTGCCTCGACTTGCTGCGCCGGTATCCGCTACTGGCGGTGGCCGGCAATCACGACCACGCCGTCCTGAACCGGCTGGACCGCTCCGACTTCAACCCCGACGCGGCCACTGCCGCGGCCTGGACCTCCCGGCAGCTTTCCGCAGCGGATGTTGCGCTGCTTTCCGGGCTTCCCCTGGTCGCCATCGCCGAGCCTTTTACGCTGGTTCACGGCAGCCTGCGCGCTCCCCTGCGGGAATATCTGCTCAACCCGGACGCCGCCGCGCACACCCTGGCCCGGCTGACCACCCGCTACTGCCTGGTGGGCCACTCGCATCTGCCCTTTTTGTGTCTGGAAAACCGGGGCGGCCCGGAGTTCGTAGTTTTCGCCGAGGACCAAATCTACCGGCTGGACCAGCGGCGCTGGATTATAAACCCCGGCAGTGTCGGCCAGCCCCGGGACCACGATCGCAGGCCCAGCTACGTTATTTATTCCAGTGCGGCGGCCGGCGAGCCGGGGACGCTGGAACGGCGCCGGGTTGATTATGATATTGCCGCTACTCAGGAGAAGATGCGCCGGGCCGGGCTGCCCCGGGGCCTGATTGACCGGCTGGATTATGGCGTATAGACGACTTGCCGGCGCCGGGGCCAGTCTATTGACAAGAACGGGAAACTATTGATAGGCTTGGGCAGCCTGAAAATATAGCTAATCAGGTTTTATATTGGGTTGGCCCGCTAGCTCAACTGGCAGAGCAACGGACTCTTAATCCGTAGGTTCTCGGTTCGACCCCGAGGCGGGTCACCAAATTCGAATACTTTGTGTTGGACCGGGCATTTGACGGGTTTCTGCCGACTGGGGGAGTGTCGGAATTGGTAGACGAGCATGACTTAGGATCATGTGCTGCAAGGCGTGGGAGTTCGAGTCTCCCCTTCCCCACCACTGGAAGAACCTGAACCGGGGCAGGCTCGGAACCACTATTACAGAAACCGGCCTGAGGAATTGAAAAGCGCGTATTAATTCTATAGCCGGTAGGAGGAGCCAGTTGGCTACGCTTCTGGAAGTTAAGGATCTTAGAACCCATTTCTATACCTTTGAGGGTGTGGTTAAGGCAGTTGACGGGGTTTCCTACGAGGTCGAGGAGGGCGAAACCCTCGGCCTGGTGGGAGAAAGCGGTTGCGGTAAAAGCGTTAGCGCCCTCTCCCTGATGCGTCTGATTCCCGACCCGCCGGGCAAAATAGTGGATGGCGAGGTTCTTTTCGAGAACGAAGATATTCTGAAGATTGACATGGACGATATGCGCCGCATACGGGGCGCCAAGATGTCCATGGTATTTCAGGAACCGATGACCTCCCTTAACCCGGTGCTTACCCTGGAGCGACAGCTCAGCGAAACGCTCCAGCTCCACCGGGGTATGACCCGGGAGGAAGGTCGTCAGGAATCGATTGACCTGCTCTCCCGGGTGGGGATTCCCGATGCGGAACGGCGGGTGCGTCAGTACCCGCACCAGTTCAGCGGCGGTATGCGCCAGCGGGTAATGATTGCCATGGCCCTCAGTTGCAATCCCAAGCTGATTATCGCCGACGAGCCGACTACCGCCCTGGACGTAACCATTCAAGCCCAGATTCTGGAGTTGATGAAGGCGCTGACCAGCGAGTTCGGCGTTTCCCTGATCGTCATCACCCACAACCTGGGAGTGGTGGCTCGCTATGCCGACCGGATGAATATAATGTACGCCGGCAAGATCATTGAGCGGGGGGCGGCCCGCGAGGTTTACAGCAACCCCCGCCATCCCTATACCGTTGGCTTGTTGAAATCGGTTCCCCGGCTGGACCTGCCCCGTCGCGCCAAGCTGGACCCCATTGAGGGCCAGCCTCCCGACTTGATTAACCTGCCGCAGGGCTGCGCCTTCCGGGACCGATGCCGGTGGGCGGTGGATAAGTGCGCTACGGAAATTCCTCCGCTTATGCTGGTCAACGAGGGCCACTGGTCGGCCTGCTGGCGTTCCGACGAACTGGGCCCTTCGGCGCTGGACTTTTTGATTGACGACAGCCTGGATGCCGGCAGTACGAATGGAGCCGCCGCGGCTGAAACCGAATAGGCTCAAGAAAACCAGCTTGGGGAGAGGATGAGACTATGACTACCATGACTGAGACCGGGACCCCGGGCAGCGGCACGGCGCAATCCGGCGACGTTCTGCTGGAGGTTAAGAACCTCAAAATGCACTTCCCGGTTACGGCGGGAATCGTCTTCCAGCGCGCCGTGGCCCAGATCAAGGCGGTGGACGATGTAAGTTTCTTCGTCCGGCGCGGGGAAACCCTGGGTCTGGTGGGCGAAAGCGGCTGTGGCAAAACCACTACCGGGCGTTGCATTCTCCAGTTGTACCGTCCCACCGACGGGCGGGTAATCTTTGACGGTCAGGATCTGACCGGCCTCTCCACGCGCCAGATGCGTACCATGCGGCGGCGGATGCAGGTCATCTTCCAGGACCCTTATAGCTCCCTCAACCCCCGGATGACTGCCGGCAACATCATCGGCGAGCCACTGATTGTTCATGGCCTGGTGAGCAGCAAGGAAGAATACAAGGACCGGGTGGCGGAGCTCCTGCAAAACGTGGGCCTGAACCCCTATATGGCCGACCGGTTTCCCCACGAGTTCAGCGGCGGTCAGCGCCAGCGCATCGGCGTGGCCCGCGCCCTGTCCGTTGGGCCTTCCTTTATCGTGTGCGACGAGCCGGTGTCGGCTTTGGACGTTTCCATTCAGGCCCAGATCGTCAACCTGCTGGAAGACTTGCAGGAGCGGTTCGACCTTACCTATCTGTTCATCGCCCACGACCTTTCGGTGGTGCGGCACATCAGCGACCGGGTGGCGGTGATGTACCTGGGCCACATCGTGGAGATTGCCGACCGGAATGAAATTTACCAGAGTCCGCTGCACCCGTACACCCGCGCCCTGCTTTCGGCGGTTCCGATTCCGGACCCGGTGATTGACGCCCAGCGGGAGCGCATTCTGCTCAGTGGCGAGGTGCCCAGTCCCCTGAACCCGCCCTCCGGTTGCGTATTCCACCCCCGTTGCCCGATTGCCATAGACCGTTGCTCCGAGGTGATCCCGGAACTGCGCGAGGTGGCTTCGAACCACTGGGCGGCCTGCATCCAGGCCCCGGGCTACGGTTCCTACTAGTCCCTGACCCGTCCGCCGAACCCGCGCCGAATCGCGGCGGCAAATCGTCCGAGTTTGTTGGGGTTTATTCTGGTTCATTGTGAGAGCCGGCGTGTATCGCCGGCTCTCGCTAATTTCTCCGCTCCAGCGTCCTTGTTACCGCCGGGCCGCCGTGTTACTATGGAAGGGCTATGAATCTTGAACGCATCCGCAATTTCTGCATTATTGCGCATATTGACCACGGCAAGTCCACCCTGGCCGACCGCTTTCTGGAAATTACCGGCACCGTGCGTCCCCAGGAAATGAAGGCCCAGTTTATGGACCAGATGGAACTGGAACGGGAACGGGGCATTACCATCAAGGGCAAGGCCGTGGCGATGCAGCACCGGGCCAGGGACGGCCAGGTTTACCAACTCAACCTGATTGACACCCCGGGCCACGTGGACTTCAGCTACGAAGTCTCCCGCGCCCTGGCTGCCTGTGAGGGCGCCCTGCTGGTGGTGGACGCCAGTCAGGGAGTCGAGGCCCAGACTATCGCCAACACACTGCTGGCGATGGAGTACGACTTGGAGCTGATTCCGGTGGTCAACAAGGTGGATTTGCCCCAGGCCGAACCGGAACGGGTGGCCGGCGAACTGCGGCAGGTTTTCGGCTTCCGGGAGGAGGAAATCCTCTTTGTATCGGCCAAAGAAGGCACTGGCGCCAATGACATTCTTGACGCCGTGGTGGAACGGCTCAATCCGCCTGGCGGCAAGCCGGAGGAAACGCTGCGCGCCCTGGTGTTCGACTCGGTCTATAACTCCTACAAGGGCATTATCGCCCACGTCCGGGTCGAGGACGGCCAGGTATCCAGGAATGACAAGATAATGGTGATGTCCTCTGGCCGGGTTGCCGAGATTATGGAAGTAGGGGTGTTCGCTCCCTTTCCCACGCCGGCGCCGGCCTTGCATACCGGTCAGGTCGGTTACATCGCCACCGGATTCAAGGACGTGCAGGAATGCAATGTCGGGGATACGCTGACCAACTGCAACCGCCCCGCCGAGCAGCCCCTGCCCGGCTACGTCGAGTTGAAGTCAATGGTTTTTGCCGGGCTGTATCCCTCCGATGGCGAAGAGTACAACAGCCTGCGGGCCGCCCTGGACAAGCTGCGGCTGAACGATGCCTCGCTGACCATGGAACCGGAGAGCAGCGGCGCCCTGGGCTTTGGCTTTCGCTGCGGTTTTTTGGGCCTGATGCACCTGGAAATCATCCAGGAAAGGCTGGAGCGGGAGTATAACCTCGACCTTATCGTAACTGCCCCCAGCGTGGCCTACCAGGTCATCCTCCAGGACGGCAGCGCCCGGCGGGTGGACAATCCTTCCAGGCTACCCCAACCCCACGAGATCCGGGAAATCCAGGAGCCGGTGCTGGCCCTGACCATTGTAGCCCCCAACCGCCACGTGGGGGCGATTATGGAGCTGCTGCACGCCCGCCGCTCCGATTTCAAGCGGATGGAATATATCCAGGGGGTGCCGGCCCGGAAGGGTGGCGATAACGATAGTGATAATGATAACCGGGAGGAGCAGGTCCGGGTGGTCTTGGAATATACTATGCCTCTCTCCGAGATGCTGGCCGATTTTTACAACCAGCTCAAGTCCCGCACCCAGGGTTACGCCTCGCTGGACTATAACTTTGAAGGCTACCGGGTGGCGCCCCTGACCCGGGTGGACATCCTGATCAACCATTTGCCGGTAGAGGCGCTGTCCATGATTGTCCACCGGGACCTGGCCGTGGCGCACGGGCGGGCGTTGGTGGAAAAGCTGCGCGCCACCATACCCCGCCAGCTGTTTGAAGTGCCGATTCAGGCGGCCATCGGCAGCCGGATAATCGCCCGGGAAACGGTGCGGGCCATGCGCAAGGACGTGCTTGCCAAGTGCTATGGCGGCGATATAACCCGCAAGCGCAAGCTGCTGGAAAAGCAGAAAGAGGGCAAGAAACGAATGAAGAGCGTGGGCCGGGTAGAGGTTCCCCAGGAAGCCTTCCTCAGCCTTCTGGGCATCGGCGGCGAAAGCTAGGGCGATAGAGCGAAAGCCACTCCGTTTCAGCCCGGCGAATCAGAGGCCCAGGGCCTCCCGCAGTTCCCGCAGTTGGGTCAGGTGTTCCCGCCAGTGGCCGGCAAACAGCCGCTCCACCAGCCATTGGGCCGACCGCGGTTCCTCCCAGCCCCGGTTGCGCTGGCGCACCATAGCCTCGGTCGCGGCAAGCTCGCCCCCGGTGGCCGGCGCCAGGGCCTCCGCCAATGCCGCCAAGTAGTTCTCCAACCGCTCGCGCACCTGCGCCAGAGTCCAGTCCTGCGCTTCCGGGGTCAGGTACTTCTGGTCGGCCCACAGGTCATACTCCTGAAGCTCCCCGGCGAGCATACCCCGGAGGATGGCGGGCACTCCGGGCGGCGGCGTGTTCAGCAGGTGGGTAATCACCTCCCGGGCCGACCAGGAATCCGGGTCGGGTCGCCAGTCCAGGCAGTAGTCCATTCCCTCCAGGATTTGGAATAACTCGGCGCGAAGGCGGTCGATATTTTCCAGGTGCTGCTCTTTTTGACCGGTCACGGCAACCCTCCAGATCTGGCCTTCCCCTCGCTCCCCCCGGCCGCTCTACTCCGGAGAGCAGCGAAAAGCCTCCCTTGAAGGAAAGAGCCGAGGGCGAGGGGACTCGGTGGAATTGCCCGGGGCAAGGGATAGACGAGGGATAGACAAGAGCGGGAAAACGCCTTTAGCCATCCCCTGCGCCGGTGGGCGCGGCACGGAGACGGAGCCGAAGCCACGCCCCGCCGGGCCTCAGGCGCGGCGCCGGACCGGGTCCGCGCGCCCCGGTGATTCCCCAAGGTCGGAGCAGCCCTTGGTTCCGGCGCAGATCGAGCCCGTGTTTCCCCGGTGATTCCGCCACCTGTGCTATTATAGCAGCGACCGGGAGATTCCCCAAGCGACGCTGAGTATGACCAATACCATAACTGGCGCTGGCCGCGGTGCCGGGGCGACCGCTCCCCGGAGGTTACCCGCAGAAGGGGCCGCCGCGCTGACCGCATCGCCCGGCCGCCCAGCGTGGCGAGCCTCCGGGTCAAGGGGTCGCTCCAGCGCCGCCCGGCCCGACTCGGAATGAAACTCGCCGGGTCAAAGTAGCTGCTCCCGTCCCGCCTGCGGCGGGTGGCCCGTTGGCGGCCGGACGGTTTCACCTGGCTGTTGCTGGGCCTGTCTCTCGGGGGGGGGGGGGGGGGGGGGCTCGTCCTGCTGCGTGAGGCTACTTACGGGGCGGTTTTGTCCCGGGACTCGGTCAGTTACATCGCCGCCGCCCGAAGCCTGCTGGCGGGGGAGGGATTTGTCAACTTTCTGGGCGCGCCCTACGTTTACTGGCCTCCCCTCTACTCGCTGCTCCTCGCCGCCGCCAGTCTCTTCACCTTTGACCCCCGCGAGGTTGCCGGGCCGGTCAACGCCGCCGTCTTCGGCTTGACCGTCTTCATTGCCGGGCGGTATCTGCGGCAGTGTCTGGAATCCGGGTTTCTGGCGCTATGGGGCAGTTGCGCCATCGCGCTGTCCCTGCCGCTGGCCGAGGTGGCGGCCTGGACCTTGTCCGATCCCCTTTTCATTCTGCTGGTTACGCTGGCGCTGATCGCCACTGACCGGTTGCTGGGCGCTGACCGCGGCGCGGTTCTTGTTGGGGTGGCGGCGCTGACCGTCCTGGTCTGCCTGACCCGGTACATGGCCATCACGCTGGTGGGCGCCGTGGCGCTGCTGCTGTTGTTGCAGCCCGGCGCGGCGCTGCCGGAGAAGTTGCGGCGCATCGGAGCCTATTCGCTGCTTTCCCTGGCGCCGGTTGCCTTATGGCTGCTGCGGAACTTCCTGTTGGTCGGACAACCCACCGGAAATCGGGAAGGCAACACCAACTACACTCCAGGGGAGATTCTGGCTGGAATGCAATTGGTCGCCGAGCGCTGGCTCTTCCTGGATTTGCTGCCGGAAGTCGCCAGGATTATCCTGGCGCCCCTTGCCGGCAGCGCCCTGCTGGCCCTGGCGGCCGGGGTGGTATATGTTAGCAGCGTCGCGCCGCGAAAGGCCTCCGGACATAGCAGACATAGCAACTGGCGACCCTTTTGCATCGCCGGTGTTTTTGCGCTGGTCTATATCGCCGGTCTGAGCGTCGCGCTGCTGGCCGGTACAGTTAATCACGGAGTTCAAGCTCGTTAGGTGCTCCCCGCTTATCTGCCCTTCCTGTTCGCCGGGGTATTCGCGCTGGACCGGTTCCTGAGCTACGAACGGCGGCGCCGGACGGCGGCTGGCAAACTATCCTTGCCGGCGACCGGAACCTTTATCCGGCAGCGGGCGGAATCAATGCGCCGGCTGCCCTGGATAACCATCATCGCAACTTTACCGCTATGCCTTTGGCTGGGCTACAGCGCGGTGCGGCATATTCACGAAATAGAGGTGGCGAATACGCAGCGTCATGGCTATGAGGGTGCCAGATGGGTTGAATCCGAAGTTCTGGAATATCTCCGGGCGGCGTCTGCTGGCCGGGTGATCTTTACCAACGATCCCTCCGCCACCTATATTCATACCGACTATCGCGCTGGCCCGGCGGGACATAGATTTTTACGACGTGATTTGAGGTTCCAGCTGGCCCGGCGGGCGGCGGATGGCGATTATGTGGTCTGGTTCGATAACGGGATCGTGGATCTCCCTTTAGACTATGACGCGGGGTTCTTGCGCACCTTGCCGGAGCTGCGGCCGGTGGCCCAGCTGAGTGATGGCAGCGTATTCGAGGTTGACAAATCGCACACCAATGCGCTGGCGCAATGGTTGGCCGCTATTGGCGAACCGGCAATGCGCGCCACCTTCGACCTGTATCTGGTCGACCGGACGCTGGTTTACGTCAAGGAGGATTGCCGGATCTCAGATACGGAAGCGCGCTTCTTTTTGCATGTCATCCCGGCCCGCCGGGGCGCCCTTCCCGACGAGCGCCAGTCGCACGGCTTCGACAACCGGGACTTCAGCTTTGCCGAGCATGGCTGGATTGTGGACTGGAAATGTGTGGTAACCCGTGAGCTCCCCGCTTATCCGGTCAACAGTGTCCGAACCGGCCAGTTTGTCCGCAGCGGCGACCCCCGGTGGCAGGTCGAGCTGCCGGTCAACGAGTAGCTGGGCCACGGCGCAATACCCGCCGGGGTCCCGGCCCGCGCCGGGGATGGGGCGTTGATCGGGAATTAGCAATTCCTGAAAAGAGCGCGGCCCGCGCCGGGTCAGGGCTTGAAAACCATCAGTACCAGGATGACCAGGGGTATCAGGGTGATGATGCCGCCGGCGATGCTCCAGACCTTGCTGGCCCGCCGGTAGGCCGGTTCCGGCGCGCCGCGGGCCGCCCCCGCCTGAGCCAGCCGGGCCAGGCGCCGCTGCTGGGGCAGCAAAACCGCCAGCCAGAGGATGACAATGAGGATGGTAAGCAGGAAGGATATTGCCAGCCAGGGTTCCTGGAACCGGTCCCAACCGGTCAGCCCGCCCATCCAGATGCCGGTCAGCAGCAGGCCGGCTATGCCAGGCCCGGTGAAGGTGTAGTCGGAGCGCACCAGGGCCTGGGCCGTGGCCGCGATATGCTCCAGGTTGCCGGAGCGGTCGGCTCGGGCCTTCCAGAAAGCCGAGCCGATGAGGTGGCTCATCAGCCAGACGGCGGAAAAGATGTGGAGCGTCAATAAAATCTGAAACATCAGCCCTCTCGGTGTTCGGTATTATCCGCTTGGGTAGCCACCCCGCCGGCGCCCCGGGAACAACCCCGGAAGAACAGGATACCGGCCAGCAGGGTCAGCCAGAGCAGGTAGGCGCCGCCGCCGCTGCGGTGCAAAACGTCGGCGTTGGTGTACCAGATGAAGAACATCAGCGCCCCGGCCAGGATACCCAACCCGCCAATCCAGCGGGGCAGGGCGCCGCCCCAGGCAATCAGGCCGCCAAAGGCCAGCAGCGCCAGGCCGCCAAAGGTGAACCCCACCCGGCCGGCCAAAGCCCGCAGGGGTTCTAAAAAGGTATAGATCCCTACCAGGTTTTCCGCCTCCGCCAGGGAGGCCCAGCCAAAGGTGTGGGCGCCGTATTCCCGGAGCAGGGCCAGCCCGGTGATGCTGGAGAGGGCGGCGAAGCCGGCCGCGCCCAGGAACATGAAAGCCCCGGCCAGGGCCAGCGTCGGCTCATAGCGCCGGAACACCCGATAGCTGACGGCGGCCAGGACCGTCAGGATAAAGGCGGCCAACAGGCTGGCCGCCTGGCTGACCACGTACACGTACCAATTCGGGCTCAGCTCCAGCGTTACCGTTATCTCGCCGGACGGCGCCGCCACCCCAATGGGGATCAAATCCCGCGCCGGGTTGCCGGAGACGGGCGCTTCCGGCGCTGCCACCCGGGCATAGGGGTTGCTGGATACCCGGGCGGTTACCGAAATCGCCACGGCCAGTACGTAGAGGAGCAGCAAGACGGCGGCGGCCCGCTCCCATCCCCTTGCGGAAAGGATGCCGGACTCCCCGAGGGCGGATTTCCGGTTGCTTTGCATTGGCAGTCTTGCTCAGCTCGCAGTTATCGGAAGGCGCAACGGACGCTTACGGCGCCGGCCGGGCCGGGTCGGCTTGGATGTCCTGGCTGGCTCGAAGGGATTGAAGCAACTCCTGAGTAGCCTCGCGGGTGTCCGGCCGGGCCAGGGCAAACTCCAGGGAGGCCCGCAGCAGGCCCAGCGGGGCGCCGCCGTCATAGCGGACGCCCCGGAACTCATAGGCGTAAACCTCTTGGCTTTCCAGCAGCAGCCCAATGCCGTCGGTCAACTGGAGCTCGCCCCGGGCGCCCGGCAGGGTGCGCTCCAGGCAGTCAAAAATCTCCGGGGGCAGGAGGTAGCGGCCCACGATGGTCAGGTTGGAGGGAGCCGCGGACGGCGGCGGCTTCTCCACCAGCCGGTTTACGCGATGCGTCCGGCCCTCCGTCTGGACCGCGGCTACTACCCCGTAGTTATGGATGACCTCCCAGGGCATCCGTTCCACCGCCACGACGCCGGCGTCGAATCGCTCCGCCACTGCGAGCAGTTGGGATATTACTCCCGGCGTGTGCGCCACGATGTCATCGGGCAGGATGACGGCAAAAGGCTCGGCGCCCACCGCCTCCCGCGCGGTCAGCACGGCGTGGCCCAGCCCCAGGGGCTGCTCCTGGATGACGAAGGAGACCCGGGCCAGGGAGTCGGCGCGCCGTAGTTGTTCCAACCGGCCGGCGTCTTCGGTTTCGGCCAGCCGCGCCTCCAACTCCGGTCGTGGCTGAAAGTAGGCGGCGATCGACTCCTTGCCCCGGGCCGTAACGATAATAATTTCCTCGATACCCGCCTCTGCCGCCTCTTCCACCACGTACTGGAGCATGGGCCGGTCCAGGATCGGCAATAGCTCTTTGGGCACCGACTTGGTGATGGGCAGGAACCGGGTGCCCAATCCGGCCGCCGGAATGACCGCTTTCTTCACTTGCATGGTTGCTCCGTTTGGGACAGGGCCGGTCAGGAGTGCAGGATACCGCTTTCCTCAACTTGCCTGGTTACTCTTGTTCCGGGTAATTCTAACACCGGCGCCGCGTTCCGTCATTCTCCGTCATTCTCTATCATTCCCGGAATCTCCCGGCGCCCCGGCTGCTTTACCGGGGCAAGGGACCGGCGCGGGCAAGGGGCCGGCGTGGGGTTGCCCCGGGGCCGGGCGCGGCATTTGACAGGGTTGCGGTACTACCCTAACATTGAATCGGAGGCCGCGCTAGACGGGGAGCTAGCGGTGCCCTGTACCCGCAATCCGCTATAGCGGGGTGGAATCCCTCCCTTAGGCTGGACTTTATGGGCCACTATCCCGGGAAGGCAGTGTTGAAGGCCGGGTCCCACGCGGCGCAGACTTGCGAACCCCGCCAGGTCCGGAAGGAAGCAACGGTAAGCAGGAACCTGCGGGTGCCGTGGGAGCGCCTGGCCGGAGCTGTGGCCCGGGACACGCTCAGCAAGGCTTGGTCGAAGGGGGGTGCGCGGTCTCTAACCAGGGGGAACAGCTGAGCTGACATCGTGAATGCTCCTTTCACCGTACCCTCCCCTCCTCCGGCCAGGCCCCGCAAGTCCCTGGGTCAGCATTTTCTGGTAGATGCCGGTATCCTCCGTCGCATCGTGGCGGCGGCGGACTTGGCTCCGGAGGATGTGGCGCTGGAGATTGGCCCGGGCCGGGGCGCGCTGACCCGGCGGCTGCTGGCGCGGGCGGCCCGGGTGGTGGCGGTGGAATTGGACGCTGGACTGGCCGCCGCCCTACCGGGACGGCTGGGCAATCCGCCGAACCTGACCGTAGTAAGCGGCGACGCCCGGACGGTGGACATTGGGGCGTTGGTCAGGGCCGGAGCGCCGGAGGCGCCGGGCGACCGGCCGGCTTGCCTTGCTTACAAGGTGGCGGCCAACCTGCCCTACTATGCGGCCAACCCGATTATCCGGCGTTTTCTCGAAGCTGAACCGCGCCCCCGGTCGATGGTTTTGATGTTGCAACGAGAGGTGGCCGACAGTATGACCGCCGCTTCCGGCAAAATGTCCCTGCTGGCGGTGGCGACCCAATACTATGCGACGTCGCGACCGGTCTGCCTCGTACCGCCCGGCGCCTTTCGCCCGGTTCCCAAAGTTACTTCGGCGGTAGTGCGGCTGGACCTGCGGGAGCGCCCGGCGGTGGAAGTAGCCAATACGGAGGCGTTCTTTGACCTGGTGCGGGCCGGCTTTTCCGCTCCCCGCAAGCAGTTGCGCAACTCCCTGAGCCATGGGCTGGGTCTGCCGGCCGGCGTGGTGGGCGGGTTGCTGGCTTCGGCCGGTATCGACGGCCAGCGAAGGGCGGAAACCCTGTCCATTGAGGAATGGGCGGCAGTCTATACCGTCCGGGAAGCTGGGCGTCAGGGCCTTGGCCAGGATAACGGGGGGGCGCCGGTTTGAGAGTTGCGGCCTTTGCCAAGTTGAACCTGACTTTGGAGGTCCTGGGCCGTCGGGACGACGGCTACCACGAGGTACGGACGGTCCTCCAGTCCATTGACCTGGCCGATCAACTGGAAATCCGCCCGGCCGACGCCTTGCGGGTGGAGTGTGATGACCCGTCGCTGAACGGCGATAATAATCTGGTGTGGCTGGCGGCGACGGCCCTGGCGCAAAGGGGTGGCCGGCCGCCCCAGGCGCACATCCAGATCAAGAAAGGCATTCCGGTGGGTCTGGGCCTGGGCGGTGGCAGCAGCGACGCCGCCGCGGCCCTGCGGTCGCTGAACCGGCTTTGGGAATTGAACCTGACGCTGGCCGAACTTTCCCGGCTGGCGGCGACGCTTGGCTCGGATGTGCCTTATTTCCTGCATGGCGGCGTCGCGCTGGCCCGGGGACGGGGCGAGCTGATTGAACCCTTGCCATCCCCGCCCGGCGCGGACGCAACCCTGATCTGTCCCCGGGTTACTTTGGAGGGCAAGACGGCCCGGCTTTATGGCGAGCTAACTCCGGCCCACTACGGCAAAGGGGAAGCAACCCGCCGAATGACGAAAAACCTCCGGGCCGGCCGGTACGCCGAAGATTCGCTGCACAACGTATTTGAAGCCGTGGCTTTTCGGGTGTTCCCGGCCCTGGCGGGCTTGCGCCGTCTGGCGGAACGGGTTACCGGCCGGCGGCCGCACCTTTCCGGCGCTGGCCCGGCCCTGTTCTATCTGCCCTCCGCCGAAGAGGAATACTTCCGGTTGGCAGAGGCCTTGCCACCGCACCAAGCCGAGGCGTATTTTGTACGCACCCTCGGCCGGGCCGGGCCGGGCCGGGCGCCTAATCCCTGGTCGAGCCGGCCGGCAAACCACATTACCGGGTGAGAGCAAACCGATGAACGTACTCGGCGCAATCAGTATCCCCTTTAACCCGAACATCATTGACTTTGGCCCTTTTCTCCTGTCCTGGCACGGTTTCCTGACCTTTGTGGCCGTGGCTACGGCGGTTATCCTGACCGTCCGCTGGGGGCGGAAGGAGGGTTTGGACGGGGACGCCATCCTCTCGGTGTCGGTATGGTGCATCATCGGCGGCATCATCGGCGCCCGCCTGCTCCACGTCATCGACTTTTGGGCCGTGTACGCCGCCGACCCGCTGCGGATATTGATGGTCTGGACCGGCGGCATCGCCATCTACGGCGCCATCCTGGGCGGCTTTGCCGGCGGCGCGGCCTACATCCTGATTCGCAACTCCAACTGGTTCCTGACCCTGTGGGGCCGGTACTTCCGCTTTGCCGGGGAACCGGACAAGGCCCCGCTGCCCGAAATTGGCCGTCTGGCCGATGTCGCGGCGCCGGCCCTGCTGATCGCCATGGCGATCGGACGCATCGGAGACGTTATCAACGGGGAGCACTGGGCCAAGTTCACCGACCTGCCCTGGGGCGTGGTCTATACCCACGTGGACAGCCCCGGGGTTAATCGGGCGGCGAGCCATCCGGCGGTGGCCTATGAGTTGTTGTTTGACCTGGTCGTTTTGGCGATTATCTGGCCCTTGCGGAACCGGCTGCGCCCGCATGGGATGCTGTTTGTGCTCTACGGCGCGCTCTACTCGATTGGTCGCTTTTTCCTGAGCTTCCTGCGGGTCGAGGTCAACACCTACTTCGGCGGGGTGTTGAACGAGGCGCAAATCGTGGCCCTGCTGGTCATCGTAATCGCCATACCCCTGCTGGTATATAAGGCCCAGCTGGTCAGTATCAGCCGCCGGGAAAGGGGACGGGCGGCGTGAACCTCCCGCAATCCCGGCCGCTTTTCCCCTTGCCACAGCCCCCTTCCGGGGTAGAGGGATGATAGGTTGGCCGGATTTAAGATGAACCAGCCAAGACGCTACGTTGAATATGCGGAGGTCCGGGAGGGCATTGTCCGGCTGGGCCAGTTGATTCTAGCCTCGGCTGACGGCTGGCGTCCCGACCTGATTGCCGGCGTGTCCCGGGGCGGGCTGGCGCCGGCGGTTCACCTGAGTTACTTGCTGGAACGCCCGTTGCTTTTCGTCAGCGACGGCGCGCTGCTGGGCAACGTCGACAGCCATCGCCGCCTTCTGGTGGTGGACGAAATCAACGACACCGGAAAGTCTTTCCAACGGATCAGCGACCGGATTTTCCGGAAGCCGCCCTTCGACCGGTTGGAGGTTCGCTATGCCGCCCTCTATACCCGGCGCACTACCAACTTCCGGGCCGACTATTTCCTGGACTTCAAGCCTTTCTACCTGCAAGACGCGGTTTACCAGCATTTCCCCTGGGAAAAGCCGCCGGACTGAATCGCAGGGCGGCAAATACCCTGCGCCAGGCGGTCCCTTTCCTGCCGGGGCGGTGGCGCTAAGTTGGCCGAGGGAACCAATCTGGCCCGGCCCTTTCCGGGGCGTTGTTAACCGGCTTCGTTGCCATTTCTGCCGGAGGGCGGCGGCGCCGACGGCAGGCGTCCATTTTCCAAGTCCTCTTTTACCTGTTCATACCAGGCTTGCCACTCCTGCCGCTCCTCGCTCCTTCCCTCGGCCCGCGCCTTGGCGGCAGCCTCGGTGGCAGCCTTGGCAGCGGCCCTTTCCACCTCGTATCGATTCCTCCGCAAAGTCAGTACCATCATCAACACCTCCGTAGTCAGGTAACTACCCAATATCAGCCAGTAGGACACGCCGCTGGCATTGCCGCCAATCGCCCGCCAAAGCGTAAGCGCAACGGCTTGGCCGGGATGGGCAACACGCTCAATTCCGATTGCCGCCAGGGCTATGGCGACGAAAACCAGCCAGGACACCAGCAGCAGTTTCCGTGGCACTACCGGCGCCCAGGCCCAGGGATTGTTCCGATCTTCGTTACTCTCCACTTTTACTTTATCACCTCCTTGCGCCATTGTCATTTTAAGGACTGGAGCCGGATGGACGGTAATCCGCCAGCAAGAGGTTCACCCGCTCCCTACCCTGCCAGTGGTCAACGTTGATGGAATAAACCATATCGATGGCCCCGGCGGTTCCGTCCCACTCCGCAGCCCGGTTGAAGGCCAACGCCGGGTAGCGGCGGTTCCCCTCGCCGACCTGCAACTTCAGGTGCTGCCGCAGCTTGCCCACGAGGCGAGACGCAACAACCGGGACCCGCCTGGTCAGGAAAAGGGGTTGCGGATTGGCCGGGCCAAAGGGTTCCAGTTCCGCCAGCCGGCAGAGAAAATCGGGCGTCAGGTCGGCCAGGCGGATTTCCGCGTCAATGGGCAGGCTCGGCCGCAGGTCAGCCTCCTCCAGTCGCTCCCCGGCGATAGCGGCCAGGCGGCGTTCCAGCAGCGGCAAGTTCTCCCGGGTGATAGTGAACCCGGCGGCCTGAGCATGTCCGCCGTAGTGTTCAAACAGGTCTTTGCAGGCGTCAAAAGCCTCCTTCAGGTGAAACTCCGGGATGCTCCGCCCGCTGGCCATCAGGTTATTTCCAGCCAGCGCCGCCAGAGCTACCGCCGGGCGGTGGAAGGCCTCGGCCAGCCGCCCGGCCACCAGGCCGGCCACGCCGGGCGTGAGCTGCGGGTCGCGCGCCAGGATAATTGGCGGCAAGTTTTCCCGGCTTTCTACCTCGGCCTGGGTGGTGGCGTAAACCCGCCGGGTCAGTTCCTGCCGCTCCCGGTTCAACGCTTCCAGCCGCTGGGCCAGGTTACCGGCCTCCTCGGGGCAGCGGGTGGTCAGCAAGCGCAAACTATCCCGGGCGTGGCCCATCCGGCCCGGCGAGTTGAGACGCGGGGCGATCTGGAAGGACACGGTTTCGGCGCTGATCGTGGCGGCATTGATGCGGGCGAGCCGGTACAAGGCCCGCAGCCCGGGGCGGCGGGTTTGGGCCAGTTCCTTCAATCCCTCCCGCACCAGGTAGCGGTTTTCGTCTCGTAAAGGCACCAGGTCGGCAATGGTTCCCAGGGCCGCCAGTTCCAGCAAATGGCGCGGCCAGGGCCGCCCGTGCCGGTGGTAGAGTCCCTGCATCAGCTTGAAGGCCAGCCCGGCTCCGCATAGTTGAGGAAAGGGATACTCATTGCCGGGCATTCCGGGGTTGATGATTGCCACCGCCTCGGGCGGGTCGGTGGGGGGAAGATGATGGTCGGTGATAATGACGTCCATTCCCTGTCGCCGGGCCAGGGTCGCCTCTGCTTTCGAGGACACCCCGCAATCCACGGTGATTATCAGGGCGCACCCCTGTCTGTCCAGGTAGTTCACTGCGTCGGCGGACAGACCATGTCCTTCGGCTACCCGGTGGGGTAAGTAGGGAATGGTTTCGATGCCGAAGTCAGCCAATCCCTCCAGGAGAATTGCCGTGCCGGTTACCCCGTCCACGTCGAAATCCCCGACGACGCCCACCTTTTCGCGGCCCGGAGGGGCCGTTTCGGTTCCCTTGCCGGTTCTTCCCCCGATTCCATTGATGGAACGGTAGAGCCGTTGCAGGGCCGCTTCCATGCCGCTCAGGCGGAGGGGGCTGTAGGGCAAGCGGTGCGGCGGTTCCAGGAAAAACCGCAGTTTTTCCGCATTGTCGATGCCCCGGGCCAGCAGCGCCGGAGCCAAACCCCGGGGTAAGTCGGCGGGCAACCGGCCGGTTTCCTCTTCCGTCCAGTCGGTAGGCAGCTGCCATTGTTTGACGGGTTGCGGCATTGGTGGCGACCGGTTACGCTCCGGTGGTCAGCGTTTCAAGACGGGTTCCGGTCAAGATAGATTCCGGCGAAGACAGATTCCGGCGAAGACGGGTTCCGGCGTTGCCCAGCTGCCGGCGCGGGTCGTCTCTGGCGCGGCGCCAGGGGGATTGCCCGGAGCTGAAACAGAGCTTAAAGGCTGAAGGGGCCGGAGGCCAGCGGCGAATGTCAGCAGCGCTACCGGGCGGGCTGATCCGGGCCGCCCGGTGAATTCGTCCGGTTGGGAGGGTTGTCCCTTTGCCGGCGGCGCTCTTGCCGCCGCAGGTTGGCTGCGGTTATCCGGTCAACGAAGTTGCTGATGAAGATGTAGCGGAAGTCATAGCCCCAGGCGCAATCCCAGGCGCCCCACAGGGTATAGAGGAAAAGCAGAAAAGCGCAGACAAAGCCCACCAGCGATGCCTGGGATATTGTTGATACTACCGCTTCCGCTTCGGAGGTTGCCGCCATTCCGAAAACTTCGGCGGCAAAGACCAGCGCTACCAGCAGCATCTGTATTAAGGTGGCTTGCATTCCCTGAAAAGCGCCCCAGGTGGACTGGCGGCGGCGGAAGGCGCGGGAAATGACGTAGGCCACTATCGGGCAGGGCAACAGGGCCATGACGAGGCCGCCCAGCAGGGGAAGCAGAGGGACGCCGACCAGCAGGGGCGCAGCGTGGGCGATGGCGCTGCCGATACGCTCCCCCCTGGTGAAAGAGGGGAGCGCTTCTTCTATTTCATCCGGCAGCGGACGCCGAAACAAACCCTGACCGCCGGCTCAGTCGGCCCAGGCCGGGTCGGTCAGGACCAGTACCGAGTTATGACCGCCAAAGCCGAAGGAGTTGCTCATCGTTACGTCCACCCTTTGGCGCCGGGCCTGGAGGGGAGTATAGTCCAGGTCGCATTCCGGATCCGGATCCACCAAGTTGATGGTGGGCGGCATAATGTTGTCCTGGATCGCCATGACGCAGATGGCCGCTTCCAGAGCGCCCCCGGCGCCCAGCAGGTGGCCGGTCATGGATTTGCTGGAGCTTATGGGCACCCGGTAGGCTTCTTCGCCCATCGCCAGCTTGATGGCCTTGGTTTCCTGCCAGTCGTTCAGCGGCGTGGAGGTGCCGTGGGCATTGAGGTAATCCACTTCGGACACGTCAATGGCCGCTGCTTGCAAGGCCAGTTTGATGGCTTTGGCGGCGCTCTGTCCGGTGGGGTTGGGTTCGGTCAGGTGGTGCGCGTCGGAGGTGGCCCCGTAACCGCGCAGTTCCGCCAGGGGAGCGGCGCCCCGTTCCCGCAGGTGCCCTTCGCTCTCCAGAACCAGCACTGCGGCCCCCTCGCCCATAACAAAGCCGTCCCGGTCCCGGTTAAAGGGCTTGCTGGCCCGGGGCGGGTCTTCGTTGAAACGGGACAGGGCGCGCAGGGAGTTGAAACCCGCTACCGCGATGGGGACGATGGGGGCCTCGCTGCCCCCGGCCAGCACCACGTCGGCCTGACCCCGGCGGATCAGCTCCCAGCCCTGGCCCAGGGCATCGGCGCCGCTGGAGCAGGAGGATACGACGCAGTAATTGGCCCCCATCGCGCCGGTAACCATGGATACCTGGGCAGAGGCCATATCCCCCAGCATCATCGGTATCAGAAAGGGTGTAACCCGCCGGGGGCCCCGGTCGCGTAGTACGTCGTACTGTTGGGACAAAGTGAGGATGCCGCCGATGCCGCTGCCGATGATTGCGCCCACCCGGAAGGGGTCTTCCGACTTCAGGGTGATGCCGGCGTGGCGACAGGCTTGTTGCGCGGCGACGGCGGCGAACTGGGCAAAGCGGTCCATCCGCCGGCTCTCTTTGCGCTCCAGGTAGTTTTCCGGGTCGAAGCCCTTTACCTCGGCGGCAAAGGTGGTGTCGAAGCCCGCGGTATCGAAGGCGCTGATGAAGTCGATGCCCGACCGGCCCGCGACGATACCGGCCCAGGTTGACGCAACATCCAGTCCCAGGGGGCTGACCATTCCCAGCCCGGTAACAAATACACGGTGCGTATCGCTCATCTTATTCCCGAATACATGGGCCGGCCGGCGGCGAGTTGGCCGTCCGCGCATCCTGAACCGGTCAAACCATCCCTCTCCCATCCGGCGACCGGCTCAGGATGCCGGCTCAGGATGAAGGTACGGCGACCCGGCGCGAGACGGGCGGGAACCTATTCCTTGGCGGTACGGCGTCGGGGGGAGGATTCGAGCAGCACGCCGTTGATCATCTCGGAAAGCTCGGTTATGCGACCGGAGATATTGTCGGCCAGGTCCTTGCTGCCGGCGCTTACCGGGTCGGACAGGGTTTTCAGGGCGTCGGTCAGTTCGTTTACCTTGCTGTTGATATTCTCGGCCAGGTCGCGGCGGGTGTTGGCCAGGGGTTGGGACACGGTCTTCAGCGTCTCCGCCAGTTCGTCCACCCGCTGGGAAATGTTCTGGCCGAACTCCTTGCCGGCGATGGATACCGGGTCGGACCAGTTGCGCAGGGTATCGGAAGCCTCGCTGAAATGGGAACTGATGGAGTCTCCCAAGTCCCGGCCGGTGGCGGCCAACCGTAGCTTGTAAGACCGCAGGATGCGGAAAATCCGCCCGTACAGGTTATCCACCGAGGTCAGCTTGGCCGAATAGCGGTCAAACAACTCCCGGCTCTCCTGCATCGACCAGCGCTCGTCGTAATGGACGAACTGACGCCCGGTGTAGAGATGATAGGGGCGCATTTCGCCCGCTTGCAGCAGCTCCCCGCGCTCGTTCAAAGGCGTCAACGCCTCCCAGTTGGAGGTAGCCGGCAAGGGCGTCAGCAAGTTGGCCGTCTGGTAGCGGCTATACCGGGTTACCCAGTCGGCCAGGTTCATAATATCTTCCTCGGTGTCGTAGGGCAGCCCGATAATAGTCATCGCCACCACCGAGAAATCCATTTCGTTCAGGGCCCTCAGGTCTTGTTCCATCTGGCCGACTTGCTGGCGTTTGTTCACTGCCAGAAGGTTGGCGGCGTTGTTGGACTCGACCCCCAGGTAGAGCATCCGGATGTTGGCTTGGTACATCGCCTGGGCCAATTCCGGGTCCTGGCCGATCTCGGCGCGGGCCTGGCAAATCAGGTACATATCGTCGGTATGGCCCAGCCAGTTCTTCAACCGCTCCAGCCGCTCGTTCCGGTACTTGACCGCCCGCAGGGGGGGTGTGTGCAGGTCGTCGGAGATAAACACGTTCAGCTTGCCATTGCGGGAGGTATGGAACAGCCCGTCGGCGGCCAACTGCTGCAACTGGCGCAGCCGCTTTATTTCCGTCTCCCGGGGAATCAACCGGTAGCCCAGGAATTGCTGAATTACCTGGCAGTAGGTGCATTTTTCGGTGCAGCCCCGGACGGTCTCCAAAACTCCGCCGGGCATCGGCTGCTGCGGGGTCAGGTCTTTGATGGACCGGAAATCGGGCAGTTCCGCAAAGGCCGGGTCAACCAGTCCCTGCCGCCGGGTCTGGACTACCTGGCCGTCTTTGCGGAAACTGATGCCGGGAACCTTTTCGAGGTAGGCTTCCCGGGCGCCGACCGGCTGGGTGAGCAACAGGTCGCAAAGGGGAGCTACGATGTCCTCCCCCTCCCGCTGCACGATAACGTCGAAATTGCCCCGGGCGAAGGCTTCTTCCGGCAGGGGGCCCATCTGGGGCCCGCCGCCGATGGTAATCAGATTGGGATGGTGCAACTTGGCCTGGTGCGCGATCTGGTAAGCCCGGGGCGCCTCGTTAATCAACGCGGTTACCAGCAGGACGTCCACCCCTTCCAGATCCTTGTCCGGGTCCATCAAACCGCTGCGGTCTTCAAACCAGATTTCCCTTTCGTAGTGGAAAGGCCCATCTTCCCATTGCCCCAGGGCGGTGGAAAGGAACAGCATCCCCTGTCGGGGAATCGCCATATACTCGAAGTTGCCGCCGGCGGAAGCCGGCTGCACCATAACCACCCGCTTGATTCTTGACGTCGTTACTGCCATCTCACCACCTTGCCAACAGGCGCTATAAGCCGTGAACCATATAACCCATGAGCAACTCGCGAGGGTTGACCGGCACCCGCCGTTCCTCTGGGGGCGAATTACACGAGGGTATTATACACCATAGCGAAAGGGTAACAATACATAACTAAACCCTTTTATCCGGGCAATCCCGGTTCAGCACTCCGACGCGG
Source organism: Dehalococcoidia bacterium (assembly GCA_965215425.1). GTDB lineage: Bacteria > Chloroflexota > Dehalococcoidia > Lucifugimonadales > UBA3495 > CATQHB01. The sequence goes on from OZ244064.1 coordinate 1,883,476, forward strand.
TTAAGCATTCAGGCTCATTCGCAGCGAAAGTACGGCATAATTTCTCCGGCGATCGTTTCGATGTGTCGTACCCGGTCTTCTCTGGGGCAGGCTACGCTGAAAACTATGTGCCGCGCTCCGGCGTCAATATACTGCTGGAGGCGCTGGATACACCTTTCCGGCGTCCCCAGCAGGCAGTAGTTGCGGACGATGTTGAGAAAGTCGCCGCCGTAAAGGTAACGTCCGCCCAGGGCGGTGGCGGCGGCCACGGCGGCCTCCTGTTCCGTCGGGTAGATCGCGATGTAGGGAAAGAAGGCCCACTGAAACCCGGCCAGGTCTCGTTCCGCTTCCCGGGCCAGGCGGGTAATCTGCGCCACGCTGTCCCGGTAGCGTTCCGGGCTATAGAAGTAGGGGAGCCAGCCGTCGCCGTAGCGCGCCGCCCGCCGCATGGCGGCTTCCCGGCGTCCCGCCACCCAGATGGGTGGATGGGGCTGCTGGGCCGGCGGCGGGTTGATGCTGGCGCCGGTTAGCTGAAAATGCCGGCCGGTGAAGGATACTTCCTCCCCTTGCCAGAGACGCCGCAGGACGGCCAGGCATTCGTTGGTACGGCGGCCCCGCTGCCGTACCGTCAGCCCGGTGGCTTCAAACTCCATCGGAAACTCGCCGCCCACGCCCACGCCCAGGGTCAGCCGGCCCCCGGACGCTAGATCCAGGGTGGCGGTCATTTTCGCCAGGGTCAGGGGATGATAGAAAGGGGCGAGCAGGACGGAGGAGAGGAGGCGGATCTTTTCAGTGGCGCCGGCGGCCACGGCCAACAGGGGCAGGGCGGCGTGAGTCGGCCCCGGCGGGTTGCCGCGCATAAAATGCTCCCCGGCGGCAAGGTATTCGTAACCCAGCTCTTCCAGCCACCGTCCCTCGGCGGCAATCTCCGCGGCGCCCAGGACCAGGCTGGCCCCAAAGTGTAGTTCCGGTTGCGTCATAGCCTTTCCTTGCTTTAGGCCCTCGCCCTTGACCCCGTTACTATCTTGACCCCGTTGCCCGGTGGCGGCGGGCTGCGCCTACCGATAGACTTGCCGGCTGCCGAACCTGACCCGTTACTATAATGGCGGCGGGCTGCGCCTACCGATAGACTTGCCGGCTGCCGAACCTGACCCGTTGCCCGGTGGCGGCGGGGCCGGCTCTCCCTCGGGAAGCGGGCCAAAAGCCCCCTCCCCCGGGTGAGGTGCGATCGCCCGGTTGGTAGGCGGAATTATACCCTCAATTCCCGATTCTTATATTACAATAGAATAACCGGGGTAGCATAACTATGCCCGGTTCCTATACCCGGTTCGCCCGGTTCCTATGCCCGGCTTCTATAGCCCGGCTCCAGGGAGACGAAGTATGACGGTGCTGGTTACCGGCCCCACCGGGTTTCTGGGGCGCCGGGTGGTGCAAAAGCTCCTGGACCATAGTTACCAGGTGCGCTGCCTGGTACACCGCCCGGGGCGGGAGCGCATCTTTCCGCCGGGTTCGGTGGACGTGTATTACGGCGATGTCGGCGATGTCGACGCCCTGGCCAGCGCCTGCCGGGGAGTCGAGCAGGTAATTCACCTGGTGGCGATTATCCGCGAAAGCCGGGACGCTACCTTTGACCGGGTGAACCGGGCCGGCGTGGAAAAGGTGGTTGCCGCCGCCAAAGCCGGCGGCAGTGTCCGTCAGTTTATCCAGGTGAGCGCGGTGAGCGCCGTCAACAACCCGGCCTTTCCTTACTTGCACAGCAAGTGGCTGGGCGAACAAGCCGTCATCAACAGCGGACTGCCCTACACCATTATCCGCCCCTCCGTAATTTTTGGCGAGGGTGATGAGTTCCTCAACGCCCTGGCCGCGCTGGTGCGGCTGTTCCCCCTGGTGCCGGTAGTCGCCAGGGGCCGGAACCGCTTGCAGCCCATAGCGGTCGAGGACGTAGCCCAATGCATCGCCTTGTCCCTGAGCCGTCACGACCTGCAAGGCCACACCCTGGACCTTGGCGGCCCGGAACAGTTGAGTTACAACGAAATTGTCGGCATTGTGGCCCGGGCTATGGGCAAGCGCCGCCTGAGAGCGCACGTCCCGCTGTGGATGATGTGGCCCGGCGTGGCGTTGCTGCAAAAGGTAACGCCCCGGCCGCCCATTACCACCGAGATGCTCCGGATGCTGCGGGTGCGCAACGTGGCCGAATTGGGGATGGTGGAAAATACCTTTGGCTTTACGCCAAGACCCCTGGAGGGTAACATTGACTTCGTCAACGCGATCACCTTTAACGACGCGTTGAAGATTAACCTGGGCTTGATGCCTCCCCATATACGAGACCACTGACCCATATACGAGACCACTGACCGGTTCGGATTAACGTAATCAATGATGGACTATCCACAGGCGATTGATTGTCTGCTGGCCCGGGTTGACCACGAACGGCAGAGTCCGGCGCTGCCCCGGCAGAAGCGCATCTACGACCTGGGCCGGATGGCGTCCTTTCTGGAACGGTTGGGCGACCCGCACCGCTCGGCCCATACCATCCACGTCGCCGGCACCAAGGGAAAGGGCAGCACGGCGGCAATGGTGGATTCGGTGTTGCACGCCGCCGGGTATCGCACCGGGTTTTATTCCTCGCCCCACCTGCACACTTTCCGCGAGCGCATCCGGCGGGATACCAAACCCATCGGGGAAGACCGGTTTGCCGGACTGGTCGGCCAGCTGGAGCCGATTGGTCGTCAGCTGGAGGAGCAGTCCGACCTGGGGCCGGTTTCCCTGTTCGAGTTTATGACCGGAATGGCCTTCCAGTGTTTTGCCCAGGATGGGGTGGACTTCCAGACTATAGAGGTCGGCCTGGGCGGTCGGTTGGATGCCACCAATGTGGTAACCCCCGGGGTCGGTGTCATAACCTCGGTAAGCCTGGATCACATGGCGATTCTGGGAAACACGGTGGCCCAGATTGCCGCCGACAAGGCCGGGATCATCAAGCCCGGCGCTCCGGTAGTCATTGCCCCCCAGTGTCCCGAAGCCCTTGCGGTTATCCTGGCGGCCTGCCGGGAACGGGGGGTTAGCGCGGTTCAGGTCGGCGTGGACGTAACCTGGGAGGAGGGCGCGGCGGACCTGGATGGTCAGTTTTTCACGGTACGCGGTCCGCGGGAAGAATACCGGTTGCGAATTCCGCTGCTGGGTCGCCACCAACTGGAAAATGCGGCTACCGCCCTGGCGGTCATCGAGACGTTGCGGGAACAGGGATATTCTATCCCGGGGGCGGCGATAGCCGGGGGGATGGCCGGGGTAAGCTGGCCCTGCCGTCTGGAAGTGCTGGCGCGCCGCCCCACGGTGGTGGCCGATGGCGCCCACAACGTTTACTCGATGGCAGCGTTGCTGGAGTCTTTGCCCCGGTATTTTGATTACCGTCGCCTGATTCTGATTGCGGGTTTTTCCCGGGATAAGAGCGTTTCCGATATGGTGGAGCTGCTGGCCGGAGCAAATCCGGCGGCCATTGCCACCCGTTCCCGGCATCCCCGTTCGGTGGAACCCTCCGTTTTGGCGGAGCAAATGCGTAATAGCGGGTTAACCGGAGGGGCGAAAACTCGCACGGTGGCGGAGGCTCTGGCCCTGGCGCAGGAGTGGGCCGGGCCGGACGACCTGATTCTGGGTACGGGTTCCCTGTTTGTGGCCGCCGAACTGCGGGAGGCGCTCCTGGGCATCCAGCCCGAGTTATACCCGGACCTGCTACCCCCCGACCGGCGGGGGTAGGTAGGCGTAATCAGTCGTGTGTTGATAGTAGTCCCTGCTACCCCCCGACCGGCGAGGGTAGTTTCCCCGGCGCTAAAATTGATTGCTGATTTGGGAAAACATGGTGTAGGTATGCAGCGGAGCCGGGTTGTGGTTACCGGGGTAGGCGCTATTACCCCCCTGGGCCGGACGCCGGAAGAGTTCTGGCAAAACCTGGTGGCCGGCAGGTCGGGTATCGGGCCGATGACCTTGTGCGACCCGGCCGGCTATCCCTGCCAGATCGCCGGGGAGGTGCGGGACTTTGACCCTACCGAGTATATGTCCGGGCGGGAAGTGCGACGCATGGCCCGGTTTTCCCAACTGGCCGTTGCCGCCGGTTTAACGGCGGCGGCGGCGGCCCGGCTGAAGGTGGAGCGGGAAGACCCCTACCGGGTGGGCGTGATCCTGGGCAACGGCAACGGCGGCTTTCCCACGTTGGAAGAAAACTGCCGTATCCTGGCCGAAAGGCACGGGATGCGAATGTCCCCCTTCTTTTTCCCCATGGTGCTGCCCAACATGGCGGCGGCCAACGTCAGCCATTTTCTGGGCGCCAAGGGCTACAATTCCACCGCCACCACCGCCTGCGCCGCTTCCAATCAGGCCATCGGGGAGGCGCTGGAACTTATCCGCCACGGCGGCGCCGACGTAATGCTGGCCGGCGGCGCCGAGGCTGGCATCAGTCAACTGGGGTTGGCCGGTTTTGCCGTAATGCGCGCTCTCAGCGCCCGTAACGAGGAACCGGCGCGGGCCAGCCGCCCCTTTGACGCCCACCGGGACGGTTTTGTGCCGGCGGAGGGTTCGGCGATCCTGACGCTGGAATCGCTGGAACACGCCCGGGCGCGTCAGGCCGAGATTCTGGTGGAACTGGCCGGTTTCGGCTGTACCGCCGACGCCGGCCACCTGGTGCAGCCGGAGGAGACGGGCCGCAGCGCGGCGGAGGCCATGCGCCGGGCGCTGGCGGACGCCGGCGTTACCCTCGCCGAGGTGGATTACATCAACGCCCATGGCACGTCAACGCCCCTTAATGACGCGGTTGAGACGTTGGCAATCAAGCGGCTGTTCGGCGACCGGGCCTACCAAATCCCCATCAGTTCTACCAAGTCAATGATCGGCCACTCCCTGGGCGCCGCCGGTTCCCTGGAGGCGGCGGCCTGCGTCAGCGCCATTACCTCCGGCGTAATTCACCCCACCATCAACTACGAAACGCCGGATCCGGATTGCGACCTGGACTACGTTCCGAACCAGGCGCGGCAGCAGGCGGTGCGGGTGGCCCTGTCCAACGCCTTTGGCTTCGGCGGTCAGAACGCTTGCCTGGTGTTCAAGCGATTTGAGGAGTAACCCAGGTTCCCCAGGAAGCAGGTTCACCGGGAAACAGAGAAACAGAGAGGCCAGGGTTCACCGAGAGAATCCACAAAGAGGGTCCAATCTCGGTGAACCCCGGCCCGTTGGTTGGGTTCTATATCCGGGTTTTTCGGGTTAGGGAGCCTGGACTTTCTCTGCGGACTTTTCCTGCCGGGCCAGCACGTCATCAAGGATACGCTGCAAAGCCATGGTGTGGCTGCAAACGCCCCGGGTGGTAAAGAACAGACATTCGCAGTGCCATTCGCCGGCCTCGAACCTGACCTGGTAGGTGTTGTGGTTGCCCGCAAAGGTGGCGTGAAAGCGGTTAATGGTAACCCGTTCCCTCTCTTCGGCGTACTTTCTGGCTTTGTCAATCTTCCCGATGAAGCTGGAGTTCATTCGAACCTCCCGGCAGTCATATCGCAATTTTCCGATAAAGGGTCAATCTCAATTTTATGAGCCACCCCCGGCGCGGGTCAAGGGCTGACTTACCCCGGTTCCCGGGCTTTTCGGCGCAATCCCGGGCCGGGGGCAGACCTGGCGCCGGTGTATTGGCCCGGGCCTTACCCAATGTGAGTATCTGCCAGTACCATATCGTTGCTGTTCCCGGCGCGGCCCGGGCTTTACCGGGTCCTTGGGATATTCCCGTTGCCAGCCGGCCTGTTCCCGGCGCCGGCCCGGGCTTTACCCGGCAGAAGCAACCCCGGTGCGACCTCTGCCGGGAGACGCGGCGAAAGGGCCCGGCCGATTGCCAGGTCAATGCCAATAAAGCCAGCAGTGCATAGCGCGGGGTACGGCTCGGCAAGCCCCGTCGGCCGGACCCGATTGACCTTCTCCGGCCCCTGGCATACAATCATCCGCATCATTCTTGCCGTTCTTGCCGTTCCCGCTTAAGTCCCGATTCGCGATGCTCAATTTCCCGCCAACAGGTGAACCGTATTGATGACCGGAGACGAGATAAGAAGCTCTTTCATCCAGTTTTTTGAAAGCAAAGGCCACCTTCAGCTGCCCAGCGCATCGCTGATTCCGGCGGGCGACCCCACCCTGCTGTTCACCAGCGCCGGGATGGTGCCTTTCAAGCCCTTCTTTATGGGCGAGCAGACCCCGCCCAACCGCCGGCTGACCAGTTCCCAGAAGAGTTTCCGCACCACCGACATTGACGAGGTAGGCGACCACAAGCATCTCACCTTCTTCGAGATGCTGGGCAACTTCAGTATCGGCGACTACTTCAAGAACCATGCCGCCGCCTATGCCTGGGAACTGGTTACCACCCGGTTTAACCTGTCGCCGGCCGACCTCTACGTAACGATCCACCTGGACGACGATGAGGCTTTTGCCATCTGGCGGGACGAAATCGGCGTGCCGGTGGAACGTATCTACCGCTATGGCGACAGCGATAACTGGTGGGGGCCGGCCGGCGCCGAAGGTCCCACCGGCCCCTGTTCCGAGCTTCACTATGACCGCGGCGTGGCCAAGGGCTGCCGGCCGATGCTGCCGCCGGATGACCTGACCGCCCAGTTCCGGCGGGAACGGGACGGCGCCCCGGCGCAACTGCCGCCCGGCTGCCACCCCAACTGTGACTACGAGGACTGCGTGCGGTTCGTCGAGCTGTGGAACCTGGTCTTTATGCAGTATTACCAGGACCCGCAAGGCTGCCGCACTCCCCTGCCCGCGCCCAGCGTGGACACCGGTATGGGGCTGGAACGGGCCGCCGCCGTCTTGCAGGACAAGCCCAATGTTTACGAAACCGACCTGTTTCTGCCGATTATCGAAAAGGCGGAGCAACTGAGCGGCCGGGTCTATGGCGCTGACCGGGAGACGGACTATGCCCTGCGGGTGGTGGCGGAACACGCCCGGGCCGCCGCCTTCCTGATTGGCGACGGAGTGGTGCCGGGCAACGAGGGCCGGGGCTACGTGCTGCGCCGGATAATCCGCCGGGCCATCCGCTACGGCCGCCGGCTGGGTCTGGCCCAGCCCTTCCTGACCGGGGTGGCGACGGCAGCGCTGGAACGTTTCCGCCAAGTGTACCCGGAACTGGCGGAAAACCACGCTTTCATCCTGCGGGTCATCGACCTGGAAGAGGAGCGGTTCAGCCGGACGATCGACACGGGAGCGGACATCCTGAGAGCAGCGTTAAGCGACGCCAGCGGCAGGACATCTCCCTCTGGTTCCTCTGGCGCCGCTAATCCTGCCGACAGCCCGGAGACAGAGTCAGGCGGCCGTGCCTACGAGGTATCTCTCCATGAAACCCAACCGATGACCGCGGGGGTGGCGGAGTTTACCTTTACCTCCGCCACCCCAGGCACATTGTCCGGTTCATTGGCCTTCATCCTCTACGATACCTATGGTTTCCCCCGGGAACTGACCGAAGAAATTGCCCGGGAGCAGGGCGTTAAAGTGGACTGGGATGAGTTTGAGCGGGCAATGGCGGCCCAACGGGAGCAGTCCCGCGCCGCGCGGGGCTTCACCGGCGGGATGGAAATGCTCACCGCCTACGAGAACCTGGGCGCCGGCCCCTCCCACTTTGTCGGTTACCGCCGCCTGGAGCAGGAAAGCATCGTGGCCGCCCTGCTGGTGGACCACGCTGCCGCCGGCCATGCCGTCCAGGGGCAGCCGGTGGAATTGGTGCTGGCGGATACCCCCTTCTACGCCGAGGGCGGCGGCCAGATCGGCGACCAAGGCGTCATAACCGGCCCCAACGGGGCAGTGCGGGTGGCGGATACGCAAAGTCCGGTGGCCGGGCTGATTGTTCACCGGGGCGTGGTGGAACACGGCGATATTTCCCTGGGAGAACCGGTTACCGCCCGGGTGGACCCGGAGCGGCGGCGCGATGCTGCCCGCAACCACAGCGGCACCCACCTGCTCCATGCGGCCCTGCGCTCGGTGCTTGGCCCCCACGTGCGGCAGGCCGGCTCCCTGGTCTCCCCGGACCGGCTGCGGTTCGACTTCAGCCACGTCGGCCCCCTGTCCCCGGAGGAGCGGCTATCCGTCCAGTCCCTGGCCAACGGGAAGGTGCGGGAGAACCTGGCGGTGTCCACCGACGAAAGCACCTACGCCGAGGCGGTGCGCGATGGCGCCCTGGCCTTCTTTGGCGACAAGTACGGCGATACGGTGCGGGTGGTGCGAATGACCGGTTCGGAAGAGTGCGGCGCCGAACCCTTCAGCGTCGAGGTTTGCGGCGGCACTCACGTCGGCGCCACCGGCCAGGTGGGGACGCTGTTCGTCCTGGGCGAGTCCGGCATCGGCGGCGGGATGCGCCGGATTGAGGCGTTAACCGGCCGGGCGGCGGAGCAACTCTTCGTTGACCAGGCGGCCCGGCTGGAATCCCTGGCCCGTAAGCTCCAGACGCCGGTGGGGGACCTGGAATCCCGCCTGGACAGCTTTATCCAGGATACCGACGAGCTGCGCCGCCGCCTGGCCGCGCTGGAGCGGAGCCGCCGGCGCGCCGAGGCCGAGGAGTTGCTGGGACGGGTGCAGGACGTGGATGGCGTCAAGCTGGTGGCCGGGCGCACCTCGGCGGCCAGCGCCGAGGCCCTGCGGGAAATGGGCGATTTTCTCAAGACCCGGCTGCCCAGCGCGGTAATCGCCCTGGGCGCCCTGGTCAACGGCAATCCCCTGCTGGTAACGATGGTAACCGCCGACCTGGTGGCAAGGGGACTTCATGCCGGGAACATTGCGCGGGACGCCGCCCGGCTTATGGGTGGCGGTGGCGGTGGTCAACCGGAGTTGGCCCAGGCCGGCGGCCGGCGGCCCGAGGGGTTGGATGCCGCCCTCCGTCAGGTGCCCGACCTGATACGCCAGGGACGGCAGGGTTAGGCCCGAACCTCCGGGCGGTGCGAAATGCGGCTGCTGGCTCTTGACTTGGGCAACCGGCGTATCGGCCTGGCCGCCGGCGGTCTCCCCGGCCTGCCGGCCACGCCGGCAGGATACCTGGAGCGGACTACCTTACGCCAGGACCTGGACCGGATTTTGGCCCTCGCCAGGCAGCGGGACATTGAGGGTTTCGTTGTCGGGATGCCCTATTCTCTCTCCGGCGCCGTTGGCCCCCAGGCCAGGCAGGCCCAGGGCTTTGTCCGCGCGCTGCGCCAACGCACCGGTCTGCCGGTTTACTCCGTGGACGAACGCTTTACCTCGGTGGAGGCGGAGGGTCTGCTGCGGGAATCGGGCCGTCAGCCCTCCCGCCGCCGGGGGGAGGTGGACGCCGCCGCCGCCACGCTGATACTGGAGCGGTTTCTGGCCGGGCGGCCGGGGCCGAATCAGGAAGGGCGACAGTAGGCGCAAATTATTCGGGGGATTCTCCTGGCTTCGGGGCGATTGAACCAGGCCGTACGATGATTTAACTGCCAGTCAGTTTTGCCCCGCCGCACCCGCGCCGTTTTTCCTTGACACTCTCATCTTCTTTGCCCTAAAATAGCCGAGTTGAGGTTTTGATTTATTATGGATTATGCGATTTTCAAGACCGGGGGCAAGCAGTACCGGGTTAAGCCGGGCGACGTGCTGGATGTGGAGTTGCTGCCCCTGGAGGTAGGCGAAGCGGCGGAATTCGAGGAAGTTCTGGCCGTTTCCGACGGCGGCGAGGTCAACTTCGGCTCCCCGCACGTGGCTGGGGCCAGGGTGGTGGCCCAGGTCCAGTCCCATTACAAGGACCGGAAGTTGATGGTCTTCAAGTATAAGGCCAAGACGCGCTATCGTCGCAAGCGAGGCCACCGGCAAAACTATACTCGCCTCGTTATTCAGGACATCCAGGCAGGAGGTTAGCCAAGCATGGCGCACAAGAAGGCCGGCGGCAGCACCAATAACGGCCGGGACAGCAACCCCAAGCGTCTGGGCGTGAAAAAGTACGGCGGCGAGCAGGTTACCGCCGGCGCCATCATCATCCGGCAGCGGGGCACCCGCATCCGCCCTGGCAACAACGTGGGCCTGGGCCGGGACTATACGATCTACGCCAAAACCAATGGTAAAGTAACCTTCGAGTGGGCCGCCAAAGGCCGCCGCCAAGTCAGCGTCTATCCGGCCTGACCGGGGACGAGAATACTATTCCCACCCTAACCGGGGTAAGCGACAGTAATTATGAAGGCGAATATACATCCCCAGTTTTACAACGCTACGGTTACCTGCTCTTGCGGCAACGTCTTTCTGACGGGAGCCACCAAGCCGGCCCTGCGGGTCGAGGTTTGCAGCAAGTGCCACCCCTTTTACACCGGTGAGCAGCGTATCGTGGACACCCAGGGCCGTATCGAGCGACTGCGGCGGCGTTACAACCTCCAGTAATTTTCCAGGCAAGAGTTTATTTCACCGTAGATACGCAGCGTTTCGCAGAGAGTAACCTGCTCTGTGCAAGCCTGCGTATCGCTGCGTTTCTGCGGTGAAAATTCCAGAGGCGGCGACAGTGGCGGAGCAACCGAGATTCACCTATGGCGGCCAGGCGGTCATCGAAGGGGTCATGATTCGGGGCCGGGAGTATTTTAGCCTGGCGGTGCGCCGTAGCGATGGCGGTATCTACCATTATCACGAGCGGCTGAACAGCGCCTTTACCGGGCGTATCCGTCGCATTCTCCTGCTGCGCGGCGTGCTGGTCCTCATGGAGACCCTGCTGTTGGGGATAAAGGTCCTTAACCGTTCGGCGGCCCTGGCGTCGGCGGGTCAGCAGGAAGACACCGCCGACGAAATTCCCGGCTGGGTCCTGGCGGTTACCCTGGCGGTGTCCCTGACCCTCGGCGTGGGTCTATTTTTCATTCTGCCCCTGCTGGTGGTGCGGCTGCTCGACCCTTTTATCGCTTCGGACCTGGTCAGCAACATCATCGAGGGCGTAATCCGGCTGCTTATCCTGGTGGGCTACATCAGCGGTATCGGGATGTTGAAGGACATCCGCCGGGTGTTTGCCTATCACGGCGCGGAGCACATGGCGGTGCACGCCTACGAAGCCGGCCTGGCCCTGACGGTGGCAAACGTCCGCAAGTTCGGCACCCCCCATCCCCGCTGCGGCACCGCCTTTCTGTTGACCGTGGCGCTGGTGTCCGTGATCGTGTTTGCCTTTCTGGGACGCCCCGACCTGGAGTGGCGAATCCTGTCCCGGGTGCTGCTCATTCCGGTGGTGGCGGGAATAAGCTACGAGCTGATCCGGTTCAGTGGCGTGCATCCCACCTGGCTGGCGGCCCGGCTGCTGGCCGTTCCCGGCCTGTGGCTGCAACGGCTGACCACCCGTCCGCCGGAGGATGACCAGATTGAGGTAGCGATTACGGCCATGGGCGCAGCGGTGGCCGCCGACGCCGGGGAAGGGTACGTTTCCCCCTTTAACCATCAGGAATCAGGAATTGCAGAGGGCCGGGAATAGGGCGCAAGTCCCGGCGGGAGCGGGTTCCTTCAACCCGTAATTCCTAATTGCGATGGCGGGTTTGTTGCAGTTTCTGCACCGTGCCGGGCACCTTCCAGTCAATATAGAGCAGTACGTGTTCCTTGATGGCCTCTTCGTGCACCCGGCAAGGGGCGCAGTTAGCGTTGATGCACAGGCCATGCCGGGGCTGCAAGCTCTGTTGCAGCGTCTCCAGCAACTCCAGCGTACGTCGGTTATCCACCGGGCCGGCCGGAGCCAAATCCCGATGCAACGTCAATAGCTCGGCCAACTGCCGGGACAGGGTATCCAGCAGCCGGTTATGTTCCTTCAGGCTGCGCTCGACAAAGTTCTTCGGTTCGTCGGGAGTGGGGTTCAGCGTAGCGGGAATCTCCGCCGGATCAAAGGGCGCAGCGTCAAACTCCCGTCCACAGGCAACACAGCTGCCGGGGCGATCGGGTTGGGCCGGCTGTGGGGTCATCGCCGTTACCTCGCAATCAAGAATTACTGGCAAGAATTACTGGAGGGAAACCGGCTTTGCCGGGTGGCAATTATCCGGGAATTAGCCGGCTATCCGGCCAGCCGGATGATGCCGTACATATGCCGGTAGAGCTTGCTGGCGCCTTTGGTCAGTTCCCACAAGTTGCGGTCGCCCCCCGGGCGCACGTGGTCGAAAATGGCGGTTTCGGTGTAGCGCAGGTCCTCCCGCCCCGCCTCTTGCAGGGTTTTCACCAGCCGCCGGGACTCGCCTACCGGAATCAGCGGGTCGCCTACGTCGTGCATAATCAGCAGCCGCGCCCGCACGCCGGACAGATGAACGCTGGGAGATATATCTTTAAGTCCTTGCCGGAAGTCTTCCGGCATCCGGTCAAAGAGCGCTGCCGCTTCTTCCAGGGTGGTTCCTTCCAGCAGCCGCCGGGAGAGGTTCGCTTGCTCCGACAGCGCCGCCAACTCGGCGTCGGAAACCGCCGCATCCGCGACGAAGCGGCGGGTCAGCAGTTCCCGCTCCGCCGAGTCGTCCACCACCCGGAGCAGCTCGTTGACAAACACCCGCCGGGTCAGGGCGTCCACCGCCCAGGGTTCGGTTTTACCCGCCTCCGGGCCGTTGCTGAACTTGGTATTACTGGCGATCTGCAAGAAAAAATCCTGGGCATCGTAGTAGGCGCCCAGGGAGTTGACAAAGGCCACCTCGTCCCGAATCCGGGGGTTGGCGGCGGCCACCATAACGAAGGAACCGCCCACGGAGAAGCCGGCCATGCCGACCCGTTCCGGGTCCACATAATCCTGACGCCTGAGGTGCTGGAAAGCCCAGGTCAGGTTTTCTATCTCCGATGGGTCAACGTGGTTGCGCTGCCCCATGGTCGGCGACCAACTGAACATCGCCACAAAACCGGCCCGGGACAGGGCGTTGCCGAAGTTTATCACATCCGGGTCATCCCGCCCGGCGGCATTGGCGCCCAGGAACACCAGCAACCCGGCCCGCCGCCGGCCGTCGGGGATGTAGTAAACATCGGCGGCGGCCGGCCCATCCGGTCGGTCGTAGATTAGCTCCTCCCGTACCGGCGTACTGGTAAACCAGGACTGGGGCTTGACCGGCACATTGAGCACCTGGAGGACGAAGAGGGTGGTGTGGAATCCGGTGATTATCTGGGGAAATACGGTAAACAAGACCGCCACCACCACCAGCAAGGCCCCCAGCCCCAGGTAGAGACGGTAGCCCCACTTGCCAACAAATCTGCCCAAGAACGTCATTCCCGACGTTCGGGAAGCACTTTCACCCAGAGACATGGAGGCGCAGAGGCCGGCCGAGTTTCCTCGGGGCAATGCTCCTCCCGGCCCCGACGCCTCCGGGTGAAAGCTCCGGTTGCTCCCCGGTTCCCGGATCGGCTACCTGGCCGGTTCCTTGGTCATCAGGAGATGGCGCGCGTCGGCCAGGAGTTCCGCGTCGGAGCGTTCCAGGTCGATGAGATCGCCGTGGGGCTGTGGCACCGGGAACCCGGTCCGGTAATACAGTTCCACCCGGTTGCCTTCCGGGTCGAAGAAATACATCCCGAAGGCATTGCCGTGGCTGACAATCCGCTCGATGGTGATGTCCTCCGCCTCCAGCCGGGCCTTGTACTCCCGCATATCCTGGATGGTGGGAACCTTGAAGGAAATCTGCTGGATTACCTTGGTGTCAGGGCTGGCCTCCCGGCCCTTCATCACCACAAACTCGTGGTGTTCCGACACCGGATCGGAGGACATAAAGCACATCCCCCGTTCCAGATTCTCATCGGCGATTTGCAGGCCGATCACCCGGGTATAGAAGTCCCGCTGTTTCATGAAATCGTCGGCAAAAATGCCCACGTGGCCCAGTCCGGTAGTTTGCGGCATAACGGTTGCCTCCTGATAATGTTGGGATGAAGGAGCATCTTAACCGGTATGAAACAAAAAAGGCAAGCCCAAGCCGGCTAAACGCGCCCGGACTGCCGCAATTGTTCTACGACCATCTGGGTTACGCCGGCATACTCGACCGGTTGCGTGGTGTACCAAGAGATAAGCTCTTGACGTTCCGTGGCCGGGAGGTCCCTCAGGTCTGCCGTAAAGCTGCGCGTCCAGTCCAAGCGGTAAAACCTCACGTCTAACTGATTCAATCCCAGATCATTGATGGTATCCAGGGCTTTTCGCCGAGCCGTCGTGGAGAGGCTGTTCTTGGGAACAATCTCCCCGGTACTTATAACGTAATCGAAATACTGCTCCGGGCGCTCCGCAGTATCGGTGGCACAGGGGTCAACATACCCGGTTTCGGGCCACTTATCCCTTTTGTTTTCACCATTGCATCGTTGACAGCTGAAAATCCAGTTCGACCATTCATAAGCCAACTGAGGAAACCGGCTGATGGGCCGGAAATGGTCAACCGTGGGCGCCCGCCCGCCGTACTCGACGGTGTAGCACTGCCGCTCACAGTACCAGCAGATGTGGTTGGTCTGGCTCCCCAGCGTTGTTCGGAACTCCCGCCAATAGGAATCGGTGGGCCGTCCACCAGCATCGTTTTGAAAGTAATCGATCCAACCCGGTGTGAACTGTCGGGCATAGTCGGCAACTCCGAGCGGTTCCGGCCCCCGGTCAACCCAACGCAACCCGGCTACCCCCCGTCCTGGGTCAGGTCGGATTGCCGGGAACGCAGGAACTCCCGCATCAAGTTGGCGTAGCGTTCCCGCTGGGCCTCCAACGGGCCGCCCCTGGATAGCAAGTCGCTATTCACCTGGCGGCGCAGTTCCTGCAATTCGGTTTCCTCCTCCGGCGTCAGCGTTTCTTTTTCGCGCAGTTGCCGCAAGCGGTTGGCCCGGTCAACCGTAAGCTGGTCGGTAGGTTCATCCACCCCCATCAGGTTCCGCAGGATTTCATCCACCGTCCAGCCGATAACGTCCTGCTCGTTGGTGGAGCCGGTTACCACGCCGTTGGCGTCCCGTTGCAGCAGGTGTATCTGCCCGGCCTTGAGGCCGGCCACCACAAAGGGGGAGTGGGTGGTGGCGAAAAGCTGCAACCCGGGGAAATGTTCCAGCAGGGCCGGGATAACCCGCCGCTGCCAGGTGGGGTGCAGGTGGTTTTCGATCTCGTCAATCAGCAGGATGGCGGGCTTTTTGTGCCAGTCGTTAGCAAATTCGTAATGACTAAGCATCTTGAATGTCAGCCATAGAATCCACAAGAGAGTTGATTGTGCCCCTGAACTTAGGTCGCCGACATAGATCCTACCTTCGGAGCCAGTCCCCGACAAGTTGATGGGACGCTCTTCGGGCCTAATGTGGTCGAATTTCGGGGTATCGTTAGTGGAGATTCCAAGCATCCGGTTTATGGATATACTTTCCAGATTAGCTAAAGGTTGATCTGCGAGGTAGTCAATGTCCAAGCCGGTAGGATAGTTCACGGCTCTGCTTGATGTGATTAGTTCTTCACAGATAGACTTGACACACGAATGGGATATTTCGTCCAAGTACAGAAAATTCCAAGCCCTGCGTTCATTGGTTGGCAGGTCATCCTGCTTTTCTTGTTCTAACATCTCACGCGTTTTGGCGTACAGCATATCTATAACGGCTTTCAGTCTAGCCCCGCTGAAGTGATCGGCCAGCACTTCTTCCACTGTCGTTGGGACAGGATCGTCATTGCCCAACTCTGATATGCTTGGTAGTCCAATTCTGGTAGGGCCTATATATATTACCGGTGGGGTTCGGTTGCCGTGGGAACTAAAGTATGCATTAGCAAATTCCTCATCGACACACAGCAAGTTCTTGCCCTTCGTCCAATCGTCAAAGTAGTCCGACTCTTCACAAAAGGTTAGCCGTGGGGCCATCGGTTCCGGTGTTGGGGGGCGTTGAAAGTTGGTTTTACGTTCGTTGAAGTGATTGTCAATTGACGACAATAACCTGCTCTTTCCCGAAGCATTTGGCCCAATAAATACATTAACCCGTTCGTCAAACTTCAAGACAACCGGGTCAGTGAAGGGCGGTACTCCGCTGATACATATTCTGGTGAGGTGCATCCTACCCTCTCTTTCTCCCCTGGCTTGCTGGATTGACTCCCCCGGAACCCACTTGCGGCGCCGGAGTTTTCAAGGTAACTATGGTCTATTTTACCCGGAGAACCCCGGGGTTGGCAAAATACAGGTTTCGCTGGCTTGATGCATATTATCGGGGCGGGCCGCGACCCGCGGGTTTCTCTAGCCGCCTCGATCCACTCCGCTGCGGGAGTAGATGTGGTTCACCACCGATTCAACGACCCGGTTGACCCTCTCCTTTAGTTCCTGAAGCTCGGCGGCGGTCATTTCGTGGTCGGTTCCCCCGTAGCGGTAAACGGCGGCATAGTTGGACAGCCAATCCCGGGGGATTTCCGGGTCCCGGGAGTCGGGATAGTAAGTATATTCAAACAGTTCGGCGACTGCTTGGTAAACCTCGTTGAGCTCCGGCTCGGTCCAATCCTCGAGCCGGATGATGTCTTCCCACAGGCCGCGCAGTTCGTGGCCGAAGGTTCGGACGTCGTTATGGGCGGAGAGCCAGCCTTTCAGGGCGTTCTCCACGGCTTGCTGGGCGGTAAAGCCGCTGGCTTCCTGATGCGTATGGCCCATGTCGGTCAGGTCCTGTAGGGTCAGGTTCCAGGCTTGAGCGCGCTCGATGCGCCGGCCGGTTTCCGGCCAGTGGTCAGGGTAGCCGTCGGCGTCCTCCGCTTCGGAAGGAGTCGGGTAGTCCAGTCCTTCGTTGCTCATTACTACTCCGTACCGGGCGGCTTGTCCGGCGATGTGCTGGTTGGCGCGGCGGCAGCGGTTGAACTTCTGCCGGGTCATGCCGATCACGTTGAGTTCCAGCCGCGGCGGATGCCGGCGCATATATGCCTGAGCGGTCTGGTAAACCCGGTTTTCGGCGCTTAACGGGTTATCGCCGGCTACGACCAGGAGGTCCAGGTCCGATTCCTGGTGGTATCGTCCGGTGGCCCGGGAGCCGAACAGGATGACCCTTGCCGGAGCCACTTCCGCTTGCGCCGCTTGGGCTATTTTAATGGCGTGGAGATCTGGCCCCGGCCGGTTCACCCTTCCTCCGCCAACGCTACGGCGTCACGGATGTATTGGGCGGTTTCCCGGATAACCTAGCTAATCAGGTCTTCCGGTTCGCTGTGGCTGTCGCAGCAGCAGCCAGCGTGCCGCTCGGAAATACAGCCGGCATACCGCTGCCGAAGTGAACGACAGCGTTCGTCGTTTCTGGCTAACCCCCTCCAGCCGCCGGAGGTTTGGAAGGTGGCTTGCGGGTCCCGTCCGGTGCGGGCCAGGATGCGAGCATCGGTGGCGTGCCAAGCCTTTTCCGCCGCAGCCCGTATATCTCCCCGGTCAAGCTGGGCCCGGGCCTGAAGGTGTATCCGGCGGGAGCCGGCAAATATCTCGATGACTTGGTTGATGGCAGGCATGCAGTAGTATCCAGTATTATCAATTGCCGGTGGTTGCCAGAAGGCTAGGCTAATACCGGCGCATATTGATCGTACTGGTCAAGCCCGCTTCTTGACGACGGGCATGCGTCCATTCAGGCGCCCCAGTCCCAGGCTGGATTCCCTACCCCCGCTCCCGAATCGCCCGCAGCACCCGCTCGGCGGTGATGGGCAGTTGGGTCAGGGGGACGCCGATGGCGTCATAGACGGCGTTGGCGATGGCGCCGGCTACCGGAGTGTTGCTGCTTTCGCCGATGCCCTTGCTTTCGAAGGGGGCCGGGCCGCCGGCCGGCTCCAGCAGCACCGTTACCAGTTCCGGGATGTCCTTGATGGTGGGTATCTTGTAGTCGCCCAGGCTCAGGGTGGAGATGCGGCCCTCCTCGGTCTCCATTTCCTCCATCAGGGCATAGCCCAGGCCCTGAATTACGCCGCCCTCGATCTGGCCCTGGTGGGTCAGGGGGTTCAGCACCGTGCCTACGTCGTGGGCGGTAACCAGCTTGTGAACCGTTACCTCTCCCGTCTCCGGGTCCACCTCCACCTCGGCTACTTGAGCGCAGTAAGAGGTATATTCCGACGGGGGGGCGGTATAGGTCTGGCGGCCGGCCAGGGATTCGCCCCGGGCGGCAACCGCCCGGGCGGCCACGTCTTTAAGGGGCATGGCCCGCCGGCCGGGGCCGTCTCCCGCCTGGAACTGTCCCGTCTGGAGCGTTACCGTGTCGGCGGCGGCGCCCAGGTACTCGGCGGCCAGGACGGTCAACTGCTCCCGCAGGTCTTCGGCGGCGCCCAAGGCCGACTGGCCGGAGGTGTAGGTAACCCGGCTGCCGCCGGGCCCGGATTCGAAATCCACGGCGTCGGTGTCCTGGATAACTACGCCCACGTCTTCCACCGGAATAGTCAGGGTTTCGGCCACTATCTGGCGCAGGACGGTATGGGCGCCGGTGCCGGTGTCCCACAGGGACATCAGCAGCGTGGCCTGGCCGCCGGCGTCCAGCGTAACCTCGGCTGATGACTGGCCGGAACCGGGGGGCTGGTCGGAGATGGAAATGCCCCGGCCCACGTAGGGGCCGGGCTTGGGAGTGTGCCAGCCGGCGGTTTCGGCGGCCTGGCGCAGGGCGTCCCCGGCCCGGATGTTCCGCCAGGTCTCGCCCACCGGGTTGGCGTCCCCTTCCCGCAGCACGTTCAACATCCGGAACTCGTAGGGGTCCAGGCCCAACTCCCGGGCAATCAAATCCATGTGGGACTCGACGGCAAAGGTTACCTGGGGCTTGGCCGGGGCGCGCATATGGCCGCAGGGGATGTTGTTGGTATAGACCATGTAGCTGTCGATATGGACGTGGGGGATGCGGTAGGGGCCGCCGCTGTGGTCGGCGCCGCGCAGGTGCACCCGGGGCTTGAAAGCGCCGTAGGCCCCGCTGTTAAAGACGGTTTCGGCCTGCCGGGCCCAGATGCGCCCGTCCCGTTTCAGCCCGGTCTTGAGGGTGATGCGGCCCGGATGGCGGGGGTTCCCGGCCTGCAACTCCTGGATGTAATCCATCACCATCTTTACCGGACGGCCGGCGGCCCGGGCCAGGTAGTAGCACAGCGGCACGTCCATGAAGGAGCCTTTGCCCCCGAAGTCGCCGCCGATGCTGCACGGGTTAATCCTGATTTGCTCCTTGGGCAGTTCCCACACGGCGGCCAACTGTTCCCGCAGCATAAAGGGGCCTTTGTTATTGGCCCACACCTGCACCCGGCCGCGGTCGTCAATTTCCACCACGCAGGCATGGGGTTCCAGGTAGGCCTGGTGCATCAATTGGGTGGTGAAGGTATGCTCAAAAACCAGGTCGGACTCGGCGAACCCCCGCTCGATCTCTCCCTTGTTCCAAACGTTGTGGGCAAAGACGTTGTTGACCGGCGACACCGGTCGGGGCAGACCGGGGTAGGAGGCCAGGTTTTCGTGGAGGGTGGGGGCGTCGTCGGACATGGCCTCTACCGGGTCAAAGACGGCGGGCAGTTCCGCATACTCCACATCAATCAGCAGCAGGGCTTCCTCGGCTACGTCCGGGTCTTCGGCGGCCACGGCCGCCACCTTTTCGCCGACAAAGAGAACCTTGTCCCGGGCCAGCACCGGGCAGTCCCGGAGCAGCCGGCCCACTCGCCGGTCGGGCAGGTCCGGCCCGGTAAGGACAGCATGAACCCCGGGCAGCCGGGCGGCGCGGGAGGTGTCAATGCGCACAATACGGGCGTGGGGAAAGGGACTGCGCAGGATTTTGCCCCAAAGCATTCCGGGCAAGGCGATGTCGGCGGTATAAATGGCCTGGCCGGACACCTTTTCAACGCCCTCGCCCCGTACAATGGGCTGGCATATGGCGGAGTAGGTAGTAGTCATAGCTAACTCCTGGAAAGCTCCCTTTGTAGCTTGGTATCCGCTGCGTCCCCGGTGTTGGGCGGCATTGCCGGGCATTACCCGGGCCCGGTCAACCTTTCGGCCTCCCGGACGGCCTCCCGGAGGTAGTCGCCGGTTTCCCGGATGGCCGCTTCCACCGCTCAGTTTCCCGCACCGGTCCGCTCGCTGAATCAGTTTGCCGGAATGATGCGCAAGGACGGTAGGGAGGCGCTTACAACGCCGCCCCGGCGATGCGTTCGAGTTCGTCGAGGGCGCCGGCGTCCCGGGTGTTGGGCAGCATCACGATGGCCCGGTCGGCCCCGGCCTCCGCCAGCCGGTTCAGCAGGTCCCGGTCGGAAGGGACGGCGAAGGCGGTTATCTGGATGGATGACGGGTCGCGGCCGGCGGCGTCGGCCAGTTCGTCCAGGGTAGCCCGGCCCGCCCGGATCTGCTCCACCGACGGCCCGGCCGGGAGCCAGCCGTCGGCCCAACCCACTACCCGGCGAAATACATTCTTTGCCGCACCGCCCAGGAACACCGGCGGGTGGGGCTTTTGCACCGGCTTGGGGTAGCACTTGACCGGGGGGAAGTCGAAATAGCTGCCGTGAAACTCGGCCTCCTCCCTGGTCCAGAGTTCCTTCATCACCAGAACGGCCTCCCGGGTCTGGGTCCAGCGGTGGTCAAAATCGCCGCCCATAATTTCCGTCTCTTCCCGCAGCCAGCCGGCGCCGACGCCGAGGATGAAGCGGCCCCCGGAGAACAGGTCCAGGGAGGAGATTTGCTTCGCCAGCAGCAGCGGATTGCGCTCCGGTATCAGGGTTATGCTGGTGCCTAACTTCAGGTTTTGCGTAACCGCCGAGGCCCGGGACAGGGCGATATAGGGGTCAACCATATCGGTCATATATTCGGGGATGGAACCGTCGGCGGTGCCGTGATACCGGCTATTGGTATGCACCGGCATAACCGGGTGTTCCGGCAGCCACAGCGACTCAAAACCCGCGGCTTCCGCTTTCCGGGCCAACTCCGCCACGTCGATAGCCTGGCTGGACAGGGCCATAAAAACGCCGATTTCCATAATCCCCTCCGCTGATTCCGGGTATGTATTTTGGGATGGAGGGATGATAGCATAGAATACCGGGGGCAAGCTACCGTCGGGCGCCGGGGCCGCTGCCGACCGGCCGACTACTGACTGCCGAGGTAATATGATCGGGTTCCTGCTTTCACCGTTTCGCACCGTGGGAAAAGGCTGTTTGTTCGGGTTCGGCTGCCTGCTGGGGGTGATAATCTTTCTGGTGATTCTGGCGTTAATCGGCATCGGCAGCTTTAATATATCCTGGCTTTCCTAGCCGGAGCTTATTCCGCCCCTGGAGGCGCAGCGACCGGAGAGATGCGTCGGGGGGGCTCGGGGAGGGCTCCGGTCTGGCGGTGTATCCGGGCGGAAATGCCCCGGCTATTCCCTAGCTATTACCCGGCAGCCCGGCCTCCAGCAGCCGGGCGATCTCCTCCAGCGCTGGTGTTATATCCTGCGCCGAGTCCACGCGGAAATGGGGGCGTTCCGGTGGCTCCGCGCCGGGGCGCAGGCGACAGTAAATCTGCCAATCGGCATCGGACCAGTCGGTATAGGAAGGCGGGCCGGCGCGCACCCCGGCGGCCCGCCGCGCCAGGCGTTGGCGGATCAAAGCCTCCGGCGCGTCGAGCTTTACCAACAGCAGCCGCGCTCCGGTCCGGCCGGCGATGTCGTACAGGGGTTGGCGGGCCCGCTCGGTCAGGTTAGTGGCGTCAAAGATGACCCGGTAACCAGCAGTCAGCAGTTGCTCCAGCAGGCAATGGGCGGCGGCGAAGACCCGGGAATGCTCCTCGCGAGTATAGCGGGGCTGCGGTATCAGAAGCTTGCGGAGGCGGTCGCTGCCCAGGATGAGGGCGGGGACCCGGCGCGCCAGGGCGGCGGCGAAGTGGGACTTGCCGGTTCCCGGCAGGCCGCAGAGGGCGACCAACGCCGGGGCGGTTTCTGGAACATTGCCCGCCGGCGTTGGTAGCCGGTTCAGTTCGGCTCGCAAGGCCTGGCGCAGGGTCGCCGCATCCCGGGCGCCGGCCGGGATGTTCCGCCGGTGTCCCCCCATCAGGCTTTCCCGTCCCATCCGTCCCGTTCCATTCCATCCGGTAGAACGCTGGATGCCGGCGCCCTCCTTGCCTTCAGAGCCATTCAAAGCAAACTTCGCTGCGCGGGTTCATTTCCGGGACAATCCGGCCGGCCATTCTGTCCGGCAATGGTTGGCGGCAGTGGTTGGTGGTAATAGTCGGTCCGGGCTATTCTAACCAGAGGGCGGATCGGTGGTCAAGGAATGGTCTCCCGGAGCCGGGGACGGCCCGGTAGGAACACCGGGATACGGTGCGGCCGGGCATCAGCCCGTTGGAGACGGCGCTGGCGTAGCCGGCGCCATTGGGGGCGCCGGGCGCAGGGGAGTTAAGGCCAGGATGCCTGCCGCCGCCAGCCATAAGGCGGCGGTATAGATGAACACCGTACCCAGGCCGTAGGTATCCACCACCAGGGCCGCAATTAAGGGGGCCACCGCGCTCAAAGCGCTGTTTACCCCCATCACGATTCCCATGGTCGCTCCTTCCGTACCCCGTCCAATCTGATCCAGGACGGTCGCCTGCAATATCTGGTTCATCGAGGAACTGAAAAGCCCGATGGTCAAGACGACGCCAATCAACGCCGCGCCCCCCTCCAGCTGCCCGATAACCAGGGAAAGGAGGCCCACGGCAGTGAGGCAGGGAATCAGTATCAGCTTGCGCCCGTGGCGGTCGGAGAGGATTCCGGCGAAGGGAGAAGAGGCCACGCCCAGCGCCAGCAGCAGGGTCAGGTGCAACCCCACCAGAAAGGGACTCATCGCCAGCCCGCCCTCCGCTACCGGGTCGTGGAGGTATTTGGGCAGCCAGACAATCAGGGAGCCGGCCCCCATATCCCGCAGGCTGGTAACCAGCACCAGGGAGAGAATCGCCGGATTGCGCAGCAGCCGGCCGGCCTCCCGGAACCGGCGGCCCAGCGACACCCGGCGGTAGGCCGCGTCGCTGCCGCCCCCCAGGGAGAACAAGGCCCACCAGACCACGCCGGTCATCGCCAGGGCGGGAAAGACGTACGCCAGGGCCACCCGCCGCCACAGGTCATGGAACAGGAACAGCAGGCCGCCGACTACCAGGGGGCCAATGCTGTCGCCCACCTGACCGCCCACCCCGTGGATGGACAGGCCGAAGCCCCTCCGGTGGGGAAAGCGTTGGGAAATTGCGGCGATGGCCGGCATATGCCAGATGGAGCCGGGCAAGGGCAGGAGGACAAAGGCAACAGCCAACAGCACGAAACCGGGCGCAGCGGCGACCAGTCCATAGCCCAGGGCGGCCAACACCATACAAAGGGTCAGGATCAGACCCCAACGGTTCCGGGCGATGTCCACCAGAAAGCCGGCCGGGATGTTGACGATGCCGCCGCTAATGCTCAGCAGGGCGGCCAGGGCGCCGAACTGGAGGTTGCTGAGGCCCATGGAGGTCTGAATGATGGGCAGCAGAACGAAGATGCTCTGGCCGTACCAGTGGGTAAAGCCATGCCCAATGGATAAGTTGGCGAGGATGAAGCTGCCGCTCCGCCGGGGGGCGGGAGCGCCATCCCCCAGATAGGTGGGTGGTGCCGGCGCGTCCAGGATGAACCTCCTTCAAGCTGCCGGGCCATTCTACCCCAATAACTGGTTCGGGACAAATCGGGGATTGCCCGGCGCCGCCGGGGTCAACGCCTGGCTATCAGGTCAATGGTGCGGGACACAAAGGATTGCCCGCCGCCGGGGTCAACGGCGCCCGCGGCTTCCCCATCTCTCCAGCGGGAGGGACCAGGTGGGCGGGACTAGCCGCCCAGGATTCGCTCCAGCGCTTGCTGCAACCCGGTAAAACTTTCCGTCCGGTTAGCCAGGATGATCAGCGCCCCCAGGGACAGGATGAGAACGGATACCGCCAGGCAGCCAATCAGGCCGATAACCAACCTGCCCACATTCATTGTCCGGCCCCGCATTTCAGAGCTATTCCGGCCGCCCCATCCCGGCGCTACTCCAAGGTAGCATAAGGGGTAAAACCCGCACAAGCCGGGGTCGGCGATAGTATTATCCGTCCTGATTCATCCTTGAAACGTAAAACCGGCGCCAGCCGGGGGCGGCCACCCCAATTCCAAACCTGCCCTACAGTCTCTAGGGGGTGTCGTCAAAGTAATTTAGTCCAAATGACCATCGCCCGAATCTGGCAGATGGCCAAGTAGGAAAGGGAGTTCTTGGCATACCGGGTTGCCACCCCCCGCCACTGCTTGAAGTCCAGGAAGCCGTTTTCCACCAGGTGGCGCAGCTTGTACAGCGCCCGGTCATACTCCCGCTTTTCCCGGCGATTGCTCTTGGGCGGTATTACCGGGTTCATGCCCAACTCCGAGGCCGCAGCTATGATTTCATTGGTGTCGTAGGCTTTGTCAGCCAGCAGACACTCCGCTTCGATGCCTTCAATCAGGGGCAAGGCTTGGGTGCAGTCCGCCGCCGTGCCTCCGGTCACCATTACCCTTACCGGCATTCCGTGGGCATCCACCGCCAGATGCAGTTTGGTGTTCAGCCCCCTTTTGTGCGGGCGATGGCCTGGCTTCCGCCCTGGGCCCCGGCGCTGTGGGGATGGGCCTTGATGTAACTGGCGTCAATCATCAACCATTCAAAATCAGGATCGTCGACCAGGGCATCCAGCAGCATGTCCCATACCCCTCTGTCCCGCCAGCGGCAGAAGCGGCGGTGGGTGTTCTTCCAATCCCCGTAGTCCGGGGGCAGGTCCCGCCAGGGGGCGCCGGTGCGCAAAATCCAGAACACGGCGTTGAGAAAGAGACGATTATCGCAGGCGGGCCGGCCCGTCTTGCCCTTGCCGCCTGGGAGAAGGGGGTCCAGGACTTCCCATACCCGGTCTGAAATATCGTGACGCCGGTGCGCCGGCACTGCCATTGCTGCTGACATAGCCCAATCCTGCTACACTGGTTGCAATGTCAGCTTATCATCACACCCTTACTTTGACGACAGTCTCTAGGGGGTGTCGTCAAAGTAATTTAGTCCAAATGACCATCGCCCGAATCTGGCAGATGGCCAAGTAGGAAAGGGAGTTCTTGGCATACCGGGTTGCCACCCCCCGCCACTGCTTGAAGTCCAGGAAGCCGTTTTCCACCAGGTGGCGCAGCTTGTACAGCGCCCGGTCATACTCCCGCTTTTCCCGGCGATTGCTCTTGGGCGGTATTACCGGGTTCATGCCCAACTCCGAGGCCGCAGCTATGATTTCATTGGTGTCGTAGGCTTTGTCAGCCAGCAGACACTCCGCTTCGATGCCTTCAATCAGGGGCAAGGCTTGGGTGCAGTCCGCCGCCGTGCCTCCGGTCACCATTACCCTTACCGGCATTCCGTGGGCATCCACCGCCAGATGCAGTTTGGTGTTCAGCCCCCTTTTGTGCGGGCGATGGCCTGGCTTCCGCCCTGGGCCCCGGCGCTGTGGGGATGGGCCTTGATGTAACTGGCGTCAATCATCAACCATTCAAAATCAGGATCGTCGACCAGGGCATCCAGCAGCATGTCCCATACCCCTCTGTCCCGCCAGCGGCAGAAGCGGCGGTGGGTGTTCTTCCAATCCCCATAGTCCGGGGGCAGGTCCCGCCAGGGGGCGCCGGTGCGCAAAATCCAGAACACGGCGTTGAGAAAGAGACGATTATCGCAGGCGGGCCGGCCCGTCTTGCCCTTGCCGCCTGGGAGAAGGGGGTCCAGGACTTCCCATACCCGGTCTGAAATATCGTGACGCCGGTGCGCCGGCACTGCCATTGCTGCTGACATAGCCCAATCCTGCTACACTGGTTGCAATGTCAGCTTATCATCACACCCTTACTTTGACGACACCCCCTAGTAAAACCCGCACCAGCCGGGGTCGGCGCCGGTAGGGGAGATACCCCCTTCGGGTGGCACTTGGTAAACCGGCGCCGGCCGGGGGGCCGGGCGTCTCGTCTTACCGGTAGGCAAGTGGCTCGCTGAACCCGGCGCCCCTTGCCCCTAACCTTGACCTGGCTAGGCGCCAATCCTATAATAACGGGACGAATTAGAAATCCGGCTACCGGTGATTGATAAATATCAAGCGCAGCCTGGCAGAGACCATACAAAGACCCAGAGGCAAAGGCCCAAAGGCCATACCGCCGGGCAAAGGCATTTTAGCGTGACTCAACCCACCGCCCAATCGATCGAAGAATTAACCGGCGCCGCCCTGTCCGAGTTGGCGGAAATTAACGACTCGGAGGCTCTGGAACAGTGGCGGGTAGCCTGGCTGGGGCGGCGCGGCGGATTGACCGGCATCCTGCGCGGTCTGGCGCAACTGGACCTGGAGCAGCGACGGGAACTGGGCGCCCGGGGCAACCGGGCCAAGGCTACTCTGGAAGCGAGCCTGGAGCGGCGCCGCCGGGAAATCGACCAGGCCCGCCTGGCCCAGGCCGCCGACCGGGAGCGGATTGACGTTACCCTGCCGGGCCGTCCGGTAGCCACCGGGCGCCTGCACCCCACGACCCAGGTGGTGCGGGAAATTACCGACGCCTTCGTCGCCATGGGCTTCAGCATCGTGGAAGGCCCGGAGGTGGAATGGGACTACTATAACTTTGAGCGGTTGAATATCCCCCAGGGACACCCGGCCCGGGATATGTGGAATACGCTCTGGGTGGACTACGTCAACGAGGCCGGGCAGCAGCCCATGCTCCTGCGCACCCATACCTCGCCGATGCAGGCGCGGGTGATGGAGCAGGTTCCGCCGCCGGTGCGGGTGGTGGTGCCGGGCAAGTGCTACCGCTATGAGGCTACCGACGCCACCCACGAATGGCACTTTTACCAGGTTGAAGGGCTGGCCGTGGATGAAGGCGTTACCTTCGCCGACCTGAAAGGCACCCTGTACGAGTTCGCCCGCCGTCTCTTCGGCGCCGAACGCCGGGTGCGCTTTCGCTGCGATTACTTCCCCTTTGTGGAACCCGGGGTGGATATGTCCATCGACTGCTTTGCCTGCCCGGACGCAGAAAGGAACGGCGGCAGTGATGGCAACGCTGGCAACGGCAACAGCGGCGGCTGCCGCATCTGCCGGGACAGCGGCTGGATTGAAATTATGGGCGCCGGCATGGTGCATCCCCAAGTGCTGGCCGGCGTGGGCTACGACCCGGAGCGATATACCGGCTTCGCCTTCGGCCTGGGGCCGGAGCGCATCGCCATGCTCAAGTATGGCATTGACGACATCCGGCATTTTTACTCCAACGACCTGCGGTTCCTGCGGCAGTTTTAGCCACCCACCCGGCGTCACGCCCCGGCCCGGTATCCAGGGAGAACTTATGACTACGCCAAACTACTGCCCGGAACGCCGGCCAGAACGCCGGAATGAAATCAGCCACCAGGTCGTGGATTTACCAGAGAACGCCAACGCCCGCAGCGGTCGCCTGGGCGCTTTGGGGAACAAAGCGGACAATATGGGCGGTCGCTTGCCCGCCGTTGCTTGTCCACCATAGAAGGCGAGGTGGATGCTCTGGGTGGCCGTATGGCTTGAGTGGAAGGGTAAATGGAAGGAATGGGCAAAGCCATTGACCGGGTCAGCGACCGGATGTCTTCCCTGGAGCAACGGACCCTGGGAGCAACGGATGACGACCTTCTGCGTGGCTACCGCCGTTGCCTGCATCGGCGCAATTATCCCCGGGGGCCATTAGCCGCATCTTTGGCTGAACCGGTAAACGGCTAAACCGAAAACCAACGCCGGGCCACGTCGTCCCCGTCCCGGCGGTAAACCGGAGAATTAACCAAGGCCTATGCAAGTACCTTTAAGCTGGCTGCGAGAATACGTTGACCTTGACCTGGCGCCCCCGGAGTTGGCCCACCGGCTTACGATGGCCGGCGTCGAGGTGGGAGAGATAATTGAATCGGGCGGCTGGCCCAACTGCTTCGTCGGGGAGGTGCTGGAGGTTCTCCCCCATCCCAATGCTGACAACCTGCGCCGGTGCCGGGTAAGCGTCGGCGCCGGGGACGCCGGAGCGGCCGGAGAGCCGGCCGATAATCCAGGTATAGATAATCCCGGTATAATGGAAGTGGTCTGCGGCGCGCCCAACGTGGCTGCCGGTCAGAAGGTCTGCTTCGCCCGGGTGGGTGCCCCCCTGTATAACCCCCACAGCGGCCGGCGCGAAACGCTCAAAGCCGCCCGGATCCGGGGCGTGGTCTCCGCGGGGATGATTTGCTCGGAACTGGAACTGGGTTTGGGCAGTGGCCACGAGGGAATCGTGGTGCTGCCCCAAGATGCTCCCCCGGGTATGCCCTTGGACGAGTATCTGGGCGATACCATCCTGGACCTGGAAGTTACTCCCAACCGGCTGGACTGCTTCTCCATCTTGGGCGTGGCCCATGAGGTGGCGGCCCTCACCGGCAAGACGGTTCGGGAACCGGAGGTTAGCTACGTCGAGGCCGGGCCGCCCATCGCCGAGCAGGCCGTCGTCGCGGTGGCCGACCCGGACTTGTGCCACCGCTACACGGCCAGCCTGATTCAGGGACTGAAAATTGGCCCGTCGCCGCAATGGTTGCAAGACCGGCTGACCCGGGCCGGGCTGCGCCCCATCAGCAACGTGGTGGATGTTACCAACTACGTGATGCTGGAGTTTAACCAGCCGCTCCACGCCTTTGACCTGGACAAGGTGCGCGACCACACCGTCATCGTGCGCCGGGCCCGCCCCGGGGAAACCCTGGAGACTCTGGATGGGGTACAACGGGAGTTGAACGACGCGGTTTTGGTCATTGCCGACGCCCGGGAGCCCATCGGCATCGGCGGTATTATCGGCGGCGCCAATAGCGAGATTGGCCCGGATACCACCCGCGTCCTTCTGGAATCGGCTACCTTCAACAGCTACAACAACCGGCGCACCGCCGAGGCTTTCCGGCTGCGCACCGACGCTACCCAGCGCTTTGAGAAGGGCTTGCGCCCGGAGTTGGCCCCCATCGCCCTGCGCCGGGCCACCCAGTTGATTCAACAGGTGGCCGGGGGCAGCGTCGCCCAGGGAATTATTGACATCTACCCGGGGGTGGACCAGCCCAAACCGCCGGTGCCGCTGACCCTGGGCCGGCTGAAGCGAATCCTGGGTATGGACGTAACCATCGAACGAGTGGAGGAGGTCTTCCACTCCCTGGGGTTCCAGACCAAACGCCAGGGCCCGGCCCGTCTGGAGACGACCATCCCCTACTGGCGTAACGACATCAACATCGAGGAAGACCTGATTGAAGAGGTGGTGCGGATTATCGGTTACGATAACGTGCCAACCACGATGCTGTCCACCCCCATACCGCACCGGCAACCGGCTCCAATGATTGAACTGCGGACACGGGTCAAGGAGGCGCTGGCCGCGGTGGGTTTGCAGGAGACGATCAGCTATCCCCTGGTTAGCCTGGAGGACCTGACCCGAGTTCTTTATCCGGCCCAGGACAGCCTGCCCCTGAAAGTCGCCAACCCCCTGAACGCCGGGCAGGAATACCTGCGTCCCACCCTGCGCGCCAGCCTGCTGGCTACCCTGGCCTATAATGAGGGACACAATGAAGGCCCCTTCCGCCTGTTTGAGCAGGGCCGCATCTTTCTGCCGCGCCCGGAGCAACTGCCGGAAGAGCGGGAAGTGGCCGCCGGGATAGTTTCCGGGTTGCGCTCCGAACCCTCCTGGCTGGTGGACGACGCGCCGCTGGATTTTTTCGACGTTAAGGGAATGCTTACTTCGGCCCTGGCCTTGCTGGGGTTGCCGGAGGCCCTGGTCTGGGAGCCGGGGGACGACCCGGCCCTCCATCCGGGCCGGTGCGCCCGGCTCCGGTGTGGCCCGGTCTCGATCGGTCTCTTGGGGGAACTCCACCCCACCGTCGCGGCGGAGTTCGACCTGAAACACCGGCCGGCGACGCTCTTTGAGCTGTACCTGGATAACCTGCTGCCCCGGCTGCCCCGACTCGATCAGCCGGGTCAACCGGGACACGGGGGACGGAACTTCCGTCCCTTGACCCGCTTCCCGGCGGCCCACCGGGACCTGGCCCTGGTGGTAGCCGAGGCGGTGCCGGCCGGCCGGGTTGAGTCCCTCCTGTCCCGCCACCGGCTGGTGGAGCGGGTGGAGTTGTTCGACGTTTATACTGGGGATAATCTGCCCCCCGGCGCCAAATCCCTGGCCTTCCACCTCTACTTCCAGTCCCCGGACCGCACCCTGACCGCCGAGGAGGTCAACCGTGCCCTTCAGGGATTGCTGCGAACTCTGGAGCGGGACCTGGGCGCCACCTTGCGGGCGAGTTAACCGGAGGACGAATAATGCAGACGAATCAACACGGGCCGGAAAACCATCCGGGCCACGGCCGCCATAATGACTCTGACCACGACCACGGGCACCGGCATATTGACGAGGATATGCTTTCGGTGGAGGACGCCTACCGGCGGATTATGGCCGGCTTCGGCCCGCTGGAGGCGGAGGAGAAGCCGATCCTGGATTGCCTGGGGCAAACGCTGGCCGCCGAAATTCGGTCACCGCTGGCCCTGCCGCCCCTCGCCAACTCGGGCATGGACGGCTATGCCGTGCGGCGGGAGGACATCGACGGAGCGGCCGCCGACCGCCCCCGCCGGCTGCAAGTCATCGGACTGGTGGCGGCGGGTCAGGTGTCGGAGCAGACCGTCGCGCCGGGGACGGCCATTCGGATAATGACCGGAGCGCCGGTGCCGGCCGGCGCCGATACGGTGGTGCCTTTCGAGGAAACGGACGAACTGCAACGCCGCGCCGCCGGGCAGCCCCTGACGGAGATCGACATCCAGTCCGACTTGCCCCCGGGTTGCAACGTGCGCCCCGCCGGGGAGGACGTTCAGCCCGGGCAGTTGGTCCTGGAGGCGGGCACGGTAGTCCGGCCGGCGGAAATCGGGGTTATGGCTTCCCTGGGCCTGGAACGGGCGCCGGTAGTTCGCCGTCCCCTGGTCTCCCTGCTTTCCACCGGGGACGAGTTGGCCGCTTTGGGGGAGGAGCTGGCCGGGGGCAAGATCTACGACAGCAACGGTTTCAGCGTAGCCGCGGCGATTATCGCCGCCGGCGGCCGGCTCCGGCCCCTGGGCATCGCCCGGGACAACCTGGAGGATATGCGTCGCAAGCTGGAGCAGGCGGCCGGCTCCGACCTGCTGGTAACCTCGGCGGGGGTGTCCAAGGGCGATTATGACGTGGTCAAGGACGTGCTGCTCGAGGGGGGCGACATCAACTTCTGGTCGGTGCGGATGCGGCCGGCCAAGCCCCTGGCCTTTGGCTGGCTCCGGGGCGCCGCCGGCGGGCGGCCCATCCCGCTGCTGGGGCTGCCGGGCAATCCGGTCAGCGCCATGTTGGCCTTTGAAATGTTTGCCCGCCCGGCCATCCGGGCCATGCTGGGCCGGAAAAGGCTGGCCCGGCCCATGGTGGAGGGCGCCCTCACCGGGGCGATTCACAACTCCGACGGCCGGCGGGTATTCGCCCGCGTGGAGGTGGAACGGCGCGACGGGGAGTTCTACGCCCGCCCGGCCGGCCCCCAGGGGTCTAACATCCTCACCTCGATGTCCCGAGCCAACGGCTTGGCCGTCTGCCCGGAGGACTTGCCGGTCAAGGAGGCCGGCGAAAGGGTGAGTATCATCATGCTTGACTGGAACGAAGAGGTAGATTTATGACCGTCCCCAGCCCGGAGGATTCCCAACCCCAGGAGGAATCGCCCCTTTACTACATCAGCTTTGAGCGCATCGCCGAACTGAAACGGTCGGCGGTAACCCTGCTGGCCGAGCGCCGGGGGCCAATGGTCCCTTCCCGGATGAAAGCTGACCACGAACTGGATGACCCGCAGGAGTTGCTGGAGGAAATCGCCGACTACTCCGCCACGGAAGAGGATTTCATCAACTCCAATATGTCGATCCAGGAAATAGTATTCCGAACCCTGCTGGCCCGGCGCAACCAGCCCACCACCCTGATCGACCTGCACTACGAGTTGACCGAGCGGTGGTCAACTCCGCTGCGCCCCATCAGCGTCTCCCGGCGCAACTTGCAGCGTATTCTGGACAGCGACACCTACTACGGCTTCGCCCGGTAGAGGGCCGGGCCGGGGGAGTAAACCCGGCGCTTCCCGGTTCTTCCGCAGATTCTCTTTGGCGAAGGAAACCGGAGCCGGGCGCCGGAGGGGGATTAGCGGGCGGCGGCGGCGGCTTCGCCGGCGATGCCTACCAGCTTCTCGAACCCCTCCGGGTCGTTGACCGCCAGGTCGGCCAGGATCTTGCGGTCCATCTCAATGCCGGCCAGCTTCAGGCCGTGCATGAACTGGCTGTAGGTGAGGCCGGACTGGCGGCAGGCGGCGCCGATGCGGACAATCCACAGGCGGCGAAAATCACCCTTCCTTTCCCGCCGGTGCCGGTAGGAATAGCTCCAGGCGTGGAGCAGGGCCTCCCGGGCCCACTTGTAGTTGCGGCCGGCGGAGCCTTGAAAGCCCCGGGCCTCGGACAGTACTTTCTTATGCCGGTGGCGCTTGGTAACGCCGCGTTTCACTCTGGACAAGACAAATCTCCGGGGGGTTGAGTAATGGGCGATATAATGAGGAGCCCGTGCGGCGCCCGGCTAGGCGTCGTAGGGTATCAGCTGGCTGAACCGCTTGACATCCACCGGGCTCACCGGCAGCTTGCCGGCATACTTGCGGGTAACCTTCTTGGGTTTCTTGCGCCGCAGGTGGCTGCTCATTCGCTTGCGGCGCATCAGTTTGCCGGAGCCGGTGATGTGAAAACGGGCCTTGGCTCCCTTGTGCGTCTTAAGTTTCGGCATTGGCTAGGTCTTCCACCTTCTTTTCGGTCTTTTCGCCCCGGGGCAGGCTGGGAATCAGAATCATGGACAAGGCCCGGCCCTCCATGGCCGGCGGCTTCTCCAGGCGGACTTCTTCCTTCAGGTCGTCGGCCACCCGTTTCAGCAGGGACAGGCCCAGCTGCTGGTGTACCGCCTCCCGGCCCCGGAACCGGACGGTCAGTTTGACCTTGGAGCCATCCTCGATAAACTCCTTGACCTTGCGGAGCTTGGCTTCCAGGTCGTGGTCGCCGATGTTGGGACGGAACCGGACTTCCCGCAGTTCGGTATTCTTCTGGACCTTTTTGGACTCCCGTTCCTTCTTGGAGTAAAGGTAGCGCAGTTTTCCGTAATCCAGCAAGCGACAAACCGGCGGGTCTGCATTGGGAGCCACTTCCACCAAGTCAACGCCGTTCTGTCGGGCGGTTTGCAAGGCCCGGTCCAGCGGCATCAGCCCAAGCTGCTCTCCGTTCTCTCCGATGACACGAATGCGGGACGCCCGAATCTGCTCGTTTACTTTATACTGCCTTGCTATGCTCTCCTACCTCCAAATAGATTCAATAACACTGGCGCGGTCAGGAAGGGTTGACTCAATGTAGCATATGGTCAACGGAACGTCAATCTACCCTTCCGGCCTTCCGGCGGGTATTGTTAGCCGGTAGCGATATTGGCTTTCAGCCACTGCCGCCAGCCGGCCAGGACCAAAGAATATCCTGGCATCCCCACCTTGTCTTGCCCCCATTTTACGAAACATCCTGGCTGTGCTATAATCAGCGTTACTGAATGAGCGTGCCGCGGTAGAGACTAGGAGTCCGGGCGTTGTGCCGGTTGGATAACACGGCATTACACGGTTTTCAGTCGGTGGTGGGATTGGTGTGCCGGCCCGCATTGCTCAACCCGGAATAAGGGTTGATTGATACCAGGCAACCCCAGATCCAGGCTACAGCAACCAGCGCTATCTTAAAGGAGGATAACCGTGGAAAAAGGAAGTGTAGTCTTCAACGCCGGCCCGGTGGACATCACCCTGGAATACCGGGAACTTATGCCGGACCAAGGGCTGTGCGTACAGGTCTTTGGGCAGGTGGACGACCAGGACGTGGAAATCTTGCGGTTCGACTGCTTTGACCAGATGCCTCATTACCACTATGGCCCGGCCAACCACAACATCCGGCTGAACATGGACAAGACCACCGTCGGCAACCCCTTCGGCTGGACGATGAACAACTTGCGAAACAAGCTGCCCGATATGATTCAGCGTTCCGGCTACGACGACCTGGCCGCCGCCGTGGCGGCGGAGCCGGTGCCCGCCGCTACCCTGGATGAGGTGGAGGCCAGGGGCCGGCAGATGGCGGTCAGTATGCGCCGGACCGTAACCCATATGTTCGAGCGGATGCTGGACGACGACGTTTTCACCGTCGGCAACCTGCGCATCGGGCTGGAATACCGGATCCTGCCTCAAGCCAACACCGAGGGTCTGGCGATTCACGTCCTGTCCGACGTGGCCGGCCAAAACGTGGAACTGCTGGCTTTTGACTGCTTCGTCAACGGCCCCCACTACCACTATGGCCCGCGCAATCAGGACATCCGCATCTACTGGGACACTACCACCTCCGGCGAGACCCTGCGCTGGACGCTGGACCAGTTCTATGCCGGCAATATGAAAAAGATGATCGATCGGGCCGGCTACCCCACCATCGCCAACGACGTGGACGAGAACTTGCTCCAGGCGACGCTGCCCGCCATCGAGAAGCGCGCCCTGGAGTTGGTCGAGGAGAACCGGGGCCGGGACGATGACCCCAAAGCGGCGCTGCTGAAGGAGATCGAGGGCCTCCGGGAGCGCGTAGCCGCCCTGTAATCCCCCAAAGTCCTGCCACCCGGCAAAAAGAGACGGCCCGCCCTGGCATTAGCGCCGGGGCGGGCCGTTCCGGTTTTCCGTTGGACGCTCCCAACAAGCGGTTCGCTGTCCACATCCTTACATCATGGTGTAGCCGCCGCTGACGCTCAAGGTTTGGCCGGTGATGAAACTGGCCGCATCGGAGGCCAGAAAGACCACGGCGTTGGCAACCTCCGCCGCCGTACCCATACGCCGCAGGATGTAGGCCCGCCGTACCCGTTCCAGCACGTCATCGGTGAAGATGTCCCGCATCTGATTCCACATGCTTTCCGGGCTTAGCTCCTCCTCCGACGGTGGCACCACCAGCCCGGGGCAGACCACGTTGAGCCGCAACCCGTACCGGCCCGTTTCCCTGGCGATAGCCTTGCTGAGGGCGATGACCCCGCCCTTGCAGGCGGAATATACCGCTTCCCGGTACTCCCCCATCCGCCCGGCGTCGGAACTGATACTCACGATGGCCCCGGACTCCCGTTCAATCATGTGTGGCAGGACGGCGTGGATGCAGTTGATCGGACTCCACAGGTTGACTTGCACTTCCTTCTCGTGCTCCTCCCGGGGCTTTTCCATAAACAGCCGGTCAATAGTCCAGCCCACGTTGTTCACCAGCACATCCACACGGCCAAACTCGGCGATGACCTGCTCCACCATTGCGCCCGCCTGCGCCCGGTCGGTTACATCGGCGGCAATTACCTTTACCCGGCTGCCGGTGTCCATTTTCGCCACCTCGGCGGCCACGGCTTCGCCCCGGGCCGGCGCCAGCTCGGCGATGCTGATGTTGGAGCCTTCGGCGGCAAAGGCGTGGACGATGGCCCGGCCAATGTTGGATCCGCCGCCGGTTACGATAACGTTCTTGCCCTTCAGTCCCAGTTCCATAATAGTTAACCACTGACCTCCTGGCCCGGCTGCGCCGGCGCGTCTCCGGGTTAAACCAGTTCCTCCGGCCCCAGGGCTGGGGGAATACCCCCCAGGCGCAGCCGGAGCAGACCCTTGAGGTCCTCGACGGCAGCGCCGGTTACGTTAACCGTGCTGGTGGGGTCGTCGCCCCACTGCACCGGAATGGAGCTAATCCGGTAACCCCGCTTGGCGGCGATGATCAGCAATTCGGTGTCAAAGAACCAGTTGTTGTTCTCGATGTGGGGGATGATGGCCCGGGCCGCAGCGCGGGTCAGGGCCTTGAATCCGCATTGAGCGTCGGGGAAAGGGGTAAAGAACAGCGACTTGATGAGCAGGTTATAGCTGCGGGAAATAAACTCCCGCTTAAAACCCCGGGTAACCTGCGAACCCCGGCTCAACCGGCTGCCGGTGGCTATGTGGTAACCCGACTCCAGCGCCGCAACCAACTGGGGGAAATGGGCCAGATCGGTGGAAAGGTCCACATCCATATAGCTGACCAGGTCCGCTTCACTAGCCAGCCAGGTCGCCCGCAAAGCCCCGCCCCGGCCCTTTCGGGGCAGGTGATAGTAACTAACCCCCGGGTATCGCCGGCAAAGCTCCTCCGCCACCGGGCGGGTAGCGTCTATGGAGGCGTTGTCGGCAATGATAACCCGCCAGGGATTAACCACGTTGGCGTTGAGGAACCCGGTCAACCGCGCGATGCTGCCGGGCAGGGCGTCCGCCTCGTTATAAACGGGAACCACAATATCTACGGAGGCGGCCATGACGATCAAGCCTCAGGAACGGGAGAAGGGCCCCCGGTCTGCCCCGGGATTACGGGAAAAGCCGGGGCTGAAGCCGGCCTCCCGTTGGCGGCCCGGCGCCGGGAACCGCCACCGCCGGAGTCGGGCGACATTGTCATCAGCGCCGGGTCATCAGTGCCGGAAATGGCGGACGCCGGTAAATACCATGGCGATACCGTGCCGGTTGGCCGCCTCGATTACCTCACCGTCTCTGATGGAGCCGCCGGGCTGGACGATGGCGGTTATCCCGGCGGCGGCGGCCAACTCGATGTTGTCCGGGAAAGGGAAAAAGGCGTCGGAGGCGAGGACGCAGCCTGCAGCCTTATCGCCGGCGCTCCGTTGGGACAGGTGTACGCTGACTACCCGGTTGGGCTGGCCGGCGCCCATGCCCACCAGCGTCCGGTTTTTGACGAACGCGATGGCGTTGGACTTGATATGCTTTACCGCCGTCCAGGAAAAAACCAGGTCGTCCATTTCGGCCGCGGTGGGGGCGCGGTCGGTAGCCGTTTTCCAGGCCGACGGCTCCTCCCCAATAGCGTCCGGCGTTTGCGCCAACATCCCGCCGGTAATGGGCCGGAGCTCCAGCGCCGCCGGCCCTGAACCGGCCGCCCCGTCGGTCGCGGCGGCCACGGCCAGGATGCGCAGGTTTCGCTTGGCTTTGAGAATCTCCAGGGCGGCCGGTTCATAGTCCGGGGCCACCACCACCTCATAGAACACCGGACGCATCGCGGCGGCGGCGGCGGCGGTTACCGTTCGGTTGTAGCCAACGATGCCGCCAAAAGCGGAAACCGGGTCGCCCGCATAGGCTTGCAAGTAGGCTTGCTCCAGGTCGTCGTGGCTGGACAGCCCGCAGGGGTTGGCATGCTTTATGACCGCCGCTGCCGGCTGGGCAAAGTCGCTGACCGTACGCCAGGCGGCATCGGCGTCCATCAGGTTATTAAAAGACAATTCCGGCCCGTGCCACTGACGGGCGCGGGCAATGCCGCCGGCCTGTCCCCCGGCGGGAACGTAAAGGGCGCCCTGCTGGTGCGGATTTTCTCCGTAACGCAGGGTGTTGACCCGGGTCAGGGCCAACGATAATTGTTCCGGCAGAGGCGCCGCGGCCGCAGCCTCCTCCGTCAGGTAGCCGGCAACCGTGGCGTCGTACTCGGCCACGTGGCGAAAGGCCTTGGCGGCCAGGCGACGCCGCTCTGCGGGAGTCAGGTCGCCGGCGGCGATCTTTTCGGCTACCCAGGCATAATCCGCCGGGTCAACCACTACCGCTACGGAGGGAAAGTTCTTGGCCGCTGCCCGGAGCAGCGTCGGCCCGCCGATGTCAATGTTTTCCAGGGCCTCAGCCAGGGCAACGCCGGGCTTGCTGATGGTGGCGGCAAAGGGGTAAAGATTGCCCACCACCAGGTCGATGGGTTCAATACCGTGCTTTTCCAGTTCGGCCAGCTGTTCCGGGGAATCGCGGCGGGCTAACAAGCCGCCGTGAATGGCCGGATGCAAGGTCTTGACCCGCCCATCGAGGATTTCCGGAGAGCCGGTAACTTCAGCTACCTGGCGCACCGGCAGACCGCCTTCCCGGGACAGGGTTTGATGGGTGCCGCCGGTGCTGATTAGCTCCATGCCGGTGGCGACCAAACGGCGGCCAAACTCGATTATTCCCGTTTTGTCATACACGCTTATCAGTGCTCTCAAATCATCCATCCTCGGCGGGGCGCCTTCCCGGGCCAACTCCGCCAGTCCCGTCAAGCGGGTGGGAGGTTTGGGATTAACCGGTAAGTTAATCGGTAAAAAGAACCTGCGCGTCTCCGGAACGTTCCACTACCCGACCGACCACCAGGGCATCGGGCGCAGCGGCGCGGAGGCGGTTTACGTCCTCTTCCCGGCAAACGGCCACCATCCCCAGTCCCATATTAAACACCCGGTACATTTCCTCCGGGGCCACCTGGCCCTCGGACTGGATGAGGGAAAAAATGGGCGGAATGTTCCAGGAACCGGTCTCGAACCGAGCGGCGGTCTGGTCCGGCAGGATGGCCGGCATTTTGCCCGGAAGCCCCCCGCCGGTAATGTGCGCCAATCCCTTTATCGCCCCCAGGGCCGGCCGGAGCAAGGGGTAATAACAGCGGTGCGGCGCCAGCAGTTCTTCCCCCAAACGGTGGCTCAAGCCGCCAAAATGCCGGAATAGCGCCGACGGGTCGGCATCGGTATTGAAAACTTGCCGCACCAGGGAAAACCCGTTGGTATGCAGGCCGTTGGAGGGGATGCCGACCAGACAATCGCCCGGCGTAATGGAGCCGTTATCCAGCAGGTCATCCCTTTCCGCTACGCCGACCAGGAAACCGGCCAGGTCAAAGTCAGCGGCGGAATAGAGGCCGGGCATTTGGGCCGTTTCCCCCCCGATAAGGGCGCAGCCGGCCTCGCGACAGCCCCAGGTAATTCCCCGCAGCAGGGTTTCCATCCGCTGCTCGTCCAGGGTGGTAAAGGCGATATAGTCCAGAAAGAAGAGGGGTTTGGCGCCCCGGGTCAGGATGTCATTTACGTTAAGGGTAACCAAATCCTGGCCGATGGACTCAAAATGACCCAATTGGGCGGCGATTTTCAGCTTGGTGCCTACCCCGTCGGCGCTGGCTACCAGCACCGGCTCGCGATAGCCGGCCAGCTGAAAGAGGCCGGCAAAGCTGCCCCCGGAGCCTAGCACTTCCGGGCCATGGGTCATAGAGGCAAAAGCCTTAATCCGGTCTTTCAGGTTTGCCATGACCTCCAGGTTAACCCCGGAAGCCTGGTAGGTGTCCCCGGTCAATATCCCCGCTCCGTCCGTCTTGTGTCGTTCCTTCCCGGGATTTCACTACAACCTTCTTGCCCTATCCTGACCTTCGGATATTCTAGCATAAACCGGCCCATAGATTGGGGCCTGATAATTTACAAGCAATTGCTGGCAATTAATGGCAGCTCAACCCGCGCCGGCGTCTGCCTTATCCGGCCTTCACCGGAATGATGTTGCCATCAATCGCCAGCAATAACCAGGTTGGGGCAAGGGGATTTATCCGGGGAGCGGCTCGCCCGCCGGCGGCCGGCCCGGAAGCGGCCTTATGGATCTTATGGCTCAGATTCCATTGCCAGCTTGCTCAGCCGAAGCTGAACTGGCACCGGGTAGTTGCCGGTGAAACAAGCGTCGCAAAAGCCGCCCTCTTCGCTTTTAGCGACGCCCAGCAGCCCGTCGACGCTCAAGAAGCCCAGGGAGTCGGCGCCGGTCAGCGCCCGGATTTCCTCTACGGTCTTGTTGGCGGCAATCAACTCGTCCCGCTCGGCCATATCTACGCCCATGTAGCAGGGGTGCTTGATCGGCGGGGCGCAAACGCGGATGTGAATCTCCCGGGCCCCAGCCCGGCGCAGTACCCGGATAACATGGGGAGTAGTCGTGCCGCGAACGATGCTGTCGTCCACTACCACCAGGCGCTGCCCCTGGATAACCTCCGCCAACGGATTGAACTTCTGGCGTACCCCCAGGTCCCGCAAACGCTGTTCCGGTTCAATAAAGGTGCGCCCCACATAGCGATTTTTGATCAGTCCGTCGCTGTAGGGAATGCCCGATTCCCGGGCGTACCCCACTGCCGCCGCGGTGGAAGAGTCGGGGATGCCAATCACCAGGTCGGCGTCAACGGGATGCTCCCGGGCCAGTTGCGCACCCATCTCCTGGCGGGCCGAATAGACCAGGACACCGTCCAGCACGCTGTCCGGGCGGGCAAAGTAGATATGCTCGAAAATGCACATGGCCCGCCGCTCTGGGACGTTGCCCCGCACGGCAAAGCGGATACCGTTGCGGTCGATCACCACCACTTCGCCGGGCTTAACATCCCGGACGTAGTCGGCTCCCAGGTGATCCAGGGCGCAACTTTCCGAGGCGATAACCCAGCCTTCGCCCAGCTTGCCCATACACAGGGGGCGGATACCCAACGGGTCCCGGGCCGCAATCAGAGTGTCTTCCGTTAAAGCCACCAGGGAAAAGGCGCCCTCCAGAGTGCGCATACAGTGGAAAACCCGTTCTTCCCAGGTTGAGCCGGGCGCATTAGCCAACTGGTAAGCGATGGTCTCGGAGTCGGTAGTGGAAGTGAATTGACAGTTCCACTGTTCCTGGAGTTGCCCCTTGATCTGGAGCGTGTTGATGATGTTGCCGTTGTGGGCCAGGGCCAGCCGCCCGGCGCGCCCCTCGACCAACAGGGGTTGGGCGTTGCAAAGTTGGCTGGCGCCGGTGGTGGAGTAGCGGGTGTGGCCGATGGCTAACTCGCCGGCCAGGGGGTAAAAGTCGCGTTCCCGGAAAATCTGGGTAACCAGGCCCATATCGGTATGGACGTTGATGTTGCCGCCATCAGCGGCGGCGATCCCGGCGCTTTCCTGTCCCCGGTGCTGCAACGCAAAGAGGCCGAAAAAGGCTACCCGGCTGGCCTCGGCGTCCGGCATATAGACGCCCACGACGCCACACTCTTCCCGAGGGTGGTCAAAAGGCGCCCGCAGCAGGGGAACCGCCAGCTCTGTAATCACCCCTATATTCTACTTTCCCTTAACATTCAAGGTCAACGGGTTCAACCCGCAACTTCCGCTCCGGCCGGCGGAAGGGTCAAGGGAAGTGGGGAAGAGTTCAGCTTGATTTCCGGGTTACGTAGCCCATATACCCCCTGTCCCGGCGGGGCTAACCGGCCACCGAGTCCGCCATCAGCAGGGCGTGAGCTATAGGCGCTGTCCCGGCGGGGCTAAACTCTATTTCCCAACGGAACCGGGGAAAGAGCGCGCTTGCGGGTATTGGTCGGGGATTTCCGGCCCGGACGCCGGACCTCCCCGGCGGCCCGGCCCGGCTAGCGTTGGGGAATAATGGTAACCTTGCGGTCTTCCCCGAACCCCACGCTCTCGGTGCTGATGCCTTCCCTTTCGGCCAGGGATATATGGATAATCCGGCGGTCGGCGGCGGACATTGGTTCCAGGGTAATGCTCCGACCGGTCTGACTCACCCTTTCGGCCACCTTATTCGCCATATCCCGCAGGGAGGCTTCCCGGCGCTGACGATACCGTTCTACGTCCAGCGCTACCCGGACTCCCTCGCCAAACTCTTTGCGAACAATCATATTGACGATGAACTGCAAGGACTGGAGGGTCTGTCCCCGGCGTCCAATCAACAGGCCGGAGTCTTCGCCGGTCAAGTCTATAATCGGGCCGCCCACTTCCGGGTCATTGGCCGTCCGGACGGTGCAAACCACGTTGACTCCGGAGATAGAAAGGATGTTGTTCAGCGCCGCCAGGCCCAGGCCAACTGCGGTGCCTTCGCCGGCTTCGGTCGGGGCATCGGCGCCGGCGCCCTCGACCGAAGCCGGGGCCGGGACCGGCTGGGGTTGGGCCGGGCTTTCCGGGACGGCAACTCCGGTTTTGGCCGCTGCTTCCGGTTCACCCGGGTCCGGGGCCAGCCTGGTTACCCGGACCCGGGCCACTTCGGCGCCGATGCCCAGGAAACCGGCCTTGCCTCTACTTAGTATTTCTACCTCTACCTCGTTGCGGTCGACGCCTAGTTCCTTCAGCGCCAGTTCTTCGGCTTCTTCGACGGTTCTGGCGGTTCGCACGACTGTTTCCATCGCTTTCCATCTCCTTGGACGCCGCATCTCGTTCGGCAGATTGGGTCGGCTGGGCCGGCGCCGGCGTTGACCGGGGAATCAGGGGGAACAGGGGCCCCCAGCCGGTTATGAAATACTGTATGCCAACGCCGATTACATTGGAAACGATCCAGTACAGGGGCAGGCCACTGGGCCATTGCAGGGAAAAGAAACCCAGAAATATGGGAATCATCCAGAGCATCATATTCTGGCTGGATTGCTGGCGCGGGTCCGGCGACGGGGTCATGGTCATCTTCTGCTGCACCCAGGTGGAAGCCGCCACCAGCAGGGGGAAAACTATGGGAGAGGGGTCCGGTTCCCCCAGGCTTAACCAAAGGAACCGGTCGTTCAGGGGGGCCGCCGAGTGGATCGGGACGAAGGTAATCCAGGCGTATAGCTTCTGGGACAACCCCACCAGGTCTTCCGGTTTGGTGAAAAGGGTCTGGATCAGGACGCGGAACAGGCCGATGAGGATCGGCAATTGGACCACCAGCGGCCCCAGGCAGCCCACCGGACTTACTCCCGACTCCCGGTACAGGCGCATTGTCTCCTGAGAGATGCGGGCCCGGTCGCCGCTGTACCGCTCCTGGATTTCCCGCATGCGGGGTTGCAGTTCGCTCATCCGCCGCATCTGGCGAATCTGCTTCAGGGTCAGTGGCAGCGTTGCCAAGCGCACCAGCACGGTAAAAGCGATGATGGCGAGGCCCATATTGCTGAAACAGACCACATACAACACCATCAGGGTGTTAAGCATTGGCCGTATTATTACTTCGTTCCAGAGGAGAAAGAAAAACTCCAAGAAGGCTCCTGTTCTTCGGCTTCTTCGGCGGTTACCCCGCAGCTAACGGATGGCCGAGGGGTCTAATTGGGGGCTAATTGCATGGTTCGTGTTTCCCGGTGTCGTAACACCAGATCGATTCTTTGTCCTGGCCTTCGGTTACCGCAATCCGTCGCACCACTCCTGCATCGCCGCTGACGAAGATGGAGTGGCGTTGAATGACCGCTAAATTGGTCAGGTCGGCGCCAACGCCAGGCGAAACCGGCGGCGCCCCCACGGCCAGGGGCGACTTTATCTCCGACCCCTCCAGGCTGGGCAGGTTGCTGAGCACCTCACCCTCTTCCAGGTTGGCCGGACTGGTGCTCAGCAGGCGCATTCTGCCATCCACGGTGGCCACTACCAGACCCAGAGGCACCAGGGCCGGCGTGGCGACAACGGGACTTGCCATGTCGTGTTGCCACAGGGCTTCCTTTGGCTCGCCCGGCGTCGGGGCGTCGGAATCCAGCGCATAAACGTTGCCGTCCATTGAGGGGGCAAAGATGGTCTCGCCATCGGTTACCGGCC
Organism: Dehalococcoidia bacterium; assembly: GCA_965215425.1. GTDB lineage: Bacteria > Chloroflexota > Dehalococcoidia > Lucifugimonadales > UBA3495 > CATQHB01. The sequence continues at coordinate 1,926,628 of OZ244064.1, forward strand.
CGGCCCAGAACCAGTTGCTCCCCTGGAACTCCCACTCCAGTTCCCCGTCATCCGCATCCAGGGCATAGAGCTTCTTGTCAAAGGCTCCGGCAATGACCATCCCGTCGAAAAGCAGCGGGTCGGACACCACGGAGCCGCCGGTCTTGAACCGCCAAAGCTCCCGGCCGTTCCGTAAATCCACGGCGTAGATGTGGTGATCCTGGGAACCGAAGTAAGCGATACTATTGAGGACGGTGGGGGTTGACCAGATTTTGCCTTCCGTTGCGAAGGGCGACCAGGGCAGTTCTTCGCCGGTAGCGGCCTGATAGGCGTAGAGGTTGCCATCCTCCGACGCAACCAGCAGTATCGTAGCCGGGCCGGTGTCGCTCCGGATAACATTGGTCAATACCGGGCCGCTGATCAGGGGCTGGGGTTCTTTGGCCGGGTCGGTGCGCACCGCCTTTTTCCAGCCGGCGGCATCGCTGCCGGTATCGCTGGAGATGGCATAAACATACCCATCCACCCCACTGACAAAGACCAGGCCCAGCTCCGGGCTTACCGCCGGAAGGCCGAACACGCCCTCCAGCCCGGCGCCGGAACCCAGGGGCGGGTAGGTCCAGGCGACCTGGGGCGTCCCGGAGCCGAAATCTTCCAGCGCCCGGATTTTCACCCGCCTTTCGTCGTCGCCCAGGTCCCGGCCCAGGCTACTCCCCAGATCGTCCAGATCGCCGTCCATCGGAGAGGCGACATATACCCGCACCGGGTCGCCCGGTTGGGTGGCAAACTGGACGGTGAGGGGCGCCCAACCCACATTGTCCCCGCCCAGGTTGGGCGTGCAGGCAAGGGGGCCAGTCAGGCCAATTACCGTGAAAACGGCCAGGAAAGCGGTCAACCGGAATGCCCGCCAGCGCCGGGAGGTCAACCGGAATCCGGGCCGGTTGGCCGGAGGGCTGCCGTCGGGCGGCTGGGAAACGGATGCAACTTTTGCGGCGTCGGTTTTCGAGCAAATAAAGGGTAAAACAAAAGTCATAAAATTATGGCACCGGATCGTAGCCCTTGCCTCCCCCGGGGCGGCAACTTAACAGTCGTTTCAGACCCAGCCCGCTACCCTTAAGGAAGCCGTATTCCAGGATGGCCTCGGCGGTGTAATCAGAACAAGTGGGAGTGTAGCGACAGGCCGAAGGCAGGTAGGGAGAGATTGCCTTTTGATAGAACCGGATAATCAGGAGTGCGGCGCGGGTCATCAGAGAACTACGTTATTCCGGTGTAGCGTCGGTAAACAATAATAAATGGGTACGCCGCAACAAGTTATCGGTAGCCCGTTTCAGTTGCCGGTATTCGGCATTTTCAGCTCCCCGTCGGGCAATGAAAACCGCATCCCAGCCTCCCTTCACCCGAGTCTGTCGAATCGCTTCCCGTAATCTGCGTTTTACCTGGTTCCGGGTAACCGCATTCCCGATCCGCTTGCTGACCACCAAGCCGAAACGGCTCCATTCCAGGCCATTGGGCAGTACCCGAATCACCAGCAACCGGTTGGCTGCACTGCGGCCTTCCTGGTGAATCTGGGAAAAACGTTTGCTCTCCGTCAGCCGGAACCGTTGCTGCATTTCTACGGCCGCCGGCTAAACGGTCAATTGATGCCGCCCCTTGAATCGGCGGCGGCGCAGAACCGCCCGCCCATCGGAAGTTCGCGACCGGGCCCGAAAACCATGCACCCGCGCCCGGCGGCGTTTCTTTGGTTGATAAGTACGTTTAGGCATTATTCCATTTCTCTCCAGTGCAGGGATTATAGGGCGGGAGGGTAGCTTGCGTCAAGGGCGCGCCAACCGGGGTATTCTCCGAATGTTCCGGGGAATGTTCCGGGAATGCGCCGATATTGATGGGGAAAGTGCTGCGGCACGCAGGTATTCTATTCTCCGAATGCGCCGGCCTTCTTTGCCGGAACCGACCGCCCGGCAACCGGTCCGCTGCTACCGTCCTGGGTGAGCCGGCGCTCATCGGTAAGGTCCGGTCGGTTCACGGGCGAAACCAGGGGTGAAACCAGACGGGTAAAAGTGGTATAATGACCTTGTAGCACCGTTGCCCACCCCTTTCGGGCAGGTTCTCCCCACGCCGAAGTGGCGGAATGGTAGACGCGCCGGTCTCAAAAACCGGTGGGGGCAACCCCGTGTCGGTTCGAATCCGACCTTCGGCACCAATTCCCATCGTTTGATTGTTTGCTCCGGTTGCTTTACTCCGGCGGGTAGAAAGGCAAACCGCCCGGTATAAGTTCCGGGCGGTTTGCCTTTCTACCACCTGCTTGCCCTTGGGAGAGGAAAGGACGGCGCCGGTCAGTCGCTTGCCCGGCGGTAGCCGTCGAGGTATCGGCGGGTCGCCGCCAGGACCAGGTCGGGGTACTCCATGGCGACGAAGTGGGAACCTTTGGGCAGGGTTTCCAGGCGAGCGCCCCGAACCTGGCGCAAGAAATACTTTATTTCAGCGTTGTTGCGCGCCGTCGCGTCCGGGTAATTGCCGCTATCGCCCAGCAGCAGCAGGTATTGGCCGTCCAGTCCCTCCAGATAGGGAGTCGGGTCCAGGGAATGCCGGGCCGTGTAATAGAGCGCCTCAACGTCGGTGGGACACTTGAGCTCCGCCCGGCCGTCGTCCCGCAGGCGGGTGCCACCATAGATATAGTCCCGGACGGCGGCGTCGGTCCAGGTGCTGAAAACCCGCCGGTTCCGGTAGGCGGCATACATCGCCTCCCGGCTTTCCCACACCGCCCGCTTGTTGCGCGTCCGGTTCATGCGTTCTTCCCGCTCCTCCGGGCTATGCGCTTCCAGGGCCGGGCCGACTCGAGTGTCCACCAGAACCGTCGGCCCAATGGTTCCGGGGGCGATGGCATTGGCAAGCATCAGGCTCATGCCGCCCGCCGAATGACCGACGGCATAGGGAGGTTGCGTCGGATTCAACGCCCGCACCAGCCCAATCAGATCCCGGGCCAGGTGGTCGAAAGTATAACCGCCCGGCTTGTCGCTATCGCCGTGCCCCCGGAGGTCAAGGGAAAGCACGTGATAATCCGCCGCCAAGTCCCGGGCCAGCGGGTTCCAGACCTGAGCGCAGAGGCCGATGCCGTGGGTCATCAGCAACAGGGGGTTAGCCGGGTTTCCCCAGGAAAGGCCGTGCAGGTTAATCCCGTTGGCCGCTACGAACTTGCTTTCCGGTTCCAAATACTTCCTCCTCTACACACGCTACAGCAGGTTCCACCGGGGCTGCCCGGCGGCTTGCTCCCGCAGGTAATCCCCAATCCAGTCCCGAACTTCCGGCGCCAGGTAAAAGGTGGGGCGAATCAGGTCGCTCTCGTCGGCAATCAGACCCTCTTCCCGGGCCAGCCGGGCTTCCCGGGTGCCTGGCATAATGCTGACGCCGACCCGCAGGTTAGCCAGGGAAGGCCTGATGCCCCGCAGGAAGTCCAGCTTCTGCTCCACCGATTGGCGGGTCTCGCCCGGCTCGCCGAACCGTTGGGAGATGGTGTAATGCAGGTCGCCCTCCTCGCAGCGGCGACAGGTTTCCAGCAGGGGGTCCAGCCGTTCCCCCAAAGACAGCCCGTCGTGGCCGTCGCCGCGCATATTGCCCATCAGGACCAGGGCGCAGCCAGCCCGTTTCATCATACCGACCAGTTCCGCATCGCAACTGTAAGGCGCCAGGTTGGTATTCCAGCGCAGCTTCAGGCCGGCCCCGGTCAGGGCGTGGCAAAGCTCCTTGGCGTGGGACAGCGGCACGTTGAACCCGTTGTCAATAAAGAATACCTTGCGCAGCCCGTAGCGCTGCTCCAGATCCTGGACTTCCTGCACCACGGCGTCGATGGGGCGAATGACCCGCCAGGCGCTCTTTTCCGGCGGTTCCGCGCCGGGCCCGGTGGGATAGCTGAAGTCCCCCAGCTTGGTCAGAACGCCAATGCCGAACCCGGCTCGCTGGTAGCGGACCAGATCCAGCTGGTCAAACCGGGGCGGCCGGGAAAATTCCGAGGAGCAGCGCATACCGTTGTAGCGTATTTGACCTTCCTCCCGGTACACCAGACCGGGCAAGTCCAGATAGGAGGGTTCGCCGATCTCCAACCGGCCGGCCAGTTCCGCGAAGGTTTCGCCGGCGTCGCCGGCCAGGCCCAGGTCGGGTTCCAGGTAAGCGAAGCACTCCCGGGGCAACAGGCTGAAGGCCGGCCCGCCGCAGACGATGGGCGCTCGGGAAACTTCCCGGACCCGACCGATTACTTCTTTGGTAATCGGCAAGGCCCATTGCGGGTCCAGATAGCTTTGATTGCTCAGGTTGCGCAGGGAGAGGCCGACCAGATCCGGCTGAAATGCGGCAACCGCAGCTGCCACGTCAGCCAAATAGTCGTCGGAAAACATCAGGTCCAGCACCTTGAGCTGGTGCCTTTCCGGATCCAGGTGGCCGGCGATATAGGCCAGGCCAATGGGCAAGGGACGGGCGTCCATACGGCTCATCAGCCGCTGGTGCCGGTTGGTGGCAATCAAGAGAATCTTCATCGGGCTTCCCCCCGCCGGGTTGATTCAGACCCCAATATACGCTATATACCCCCATCGGGCAATTCGCAATTACCGATAGTCCGCCCCGCGCCCACCCCGGTCGCCGCGCGCCCAGAGCCAGTTTCCGGCGGGTCTTTGCGTCCGCCCCGCGCCCGCCCCGGCCGCCGGCCAAATTGACAGAAAGTTAATCCCTATGCTACGTTTGCCTCGTCTTTCAGGTCATCCCGTCTTTCAGGTCGTATTGAAGTCATCGAAGTTATCTCGCCCGTTGGCTTTGATTTCACGGAAGGGGAGGGGAAGCTGTCGCCGGACCAAACTTGTCTGGAGAGGACCTATGCGAAGCATCGACATCCACGCCCATATCACCCCCCAGTGTTTCTGGAGGGCGACGGAAAACGGGGGAGACTGGCATTCCCTGCGGCGGGAGCAGGACGACCGGGGACGGGAAATCGCCGTGGTGGGCAACCGGCGCGGCGGGTTGCCGCCCAAGGCCCGCTGGACGCCGGAGGAGCGGATGGCGGATATGGATTCCCTGGGAGTGGATCTGCACGTGCTGTCTCCCTACTCCGGTTTCTATAACTATGGGCTGGATACGGCCATAGCCGTTGCCACCTCCCGGGATTCCAACGATGAAATCGCCCAGATGGTCCGGAGTTGGCCCGACCGGTTCGCCGGGCTGGGCACCTTGCCGATGCAGGATGTAAACGCCGCCGTCGCCGAGTTGGAACGGGTCATGGTTGAATTGGGCTTCAAGGGCGCCATGATTGACGACCACGTCAACGGGAAGCTGCTGGACGAGACGGAGTTCCTCCCTTTCTGGCGGGCGGCGGAGCAGTTGGGCGCGCTGATTCTGTTTCACCAGGGCGACGGCACGGTGGTTGACTTCCGTACCGACCGTTACCACCTGCCCAACACCGTCGGCAACCTGGCCGACCGGGCGGTTACCTTCTGCTCCCTGGTGCTGGGCGGGGTGATGGACGCCTGCCCCGACCTGAAAATCTGCCTGTCCCACGGTGGCGGCTACACCTGCTATGGCATTGGCCGGGTGGACCGGGGCTGGCGCGGGCTGCCCGATTCGCCGACCAAGCCCAGCCAACCGCCCAGCGCCTACCTCAACCGCTTTTACTATGACTGCATCGTTTACACCGAGGAAGCCCTGCGCTACCTGATTGACAGCGTGGGCGCCGACCGGGTGCTCTTCGGCACCGACTGGCCCTATGACATGGTGTTTGACTGGCCGGTATCCTGGATTCTGGAGCTGGAAAGCCTGACCCAGGAGGAGAAGGAACTGATTTTGTGGAAAAACCTGGAGCGGCTGCTGGCCCTTTAGCCCAACCGCTATCCGGTCGCCTGTCCTGATTGCCAACGGCCGGCCGGCCAGTTCCGTAAACCGGCCGGCCGCGCCGGGACGCTTACCCCGGTCTTTTCCCGGACTATCTACCCTCGGGAGGTTATACCCGGATGCGGAGCATCGACATCCACGCCCATACCTTTACCCGGTCAATGTTCACTGTCCTGGATTCCGGCCAGGACTGGTACGGAATGCGCTACGAAGGAACGAACCGGCAGCGCCTCGTCGTCAAGGAAGGCAAGCGGGTCGGCATCAACCCCAAGCTGCGCTTTACCCCGGAGGAGCGAATTGAGGACATGGATCGCCTGGGCACCGAGGTTCAGGTAGTGTCGCTGCATACCCAGGTGTTCGGTTATCACCTTGCGGCGGCGGCGGGCTTGGCCCAGGCCAAAGAGGTGAACGACGACATCGCCGCGTTCGTCCAGGCGGCCCCCCGGCGGTTCGCCGGCCTGGCTACCCTCCCGATGCAGGACGTGGGCGCCGCCATCAGCGAACTGGACCGGGCCGTGAATACCCTGGGCCTCAAGGGAGCCGAGCTGGATACGGTGGTCAATGGCAAGACCTGGGACGAGCCGGAGTTCTTGCCCCTGTTCCAGGCCGCCGAGGCTATGGGCGCCGTGCTTTTCTTTCATCCGCAGCCCCAGCACAACATTATGCTGGAAAGGACCGACCGGCTTGCCCTGCCCAACTGTATCGGGGTTCCCCTGGAGGATACCCTGCTGGTAGCGGCGCTGATCTTCGGCGGCGTTATGGAAAAGTGTCCGACCCTCAAGGTGTGCGTGGCCCACGGCGGCGGCCCGGCCTGCTTTGGCATGGGCCGGCTGGACCGGGGCTGGCGGGTCCGCTCCGAGGCGCGGGTGAACATCAGCAAACCGCCCAGCTACTACCAGAGCCGTCTCTACTATGACATCGTGGTGATGAGCGAGCGGGCGTTGCGGTTCCTCATCGACCGGGTGGGCATTGAGCGGGTTGTGCTGGGCAGCGACTACCCCTTCGTACCCTGGGATCCATCTCCCGTCGGCTGGGTGCAAGGGCTGGAAAGCCTGACCCAGGAAGAAAAGGACCGGATACTGTGGAAGAACCTGGAAGAGTTGCTGGGGATTCAGACGTAAGGGAACCTAGCTACTGGCTAGTCTGGTAGCGGCTCTGGCACAAGACCAAATAATCGGGCAGGAAGTTGGCATGAAAAACCTCTGGTCGGAAAATGAGGCCCAGGGATTGAACGACCTGGATAAACTGGTTTACCTGAGCCGCTTGATTGGCGCCGACCCTTCCCTGGTGGTTTGGGGCGGCGGCAACACTTCCATCAAGGTTACCGAAAAGGATTTCCTGGGGCGGGACGTGCCGGTAATGCGCATCAAGGGTTCCGGCTCCGACCTGAAGTCCATGGAGCGGTGGCAGTTTCCCCGGCTCAAACTGGAAGAGGTCCTGCCTGTCTTCGAGCGGGACGCGATGTCCGACGAGGCTATGGTGGACTACCTGGACCGCTGCGTACTGGACCCCAACTCGCCCCGACCATCGATCGAAACCTTGCTCCATGCCTTTCTGCCCTTTATGTGTGTGGCCCACTCCCACGCCGACGCGGTGGTTGGCTTGACCAACAACCGGGACGCCGATGCGATCCTCCGGCGGGTCTATGGGGATGCCGTGGCGGTGGTGGAATACCTGCGGCCCGGCTTCCGGCTCTCCAAGCTGGTGGGTCTGGCCGTGAAGGAGTCCCCCCGTCTCGACGGCGTGGTGCTGGTAAATCACGGGCTGTTCACCTGGGGCGACAGCGCCAAGGATGCCTATGACCGGCATATCGCGCTGGTGAGCCAGGCCGAGGAGTATGCGGCATCCGGCGCCGGCGCCGGTTCGGTATTTGGCGGCTGGCAGCGAAATCCCCTGGCCCCCGAGCAGCGAAAAGCGGTGGCCGCCGCCATTGGCCCCACCCTGCGGGGTCTGGTCAGCCAGCAGCGCCGGGCAGTGCTCCGGTTCGACGACTCTCCGGATGTCCTGGAGTTCATCGGTTCCACTGCCGGGCAGCGGCTGAGCGGCATCGGCCCGGCCACCCCCGACCACCTGATTCACACCAAGCGCAAGCCCCTGTGGCTGGAGGTGGACGACCCCGCCGCTACCCCGGCGGTTGCGGAACGGCTGCGGCAGGCCATGGCCGATTACGCGGCGGAATACGCCGCCTGGTATCAGGAAAATACCTCCGGCGAAGATTCTATGCTGGACCCTTACCCCCGGGTAATCCTGCTGCCCGGCGTGGGGATGTGGACCACGGGCCGGGAGGCCCGGGCCGCCCGGATAACCAACGACATCTACCACCACACCATCAACGTGCTGCGTACCGCCCAGTCGGTCAGCGATTATACCTCCCTGAGCGCCAAAGACACCTACGAAGCCGAATACTGGCCCCTGGAGCTATACAAGCTGACCCTGGCCCCGCCGGAGAAGGAGTTGGCCCGGCAGGTGGCCCTGGTAACCGGAGCGGCCAGCGGCATCGGCAAGGTCATCGCGGCGCGGTTGGCGGCGGAGGGCGCCCACGTGATTGTTACCGACCTGGAAGCCGCCGGCGCGGCCGAGGTAGCTGCCGAGATTAACCAGTCGGCCGGGCCGGAGCGGGCGGCGGCCTTCCCAATGGATGTGGCCGACGCCGGGCAGGTGGACGAGACGTTCCAGAACCTGCGCCGCACCTATGGCGGCCTGGACATCCTGGTCTCCAACGCCGGTATCGCCCCGGTGGGAACCATTGATAACCTCGCCCGGTCCGACTGGCAGCGCTCCCTGGACATCAACGCCACCGGCCATTTTCTGGTGGCGGCGGAGGCGGTCAAGCTGATGAAGGAGCAAGGCATCGGCGGGAGCCTCGTATTCATCGGCACCAAGAACGTGCCGGCCCCGGGGGCCGAGTTCGGGGCTTACAGCGTAGCCAAGGCCGCCGCGGTGCAGTTGGCCCGGGTGCTGGCGCTGGAAAACGGGCAGTACGGTATCCGGGTCAACGTGGTGAACCCGGATGCGGTTTTCCAGGGTTCCCGGCTCTGGTCGCCAGAGTTGCGCCAGGAGCGGGCCGCCGCGCACGGCGTAACCGTGGCCGGGCTGGAGGAGTTCTACCGGCAGCGCAACCTGCTGAAAGCCCGGGTCCTGGCCGAGGATGTGGCGGAAACGGTGTTGTTCCTGGCCTCCGGCCGCTCGGCCAAGACCACCGGAGCCATGATTCCGGTGGACGGCGGCGTCCGGGAGGCCTTCCCCAGATAGACGGGAAGAGATGAGCCGGGATAAAACCGGGTCTCCCAAACCCGAGGCCGGGCCGGAACCGGCGGGCAGGCCGGAAAGCGGGAGCGGCGCAAGGCCGCCCACCGAGCACGGCTCGGGTGGCTTGGATGGTTTGCGCCGGGTTTCCCGAAACCATATTCCGGAATCACAGCCCGGAATCACAGGAAGCCTCCCCGGGCCGGGCTGCCCTCCCCGCGATATACCCAGGGGCTTTCCAGGCCGGGGTGGGCTTTGAGCAGGCGCCCTGGCCCTCCCCGCGATATACCCAGGGACTTCGCTTGCGGGCCGGCCCGACTGGCCCGCCCTGGCAACGCAACTCTTTACGCTTTCCGTCGCCCAGGACGCATTCGCCGCCTGGATCTGGCATTTTCGCCAGCATTATGGCTAAATGAAAATTATCTCTAACCTCGCTATTGACAATTAAATCGGCAAGCATTATCTTAAGCGGCAGAATTGCCCTCGCCATGCAATAGCTACATCAGAGAGGAGGAGGAACTATGCTGAAGATAGGGCACGAGGTAACCCGGCCGGGCCGGAACCTGGGGGAAGGGGAGGTAACCATTCCCATTCCCGAGGAGCTGGAGACCGTCCCCGGCATTCCCATGACCCAGCGGGAAGTCGACTGGTACGCCCGGGAGTATCCCCTGGAAACCATTAACATCACCGAGCGGGCCTCCCGGGACTGGGCCAACAGCCTGCGGGACCAGCATGCCGAGATGCGGGAAATCCGCAAGGAACACGAAAAACTCAACCGGCCCCTGATTATGGCCTGCCGGATGACCGCCGACCTGGAACCCACCGCCGAACCCACTGGCGAGGACATTAGCGAGCTGATTAAGACCAAGGCCCGGGAATTGGGCTTTGTCGAGGTCGGCATCACCGCCTTCGACCATCGCTACACCTTCCAGAGCAAGAAGGGCAGCACCACCTATTACCCCCACTTCGTGGCCCTGGCCTATGAGCAGGACTTCGAGCCGACCCAGACCATCCCCAGCGTGGACGCCGAAATCGTCCACTCCAGCACCTACCGCACCGAAGGCGCGGCGGCGCTGGAACTGGGCAACTACATCCGCTCCCTGGGTTACCACGCGCAGGTAATGGGTTCCGGCGACTCGGCCGGCCCCTACATCCCCATGCACGTGGCCGCCGGTGTGGGCCAGTTGGGCGCTTGCGGCTACCTGCTGACCCCCCACGTCGGCTCCCGCTGCCGCCTGGTGGGGCTCACCACCGACGCCAACGTAACCTATGACGCGCCGGTGGACTACGGCATCCACGCCTTCTGTCAGGTCTGCCAGGTCTGCGTCAACCGCTGCCCCGGCCGCGCCCTGATGCGGGACAAGATCTGGTGGCGGGGAATCGAGAAGAACAAGCTCTACTTCAAGCGCTGCCGCCCGGTGATGGCCCGCTACCTCGGCTGCGGCATCTGCATGAAGGTCTGCCCCATCCAGAAGTACGGCCTGAAGAACGTGATGGAACACTACGCCGAGACCGGTCAGGTGCTGGGCAAGGGGACCCACGACCTGGAAGGGTACACCCTGGAAGGGAAGGGCTACTTCGGCCCCGGCGAAATGCCGGTCTTCGACGCCGGTTTCTTCGCCATGCCGCATGGCGGTTCCGACGAGTGGGCCTTTGACCAGTTCAAGGAGAAGGCCAAGGCTGCCGGCGGCGACGTCTCTCAAGAGATGATGGAGGAACTGAAGCAGGACATCGTCCGCTCCCTGTTCCAGGCCACCGACAACGTGGGTATGATGGACGAGGACGCCGACTACATCTAGTCCGCCATCCCGCCATCCCGACCCGGATCGGCCAACCCAGGCCGGCAGCAAACGCTTGTTGCCGGCCTTGTCTTACCTACCCCAACCCCCCAACTCCAGGAAGGGTTAAAAGGGCGCTGTATGCAACCAGCTACCATTACCGGACGCATCAACGCCAAGGCGCTGGAATTGCTGGAAAATCATCCCGAAGGACTGCGGTTCACCGAACTGCGCTCCGCCATTGAGGCGTCAGACCGCAGCCTGCACCCGAAAACCGTCAATGGATGCGTCTGGAAACTGGTCGAAAGATTTCCGGATCAGGTTTACAAACCGTCGCGCGGGGTGTTCCGTTTGCTGAAATATCAACCGGCCCAGGGGCAATAGAAGCCCTTCGGTGCAACGCCGGGCTACCTGGGGGCCCGCGGCGTCAAATCAAAACGCGAAGTCAAAAGGCCCGGGTATGCGCTATAATGGCGGCATAGCGAGGTGTTTGAGTTGGCGGAGCAGGTAACTATTCAGGAAGCATCCTACCGGCTGAACCTGTCCCAGGCCGAAATTCGGCGGTACATCCGCGAAGGCCGGCTGCGAGCCCACCGCCGGGGCGGCCCCCGGGGCCGGGCCTGGCTGGTCGAACTGCCCGAGGAAGGGTGGCTGGACGATGACAAGTCCCGCTATCACGAAATGGCCCGGCAGATGCCCGTCTGGTGGTGGCCTAATGAGGCCAAATCCGGCAGCGTCCACTACGTTGCCGACGTGGGCATTGAGGAAACGACGCCGGTGTTCCTCTGCGGCCTGGTCAGCGAAAACATTTGGACGGCGCCGCATTACACTGAAGCGGACTGCTGTCCCCAATGCCTGCAAACCGCCCGGCAGCAGGGACTTCCCCGGGGTCTGGAAGAATAGGAAAATCCGGCATTCCCGGCATGACCTGCGCCGGAATGACACCATCGTTCATTACGGTCAACTACCACCAACGTAAAGCGTAACGCCGGAATAAACGCCAGTGCGCCTTGCGGATAGCGAAAACCCCGGCCTCTACCCCTCGGGGAAAGGTTATCGGAATGCGAAGCCCCGCCCGATGGAATCCCCGACCCCTACCCCGGGGAAAGGATTAAAGGCATCCGGGAAGGTGGCCGGGATGGTTTGCCGGCTATTGCCGCTTTTCCCGGCTTGAATAGTCTTGTATAATTCACTGCTGAACCCGGGATCTTTGCGGTCAGGCCGTTGATTCCTGCCGGAGTCTCAACGGGGGAATCGGGGGGAGTTATGCCGGAGAAGTACCAGGACGAAATCGAAGAGATACTGAAAGGCATTGAGGAGGAGGGGCCGTCCGTCCCGCCCCGCAACTCGCAGCCCGTCCTTGATGACTTGCCGCCGTCCCGGCCCGACGACCGGGAGCTGGACCGGGCCCGGCCGCGCTCTCGCTGGCAGTTGGTTACCCCCGGCAAAGTGGCCCTGGTCGGGTTGACGCTGCTGCTGCTGGGAGCCCTGCTGCACTCGGCGGGCTGGGGGTGGTTGGTCTGGCCCGGACTGTCGGGGCTGGGCGCGGCGTATCTGCTCTTTTTTGTCCGCCCCCGCCCGGTCAACCAGGGCAAGCGCTGGCGGGGCCGCCCGGTGGAATCGCAAGAGCCGTCGCCCTGGCAGAGATTCAAGCGTTGGTTCGTCGAGTAGGCGCTGCGGCGGGCAAAAACCGGGAGGCCGGCAGTATCGAAAATCCTCAATGCCGGGGGAAGCTCATCCGAGCAGCGTGAGCCCTTCCGTGATCCCTTCGCTGGATTCGTCCCCGGCGTCAAACCAACCCCGGGGCGCTGCGGCGGGCAAGCCGCCCAGCAGTTCCCGCCTTAACCGCTTCAATCCCGCATTCAACCCCGTAGCCTCCGCCAGATAGAGCAGGTGCGTCGGGCAACGGCAATCCGAAGCGCCGAAACCCGGCGCCGGCCCCGTTGCTCCTCCGTCCAATGCTGCCAACGCCCAGCGACACTCCCACCGCTCCCCGTCGCCGCTCCACCAGACTTGGCAAACTCCGGCGGCCGCCGTGAGGTAATCAACGTGCCAGTGGCGTTTTTTGTCCCGGCGCAGGTGCCGGCGCACCCGGCCGGCCAGCCCGTTCAATGCGCTGCCGAAGTAGAGATAGCAACCGGCGGGAAAGTCAAAAGTCCCCAGCCGCCCCACCGTCAACCGCTCATCCCGCTCCAGCCGGATAACCAGCGCATAGCTGCCCTTCAAGCTGTCTCTCTCCCGGTCGCCACACCCCCGGCCCTCGCCCCGGGCTAGGGGAAACAGCCGCGGCAATCTCTCCTTCAGCCGGGCGCCCCGGCTTGTCGCCGGATGGGGTCAGGAGGACGGAACCCCGTTAGCTGCCGGACGGCTCGTCATAACTTGTCATGAACGGTTCACCATGAACGGGTAGCCAAAGGCCGTATCGGAACCGCCGCCTTGTATGTCTAGCAGGGTTCGCCAAACGGGTAGCCAAAGGCCTCCCTGGCGAAGGCCCGGGGAATCGAACGCAGGGAACGCCGGTTCAGCCGGAAACGGCTTGCTTGAAATCTTCGATGGCCTTTATATGAGCCTCGGGCCCGACCAGTCCGGCCCGCATGGTGTTAATGGATAGATGGGTAGCGCCCGCTTCCGCCCAGGCGGCCGCGTCCTGCTGCCAGGAATCCGGGTCGTTGCCGGCGACGTTCAGCCGTCCCTCGATGCCGATGGCGGCTGGGTCCCGCTTGGCTTTCCGGGCCTGCTCCCGCATCTCGGCAATCCGCTCTTGCCCGGCGCCGTCGGGCAGGAACTGGGGGAACCAGCCATCGCCCAGGCGTCCAATGCGCTCTACCACCCGGTCGGCGCCGCCGCCAAACCAGATGGGAATGGGACGCTGCACCGGCAGGGGGTTGATGCCGGCGTGGGTTACCTGGTGATAGCGTCCCTGAAAGTCGACTACTTCCTGAGTCCAGAGGGCGCGCAGCAACTCAATCTGCTCCTCGCAGCGGCGGCCCCGGTTGCGGAAATTTTCGCCCAGCGCCTCATACTCCACGTCGTTCCACCCAACGCCGATGCCCAAACGAAGGCGTCCGCCGGTAAGCACGTCCACCGCCGCCGCCTGCTTGGCCACCAGGGCGGTCTGCCGCTGGGGGAGGATAAGGATGCCGGTAGTCAGCTGGATCTTCTCGGTCAAGGCAGCCAGGTAGCCAAAGAGGACAAAGGGTTCATGAAAGGCATCGGTATGGCTGTAGGGACGGTTCCACTCTGCCCGCCGGCGGGCGTCGGCGCCCAGAACGTGGTCAAACACCAGCAAATGCTCATAGCCCAGGGCTTCGGCAGCCTGGGCAAAGTCGCGCACCGCCACCGGGTCGGCCCCAATCTCGGTCTGAGGAAAAATAGCGCCTAGTTGCATTACGGTGCCTCCTTACTCAATAATCGGCTGAGGGACAACGAAGCCGACGACCGACTGGCTGAAGCGGAGCCGGTTCGGTTGCCAGTTCCGGTTGCGGGTAAAGGCGTCTTTGCAGGTTAACGTGGCTGGGGATGGAGGGTTCGAACCTCCGCTTCCTGATCCAGAGTCAGGCGTCCTACCACTGGACTAATCCCCAGAGCGGGCGGCGTATCCCGGCGTCAGCCGGACTCGCCCTGCATTTTCATAGTAGTAACCGTAGGCCGGGCTGTCAAGTAAGCCCGGCCCCCGGGCAGTCGTCGGGCAAGCTGCCGGACAAACAGGGTCAGCAGGACATCATAGGTAGTCGCCGGGCAAGCCTCGGTCTTCCAACCGGTTATTCTCCCCCGGGGCCACCGACTCTGTAGGATACGATTCTGTCAGCTCTGTCAGCGATATGCTTCCAGCCGGTCATTCTCCGCCGGAGCCAACCTTCGCCCCGGCTCCGGTCATAACCCGCCGATGCCGGCGCCAATGGTAGCCGCCGCCCAGCGCCACCAGGGCCCCCGCCCCGGCCACCGCGGTCAAAGCCAGCCGCATCGTGGCGTCGAACCAGAACCCCAGGGGAAACATAATCAACAGGTAGTCGGTGCGCGGGTCAAGCTGCCACAAGTCGTTGGTAAAGCTGATCCGGTGGAACAGCAGGAACAGGGAATCGAACCCCACCAGGGCAAACAACCCCACCGCAGCCACCAGCGCCAGGGTCAGGAGGCCGCCGTACAGTAGCCGGCGGGCCAGGGGGTAAACGTAGGCCCGGCGCGCACGGGCAAACCCGACCAGGATTACCACCAGCATATACGCCCCGGTCAGGATGGCGACCGCGTAAGTTCCCCGGATCAGCCGCTTCACGTCCCGCATATGGGCTACTTCCCGCGCGTTGAACAGTTCCCGCTCCACGCCAAAGACCGGCGCGCTTACCGCCAGCGGTTCGGTAGCGGAGTTAAAATAATGGCGCAGGTCGGCGCCCACCCGGCGCAAGTCGGCGTCGGTTATGCCGGTGCGCCGGGAAATGTCGTACTTCTCGAAGCCCCGGTCATACAACCCGGCGTCGTTCACCGCCCAGGCTACGCCGGCGGCCAGCAGCAACAGGGGCGTCGCTGCGATGAACAGAGCGCCAAACAGAGGGTCCCGCACTGCCTTAATCAAGTTCATTTCCGCTCAACTCTACCCGTACAGTCTATCCGGACGCGGCAAGGTCTCCATCGGGAGTAAAGTTCGCCGCCGGCGCCACCGCCCATGGTACGTATAGTGTATAGCGCGCCCATCGGTTGGCCTATCCCAACCGGATAGGGTATCGCCCATCGCCCCATGGTACGTATAGTGCGCCTGGTACGCCGGTCAAACCGTCGCGGCGTTCCCTGAGCGGCAAAAGCGCGGGACGGCCCGGGGCAAGCCACCGGGAGCAGACCTTCTTTCCTTTCACCTTAACACCGCCCCCGCCGGTTGAGCAATTAACGCGGTCCCTCTATAATCTGCCTATGACTAGCGACCGAACCGCCGGCCCGGGCCCCGAAGGCGACCCGGGCAGTTTCCAGACTCTGGTGGACATCGTGGCCCGCCTGCGCGCCCCGGGCGGCTGTCCCTGGGACCGGGAGCAGACCCACGCTTCCTTGAAGCGCAACCTGCTGGAGGAGTGCTACGAAACTCTGGAGGCCATCGACCAGGAATCACCCCCGTTGCTGGCCGAAGAACTGGGCGATTTGCTGGTGCAGATTGCCTTTCACGCCGACATCGCCCGGGAGACCGGCGAGTTTACCCTGGCCGACGTGCTGACCGGCATCAACGGCAAGCTCATCCGCCGCCATCCCCACGTCTTCGGCGACGCCGGTAGGGTTACCGACGCCCGGGAGGTGGAACGCAACTGGGAGCAGCTAAAGGCGTCGGAACGGGCGCAGCAGGCGGAAGGAGGCCCCCGTTCGCCGGTGGACGGCATCCCCCGGGATTTGCCCGCCCTCAGCTTTGCCCAGTTGATGCAAGACCGCGTGAGCCGGGCGGGTTTCGACTGGGAGGACGTTTCCGGCGTGTTGGACAAGGTTGGGGAGGAGGTGGCGGAGTTGCGACAGGCCCCCACCGACCGCGAGAGAGTCCACGAGTTGGGAGACCTTTTCCTGGTATTGGTCAACTTGTGCCGCTGGCTGGACGTGCAAGCGGAGGACGCCCTGCGTCAGGCCAACGGTCGCTTTCGCCGTCGTTACTTGCGGATGGAGGCGCTGGCCCGGGAGCGGGGTCTGGATTTTGCCCAACTGCCTTTGCCGGAAAAGGAAGTCCTGTGGCAAGAGGCCAAGAAGTTGGTCGGGTGAGGAGTAATGCAGGTAAGGGAGACTTCAGCCAGCGACTTCGTAAAGGCGGCGCAGAGCCTGGCGGCAGAGATTTGCGCCGCCCGGGGTGAGCTGGACCGGCAGCGCCGGGTGCCGGAGGGCCTGGCCCGGCGGCTGGATCAGGCCGGCGTGTTCCGGCTCTTCCTGCCCGCCAGCATGGGCGGCCCCCAGCTGGACCCGATTACCGCCTACCATGTTATTGAGGAACTCTCCCGGGCCGAGGGCTCGGTGGGCTGGTGCGCCCTGCTCTCCAACGGAGGCGCGCTCTTTACCGGCAACCTCACCCCCGAGACCGGCCATGTCATGTTCGGCTCACCCCCGGACTTTCGCGCTGCCGGATCCTTCCGTCCCGAGGGTGAAGCTCGGCCGGTGGCCGGCGGCTACCGGGTCCGTGGCCGCTGGGACTACGCCAGCGGGATTGACAATGCTAACTGGCTTTTCGTCAACTGCAAGGTAGTTGGCGATAATGGCCCCTTCCTGACCGAAGCCGGCCGGCCGGAGACGGTGATGCTGTTTGCGCCGGTGGAGACGGCGACCATCTACGATACCTGGCAGGTGGTGGGGCTGTGCGGCACCGGTAGTAATGACTTCGAGCTTGATGACGTATTTGTGCCTTTGGAGCGTGCCTTCCGGCTCTACAACCCGCCCCGGGAACCCGGCTTCCTGTACCACCCCCGTACCATGCTGACCGCCATCTGGGCCCTGGTGTCCGCCGTAGCCCTGGGCATCGCCCGGGGCGCAATGGACGCCTTCGTGGGGCTGGCGACCCAATCGGGCACCACCATCTCCACCACCGTGCTGCGCGACCGGCCCCAGGTGCAGGCCAAAGTCGGTGAGGCCGAGGCTATGATCAGCGGCGCCCGGGCTTACCTGCTGGACGCCGTAACTACCGCCTGGCAAACCTTCGACGCGGAGCTGCCCAGCCCTTGTCCCGAACTGACCCAGGCCCGGCTGGCCATCACCCACTCCATAC
Organism: Dehalococcoidia bacterium; assembly: GCA_965215425.1. GTDB lineage: Bacteria > Chloroflexota > Dehalococcoidia > Lucifugimonadales > UBA3495 > CATQHB01. The sequence goes on from OZ244064.1 coordinate 1,944,211, forward strand.
ACCAGGCGGCCCGGGCGGTGGATTTATTGTTCCACGCCGCCGGCACCAACGCCATCCACCAACGGCACGGTCTGGAACGGCGGTTCCGGGACGTGCACGTAGTAGTGCAGCACGGCGCGGGCCTGCCCGCCAACTACGAGTTCGGCGGGCAGGCTCTGCTGGGTCTGCGGCCCGGCGACGCCGGTTGGTAATTTTCACCAGAACATCGCTCCGCCCCCGGGGTCGGACCAAAACTCCACTTTTGGATCAAGGCTTATGGCGCTGGACTTGGGCGAAACCGTTTTGCAACTGGCCCGGGTTACCCGCAACCTGGGCCAGGGATACCTGGAGCGACGAAACCGGTTGAGGCAACTGTTGCAGTCCGCCGCGGCAGTCTCCCCGGAGGAGGCCCTGGAAAAGACCAAGCGCTTCTATGACCCCTTCCTGGCCGCCCAGGTGACGGATACGCTGCTGGGTGCAATTGCTCCGCCGCCAGCGCCGGCGGACTGGGTGGCGGCTTCGGTGGATGGCTCCCACATCGACGTTGACCGCCATCTCCCGATTTCCTGCTACCTGCTCAACCTGGGCGGCTGTGTCCTGACCTACGGCGCGCCGGCCGATGCCCGGTTCTTCAGTAGTCCCCACCTGGCCGCCGAACCGGACGAGCTTCACCTCCGGAATCCGCTCCATCCCACCGATGAGGAGGCAGTTACCGGCAACCTGTTGGGGTTGTACCGGACCGTGCGCGAGTTGGAACGGCTGGTGGAAGTGGTCCGGGAGTGTCCGGCGGACTTGCCTGCGCTGGCCCTGGTGGACGGCACCCTGGTCTTGTGGGGTCTGGCCGGCCAGGGTTACCGGCCTTTCGTTCAACAAGCCATCATCAACGCTGGGCTGCTGCCCGTCCTGGAGGAGTTCCGCACGCTGGCTCGGGAACGCCGGGTTACCCTGGCCGCCTATGTCTCCCTGCCCCGGAGCGCCGAGGTAGCCAACGCCATCCGCCGCTGCCTCTGCCCCAACGACCTGGCCCACTGCCGGGAGTCTTGCAGCAACCGCCGCTCCGACCTCACCCCTTGCCGCAACTCCAGCGACTTTATGGACCGGGAGATTTTCGGGGAAGTGCTGGAGCCAGGTCAACGTTCCCCCCCTCTACCGCACCAATTCTTCCGTGGCCCGGGAATGGTACGGAGAGCGGCAGCAGGTATATTTCTACTATCTGAACGCCGGTGAGGAGATTGCCCGGGTGGAAGTTCCCCAGTGGGTGGCCGAGGATGAGGACTTGCTGTCCCTGGGCCACCGTCTGCTGGTCGAGCAATGCCGCCGGGGGCAGGGCTACCCGGTAGCCATCGCCGAGGCCCACGAACAGGCAGTGGTCAACGGACGAGACCGGCAATTGTTCAAGCAGTTGGTGGCCGAAACCCTGGAACGGGAAGGGTTGGCTGCCTACACCTCGCAAAAGGAACGGGCCAAGCAAAGGCCGTGGGTTTAGGGGCCTTTTTACCTGCCATCCGCGGACTGTATTATGGTACTGGATACGGGCGAGCGCGTCAGCAAGCAAAGGCTGGGGGCGGCCCTGGATTGACATAGCTGGATTGATCTGGATTGAGGGGCCTTTTCACCGCAGGGTTTCCTCCAGTATCTCGGCGCCCCCGGACAAAGCGCCGGCGGGGTACGGGGCGCCAGTCGTCAGCGGAGTATCTCGGCGTCCCCCCGGAAAAAGCCCGGCGGCCGAAAATGTCTCGGTCCGTCGGGTAAGTATCTCGGCGTCCCACCGGAAAAAGCCCGGACTCCAAATACTCCAGAAACTCCCCGTAACTCCCGAATTGGGCCACCGTTTCCAGAAAGTCCTTCAAGGAGGGGCTGCGGCGACGCAGTTCCTGTAGTTGCCCGCCGATGGGACTGACCGAGCCGGGGCCGGTGGCGTAGGCGCCGTGAAAGGCAAAGTAAGCCTGGTTGAGCTTGCGGATGTAGTAGCCGTTGGCGACGAAATGCCGGCGTCTCGCTTCCATATAGGCTTCCGCTCCGGCGATGTCGCCCTGGGCCAGTAGTTCCTCGGTGTGGCGGCGGGTTCGCCGCATCTCGGTAGTAAAGTCAAAGCCGGCCGGGGCCGCGCTGGCTGGCTCCTCCGGCAGCTCCGGCGCGAATTGTTCGCCCCCGGCCGGCGGCCCGGTCAGGGCGCTAAACGTCAGGTCGCCCAACTCCGCTCCGGCAATGGTCGCCGCCGTCTCGTTCAGGGTCAGCAACTCCGGGCTGCCCTGGAAATTGCGGCCCAGGGGACGGAAGAAGAGCCAGTGGTGAACCCACTCGTGGGCAACGACTTCCAGGGCATAGCGCAGCCCGACCGTATCCAGAACCACGCTGGGATAGACCGACAACCCCCCGGTTCCTTCCACTATGGCGGAGAGGTTCGCCGACCGCAGCGCCCGATCCTCAATTTCCCCCTTGACCCCGTCGCTGAGGTCTGGCCGGAGCAGAACGGTTTGCTGCCGGTAGATCCGGTCCCGGGGCGAGAGCGCCAGCAGATTGGGCGGGCGGCCAAACACCGTATCAACCGGCGGAAACACCCGGCCCCAGCCCGCCACAATATCCTCCTGTCGCAAGACTCGGGTTAGCTCCGCCTCTACGGTGGCCTCAACCTCCGGCAGCAGATTCCGGCGCCGCTCCCGGATAAGCTCAAGCTCGGCGGCGCGGGCCAGGGCGGCGGCCGGCGGTGGCGGCGGGATTTCCGGCGCCGGCCCGCCAGTCGGATTCATCCCGGCCCCCTCCGGCCCGGCCCCCTCCAGTCGCCGCAATTGACCTTCCAGCCGCCGCTGCTCCAGCCCCAGGGTAAAGAACTCCCGCACCAGACTCCCGCGTTCCTCCCGGGTCAACTCTTCCCGTCCCGGCCATAAGCCGACCAACTCGCGAACCCACTTATCCGGCAAGTGGCCCAGTTCCCAGGCCACGATGCTGTAGCGGTAGGGGGCAATTGACCGGTCAATCGCCGACGGCCGGTAGTCGGCCTGGCTTGACGCCAGAACCGTCAGGGCCAGCAACAGGGCCAGCAGCCCCCGGCGCCCGCGCCGCGCCGCGCGCTGCCGCCAACGCCACTGCCTCGGCCGCCAACCCCCCCTTCCGCCAGCTTCCTTTTCCGTCAGGCAATTCATCGTTGAATGATACCACTCCGCCGGCGAGGTGTTTCCTGGCGCCCCCCACTGGCGCCCTCCCCCACTGGCGGCGGCCGGCTTTCTTGACACTGCCGGGTGGCGGTTGTATGCTTTTGCCCACAGCCAATGGGAGGTTTTGCCTTGTCAACCCCAGCGCCGCCCCCTGAATCTTTCCTTACGGAAGAAATGCGACAGCAAGCCATCGGTCTGGAAAGCGCCCCGGCTACGCTGGAGGTGGAAAAAGGGGCCATTTTACGGTTCGCCGAAGCTATCGGCGACGCCAATCTCCAATGGAACGATGAAGCCGCCGCCCGGAAGACCCGCTACGGCGGCCTCACCGCTCCCCCCACTTTTCTGCGCTCCCTGCGGGGCGTACAGCTAGAGCTTCCCTTTGACCTCTCCTTCACCCGCCGGCTGGACGCCGGCAGCGACTGGGAGTATTTTCAGCCGGTGCGGCCCGGCGACCGCATTACCGCCGTGGCCCGCATCGCCGATCTGACCGAACGCCGCGGCCGCCTGGGGCTGATGGTCTTTATGACCACCGTTACCACCTACCGCAACCAGTTCGACGAGGTGGTCGCCACCCAGACCAACACTTTGATTGCTTACTAGAAATCTCCGCTTCTCTTGGCGAGAAACGTTCTAACTCAAGAGAGGCGGAGACCGGGGGATACGCAGAGGTACGCTTATGGCCGAGCAGGTTTATTGGGAGGACGTATCCGAGGGGATGGATTTACCTACCCTGGTCAAGGAACCCACCACCCGCCAGTTGGTGCAGTACGCCGGGGCCTCCGGGGACTTCTACGAGATTCACTACGACAAGGATTTTGCCCAGGGCAACCAGCTGGAGGGGCCGATACTGCACGGTGCCCTGAAGAGCGCCTTTCTGGGCCAGTTGATTACCGACTGGATGGGGCCGTTGGGAACCTTGAAACGCCTCCAGTGCCAGTACCGGGGCATGGACGCCCCCGGCCAGCCACTGGCGGCCAAAGGCTCGGTTACCCGCAAGTACGCGGCGGACGGCCAGTGGCTGGTGGATTGCAGCGTCTGGCTGGAAAACCTTCAGGGGCAGAACACCACCCCGGGCACGGCTACGGTGAGCCTCCCCTCCCGCAACGGCTAGAACCGACCCGCTGCGCCTCCCGGTATCGCTGATCCTCCTGGTGAAAATGTTCCTGATAAAGCGGCCCGGATACTTTGTAGATACCCAGAGAAATTAACCGCGACCGAGGTTAAAACGGATATGGCAGACATACTCAGAGACAAGGTAGCCATCGTAACCGGCGCCGGCCGGGGCGTGGGCCGGGGCGTCGCCAAATTGATGGCCGCCGAAGGCGCCCAAGTGGTGGTGGTTGACCCCGGCGTCAACGTGGACGGCAGCGGCTTCGACCAGTCCATCGCCGAGCAGGTGGTTAACGAGATTCGCGAAGCCGGCGGCACGGCAGCGGCCTGCATGGAATCGGTGGCGACTATGGAGGGCGGCGAGCAAATCGTCCAGACCGCCATCGACAACTTTGGCAAGCTGGACATCGTGGTAACCTGCGCCGGCATCCTGCGGGACCGGATGATTTTCAATATGACCGAACAGGAGTGGGACGACGTTATCGCCGTTCACCTCAAGGGTACTTTCAGCGTGGTCAAGAATGCCTGTATCCTCTTTCGGCAGCAGCGTTCCGGACGGATAGTTACCTTCAGTTCCCAGTCCGGGTTGCAGGGCAACTCCGGCCAGGCCAACTACGGGGCGGCCAAGTCGGGCATCGCCGGGTTCACCAAGGTGGTGGCCCGGGATATGGGTCGGTACGGGGTAACCGCCAACTCCATTGCGCCCCGGGCCACCACCCGGATGATTGGCGCCATCCCCGAAAGCGCCGCGGAAATCCGCGCCCGGGGCGGCGTCCAGACCCTGGATCAGGGCAACGAGCCGGAGACAATGGACCCGGACGACATCGCCCCCTTTGTCTGCTACCTCGCCAGCGATTACGCCGCCAATATCAACGGGCAGACCTTCCTGGTCTATGCCAGCGAAATATCCCTGATGTCCCAGCCCCGTCCGGAGCGGGCCATCTTCAACCCGGAGGGCCACTGGTCAATGGAGGACATCGCACCCCAGGCCCGCAACCACCTGACCCGCAACATCTACAACCCGGCCCCGCCCCGGGAGTAGGCGCGGGTGGTTAGCCAGGGTCTTCACCTGGATCCGCCGGGCCAGGCGGAGCGATAGCCCGGGACCGCGGCGGCCGGCACGCTACCTTCCGGCGGACGCTCGCCGTGGGGATAGTCCGGGGCAACGGCGGGCAAGGCACGGACAAGGCAATGGTAACGCAATGGTAACGCAGGAACACCTACAAACGGCCAGAGATTTTCTGGCTGACTCCGACCGGGAATTTGCCGCCGGGGAGTCGCTGCAAGGGTCGGAAAAGCTGTGGGGCGCCGCCGCCCATGCGGTAATGGCCGCCGCCCAACAGCGGGGCTGGCCCTGCGGCAAGCACGGCAACCTGAAAACGGCGGCCGGGCGTCTGGCCGAGGAGACGGGCGATTCCCTTTTCCGCGAAGGATTTACCAACGCGGAGAAGTTTCACGCCAACTTTTACCACGACTTTATGGAGGACTTCCAGTTGGCCGCAGATCGCCCGGTGGTGCATGATTTCGTTACCCGCCTGCTGGCCTTGATCGAAGCGGCGGGAGATACGCCGGGAAGTTAACCGGGGTTAAGCTAAATATGCCAGACCTGCGGATACGCCGGGCCAGGCGGAGCGATAGCCCGGGACCGCGGTGGCCGGCACGCTACCTTCCGGCGGACGACCGCTGTGGGGATAGTCCGGGGCAACGGCGGGCAAGGCACGGACAAGGCAATGGTAGGGCAATGGTAACGCAGGAACACCTGCAAACGGCCAGAGATTTTCTGGCTGACTCTGACCGGGAATTTGCCGCCGGGGAGTCGCTGCAAGGGTCGGAAAAGCTGTGGGGCGCCGCCGCCCATGCGGTAATGGCCGCCGCCCAACAGCGGGGCTGGCCCTGCGGCAAGCACGGCAACCTGAAAACGGCGGCCGGGCGTCTGGCCGAGGAGACGGGCGATTCCCTTTTCCGCGAAGGATTTACCAACGCGGAGAAGTTTCACGCCAACTTTTACCACGACTTTATGGAGGACTTCCAGTTGGCCGCAGATCGCCCGGTGGTGCATGATTTCGTTACCCGCCTGCTGGCCTTGATCGAAGCGGCGGGAGATACGCCGAGAAATTAACCGAGGTTAAGACAAATATGCCAGAGCTATTGAAAGACAGAGTAGCCATCGTTACCGGCGCCGGCCGGGGCGTCGGCAAAGGGGTGGCCCTCCAGATGGCGGCCGAGGGCGCCAAAGTGGTGGTGGTTGACCCCGGCGTTAACCTGGACGGCAGCGGCTACGACCAGTCCATCGCCCAGCAGGTGGTCAACGAGATCCGCGAGGCCGGCGGCACGGCGGCGGCTTGCATGGAGTCGGTGGCGACTATGGAGGGCGGCGAGCAAATCGTCCAGACCGCCATCGACCACTTCGGCAAGCTGGACATCGTGGTAACCTGCGCCGGCATCCTGCGGGACCGGATGATTTTCAATATGACTGAACAGGAGTGGGACGACGTTATCGCCGTTCACCTCAAGGGTACTTTCAGCGTGGTCAAGAATGCCTGTATCCTCTTCCGGCAACAGCGTTCCGGGCGGGTCATCACCTTCAGCTCCACCTCCGGGCTGTACGGCAACTCCGGCCAGGCCAACTACGGGGCGGCCAAGGACGGCATCGCCGGGTTCACCCGGGTGGTGGCCCGGGATATGGGCCGGTACGGGGTAACCGCCAACTCCATCGCCCCCAGCGCCTCCACCCGGATGATTGGCAGCGTTCCCGAGGAGGCGCGCAACCTGCGGGCCGCCCGGGGCGTAACCGGCGGCAACGTGGGCGCCCTGCGCGGCGACCCGGAGGATGTGGCCCCCTTTACCACCTGGCTGGCCTCGGACGAAGCCGCCCACGTCAACGGCCATGTCTTTTACGTTACCGCCGGTCTGGTCAGCTTGCTCAACGAACCGGAGCCGGTGCGGACAATGCACAAGAACAGCAGGTGGACGGTGGAGGAGATTATCCGCGTCTTCCCGGCCACCCTGGGCGTAGAGCTGCACAATCCGGCGCCGGCGCCTCCGCCGGAGGCCTGAGGATAAGGACGCTTCCCTGAACTTTCCTGAAGCGGTTTTTCGACACGGAGACCCCAAGCGCAGCGATACACCGAGAGAATCGAGGACGCACCTCCTGCCGTCATTCTGGCCGTCATCCCGGACGGGGCGGGCGACTGGTATGACGGGCACGTTTATCCTAACCAACAATTGAGGGACTAAACAAATGTTTCGCAGTTTTAGCGCTTCCTATGCCGGGCACATCGTTGATGACCACCTGGGCTTTGACGGCACCCCGGCCAATGACCGCAATTATCCCAACGAGAAGCTGGCCGAGGCTTTTGGCTGGGCGCTGGACTTCTCCCGCCATCTGGAGCGCCTGGGCTATGACGAGTTCTGGATGGCCGAGCACCACTTTCAGACGGAAGGCTACGAGTGTATTCCCAACCTGCTGATGTTGAGCCTGTACCTGGCCGCCAACACCGAGCGGCTGAAGTACGGTTGCGGCTTTAACATCACCCCTATGTGGCACCCCCTGCGCTTGGCGGAGGATTATGCCATGGCCGATATTCTGACCGGCGGTCGGGTGATTTTCGGCGTGGGCCGGGGCTACCACACCCGGGAGGTGGAGACCTTTGCCGCCCCCATGCTGGACGGCGACGCCAACCGGGATCTCTTTGAGGAGCAGGTGGAGGTGATGGTCAAAGCCTTCTCCCAGGACTCCTTTTCCCACCAGGGCAAGCACTACCAGATACCGGCGTCCGTGCCTTATCGCGGCTATCAACTGGAAAAACTGAGTCTGGTGCCGCGCCCGTTGCGCCAGCCGGTGGAAATCTGGCAACCCCTGGTCAGCGGCAACCCCAAGGGCATCGACTTTATGGGGAAAATGGGTATCAAGGCGCTGATCGCCAATACGCCGGAGCCGGCCCTGAAGGAACGGATGGCCCTGTACCAGCAATCGGCGGCGGCTTATGGCCGGGAGTTGGCCTTGGGGGAGGACGTGGCCCTGGGCTACCGCTTCTTCATCGCCGATACCCAGCAGCAGGCCATTGACCAGGCCCGTCCCTACTTTGAGGAGGCGATGAAGTTCGCCGCTCCCCTGGGCCTGATGCGGCTAAGCCAGGAACAGATCGACACGGTAGCCCAGCCGGGCCGTTCCCGGGGCATTGACCTGCCTACCCTGGAAGAGGCGGTGGCGAACAAAGTCTGGTTGTGCGGCCCCCCGGAGCAGATTGCCGACCATCTGATGCAGGTGGAGGAGCAATACCCGGGAACGGAGCGGGTGAACCTGGGCGCGGTTATGGGAATGCCCCAAGAGGTGTTCAAGGACCAGCTAACCCGGTTCGCCGAGGGGGTAATGCCCCTGATGTTGGGGCGGTAGGGTCCATCCCCGGGTCGGCTATGGACGGGGTAAGTAATGCCCCTGATGTCGGGGCGGTAGCCCGATACCCGGCTTTCCTCCAGGTAAATCCACGCAGGAGGCGCAGCGATAATGGGGGTGAGGCTTTTCCCCGGTGTCTCCGCGTGGATTTCAATCCCTGGAAACGATTACCCCGGGTATTTGGGGTGCGTCAAGTGATGCCAGGTCAGGGCGCCGCGCCACCCCTGAAAGAACAGGTAGGCGAACAGGGCGTTCAAGACCAGGTATAGGGGGTTGAGGCTGCCTGGCCCCCAGCCAAAGATTGCCAGGCCAAACAGGGACAGCTTGCTGCCCAGGTGCCAGGCCAGCAACAGCGCCGCCGCTGCCCGTACGCGGTTTAGCGTCCCCACGGACAACACCATCAACGCCCCGGCCTCCGCCAGCACGAACAGGAAAGCGACGCCGCCCGGCTGGATTACCCCCTCAACCGCCGGGTCGCCGAAGTAGGTCGCCATAATCACGATAAAGTTGATTCCCGCCGCGACCAACCCGGCAGCGCCGCCCCATAAAATACGCTTCCCCGCCTGCCTCGGGTCGTTGCCAATCAGCCATTGGCGCATACGTAAAGACGCCGTGGCTTGCGTGGTGGCTTTCGTTCCGGTTTCCATAGCCTTCGGGTGGGAGTTTTTTATCGGGAGGCGCCGAGAGTTTCTGCCAAACCCGGTGTCGCTGCGCCCCCGATGAAAAATGCCCCGGCCCTGCCTACTTCCCCCTCAAGTACTGAAAGGCGGCGATGGCGGCGGTAGCCCCGTCCCCGGCGGCGGCCACCAACTGGGCCGCAGAACGCTGCCGGACATCCCCCACGGCATACAACCCCGGCTCCTCCGTCGCCATGGACAGGTTCACCGGAATGTGTCCGGCCCGGTCCGGCTCCACTAGGCCCCGTACCAACTCCGAATTGGGTTCCAGCCCCACGTAAAGGAACAGGCTGTTAAGCTCAACTTCCCGGTCCCGGTTGGCGTCGTCGTGCAGCCGCACTCCGGTAACCGAGTCCTCGCCCAGAATCTCGGTTACCCGGGTATTCCAGAGAATCTCTATTTTGTGGTGCTCCCGCAGACGGGTCTGGAGGGCCTGTTGCGCCCGCAGTTCCTCCCGCCGGTGGAACAACAGCACCCGGCTGGCGTACTGGGCCAGGGTTAAAGCCTCATCCGCCGCCGAGTCGCCGCCGCCGACTACGCCGACGGTGCGGCCCATACTCATCGGCCCGTCGCAGGTGGCGCAATGGGACACGCCCCGGTCCCGGAATCGTTCCTCGCCGGGGATGCCGGCCCGCCGCAGCCGGGAGCCGGTGGCGATGATCACGGCCCGGGCCCGGTAGCTGCCGCCGGCGCCGGCGACCTGCTTGAAATCGCCGTCCCGGGCCACCCGAGTCGCCTCGTCCATAATGAACTCCACCCCGGCATTCATCGCCTGTTCCTGCAAGGCCGGAGCCAGCTCCGCACCGGAGACCCCCTCGGGAAAACCGGGAAAGTTCTCGATACGCTCGACGTTGATAATCTGGGCGCCGCCTATCATCCGCTCCACCAGTCCGGTAGCCAGGCCGTAGCGTGCGGCGTACAGCCCCGCCGTCATTCCGGCTAACCCGCCGCCAACAATCAAAACGTCGTATGCACCGGCCACACCGGAACCTCCTGGCGGAAAGAGAGTGAAAGTTACTATAGACAAGGCCTTTGGGGGTGTCAACGCAAGCCCGGCACGGCTATTCTCCACCCGGGTTGGCGTTCATCCGGGAATTCGTCATACGTTGATAATAACGGGGATGACAACGGGCGAGAACGCCATTCCGGCGCGGGTAGAGAAGCCCGGCGAAGGGTGGATGTACCGCGTCAGCTGTGACGTCTTTCCGGCGCGGGTAGAGAATACGTACCGGTACTCGGCCCGGCGCCGGCAGTTTTCCGTCTTCCGGGGCGGGCAGAGAATACCCCGGCTCGCGGTAGCGGGATGCGGCGGTTCCTTCAAGTATCCCGATTCCCGGTTAGTCGGTCGGGGGCGCCAGCAGGCTGGATGGCTCCAGGTAATAGAGGCCGCCGGACAGCAGCCGCTGTAGCTCCGGAGCAAGCAGCCCCAAACTCAAACCCTGCCCCTGTCTGTCCGGGCGGCCCAGCAGCCGCTCGGACAGCGTGCGCCGGGGCCGCAGCCAGCGGGGACGGGGGCGAGTGTCTCCCAACTGCGCCGCCAACTCCAGCGAAGCCTCAAAGTCTAGCAGGTCATCCACCAAACCCAACTCCCGGCCCCGTCGGGCGGTGAACAACTCGCCGGTAGCCAGTTCCCGCACCTGCGCTTCCTCCAGAGAACGCCCTTGAGCCACCACCGCCACAAAGTTGTCGTAAACCTCGGCAATCAATTCCTGAAGCTTTTCCGTTTCCTCGTCGGTGAGGCTGCGCCAGAAACCGCCCATGTCCTTGAGCCGGCCGCCCTTGAACACCGAAAACTCGATGCCGGCCCGGGCCAGCAGCTGCTCCAGGATGGGCCGCAGGTAGATGACGCCGATGGAGCCGACCATAGTGGTGGGCAAGGCGGCTACCCGGTTGGCGGCGCAGGCCAGATAGTAGCCGCCGGAGGCGCCGATGCTGCGGATGTAGGCTACCACCGGCTTGCGGGCCGCCACCTTGCGCAGGCTGTGGTAGAGCAATTCAGAACCGGCCGCCGAGCCGCCGGGGGATTGGATGTCCACCAGCAAGGCCCGGTAGCGGTCATTGGCGGCCACTGCGGCAAAAATCCGGGAATAAACCGACTCTTGCACCCGGGTCCCGATAACTCCGTGAACCTCTACCACGGCAACGCCGGAACCGCGCCGGGACCGGAGCAACCGCGTCACGGAAGGTATGGATGGCATCGCAAGGCCCTCCTGTTACGTGCGACTGGCAAAGATGATTGCCAGCAGAAATTATAGCGGACTTACCCCCCTGGCGGTAGTTGGCCGTGGCGCTGGCGCCGTTCCGCTTTCATTCTGTAATGGCCTGGCCCAACGCTTATGGTACAATAAATCCACGGCGGCGGCTTGAACCATAACCAGCCTCCCCAAAGGAGTTTTCGCCATGGAGTTCGGACTGTTTATGATGCCGCTGCATCCGCCCTACCGGTCTTATGCCGATTCCTATGACCGGGACCTGGCCCTGATTGTGGCGGCGGACCAGCTGGGTTATCACGAGGCCTGGATTGGCGAGCATATCACCGAGCGGTGGGAGAACGCTCCCTGCCCCGACCTGCTTATCGCCAAGGCCCTGGCGATGACCGAGCAAATCACGCTGGCTACCGGCGTAACCTTGCTGGCGATCCATAACCCGGTGGAGGTGGCCCACCGCATCGCTATGCTGGACCATCTGGCCCGGGGGCGGCTCTATTGGGGTATCGGTCATCGCGCCATCGCCACCGACCTGGCCTTGTTCGGCGTGGGACCTCAGGAGGGTGTCGACGTCCGGGAGCGGTCGGCGGAGGCACTGGATGTCATTCTCAAGATTTGGGCGTCGGAAGGTAAGTTCAGCTATCAGGGGAAGTATTTTCAGGTGGCTGCGCCGGAGCTGGACCCGGTGCTGGAACGGGGCCTGCACATGAAACCCTACCAGCAACCCCACCCGCCCATCGGCGTGGCCGCCACCTCCCTGGGTTCCGGCTCCATCCGGGTGGCCGGCGAGCGCGGCTGGATTCCCATGAGCAGTTCCAACCTGGCGCCCCAGCACTTGCGGGACCACTGGCAGGTGGTAGAGGAGGGAGCGGCCAGCGCCGGCAAGGAATGTCGCCGCCGGGATTGGCGGGTCGGTCGGGACGTATTTGTGGCCCGGACGCCGGAACTGGCTAGAGAACGGGCCCGGGCGGTGCTGGGCCGCAACTATATCCAGCACCAACTGCCCAACCGCCAGGGTTCCGGCCTGCTGCAATCCACCAAGATTGACCCGGAAATGCCCGACGCGGCGGTGGACGTGGACTATATGCTGGATAATATCTGGATTGTGGGCGACCCCCGGGAGTGCGCCGACCGCATCCGCAACCTGTACGAGCAGACCGGCGGCTTCGGCCACCTGTTAGCGATCACCCAGGACCCGGACGACCCGGATTGGGAACACGAATGCCTGCAACTGTTGATGGAGGAAGTGGGGCCAAGGGTTGCGGATTTGACCGGAGAGTAGCGGGGCCGGATAAACGCCCCCGCCTGTTGCGGATACCGGCGACGGATTATCCTTAATTCGCAGTTGGCCCCGTAACCCGATTGATCATCCTTAATTTTAATTCGCAATCGCGTCCGCAATCCGGTCGCCCATCTCGGCGGTGCCGACCCGGGAGGTCCCGGCCACGGCAATATCCGGGGTGCGGTAGCCGGCGTCGAGGACTTGGGCCACGGCCCGTTCCACGCTGGCCGCTTCCTCGGTCAGGCCCAGGGAGTAGCGGAGCATCAGCGCGACGCTGAGGGTGGAGGCCACCGGGTTGGCGATACCCTGGCCGGCGATGTCCGGGGCGGTGCCGTGAATCGGCTCGTAGAAGCCCGGTATTTTCTGGCCGGCTACCGGTACGCCGGCCAGACTGGCCGAGGGCAGCAGCCCCATGGAGGCCGACAGCACCGCCGCCTCGTCGGTGAGAATGTCGCCAAAGGTGTTTTCCGCCACAATTACGTCAAAGCCGGCCGGACGCTGAATCAGCTGCATGGCGCCGGCGTCCACCAGTACATGCTCCAGTTCCACTTCGGGGTATTCCGCCCCCAGGCGGGTGGCAACCTGCCGCCACAGGCGGGAACATTCCAGGACGTTGGCCTTGTCGATGGATGTCAACTTGCCCCGCCGTCCCCGGGCCAATTCAAAGCCGACCCGCAGCACCCGCTCGATTTCCCCCTCGCTGTAGCGCATGGTATCTACCGCGCTCCGGCCCTGGGGCGTTTCATGGCGACCCTTGGGCTGGGCGTAGTAGAGGCCGCCGGTAAGTTCCCGCACTACCACCAGATCCACCCCGTCCAGCACCTCCGGTTTAAGGACGTTGGCCTGGACCAGGTTGGGATAGACCTTGACCGGGCGGATGTTGGCAAAGACGCCCAGTTGGGCGCGGAGTTGCAGCAGGCCGTCCTCCGGGCGCTGCGCCGCCGTTGGGTCGTCCCATTTGGGACCGCCCACCGCGCCGAAAAGGACGGCATCGGCGGAACCGGCCAGTTCCTGCACCGCCGGCAGCAACGGGACGCCATGCCGGTCGATGGATATACCGCCCACGTCGCCGTATTCCAGGTTAAAAGCGTGCCCAAAGGCGTCGGCCACCGCTTGCAGCGCCTTGACTCCCTCGGCGGTAACCTCCGGCCCAATGCCATCTCCACTAAGTACGGCGATGTCGAATTCCACCCGGTTCCCTCCCGTAAATTGTAAGGTTAAGAGTCTGAAAAGGGTGAATCAGCCCCCTATGGGCCGGGTAATAGTATAACCTTAAACCGAGGGAGTATCAAAGGGGCCTGGAGCAGCGGAAAGGTCTTTCAAGCGTCATTCTGAAGGAGCGTAGCCACTGAAGGATACCAAGACTTGTGTAAGACCCGACCCTGGGCTAGACTCTGACGCGGTATGATGACTCTTCCAGGAGGGTACTGCTCCATAATGTTCAGGTTTGTTCCCTGGATCATTGTGGTCGCCCTCGTTGCCGGCTGTGGTTCGGTTGCGGTTCCTGGCCGGGATGATTCGGGCGGGACGCAACTCCGCCAGAGGCAAGACTCCTTGCCGTCCGAGCGGAGTTTGGAGTTCGTAGCCGTAACTCCGGCGCCGCCCGAAAGCATCGGCGCCATTCCCCCGATCGCGCTGATGCCTTCGCCCATCCCGACCCCGGCATCCCGGCGGCGGCTGACCCCGGTCCCGGCGGCGGCGCGGTCCTTCCCTCCGATTCCCCGGATGGGGCAAGCAATGGCGGCCCCAACCCCGGAACCGGCAGCTGCCTTTGCCCTTGAGCTGGCCGCCACTGCCGCGCCGGGTCCAACGCCGGCCGCAGTTCCTGCATCGGCTTCTGCCCCGGCTTCGGCAACGATTCCGCCACCGGCGCCGGAGCCAGGGCCTGAGCCAACGCCGAACCCCTCGCTTACACCCACGCCAACCCCAACTCCTGCTCCGGTGCCCACCCAGGCGCATACGCCCACCCCAACTCCGACCGCCACTCCAATACCTACCCCCACGCCTACTCCAACCCTAACTCCCACTCCAATGCCAACCCCAACCCCAACCGCCACGCCCGCGCCTACTCCAACACCGACTCCCACTCCAACCCCAACCGCCACGCCGGCGCCTACGCCCAACCCGACTTATACGCCGACGCCGGCTCCTACCCCCACAGCCACCCCGACGCCCACGCCGGCCCCAACTCCGACACCCAAGCCCCCTCCCACGCCCACGCCAATCCCGTTAGCCGGGGGGATGGTTATTGAGTGCATTTTCTTTGATGGGGTGGCCGGGAGAGCTGAAGGCGATGAGTACGTGCAGGTGCTAAACAACGGCAAAGGCGTTGTTGACCTGGCGGGCTGGGAGGTAAAGGATATTAGCGATGGCCGGCCCGGGTTTATCTTTGAGGAATCCTTTACTCTGGAACCGGGCCGGCGGATTCGGGTTTATACCAACGAGGTCCACGTGGAATGGGGCGGCTTCTCTTACGGTTGGGGAAGGTCGGTCTGGAGCAACTCGGAACCGGATACCGCCGGGCTGCTGAACCCGGCGGGCAGTATAATTTCTACCCGGAGCTATCCCCCCGGGTGTGAATAACGGTAATAAGTCCGCGCCGGCCAACGGCGCGCCTTGCCGGTATCCCCCCGGAGGTGAATAGCAGCAATTCAGCTCCTGTACCGCCATCATGGGCGCCCGGAGGCCGCTATCCCCTCGGGTGTGAATAGCGCAGCCCCCGTTTCTACCCCCTTTCCGGCGGACCGAACGCTAACTTGTGCTATACTACCCCGGCGGTGTTCCCGGGAGATTTGCGACAGGGAGGCGGCGGAAACGGAACGTCGTCTCCCGGTTTTTGGAGTAGTGGCGGGGTATGGAGGGGGTATGGAGATAGGACTGAGCATCCCGCGTCTGCCCGATGCTGCGGGCATTCGTCGTTTCGTACAGCGGGCGGAGGAATTGGGCTTCGAGTCGGCGCTGGCCGGCGACCATGTTCTGCTGCCCACCGGAGGCACTAACCAGTACCCCTATACCGCCGATGGTTCCTTTTCCCGGCCGGCCGACGAGCCGTTCCTGGAAACTATGACCCTGCTGGGCTACCTGGCGGCCTGTACTGAGACCATCAAATTGGGCAGTACCGTAATTATTCTGCCCTACCGCAACCCCCTGGTTCAGGCCAAGATGTTTGCCTCGCTGGACGTGTTGACCGGTGGCCGGATGATTTGCGGCGTGGGCGTCGGCTGGCTGGAGAAGGAGTTTGATACCCTGGGCGTTCCCTATGCCGAGCGGGGGGCGATGAGCGATGAGTTCCTGCAAATTTTCCAGGTTGTGTGGACTCAGGCCCACCCGGAATTTCACGGCAAATACTATGACATTGAGGGGATCCAGTTTTATCCCAAGCCGGTACAGCAGCCCCGCATTCCCATCTGGGTCGGCGGCCACAGCCGGCCGGCCCTGCGCCGGGTGGCGAAGTACGGCGACTGCTGGCATACCACCCGCCAAACCCCGGACTTCGTGGCTCAAAACCTGCCATACCTCCGGACCCAGGCCGAGCGGGCCGGGCGCGACCCGGCCGCCATTTCCGTATCGCTCAAGCGCAGTCTGCACTTTACCGACCTGGCGGCAACGGAGGAGGACACCGTGCGTACCGGCGGGGTGGTCATCGCCACTACCCGGGAAGTTATCGACGACGTTTACTATTGCCGGGAACTGGGGATCGACCAGCTCACTTATGATTTCCGGGTGGAGGGGCTGGAAGCCGGCATCCGGGTGGTGGAACACCTGGCGGCCGAGGTGCTCCCGGTGGCCCGGCGGTTGGGGTGACGCCGCCGGAGATTATAGCCGGGGAGCCACCTGCCCCGGCGGTCAGGGTCGGCTCGACTGCCGAGCCTGGGCCGATGCCCAGGTGGAGCCACCGGCCCCGGCGGTCAGGGCCGGCTCCGGCGGCCGGCTGAAGGGTTGAGGGCTACAGCCCGCTGGCCTTGAACTGCTTGCTCCGCTCTACCAGGTGGCCGGCAGTCCGTTTCATATTGGCGACCTGCTCCTCGCTGACTTGTCGCTTGACCGTACCGGGAATGCCGGTGATAAAAGAGCGGTCGGGTACGCTGGTGTTGGAAAGTACCACCGAGTTGGCGGCGATGAGACACTCTTTGCCAATGGTTGAACGGTGCAGGAAAGTGCAATTGTTTCCCAACAGGGAGCCGGTTCCGATGCGGTCGCCGTGAACCACCACGCTGTGTCCAACGGTTACATAGTCTTCTATGACCAGTCCGTTGCCGTGAATCACCGCCCCTTCCTGGACGTTAACGTAGTTTCCGATGACGACCTTTTCTGCGCCGTCGGCCCGGATGGTTACCCCCGGCCAGATACTGCTATACTCGCCAATCTCCACGTCCCCGACCACATAGGCGAATTCGCTAATCCAGGCGGTTTCGGCAACCTTTGGGGTCTTATCTCCCAGGCTCCTGATCAAAATACTCCTCCTTGCCAAGTCATTCCGACCGGGATGAGTTTCAAACTGGTCCGGGCCGGGCCGGGCCGTTTTTCCACTGGTTCCGGATTATACGATTGGCCTTATCCTGTTCCAATGCATAGACGAGTGTTTCCACCGGTTCCGGGTTATGCCCGAACCGGCGCTTTCCCGGCGGTTAAGGCCGGCTATCGAGCCGCCCGCATCGATTGACGCGCCGCCAGATCCAACTCGCGGTCCCGGATGGCCCGCCGCTTATCGTACTGCCGTTTGCCCCGGGCCAGGCCCAGTTCCACTTTAGCGACGTGGTTCTTGATGTAGAGGCGCAGGGCCACCACGGTCAACCCCTTTTGGGCGACCTCGGCGGTCAAGCGCCGGATTTCCTCCCGGTGCAGCAACAGCTTGCGGGGCCGTCGCGGGTCGTGGTTATAGATGCTGGCCGGGTCGTATTGGGCGATATGCGCATTGAGCAGCCACACTTCCCCGTCCTGGGGCCGGGCGTAAGCCTCCCGCAAGTCCACCCGGCCGGCGCGTATCGACTTAATCTCCGTGCCGGTGAGGGCCAGGCCGGCCTCGTAGCGTTCCAGTATTTCGTAATTGAAGAACGCCTGCCGGTTGACGGTAATTGCCCGGTTGTTCGGCTCTTGCTTTGCGGCCGTCTTTTTCTTTCGGTTTGCCATTACAGCTTTGTCCTGGAGTTTCCTGCTTCGTCCTGCTGCCGGCGCTGCCGGTCTTACCGCGCCTGGGCGATACGCCGCTGGAGCAATTCAATCGCCCGCTCCAACTGCACGTCCGAGTTGGCGTCGGGCGGAACGGTTACTTCGTAGGTCGGAGTGATGCCGGCGCCCTCAATCAGAGTGCCGTTAGGAGTGTACCACCGGGCGATCGTGAAGAAGATGCCGGAACCGTCGGAGAGGCCGCGCATCGTATTGACGCTGCCTTTTCCAAAGGACTTCACCCCGATTACCGGCGCCCGGTGGTGGTCAATGATCGCCCCGGCAAAAACCTCGCTGGCGCTGGCGCTGAACTGGTTGACCAGCACCACCATGGGAATGTCCAAGCCCTGGCCGCCGGAAGCAACCCGCCATTCCCGCCGGTTACCCTGTCCGTCCAATTCATAGGTTACCAGGCCGTCCTCCAGGAATTGGCTGGTTACGTCCACTACGGATTGTAACAGGCCGCCGGGGTTATTGCGCAGGTCAATGATTAGCCCGGCGCCGTTGGCCTGGTGGAACTCCTGCAAGGCGGCCACCACCTGCTCGTTGGTCGTGTCGGAAAAGCTGGAGATTCTCAGGTGGCCGATGCCGTCGGGCCGCAAGGCGAACCGCACCGTTTCCAGGGGAATGACGCCCCGGGTTATGGGAATCAGGGTCGGTTCCGACGCATGCAGGTGCAGTACCAGCAGTTCCACTGTCGTGCCCCGCTCGCCCCGGATCCGGTTTACCGCTTCCAGCAGGCTGAGGCCGTCGGCGCTTTCCCCGTCAATCGCCAGGATAACGTCGCCGGGGCGGATGCCGGAATGTTCGGCCGGCGTATCCGGCAGCGGCGCGATGATCGTCAGCCGACCCTCTTGTATGCCCACCTGGGCGCCGATACCTTCAAAGAAACCGCGGACTTCTTGAGCCTCTGCGCTAAAGCGGTGGGCGTCGAGATAGGAAGCATAAGGGTCGTTCAGGGCCTGCAACATTCCCCGGATGGCCCCGTCGCTGATCGTTTCGGGGTCCAATTCCCGCCGGTCAATGTGTTCGCGCTCCAGAAGCTCCCAGGCCTCGCCCAGCCGGTTAAACTCCGGAGGTAGCTCCGAAGCGGAGGCCGCCCGGCCCGGAGCGCCCGGCAAGCCGCTTTCCAGGACGTAATTCACCGCCAGCGCCAAGGCCGCTCCCACTGCCAGGACTACCAGGTAAGTGCCGAAAATGCGAAGCCTGTTCACGTCGCCAGCCTCCCTTGCGCCCCGCTTGCTTGGCATAATCCATACCCATCAACATCGCGCCGGCGCCGGGTATAGCAGTCTCAATTGTAACATATTCGGAATAGTCCGGCCGGCTCTCGATATGGAAGCCGGGTAGTGGGGCATTCGCAACCCGCGCGGGCATTCCTGATCCGGCCCGCCGCCGGCGAGCCACGTAGCCGTAATTCGTAATCTTTAATTCCCGGGCCGGGCATTCCTTTTGCGGAAACTCCGGAAAGGTCGGCGAGTTGCGGCCGGCGCTACCGCCGGCGGCCGCCGCCGGCTTTACGTCCGGTTGCGGCCCGGGAACTTTTCCGCTTCCTGAACCTGGCTCGATGGTATCAATGTGGCTGGCGGGGCAATGTTGGGGGATTCGGCGGCCCGGGAAAGGCTCCGGTGGGAGGCCAGGGGCAGAATAGGTAGGGCCGGTGAAAGTTTGGGGCGCGGCCCGCCGGGCCGCTTACCGGCGCAGTGGGGGGACGGCTGCTCAATCCGAAGGTAACTGCTGCGGAAGCCACGCTTACCGGCGCAGTGGGGGGGCGCTTCCGTCCTGGCTCCCATTGGCCTCCCCGGTCTCCCCGGCGGGGATTGGCTTAAACCCGCCATTATTCCGGCGCCTTCCCCGGAGCGGGAGAAGGCCGGGGCGCAAGGCGGAAGCCCGCTGGTTCAGCCTTTGGTCAGCCCGCCCAACCCCAGCAGGTTTGCCAGGTTTCGGGTGGTGGTTTCGGCCACTTCCGCCAGGGTGATGCCCTTGATGTCGGCCAGGCACTGGGCCACCTCCCGCACGTGGCGCGGTTCAGTCCAGTTATGGCGGTACTTCTTGAAGGGTTGAGGGTAGGCGTCGGTTTCCAGCACTATGTGGGCCAGGGGAATGGCGCGGGCAACCTCTTGCAATTCGGGCAGGCGGGTCAGGGGTCGGGCCAGGGAGATGAAAAAGCCGCTGTCGATCGCCTCCCGGGCCGTCGGCTCATCGCCCTGAAAGTAGTGCATCACCCCGCCCACCGCTCCGGCGTCCTCCTCCCGCAGGGTGCGAAACACCGCCGGGTGGGATTCCCGGGAGTGGAAAATGATGGGCAACCGCAGGCTGCGGGCCAGGCGGATCTGGGCCCGGAATACCTGGTTCTGCACCTGGTGGTCCGGCGAAGTGGGCATAAAGTCCAGCCCAATCTCGCTGATGCAGACCACCTTGGGGTTGTCCCGGGCCAGGCGCTCCAGTTCGCCATACACCGCTTCATCCACCGGTTGGCGAGCCTCCATGGGATGTATGCCCACGCCGGCGTAAAAGGGGGCGTGTGCCTCGGTTAGGCGGATGCAGGCTCGAGTGGAGTCCAGGGTAGTCCCGGCGCAGACGATAAACCCGATGCCGGCCGCGCCGGCCCGTTGCAGGATACCGGGAATCTCCTCCGGCCCGTACTGGTCCAGGTGGGTATGGGCGTCGCCAAAGAGATAACTCCCGGAAAGGGCGTCTGCTCCCGGTTCTCCCGTACTGGTTGTCATACTGCCTACCGTCCCTCGGCGCTGCCTAATCTATGTGGTTTATGTACCGGGGATTATACTCCAATCGTCAAGGCGGGGGCCGCCCTTGCCCTGGTTCAGAAGGGCCCGATAACGGCGTAACCGCCGGGCCAAAACCGGCCCCGGGAGGCCGTCCGGGAGCGGGTGCGGGAGGAGGGGCGCGGTAGATACTTCACGTCCAGCTCAGCGAGGAGGGAAGCCCTCCGGGGGCGGATGATGGCGAGGGGAAAAGCGCATTGATACCGTGCATTGATACCGTCCGGTCGATACCGTCCCGTCCCTTTGCGCGGTATGTTATCATCCATTGCCCGGTATCCAACGCTGAAGGTAAAGGAGAAACATTATGCCTTTCGGAGGCAATGACTGGCTCGAATTAACTCAGGAAGAAACCCTGGAACCCGACCTGCCCATCTGCGACCCGCACCATCATTTCTGGGATTTCCGCCCGGAGCGGATCCCCTACCAGCGCTATCTACTCCACGAACTGGCGGCGGACATCAACTGCGGCCACAACATCCGCTCCACCGTGTTCATCGAGGCGCGGGCGATGTACCGGGCCGAGGGGCCGGAGGATCTGATGCCGGTGGGAGAAGTGGAGTTCGTCCAGGGCCTGGCGGCGGCCAGCGCCAGCGGGCTCTACGGCCCCGGCCAGGCGGCGGCCGCCATCATCGGCCACGCCAACCTGAACTTGGGCGATGGAGTGGAGCCGGCGCTGGACGCTTTGCAGGCGGCCAGCCCCAGCCGTTTTCGGGGCATCCGCCACTCGGTTACCTGGGATCCCCACCCTGAGGTGGAAAACACGGCGGCCCACAATATGCCGGGCCAACTGGCCGCGGCTAATTTCCGGGCCGGGGCGCGCCACCTGGCCCGGCGGGGCCTGTCTTTAGAGGCCTGGCTGTATTTCCCCCAGCTGCCCGAATTGGCCGACTTCGCTAAAGCGGCGCCGGACTTGACCATCATCCTGAACCACATCGGCGGGTTGCTGCGGGTTGGCCCCTACGCCAACCGAAACGAGGAGGTGCTGGCCCAGTGGCGCAACGGTATCGCTGCCGTCGCCGCCTGTCCCAACGTGGTGGTCAAGCTGGGCGGTATCGGGATGCCGCGCACCGGCTTTGACTGGCACACCCGCAGCCGGCCCATCGGCTCCGCGGAACTGGCCGAGGCAATGGCGCCCCTGCTGAACTACTGCATCGAGCAATTCGGCCCGTCCCGGTGTATGTTCGAGAGCAACTTTCCGGTGGACAAGGTTTCCTACTCCCACCACATCCTGTTCAACGCCTTCAAGCGGTTGTCCATCGGCTACTCGGCCACCGAGCGGGCCGAGCTATTCCACGACACCGCGGCCCGGGTCTATCGTATCGAGTAAAAAGTTCTTCCGGCCTCCCTACTCCGCTGCGCCCCGGGGTGAAAGGCGTACTCACTCCAGCGGCGCAGCGACGCCGGGAGGCGGGCGGAGCGCAAACTAGTCCGGCTGGTCCTGGCGGAAGCGGGGAATGACCTCCTTGCCGAACAGCTCAATGGAACTCATCACCTTTTCGTGGGGGATGGTCTCCGTCTGCATAATCATTATCACCTGGTCGACGCCAATGTCCTCGTACATCTGCACCGCCCTGGCGCAGCTATCCGGGTCGCCGGCGATGATCACGCCCCGGTCGGCCAGGGTATCGGCGTCCAGCTGGGCAATGGCGGCGCGCGCCGCGCCGGGGCCGGCGTCCAGGGAGATGCCGGACTGCTCGGCCTGGGCCCGGTGGGCCTCGTCGGACTGGCGGAGCCAGCGGCCAAAGTCGGCCTGCAAGTGGTCGGGGACGCCGCCCCAGGCTTCCAGCAGTTCCTCGTAGGCGTTGATCCGGCCGGCGATGTAGGGCTTGTCCGGCCCGAAAAAGGTCTTCATCGAGCGGGCGGCCAGTTCCCGCGCCGCGTCGTTATCCTTCCCGCAGTAGGCGTGGACGTTGTTGCCCCAGAACTCATTGACGAAAGCTCCTACCGGGGTGGCGTTCGCCAGCGCCTCCCGATAGACCTTGACGTGCTCCGCCAGCACTGCGGTGGCGTAGGAAGCTGAGGACAACACGCCAATGCCCCTTTCCGCCGCCAGCCGGAAACTCTCGGTCTGCGTGCAGGCCAGGTACATCCGGGGATGGGGCTTCTGGAAGGGTTTGGGCAGCACGCGCCGGCTCGGCACGTTCCAGTGCTCCCCCTCCCAGGAAAACTCCTCCGACTGCCAGATTTGGGGCAGCATAGCGATGGACTCCTCCCAAAGGGAACGGGTATTGCGGGGGTCCACCCCCAGGCCAATTTGTTCGTAGGCGTTGGAACGTCCGGTGCCAAACTCCACCCGCCCATCGGTCAACTGGTCCACCAGGGCCACCCGCTCGGCGACCCGTACCGGGTGGTGGTAAGGCAGGATACAGACGCCGTAGCCGATGCGGATTTGCCTGGTGATGCGGCTGAGGGCGCCAAACAGGGCGTCTTGACTGGGAGAGCCGGAGAACCCGGTCAGGAAGTGGTGTTCCACGAACCAGAGATTATCAAAACCAACCTGGTCGGCCAGTTCGCACTGGTCCAGGGTTTCCTTGTATAAAAGGTTCCAGTCGATGTCCGTTCCCTGATAGGGACGTTGGGTCTCATATAGCAAGCCAAACTTCATGCTGCTGCCTCCTCCAAATCTGCCTGGCGTCCGGTGGTCTGGCCCATTATAGCCTACATTTACTGATTGCGAGAGCGTGCAAGGGCTCCCGCTACCTCGCCGAATTTCGGTTCTGATTTTCGGTCTGGATTTTCGGTCTGATGGGTCGCCGTTGTAATCCGATTGTAACCTTTGCGTAATAAAGGATTAACGAACTTTTGTTATACTCGGTGGGAGATGGGCCGCGGCCCGGAAGGGAAGAATATAGATTATGCTACCGACCTCGATTCCATCAGTTCTCCGCGCCCCTGACGGAAAGACCTACAGCGAATATCTTGCCGCGGACGGCTCGGTGCAGCCCAGCTACCGGGCCGCCCTGTCCGCCCTCGGCGGTATGGACATCGCGGGGCTGCGGGCCCGCTGGCGGCAGGGCCAGCGGGAGGCGGCCCTTGACGCCTTTTCCTTCCTCCTTGACCCCAAGCTGTTCCGGCCGATCCCCACCGACTGGATTCCCCGAATCATCGCCAAAGCGGAATGGGACCTGATCGGGGCCGGGGTGGAGCAGCGGCTCAGGGCCTTGAACCGGTTTCTGCTGGACCTGTACACCGGCGAGCAGCCGGTTGTTCCGGAGGATGTTATCTACTCTTGCCAGTATTACTACCCGGAATACCAGGGATTCCGCCCGGCTAAAGACACTTTCGTGCACATTTACGGCATAGACCTGGTTCATCTGAAGGACGGGCGGTATGTGATTCTGGAGGACAACTTGCGGATCCCCTCCGGGATTACCTACCAGCTCAAATCCGCGGCTATGGCTGAAACCCTTATGCCGGAACTGGCCGCCGCCTACGACATCATTCCCTACGATATAAAATCGACCTACCTGGACCTGTTCACCTCCCTTTGTGATGCGGCGAACCCGGTCTGCGTTCTGCTTACCGACAGTAAATTCGGGGCGGCCTTCTTTGAGCACCGCTACCTGGCCGAACTGCTGGGCATTCCGCTGGTGGAAGGCTCCGACCTGTACGTCGGCCATGATGGCCGGGTGATGGCCAGGGCCTTGGATGGCGACGTGCCGGTGGACTTGATCTACCGGCGGGTGGAGGACCTGGAGATCTTCGTCCCCGGCCTGACCGAGGCTTACCTGCAAGGCAAGGTGGCGCTGGTCAACGGAATGGGCACCAGCGCCGCCGACGACAAGCTGGTTTTCAAGTGGGTGCCGGAGATGATTCGCCACTACCTGGGAGAGGAGCCGATACTGGAACAAGCCGTCAGCTATGACTTGCAGGACGGCGAGAGCCGCAAGTACGTGCTGGAAAATCTGGATAAACTGGTGGTGAAGACCCGCCAGGGCTATGGTGGCATGGGGGTTTATATTATGCCCGACCTGGGCGGTGATTACCGCACCAACCTGGCGCGGCACATCATCGAGGAACCCCGGGTCTTCATCGCCCAGGAAACCCTTGACTTTTCCCGGCATCTGATTTTTGATGAGGAAACCGGCGGATTCGAGGAGCGTTACATCGACCTCCGGGTTTTCGCCGTCCAGAACGGGCGCGGCGAGGCCACGGCCTTTCCCGGCGGCCTGACCCGGGTATCCAAAGCCAACAGTCGCATTACCAATAACTCATCGGGTGGGCTATGCAAACCAACCTGGGTGGTTCGCTAAGGGATGCGGGAAGGGACGCCGGCGGCGTTGCCAGCTATGCCTACGCCGCCCGTTACCGTTACACCGATGTCGTAGTGCAAAACGATAACTTCCTCAAACTGTCGGCGGCCGCCGATGCCTACCAGACGCCCGTTGCCACTGCCTTGATGACCCGCCCGGAAAGCCGTCCCGCTCAGTTCCGGGATGTCCACGGCAATACTACGCACCGGGTACGGGTAACGTCTCCCCACCGGGAGTTTATTATTCTGGCAATCGGGGTAGTGCGGATGGAGCGGCCGGCCGCCTTTCCCCCAGAGGTGGCGCTGCGCTCCCTGGAGTATGACCAGGCGGCGACCGAGTTTCTGACTCCCACTCCCCTGGTGGCCCCGGAAAAGCTGGTCGATGCGGCGCGAAACATCGCCCGGGCCGCCGAGGGCCTGATCGAATCGGTAACCTGCGTTACCGACTGGGTTTATCAGAATATAAAGTACGTAAGCGAAAGTACGACGGTGGCGACCACGGCGAAACACGTCCTGGCCTCCGGCGAGGGCGTTTGCCAGGACAAGGCGCATCTGGCCCTGGGGCTGTTGCGGGCGTTGGGCATTCCGGCGCGGTACGTGAGCGGCTTGCTGGCTACCCAGGCGGGAGAAACCCACGCCTGGGTGGAGTTCCGGCATCCCCAACTGGGCTGGCTGCCGGCAGACCCCACCCGGGGCCAGGCGCTGGCCCGGCAGGGGGACCTGGTCAAGCTTGCCGTGGGCCGGGATTATACCCAGGCCGCGCCGGTGGAAGGCACCTTTATTTCCCGGGGTTCCGGTTGGCTGGATACCGCCCGGGCCCAAGTCCGCCTGGAGGCGGATTTAGTCTCTTTTGACGATGCGCTCAGCTTGATTGAACACCGGTTTTAGAGGTTTTGGCCGGTAAAGGCAGGTTGTTATGACGGAACCCAGGTCTTTAACCGTGTCCCCGGATAGTTGGCTGACCGACTCCCGCGTTTACAATCTTATCTGGCTGGGCCGCTGGCTGGAGCGGGCGGAAGGCATTTCCCGGGCGGTGAACACCGCGGCCCGAAGTGTCCGGCAGGCTGGGGGAGAGGAGGAGCAGCTTATCGCCGGACTTGGCCCCATTGCCGACTTTCTGGGGGTGGCCCTTGCCGACCGTTCTGCGGTCGCCGGCGAAATTCTTTTGAAGCATCCGGCCTCATCGGCGCTGCAATGCCTGTCTCAGGCCAGGATGAACGCCACCCAGGTTGCGCCGGTAGAGTTGCTCCGGGCTATTGCTGCGGTCATCCTTGACCTGGAGGAAACCGATGCCGCCTCCCTCCGGTCGCCGGAACCGGTGATAGAACTCACGGCGCGAATTGAGTCCGGCATTGCCGATATTTATGCCGCCATCGAAGACCGGTGGTTTGGACGGGAGTCCCTGACCGAGGAGGAAGTCTTTCACCGGTTTGTGCAATAGCGGCAACAGCAGAGATAATTCCTGCACTGGCGGTGCCGTCATCGCTCTGTAGTGGCAATGGCGGCAATGGCAGGGATAATTCCTGTCTCTATCTGGCTACCCGACTTCAGGGTCAGCAATAGTTGCGATGGCAGGGATAATTCTCTTGCTCCGGCCCGGCGGGAGCAACTGCCGGGCCGGGAATGGCCCGCCTGGAAGGCCCGGGGTCGGCGTGGGGAAAGGGAATGTAACTCTCAATTAAACGGGCGCCAGCTGCCCCCATTTCCGTTTTCGGATCGGGCGGAGGCCCGGCGCCGGATGGCGGTGGTGGTTAGCCCCTTCCCCGTTTTCGGATAGGGCGGAGAGTAGCCGGCGGGTAATCCGCTAATTGATCCGCCGGCCGGCGCCGCCGGGTCGCTTCCGTTACCCGGGCGTACCCGGGCGGTTAAGCAAAGGATGTAAATGACCCGACTGCTGGCGCAAATCCGGACGGCGGCGCCCCGGTTACCTACCTTTCTGGCCCTTCCGGCCCTGCGTTACCCCAACTTCCGTTGGTTCTGGCTCAGCGCCTCCGCCCAGGCAATGGCTCAGGGGATGCAATTTCTCATTCTGGGCTGGCTGGTGCTGGAGCTTACCGGCTCGGTCTCCCAGTTGGGGCTGACGGTTTTCTTCTACGGCATTCCCAACCTGAGCCTGGTGCTGTTTGGCGGCATTTTCGCCGACCGTTTCAACCGCCAAAAGCTCCTCGTCGTGGCCCAGGCCGGCGTAGCCGCAACCATCTTTGCCGTTGCAACCCTGACCCTGGCCGGTCTGGTGGCCGTCTGGCAGATTTACGCCGCGTCGTTTTTGCTGGGGACGCTGCACGCCATCAATATGCCCACCCGGTTGGCGATGGTGGTAAATCTGGTGAACCGCGAGGACATAATGAACGCGGTGGTGCTGAATGCGGCGGTGATGAACACCGGGCGGATCATCGGCCCGGCCCTGGCCGGAGGACTCATCGAGTGGGTCGATATTGGCCCGGCCCTTTACATCAACGCCGGTTGCTACCTGCTGGCAGCCGGCTTTATCCTGCTGATCCGCAACTTCGGCCAGGACCGACCGGCCCGGCGCACGGCTATTTTCCGCGACCTGCTGGTCGGTCTGGACTACTTTCGGAAGACGCCGGTGGCGTTCACCGTCATCGGGATGGGTTTCGCCTTTGGCTTCTTTGGGATGCCCCATATCCAGGTAATGCCCGCCTTCGCCAAAGAGGTGTTGAGCGCCGGGGCCGCAGAAGCCGGTTTGCTCCTTACCGCCGCCGGTTTGGGTTCGCTGCTCGCCAACGTCTTATTGTCGCTGCTCGGCAACTCCCGCCACAAGAACCGGCTGTTAATCGGCTCGCTGCTGCTCTTTGAGTTCAGCCTGTTCCTTTTTGCCTGGTCCCAGTGGTTCTGGCTTTCCTGGAGCATTTTGCTGTTCGTGGGCATGGGCAGTATCGGCTACATCTCCCTGGGCACCACCGTGCTGCAACTCACCGTGCCGGCGGAGTTGCAGGGCCGGGTGATGAGTTTATGGTACGTGTCGGCGGGTCTAATGTTCATCGGGTCGCTGCCGATGGCGGTGGTGGCGGACCTGGTTAGCTGGCCCCTGGCCCTGGCCGGCGGCGCGGCGGTCAGCCTGGCCTTTACCCTCTGGCTGGCAATTTGGCGCCCCACCCTGCGCCGGTTGCAGCTTTAGGGACGCCCGGCGCGCCGGCGGAAGTCGCCGGTTGATGGGAGTATTCCGATTGACCCCTACCGGGCGCCCGGTACTGGTAGGCCCGGCGCGCCGCCGGCAGAGCTATGCCGCCGCTGCTGCACGCCTATGCTACAATGGGGGCGAATCTGACTGGAGGGCGACCGGCGATGAAACGGAGCGTTGACCGTATCCTGACCACCCACACCGGCAGCTTGCCCCGTCCCCCGGAACTGCTGAACCTGCTGGTGGAAGAGCAGCAGGCGAGCCTGACCAACCGCGCCGACCTGGATTCGTCGGTGCGCGCCGCGGTGCAGGCGGTGGTTGACCGACAGGCGGCGACCGGGCTGGACGTTATCAACGATGGCGAGCAAGGGCGGGTGGACTACACGGTGTACGTCAAGGACCGGCTGACCGGCTTTGACGGCGCCAGCGTCCCCCTGGGCGGTATGACCGACGCCGCCGAGTTTCCTGAACTGGCCGAGTTGCTCAAACCCTTTGCCTCGCCCTTTCAACTCCGCCCCGCCTGCACCGGCCCGATCGCCTGGGCGGATTGGCCCGCGGTGGAGGCGGATATTGACAATCTCCGGTCTGCCGCGCGGCGCCGGGCCCCTCAAAAATCGCCTCAAGAAATTTTTATGACCTCGCCATCGCCGGGGCAGATTGCCCGCTTTCTGCATAATGCGTATTACGCCACCGACGAAGCGTATCTATATGCGTTGGCCGAGGTTATGCGTCGCCAGTACCAGGCCATCGTGGACGCAGGGTTCTTGCTCCAGTTGGATTGCCCGGACCTGGCCCTGGGCCGCCACCAGATTTTTGCTCACCTCACCCTGGAGGAGTTTCGGACGGTGGCGGAACTGCACGTGGCGGCGTTGAACTACGCGGTGGCCGACCTCCCCCCGGACCGGATGCGGATGCATATCTGCTGGGGCAGCACCCTGGGGCCGCACCATACCGACGTGCCCCTCCGCGACATCATAGACATCGTGCTTAAAGCCCGCCCGGCCGCCGTCGCTTTCCCGGGCGCCAACCCCCGCCACGAACACGAGTGGAAAATCTGGCGGGAGATGCAACTGCCCGAGGGGAAAATCATCATCCCCGGCGTGATCGATTCCACCTCCAATTTCATCGAACACCCGGAGGTGGTGGCCGACCGGATTATCCGCTACGCTGAAGTGGTGGGGCGGGAAAATATGCTGGCCGGCGTGGACTGCGGCTTCGGGACCTTTGCCGGAAGGCTCCAGGTGGATTCCAAGATTGTCTGGATGAAACTGGAGTCGCTGGTGGAAGGGGCGCGGCGGGCCTCGGCGCAGTTGTGGGGTTGATTGGGCGGGGGGCCGATTGACTACCGTTACCGGATCAAGTAACTTTAGGGGCGATTTCCCCAATCGTTCCCCCAGGAGGGCTGTCCCATGTTCGTAATGCGGTTTACCGAGCGCGCCTACTTTAATTACACTGAGGAGGACGTCAAGAACAGTCCCAACGGCGCCCACCGGGTTACTTTTTCCAACTCCCATTTCGACCCGGAAGTTGCCGCCAATCAGTATAATTACTATTTGGATGAGTGGGAATACTGTGAAGAGGTGGGCTTTGACGGGATGATGCTCAACGAGCATCACAGCACTCCTACCAGCCTGGGGGCGGCGATGAACCTGGAGGCTGCCATCCTGGCTCGCATCACCAGGAAGCCTAAAATCGTCCTGATGGGCAATCCCCTGCCCATTCACGATAACCCCCTGCGGCTGGCGGAGGAGCTGGCGGAAATTGACTGTATCTCCCGAGGCCGCCTGGTGTCGGGCTTTGTCCGGGGCGGCGGCACCGAAAGTTGGGCCACCAACACCAACCCGGTTTACAACCGGGAGCGGTTCGAGGAGGCCCACGACCTGCTGATCAAGACTTGGACTACGCCCGGCCCCTTCCGGTGGGAGGGCAAGCATTACCACTTCCGGGCGGTCAATCCCTTCCAGTTGCCGCTGCAAAAGCCGCACCCGCCGGTCTGGATTCCGGGCACCGGCAGCGCGGAGACGGCAGCCTGGTGCGCCGAGCGTCATTATCCCTACTTCTACCTGGGTATCGTTCCCTACACCTTCAGCTATATGCAGGACATCTACCGGGACGCCGCCCGGAGGTACGGGTACGAGGCCGGGCCGCAGAATTTTGGTTATATGCTGCCCATCCACGTCCAGGATACTGACGAGAAGGCTAAAGTCGCCGGCCGGGGTTTTCTGGAGGCGCTGGTGGGCGTGGGTCGAGTGCCGATGCCCCGGGAATACTCCTTCCCGCCCGGCTACAACCGGGCCACCCGGGATGAATGGGCCGATGACCAACGGGAAGCGATGGTGCGGGCCACCCGGGCCAACGACCCCTTCCGCACCGGCCCGGTAACCGATGAAACCTACCAGGCGATGATCGACGACAACCGCATGGTAATCGGCAGCCCGGACACGGTGATCCGCAAGGTGCGCGAGGTGCTGGAGCTGGTTCGCCCCGGCATCCTGGCCGTTTGGACCAACGACGGTTCCATCACCCACCAGGCTACCATGCGCTGCCTGCAACTAATGGACCAGGAAGTTCTGCCGGCGATCCGGGAAATTGGCGACGAGTTGGAATTGCCCGGGCCTTTTGACGTGGCTCCCTAGCCGCCGTTTGGTAAAATAACTAATAACGTATCGGACCGCCGGCTGGCGGCTGGCGTTTCGCCGGGCTGGGGAAGTAGCCCGGCGTTCTTGCCCATTCCCGCTGAATCGGTAGCATTATCCCACTTTGCGCCAATGGGTTAGACGGTTACCACCCTCCTTCGTTTGGGACACGCAATTCGGGCAGAGTGAGGGCGGGTTTGTGCTGCTTTCCGACTCAGATTATCCAGCCCGGCCCCTGAAGCTGGACTTCAGCCGGGGAGATATTCCTTGGGATGACTTCCGGGAAATGCTGGATACGAGGGTATTGATGTACCCCGGTTCCTTGCCGAGTTGGAGTCTAGTTGGGTTCTATAACTGATGCTGCTCCCATGAGTTCCTCCGCCAGAACTACCCTCTGTCCGCCTCCCGCCCCGTTGACGCCATTCCGCTGACTCCAGTTCTGCGATAGCCCCTGTCCGCCTCCCGCCCGGTTGACGTTCCCCCGTTGACGCTGTTCCCGTCCCCCTTTATAGTTGCGGGTATTCCGCACCAGGAGGGGCCTGATGACACTGGAGAACAGCCCGGGCGCCGCGTCCCAGCCCCAACGCAGCATCGTTTCCCGGCCCGTGGGAGCGGACACAGTTCTCACCCTGATCGGCGCCGGCGGCCGGGGCCCCTGGCCCTTCGTAACCGGCATCCCTAACTTGAGTTCCGACATCGGAGGCCCGCCGCCCCAGTACCTGGCAGTGGCCGCGTGGGCGGCTTGAACGGTGGTTACCGTGGTAGGCGTGGCCTACCGGGGCGGTATCCCCCTGGAGAACATTGAGGTTGACTTCGAAGTGGAACCGGTGGAGCGGGCCGATTCCCTCGGCTTTGGCGTCCGGGAAGTGGTCCGGTTGCAGGGCAATATCGCCGAGTCGGAACGAGTGCGGCTCCAGCGCGCCGCCCGCTTCTGCCCGGTCGGACAAGCCTTGACCCGGGGTTCGATGGTGGTGGAGGACGAAGTGCAGTGGAGTACCGGCGAGGTAACCGCCGCATCGCCGGTTCCCGAGGGCCTCCGGCCGCTGGAAGGCTCCCTTCCGGCCCTGGCTCCGGGGTCGGTGCGCGGGCGATACTTGCTGGATACCAGGGAGTACGATACGGACGGGGCCGACCGGGTGATGCGCGAAGAGGGCGAGGCCAAGGTTTACGTCGTCACCCAAAATCTGACCCATTCCAGTCGGTGGACGCTGCTGGCCGGCCACAGTTCCAATGGCTGGGTGCCGCCGCCCTTCCCTACCGCTCAGGCCGCCTGGGCGGCTTCCACGGCCACCACCCTGAGCCGCCTGCTGACCCTGCCGGACGCCGGCGCTGCCGCCGACTTGCGGGTGGAACTGGGCCTGAGCGCCCCGGGCGGGCGCGACCAGGCCCAGGGCAACGCCGCCGCCGGCACGGTCAGCTACCGCAACGCCGTGCGCCGAATCCTGGTCCCGGGCAGCCCGCGCACGCTGCCCATCGAGACCATCCAGGCGGCCCTGCTGCGCGACCCCATTTCCATCGCCTACCGGGAAGGGGGCGTGGCGCTGGAGGAGCAAGTAGTGGTGGACTAGGCTGCGTTGGCCGGGGAGCTGGCGGGGGAGCTGGCATTGGAGATTGATTCGTCCTGCCGGAGCTTCGTCCGCACTGGCCGCGCCCGCGTGAACGAGATCGAGGATCGCTCCGTCCTGCCGGAGTTTTGTTCCAGCGAAGTTCCCATTGGAGTAACGAGTGGAGTAACGAGGTGAGTTATGACCGACGAGCAATTTCGCCTGGAAGAGGCGACCATCGCCGACTTGCAGCGGGCGATACAAGCGGGGCAAACCACCTGTGTCGAGATTGTGCAGGGCTATATTGATCGGGTGCGGGCCTACAACGGCGTCTCCAGCCTGCTGGTTACCGAGGACGGCGCGCCGGCGCCCGAGGCTACTGGAACCGTCCGGGGTGGCGAACCGCTGCGCTTTCCCACCGAAACGGTCAAGGCGTCGGAACTCCTGCCCGACCTGGACCGCTACCGGGGGAAGCCCCTGGAGTTTGGCCGGATGGAAGCGACCGCCTCCGACCCGTCGGTGCAGCAGCAGTTCGGAATGATTGTCGGCAAAGCCCGAGCCGGCCAGGTCAACGCCCTGGCCACCCTGAATATCCGGGGGGAACGGTCGGTAACCTGCCAGGGAGAATACGACCGCCATCCCGCCCGGGGCCCGCTACCCCCCGGCGCGCCCCCGGTCTGCGAACACTTCCGCCAATTCCCCGATGCCCTGGAACGGGCGGCGGAACTGGATGCGGCCTACGGTCGCAACCCGGACCTGGAATTGCTGCCGATGTACGGGGTAACCTTCTCCTTCAAAGACCCCTTTGACACCAGGGATATGCGCTCTACCGGCGGCGGCGATGCAGCCTACGATATAGACTTCCCGGCCCGGGACCACGTGCTGGTGGAGCAGTTGCGCAACAAGGGGGCGATCATCTTTGCCAAGGCGGTCAACACCGAATACAACGGGCGGGCCGGCGACCCGGGCGGACGGCACACGCCAGACCGGTTGCTGCCCTCGGTATTGGGATACCAGCGGAGTACCTGGGGTGGCAATCCCTCCAACCCCTATGATACCACCCGTTCCGCTTCCCTGGGTTCCAGTTCCGGCTCGGCGCTGTCGGTGAGTACCAATATGGTCATGGCCAGCCTGGGGGAGGAAACCCGGGCCTCTACCCGGGGGCCGGCCAATCACAACGCCGTGGCGCTCATCCTGCCCCACAAGGCGATGCTGGGTTTTGACGGCGGGGCCATCGGCGCCGACATCTATTGCGACCGCAGCGGAATCCATTGCCGCACGATCCAGGACTGCGCCCGGGTGCTGGACGCCCTGAAAGACCCGGAGAACGGCTACTATGACCCGCGCGACCCCTTCACCACCGTTCCCCGCTCCTCGGTCCTTGCCACGCCCTACGCCAGCCACGCCCGCAGCTCCGGGGCCGCCGCTTCCCTGGCTGGGCGGCGCATCGGCATTATCCGGGAGTCCTTTGCGGCGCCTCCCGGCTCCTTAACCGAGCAGCCGATCGTTACCGCCGCCAACCGGGAGATAAAGGAAGTGCTGCGGGACCGGTTGGGCGCCACCCTGCTGGAATCCGGCGACCGGAACTGGCCGGCCGACCCGGAAATAGAACCGATGCCGGTGGATTTCCGGCGGGCGATTGCCCGGCTGCTGCCCGTCTTTATGCCCGACGTTCTCTACCGGCTGGGGCCGGACGGCCAACCTCTGTTCCAGGAGTTCGCCGAGGTTATCGTCCCCACCGAGTTTGCTCCGGGCCGGTTCTTCGGTTCCGGGGAGATGCAGCCGATCGACTATTTCGTGGAACTGGCCGATGGGCTGATTGAGCCGCCGGTGAATCTGGACCTGGCGACCATCCAGCAGCAGGAACTGGCGATGTCCTTCCGGTTCCACATCCGTCAGTACCTGTCCCGGCGTTCCGCCGACTGGCAGGCCCTGGGCTACGCCGAAAGCCTGGTGGACTGGCCGGCGCTCAATGCCCGTTCCAAGTTCTGGGGCGATGACCAGCGGGCCGCTTTCAAGAACTGGGAAGAGGTAACCGATCTGCGCAACCCCCTGGGCGGACGCCAGGGGGTGGATGAGCGCATTATGCTGCGAGAGTTGCTGCGGCGGGTGGATATGATGGTAATTCTGGAAAACCGGCTGGATGCCCTGGTGCGGTTGCACACGCCCTACCCGCCGGCCAGGATTGGCGGCGCCAACCAGAACGATGGCGCCAACAACATCCGGCAGGAGTCCACCAACGGCCCCAACGCCGGGCTGACCGAGGTGCTGATACCGGCTGGTTACGTGACCACGGTTTACGACCCGGTTTTCCGCCTGTCTGCCGACGGCGCCCGGTACGAATCGGTCCCGTCCAACGTTGCCACCGAACTGCCGGAACCGGGCCTGCCCTTCTCCCTGGTATTCCGCGCCGAGCCGGGTAAGGAGGACCTGCTGCTGACCATTGCCTCGGCCTACGAATCCGCTTCCCGGCGCCGGATTCCCCCGCCCGATTTCGGCCCTCTGGCGGGCTGAGCGAGTCGCTCCGGTTCCGAGTACGGTTACAGGTACGGTTCCGGGTTCGGCTCCAGGCACAGTTTTCGGCCCTCTGGCGGGCTGAGCGAGTCGCTCCGGTTCCGAGTACGGTTACAGGTGCGGTCCAAGTACGGCTCGCGGCGGCCGGCGGGGGGCCGGTATGATGGGGCGGGGCCATTCCAGTCCCCAGTCCAAAGACAACCGCCCGGATTCCGCAGGTTGAGTTGTTGAAGTTGAATTGTTGAAATTGTTGACATTTGATATAGCGTGTCTTATAGTGCGTCAAATTGCCGGGAGTGGGCGTTTTTCGCTTCCGACGGGAGACCGAGCTACGCGCCGGCGTTGAAAAGGCCCGATCCCGACTTGGTTTGACCTCTACTCCGGCCGCGGATGTCTCGGATACATCGTACTCCAATACTTTCAGGAACTTGTGGAGGGAAAATATGCAGTACCCCTGGTTAACAAACCCCAAGACGTGGATTTACGGGTCGCTGTGTTTGGTATTACTTCTCCTGGTTGCTTGCGGCTCAGCCCAGGAAAGCCCCGCCGATTCAACCGCCGGCGATAGTGTTGCTTCCCAGTCGGTCTCGGAAGTAGCCGGAATATCGGCGGAAAAGGCGCCGGCGCCGGCGGCGCAGCGGGCGCCCAGCGTTGCCGACGAGTCCATGACCGGCTCCGGGACCGGCTCCGGCACGGACACGATGAGCCAGGCAGAACCGGCCCCGACGGCAGCGCCGGAGCCAGTTCCGTCCCAGCCGGAGGTAGCGACCCGCTCGGTTACCCGGTTGCAGTACGCCATCGGCGCGGTAGCCAACGAGTCCAACCGCACCTGGGCCGGCAGCCGTCAGGCTTACGTTCTCTTTGACCCCATCTTGGAGTATGCCATTGGCATCGAAGGCACCAGCAGCCAGTACGTGCCGGAACTGGCGACCAAGTGGGAAGCCAATGACGACCTGTCCGAGTGGACCTTCCACATCCGGGAAGGCGTCCAGTTCCACAACGGCTGGGGCGAACTGACCGCCGACGACTTCCTGCATACGGCCCAGATCCTCACCCGGCCCGATTCCCGCCTGGGTACGCCCCGCTACTTTATCGGCGGACGGGATGACGCTGGCAATGCCCTGGCCGGGCCGGACCAGTATTTCCGCAAGATTGATGACCACACCTTTACCGTTATTTTCCATGGCCCGGATGGCAACCCGGCCACCACCTTTGACGCCGAGTTCGTGATGAGCAACGCCTCCTCCGAGATGGGCCCTTGGAGCAAGGACTTCTGGGAATCGGTGGGCGGCGCGGGAAGCGTCTATAGCTGTCCCGCCGAGGACGCCGCCTGCGCGGCCAACCTGGAAGCCCGGGAGAAGAACCTGGACGATAAGGGCCTCCAGGGCACCGCCTCCTACCAGTACGTGGAAATCGTGCCGGCCGAATACTTCCTCATTGAAAAGACCCCCGGCCGCCACTGGAGCCAGGACGCCGCCGATGTGCCTGGCGAAGACCCGGACTTCCAGGAGATCCGGATTTTCTGGGTTCGGGAAGACGCCAGTCGCTACGCCGCTTTGCTGGCCGGCGAGGCCCATATGGCCGACCTGCCCCTGGACTTGCAGAAGGATGCGGCGTCCAACGGCATGAAGCTCATTCGCTCCCAGTTCACCGCCAACAACTTCTTCGTATTCTTTGGCGGGATGTACCTGAGCGACGACCCCAAAGACGTGGCGGCCTATGACCCCACGGTGCCCTGGGCCGATACGCCCTGGGCCGGCCAGGAGCCGCCCCGCCCCGGCGAGCCCGGCTTTGAGAACAACGGCTGGAAGGTTCGCAAGGCGATGAACAAGGCCATCAACCGGGAGGAACTGCTGGAGCAGCTCTACAAAGGCATCGGCGAACTGATGTACGTCGGCTACTACCACCCCAGCCACTACGGTTGGGATGATACCTGGCCGGAGCGCTACGAGACCGCCTACAAGTACGACCCGGAGGAAGCCCGCCAACTGCTGGCCGAAGCCGGCTACGACGAGAGTAATCCGGTCAAGGTAACGGTTCAGTCCTACGTCTCCCCGGGTGAAGCCGAACTTCCCCAGGCGATGGAAGCCATCGCCAACTACTGGGCGCAGGTAGGCATTGAAGTGGAGATCGAAGACCTGGACGGCGCCACCGTGCGGCAGCGCTACCGGGGCCGCGAGATGCAGCACCGGGTCTGGCCCAACATCATCATCTACTTCCCCCTGGAGTACGGCAACCTCAGCGGTTTCACCAGCACCTTCGGGCGCAGCAATCACTACCAGGACAACTGGGTCAACCGGGTCGGCTCCGAATGGCGTGACGCCACCGACTTTGACGAGCGGGACCGGATCGCCCGGGAATGGGGCAACTGGGCCTTCGAGAATTACATGACTATGCCCCTCTTCTGGTTCCCCCATACCATTGCCGTGGACCCGTCGGTGGTGTCCGACTGGGTCTATCCCGGCAGCACCGTGCCGCGGGGCGGCCACCTGCACTCGGTCAAGGCGGCGGCCAAGTAGCCGGCCAGCCCGGCCAGTCGCTAGTCCGCCCGCCGGCCCGACCGGAAGCGCCAAAGGAGGCAGGCCACTGCTGATACAGTGGCCTGCCTCCCCTTTTTGAGTTTATAATTCCCCTATCCACTGCCCGGAGCGGAGTCAGGAATGAATATGATGCAGCCCAACGGCAAGGCCCTGGAATTCGGCCTCTTTGACTGGATTGAGTGGGAAAAGCAACCCCATAACCGGATTTATGAGGAGCGGCTGAAACTGCTGGAATACGCCGACCGCAGCGGCTTTTACTGCTACCATCTGGCGGAACACCATATAACCCCCTTGAGCCTGGCCCCGTCGCCGGGGGTATTCCTGTCCGCCGCCGCCCAGCGCACCCAAAATATCCGCATCGGCCCCTTGGTCTATCTCCTGCCTTTCTACAGCCCCCTGCGCCTGCTCCAGGAGGTGTGTATGCTGGACAACCTGAGCAATGGGCGCCTGGACCTGGGCGTGGGCCGGGGCATTGTGCCAATGGAAGCGGAACATTATGGCGTCAACTTTGACGATGGCCGGGATATGTTTCAGGAGGCCCTGGACATTCTTATAATGGGCCTGACCGAAGGTGTTCTCAACTACGAGGGCAAGTATTATACCTACAAGGACATTCAGGTGTGGGGCGAACCTCAGCAGAAACCCTACCCGCCGCTGTGGTATGCCACCAATAACCGGGAATCGGTGCCGTGGATTGCCCGGCACGGGTTTAACACCAGCAGCGTATTTGACCGCTCGGTGGATGCCAAACCCCACTTTGATCTCTACCGGCAGGTCTGGCAGGAACACCAGGGAGCGGCCGGCCGGCTGAACGGCCACGTCAAGGAGCCGAAACTGGGCCTGACCCGCCACGTGTACGTGGCCCCCACCGACGCGGAGGCCGTCCGGGATTGCCGGGCCGCCTTCGCCGCCTGGTTCTACAACATCAACTTCCTGTGGGACAAGCACAATGTCCCCTTGCCGGCCGCCATTGACTTTGACGATTGGCTGGAAAAGGAAGTGTTGCTGGCCGGCTCCCCGGAGACGGTGCGGGACCAGGTGAAACGGACGGTAGCGGAGAGCGGCATCAACTACTTTAACTCGATCTTCGCCTGGGGCGACCTGACCCACCGGCAAGTGATGCGCTCCATTGGCTTGTTCACCGAGGAGGTTATACCGGCCTTCCGGTAACCCGCGCCGCGCCGTCTTCCTGACCCCGGCCCCTCTCGCCAGGGGGAAAGCGTTTTCCGCCCCGACAAAGGAGGGTCTGGGTCACTCCAGCCCCTCTCGCCAGAGGGAAAGGCTGGAGGGCCGGGAAAACCCAATTCATCAGTAAGGTGATTAACTTGCGACTGGCAACTGCTCCCCGACTTTCCGCCTTTCCCGTGTCTATGTTTATTGCCGGTATTA
This sequence comes from Dehalococcoidia bacterium, assembly GCA_965215425.1. Lineage (GTDB taxonomy): Bacteria > Chloroflexota > Dehalococcoidia > Lucifugimonadales > UBA3495 > CATQHB01. The sequence goes on from OZ244064.1 coordinate 1,982,986, forward strand.
GCGTGGCGCTGGTGATGGTAGGGGCGGTCAGTCCCTGGGCCAGGGTGCCGGGTTACAAGGCCATCTACGACCGGCCCGGCGCCGCGGCCGACGTGTTCTGGGTGCGCGGCACCGAGGCGCCGGGGATGATTCCCCTGGTGGGCGACGGGCTGGTTATCCTGGTACTGGCCGCCCTGGCCGCCGTTATGGTCCTCTGGCGACTGCTGCGACCCCCCAAGTCCAGCGGGTTCATCCTGCTGGCCCTTTTCATTCTGCTGCTGCTGGCCGCCCTGGTGGGAGTGGTGAACTGGGCCAACGCCGGCAACATCCCCCGGGCCGACTCCCGGGCCTTCTTTTCCGGCAGCGTGGAGGTGAGTTGGGGTCTGATTCTGCTGTGCTTGTCCATTTGGCCCGGCGTACTGGCCACCGCCTACCAGCTATGGACCGATGAGCTGAAATGACGGGAAAAGACCGGATGGGGTTTGCCTGCGCCGCCGAGGTGCAGTGGTACAGACCGAGGAGGCGCAGAGTTTTTACACTCTGCGCCTCCTCGGTGCTCCGTGGTGTAAAAAGAGGCGAGGCTTACACCGGTGAAGCGCGCGGCTACCGGCTTGCCGGGCCGTTTCGTCTAGCGGTAGTGGCTTACACCGGTGAGGCGCGGTGCTTGGCTTACAAGTTGCGCTGCTTGGGGTCCAGCCGGTCCCGCAGCCAGTCCCCCATCAGGTTCAGGGAAAGCACCACCAGGGAGATGGCGACGCCGGGGAAGAAGGAAACCCACCAGGCGCTGACCACCAGGTCCCGCCCGTCGGCCACCATCAGCCCCCAGGCCGGCGTGGGGCGGGGTATGCCGGCGCCCAGGAAACTGAGGCTGGCCTCCAGCAGGATCACAAACCCTACCTGCAGGGTAGCCAGCACCACGATGGAGTTGACCACGTTGGGGAATACGTGGCGCACGATAATGCGGAAATGGGAGGCGCCGGCGACCTGCGCCCTTCCGATAAAGTCATGGTTCTTAATCGCCAGCACTTCCCCCCGCACCTGGCGGGCGTAGCGAGACCACAGAATTACGCAGATGACGAAAATCACGGCGCCAAAGCTCGGCCCCCGGGAGGCTACAATGGCCAGGGCCAACAGGATGGCCGGGATGGATAAGGCAATATCCACTCCCCGCATAATGAGCATATCGTAGCGCCCGCCGAAATAGCCGGCAATCAACCCCAGGGAGACGCCCACCACGCCGCTGATGGCGATGACGCTCAGGGACACCACCAGCACGTACTTGGCGCCGTGCAGGATGCGGCTCAACTGGTCTCGCCCCTGCTTGTCGGTGCCCAGAATGTATTTCATGGAGCCGCCCTCTTGCCAGGCCGGCGGAGTCAGTCGCTCGGCAAACTGGCCCCGGGTCGGGTGATGGGGCGCAATGTTCTGGGCAAAGAAAGCGGGAATGATCAGCACCAGGGCCAGGATTGTCATGGGTATTAACGGATACCGCCGCACCTCCCGCGCCAGGTTAACCAGGCCCGATGGAGAGTACCAACTGGTTTTTCTGGCCGGCGCAGTTATTTCCATTTCGATGCTCCTGTGTCGGTTCCCGGCCGGGTATAAAGTCCGGGAAGTCCGGTTTTGGAAAGACCGGCTCGCCCTGGTTGGAGCGGGCCGGCGCCGTGTCCCTGGCTAGTACCGGATGCGGGGATCCAGGTAGGCGTACATAATATCCACTATCAGATTGGACAGGATATAGATGCCGGCAAAGGTGATGACCACCGCCTGAACCACCGGGTAATCCCGGGCCCGGATGGCGTCCACCGCCAGCAGGCCGGTGCCCGGCCAGGTGAAGACGCTCTCGGTGATGACCGCCCCGGTCATCAACTGACCGGCGACAATGCCAAAGAAGGTAAGGGGCGGGATGGAGGCGTTGCGCAGGGCGTGTTTCCAGACCACTTTCCACTCCCGCATCCCCTTAATGCGGGCCAGCTTGATGTATTCGGTGTCCAGTACCTCCAGCATCGCCGAGCGTACCAAGCGCATCATGGCCGCTACCTGGAACCAGCCCAGGGTAATGGCCGGCAAAATCAGGTTCTTGCCCCCGCCCCTGCCGGAGGTAGGGAACAGGTCCAGGGTAACGGCAAAGATGAAAATCAGCACGATGCCCAGCCAGAAGGGGGGCAGGGACTGGCCGGCCAGGGCAATGATTTTGCCGATATAATCAAAGATGGTATCCTTTTTAACGGCGGACAGCACGCCGATGGGAACGGCGATTAACAGGCTGATGCCCATAGCGATGCCGGCCAGTTGCAGGGTGGCCGGGAAACGCTGGGCCACCAGGCCCATGGCGGTCTGGCCGTCCCACTTAATCGAATTCCCGAAGTCGCCCCGCAAGGCGTTGCCCACGAACTTGAGGTACTGGATGGGCAATGGCTGGTCCAATCCCAGGTCGCGCTCCAGGGCTAACTGTTGGGCGTCGGTGGCGTCGAAAGGCAGGAAGACATCCACCGGGTTGCCGCTGATTCGGGCCAGCGTGAAGACAATAATGCTGACGATAAACAGCACGATCAGCGCATAGAAGCACCTGACGATGATAAACCGTTGCATACTCCTACCTCAGTCTCCTGGCGGTGGCCTCGTGGCGTTGATTAGTTGACTAATGGAATCTTGCGGACGGCGGCGGCGCCGGGGCTACCCCGGCTTTGCTTTTCCACCCCGTCGGGCCTGACCGGGCCTAAAAAGGATAACCGGTCAAATACCAGCCCGAACATCCGTCGGCCCGGCGCAATCGAGTCGAGGCGCCCGGTAATTCTTCAGAAATATATGCTATCCACAGGATTGTGTCAACAAAACCGCCACCCGCCGGCTACCGGGGTGCTGCAATGCCGCCGTCGGGGGTAAAACCCGCTCCCGGTGAGCCGTCCGGCAAGCCCCCTATGAGCGGAGTGTAGAGAGTTATTCACGGGTCAATTCAATAAAAGCGCGTCAATGAAGCGCGGCTAAAGTGCGAGCGTCCAGCGGCCGCCCAGTGGCCGGGCGAGGCCAATTCCCGCCGGGATTGCGCCGGATTATATTGCGCTAAATCCGTTGGACGTGATACAATCGGCCTGTTAAGTATGTTGAGTGATACGCAGGGGTAGTAGTACCAGCACACTAAAGCGGGGACCGTCGGTAAAGTAATTTGTCGGGTGGCAATGGCGGGAATATGGTCGTCTGGCTGCCACCCGGTTTCCCTGATTCGTCGTGTTAAGGAGTTTGCTATGAAATTGGTTGTTGTGGGGGCGGGCCAAGGGGGCTCGAATATAGCAGATGAGTTCGTAGCGCTGGGGCATTGGGTATGGGCCAACCGGAGGATTCGCATTTTCACCGGTGCGGAGGGAGATCCCATACCCCGCGGCGTTTTCGCCATCAACCTGGGGGCGGGCGACCTTTACGGTCTGGAGAACATTCCCCAGACCGACGACCACACCATCTTGCTGGGTTCGACGGATGAGTTCCGGGGCCGGGGCGCCGGCAAGGTTAACGCTGATGGCGCCGAACAGGCCCGGCGTGATTCCCGCAAGATTGCTTCCACCATCCGGGACTACGGGGACGTTTACTCTGCCGACGCCATCCTGGTCATCGCCACTACCGCCGGCGGGACCGGCTCCGGTTCGGTCGGGGTTATCGTTGACCTGTTGAAGGAAGAGTTCAAGAAGCCGGTTTACGCCATGCTGGTGTTGCCCTTTGAGAACCAGTACGACGAGCCGGACAGCGTCATCAACACGGCCACCTGTCTCAAAAAGGTTCTGGAGAACTCCAAGGCCGACGCGATTTTCCTGGTGGACAACCAGAAGTTCGCCCGCAAGCAGGATTCGATGGGGCTGAACTATGCCACCATCAACCGGAAAATCGCCGATTCCTTCCTGGACATCCTGTGCGTCGGCGAGGAAACCGACCGCCGTTATATCGGCGAGGTGCTGGACGCTAACGACGTCATCCGGATCCTGAAAGGCCCCACCGTAATCGGCGTCAGCCACGCCGCCATTCCGGAGATCAGAAAGCCCCGCTCTCTGTTTGACCGTATCCGGAATGGCAGCGACCGGAGCAACCAGCACTTCTCGGTGTCCAAGGCGCAGATTGAGCGCGCCCAGAACGTGGTAACCCAGGCCTTTTCCGAGCTTTCCCTCGACTGTGAATACGTGGATGATGGGAAAGCCCTGTACGATGCCCAACACGTGCTGGGTCTTTTCAGTGGGCCGGCCAACGAGGCCACCGAAGAGATTGTGGAGATGATGGACAATACCTTCTCCGAGCTGGTGCCCGGCGCCGGCCGGCGCAAGGGGACCTACCCCGGCCGGACTTCCGACACCATCAGCGTTACCGCCATCGTAGCGAATATCGGCGAGGGTAAGGCCATGGACCGGATCGAATGGTTCTACCGGGAGGCGGCCAATATGATGAACATCTCCCGAGACCGGCGCGAGGGGCGGGGTAAACGCTGGGAGGACATCTCCAAACTGTCTGACGCGCTGCCCAACTTGTAAAATTGTATGTGGTTTGAGCCCGGGCCACCGGCCCGGGCCGTCATTGAACCGAATCACGGGAGGCAAATTTGAGAATCTCGAGAGCGCCGGAGCATCGGGGAGGCGTCGGGTCGCCCATCCTGCTCATCCTGGTTTTGCTGGCTATAGTGATTGTTGGCGCCGTAGTTGTCTTCTTACTGTTGGGGCGCAATTCCGTGGCCGCGCCGCCGGCAGCCAACCCGGTAGCCAACCCGGCAGTGGATACTCAACCCGTTCAGCCGCCAATTCAGCCGGTTAACCGGCGGGAAAACAATTTGATTCCGCCGGCGCCCGTCCGGCAGCCCGTCCAGATGCCGGTCGCCTCCCAGCAAGAGACTAACCAGGAGCCGGCCGTATCCAGCAATCCCTTTGAGCCGCCGCAAGTTGATTTTGGCGAGGTCGTGGCCGAAGGCTATGTCGATTTGGAGCTTTTGAACGATAACGTGCGTACCTGGTACACCCTTCACCTGGACAGCAGTACCAGGCAAACCACTTTCTTCTTCGCCTTTTTTGATCCGGCAAGCGGGTTTACCAGCCGCACGGTGATGGTTGAAGACTATAGTCAGGCGCAGCTAATCGATAATGCCGAGGTAACAATCTTCTATCCCGACTACCCGGAACGGGTGCTCAACTTTGACCGGGAGACCGGGATGATCGTTTCCAGGCAGTTTTACACCACTCAACCCTATAGCCCCAGTATCTTCTCCCGGGATATGCGGATTTCCCTCATCCATCACGGCCTGGGCTTGAGCAACTCGGATGGAGACATCCTGGCGGAACTGCAAATAGACCTGACCGGCATTGTATCCGACCGGGAAGGCATTTCCGTGGCGCAGAACGACGTGCTCGGAGTCGAAAAGGCTTTGGATGAGTTGCAGTTGATAATTGACCAGATTGAGAGTCGCAGGAGGGCCAGATCCTAGTTCCGTCCGGTCATTATCCCCCCACTCCCCGAGCTTCCTGCCTGGCAGAGTAGAATGCCCGCCCTCTCTCCCGCACCGAGAGGGGGCGATGGCCTGCCCCCCCGGTTCCATTCTGTGCGCTATTGCGGGTGAGTTATTGTGGGCCGTACAGCTCGGCCAGCAACGTCTCGTCCATTGCGAAACTCTCCTTTTCCGTGGGGAAGAAACCTTCCTTGACCTCTTGGGCGTACCGGGAAAATGCTTCCTTAATCACCGGGGCCAGGTTGGCGTACTGCTTGGCGTGTTTGGGGACAAAGTCGGTGAACAGCCCCAGCAGATCATGAAGCACCTGCACCTGGCCGTCGCAGCCGGCCCCGGCCCCGATGCCAATGGTAGGGATGGTGAGCCGCTGGGAAATGAGCCGGGACAAGGGCGCCGGCACCAGTTCCAGCACCACCGCGTAGGCCCCCGCCGCTTCCAGGGCCAGGGCGTCGTCCAGCAGTTGGCCCGCCTCCTGCGGGTTGCGCCCGCGCACCCGGTAACCGCCCAGGGCATTGACCGATTGGGGCGTTACGCCGATGTGTCCCATTACCGGGATGTCGCACTCGACGATACGCCGCACCACAGGCGCCATGTTTGCGCCGCCCTCCAGCTTGACCGTATGCGCGCCGCCCTCTTGCAGCAGGCGGGCCGCGTTGCCCAGGGCTTGCGCCGGGTCAATCTGGTAGGTCATAAAGGGCATATCGGCGACAATCAGGGCGTTTTTGCTGCCCCGGGCTACCATCTTGACGTGATGCAGCATGTCCTCCAGGGTTACCGGGATCGTTGATTCATAGCCCAGGACTACCATACCCAGGCTGTCTCCCACCAGGACAATGGGAATCTCCGCCGCATCAGCCAGGATGGCGGTGGTGTAATCGTAGGCGGTAAGCATCGGGATTTTCTCCCCCCGCCGTTTCATTTCGGCGATATTCCTGACGGTTATTCTGGGCATAACTCCAACCTCCGCTCCCCCGGATTGGACTGGTTGTATTGAAGCAGCAGGCGGCGGATGGCTTTTTCAGCCGCCGCGCCGAGTCCGGCCTGGACGGCCAGCGGCAACGATGCTTCGGTCAGGGAAAGGTAAAGGCCGAGCAACTCCGGCTTGCTCCGGCCGATGGCTTCCAGGTGGTTTTGGATCGTATCCGCATCGCCGCGAACCACCGGGCCGGTAACACTGTTCGCCACACCTTCCTTTGCCACGTTTTCCAGTGTGGCCCGGACCAGGGGAAGCAGGGCGCCCAAGGCCTGTTCCTCGCTGAAACCCAACGACTGCCATAGTTCTACCGCCCCTTGCAGCAGCGCCGCCAGGTAACCGCAACTCAGCGCGGCTGAAGCATGGTAGAGGGGCCGGTCGGCGTCGCTGATGCTGACCGGCCTTCCACCGAGGGACTGGGCCGCCGCGGTAAGAAACTCGCTCAACCGGCCCTCGGCGGATATGGCAAAAGTTACGCCGGACAGCCGGGTCACCGCTGCTGCGGGATCGTTCAGGCCGGCAAAGGTCTGCAAGGGATGAAAAGCCCCGGTACTGGCCCCCTGGTCTGCCGCCGGCTGCAAAATATCCCGGCCGACCGCTCCGCAGCAGTGAACGACCTGGCGCCCGGGACGCCACCTTACCGCTGCCGCCACCGAACCAATGGCCGAGTCGGGCGTGGTTATAAACACCAGGTCGGCGGCGTCGGCCAACTCCTGGGGGGAGGCCAACGCCCGGCAGCCCGGAATCCTTCCGGCTAAATCCTGAGCGGAGACCAGGCGGCGGCTGGCGGCGGCGACGACGTTATAGCCGCGCCGGGTCAGGGCCAGGGCCAGGCCGGCGCCGAGGACGCCAACCCCGATGAACCCAATGCGCGGTTCCCGGCGGTCTCTACTCATTGGTCAACTCGCCGATGGCGGGGATGCCCCCCAGTCCGGTAGCGGCGGTCACGGCGCGTAAAACGGCCTGGGCCGTAACCTCCACTGCCGCCGCGCCCAGGGCGGTAATATCTCCCGGCCCGGGGCGCTGCCCGGTAGCCAGGGCAAACAGGGTATCGCCGTCCCGGATGGTGTGGCAGGGGCGTATCGCTAGGGCCAGCCCGTCGTGGCTGATCCGGGCCAGCAGGTTGGCTTCCTCGCGGGTTAGCAAAGCATCCGTGGCTACCACTCCGATGGTGGTGTTGCTCAAGGGATCCGCCGCCCGGGCGGCGTCCGGGGTCTGCCGCCCGGCGGATTCGGCTTCCGGTTCCGCTCCGGTCAGCAATGCCACCGTGCTGACGAATCCGGGGGCCGAATCCTTCCGCGGCCCGGCGATTAACTTGCCGGTGCGGTAGTCAACCACGTCCCCGACGGCGTTTACGGCCGTCAGGGCGGCTACCGTGTCTCCGCTAGGCAGGGTCAAGGCGGCGCTGCCGATACCGGCCTTGGTAGCCCGTTCCAGGCCCAGGATTTTGCCCACCGTCGCGCCGGTTCCGGCGCCGACGCTGCCCGCGGCGACCGGCCCCGGCCCGGCGGCGGTGGCGGCGGTATAGCCCTGGGCGGCGCCGGGCCGGACTGAGCCGGTGATCAACCCCAGGTCAAACAGGATGGCCGACGCCACTATGGGTACAATCGCCGGCCCCACGCGGAGACCGATGCCGGCCTCTTCCAGGTATTCCACTACGCCGGAGGCGGCATCCAGGCCGAAGGCGCTGCCCCCGCTGAGGACAACGGCGTGAACCCGGTCAACCCGGTGCATGGGCCGGAGCAGCTCGGTCTCCCGGGTGCCCGGGGAGCCGCCGCGCACGTCAACTCCGCCTACTGCGCCCTGGCGACAGAGGATGGCAGTACAGCCTGTGGCATTATCCCGGTCCGTGTAGTGACCTACTTCCAGTCCGGCCACTGCGGTAAGGGTGGCATTCAAGGCGGTTTACGCTCCGGAAGAAACCTCAGCCGATGGGAATGGAGCCGGAGAGCGGGTCAAAAATAAAGCCACGCCAACCAGTGGCGCGGCCCGTAACGCCTTCGCAATGAGGAAACCCGTTCAACTTTGGCCGTCTCGGTCAGCATCGGATCCCAGCGGCCCGCCAATTATAGTAGATGAAACGGAGTAACCAAGCCGGCGGTCTTGCCGTGCGCTAACCCCCCTTTTGGGTGGATTGCCGGCCAATTTTACGTTCCGGTCAACCGGGTGTCAAGCTGGACGGACTTGTTTGCCGGAAGTCTTTTACCGGTGAGTGAATGAAAGAAATAAGCCGGCTCCCGACCGCCTTCCGACGAAAGCGACGGAGTTTCGATATTTATTCACGCAACGGTAATTCCGGCGGCGGAGGTTCCTATTCCCTGGAGAGAGGGTCAGGTTGCGGGCCAGCCGGGGATTTACTCATGAAGATGGGGATGATGCAGCGGTTTCTTCCGCTTCAATCAGTTCTTCGGCGCAGTGAATAATCCGGTCCAGTCGCGGTGGGGAGGTGTCCCGGCTTTCCAGATAGAGGCGGAGGACCTGCAACGGCTGCAATCCCTCCGTTGCGTTGTGGTTCAGACGGGTACGCCGGGTGTCCTCTACCTCCCGGCTGATGGCGGCGATGTAGTGCGCCGGCGCCAATGCCGCGCGGATTTCCCCTTCCCGGAGCAGGGGTTCCACCGCGGCCGGCAACGCTATCCGCACCCGCACCACGGCCTCGGCTATATTATGGCGGGCGATAGCGCGCAGCACGGCCTCCGTCGGCTCCGACTCCCCGGCGGCAACCCTGACGTCGATGGTTACAAAGGTCCGGGCCGACACCGGCTGGAAACGAAAGTTTACCAGCCGCTGCCCTCGGGGTGCGGCGGGGTCCAGGTCAACCACGCAGAAGCCCTTTTCGTCGCCCTCCTCGGAAAAGTCCACCCGCTGCAAGCTGCCCGAATAGGCCACTACCGGCGGTTCCCGGCGCAGTACCTGGTACTTGTGAATGTGTCCCAAGGCAACGTATTCCAGTTCCGGGCGGTGCACGGCGCTGACCAGCAGCACGTGATCGTTACCCAGCATCATGGAACGCTCGGTGCCTACCGTCGAGCCGTTGATGGTAACATGGCCGGTGAGGATGGCCGGAAGGCCGGGGTCCAACTGGCTGACCCGCTCCAGGATGGCCTCCGTCATTCGGGCTTCAATCTCGGTGCGCACTGCATCGATGGTAAGCCCGCGAGATTCTTCCCGGGTGAGCAGCCGGCCCCGGCGGGGCCAGGGAACGGCGACAATTTGTAGCGGGCCGGCCGGGGTGTCAACGGTATAGGTCTGTAATTGGTCGCCAATGTGAACGTTGGGCACCTGAAGGGTGGGGAAAATTTCCACGGAGTTGGCGCGACTGCCGGCGTTGGGCAGGTCATGGTTGCCGATCAGCAGGAACACCGGGATGCCGGCGGAGGACAACCGGTGCAGTCGCCGGGCAAACTCCCGTTGGTGCGTCTGGGAAGGGTCGCGGCCCTTGTAGGCGTCGCCGGCCAGCAGCACCAGGTCCACCTCTTGGTTCAGGGCAAACTCCACCACCTCATCCAGAGAACCCAGGAAATCGCCCAGCCGGGTAGAAAGCCCGGTGGCCGGATCCATCCGCCCATAATTCTCCACCCCGATATGCAGGTCGGAGAAATGCAGAATCCGCAGCATAGACCTCACCCGGCTTTGGCCGGCAACCCCGGCCGGATGCTCGACCGCCAGTATAGCAGAAAGGTTGGGAGAATAGCGAAACAGCTTGCCTGCGCTTTTCCCCCGCCCCGGCTCGGTCCCAAGTACTCGTTTCCAGGGGCCGGGGCGGCCCGGTGAGCCGCCGGCCATCCCGGTCGATCCCAAGGACTCGTTTCCAGGGCGCGTTTCCGGGGACCTGGCGATAGCCATGTTTTCGCTCCGGGCGCGGCGCCTGGCGTGCGGGCAAAAGCCGGCAGCGCCATTTACTAACTTATACTCGTTATTGACAAGGCTGGCCCAGGTCAATAGAATCAGCTTGTCAACAGCCAACTATTAACATTTTCAGGTGGGCAGATGACCACACTCAAGCAGCTCTATTCCCTTCAGGAAATCGACCTCGACCTGGACGGTCTCAACAGCCGGATAGCCGGGGTGGAGCGGGAACTGGAAACTCGCCTGTTCCTGGGGCGGATTGAGGATTCCCTGGAGCAGGCCAAAGTCCGATTGCAGGAAATCCAGAGTGCGCATCGGGCCTTGCAATTGGAGGTGGAGCGGCAGCGAGAAAGGTCTTCCCACCTGGACACCCAATTATACGGTGGTGATATTGCCAATTCTCGGGACCTGGAAATGTTGCAGCTGGAAGCCAACAACGTCCGGCATCAACTGGAGCAGCAGGATGTCAAGCTCCTGGAACTCTCCTTGCAGGCGGAGGACTCCCGAGCCAGAATAGCCGCCCTGGAGCAGGAACTGGCGGACACCCAAAGAGCCTGGGAAACGCGCCAGGCCGAACTTTGGGGGCAATTGGAGGAGTTAACCGACCGCCAGGAAGCCCTGATGAAAGACCGGTCAACCCTGGCGGCCGGGGTTGATGCTATTGAATTGACCCGTTATGAGGGCTTGCGGAAGAGCAAGGGCGGTCAAGCGGTGGCCCGGGTGGTGCGCGGTCTCTGTCAGGCTTGCCGAATGTCCCTGCCAACGCAACATCTGCAACGGGTCCGCTCCGGTCGTCAAACCGTCCTTTGTAACAGTTGTGGGCGAATGTTACTGCCCGGCTAGGTCCTGCCCCCGGTCCGCTCCTTTCTCCGCGATGCCTCCAAGCGATCAAAACCGGCTCCTCCCGCTTTATACCTGGTTTCTTTTGCTACCCGGAGCGCTGGCGTAACTTCCCGCAAGCTCGCGCTGCCCGGACTCTTGTGGCAATTCCCGGTTGACTTGACGCATAGCCTTCCGGTATTCATACTTGCCCTATCCTGCCAAAACTATATGGAGGTGAATTCCTGATGACAACCGTAGGAAGCGGAGAATACACTTATGAGTTGGTTGAAAGTTGGGCCAAACTGCCCGAGGGGGAGACCTTTGGCATGGTCAGCGCCGTCGCCACCGACTCCCAGGGCCGGCTTTACGCCTTCCAGCGCAAGGAGCCGCCCATCGTCATCTTTGACACCGACGGCAGCTACGCCGGCTCGTGGGGGCTGGACGCCATCAGCAACCCCCACGGCATTTTCATCAAGGACGACATTGTTTACATCACGGACCGGGAAGACTCGGTCTGTCTGCGCTACACCCTGGATGGCAAGCCCTTGCAGGTAATCGGCGAGCGGGGCGTTCACTCCGACACCGGTTGCGAGGTTCCCGGGACTCTGTGCCCCCGCTCGGCCGGCCCCTTCAACTACCCGGCGGAACTGGTGCCCGGCGCCGATGGCGATATGTATGTGGCCGACGGCTACCGCAATGCCCGGGTGCATCGCTTCGCCGCCAACGGCGAGCTTAAGTCCTCCTGGGGCGAGCCGGGCAAGGATGCGCCCAACGAATTCCACTTGGTCCACAGCATGATGGTAGGCGCTGACGGCCTGTTGTACGTGTGCGACCGGGAAAACAACCGGGTGCAAATTTTCAACGCCGATGGCGAGTATCAAGGTATGTGGACCGACCTGCTGCGGCCGATGGACATTTCTCAGGACGCCAACGGCGTTTTCTGCATCAGTGAGGGAGGCCGGGACGCGCGGCAGGGCTGGACCGAGGACACCGATTCCCGCATCAGCCTGATGAACTCGGGCGGGGAGTTGTTGGCTCGCTGGGTGATTCGCGGCGGCCACGGCAGTTGGATTGCCCCCAACGGCGACATCTACGTGGGCGTCCCCGACGGCGTAGGCGTGGACAAGTACGTGCGCCAGGGTTAATCCCGGAAAAGAACCAGAGGGGAAAGGAAAGGGGAGCGGTATTTACGGCCGCTCCCCTTTCTGACGTCCTGTTTCAGTCGGTTGTTTCAGCTGCTGAGGAAAACGGCGATGATGATGGCGATGACTCCCGCCATCATAGTTGCCATGACGCTAATCCACATTTGCGTCATCCGGTTCTGGAGGCCGCTCATATCCGACCGGATACCGACTATCTCGGCCCGGAGGCGCGCTTCCATCTCCTGCATTTCGGTCCGGAGGCGGTTCTCGGTCTCTTTGATTTCGGTCCGGAGGCGCGCTTCCATCTCCTGCATTTCGGTCCGGAGGCGGTTCTCGGTCTCCTTGATTTCGGCCCGGAGGCGCGCTTCCATCTCCTGCATTTCGGTCCGGAGGCGGTTCTCGGTCTCCTTGATTTCGGCCCGGAGGCTCACCCCCAGTTCCTGCGTTTCAGCCCGAAGTTTGTTCTCGGCATCCCGCGTAGTGGCGTTCATATGGCGCATATCCTGGCGGATTTCGCTCTGCTCTACGGAGATGCGCTCCAAAACCCCTTCCATATGTTCAACGCGAGGGTCTGCCGATGTCATCGTCCCAATTCCTTAAGCCAGTTGGCGCCGGGAAAACTACCCGGCGCCGTTAAATCGCTCAATTCTGCCTTTGGGTGGCGACCCGGAGCGGACTCGAACCGCCGATCTCTGCCTTGACAGGGCAGTATGTTAGCCAACTACACCACCGGGCCACCCGTTCGCGGCGACGCCCTCAAGCGTCACGATTTGAGTTTATGACTTTTTGCGCCGCTATGTCAAGATGTTCAAGATGTCGAGTAGGGAAGTGACGAAGGCGTTTACCTTCGGACGGGGGTAAGAGTTCAACTTGTCCCCTTGCTTCCCCCTCGCTTCCCGACTCGAGGGGATTTGTCAGCGGGCCGGGGAGCGGATTATATTACGGGCTGAAATTGCCGGGAAGTTTCGTAGGAGGACGTACAATAATGACTGCTAATGATGACGGTTTGCCCCGGCCTCTGGAAGGTCTGCGGGTACTGGACGCTACCCACATTGTGGCTGGCCCCTTTTGCGCCATGATTCTGGCCGATATGGGCGCCGAGGTAATCAAGATTGAGCGCACCCGGGTTGGTGAAAGGGCTAGACTCAACGAACCCTTCATCCAATCCGACGATGGCCGGCAGGCCAGCGCCCGTTTCCTGGCGATTAATCGCAACAAAAAGAGCGTTACCCTGGACTTGCGCCACTCCCGGGGCAAGGAAATCTTTGAGAATATGGTCCAGGCGGCTGACGTATTGCTGGATAACTGGGGGCCGGGCGCCCTGCAACGGCTGGGTTTGGGGTTCGACCGGTTGCGGGAACTGAATCCGGGCCTGATTTACGCCAGCATCACCGGCTTTGGCGACAGCGACGGGCTGCGCGGCCCCTATTCCGATTGGCCGGCCAATAACCCTTGCGTCCAGGGCATGGGCGGCTGGATGGAGATTACCGGCGCCCCGGATGGCCCGCCGCAAATGGTGGGCGACAACATCGGCGACTCGGTGCCCGGCGTCTGGACCGCTCTGGGTATTATGCTGGCCCTGGAATCCCGCCGCAAAACGGGCCGGGGGCAGCACCTGGATATGGCGATGTACGATTGCATGGTGGCCCATACCACCAGCAGTATGCCCTTTTATCAGGCCAACGGACAGATCACTACCCGCGCCCGGGAGAATATGATTACCGCCCAGTTGGTATTGAAAGCTCAGGACGGTTATGCCGTGCTGGCCGGCTCCGGCGGGGGCGGCGGCAAGTGGGAGGGCCTGTGGCGGCTGGTGGGCCGGGAGGACCTGATTGCCGACCCGCGCTACCTGGGCCAGGGCATCAGCGGCCAGTTTTACTTCGACCACATCGTCCCGGCCATCGAGGAATGGTCGCAGCATGTCCCCAAACTGGAAATTGCTCAAAAGCTGATTGAGTTGGGCTTTTCTATGGGGGTGGTGCAGAACGCCGCCGACCTGGACCACTGCCCGCACCTGGCGGCCCGGAAGATGTTCGTGGAAAGCGGCGATTCCCTGGGTGGCCCCTTCCGTACCGTCAACAACCCCATCAAGCTGACCGAATCCCCGGACACCGCCGCCGGCCCGCCGCCCCTGCTGGGCCAGCACAACCGGGAAATCCTGTGCGGCATCGGCGGCGTGAGCGCCGAGGAACTGGCCGCGCTGGAAGCGGCGGGGGTGGTTTAGGGGAGCAGGAGACGCATAGCCGCGTGAGCCGGTTATTGGCGGTAGAAACGGGAATTGTCCCGGGGGTAAGTATAGGTGTAAGTATAATGGTTCCCATGGCTAACCCCGGCGACAGTTACTAGCAACGGTGCCAGCGCTGCCAGGGAATCCGGCGCCGCAGCGGCGACTTCGGCCCGGGGTTGGCGGTTGCAGAGGTTAGAAGGTCGGGTTTTGATTGTTGCAGTGGCGCTGTGTATATTAGGGCATATCCTGGAGTGAGGAACTATGAACCGGCACGAAAGCACAGTTAACTTTCGGAACTTGATACGCGATTTGGCGGATATGTACCCGCGGGAAGTGGCTGAGGTAGTAGTTGTTGAACTCATTGCCAATTCGCTGGATGCCAAAGCAAACCGGATTGCTATTGACTATGACCCGGTCCGCAATGTTCTTGTAGTAGCGGACAATGGGCGAGGAAAGGACGCTAACCAGTTTGCCCAATATCATGATTTTGCAGCTGGTCTGAAAACCCGGGGAGATGGCATCGGTTTTGCCGGGGTCGGAGCTAAAATCAGCTTTAACATTGCTGACCGAGTGGTTACCGAGACCAGGAGCCAGAGTTTTTCAGGTGGTTCCGACTGGCGACTCGGAGCCAATGGTCGTCTCTTTTGGGATGAAATTGAAGTTGCCGGTTTGGCTGGCAATGGTACCCGGGTTGAAGTGCATTTCGGAGCGGACGAAACGCCTTCCTGCGCGGATACTGATACTCTTATCAAGCTGTTGCGGCGGAACTATCTGCCTTTGTTGGACCGAAACTTTCTTGACCTCTATCGTCGATTGGAAATGTATTCCGACAGCCTGCGGTTCGTGGTCAACGGGCAAGAATATGCGCCCACGGATGTTGCCGAGGATTTCGTTAGGGAAGCCCGGAAGGAACTATATCCCAAAAACTCGGACGGAATGCTGGGGTTCGGCATACTGGGATTGGCCGACTCTGATTATCCGTTGGGGGAGGACATCGGCGGCGTATTGCTGTGTACTCATGGCAAGGTAGTCAAGGCGGATTTGTTCAATCAATTTCCCGGCGCCTACGGGCCAAGAATCTTTGGCGTCGTTGAGGCGCCGGGGTTTATTGATTTTATAACTACTTCCAAAACCGACTTTAACCGGGGCCCGGGTAGGAACCGGGATTTTGAGCGGCTGTACAGCCCGTTGCGGCAAGACTTCCGGGACTGGCTGGCCGGCTTGGGCGTCCAGCCGGCCGAGTCACAGGATTCTGGAGAAGCGGCTCGTCTGGAACGGGAGTTGCGGCAGATTGTAGAAAGAGTGCCGGAACTTTCCGAGTTCTTTGGCTTCCGCAGTCGGACCAACGTCCTTCAGCCCCAGAATAATGGAGAAACTGACGCTGCCCCGCACGAAGGTATTGAACCGACTTTCCCCAGTGGCGAAGGATCTGGAGGTGTCGAACCAGGGACGCCCGGCCCGGGGGATGAACCTGGTACAGCGCTGGTTGAAAATGAGGAAGGGCAACAACGGGCCACCCCGATTACCCGGCGGGCGCGGCGCGGGCCGAGGATTGCTTTCGAAACAAGATCGGACCGGGACGATCTGGCTTGGGTGGATGGCAGTACAGTGGTCATCAACAATGGACACCCCTCCTATAAGAAGGTCGGCGCCAACGCAACCGCCCGGCGAATCCACAGTATCTTTGCCATAGCCTGCGCCGTGCAGAGGTTCGTTGCCGGCCAGGATGCTCCGGCTGACTTGATGTTTGTTGACCGGATGTTGTCGGCTTGGGGCGGGAAGTAATATGAGCGACTTGACCTTTGTTGCCTTTGAACCCCGGAATGATGGCTTTATCGCGTCGGTGCCGATGGAGCAGTTGGACTCCTTGGGCGAGCACCCTGATTTGTTACTGCAAGAAGCCAGTGAGATTTACAAACATGCCGTTGGCAAGATGCAGCTAATTCTGTCCGAAATTGGGAGAATAAAAGGCAAGCGTAATCCGATCCCGGCACAAAAAGTTTGGGAACTGGGCGATGCAGTTATTGATTTGGTGGACGGTTTGGCGGCGATGTCACTGCAATTGGACCGGCTTTATGAACACTTGGTACGAGACTTGGGAATGAATCAAAAGCGTTTAGGAACGGTAATCACTTTCCGGCGGCACCTCTCGGATAAAGGGCTTATCCCGGAGTCCCTGGGTTGGAGCCAGTGCGAGAAAAATGCCCGCAAGGTTGCCGAAAGTCTGAGTAAAGGTGATAGGGACTCTTCTCTTGTATAACGTCCAGAGCGAAATCTCAAACCTGCTCGCTACCTTTGCCGTATGGAATCGGTGTTTTACGATCCGGGATGTGGCCGAATGGTCGGACGATGCAGTGGCGCCAAGTCAGTTGCGACAGGCTTTCAACGACGATGCCCGGTTCATTCTGCTGTGCCAGCCCGGTTGGGGGCCGGAATACTTCTTGCCAGAACGAACCTTGTTTCGCTGGTGGGCCGGTTTCAACCTGCGGTTGGCTGACATTCGCCAGGCAAGACTTACCGAACGTCAGCTGACTACTGCAATGAACTCCCTACGGCCGGAAGGGATTTGGTTCGCTCCGCCGACCGACCTCCTCAATTATGGGCGTCGGTTCGGTTTCGTCGCTCCCGCTTGGCGCTCGGGGTGCTATGTGTTCCCCCTGGCGTACATTCTGGGACAAGTACACCCGATGTTTCGGCCTGCTTCCAGAACAATTCTTGCTGACTTGGCCCAGCAGGGATACAGAAACGAAGTTCTGGAACTGTCGCTAACTGAAGTAGCAGATTCCGTGCTATCTCAATTCGGCGAAAGAGCCAGCCATATAGTAAAGGCAAGGGCGGGTATCCCGCCTTACGAGAAGGCGACGCTGGAGGAGCTCGGCAAATTCCACGGTTGTACTCGCGAGCGAATACGCCAAATTGAGAAAAGATTCTGGACACGGATAAAGTCTCATCAGGCTAAAGGGCGTTCATTAGTTATTACCGGTCTCTTGTCAGGTTTAATGCGGTATCAGGGTTCACTTGTGTTAGACCTTGATCAAGCAGAGACGCCTTTAGTTTGTTTCCTGGCTAAGTGCCTGGGGATCCCTTATGCCCGGGCAAAGATGGGTAACTTTGTGGTGCTAGGCACTTCGGATATTGATACCCTGACCGATTTGAACTTGACTGCCCCCTGTTTCGCGGATGAGATTTCTAACCAGGTGGCGAAATGTCTGGATACCGGCCCGCTCGCTCACCTGGCCGGCAGCGACCTGCGGCAAATCGCTGATGCCGTTGCCGACGAGGGCTTCGTCCGTCTGAACAAGGCACAAAAGGTTTATCTCGCCCTGCGACATCTGGAGGAACCGGCCCACTATTCTAAGGTAACCGAAACCTACAACTGGATGTACCCCGATGACCAAATGACTGACAAGAATGTCCATGCTATCTTGTCGCGTTGTGCCGCCCCCGACCTTGAGCAGCATGGGATAGTTTGGATTGGAGTAAAAGGCACCTATGCCCTGAAGGAACGTGGTTACGAGCGGCCAGACATGGGCATATTTGAGGCAATTGCGAAGGTCGTTGAAGAAAAGTATGCAATTACAAGAAATCCGGTTCACACTACCGTTATTGCCACTGAGTTGGGCAAATATCGCCAATTGGTAAACCCCAACAGTCTTGTGTTTGCCACTGGAGCTAACCCACGCCTTGAGCAGGTTTCCAAGGACTTCTTCGTGCCTAAAAACCATCAACAAGAAACCCGGCCTGATGCGAACTCCCGGAACTTGGATCGCGTTCTCCGGGAGTTTCAGGCATACCGCTCTGGGGACTCCCAAGCGTCTGCTGGATAGTTGTTTATCCCTAGATCCAAATCAGTCTATATACCTACTTGCAATCCCCCTCAACATCCCTATAATACCCTCATATTTCAGTCCCGAATCCGCCAATCAGCAAGGAGCGCCCCCCGTGTTCCAGGCTCCCCGCGGCACTGCCGACCGGCTACCCGACGCGCAGAAATACTGGCGTTATATTGAGGGCAAAGCGACGGCTCTGGCGCAGAGTTATGGCTTTGGCCGCATTGACAGCCCGGTGTTTGAAGCCGCCGGGCTTTTCGTCCGCTCCGTGGGGGAAGGCACCGACATTGTCGAAAAGGAGATGTACACCTTTGAGGACCGGGGCGGCGATCTGGTAACCCTGCGCCCGGAGGGTACGGCGCCAGTCTGCCGGGCCTACCTGGAACACGGGATGCACAACTGGCCCCAACCGGTGCGGCTGTACTATTTCTGCCCGGTATTCCGCTACGAGCGGCCCCAGGCCGGCCGCTTCCGCCAGCACCACCAGTTCGGCGTAGAGGTGCTGGGCGACGCCAACCCGGCGGTGGACGCCGAGGTTATCGAACTGGCCTGGCGACTGATGCACTCCCTGGGACTGACCGGCCTCCGGCTGTTGCTCAACAGCATCGGCGATAAGGAGAGCCGTCCCCGATATGTTGCGGCGCTGAAAACCTACTACGCCAACCACTATGCCAACCTCTGCTCCGACTGCCGCAGCCGGCTGGAGCGGAACCCCCTGCGGCTGCTGGATTGCAAGGTGGAGACCTGTCGTTCCCTGGGCGAAGACGCGCCCCGCTCGGTGGATCACCTGGGGCCGGAAAGCCAGGAACACTGGGACCGGCTGCAAGAATACCTGACGGCGATGGCTATTCCCTATCAGGTTGACCACCGCCTGGTGCGGGGGCTGGACTATTACAGCCGCACCGTCTTTGAGATTCAGCCGGCGGAGGGAGGCGGCGCCCAGTCCACCATTTGTGGTGGCGGCCGCTACGACGGGCTGATCGAGCAGTTGGGCGGGCGGCCCACGCCCGGCATCGGGTTTGGCTCCGGCCTGGAACGGCTGACTTTGAACCTGAAACGCAGCGGCGCGTTGGTTCCCGATGAACCCTCCCCCCAGTATCTGGTCGCCAACGTAGGCGAAGCGGCCCGCCTCCCGGCCCTGGAACTGGCTTCCCGACTCCGCCGCTCCGGAGTCGGCGCGATCCTGAGCAGCGGCTCCCGGACCTTGCGCGGGCAGATGCGCCAGGCCAATGCCCTGGGGATACCCCGGGTAATCATCCTGGGAGATGACGAGATAAGTCGGGGGGAAGTGGTCATCCGGGATATGCGCACCTCCACCCAGGAAACCCGGCCGCTTTCCGAGTTCTTGGCCGATTTTTTTGCCGCTTTTCCGGAAAATTGACCGGCGGCCCCGCTCAGCCGCTCCGTTCCCGATGGCGCGCCCGGCTCCGCCCTTCCCGGAAAATTCCCGCCGCAGAGCAGGTCGGCGCCGCTCTCCGGGACGCCGCGCCGCATTGTACCTGGGGTACTGGGCAGGGCGCTGGGGCATATTATTGCCTCTCCTGGGTTTGTCGTTGGTGGCGACTGCCTGCGCTCAAGAAACCGTTGAGTCTCCCCTTTCGGGAGGCGGCCCGACGGCCTCCCCAAGCCGGGCGGCGGCCACCGGGTTGTTTGGGATTGGGCCGGTGGGCCAGGGCGCCCCGCCGCCGCCGGTTGGAGGCGCCCGGTCTCAGGGAATGGAGCCGGAATTGGCCGTGCCGACGCCCGCTGCTTCGCTGGGCCAACGTTTCTTCGCTCCCACCCCGGAACCTACCCCTCGGGCGCTGCCGGCGCCCGCTACCCCGGAGCCGGCAAGGGCAATGACGCCCACGCCGTTTCCGTCCCCGACGCCAGACCCATCCCCGACGCCCTCACCCCCGCCGGCGACTGTTCCCCCGCCGGCGCCCCGGCCAACGCTCGTTCCTACCCCAGCGCCCACCCCGGCGCCCACCCCAACGGTCCACGTGGCGCGGGCTACTGCAACGCCCGTTCCCACCTCTACGCCAATGCCAGTTCCAACCCGCACCCCGACCCCGACCCCGACCCCGACCCCGACGCCTACGCCTACCCCTACCCCTACTCCGACGCCTACTCCCTTGCCAGAGTTGACCGTAATGATTGGACTGGCTGCCGAGCGCGATACGGTTTCGCCGGGGCAGTCGTTTCAAGTGAGGGTACAGGTGCAAGCCGGGCGGATCAACCGGGTGGATGTGGCACAGGTTTACCTGGAGTTTGAGGCCGACGTGCTGGAAGTTATCTCCCTGGCCGGCGGCGAAGCCCTGGAATACCGGTTGCAGCGAAACGTGGATAATTCCACCGGCCGCATTGCCTTTGCCGCCGGCACGCTGGGAGATGCGGTCAGCTACCCTTTCACTCTGGCGACGGTCACTTTTCGGGCCAAGTCGCTTACCGGGCCGCAGGGGACCTACGTTGGCTTTTCGCCGCTTCAGGCACCGCGTCAGACCAAGGCCGTTGCCGGTGGAGCCAACGTTACCGGGGCTTTGGCCGGGGCTTACGTCATAGTGAGATAATCTCCGGAGGAAATGGTTCCGGGCCGGTCGCGTTTCGAAGCGGCCGCCCGGAATGCCGACAGTGGGAGAAGGAACCCCCCGGGATTAATGACACTTGCCGGTTGACTATCCGCCGGAATTACTAGAACATATGTGCAATCAAGCCGCCGGGTTGGTTGGGATAGAGGTCTCAGGTCATTCCAGGCCCGGCGGCCGTATTTGAAGGAGTATTGGGATGATTGAAGAAATGACACGGGGAATGAACATTTACTATCGGGGCTACATCATCCACGAGGATGTCCCGGCCATATGCTATACCATTTATGACCACCGCCCCGACCGGGTGGAACTGGCTACCGCTGGAACGTCCCGCGCGGCGATGCAGTGGGTGGATTCCCGCATCAGCATTGAAGAAAGGTTGCGGGATACCCAGGTTTCCCTCCAGGAACTGCTTTCGCTGGCCCGGGCCTCGCTAGCAGCCTGACGCTACCCGTCCGGCCTCCGACCTGCCCGTGACGAGTCTGTTGCTCCGTTGTGTTGGGTTGTCCCGTTGTGAGGAAGCCTGACGCCGGCTAACCGGGTATAATCTGGCCGGTTAGTGCTTGTTTACTTCAAAAATGCGCGCTAGAATATACCCCTTAGCCGGCAACTAGCGGCGGGCTGAGCCGAGATTTTGTCCGGAGAGTGGAAGTTTACTATGCGGGTATTGCGCCGTGACTATGCCGTTTTTCTGACCCTGTTTTCCCTTCTGGCGTTGGTGGCAGTGGGTTGCGCCGGCGCGGCTACACCGGTAGAGGTGGTCAGGGAAGTGCCGGTGGAGGTGGTTAAAGAGGTGCCAGTGGAGGTGGTGAAGGAAGTGCCGGTAGAGATGCCGGTCGAAGTCGTCAAAGAGGTGCCCCGTGAAGTAGTCAGGGAAGTGCCGGTGGAACGGGAGGTCATTAGAGAGGTCGAAGTCGAAGTTGTCGCTACTCCGACTCCGGCGCCGGCAATGGCGGATCTGGAACCCTTCGTAATCGGCGCGATGGACGCGGTAACCGGCCCCGGCGAGAGCTATGGCACGGTAGTAGTTCAAGCCAAGCAACTGGCCGTGGATGAGATAAACGCTGCCGGCGGGATAAACGGGCGTCCCCTGGAACTGATTGTTGAGGACTCGAAATGCAGCGGGCAGGACGGGATTACCGCCTACCGAAAGCTGACCGGCGTAGATGGCGTGAAAATCATTCTCGGCACTACTTGCAGTGGCGCTATGCTGGGCGCGGCTCCCCTGGCCGAAGCGGACGGCGTAATTCTTTTCTCGGCCTCGGCGACTAACCCGGACATCGCGGAAGCCGGGGACTATATCTTCCGAACCGCCATCAACGACAATATGCTGGGGGTGGATACCGGCAACGCCCTGTGGGCCGACGGCGTCCGCAACCTGGCGACCATTACTGAGTCCACCGATTACGCCGAAGGCGTCCGGCGCACCACCGTCGCCCAGTTCGAAAAGCGGGGCGGCCAGGTAGTTGCCGAGGAGCGTTACGCCTCCGACGTTACCGATTTCCGCAGCCAGTTGACCAAGCTGCTGGGCGAGGACCCGGATGGTATCCACCTGGCGGCTCAGTCGGAGTTCAGCGGCGGCACCATCGTCAAGCAGGCCCGGGAGTTGGGTTATAACGGCCCGATTTACTCGGAAGTCGTGCCTACCGGAGCCACCGCCCTGGAGATTGCCGGCGATGCCGCTACCGGCCTGAAGGCCATCATCCCCAACCCGGACCTGAACAGCGCCAAAGGCAAGGAGTTTCTGTCCAACTTCCGGGCGCGCTACGGTTACGTTACGCTGCCCTGGTTTCTCGGCTCGGCCTACGACGACGTTTACATCACTGCCGAATGCCTCAGCCGGACCGGCGACGACCAGGACGCTGACGGGTTCCGGGACTGCCTGTATGACATAACCTGGAGCGGCGCCATCGGGGACGGCTACTCCTTTGATGAAAAGGGCGAAGTCGTCGGCCTTTCCAATGTAGTAGTGGAAGTCCTGCCCATTGCCGAGCGGACTGAAGAAAACCACGGTTACACAGTCCTGGGCGCGGCGCCGACTGAATAGGGCCGCGGCATAGCCCGCTACGGAGCTACGGTTGTGGTAAGGATGTGGTAAGGAAAGGGAGCCATCCGTTCCACCCGGCGTCGGCCGTTGACCAAGTATTGACCAGGATGAAGCGGGCCAATGGCAGGATGACCCGGAGGCCTGGTCAAAGGCAGCAGTAGGTAAACGATCAGCCGGTTTAACCGGGCCATTGCCGGGGCAGCCCGGTGAACCGGGGGGCTTCTGATTTAGTCCCGGTTATCCAGGTTGGGCGAGGGGTTGATGTGCGTACATATCTTGCCGGGCAGAGCCGGCTCCTCGCAATAGCCCTGGCCGCCGCCGTGGTGGCTTACGTCGGGTGGAAGGTTATCTTATCCCCCGACCAGGCCCTCCAGTTTACCTTCAACGGCCTGTCCGTGGGCGCGGTGTACGCCCTGCTGGCGATAGGCTTCACCATCGTTTACAGCACCGTCTGGTTCTTTGACCTTTATTACGGCTCTGCCGCCGCCCTGGGCGCTTACGGCGTTTTCTACCTGCGTTCCCAGGAGACCCTGGGCGGGCAGTACGCGGTCAACACCCCCTACGTTAACCTTCTATTTGCCCTGGTGGTTGCAGGGGTGGTGGCGTGGGCGCTGCACACCGCTTTCTACCATCGCTTGCAGTCCCGTTTCAGCCCCACCGCCTTGCGGGTCGGCGGCGGCTCGTTGGCGGCCGGCGCGGGCGCCTACACCGGATTCGTCCTCACTTACCCCCAGGAACTTCACGTTACCCTCAGCCCGGCCGCCGGCCTGGCGGTGGCGCTGGTCGCGGTGTGGGGCCTGCATAAGATCTACCAACGTATTACCGGGCAACCCATTATCGGACAGCGTATTGCCGGAAGCCGGAGCTTCCGTCTTTTCCCGGTCGTGGTCGCTATCGGGGTTATTGGAGCCGCGGTTCTGGGAACCTACTGCGGGCTGCTGATTAGCCAGGCGCCCGGGAGCAAACTTTATCTGAGCTGGGCAGTATCTTGCCTGCTGGCCGGGGCGGTCGGTCTGGCCTTGTACCGGGGCTTGTATGTGTATATGCGGCAGCGAGCCAGGTCGCCCCTGGTTATGCTGGTTGCTTCCCTGGGCATCCTGCTGGCGATTACCGCCTTCATCACCATAGTATTTGACAGCCCGCCCCGCCCGCTGCCGGACCCTTTCGGCAGCCAGCCTCGGACCATCGGCGGCGCCAATATCAAGGGATTTAACGTCTTCACTATCGGCGTGGCCCTCGCCGGCTTCGGCGCGATGCTGTTCCTGCTCAAGAAAACCTCCTTTGGGAGAGCGGTAAGGGCTATCGGCGACGATGAAGAGGTGTCCAGGGTAGTGGGGATAAACACTACCGTCGTCATCTCGATCGTATTCTTTATCGGAGCGGTGTTCGCCGCCCTGGCCGGCTTGTTGAGCGGTCACGACACCGCCATCCAACCGAAGATGGGCCTCTTGCTCCTGTTGAAGGGATGGATCGCCTCGGTGGTGGGGGGAATCGGAAATCTGTACGGAGCCATAATTGGCGGGTTCATCCTGGGTTTAGTCGAGCAATTCGGCATATGGGACCTGGCCGGAGAATGGAAAGACGTCATTTCTTTCCTGGTACTCATCCTTTTCCTGTCCTTCTGGCCGCTGGGCCTTTTGCCCCGGAAGTGAGCGAGGGTTTGGAAAATTCCCGGAATCCGTTTGGAATCCGTCGGCAGCGACCCGCTCGCGGGGCCGCTTGACGGCGCGACCGGGTTGGTTCTCCGGCCGAGCTCTGACCCAGCTCTCGGGAGTTGACTCGATGGCCTGCCGTGAACGGCGATATAATCTGGCCGCAGCCTGGCAGGTATTCTCTGAGGTGGTGTATTGATGCGACCGCCCGGTCTGGAACACTGGAGAGGCTTGGCACGCGATCCCCGGGCTGCCCTGCGCTTTACCCGGGGCAACGTAGAGTTGTGGGCGAACCTGCTGGTTATTTCCTGGGCGCTGGCGTTTGTGCTGTGGCAAGGCGTCGGTTTCGCCATTACCCTGGGCACCGTCTTCGCCATCTGGGCGATTTTGGCGGTCAGTCTTAACCTGGTGGTGGGTTTCAGCGGCCTGCTCTCTATCGGACACATCGGGTTCTTTGGCATCGGCGCCTACGCAATGGCCTTTCTGACCTCGGACGCCGCTTACGAACAACTGCGGACGGAGGCCATCCCCACACTGAGCTGGCCCTTCTTTGCCGCGCTGCCGGTCAGCGTGGCCCTGGCCGGCCTGGTAGCCATCCTGGTCGGTATCGCGTTTAACCGGTTCCGGGACGACATCTACGTTCTCGTCTCCTTCGGCTTCGCCATCATCTCCTTCAATGTCTTTCTGAATTGGCGAAGCCTCACCAGGGGCGCCTTTGGCATCCACGAAATAGCCCGGCCGGAAATCAATGGCTGGGTATTTGATAGTGAGTTGGAGTTCCTGGCCCTGGTTTCAGTATTCCTGGCGGTGGTGCTGCTGGTTTCCTGGTTTATCGTAACCTCTTCCTTCGGGCGGGTGCTTACGGCCATCCGGGAGGATGAACCGGCCGCCGCGGTCTTTGGCTATCAGGTTACCCACTACAAACTGGCGATCTGGGTCATCTCGGCGATGATGGCCGGGCTGGCCGGGGGGCTGTTCGCCAGTTGGGCCACCTTCATCGACCCCAACTCCTTCATCCTGTTGGAGTCGATTCTCCTGGTCTCAATCGTGATTCTCGGCGGCTTGGCTACCATCTGGGGCTCCCTCCTCGGCGCAATGACCTTCGTCTTGCTGGAAGAAGGCATGCGCTTTCTGCCCTTCCTGCCTAACGAGTCCGTCGGGCAAGCCCGGCAGGTGGTTCTGGGAATACTGCTGGTGCTGCTTATGCTATTCCGGCCCCAGGGTCTGGTGGGGAAGTTCAAGCTATGACCACTGAACCGGCTAATCCGGCCAATAGGGATGATTACTACATCCTGGAGACGGAGGAAATCTCCAAGCGCTTTGGCGCCGTCGCGGCGGTGGATGGCCTGAGCATCGCCATTCCCCGCCAGGGAATGACCAGCATCGTTGGTCCCAACGGCTCGGGAAAATCCACCCTGGTGAACCTGCTGAGCGGGATACTGCCCCTCGACGCGGGGATGGTCATTATTGACGGCGTTGGCCTCAAAATAGTAAAGGCGCATGAGACGCCCGACCATGGCATTACCCGCACCTTTCAGGAGGTCAGGCTTTTTAACCAGATTACGGTCTGGGACAATATCATGGTCGTCTTGACCAATCGCAAGCTCCTGCCGGCGATGCTGGAACGCACCAAGCCCCATTACCGGGAAAAGGCGCAGCGGATACTGGAGGACGTTGGAATGTGGGAAAAACGCTCCTCCCTGGCCATGGACCTGTCCTACGGCCAGCGCAAACTGCTGGAAATTGGCCGCGCCATGGCGCTGGATGTGAACATCTATCTGTTCGACGAACCCTTCGCCGGCCTTTTCCCCCAGATGCTGGAGCGGGTCAAAGATATTATGAAGGCGATGCGGGACGAAGGCCGTACCGTCGTATTTATCTCCCACAATATGGACATCGTGCGGGAGATGTCGGACCACCTGATTGTGCTCGATAGCGGTAAGCTGCTCATCGTGGGAGAGGTGGAGGATGCCTTGAACCGGGAAGAGGTAATCGCCGCCTACCTGGGCGCCTAGTCCTTTTCCGGCGGCGGCTCTTCCCCCTTGTCCCGGCCCGCGCCCGGGGCTTATACACCCCCCCAGGGCAGCAGGTAGCAGCCGTCATTCTTACTCCGGCCCGCGCCCGAGGCTTGCCGGGGCCGGCTTTAACCCGGAGGGTATGCCTCTGGCGGGGCATTGGTGATACGGAGACGGAAATGAAAACAGAGCCGACCAAATATGCTGCATCCCGGCGGGACTCCGAATCCGGCGGTACGGAAATGCTGCTGGAATTGCGGGATATATCGGTGCATTACGGGGCCGTGATTGCCCTGGACCAGGCATCCCTGGGCGTACAACGGGGTGAACTGGTGGCGGTCATGGGTCCCAACGGCGCCGGAAAATCCACCGTGCTTAAAGCCATAATGGGGTTGGCCCCGGTAGTCGGCGGGACGGTTTACTGGCGACGCAAGCCCCTGGCGGCGGCGACCCACGAAATCGTCAAAGAGGGAATAGCCTTTGTCCCGCAAGGCCGGCGCGTGTTTACCCACCTCTCCGTCGCAGAAAACCTGGAGATGGGTTGCCTGTACCTGGATGACAAGGCGGAACAAGACCGGCGCCGGGAGGCGGTCATGGAACTTTTCCCGGTCCTGCGCCAGAAGCGCCGCGACCTGGCCAGCCAGATGTCCGGGGGGCAGCAGCAGATGTTGGCCCTGGGCCGGGGCCTCATGGCCGGCCCGGAGGTCTTGCTGCTGGATGAACCTACCCTCGGCCTGGCCCCGATCGTGGTGAAAGAGGTTTTCCAGAAGGTCTCGGAAATCAACCAAAGACTGAATACGACCATCTTTGTCGTTGAGCATAACATCAACGGAGTTCTGGACATCGCCAACCGGGCTTACGTCCTGGATAAGGGCCGGGTGGTACACAACGGCACGCCTCAATCGGTACGGGAGACGCACATACTGACCGACGTCTTCCTGGGCCGGGTCAATACCGGCTCGCCGGAAGCGGCGGAATGACGTTATCATCATTTATTCTTCATTCATTCTTCACTATCGATGCGCCCCCACCTGGTTCCGGGCGTGAAGGTTACGCCGGCCCGTGCTTTCCCGTAGCGTGGTGTGCCTCAGCCACCCGATACATCCCGGTATGCCCCGCTGGCCGGGCGACCCGCCGGTGGAGTTTGAGTCGGTGGCCGCACTGGAAAGGGACGGCTTTTTCCTGCGCCGATTTTCCCTGGGCGAACACAGCGGCACTCACCTCAATGCCCCGGCGAGTTTTCACCCCGGCGGGATGGACGTTGCGGCCTATCCCGATTCGGCCCTGGTCGCGCCGGCGGTAGTTATAGACGTTCGGGCCGAGGCCCGGGCCAACCCGGATTACCGGCTCAGCGTGGACCGGGCGCTGGCCTGGGAGCGGCGGCATGGAGCGGTTCCGGCGGGCAGTCTGGCGCTGCTGTTTACCGGCTGGCAGGACAAATGGAGCAATCCGGCGGCCTACCTGGGCCTGGCCGGAGACAAAACCGGAGACGAAACCAGGGATGGCAGCCGGCATTTCCCCGGTTTCGGCAGCGCGGCGGTGGAGCTGCTCCTGACCCGGCGGGGCGTCGCCGGAGTCGGCATTGACACCCATGGGGTTGACGGCGGGCAGGATAACACCTTTGCGGTGAATCGCCGGGTTCTGGAGGCTTCCGAGCCGCCCCGTATCGTGCTGGAAAACCTGGCTAACCTGGACCAACTGCCTCCGGTCGGCGCCGTTCTGGTCATCGGCGCGCTGCGCCTGAAGGGAGGCAGTGGGTCTCCGGTGGCGGTTACGGCCTTTCTCCCCTAGCCGTATTGCCCCGCAGGGCGCCTGGCAACTATTGGCAACCGGGGAGGCCGAATCCCTAGAGCTGGGCTACTCCGGCGCGGGCGCAGTCTTCATCCTCCTGGCTGGTTCCCCCGCCAACCCCGCAGGCGCCCTCAACCGCGCCGTCGCGAATAATCGGCACCGCGCCCTGGCCCATTATCATATGTCCGCCCTCGGCGGCGGCAATGCCCCGGGGCGTCGGCTGGTCGGCCCGGCCCTGCAAGTCGCCGCTGGGCCGGCCAAAGGCGGCCGAGGCCACGGCCTTGCCCTGGCTGCCGTAGGCGCTGGCCCAGATGGCCCCATCCATCCGCTTCATGGCGATGAGCCTCCCGCCGGCATCGCAGACCGCCGCGC
This sequence comes from Dehalococcoidia bacterium, assembly GCA_965215425.1. Lineage (GTDB taxonomy): Bacteria > Chloroflexota > Dehalococcoidia > Lucifugimonadales > UBA3495 > CATQHB01. The sequence goes on from OZ244064.1 coordinate 2,011,725, forward strand.
TTACCTTGATGTTAAGTTCGGTGGCATGAGCCAGGGCCCCGTCAATCATCCGGTTCGCTTCCTCCAGGGTAATAGCCATAATGCACCTCTTGGTTAAAGATGGTTAATTTTAGCCCATCGCCACTGCCCTGCCAACCAACTGGATTCTCCGCGGAGCTGCTCTACCGCGCTGCTCTGCGCCGGGCTCGGTTACCGGGCTCGGTTACCGGGGTCTGCTACCGCACAACGCCTCCCGGAAACGCCAAATACCGGTCCGGGGCCGGGGTATGGCGGGGGTGGCCGGTAACCGGAGATTGCGCCGGAATGGTCGGAATGGTCTATAGTCAAAGCGCTTCCGGTGTTATACTGCTGAAGCGCGCATATTGGCCCCGGGGGTGCAGCCGGTTTATGCTGACCAAACGTATTATTCCCTGCCTGGACGTGGACGCCGGGCGGGTGGTTAAAGGCACCAGCTTTGTCAACCTTCGGGATGCGGGAGACCCGGCGGAACTGGCCGCCTTTTATGACCGGGAAGGAGGGGATGAACTGGTGTTTCTGGATATAACCGCCAGCGCCGATTCTCGCGACACGATGGTTGACGTGGTGCAGCGGGTGTCGGAGCAGGTCTTCATCCCGCTGACCGTGGGCGGCGGCATCCGCACCATCGCGGACGTGCGGAAGATGCTGAACGCCGGGGCGGACAAGGTTTCCCTGAACACCGCTGCCATCAACAACCCGGCTATTATCGGCGCCGGCGCGGCTCAGTTCGGTAGCCAGTGTATTGTCGTAGCTATTGACGCCAAACGGGTGGCGCCGGGCGTTCCGGACGGCTCGGCCAGGGCCGGGGCGGACTCCCCGGCCGATGAATCCCTGGCCCTGGCCTCCGATTCCCGGTGGGAAATCTATACCCGGGGTGGCCGCACTCCTACGGGCATTGACGCCGTCAAGTGGGCGGTGCAGGCGGTTGACCGGGGAGCCGGGGAGATACTATTGACCAGTATGGACGCCGACGGTCAGCTTGCTGGCTATGACCTGGAGCTGACCGCGGCCATATCCGGCGCGGTGACGGCGCCGGTCATCGCCAGCGGCGGCGCCGGCCGGCTGGAACATCTTTACGACGCTCTGGCCGCTGGCCAAGCCGATGCCGTGCTGGCCGCCAGTATCTTTCATTATGGGACCTACCGCATCGCCCAGGCCAAGGAGTATTTGAATAACCGGGGGGTCCCGGTACGTCCGCCGCCCGACGGCTGGGCCGGGTAGTAATTTTCCATGTTCCCGCAGCGGTAATCTCGTTACTCGCAATACCGGGTGGCGTTTATCCGGGCGGTACAATATACCTTGATACCACTGTCATCAACGCCACTGTCATCCGGGCGGAACCGGCGTGTATTCGCGTATTGAGGACACCGTAATTTCTGAGGAGGAACTGTCCTTCCCGATGACCGAAATCACGACGGTAGTTTTCGATGCCTTCGGCACCCTGCTTCAGGACGGCCCCGGCCACTGGCGGGCTGCGCTGGAGGGGATAATTCGTCAGCAGGGGCTGAAGGTAGCGGTGGAGGAACTGGACCGGGAATGGTTGGCCGCTTCCGCTGACTTCCGCACCCACCGCAGTGAGCCGGACGCCGTCTTCGCGCCCTACTCGGTCGCCTGGCGGGAAGGCTTTGCCCAGGCGTTCCGCGTTCTGAACTTGCCCGGCGATGCCGCCGCCGCCGCCGCTTACTGGGTGAAGGATATGGGCCGCCGCCCCGCCTACCCGGAGGCGCGGGAGGCGCTGGAAGCGGTGTCCCGGAACCGGCGGGTGGTACTCCTTTCTAACGCCGACGATGCCTTCCTTGACCCGGCGTTGGAACGGCTCGGTTTTCCCTTTGCCGCCGCGCTCTCCTCCGAGGCAGCGCGGCGCTATAAACCCAATCCGGAGTTTTTCCGCACCCTGCTGCGAAGGCTGGACCTCCCGGCCCGGGAAGCTCTTTACGTCGGCGACCGCCAGTACGAGGACGTTAAGGGCGCGGGTCAGGTGGGAATGGGCACGGTGTGGATTAACCGCACCGGCGCCGCGCCCGACCCGACGCTGCCCGAGCCGGATTACCGGGTAGCAAACCTGCTGGAGTTGCCGGCCTTGCTTGACCGCTAGACCCGCGGCCGGCCGCTGCATCCCCGTGTTCCCTGGTGAAACTAACTCGGCAAGGATAGAATTGCGATGAAGCTCAAGCTGAACGACAAGGGCCTGATTCCGGCCGTTGCCCAGGACATCAACACCGGCGAGGTGCTGATGCTGGGCTATATGAACCCCGGTTCCCTGAAGCGCACCGTGGAGGGAGAACAGGTGTGGTTCTACAGCCGTAGTCGGGAAGACCTGTGGCACAAAGGCGAAATATCCGGCAACTACCTGAACCTGCGGGAGGCCTGGCTGGACTGCGACGCCGATACCATCCTGCTCAAGGTGCAGCCCGACGGCCCGGCCTGCCATACCGGGGAGGTTTCCTGTTTCTATACCAAAATGGAAGAGCTGCCCAATGACTATGAGGCAACCGAGTCCGGCTCCGGTATTCTGGAGGAGCTGTTTGCCCTGATCCAGGACCGGCAGCGGGAACAGCCGGAGGGCAGCTACACCGTCCGCCTGCTCCAGGAAGGGGTAGCTCGCATTGCCCAGAAGGTCATCGAAGAGGCGGGCGAGACAGCCATCGCTGCCGTACAGGAAGACCGGGAGGGACTGACCGGCGAAGTCGCCGACCTGTTCTACCATACATTAGCGCTGCTGGCTGCCGCCGACGTAAAACCCCAGGAAGTCTGGGAAGCCCTGCGCCGCCGGCGCCGGTAGGGCCGGCAATCAAGAACTGGCAGTTACCGGCCGGCGCCGGCCGGTAACTGCCAGTTATGGTTTCCCCGGCGGCCCGGCGTAACGGTATTCCCCGGCGCCGATAGCGCCGGCTACTCCCGATTCCGGGTTATGGTTTCCCCGGCCTGGTAGATTTGCCAGCCGGCGGGACGGTACACGGTTACCTGGCCGGAGCCGATTACCCGCCAGTTGCCGGGTTGGCCCAGACAGCCGGTTTGAGCGTCAATGCCCAGCACGGTCCGGTCGTTGGATAGCCGGCCTTCCAGTTGTTGCGCCACTTCCGAAGGGTCGCTCCGCTCGTGGTGGGGCAACACGACCGTTTCGCCGGCCAGCCCCAACCCCGGCGTCCATTCGCCGCCCCGGGGCCGCCGCATGAAGGACCCCATTACCATCGCCCCGGCGCTGGAACCGGCCAGCACCGCCCCTTGCGCCCGCGCTTGCTGGATCGCTCCAAGCAGGCGGGAGTCCCGCAAAGTCTCCAGCAGGTGGTTCGGGTTGCCGCCGGTGAAGTAGATAACGTCGGCGCCGGTCAGTCCCTGGACCAATTCCGCATCCTCGGCATGCGCCCGGTCCAGAATCATCAGCTGCTCGGCGTTGCCGCCCAGGGCGGCGAAATGGGTAACGCCATCGTTGGCGGCCTTGACCGGGCCGGTTACCGCCGCCGTGGGTATTACTACCACCCGGGCCGGGTCCCGGCCGGTTGCCTGCATAATTTCCCGGTCCATTTCTAGGCAATACCGGCGAAACTCTTCGCCGCCCACCAGCGCAATCAGTCCAGCCATTACGTCCTCCCCGCAGCGTCTTTCCGTAGCGCCGCCCGGCCATTCTACCAAACCGGCGAGTTGGGAACTATTCGTTAGGGGGAGCCGGGTATTTTCACCGGGCGTCGGCAATTGCCCTTTCAGCCGGAACCGGGCGGGGCTGAACGGTTGGTTCGACCAGCTGCCACGAACGGTTGCCCGGCGTAATGACTCGAGGATCAAAACGCCCTGGAAGGAGCGCCATTTTCATTTTCCGCCCCGGCTATTTATGTTACTATAATCCAGTCCACGGCCACTCTCGGTTCCCGCAAGGGCGGGAGAACGGCCCCGATCCCTTTTACTTCCGTACCTCGACCGGGGGCAGACTTCCCGGGACGAAAAGACCAGATTATATTAAATAAGGGTAGTTGACATGGCGTCGGTGTTGGTTCGGGATACCATCCAGGAAATGGTGATTGTGGCGATAAACCGGGCCCGGCAGGAAGGGGCATTGCAGTTGGAGACAATGCCCGAGGTCCTGCCGGAACGGCCCGGCAACCCGGAACATGGCGATTTCGCCACCAGTCTGCCCTTGCGCCTGGCCCGGGCCACGCGAATCAACCCCTTGAAGCTGGCCGAGACGCTGGTTGAATACCTCCCCAGCGCCGAAGCGGTGGAGCGGGTGGAAGCCGCCCCGCCGGGATTCGTCAACTTTTACCTCAACGACGGCTGGATTCAACGCCAGGTGGAGGTCGTCCGGCAGTTTGGTGGGGAATACGGCACGCTGGAGGTCGGCCAGGGTCGTCCGGTTATGGTCGAATTTGTCAGCGTTAACCCCACCGGCCCGGTGCACGTGGGCCACACCCGGGGCGCCGTGCTGGGCAGCGCCCTGGCCAATACCCTGACCGCCGCCGGTTACCGGGTAACCAGGGAGTATTACGTCAATGACGCCGGAACCCAGATGGAAGCCTTCTACCGCTCGGTTTATGCCCGTTACCGGGAGGCCTTGGGTTGTGCGGCCGACTTTCCGGCCAATGGCTACGCCGGCGACTACATCGCCGACCTGGCCCGGGAGATTGCAGCGTCGGAGGGCGCCCGTTTCCTGGAGCTGGAGGAGGCCCAGGCCGTAAAGGAAATCGGAGACCTCAGCCGGGAAAAGATGGTTGCCCTGATTAAGGACGACCTGGAACAGATTGGCGTCGCCTTTGATAATTGGTTCAGCGAGCGTTCCCTGTACGACAACCGGGAATACCAGGAGGCGATGGACCTGCTCCAGGCAAAGAACTACCTTTCCCAGCGGGAAAATGCCCGGTGGTTCAACTCCAGTATGCTGGGCGATGATAAGGACAACGTGGTGGTGCGTTCCACCGGCGAGCCGACCTACTTCGCGTCGGATATTGCCTACCACTATAACAAGTTTATCCACCGCCGGTTCGAGCAGGTGATCGACGTCTGGGGAGCCGACCACCAGGGCCACGTACCCCGGATGAAGGCGGCGGTAGCCGCCCTGGGGGTTGAACCGGAGAAACTGACCGTCCTCATCGCTCAGATGGTTACGCTGAAACGCGGCGCGGAGGTAGTGCGAGCCTCCAAGCGAACCGGCGATTTCGTTACCCTGCGGGAGTTGGCCGATGAGGTGGGCGCCGACGCCTGCCGCTACTTTTTCCTGGCCCGCGCCCCGTCAACCCAGATGGAATTTGACTTGGAACTGGCAAAAAAGGAGTCCTCGGAAAACCCGGTCTATTACATCCAGTACGCCCACGCCAGGAACGTCAGCATCCTGAACTTGGCCCGCAGTCGCGGCATCGACTGGAGTATGGGGGATGTTTCCCGGCTCACCGACCCCAACGAGCTTAACCTGATCCGGACCATGGTCCGGCTGCCAGAACTGGTGGACCAGATGGCCCGCAGCCTGGAACCGCACCACTTGCCCCACTATGCCATGGAACTGGCGACCGCTTTTCACTGGTTCTATGAGAATTGCCGGGTTATATCGGCCAACGCCGCAGACGACGCCCTGACCTTGGCCCGCCTCAAGCTGGTGGAGTCGGCGCAAATAGTGTTCCGCCGCACCCTGGAGCTAATGGGCATGAGCGCCCCGGAGCGGATGTAGGCCGGCGCAATCACCCAGCGCCCCCCAACCGGGCGGCGCCCCTGAACTCCGGAACCGGGCCAAACGCGCGGCCCGGGGGCCGGCCCCCGGCCTCCGCTATCGCCTCCCTTGCCGGGCCATCCCGGGCGGACACGGGGTTCAACACAGCCGCCCGGACGGAGCTATCGCCCCCCCTGCCGGGCCATCCCCCTTCCCCGGCAATCAACCAGGCCTCCGAGTATCTCATTATTATTAACCGTGATTAAAAATTGCTTGCATTATTTTAACTTTAGGTCTATTATGACGGGCAAAGGTTATTGGGTAGAACACGGGGGATAGCCGGTTATAGATGGACATTCTGCTTAGAATTACCGCTATGGCGTACTGCTACCGGACGCGGTTGCTGCTGGCCTATGTCTGTTTCTTTGTCGCCATCGGCTTCTCCCTGCTGATTCCCTGGTTATTCGGCGAGTCCATCGACCGCCTGGTGTCCGTTGGCCCCGACGGCATCCACCCGGGCAACCCCGGCACGCTGGAACTGGCGCTGCTGGCCGGCCTGCTGCTGGGGGCCAGCGTCTTGCGGGGCTTTTTTGACTTTGCCCGCACTTACACCACCGACTCCCTGTCCCAACTGGTCAGTTACGACTTCCGCAACCTGATCTATGACAAACTCCAGCACGTCAGCTTTGCCTACCACGACAAGGAACATACCGGCAACTTGATGTCCAAGGCTACCGCCGACGTGGAGGCTATTCGTCGCTACGTCAATATGGGCCTGGTGCGCTCCCTGGAGGTGGTGGTGCGCACCGTGGCCGTTACCGGCATTCTCGTTTGGCTGAACTGGGAACTGGCCCTCATCAGCCTGGTTTTCGTCCCCTTCCTGGTCATCCGCTCCACCCTGGTGATGGGCAAGCTGCGGCGGATGTGGCTCCACGTGCAAGAGGTCAACGGCCAGCTGGTAACCGTTTTGCAGGAAAACCTGGTGGGCATCCACGTGGTCAAGGCTTTCGCCTCCGAGGACTTTGAGCGGCGCAAGTATGACCTGAAAGCCCAGGAACTGCGGGAGGAATACTACCAGTCGGAACGGCTGCAAGGCACCAACAGTGCCTGGATGAGCCTTTACTTCACCTTTGCCCTGGGCCTGATCGTCTGGTACGGCGGTTGGGAGATTATCCGGGGCGACCTGACGGCCGGCGACCTGGCAAAGTTTGTCCTGTACCTGAACCAGCTGACCTTTCCGATCCGTTCGGCGGCCCAGATTATCAACAGCTTTTCCCGGGCCATCTCCTCCGGGCGCCGCATCTTTGACGTGCTGGACTCCCGCTCGCCGGTGGAGGAAAAGTCCGGGGCCCGGGTGATGGGTCGGGCCACGGGGCGGGTGCGGTTCCAGGACGCCGCCTTCGCCTACGACTCGCGCTCGCCAGCCCTGAAAGGGGTGAACATCTCCGCCGAACCGGGCCAGATTACCGCCATCCTAGGCGCGCCGGGCAGTGGCAAAAGCACCATCGTCAACCTGTTGCCCCGGTTCTACGACGTTACCAGCGGCCAGGTTACCATTGACGGGGAGAATATCCGGGACTTTACCCTGGAATCCCTGCGGCGCAACGTGGGCATCGTGCAGCAGGACATTTTCCTCTTTGACGCCACCATCCGGGACAACATTGCCTATGGGGTGTCCAATGCCACGGAGGAGGACATCATCAATGCTGCCAAGATTGCCCAGCTTCACGACCAGATAATGAGCCTGTCCAACGGCTATGATACCTGGGTCGGGGAACGGGGCAGCACCCTTTCCGGCGGCCAGCGGCAGCGGCTATCCATCGCCCGGACGGTGCTGGTAAACCCGCCGATCCTCATCCTGGACGACTCCACCTCCAGCGTGGACGTGGAGACGGAGCGGCTGATTCACCAGGCGATGATCAACGTGATGAAGGGCCGCACTACCTTCGTCATCGCCCACCGGCTCAGTACCGTCCGGGAGGCGGACCAGATACTGGTGCTGAAGGACGGGGAGATCGTGGAGGAGGGCAACCACAGCGAGCTTATCGCCCGCCGGGGCATCTACCGGGACATCTACGAATTGCAACTGCGGCCCCAGGAAGAGGTGCTGCTGGATGCCGCCGTAGCCGTAACCGTAGCCGGCGCCGGCGATGCCGGAGGGGATAACTGATGCGTGGCTACGGACTGGGCGGCGGCGTCGGCGGGATGATGGGCGGCGGGATGCGCGGCCTCAACGCCGGCGGGATGCGCACCCCCACCCTGGACAACCTCAGCGACGACAACGCCCTGGGCGCCGTCTATAACAACAAGGTCGTCCTGCGCCTCTTGTCCTACACCGGCCCCTACAAGAGAGAGGTCATCAAAAGCCTGCTGGCGGTGCTGACCTACACCATCGCCAACGCCAGCATCCCCTTGCTGATAATGCTGGGCATCAACTACGGTATCGGCGACGCCACCGCCGGCGACGAGACCTTCCGACTCAACCTGCTCTGGACTACCCTGGAGTTGGAGGGAATCTGGCGCCTGCACCTGGTGGGACTAGCCTTCCTGGCCGTTACCCTGGTGCACTTCGGCGCCAACTATCTCCAGTTCGTCTATATGGCCCGGGTGGGCCAGAGTATCCTCTACGCCCTGCGCACCCAGATGTTCAGCCACCTGCAAAGCCTGTCGCCGGCCTTCTTCCACCGGACGGCGGTGGGGCGGATAATGTCCCGCAGCCAGAGCGACGTGCTGCAACTTCAGGAAACCTTTGAGATGCTGGTGCTGGCCCTGGCCGACGTGTTGACCCTGGCCTTCATCATCATCTATATGCTGATAGTGGACTGGCAGTTGGCCCTGGTCAGCTTGAGCATCGTGCCGGTGCTGTTCACCATCCTGGCCTACTGGCAGCGTTTCGCCCGCCGCTCCTTTATGCGCATCCGGCGGGCCATCGCGATGGTCAACGGCGAGTATAACCAGAACATCACCGGCGTCCGGGTGGTGCAAAGTCTGAACCGTCAGGATGAGAACCTGGCGCATTTTGAGGGACTGAACCGGGAGCATCTGGATGCTAACTTGCAGGCCAGCCGTTTCTCCGGCGGCCTCCAGCCGATGGTGGAGTTTCTCATCGGCGTGGGCATGGGTTTCGGCGTGGTGCTGGTGGGCGGCCTGTTGCTGCGGGGAGGCAGCCTGGAATGGGGCGTGCTGGTGGCCTTCGCCGTCTGGATTCAGCGTTTCTTTGAACCCATCCGCCACCTGACTATGCAGTACGGCGTCTTTCAGCGTTCAATGGCCGCCGGGGTCCGCATCTTCGAGTTGATGGACCTGAAGCCGGAGGTCAAGGATTCCCCGGATGCGGTGGAAATGCCGCCGGTACGGGGCGAAATCCGCTTCGAGAACGTTAACTTCCATTACGTGGAGGGGGTTGAGGTCTTGCAGGACATTAACCTGCACATCCACCCCGGGGAGAACATCGCCCTGGTCGGCTCCACCGGCGCTGGCAAAAGCACCCTGGTAACCCTGGCACACCGTTTCGCCGACGTAACCGGGGGAAAGATAACCGTGGACGGATACGATTTGCGGGACGTTACCCGCCAGTCGCTGGTGGGGCAGATGAGTATGGTGCTTCAGGAGCCTTACCTCTTTTCCGGCAACGTGAAGGATAACATTCGCTACTGCTACGAGAACGCTACTGACGATGACGTAATTGCCGCCGCCAAGGCGGTGGGCGCCCATGATTTCATCATGGCCCTGGAAGATGGCTACGACACGGTGCTGGCGGAACGGGGCGTTAACCTCAGCGTGGGCCAGCGGCAGTTGCTCAGCTTTGCCCGGGCCATTGTCGGCGACCCGCGCATTATTGTCCTGGATGAGGCCACGGCCAACATTGACACCCATACGGAAATCCTGATTCAGGAAGCCCTGAGCCACGTGCTGGAGGGGCGTACCTCCATCGTCATCGCCCACCGCCTTTCCACCATCCGCAACGCAGACAAGATCGTGGTGCTGGACAAGGGCCGCATCGCAGAAATGGGACGACACGAGGAACTGTTGCGGCGCAACGGCGTTTATGCCCGGCTCTACGCCATCAACTATGGCCTGGCCCATGGCGACGAGCCGGACCCGGTGGGCAGTGGCCGCCTCGTCCCGGCCCCGGCGGATAACGATTAGCGTACCGGCCGGCTGACGTCAGCCGGCCGGCGCCCCGTCTCTCTCTGGCTCGCTCGGGGAAAGAGCCGGGGAAGGAGGCGAAAAGCCCTGCCGGGACCCCCCTACTCTTCCAGAAACTCCATGATGACCCGGGCCAGTTCGTCCGGCTTGTGGTAGCCGATGTCGTGAATGGTGTTGGGTATCCAATGCACCCGGTTATCCTTGACCGCCCGGGCTGCCGCTGCCACCATAACCTCTTTGGTGCGGGAAAACTCGCTGCCGGCCCGCTCCGGCCTGGGGCCGGCCGGCACGATTAGCGTGGGGCAGGAAATCCGGGGCAGGGTAACCGACGGCGGTTCGCTCCACATCGCCTCCAGCACTTGAGCATGGTTGGACGGGCGCAGGATGTCCTGAATCTGACCTTCCGCATCCGCGTAAACCATGGTCTGCACGATCCGTTCCAGGTCTTCCCCCCAGCAGTCGCCCAACTGCTCGCGCAGCCGCCCCAGAAACTCCGGCCGGTTGCCGGATACGTTGCGGGGGGCATAGCGAGCGCGGAACACCTCCCAACTGGCGTCGGGAAGCAGGTGGCCGTCCAGGAACCCGCCGTCAATCATCACCAGCCGGCTCACCCGCTCGGGGAACTGGGCCGCTACGTTGATGGCTACGTTGCCACCCCAGGAATGGCCCAGTACCGCCGCCTGTTCCAGCCCCAGCCCATCCATAAAGCGGGCCACGTCCGCCGCCAGGGTTTGCCAGTCATACCCGCTGGACGCCTGCGTGGTCTGCCCGTGGCCCCGCTGGTCGGGAGCCACGATCCGGTAGCGCGCCCTGAGCCGCGCCGCCAGCCGCTCATACCAGTTGGCCGAAGACGCCAGCCCGTGCAAGGCGACGATGGGAACCGGGCCCGGCTCCGGTCCCTGAACCGGAACCGGGCCGGCCGGCCCGGCCCATTCCAGGTAACGGACATCCAGTTCCCCGATCCAGGTCCGGTTTTCGGCGGGGGGATTGAAGGTTTGACCCGGGTTAGTCAAGGCGGAACCTCCTTTGGCGGGGATGGGCGATAATGGTCTTTGCCCGGCATGCGCCGGAATTATACCACGCGCCGGCCAGGAGGTTCCGCCTTTCACCGGAATGAACGGCGCCGGCGCGTGTACCGAATACCGGAATAGTTTAGTTGTTTATTCCCGTATCGGTAATATGCTATCCTTGGTTAGCCGGCGCTGGTGGAAAGGAAGCAGGGTGGCAGTTACTTCCTATCCCGCCGCTCAAGGGCCGCAACCGTTGCGGCCGGCGCTGGTGGAAAGGAAGTAACTGCCGGTTAACCTGGCGGGAGGAACGCTATGGTCAAGGAGACCCAGGCCGCGCAAATCCCGGGGAAATACCTTCCGGCGGTTGAAGCGGCCCTCGCTGCCCTGGACGCGGGGAACGTTGTTGCCCGTATCTGGCAACAGGACCACCGGGTCTGGAAGGACGACCCGGCGGAGATTGTCGACCGCCTGGGTTGGCTTTCCGTTACCGATACGATGCGGGGGCAACTGGGCCGGCTGGAGGCTTTCGCCGCCGGGGTTCGCGCTGCCGGTTATCGCCACGCCGTTTTGCTGGGTATGGGAGGCAGCAGCCTGGGAGCGGAAGTGTTGCGCCGGGCTTTCGGCTGCGCCGCCGGCGGCCCGGAACTGTTGACGCTGGATTCCACCTTGCCCGCCCGGGTGCAAGCCGTTTCCGATATTATTGATCCGGCAAAGACCCTCTTTCTGGTATCCTCCAAGTCCGGTTCAACCATTGAACCCAACGCTCTGTATGCCCACTTCCGGGGTCTGGTGGCCGAGAAGCAGGGCGCGGCGGCGGCCGGGCGAAACTTCGTCGCCATCACCGACCCCGGCGCCGTGCTGGAAAAGCTGGCCGAGGAACAGGAATTCGGGCAGACTTTTCTGAACCCGCCGGAGGTGGGCGGGCGTTACTCCGTACTGTCCTGCTTTGGCCTGGTTCCGGCGGCCCTCATCGGCCTGGACTTGAACGAACTGCTAACCCGCGCCGATGCTATGCGGGAACAGTGCGCCGCCGGTTCGGCCCGGGACAACCCCGGAGCCTGGCTGGGGGCGGTGATGGGCAGTCTGGCCCGGCAGGGCCGGGACAAGCTCACCCTGGTTTGCTCTCCGGCAATTGCCGGGTTTGGCTGGTGGGTTGAGCAGCTATTGGCGGAAAGCCTGGGCAAGGAAGGTTCCGGCATTGTACCCGTAACCGGAGAACCGATCGTTGCCCCCGACCGCTATGGCGCCGACCGGCTTTTCGTGTATCTGCGGCTTCAGGAAGCGGCGGACAATACCGCCCCGGACGCCTGGGTGGAGTCCTTGACCGCCGCCGGCCACCCGGTAGTGCGACTAGAGCTGGAAGATCGTTATGACCTGGGCGCCGAGTTCTACCGCTGGGAGTTTGCTACCGCCGTGGCCGGTTCATTGCTGGGCGTTCATCCCTTCGACCAACCCGATGTTCAGGGGGCCAAGGATATGACGGACCGGGTGCTGGAGCGGTATCAAGCCACCGGCGCGCTGCCGGTGGGGGAAAAAGCGGAAACCGGCGCATCGCCCGCCGCTTTACTTCGTCAGGCCCGGCCCGGCGACTACCTGGCGATTCTGGCGTACCTGCCGGATACCCCGGAAGTATCCGGCGCGCTGCGCTCGCTGCGGCGGCAGGTTGCCGACCGGTACGGCATTGCAACCACCGTCGGGTTCGGGCCGCGTTACCTCCATTCCACCGGCCAACTGCACAAAGGAGGCCCCAACTCCGGGCTGTTCCTGCTGCTGACCGCCGACCACCGCAAGGATATTCCGATACCTGGCCGCCCCTTTTCCTTTGGAACGCTGGCTGATGCCCAGGCAGCCGGCGACGGGCAGGCGCTCCAAGAGTTGGGCCGCCGCACCGCCCGGGTACACTTGGGAACTGATCCGGCCGCTGGATTGGAGCGACTCCGCGCCGGGCTGTAGCCGGGTAAACCGCAAAACCGGGAGGTAAACGGGTGGAACTGGGAATGATTGGCCTGGGTCGGATGGGCGGTAGCATGGCGCAACGTCTCCTCGGCGGCGGGCACCGGGTAGTAACCTACGACGCCAGCAGCCAGGCGGTGGCCGCCAGCCAGGCCCGGGGAGCGGAGGGCGCTGCTGCCCTGGAGGAACTGGTTGCCCGGTTGTCTCCCCCCCGACCGGTCTGGCTGATGTTGCCCCAGGGTCAGCCTACCGAGGATACCATTGACCGCTTGACCCCGCTGCTGGCTGCGGGAGATGTCGTCCTGGACGGGGGCAATGCCAACTATAAGGACAGTATGCGCCGGGCCGGAAAGCTGGCCGACCGAGGCCTTGACTTTATGGACGTAGGCACCAGCGGCGGTATCCAGGGACTGACCGAGGGCTACTCCCTGATGATCGGCGGCAGGGCGGAGGTATTCCGGCGGCTGGAGCCGATTTTCCAGACTCTGGCTCCCGGCCCCGACCGGGGCTACAGCCACGTGGGGCCGGTCGGGGCCGGCCATTTCGTTAAGATGGTGCATAATGGCGTCGAGTATGCGCTGATGCAGGCCTATGCCGAGGGCTTTGAGTTGATGGCGGCCAAAGAGGAGTTTGACCTGGACTTGCCCCGGATTGCCAACACCTGGCGTTACGGCAGCGTGTTGCGTTCCTGGCTGCTGGACCTGGTGGCGTCCGCGCTGGAGGAAGACCCCGGCCTGTCGGACCTGGAAGCCTACGTGGAAGACTCCGGCGAGGGGCGGTGGACCGTCCAGGAATCGGTGGACCTGGCCGTGCCGGCGCCGGTGATTACCCTGGCCTTGCAGCAGCGGTTCCGTTCCCGCCAGGCGCAGCCCTTCGGGGCCAAGCTGCTGGCGGCCCTGCGCCACCAGTTCGGCGGCCACCCAGTACGGAGGTTGAACTGATGTCCGCTATCGGTAGCGCCCCGGACATCGACGCCCTGCTCCAGGCCCTGGCCGATACGCGCGGGATTACCAGCCTGGTAATTTTCGGGGCCAGCGGCGACCTGACCCGGCGCAAGCTGATGCCGGCCCTGTGCAATCTCTATTCCAAGGGCCGGATCCGCCGGGAACTCCGCATCGTCGGCGTGGGCCGCTCTCCGATGTCCACCGGAGAGTTTCGGGACTTTATGTACCGGGAAATGCGGGAAATCGGCAGCTTTTACTCCACCGCCGGCGAATGGGCCGAATTCTCCGCCCGCCTTTCCTACCTGATGGCTGACGTTACCTCCCCGGAAAGCCTGCGGCAGCTGGAGGAACACCTGGAGGAACTGGAAAGTTTTGACCGGGAGGTGTCCAACCGCCTCTACTACCTGGCGGTTGCCCCGTCCCTGTACCGGAGGGCCATTGCCAACCTGGGGGCGGCGGGCATGGCCGATGATGCCACGGGCTGGCGGCGACTGGTTGTCGAGAAGCCCTTTGGCGCCGACCTGCACTCGGCGCGGGACCTGAATGAGGTCGCCCACGCGGCTTTCCGGGAAGACCAGGTGTTTCGGATTGATCACTACCTGGGTAAGGAGACGGTGCAGAACTTGTTCGTTTTCCGCTTTGCCAACACCGTCTTCGAACCGATCTGGAACCGCAACTATATTGACCACGTGCAGATTACGGTGGCCGAGTCCCTTAACCTCTCCGAGCGGGCGGATTATTATGACCATACCGGCATCCTGCGGGATATGTTCCAGAATCACCTGCTGCAATTGCTGTCCCTGGTGGCGATGGAACCTCCCCATATTTTTGAGGCCGAGCCGCTGCGCAACGAAAAGGTTAAGGTGCTGAACGCCGTACGGCGCATCCATGCCGAGGATGTGGCCCGCCATGCCATTTCCGGTCAGTACCAGGGTTACCGGGATGAGCCGGGCGTGGCCCCGGGCTCCAGGACCGCTACCTATGCCGCCCTGCGGTTGTTTGTGGATAACTGGCGTTGGCAGGGAGTGCCTTTCTACCTGCGCTCCGGCAAGGCCCTGAAGGACAAGACTACCGAAATTATCATCCAGTTCCGCAACCCGCCCCATATGCTTTTCCCGTTGGCCGAGGACGAGGAGATACCGGCTAACACTTTGGCGATCTTTGTCCAGCCCGACGAGGGTTTCCATCTGGAGTTCCAGGCCAAAACGCCGGACGCCGGCTTGCAGATGCGTCAAGTGGGGTTGGAGTTTCATTACCAGTCGGCCTTCGCGGGACAGGCCATCCCCGACGCCTACGAGCGGCTGCTGATGGACGCCTTGAACGGCGATGCCTCTCTGTTTACCCGGTCCGACGAAATTGAACGGGCTTGGAGCATCGTGGATCCGATTATCGCCGGGTTTAACGGCCCCGATGCGCCGCCGCTCTACTTTTACCCGCCGGGTAGTTGGGGCCCGGTGGAGTCGGATGCGTTTCTCGCCGCGGACGGCCGGGCCTGGCTCCAGGGCGGCCGCGTCCGCTGACCGCCAGCAATTGCCGGGCAGTGTATCCGTTTGAATTTGACCGCTATAGAGTAGCGCAGCTAAAAATTCAAACGGATACACTGCTAACTGCTGCACCGGATTCGTTCCGTGTTACAATGCTCGAAACTGTTGCGCGGGTATTTAAGGAGGGCGTTATGACTGGCCGCCATTCACCTAATATAACCGTTTGGTACGATTACACTTGACCCTGGTGCTACGTCGGCCTGGTCAGGCTGGACCAAGCTGTTGCCGGAACCGGCGCCGTGATCGACCGCCGGCCCTACCTGCTGGCTCCCGACCGCGCGCCGGAAGGCGAACCCCGTCCAATTCGCGAGGGAGAAACGGAGACCGACTTGAACCCGGCCTGGCAGGAAAGGGCGGGCGCGGCCGGTATCGTTATGCGCCGCCCCGGTATTGCCCCTAACACTAACCTGGCCCACGAGGCGACCGCTTACGCCAGGGAAAAGGGTCTGGACGGAGAGTTTCACCATGCCGCCGCCCGCGCCTATTGGGAACAGGGTGTGAACCTGGGCGACCGGGAGGCGCTGAAAGCCATTGCCGAAAGCTGCGCCCTGGACGGGGACGATTTACTCGCCGCCTTGGATTCGGGCCAGTATCGCCAATACGTGCTGGACGAACACCAAGCGGCCAAAGACCTGGGCGTTTTCGGCACGCCTACCTACCGGGTTGACGGCGGGGACCCGGACTTCGGCGACAAAAGCGTTGCAGAACTGCGCGAGATGATTGATAAGGCCGGCGGGTAAGGGGTAAGCCGGCTCGCTTCAAGCGAACCCGGACTCCGGCGCTTCCCCTTACTCTCCATCCCCGGGGAGGGGAGAGTAAGGGGAAGCGCCTCTTCGCCTATCAGTTAACCCGTCCCGCCCGCTCCTGAAAGTGGGGCATTACCTCGGTGGCGAACAACTCCAGGGAGTCCTTGACCTTCTGGCTTTCGATGCCGCCGTAGTTGGTGAAGAAGATAATGCTTTCTACGCCGGACTGCCGCAGCCGCTCCACTCGCTCGGCCACCTGGTCCGGGGCGCCGAAGAGGATGACTTTTTCCGCCAGGTCGTCGTAGTTAAAGGTAGTCTCGGCGGCAAAGCGACGGCGGTACTGCTGATAGTTTTCCGGCAATAGTTCACCGCGCCGTTCCGGAGGCGCGCCCACCGCGTCGCCGGTGGTTTTGAACCACATAAAGGGTTCCTCGGCGTCCCGGCGAGCCTGTTCCGGCGTGGGAGCGGTGTACATCGCCCGGGCTACCTTGATCCGGTGGGGATCATAGACGCCGCCGGCCTCGCCCACCGCGCCCCTGAAATAGGCCACCTGTTCTCCCACCTGGTCGTAGGTCAAACCCTGACCCACCAGCAGGTTCCAGCCGTTTTGGGCGATGCGGTCCATACTGCCGGGGCTGGCGGCGGCCACCCACAGGGGCGGGTAAGGCGATTGCACCGGCTTGGGATGCACCGTCATATCGTTGAAAGTCCAGAACTCGCCCCGGTGGTTGAAGGGTTCAGTGGCGGTCCAGGCCCGGGTCATCACCTCCATGGACTCCTGGAACCGGCGGTCGGCTTCCTCCATCGGGATGTTGAACTTGTGGAACTCCCCCCACTGGTAACCCCGGCCCACGCCCAGATCCAGGCGTCCGTTGCTGAGCAGGTCAACGGTAGCGGCCTCCTCGGCAATTTGGATCGGATTGTGAAAGGGCAACACCGTGACCGCGGTAGCCAGGCGGATGGCGCTGGTCAGTCCGGCCAGGTAGGCCAGCACCGACAAGGAGGCGGAAACGATGCCGTGCCGGGAAAAGTGATGCTCGGTCATCCAGACCGAATCATAACCCAACTGTTCCGCCCAAAGCACCTGTTCCAGCGCCTCCCGGTAATACTGGTTTTGCCGGGACGGGTCGGGCAACTGCACCGAGTGGAAGAGGCCAAACTTCATTTAATATCACCTGTTTTAATTTACAAGGGTCAGGTAAGAAATTACAGGGCCTGCCAGTAACGGCGTCCCTCCAGGCGCACCACCTTGCCAAACCCGGGGTAAGGGAAGTGGCCGATTATCCCCAGCATCCCCTCTTGCTCCAACTGCTCCATCAGGGAGCGGCGGGTGATGCGGGTCTGCTCCGGGTCCATATCGGCCCGGGAAACCCAGTGGGTTTCCTGCACCTGGGCCTGGTTGTGGATGGCGTCGCCCAGGATAATGGCCTGTTCGCCCCCGGAGTTGATCCGGATGCTCATATGGCCCGGCGTATGCCCCGGCGTGGGGATGGCGGTCAATTCGCTGGTCAGGGTATATTCCCCGTCCATAAACTCAATCAGTCCCAACTCCTCCAGGGGCCAGACGGTGGTGGCGGCGTTGGGAAAGCGGGTCGGCATTAGCTCCGGGTCGTGGCATGCCGCCCAGTCCTTGACGCTCAGCCAGTAGCGGGCGCGGGGAAAGGTCGGCGCAAAGGTCGGTTTGGCGCCGGAGCCTTCGGCCGGCCGGGGGGTCAGATTCCAGCCCACGTGGTCCCGGTGCAGGTGGGTCATCACCACCATGTCCACCGCGTCGGGGCGGAGGCCATGGGCCTGAAAATCGTTCAGCAACTCGCCCCAGGGAGTCCCGGGAGCATCGGCCGGCGGAGCGCCCATCCCGGTGTCCACCAGCAGGGTACGTCCCTCGGAACGCACCAGGTAAGAGGCCAGGTTAAAGCGGACCTTATGCTCAGCGGTAAGATGCTGGCGGTAAGGCTCCCACTCCGCATCCGACTTATGGTTGGGAAAGAAATTGCACAGATCAAACTCCAGAATGCCGTCGGACA
Source organism: Dehalococcoidia bacterium (assembly GCA_965215425.1). Lineage (GTDB taxonomy): Bacteria > Chloroflexota > Dehalococcoidia > Lucifugimonadales > UBA3495 > CATQHB01. Next base: position 2,029,745 of record OZ244064.1, read on the forward strand.
GGGAAACAATCTCCACGTTGCCAACCGTAACCCGGTTGCCGCTGCTGCCGGCCATGACCTGCCTCCTGGTGGACTGTATGGGGACTTGGGTTGAATGCCGGGGGTATTGTAGCACATTGGGGGCGGGGGAAATCAGGGCCGGCGGTAGTCCGTGGTTAGTACAGCCCCAACCGTTCTAAATCTTCGACGGTCCATTGAGCGCCGTGGATCATCCGGCGCAGAGCATCTGGGGGAAATGTGTCGCCCGAATGATGGTAAGCTATCGTTACCATACGGCCGTCGGGGTGTTGATACCTTTTGGGGCTACCTGTTTGGCGCCGTAAAGTGAATCCATCCCGGACCAGGGCGTTGATAAGTTCGCGGGCGGTCAGATTTCCTAATCTCCTCCATTCTACAGGCGCTTCAGACCGACACTGCTACTTGCTGCCCGGCTCCGGCGCCTGCCGGAGATTCTTTCGGAATGGGCAAATTATCTTCCACCAACTCTTCCAGCACCATTTCTATGACTTCCTTTATCTTCCCAAGCGCCTCCTCCCTGGTGTAACCCCAGGTGTAGGCTGCGTACTTCTCCAATGTTGGGCAATAGGCTTGCCAGGCGCCCTCATCCGGTTCAACCACAACTCGAAAAATGTAGGTCTTCATTTCGGCGCCTGTCAGTTAACTGGATTGCCCGATTACGAGGGTAGATGATACAAGAGCCCCCCGAAGCTTACAAGGTTGTGGGCGCCTTTAGCTACTCCATCCCCTTTTTTGCTAAAATACCCTCGCCCAAACCCGCCTTGTCTCCGCAAGGGCGAAAGGTTTTTTGCCGGACAGAGCATACCCATTCGTGAATCTTCGTGTCTTTCCGTGGCTAAAAACAGGTTAAAACAACAGGAGGTGCAACTATGAAGGCCGCCGTTTTGCGCGAGGTAAACGTACCTTTGGAGGTGGAAGAGGTGCAGGTGGATACCCCCGGCCCGCGGGAGGTGCTGCTGCGCACCGGGGCCAGCGGGGTCTGCCACAGCGACCTCCACTTCGTCGAGGGCAAATACAGCATCCAGCTGCCGGCTGTCTTGGGCCACGAGGCCGCGGGAACGGTGGAGGCGGTGGGGGAACAGGTAACCTACGTTAAGCCGGGGGATACGGTGATAACCTGTCTCTCCGTCTTTTGCGGCCATTGCGAGTTCTGCCTGCGGGGGCAGCCGGTTCTCTGCACGCGCACCGATGTGGTTCGCAGTTCGGACCAGCCGCCGCGGCTCCGGCAGAACGGCCAGGCCCTTACCCAGTTCGCCCAGCTTGGCTCCTACGCCGAGCGGATGCTGGTGCACGAGCACGCTCTGGTCAAGGTGCGGGAGGACGTGCCGGTGGACCGGCTGGCCCTGATTGGCTGTGGCGCCACCACTGGCCTGGGAGCGGTCTTGAACACCGCCCGGGTAGAGCCGGGCAGCACGGTGGCCGTGGTGGGCTGTGGCGGCGTGGGCCTTAATTGTATCCAGGGGGCGGCTTTGGCCGGCGCCCTGCGGATCATCGCCATTGATACGGTGGAAACCAAGTTGACCCTGGCCCGGGAGTTCGGCGCCACCGACGTTATCGACGCCTCCGGCGGCGAGGTAGTGCAGAAGATTCGGGACCTGACCAATGACGGGGTGGATTACTCCTTTGAGGCGATTGGCCTGAAGGAAACCGCCGAGCAGTGCTACGCGATGCTGCGCCCCGGCGGTACGGCCACCATCATCGGGATGATTCCCGAAGGCACCATGATCGAGATTGACGCCGGCGGGTTCCTGCGCCGGGAACGCAAACTCCAGGGGAGCAGTATGGGTTCCAACCGGTTCCGCACCGATATGCCCCGTTACGTGGAGTTCTACCTCCAGGGACGGTTGAAGCTGGATGAACTGGTTACGCAGCAGTTGAAGCTGGAGCAGATTAACGAGGCTTTTGAGGATATGAAGGGCGGCAACGTGGCCCGCAGCGTTATCGTGTTCGACTAACCAGCCGGTCAGTCAGGTCAGTCAGGCCGACGCGGTTTGAAGCGGGAAGCGGGAAGTGGGCAAGGGAAAAGCCCCGGCGGACATCCGCCGGGGCTTTTCCCTTGTGGTTATCCCCTCTCCCGTGAAGGGAGAGGGGGGCTATTGTCCGGCGGCGCCGGCAGGATGACCGGCCCGGGCTGGCGGGGGTTGGTTAATTGGTGAACCGCATGGTGTTGCCCCGTAGCCGGGGAGCGTAGTAGGGTTGCCATTCTAGGTCAGCGGCCAGCCCGTAAACGTACACCACTTCGAAGAAGGGGAGGAAGTAGGCCTGCTCGTAGGAGATCTGGGCGATTTCCTCCATGGCCGCAACCCGTTCCGGCCCCTCCGGGATGGCGTTAGCCGCCAGCTTCTGGGCCTCGAACTCGGGGATGCAGACCCGACTGCTGCGGCTGAAGCAGCTGAGCCGGGAATTGTTGAACCGCTGCATATCCAGGATTTCGTTGGAGGTAGCTACCTCGTAGGCGTGGGAACTGACGTAGGCCGGGCCGGGCGGCTCCCGGTCGGAGCAGTCCATCGCTTCCCGGTAGCCCGGCTCATTGGTGAAGCGACCACAGCCGGAAATCTGGATATTCCGGGCCGCGCCCAGGTCGCCGTGGGAGTTCAAGTTGGCGTTAACGCCCACGTCCCGCCAGAAGTTGATCGTAGCCTCCATAATCTCCAGGCCGCGGATGTTGGAACCGGGCCGGGTGTTGATGTTTATCTCGTTATCCGGGTTGTAACCGGCTTCGGCCAACAGTTGCCGGGCCAGTTCCGGGTTATATTCCCGAACCCGGGAGTTTTCGGCGTTGATGCCAACGGTTCCATTCATTGAGATTGCCGCGTGGCAGGGTATCTTGCCGTCAAAGAGGGAATCCAGCAAGGTCTGGCAGTCCACCGCGTGGGAAAGGGCCAGCCGCACCTTCTGCTTGGCTAGTTCCTCGTGGAACACGGTGTCAAACACCAGGGTATAGACTTCGGCGGTCTTGCCGCTGACCGACTTGGGCACCTTGTCCGCCTCTTCAAAGCCAATGTCGGCGGCCCAGTCGGCCTCGCCGGTCTGCACCATGGCCGAGCGCACCGGCGCCTCGGCCCGGTAGGTATGGGTTATATACTGGATGCTGGGCGCCTGGGCGAACCAGTTATCGTTGGGCAGATAGTCCTCATAAGCCTCAAACTTGGTGTGGAGGCCCGGCGCGTAGTCCACAATCTTGTACGGGCCAAAACCGACGGTCAGCAAGGAACGCTCGGTCTCATCGGCGGCCTCAAACCACTCCGGGTCCTGGAAGTCGGCGAAGAGGGCGGTGCGGGGGTAGATGGGACAGGCTTGCGGACAAACCGCATGGACGGTCAGCTCGTCAATCACTTCTGCCTGCATATCCGGGCCGGTCCAGGTGACGGAGGCGCTGGGATTGTCCGGCATACCATTATACTCGATACCATACTTGGCGGCGGCGGCGTTCCAGGGGGCGCCGTTGTGGAATTTCACCCCTTCCCGTAGGTTGAATTGCCAGCGGTCAACATCGATCTGCTCCCAGCTATCCACCCCGGACAGGGGAACAATCTCGCTGGTGCGGTCATCCAGCCAGGTCAGGAAATCGGTAACGAAGTCCTGGCAGCCCATACTGTGAATTTCGGCGCTGCAACCGTCGCTCCAGGCGCCGACGCTGGCCGGCTCGGCCTCGGTAACTACCACGGCGGTATCCCGGGCGCTGATTACGGCCGTGGGCGGCGGCGCCGTAGGCCGGGGCGCGACGGTGGGCGCCGCCGGCGCGGCCCCGGAGTCGGCCCCGGACGCGGCCCCCGATGTGGCTTCTGCTGCCGGCGCCTGGGTGGCCGGCACCGCCGTAGCTTTGGGAATCATCTGCGGCGCAAAGGTTGCCGTGGGCGCTTGGGTCGCCGCCGGCATCGACTCCTGAGCCGCCGCCGGCGCCTCGTCTGCCGGCGCGGCCGGCGCGGTGGACGAGCCACAGGCCACGGCCAACGCCAGCATTAGCGCCAGTGCCGGCGCCAGCAACCCTGGTAGCCGCCAGGTCCGGCGCCAGCGTTTCAATAATCTGTTGTCTCCCCTGATTGCGTTGATTGCGTTCCTCAAAACGACCCTCCTGCATTCATTACGAAATGAATAGCCATTCCCGGAAAGAACGAATATACCCGATTATAACCTCCTTTACCGTTTATTTATGCGTCAATTTCGCCTCTTATATTACAGGGAACCGGTTTTGTCAATTCCCCGGCGGGCGGCGCCGGGTCGTTTAATCGTTATTCCGAGGGAGCGACACGGACGAAGAAGCTGCCGTCCTTGCCGGGGGCGGTTGACTTCCCAGCGGGACTTCAGACCCTTCACTTAACTCAAGCGCTTAACTCCAATCGTGATGTCGGAGAGCCGGGCCTGATGACGGAACTCCCGGGCGCGTTGAGGGTATCCGGGGGCTGGGCCGGAATGCCGAAAGGACACCGGAAGGACAGCGAATGACAGAGACCGGACAGAGTGGTAAACTGGGCGGAATAAGGAGGCGCGCCGTATGTCCCAACCATTAGTCACTTACGACCTGGTGGATAACATCGCTACCCTGACGCTGAACAACCCGCAGCGACGCCACGCCCTTTCCAGCCCAGTGCTGGCCGCCCTGAAAGACCACCTGGAACATATCAAAACCGACCCGCAGGCGCGGGTGGTGGTACTGCGTTCCGCGGGGCCGGTGTTCAGCTCCGGCCATGACCTGCGGGAGCTGGTCGGCTCCGACGCGGAAAGCTACACCGGCATTTTTGCCGAATGCACCGAGGTAATGGAGGCCATTCGACTGCTGCCCCAGCCGGTCATTGCCCAGGTACAGGGTCTGGCCACGGCGGCCGGCTGTCAACTGGCCGCCACCTGCGACTTGGTCGTGGCAGCGGAAACGGCCAGCTTCTGTACCCCCGGCGTCCAGATTGGCCTGTTCTGCTCCACCCCGGCGGTGGCCCTGTCCCGGGCGGTTAGTCCCAAGCAGGCCATGGAGATGCTGCTTACCGGCGTTCCCATTCCGGCCCGGAGGGCGCTGGACTGGGGGCTGGTCAACCGGGTAGTTCCCGAGGAAGAACTGGGAGACCAGGTTATGGAGTTGGCCCGCCACATCGCCAGGGCCAGTTCCTATACCCTGGCGATCGGCAAGGAAGCCTTTTATCGTCAGTTGCAGTTGGACCGACCGGCGGCCTACGCCCTGGCCCAAAGGACGATGGTGGAAAACCTGCTGGCCGGCGACGCCCAGGAGGGCATAACCGCCTTCCTGGACAAGCGAGAGCCGAAATGGACGAATTAAGAACTTGAAGATGAGGTAGCAGCGCTTTCCGGTTATTGAGTTATTGACCGGTTATTGATTAGCGACTTTGGGCGGGCGCTTCCAACTCCCGATGATTGGCTCTTGATGTATTGGTCCTTGATGCTCGATTAAGGAGGGAAACGATGGCAGACATACCCCTGTTCCCGGTTACCGTGGTGGGTAGCTGGCCCCGGCCCCCGGAGTTGATTCAAGCCCTGCGCCGCCGTCAGGCTGATGAGATTTCCGCGGATGAGTTTAACGTCGTGGCCGACAAGGCGGTGCTGGAAGCCCTGCGCTACCAGGAGGCGGCGGGCACCGACATCATCAGCGATGGCGAGCAGCGGCGGGACAACTTCTACTCCTACGTGGTGGGCAAGATCGCCGGAATGCAGTTGATGAAGGTCTCGGAGCTGTTGGACTATGCCAACGACCGGGCCCGGTTGGAAGAGGTGCTGCGGGCTTTGGACGTGCCGGCCTTCGCCATCAAAAGCCCGATCGTAACCGGAAAAATATCGGCCAGGGAGGGGTTGTCCCTGGATGAACTGGCCTTCCTGAAAAGCCATACCGACCGGGCCATCAAGATACCCCTGCCCGGCCCCTATATGCTGACCCGCTCCAGTTGGTTCGAGGGGCTGTCCGACAAGATCTACCCGTCGCCGGAGGATCTGGCCCGGGACGTGGTAACTATCCTGCGGGAAGAGACCCTGGCTCTCCAGGCTCAGGGGGTGGACTTCATCCAGTACGATGAGCCAATCCTGACCCAGGTGGTGTTGGGCGAGGAAACCAGCGAAACCTTTATGTGCGCTTCCCTGCCCCAGCGCCGCGACCCGACGACGGAACTGGAGTTTGCCCTGCGGCTGATGAATGAAGTAACGGAGGGTATTACCGGCGTCAAGCTGGGGGTGCACGTCTGCCGGGGCAACTGGAGCCGCCGGGAAGAGGTGCTGCTCACCGGAAACTACGGCCCCTTGCTCCCCTACCTGGTCCAGATGAACCTGGACCAGTTGGTGCTGGAATGCGCCACTCCCCGGGCCGGAGAGATGGAGGTTTTCAAGGAATACGCTAACGAGAAGGAAATCGGCCTGGGCGTGGTAAATCCCCGCACCGACGACCTGGAAACGCCGGCGCTGATTGTGGAACGGGTCGAGGAAATGCTGGAATACTTCGACCCGGATAAGATCTACTTGAACCCGGACTGTGGCTTCGGCACCTTCGCCGAGCGGAACATCAACACGGTGGACGGCGCCTTTCAGAAGATGAAAGTCATCGCGGCGGCGGCGGCGGAGTTGCGCCGGCAGTACGGCTAGACGCGAGATGCCAGGCTCTGCCGCGCCGGCGTCAGCTCCGCGCCAGAGGGGATGATGCCGGGATATTACCGGAAACAAGGAGGATATTACATTATGGCGGAAGAACGCGACCTCAACGGTCTCCCCAGGGAGAAACTCTCCCAGGTCCTGGATTCCTTCAAAGACCCGGAAGTTTTCAACGCCGTTACCGGCCCGTGGAAGTCCCGGGTCGTATGGCAGGACGGGATGCGCGCCCGCGCCTATATGCGAAACCACCAGGTTGATATGGACGAACCCGGCGACCTCACCGCTACCGACGTCGCCGCCAGCGCCCACGAACAACTCCTGTCGGCCATCGGCAGTTGTATGACCGTGGGATTTGTCGTCAATGCGACCAAGCAGGGGGTCCGAATCCACGACCTGGAAGTGGCGGTGGAGGGCTACTTCGACAACATTCGCAAGTGGGCCGGCGTCGAGGACGAGGGCAACCCCGGTTATGGCCGAATCTCCGCCAAGTGCTTTGTCCGCGCCGACGCCGACGAGTCAACCCTGCGGGAAATCTGGCGGCTGGCCGTAGCCGGCTCGCCGGTTACCCAGTCCGTAGCCAACCCCACCTCCGTCGAGACCGAATTCGAGATGGTGGGTTAAGCGCCCCCCGGCTCGCTCCCCGGCCTTCTTTACTCCGGAAAAAACGGCTTGGGAAGAAGGCCGGACGGCGGGGGAAAGCCCCGCCCGCTAGACGATGTACCGCCCGCCCACCACGTTCAGCCGGTCGCCGGTAATGTAACCCGATTCGTCGGAGGCGAAGAAGAGGCAGGCGTTGGCGATGTCCTGCACCGAGGCCTGGCGGCCCAGGGGAATGCCGGCCGTGTGTTCCGCCGAACCCCGGGCCACCTCCTGGAACTCGGGATACCACTCCGGGTGGGCCCGGCTGGTGTCGGTGGAGCCGGGGTTGACCATATTGGCCCGGATGTTATAGGGAGCCATTTCCGCCGCCACCGCCCGGATCAGGCCCAGCAGCCCGGTCTTGGCGGTGGTTACCAGCGCAGTGTCGGGCCGGCCGGTGATGGCCGACTGTCCGCCCAGAGCGATGATGCTGCCGGTGCGCCGCTCCATCATACCGGGGAGCGCCGCCTTGATCAGGTAAAAGGCGGGAAAGAGGTTGACTTCCATTACTTGCCGCCATTCTTCGTTGGAAATGTCCAGGATGGGCTTGTGGGGCCGGATTGCCACGTTGCTTACCAGGATGTCCACCTGGCCCAGGGCGGCGATGCCCTCTGCCACAATACCGGCGGCGATGTCCGGGTTGGCAACGTCGCCCATGGCCAGGTGGGTGTTGACTCCCAACTCCCGGCACTGGGCGGCTACCTCCTCCAGTTCCGGGCGGCTTTGGCGGGTGTTCAGGACCAGATCGGCCCCCTCCCGGGCAAAAGTCAGCGCCACCTGGCGGCCAATGTTCCGGCTGGCCCCGGTGATCAGGGCGGTTTTCCCTTGCAGACGCATACCCCCTCCTGGTATCAAACAAAGTCAGCGGATCAGGATGTCAGGATGATTGAGTGCGGTCAATGAAAATTACCACAGACCGGGGCTTTGAGCAAACCTCGGCAAGGACGCCGGGGAAAGGGCGTCAACCCTTGACCGCCGGCAGGGATAATGCCAGAATTGGGGCGGTTTAACCGGTGGTTTACCGGGCTAAACCTGACTTGACCGGACCCAACCGGGTTTTTGACAGCTGAAATTGTTTGGGAGGGACTCGCTATGAAGTGGTGCAGATTCCAGTCCGGGGACGGCCCGGCCTACGGGATCATCGAGGATGACAACGTTATCGAGGTTTCGGGCAGCCCCTTTGACGGCTATGAAAGGACGGATAAGGTTCAACCGCTGGACGCGGTCAAGCTGCTGGTGCCGGTGGTGCCGCCGACCTTTTACGCTGCGGGGATTAACTTCCGGGAGCACGTGGAGGAAATGGCGGCCAAGCGGGGTGAAGAACCCCAGTTCCCCCCGGCGGCGGACGTGGGCTACCGGGCCAACAACGCGCTGGTCGCCGAGGGCGAGGCCATCGTGGTGCCTGGCGACGCCCACGAATTGCTCCAGTACGAGGGCGAGCTGGTGGTGGTGATTGGCAAGCAGTGCAAGAAGGTTTCGGAGGAGGAGGCGCTGGACTACGTGTTCGGCTATACCATCGGCAACGATGTCAGCGAACGGGTCTGGCAGCGGGGCGACCGAACGATGTGGCGGGGCAAGAACACCGACACTTTCAAGCCCATGGGTCCCTGGATTGTTACCGACGGCGTTGACCCGGAGGATTGCGAGGTGCGGATTGTCCTGAACGGCCGGTTCATCAGCAAGTATAATATGTCTGGCGCAATCTTCGGGGTGCGCCACTACATCAGCCGGATGAGCCAGTACCTTACCCTCTATCCCGGGGACGTTATCTGGATGGGCACCGACGGGGCGCCGGAAAACATGAAGGACGGCGACGTAATCAACATCGAGATTGACGGCATCGGCACCCTGAGCAACCCGGTGGTCTGGGAGAAGTAGCGGGCCCGGGCCAGGTTAAGGCTCAAAGGGCAGCGCCCGTCGGCGCCAAGTCGAACATGTCTTTCACCAACCTGCGCGAGGCCAACCTGGGCAGCCCCCATCGGCGCCAAGTTAAACATCATCCATCCGGGGTGGCATCCGGAGGGGGTGTTTCAGTCGTCATGCGGAACGGAGCGAAGAATCTGAAGTTCTCGCGGGAAGCTAACGTTGCCCGGCGGGAGAGGCTTCAGACCCGGCGCTCCGTTCCGGTCGACGCCGGGGACGGTTGGCGCGGCCTTTGGTTGGTATCCAGGTTGTCCTTAACTTGATGCCTGAGGGACGGCCGGCGCCCGTCTCCGTACCCGTCTCTATGGGAGTATGCTCCTTTCGTTGACCTACGCGTCGGGCAAATGCCCCGTCTCCCTGGCCCAGGCTTGCAGGCCGCGGCGGAAGGCCAGCGCTCCCATGGGAGCAATCACCGACTGAAGGGCTTCCAGGATTTCCCCAGGGGTTGCCCCTTCCTGCAATGCCACCCGCACGTGGGCCTGAATCTGCTCCACGTCGGCTTTCAGCGCCGCCTCCACCACGATCTGAAGCAACTCCTTGGTTTTCCGATCCAGCGTACGCTGGCCGGTATAGGTGGCCTCGATGAAGTCGCCGTACTTTCTGGCCCATTCCAGGTCAACCTCGGCCATAATGCGGTGCATTTCCAGGGTATAGCCCCGGTTTCGGGACTGGGCCTCCAGGAACTCTCGGGCCTCTTGGGACTCTTGCGTTTCGTCGGTGGGCATCGCGCTTCCTTCCTTCCGGCTACAATTCAAAGTAGGTCCGGGCCGCGGCCTGTTGCGGGTTGTCCTGTTGACCCCGGTCCGGGTGCCGGCCCCGGGCCAGCGTCAGGTAATAGGTGAAGAGCTGCAAGGGCGCTGCGTAAGCCAGGGGACTCCAGATTTCGGGCAGTGGCGGCAGGGTAAAATGCTCCGTCGCCAATCCGGACAATTGCGCGTCTCCGTCCTGAACCAGGGCCCACACCGGCGCCGACACCGCGGCCGCGGCGCTGGCAACGTTCAATGCCCGCTCGTAGCCGGGCCCCGGCGGGGCCAGCAGGGTAACCAGGCAATGGGAGTCAATGGAGCAGAAAGGCCCGTGCAGCAACTGTTCCACCTGTAAACCCTCGCAGTCGGCGGCGCTGGTTTCCTTGATTTTCAGGGCCACCTCGTAGGCGTTGGCCGTGTTTGGCCCCCAGCCCACGGAAATGAACCGCTGTCTTTCCTGGAAACGCTGGACCGTTTGCTCGATGACCTCTCGGCGGCGGATGACGTCGGCCACGGCCTCCGGCGCCTCGGCCAGCCGGCGGCGTAGTTGGGCCGGTTCCTCGCTACCTCCGCCGCCCAGCGCCTCGCCCAACGCAACGGACAACAGGGCCAGTACGGTCAGGGCCGTAGTATAACTGACGGTGAAGGCCGCCGAGCGTTCCGGCTCCACCGTGTTCAGGGCGGCATCGGCCACCTGAAGCCGCCGGCCCGGATCGGTGGAGGTAATGGCTACCGTATAAGCTCCCCGTTCTTTGGCTAACTCCAGGGCCAGAAAGGAGTAGGTCTTGGTTCCCCGGTGGCTGATTACGATGACGGCATCATCCGGGCCCAGAGCAGGCGGGTAAGCGCAGAACTCGAAGGAATGCCAGCCCTGCACCTCCAGCGCAGAGTCCCCGGGCGGCCCCGGCAAAGTGGCGGAACCAGTGTTCGGCCACCAGGACGGCGTGCCAGGAAGTGCCGATTCCTACTATATATAGACGCCGTTTGGTCGCCAGCATCGCCGCCACTTCCCGGGTTGTGGCGGAGTGCTGGGCCAGCATCTCGGCCATCGCCTCGGGCTGGCTCAGGATAGCGTCGTACATAAAATAGGGGTGCCCTTGCCGTATTTCGGGTTGCGAGGTCATAGCCGTTACTCCTCTCGCGGATTTTGAGCGAAACAGTCCTGATTGACTTGATTGAATCGGGGTTGACGGAGATTGTAGTATTTTGATTGTAGCACTTTTAACCTGGCGGCACACCGGCTGGGCCGGGCAAGCGGCGGACGATCTCGAGCCATCGACATCGGGCAATCGCCCCCGGGTCGCCCTTATCCCGAGGGTGCGGGCCGTCCCGGGCGGCCGGGTGTGGTACAATTCCGGCTGCCGTCATTCCTTTCAACCTTAACCGACTAACCGGGAGGCCCGCTACGCAAGCGCAGTTTCCGTTTCCACCGGAGTATTTTGGGCGCGAGGACGAGAGCGACGATAGCCTGTTCTATACCCAGCCGCGGCTGGTGGTGCACATCGACGACGGGGCCATCGCGGCGGTGGGCAATGCTTTCCGCTCCCTGATTCCCCCGGACTCGCTGACCCTGGACCTGATGAGCAGTTGGCGTTCCCACTGGCCGGCCGGCCACCCCAAGCGGCGGCTGGTGGGTCTGGGAATGAACGGGGTGGAAATGGCGGAAAACCCGGACTTGGATGAGTACGTTGTTCAGGACATCAACCGTAACCCGGCCTTGCCTTTCGACGAGGCCACTTTCGACGCTGTAGTGATTACGGTGTCGGTCCAGTACCTGACCCAGCCCATTGAGACTTTCCGGCAGGTGAACCGTGTCCTCAAGCCCGGCGGCGTGGTCATCGTAACCTTTTCCAACCGGATGTTTCCCACCAAGGCGGTGCGTATCTGGCGTTACTCCACCGACCGGGGCCACCTGGACCTGGTTGCCAGGTATTTGGCGGAGGCGGGAAACTTTGCGAACATCCGGGGCGGTTTGACCAACCCGGAGGACAGCCCGCCGGGCGATCCCCTCTTTCTGGTAACCGGCGACAGGGCGATAGACGCGGAATTGCAGTCAGAGTAGGTCCGGCCCTTTCCCCTCCCGGCCACGCTGCTCCAGGGGGGCCAGGGAGAGAGGGGGGCGATTACGCTCTTTACTGCGCCCTTTCCGTTGGGGAGCGGGCCGGGGTAAGGCGCAACCGCTGCCCCTTCCCTAAAACGCCCGGCGGTGGGACACGGCCGTTTCTACGGCGGTGATGAATTCCAGCAGAACGGCTTGTCCCGCTTCCGCCTTCTGGCGCGCCCGGTGGAAGGCGGGGATGATTTCCGCCGGGTCTTCAATCCGCTCGGCGTAGCCGCCCATTTCCCGGCCCAGGCCGGCGTAGTTGCCGCTCAAGTCCCGGGTGTGGTATAGCGCGTGGGAAGCGGCCATAACCTCCACCTCGGCGCCCATGCTGGAATTGTTCAGCACTACGGTGATGATGGGCAGGTTGCTGCGCACCGCCGTCTCGAAGTCCAGGCCGGTCATACCAAAGGCGGCGTCGCCCATAAAGTTGACGCAGACCTTCTCCGGGCGGGCCAGCTTGGCTCCGATAATCAGTCCCAGTCCGGTGCCCAAGCCGTGGGACTTGCCCCAACCCAGATAGCTCCCCGGCCCCTGGGAGCGGTAGAAGGGCAGCAGTTCGTCCCGGGGGCTACCCGAATCGTGGGTTACGATGGCGTCCTGGGGCGGGACGGCTCGCATAAAGTCCCGGATGACCCGGTAGGGATTGATCGGCCGCTGGTCGCTGGTCAGCTTGGGCCGCCACTGGGACAGCCAGGCCTCCCGCTCGGACTGAATGGCCGCGGCGGTGGTGTTATCCGATCGTCGGGTGTGGCCCACGATGTCGCGGCAGGCATCGATCAGTTGGCGCAGAGCCAGCTTGGCGTCGGCCATTATGGGGAAGTCCACCCGGTAGTCCTTATTCAGGTCCCGGGGGTCGTTGGTAATCTGGATGATGGTCTTGCCGGCGGGAATGTTGATGTAGCGGACGTGCCTGGTAAAGCTGCAACCGACTCCCAGCACCAGGTCGGCCCGGCGCATGAACTGGTACACGGGACCGGACATAACGCCGCTGGCGCTGCCCAGGGCCAGGGGGTGGGTTTCGGGAAAGACGCTTTTACCGGCCAGACTGCTCATCACCGGCAGTTGGAGCAGTTCGGCCAGTTCCAGCAGTTCCGGCGCGGCCCCGGCGTAGAGGACGCCCTGGCCGGCGTGCAGCACCGGCGCCGTGGCGGAGCAGAGGGCCTGGGCGGCGGCGGCGATGTCCGCCGGGTTGCCCGGGAAGGGCAAAGGCCGCAGGGGAGTATAGGCCGCCGCCGTTTCCGCCACCTCGCCCAAGGCCACGTCGGCGGGTATTTCCACCAGCGCTGGCCCCGGGCGGCCCTGGCGCAGGGCGGCGAAGGCCCGGCGCAGGGTGTCGGCGGTCCGGTTGGGGCTGTTCAGTTGCTCGCTATACTTGGTTATCCCGGCGTAACTGGTCATGGAACTGAAAAAGGGCAGAATCCCCTGGCGTTCCATGGGATGTCCCTGGGCCAGGATGAGCAGGGGCGTGGAGTCGGAGTAGGCGGTGGCGACGCCGGAAAAGGCGTTTTCGGCGCCGGGGCCGTATTGCATGGCAAAGACGCCCAGGGGATTGCCGCCGGTAACGCGGCTGTAGCCATCGGCAATGCCCACGCCCACTCGCTCCTGACGGCTGATGATGGGACGAATGCCGGCGGTGGCGGTAGCCTCCAGCACCGGAGTGGTAGGGAAGCAGCTGAGGTATTGCACTCCCTCCCGCTTGAGAATATCGGCGATAAGGTCAACGGTACGCATCAGATTAAGGTCCTCCAGTTGCAGGTATCCCCGGTAGCATAGCCCTTCCCGCTCCCCGGTTCTCCGGGACGGCGCCCTTACTTGCGGGCGTACAGCGCGATCAGAACCACGGTCAGTATGCCGGTCAGCAGCCCGGCTGGTAGGATGATGTTGGCTGCCGTCGGGTTGACCTGCAAGCCGATGAACAGCCCGTTCAATATCCCGACGGCGGCTACAAACAACAGTAGTACGTAGGTGATGATGCGCAGGACGGTAACCACGGCGCCGCCGCGCACCAAGGCCAGGATGATCAGCGCCAAGTTCAGGATGGCGATGGCGGCCGCTATGCCCATCACGACGCTGCCGACGACGAGGTCATCTTGCAACCCCAGGGTCAGCCCCACAAAGAAAATCGTCAGGGCCGCCAGGAACAGCAAGATGTGAATGACTATTTTCCACGCTTTCATAAGGCTACCCTCTTTCTTTTGCCGCTTTAGAGCTGGAGAGACTCTACCGGACGCTGGCGTAGCGATGCAATGGGGTCAGACGTTGGCGCCGCAGCAGCGCTTGTATTTCTTGCCGCTGTGGCAGGGGCAGGGGGCGTTGCGGCCGATTTTCGCTCCGCCGGGGCCGGCCTGGCGGCCGTTGCCGAGTACCGTCTGCATCGGGCTGGCCTGGGCCGACTCCGCCGCCCGCCGCCGCCCGCCGCCGTTGGCCGGCTGTTGGGTAACCGTTACGTGGAACAGGGAATGTACCACGTCCACCTGCATCCGGCGCAGCAATTCCTGAAACGCCTTGTGTCCCTCGGTGCGGTACATTACCAGCGGATCGCGCTGTCCGTAGGCGTGGAGGCCAATGCCGGTGCGCAGATTTTCCATGGCCGTCAGGTGGTTAACCCAATGGAGGTCAATGGCCCGCAGCAGCAACAGCCGTTCCAGCGTCCGCATCCGCTCAGAACCCAGTTCCGACTCCCGGGCCTCATAGACCGTTTCGGCGTAGTCCCATAACTTTTGGCTGATCTCTTCCTGCTTCCAGCGGTAAACCTTTTCCTCCTCGGACAGGTCCGGCGGCAGGGGGCAAATCAGGGCCAACTCGGAGATAAAGCTGGTTACCTCCCAATTATCGGCGTGGCGGTCGGGCAGGCGCTTGCGCAGCAGGTCGGCAAACTCCTGGCGCAGCATCTCGACGATCTTTTCCCGCAGGTCGTCCCCGTTCAGAATGCGTTCCCGGTCGGCGTAGATGACCTCCCGCTGCGTGTTCAACACGTCGTCAAAGTTCAGCAGGTGCTTGCGGATGTCAAAGTGGTAGCCTTCCACCTTGACTTGAGCGCCGCTGATGGACTTGCTGATCAACTTGTTCTCGATGGGCGTATCTTCATCCAGCCCGCTCCAGCCCATCACCGACTTGATGCGGTCGCCGCCGAACCGTTGCATCAACTCGTCCTCCAGGGCCACGTAGAACTGGGAACTGCCCGGGTCGCCCTGGCGGCCGGAGCGGCCCCGGAGCTGGTTGTCGATGCGCCGGGCGTCGTGGTGCTCGGTGCCGACGACGTGCAGGCCGCCCAGCGCCACTACCCGATCGTGTTCCGCCTGCCAGTCCCCATTTTTATTGTCCTCATTGCCGCCGTTGCCACCGTTGCCGCCCAGGATGATGTCGGTGCCGCGGCCGGCCATATTGGTGGACACGGTAACTGCGCCCAGCCGCCCGGCCTGGGCCACGATCGCGGCCTCGTGTTCGTGGTTCTTGGCGTTCAGTACCTGGTGGGGGACGCCCCGCCGCTTCAGCCGCTCGCTCAACCCTTCGGAGGCTTCAATGGAGGTAGTGCCGACCAGGATGGGCCGGCCGCTTTCGTGGGTCGCCACGATGTCCTCCACCACCGACCGCCACTTGGATTCGGCGTTCTGGAAGACCAGGTCCGGCGCATCCTCCCGTATCATGGACAGGTTGGTGGGTATTACCGCCACCTCCAGTCCGTAAATCTTGTAAAACTCATCGGACTCGGTGGCCGCCGTACCGGTCATTCCAGCCAGTTTCCGATACATTCGAAAATAGTTTTGCAGAGTGATGGTGGCGTAGGTAACGCTCTCCCGCTGGATTTTCAGCCCTTCCTTGGCCTCTACCGCCTGGTGCAGACCGTCGGACCAGCGGCGTCCGAACTGGAGCCGCCCGGTGAACTCGTCAACAATGACCACCTCCCCATCCCGCACCACGTAATCCTTATCCTTATTCTTCTGCACCTGGGCGGTCAGGGCATTCTCGATGTAATGCACCAGATGGTAGTTGTCCGGGTCGTACAAATTGCTAACCTTGGTCCACCGCTCCATCTTCCCGATACCCTCCTGGGTCAGGGAGATGGCCTGGGTGCGCTCGTCGATGGTATAGTCGGCTTCCGGCGCCAGGCGGGGCGCTAGGCGGGCAAAGGTGTAGTAATGCTGTACCGGCTCTTCCGCCGGGCCGCTGATTATCAGGGGCGTCCGCGCTTCGTCGATCAGGATGTTGTCCACCTCGTCAACGATGGCGTAGTTGCGTTCCCGCTGCACCCGTTGGGAAACCTCAATGGACATATTATCCCGCAGGTAGTCAAAGCCGAATTCATTGTTGGTGCCATAGAGAACGTCGCACTGGTAGGCTTCGGCCCGGCTGACCTGACGCAGGCAGTTCAGCCCGTTGGGGGCGGCATTGACCTCCGGGTCGTACCGGAAAGCGGCGTCGTGCTGGAGGCACCCGACGGTCAACCCCAGGTTGTGGTAGATGGGGCCCATCCACACCGGGTCGCGGCGGGCCAGATAATCGTTGACCGTGACCACGTGGACGCCCAGGCCGGTCAGCGCGTTCAGATAGACCGGCAGGGTAGCCACCAGGGTCTTGCCCTCGCCGGTTTTCATCTCGGCAATCTGGCCCCGGTGCAGCACCACGCCGCCGATAAGCTGTACGTCGTAATGGCGCTGTCCCAGCCGCCGGCGGGCCACCTCCCGGACGACGGCAAAGGCTTCCGGGAGTAAGTCCTCCAGCGTTTCGCCCCGGGTCAGCCGGTGGCGGAACTGCTCGGTCAGTTCCCGCAACTGGGCGTCGGACCGGCTTTGCAGTTCGCCCTCCAGGGCGTTAATGGCCGGCACCAAGTCCTGGCTGATTTTATCCACCGCCTTTTCGCTGGGGTCGCCGATAAACTTACGGAGCAAGGTAACCATTTTCTGCCACTACCTCCGAGGGCGTCCTGGTTCAGGTTTAACCCGGTAATTCAATTTATTGTACCTGAATAACCGGAGGGTTGCATCTTTGTCCCAACCGTCCGTCAGGACAATCGCAGCAGTAGTTGGGCAGGTTGAAAGTTATACGCCCCCAACCCGTCATTCCGGCTTGCGACGCAATGATGGCGCCGGCTGGCTGGATAACCATACAATAGCGCACTCCGGAAGCCGAATGGACGTGATTGCCCCGCTTCAATACCCAATCCAAACCCAATCCAAAATAATAGAGACGTTGGGCCTGCTCCCGGAACGTCTTGCCCGCCCCCTCCCTCAAAAAAATCGCCCCCCGGACGGCTCCGGGGGGCGGTGAAATTGCGGGGGCCGGGTTGCCGGGGTGGTTACTGGTCGTAGCGGTAGTACCGGACGCCCGCAGCGGGTATCGAGTAGTTCCAGGAAAGGGTTTCCGGGACTGGCGGCCGGGCCGGTTCCATAATTTCGGCTGCTACTATCTCCGCCGCTGGGCGGTTCACCCGGTCGGTTAACGTCCCGGCGGGATTTTCTACCTTGGGTCGCTGCTCAAGAGTTACCATAATCGCCTCCTCTTCAACTAACCAGTGTAGAACATTTCGGCGCCACTGGCGCGCTATCATTATTGTATTGCTGAATTATACACATTGATAAATAACGTGTCAACTGTCCAATATCAATGGCAGCCTGCTGCTGGTAATGGCGGCCAGCTTGAAACGCCCGGATGCCGGGGCATAACTTCATGATGATCGTTATGCCATAATGGTTTGTGAAAACCGGCGCAAAGAAAAGGCCCCTCCGTTAAATGCGGAGGGGCCCGGTTTCGGACAACCTGGGTCGGGTTTGGCCCGGGCGGAGCGGAGCGACCTTATCGATTATTCCTCTCCAGTAGCGCCCGCGAGCTTGGCCCGGGCGGAGCGGAGCGACCCGCCCCGCTTCCGACTGCTGGACGATGTTGCTAGACGATGCTGGCGCCGTCCAACTCTATTTCCAGCCGGCGAGCCTTGTCCAGTTCTTGCTGCATGCGCTGCTGCTCGGACAGGGCCGGGCCGGAGACCCAGACGTAGGCGACGACGATGTCCCGGGCGATCCGCTCCAGGAGTCCCGCCGATTCAGTTTCCCTTTTAGTAGTTTTCAGTATAGCCATTTTTACCTCCGGTATTGTCGCTGTCTTGTAGCTTCTTCCTGACGTTACGTTGGCGGCTAAAGCGCGCCTTCGGCATACTTGCTGCTGCGAGCCTCGGCCAGTTCCCGGTTGAGACGCTCCTGTTCCGACATCGCCGGCCCGGCCAGCCAGTCATAAGCCGTCCCCAGGTCTCGGGCGATTCGGCCGAACAATCCGCCGTGGTTGTGGTCGAAGTGTACGTGGATATGTGCGTGCATTCCTTGCCTCCTTTTCTCTGCCAATTCATTGATATTAATTGGCTGTTACTATTGAATATAATAATACACGGCCAGCAATATATTGTCAAGCGATAATACCGGAGTTTTGTTATTGAATTGTCAAATACCGATGCGGAAATTGCAAAGGGGGATTAACCAATCGTCCTGCCGGAGTCCGGGTGGTTGCTTTCAGGAAAGGGTCGGGAAAGGGAGCGGAAAAAGAGCCGGGTCCGGTTTCAAACCGGACCCGGCTTGCTCGAACAACCGGCGGCGGGACTACATTCTGCTGCCGGGCCTGGGGACTCCCGTTACCAGTCGCCGATACCGGATAACGCCTCCCGGAAACGGGTGATGGCCTGGAGGTGTTCTGCCACCCCGCGCCGACCGCTGCGCCGGGCCTCCACCGCGATGCTGACTGCGCCCAAAGCCTGCCAACCCAGAGCCTCTTTCACCCAGTCCTCCGGCGGTTTATGGTCGATGCGGATGCGTCCCTCGATGCCAACCGCGGCGGGGTCTCGCCCGGCGGCTTGGACGTACTCCCGCAACGTGTCGATAGCCGCGCGTCCCGGTTCCTCCGGTGGAAAGTTGGGGAACCAACCGTCGGAGATGGCGGCAATCCGGCGCAGCGCCGGCTCCGGCGGCAACGGGCTGGCGCTGCTGCCGGCCCCCAGCCAGACCGGAATGGGCCGCTGCACCGGCAAAGGGTTCAACCCGGCATGGGTTACCTGGTGCCACCGCCCGGTAAAATTGACCACCTCCTGGGTCCACAAGGCGCGCAGCAGGGCAATCTGCTCCTCGCTGCGCCGCCCCCGGTCGTGGAAATTCCGGTTCAACGCCTCGTATTCCACGTGGTTCCAACCTACGCCGATGCCCAGCCGCAACCGTCCGCCGCTGAGCAGGTCCACCTCTGCCGCCTGCTTGGCTACCAGCGCCGTAGCCCGCTGGGGCAGAATCAGGATGCCGCTGGTCAGCCCAATGCTCCCGGTAACGGCGGCCAGGTATCCCATCAGGGTAAAGGACTCGTGGATGACGCTGCGATGCGTATAGTAGGAGTCGGCCACGTGGGAGTGGTAGCCGGGGTCGGCCCCCAGCACATGGTCGGCGATGAACAAGTGAGAATAACCCAGTCCTTCGGCGGTTTGGGCATATTCGCGGACGGCCCCGGGGTCTGACCCGATTTCGGTTTGCGGGAAAATGGCTCCGATTCGCACTGTCGCCTCCTTCTATCGTTGCCGGATAAGATTTAGATCAGTCCTTCAAAACGGTGTATCGGGATAGACCCGGACCGGATTACCCGGTTGTTTCAACCCTGCCGGCTAAATTGGATAAACTGACCCTATTCCGGGTAAATACCATCGTGATTTTCGCTCATTGGGCGGCGCTAAGGGTGATTTCGGAAAGATACCGGGAGAAACGGTTTAACGACGGTCAGGAGGTGGTGCAAACCGGGAGCGCAGACTCATCAACGCATTAAGGAAATCCTGGAGCGTCTGGTCATAGAACATACCCCGGAAGCTAAAGGACGATTGTTTGGCCAGCCGGACCGTCGGGAGGCGAGGCGTTCTTACTAATTGTCAGGCAATTGTTCGCCGCACCCCCGCGCTGAAAGGCGCAGCGGGAACGATAACGATAGTTGCGGCAGTTACCGCCGCCGGTACTCGTCGCCGCAATCGCCGATTAGCGCAAACAAGTCCCTGGCCCGGCCGGTTACGGCCCCAATCGCCGCTACGTCCGCTGCATCCAGGGAAAAGTCAAAAACCCGGGCGTTGTCTTCCCGGTGCTCGCTCAACCCCAGGCGCGTACCAACGATTACTCCCGCCACCGCCGGACAATCCAGAAGGTAGCGGGTTGCCACGTTGGCGATGCTGACCTCATGCTTGCCGGCGATGGCCTTCAGGGCGGCCAGCAATTCCTGGAATAATTCCCAGCCGCCCCAGGCGTCAATCATCTGCCGGTACTTGCTCAAGCTGGCGGTGGACCGGGCCGCTTCGCCGGGTTCCGGCCGGTCCAGGTACTGCTCCGAGAGCAGCCCGCCGCAGAAGGTTCCGTAGGCCAGCAGGTGGATGCCATTCTCCTGGCAGAAGGGCGCCATACGCTGCCCCGGCCGCAAGTCCACCAGGGAATACTGCACCTGGTTGGAAACAATCCTGATGCCCTGGTCAACGATAGTCTTCAGGTGGGCCGTGTCGAAATTGGTCAGAGCCAGGTGGCGAATCTTCCTGGCGTCCCGCAAATCGCTCAGGTGGCCCAGGGCCTCCAGGTAACGGTCATCCCGGTATTCCCACCAGTGGAATTGCAGCAAATCCAGCGCCGCCACGTCCATCCGCCGCAGGGATACATCCACGCTATTCTCCACAATCCGGCGGGTCATCGGCCCCGGCCGGGGCACCCATTTGGTAAAAGCCTGAACGCGCTCCAGGGCGGCGGCGCCCCGGGCCTCCGCCAGTTGACGCCGGAACTCCCCGATGAAATCCTCCGCCGGGCCATAGTGGTCGGCCAGGTCCCAAGTGGTAAAACCGGCGTCCAGATAGTCGAACATACTCCGTACCGCCGCCGTGGGGTCAATTCGCCCGTGGGCGCCGGACACCTGCCACATCCCGTTCAGCAGGCGGCAGATGGTCAGGTCCGGGGTGAACTGAAATCGGCTATCCGCGTCAAAACTCATTCGCTTACCTCCCGGTCGCCGTCCATTATATACCCGTATATACCAGTGGGGCGGTTTTTCACACCGGGATGCAGAGAACCCGGAGCGGCCCGGAAACCCCTACTACGCCCAAAGGCATTGGCGTACCGAGCAGAGATAATCCGGAAACTCCCGGAGCCTTCTCCCCTTCTCTGCGTCGCTGTGTTAAATTACCCGGAGAAAATATGCGCCGCAGCGCGTATCAGGAGGCAGTCAGCTATGGCAACATCGGAAAAGATTCGCCTGGGTATTATCGGCGCCAACGTGCATCTGGGCTGGGCGCCCCGTTCCCACCTGCCGGCCATCGTCGCCAGCCCGGAGTTTGAGCTCACCGCCGTCTGCACCACCCGTCGGGAGAGCGCCGAGGAATCGGCCCGGCGCTTCGGGGCGCGGCTGGCCTTTGACAATTACCAGGACTTGCTGGCCCACCCGGAGATTGACGCCGTGGCCGTGGTGCTGCGCGTGCCTTCCCATTACGAGCCGACGGTGGCTGCCCTCAACGCCGGAAAGCACGTCTATACCGAGTGGCCCCTGGGTCAGACCACGGCCCAGGCCCAGGAGATGGCCGACCTGGCCCGGGCCCAGGGGCGGCGCAATATGGTGGGACTGCAAGCCCGGGCCGCCCCGGCCATCCGGTATCTGAAGGAACTGGTGGAGGAGGGGTATGTGGGCGAGGTGCTCTCCTGCCACCTGAGCCTGGTGCGCGGCGGCTCCCTGGAGCGTCCCTCCCATCGCACCTGGCAGCGGGATGACGCCCTGGGAGCGCATACCTTGACCATCGCCACCGGCCACAGCATTGACGCCCTGCGCTTCGTCGTCGGCGACTTCAGCCACGTAGCCTCGGTGGTCTCCACCCAGGCCCGGGAGTGGCTGGAGACGGACACCGGGAAACGGGTCCCGGTAACCGCGCCGGACAACATTCTGGTCAGTGGCAAACTGCGCAACGGCGGCGTGGCCTCGGCGCACGTAGCCAGTAACCCCTGGGGCGGCAGCGGCCTGCGAATGGAAATCTACGGCACGGAGGGAACCCTGGCGGCCACTTCCGCGGACTCGCCCCAGTTGAGCGACGTGGCCCTGTCGGGAGTTCAAGGCCGGGGCGAGTTGCAGCCCCTGGAGCTCCCGGCCCGCTTTACCGACGTGCTGGAGGGAATGCCCCGGGGCGAACCCTATAACGTGGGCCAGATGTACTACCAGTTCGGCCAGGCCATCCGTTCCGGCCAGGATTGTCAACCCGACTTTGCCACGGCGGTGGAACTGCATCACTTTATCGACGCCATCCGCCGGTCTTCCGACGAGGGGCGGGAGGTGGCGGTAGGATAATCCCGGCGCAGCGCTTGGCGTCGCTGATCGTCCTTTGCTTATCGTTCTCTGCGTAGGTGTGGCGTAGCTGCGGCTGGAGCAATTTGGCCCGGAGGTTTACTCCAGAGCTTTGGGGATGTCGACGACGTTGAACACGATGGCGTCCACGGCCTTGTGCATAATATCCGGCTCGTCGCCATCGTGCCAGAGCAGTACGGTGCGCTTGCCGGCGCCGATGCCATAACCCAGCTCCAGGTGGGCGGAGCGGCCGCAGGGCAAAACACAAACCACGGCGTCGCAGTTTACCAGCGCGTCCATGTCCTGCCGGAATATGGATTCGACTCCAGGATGCTGCAACAGGTCCAAAAGCCCGCCGGAGTCCACTCCGGCGGCAATGTTCCATTCAACCCCTCCCTGGTGGCGGAAGTCATAAACTTCATACCCGGAACTGCGGAGCGCCTCCAGCACCTCAGGGTAAACTTCGTTGCGCCAGGAACTGGCCAGGTAAACTTTCATCAATCACTTCCCGTTATTTCTCCCGGAGGCCGTGGTCAAGGCCTTACGATTAATTTGACAAACGCCATGTGTAGTGTTACATTATCTACGATCACCTCCCCGAGTTTGCGAGCAAACTCGGGTTTCTAACCCCCCCAGGCTTGCACGTCAAACTTGGGTTTTCGATTACCACCGGGCTGCTTTTATGCAGCCCGGTTCTCTCTATTTCCAACAACTTTCAAGGAACGGACTGCCCACCTCAATTACCCGGTCCGCTACTTCTCGCCGGGCCCGGGAACCACCCCGGCGAACCTCTGGTAATCCAGGTCGGTCCGGTTGCAGAAATCTCTGAGGGAATGATATAAATTGTTCCCGTCAATGAAAACCATCACCCGGTCAGTTGCGATGCTTTGTCCTCCGTCGTCAATCATCAACGTCTGCTTCCCCTACGCCAACCGCTCCACAAACCCGGCCAGTCGCTCCAAGGCCTTCTGGATGTTTTCCTGGGAATTGGCGTAGGACAGCCGTACATACCCCTCGCCGAATTCGCCAAAGGCCGAACCGGAAAGCAAGGCCACCCCCGCCTCGTTCAACGCCCGCGTCTCGAACTCGCTGCTGCTGATGCCCGTTTCCTTGATGCTGGGGAAAGCGTAAAAGGCCCCTTCCGGCTCCGGGCAGTTGATGCCGGGGATGGAACGCAGTCCATCGATAACCAGCCGGCGCCGCTGGGCAAACTCGGCGGTCATGGCTTGCACCGCGTCCTGGGGCCCGTCCAGGGCGGCGATGGCGGCCCGCTGGCTGAAGGAAGCCGCGCAGGAGACGCTGTTCACCGCCAGTCGGGTTACGTGGGGAGCCAGTCCCTCCGGCATTATCCCGTAGCCCAGCCGCCAGCCGGTCATGGCGTAACTCTTGGAAAACCCGTCCAGGATGATGGTCTGCCGGGCCATCTCCGGGAAGGCGGCGATGCTGCAATGTTCGCCGGTGTAGAGGATGTCCTTGTAAATCTCATCGGCCAGCAGGTACAAGTCCCGGCCCCGGGCCAGATTGGCAATGGTTTCCAGTTCTTCGCTGGTCAGGGCGGAGCCGCAGGGGTTTTCCGGGGAGTTGACGATGATGAGCCGGGTGCGGTCGGTGATTTTGCCGGCCAGGTCGTCCAGGTCCGGGTGATAACTCTTTTCTTCCAGGAGTTGCATCGGCACCGGCGTGGCGCCGGAAAAGCGGATCATCGACTCGTAGATGGGAAAGCCGGGGTTGGGGTAGATTACCTCGGCGCCGGGTTCAGCCAGGGCCAGGAGCACGTAGAACATGATCGGCTTGGCGCCGGGCGTTACCACCACGTGGGACGGGTCGGTGTCAATACCCCGCACCTCCCGGCTGTTGCGGGCGATGGCCTCCCGCAGTTCCGGCAGCCCCGGCGTGGGGCCGTAGTGGGTGTAGCCCTCTTGCAGGGCCTGGATTCCGGCCTCAACGATATGCCGGGGCGTGTCAAAGTCCGGCTCGCCAATTTCCAGATGGATAATCTCCCGTCCCTGGGCCTCCAGAGCGCGGGCTTTGGCCAGCACCTCAAAGGCGGTCTCGGTTCCCAAGTTCATCATTCGTTCCGCAAGGGGCATAAAACCTCCGGGTTATGGTGCAGAATTGCTAAATGCGCCGCGGTCATTCCGGCTGGGCCGGGTTCTGGGTGTCTAGCCAGCCACTTCTCCTGAACTTCGGTGTAGCAGGTTATTCCGGTTGGGCCGGATTCCGGGGCCGGGTCAGCCCGGCGGCTGATTATCGGGTTGGGTTATTCCGGTTGGGCCTGGTTCTGGGTGCGCACCGGCAGGCCGTAGATGTCGATGAACCCGGCGGCGGCGGAATGGTCGAACTGGTCTTCCCGGTCGTAGGTGGCAAGGCCGTACTGGTAGAGGGATTGGGGAGCCTGCCGGCCCACCACGGTGCAGACTCCCTTGTGCAGCCGGATTCTAACGTCGCCGGTAACGTAACGCTGGGCGCTGCGGACATAGGCGTCCAGGTCGCTCCGATGGCGGGTGAACCACAGGCCGTTGTAAACCATATCGGCGTACTCCTGGGCGATGCGGGCCTTGGTGCGGGACTGTTCCTTACTCAGGGTCAGGGTTTCCAGGGCCTTGTGGGCCGCATGGAGCGCCACGGCCGCCGGCGTCTCGTACACCTCCCGGGATTTGATGCCGACCAGCCGGTTTTCCAGGTGGTCCACCCGGCCTACGCCGTGCTCTCCAGCCAGGGTGTTCAGGTGGCGGATCAGGTCGGTTCCGGCCATGCTCTCACCGTCCACCGCCGTTGGGATGCCCTGCTCGAAATGGAGTTCCAGGTAAGCCGGCTGGTCCGGGGTCTGGCTGACCGGGCGCGTCCAGGCATAAGCGTCCTCCGGCGGCTCCAGCCAGGGGTCTTCCAGTTCTCCGGCCTCGGCGCTGCGGCCCCACAGGTTTTCGTCCACGGAGAAACGGCTCTTGCCCGCGTTGATGGGCAAATTGCGGGCCTGGGCGTATTCGATTTCATCCTCGCGGCTCATTCCCCAATCCCGAATGGGGGCAATGACCTTTAGTTCCGGGGCCAGGGCGGCCACGCCCAGATCAATACGCACCTGGTCGTTTCCCTTGCCGGTGCAGCCGTGGGCCACGGCGTAGGCGCCCTCGGCCCGGGCGGCTTCCACCAGGCAGCGGGCGATCAGAGGCCGGCCCAGGGCGGTAGCCAGGGGGTACTGTTCCTCATAAATGGCCCCGGCCTGCAAAGCCGGAAAGAGAAACTCCCGGACCAGGGCTTCCCGTCCGTCCACCGCCAGGGCCTTGTCCGCGCCCACCTGCATTGCTCTTTGCCGGATGGCCGCCAGGTCCACCATTCCCAGGTCAATGGTCAGGGTAATTACTTCGGCGCCATATTCCTCCTTAAGCCAGGGTACGGCTACCGAAGTATCCAGCCCGCCACTGTAGGCCAGCACGATTTTATCCTTTGCCATAGGTGTCGAATACCTCCGTAGATTACCTCCGACGGGATGGTTTTGCGGCTCGGGGCCGGCGAAAGGCCGGCGTTTCCGGGGCCAACGCTCCTAAATCTTTGCCAACGCTTGCTCCAGCCGGCCGATGCCCTCATCTATTTCGGCGGCGGTAATGTTCAGGGGGGGCATAAACCGGATGGCGTTGGGTTTTACCCCGTTCAGCAGGACGCCGGCCGCGTTGGCGTTGGTTAGAACCTGGCCGGAGATGTCGCTGTCAAACTCCAGGGCGGCCAGCAGTCCCTTGCCCCGCACGTCGGAAATGAAGGAAAAGCGGGATTTCAACTCGTTCAGCCGCCCCAGCAGGTGGGGTTCCATTGCCTTGACCTGGCCGGGGATGTCGTTATCAATCAGGAACCTGGTGCCGGCGTAGGCGGCGGCGGCGGTCAAGGCGTTGCCGCCGAAGGTGGAGCCGTGGTCGCCAGGCACCAGCGCCATCGCTCCCTCTTTGGACATAAAGGCGCCGATGGGAACGCCGTAGCCCAGTCCCTTGGCCAGGGTCATCACGTCCGGCTCTACCCCGTATTCCTGATAGCCGAAGAGGCTGCCCAACCGGCCCAACCCGGTCTGTACCTCATCCAGAATCAGGAGCAATCCCTGACGGTCGCACCATTCCCGCACCCGTTGCAGGTAATCGTCCGCCGGGAGGTTCACTCCGCCTTCGCCCTGCACCGGCTCTACCATCACAGCGGCGGTCCGGTCGGTGGTGGCGTTCATAATGGCTTCCACGTCATTAAAGTCCACGTGGACGAAGCCGGGCTGGAGGGGTTGGAAGGCCTCCTGGTAGTGGGGCTGGCCGGTGGCCGCCACCGTGGCCATAGTCCGACCGTGGAAGGAATTGAAAGCGGTGATAACCTCATAGGCCCCGTCCCGGTTCAGCTTGCCGTAGCGCCGGGCCAGCTTCAAGGCACCCTCATTAGCCTCGGCGCCGCTGTTGCCGAAAAACACCCGGTCCAGGCAGCTGTTTTCCACCAGCAGCTCGGCCAGCATCAGTTGCGGCACGGTATAAAACTGGTTGGAGGTTTGCAGCAGGGCGCCGGCTTGCTCCACGATGGCCTGAGTAATCGCCGGGTGGGAATGCCCCAGGTTGTCCACGGCCCAACCGGCCACAAAGTCGAGATATTCCTTGCCGTCGGCGTCCCACACCCGGGAACCTTCTCCCCGGACGATCACCACCGGCTGCCGACGCACCGTTTGGGCGTAGTATTTGTTTTCTATTGCGATCCATTCACTGCTTTTGCTCGTGCTCATGGCGAACCACCTCTTAAGGTTTTGCGTAGATTTTCCAGGGATTTTTCCAGGCCTTTCAGGTCGGCTTCCAGCTGGTTGACGGCGGCCTCAATTTGCGCCAGCTGTTCCGGCCCGGCGCCTTCGCCGGCCGTTTCCGGGGCGATTGGCTCCGCGCCCACCAGCCGGGCCAATCCCTCCGCCATTGAGTCGGCCATGACCAGGTTGGTGTTGTCGGCCAGTATAACCTTTTTCAACTCCGGGAACTCCAGCACCTCCGACTGGAGGTAGAGCGGCTCCACATAGACTATTGTATCAGCAATGGGTATGGCCAACAGGCGCCCCCGGATTATCTCGGAACCTGAGCCGTCCCACAGGGTGAACTGTTGGGAAAACTCCTGGTCGTTTTCGATCCGGGCCTCCACCTGGCTGGGGCCGTCAATCTGCCGGTCATCCGGCAGGTGAAAACTCTTCAGTTGACCGTAGTGGGGCCAGTCGTTGCGGGCGGCCAGCCAGCCTACCAGGTTCTTTTTCTGACCGGCCGGGGAGAAGGGCAGCAGCAGCACAAACTCCTCCCGTTCCTCTCCGGGCAACCGCATTACCAGATAGGAAGGGGTTACCCGGATCCCGGTTTTGCCAAAGCGCGTCTCCAGGGGTATGTCCCACTGCTCCGCCTGGTTGAAAAACACCTGCGGGTCGGTAACATGATAGCGCAAATACATCCGGGCCTGAACCGAGAAGAGGGTTACCGGGTAACGGATGTGGCGCTGCAAGTCCGGCGGCATCGCCTCCAGTTCCCGGAACAGGTGGGGAAAGGCCCGCCGGTACATTCGGAGCAGGGGGTCTTCCGGGTCAACAACGTAGAATGTAACGTCCCCATTATAGGCGTCCACCAGGGCTTTGACACTGTTTCGGATGTAGTTAAACCCGTCGCCGCTGGGCGCGGCGTAGGGGTAGCGGTCGGTTACGGTATAAGCATCCTGAATCCACCACAGCTTGCCGGCCTCATCCAGGACCGGGTAGGGGTTCTCATCCAGCTGGAGAAAGGGGGCAATGGCTTTTACCCGCTGCCGTACCTGGCGGTGGTACTGGATACGGCTCTCCGGCGTAACCTGGTCGCTGAGCAGAATGTTAATGTCCCGGAACTCCAGGGAGTAGATTACTCGCCGGAACAGGGAACTGAGCGGCACGCCGCCGGCGCCGTCATAGCGCTCGAAGTCCGAGCTGGGGTTGACCTCGCGCATTTCGCTGTTGACGATGGCAAAGGTAACGGGAGCCTCGCCATAGTAAACCTCCGGGCGATCTACGGGCAGCTTGCCCTGGATGGGGATGTCCTGGATGAAGAACTCCGGGCGGCCCTCGCCGGGAGTGAATCCGTTGGCCGGAGTCATAGCGACCCCGTAGCCATGGGTGTACTGGAGCCGCTGGTTCACCCATCTTTGGGCGTCCGGGGGCAGGTTGGCCGGGGCCAGTTCCCGGGCTCCGATAAGCACCTGCTGCAACCGGCCGTCCACCACATACCGGTCCGAGTCCATGTTCAGAAAGTTGTAGTAAAGCTCCATAAACTGAAGCTGGTTATAGGCGTCCTGCAAAGGTCGGGAATCCCACAGCCGAACGCGGGCCAGGGTGTCCCAGTATTCCTGCGCCGCTGCTGGAGTTAGGGCCTCCGCCACCGGATAAACGCTTTTTTCCACCCGGTCCAGCCCGTAGGCGGCCCGGGTAGCCTCCAGGTGGCGCCGGATAAAAGGCTCCTCCCGGGCGTATTCGTCCGGCGCCACCTGGAACCGTTGGAACAGTAACGGGTAGGTAACGCCGGCCAGCAGAAACATAATCAGCCAGAGGCTGAAGGCGCCGGCCATCAGCCGCAGCCCGGCAAAGTAGATGCTAACGCCAAACCCGACGGCGGCCAGCAGCGCGATGCCGGTTAGAAACCAGAGTATCGGGATGCGGGTATTAACGTCAGTATAAGTGGCCCCGGTTACCACGCCGCTTTCGGAAAGGGTCAACCCGTAGATGCTTGCCAGGTGGCCGACGGCGATTAGCACCATCAGGGTAATGCCCAGCGCCGCCAGGTGCCGCAGCATCCGGGGCGTCAGCACGAAACGCACTCCCCGCAGAGTGTAGATGCCCACGTAAAGGGCCAGGGAGGAGACGATGATGGTGATGAACAGGGCCAGGAGCCAGCCTTGGAGAAAGCGGATCAGCTCCAGGTTTATTACGTAAAAGCTGACGTCTTGCCCAAACTGAGGGTCGGCAATGCCGAAAGGTTCCCGGTTGAGCAGGAGCAGCGCTACCTCCCAGCGCTCGGCGGCCAGGGCGCCGAAGGCTAGGCTGGCAATCAGCACCGTCAGCAGGACGCTTAATCTGAGGATAGCCAGCAGCAAGCGCAGGAAATCCGGTGGCAGGGAGCGAGCCGCCGGTCCCACCGCCAGCCGCAACGCCATATAAAGGTTGGTGGAAACGGTAAGGGAGGACAGCAGGACGCCCAGGGTAAAGAGCAGGGTTTTTATGAGCAGAATCCGGGTAAGTACCGGGAGATGGCCCAGCTGGTCGAACCAGAGCAAGTCGGCATAGATGCCGGCCAGCCACCAGAGCCACACCGCCACGGCGAGCAGAGCGAGCAGGGCCAGGGTCCACCGGCGCAGGCGGTCGAGCCGGGCGGCGGAGATGCCGGGCAGGGGCGGCCCGGGCACCGGCTCCGCGTCGTTGGTCAGGTCGTAGCTCACCGCTTAACGCTCGTGCGGCCAACTGAACCCAGCCACGTCAGGGACGTAAAGCCGGGCAATTCCTGTTTCCCAATTCCTAGTTGACAATTGTCCCGGTAATGTGGGTGCCGCCGCTCTGTCCCTGGAGGCAGCTCAGCAGCGCTCCCGGCTCCCGGCCGTCCACGATGTCGGCTACCGGCGAACTTTCCAGCGCCCGCAGGCAGGCGGCCAGCTTGGGAATCATCCCGCCCCGCACCACGCCGGAACGGAGCAGAAGCCCGGCCCGCCGCTGATCCAGCCGGGCCAGGAGCCGCCCGTTGCCGTCCATGACGCCGGGCACGTCGGTAAGAAAAACCAGCCGTTCGGCCTTCAGGGCATAGGCCAACTCGCCGGCCACCGTATCGCCGTTAATGTTCAGGGGGCCGCCGGCGTGTTCCGACCCGTCCTGCGCCTGCATCGCCAGGGGAGCCAGCAGCGGGATGTAACCGCTGTCCAGGATGGCCTGGAGCGGTTCCGGGTTGACCCTGGTAATCTCCCCGACGTAGCCCAGTTCCGGGTTGGCGACACAAGCCTCCAGCAGGCCGGCGTCGATGCCGCTGATACCCAGCGCCCGGCCGCCCAGTCGGTGCAATGCGCCGACCAATTCCTTGTTAATCAGCCCGGTAAGCACGGCGACCACGATGTCCAGGCTGGCGGCGTCGGTAACCCGCAGCCCGTTGACGAAGCGGGGTGGAATCCCCTGACGCTGCATCCACTGGGATATGACCGGGCCGCCCCCGTGCACCGCCACCACGGCCCGCCCCTGCTGCTGTAGCGCAACCAGGTCCTGCAAGCTGGTATCGTGGCTGCCCAGGGTGCTGCCCCCGATTTTCACTACGATCGGCCGGCCGGACACTCCGACCTCCTGGCTAGATGAAGTTGTTAGGTAAAGTTCCCGGTTCTTAAAGCAAACCCTCCCCCAACGGCGGCCGGCGGTAAAATCGGGGGATTCCCGGGCAATCATCCCTATAACCTTAATAACCTTATAATCGGCGCCCCGGCAAGCCCGACCGTGGCGGCCCGGGGCGCCGATTCAAGACGTAACGGATCGGGCCGGTTCCGGTAGGCCCCGGCGGTCAACTGCCGGCCCAGAAAGTGGGGCCGGGCGGCGCGGCTGATCTGGTCAACCTTGCCCGTGGCGCCGGCGTTAGCTGCCGGACCCCGGTTCGTCTTTCCGGACGGCGGGGTGCACAATGGTCCAAGCCAAGGGACTATCCCGGACTGCCGCCTCCGGCGCCTGATGGGCGGTGTAGCTATTGCGCAATGCCCCGATGCTGCCGCTCCGGCCCGCCGGGGTTCCGGCCCCAGTCCGGCCCCGTACGCTCTGGGTGGTATAGCAGAAACGGGTTCAGGTTGCTGGCAGCGCAGAGCCGGCCCCGTCTGTTCTAGGTGGTATAGGCGCTGTTGATTATGACGTATTCCTCGGTCAGGTCGCAGCCCCAGGCGGTAGCCTCCGCCGCCCCCAGGTTCAGCTGCAACCGGAAGGTTACCTCCGGGCGCCGCATCTGCGCTACCACCGCGTCCCGGTGGAAGGGTATGGGTTTGCCGGCCTCCATAATGCAGACACCGTTGATGAAAAGGTCAATCCTGTCCTCCGCGGCGGCGGCGCCGCTGCGACCCAGGGCGGCCAGCACCCGGCCCCAATTGGGGTCGGCGCCATAGACCGCCGACTTGACCAAGCTGGAGGAGGCGATGGTCTTGGCGGCGTTGCGGGCATCCGTCGTATCCCGGGCCCCGGCAACTTCCACTACTATCAGGTGGGAGGCGCCCTCGCCGTCCCGGGCCAGTTCCTGAGTCAGGTAGGTGCAGACCTGGCGCAGGGCGGCCATCAGGGTATCGGCGTCAGCGGAATCGGCGGTTATTTCCGGGTTCCGGGCCGTGCCGTTAGCCAGTAACAGCACCGTATCGTTAGTGCTGCTGTCCCCGTCCACGGTCAGCATATTGTAGGTTTCATCGGCTACCCGGCGCATTGCGTTTTGCAGGAACTCCCGCTCCACGGCGACGTCGGTAGTCAGAAAGGATAGCATGGTCGCCATGTTGGGGTGAATCATGCCGGAACCTTTGGCAATACCGCCCAGGGAGGCCTGCCGCCCCCCTACGGTAAAGCTGACCGCCGTTTCCTTGGGCCGGGTGTCGGTGGTCATAATGGCCTTTGCCAGGTCGCCGCCGCCGCTGCTGGTAAGCTCAACCTGCTCCACGCCGGAGCGAACCAGGGACATCGGCAGTTCCACGCCAATCACCCCGGTACTGCAAACCAGGATTTGCTCCGGCGTGGTTCCGGTCTTTGCGGCCGCCAGGGAGGTCATCTCCTCGGCGTCAATGAACCCCTGCTCCCCGACGCAGGTGTTGGCGATGCCGGCATTAACAATCAGCCCCCGCAGCGGGATGCCCCGGGCCAGGCGCTGCTGGTTCACGGTGACGGTGGGCGACTTGACCGTGCTGGTAGTGAACACCCCGCCGGCGGCGCAAGGGGTTTCCGACAACAGGATGCCCAGGTCCAGTTTGTCGGTGGCAAAGGTCTTCAACCCGGCGTAAGTGGCGCCGGCTCGGAAGCCCTGGGGGGTAGTTATGGTTCCACCGTCAACGAAGTCTATTGCACCGGACATTGGGATGCGCCCCCTAACAAAATCTGGCGGTTTCAACCGGAGAAAAGTATAACACACCCCTGGCGCTACTAAAAGCCGGACGAGGTTTCCCCACTCCCCCGGCGCACGCTGGCGCCCCGGAATAACGCCGTCCGGCAGATTCTTGGATAGAGCGCTTCCGGCGCACGCTGGCACCCTCCCCGCGCCCGGCAGCCGTCCAATGGGGCGATGAGCGCCCCTGGCGCACTCTGGCGTCCTTATTCCGGTCGTTTCCGGTCGTTATCGATGGATGTCGTAACGCCGGGACAAACGCCGGCGTATAGTGAAACTACCCGGGGCGGTCCAATCTGGACTTGTCCTGCTGCCACGGCCTGGATATAATTTGACCGACTAATTTCCCCCTGCCACCAACTCCAGGAGCATTTTGCTATGGCCGTGGTTCGTCCCTTCCGGGGCTGTCGCTATGATTCACCGGCGGCGGGCAGCCTCTCCGACCTGCTCTGCCCGCCCTACGATATGATTGGGCCGGATCTGAAAGACTCGCTGCAACGGCTCAGTCCCTATAACGCGGTGCACCTGGAGGGCGGCGAGCAGCCGGACCCGGTGAACCCGGAGGCCGGCTACCGGCAGGCGGCGGCCCGGTTTCAGGAGTGGCTGGCCCGAGGGTTGCTGCGCCAGGATCGGGAACCCAGCTTTTACCTGATGCGTCATAGCTACCAGCGCCGGGGCGCGGCCAAAGAGCAGCTGGGGCTGTTCGGCGCCGTGCTGGTCGAGGATTATGGCGGCGGTTCGGTACTGCCCCACGAGTTTACCCGGGAGCCGGCGGTGCTGGACCGGGTGGCCTTGCTGGAAACCGCTAAAACCCAGTTCAGCCCGCTGATGACCCTCTACCGCGACGCCGGAGGCGAGCTGGCGCCGGTGTTTGACCGGGTAGTGTCCGGCCCGCCGGAAGTGGCGATGGCCGCCAGCCCGGAGAGCAACAAGAGCAACATCGGTAGGGTTGACCTCTGGCGTATTGCCGATGCCGACTCGCAGCAGCGCATCACCCGGTTCTTCGCCGGGCGTCCGGTATTCCTGGCGGATGGGCATCACCGTTACGAGGCGGCCCTCCGCTACCGCCAGTCCCGAACGTACAGCGCCGGGAGCCCCGCCGTTCCCGACTCGGCCCACTGCTACGTGATGATGTCCCTCACCGAGTTTGACGACCCGGGTCTGCAACTGCTCCCCTACCACAAGGTTATCGGAGGCCTTTCTGTGGAGCAACTGGCCGCCTTGCAAGAGCGACTGGGAGAGCTTTTCGAGGCGGAGCCGGTGGCCCTGGCCGACTGTGGCGGTGCAGAGGGGCTGGCCGAGTTGGTCGTTGACCGGGGAAGAGCCGGATATACTATCGGGATGCTTGGCCCCGGCGACGCTGCCGCCAACCTGCTAACCCTGCGGACGGAGATTGATTGGCGGAACTGGGGCGCCCTGGCGGTGTCCGAGGCGTGGGCGCTGGATGAACAGGTCATCAAGCCGCTCCTGGGCGATGCTATGTCCGACCACGTGGACTACAGCCACGATGCTTCGGCCGCCGCGGCAATGGTGGCCGCCGGCGTACAACAACTGGCCTTCCTGCTCAAGCCCTTCCCGATGAACGCCTTTGAAGCCATCGTAGGCAGCGGCCAGCGCCTGCCCGCCAAGTCCACCTTCTTCTACCCCAAGCTGCCCACCGGCCTGATAATCAACCGGCTCGACGGGGAGTTATAGGGGGAACTACAGGGATGGAACGGGTTGGCCCGAGGATACTCGGCCGGCGCGCTCAATCGTCATCCCGGCATTCACCAGGATGACGGGCGCAGGTTGATTAAACCGGAGATAACGCCGACACAAGCCCGGAAGTACCCTACCCGGGGGGCATTGGCTTGCCAATGCCAGCAGCCGAGTATATACTCCGCATAACTTCCTCCAGCCAATGGCTGCCGGAGCGATTAGCGTATGACCACTCAGGAGCAGGAATCCACCCCTGCGTTGCGCTATCTGGAAGGACGCATAGAGGAGCAGTCGGCCCAGCTGCAAGTCCTCGCCGCCGGCCAGCAGCGACTCCAATCGGATATGAACCGCGGGTTCCAAGAATTTTATGCGTACCTGGACACCCGCATAGATGGGGTCAATACCCGTATAGACACCCGCATAGATGGGGTCAATACCCGTATAGACGAGCTTAACACGCAGCTGGGTGCCCGGATAGATGGGGTTAATGCCCGCATAGACGAGCTCAATACGCAGCTGGGCGCCCGCATAGACGAGGTCAATACGCGGTTGGGTACTCGCATAGACGAGGTCAATACCCGCATAGACGAGCTCAATACGCAGCTGGGCGCCCGCATAGATGGGGTCAATACCCGCATAGATGAGCTCAATACGCAGTTGGGCGCCCGCATAGACGAGGTCAATACCCGCATAGATGAGCTCAATACGCAGTTGGGCGCCCGCATAGACGAGGTCAATACCCGCATAGATGAGCTCAATACGCGGTTGGGCGCCCGCATAGACGAGGTCAATACCCGCATAGATGAGCTCAATACGCGGTTGGGCGCCCGCATAGATGAGCTCAATACGCAGTTGGGCGCCCGCATAGACGAGGTTTATACCCGGTTGGATACCCGGCTGAATGCAGGCTTGGCCGAGATGCGCGCCGGGCAGGAGAAAACCAATAGCCGCGTTGACCGGCTGCTGTACGCCGTCATAGGGGTGGGCGGGGCCCTCATCGTTGGCATGGCAATCCTGATCGTTCAGGGCCTCTAACCGCCGCGTCAGCCCCCCTCCTGCCGTTCCTGGTAGCGGGCGGTGATGGCCTGTTCCGCCTGTTTGCTATGCTCAGCGATGAAGAACTCCAGGCGCCGCATTTCGGCCAGAGATTCCCCGGTTTCTTCGCCGGCCCTGGCCTGGCGGCGCAGGTCGGCCAGGGAGCGGCGGGCCTGGTCAACCTGCCGCACTGACTCCAGGGCCGCCAGTTCCTCAGTTGCCGTCTTCTTGATTTCCAACAGCCGCCGCCGGGTGGCCCTCCGCATCGGCCAGTCGCTCTTCGATCTCTCCCATGGAGGAGAGGGAAAGCTCCAGCGGGGTTCGGCCATAGATGACTTGCCGGGGCAGCCGCCGCAGTTGAGTGCGAAACTGGCTAATCATCGAGTCAAGCTGCTGTTCCCGGCGCTGCAACTCGGCCAGACTTATGCGGAGGGTAGCCATCGTCTGTTGCAATTGGGACATTGACATAGTTGAAGCCTTCGGCGTAGCGGTTAGAACCCCACCCGGGGCAGCGTCCGCCGGAGGGCGTCCAGCACCTCCTGAATGTCCGCTTCGCTGACGTACCCCAAGTGGCCGATGCGGAAAATGTGGCCGGTCAGCTTGCCCTGCCCGCCGGCCAGCACCACGTTTTCTTCGGCCCGCATCAGTTCCATCAACCGCTCGCCGTCAATATGGGTCGGCATTTTCACGGCGGTTACCGTGTTGGAAGCGCGGGCTTCGTCGGTGCAGAGCAACTCCAGCCCCAGGGCGCGCACCCCGTCCCGGGTGAATTGGCCGATGCTGACGTGGCGGTCAAAGACGCTTTCCAAGCCCTCGGCGAAGATGTTGTGCAACGCCGCCCGCAGCCCGTACATGGCGGAAAGGTTGGGCGTCCAGGGCGTTTGCCCCCGATCCAGGTACTTCTTGGCCTCGGCCAGGTCAAAGTAGAACCGGGGCATAGTGGCCGACTTTTGCGCCGTCCAGGCGGCGGCGCCAAAGCTGACGAAGGCCAGTCCTGGCGGTATCATAAAACCCTTCTGCGACCCGGTGGAGACCACGTCGCAGTCCCACCCGTCCACCGGTAGCGGCACGCAGCCCAGACTGCTTACCGCGTCCACCAGGAGGAGTTTGCCAAACTCGCCCTTGGCTACCCCGGCAATGCTCTGTAAATCGTGGGTAACGCCGGTGGAGGTCTCGTTGTGGGTGATCATAACCGCCCGGATTTCCGGGTCGGCCTGCAAGCTCTGGCGGACCGCTTCCGGGGCCACCGGCTCGCCCCATTCAAAGTTCAGCCGCTGCACCGCGGCGCCGTAGGCTTCCAGGGCGTCGGCGTAGCGGTCGCCAAAGGAACCGGCGCTGGCCGCCAGCACCTTATCCCCTGGCGAAAGGGTATTAACGATGGACGCTTCCAGCGCCCCGGTGCCCGAGGAAGTCAGGATGAATACGTCCTTTTCGGTCATGAAAACCTGCTTCAGCTTTTCGGTGCACTCGGTTATCAACTCAAAAAACTCGGGTCCCCGGTGGTTGATCATCGGGTCCGACATCGCCGCATAGATGTCCTCGGGGATCGGCGTCGGGCCGGGCGTTCTTAGATTCTGGCTGCCGCTGTTCACAGTTCCTCCTCAGCTTTGTCTCACGGGCCTGGGCCGGCGCTGCCGGCGTTTGCTGCTCGATTATTCCGCTATTCCACGCAGGGATTATAGCACTTGCGGGAAGTTGCCGCATACAATTGCTACGTACCGGGGACCCGGCCGGTTCGGAAGTCATATAAGGACCTTCCTGGTAGCCAACCGGATGGTAAAACAAGGCTGGTAATCTTGATGTTATCCACCGGCGCCGGTATAGTTGAAGTGGGCAAAAGCCCGGCGCTGCTGGCGGCGAGGCCCGATAGTCCTGACCGAAGTCCCGGCTTGAGCCTTAGCCTGCTCGAAGTTGGCCCTGCTATGAATGACCGCGCGCGTTGAGAACACCACTGCCCTCTCCCTGGCGCCGGGCCGCTCCCTTCTTCCGGCCTTCCCCTCCTGACCGCTTCACCCTGCTGCTGATTGCCCTTGCCCTGGCAGGCGTGGGCCTGGCGCTGGCGCGGCAACTCACTTATGGAGTGATGCTGACCTGGGATTCCATCAACTACATCGCCGTAGCCCGGAACCTGTTGGCGGGAGAAGGCTTCTTTAATCTGGACGGGTCAATCTACCGGCTGTGGCCGCCGCTGTATCCGGCAGCGCTGGCCGGGGTGGGCCTTGGCGTTTTCGACCCTTACGCCGTGGCGGGCCCACTCAACGCGGTCATTTTCGGGCTGACCGTCCTGTCCACTGGTCAATATCTGCGGCGCCGTCTGGAGTCCCGTTTTCTGGTCTATGGGGTTTGCCTGGCGGTCGCCTGGTCAATTCCGCTGACGGATTTAGCCGCCTGGGCCTTACCGGGCCCCGCGTTCGTCTTGCTGTCAATCCTTGCCCTGATTCAGACCGACCGATTTCTGACCGACGGTAAAGGCTCGGCCCTGGTTTGGGCGGCCGTGTTCTCCGCCCTGGCCTGGCAGACCCGCTATTTGGGCGCCGCAATTCCGGTTACCGTGGGGTTGTTGCTTCTTTTCCAGCCGGGCGCAGCGCTGCCGGAGAAGGCGCAGCGGCTTGCCGGGTACGCGTTAATCGTGGCGATTCCTATGGGGCTGTGGCTGCTGCGCAATTTTCTGCTTACTGGCGCGTTAGTCGGTAACCGGCGCCCCGTCAACTACGCCTGGCCGGAGCTGTTGGACTCTACCGGCTCGGTCATCGCTGGCTGGACGCAATTCGACCTGCTGCTTCTCGGATGGAAGCCGGCGGATTTGTCGCCGCCAATGGTCGCCCTGGCGCTGGCTGCGCTGGCTGTCGCTATCCTGGCCGCTATTCTGATAGTAGGCGGTTACCTTTGCCTCAGGGATTCCCGAAAAACCGGGAACTGGGGCGCCTGGCGTCCGAGCGTCATATTCGGCGGGTTTGCGCTGGCATACCTTGTCCTGCTTATCACCGGCGCGATGTCCGGCGCTACCCTGCACGGGATTCAGCCGAGATACCTGTCCGTTTTGTACCTTCCCCTGCTGCTAGCGGCAGCATTGGCGCTGGACCGGTTCCTCAGTTATGAACGGGAAAGAAAGCTGCTGGGAAGCGCCGGGAAGCTGCCGCTAATCCGGGCATTGGCGCAAGGAAGCGGGCAAAACACCAGCTTGCTGGCGGTTATTCTGGTCATAGCGGCTTCGTTGTGGATGGCGGGTCAGGTTCCTTTACAGGTCCTCGCAATAAGCCGGGCTAACTCCGAAGGCAGCGGCTACGGCGGAAAACCCTGGGCCGAGTCCGAGACGCTGCGGTATATCCGGGAGAATCCCCTCTCCGGCCAAGTGTGGTCCAACAATCCGGCTTTAACGTATTTACACGATACGGGGGCCGACAACCATCTGCTATTGCCCAGGCCCAGAAGCCGGGCAAGCACATACACCATCCCTCAGGAAAGCGATGAGTTTTCCACGAGCCAGGAGTGGCTGGGCCGGTGGATTGGAAACGTCCCGGACGGCGCCTACGCGGTCTGGTTTTACCATTCATTTGGCAGCTCCCTTTTTAACTTCCAGCCCGTCGATATGCGTGCGGCGCCGGGACTGGAGCCGGTGGCTGACTTGAGCGACGGGCTTATATTCCGGGTGAACCGGAACTATATTGATTCCTTGAACCCATACCGGTTAACCGCTGCGGCCATCGCTGCCGGCGATTTCGGAGAACCGGCAGCTCAATCCGCCTTTGATATTTATCTGAAAGGCGATACGTTGACTTACTTTAAGCGTCCGTGCGGCGCTGCGGACACGGGCACGAGGTTCTTTCTGCACCTGATTCCCGTCAACAGGGACGAGCTGCCCGACGGGCGAAAGCAGTACGGATTCGACAATATACACTTCGACTTCGACCAGCGTGGAGTGATATTCGACGGAAAATGCCTGATGAGCATTCCGCTCCCGAACTACGATACTATCAGAATCCGCACCGGTCAGTTCATTTCAGGCGAAGGGCAAATCTGGAAGGCCGAGTTTCCCGTTCCATAAGTAACTGCCTTCAAATGGCCGCCAGCGCCGCCGGAGCAAGTCCTACGCCCGCGCCGGTCGTTCCGGGCAACCAGGGCAAGGGCCGGCGCCGCCGGAGCAAGGCCCGCGCCGGTTGGAGCGACCCGCGTAATTGGACGCCTTTTTGCCAAAGTGAACCGGGATTGGCAGGACAATAGCCAGGACAGTAGTGTTTAACCCGGGACGCCTTTTGCCGGGGGGCGTTCCGCCCTGGATCCGGGTCATCCCGGCCGGGTGGTGTAAGAGGCCACCCGGCCGGAGTCGTTCCGCCCCGGATCCGGGCCATCCGAGCTTCCATCCACCTTCACCGGGCTCTCGAACGGCGTTCCGGATACGGGCATCCCCCTTTCCCGCCTTTCCCGTGCTATAATTGACCGGTTATGACCAGGCAAAACATTGATTTGATTGAAGGGTTGAACGACGCCCAGGCGGAAGCGGTGCTGCATACCGTCGGCCCCTTACTCATTGTGGCCGGGCCGGGCAGCGGCAAGACCCGGGTCATCACCCATCGCATTGCTTACCTGGTACAGGAATGCCGGGTCAGCCCTTACCGTATTGCCGCGGTTACCTTTACCAACAAGGCGGCCCGGGAGATGCGGGGGCGGATTCAGACCCTGGTCGGGGACGGTCGGCAGGAAGCCAACGCCGTTTTCGCCGGCACCTTTCACGCCTTTTGCGCCCGGCTGCTCCGCCGCCACGGCGATGGCGTCGGCCTCGATTCCAACTACACCATTTACGACGCCGACGACCAGTTGGGCCTGCTCAAGCGGGCGATGGAATTGGCCGAAGTTGACGTTAAACGCAACGCTCCCCGGGCGGTGCAGAGCATCATCTCCCGGGCCAAGAGTCTGTTGATGGACTCGGTGGCCCTGGCCCGGCGGGCCCAGTTGACGGACAATTACCCGGAGGAGCTTGCCGCCCGGGTCTATCACCACTACGAGGAACTGCTGAGCCGCAGCAACGCCGTGGACTTTGACGACCTGTTGCTGCGGGCCGTCCAGCTGCTGGAGGAATTCCCTGAAGTACGGGAAGAGTACCATCGCCGGTACGAATACCTGATGATTGACGAGTTCCAGGACACTAATATCGTCCAGTACCGGCTGGCAAAGCTGCTCGCCGGCCCGGCCCAGAACATCTGCGTGGTGGGCGACCCGGACCAGTCCATCTATTCCTGGCGCAACGCCGACATCCGCAACATCCTCAGCTTTCAGCAGGACTACCCGGACGCCCGGGTTATTGCTCTGGAGCAGAACTACCGCTCCACGCAGACCATCCTGGGGGCCGCCGGCAGTTTGATCGCCAACAACGGGCTGCGGGTGCCCAAGGAGTTGAAGACGGAGAACGCGGCGGGGACGGAGGTGGTGATTCACGAAGCCTATACCCAGGAGGAAGAGGCCGACTTTGTCGTCAAGCAGATAGGCGACCTGGCCCGGCGGGGAAGGGTGAAGCCGGGCCATTGCGCCGTGATGTACCGGATTAACGCTCAGTCCCGCGCCCTGGAAGAAGCCTGCCTGCGCCAGGGCATAAAGTACCGTATCATCGGCGGCATCCAGTTTTACCGGCGGCGGGAAATCAGGGACCTGCTGGCCTACCTCTACCTGCTCCACAACCCCCAGGACGACGTGAACCTGGCTCGGGCCATCAATACGCCGCCCCGGGGCATTGGCGACAAGTCCATGCAAGACCTGACCCGCTGGTCGATCGGGCAAGGCGTATCCGTCTATGACGCCATCCGGCTGGTGGCCCAGGCCAAGGCGGCCGGTCGGCCCTGTCCGGCGCCTCTGGCCGCCCGCGCCTATACCGCCGTAGCCCGGTTCGGCGACCTGCTGGGCCGCCTGGCTGAACTCAAGCTCAGGACGCCGGTGGCGGCCCTGATTAAGTTGGTGTTGGCCGAGTCGGGCCTGGAAGCCCACATCGAGGGAAATGACAACAACCCGGAGGAACGGCTGGAAAACCTGCGGGAGTTCATCGCCCTGGCCGGGGAACATAATGGCGAAGCCCCGGAGGACGGACTGGCCGCCCTGCTGGAGCGGGTTTCCCTGGTTTCCGACGCCGACAGCTACGAAGAATCGGAAGACACCGTTACCCTCATCACGCTGCATCAAGCCAAAGGTCTGGAGTTTCCGGTAGTGTTCATCGTGGGTTTGGAAGAAGGGCTGCTGCCCCACAGCCGGTCGATGGATAGCAACGAGGATTTGGAGGAGGAACGGCGTCTCTGCTACGTGGGGATCACCCGGGCCCGGGAGCAGCTGTACCTGTTGCGAGCCTTCCGCCGCAGTCTGTGGGGCAGCAGCGGGCCTACCCTGCGCTCCCGTTTTCTCGATGAGATTCCCGAAGAGCTGACCACCGGCGTCCGCGCCTCCGGCGGCGCCAGTACCGGCTCTATACGGTCGAACGGGCCGGCCCGGTTGACCGCCTGGAACCGGCAGCCCTATGCCGGGCCCGCATCCACCGCTTCTACCGCCGCTCCAACCGGGCTTTCTGCGCCGGGGTATGTGCCGGAACTCGGAGACGCGGTGCGCCATGACAAGTTCGGCGAGGGTCGGGTAATGTCCTGCGCGGAATGGGGCAACGATTACGAGGTAGCCGTAATGTTCGGCGGGGGCGAACTGCGCCGTCTCCTTTTAAGCTATGCCCGCCTGGAAAAGGTGGAATAGCCCGGCTACGGTACGCAACCTATGCCGCAACCTACTGCAACTCCGCCAGTTCCCGGAACACATCTTGCCACACCGCCGGGCTGCCCCGGCCCATACCCTCCCGGTAGGTGATTACTCCCGCAGAATCGAAGGCGATCTTGGTGGATTGGATGGTTACGTTCAGGTCGGCCAGGAGCTGCCCCTGGCCCGCCGCGACGGGCCAGGGATAACCTTGTTCCTGCCGGAAGCGCTCCAGAGTGGCGATGTCCTCAACGCTGCCCGGGTGGACGCCCACGGCATAAAAGTCCACCGCTTCGGCATATTCGGGGTAAACCTCTTTCATCCGCCGCAACTCGGCGGTGCAGACCCCTCAAGTGGTGGCGAAAAAGAACAGGAAGGCGGGCCGTTCCGCAGCCACCAGGTCGGCTGACGCAATCGCGGCCCCGTCCACCAACTCCAGGGTAAAATCGGGGATCTGGTAGCCGACCTGGTGGCCCACCTCCGGGGAGGTCGCCGGGAAGTCGGCGCTGGTGAGGTTACTGCCGGGAGGTTCTGCCGGCCCGCTTGATTCGGCCCTGGCTGACTCCGCCCCGGTTAATTCGGTCCCGATCTCTGCCGGCCCGGAACCGCCCGGCCCGGTCGCTGCCGGCGGCTGGTTGACCGACAGATAGATCGAGACGCCAAAACCCGCCAACGCCACCAGCAATCCCAGTGTTGGGAGGACTCGTCCCGTCCAGATTCTACGGCTCATCGAACTTCTCCCGGCGAACTTTTCCCGGCTCCCGACGCTGCGGCAAATCCCCCGCCCTGCTCCGGCCTATTGGGGTTGGGCCAACTCCATAAATACCTGGCGCCAGACCGCCGGGTCGCCATTGCCAAACCCGTCCCGGTAGGTTATTACCCCCCGGGAATCGAAGGCGATCTTGGTTGACTGGATGGTTACATTCAGGTCGGCCAGGACCTGGTTGCTGGCCGGGTTGGCGACCGGCCAGGGATGGCCCCGTTGCTGGCGGTAGCGCTCCAGCTTTTCGATGCTTTCTATTGCCTTGGAAAAGGTGCCTACGGCGTAAAAGTTTACCTGTTCGGCATACTCGGGGTAAACCTCTTTCATCCGCTGCAACTCAGCGGTGCAGACCCCTCAAGTGGTGGCGAAGAAAAAGAGGAAGGCCGGCTTTTCCTGCTCCACCAGGCTGGCCGAGGATACCGTAGCGCCGTCCGTCAGTTCCAGGGTAAAGGCCGGAATGCGGTTGCCGACCCGACTGCCCGTTGCCGGCGGCGGCTCGGGAAGCGCCGTAGGCTCAACTGCTGCCGCCGTCGCTGTGGGGGGCTCAACCGGGGCGGCAGCGTCGGTGGCAGCGCCCGGAGGTTCCGTTGCCGCTTCAGGTTCCATGGGCGGAACCGGCGGAACGGACGGGGTTGCGGCGGCGACGGGTTCCGTCGCCTGGGCCGGCGCATTGTCCGGTTTTGCCGCGGTTTCAGGAGCGGTTTCAACCTCGGGTTCAACCGGGGCGGCCCTTTCCGGAGGTCGCCCGGCCGGCGCTGATTTAGCCGCCGGTTCTCCGGCAACGCCGGCTGGGGTTGCCGGGGCGGTTAGCGTCGCGGTTTCAACCGTTTCAACCGGTTTGGTCGAACTAACCGGCGCGGCAGTATCCCGGGGTTCACCGGCTGCGTTACAAGCGGCTATGCCCGCAACCAGGGCCGCAACTAACAACAACAGCCCCAACGCTGCCACCGGCAGGGTAAGGGACGCTTTTGACTTGCCGGCCCGGAAAGGAAAGCTCATGGAACATCTCCCCAATGTGAAAGAGACTCAAAATGCCCTGGCATTTCCCCTATTCTAACACACGCCGCGCCGGGTGTGTCCCTGCCCCCGGCCTGAATCTCCCGGAGAGAGACCGGGGGCAGAAGCTGGATATTGAGCGCAACCCGGCTCCTTACTCCCGGGGGAAGGGTGAAACGGACAGAACTGGCCTATAGTGATACTGGTGCCGCTCCTTCTCCCCGGGGGAAGGGTGAAATCCCGGCCTTCCGGTTCGGTAAGTTTTGGCAAGTAATGAACTCTGTCCACCATCCACCGCGCCGGCCGGATAGCGGCCTTCCGGTTCGGTGCCATCCGGTTCGGCAAGGAAGGAGCCGGAGTCGCGGCGTTGCCTTTAAGTTGCGGTTCCCCGGGGGGACGTTGGGGCCGACGCCTGGAGGTTGACAGATACCGGGCTGGGGATAGATTATTGGGGTGGATGATATTCAGCGATTCGGTTCAGGAGGAGTACTCGTGAAGGCTGCCGTTTTGTATGAGTATGGGCAACCCCTGGTGGTGGAGGACGTGGACCTGGATGAACCCCGGGCCGGGGAGGTGCTGGTAAAAATCGGAGCCGCCGGGGTCTGTCGCAGCGACCGGCACTTTATGCATGGAGACGCTAATATCAACCTCCCCGCCGTTCTAGGCCACGAGGGGGCCGGCCGGGTGGAGCGGGTCGGGCCAGGCGTAACCCTGACCAAGCCCGGCGACCAGATCGTCCTCTCCTTCGTTCCTGCTTGCGGCCGCTGCAAGTCCTGCCTGGAAGGCCGCTCCAACCTTTGCGACCTGCACATGGCTACCGGCCCCTTTATGCTGGATGGCA
Source organism: Dehalococcoidia bacterium (assembly GCA_965215425.1). Lineage (GTDB taxonomy): Bacteria > Chloroflexota > Dehalococcoidia > Lucifugimonadales > UBA3495 > CATQHB01. The sequence goes on from OZ244064.1 coordinate 2,074,212, forward strand.
CCACTCGCCTGCATAAGGACAACCGGGACATCCACCACATGGGCAAGGTGGCCTGCTTTGCCGAGTACGCCGTGGTTCCCGAAACCGGCTGCATTCCCACGCATACCGAGTTGCCCATGGACAAGGCGGCGATGATTGGTTGCTGCGTCCCTACCGGAGTGGGCGCCGTTATGTTCAGCGCCCACGTCCAGCCGGGCAGCACCGTCGCGGTGGTAGGCTGCGGCGGGGTGGGTCTCAACGTGATTATGGGCGCCCGACTGTTCAACGCCGACAAAATCATCGCGGTGGACATCCGGGAGAGCCAGTTGGAGTTCGCGATGAAATTCGGCGCCACCCATTCGGTCAACGCCGCCGACCGGGACCCGGTAGCCCAGGTCAAGGAACTGACCGACGGGCGGGGCGCCGACTATACCTTTGAGGTTTTCGGTTCCGCCGAGACGGTCAAGGCGGCTTATGATATGTGCAGCAAGAGCGGGACGGTTACGGTGGTGGGCATTGCCCCGGCCGGCGCCGAGGCCCCCATCAACGCCGTTGACCTGGTGCGCAACGAAAAGACCCTGCGGGGAACCTATTACGGCTCGGCTCGTTCCCGCACCGATATGCCCACTATGATTGACCTCTACCGGTCCGGCAAGCTGAACCTGGACGACCTGGTGCTGCGACACTACACCCTGGACCAAATAAATGAGGCTTACGGCGATATGGACAAGGGCGAAGTCGGACGGGGCGCCATAGTATTCAACTAGACTAGCCGATTGAGGTTTAGGGGAGGAGGGGTACTATGCCCAGGTTGGAAACTCTCAGCGAAGTCCAGCGGCGCACCCTGGAGTTCTTCCCTTGTCTGGAGCATGACACGGCGCCCTGGGTGGCGCCGGCCCGGGCCCTGACCCGGAGCAAGGTAGCCCTGGTAACCACTGCCGGGCTGCACCTGCGGGACGATAAACCCTTTAACCGGGACGATCCGGGCGGCGAGTCCGCTTACCGGGTAATCCCCAGCGACTGCAACCCGGCGGAGGTGGCGCAAAGCCACTTCAGCATCGGCTTCGACCATACCGGCATCTACCGGGACCTGAACGTAACCTTTCCTGTTGACCGGCTGCGGGAGTTGGTAGAGCGGGGCGTCATCGGCAGCGTCTCCGCCAACTACTACTCTTTTATGGGGGCCCTGCGCGACCCGGGCCGGGTAATTGAGGAGACCGGCCCGGAGGTGGCCCGGCGGCTCCAGGACGAGGGCGTGGCGGTGGTTCTCCTGACCCCTACTTGACCCCTTTGTACCCACACCGTGAGTGTGCTGGCCCGGGTCTTTGAGGAGCAGGGGATTGCCACCACCGCCATCGCTATGGTGCGGGAACACGTCGCAAAGGTAAAACCGCCCCGCGCCTTGTTCGTGCCTTTCTACTTCGGTTTTGCCCTGGGCAAGCCCGATGATCCGGAGTATCAACACCGGGTTATCCGGGCCGCGCTGGACTTGCTGCAAGCCGACCGGGGGCCGGTATTAGCCGACTTCCCGGAGGATGACGCCGGCGCCGCGGCCCCGGGGGCGCTGCCCCAGGCGTCCCAGGTGAACGCCGAGCCGGCCCCGGCGGGCCGCAGCGCCGCCGACGAGGTAACCGCCCTGCGCGCCTTCTATGAGCGTTGGACGGAAAATCATGCCGGCCGTACCGCCGTCGGACTGAGCGGCATTCCGCAGCGCCGCTTTCGGGGCATGGTGCGTTTTCTGGAAGCCTGCGCCCGGGGCGATGCGGACGCCGATATGACCGAGCGGCCCGCCGGGGTATCCCGGCCCCAGTTTATCCGCTACTGCGCCGATGACTTGAAGGCTTTCTACTATGAAGCCCGGATGGCCCAGAGCCGGGACGCCGATGCGGAGGCCTTGCACCGCTGGTTCTGGGGCGGCACTGCCGGCGGCAAGCTGATCGCTGACTTGGCCGCAACTCTGAACGCCACCGAAGACCCCAACCTGCGCGCCATCGCCTACGGCCTGGCCCGGTAATCAGGAATTACAAATTACGAACTGATAACGGCTGTCCAGCGACTGGGGAGGGCCGGACTCCGCCTCAATTCCCAATTCGAGTTGTTAAATAAGGACGCTGCTTGTGGGTGAAGTGGAAGTCAAACTAGCGGAAACGGAGGCGGAACTGGAAGGGGCGATCAACGTGCGGATGCAGGTGTTCGTCGTTGAGCAGCAAATCCCGGCCGAAGCGGAACTGGACGCAGCCGATGCCACGGCTACCCACGCGGTAGCGCTGCATCTGGGCCAGATTATCGGCGCCGGACGCCTGGTAATCGAGGCTGGCGAATCGGGGCAAATTGGGCGAATCGGACGCATGGCCGTTGACCGGGCCTGGCGGCGCCGGGGCGCAGGGACGCAAATCCTCCGGTTCCTGGAAGAGGAAGCCCGCAACCGGGGCGTGAACCACTGCGTCCTTCACGCCCAGGAATACGTTAAGGGTTTCTATGCCGGTCTGGGCTACCAGGAGCGGGGAGCGGTTTTTCTGGAGGTGGAGATACCCCATATAGAGATGTGGAAGGAGTTGTAAGGGCGCTGCTTCTGAATCCCGGTCTAGTTCCGGTCAAGCGACGGCTCCAAGTCGTTCAGGGGTTGCTGGATAAACTGGACAAACTGGAGCCGCCGCCAGATGGCTGGGCGCTGCACCGTTGGCGCGGAAGAGCCAGCCAAACTTAACCCCCAACCGGGGGTTAGGGACGGGGGCCTCAATGGTGGTAGGTTACCGTTTCGGTCAGATAGTCGCCCAGGCGGGACCGCCCCGGTCGTGGCGCCCCGGGGCGGTTGAGTCGCGCGGCTAATGTCCGCAGTAACGACCTGATAACCTGCATTTGTTCCCCGCTGTTCCGGCGTCTCCGGGGTTAACACTTAACCTGGCGCCGAGGGGGTTAACCGGCGGCGGCTACTTCCTCGATCACCCGCACCTCTATCTTGGCGATGTGGCTGGTGGGGAGATCGCCCAGCGCGGTGCGCTCCGGAGAGGCGAAGTATTCCGCCTCCTTGTCCGGGATTTCGGCGGCATTGCTGAAACGGCGCACCCAGATAAACTCGGTCCGTTCGGCGTTGACGTAGCTGCTGACCACCGGGATGCCCAGCCGGTCGTGCAGGGGCCGCAGGTGCTGGTTGAACACCGAGAGCCAGGAGTCCATCATCCCCCGGTTGATCGTGTAAATACGTAGTTGGGCGGTCATCGGTTCACCTCCGGTAATGGCCTGACGGGTTTTATTGTAGCGCCGGCTGGACTAATTGGGCTAACTTCCCTGCACTTGATACCGCTGGATCGCCTCCTGGCTGAAGGCCAGCCCCAGACCCGGCCGGTCCGGCGCCACGATTTCGCCGTTGACGATCGCTGGCGTTTCCTCGAAAAGGCGCAGCGACCAGGGCATATACTCCACGGTCAGCCCGTTGGGAATGGCGGCGATGTTGTGCACCTGTACCTCGGGAATCAGGTGGCTGACCACCGGCAGGTTAAAGGCCTCGGCCATCCCGGCTACTTTCTGGAACTGGGTAATGCCGCCCACCCGCATCAGGTCAATCATCACGATGTCGGTGGAGCGGTTTTCGATAAGCTGTCGGAAAGGCGTGATGCCAAAGACGTACTCCCCGGCGGCGATGGGCGTAGCCAGGGCGTCGGCGATGCGGGCCAAGCCCTGGTAGTCGTCGTGAACCGTCATATCCTCCAGCCAGAAAAGGTTGTACTCCTCCACCCGCCGGCCGATGGTGATGGCCCGGTTCACGTCCCAAAGCTGGTTGATGTCGCACATCAGGTCAATGTCGGGGCCGAGTGCCTCCCGCAGGGTGCGGATGCGGGCGATTTCGTCCTCCGCCGAGGGTTCGGCGCCCATTTGGGTTTTCATCTGGCGAAATCCCTTTTCGACCAGGCGCGGCCCCACGTCGGCCAGGTATTCCAGGTTGCGCCGCCGCTCCAGCTGACCGCTGGCATAGACCGGCGCCCGGTCCCGGTGGCCACCGAGCAGGGTGCATACCGATTGGCCCAGCGCCTTGCCCTTGATGTCCCAGAGCGCCATATCGATGGCGGCCAGGGCAAAGTTGAAGAGGCCCGGCCCGGCGCTGCCCATCTCCTGGCGCAGCCGCCCCACGACGGCCTCTACCGGCAGCGGGTCCTCCCCGGTTACCAGCTCGCCCAGGGCGTCCACCGTAACCTTCAGGGCGGTAATCAGGGGATTGCCCACGGAGCCGGGGATAAAAGAAAAGCCAATGCCCTGGATTCCTGCATCGGTATCCAGCTCCAGGGTTACGAAATCCCTGGTGGCGTCGCTGGCGGGAATGCCTTCCACCAGGGGATGTTCCGCAGGGGTTCGCAAAACGCGCGTGGTGGCTCGGGTGATCTTCATGGTTATATCCTCTCCCCAAAAATTGATGTCCTTGCGGTGAAAAAAGCGGCGGTTAGCGAGCCTCCAGGGGGAGCAAGTCGGTGGAGAGGCGGCGGGTTACTCCAGTTCAATCAGCGGGTCGTTGGCCGGTGGCCTGCCGCTATGACGCCGCCGCCGCGGGTTACTCCAGTTCAATCAGCGGGTCGTTGGCCGGTGGCCTGCCGCTATGACGCCGCCGCCGCGGGTTACTCCAGTTCAATCAGCGGGTCGTTGGCGCTGACCGAGGCCATGGGCTGGACGTAGATTTCCTTGACCACCCCATCCTGGGCGGCCCGGATGCTCTGTTCCATTTTCATTGCCTCCACCACGCAGACCTCATCTCCGGCGGCTACCCGGTCGCCGGGCCGGACCCGGATGGAAATGACCCGGCCCGGCATGGGAGAACGGAGCATTTTATCCGATGGATTAAAGGAAGGCAGGGGCGCGGCGCCCCGGGGAAAGGCCGGCGGCGCGGTTACCCGGCTGGGCGGGCGGCGCCCCCGGCGCACCCGGGGCTGGGCCTGGGTCGGAGGAAGTTCCGGCGCTTCAACCTCTACGTGATAGGTCTGTCCGTCAACGCTCACCTCCACCGGGGAATGGCGCAGGTCGCCTACCTCCACGGTGTACCATTGTTCGCCAACCTTTACGCGCAGAGTGGTCAAGGCCGAACACTGCTCCTGCCGGCGGCTTGCTTGCCCCGGCCGCCATTGTTTCCTGGCGTTTCCCAGCCCCGTCAACGGAGCAATTCAGTTTAACCTAATGGGAGATGGTTTTGCAAAGCGGCGTGCCGCGCGCCAGGCGGCCATCACCGATTGGATGGAATCGGTCCCGCTTGTCCGGCCCCCGGGCCCGGCGCCCCGGTCTCTTTTAACGGCTCGAATTGCCAGTCCGAGCTGTTGTCCTTTACTACCGGGCGGATGACCGGGGTTCCCGGTCTTGCCGGTAGCGCAACCACCGCCGGGACATTGTGGCAACCGGTGTAGCGCCGCGGCGCTATCCGGGAACGAGTGGGGTTACCACGCCAGTGGCGTCAGAGAGGTGCGCGTCGGGGCGCTATCCGGGAACGGCTGGGGATTACCGGCCAGCGGCGTACACGAACCCGTCAAACACCTTTTCCACAAAGGCTTCACCATATTTTCCCCTTGAGTTAGTGCATATCTCTAACTGCACAGAGTAGGCATAATTCCCGGTCAATATATGCAAGCCATGTCCCTCAATGTCGCAGTAGCCATCCGTTCCGCTGTACCGGTACTTTGACCGATTCGTAGTCGGGGTAACGGGCCATATTGCCACCGTTTTATAGCCCGGTTCGTCCTCGAGGTAACTCAAATCATCCAGGGTGCTGGCATCAATGTCATAGCCCTCTACCCAGCCAAGTTCCGCAAAATCGTTGAAAATGGACAAGTCAGCGTAACCGCCGGGAGCTACATAAATTACAAATCCGGTATCACCCGGCTCATAATCCTCTTCTTCCCAGCTATTCGGCAGGGATAAGCTGTAAAGGTCCCGGGGGCGATGGCTTACCCACTGGGCGAGAGGCCGGGGTGTTGGCGTTGGCCATGGGGTAGCCGTTGGCGTTGGGCCAAGGGTAGGGTAAGGCGTTGTGATGGGATAAGGAGTATGCGTTGGCCCTGGGGCGGCCGTTGGCCTTGGCCTAGGGGTGGGATAAGGCGTTGCGGTAGGATAGGGTGTATGCGTTGGCAACGTGGTGGCAGTAGGATACGGGGTAGTCGTCGGCAATAGAGCCGGGGTAGCTGTCGGCAATGGAGTCGGGGTAGGGTAAGGCGTTGCGGTGGGATAAGGTGTATGCGTTGGCCAGGGGGTGGCAGTGGGAACTGCGGCCAGTTGCTCCTGGACCTGGGCGGTTACCGTGGCGGGGAGGTCCGGGGTAGTATCCGGGGTAGAGGAGGCGCAGGCGACCAGGAGGAGCGACAGGAACAGGGCGGATAAGGGCAACGCCACCGGGCCTACCTGCCCCGGGTATTCCTTGACCCAGAAACCGTCGGCGGATAAAGGCAACGTCACCGGAACTACCTCTAGGGTATGAGGGTAGAGGCCCTTGCTACGGTTGCCCAATCCGGCCTTGCCCAATCCGGCCTTGCCCGACCCGGCCTTGACCGACCCGGCCTTGACCGACCCGGCCTTGACCGACAAGGAGGCTGAAATGTCCCGCTCAGCTACACCAGGGTCAATGCGACAGAAGGCATTGTATAGTTGAATCACCGTAGCAAAGCTATTCTAGCTACGGGGAGCGATGCAATCAAGTATATAATCCCTTTGCAAAGCGGCCCCGCGCCAGGCGGCCGGCACGGATTGGATGGGCTCGGAACTGCTTGTTCCGGCCGGCCTGCTACCATCAAGCGGCCCCGCGCCAGGCGTGGAATCCCGACGTACTACACCGAGCCGCAGCGGAGGCTATCCCCTCCGGCGGGCCAGGTGGTTCAGGAAGGCGTTGGAGCGGATTTCCCGGTCCAGCCAGTATTGGACCGTGCCGGTGAGGATGGACTTCAGTTCCCGGGCCAGGGGTTCGTCTAGGGTTAAGTTAGGTAGTTCCGCGGCCCGGCGGCCAGCGGCCAGCCGGCGCAGCACCTTGAGGGCGCGCAGGGACAAGGGACGGGAGCCGGAGCCGGTTGGTCTCCCGTCGCCAGCGGGCTGGGTGGCGCAGTCGAGGCAGAGCGCCCCGCCGCCGGCCGCGCTGTAACGGTGGCGGCCCGGTTCCAGGTCCCGGCGGCACTCCACACAGCAGCGCAGTTCCGGCAGCAGGCCCGAGACGTTCAGCAAATGCAGTTGGAAATGGAGCAGGGGCAGGTCGTCCCCGGGGGCGCGGCCAATGGCGGCCAGCGTATCCAGGGCCAGGCGCAGGAGGGGTTCGTTGGGGCTGGCCTCGGAGCCGAAGCCCTCCACCAGTTCGGCCACGTACAACCCTTTGGTCAGGGCGGTCAGGTCCGATTTCAGCGCGGTAAAGTTATCCAAAGTTTGGGCTTGGCTGACCTGGTCCAGGTTGCGGCCCCGGGCCAGGGACAAGCGGGTGAGGGTCAGCGGCTCCAGGTGGCCGACCAGCTTGCCGGTGGGACGGCGGGCGCCCCGGGCCACGGCCCGCAGTTTACCCCCTTCCCGGGAAAAGAGGGTTACCAGCAGGTCGGCCTCGCCGGTGGGGGTGTTTTTGAGGGTCAATGCCTCGGCGCGGTAGGTTCTGGGGGGCGCCATTACTGCTTTACGCTCGCCTTAAACGTTATTTGCGCCGGGGGGAGGCGTCAGAGCGCCGCCGGCATGGAGATTCCCGGCGCCGCTCGCTGCTTCCGGCGTCTCCGGAGCGAAAATCCCCGCAACGGGGACGCAATTACCCTGAACTTCATTACCCGGCCCTAAACTTCCTGGCGGCCCTGAAAGGCCCGGCTGAGGGTGAGTTCGTCGGAATACTCCAGGGAGCCGCCGACGGGCAGGCCCCGGGCCAGGTGGGTAATCCGGACGTTGCTGCCAGCCAAGTGGCGGGAGATATACATCGCCGTAGCCTCCCCCTCCAGGGTGGGGTTGGTGGCGATAACCACTTCCTTGACCAAGCCGTCGGACAGGCGGGGGAGGAGTTCCTTGAGTTTTATCTGGTCGGGGCCGACGCCGTTCAGGGGGGATATTACCCCGTGCAGGACGTGGTACCGGCCCCGGTAGCAGTGGGTGCGCTCCAGGGCCAGCACGTCCAGCGAGTCTTCCACCACGCAGATTTGCTCCCGGTTGCGCTGGGGGTTGGCGCAGATGGCGCAGGGGCTGGCATCGGTCAGGTTCTGGCATTCGGCGCAGAACATTATGCTCTGCTTGACGGCGTTGATGGCGTCAGCCAGGGCGTGGGCCTCGCTGTCGGGCAGGCGGATAATGAAGTAGGCCAGACGCTGGGCGCTCTTGGGGCCAATGCCCGGCAGCTTGTTCAGTTCCTGAATCAGCCGCGCCAGGGAGGGAGCGGCGGAGGGCAGATGTTCCAGAGTCATAGTTGCACCTGCGCTTTAAGCGCCCGCGCCGTTTGCCCGCTTTTCTTGAGCGTACCTGAAATCAAGCCGCCGGGCGCAGCTCCGGCTAAATCAGGCCGGGGAGGTTCATCCCGCCGGTAATGGCGCCCATTTTGCTGGCGGCCAGTTCCTGGGTTTTGGTGAAGGCGTCGTTGACCGCCGCCGCCACCAGGTCCTGGAGCAGTTCCACGTCCTCGGCGGCCTCCGGCGCAATGGCTACCGACTCGACCGTCTGCTTGCCGGTCATCACCACCTTGACCACGCCACCGCCGGCGCTGCCCTCGACGGTAAGGGTTTCCAGTTCTTCCTGGATTTTCTGCAACTGGGCCTGCATTCGCTGGGCCTGCCGCATCATGTTCCGGTTCATGCTCATTCGAAAGTATCCTCCAGGATTCGCGCTCCCATGTTCAGGGCGGTACGCACCAGCGGGCTATGCTGGTTGGGCCGGTTGGCCGGGGCGCCTTCTTCCTTCTCGCCAGCCAGGGTAATTTTGAAATCGTAGGGCGAGCCAAAGAACCGGGCGATGGCTTCCGTTACCATCCGCTGGGAGTTGGGGTCTTCCAGTTCCTCCTGCATTCGCTCCATATTGGCCGAGTGGACGAAGGGCAGTACCAGTGTATCACTATTCAGGCGAATCGTGTCGGGTTTGCAGTCCCGGAGCAGGGCGCCCAGGTTATACTTCCTGCCTTTGCAGCGGTTCAATGCCTTGACCGTGGCCTGCCAGCGGGCGGGCAGTTCGCCGTCGCCGGACTCCGGCCCGGCCAGGTCTGGCGGAGCGGCATTGGCCGGAGGCGGGCCGGGGGCGGCGGGAGTTTCGGCCGGCGCGGGTGGGGCCGGCCGGCGGGTCGGAGTAGCCGGCTTTTGCGCCGGCGTATCGGCCGGCGCCGGTGCCACCGCCGGGCCAGGACTGGGCCCAGGATCAGGCCCAGCGCTAGAGCCGGGGCCGGGCGCCGGCCGCGGCGCCGCTGGCGCCGTACGGCCGCGGGTGGGGGCAGTGGCGGGAGTAGCGGCGGGTTGGGGGGCTGCGGCCGGCGGCGCCACGTCGTCGTTGCAGATCTCCACCACCGCCAATTCCAGGGGCAGAGTGGAGGGAGCGTCATAGCGCAGATTGACCTCGCCCCAGCTGCGCAGGGCCTTGACTATCCGCCAGTTGGGCAAATTGCCGACCAGTTCTTTCAGTTGAGCCGTGACGTGCTCCGGCAATTCCAGGGTATCGGCAGCTTCCCATTCCAGCAGCATCGCCGCCCGCAAAAGCTCCAGGGCTTGCCGGTGCAGCTGGCGCAAGTCGGCCCCCTCCCAGGCGGCCTGGTTGACCACCTCCAGCGCGGCGGCGGTGTTGCCGGTCAGCAGGTACTGGACCAACTCCAGCCACCGCTCGTGGTGGCCCAGCCCCAGCAGTTCCTCCACCTGAGTCAGGGTAACGCCATCCCCGTAGGAGACCACCAGCTGTTCCAGCAGGTTTTCCGCGTCCCGCAGGCTGCCGGCGGCATAGCGGGCCACCAGCCGCAGGGCGTCCGGGGCGACCGAAACCCCCTCGCCGGCGGTGATCTCCGCCAACCGCTGGTAGATACGCTCCGCCGGGAGGCGGCGGAAGTCGAAACGCTGACAGCGCGACACGATGGTAGGCAGAATCCGGTTGGCCTCGGTGGTGCAGAGGATGAAGATGACGTGGGCCGGCGGCTCCTCCAGGGTCTTCAGAAAGGCATTGGAAGCCTGGTCGGTGAGCATATGGGCTTCGTCAATGATATAAACCTTGCGGCGGCCCTCGGTGGGAGCGAAGTTCACCTTGTCGCGAATCTCCCGGATGTCCTCGATGCCCCGGTTGCTGGCCGCGTCCATTTCGATGGTGTCCATAAAGCGTTCTTCATTGACCGACCGGCAGATAGCGCAGGCGTTGCAGGGGTCGCCCTCCTGGGGGTCAAGGCAGTTGACCGCCTTGGCGACGATGCGGGCGGTGGTGGTCTTGCCGGTGCCCCGGGGGCCGCAGAAAAGGTAGGAATGGGACACCCGGCCCTGCTTGATAGCCTGGCGCAGGGTGGTAGCCACATGCTCCTGGCCGGCCAGGTCGGCAAAGCTGCCGGGGCGCCATTTGCGATAATAGACCTGGGAGGTCATCGGCCCGCTTCCGGAACCGGAAATAGCGCGGTCAGGGCGGACTGTTCCCGTTCTTGCATCCGGGCGGTCTCCCCCGGTTCAACGTGATCGTGGCCTACCAGGTGCAGGACGCCGTGAACGATTAGCAGGGCCAGTTCCCGGTCAACAGGCCGGCGCAATGCCGCGGCCTGCCGCCGGGTTTGGGGGTAAGAGATGATAATTTCGCCCAGGGGCGGCAATTGGCCCGGGGGCAAAACAAAGTCGGGCCAATCCGCCGGGGCGGCCGGCGGCGGTTCCCCGTCCCCCTCCCAATGGCCAGGGTGAGTGGCGGAAAAGGACAAGACATCGGTTACTTCATCCAGCCCCCGATAGACCCGGTTCAATTCCCGCACCGTGGCGTCATCGGTTACCAGCAGGCTGACCTGGCCCGGCGCCTCCGGGGGCAAAGCCTGCTCCAGCGCCAGTTCCAGGACCCGTTCCAGCCACGGCTCCGACAAGTCCCGCCGGAAGTCCTCGGCTACGGAAAGATGTATCTGCCTCTCGGCTGGGGAAAGCAATGGCGGAGTACGCTCCTGCCGGCAAGGCCAGGTTGAGGTACAGGTTTATATTAGCACGGCGACAAAACCGGGCGTCAAGCTGCCATATTAGCCAAATACGACGCCTTTACTCCGCCGCTGACTTAACCACGAACCGGCGCGGATGGTTTAGCTTTTTTGACCGGCGCTGCAAATGCTCTTTACCGCCGGCAGGAGGGTGCGTATTTCACAGGTTATACCGGTAGAGTGTCCGCGTTCCTGCCTCCCTGTGCTAAAATACCGGGGACTATCTCTCGTAGGACCATTTGTAGAATCATTCTTATACTGCCCGGTATCGTCATTTCGCCGAAAGCCGAGGTGACGGTAGGGGACTGAGGGCGGCGGGAGTTAAAGCCGATGTCCAGCGCCGACGACACAAACCATGATGCCAACCACGACGCTAACCACGACGCTAACTACGATGCCGACCGTGATGTCAACCATAATGCCCAGGCCCCGGAACCGGCGGTGAACGGTTTGGTGCTGCCGTCGGAGGGAGTGGAAGACTTGACCGACCAGCTGACCCGGTATATGACGGAGATTGAGTTGGGCGGGCTGACCGACATTATGGGCCAGGTGCTGGACGATTTTCTGGACCAGTGCGGCGGGCTGCCCGAGGATTTGAGCGACCCGGCGGCCTTTGAGCGCATCACCGGCGGCCAACTGGCGGTAACCCTGGCCTACCAGTTGGGCCGGCTGGAGGGCCGGTCGCCGCAAATAGTCAACCGGCTGATTCAACAGGCGGTGGAAAAGTGGCCGGCCCGGCCGATGCCGACGTCGGCCAACATCTCCGACGCCGACCTGTCCAACCCCAAAGAACTGGTGTATCCCCGCCTCCGCCGCCTGGAATATACGCCGGAAGCCGCGGATGAACCTGAATGAGCGCCATATAGATAATTAAAAATGGTTAGTTAGATATTCGTGGATCGAGCCGGGAGGATGTAATGACCACCACCACCGCAACTTATGACCTGTTGCTCCAGGGCGGGACGCTGCTGGACCCGGCCCAGGGGATCGACGACCGGCGGGACGTGGCCTTTCGGGAGGGGCAGGTGGCCGCCGTGGCCGAACGCATCGACCCGTCTGTCGCCGCCACGGTGGTTAATGTATCCGGCAAGCTGGTAACCCCGGGCCTCGTTGACCTGCACGGCCACTTCTACCACGGCGGCACCGGCAGCGCCGTCCCCGCCGACCAAAACTGCCTGTCCGCCGGGGTAACCACCGGGGTGGACGCCGGCAGCGCCGGGTTTCTGAACCTGGGGGCGATGCGGGACTACGTATTCCCGGCCCATCGGACGCGTCTGCTGGCTTTTCTCCACATCGGCGCCGTGGGTCTGGCCGCCAACCGGGTCCTGGGCGGCGGCTTGCAGGACTTGCGGATTATTGACGTTGACCGCACCGCCGACGCCGTTAAGAACAACGCCGGGTTCCTGTTTGGCGTAAAGGTGCGGATGGAGCATAACGCTGTGGCCTACTGGAACGCCGCCGAGGCGATGCGCCAGGCCCGGGCGGCCGCCGACCGGTCGGGCAGCCGGCTGATGGTTCATGTCAGTGGTACGCCGCTGCCCCTGCCCCAGGTGCTGGACTTCATGGGGCCGGGAGATATATGCACGCACGCCTTTAACGGCAACCCGGAGTCCATCCTGGACCGCCAGGACCGGGTGCGCCCGGAAGTGCGCGCCGCCGCCGAACGGGGTGTGATTATGGACCTGGGCCACGCCGGCGTCCATTGCGACGTCGCGGTGGTCAAGGCGGCCCTGGCCCAGGGTCTTCCCCCGGACACCATCAGCACCGACATTCACCTTGCCCCGCCGGGACGTAAGGTTTACTTGATGAACGACCTGGTCAGCAAGTTCCACGCGCTGGGTATGTCCTTGCCGGATGCGGTGGCCGCCAGCACCTCCCGTCCGGCGCAGGCGCTGGGCCTGGCCGACGCTCTGGGGTCGCTGGCCCCGGGGATGGCCGGCGATGCGGCGGTCTATGACCTGCGGGAGGGCCGGTTTGTCTGGCATGACATGGCCCGGCACAACGTGGAGGGCAAAGTCCGGCTGGATACTTTCCTGACCGTACGCAACGGATCGGTGGTCTGGCGGGAGGGTAAGCTGACCGAGATGGGGCCGTGCTGATGGATACTTGCCAGGCTTGCCAGCGCTTTTCGCTGCCGGGGATTTCTTCCGGTCGCTGCCCGGCCGGGAGGGTAGTGAGAGTGCGATGGATGCTTGCCAGGCTTGCCGGCGTGTTTCGCCGCCGGGGACGCCGGGACTTACCGAACCGGATGATAGAGCATCGGGGAAATCTCAATGCCGGGGTTCGAGTGGCGGGGTTGCTGGCCCTGGTTTTGGCGCTGTCTCTGGTTACGGCCTGCTCCGGCGAATCCGCCGCTCCGCCGGCAGCGTCAACGATGGCAACGGAGGAGGCGCCCCCGGCATCAGGGGCCTCCCGGCCAACCTTTACTCCCGTGCCCACCGCCACTGTCCCTACTGCCGCTAATGTTCCAGCCCCGGATACGCCCCAACCCGGTTCAACCCCGGCGCCGACCGCGCTACCTCTTGCGGCCACCCCAACGCCGGCGCCGGAAACCATACCCAGCCTGCTCCAACTGGTCGACCCGCTGGACGAGCCGGAGTTCTACTGCGTGGACGTTCCGGGTTTTCGGGACAGCCTGCGTACCGACCGGCCGCTGCAAGCCCATACCTGCAAACCGGGAGCCGAAGATGAGTTGTTCCGCTTTAACTTCCCGGAGGCGGGGCAGCTTTATATGGCGGCTTATGACCGGTGCGTCGAGGCTGAGGGCGACCTGGCCTACACCCGGGGCTGTACCGGCTCCGCCGCCCAGCGTTTTACCCATACGCCCAACGGTGAGCTACGCACGGAACAGGGCGAGTTATGCCTGGGGGTGGCCGGGGGCAGTGGCGAGCCGGCTGGCGGGCCGTCCCACCTCCGGCGCAACCTGCGCTGGTTGCCCTGCGTCGGGGTGGAGCCGGAGTTGTCCCGGTGGCTTTTCCCGGGGCCCAACCCCCGGTCTGAGGCCGAGACTGCCGCCAGGCTGATGTATTCGGCCTTGGAGTCCGCTCTGGAAGGGGAGGCCCGGCCCATCGAAAGGATGGGAGACAGCGGCGACCCGGCGTATATCCCGGTCCTGGTGGAGTTTTTACGGTTCCCCTGGTGGCAGCTGGACCGGGAAGTGGAGGTTGCCATCCATTCCTCCCTGGAGCGCATTGCCGCGCAAAACTTTTTCCAGGTCGAGCCCCAGGTCGGGACTGAGCTGGCGACGGGACCAGACCGGTGGATGCAGTGGGTCCTCTGGGTGAACCGGCATCCCGAGGTAACTCCGCCGGTGGGGTTCGCCGGTTGGAAAGGCGAATTGTTTGCCACCCTGGTTGACCCGGAAATGGGAGCCTTTCTGTACGACGGGGCGCCGTCAAACATCCGCCTGGAGGAAATCGTATGGGGCGGCGTCCCCAAGGACGGCATCCCCGACTTGACCAACCCGCCGGTCATTGCCGGAGTGGAGGCGACTTATCTCGCTCCGGAGGATCGGGTCTTTGGCGTCTCCTTCAACGGGGAGCACCGGGCCTATCCCCATCGCATCGCCAACGCCCACGAAATGGTGAACGACGTGGTGGGCGGGGTGTCTTTTGCCCTGGCTTATTGAACCCTGTGCGGTTCGGGAATCGTGTATTCCACCAACGTCAACGGGGAGCGGCTGGAGTTCGGCACCTCCGGGTTGTTATACCGCAGTAACAAGCTGATGTACGACCGGGCCACCCGGACCCTCTGGAACCAGTTTACCGGCAAGCCGGCGGTGGGAGAGTTGGCGGGTAGCGGCATCGAGTTGGAATTGCTGCCCGTGCTGGTTACCACCTGGGCGGAGTGGCTCAAGGCCCACCCGGACACCACGACGCTGAATAGCGAAACCGGTCTTTACCCGGCGCACACCTACCCGTCGGAATGGGAGCCTGGTTCCATTTACTTCCACTACCGGGAAAGTCCCGACACCATGTTCCCGGTTTGGCAAAGGAGCCGCGCCTTGTCCACCAAGGGGCAGGTGCTGGGTCTCAATTTGAACGGATCGGCCCGGGCCTACCCCTTGCAGCTACTGGAGGAACACCCAGTAATAAACGATACCCTGGGCGGGGAGGCGCTGGTGATAGTTACCACCGGAGCGGTGGGGAGCCGGGTTTATCAACGAGGGAATAACCGCTTCTTGCTGGAAGAGGGCGTCGCCGCCGTTGACGCCGGGGCGACCATCCTGACCGATGACTCCGGCCGGCTGTGGCGGGTAGCGGAAGCGGCCCTGATACCGTTAGATAGCCCGGCTGGCAACCCGGCCGGCAACCCGGTAGATAATCCGCCAGCGCCCCTTCCCCGTCTGCCCAGCCACACGGCCTACTGGTTCGGCTGGCACGGGTTTTACCCGGAGAGCGATGTTTATGCGGCGGAAGAGTGAAGGATAATGGCTCGGGGGTTCCGTTTGAAAATAGGGTTAGCCCGCAAGGGCAGTGCGTATATGCGCTGCGAAACACTAAAATCAAACGGAACCGCCTTGGGTAGTCTTTGACCAGCCCAAAATGTATGCTACAAATAGTTGAGTTAGCTGGTCGCTGCGTAGCGGGGGCCGGTTTTAGGGCACCCCAATTATCGACTCTGGGGCGCCCCATTCTTTAGGTAGTACTACAATTCCGTATCCATCTACTTCTCCTTGATCGCTTCTGCGGAATTTCTGATAGACAATATGCCAGTCTTCCTTGTCCAGTTTACCGGTAGCGCCGGCACACCTGCTTCAGCGCTCATCCGCCACCCCCAAAACCTCCTGGGCGTTCTCCCCCAGTATCCGCCGTTTCTCGAAGTCGTTCAGGTAGGTCAGGGAGTTCAGCCACTCCACCGGGTTCGCCGGCCCCATGTCGAAGGGGAAGTCGTCGCCCAGCATTACCCGGTCGACGCCGACCCGGTCAATCAGGTACTTGAGCGCCGCGTCGCTGTGGGTAATGCTGTCGTAGTAGAGATGTTGCAGGTAGTCGCTGGGGGCCTGTTTGAGCCCGTTGACCTGCGGCTCCGGGCGCACCTGCGCTCCGAAGTCCATTCGGCCAATGCCAAAGCAGGCGTAGCCGCCGCCGTGGGCAAAGCAGAGCTTCAACCCCGGATAGCGGTCGAGGATGCCGCCGAAGATGAAGGAGGCAATAGCAATGGTGGTGTCCAAGGGGAAGTTGATCAGGTTGGACAGGTAGTAGCGCCCGGCCCGGTCGGAACCGGCCGGGTTGTGCGGATGGAAAAATACGAAAGCCCCCAACCGTTCGGCGGCGGCGAAAAAGGGTCGGAACCGGGGCTCATCCCAGTTATGGCCCTCCATGTTGGTGTTAAGCTCCACGCCGCGCAGTCCCAGTTCCTGCATCGCCCGTTCCAGTTCCGCCACAGCGGCGGCCGGTTCCTGCATCGGTACGGTGGCGAGGCCAATGAACCGGGCCGGGTGCGCTCGGGCCACCTGAGCAATCTCGTTGTTCAACTCCCGGGCCGAAGATAAGCCCTGAGCAACGTCCAGGTGATAGTTGGTTAAATAGGGAGCCACCGAGAGGAGGTGAACGTCCACCCCCTGCCGGTCCATAAAGGCGATTCGTTCCTCCGGAGTAAAGCGCCACTTTTCATCAATGGGGCCGGCGATACGGTTGGTTGCCTCGATAAACTCGACGCCGTCGCGGGTGAACAACCTGGCGCCATACCAGTGTCCCTCCTTTTCGTTGGCGTTCCAGAAACAGGGAGGGACAATATGGCTGTGTACGTCAATAACCTTCATCTGGCTACTCCTTCGGTTTGGGGTTATAGTATCCCACCCCGGCCGCTTTCGGCAACGCAAAGGGGATTAAACCGGGCTGGGCAGGATATACCGGTAGAGGAGCATAAAATACCCGGCGCTTCCGTTCCATTCCCGTAAGTTGAGCTTTGGGGACTTGTAAATGGGGCGGTACGCTGTCAAACTGTAGGCCATGCGACTTGGCGAATTTGAAATCAACGAACCCGTCCCGGAACTGAAAGACCCCCACCTGCTGGCGGTCCTGCGCCCCTGGATTGATGTGGGTCGGGTCGGCAGTCTGAGCCTCAACCGGCTGGAGCGGCACCTGCGGGCCAAAGAACTGGGGCGGCTGCACCGGCCCGGGCGGTTTTACGACTTCACCCGCTACCGGCCGCGTTCCTATTTCAACCAGGGACGCCGCCAGGTTTCCATCCCCAACACCATCATCCGGCACGCGGTGCGGGAAGAAGGGCCGGATTTGTTGCTGGCGCATCTGCTGGAGCCGCACCTGTACGGGGAAGACTACGCCGAGGCGATGCTGGAACTGCTGGGCCGGTTCGGGGTGAAGCGCTACTCTATGGTGGGCGCAATGTACGATATGGTGCCGCATACCCGGCCGCTGCTGGTTTCCGGCTCCGGAACCGACGCCGGCGACGGGGTGGATCTGGCGGCAGAACACCGGCAGGCCCGGGTGCGCCGCAGCGACTACGAAGGCCCCAGTACCATCACCTACCTGATACCCCAGGAGGCAGCCAGGCAGGATATAGCGACCCGTACCTTTGTAGTGCATTTGCCCCAATACTTCCAGGTGGATGAGGATCTGATGGGTACGGCCCGGCTGATGGAGATCCTGTGCCTCCAGTATGGCTTGCCCAACCGGCTGATTGAGCCGGAACGAGGGCGGGAACAATACGATTCCATAGAAGGTATGGTCAGCGAGGAAGGGGAAAGCGTAGCCTCCCTGTTGCAGCAGTTGGAGGAACATTACGACCAGGAGCAACGGGCCGGGGAACCGCCGCCACCCCCCCTTTCCGCCGGCATTGAGGAGTTCTTGAGGGATTTGAACGAGGGTTTCGGGAGGCCGGGGAATTAGCGAAAATCGGTATAGCCCTTCCCTTTGAAATTAACGGCTATGGGGTAGCGTAGTTAAAAATTCAAACGGATACTTACCCGGAAATCGGCCGGAAATCGGATCGATGCCCGCCCGGTGAATACGACCGCCCGGCACTGTTGCGCCGGGCGGTCGTATTCAGGCTCCGGGTGGTAAAAACGCAAAGACCCCGCTACCCGGCGCTGCCGGTACGGGATACCGTCGCTGGCGGCCTAGTAATGCCGCAACTCCACCACGTTGTCGTCCGGGTCGTAGATATACAGAGAGATACCGTCGCCGTGGGAACCCCACCGCTTGCCCGGTCCGGCCTGGATGGTTACGCCCAAAGCCTCGAAATCGGCCTTCAACCGCTCCATGTCCGTCGGTTCGATGACCATGCAGTAGTGGTCCTGATTGCGTGCGCCATCCTTGCCGATGGGCGCCTGGTCCGAGGCAAAAAGGTCGATGATGGTGTCGGCGTTGAGCCTTACCGACGGGAAGCGCACCGCGCCGGCGCGCCACTGCTCCACCCGTTCTACCTGGAGGCCCAACAGTTCGGAATAGAATCGCAGGGACTCCTCCACGTCCTTGACCCGTAAAACGATGTGGTCCATCTCGGTAATCGTTACGAGAGGTTGGGCCACCGGTGGAGCGACCCGTTCCGTTTGCGTTGCCATTTTGCTTACTCCCTTATGCTGGATTGGGTATGCTGGATGAGGGTGAACCGGGTTCTGCCGGGCCGGAGGGTCAAACGCTTACCGTGTTGTATTCCGGGAATCTCCGCCACTGGGGACTTTCGGAATAGTGGGTAACCTCCAGCTGGTTGCCGTCGGCGTCTTCCAGCCCCATGGGGTGCTGCACCAGTTCAATCATGTTGCCATCCGGGTCGTGGACGTAGGTGTAGCGCCCGCCGCTATAGTCGCGGCGGCCCCAGGACGACTCCGCCCCTTCCCGGTTCCGGCGCCCCGGCGTGGTGGTATAGGGGACACCCAACCGGTCCAGGTTGGCAATCATTTCGTCCCAGTCGTTGATTTCTACCGCGAAGTGCACCGACGGCGCCGGAGTCGGGTTGCGGGAGTCGGTGGTGTGAATTTCGCCATTGCCAATCCGCAGTTGCAACTGCCTTTGATTGAGTTCCGGCCCCCGGTCCAGAAACTCGGCGCCGAGGACTTCTTCGTACCACTGTCGCGTCCGTTCCCGGTCGCTCACCTGGATATTGATGTGCTGTATCAGGGTAACCCTCGACATAGCTGCTCCCTCCTTAACCCGATTTGGTTCCATCCGCGCCACTGCTAACTGACTTTACTACCGATTCCAGGCATTAGACAAGGGGATAAGCCCGGTTATCCCAAAAACCGGCTAAAGATATGCCAAGATTCCGACTGCTCAGGCATAACGGCGGGGCGCCGTTTATCCTCTCCAGTCGTTTCCCCGGCCGGCGCCCACCGGGCCGGGGCTTAAAGGGACCTAAAAGGCGCGCTCCCCGCCGTTGACGTGAATTGTCTGTCCGGTGATATAGTCGGCGGCGTCGGTGCAGAGAAAGACGCACAGGTTGGCGATGTCATCGGTATGACCCATGCGTCCCGCCGGAATATCGGCCAGCCGGTTGCCGGTGCGGGGAGCATTGGCTCCCTCCCGGGTGGTGTCAATCATCCCCGGCACTACGCAGTTGACCCGGATGCCCCGGGGCGCCAACTCGGTGGACAGGGCGCGGGTAAAGCCGACCAGCCCCACCTTGGCGGCGGAAATATGCGCTCCGCCGTGTCGCCCCTGGTGGGCTTGCAAACCGCCCAGGTTGATAATGCGGCCCCAGCCCCGTTCCAGCATACCGGGCACGGCGGCCCGGGAGGTAATGAAGGCCGAGTCCAGGTCCGTTGCCAGCACTCCCCGCCAATCCTCGTAGCGCATCTCGGCAAAGGGCTTGTGGGGCCGCACCGAGGCATTATTGATCACAATGTCCAGGCGGCCAAACTCGGCCAGGGCCGTCTCCAGCAGTTGCTCTAACTCGGCGCGGCGGCCCACGTCGGCCAGCAAGGGCAGGCATTTCCGGCCCAATCCGCGCACTTCGCCGGCCACCGCCACGGCGTCTTCCCGGTTGCGGCGCGCATTCACCACCACATCGGCCCCCTCCCGTGCCAGGGCCAGCGCCGTGGCGCGTCCGATGTTGCGGCCCGAGCCGGTAACCAGGGCTACCTTTCCCTCTAGCTGCATCTTCTCCTCCAAAGTCCCACCAAAGGTTCCCCTCCAGTTTGCCCTGCCGCTATTATGCTTGGCTGCGGCCTTGCCGGCAACCGCCGGGGAAAGCTCCGGGGGGGTTCCCCCCGGGAGGCCCAATGCCCGCCGGTATTCTTGCCGGGCCCGCCGGCCCTTGCGTCCGGGGAGACTCCGGCGCGTATTAAGCATACCATTCGCAACACGCCCTGGCTAAAGTGGCCGTCTCCCCTTATACTCACATAATCTTTATAGCAGGAGAGTTAGGTATGTACTTGGTGCGTAGAGTTTGTAGAACCCAACCCGGTCAGGCCTGGGCGGTGGCCGGCTACCTGACGAAGATTTGTGAGGCTTACGAAGAGGGGGGCCGGAACAAGGCTCAGATTTACATCGGCGGCCAGGGTTTGCCGGGCACTCCCAACGTGGTCTATGCCGAATGGACTCAAGAAACCATCGAACCCAACTGGCCGTCCAATATACCGGCGGCGGTGCGGGAGTACAACCCCAAGATGCAGCAATTGCTGACCGAGTACACCCTGGAGCTGTATGAGTTGGCGACCCCGGAAAAGCTGGTCGAGCGAGGGGTTGCCCAGTAATGCCGGCGCCCGCCCCCGGCGCTTACCTTGAATCCGCTGAATCCAACCGATAAGCGCCGGGCCGGGTTACCTCCGGTTGCTGCGGGATAATTATAAAGGAGCAGGCTATGCTGATAGTTGATGCGCAGGTGCATATTTGGGCTACCGGGTTGCCTACCAATCCGGCCCATCGGCAGATTACTTCCTATTCCAGGGAGGATTTGCTGAAGGAAATGGACGAGGCCGGCGTGGATGCGGCGGTTATTCATCCCCCTGGCTGGGATCCCAACTCGGGCCAGCTCGCTATTGACGCGGCGGCGGAGCATCCCAACCGGCTGGCGATTCTGGGCAACTTCCCCCTGGATCAAGAGGCCAGCCGTGGCCTGGTCGCGGGCTGGAAGCAGCGCCCGGGAATGCTGGGTCTGCGCTTTACCTTCCAGCAGCCCCACATGCAATCTTGGCCCACCGACGGTACGATGGACTGGCTGTGGCCGGCTGCCGCCGGCGCCGGGCTGCCCGTGGCTTTGGCCTGTTCCGCCTTTTTGCCCGCCGTCGGCCCGATTGCCGAGCGTAACCCCGAGGTCAAGCTGATTGTGGACCATTTTGGCCGGGGTGGCGGCGCTACTGACGCCGCAGCCTGGGCCAACCTGCCCGACTTGCTGGCCCTGGCTCGGTTCCCCAACGTGGCCGTCAAGGCCACCGGCGCCCCCAGCTACTCCAGCGCGGCTTACCCCTTCGCCAACATCCACGATTACCTCCACCAGGTTTATGACTCCTTCGGCCCGGGGCGGATGTTCTGGGGCACCGACATTACCCGGATGCCCTGCTCCTGGAAACAGTGCATTACCCTCTTTACCGAGGAACTGCCCTGGCTGTCGGAAAGCGACAAGGAACTGATTATGGGGCGCGCCCTCTGTAATTGGCTGGGCTGGGACCTGGCGGGCTAGGGCGGGTTTCCCCGAGTCGCGCTGCGGCTACCAGACCCCGGGCTTGGGGGGGGGGCTCATCCCCCCAAGTCAACACAACGGGCCGCTTCAGCGCAGCGACGGTCCAGGTCGCCCCCTGCTCCGACCGGCCTTCTCCCCCAGCCCGGGTTGACCGGGGCAGGTTCCGGCGTTTCAGACCGGAGTTGCCCGGTGGCGAGTCATTAGGAGCGCAGCGAAGGATCTGAAAGGCCCGGCGGCCGCCTCGCCTCGGCTCCGGTAAAATCCCTTCCAACGCGGGCCACCGCGGGTTTGGTTCCTTCACTCCCTTCCGAATGGCGTGCTAACCGGCGTACTTCCGGGTTAAACCTGCCCCGGCCCTCCGAGCCTGGAGGAAGGAATCGGGGCGAGGGCGGGGCCTGTCCGGTTTGACCAGGCACGAGCGGGGTATAGAACAGCGGCTGGCCGCCGCAGGCTTTACCAGGCGTTTGACCCAGGCACGAGCGGGGTATAGGCCGTTGGCGTGTGCCTCGCCCGCGGCGGTCAGGTTTGACCCAGGCACGAGCGGGGTATAGACTGGAGCCAACAATCTGGCGGAACGCCCAAACCAAAAGCCGGCTCGCTCCCGCCCTTTCTCTGCCGGGCCGGTCGGGTTGGTTAAAAATGCAGGAGGCGAGCCTGATGGACTTCGGCATATTTTTGGACTTTCCCATACCCCGGGGCGGCAATCACGCGGACGCATTCCGGGAGACCTTTGAGTTGGTGGATCTAGCCGATGAGTTGGGTCTGGATACCGTGTGGCTGGGAGAAACGCACTTTACCCCGGAACGGGCGGTACACTCTGCCCAGATGGTAATCGCCGGCTCCATCGGGGCGCGCACCAGGCAATTGCGGGTCGGTTCGGCGGTGCATGTTCTGCCCCTGGTGCATCCCCTGCGGATTGCCGAAGAGGCCGCTACGGTGGACCAGATTAGCCAGGGCCGCTTCGAGTTTGGCGTAGGCCGAAGCGGCAACATCCGGGCTTACGACACCATGGGCATCGACTATCTGGAAAGCAAAGACCGATTCCAGGAAGCCTTGGAAATCATTATGCAGGCCTTCAGTGGCGAGACCTTTTCCTACGAAGGAAAATACAATCACATCACCAACGCCCGGCTCACCCCGCTGCCTTACCAGAAGCCCCATCCCAAAGTACGCATCGCCTCCAGTGGCGACGACAGCTTCGAACGGGTAGGCCGCCTCGGGTTCCCCATATTCCTTTCTATGCGCGGTATGGACGTGAACGAGTTGGAATCTAACCTGAAGCATTACCACGAGGCATGGCAGAAGGCCGGCCACTCCGGGGAGAGCGGAGATATTTCGGTGCGCTTCCCGATGTACGTAGCGCCCAGCGACGAAGATGCCCTGGAGGAGCCTCGCGAGTCAATAGAGAGTTATTTCCGGCGGATGCGGGAACGGTTCCAGCAAGGACGGTTTGAGGAAGCCCTGGCCGATGTTACCGGAGGCTCGGATCTGATCGACGCCCGGCGAGAGCGCCTGGCCCGGATGGAGCGAATGTCCTACGAGGCCATCCTGGAGACCAAGGTAATCGTGGGCAGCCCGCAACGGGTAATCGACCGCCTGCATCAATATAAGGAGATGCTGGGCCTGACCGGGTTTACGGCGGAACTGAACCCCGGCGGCTTGCTGCCCAAGGAGGCGGTACACCGTAGCCTGAGGCTGATTACCGAAGAGGTAATGCCGGCCTTCAAGTGAGACCAGCGGACACAGGTCAAGGGGCAATAAAGTGGCGGGGGCCGGTTTCGAAAACCGGCCCCCGCTCCAAGTCAGCCGTCAAGCGGTTAACCCTAAACGTTCCGCAGTTTGGGATCCAGCCGGTCCCGCAGCCAGTCCCCCAGCAGGTTCATCGACAGCACCGTCAACAAAATTGCCAGGCCGGGGAAAAGGGAAATCCACCAGCCGTTGCCGGCGGCAATCAGATTCCGTCCGTCGGCCACCATCAGCCCCCAGGCCGGGGTGGGCCGGGGTATGCCCACCCCCAGGAAGCTGAGCCCGGCCTCCAGCAGAATGACCTGCCCCACCTCCAGGGTCGCCAGGACGATTATGGTGTTGACCACGTTGGGGAACAGGTGGCGACTGATGATCCGAAAGTCGGAAGCCCCGGCCACCCGGGCCTTGGCGACAAAGTCCTGATTCTTCAAGGCTAAAGTCTCGCCGCGCACCAGCCGGGCATAGCGCACCCATAGCACCAGAGCGATAACGATAATCACTGTATGGAAACCCGGCCCCATGACGCTTACCAGAACCAGGGCCAGTAGCACCGCTTGAATGGACAGCTTGATGTCCACCAGGCGCATAATGATGTGGTCCCACCAACCGCCAAAGTAGCCGGCAATCAAGCCCAGCGCGGTACCCATTAACCCGCCGCTGAGAATCGAAAGTCCGGCTACAATCAGAGAAACCCTGGCTCCGTGGATTACCCGGCTGGCAACGTCATAGCCGACCTTGTCCGTTCCCAGTGGGTGTTCCCAGGTCCCGCCTTCCTGCCAGACGGGAGGTGTAAGCCGCTCGGTTAATCTTCCTTCCAGCGGGTCCTGAAGCCAGGTATCGGTTATCTGGGTGGCAAAGATTCCCGGCAGGGCCAGTACGAATATAAGGATGGCCAGGGGAACCAGCGGGTAACGCCGCGCCGTACCCCAAGCCCGGACAAATCGGCCACCGGTGTATGCCGGTGCGCGCAGGTCTAAGTATGCCATTGAGCAATCTCCTCACAACGGGCAAACAGCAACGACACCTTGCCGTACCTTGTCGCGGCTAGCTCAGCCGGATTCGAGGGTCCAGATAAGCGTACAGAATATCAACCAGCAAGCTGATGAATACATAGACGAAGGCGAAGACCACCACCACGCTTTGTACCACCTGGTAATCGCGCGCTCGGATGGCCTCAATAGCCAATAACCCCACTCCCGGATAGGCAAACACCGACTCGGTAATTACCGACCCGGTGATGAGTCCGGCAAACTGGATGCCGAAGTAGGTTATGGGAACCAGCGCGGCGTTACGCAGGCAATGTTTCCAGATAATCTTCCATTCGGGAACCCCTTTGATTCGGGCCAACTTCACATACTCGCTATCGAGTACGTCCAGCATGGCGGAACGGCTTAGCCGCATACCGGCGGCCAGGCCGAAGGCCCCCAGGGTGATTGCCGGCAAGATTAGATGATGAATCCCATCTACCG
Organism: Dehalococcoidia bacterium; assembly: GCA_965215425.1. Lineage (GTDB taxonomy): Bacteria > Chloroflexota > Dehalococcoidia > Lucifugimonadales > UBA3495 > CATQHB01. The sequence continues at coordinate 2,099,085 of OZ244064.1, forward strand.
TACCCTCTCCTTTACCCGAGGTTGGGAATAATCCGAAATGGACCGCCAGGACCCAGATCATCATGATTCCGAGCCAGAAGTTGGGCACCGCCTGCCCCAACAAAGCAAATAGCTTGCCGCCGGCGTCCCAGATCGTGTCTTTCTTTACCGCCGATAGCAGGCCAAGGGGCAAGGACAAAATTACGCTGACGGAGAAGGCGATTAAGGTGAGTTTAATCGTGGCTGGCATCCGCTGGAGAATCAACTCGCCGGCGGACCTGCCGGGCCATTTTATGGACTCGCCGAGGTTGCCGGTGAAGATATTGCCCACGTAAACGGCATATTGGACGTGAAGCGGCCGGTCCAATCCCCAGTAGGCCCTTAACCGCTCGAAATCTTCCATGGTCGCCTCTTCGGGCAGCAGCACCGAAGCCGGGTCGCCACTGGCCCGGGTGAGGGCAAAGATCAGGATACTGATGGCAAAGAGAGTGATGATGGCATGAAACCCGCGGACGACGATGTAGCGCTGCATCTTGATTATCCTCTGAAGGACTCTGCCTGAAGGCCTCCGCACCGGTTCCTGGAAGTTATTCCTTTAGCTTTGTTGCGGGGTTTTCCGGGGATGCTCCTGCCTCGCCCTTTCCGCCCCCCGGCCTACTACCTGGCCCGCCCCTTGGCCTAGAAGAACTTTCGCCTGGCCGGACCAACGGGGTAAAACGGGCGGTAAAGCGAAGCCGCCTCGCCCCGCTGACGCTGATGGTTAATCGATCCCCCTCCGCATTCTTGAGTGCGGAGGGGGCAGTTTGCTTTGGTCCGGCCGGGGCAGTAGCTGGGAGGCGCTACTGTCCTGCTGCTACTTGGCTGCTACCTGGTGGCCGGCACCTGATTGTGCCAGTAGTACCCGCGATTCAGATACACCCAGTCCTCCAGCACCTCCGGGTTGACCGTGAAGTTGAACCGGAACCAGAAAACCGGAATGGTCCAATACTGGTCGTACCAGAAGTTGGCTACCTCTCGCCCGATGGCGTCAATTTCTTCCTGGGTATATACCGTGAGCGTTTCCTGGTACTTATCTTCCATGAAGGGGTGGTCAAAGGTGTGCCCCGTAGTGTTGGACGGGGCGTTGGTCCGAATCCGGTCCTGGATTTTCCGGAAGCTGAAAACGTTGGCGTACATCATGTGCTGGATTTGCTTCGCCCGCCGCATATCGGAGTAGGCTCCGGAGTCTATGTCGGTAATGGTTACATCAATGCCTACCGGCCCCCAGTATTGGGGCAATGCCTCTACGGCGAGGGGAGATTCCGGCTCACCGGAGGTACGGTAGTTGAGCATCTCCACCTTTACCGGGTTGTCCGGCCCGTAGCCGGCCTCGGCCAGCAGTCGCTTGGCTGCCTCCGGGTCATAGCCGTAGGCCTCCTCCCAGCGGGTTTCCCAGTCCGGGTTGTAGATGTTGGGGTCGAGTACCTGGTGGCAGCAGGCGGTTACGTGCATCCGCTGCCCCTCGCCGTTAAAGATGTAGTCGTTCAGCTCATCCCGGTTGATGGCTTTGTTCATCGCCTTGCGTACCCGGATGTCGGCCCAGGGGGTGGTCGGGTCAAAGTCGGGGTCGCCGGGCATAAAGTACATTCCGCCAAAGAAGAGGCTGAGCTGGCTGAAGGCCTGCTGGGCCGGAATAACCTTCATCCCGCTTTCAACCGCCGTTCCTTGCAAGTCGCGGGAAAGGGCGATGGCGTGTATTTCTTCGGCCAACAACGCGGCGAGCCTGGTGGTTTCCTCGCCAATCCAGCGAATCTCCATTTCCTCAAAGGGCGCCTGGAATCGCCAGTGTTCATAGGGTACGCGCTCATATACCACACTCTCGCCCAGCTTGCGTTCCTTAAACTGGTAGTAGCTGGTACTGGCGGGCTTCACGTCGTCAAAGTTCTCGTAACCCACCTCGTCCAACTGATCCTTGCTGAAAGAAATCAGTTCCAGGCCGGTGGGCAGGTTGGAAACTACGCTGAGCATCGGAAGCGACGGGTTGTTCATATGGAAGACCAGGGTGTGGTCATCCACTATTTCCGCCCGGTCCATTTCCTTCCAGAAACTGGTGGTACTGGAGGCGCAGGATTCGTCCCCTTTGGCTACCGCCATGTTCGCGAAGTCTTTGGCGGTAAGCTCCCCGTAGCCGTGGTGGAACTGAATGCCCTCGTTCAGGTGGAAGGTCCAGGTCTTGGCGTCGGGAGTGGTCTCCCAACCGGACGCCACCCAGGGCACGATTTCGGCGGTAACCGGATCCGCCTCGACCAGGAACTCCGTGTAGGGCAGGAATTGGGAGATGATGGGGCGGTTCCCGCCACAGTGCTGGTTGGTTTCAACCTGAATCTCACCCTGGGACTCAACGTACCGCACCACCGTGGGTTCAGCCATCGGCTCCATTGCGGCCGGCTCCGACATTGCCGTAGGTGCCGGCTCCGCTTGCGCCATGGATTCGGCGGCGGGTTCCGCTGCGGCTGGGGGGGCCTCCGCCGGCGCCGGGGCGGCAGCGCCGCAGGCTACCGATAAGGCCAGGGCAAGCAATATGGATACGAGAAGTACCATTTTGGGTCTGAAGAACCAACGATTCCGCATAGTTGCTCCTCCTTTTCTGTTTAGAGGCGTGGGCCCTACCCGGCAGGTACTGGTGCAATACTAGAGACGAATTTGAATAATGTCAATCTTTCGGTTAGATGCTCGCCAAAAACCTCGATATACAGCAATCATTGAGTATTTTTGTTACGATAGCAGTAATTAACGGCAAAATATCAACCTACAGTCGCAGGCGCAGAGCTTCGGCGTATTCTCCAACGGCGACTGGCGCAATCAGCAAAGACCGAGGATTCGCAAGCGCGCCTTGACGCCCGCCCGCCGTTACCCGGTTGCCCGCCGGCGGGCAACCGGGTAACATTGAGCCGGCGGCTGGCGGCCGGGCCGCGACCGGCGGGTACAAGACCGACGGGCAATTACAAGACCGACTGGCCGCAATGGTATCGACCGCAGCAGCCCGAAAAGGAGAAGCAGTTTATGGCAGGAGTATTGGACCCGAAGGCGGCCGGGGCGCGGCGTTTTGAGGGGCAGGTAGCGGTGGTAACCGGCGCCGGCCAGGGCATCGGAGCTGCCACGGCCCGCCGGCTGGCCCAGGAAGGCGCCGCCATTGTCATCGGCGATATGGTGGAGGAGTCCTCCCGGCGGGTGCGGGATGCGATAAGAGATTTTGGCGGGTCGGCGATCAGCGTCCTGGGTGAACTTTCCCGGTGGGAAAACGCCCAGGCTTTGCTGGCCGCCGCCCACCGGGAGTACGGGCGGATTGATGTGCTGGCTAACGTGGCTGGGGGAACCATCTGGTTCCAGTCCTTCCAGTACTATACGCCGGAACAGATACAGGCCGAGATTGACAAGAGTTTCTGGACGGCCGTCTGGTGCTGCCGGGCGGCGCTGCCCTATATGATTGAACAACAGTCCGGCGCCATCGTAAACGTTGCTACCCACGCCGTAACCGGGGCCTTCCGCGTGCCGTATGCGGCGGCCAAGGCCGGGCAGATTGGCCTTACTACCTCCCTGTCCCGGGAAGTGGCGCACCTGGGGATCCGGGTCAATTGCATGGCCCCCAGTGGCACCCGGGCCGACGACCGGGTAACGGCGCGCAACTTTGGCATTGACGTGTCGCCGCCGGAACTTCCCCCGGAGGAACTGGCCTGGCAGGAGACGTACCGGCAGGAGACCCGCCTGTCGGAAATACCCATGGGCCGCCGGGGAGAGGCGGACGAGCAGGCGGCGGCCATCGCCTTTCTGGCCTCTCCCGACGCCTCCTACATCACCGGTCAGGTATTGGCCGTCGGCGGCGGCCAACCCTATCCCTTTTAGCTTCGATTTAACCCCGACTGCACCCTGGCCTTCGCCCTCCAGGATCTTTATGCCGGGATCTTTATACTGCTTCAGAATGACGGTTAAAAGGCCCGGCCGCTCCGCCGGGGAGGGGGGCTGCTACCCTGACCGGCTACCCGGCAACGCAGTGGCCCGGCCGCTCCGCCGGGGAGGGGGCCGGAAGCGAGGCGCTCCGTGCTATAATGCCGGGAAAATCCGCCGTCCACGTCCCCATTATCGATCGAGCATCTATCGCGGAGGGACTATGGCGAGGAGGAACTATGGGATTGCTGAAACTGCTGGCTAAACCCCTTTCCGGTTATCCCGGCGGTTACAAGAAAATGCGCCGTGGCTCCCAGGGATTTGACCGGACTCCCCCCTTCCGGCGGCCGGACGACTACCGGGACCGGCGCAGCCGTATCCCGCCCACCGGCTACCGGGAATACTGGTACCCGGCCCTGCCGGCCCGGGACGTTAAGCGGGACAAGCCGGAAGTGCTGCGGATGCTGGGCGTCGACGTGGTTTTCTTCCGGGATAAGGCGGGAGCGGTGCAAGCCCTGCTGGATTGGTGCCCCCACCGGGCGGTCTATCTATCCATGGGGCGCTGCTATTACCCCGGCTTTGTTACCTGTCCCTATCACGGGGCCACCTTTGACGGCGAGGGCAACTGTGTGGCCTTCCTGACCGAAGGCCCCGATTCCAAGATGGTCGGCGCGCCGGGGATGAAGGCCCGCAAGTACCCTACGGTAACCATCAAGGGTATGGTATTCGTCTGGATGGGCGAGGGCGAGCCGGTGGCCCCGGAGGAGGACATTCCCCCGGAAATGTTCGAGGAGCACAACATCCACCGCCCGGTTTTCACCATGTTCGATTGCAACTGGGTGCTGGTGCTGGAAAACACGATGGATGCCCATAACGCCTTTATGGTGCATCGCAACTCCCTGCGGATTTTGAAGAGCCGTCTGGGTGGTCGTCCCCGCACCCCCCTGGGCTACCGGGTTAACCTGGTGAACAACAAGACGGTGCATTACCAGCCGGGCCGGGGCAAGTCCAGCGTGGAGCGATATTACTACGACGCGGATGGCAACATTTCTTACCAGATGTACTATCCCGGGGTGGATGGGGTCTGGCCGCAGCGCCGTTGGCGGCTGTTGTGGACTTGGTTCTTTGACCGGAAAGCCCGCAAACAGGGCCAGGCTCCGGGCCGGGTTCGCCCTCCCCAGGCCGATTCCCCGGGAGTAAACGAGTGGAACGGCACCCGCTTGCCCGGTATGTCCCGCACCGGCGGCAACAACGCCTTTTTCCGCAGTACTCGCTGGGCGGTGCCGGTGGAGGAAAACCTGACCCGCATGGTCTATCTCAACGTGGAACGCTACGCCCGGCGACCCAATCCGCTGCGCCGCCTCTGGAGTTCGGCAACCTGGCCCTACCGGAACTGGGAGCTGAACTTCAACTTCCGAAACCAGGACTATGATGCCGAAAAGTATGTCCAGTACGATCTGCCGGAGTACCTGTCCTCCACCGACTCGGTGGTGGTAGCCATGCGCCGCCTCTTCGTGGAACACGCCCGGGACGTGCAGCGACGGCGGGAGCGGGAGGAGGAACTGCCGGAGGGCCTGGAGGACACCCTGGCGGAGCGGATGGTGCGGGAGGGCGACGCCCGGGTCGCCGAAACCAGCCAAGCCTTTGACGTGGAACGCTTGCAGGAGGAATTGCTCCGGCGGGTGTAGGGGCGGGTGCAGGAAGGCAGCCAGGCCAATAATTTCGCGCCGCGTCCGGCAACCGTCATTCCGACCGGCGCCGTAATCGCCGCAATCCGGGAAGGTCGCGCCGGGGCCAGCAGGTCAGCGCCGGGACCTTTCCGGGTTCCGGCCGGCGCCGGAATACGGAATAGTCCCGTCATTCCGGCGCCACTCCGACAGGAACGTAGTTTATGACCTTCAGCTATTGGATACTTGGGGTATTCGTTGCCTACTTTGCCGTATTGATTATTGTTGCCATACTGCGCCGGCATATGGAGGATATGTCCGACTATGCCCTGGGCGGACGGCGAATGGGCGCCATCGCCGCGGCCCTGAGCGCCAGTTCCTCGGCGGCCAGCGGCTGGACTATGCTGGTGTTCCCGGCCCTGGCCTTTGCCGCCGGCCTGGTGCATCTGTGGACGGTGGCGGGCATTGTGCTGGGGGCCTGGTTCACCTGGACGATCCTGGCCCGCCGCCTGCGCCGCTACACCATTGCCACCGAGGATTCCCTGACCATCCCGGAGTTCCTGGAGAAACGGTTTGACGACCGGACCGGGGTTCTGCGTACCCTGTCGGCGGCTATCACCATATTCTTCATCATTTTTTACGTCAGTTCCGGCCTCATCGCCGGGGCCAAACTGTTGGAGGTGGTCTTCGGCATTGGCTACGCTCCGGCTATCCTGATAACCCTGGTCGCCATTACCTCCTACACTTTCATCGGCGGCTTCCTGGCCGTATCCCGCACCGACGTTTTTCAGTCCCTGATAATGCTGGCCGGCTTTATCATCTTGCCCCTGACGCTGCTGGTGATTGTCGACGACCCGCTCCAGGGGATCAGAGAGGCCGCTGGAGCCGCTTTCTGGAACCCCTTTACCAGTGCGGACGGCGCGCCGGTCAGTTGGCTGTTCCTGCTTTCCGCCACCGGCTGGGGCCTGGGCGCTTTCGGCTCCCAGCGAGTGCTGGCCCGCTTTATGGCGGTGGACCGGGAAAGTCATCTGACCACCAGCCGCAACATCGGCCTGGTTTGGATAATCCTGATGTTCTCCTTCGGTCTGCTGTTGGGAATGGTGGCGGTGCCGGCCTTGGCGGAACAGGGTATGCTGGATGCGGCCCGGCAAGACCCAGAGCGGGTCTATCTGCTGGTCAGCAACCAGTTCTTTCATCCCCTGGTGGCCGGATTGCTGCTGACGGCGGTAGTCGCCGCGGTAATGAGCACCGCCGACTCGCAGTTGCTGCTGGCCTCGGCTATCGCCACCGATGACGCTCCCCTGATTAAGCGGCTCACCTATTCCATCGGCGCCCACGCCCGGGTCTGGCTGGGCCGGGCCTTGCTGGTAGTGGTGGGAGTAATCGCCGCTGCCTTGTGCTTTATCGACACTCCCTGGTTCAACAATGCTTCCATATTCAGCCTGGTTTCCCTGGCTTGGGGTGGGATGGGGGCGGCCTTTGGTCCGGTACTGATACTGACCCTCTACTGGCGGCGGTTCAACTTCTGGGGAGCGCTGGCGGCCATCCTGACCGGCACGATAGTGGCTACCCTGTGGTGGCTGATGAGTTTCCGGGCCGATGGCATCTGGGACATTCAGCCGGCCACGCCCGGCTTTCTGGCGGCGCTCCCCGTGGCGGCGCTGGCGACTTTGCTGACGCCGGCCCCGTCCCGGCAGGTAACGGTCCGGTATGACCTGGTAACCAGCGCCGGCCTGATTGACCCGCCAAGCCACTCCGCGGCGTAAGCGGAGCGGGCATAGGCGGCTTCTTTACCAGGAAAGGCAGCGGCAACACCGGGCATCGGAGCTACTCGTAGCGGAGATACTCCCGGCGAATCCCGCCGTCGCGGTGTAGCATTGTAAAAAAATGCCCCGGCGGAGAGGGGGGAGCGGCTTACCCGGCGCCGGCCCGCGCCGACGTGTAACGATTGGCGGGAATGGGCAATCCCAGGTTGCCGTGGAGGGTCTCGGCCTCATACTCGGTGCGGAACAAGCCCCGTTCCTTCAGGATCGGCAGGACCAGGTCGATAAAGTCGTGGAATCCGGCGGGGAGGACGGCGTTATTTACCATAAACCCGTCGGCGGCCCCGGCCTCAAACCAGGCCTGCATCCGGTCCGCCACCTGTTCCGGCGTCCCGATGAACTGGTGGCGCGGCGTAGTCGTCCGCAGGGCTAACTGGCGCAGGGTCAGGTTCTCCTCCCGGGCCAGTTGTTTCAGCCGGTCGGTGGCGCTTTCCCAGCCGTTGCGCCCAAAATCGCCCAGGTCCGGGAAGGGTTCGTCCAGTTCGAACCGGGTAAAATCCAGGTCGTTGAAATAGCGGCCCAGGTAGTTCAGCGCATCGCTGATTACCACCAGGTCGGCAATCTCCCGGTACTTCTCCTCCGCCTCCTGCGGGGTATGGCCGATAATGGGGGAGCATCCGGGGAGAATGAGCAGCTCACCTGGACTGCGGCCCTGCGCCGCCGTCCGCCCCTTCACGTCGGCATAGAACTCTTTAGCCGCCTCCGCCGAGGGCTGGCCGGTGAATACGACGTCGGCGTGGCGCGCGGCGAAAGTTCGCCCGGCCTCCGAGGAACCGGCCTGAATCAGCGCCGGCCGGCCCTGGCGGGAGCGGGAGATGTTCAGTGGCCCCATCACCGAGTAAAACTCTCCCCGGTAGTCAACCCGGTGCAGCTTGGCCGGGTCGAAAAAGACCCCGGTCTCCTTATCGAAAACAAAGGCGTCATCCTCCCAGGAATCCCACAAGCCCTTGGTAACCTCCAGGAACTCGTGGGCCATCTCGTAGCGCAGGTCGTGGGCCGGATGTTCCGGGCGGCTGTGCTGGTAGTTCCGGGCGGAACCCTCCAGGGGAGAGGTTACGATGTTCCAGCCGGCCCGCCCGTTGCTGAGGTGGTCGATGGAGGCGAACTGGCGGGCCACGGTAAAGGGTTCGCTGTAGGTGGTGGAAAGAGTAGCCGCCAGGCCGATGTGGGTGGTGTCCATCGCCAGGGCCGCCAGGAGAGTCAGCGGCTCAAAGCGGTTGAGAAAAATGGGGTGGGACTTTTCGCTGATGTACAGGCCATCGCCGAAGAAAACGAAGTCCAGTTTGGCCGCCTCGGCTTTGCGGGTCAGCTCCCGATAGTAGGACAGGTTGATGGGGCCGTCGGGGACCGCATCCCGGTGCCGCCAGGAAGCCATGTTGCTCCCCGTGCCGGAAAAGAAGGCTCCCAATCGCAGTTTGCGCTGATTTGTCATACGTTCTCACCCGTAGGCTGTCCCCCGGTATTGATCATATTGTATTGGTCAGCATTGCCTCGCTCAACAGCCGGCAGGAGCGCAGCCTTTTCGGAAATCCCGAATACCGGTTGCCCCAAACCCTTCGTCAACCCGGCGCTCTGGTCTCAAGGCCGGCAACCGGCCGGGTAATCCGCGCTGCCCGGGTTTCCCCGGCCTAACCGCCGGCTTCCCCGTCAGTAACCGCCACAATTACCGGTAGGGCCAGCATAGCCTGGGGCATTGCTCGGTGGGACCGGTTGAACCGGGGGCGGCAGGTAGCGGTGGTCGCCCCGTTTCCCCGGCGTCGCCGTTGGGAAAGGGGGTAAAGACGTAAGGCATAGCCGGTTCGGGGCCAGTTGGACGCTGGCGGCGGTGGCGCCGAGCCGGAATGAGTCCACTGGCCCGCCTCTTGCCACCATGATAAAGGGGCCGTATTCCCCGGTACGTTGACCGGGGCGGCCAAGTCAAGTCAAGTCAAGTCAAGTCAAGAGTAAAGGAGGACTTGCCCAATGATAAAGGGATGGTAATCCCCTGTCAAAATCGTTGACCCGTCATTCCCGCCGGTATGCGCAGCGGTATGTGCTTGGGTAAACGTGATTGCTCCGGAACGGCCGGTCGTTTGGGCCGGTATAAGGCGATTTATGATAAACTGAAACCACGCCGGTTGCGGCGCTCGGCCCACCTGCCGGCTCCGGTTTTGCGAAACCGGGTTGACTCGGTTGCGGCTCAGGACAACCCGGGAGGAGGGATTTTGTAATGGTAAGCCAGACTCCAGCGGCGTCTCCCAAGCTATCAATTTTCTTGTTGGCGGCCCAGGAGTGGATGCAGGAGGATTACGCAGCGGCGGTGGTCCGGCAAGCTCTGGACGCCCGGGATCAGGTTTCCGCCGAAGCGAAACGAGCTCTGGACGTGGCGATACGGAACAGTGGAGTGCGGGTTCCCGGAGGTGGATTTCGGCCTCAAGCGGTGCATCGCGCGCCATCCCACCACCTTCAGATGCCCATTTACCGCAAGATGCAGGAGTCGGATGAATTGGTTGAGGCAGTCTTGCGGGTTTGGTCGGGGGCCAAGACGGAGCTTTACGAGGCAGTGGTTCAACACTTGCAAGGGAACGACGAGCCGACCTACGGGCCGGACCGGCGGGAAGGTTGTTTCCGGGATGTCTGGGATACCAAGGATTGGGAGGCGAACCGGGACCAGTTCCTAGCGGAGTGCGACGAATTCAACCGGGACGACGTAGGACTGATGCTGTGGTACGTGTCTGGGAAAGTACCCCTGCCGCCGTCGGTCGTGGCGAATACGGCGGACGGCGTGGACTTTGCCCGGTGGTATGAACTCTTGAAGGCATTGCCCCCGGACGCTCCGCAATGGGAGCAGGCGCGGGAGTTCGTCCTTGCCTTTGTCGAACTCGTGGATGCAAAAGAGAAGCAACGCGCCCATGCCGCCGTAAATATCCTGAAGGCGAAGGTCATCAGGATCCGGCAGCAATTCTCTGAAGAATTGACCTATCTGGAGCGGGATGTCGACTTATGGGCCGCTCCCGTCGCCATCCAGCCATCCGTTGCCGCCCGGGCGCTGGAGCATTCCACCCGGTTGGAATCCCTGCTGGGCCAATATCGTCCCATCCGCGACCAGGCCCGGGTCAGAAGCGAAGAATATATGCGGGCGAACCAGCGCGCCGAGCTGGAAGCGGAAATAATTACGGGCCTGGGTGAGATGGAGCGGTTCTTAACCGGTTCCCCGCGGCCGGACTCCAATGAAATGTCGGAAGCGCCGCCGCCGAATGCCGGCGCCGAAGCCGTTCCGGGCGATGCCGAGCCGTCAGTTGAGGCGGTTTCTGCGGCCCCGGCGCCGCCCGAGCAGACGGCGGCGCCCCTCCCGGCGCCGGAGCCGCGGGAACCGGAGCGCGAAACGGTGCGGGAACCTGCTCCAGCCCCGGAGCCGGTCCCTGAAGCGAAGCCCGATTACGTTGACCAGGAAGCCGCTGCCTCCCCGAAGCGCGCTGCGTCCCTCCAGGGGGATTCTCAAGCCCTCCGGGAGGAAATTGAAAATCTGAAGGCGGAACTGCATTCTCGCAAGGACAATGAGAAGTATTGGCGCAGCGCTTATGTAACCGCTGCCAAAGGGCCGCCGGCGGTTTACGCGACCGCCCGTCCGCGGGACGTGAACGCTGCGGTAACCCAGGCCGAGGGGCAGTTTGCTGATGAGCTCCTGTTCCAACTCAACTCCAAATCCTGGACCAAGAACAATCCCTACGAAGACCCCCAAGCGGTTCTGGATGCCCTGGAATGGCTGGCGACTACCTACTACCGCTCCCGTATCGGGGAGCTAAGCGTTCCAAAACTTGACGACTCGATCTATGAGGTTTGTCGCTGGAGGTACGTCAGCAATCAGAGCGACGTAACCATGGGTCAGTACGGGAGTTTTTACAAGACCGTGGTTGACGGTAAAACCTATTGGCTGGAGGAGCATATCGGTCGGGGCAGCAGCAAGGACCCGGTCAACACCATTCGGATTGCATTTCACTGGGACCGGGAGCGGCGGCGTATCATCATCGGCTACATCGGCCAGCACCAGCAGACGGACGCCACCTGACCGGATACGCTTATCGAGTATCGAAGTTACCAAAGCTCTCCTCCGGCCCGCCACTCGGCGGAGAGGGGTCGGGTCAAGTCCAGCGGCGGGGTACGGGGCAAGCGAAGGATCATTACCCGCTCTTCCGGAGTGGGAATCAGGGCGGAGGACGGCGACCCCGTTTCGCTATGCCGTTCGCCAGGCGGGCGGATAAACAGGGGACCTTGCCAGTATTCCCAACCCAGCCGATGATACATTCGGGTATCCGCCGGGCACAGCGCGCCCAGGTCATAGTCGGTGGCGATGGCCCGGCCCAGCCGCTCCAGGATTGCGGTGGCGAACCCCCGACCCTGAAAGCCTGGTTCGGTGGCGACCAGCTCCACGTAAGCGGTGCGCAGGGGCGGGCGGTCTCCCGGTTGAAGCCAGCGGGTAACCGTCATGGCATGGCTGACCGGGGTATCGTCCAGAAAGGCCACGAAATGGGTGGCGCCGGCATAGGCGTTAAACAGGGGTTCCAGGTCTTCCTGGTAGGCTCGCTGGCAGAGGTCGTGGATTTTGGCCCGCAGCGCCGGCGTAAGCTCGCGGGCGCCGATGATCTTCAGAGTCAGCATTCGGGACATAACGCCGGATAACCTGATAAGTAATCACCCCTCGGCGTTGGGCCGAGTCGCCCTCCGAGGGGTGATCATTATACGCGGTTGGATCGATTTCCGGCGGGGTTCAGGTATGGCGTGGCGCCGGCCTACAGGCGCGCCCCGTCGTACAAGCCCATGAAGTAAGGCTGTAGTTTCCGGTAAATCTGTATCCGGTTGCGCTGGGAGTCAACGATGAAGAGGCGGTCCTGCGCGTCGACTTCCACGCCAATGGGCCCCCGCAGGAACTTTTCCCGTTCCAGCCCCTGGGCAATCTCGCGTTGCAGACGCATATCCGGGTTGGCGTCCAGCTTGGTCTCTCCCCACTTGGACAAGGTAGCGTCGCCGGTAATCAGGGTGATAAACAGGCCGTTACGGTCAAATACCTGAACCCGGTCATTATCCCAGTCGGCGATGTAGATAATCCCCTCCCGGTCCACGGCTACGTCGGTGGGACGCTTGAACTCCCCCTCTCCGGAGCCGGAGGAGCCGAACTGCATCAGGAAGTTGCCATCCCGGTCAAACTTCTGGATCCGGTCGTTGCGCCAGTCGGCTACGAAGATGTTTCCGTCGGCGTCAAGGTCAATGCCCCAGGGCATATTCAGTTCGCCGTCGCCGGTTCCGAAGCTGCCGAACTGGGAGATGAACTTGCCGTCCTTGGTGTACTTCTGGACGCGGTGGTTGCCGGTATCTACCAGGAACAAGTTGTCGTCAGCGTCAAAGTGGATGCCGGAAGGCTGGTTAAACTCCCCGTCCCCCTGACCGACCACGCCCCAAGAGCCTAGCCAATCCCCATCCTTGGAGAAGATGGCGACCCGGTTCAGCCACTCATCGGTAACGTACAGATTCTCGTCCTGGTCCAGGGCGATTGACGTGGGCCAGACCAGGGAGCCGTCGGCGGCATTATCGCCGGTGTCCATCAGGTCGCCGCCCAGGCGGCCGCCGTTGCCGATTTCGCCGATATAGTCCTCGCCAACGGTGCAGACGGTGATCCGTTTGGAGTCGGCCCGGTAGTCGTAGGCCCGGCTGACCACGTACATAATATCGTCGGCGCCCCGGGCCAGGGACACCGGGTTCTTGAAGCCCGGCCCGGCTTCTTCGCCCCGTCCTATAGTGTGGGTGTAACGAAAAGTTACCCCTTGAACCTCTGTAGTCATTTTCACCTCTAAACCGTAGAGCAGGGCGCCGCTTAAGGCGCCCTGTTCTGGCGGTTCTTACTTCTTGATGAAGTCCAGTTTCTCGAAGCTGCCGTTTACGATGGGCTTGGCATCCAGGCCGAACCACTCCTCCAGGATGGTGGTGTACAGGCCGCGGAAGTCGTTGTTGAAGTGCAGGTCGCCGTCCAGCAGCTTGTCCGCCTCCAGGGAAGGATACTCGCCGTACAGCCCGCCCTTGACACAGTCGCCGATGACGAAAGCGGCCCCGCCGGAACCGTGGTCGGTGCCGGAGCCGTTGTCGTGCACCCGCCGGCCGAACTCGGTGAACACCAGCAGCATCACGTTGTCGGCGGCGTGGTGTTCCTTCAGGTCCTGGTAGAAGTCGTTGACCGTGCGGGACACGTCTTTAACCAGGTTGGCGTGGGCCGTCATCTGCGTGGCGTGGGTGTCAAAGCTGTTGTAGGGGGCGGTGGTGTAAAGAACCCGCGTCCCCAGGTCGGCGCAATGCACCTGAGCGATGTTCCGCATATACTGGGCGATGGAGCTGTCGCCGTATTCCACCGAGGAGGAATACTTGGCCGGCGCCGTAGCCAGGATGTCGGCCCCTTTCAAGGCATCCATGCCGGTCTGGGACAGGTAATCCACCACTGGGCCGTGGCCCATGGCCGGGGAATACATCCGGGCGAAAATATCCAGGGCCTCTGACCGCTGCTCCTCGGCGTCGATGGTGGTCAGCACGCCGTAGGACTCCAGGTTGCCTACCGAGGCCACCGGCACGCCGGGGGCCACCATGGCCCGGGGCAAGCCGCGGCCAAAGTTCACGCCGGTCAGCACGTTGTCCTTATTGGGATCCAAGTCGCGGATGGCGCGCCCCAGCCAGCCCTCGTCGGCGATCTTTTCCGGCTCGCAGGTGTGCCAGATGTCCATGGAGCGGAAGTGGGAGCGGTTGGGCACCGGGTAGCCCACGCCCTGGATTACCGCCACCTTGCCCGCGTCATAGAGGCTCTTGAACTCGGGCATATTGGGGTTAAAGCCCAGCTCGTCGTTGATGGGCATAACCTGGTCGGTGGGTATCCTGACGTTGGGCCGGTTATCCACGTACAGCGGATTGGTGAACGGGACCAGGGTATTCATAAAATCGTTGCCGCCGGATAGCTGAAGAACTACCAGAACCGGGTCTTTCTTCGTGCTGGTCATGTTTCCTCCTGATTGTCGTTTCTAGCTGGATGGTGGTTCGACTGGCGCACCGCAGCTCTGCCCCGCGCCCTGAGCCGGGCCGCGGGGCGGGCGCCGGGCTAGGCGAACTGGTATTCCTGGGTCGCCACAATTAACTGGAGCAGTTGGCTTACCTGATTGGCAAACTCGGCGCTGTCCGTCTCCAACTCGCTGGCCTTGAGCGCCTGGGAAAGGAACAACTCCCGGGTCTCCGGCATCAACTCGTAGCCGCCCAGGGTTTCCAGGCAGCCGTCCAGCAGGTCCTCGGCCGAAATGGCGCTGCCCCGGGAAGCCAGCCGGCCCACGATGGCGCGGATGCCCGGCGAATCGATACGGCCCATTTCACCGGCGGCGAAATTGACCCGCTCCACCAGGGTGCCGCTGTCAATCCACTCTTTGCCGGTATGCCAGCCCTCCACTGTGGGCGGGTTGAGCAGATCCTGACCCATGTAGCGAATCTGCAACACCGGGTCATAGAAACGGGGCTTCGGGGTGGTAAAGTCTCCCACCAGCCGCAGGGTGCTGGCGACCACTTCGCAGGGGTTCTTTACCTTGGCGAAGCGGGCGTTCTTGAAGCTGTCCGAGTTGAACAACACCCGCAGCATGGAGCGAATCTCGTAGCCGGAGCGGAAATACTCGTCCTCCAGTTCTTTGATCAGTTCCGGGTCCTTGGGCGGCGTATGCTGCCAGGCCGGCACCTGCGGTTCATCGGCCACGAAGAAGTTATACAGGTGGCGGGCCACGAAGCGGGCGGTGGCGGGTTGCTTGCAGATAATCTGGATGATGTCCTGCCCGTTGAAGTTGCCGGTCTCGCCCAGGAAGGTCTTGTCGTCTTCGATATGGTCGAAGCGGTTATAGAGGAAGCGGTTGGCATAGCTGCCGTAAGGATACCTGGGGATGGCGTTGGCGATGGTCCAGCCGGTGAAGGCCTGGGCGCAGGCTTTTACGTCATCTTCGCTGTAGTTAGCCTTGCCGTCCATGCCCACGCCCATGGAGAATAGCTCCAGCAGTTCCCGACCCCAGTTCTCGTTGACGGCCTCTTTGTGGCTGAGCTGGTTGTCCAGGTAGTAGAGCATGGCCGGGTCGGTGGACAGGAACATCAGCAGGTTGTCAAACTTTCCCATGCCATGGGCCCGGAAATTGTTCAACTCCAGGAGAATCTGGCGGGCTCGCATACATTTGGAATCGCCGACGCAGAAAATGCCGTGCCAGAAGAGGCAGATCTTTTCTTCCAACTGGCGGACGGAGTTGACCATCCGGTAGGCCCAGTAACCCTGGTTAGCCATCAGCCCGTTGAGGTCCCGCCAACCGTGCATATACCGGTTCATCACGTCCATTTCCAGGTCGGGCTGCTCTTCCGGGTGGAGCAATTCTTCGACGGTGGCTTCGTAGCCCTTGGCCGCGCGGCGTTCCAATTCCTCATACGATGCGCCAAACCCGGCGCGCCGCATCAGGTGGGCCATCAACATAATGTCTTCGTTTCCTGCCATACCTTTAACTCCTTCTCTCGATATTCTTCCGGTTCACCAACCCGGGCCGGTGTCCGGCCGGTAAAGCCGGGAACCGGGTCGCCGCGCCGGTGAGAGAGCTTCGCCTAAGGTGGCAACTGCTTTCGGTCCGGTTAGCTTACAATTGGGAATTATATACCTTTAGCTGGAAAATGTCTAACCCTTTGGCGGATTTGCGGCGGTTTCAATGATCTCTTTACCTGGAAGCCGGGCCTGGAACTGGTTTGGAACCGGGTTTCCGGTTGACATTGCCCTGCCGCAACCCGTAGGCTTGTCGGCGACCTGAGTTGCCAACAATCTATGTTCCACAATCTATGTTGCAAAGGTTCCGTTTACTTTCAGTTACCTTGTAGTGGGTGTAGTGGGTAATGTTGCTGCCTGATACGGGGTAACCACTAACGGAACCGGTTGCAAGAGGGGAGTTGTCCAATGCGCAGTATCGACATTCACGCTCACATAACCCCGGAAGGCTGCCTCCAGGCCATGCGTGAGGGAACTGCCTACTACAGCCTCAGCGCCTCGCAGGTGGCCCGCCGGTTTCAGGACTATACCCCCCGGGGGATGTGGACGCCGGAGGAAAGAATCAAGGATATGGACTCCCTGGGGGTGGACGTGCATATTTTGTCCACCCACTCCTTCCTCTATTCTTATGACGGCGACAGAGACACGGTGCTCCGGATGGACCGGGAATGTAACGACTACGTGGCCCAGCTAACGAAGGATCACCCCGACCGTTTTGCCGGCCTGGCTAACCTGCCGATGCAGGACGTGGCAGCCTCCGTCGCCGAACTGGAACGCTCGGTTACCGAACTGGGGCTGAAAGGGGCGATGATTGGCGATAACGTCAATGGCAAGACCTATGATGCCCCGGAGTTCTTTCCCCTGTGGGCGGCGGCGGAGCAACTGGGCGCGGTGTTGCTGATCCACCAGGACGGCCCCACGGTGGTCAGCCCCCGCAACAGCAAGTATCACCTGTCCAACACCATTGGCAACCTGGCCGACCGGGCCGTGACCTTCGCCTCTTTCGTCTTTGGCGGGGTGATGGACCGGTATCCCGACCTGCGGGTTTGCCTCTGCCACGGCGGGGGCTACACCTGCTACGGTATCGGGCGAATGGACCGGGGTTGGCAGGTGCGTTCGGAGGCCAGGGTCAACATCCCCCAGCCGCCCAGCGCCTACCTCAGCCGGTTCTATTACGACTGCCTGACCCACAGCGAAGCCGACCTGCGCTACCTGATTGACTGCGTGGGCGCCGACCGGGTGGTGTTCGGCACCGACTGGCCGGCGGATATGCAGATAGACTGGCCGGTGTCCTGGGTGCTGGGGTTGACCAGCCTGTCCCGGGAGGAAAAGGAGGCCATCCTCTGGAAAAACCTGGAGCAACTGCTGGGCATATAAGGGGTTACGAATTGGGAACTACCGGGTTGCCAACCTCCACCAATTCGTAGCTTGTAGTTCCAATCCCTGATTCCTAACCGATAACCCCGTCGGCTATGGCCCGGCCTCTCAGATAGCCGGTCTTTTCCAGGTGGTTGCGGAGGCTGACCAGTCCGCTCTCGACCAGGTAGGACTCCAGAGATTGGGCGGCCTCGCCGTGTTCCGAGTCGGCCAGCAGTTCCCCGGTTCGCTCCCTGATTTGTTGCAGCGACCAGGCCACCTGTTCCCCCACCGTGTGCAGTCCGTCGGGAAAGGGGCGTTGGGAGTTGCCCGGCGCGCCCAGCCGGTCGTATCCGCCGCTGTGCCAGTGGCCCATATCGTCGTGGCAGTCGAACCGCAGCACCTCTTCGTTGCCTACATCAACGCCGATAGTCGGCCCGCCGCACCCCCGGCCCCGGATGGTCAGTAGTCGCAGCGGCCAGACGTAGGCCGATACCTGCCCGTCGGCCGACAAAGGAACGTGCAATTCCTCGCCCCAGTACCTTTCGCCCTTGCGCTTTGTCGCCATCGCCACTCCTCCGCTTATTTCCGAATGTTCAGCGTTGAATATAGCCGGGTTGGAGCGATATGTCTAGCTCCGGGCTGTCGCCCGGCTGAGCCGTCGGATTTTCCGGGAAGGACGAGGGTAATCAGTAGCGGGCCGGTCAGTTGGTCGCCAACTGCCGAAGCCTGGGGTCCAGGGTATCCCGGAGCCAATCGCCGAAGAGGTTCAGGGACATCACGGTCAGCAGAATAGCCAGCCCCGGCATGGTGGCGATCCACCAGGCCCCGGCCAGGAAGTCTCGCCCTTCGGCTACCATCGAACCCCAAGCCGGAGTGGGCGGCGGCACTCCGGCGCCCAGGAAGCTCAAGGTGGATTCTACCAGGATGACGAACCCCACTTGCAGGGTAGCCAGCACAATCAGGGTGTTAATCACCCCGGGGAAGATATGCACCGCCAGGATTCGCGGCGTGGTGGCCCCGGCCACCTTGGCCAGCGCCACGTAATCCAGCGTCTTGAGTTGCAACACCTCTCCCCGGATTAGCCGGGCAAAGCGTACCCAGAAGAAGCTCGCCAGCACCAGGATGATCAGGCCGGTCTGACCGCCCAGTTCCGACGGGAAGGACTGGCCAATGGCTACTACCATTACCAGGGCGACCAGCACCAGCGGAATTGCCAGGGCGATGTCCACCACCCGCATAATGATTTCGTCAATCCACTTCCCGTACCAGCCGGCCAGCAAGCCCAGGACGACGCCGGTGGTTCCGCCCAGGCCCAGAGTTACGCCGGCTACAATCAGGGATATGCGCGCTCCATGGACGATGCGACTGAAGATGTCCCGCCCCAGATGGTCGGTGCCTAGCAGGTGTTCCGTGCTGCCGCCTTCCAGCCAGGCAGGGGGCGCCATGCGGGCCCGCAAGTCTCCCTTCCGGGGATTTTCCGGGGCAATCCAGGGGGCCATTACCCCGGCCATCACCACCAGCGCCAGCAACAGAATCGGGATTACCGGCCAGCGCCGGATGCTCCGCCATAGCTGGGGCAGCCGGAGATATTCCGAGGGCGCCGTCCGAATTGCCCGGGATAGATTATCGGCCATTGTCTCCTCCAAAACCCGCTAGGGGGCCTTCAGGCGAATCTGATCCGGGGGTCAACGTAGGCGTAAAAGACATCTACCAGGAAGGCGGTGCCCAAATACGCGGCGGCGAAAGCGATGACTACACCCTGAAGCAGGGGATAATCCGAGTCCCGTACTGCCAGAAAGGCCAATTGTCCCAATCCGGGCCAGGCGAAGACCGTCTCGGCCACCAGGGACCCGGTAATCAGGCCGCCCAGGGTAATGCCGGCGAAGGTGAGCGGTGGAATCAGCGCATTTCTCAGGGCGTGCTGCCAGATGACGGCCGTGTTGGATACGCCCTTGGCCCGGGCCAGCTTGATATATTCGGTGTCCATCACGTCCAGCATCGCCGACCGCATCAGGCGCAGGTTGGCGGCCACGTTAAACCAGCCCAGGGTGATGGCCGGCAGGATGATGCTGCTGGCCTCTTCCCGGCCCGAGGGCGCCACCCACCCCAGCCGGACGGCAAAGAAGAACATCAGCATTATGCCGATCCAGAAGGGGGGCGCCGACTGGCCGATCAGGGCGATTGCCTTGCCCACCTGGTCCATCACGCTGCCCCGCTTCAGGGAGGAAAGCACCCCCAGGGGTATGCCTACCGCCAGAGAAAAGGCAAAGGCCATCAGCCCCAGGTACAGCGTCGCCGGCAGACGCTGAATGATGAGGGAGCCTACCGGCTGCTTCTGCACGATGGAAACGCCGAAGTCGCCCCGCACGGCGTTTTTCAGGAAAATCCAATACTGTTCGGGGTAGGATTTGTCCAGCCCCAGCGAAGCTCTAAGCTCTTCCAGAGTATTGGCGCTGGCGTAGTCATCGATCAGGAGGGTGGTGGGGTCTCCGGAAATCCGGGCCATGAAGAAAATCAGCACGGAGACCAACCACAGGGTAACGATGGTCAGCAGCAGCCGGCGGAGCAAAAACCTTTGCAACGTTCCTTACCTCCGGTGCGGAGCGTACTCCAGGTCGAACATGACGCGAGCGTCGCAGCAAGCCATTTCCCACGTATCCAGGTTGGGGCCTAAGGGGAAAATCCAGTTGACTCGGTACATGGGCAGGATGACTACGTTGTCAAACACCCACTGGGCCACCTCGCGCTGGAGGGCGAAGCGTTCCGCGTCGTCGAAGGTGGACATGGCCCGGGCGATTTTCTCGTCCAGCCAGGGGTGTTCAATCCCGTAGTTGATTATTCCGGCGCTGACCAGGGAAGAAGAGTAGGTTACCAGAGGTTCCGGCAACGGGCCTACCCCGTGCGTATTGACCCCCTCGTGGGAGCGGTCAACAAACTTGGGTCGGAAGGCCGACATCTGGCTCCGCTCCTGGGCGCAGTGAATGCCGATCTCCTCCCACATCAGGCAGGCTATTTCGCCCATCTGGACCGTTCCGGGGAAGGGGCGGGTGGTCAGGGCCATGTTAATGTCAATGCCATCCCCGTAGCCGGCCTCCTCCAGAAGCTGCCGGGCGCGCTCCGGGTTGTACTCGTACACCAGAGTGTCTTTAATTTCGTTCAACCGGGCGTCGTGGCCCATCCAGCCGAAGACATTGTTGACTTCGCCGGCGCCGCCCAGCAGTTCGTCCACAATCAACTGGCGGTCAATGGCAATGGACATGGCTTCCCGCACCTTGCGCGCCCGTTCCCATTCCGCCGAATTGGTATCGGGATTGGATGAAATCCAGGGCAGGGCCGAGTTGCGGGGCGTACCCAGGTCAGGGCGGTCGATATACATCTGACCGTGAATGTTTATGTGCGTCTGCCCGCCGCCCGGCAGGCGCAGGAACTTTACCCCTGCCACCTGTTCCAGGACCGGCAGGGACTCCAGGCTCATGTGAATACTGTCCATCTTGCCGGCCTGGAAGTTGGCGATGCGGGTCGATTCCTCGGCGATTTCCCAGATGTTCAACTCGGCGAAGTAAGGGGTTTTGCGCCAGTGGTCCGGCGCCGCCTCCAGCTTCCAGACTTCGGAAGTCTTGTGTTCCACGTGCTGCCAGGGGCCGGTGCCGATGGGGTCCTCCACTCCCGCCCGCTCTTCGCCCAGCGCTTCCACGTGGGCCTTGCTCATAATGGGCAGGGCGCCGGTCAGGAGCGCCGAGGTTGAATACCAGGTCAGGTCGAACCGGGGGCCGTTGGCGGTGGTATCAACTTCGAGGGTGTGGTCGTCAATGGCGGTCATTCCGCCGCCCTCGGCGTAGAAAATCGTCTGCCGCTGGGCCAACCGGCCGGACACGGTGCCTTCCGAAACGATGTTGTCCATGGACCAAATCATATCCTGGGCCGTCATCTCCCCCTTCCCCTTGTGGAAAGGAACGCCCTCCTCCAGGTGCAGGGTCCAAACGTTGCCGTCGGAGGACACGCTCCATTCCTTTACCAGCCGGGGTATCACGTTGCCCCGGGAGTCGCTGTGCCACATGGACTCCCAAACGCTGGACATATTGATGGCGCTCTGGGGGGAGCCGCTGAGCTTGGGAATGAATTTGGGAGGCCCCAACTGGGAGTAGGCGATGTTCAGGACGCCTACCGCCTCCTGGACTGCTTGCGGTGGAGCGATGGGCGCAGGGGTAGGTGTTGGGACCAGAGTGGATTGCACAATTGGGCCGGCGGTAGCGGCCGGGCCCGGGTTCGCCGTGGGCGCCGCCGTTGTCGCGACCGGAACGGCGGCGACCGGCGGCTCTGCCCGGGGCGTCGGCGAGGTTACCGGAGAGGGGGCCGGCGCGGCGGTGGGAGATTCAGCGGAGCCGCAGGCTATAACTAAGACTGACAATACTGCGAAGATCCCCAGAATGGTTCGTTTGCCCGGACGTGGTATCAGCATACAGACCTCCCGAGTATTAGCTTGGCCTACGAATTAGCGTCAAGAGCCGGAGCTGCCGCCCGTCATTCCCGACCGGCTCCCGACTGGCGACGGCCCCGGCCCCGGCCCCGGCCTGTCCTGCTGCTTGTTCCGGCAGTTCAAACCCGCTCCGGCAGAGCATATTCTCGATACTCCCGCTCGGCCCGCCGCCAGTGGGCGGATAGATGGCCCTTGCCGCAATTCCTTTCCCCACTGGTCCTTACTGGCGGTGGGGGACGTATTCCAGGTTGGAAGGCACTCTTACCACCGGGAAAGTCCACTCCCAGTCGTCAACTTCCGGTCCCAGCGGCCAGACGTGATAGACGCTGACCGTTGGGATGGTAAGCACTTCATCAAAGAGGAACCTGGAGAATTGGCGGACCAGTTCCAGCCGTTCCTCCCGGTCGAAAGTCTCTGCGATCCGCAGGTTCAAATCCTCGGCAATCTCGTGTTCCACGCCATAGTTGACCACGCCGGACACCGCATAGGTCTCGGTGCGGGACAGCAGGGGTTCGCTGGAGACGTTGTTGCCGTGGCTGTTCACCCCGGTCCAGGAGCGCTCGACGAAATTGGGCCGGAAAGCTGACATGGGCTGCCGTACCTGGGTCGTGCGGATGCCTACGTCCTCCCACATAGTAGCCACTGCGGTGGCGGTTTCAATGGTGGCGGGGTAGGGGCGGTTGGTCAGGGCCATCGGCACATCTATGCCGTCGGCGTAACCGGCTTCGGCCAATAGCTGTCGGGCCAGGTCCGGGTCGTATTCGTGCTTCAGGTCGGCCAGGTAGCCCAGTTCCTCCTCGAACCCGGCCCAGCCGTAGATATGGGCTGGCGCTCCCTTACCTTGTAGCAGGGTATCGACCAGAAGCTGGCGGTCGATGGCAATTGCCATCGCCTTGCGAACCTTGCGCGCCCGGGCCCACTCCGCCGAGTTAATGTCGGGACTTGCCGAAATCCAGGGCAACTCGGAATTGCGGGGCGTGGGCAAGTCGGGCCGGTCGATATACAGATTCCCGTGGATGTTCAGAAAGAGCTGGGCGCCGGTGGTGAAGGTCTTGAACTTGCAATCGGCGCAGCTCTCTTCCAGTTGCGCCACGGATTCCAGGTTGAAGGTGCCGATGTCCAGTTTGCCGGAGAGGAAGTTAGCCAGACGGGTAGATTCCTCGGAGATTTCGATGTAGTGCAATTCGGCAAAGTTCGGGGTTTTCCGCCAATGGTCTTCCACCGCCTCGAACCGCCAGGTGCCTCCGGTTACGTGCTCCATACTGCGCCAGGGGCCAGTGCCCACCGCGGTGGTAAACCCGGCCTTCTCCTCACCCAGTTCCCGGTAGTATTTCTCGCTGATCACCCCGGTGCCCATATAGGCGGTCATCCCGGTAGCCACGTCCCAGGGCATACTCCACGCCGGGGTTACCGTGTCGACCTGCAAGGTGTAGTCGTCCAGGACGGTCATCCCGCCGCCTTCCGGGAAGAAGTGGCGCTTCAGTAGCCGGGGCGACCGGGTGGTTCCTTCCTCGACGCTGTTGGTCATACTGAAGACGAAATCGTTGGCCGTTAACTCGCCGTACCCGTGATGGAAAGGAACGCCCTCGTGCAAGTGAATCGTCCAGACGGTGGCGTCATCAGAGATTTCCCAACTTTCGGCCAGGACTCCGGTGATGCCGGTGCTCTTCTGGTTCTTCCACAGGGACTCCCAGAAGGTGGTGTTGTTGATGCTGTTCTGGGGGGCGCCTTGCAGCTTGGGAATCCACTTGGGCGGGCCGATTTCATCCAGGGCAATCCGCAAGGCGCCGGTAGGGCCTTCCAGCGCCGCGGCGACGGGCGCCGTGGTAGCCGCCGCCGGCGCGGCGGTGGGGGCCGGCCCCGCTGGAGCCGAAGCTTCCGCCGCCGGAGTTGCCTGGGCCTGGGCCGGGGCCGTCGCTGGGGTTTCCGCCGCCGGAGCTTCGGCGGCAGACCCGCAGGCTAATACCGCCACAAGAGTCAGCATCAAGATAAAAAGGATTATAGCTCTCCCCGGGTTAATCGTTGCCATGTATAACCTCTCCAGAGTGTAGTTTGGGTATTTGCTAAAGCGTAAGTTAAAGCACTGGACCCATCCCACCCCCCACCGGCCAATGGAGTCAATCCGGCCCTCCTGCGCCCGCCAATCGAAGCCGGTTTGCCAATGCTGCGCCAGTTTGCTTCATGTAATCCAGCATACAATCCGGCTTGGAGCCATAGTCCCGGGCCGTTCCGAGCGACGCGTCTGACCAGCGGATGGCGATGGGGCGACGGTTTCAGGTCGGTCAGGACCGCATTGGCTGCGGGTATTACGTGTATCTGGAAGACCTGATTCCCAGCGTCGCCTGGCTTGCCTGGCTTGCTTGACTTGGCTTGACTTGATGGTAGCGCTTCCTTACCGCGCTGCCTCCACGTATTCAAAGTTGCGGACTCCAAAGGTTGCCGGGGTTTTCCAGTCGGCAATCACTTCCGGGTTTACCATAAACTCGGCCGGCACCCAGAAGAGGGGTATGGTGCAGTAAATCTCGAAGCAGAACTTAATCACGTCGCGGATGACCTCCGCGCGCTGTTCCAGGGTAACGGCGTTCTGCAAGCTCTCGTACTTTTCGTCAATAAACGGGGCGAGGAACCGGGGGCGTTTGCTGCCGGAATAGTGGTAGCCATAGATAGCATAGGTCGGCTCGCTGTAGCTGCCGGTATGCAGGTACACCAGATCGGTCGTATCCTTGGCCGCCACCAGGGCGCTGACCGTCGCCGGCTCCACGGGCTGGAACTTGGCGGTGATTCCGATTTCGCCCCAATACCGGTTGACCAGTTCGCCCATATCCAAAATTTCGGGAAGCCCCGGGCGCGGGTAGGCCATTTGGGTCATTTCAAAACCATTGGGGTAGCCGGCCTCCTCCAGCAGGGCCTTGGCTCGCTCCGGGTCATAGGCATAGAGGGCGTCGAACTTTCCGACCAGGGACTGATCCCAACCGGGAAACTTGGGATGGGCCACACTCTGCACCATCAGTTCGCCCCGGCCTTTCAGGAAGGTGCGGTTGATTTCCTCCCGGTCGATGGCCCGGTTCATCGCCTCGCGAACCTTGGGATTGGCTATTGGGGAGGCCGGATCGTAGGCCGGGTCATCGGGCAGGTGCAGGCCGCCGAAGAAACCCAGCAGGCGCAGGGCCGGCGTGGTGCTGCTGATTACCTGCATCCCCCGGGACTCGGCGCCGGCCTGGAGGTCCCGGGGGACATCGGCAGCGTGTACCTCCCCGGTAACCAACATCGCCAGGTGGGTCGCCGCTTCCCTTACGAAAAGAATTTGCACCTCAGGGAAGTCGGGCGTAATCCGCCAGTGTTCATACTCCGGGGGGGCATAGAGGATGTACTGATCCTCTGCAAACTCCACGAACCGGTAAGGCCCGGTGCCGATGGGGTTGCGCTGCATTTCCTGAATGCCGGCATCGTTAGGCTCGAAGTCCACCAGTTCGCCGCCGGCCCGTTCCCACACCGCCTTGCTGCGGATTATCGCCTCATTCTGGTTAGTGCTTAACCAACTAAGCATTACCGGCTCCGGCTCGTTGAGGTGCAGTACTATTTGATAACCGTCGCTGCCCTGTGGGGTCTCGATCCGGTTCAGCAGTTTGCGAGTGGCCGGCGCCCGGTTGCCCTGGGCGTCCAGTCGCTGGCCTTGCGCCAGGGAATGGACCACATCGGCAGCGGTCATTTCTCCCCAGCCCTTATGGAAGAGAACCCCTTCCCGCAGTTGCAGCGTCCAGGTCGAGAAATCGTCGTTGGCCGACCATTCTGTTGCCAGCATAGGCCGCAGGTCGGTGAATTGATCGAAGTGAATCAACCCCTCGTACATGGGTTCCAGCCAGCCGAAGTTAACCCGTCCGCCCAGAGCCGGGTCGATGGAATTGTTGTTCGCCGCGCCCCGGGCCACTTTCAGGAGGGAGATCTTCGATTCGGCAACTGGCTCCGGGACTACCGCTATGGGCGTGGCCGTCGGCGCCGGCGTCGGCACAATACCGATGGCTCCCTGACCCACCTCGGCGCTGATGGTGGGGGCTGGCGGCGTGTTGGTGGGTTCCGTTGCCGCCGGCGCCGAAGCTTCCGGCGCCGGAGTTGCCTGGGCCGGGGCGTCGGCCGGCGCCGCCGCTGGGGTTGCCACCGCCGGAGCTTCGGCGGAAGAACCGCAGGCCGCCAGGGCGAGCAGGAGCAACAACGCCGTAATGCGAGGGAGCCAGCCGAAATTGCCAATTTTCAACACACGCATCAGCAACCTCCTGAAATCCCCGGTCCAGTCCAGTCAATCCGCCGGCTCGAACCGGGAAGTCGCTTTAGAAGATGGTGTACGCCGAGTATGTATATACTATCCGCATAGTAATGTCAAATATAAATCGCTATTCGATAAGTTTATCCAATATATATATTTATTCCACTGATATTCAAAGCGATATGCCATTTATACGTTACAGAAAGACAAGGCCCCAGGGAGCATAAAGGCACGGGAACCGCATACGCATAATTGCATAGTCGTATAGTCGCATAGATAAACGGCCCCGGTTTCAGCTATACTGTAAGCGCTCCCATTCTCCGCGTCTCCGGAGGCACAATCACTGAGACTGACCCCGGCCAGACTGACCCCGGCGCTCAAAGCTCCCCGGAACCGGCGGCGACAGCCTCGCCGCAAGCCGTCGCCGCAACCCCGGCCTTCGGCGCGTCCGGCGCAACCCCGGTAGGGCCGGCGCAACCCCGGCGGGGCCGGCCGGCCGGACCGGCGTCCGGCGGTTGGCGACATACCTTCAGTTCCCTGGCTAATCGGGAGTTCCGCATCCTCTGGGTGGGGATGCTTTTCCTGATGGGCGCCATGCAGATGCAGATGATTGCCCGGGGCTACCTTACCTATGACCTGACCGGCTCGCCGGCCCTCCTGGGGTTGGTGTCCGCCGGGTTTGCCCTGCCGATGCTGTTGTTGTCCCTGTTTGGCGGCGCCTTCGCCGACCGGCTGGAGCGCAAGCGGATTATCCAGTGGGGTCAGGCCGGCGCCGCCCTGATTGCCCTGTTCGTCGCCATCTCCATAACGACCGGTACGGTAACCTGGTATCACCTGCTGGCGGCCTCAATGCTCCAGGGAGCGGTCTTTTCCTTCCTTATGCCGGCGCGCCAGGCGATCATCCCCCAGCTGGTGGGCCAGGGACAGCTGACCAACGCCATGGCCCTGAACGCCATGGGGATGAGCGCTACCACCCTGCTGGCCCCGGCGGTGGCGGGCGCCCTCTACGTAGCCATTGAGCCGGACGGCGTATATTATGCGGTTACGGCGATGTGCGTTGGCTCGGTGCTGCTGACCGGGCTGCTACCGGCCCTGACCGGCGGCGCCGGCGCCGGACGGGCCGGGGTGCTGGGCGACATCCGGGCCGGGCTGTCCTACATCCGCCGCAGCCGGTTGGTGCTGGCCCTGCTGATAATCGGCCTGACCTCCACCGTGCTGGCGATGCCCTTCCGCTTTCTTCTGCCCATATTCGTCGTGGACATCTACGAACTGGGGCCGGAGGCCATGGGGCTGATGGTCAGCCTGATGGGCCTGGGTTCCCTGGGCGGTTCCCTGTTCATCGCCGCCCTGGGCAATTGGCAGCGGGGCCGGTTGCTCATCTTCAGCGCTTTTATATCCGGCTTCGCCCTGCTGCTGGTGGCCCTCCTCCCCTTCTACCTGGTTGCCCTGGGCTTGATGGTTGCGCTGGGGTTGGGCGATGCCGGCCGCCGCACCTTGAACCAATCGCTGATAATGGAGGTGTCGGAGGACCAGTACCGGGGGCGGGTGATGAGCGTTTTTATGACCAACTTTGCGCTGATACCCCTGGGGGTGTTGCCGGCCGGTCTGGCCGCCGAATTTCTGGGCGGGCAATTGACCGTGGGCCTGCTGGCCGGCTTGCTCATCGCCACTACCGCCCTGATTCTGGCGACGCAGAGGGAACTGCGGGATTTGCGCTGAACCCGGATTCAATAGCAATACACAATGAATAATGAATAGAGAGGTGATTGGAAATGGAGTTTCGCCAACTGGGTAACCTGAAGGTGTCCGCCATCGGGCTGGGCACCCTACGCACCTTTGACGTTGCCGCCGCTGCGGATATTGCCGTCCGCCAGGAAATTGTGGAAAACTGCCTCAGCAATGAAATCAACTTGATCGACACCGCCGCCTGGTACGGGAAGGCCGAGGAGGTGGTGGGCATAGTTACCCGGGGACAACGGGACCGGTTCTACCTGGCGACCAAGGTACGCTGCGAGGGCCGGGAGGCCGGGAAAGCGCAAATCGCCCGCTCCTTTGAGTTGCTCCACACCGACTATATCGACCTGTTCCAGGTGCATAATATGATTGACTGGCCGACCCACCTGCCGACCCTGGAGGGGCTGAAGGCCGAAGGCCGCATTGGAATGGTGGGCGTTACCGCCATGGTTCCCGAGGCTTACCCCACCATTATGGGCCTGATGCGAGAGGGCCGGGTGGATGCGGTGCAGATTCCCTACAACGTCATCAACCGGGGCGTGGCGGCGGAACTGCTGCCCCTGGCCGAGGAACGGGGCACCGGCATCCTGGTGATGGAACCGCTACAAAAGGGCCGCTACGTCAATGACCTCCGGCAGCAGCCCGATCTGGCGCCCCTGGCCGAGTACGGCATCACCACCTGGGCGCAGGCGCTGCTGGCTTGGATTGTCTCCGACCGGCGGGTCAGTTCGGCCATTCCCACCACCGCTCGCCCGGAGCGCATCGGCGAAAACGCCCGGGCCGGCTCCGGGCCGGCCGCCGCCCTGCCTCAGGAACTGCGCGACTATATCCAGGCTGAGACGGAGCGGTGTTTGTGAAACCGGGCTGGGCTACAACCCGGCGGAGGGCCCAACGAGATTCAATATCCCGGCATAGTCTGCTACCCGGCTGGGCGCTGCTGGCGGCGCTGGCAACCCTGACCGTCCTGATGGGATGCGCCAACCCTCCGCCGCCGGCCACGCCGGACATTCCGGCCAGGGTCGCCGCTGCGGTGCAGCCGGCTTTGCCTACGCCCACCCTGGTCCCTACACCGACCCCCACGCCGGACCTGCCGGCTACGGCGCTCAACTAGCTGACCGGAGGATTCCGGGTTCGCAGCGAAACTCCCGCCATCCGCTCCCGGGTTACATCGCTGGACGCCCGCGAACCCTTCAAACTTTCTTCAAAATTAGCCGGTATATTCTATTCAGCGACCGTCGCAAACCGGGGGTCATGTCCCGGAACGCCAATCAAAACTGGATAGCTGGACTGAGGAGGTTTACCAATGAAAATCATGAAAATCACGCGGAACAGACTCTTCACCCTGTTGGTGGTCGGGGCGCT
This sequence comes from Dehalococcoidia bacterium, assembly GCA_965215425.1. Lineage (GTDB taxonomy): Bacteria > Chloroflexota > Dehalococcoidia > Lucifugimonadales > UBA3495 > CATQHB01. Next base: position 2,128,231 of record OZ244064.1, read on the forward strand.
GGCCCTGGGCCTTGCCGGCGGGGCCATCCTGGCCACCACGGCCACCACGGCCCGGGCTGCGGAACGGGGGGACGACGGCAACGGCAAGAGCCTTGCCGCCCGGGTGGCCGAAAAGCTGACCAGCGCTCTGGGACTGGCGCCGGAGGAGGCGATTACCGAAGCCCAGGTGCAGGACGCTTTCAACGGCGTCGCCGCCGACCGGCAGGAAGAGAAGCTACAGGCGCGGCTGGAGGAGCTGGAAGTCGAGGAAGCGGCCGCCACTGCTATAATGGACTGGTTCGGGGAGTATCCCTACCGCGACCTGATCCGGCTCCGCCCCATCGGTCTTGCCAACTCGGAAAAGGTGGAGGGTGCCCTGGAGCGTCTGGTGGAAAAGGAGCGGATTACCCAGGCGCAGGCTGACGGCGTTCAGGCTTGGTACGACCAACGGCCCGACCTGCCCGAAGGTTTGGAACGGTCCGGCCGCCACGGACGGGGCGGAAAGCACGGCCACCACCGGCACGGCGACCATCGGGGCCACGACCGGGGCGGGGACAAAGATGGCAGGGACGGTGATTCCGACGACGAAAGCGCTTAGAAATCGCCCCGTAAGAACCCCCCTGTAATTCTCCCCAGGCTCCGGGCAAGGGATGGTGTTGTATTCCCATCCCTTGCCTTTATAATTGCTTAAAGGACGAGTTCACCGGCCACGTTCTTCCGCCGGGTTCCGGCAAGGAGATACCAATGACCGCCGGTCTGACCGCCGGTTCTATCGCCGCTATTGTAGCCGTTCTGGCTTCGCTGCCGCTGCGTTCTCCCAGCGATACGCTGCTTAACAGCGCGTCGGTGGCCTTGGCCGGCCTGCTGGCCGGCGTCGTCGCCGGTCTTATCTGGCAATCGGTAGGACGCTCGGCTGGGCGGTACGGCTACTTTGCCGGCGTCTGGTCCCTCCTTTTCATCCCGGCGACGGTAGCGGTAGTTTTTATCGGTCGCGCCCAATTGGATCACTTTGTCGCCTTTGCCCTCCCGCTGGCGGCCATCGTTTTTGTCGTAACCGGCCTGCTGACTCCGGCCATTCCCCGCTACTTTCCCTGGTTGAAGTGGTGGGGAGCGGTTATTGCTATTGGACTGGCGGTCGTCGCCGGTATCAGCCTGGTCGGACAGACTGACCAGGAAAGCGGGGAACTCCAGTTGCCGGAGCCGGCCTCGCAATTAGCGCCCGCTACCCGCCCCCTCTACCTGGAGTAGGGAACTGCGGCTCCCTCTTCCTTCCCGGGACAGAGAAGCCATAGGTGCGGGTGAAAGGACCAAACATCAACCCTTACGGCAATCCTCAACGGAGAACTTATGTTGTCATCATTTCCGGTTCCCGGAATCGCCGGCCTGATTACCACTCTCGCCCTTATCCTGTCCCTGGCGGCGGTGGGCTGTGGCGCGGCGGCAACGCCCACCGCTGCGCCGGCGGAACCCGGCGTTCCCTCGGCCCAATCTGTTGCCCCGGTTCAACAATCGCCCCAGCAATCGCCCCAACAACCAGCCCAACAAGCGGCGGAAGCTGCGCCGGCCCCGGCGCCGGTTGAAGCCACGGCAAAGCCGGCCCCGGCCGGAGCATCCCCCCGGCCCACGGATACCCCGCTGCCGGCCGAAGCGCCGCCTCCGGCGACCGAAGCCTCTCAGCCCAACCCCGCGTCCGTTGCTATTGTAGTCCCGGAAGGCTCCGGGTCGGCTACGCCGCAACTGCCCGAGCCGGGGCAGGTGGAAAATGTGGTGTTTGTCGTCGAAGAGGGTTCGGAAGCTACCTTCACGGTCAATGAAAAGCTCAGCTGGCTCGACCTGCCCAACGATGCCGTGATGCGTACCGGCGCCCTCTCCGGTCAGGTCTATCTGGACGGGCAGCCCTCGGTAGTCGATATTGACCTCCATTCCCTGAGCAGCGACTCCGACCGGCGCGACAGGTATGTTCGGGAGCGGATGTTCCCGGCTGACCCGGTGGCTACTTTCACCGTAACCGACTTGGACCAACTGCCCGAGCCCTTTACGGTGGGAGAGGTGGTTGCCCGGGAGGTAGCGGGACAGCTTGCCATCCGGGGCGTTACCAAACCGGTAACCTTTGCCGTTGAGGCCCGGCTGGACTCGGAAAAGCTGTTCATTCTGGGCCGCACCACCTTTACCTGGGATGAACTGGAAATCCCGCCGCCCAACATTCCGGGCCGGATCCAGGTCAAGGACGAGGTGCGGGTGGAGGTGTTGCTCTCGGCCACTCCCACGCTGGCCGGCGGGTCATAGGCCGGTCGTCATAGGCCGGTCATGGAAGCCGGGGCGCCCTCCCGCTCCCGATGACCCTGATTACGCTGGCCCCGATTACGATAGCCCTGGTCGCAAAGAGGTAAGCGTTTGCCGAACACGGTATTGATTGTCGAGGACGATCCCCACGCCGTGGAGTTAGTGCGCTTGTACCTGGCTCACGACGGCCACCGGGTGCTGTCCGCCGCCACCGGCCCGGAAGGACTGCGACAGGCGCGGGAAACCCGGCCGGACCTGATTGTGCTGGACTTGATGCTGCCCGGTCTGGACGGCCTGGAAATCTGCCGTACCCTGCGGGCCGAGTCGGATGTTCCCATCGTAATGCTGACTGCCAGGGTAGAGGAGGAAGACCGGCTGGCCGGCCTGGAGTTTGGGGCCGACGACTACGTGACCAAGCCCTTCAGTCCCCGGGAGTTGGCCGCCCGGGTCAAGGCGGTGCTGCGCCGGGCCGGGCGACCTGACCCGGCAGCAGGCGGGGGCGACCTGACCTATGGCCCCATCCGGGCCAACCGGCGTCAACGCACGGTGTACGTCGGGGACACGGCGGTTTCCCTGACTCCCACCGAGTTTCGCATCCTGATACTGTTGCTGCGGGAACCGGGCCGGACCTTTACCCGGGAACAGATTATCGACCGCGGGTTCGGACACGACTTTGAGGGTTTCGACCGTACGGTGGACGCCCATATTTCCAGCCTGCGCCGCAAGCTGGAAGCTCCCGCGCCGCAATCCCGCTATATTCACACCATCTACGGGGTGGGGTATCGGTTTGGCGGCGCCTAGCTGGTTTTACAGCCTTCAGTTCCGGCTTATACTGGCTTTTACCGTGACCCTGGCTTTGGCCCTGGCCGCCGTGGGGGCCTACGTGGGTTTTGCCACCGAACTGGAAACGGACCGGTTCCAGCGCCGGAGCCAGGAGTTCCGCGCCGACCGGGTGCACCGGCTGATTGCCCGGCACTATAGCGAAAACCGGGATTGGGCCGGACTGCAACCCCGGCTGGAACAGGCCGCCTCCCTCTACGGCTGGCGTTTCGTGGTTACCGACCCCGGCGGCAAGATCGTGGGCGATTCCCACTATCAGGTCCACAAGGGCGGCAAGTCTGGAGCCGGCGACGCGGCCCGGGAAAAGGTCAAGCCCGGAGGCCGCTCCCGGCCAATCGTGGTGGACGACCACCAGGTAGGCTTTCTGCTGCTGGTTTCCGCCGGGAACAATACCGGGAACAGCTCCGGGGGTAATGGGGATGCGGACCGGGGTTTTCCGCCGCCGGTTCTGCCCGGCGCAGCCTTCGGCGGGCCGCAAGTTCGGGAACCGGCGGCGGCCCGGCTGACCACTGCGGTCAAGCGCTCGCTGTGGTGGACCGGGTTAGCCGCGGCGGCCGGCGGCATCCTGCTGATGTCCCTGATTTCGCGCCGCATCCTGGCCCCGGTACAGACTTTGAGTGCCGCCGCCCGCCGGCTGGGCCAGGGGGATTTGTCCCAGCGGGTTCCCGCCGCCGGGCCCAACGAAATCCGCCAGTTGGGGCAGGCCTTTAACGCCATGGCCGAAAACCTGCAAGCCGCCGAGGCGCAGCGCCGCAACCTGGTAGCCGACGTGGCCCACGAACTGAGAACGCCCCTGTCCAACATCCAGGGTTACCTGGAAGCCGTGAGCGACGGAATGTTGGCGGCCGACCAGTCTACCATCGACACCCTGAGCCAGCAAACGGCGCACCTGGTCGCCCTGGTAGAGGACTTGCGTCTCCTGGCAATGGCCGAGGCCGGCGCCCTGCACCTCAATCTCCGTATGGAATCCATTGAGGAACTGCTGAGTGGCGCAATAGAGGCCTTCCGGCCCCGGGCCGAGGCTAAAGAGATCGATCTGTCCCTGGACGTTGACCCGGCCTTGCCCCCGGCGCCGTTGGACCGGACCCGTATCGCGCAAGTGGTGGGCAACCTGTTGGAGAACGCTATACTGCATACACCCCAGGGCGGCGCGGTAGCCGTCAACGCCGGAAGGCAGGGTTCCCTGGTGGCGGTTGCGGTCAGTGATACCGGCCCCGGCATCATCCCCCGGGACTTGCCCCGGGTATTTGAGCGGTTCTACCGGGTTGACCCGTCCCGGGCGCGGACCACCGGTGGCGCCGGCCTGGGCCTGACCATCGCCCGGCAGCTGGTGGAGGCCCATGGGGGAACCATCCGGGTCGAGAGCCGCGCCGGGGAAGGCTCCCGCTTTACCTTTACCCTCCCCCTGACCGAAACCCCGGGCCGGCATAACCCCATACCCGGACAGGGATGACGCCATTCCATATTATTAAGAATGTTTCCCTCCGGTCCGCTACCCGGAAAAAGAGTTTGATGATAAAATCCACGGTTAGCATGGAGTTCCTCCTTTGCTGGTGCTCAACCCATTCTTAAACCGGCGCCACCGGTTAGCAAACGGCAGTCAGCGCTATTCTTGCCCGATGATGAACGACGGCTCGAAGCAACAATCCATCATTGCCCCGTACGGCGGGAAGTTGGTGGACTTACTGGCGCCGCCGGAAGAGCGGGAAGAGTTGAAGCGGCGCGCCTGGCGACTGCCCTCCGTCCAGCTTTCGGACCGGGCAGCCTGTGACCTGGAGCTGCTGGCTACCGGCGCCTTCTCTCCTCTGGACCGGTTCATGGGCCGGGAAGACCACGAGCGGGTGGTGGAAGAGATGCGGCTGGCCGGTGGCCGCCTGGCGCCCGTTCCGGTTACCCTTCCGGCGCCGCCCGGGGCCGTGCGGCTGGACCGGGAGATTGCCCTCCGGGACGCCCGGAACGACCTCCTGGCCGTAATGACGGTGGAAGAAGCCTACCGCTGGGACAAGCGAAAAGTCGCCCTGGGCGTCTTCGGCACGGAAGATGAGCGGCACCCACTGGTTGCCGAGATGGACCAGTGGGGCCCCATTAATCTCTCGGGACACATGCAAGTACTGGGCCTTCCCCGGCACTTCGACTTTTGCGACCTGCGCCTCTCCCCGGCCCAGTGTCGTTCCCGGCTCAAGGACCGGGGAGCCGGGAATGTGGTAGCCCTCCCCACGCGAATCCCCTTGCACCGGGCGCAGGAGGAACTGACCAGACGGGCTGCCGCCGCGGTAAAGGGGGTGTTGCTTCTCCACCCCGTCGTCGGGCTGGTCAAGTCCGGCGATGTTGCCCATTACACCCGGGTTCGCGCCTGGCGCGCCCTGGCGGAGGGGTATTACGATGCGACGGAAATCTTGCTGGCGCTGCTGCCCCTGGCTACGCGAATGGGCGGCCCCCGAGAGGCGCTGTGGCAAGCGATAATCCATCGGAATCACGGCGCGAACTACCTGATTGTGGGCCGGAGCCACGCTGACCCCGGCGCAGACGCCTCCGGCGGACCCTTCTATGGCCCCGACGCAGCGCAAGAACTGCTGGAAGAATACGGCGCTGAGGTAGGGGTCAAGGTTGTCCCCGGCGGAGAAATGGTTTACCTCCCGGAGGAGGGTCGCTACGAAGAATCGTCCAAAGTGCTTCCCGGTACGGTTGTTGCCTCCCTGTCGGAAGCACAGGTTCGGGAGGAATACCTCAGCAACGGGAGGAAGCTACCGGAGTGGTTCACCCGCCCGGAGGTAGCCGAGATTCTGGCCGAGAGCTATCCGCCGCGGCAGCGGCAAGGCGCTTGCGTCTGGTTCACCGGCCTCAGCGGAGCCGGCAAATCCACCACCGCTGAGGTGCTGACCGTGCTGCTTATGGAGCAGGGCCGGCGGGTTACCGTGCTGGATGGCGACGTGGTGCGCACGCATCTTTCAAAGGGGTTGGGGTTCAGCAAGGAAGACCGGGATACCAACATTCTGCGAATCGGCTTTGTGGCTGCCGAGATTGTTCGAGCGGGGGGAATCGTCGTTTGTGCGGCCGTTAGCCCCTACATCGCGACGCGCAGCGCGGTGCGCGATATGGTTGGCGCCGGCAGTTTCATCGAAGTGTTTGTCAACACGCCCCTTGAGGTATGCGAGGAGCGCGACACCAAGGGCTTGTACGCCAGGGCGCGCCGGGGAGAGAGCAAGGGTTTTACCGGCATTGACGACCCCTACGAGGCGCCGGTAAATCCGGATCTGGAACTCCAGACGATTGACCATAGCCCCGAGTATAATGCGCGCCGCATCCTGGAGGAACTCCGGCGAAGGGGCTTTGTGCCGAACGACAGGAAGAAACCGCCGGCGGCAGCAGGGGAATAGAAGGCGGAATACGAGGCTTGACCGCTTTTCCCGGCGGATTATGCGGCTTTACTGCCTGCCGTGTGGGCAACCGTTATGGCGTCCTTTGGTTCCCGATTTGGCTCCCGTGTCGCCAGCGTACGGCCGATGTCAATTCTCTGGAGTTGGCGGGGCCATGCGCTGGAGGTCGCCCTTTATCTCGGGATGTACCTGCTTTACCGGTTCACCCGGGGACTGGTCTTTGCCGGAGAGGAGACGGCCCTGGCTAATGCCGAGCGGGTTATTGCCCTGGAACAATCCCTGGGACTGTTCCACGAACCGGCCTGGCAGCAGTGGGCCATCGCCAACGTCAAGCCGCTGGTGGTCTTCCTGAACTGGGTCTATATCATCACCTACTGGCCGGTCATCCTGGCGGTGGCTCTGTTGCTGTACCGGACCCGCCGCCGCGCCTACCGCTACTACCGCAACCTGATCGTGGCGCATCTGGCCTTTGCGCTGACTATTTTCCTGCTATTTCCGCTGGCGCCGCCCTTCAAGACCGCTCATATGGTGGATACCATTCAGCTCTTTGGCCCGAGCTTCTACGGCGGCGAGGCGATGGCCGTCTATTACAATACCAACGCGGCGATGCCCAGCCTGCATTTCAGTTGGACCTGTATCTTTGGGGCGTTGTTTCTGCGGGAACTGAAGGGCTGGTTCAGGCCGTTGGCCCTAGCCTACCCTTTGCTGACCCTCGGCGCCATCATTATCACCGGCAACCACTTCATCCTGGACGCTCTGGTTGGCGCCGCCCTGATCGGCCCGGCCTACGGGGTGGTGGAAGTCGTGCGACGCCGGCGAAGATCCGGCGCTGGTACGGCTATGTCATATTAGAGATGACGCCCGGGGCCAGCGCATTTAACTGGTTGAACCGGCCAGGTTCAACCAAGCCGGTTTGACCTGGCCGGTTTGACTTGGATCGTTATCGCCGCCGTTCCGGTATAAAAGCAGGAAGGGGGCTATTCCGAAGCGGGCGGTGTTTGCCCCCAGAGGGGGTGGCGAAAGGTGGGGCCGAGGGCCGGGTTCATTTCCTCCCGGCGCCGGGGGGGCGCGACCGGCGTATCCGGCGCGGCCGGGACTTCTTCCGGCGCCCCGGCCGGGAGCCGGCGCCGGGCCGAGCCGGGCGGTTTGCGGGGCGGCAGACGGTTCAAGTGGCGGGCCAGGGCCTCCAGGCTGTTCAGGTTATGCACCGGCAGAAAGTCGTCAATATAGGGCAGGGCCGCCTGTATTCCCTGGGTCAGGGGTTGGTAGCGGGGCGACCCCAACAGGGGATTAAGCCAGATCAGCCGGTGGCAGCTGCGCTGCAAGCGGGCCATTTCTCTGGACAGCAGTTCCGGCTCGCCCCGGTCCCAGCCATCGGAGATAATCAGGACTACCGGGCTGCCGCCCAGCGTCCTTCTGGCCCAGGCATAGTTAAAGGTCTTGATCGCCGCGCCGATGCGGGTGCCGCCGGCCCAGTCCGGCACGGCCCGGGACACCTCGTTCACCGCCTGGTCGATGCTCCGGTAGTTCAGATAGCGGGTGATGCGGGTCAGACGAGTGGCGAAGAGGAAAGCCTCCACCCGGCCCAGGTCGCCGGCGATGGTATGGATAAAGTGGAGGAGCAGCCGGGTATAACGCTCCATCGAGCCGCTGACGTCGCAAATCAGGACCAATGGGCGGGGCTTGTCCCGGGGCTGCCGGTGGGAAAGCTCCAGCAGTTCCCCACCATACTGCAAGTTGCAGCGGAGGGTACGCCGCCAGTCCAGGGCCCTGCTGTCGCCGGCCCGGCTGGGCCGGCTGCGGCGGGTTCTGCGACGCCCCAGGTCCCAGGAAAGCTCGGCCAGCATCGTCCGGGCCTGAGCAATTTCCCGGGGCGTGTAGTCGGCGAAGTCCTTCTCCCGAAGCACCTCCCGGGCGCTGTAGGTCCGGCTCAGATCCACGCCGGCCCGGTCTTCCGGGACGCTGCCCCAAGGGTCGCCGGATTCGGCGGCCAGATCCGAGTCCGTCCCGGCCGGGGGGGCAACCTGGGGGTTGCGGTAGCGCCGTTCCTCGCCCATACTGCGCAGGTCCCGGGCGCTGATGCCGTGGGCCGGGCGGCGCCAGAAGATTTGGAAGGCGTCGTCGAACCGGGGCAGGTCCTGCTTGCGGTGTACCAGCAGGCAGCGGGCGGCGTGGCGGAAGTCCTGCTTGCGGCCAATGGGAATCTCCCCCGACTCGACGGCCCGCACCAGGTCCAGCATATTGCCGGAGCCGAAGTCCAGCCCCAGCCGGCGCAATGTTTCCCCGAAGAGCATGAGGTTATGCAGGATGTGTCCGCCAGGGGCTGCATCAATCATACGTTATCAACCATAATCAACCATAGCGACTTATTTCCCGGGGAGGCGCCGGGCGGGAAATATGGATTGACGGGATATGCCGGGTTTTGCGTCCCGCTGGAGGTGCGCCGCTCCGGAGACGACAAATATCCGGCGTGTCCGGTTAATCCATATTTGATTAGCCGCCCCGTCCGCCCCGGCGCGGCCCATTGCATCTTGGATAAGTTTATCCCTAATTAGTTAGCCGCCCCGTCCGCCCCGGCGCGGCCCCCGGTGCTGAGAACGCTCCAGGATGTTCCGAACCGGCTCGCCGCGCACCAGTTCAATGTCGTCCTGGTACTTCAGCATGATTCCCAGAGTGTCGTCGATGACCTGGGCGTCCAACTCGGTCTGGTTCAGGGCCAGCAGCGCCGCCGTCCAGTCGATAGTCTCGGAGACGCCGGGTATCTTGTAGAGTTCCGTCTCCCGCAGTTCCTGGATGAACCCGGTAACTTGTTGGGCCAACCGCCGGGGAGCCTGGGGCAGCCGGGCGCTGACGATTTGCAGTTCCTTCTGAAAGTCCGGGTAGTCGATCCAGTAATAGAGGCAGCGGCGTTTCAGGGCATCGTGGATCTCCCGGGTGCGGTTGGAGGTGATGATGACAATGGGTGGGTGGGCTGCCCGGTAGGCGCCCAGCTCCGGGATGGTTATCTGGAAGTCGGCCAGCAGTTCCAGCAGAAACCCTTCAAACTCTTCATCCGCTCGGTCAAGCTCGTCAATCAGCAGCACCGGCGACCGCTCCCGGCTTTCGTCTATGGCCTGGAGCAGCGGACGCTTGATAAGAAAGCGTTCGCTGAAGAGATCGGCGGCGACCGCCGGACGATCCACCTCCCCCGACGACTCCAGCAACCGGAGTTCCAGCATCTGGCGAGGGTGATTCCACTCGTAAACCGCATGGTTGATGTCCAAACCCTCGTAACACTGGAGCCGGATTAGCTCCGTATTCAGCCCCCGGCTCAAGGCGCGGGCTATTTCGGTTTTGCCCACTCCGGCCTCGCCTTCCAGGAAAAGAGGCCGTTGCAGGGTCAGGGCCAGGTAGATGGCTACGGCCAAACCCCGGTCGGTCACGTATTGCTGTTCGCGGAGCAGGGTTTGCACCTGGTCTATGGACGTAGGCCGGTTGGCGGCAGTGGTCAAGGCAGGTTCTCCAATTATCCCGGATAGATGGGGGTGGGGAATGGACCGGCGAGCGGCCGGCAGCGTAGCCGGGTACATCCGCCAGCTATTGTAGCCATTGTATCCCATCCGCCCGGCTATTTCACCCGGGTTTCTCCTCCCGGCGTTCCTTACAGCTGCTCCCGCGCCGGAACGATGTTATTACCAGGGAGGCCAATGGCGTAGCCGGATAACGCCAGCGCTTGTTGCAAATGTCCCTCAACCTATCCTCTGCTTCGGGTTGAGGGAGGGCTAACCCGTTCTGCCCGGAAACTCGTTCAGAAAATAGCTTCGCGCCAACTGTCGGAGGGCAGCCCAGTGGTCGCTCAACGCTTCTTTCTCGGCGCCGGTGAGCTGGTGGTAGTATTTGCCGTATTGGGGGAAGTACCACAAGGGGAATACCCAGAACCCGGGTGCATGGGGGCCGTCCTCCGGGGTTTCGCGGATAATGCCGCTGCTCCCCCGCAGTTCCCAGGACTTGAGGGGCCGACCCCGGTCGGCGATTGCCAGGGCTTCCACCCAGGATGCTTCCCGCGCCGCGCCGGTGCAGGAGCGCAGCAGTTCCAGCAGCTGGCGGCGGCGCTCGGCGTCGTCAGCGGCTGGCCCGGCAAAGCGGTGAGTGTACCGGCTTTCCCAGTGCGCGCCCAGGGCCGGCACGACCAGCCCTCCGTCGGAGGCGATCGCCAACATTGAAGCAAGCCGCGACCACTCTTGCGCCTTCTCCAAGGCGATTTCTTCGTGGGTTGCCCCCGATTCCGCCGGGTCGGCGGCCAAGCCCAAATCTCCGGGAGCGACCGGGGACAGGGGTAAACCCGCCAGCAACCCGCGCAGAGCCTCCTGCTTGGCCGGGTTGCCGGTAGCCAGCAGGATGGGCGTGTTGGGGGCGGAAGCGAGCATGACATCCATAAGCGAACGGGAACAGCGAACGAGCCGGCGACTACAGGATACGGGCGACGGCCCGGGCCGCGGCGCCGTCCCCGTCCTTGAGCTTGATGGGCAGAGCCCACAATTCAAACTCCCGGCCCACCAGCCGGTCCAGGTTTACCAGGTTTTCGATGAGGGGAATGCCCCGGCCCAACAGCAGCCGGTGCACCGGGAAGTCGTGGATGGTAGATTGGGGCGAGGCGGGATGCCGGTCAATGGGAAAGTCCACCGCTACGGCGTTTACCCCGGCATCGGCCAGGTACGCCGCGCCCTCGTTGCTCAGGTAGGGGCCGTGGGAATAGAACCGGGCGTTGCCCGACTCGGCGGCGGCCCAGCCGGTAAAAAGCACTACGATGTCCCCTTTTACTGCTGCGGCAATGCCCCCGGCCTGCTGCAAGTCGTCCACGGACAGGGGGGTCAGACTCCGGGCGGCTTGCCGCAAATCCAGCAACCGGGCCGGCCCCATGTAGCGTTCCAGGGGCATATTCTCCACGGTTACCCCGTCGGGGTGGAAGTGGTAGGGAGCGTCCACGTGGGTGCCGATGTGGGTAGCCAGGGTCAGCTTGGTATTGGAACGGGCGTGAGTCTGGTGTGTGTGCAACGGTTCGGTGCAGACGCCGAGCAGTCCCGGCACCGGACTCACCCGCTCGCTGCCCAGGGTGAGGGTCAGGTCAATGAGTTCAGTCAATTTGCGACTCCCGATTCACTGCGCTCCGGCCAGCCTTTCGGCGTCCCGGATGTAGTCGATAGTTTCCCGGATGTCGGCCACCAGATCATCCTCCGGCTCGCAGATGCCGTCATAAAAGCAATGCCCGTGCAGCAGGTACTGACGGGTCGAATACCGCAGACGCAGGGTTTCCAGGGCCGGGTCGACCCGGCGCAAAGCCCGCAGCCGCTGTATAGTCTGCCCGGAGGTGCGGGGTTCCTGGCCGGTGCGGGCCAGGAGCAGGGCGTCGGTGGCCCGCTTGGTGGCGCCCCAGGCCTTTTCCGCCGCATTGCGCAAGCTGCCCTGCTCCAGTTGGGCCAGGGCGTCAGCGTAGAGAAACCGGGCGTCGGCAAAGATGACGCTTACCCGCTCCGTTTCCAGAATAGCGCCTCGCGTTTCCTGATTTTGGTGGCAGCTTCTCTCCAATATCGGCTCTGACCATCAGCCAGACTTCGGTATAGGGGTTTGGCACAGAAGGTTGGCGCTTACCTTGTTCACTGCGCTCCGGCCAGCCTTTCGGCGTCCCGGATGTAGTCGATAGTTTCCCGGATTAACCCGGCGACAAATTCCTCAGGCTCACATTGACCGTCGTAGAAGCAGTCGCCATGCAGGTAATGCGCCCGGTCGGAATACCGGGAACGCAGCGAGGCCAATTCCCGGTTCTCCTGCCCCAGGGCGCGGATGCCGCCGGAGGTCTGGGAGGTCCGGTTCACCTCCTGGCCGGTGCGGGCCAGGAGCAAGGCGTCGGTGGCCCGCTTGGTGGTGCCCCAAGCCTTTTCCGCCGCATTGCGCAAGCTGCCCTGCTCCAGTTGGGCCAGGGCGTCAGCGTAGAGAAACCGGGCGTCGGCAAAGATGACGCTTACCCGCTCCGTTTCCAGCATAGCGCCTCGCGTTTCCTGATTTTGGTGGCAGCTTCTCTCCAATATCGGCTCTGACCATCAGCCAGACTTCGGTATAGAGGTTTGGCACAGAAGGTTGGCGTTTACCTTACCGTTACTTCCACCGGAAAGACCATGTTGTTGCCGTAGCCCCGGCCGTCCCACTTGTTGGGAAACTCCATGGGCTGGGTTTCGCCCAGGCGATTGGTGGCCCGGGACATCAGGGTGTAGCGGCCCGGCCCGGCGGGCTGCCAGGGGTATTCCCACCGGTACCAGGAATAGGCGCTGGGGCGGGCTGCCAGGGTCGCCGGATTCCAGGTAAGGCCGCCATCGGCGCTTAGCTCTACCTTAACCACCTCTTCCTCCCCCGACCAGGCGGCGCCGGCCAGAGTGTAGCCGCCGGTGGGGATGACCTCCCCGGGCGCCGGGTTGGTGATGATAGACTTGACCTTCATCCGGGTATGGTAGGTGTAGTAGCTTTCGTCTTCCGGCCCGTTCTGGGTCATATACCGTTCCGTCTGGTAAAAGCCCTTGAACTCATGGTCAAGTACGTGGATGCCGACCAGCCACTTAACCGAGGTCATCCCGTACCAGCCGGGCACCAGCAGCCGCAGGGGAAAGCCGTGATTGAGGGGCAACGGCGCGCCGTTCATTTCGTAGGCCAGCAGAGTATCGGGATGGGTGGCCTTGGTCAAGGGCAGGCTTCGCTCATAGGTAACGTCGGGCGGGTCGCCGACGGTTTCGTCCGGCCCGTGGTCGGCCCCCTCGAACATCACCTCTACTGCGGAGGATTTCACGCCGGCCCGGGCCAGAACCTCGGCCAGGGAGACGCCGCTCCACTCGGCGTTGCCCATAATGCCGTGGCCCTTAATCTGCTCCATCACCGAGCCGGTACGGGTGGCCTTGGCCCAGTAGTCTGGCACCGGGCTGTTGCCACAGCACTCAAAGGTAACCTGGAAACGGCGCCGGGTCATTTGCCGCACCTCGTCAAAGGACAGGCTCAAGGGACGCTCGACCTCGCCGTCCACCACCAGTCGGTAGGTAGCCAGGTCCAGCTCCGGACAATCGGTCCAGTGATTGCGGATATAGAACAGATCGTTGGGTACGACATCCTGCTGAAACGCCTCCGGGGGCGAGGCCCAGGTACGCAGCCCGGCGTTGGTGGGGATTAGTTGAGGCCTGGTTTCGGTACGCAGGGACTGAACAACCATATTTCCGCCTCCTGATAATGGCTTGGAGCCAACCTGGGCGCCGCTCGGCGTCTCCGGGTAGAGTTCAATTTCAAGGATTTTACTCACCGGGAGAGGCAGAGGTATGAAGGCGCACAGAGTTACTCCAGGTAGTCGGTTTCCAGTTCGGCGGCGGGATAGATTACCAGTAGCCGGACCGGAATCCAGAGCTTGTTGATTAGGGGGTGTCGTCAAAGTAAGGGTGTGATGATAAGCTGACATTGCAACCAGTGTAGCAGGATTGGGCTATGTCAGCAGCAATGGCAGTGCCGGCGCACCGGCGTCACGATATTTCAGACCGGGTATGGGAAGTCCTGGACCCCCTTCTCCCAGGCGGCAAGGGCAAGACGGGCCGGCCCGCCTGCGATAATCGTCTCTTTCTCAACGCCGTGTTCTGGATTTTGCGCACCGGCGCCCCCTGGCGGGACCTGCCCCCGGACTATGGGGATTGGAAGAACACCCACCGCCGCTTCTGCCGCTGGCGGGACAGAGGGGTATGGGACATGCTGCTGGATGCCCTGGTCGACGATCCTGATTTTGAATGGTTGATGATTGACGCCAGTTACATCAAGGCCCATCCCCACAGCGCCGGGGCCCAGGGCGGAAGCCAGGCCATCGCCCGCACAAAAGGGGGCTGAACACCAAACTGCATCTGGCGGTGGATGCCCACGGAATGCCGGTAAGGGTAATGGTGACCGGAGGCACGGCGGCGGACTGCACCCAAGCCTTGCCCCTGATTGAAGGCATCGAAGCGGAGTGTCTGCTGGCTGACAAAGCCTACGACACCAATGAAATCATAGCTGCGGCCTCGGAGTTGGGCATGAACCCGGTAATACCGCCCAAGAGCAATCGCCGGGAAAAGCGGGAGTATGACCGGGCGCTGTACAAGCTGCGCCACCTGGTGGAAAACGGCTTCCTGGACTTCAAGCAGTGGCGGGGGGTGGCAACCCGGTATGCCAAGAACTCCCTTTCCTACTTGGCCATCTGCCAGATTCGGGCGATGGTCATTTGGACTAAATTACTTTGACGACACCCCCTAGTTTGTGGGGTACGCCCGGCGGGGCGAACAGGGTGCAACCAGCCCGCACCGTTTGCAGTTCGTCGCCGATAATCAGCTGCACCGCCCCGGCCATTACCATCATCGACATGTCCGTTGTGTGGGTATGCAGCCGGCCCGTCCAGCCGGGATGCAGTTCTACTTCCTTGATGGTCAGGGATACGGCGCCCTGTTCCGGGGACACCAGCAGTCGCTCGGCCCGGCAATCCACCGCCGCCGGCATCGGTATGCTGCTGTGTTCAATGATGGGCATTGCTGACCTCGCTGAATAGCCCCGGGCGCGCGGCGCCGGGGTTTAGAATTAACCCGCGCCGCCCCTCGGGTAAGTACAGGGGTTAGCGGCTTAATCCGATTCCGGATCGAAGGGTGGCAATGGCGGCGGGTAGTCAACCATCGGGATGGAGTTGGCTTCCTCCTCGGTCAGGAGTAGCCGGTCTATCGTCCGTTGCTGGGCTGGCCCGGGGCTAAAGTCCGGGTTGGCGCCCAGTTCCCGCACTTCCGCCAGGGATTGCAGCCAGGCGGTGACGTCAGCCAAGTCAGCCGCCACCTGCCAATCGTGCAGCGTGCCTTCGTAGAAATTGACGTGCAGCCGGTCAGCGGCATTTTGCAAGGCCCGCAGTTCCGGGCGGCCAAACTCGGCGGCCAGCAGGTCGATGATTTCCCGGCGCAGGTGATGGGAGTCGTGGCGCCACCCCCGGTCATAGGCGATAGCCTTGACCGCTTGGGCTACGGCTCCCGACGCCTTTTCCGACGCCTGCAACCGGTCTCCCTTCTTTTCCAGTTCGTAATGGGCCTGTTGAATGAAACGACGACTTTGCAATGCGTAACGGTTGGCGTTGGCAAGGGTCATAAAAGTTCCCTCCCGCGCAGCGGCGGCAGTGGTTCCCCTTGATTATACAACATACCGCTATATACCTCTATCCGGCGGCGTACTTTTCGCCCAGCGCCGTTTCCCAGCGCAGGTAGTTCATCATATCGGCGTAGTTCCGGTCCGGCCCGGACGGCACCAGGTCCGCGGGCGGGTGCATTACGCCGGACAACCCGGTTTCCTCCGCCAGCCCGGCGGCGCGCCACCCGGTCATTCCGCCGTCCAGTACCGACACCTTAGAGTAGCCCAGTTTCCGCAGGGTAGCTCCGGCCAGGGCGGCGTTCTGCCCGTTGGTACAAGTAACGGCAACAGGCGTATCCTGGTCGGGAACCAGGCCGCCGAGGTGCACCTCCAGCCAGCCCCGGGGCGCCCAGCGCGCGCCGGGCAGGTGGCCTCGGGCAAAGTCGGCGCTGGTGTCCACAAATATAACTGCCGCCGTCCGTCCGGCTTGCCAATCCGCCCGCAATTCTTGGGGCGATACCAGCCTGACCGCTTCCCGGGCCGCTTCCAATCCCAGGGGGGACTCGTCCGCCGGGCCGACCGCCAGTTCCTGTCCATTGTCGGCCCAGGCGGTTACGCCGCCGGCTACGGCATAAACTTCCTGAAAACCCAACTGGCGATACCAGGAAGCGGTGATGGTGGCGCGGGCCTTGCCGTCGCAGGCAAAGACGATCGGGCAGTTCTTCACCACCGCCACCTCGTCGGAACGCTGTACCGCCTGCCCGCCGGGGAACCAGCGGAAACCGGGGATATGTCCGCCGGCGTATTCGGCGGCAGTTCTCACGTCAACCAGGTAAACCGTCTCGCGCCGGCTCCGCTCCAGCATTTCCTGCAATGCGGGCAGTTCCAGGTAACGCACCCCGTCCTCGACCGCCAACCGGTCGGCGTAGGCTTCGGCGGCGGCCCGCCCTTGGGGAGAGGGTTCGGGCAGGTCAACCCGGTCGGCACCGGACTCCAGTTCGTAGCCGGCCAGCACCCAGCCGGAGGTGCCGTTCTTCAGGCCGAATACGTTGGAGCGGCCCATCCGCTGTAAGACCCGAGTGCCGATGATGCTGCGAGTGCGCCCGGCGCAGTTGACGATTAGGGTAGTGTCCGGGGCCAGGTCGGCGGTGATGTCGGTAATCCGCAGCGCCAACTCGCCACCGGGGACACTGCGGCCGCCGGGGATACAGAACCGCTGGTACTCCTCCGGCGTGCGGGTGTCCAGGATGACCAGCTGATCGCCCCGCTCCATCCGCCGGTGCAGTTCGGCGGCGTCAATCTCCGGGACGTGGTGCACCACCTCCACCTTTTCGCCGAAATCCTTGCTGGGGACATTAACCCCCCACTCGGTGGGGTAGTCCCGGCTGACCCAGCCGTTGATGCCCCGGGCCAGGATGGACACCCGGGTGTAACCCAGTTCTTCCAGGGTGGCGGCGGCCAGGGCAGCCCGGCGGCCGTCATCATCGCACAGAACCACCGGAACGCCGGGGTAAGGAACCGACGCGGCCAGCCGGAACTCCAACTCCCGACGAGGTATCAGGCTGGCTCCGGGGATGTGGGAACTGTTGTATTCCCCGGCTTCCCGGACATCAATCAGGGCAAAAGGAGAATCGCCCTTCAACCAGGCATTAAGGTCCGCGGCGGAAATTTCCTGGGACATAAACAGGCACCTCCGGTAAGAATACCTCTCTGACTAGCGATTGTCGTACTTTTCTGTGGCGAAGAGAGTGGTTTGCCAGTATCCGGGCGGTGGCGGCAACGGTTCAGACTCCGTATGGGGCCGCCAGGAACGGGAATCTCCACGGTGGGGAGGTCGGTAAAATTATCCAAAGGGGGTGGGCCAATGTCAAGGTTGGGGGGCTAACGGAGGACGAAGTTGATCAAAAGCCTGGTCAATCCTGAAGCGCTCAGCTGCTTGTCAACCATCTGGCGAGTGCGGCAAAATCGGCCGGAAGGGGATCCGGGTCAATCCTTCCCCGCCCCGATACCCTGTAATATGGACTGGGCAGTGGCGCCGATGTCTGCCGGGGTGGGGATGATATGGGCGCCGGCGTCGCGCATGGCGGCGACTTTCGCTTCGGCCCGGGCGCTTTCCCCGGTGATGATGGCGCCGGCGTGGCCCATCCGCTTTCCCGGCGGCGCCGTCGCCCCCACGATCAGGGCGCAGACCGGCTTGCTTATTTCCGTCTTGATGCAGGCGGCAGCTTCCTGCTCCATGGTTCCGCCAATCTCGCCAATGAACACAATCAGGTCTGTATCCGGGTCGGCGTCGTACAGGTGCAGGATGTCCGCAAAGCTGGTGCCGATGATCGGGTCGCCGCCGATGCCAACGCAACTGGACTGGCCGATGCCCAGGCTGGTGAGCTGGGACACCGCTTCGTAGGTAAGGGTGCCGCTGCGGGAGACGACCCCCACCCGCCCGGGCAGGTGGATGTTGCCGGGCATAATGCCCACCTTGCAGTGGGCGGCGGGGTTAATCAGCCCCGGGCAATTGGGGCCGATGAGTCGCACTGCCGGCTTCTGGTCCAGGTAACGAACCAGGCGGGCCATATCCTGCACCGGCACGCCTTCGGTAATACAGGCAATCAGGGGCAGATCGGCGTCAGCCGCCTCGGCGATGGCGTCTGGTGCAAAGGGCGGCGGGACGAAAATCAGGGAGACGTTGGCGCCGGTTTCCCGCACCGCTTCCTCCACCGAGTCAAAGACCGGCACCGTCGCTTCGAAACGCTGTCCGCCCCGGCCGGGAGTTACGCCGGCCACTACGTTGGTCCCGTAGGCCATCCCGGCCCGGGCATGAAAACTGCCCTCCCGTCCGGTAATGCCTTGTACCACGATGCGGGACTCCTCATTGAGCAAAATACCCATTCTGGTCGCACTACTCCCGGCAATGAAGTTTCAGGTAAGAATCGAGAATGAATCGTTGCGGAAAAATCAGTTGTGGATTGAACTAGCTTGGGCTAGCGGCCCGGCGGATGGCCGCGGCGGCCTCGGTGAGGGTGTCGGCGAAAGTTACGTTGAGGGTGGAGGCAGCCAGGATTTCCTTGCCCTGTTCCACGTTGGTGCCGAGCATCCGGGCAATCAGGGGCAGGGTTGAGCCTTGCCGCTCAAAGGCCATGACGATGCCCTGGGCGGCGATGTCGCAGCGCAGGATGCCGCCAAAGATGTTGACCAACACCCGGTTGACCTTGGGGTCGGACAGGATAATGCCTACGGCGCTGGCGACCTTTTCCGCGTCAGCGCCGCCACCCACGTCCAGGAAGTTGGCCGGGGCGGCGCCGGCGGCGTGGGTTACGTCCAGCGTCGCCATGGCCAGCCCGGCCCCGTTGACCAGGCAGCCGACGCTGCCCTCCAGGTTTACATAAGCTATATCCCGGTCGGCGGCCTCCGCTTCCAGCGCGTCTTCCTGGGAGCGGTCTCGCAGTTCCCGCAGGTCGGCGTGGCGGAACAGGGAGTCATCCTCCACTTCCAGCTTGGCGTCCAGGGCCACTACCCGGTCGTCCCCGGTGATTATCAGCGGGTTGATTTCTACCAGGGAGCAGTCGTTTTCGGTAAAGATGCGGTACAAGGCGTTAAATACCGGGGCCGTCGCTCGCGCCTGGGCCGGTTCCAGGTTCAGCCGGGCGGCCAGCCGCCGGGTTTGGTAGGGCATCAGTCCCAGCGCCGGCTCGATGGGTTCGGTATGGATCTCCTGGGGACTGGTGGCGGCCACCTCCTCGATGTCCATCCCGCCGGCAGCGCTGACCAGCATTACCGGCCCCCGGAAGCCCCGGTCAATGGTCAGGGCAACGTACAGCTCCCGCCGGATGTCGGCCAGTTCTTCCACCAGCACCGAGTTTACCGGCACGCCCCGGGCGTCGGTCTGGTGGGTTACCAGGTTTTGTCCCAGGAGGTCCCGGGTCTTCTGCTCCGCCTCTTCCGGCGACCGGACTAGCTGGATGCCGCCGGCCTTGCCCCGGCCCCCGGCGTGGACCTGAGCCTTGACCACCGCCTGGCCCCCCAACTCGGCGACCGCCTGCCGGGCCTCCCGGGCCGTGGTGGCGATAATGCCCCGGGGCGTCGGGATGCCGTAGCGGGCAAAAATCTCCTTGGACTGGTATTCGTGCAACTTCATCTGACCTTGCGCTCCATTGCTATGCTGCCTACCTTCGCCCCCGGGCCGGCGACAGGTTTTTCGCCCCGACCTTCGCCCCCGGGGGAGGATGGACTATGCGCGCTGTTTCTGGTGTCGTCATAAACCCTGACCTTCGCCCCCGGGGCGAAGGTTTCATTGGTAATCGTTACTGCGGCGTACTCAGGAACTTGAACAGGTCCTCGTCCGCGGACAGGACGAGGGTATCCTGCTCGCCAATAAAGGCCTGGTAGGCTTGCAGGCTGCGCCGGAAGGCGAAAAAGTCCGGGTCCCGGTTCAGGGCCGCCGCCAGGATGCGGATGGCCTCGGCTTCGCCCTCGCCCCGTACCTGGTTGCTCTCTTGCTCGGCTTCAGCCAGGATGACCTCCCGGTTCCGGTTGGCTACCGCCCGGATTTTCAGGTCCTCCTCCTCGCCTTCGGCCCGGAAGCGGGTGGCAATCCGGTTCCGTTCCGCCCGCATACGGGTGTAAATGCTGGGAGTAACCGATTCGGGGAAGTCGGCCCGCTTGATTCTTACGTCGATAATCTCAATGCCGAAGTCCTGCTCCTGCGTGCGGCGGCGGACGCCGTCCAGCACCTCGTTCAGAATATCGCTCCGGGTATCGCGACCCTCAAACAGGGGCAACCCTTCCTCATCCTCCTTCGGGTTGCCGGCCTCATCGACGATGGGTTCGGAGCCGATAATCTCAAAGCGGTTCCGCAGCGCCACCCGGTCCCGCAGGGTAGAGGTAACGATGTCGCCCAACCGGCTGCGGGCGTTGTTCTCGGTTTGCAGGGTCTTGCGGAACTGCACCGGGTCGATGATCCGGTAGCGGGCGTAGGAGTCGATAATCAGGTTCTGCTTTTCCTTGTCCGGCATTGACGTCGCATCGGCGTCAATGCGCAGAATCCGCTTGTCAAAGGTGGCTACCGTATCCACAAAAGGAGCTTTGACGTACAGCCCGGGGGCGATCCGGGTGTTTATTACCTCGTTAAAGCGCAGGATAATCACCTGCTCGGTTTCATCCACGACGTAAAGGGACTGGCGGAGCAGGATAAACCCGATGACCACCAGTACCCCCAGGATAATCAAACTTCTCATAAGTACTCTCTACAAACTGCGTTAGGGATGGCGCTGCCGGGCGGCGAGGCTTTCCCCGCTGCCCAGCCGTTCTCCTCAAGGGAGGGAAGCGGGTTGAGGGCCAGAGCCGGCGTCAGGGTTGAGGCCCAATCGGCACCGGGGCAATGCGGTCGCTCTCGCCCAGAATCAGGACCGACTCGGCCTCCGGGGAGATGATGATCTTGTTGACGCCGGGCAGTATCTGTTCCATGGCTTCCAGGTAGAGGCGCTGTCGGGTTACTTCCCGGGAGTTCCGGTATTCCTGCAACACCGCGTTGAACTGGTCGGCTTCACCCTGAGCCCGGGCGATCCGGGCTTGCCGGAAGGCTTCCGCGGCCTCTTTAATCCGCTCGGCATCACCCTCGGCCCGGGGGATGATGTCGGCCTCAAAGGCCCGGGCCTGGTTGATGCGGGTATCCCGTTCTTGCCGGGCCCGTAGCACGTCGTCGAAGGCGTCCCGGACCTCCTCCGGAGCCTTCACGTCCTGGAGCTGCACCGTCTCCACGTTGATGCCGGTGTTATAGCCGTCCAGGATTTCCTGAAGGCGCATCTTGGTTTCCTCTTCCACCTCTTCCCGGTTGCGGACCAGGATGTCGTCGATGGAGCGTTGGCCCACCACCAGCCGCAGGGCGGCTTCGGCGGCGTCCTTCAAGGTGCGTCCGTCCGGGCGGCCCGGTTCAATGCCCCGGGTTTCCTCGCCGGGGTCGTCCACCCGGAACAGGAAGTTGTTCAGGCTCTTGATGTTGTATTGCACCACCATTTGCACGTCAACGATGTTCAGGTCGCCGCTGATCATTAGGGCTTCAGTGGGGAAGGAGCTGCTGGCGCCGGCGGCGTTGCTGCGGAACCCCAACTCCATCCGCCGGGTCTCGGTAACCAGCACCACGTCCTTCTTGCCCACCGGCGTCGGCCACCACCAGTGCAGACCTTCCTGGGTTACCGGGTTGCCCTGCACCGCGCCAAAGAGGCGCAGGGCGGCGTTTTCGCCGGGGCCGATGGTATATACGCCGGTGCCGGCCCACACGATTACCAGCAGGGCCAGGATACCAATAATGAACAGGCCAATCCCGCCGCCGCCGAAGCGACCGGAAAACCGGCCCACTCCCTCCCGGAAGCGGGCGGTAACCTGCTCAAAGTCCATTTCAGGCTGACGTTGTCCGCCAGGTGGATACATAATGCCCGTCCTTATATAAAGTCGCCAGGATGATTGCGCTGCCCGGCGCCACCCGGGCGCCGGCCAACCGGCTCCCAACCGGCTTGTCTTTTAGATTCTACCATCATTTGGCAAGACGTGGGAAACATTATGGTAACTCGAGGAAGTTTTCCCCCCAGAGGCCGGGAGGGGCAGCGGAGGCCGGGATCCGCCGGATCCCGGCCTCCGCTGCCCCGGTCCTTCGGGTGTAAAGGATGATCTGCAGGACAATGACCGTTTGATTGTCCACATTTTTATAATTAAAATACATATATACATTTACGGGACATTGTCTGGCGCAATGTCTAATACCGGGAGGTATCCTTGCCCAGCCGGGAAGTGGGTTTCAACCTGAGTCTCAGGGTTGAAAACGGCCAAATCCTCGAGGATTTGGCCCGAATTCATGCCCTGGCTGGCCTTATCCGGGCCTTTCCCCAGGACGCTGACGCGGGATTGAACCATCTGCGAGAACAGCGACTGATTGCCCTTGCCGGCGATGAAACAAGCGCCCGGGTGGACCTGATGACTCGGTTCACTGTCCCGGGTGGCGAGTCGGCTTGATGAACCCGGGTGTCCTGCCGCCCCGCGCCGGGGTTTACCCGCATCCGGTCGACTACGCAGGGCGGTTGGCTAGTCCTGCCGCCCCGCGCCGGGGTTTACCGCTGCGTCCAACGCCGGTGGCATAATGGTATCACTCCTGCCGACCCGCGCCGGGGTTTACGCCGGTGCGCCGGACGGTAACCCGGACGGCAAATCAGGCGGAGGATTGCAAAAACGGAGGTAGGGAAGCCAATGGCAGAACAGGGATTAAGCATCAAATCCGGGGAAGATATGACCCGGATTCAAGTAACCTGTCCCCACCAGAGCGGCCTGTTGTACCTGGTGCCGGCGGAACGCAGTTGGGTTTGTTCCAGGGAGCTGATGCCCGCCCATGCCCTGGCCGGGTTCTTCCGGGAACTGTTGGCCCTGCGGGAGTCCCGGGTGGCGGAACTGATGCAACAGTGGGGCATTTACTACCGGAGTCTGCCCCTGGAGGGGGAGGCGGCGGAGCCGGAGCCGGTTAATGCGGGCGCGGAGGGCGGCGCCGGTTCCGGACAATCCCGTTAGGAGGGACCGGGAGGGCCGGGAACTTTTCTAATCCACGTCTTTGCTGAAGTTGAGGACGACGGGTAACGGAGCCGTTCCAGGCTCTCCCGGGGGTTGCCCGTGTCCCTATGCACCCAGATAGCTTGGTCGGAGCCGTTCCAGGCCCCCGGGGTTTTTGCCCTTTGCGGGAGGGTATTGGGACCGGGACAAAATATACCGGGGCGGGTCTCAGACCCGCCCCGGTAACGGTCTCCGGAACTCCTGAAATTACGCCGGGCCGCCGGCCGCGGCGAGCGAGCGCCTTGACCGCTCAGTCGTCGGCGGTCCCGGTGGCCTGCCTTCCCGCCTCCGGGTTGCTCCGGCTGGAGAGGGTGGGCGCCGGTTGGGGCGAAGCCGGCTGCGGGGGAGTCGATGGGGCCGGCTTGGGAGCGTAGGGCGGCGGTTCCGGCGGTACGGCTGGCGTCCCCGGCTCCCCGCCGGCGTCATCGGCGTTAAAGAGCCGGTTCAGTTCCTCCCCGGACACCGCTTCGTGCTCAATCAGGAACTCGGCAATCTGCACCAGCTTGGACTTATGGGTGGTCAGGATGTCGCAGGCCTGCACGTAAGCGTTCTTGACCAGATCCTTCACCTCCTGGTCGATCTCCTCGGCCACCTTGTCGCCGTAGTCCCGTTCCTCGCTGATTTCCCGGCCCAGGAAGACCAACTCCTCCCGCTTGCCAAAGGTGCGGGGGCCCAACCCCTCGCTCATACCATAGCGCTTAATCATACTGAGGGCGATCTTGGTAGCCCGCTCCAGGTCATTGCTGGCGCCGGTGGTTACCTCGTCAAAGATTTGCTCTTCGGCGACCCGCCCGCCCATAGTAACGGCCATCATGTCCAGAAACTGGTTCTTCGTCCACAGGTAACGGTCTTCCTCGGGCAGCAGGGTGGTATGGCCGCCCATATTGCCCCGGGAAATTATGGAAATCTTGTGTACCCGGTCGGCGTGGGGCAGCACCCAGGCCACCAGGGCGTGCCCGGCCTCGTGGTAGGCGGTCATCTCCTTTTCCCGCCGGTTGATGACTCGGCTTTTGCGTTCCGGCCCGGCAATTACCCGTTCCACCGCCTCTTCAAAATCGGTCATGGCGATGCTCTTGCTGTTCTTGCGGGCGGCCAGCAGCGCCGCTTCGTTAATCAGGTTGGAGAGGTCGGCGCCGCTGAAGCCTGGGGTTTCCTTGGCCAGGGTTTCCAGGTTAATCTCCGGCGCCAGGGGCTTGCCGGCGGAGTGCACCTTGAGGATGGCCTGCCGTCCCACCACGTCGGGCAAGTCCAGCACCACGCGCCGGTCGAAGCGGCCGGGGCGCAGCAGGGCCGGGTCGAGAATGTCCGGGCGGTTGGTAGCGGCGGTTACGATGATGTTGGTATTGGTCTCGAAACCGTCCATCTCCACCAGGATCTGGTTCAGGGTCTGCTCCCGTTCGTCATGGCCGCCGCCCAACCCGGCGCCCCGGTGGCGGCCCACCGCGTCGATTTCGTCCACGAAGACGATGCAGGGAGCGTTGCGCTTGGCCTGGTCGAACAGGTCCCGCACCCGGGCGGCGCCGACGCCGACGAACATCTCCACGAATTCGCTGCCGCTGATGTGAAAGAAGGGCACCCCGGCCTCGCCGGCCACGGCCCGGGCCAGCAGGGTCTTGCCCGTGCCCGGCTGACCTACCAGCAGTACCCCCTTGGGGATGCGCGCCCCCAGGGAGAGGAAGCGTTCCGGGTACTTGAGGAAATCCACCACTTCTTCCAGTTCGGTCTTGGCCTCGTCCACGCCGGCCACGTCGGAGAAGGTGACGGTAGGACGATTAAAGGGCATCATCCGCGCCCGGCTGCGGCCAAAACTCAGGGTCTGGTTGTTGCTGCCCTGGGCCTGGCGCATCATAAACAGGATGAGGCCGCCGAAGAAGATGAGCGGCAGGAAGTTCAGCAGCAGTCCCAAAAAACTGCCCAGCCCGCCGGAACCCTTGAAGGTAACCTGGACGCCGGCCGGGCCGGTTTCCACGTCGTTGTCGCTTAAAAGCTGCATTACGTCGGTCTGGTCGTTCATGCGGCTGGTGAACTGGGTTCCGCCGGCGCCGCCGGTAACCCGCGGGATTACGGTAAGTTTGTCGCCCTCGACGATGATTTCGCTGACCTCGTGATTTTTGGCCTTGGCGACCACCTCGGTGAGGGGCAAGTCATTCCGCGTCCCGAAGGCGGGAATCAGGGTATAGAAGATGACAATCACCCCGATGATAATCAGCAGATAGACCAAGCTATTGCGGAGCCAGCGATTGCTTCCCATATCTTCCTCTTAAGCGACCCTCATCCCTGGGCCAAAGTCCTGTTCCCGGGTCGCGCCATTTAACCGGAGACCCTGGATATATATTAAATGAGAGCGGCGGAAAATGCAAAACCGCGTTTCCGGGGGTAGGGTCTCGCTCTGAAGTTGACCGCTATGCAGGGGCGTAACTAAAAACTCAAAGGAGTGCAATGCCTTACAATGCCTTTCCGGGGCCGGCCAATTGCCGCTTAACCCGGCGGGCAAGCGCCTCGCCGGGCAGCGGCTCTGGGTTATCGCAGCCGCTTAACCCGGCGGGCCGGGCAAGCGCGCCGAGGCTCCGGCAGCGGTGATATGCAGTATGGCTTAACCCGGGCGGGCCGGGCAAGCGCCATTCCGCCCCGCTCGACCGGCCCGGGGCCGGGAACGGTTTGACCGGGCGCCAACCTACCCGTCCTCCCGGGTTAACTCAATAACCCCCAGGTTAATTTTGCCGGCATCCCTTACGGCGATGCGCCTTTCGGCAGAGCCCAGTTCCGCCGATTCCCAGCGCAGCTGATAAGTCCCCGTCGCCAGTTCCAGGCGGAAGTTTCCCCGGGCGTCGGGCTGGAACCGGGCCAGGGGTACGGGCGGGAGCGGCGCCAGGCGCAGCAGCCGGTCATCCCCGGGGCGCGGGCGGCCCCGGCCGTCCCGGTTGCTGGTGGTGAAGTAAACATAACCGTCCGGGGCCATGGCGACTGCCCGCAGGCGGCCAAATTCATTCCGGAAGAGAACCTCCCGGAAGCGAACGGAACGGAACTCGGGCGGTTCCAGGGCCACTCGCTGTAAATGAGCGCCCTTCAGCGCCGTAAAAAGGAGGTTGCCTTCCCAGGAATGGGCCAGCCGGCCTTCGGAGTAAAAAGCGGCGCCGGCGATGGCTACCGTCGGCGTAAGGGACAGCAAGGGGTCCAGAAACCGGGGATTGCCGGCGACCCCGGTAACCCGGGGCCAGCCGTAGTTGCCGCCGGGTTCCAGCCGGTTTACCTCGTCATCCCGGTCCGGGCCGTGTTCGGCGCTAAAGAGGTCGCCGGTTTCCGGGTGCCAGGCCAACCCCTGGGGATTGCGGTGGCCGTAGGTATAAACCGGGGAACCGGGGAAGGGGTTTCCGGCCGGCGCCGCGCCTTCGGCAGTCAGCCGTAGCACCTTTCCGGCCAGGGAATCCAAATCCTGGGCCAACTCCGGGGCGGTGGCGTCGCCCGTGGTGGCGTAGAGGTAGCCGTCCGGGCCAAAGCGGATCCGGCAGCCGTCGTGCCGGGAGGCGCCGGGAATTGCGTCAAGGATAGTTTGGTGGTCGGCGCCCCTCCCTTCCCGCTCAGTCAAGCGGGCGATCCGGTTGAGCCAACGGCCGGCATCGTCCCGGTAGGTGTAGCAGACAAAGAGGTGACCGTTCCGGGCGAAATCCGGGTGCAGGGCAATACCCATCAGGCCGGCTTCGGAGACGTGAGCGACGTTCAGCGTGGCGTAGGGTTCCGCTTGAAGCGCCCCCTCCTCAACGACTCTAATCCGCCCGGGCCGCTCGGTAATCAGGATGCGCCCGTCCGGTGGGAAGGCCAGGTCCCAGGGGATTTCCAATCCCTCCGCCACCGTTTCCACGCGGATTCCCTCGGGTATTTCGCGGGCCTCGATGTCAACTACTATTTCCGCGGTTTCCGCCGGCCTGGTTGGTCGGGCTGGCAGCAGCACCCGTCCTTCGACCGATGCGGTTGCGCGGTTGTCCGGCCCGGCCGGGGCATTGGCCCCCTCCGGGGGAGGAAATCCGTCCGGCTGGCAGGCCGCCACCGCCAGCAGCGCCGGCAAAAGCGCGGCCCAAAGCCGGAGCTTCAGGGCGCTTTTGATATTGGCTGGCATAGGCAAGCCCGGCCTTTGGCCCGGGACGACGCGGGACCTGGGCGGTAGGGCGCGGGTGATATTGGTCGACATAAGCAGTGCCTGCCTTGGCGAGTAACCGGGCCGGCGCCGGATAAGATAAATAGCATATACTTAGCCATTTAGTCTTTCCACCACCGAGGCGCCGCGCAAGGGAGATTCGCCGCGAACGCGAGGCACAGCGACGTTCGCTGTGCCGACGTGGTGAAAGGTGTCGTTACGGCAATCGTTACGGCAAAGGAGAAACGGCTATGGTCAGCAGCTCCAGGCCCCGCGTCTATCTGATTGGCACCGGGGGCAGCATTTCCTTTATTGGCGACCACCGCACCGACTACGTCAACTACAGCTACCATAACCGGCACCTGACCATTGAGCAACTGCTGGAGCGGGTGCCGGAGGCCGCCGCAATCGCCGAGGTTTTGCCGGAGCAGTTGCTCAACGTGGGCAGCGCCAACATCCGGCCCGCCCACTGGCTGCAACTGGCCCGGCGGATTAACCAAATCTTCGCCCAGGACCCGGAGGCCGCCGGAGTTGCCGTTACCCACGGCACCGCTACCCTGGAAGAGACGGCCTACTTCCTGAACCTGACGGTCAAGAGCCGCCGCCCGGTGGTCCTTACCGGCGCCATGCGTCCGCCCACCGGGTTAGCCACCGATGCCGACCTCAACCTGCTGGACTGCCTCCGGGTGGCCGCCGCGCCCCAGGCCGCCGGCCGGGGCGTGCTGACCGTGCTGAACAACGAAATCCAGGGGGCCAGGGACGTAACCAAGAGCAATAGCTACCGGCTGGAGACCTTCCGTTCCGGCGAATTGGGCTGCCTGGGTTATGCCGACTCTGACGAGCAGGTGGTATTTTACCGCACGCCGACCAAGACCCATACCCAGGATACCGAGTTTGCGGCGGAGGGGGTGGCGGAACTGCCCCGGGTGGATATTGCCTACGCCTACGCCGGCGCCGACGGGCTGGTGGTCAATGCCCTGGCCGGGGCGGGAGTTGCCGGTCTGGTGGCCGCCGGCCTGGGCGGTGGCAGTTCCTCTCCCGACTTCATGGCGGCTTTGCAGGCGGCGCAGCGTCGGGGCGTGGCGGTAGTAATCGCCACCCAGACCGGCAACGGACGGGTAATGCGCACCCGCCGCTTCGTCGAGGAGGGCTACATCGCCGCCGACAACCTGACCCCCAAGAAGGCCCGTATCCTGCTGATGCTGGCCCTGTCCCGGACGGAAGACCCCGGGGAGATACAGCGGATGATGCTGGAGTACTGAAGGTGCGAGACTGAGGGTTCCAGGCCGGGACGCGAAGGGGATTTAGCCACGAACCGGCCGGAATAACCGGCCAGAATGACAGGAATAATCGGAAAGGCGAGAGTGAAAGAAGAGGGGGAGCGGTACGATCGCTGTAGTTGCGCCATTCGTCGGCGTACGCTCATCTTGAACCGGTCGCGGGAACCGGTCCGGCGCTCCCGGTACTCCCGCCGCGAGCCTTTGGCGGTGTGGGGTAGCCAGGTTACTCGCCGCTGATGTGGAATTGTCCCATCATGCCCAGGTCTTCATGTATCGAGAATGTGGCAGTGGAACATGTACGGAATGTCTTCAGCGGCGTAAGTAGTGAATCGGGCGGCTATAACGACCTCGCGTTCGGCATTCACCAGCACGGAGTCCTCTCAGCCTGATTCCTCCGGTGGTGGAGGTTCGCCATTGATCGCCAGTATCTGAAACTGAATCTGGTGGGGGTGGAACACGTGCTGGCCGTCAGCGCTGGAGAGAGTCCAGCGCTCGGTATCCCCGAGTTGCACCGTTACGTCGATCCTGCTCATGTCGAACTGGACTCCGTTGATGGCCCAGCTCGGGTTGAATTCCCAGAAGTTGCGCGCATCTCCCAGGTGGAAACTCCGGTCCACCGTGATCTCCGACTCGGATATTCGGTCTATGGTAGCGAGCCGGTCCGGAAGCATACCCGTGCCTGGAGCTGATCCGTTTGGACGAAGCTCCAGCACCCGGCCAAACTCGCTGTCGACCAAAGCGGCGGATTCCGTCCCCATATTGACGATGATCTCGGCTCGGTCCCCGGGGGCCAGCACGAGCTGCTCGATTTCGACAGGACCGGGCAGATAGCCACCGTCGGAGGCGATCTTGGTCATGTTGACCCCCGCGACGCTGAGGTGGTAAATCCGGGCCTGGCTGCCATTCAGCAGCCGAAGCCGAACCAACCCTTCAGGCAACTTGACGTACGGGTTGAGCGTGCCGTTCACCGACAGCGTGTTATACCGGTTCCCGTTGTCGCCCGGGTCGATGGCGAAGTCGAGTTGGCCATCCTCGGTGAAGCCCTTGTCCTGGATGATGACCGGAATATCGTCAATGCCGTAGGTTGCTGGAAGCGTTGCGGCGGCAGGGTTGTCGTCCTGGATTATTATCATCCCGGCAGCGCCGCGGTAGACGTGCTCGGCGGTTAACCCATGGGCATGGGGGTGATAGAAGAGGGTGGCTGCCGGCTGGATTACGTCGAAATCAGCCACCCAGGTCGTCCCGGGTTCGATAGGACTGTGCGGGCCACCGTCATCCTCGGCCGGGAGGTCGGCGCCATGCCAGTGCGTCGTTGTAACCTGATCCAACTCGTTAGTGACGCTGATAGCCACCGAGTCTCCGGTTCTGAGACGAAGGGTGGGGCCGAGCACAGACATCCCGTTGTAGGAATAGGTGTCGGTCAGGGCAGTCTGTTGGTAGTCGTGGCGTGATTTTCCGATTTTGAGGTCATAATGCGCAACTCCCTCCCGGTCAAACGTAGGCTCGAGCAACTCCGGGATCGAAAGCGGCGCAACCGCTGGCGCATCCAGTGCCACCTGGTTAACTGCGCCACAGCCGGTCAGCGGGGCTATCGCTGAGACAACCCAGAAAACCACGCCTACTCGCATCAGGACACGCCGGATGTCGATGAATGACCTGCAATAGACGTGCAACCGGTCAACAATTCTTGCGCCGTGTACGAATCGCCACGGCAATTGACCGTTCAGACCAAACATTATCCCCTGGCTCCTCTACCTTCATCTATTCGGGTAGCTCACTTCTGAGAGCCCGCAGATGAGGCAGAGGTCCCGGCCCGCGCCGATGCCGATATAGTTGTTAGCGTCATACCGCACCCGCACGCCCGGGAACCTGGTTACCCCGGGGTTGAGATTCCCGCGCTGGAAGGGATGACGCGTTCTCCCGGACCTGAAATGCGCTTGCCCCAGAGGGAAGGGCCCGGAAACTTCCGGGCCCTTCCCTCTGGGGTTTACTTGTGGATTAAACTACCCCGGCACCTCGTCGTAGTGGTCGAACTCGGCGATTACGTTGCCCTCCCGCAGCCGGGTAATCTCCTCTTCGCTGTAGCCCAGCAGCCCGCTTAGCACCTCGTCGTTGTGTTCGCCCACCTGGGGAGTGGAGCCGACTACCGCCGGGGTGCGGCTGAAGTGCCAGAAGTCGCCGGAGACGGCGATGGTGCCGGCCAGGAAATCCGGGACTTCCATCAGCGCGCCCCGCTCCCAGGGATGGGGGTCGGCGGCGGCCTGGGGGATGGTGTTCACCGGCGCCGCCACCACGTCGTGGCGGGTGAAATGAGCGATGACCTGCTGCATCGACAGATCGGCCATCAGTTCTCGCATCGCCGTGTTGATCTCCGCTCCGTTGCGGCCCCGCTCGTGGCGGGTGGTGAACCGGGGGTCTTCCAGCCACTCCGGCTTGCCCAGGGCGTTGCATACCCGGTGCCAGTGGTGCTGGTCGCCGGCGGAAATCAGCACCCACCCGTCCTTGCAGGGATAGGTGCCGCTGGGGGGCGCGGCGGACTCGCCCCGCCGGGGTTCCACGCCGGCCCCGTGGTAGGCGGTGATGGGGATTTCGGTGTAGCTGTAGCCGGTATCGGCCAGGCAGACGTCGATGCACTGGCCCTCGCCGGAACGCTCCCGCTCTTGCAGGGCGGCCAGGGTGCCGATGGCGGCGTGCAGGGCGGTGGTGCGGTCGATGATCGGCACGCCGGCCCGGATGGGCGGCATCCCCTCCTGCCCGGTAACCATGGCAATGCCCGACATAGTTTGGCCGATGGGGTCGTAGCCAATCTGGTCCCGGTAGGGGCCGAACTGGCCGTAGGCCGAGACGTTGACCATAATAATGCGGGGGTTCAATTCCTTCAGCACTTCATAGCCGAAACCCATATTCTCGATGGTGCCGGGGCGGAAGTTCTGGAGGATGACGTCAGAAACCTTGACCAGTTTGCGCAGGGCCTCCTTGCCCTCTTCCTTACGCAGGTCCATGCTCAGGCTCTTCTTGCCGCTGTTATACTGCACCCAGTAAGCGCTCTGCTTGCGCACCCAGGGGCCGTGGTAACGGGTCTCCTCGCCGCCCAGCCGTTCCACCTTGATAACCTCGGCGCCCAAGCGGGCCAGCACCTGGGCGCAGCGGGGGCCGGCCTGGTGCCGCCCCAGATCAATTACGCGTATTCCGCTCAGGGGACTACTAGCTTCTGCCATTTACAACACCCCTCGTTTAATCTGCGGCTAATTTACCACCGGAACGGCAAAAGGGCAAGCTGGAGCCGACTCCGGGGCTTACCAGGCGACGCCGAGCCCCGGCGCTACGCCGGGAGTAAATCGCTCCCGGCGTATTGCGGCGTCTCGTTGCGAAAAAGCATAGACACGCCCCGGTTTTAGTGATAAACCGGTACTCGTTATGTCTGCGCTTATCGCCGAATCCCCTTCCCCCTATGACCGTCCCCCTTGTAAAGGTAAAGGGACAGTGGGGAATATCCCGGAGAAGCTGCTGGCCCGGCTGTGGCAGCAACGGGCGGCCCGGCAGCGGGAGTTTCGCACCGGCGGCGGCCGCCGGGTGCGGGTGCTGTACCCGGGGCGGGCCGGAACCGCCGCCGGGCCGGACTTTCGCGATGCCCTGCTGGAGGTGGAAGGGCTGGGCCTGGTCCAGGGCGACGTGGAGTTGCACCTCCGCCAGCAGGACTGGTACGCCCACGGCCATGCGGACGACCCTAACTATAACGGCGTCGTCCTTCACGCCGCTCTGGAAACCTCCCCCCAGATTACGCACTTGCAGAATGGCGGTCAGGTCCCGGTGATTTCCCTGAACTCTCTGCTGGATGCAGCTGTGGATCCAGGAGGCGCCCCGGCCCTCCGCCCGGGCGAGGGGGAGGAAGGAGTTGGCGGGGAGATTTGGGCCATCCTGGAACAACGAGGCTGGCCCCGTCCCGGCACCGCCGCCGGCCTGGGCGAACTGCTGGACGCGGCCGGCGACGCCCGCTTTCAGACCAGGAGCGCCGGATTCCACACCTTTATGCGAGAGCAACCGGTGGCCCAAACCCTGTACGAGGGCATCATGGAGGCCCTGGGCTACCGGGCCAACCGCCAGCCCTTTCTCAAGCTGGCCCACCGCGCTCCCTGGGTGGCGCTGCGCCGGGAAGTTTCGGCGCTGCCGGTGGCGGGACGGGTCGAAGCCATCGAGAGCCGTTTGTTGAAACTTTCCGGCCTGCCGCCGGCAGCGGGAGGTCCTGGCCCGCCCGGCGCCCGGCCCGGTTCCGGCTATGGCTATGGTTCACCGATGGCCGCTGGCGAGTGGCACTGTTTCCGGGTGCGGCCGGCGAATCACCCGCGCCACCGGATTGCCGGGGCGTCCCGGCTATTCGCCCGCTTCGTTGGCGCCGAGCCGGCGGCAACGGGGGTGGCGGCAGCGGATTTGATTGAAGGGTTGGCAAAGGTGGTGGCTCTGGGCAGTCCCGACAAGCTGACCGCCGCCTTGACCGTGGGCGCCGACCCGGGGCAGCGTATAGCCTACGTGGGCGCCTCCCGGGCCAGGGATATAGCGGTGAACGTGGTTCTGCCCTGCTTTCAGGCTTTGGCGCCTTCGGACGCCGCCGCGCCGGCCCTCCGGCTGTACCACCGCTTCGGAAAGCTCCAGGACAACGAATTGACTCGGGAGATGGCCGCGCTGCTGTTGGCGCCGGAACCGGGCTGGGCCCGGGTAGTAACTACCGCCCGCCGCCAGCAGGGCCTGATTCATCTGCGCCGGCAACTGGCCGGCGTCTGAACCCGGACCGGCCTTTCTGACCCGCAACCAAACTGCAAACGACGCTCAAGTTATAGTTCGGCCGGCCTTAAACCTTCCCGGAGGGCGGGTAAAAGGAGAAAGAAAAGGGCGGGTCGGTTAACCGACCCGCCCTTCCAGAACCGTCGTTGGCACCTTAACCGCTGAGGAGTAGAAGGAAGAATAGTTCTAATGGAGAGGTTGGCTCGCCTCGGCGAGCCGGGATATGCGGTGAGTTTTCTCAAGGAACCGGCTCCAGCGCCGGGGAGCAATGCTCAACCTGGCTGGCAATGGAGACGGAACACTCACCGACCGACCTGGGAGATGGCCCCCGCCGCCGTCCAGAGCGCTGACGCTCTGGAAAACCGGAGGGGATGAAGCTCCCTAGAAAGGAGGTGATCCAGCCGCACCTTCCGGTACAGCTACCTTGTTACGACTTCGTCCCAGTTACCGAACCCGACCTCGGCGCCTGCCTCCCTTGCGGGTTAGCTCAGCGACTTCAATCGTTCTCGGCTTCCATGACGTGACGGGCGGTGTGTACAAGGCCCGGGAACGTATTCACCGCAGTGTGCTGACCTGCGGTTACTAGCGATTCCACGTTCATGCAGGCGGGTTGCAGCCTGCAATCCCAACTGGGGCCGGCTTTGGTGGGATTGGCTCCGGCTCGCGCCATCGCAGCCCATTGTACCGGCCATTGTAGCGTGTGTGTAGCCCAGGGCATAAGGGCCATGCTGACTTGACGTCATCCTCACCTTCCTCCTCCTTGTGGGAGGCTGTCTCGCTAGAGAGTGTAACTAGCGACGAGGGTTGCGCTCGTTGCGGGACTTAACCCAACACCTCACGGCACGAGCTGACGACAGCCATGCAGCACCTGTGAAGGCTTCCCGAGTTACCCCGAGATCGTTGCCCTTTCGGGTTTCTACTACCAACATGTCAAGCCCTGGTAAGGTTCTTCGCTTAGCATCGAATTAAACCACACGCTCCACCGCTTGTGCGGGCCCCCGTCAATTCCTTTGAGTTTTAGCCTTGCGGCCGTAGTCCCCAGGCGGGATGCTTATCGCGTTAGCTGCGGCACGGGAGGGGTCGATACCCCCCATACCTAGCATCCATCGTTTAGGGCGTGGACTACCAGGGTATCTAATCCTGTTTGCTCCCCACGCTCTCGCGCCTCAGCGTCAGGCACAGCCCAGAAGGCCGCCTTCGCCACTGGTGTTCCTCCCGATATCTACGCATTCCACCGCTACACCGGGAATTCCGCCTTCCTCTACTGCCCTCCAGCCAGGTAGTATCTCTTGACCTCTCCCAGTTAAGCCGGGAGCTTTCACAAGAGACTTACCTAGCCGCCTACGCGCTCTTTACGCCCAATGATTCCGGGTAACGCTTGCCCCCTACGTATTACCGCGGCTGCTGGCACGTAGTTAGCCGGGGCTTATTCCCCAGGTACCGTCCTTTCTCTTCCCTGGGAAAAGGGGTTTACAACCCGAAGGCCTTCATCCCCCACGCGACGTCGCTGGGTCAGGCTTTCGCCCATTGCCCAAGATTCCCTGCTGCTGCCTCCCGTAGGAGTGGGGGCCGTGTCTCAGTCCCCCTCTGGCTGGTCATCCTCTCAGACCAGCTACCCGTCATCGGCTTGGTGAGCCATTACCTCACCAACTACCTGATAGGACGCGAGCCCCTCCTCTGGCACCCGAAGGCTTTCACCCACAAACCAGGGCTTGCGGGTCTTATGCGGGATTATCCTCAATTTCTCGAGGCTATACCCCACCAAAGGGTAAGTTACTCACGCGTTACTCAGCCGTCTGCCGCTTTCCCTGTGGCCGAAGCCACTGGCACGCTCGACTTGCATGCATTAAGCGCGCCGCCAGCGTTCACCCTGAGCCAGGATCAAACTCTCTTTATGGAAAAACCTTACTTCCTTCTACTCTTCAACTGTTAAGGTGCGCTCTTGGCCCATCGCCGCCGGGGCGATGTGTCTGGTTAGTATAGTAACCCCCTCGCCACTTGTCAAGCGGTTTATCGCAAATCGGACGATTTTGGAAAAATCCGTTCCCGGGGGGCCGCTGGCGCTTAGCGCGTCAGGGGCTCTCCCACCAGGTTCCAGTAGGGAAGGGCCAGCGCGAAGAGAACCGCGATGGCTACGACGGTCATTATCAACCCGAAACGGAGGATTTCGGAATTGCGTATGTTCGCCCGCTGATATACGAAGACCGCCGAAGCGCCGCCCGCCCCGTAGTAAACCACCGAGTCGCCGACCACCACGGCGGCCATGCCGCAGACCAGAGGGTTCAATCCCAGGGGGGCGGCGCTGGCCATGGCTACGGGGATTACCAGCGCCAGATACCCGGCGATATTGGGCATTAACATTCGGACCGCGGCAAAGCAGCCGGAGAAGGCCAGCAATACCAGCAGGGGCTGCTCCTGGAACCGGGTTGCTCCGCCGACCAGGGTCTCGGAGAACCACCCGGCGGCGCCGGTGGTTACCAGGGCATGCGACAGCGATAGCGACGTGGCGATGACGAAGAAATTGGCCCAGCCCAGGCCCTGCTCAAATTCCCGCCAACTCAGGATGCCGATGCGGGGCATCAGGACCAGCGACAAAGCGATTAACGCCGGCGCCGCCGGGTGCAGGCCGTGGGCAAAGTCGGTGAACCATAGCAACGCCGTAATCAGCACGATGAGGCCGGCGCGGTATTCGGCCGGCTGCACCCGGTCGGCGGGTTGCAGCGTCGCGGCCGCGACTCCCTCCAATTTGAACCCGGAACGGTATAAAAAATACAGGATGGTTCCGCCGGCGCTGAGATTGGCGTAAAAGGGTACGCTCATCAGGGTGAACCACTGGGTCCAGGAAAAGTCTCCCATCAGTCCCGACGCGACCACCGGCGTAATTCCGCCAGCCAGCAGAGCGGTGGAGCCGAGGCGGTTGAGGCTGCCGAGCGCCAGCATCAGCGCCTTGTAATAGCGGTGGCCCCGGGAGATATTCCAGCGAGCCAGCGCCTGTTCGTACACGTGCACCAGTATTGCGCCCCGGGTGCTGGCCGAGGGCAGGGCAAAGGTGAGGAGAGCAAAGGAAAAGAGCATCTGGAGGTATAAGTAGCCCGGCCGGCCGGTGGCGCCCCGAACTAGCAGGATAGCCAGCCGCTCCGCCAGTCCGGAGCGCTCTACCGCTAACCCCAGCGTCAGGATGCCAATGAGGAAGTAAACGACAGGCTGCCCGAATCCATAGAGCCCGGCGGCAATATCGGGTACGGCTCCCAGCAGGGCCAGCAGCGCCACCCCGACGATGCCGGTTACCGAAACTGGCAGTGCCTCCGTTGCCCAGAGTGCTACTGCCAGAAGCATCACCGCCAAGGCCCGTTGACCCGCCACGGTCAACCCGGACGGCGTGGGCAGCAGCAGCATCCCGATAAACAGGGCGACCGCCACCCCGAACTTGGCCCCGGCGAGCCAATGCGAGGGGAACCGGGCAAAGACCGCCCGCCCCGGCTGATGCTCTGGTCCCATTTTCGTCAAATGCTCCGCCGGGTTAATGCCCCGGCCCGGCGCCGGCAGTTCGGGCCGCTACCCCGGCGGCGCCAACACCATCATCTAGTTCCCGCCCAATGTAATCTGGGCCAAGCTGCTACACCGGCGATGCCAACGCCGGCTGACTCCGTGGCGGCGGGCTGCTACTTGCCGGGCTGCTACACCGGCGGCGCCAACCGTCATCATCCAATTCCCGCCCAATGCAATCGGGGCCGGGCCGCTACACCGGCGGCGCCAACCGTACCCCCAGCGCCGCCTCGCACCAGCGGGCCGCTGCCAAAAGCCTTGCTTCGGCAAAGTAGGCTCCGGCCAGCTGGATTCCCAGGGGCAGCCCGGAGGCGGCCAGACCCGAGGGCAGGGTTATCGCCGGCAGGCCGCAGGAAGTCCACGGTCCCTGGAACCGGGTGTCGCCGGTATTGCTCCGGTCGGGCAGAGCGGGCGTGGGGGTGGAAGGAGTGAGCAGAACGTCCGTCCTTTCCGCCAGCGATTTCAGCTCGGCGCTGAACCGCTGGCGTCGCTCCAGGGCGCGGGAGTAGCTGACCGCACTGGTATCCAGCCCCCGCTGGAGCATCGCCCGGATGCCGGGCTGGTAGTCCCCGGCCTGGCGGCGGTACATCGGCTCGTGAAAAGCCGAACCCTCCACTGCCATGATGATTTGCTGATCCTCGATGGCGGTGTCCATACTGGCCGGCAAATCCAGTTCCGCTACCGCCGCGCCGGCCCGGGCCAGCCGCTCCACCACGTCGTCGGTGTGCCGACGGGTTTCGGCAGCGGCGTGGTCGTAGAAAAAACCCCGGTTGAGCAGGCCGATCCGGGGCGCCGCCGGCGACTCCAACGCCGTCACGTAGTCGGGAATCGTCCGGGGCGCCGCCACCGGGTCCTTTTCGTCCGGGCCGGCCAGCGCTTGCAGCAGGCGGGCGGCGTCGGCCACGGTCCGGGTCAGCCAGCCCATGGTGTCCAGGGACCAGCTGACCGGAATCACCCCGTAGCGGCTGACCCGTCCGTAGCTGGGCTTGAACCCCACCACGCCATTGTAGGCGGCCGGTCGCAGCACCGAGCCGACGGTTTGGGACCCCAGCGCCGCCGGACACATCCGGGCTGCCACCGCCACCGCCGAGCCGCTGCTGGAGCCGCCGGGAGTGTGGACCGGATTCCAGGGGTTGACGGTGGGCGAAGGGTCCATACAGGCAAACTCGGTGGTAACCGTCTTGCCCAGCACAATGGCCCCGGCCTGCTTCAGCCGGGCTACCGGGGTTGCGTCGTACTCCGGCACCAGGTCAGCATAGACCAGAGAGCCGGCGGTGGTGGGTATGCCGGCGGTGTAGTAGATGTCCTTGACGCCGATGGGAACGCCGTGCAGCGGCCCTAAATCGGCGCCGGCGGCAACTTCCCGTTCCCGAGCCTCCGCCGCGGCCAGTGCGGTCGCCCGGTCCAGCCAGGCCCACGCCTGCAAGGACGGTTCCAGGGCGTCAATCCG
Organism: Dehalococcoidia bacterium; assembly: GCA_965215425.1. Lineage (GTDB taxonomy): Bacteria > Chloroflexota > Dehalococcoidia > Lucifugimonadales > UBA3495 > CATQHB01. The sequence continues at coordinate 2,166,616 of OZ244064.1, forward strand.
GCCCAGCAGCGATTCCATCAACGCCACCGGGGACAGTTCCCCCCGGCGGATTTGGGCGGCGGCCTCGGTTAGGGAGAGTTCATCGTGCTGGGGCATAATGCTCCCTCCGGGATAAAGTTTCACCGTAAAGACGTGACGGACGCTGCGCTACGCCGAGATTCTCGGCGAATCTTCGCGCCTGCTGCGTCGCCGGGGTGAAGAAGACGTACTAGCCGGTTACGCCGGTGATGGTGATGTGGCCCATAACGGAGTCGGCGGTGGCGCCGTGCCAATGGTTCTCCCCGGCCAGCACCTGCACCACGTCGCCCACGGCTACCTCGTGGGACTCCTCCTCATTAGCCACGATGCCGTTGCCGCTGGTTATTACCAGCAGCTGGTCGGTGGCGTGGCGGTGCCAGCCGGTAGTGGCGCCCTTGCCAAAGTTGACTACGCTGCTGCTGAAAAACTGGCTGTCCCCCGGCCCCAGCAAAGGCTGGCGGGTACGGCTCACCTCGCCACCGGTCCACCCTTCAATGGGCGTGGCCGTAGCGATGGGAACCTGGTCAATGCGGGAAAGGCGAAAAAGTTTCATGGCCTGCTTCATTCCTCCGGTTAAGGTCGGGTGGTTAAGGTCGGGATTTCACCGGCGCTCAGCCGGTGATGGCGGGCGGGATGATATTACCGGTCAAGCCGGGCGGGACAAGGATTTAACGTTGCATCCGGGCGCAGATGACTTTTCTGGCATCGGTCAGGTCTGCTGCGTACTCGGCCAGGCTGCATCCGGGCGCAGCTTGCTTTTCTTGACCGTGTGGTATTATATACCCAGCAAACAGCCCGGGGGAACGGATGACTACTACCGAAAGGTCCGACCTGAATAGCCGGCTGGATTACCTGGAAAGCCGTATGGACGAGCAAACGGCTTTGTTACAGGGAATCGCCGTTCAGATGGAACGATTCAATGACCAGGTTGACCGGCTGGCCGAGCAAGTCAGCCAGACCAACGACCAGGTTGACCGGCTCGCTGAACAGGTCAGCCAGACCAATGACCGGGTTGATCATCTCGCAATCCGGATTGACCAGCGCACTGACCAAACCAACACCCGGATTGACCGGCTGGCCGAACAGGTCAACCAGACCAACGGCCGGATTGACCGGCTGGCCGAGCAAGTCAGCCAGACCAATGACCGGATTGACCAGCGCACCGACCAGATTAACGGCCGGATTGACCGGCTCGTCGAGCAAGTCAACCAGACCAACGACCAGATTAATGGCCGGATTGACCGGCTGGCCGAGCAAGTCAGCCAGACCAACGGCCGGATTGACCAGCGCACCGACCAGATTAACGGCCGGATTGACCGGCTCGTCGAGCAAGTCAACCAGACCAACGACCAGATTAACGGCCGGATTGACCGGCTGGCCGAGCAAGTCAGCCAGACCAACAGCCGGATCGAACAGCGCACCGACCAGATTAACGACCGGATTGATAAACTGTACCTGTCAACTCTGGCTATGGGTGGCGGTGTCCTGGTCGGCCTTATCGGAGTAATCGTGACGCTGATACTTCAGGATTGAGCGGAGCGCTGCCGGGAGGCTTGCGGCAAATTGCAAAGCAGGCATCCTTAAGCGAATTCCTTTTCCGGCGCCTTCCGGCTACTTTCAGCTGCAGTGTGTTATTGGGGCGGCCCGGCTAGATCTCCGGCCTCCGCCGGCGCCAGTCGCAGGATTGTTCGTAGGCGTAAGCGGCGTTCAGCGCGGTTTGCTCCGCCAGGGGCCGGGCGGCTATTTGCAGGCCGATGGGCAGGGGCTGGTCGCCGCTGGTGAAGCCGCAGGGCACCGACAGGGCTGGTACGCCGGCCAGGTTATAAGGGCTGGTGAAGCTGCGGCGGCCGGCGTAGCCATCGACCACTTCCTGCTTGCTGTTAATGCCCGCCCGCTCCGGTATGGGCGACGCCGGGATGGAGGAGGTGGGTATTACCAGCACGTCCACCCGTTGCAGGGCCTCCAGTATCTCTTGGCGCACCGCTTGGCGCAGCCGCAGGACCCGGTGGTAGGCTTGGGCCGGCAGGATGCTGCCGGCTAACAGGCGCACCTGGTTGTTGTGGTCGTAATCCGACAGGCGTTCCGCCAGGGTCTGCCGGTGCAAGGCCGCCGAATCCACCATGATGATGCCGCTGGAAATGGCGGCGGAGCGGGGCATCAGGGGCAGGGACACTTCCGCCAGGTCGGCGCCCAGTTCGCCCAGGCGGGCGATGGCCTGGACGACTGCTGCGCCTACCTCCGGGTCAACCACCTCGCTGTAAACCCGTTCCCGGACTACCCCGACTTTCAACCCCCGGATGTCGCCGGTCAGCCCGGCCAGGTAGTCGGGAACCGGAGCGTCCCAGGTATAAGGGTCTTTGGGGTCGTGGCCGGCAATGGCGCCCAGGGTCATGGCGCAGTCGGCCACGGTGCGGGAGATGGGGCCGGCGGTGTCCATGGACCAAGCGGCTCCCTGCATTCCATGGCGGCTGACCCGTCCCCAGGTGGGACGGAGTCCCACCAGTCCGCAGAAAGTGGCCGGGCCGCGAATGGAGCCACCGGTGTCCTCGCCCAGGGAGGTGGCGCACAGCCCGGCGGCGGTGGCCGCGCCGGAACCGCTGCTGGAAGTGCCGGGGTTGCGGCCCAGGTCCCAGGGGTTGCGGGGCCGGCCGTAGGGATGCGCAAAGGCATCGCCGCTGGCGAACTCGCTCATATTCAGCTTGCCCAGCAGGACGGCGCCGGCTGCTTTAAGTTTGGCGATGACCGTGGCGTCCGCGTCGGGGATGTTATTGGCCAGGATGGTGGAACCGCCGGTGGTGCGGAGGCCCCGGGTATTGAGCTGGTCCTTGACCGCTACCGGGATGCCATGCATTGGCCCCCGGTAGCTGCCGCCGGCGATTTCCGCCTCGGCTTGCCGGGCCGCCGCCCGGGCCGCGTCGCCGCAAACGGTAATGTAGGAATTGAGCTTGCCGTCAATCTCCCCGATCCGGGTCAGGTACGCCTCGGTTGCCTCTACCGGGGAAACGGCTCTGGATTTGATGCGGTCGGCCAGTTGGGTAGCCGAGAGAAAGGGTATTTCCTGCTGCTGCATAGTGTCGCCCTCCTCAGGACAAATCGCCGCGGGACGGGGGCAGGATAATGGGCAGGGGTTCGATTTCCGCCAGGCCGGGCGCATCTATATTATCCAGCGCCTCCAGCAGGCCGTTGAGACTGTAGCCCACTTCGGCCACCAGTTCGGGCGGGATGGTTACTCCGGCAGCCCGGGCCAGGGCCAGAATATCGGCATCGGTAAGGTCGGCCATCGGATACCTCCTGGACCGCATAGGTGTAGTATAATCCACGTCGGTACGCCATGCAGATACGAAGGGCGCGCCGGCCTCATTTTGACTTGCCCCCGGGTGGATTGTCAAACTGGAACAAGTCGGTTTAAGCCGGGATGAAAATAATTCTCGCCGAGGTGAAACTTATGGAGCAGTGGGCCGGAGTCGTGCTGGCTGCCGGGGAGGGCCGGCGGATGCAATCCCGCTGGCCCAAGCCGCTGCACCGGGTCTGCGGCAAGGAGCTGATTCGCTATCCGGTGGAATTGCTGCAAAGCCTGGGCGTCGGGCGCATTCTGGTGGTGGTGTCCCCGGCCAACGCCGCGCCTATTGGCAACCTCCTGGGCGACCGGGTGGAGTATATAGTCCAGCCTATGGTCCAGGGCACCGGGGACGCCGCCGCCCGGGCCGTCGCCGCACTCCGGGGGTACACCGGGAGCCTGATTTTACTGGGCAGCGATTCGCCGCTGCTACGGGTCGAATCGGTGCGCCGGCTGACCGAGCGGCACTTGGCCCGGGGCAGTGATATGACGATGCTCACCGCCGCCGGGTTGCTGGCCCCGGACTTGGGGCGGGTAATCCGAGACGACGCCGGGCAGGTCGTCGACTTGGTGGAGGCGGCGGACTGGGCGGGCGACGCTTATGCTCCGGCGGAGGTCAACGCCGGCGTTTACTGCTTCAACCTGGCCTGGCTGGAGGCGGCGTTGCCAGGAATTGCGCCCAGTCCCGGCGGAGAAAAGTACCTTACCGCCCTGGCCGTATCCGGCGCCGCCCGGGAGGACCGGAACGCCCGGATTGACCGGATTGACGCCCTGCCCAGCGACGACCCGGAGGAAATCTTCGGCGTCAACGACCGGGTGCAGCTGGCCCAGGTGGAGGCGATCCAGCGCTGGCGGATCTGTGAACGGTGGATGAAAGCCGGGGTAACCATTCAGGACCCGGCCTCGGTGTTCATTGACGCCGACGTTGCCATCGGCCAGGATACGTTGATCCGGCCCAATACCATGCTGTTGGGACGCACCGAAATCGGCGAGGAATGTGAGATTGGCCCCAACTCGGTAGTCCGGGATTCCCGGCTGGGCCGTCGTTGCCGGGTAACCGCCTCAATGCTGGAGGAGGCTACCCTGGAGGAGGACGTGGACGTTGGTCCCTTCAGCCACCTGCGCCCGGCGGCCTGGCTGGAAAAGGGCGTCCACCTGGGCAATTTCGTGGAAGTGAAGGAGAGCCGGCTGGGCGCCGGGACGATGGCCGGCCATTTCAGCTACCTGGGCGACGCCGCTATCGGGGCCAACGTCAACATCGGCGCCGGAACCATCACCTGCAACTACGACGGCCAGGACAAGCACCGCACCACCATCGGGCCCGGGGCCTTCATCGGCTGCGATACTATGCTGGTAGCCCCGGTAACGGTGGGCCGGGAAGCCGCCACCGGGGCCGGGGCCGTGGTGAACCAGGATGTTCCCCAGGGTTTACTTGCAGTCGGAGTTCCTGCTAGAATACGACCCAGGAAGCCACGCGCCAGGAAACCACGAGCCAACCGAGCAGCTACTGACTGATTAACTATTGGATACGGATAGTTTACCTCCATTACTAACCTTTGTCGGGTTTCTGGCCCTCTTTGCCTACCTGAGCCTGGCCGAACACCCTGGAGGCAATGAAGGCAGTATCTTGCGGGACGCCGCGCCAGCCCAACGGGCTTGGTTTGTCTTGTCCCCATTCAAATACGCCTGCGCCATCGCCCTCTCTATTTCCGGCTTTTACCTGGTTCAACTCACGTTTGGCCTGGCTTGGGGGCCGGTCGCCGTTCTGTCCCTGTCCTTGCTGGTCTTGCTGACCCTCATCCACCGCCTGGCCGCTTTGATTGCCCGGCGCCGGCCCGGCTGGGCGGCCCGCTGCTCCCAGCCCGTCCTGACCCTGTTGCAACCAGGCAGCCGACGGTCAAGGAACGCCGCCGCCGGCTCTAATTCCGGCGCCGCCGGTGCCGAGGCCGACGGCGAGCTGACGTCGGCGACCCTGGACATCACCACGGAAGAACTGGTCGGGATGGACCGGCACGACCGGGAGATGCTGCGTTCCATCATTCAACTGGACAACTCTACCGCTCATGAGGTTATGGTGCCCCGGCTGGATATGACCGTCCTGGAGATTAACACGCCTCTGCACCAGGCCGTCGCGCCCATCGTCAAAAGCGGCCATACCCGTATCCCGGTTTATGAAGAATCCATCGACCATATCGTCGGCATTATTCACTCGCTGGACCTGCTGGAACTGCTGTCCCAGGATAACCCCCAGGCCAATCCGAAAAATTCCTCCCTGCGCGACCTGCTGTTGCGCCCGGCCTACTTCATCCCCGAGACCAAGCGGCTGGACCACCTGCTGGAAGAGTTCCAGCAAAAGGCGGTGCAGATGGCGATTGTGGTGGACGAATACGGCGGCACCGAAGGGTTGATTACCATGGAGGACTTGCTGGAAGAGATTGTCGGAGAGATTGAGGACGAGTTTTCCAAGGGTGAACAGCCGGAGGTGGAACGCCAGGCCGACGGGTCGGCCCTGGTCAGCGCCGGCGTAACCACCGACGTTATCGAAGACCTGTTCAGCACCCAACTGGACAACCCGGACGTGGACACGGTGGGGGGCTACGTTTATCTGGCCCTGGGCCGAATGCCCCACGTCGGGGACATTGTGGAGACGGAGCAACTGCGCATCGAGGTTACGTCGGTCATGGGACGCCGCATCCACAAGCTCAGCATTCGCTCCAGAGATCTGACCCCGTTGGAATCGCCCAGCTGCGGATAGCCGCCGTCAGCCGGTTTCCCTTACCAGGACAGCTCGGGCGGGTGCTGGCAAGCCAGGGGGCGGAAAAAGGCAGCCGGGGCGGGATTTACTACAATCCCGCCCCGGCTGCCTTGCTGGCCCCCCTCCCCGGTGTCGAGCGTGGCCCGGGCGGGTCGGCCGTATTCCGGTCCGGCCTGGCGTCAACCGGAGCCAGCCTGCTTATCGGCCCTACTATCGGCCCAGGTTCCGAACGGGTCGGTTCCAGGGGGGCTAGGGTTCGTAAGCCAGGGGATTGACCCAATGATTTACTTCAGACAACTCCGCCGGGTATAGCTGTTGACCGGCGATAGCCGAGTCCGGGATGCGGGGACCGGTATAACCGGCGGCGGCGCCGGTCGCGGTATCCGGCCGGCTCGGTGGCGGCGTGACGGGGACCGCCGGTCCGGCTTCGGCTACTTCAGCCGGGACCAGTTCGGCTTGAACGTTGGCCGTAAATCCGTAGTAGCTGCCAGCGGCGGAGAGCAATATCGCCCCCAGGACCAGCGTCCATAGCGCCGGGGAAACCCGGGTGCGTCGCCGGGCCGGGCCGCCAAGCAATGCATAATCGTAACCCGCTTTCATATCTCTATCTCGATACCGCTGTGCTGAAATTAAATGAGGAGAATCTGCTGCAAGAACTGGTCAGGAAAACCGGAGAAGGTTAAAAACTCCCGGCGCCTTTATTACCGTCCTGCCGCGCCACCCGTCTTCCCTCGGGAAGACGCCCCACCGGAAATTGCGCCGTCGGGCCGGTTTAGCGGACTCGGGCAGAGCTCATGCCGCCGGGGGTTATCGGCTCGTTCAGGTAAATATCGCCGTTGCGGATTTTGATGTTGAACCCGCAACCTGGATTGATGCAGACCCAGGCCTTATAGTGCACCGCCGCCCCCTGTCCGCCGTAATCGGAAAGGGGAACAAGTTGCCCTTCATTACACTTAAGGCATTTGGGAAATGCCTTTTCTTCCACGTCATCACCCCCACCATTCAACTGGGCCGAGTGTAGCACTGGGCTTTGGGGACTAACAAGGTAAACCGGATGCCACTATTGGCGAGTTTGAACCCGCCTGGGCTACTCCGGCCGTGTATTCCGGGCAGTATTCCGGGCAACGTATTCTGTGGCGCCGGAGCACCGGACAACTGCCCGCCGGTGCGCCGGATTCCCCGGTCGGGTTATTCCAGGAAGTCTCGTAGCTTGCGGGAGCGAGTGGGATGGCGCAGTTTGCGCAGGGCTTTGGCTTCAATCTGCCGAATTCGCTCGCGGGTAACGCCGAATTCCCGTCCCACCTCTTCCAGAGTACGGCTGCGGCCGTCCTCCAGGCCGAAGCGCAATTGCAAAACCCGGCTTTCCCGGTCGGTCAGCGTATTCAACACGTCCGACACCTGCTCCTTGAGCAGTTGGAAAGAAGCGGCGTCCGCCGGGGCCGGAGCGTTTCGGTCCTCGATAAAGTCCCCCAGGTGGGAATCTTCCTCTTCGCCGATGGGAGTCTCCAGCGACACCGGTTCCTGGGAGATTTTCATAATTTCCTCGACCTTCTCCGGACCGATTTCCATCGCCTCGCCGATTTCCTCCGGCGTCGGTTCCCGACCATATTCCTGGAGCAGGCGGCGGTGCTGGCGCATCAGCTTGTTGATGGTTTCCACCATATGCACCGGGATGCGAATGGTGCGAGCCTGATCGGCGATGGCCCGGGTTATGGCCTGGCGAATCCACCAGGTGGCGTAGGTGCTGAACTTGTAGCCCTTCCGGTAGTCAAACTTTTCCACCGCCCGGATGAGGCCGATGTTGCCCTCCTGAATCATATCCAGCAGAGCCATACCCCGGCCGATGTACTTCTTGGCGACGCTGACCACCAGGCGCAGGTTGGCTTCGGTCAGATGGGCCTGGGCGCGCTCTCCCTCTGCCTTGAGCTGATTGAACCGGCGGCGGAACAGGGGTTCGTACCGGGCCAGTTGGGGCAGCGAGCCGACCTCGCTGAAGGTAGCGTCAAGTTGGAGCAGCGTGTAGTCGTTCAGCAGGTCAATGGTGTCCGGGGGGAGAATCCAGCGGTCCAGGGACAGGGCGACGACTTGCCTATACACCTCATCCCGTTCCAGGTCGAGGCGCTCGGACAGGCTGACCAGCATCTCCTCGGACAACTGGGCGTCAATGGCCTCCGCCAAAGTCTGGTTGTTGACCAGCTGGGACAGGGAGGGATTGGGGGGCAACTCCAGATAGTTGCTCAAGGCTTCCACCAGGGAAGTGGAATTAGCCAGCCGGCGCAGCAATGCTTCGGTCAGCTCCCAGTTCCGGCCGCTTTCGTTAAACTCCTGCCGGATTTTCTTGCTGAGCAGGTCCGGGCTGCGCAGGGAGACGATCTCTATCCGGCCCGACCTGCCCCCATTGTCGGGACGTCGTTTTTCCTCGGCCAGTTCCCGCTCCAGGGTCTGACAGTATTCCTCGCCGAGCAGTTCCTTCCCCAGTCCCAGGAGGTGTTTATCCCCTTCCAGCTTGCGGGCCAGTTCCCGCTCATCCTTGGCGGCCAGCAAGTTGACCCGGCCAATTTCCCGCAGGTACATCCGCACCGGGTCATCGAGAACTTGCAGACTTTCCGCCTCGGCTTCCCAATCCGGCTCCTCGCTTTCCTCCTCGATTTCGGCGTCGGCCGGGCCTTCCTCCAGTATATTGGCCGGCTTTTCGGCTGCCGAGTCGTCTTCCCACTGGTCATTCCGGTTGTCGGCGGGGCCCACGACCACCTCGATGGCGCCCGCCGCCATACCGTTGCCCTCAACCAGGTCCTCGTCCTCCTCCTTGACTACATTGCCGAGTATTCCCAGGAACTTGTCTTTGTTCTGCGTGTCCTCGTTAATATCGTAGTAGTCTTCCTCGGGGCTGATGTCCCGGCTGGCATTGCGTCTTACCATAAATTGTCACCTTCCGCGAAAAGCGTTCTGGGTAGATTGGTTCCGGGCCTGCTGGTTGGCTTTCAGCCGGCGGTTCAGGGCCAGGGTGGCCTGTTCCGATTCGTCGGTCAGTTCCGCTGCTGATTCACCGGCGAACCGGGCCTGCTCGGCCTGTTTCAGTTCCTTTAGATGGCGTTCTTCCAGCTTGGCGATGGTATCCCGCAGGGCGCCGGCGCGCCGCCGCGGCTCCATGGGTGGAATCTCCCGCTGCGCCAGAGAATCCAGGTGTTCCGCCAGTTCCGGCGCCACCCGCTCTTTCACCGCCTCCGCCGGCGCCGCGCCGGTAATCGGGGCGGCCGGCGCCGCGGCCCAAGCCTGGGCCAACCGGGAATAAATCTCCCGGTTTTCCGGGTGGCGGAAGTAATCTACGGACAGGGCGTCCACCTCGGCCACCTCCGCCGGCAAGTCCGGGTGCTGCAACAGCAGGGCCAGGCAATAGTCCTCCAGCGGGTCCCGGTCCAGCGTGGCATAAGCGGAGGGGGTGGCGCCGGTTGCCGTTGTCGGACGGGGTGCGGCCCGCTGGCCCGGAGCGGGCTGCCCGGCTCTGGCTCGGGTGGCAAACCGGCTCACGCTGGCTTGCAGTGTATCCAGGCCGATTGCCAGGTGGTCGGCCAGCATCCGAAAGTAATGGTCTTGCCGGATGGGTTCCTGGACCGCGGCGATGAAGGGGAACAGCAGCTCCACCACCCGCGCCTTCCCCTGGGGCGTGGAAGCATCCACCTGGGCCGACAGGGCGGGCAGGAGATACTCAAACAAAGGCACGCCTTGGTTTACCAACTCGGGCCAATGTTCCGGGGACTGGCGGATAAACTCGTCCGGGTCTTTGCCCTCAGGCAGGGACACCACCCTCAAGTCCAGGTCATCGGTCCGCTGGAACAGGGTAGTGCCACCGGAGCGACCCACCACCCGGTTCTGGAAGACCTGCCAGGAGGATTCCAGGCTCCGCAGGGTCGCCTGCTGCCCGGCGGCGTCGGCGTCCAGGGCCATGGTTACCTTATTGGTGAGGCGCCGCACTTCGGCCACCTGATGCTCGGTCAAGGCGGTTCCCATGGAGGCCACCACGTTGTCGAACCCGTGCTGGTGGGCCATAATGGCGTCCATGTAGCCTTCCACCACTACGATGCCCTGCCGCCGGGCGGATTCTTTAGCCAGGTAGAGGCCATACAATATCCGGCCCTTGTCAAACACCGGGGTACGGGCGGTATTCAGGTACTTGGGCGTGGAATCGTCCAGGGCGCGGCTGCCGAAGCCGCCCAACTCTCCCTGTCCGTCCCGGATGGGAATCATCAGGCGTCCCCGAAAGGCGTCCCGGTAGCCCCCGTCCCGATTCTGATGCGCCACCCCGGCCTGGGCCAACTGCTCGGGGCTGAAATCATGCTTTTGCAGGTAGGTAATCAACCCTTGTCCGTCCCGGGGGCTGAGACCCAGCTGGAACCGGCCCACGCTGTCTTGGCGGAGGCCCCGTCGCTCCAGGTACGCTCGGGTGTCCGTCCCTCGGGAAGAGGCCAGGTATTGCTGAAAATAGTCCCGGGCCGCCTCGTTAATCCGGTAGGCGACATCCTGCTCGACGCGCCGCTCCCGGCTGGGCAGGGTTACCCCGGCCTGCTGGGCCAGTCGCGGCAAGGTTTCGGAGAACTCCAGGTTCTCGGCCTTCATAATGAAGGTAAAAACGTCGCCTCCCGTGGCGCAGGCGCCGAAACAATGCCAGGTTTGACGCTCCGGGTTCACGTAGAAGGAGGGCGTCCTTTCCTGGTGGAAGGGACAGTTGGCCTTGTAGGCTCTTCCGGAGCGCTGCAACGGCACATAACCGGAAATCACTTCCAGCAGGTCCAAACGGTTTTTTATGTCGTCAACTACAGTCATTCCGGCGACAGCTACACCCCGGCGGTATTGGTTGCGCCCCGGCGGGCGATGGAGTACGGTTAGAGGCCCGCGCCGGCTTGAACGGGCCGGCCCGACTACCCGGCGCGACGGTTGTGCGTCGCTTTGGCATAACGAGAATAAATGAGCAGGCACAGAAGAGGTAGGTTACAATTGTATCACAATCCGCAGCTTAACGTAATCTTTTTTGCCCGGCGTATTCGCGATATACGCCGGGGTTCCTCCCGGATCTGGAGCCGGGCAAGGAATGGCCGCGTGGGTTGGGAATGCCTGGCCCGGGGAGAGGGGGCCGGGGCAAGGGGAAATCCGGGTTAAACTGACCCGGGAGACACCCGGCGGAGGCGAGCCTTGCTTCACCCGCTTGGCCGCCTTGAGATCAAGGCCCTTGACGGCGAGGCCCCGGAATTCAGCCGGCAACAGTGGTCAGCGGGAGCGCCGGTATTGCCGGCGCCGGGGAAATTGGAGCGAACGGTAATATCCGGCCGGCGCCGTACCGGGGAGCGACTACGGGAGAATAGTCGTCGTACGGAACGGCCATGCTGCCCGAGGACGCCCCGGGACATCCGTGCCCCGAGGCCACTTCCCGCTCTTCTGGCAGCCGTCCAATAGAGATGACCCGGGGTATCCGTGCCCCGGGGCCACCGCCCGAGCTATAAAGCCGGTTGCCGCTGCGTACCGGCCGGCCGTAAGCGGGGCTGGCCGGAACAATTTCCGGGCAGTTGCGCCAGAGCTGCTTCAGTGGGCTTTCCCGGCCGGTCAGTGGGAGCCGGAGGGATGGATGCCTCCGGCAGCCTAAAAGGCTACGTCCGCCACTTCCGGCCCCTCGGAGCTTTGCAGCAGTACCGAGTCGGCGCCGAGCAATTCCTCCAGCCGGCCCTTCAGTTCGGCACAGTAGCCGGTGCTGACTACCGGCAATTCCAGGACCACTCGCCGCCCGCCGGTGTGAATTTCCAGGTTGACCCGGTCCTTGCCCGGGTACTCCAGCAACAGCCGGATGACCTCCCGAAGCCGGTGCGCATCCTCTATCGGGTCATCGGATTCGGCAATGCCCAGGAACACGGTGCGGGTGGCGCTGCCGTTGGTCCGGCCGTTGCCATTGTCATAGCCGTTACTGTTGCCGTTACCGGCGCCGTTAGGACTGCCGCCGGAACGCTGCTGGGGAGCGCCGCGAGAACCTTTGCCAGCGCCACCATTGGGCCTGGCGCCGCCTTGCCGGGCCTGGGTCCAGGTCTGGTTCCGGGTCTGGCTCTCCGCCCCGGTCGGCTCCGGGGTGGCGGCCGGAGCCGGGACATAGTCCGCCGCTGGGCCGCCGGATTCCCGGACGCTTCCGGGGGCGCTGGCGGAAACCGGCGCCGGCGTGTCGGCTGGCGCATAGGACGAAGCCTGTTCGCAGGCCAGGGAGTAGCCGTCTCCCCGCAGGCGCAGCTTGCCGGTGGCCCGCAGCAGTTTGCCATCCCGCCACAGTTCGGCAGTGCGCTCCAGCGCGTCGGGCCACACGATTAACTCTATTGGGCCGCCCAGCAGGTCAAAGTTGACCACCAGAAACTTCTTCTGCTCCCGGGTGTACCGTTCGTTGATGGCGGCGACGTGGCCGATTAGGGAACAGGTTAACCCCTGCATCTCCTCGTCAAGCTGGTCCAGGGAATTAATGGCATCGTCAACGTCGATGGACGCCAGGGCCATGAGGGGATTGTAGGAAAGGGAGACGCCCAGCAGTTCCTTTTCCCAGGCGGCCTTTTCCTCGTCGGTCAGGTCGCCGCCCTCCAGGTTTATACCGGACATTGGAGGGGCATCCGCCGGACCCGCCGCGCCGAACAGGCTGGTCTGACCGGTGTTGCGGGTGCGGGTTTCCAGCTGGGCGGTAGCCAGAATCTGGTCCAGGGCGGCAAAAACGGCGCCCCGTGGACCCAGTCCGTCGAAAGCTCCGGTCTTAACCAGGTTTTCCAGGGTACGGCGGTTCAGGCCGCTGACGTCGGCGCGGCGGCAGAAATCATCGATGGAATCATAGGGGCCGTTTTCCTTGCGCTTCGCCACCAGGGGTTTTACCGCTCCCTCGCCCACCGTCTTGACCGCCGCCAGCCCGAACCGCAGGCCCGGCGTCGGGCCGCTTTCCTTGTCGATGGTAAAGAATTCGCCGGAGCGGTTCACGTCCGGGAGCAGCACCGGAATCTTCAGCTTGGAACATTCGTTAATCGAGCTGACAATCTTGTCCGGGTGGTCCAGGCGGGAGTTAAGCACCGAGGCCATATACTCCAGGGGGTAATGGGCCTTGAAATAGGCGGTCCAGTAGGAGATGAGGGCGTAGCTGACGCTGTGGGCCTTGTTAAAGGCATACCCGGCGAAGGGTTCAATCAGGTCAAAGACCTGGACGGCCAGCCGGCGGTCGAAGCCCTTGCCCTGGGCGCCCTCGATAAACCGCTCCCGTTCTTCGGTCATCAGGGACTGGATTTTCTTGCCCATGGCCTTGCGCACCGTATCCGCCTCGCCCAGGGTATAGCCGGCGAAGTTTTGCAGAATCAGCAGCACCTGGTCCTGGTAAACGATGACTCCGTAGGTCTCGTCCAGCAGTTCCTTCAGGCTGGGGTGCGGGTAGGCGATGGGCGCGCGCCCGTGCTTGGCGTCAATAAAGGTATCGATATGCTCCATCGGCCCGGGCCGGTAGAGGGCAATCATTGCGGCGATGTCGCCCAGGCTGGAGGGTTTCAGTTCCTTGATATAGCGCTGCATCCCGGCGCTTTCCAACTGGAACAGGTCGGTGGTTTTGCCGGAGGAAAGCAGTTCAAAGGTTTCCCGGTCGTCCAGGGGCAGCCGGCCCAGGTCAATTTTGATGCCGCGGGTTTCGTCCAGCAGTCTCGTGGCCCGGTCCAGGATGGTCAGGTTGGTCAGGCCCAGGAAGTCCATTTTCAGCAGGCCCAGCTTGGCTACCGGGTCCATGGAATACTGGGTCATCAGCACCGGGCTATTCTCATCGCCCCGGGTGGGACGCTGCAAGGGCACCGTTTCGGTCAAGGGTTCGTCGGCAATCAGCACCCCGGCGGCGTGGGTGCTGACGTGATGCACGATACCCTCCAGTCCCTGGGCGTTATTCACCAGGTTGCGAACGGCCCCGTCCGCCTGGTAGGTATTGTTCAGTTCCGGGTTGACGCGCAGGGCGTCCTCCAGCGTGCGGGACTTGAAAGGAACCATGCGGGCAATCCGGTCCACGTCGCCGTAACTCATTCCCAGGCTCCGGCCCACGTCCCGCAGGGCCGCCTTGGCCCCCATGGTGCCGAAGGTTATGATCTGGGCCACCCGGTCGTTGCCATAACGGTCAATGACATAGTGCAGCACCTCGTCCCGCCGGTCGTCCTGGAAGTCCATGTCAATGTCTGGCATCTCCTTGCGTTCTAGGTTCAGGAACCGCTCAAAGACCAGGCGATACTCCAGGGGGTCCACTTCGGTAATGCCCAGGCAGTAGAGGGCGACGCTGGCGGCGGCGCTACCCCGCACGGCCATCATTATCCCGTTGCGGCGCACAAAGTCCACGATGTCCCAGACCACCAGGAAGTAGTTGGCGAACTGGGTGTGGCGGATGACCTCCAGCTCGTACTTGAGCCGTTGCTCCGCCGCGGCGGTGGGACGGGGGTAACGCTGTCGAAAACCCTCCCAGCACAGTTGGGCCAGGTACGCATCGGCGTCCATATCGTTGGGCGTCGGGTACTTGGGCAAGTGGGTCTGGTCAAAACCCAACTCCACGCGGCACATATCGGCAATCAACTGGGTATTTTCCAGGGCCTGGGGGTAATCGTGAAACAGCCGGGTCATCTCCTCCGGGCTTTTGATGTAATAGGAGTCATCCTCCATCCGCAGCCGTTTCTCATCCTGGACGGTGGTATTGGTCTGGATGCAGATGTAGATGTCCTGCAAGGGGGATTCCCTTTGCCGGACATAGTGCGAATCGTTGGTTACCACCAGGGGAATGTCCAGTTTCTGGCTAAACTCGGTGAGTCCGGCGTTAATGGCGGGCAATTGTTCCACGTGTTCGTGGCGCTGCAATTCCAGGAAATAGTTCTCGCCAAAGAGTTCTCGATACCAGCCGATCCGGCGCCGGGCCTCCGCCGAATTGCCGTCGGCAATAAGCCGGGGCACCTCCGCCGAGGCGCAGCCGGAAAGGCAGATCAGGCCCTGGTGGTACTGTTCCAGCAGTTCGTTGTCGATGCGGGGCCGGTAGTGAAACCCTTCCAGGTGTCCCCGGGTAACCAGTTGCATCAGGTTCCGATAGCCGGTATTGTCCCGGGCCAGCAGCACCAGGTGATAGGGACTGCGTTCGGCGGCGTTGCGATCCTGGCGGCGGTGGTGGGCTACGTAAACCTCACAGCCGATAATGGGCTTGATGCCGGCTTCCTTGCACTCGGAATAGAAGTCCACTACCCCGTAGAGATTGCCGTGGTCGGTGATCGCCAGGGATTTCATGCCCAGGTCCCGTACCTGATATACCAGGTCGGGAATGCGGCTGATGCCGTCCAGCATGCTGTATTCGGTATGGGTATGCAGGTGGGTGAACACGGGTAGGTTGGCGTCTCCAGAGATTTACTCGGCCGGCGCGCCGGATTTGCGGTCGAGGAATAGACGATAGTACAAATGCCGCCGGATAAGCAAGGCCGGGAGCGGCCGGATTACCCGGTAAATCTCGCTCCCGGCCCGCCGGGGTAGCTGTGCCCCGCCGCCCGGCCTGAGAAGGGCCGGGCGGCGGGGCAAGAAGAGATTTATAGCGCTGCCGAGATGGGATACCGGCTGCCCTGTCAAGGCTCCACCGGCCGGGCGGCCCGGGTTGGGTAACCCCCGGGCCGCCCGGCCGGAGTCCAATTTCCCGGTACGGCTTCCCGGTACGACCATTGGATTGGAGTGCGGGAAGACTCCGCGACTTATTGCTCTTCCGCGTCCTCCGCCAGGGAATTAAACACCGGCCGGGGCAGGTCGGGCCGTACCAAATTCTCGCTCTTTTCCTCGCCCCAGTAAGTAGCCCCAATGTAGTTCTTGAACTCCTTGACGGCGCCGCAGCGCCGGCAGAAGCCGGCGCTTACTGGCCCGGCGGCCGCCTGGATTACCCAGTGGTGGCGGCACTCCGCAAGAACCCCTTCCGCAAATTCGCGCGGTGAAATTTGTTGAACCATCCTCGGCCTCTCATTTCAGCATATATCGGAGTAATAAATATAACTTACTCATTGCGAGCTGTCTATAGTTTTATAGCTGAAATTGATAATCATTTTCGTATATTACGATATTATGCCACTGGTCATAGCTATCTCCCTGCTGGCCCTGGTTGTCTCACCCTCTATCATTTGTATCAACATAACAATACGCAATGAAAAAAATTATATTTCTCGTCTATTCAATGGATGCCGCCCTGCGCCGCAAGCTGCCGGCTCCGCGGTTACCGGCGGGTCAATAAATAGTCTGACCAGCCCTCCTCGTTATCCCGACAAACCGGAATCTCGCCTCCGGCCGCTCCCCTTTGCTACGGGGAGCGATGTAAAAGGCCCGGTCGCTCCAGGGATAAGGGCCGGGGTATGGGCGAAAACCCGGGGATTAAAATGAGATTATCCCGGATTTAGTTAATGGTTCACGCACCGGTAAATACGCCGGAAAACCCGGAATGGTTTTCCGGGACGGCGGTTCAACCTGTTTTCTGGCCGCCCCGTCGCTAAGTCGCTAACATAACGGGATAAATAGACCCCCCGGCGGATGTTTCCCGCCGGGGGGTGATTTCAGCAAGACCGGAGTGCCGGATTGATTGCTCCGGATTGAGTCGGCGGCGACGGGGGCAATCCGACCGTGGGGGAACCGGCCGTTTTGATAGCCTTAAAATCGTTCTTGGAACGGGGCAACCCGGCCGTGGGGGAATTGGCGGTTAAGCCGGAACCGGGCCGGGCTTCGCCGCCGGTCTCGATGGGGCGCTCAGGAGGGCAGTTCAATCTCCTGGGTTACCACCCGGGTTACGCCCCAACCGGCCAGCCAGGCGGAATGGCGTCCGTCGCCGCCGGCTACCACCACCACCAGATCGTCCGCCGCGCGGACCACCGGCGCCAGCGCCTCCGGGTCCGATTCGTCAATCCAGGCGGGCCAGTTGCGGTTGCCGTAGTGGGCAATGTCCTTGAGGCGGCTGAGGGGCATCCGGGCATTCTGGAAAACATATTCCCGCACGTCTTGCTTGGACAAGCCGGAGGCGTGAATTTCCGCCGCGTGTTCGGGGCATAGCGCCAAGGTCAGCTGGGCGCCGGTGCCAGTCTGGTAATAGTTGGAAAACCCGATAGTTCGGATGGCGCCTACCAACGTCCGCAGGGTCTGGATGCCGGTGGGAGAGGTGCTTTCCATTATCGGGTAGATCCCGCGTACGCCGGTCAGGGTTACCATGCTGGCCGACGGGTCCAGCCCCAGCTCGACGTGGCGCGGCTCCCAGGGGCTGCGTTCCTCGTTCTCGGCGAAGCAGAAGGTATAACGGGCCGGCAGGGCCAGGGTGGCCTTGTCCATCTCTCCGGGAACCAGTCCGGCCACATTGCGGACAAACAGCCGCAAGGCGCGGCCGATGGTGGCGTTGGCCCGGTAGCCGGGGCCGAAACAGCCGGAGTCGCTGTTGATGCCCAGTTGCCTGGCGATGGGGCCGTTGACGATGATCGCCGGGGCCGCTCCGCCGGTGGTGGCCTGGACGCTGGCGAGGTTGAAGTCGGGCTGGAGGGCCGCCTTGACCGCTGCTACCACTACCGGAAAATGCTCCGGGCGGCAGCCGGCCATCACCGCGTTGATCGCTACCTTCTCCAGGGTAACCCGGGCATTGCGCGGCTGCACTACTCCCAAGGAGGTGGCTGGGTCTGCCCCATAGGCAAGCAGCATTGCGCGGACCAGAGCCTCGGTAGCCGGCACCACCGGTAGCCCGTCGGTCCAGCCCTGGTCCGCGTAATAATCCTGGATGGCGTCGCAGGAGGCGTCAACGTCGACGCGGCGGGACCGGAGGCTCAAAGGGTCGGTCATCCTTACTGCCCCCGGCCCGAAGGCAGGAAAGGAATGATTTTATCGGCCAGGGAAGCCAGGTTGCGGGTCTGGATCCAGACGTGGCCGCTGCCCTGGAACTTCATTACCAGACCCTCGCCACCGCCGATGAGGGAACGGAGGCCGCCTACTTTGCCAATGGAATAGTCCACGTCGTCGGTGAAGGCGACCAGGTGGCCGGTATCCACCACCAGTTCCCGGCCCGGCTCCACGGGCAGTTGCTTGATAGCGCCGTAGGAGTTGTAGAACACCGTACCCTCGCCCCGCTCGCAAAAGGCGCGGAGAAAGAACACGCTCTCGCCGCTGAAAAAGCCCCGGAACCCCTGAAACTGGGAATCGGTGCGGACATTCTCGGTGCAGGCCAGAAAAGCGCCGGATTGGATGAATAGATTTCGGCCCGGCGGCAGGGGAAAGGAGCCGATGTCTCCGGGGGCGGCGGGAGACAGGCATACCTGTCCGCCACCCCTGGCGGCGGTAAAGGTGTTAATCAGGAAGGACTCGCCGCCCATCATCCGCCTCAGGCCGCCGAAAACCCCGCCGCCGGCGCCGCCGGTTTTCAGCTCCACCCCTTGCTGGGCGACCATCGCCCCCGGCTCTGCCTTGATGCTTTCCCCCGGCGCCAGTACGACGGTCAACATGGCGTAACTGGGGTCATATTCAACTACCGTTTGCATAGCGGCATCCTCCGGTATTATCGGCTCCCCTGGCCGCACTGCGGCCCGCTTCCCCGGGGAAGCGGAATGGCTGGGAGGAAGGTCAACCCCGGGTCAGCAAGCCGACGATTTCCCCGGCGTATTCGCGGGCCAGCTGCTGCACCTCGGCCACGCTGCGGGAGGCCAGGGGACTGGGCAGGACGACCATTCGCACCCCCGGCATCCCCAGGGAACTGGCCCGCGCCTGCGCCGCCCGGGTGAAGGCGCTGGTAATAACGCTGACCGACGGCACCCCCCGGGACTCGGTTACTACGGTGTCGTGGAGACCCCACGCCGTGCAGGAGCCTCAATCGGCGATGCCGTGAACCAGCGCATCGCATTCCTCAACCAGCGAGTCGATCGTCTCCTCGGCGCAGGGCATACTGAAGGTGAACTTGGCAGCATAGACCACCTTCCTGGCCCCGTAGTCCTGCTCCAACACCCGCTGCAATTCCTGCAAGAAGGCGTCGGCATGGTACTTCCGGTTTTCCAGCAGGCCGACTACCTTGCCCTCCAGGCTGACAATCTGGGAACTGATTCCCAACTCCTCCGGGATTTCCTCCGGGCAGGGATCCAGTATTTGAATGGTTCCGTTTTGGACGACCATCGGCGCGCTGACCTCCTGGCAAGCTGGGAAACCATCTACGGGTGAACCGGCTATGCGGGGCTTTTACGTTTCTAAACCATCCCGTATAGCTGGCCCGGCTATACGGGTTATCCATAAGTAAGCAAAAGGCGGGTGATTACCCGGTCAAGTGGTTACTCGGCCAACTGGAAATACTTGCCCTCGGTCTTGATGGCGGGGGCGATAACCATATCGGCGTGGTGAAAGTCCCGGATGGTATAGGCGCCGCACATCCCCATGGCTACCTGCAATGCGCCGACCAGGTTCTGGGTGCCGTTGGTTACCGAGGTTGGCCCGTACATTATCTGCTTCAGCGACCCCTTGGTGCCTACCTTGATGCGGGTTCCCCGGGGCAGTTCGGCATGGGCATTGGCCATACCCCAGTTATAGCCCCGGCCCGGCGCCTCCTCGGCCTGGGCGAAGGGAGTGGCAGCCATCACTCCGTCGGCGCCGCTGGCAATGGCCTTGCACAGGTCGCCTCCGGTGCGGATACCCCCGTCGGTGATGACGGAGACATACCGGCCGGTGCGGTGGAAGTAGTCTTCCCGGGCGGCGGCGCATTCCAGGGTAGCGCTTACTTGAGGAACGCCCACGCCGGTAACTTCCCGGGTGGTGCAGGCGGCGCCGGGGCCAACCCCGACGAGGATGCCATCTACGCCCGTTTCCATCAACTCCAGGGCCACGTTGTAGCTGACGCAGTTGCCCACGATTAACGGCACCCGCAGCGATTCGAGCAATTCGGCAAAGACCAGTCCCCGGTAGCTGCGCGACTGGTGCCGGGCGGTGGTTACGGTGGATTGCACCACCACGATGTCGGCGCCGGCTTCCACCGCCACCGGAGACATCCGCTTGGTGTTCTGGGGCGTAAAGGAGATGGCGCAGACCGAGCCGGTTTGCTTGATTTCGTCCACTCGCCGGCCAACGAGTTCTTCCCGCACTGGCTCGGAATATGCCTGTTGCAGGTATTGAGTAACCTCAGCCTGCGGCATGGAGGTAATCTCTTCCAGAATCGAGTAGGGGTCATCGTAGCGGGAATAGAGGCCCTCGCCGTTGAGGACGCCCAAGCCGCCCATTTCGTACATCAGGCGGGCAAACCGGGGCGATACCGTGCCGTCCATCGCGGAGGCCAGCAGCGGCGCAGCGAAGGAGTGCTCCCCAATGGTCATTTTGGTGGAGGTCAACTCCGGGTTAATAGTTACGTCGCCGGGGACAATCGCCACTTCATCAAATCCGTAAGACCTTTCCAACTCCTTAAAAAGGCGTCTCGCCATTCCTGACTACCTCACTTGGTGAGCATTGTAGTCGGCTGAATATACCATTTGGAACGGCGGAAAGTCAACCAAAACCGCCACCGATTGAGGCCTTTCGGTTCTCCCCCCGGGGTAAATCTTAAGATGCCCAATCGCTACCAGAAGCATATCGGGAAGCATGGCGGCCTTTCGGTTCGCCCCGGCTAAACGCCTTTAACCTGGCGCGGTTGTTTCCACCCCGGGGCGCAGCGGGGGTGGCGCCGGGCAGCGCCCCGCTGGAGCTTCCCGGCCTCCCGCTGCCTGGCCCGGTGGCGCCGGGAAGGCAGCGCAGCGACTTTAGCAGACGTGCAGATGTCGTGCAGATGTATTGTAGTCTGAGCCTGGCCCGGTGGCGCCGGGAAGGCAGCGCAGCGACTTTAAGCAGATGTATTGTAGTCTGAGCCTGGCCCGGTGGCGCCGGGAAGGAAAAGACCCCGGTTAAAGATCCCCCGGTGTTGCTGCGATAAAGAGGGCCGGAGGGAGGCGCGCAAACCGGCTTGCCGCCCCCCAACCCTCAGGGCAATAAGTTGACAAACGATGCCAACTAATATATAAGGGCTAAAATTTTCGTTTTACGATGCTTGAAAAGGAGGTGAACGCATAAAGAATACCGAATCCCTGCCTTATGCTAAGTAATTCACCATTATTAAGAGGTATGATGCAGTGAAACCGGAAACCGTAAATAAAGGTTTGTTCGGTCGGTGGTTTCTACCCCTGATTGTTCTTCTGGCGCTGGCGCTGGTAGCCTGTGGCGCATCTACCGCGGAGGAGCAGGCTCAGGAGGCGGCCCCCGTCGCTGCCCCGGCCCCGACGGAGTCGGAAGTCGCCCAGCCGGCTGCCCTGAACATTCCGGCGACCGCCGCGCCGGCTCAGCCCGCCGCGCCCAGCGCCCCGGATACGCCGGCCACGGCGGTTCCCCAGCCAACGGCCCCGCCCCCGGAGCCGGTGGTCAGCGCCCGGGACACCATTACCTTCGTAACCAGTGAGGAGCCCACCACCATCGGGGCCGCCAGCGCCAACTGTGGGGGCAACATCCAGAACACCATCTGCGACGACCTGGCCAGCGACCCCCTGACCTGGATTGACGACCACAACAACTTTGAGGTGGTGGGTCTGACCGGCATCGAGGGTTGGGAGCAGACCGGCCCCGACCGCTGGCGTTTCAATCTGCGGCAGGGGGTTACCTTCCACAACGGCGCTCCCTGGAACGCCACTCAGGCCAAGTTCTGGATTGACTTCTTCGGCGACGAGGAGACCAGCGGCAACTACAACTCCAATGATTTCAGCTTCCACGGCGTCATCGGCGGCGAAGTAGTGGACGAATATACCCTGGATGTAGTCTGTGGCAAAGCCTGCCCCATCCTGCCCCGCACTACCATTTTCACCAAGTTCCAGGATGTCGGCTGGTACGAGCAGGCTTCCGAGGATGAGGTGGAACGCTTCACCGTGGGGCTTGGCCCCTACCGGATAGTGGAGTGGCAGTCCGGCGTGCAGGTGGAACTGGAAGCCTATGCGGGCTACAACCCCAACCCGGCCACCAACTACTCCCGCGCGCCCAGTATCCCCCGGGTGATTCAGGTATGGCGTAACGAACCCCAGGTGCGCGCCTCAATGATTGCTGCCGAGGAAGCCGACTGGGCGGAAATCTCCTTTGAGGACCGGGACCGGGTGCCTAAGTGGAAATCCGGCACCAACAACGAAGCCTACGTCTATGCTATTGACACGGTGCATCACCCGGAGTTGCGGAAAAAGGAAATCCGGGAAGCCTTGAATCTGGCGATTGACTGCGAAACCCTGATGGAAGCCATTTTCGAGAACGTGCTCAATTGCTACGGCAACATCGCCCAAACCGGCACCGTGGGCATCACCCCGGAAAACTCGGCCGGCTATCCTTATGACCCGGAACGGGCCAAGCAGCTGATCGAGCAGGCCGGCTACGACGAGGACAACGAGATCAAGCTCCACATCCGCTCCCAACGGGTGCCTAAAGACGTGGAGTACGCCGAAGCGGTGGTTACCTTCTGGCGGGAGGTCGGCTTCAACGCCAACCTGTACGTGGTGGAGTCCTCCATTCACGCCGGAACCGGTCGCTCCAACTGCGGCCACGGGCGCACGCGGGAAGACTTCGCCAACGCCGCCGGCGCCGACCTTCACGAGAAGTGCGCCAACCTGGGGCCGGGCCAGCCCAACTTTGCGTCGATGCACCTGACCGCGCCGGCTACTTCCACCGAGTCCCTGGACTTCTCCCGGCAGGCCATCCTGCGCAATAGCTGCTTCAGCCGTTCCAGCGGGATCTGCTATCAGTATTTCGAGGACTTGCTGGAGGAGGCCATCGCCACCCCCACCGGCGACCTGCGGCGGCAGCGGATGGAAGTCCTGGCGAACCACGTGCACGACGATTTCCACTTCGTGCCTAACTTCCTGGTGGTGCAGATCTATGGTCTGTCCGCCGACCTGGAATGGGACCCCCACTATGCCCCGCGCATACGGGCCAATACCATGAGCTTCTCCCAGTAGGTTTTCGCGGCGGGTTGCCCACAAACCCGGCTCGGGTAGCTCAAAGACAAGCGCCCCGGACAGTTCCGTTCCGGGGCGCTTCCGGGTCTGTTTCATTGGCTGCCAGACTGACCAGTCAATATGTATCTGTTCCGGGGCGCTTCTTGGTCTGTTACCGGTCAACTCTCCTTCTTCTCTCCCCCGGCTAGGGTCAATGCCGGTCCCAATACCGGGATAAGCGACGGCGCTAAAGAGAACGCCGGCAAACTTGCCCGCTTGCCCCCTTTCCCCGGCCCGGTTACAATGGCGGCGAATGACCGCGCTTTAACCGCTATCCAACGCCGGGCCATTGCCGGCAAGGAAACCGACCGGAGCTGGGCCGGAGCTGAAAGGGATACGCCGTCAGCCCCGGTAGAAACGGTTCATTGAGACGGTTCATTGAGAAGGAGTTGAGACTATGCAATTCGGCCTGGCTTATGAAATGCAGCGTCCTACCCTGGATGACCATGCCGTAGTGGAGGAGACCATTGAACAATGCATCCTGGCCGACGCGATGGGCTTTGACTACGTGTGGTTCGTCGAGCATCACTTCCTCACCACCTTTTCCGCCTCGCCCTGCCCGGAGGTCATCTTCGGCGCGCTGAGCCGGCTGACCAGGAACATCCGCCTGGGCTTTGGCGTGGTGATCCTGCCCTACCATCACCCGGTCCGGGTGGCCGAGCGGGTGGCGATGGTGGATCAGCTGTCCCATGGGCGGGTAGATTTCGGCACCGGCCGCTCCGCTCCCTACGAGCAGACGGGCATGGGCATTGACCCCCGGGACACTCGGGAGATGTGGGAGGAATCCCTGTCCATGATTCCCCGGATCTGGGGTTCGGAGACCTTCGAGTGGGCCGGCCGGTTCTGGAACGTGCCGCCCCGCCAGGTGTTGCCCAAGCCCTACCAGAAGCCGCACCCGCCGATCTGGGTGGCCGCGTTGCAGCCCACCACTTACCAACTGGCCGCGCAAAAGGGCATTGGGGTCATGGCCCTGGGCGTCAGCGCGCCGGCGGTGCTGGAACCGCACATCCAGGAGTACCGGGCCACCATCAAGGAGGCCGACCCGGTGGGCGCTTTTGCCAACGACCAGTGGCTCAGTTCCATATTCGGGTACTGTGGCGAGGATAACCGGGCGGCCCGGGAGTTGTGCGCCAGTTCGCTAAAGACCTTCTTCGGCCCCGGCCGGCCCTACGTCCAGGATCAGAAAGATATTTACGCCCGCCTGCTGGAGCAGTGGGGCGGCATACCGGAACATCTGGTGCATAACTTCTCCCGCTACATCGACGTTAAGGAGGTAACCGACGCGGGAGCGGCTACCCAGTTCGACCTGTCCGGCGGCAGCGCGCTGGCCCAGAAGATTTGGGAGGAGATGGACGCCGATACCCTGGCCGACCGGGGGGTAATCGTAGCGGGAGACCCGGAAAGCTGCATCAACGCGGTCAAGCTGCACCAGGCCACCGGGGTTGACCAAGTGCAGTTCCTGATGGCTACCGAAACGATTGACCACCAGCGGGTAATGAAATCAATAGAGCTCTTCGGCAAGCACGTGATACCGGCGTTCAGGTAGGAACTCCCTTGCGGTAGAATGGACTCCTTCAGTACGGTCAGCTCGGGTTCCTGCACCAGGGACTTCCTTGCGGGCAGAATGGACCGGGCCGGCGCCGGCAGCTTCCGTCGGTCTGCCGGTATTGGTTTCCAGCTTGTGCCGCAAGCCCACCTCACCCCGGCCTTGCCGGAGCCAGGAGTTGGTCCAGGGTTTCCCTCAGGGTGTCGGAGCGCATTGGGCCGACGAATTTCTCCCGGACGATCCCGTCCCGTCCGATGAAGAACTTTTCCGGTATGCCCTTAACGCCGTAGTCAATGGCAATCACTCCCTCGGCGTCCACGCCGCTGGAGTAGGTGAGGCCAAAGTCCTCCACGTAGGCGGCAGCGTTGCCGGGCAGATCCCAGATGTTTATCCCGATAAACTCCACCTCACCCCCGGCGGCGTACTCCCGATAGACTTCCTCCAATACCGGCGCTTCCTGGCGGCATGGGGTACACCAGGAAGCCCAAAAGTCCACCAGCACCACCTTGCCCCGAAACTCCGACAGGGTAACGGCGCCGCCGTCCAGTAGTTCCAGGGTGAAATCCTGAGCCGGTTCGGCGTCAATGTCCACTACCCCGAAATCGGTGTTGACCCCCAGGCCGCCCGGCGTTCCCCGGGTTTGCAGCGAGGCCCAGGCCAGAATCCCCAGAAAGGCGAGGAGGGGCAGCCCGGCGCCGGCCAGCAGGATCCAGCCGCGCCGGTTCATGCGTCCCGCTCCGGGTCAGCTTCCGCCGGATTGCTGGCGGGAGGGTCGGCGGGATTATTGGTCGGGCTGTCGGCGGGACTGTTGTCGGGACTGTCGGCGAGGTTGTCGGCGCGATCTTTAGCGATGGACGGCCTCAGTTGCGCCAGCAGTCCCGCCCGGCGGGATTGGTAGTCCCCTTCGGAAACGAGTCCCTGCTCAAAGCGGTCGTCCAGGAGGGCAATGGATTGTACCAGGACCTGCCGCCGGGCCGGCGCCGGGCCGGCGGGTTCCGCATTGACGCTGGCTTCGCCGGCGAAAACGGTGTCAGGAACGGTGTTGGAAAGGACGGGGGGAATGACGGCGGGAACGGGCCGCGCCCCCCGGAACCAGGCATAAACCAGCAGGGCGGTCAGGGCGATACCCAGCATTATGGGGATGGCGGTTTCCCAAAGATTGCCATTGGCAACGGATCTCGCCAGCCGGGACAGCAGGTCGGGTTGAGGCAGTTGGGATAGTTCCAGTGCTATCCCCCGGCCCGGCGGGATTTCCCGTCCCTCCCATACCAGATAGACCTGGCCCGCCACGTCAATGCGGGGTCGGGGTTCCAGGGGCGTTACCTGGATTGCCGCCAATTCTTCCGGAACCAGGATTTGATATACTCCGGCGCCTTGGAGCAGTCGCTGGTTAAAGGCTACCCGGTCGCCCTGGTAGGGAAAGGTGTAGGTATAGTTGATTTGATGTTTGCCCGGCATTACCGGCGCAGTAATGGCGAATCCGTTGCCGATGGCGATGATGTCGCCCCCCGGTAGGGTAGATTGCACGTCCAGCGCGCGGGCCGCGGCGGGCAGGGAGAAGCGGAGAAAGCTGATTTCTCCGGGATTGGCGATGTTGGTCAGTTCCGGCAACAGCGTCCGGTCGCCGGCGTTGTTGATGTTAAGCAACTCCAGGGCGGCTATTTCTCGGTCTTTTTCGTTCACCCCGGCAATAACCATCGTCTGACGCTCCACCTGCACCGCCGATAGCTCCCGGGTCGTCTCATACACCGTCAACTCCACCGGCTCGGCCAGAGCCGCCGGCTCCAGCAACGAGTTATAGCGCATTCCGGCGTAGTCCAGCACCAGGACATAGCTGCGCTCCTCCAGAAGCGGCACATCCTCAAAGCGGAACGCGCCGGCCGGGTCGGTAGTGGTTTCGGTAGTGGCTACCCGTCCCGCGGTCCGGTCAATGGTGTGGAGGGTGATTGGCCGACCGGCCGGGATTTCTCCGCCGGCGGTGCCGTTCACCGCAAAACCCTGCACCGCCACCCCTTCCGTCCCGGCGCCCGCCGCCCCGGCGTCCGTTTCCTGGGCCAGGGTCTCCCGAGCCGGCAGGATGCCGGCGCCGGCCGCCGACAGGTATAGCAGGAGGGTCAAGGTCAGGGCGAGCGGAGCCGGGGATAGCCGCCGCGCCATTGCCTAATCCCTCCCTTGCCGGGCGGCCCGGTCACTGGCTCGCCCTGGCGTGGCCCGGGCCGCCCGGATCTCCTCCTCCAGGGCCCGGTCCGAACCGGCGGCTTGGGCCAAGGCCTGCTCCCGCAGCGCTACCGCCGCTTGCCGGCGGTAATCGTCCAGCTGCTCTCGGTATAGCCCCTCCGGGATGTTGCCCAGTTCCCGCTCCAACTGCAAGGTGTGGATGGCGGCGTAGATGGAATCCAGGGTGGGAGTGTCCGGCCCGTCGGTATCCGCCGCTCCCCTGGGCCGGCTCGTTTCAACCTCCGGGGTATTGGCGTCCCCGGGCGCGCCGGAGCGGTGGCGCACGAAGGGATAGACCGCTACGGCGATGCTCAACAGGGCCAGAATTGTTCCGATAATTAGCGCCATTGTCCCGCCAGTATATTCCTGGGTATCACGCCGCTCCGGGCTGAGGAACCGGCGCCGGGGCTACGGCCCTTTCCCGGCGGTGTTCCGGCCACAGGGATACCACCGTGCCGAGCAGCAGCACCGGCCCGGCGACCCACATCCACCAGACCAGGGGGTTGACCAGGATGCGGAAGCCCACCGAGCCGTCGGCCAGATTTTCGCTGGGCACCACGTAGAAGTCCTCTACCGGCGTGGAGCGTATCGCTGCCAGGGTGGAGGCCATGTTGAAGGAGGGGTAGAAACTGCGCCGGGCCTGCATCACTTCCAGCAACCGGCCCTCCCGGTAGAGTTCCAGAGTGGAGAGATATTCGGTGCGGTCGGATTTGACCGCCTGGGTGGTGTCGCGATAGCGGAGGTGGTAGCCGGCGATTTCGTAGCTTTCCCCGGGGGCCAGCACCACGTCCCGTTGCACCTCAAACAATGACCCGCCCAGCACGCCCAGGGCTACCATCACTACCGAAAGGTGAACGATGTAGCCGCCGTAGCGGGGCCGGTTGGCGGCGAGCAGCCGGAATAAGGCTACCGGGTAGCTTTCGCCAGCGGAACGATGCCGAGCGCGGATTCCCCGCCACCATTCCAGAAAGATGCCGGCGGCGACCAGGGCGCTGAGGCCGAACCCGATGAGGGCGAAGGGCTTTTGAGTAACCAGCGCTGCCAGGACGACCACCACGGCCAGGGCAAAGGAGCCGGGCAGCAGCAAGGCCCGGCGCAGGGTGACCCAGTTGGCCCGGCGCCAGGGCAGCAGCGGCCCTACACCCATCAGGAAAATCAGCGCCAGCAGCAACGGCCCGTTTACCTGGTCGTAAAAGGGCCGGGCAATGGTGATCTCCGCCCCGCCGCCCAGCCGGGCGAACAGGGGGTAAACCGTTCCCCACAGGGTAACGAAAGCAATGCCCAGCAGCAGCAGGTTATTGACCAGAAAGGCCGTCTCCCGGGACAGCATGGAATCCAGGTTTTGCGCGCTTTTCAGCCGGCCGTACCGCCAGAAAAAAACGGCAAAGGGGACCAATACCCCCACGGCCAGGAACAACAGGAACACCCAGCCCAGAGTAGAGGCGCCAAAGGAATGTACCGACGGCACCGGCCCGCCCCGGTTCATAAACATCCCGTAAAGGGCCAGGCCGAAAGCCACGTTGATCAGCACGATGTTCCACATTCGGAACATTCCCCGCCGTTTCTGCACCATTACCGAGTGAACGAAGGCGGTCAGGGCCAGCCAGGGCATAAAGGCGGCATTCTCCACCGGGTCCCAGAACCAGAACCCGCCCCAGCCCAGGATGGTATAGGCCCACCAGGAACCCAGCAGCAAGCCGCCGGCCAGCAGGGCCCAGGTAATCAGTCCCCAGACCCGGCCCGGGTCCACCCACTCGTCCCGCCGCTGGCCGCCCGCCAGGGAACCCAGGGCAAAGGCAAAGGGAATGCTGATCCCAATCAACCCGGCCATCAGCGCCGGCGGGTGGAAGAACATCCCGAAGTGGGTCAGCAGGGGGTTGATCCCCTCTCCGTCCGGCGGGACAAAGGGCAGCCGGTCAAAGGGATTTGCCATAAACGCCATCACGGCGATGAAGAAGGTCTGAATCACCATCAGCGTCGCCGTGGTATAGGGCAGGGTCGCCTTGACCTGGCCCGGCGCCCAGCGGATCGCCAGGGCCGACATTACCGACAGGATAAAGGCGATGTAGAGCAGCGAGCCTTCGTTGCCGGCATAAAAAGCTACCCAGGTGAAGATGTCCGGCATCGCCAGGTTGCTGTGGGCCGCAACGTAGGCCACCTCAAAGTCCCGGTTGATGAAGGAACCGATCAGGCTGAGGGTGGAGATCAGCAGCGCCAGGGTCAGCACGTAAACCGAGCGGCGGGCGCTTACCACCAGCGCCGGAATACCCCGGATTTTGCCCGCCACCGACCCCAGGACGGCATAGGAGGACAAGGCCAGCCCGATCCACAAGGTAATTGCGCCCAAATCAGCCATGCGCTCTCGCTGTACTCCGCTGGGTCCCGCTGCGTCTCCGGGGTGAATATAACCCGCCGCGGCGCCGCGACCGGGAGATATAGGGTATTCCTCCCACTTTACTTTTCCTCAAGAGGGGGTGGGTCGGTCAGGTCCAACTCCCGGTCAACGGCAGTCAGATATGGCGCCAGGTCTGCCTCGGTTGCCGATGGGAGGGCCGGCCCCTCCTCCCGCCGGACGGTCATGGCGCGGATTACCAGCCCGCCGGCGGCCAGGGCGGCCAGGACCCCGGCGACGGGCAGAATCCAGGCCAGCAGGTTGAGGCCCGACTTGGGCGGCGAGGCCAGCACCTCCGGCCCGTAGCGGTCGGCGAAATAGTCCAGGATTTCCTCCCGGCCGGCGCCTCCGGCCAGCATTTCCCGCACCCGCTGGCGCATCTGCCGGGCCAGGGGCACCTGGGCCTGGTCGATGGACTCGGCCGGGCATACCGGACACATCAGCATCCGGTCGATGGCCTGGGCCTCCCCTTCGTCGTAGGCCGGCTCCGGAGTCTGGGCCTGAACCGTTCCGGCAGCAGCCAAACCGGAGAGAGCCAGGCAGAAAGTCAAGACAACGGACACGGCCCCAACCCGGAGTCCGGGCGGGGAACCCGGCCATTTATTGCCTGCTCTGGTGTCCATATACCGTACCGGCGATTGGCTGTAAATATAGGTAAGGGCAGGTATCAAACCTGCCCTTACCGCCCAAGCCGGGGTTTTTACTCCGGTAGTATATCGGTTTGATCGGGGGTATCCCGTCAGGCGATGAATAGTTTTCCTCGATCGATGACGTGGTCCCAAGACATTTCAGCGGCACATTTGCATGTTCTGTTCCTGGAGACAGTTCACCACGTATTGGCTGACCGCATCCACCTCTTCCGTCGTCAATATCTTGGAGAAACTGGGCATCACCGTCAGGCCGCCCATCATGATATTGCGGACTCCGGCGGTGTCTTTGGCGATCATCAGGGGATCGTCCAAGTCGGTCAAATCGGCGGGAACGGTGGGGTTATAACCGTACTCTTCCATCATCAGGGTTAGCACCGGCCCGTCCCCCTTGCCCGCGACGCCGTGGCACATAGCGCAGTTGACCTCATAAATATGTTCGCCGTCCAGGTTGAAGGAGGTTGCCTGGGGGGGCGCGAAGTAAGGCACGGCGCTTTCCGGCACGCTCAGCCGGGGCGGTTCGTGGGCCTTGTACGACGGCTGGTAATGCATCTCGTAAAAGATGTCCAGGGGATAAGAACCTTGAGCGCAGCCCAGGGCCAGCAAGCCGACCAGCAGCGCCAGTCCGGTCAGACCGGCCCGGACCCGGCGGCGTCTGCCACCGGCTATTCGCTTGAGCGGTCCAGAAAGTTGGTTCATTCTCGATAGTCCGTTTTAGCCACGAATAAAGGTCAGGTTATGCGCAGGTGAATTGCAATAAATTATTGGAGGCTATTCGGGTTCAGCCGGGAGGGGGAATAGCCGGTTACCGGTCGGATTCCCGCTTGACCTCTACCGCCCCCGATTGCTCCAGTGCCCCGGCCACCTGGCCGTGCTGGGTTTCCTCGGTGTTTACCAGTACGCCGATATAGCCCTCGGTGATGCGCTTGTCGTACAGGCCGGTCTTCAGCTTGGGCAGGCGGGACTCGAAGATAATGCCCAGCACGGTGAAGAGAATTGCGCCCAGCATGGTGCCTTCGTAGGTTACCACCGCCATCGGTGGCAGGGACAGGATGGGCTTGCCGCCGGTTACCAGCGGGTAGGCCACCTGAGTCATCGAGGTCAGCAGGATGCCGGAGGTCAACCCCAGCAATGCGCCCACGAAGGGAAAGATATACAGCCGGTGCTTCTCTTCCCGTTCCCCGAAGGCCCCTTCGGGATAGGGCGCGTCGGTCAGGAAATCGAAGTCGGTATCGGGGATCCCGGCCTGCCGCAGGGCATCCCCCGCATCGGCGGCGGAATTGGCGTTGTCGAACAACCCCAGGATAGGACGTCTCGCCATAATTATTAAACCTCTCTGCCTGTGCCAGGGTATAATCCGGAACTAATCCTCTCGGAAGGTAGCCGGAACCTTCCGACGGCCCACCTGCACCTCGGTTTTCAGTATGTCCCCTTCTTTGATGTCGTACAGCGGCACCAGCGGGAACACCCGGCTGAACAGCAGCATAAGCATAGTAACCAGAGCAAAGGTGGCGCCCACGATGATTACCTCAAAGATACTGGGCGAGTAGTCGGCCCAGGTAAAGCTGAACACCTGTTTGTTGACCAGACCGGGCACGATAATCAGGAACCGCTCCAGCCACATACCGATATTCACCGAGATACACGCGATAGACATTAGCCACAGGTTGCGGCGCCAAGCCCGGCTCAGCCAAAGGATTACCGGGATAAAGTAAGTGGTTACCACAAAGATGATAAACCAGGCGTTGTAGGGCCACTGGGTGAACTGCAAAGCGCGTACCGCCAGTTCGTCCGCCTCCCGCCCGTACATACCGAACAGCAATTCCATCACCAGGAAGTAGAACCAGCCGGTGGCTACCACAATCAGCAGCCGGCCCAAGGCGTCAATATGCTCGTGGCGGATGTAATCCTGCCAGCCGTAGGCCCAGCGCAGTAGAATCAGCACGAAGGCTACTGCGGAGACGCCGGAGTGCACCGCCCCTACCACGAAGTAGGGAGCGAAAACGGTGGAATGCCAAGTCTTGACCGCCACGGCCATGCCGAAGTCCCAGGACACGATGCTGTGCACCGACACGAACACCGGCAGAATCAGGGCCGAGAGCAACACTCCGGCGATGATTTGCAATTTCCACTGGCGGGCGTTGCCCTCCCAACCCATGGCCAGCGCGGCGTAAACCCGGTGGGTTACGCCGGTGGTATGGTCCCGCAGCACCGCAAAATCCGGTATCAGCGCGATGATTACAAACAGGGTGCTGGAGGTCAGATACGTCAGAATGGCGCTGGGGTCCCAGACCAGCGGGGTGCGGATGTTGGGCCAGATGCCTCGGGCAAAGTCGTAAGGAAAGACCCAGTAAAGAATGCGCCAGGGCCGTCCGGTATGGACGATCGGCATAATCATCGCCGTCATCAGGGAGAAGAGGGTCAGCACCTCGGCGGCCCGGGTCGCCGGCCGCCGCCACTCGGCTTTGGCCAAGCGCAGGATGGCGGACAGCATTACTCCGGCGTGGCTGATGCCAATCCAGAACACGAAGTTGGTGATGAAGAAGCCCCAGGCCACCGGCCGGTTCAACCCGGTTACGCCCAGCCCCCGGTTAACCATTATGCCGATAGCGATGGCCGCGATCAGCAAGATTACCCCCAGGATAGACACCACCGGCCAGAACCACCGGGGCGAATCCAGTATTGACCGGAGCAAGTCCCGGTTTATCTCTCTGGTGCTTAGGGTTCTGCCTTCCTGCATGGAAGCTCCTGCGCTACTCCGGTTTAGCCAGTACCAGATACTCGCCCTTCATCAGGGTATCCATCTTCTGGTACTTGGCGCCTTCTTTGACTTCCCAGATGGACATAATGGGTATCAACTTGGCGGCCAGCAGGTAGGTCAGCGCCACCAGGCCCAAGCCGCCCAGGATGATGAAAATGTCCCACAGACCCGGATAGACCGCCGCCGGCACCCGGGAGAGGGCGAACTCAAAGTGTTCTCCGGTATTGAACGCCGCGTTAAAGGTGCGGATGTTGAACATCAACGCGCCCAACAGGGCGGAACAGCCGGCCAGGGTCGGCCCCCAATCGCTCCGCCGCACCGGGTTCCAGATGAGTAGGAGGAAAGGCGTAACGAAGCTGAAAATGAAATTGCCCAGGAAGGGGACCAGATACGGCTCGGTGAACAGGTAACGGATGACGTTCTGCTCGAACTCCAGCCGCCCGTACCAATAGGTTATAAAGAAAGCGAACAGGTGATAAGTCCACAGCAGGGTTAGCCCCAGCAATATCTTGCTGGCCGACCAGAAGGGAGACACGCCGATATACCCGGCATAACCGCCCCAGCGCCGCATAATGAACAGGATTACCAGAATCAGGCTCAACGCCGTCTGGAAGCTCATCACGGTGTACATCGGCGGCAGCACCGAGTCCTTCCAGCCCGGGACCATACTCATGGCGTATTCGGTAACAAAGACGAACTGGACAAAAACCAGCAGCATAAAGTAGAAGGCGCCCAGCAGGGCCAACCCGGCTTTCTGGGTCAGCCACTGGCTCTTGGTTCCGTACCAGCTTCCGGCCAGCAGTCCGTAGAGGCTGCGGCGGAACCCGGTGGCGCTAACCCGGGCCTGGGCCAGGTCCGGCTTGGCGGAAAGCCACAGGATAGCCAGACTGCACACCGCCAGCCCCACCAGACCCAGGAAATCCCACCAGTGGGGAGCGCCGATAGGAACCTCGAACCAGAGGGTCCGGCGAACTTCCAACTCGGTGCCTTGCGCGTCCGGGTTCTGTATCGGGGGAAGGGCCAGCATCAGCGGGATAAACAGGATGACGTTCACCACGCCAACCAGGGCAAACAGTTCGGAGACCCGGGATACAGGACGCCGCCAATGGCTCTTGGTGAAGCGGAAGGCCGCTGCCACCAGGGGCGCGGCGCCGGTTACCATAAATATGAAGGAGAATGTCCCGGCGTAAAACCCCCAGGGCCCCGGGCTGCTGAAGCCGCTGGAGGTTAGCCGCAGGATAAAGCCCACCACGCCCAGGGCGGTCAGGATGCCGGCAATGCCCAGGGCCAATTTGTACCCGGAGGGAAAGGCGGCGAGCTTGCCGGCTACCTCGGAAGTTACGTGTTCCGCGGCCGGGAAAACCCACATTCCGGCGTGCTGCCCGCCGCTGTGTTGCTGTTCGCCGCCACTAGCCATGCTGTCCGCCCTTCACGGGGTTCGTATCAACCTTCTTCAGGTAAATCAGATTGGGTTTGGTGTTCATCTCTTCCAGCAACCGGTAGCCCCGGGTTTCCCGTTCATGCTCGTGATGAATGTTGTGTCGGTTCACGTCGTCGAAATAGGGTTTAATCGGGCTTTGCTCGTCCTGTTGGTCGCCAAACATCAGGGCATTGGTGGGGCAGGCCTGGACGCAGGCCGGCATATAGTTGCCCGACCGCAACGTCGCATCGTTCAGCTGGCCGCCGCCCTGGCTCTCCACCTTCAACTCGGCCCGGCGCAGGCGCTGGATACAGAAGGTGCATTTTTCGGTGATCCCGCGCGTGCGCACCGTAACGTCCGGGTTAAGCTGGTTCTGCAGCCGCTCCGGCCAGTTGGGATGCCAGTAGTTGAAGAACCGCACCTGGTAAGGACAGTTGTTGATGCAGTACCGGGTGCCGACGCAGCGGTTGTAAAGCTGTACGTTCAGCCCCTCAGCGTTGTGGTAGGTGGCGAACACCGGGCAGACCGGCTCGCAGGGGGCGTTTTCGCAGTGCTGGCACAGCACCGGAATAAACCGGGCGCGGACGTTGGGGTACTCCCCCTCCCAGTAGCGTTCAATGCGAATCCACTCGTAGGCCCGGCTCTGGAGAAAGGCATTTTTGTCATTGATGGGTATATTGTTCTCCGCCTGACAAGCTACCACGCAGGCCTGGCAGCCGTTACAGCGGTCCAAATCTACCACCATGCCCCACTTATGCTTGGCTCTACTGGTAACCATATAACTATAACTCCCCAATTCTCCAAGTCGCTGCGTCGCCGGCGCGCAAGGCGTCCCGGGCCCGGAACGCAGAGGACACCCAGCTATGCAGAGAGTTTAATGACCGCCCTTCTCGCCGGTGGTAGTCTTGACAATCTCTTCGCCGTGGGTAATGGCAATCTCCCGGGCCGGGAAATGGCCTTCAAACTTGGATACCCGCAGGCTTTCTCCGGTGGCGACCAACCGGACCTTGTGGCCGGCCCAGGCCAGAGCGCCGGTTTCCGCCGTCTGTCCCGCTGACAGCAAGTCCATCACGTTGGAACTCTCCCGCGCATCGCCTCCGGTGGCGTACCCTGGGCCGCTGCGCCGTCCCTGGCCCAGCGGCACCGCTGCCACGTTGGGCGGCAGAGCCGGGTTGGGATAGACCAGAGCGGTGATACTTCCCGCAGCGGACTCAAGGCGAACGACGTCCCCCTCCCGCAAGTTCAACTCCTCCGCCTTGTGGTGGTTCAGCTCCACCCAGGTCTGCCAGGTAATTGTCGTTATCGGGTCGGGGACCGCCTGCATCCAGGGCAAATGAGCATTGCGGCCGTCCAGCAGGGAGTTATGCGCAAAGGGCAGCAGGTAAAAATCGCCGCTGCCGGCAAAGTCGGGCGGCGTCCCGGCGGCGGCAATCCGGTTCAACAGGCCGCCGGCGGCGCTGGGCGTCGGGCCGGTATCGTCCTCGCTCCACCAGCCACCTTGCTGGAGCGCCAGGTTCCACAAGGCATCGGCCGAATCCACCTCCCGGGAGGTTCCCCGGTTCCGGTCATACAGGGTTGCCACGCTTTCCCGCAAGGCGGTCTCCACGCTGGGCCAGGGCAATGCGCTTTCCTGTCCCATTTCCTGGGCCATACTGAGCAGCAGGTCGCCGAAACTGCGGGGGTCCAGGTCGCTGAGCGGATTGACCACCGGCTGCTGCATCCCCAGCACCTGGTATCCCGGCCCGGGCTCCGGTATATCGCTGCCCCAGTCCTCCAGGAACACCCGGTCGGGGAGGATCAGGTCGGCCAGGGCAGTGGTTTCATCCATAAAGGGGGAAAAGCTGATGATGAACAAGTCATCCCGGTTCAGGGCGTCGCCAAAGCCCACCGAGGCGGGCAAGCCGTGTACCGGGTTGGCGTCGTGAATCAGCGCTAACCGGGTACGGCCGCTGCGCAGGTCGCCGGCGACCTGCTGCCAGTCCTGCAAGGAACCGACGTTGGCGGTGGCCGGCAAATCTTGCAGGGGGCTGCCCGGGTTGAACCGAATTCCGCCGGTTTGCCCGACGCTGCCCACCAGGTAATTCAGGGCATAGATGGCCTGGAGGTTGAATTGACCGTTGGTGTGCGCTCCGGCGCTGTCCCCGCCCAGGGCGATACTGGGACGATGGCCGGCGAACTCTCGGGCCAATTCCCGCACCAGGTCGGCGGCGGATCTTCCCGCGTGCAGCTGCTCCGGCAACTCCAGCAGGGGGGCTACCGTTTCGGGTTGATAAGCGGCCAGGGCTGCCGCTCCTTGCCCGCCGGTCAGCGCATCCACATTCACGCCGGGGGCTTGCAGCCCCTCGTTGATTATCACCTGGGCCAAGCTCAGAGCCAGGTAGCCCTCCAGCCCCGGCTTGATCGGCAGCCACTGGTCGGCGTTGGCCGCCGTCAGGGAAAAGCGGGGGTCAACCTGCACCAGGGTTCCCCGTTCCTTCCGCCCGGCTCCCTGGCGAAACTCGCCGTAACCCAGGGCCAGCCGGGTGGATGCGCCCCAGGTGGACAGGAAATCGGCGCCAAAGGAAAGGACGAAATTGGCGTTGGCGAGGTCGAAGTCCGGCAGCAAGTCCTGTCCGAAGACCCCCTTGACCGCCGCCCGGTAAGTAGTCTGGTCCAGCGTCTCAAAACCCAGCTGCCGGCCGCCCATAGCGGCGGCGAACCGCTGGGCAATCATCCCCAGGTGGCCCCGCAGCGGCTCCGTAATCAGCAGCATATTCTCCCGGCGGGCGATCAGCTCCCGCCGGAGAATGTCCAGCGCTTCCGGCTCCCAGGCGATGGCCTGGAACTGGCCGGAGCCGCGGGGACCGGTGCGGCGCAGGGGGCCGCTGATCCGGTCCGGGTGGTAGAGGGCCTGTAAACCGGCCTCGGCGCGGACGCTTTGTTTGCCCCGGTTTACTGGATACTTGGGGTTGCCCTGGATTTTCTTGGCGCGGCCCTCCATCACCCGGACGATAACGCCCTCGCCTCCGGTGGTCGGCCCGCCCAGGGTGGCGTACCAGTTATCCCGGCCTTTGACCAGGTCCTCGGATAAGTCCCGGGGACTCTGGATGCTCAGCTCTTCTTCCTGGAAAACGTCGCAGGCCACGGCCCCCACCGCGGAGAGGCCAGCCCAAGCCAGGAAGTTGCGCCGTGTTAGCTTCATAAGTTGATGCCTTCGCTCAAAATCACTTTAATCTCCCCTCACTTCGGCCTATTCTCGCAAGGAGATGGCCGGGGTGAGGGCGCAATTCCTATTTATGGCAGATGGTGCAGTCGGTGCCGACGTTCAGTTCCCGGTGGCAGTCCACGCAGGTTCCCATTTTCAGGGACTGGCCCGGCTGGGGCTGGACCTCGGTCATTCCGGCCACATCGCCGTGGCAAACTGAACAGGCTTCACCGGCGGGCACCGGCAACTGCATCGGTTGCCCGTCCCCGATGGGCAGGGACACGGTACGGGCCTCGCCCTGGGTCAGGAAGCGTAGATGCGCCTCGTGAACAAAGCGCACGTGGTCGGGCAGCCGGTGCACGCGTTCCCAGTCAATAGGGTCGTTATCGTTGAACTTGTCCACCACCCGTTGCATTTCCGACTGGTTGGCTTGGGAGGAGCCTACCAGGTTTTCCGGGTTAAGTTGCTGATGGCAGAAGAGGCATTGTTCCACCGCCGGCACCGTAGCCGCCGCCCCTTTGGTCACGTTGCGGTGGCAGAACTCGCAAGCGATGCCGACGCCGCCCTCCTCGGGAGGGCCGGCGTGAACCGTGTGGGGGAAGGCGATGGGTTGAGCCGGGGCATTGCCCAAACCGAAAGGCGGGCTGGAGAACCAGGAAATGAACAGGACAACGACTATAAATCCGACTATGCCGGTGACGACCAATCCAACCAGGGCCAGGGGAATTATATTTGCGCTTGGCCTCATCGGCGCCAAAACCTGCCTATTATTCAGTATCCAGCCGGACTAGATTCTCCGGCAGATTCCCGGCGGCCCCGGGAACCTGTTTCTATTTCATTCCGCAGCAAGGCGAGACTGTCGACCCGAGCCGGGGGCCTCCGCCAATCTATAACTCTATACCAGAAACCGGTCGTAGATATTGCCCAACATGTGGGGCGACAGCATAATTATGAAGGTCATTAATACTATCGCCACCGCCAGCATAAGAAGGGCGAAAATGGTCATCGGCCAGCGCAACCGGTCGAACACCGGCGGCAGATGTCCGGTCTGCACCGCCGAGGGAATGAAAGCGTGGGCAATCATCATCGTGAAGGCGAATATGATAACTACCGGAAAATAAATCCAGTACATAGTCAGCCAATTGCTCAAGTTGACCCAATCTATGCTGGTCAAAGCGTTTGGATCGCCCATCACTCCCGCCTTACCTGATTGCCTCGGCGCTATTCCGGCTTGTCTATAAGGACACCCGGCCGCCAAACCTAGTGAAAATTATCACAGTCTTTTCAAGGTGTCAAGGGTATTGCTGACGCGGTATTGCTAGCGAGCGCCGGCGTTTATCCGGGTATTACAATATGCATTGATAATATGACGATGTTATAGACCATCGGCGTTTTATTTATACCTTCCCAAACCGCCCGGTCGCCCTCTTCGGTTCTGTTTGAAAATGGAGGTTAGCCCCGTAGGGGGCATACGCATAGGCGCTACTAAACCCTAAACCAAAGGGAACGCCCTCCGCCAAGCCCAAGACAAATTGCCCCTCGCCCTGCTATGATAGAGTTAAGGAGCAAACCCGCCGCCATGACTACCATCAACGACATCAACGACCTGGCTCGCATTCTCCGGGAGCAACCCGAATGGGTGGATACCCTGCGCAGCCTGCTGCTGACCCAGGAGCTACTGGACCTGCCGGAAAGGTTTGCCGAATTCACCCGGCTAACCGAAGCCAACTTCCAGTTGGTCCACGAGCGCATCGCCGGCCTGGAAACCCGGATGGGCGGCGTGGAGACCCGCATCGCCGGCCTGGAAGTCCGGGTGGGTGGACTGGAGATACGGGTGGGTGGCCTGGAGACCAGCGTGGCTCAGCTCCAGGAGGGCCAAGCCCGGCTGGAAACCCAGGTGGCCCGACTGGCCGGCGAAGTGGGCAACCTTACCGGCTCGGAATACGAAAAACAAGCCGAGCGGCTAGGGCCCCGCCGGCTCAGACAGCAGCTTGGCATCACTGGCGCAACCGTCATCCACAGCGTAACCAACGCGAATCAGCCTCATCTGACTGCCTTGCTGGACCAGGCTATGGATCAGGGGATCCTTTCCCTTGCCGAAACTGAAGACCTGGAACAGGCCGACCTGGTCTTCCAGGGTTTGGATCCGGCGGGAAGCCTATGCCAAGTCCTGGTCGAAGCCTCCATTACCATCCAGGAGCAGGACGTCGAAAG
This sequence comes from Dehalococcoidia bacterium, assembly GCA_965215425.1. Classification (GTDB taxonomy): domain Bacteria; phylum Chloroflexota; class Dehalococcoidia; order Lucifugimonadales; family UBA3495; genus CATQHB01. The sequence goes on from OZ244064.1 coordinate 2,206,134, forward strand.
GGCCCGCCGCCGCGCCGACCTTCTGGCCCGCCTGAATGATGCTCCTACCCTCCCAGCTGTCATCGGAGCAGTCATCTCCCCAATGGCCCAGACCCTGGCCGATGGAGAACAAGTAACTTGCATTCAGCTAAACCAGCATCAGCCCTGACCGGCCCGGCAAGACTCGTATCTCCCAGGCCGGCACATCCAGATACCGAAGCTTGACCCCCCGGAACTGACGGATACATTATACGTCCCGGTATTCCGTTTGAGATTGGTGTTTACCCCGTATAAGAAACAGCAACCACACACTACAATCAAACGGAACCCGTCCCGGCGGCGGTTTGCGGCCCGGCAAGCCACGATATATAATTGGCTTGTACTGGGAACCGGGAACCAGGGAGGAGTAATGACGCAGACCGGGACACAAACCGGCCATCCGGTAGCTGAGCAGGTGGATGGGGCAGATACGTCTTGCCGGTTGCCTCAAGGCATAACTTCCCAGGACCTGGTGGACTTCTACCAGCGGATGGTGCTGGTACGTACGCTGGACGAGCGCATCTGGATGATGAACCGCCAGGGCAAGGTGCCGATCGCCGCCTCCGGTCAGGGGCATGAAGCCGCCCAACTGGGCAGCCTGCTGGCGGTAGAAAAGGATGGCAACTGTTTCCTCTTCCCCTATTACCGGGACTTGAGCATTAAAATGTCCGGTCTGACGCCCACCCAGGTAATGCTGTCTTTTATGGGCAAGCAGGGCGACCCCTACAGCAACGCTCGCCAGTTCCCCCTCCAGGGCGCCGACCTGTCCCGCAACATCATCCAGCTTTCCAACGTAGTTGCTGCCGGTCTGACTCAATCCGTCGGTTACGCCCTGGGCTGCAAGCTGATGGGCGACGAAAGGGTAACCCTGGTCTATTTCGGCGATGGAGCAGCCAGCCAGGGCGAAACCCACGAGGCGATGAACTTTGCCGGGGTGCATAAACTGCCGGTGGTGTTTATCTGCGAAAACAACGGCTATGCCATTTCCGTACCCCAGCGGCTCCAGATGGCAATCAACGACGTAGCCAGCCGGGCCGAGGGCTACGGCTTTCCCGGTATTGTGGTGGATGGGATGGACTTCTTGCAAAGCTATGCGACCACCCGCGAGGCCATCGCCCGCGCCCGGCGGGAAGGCCCGGCGCTGTTAGAAATGAAAGTGGAGCGGCTGATGCCCCATACCACCGACGACGATGACAGCCGCTACCGCCCCCGTGAGGAGGTGGAGGCCGCCAGGCGGCGCGACCCGGTGGTTGCCCTGGGCGCTTATCTGCTGGAGCAGGGAATCCTGACCCAGGAGCGGGAGGAGGAGATTAAGGGCGAGGCTCGCCGCGCCGTCAACGAGGCTACCGATGCCGCCGAGGCCGCGTCGCCCCCGGACGCGTCGGAGATGATGAAGCACGTTTATGCCCCCTGACAAAGCCGCGAAGGAACCCCAACCCTAACCGGCGCCCCGACCGGTACAAAGAAGCCGGGGGCTATGCTGAGTCAATGGCCTGAGTCAATGGATCGCTAGACTCGGGCGTTTCACCGGCATTCCGGCACATACCGGAGTGGCGGGCTGGGCCGTAATGACAGCGTGGTATGGGTTAGGCATCCATTCTCACAGCAAGATTAGTGGTTAGTGGCGTCCATTTGTGGATTAAAGAAAGGAAAAGCCATGGCCGTCAAAAGCGTAATTGAAGCAGTCCGGGAAGCGATGTGGGAAGAGATGCGCCGGGATGAGCGGGTCTTCGTTATGGGCGAGGACGTGGGACGGCGCGGCGGCGTATTCCTGGCGACCCAGGGTTTCATCGACGAGTTCGGTGAAAGCCGGGTCATTGACACCCCTTTGGCCGAAGCCTCCATTATGGGGCTGGCCCTGGGCGCTTCCTTCCGCGGCTTGCGTCCCATTCCGGAAGTGGAGTTCGCCGACTTTCTCTGGCCGGCAGTCAACCAGCTTATCGGCGAGGCGGCCCGGGCGCACTACGGCACTGACGGACGTCTGAACGCTCCCGTAACCATCCGCATCCCCTACGGCGGCGGCATTCGTGGTGGCTTGTACCACTCCCAGAACGTGGAAGCCTACTTCTTCCATACCCCCGGCCTTAAGGTGATAGCCCCGGCCACTCCCTATGATGCCAAGGGTTTGCTCAAAGCAGCCATCCGGGACAACAACCCAGTGGTTTTCCTGGAACACAAGAAGACCTACCGCCTGGTGCGCGGCGAAGTCCCGGAGGAGGACTACGTTCTTCCCCTTGGACAGGCGGAGGTAAAGCGGGCCGGCCGCAATATCACCGTGGTCAGCTACGGATTGATGCTGCACTACTGCCTGGAGGCGGCGGAACTGCTGGCCGCCGAGGGAGTGGCCCAGGTGGAAGTGGTTGACTTGCGTACTCTGAAACCGCTGGACACCGAAACGGTGCTGGAGTCGGTCAAAAAGACGGGCAAGCTGCTCATCGTTCATGAGGACAACATCACCGGCGGGGTGGGCTCGGAGATTGCTGCCCTGGCCGCTGATGCGGCCTTTGACTATCTGGACGCGCCCATCAGCCGGCTCTGTGGCCCCGACGTGCCTACTATGCCCTTCGCCCAAACCCTGGAAGACGCCTATATGCCCAACACCCGGAAGATTGTCGAAGCCTTGCGCCGGCTGGCGGCCTATTGACTATTGAATTCAAACCCAGGAGTAGGACTAATATACGCGGATGAAGTAGCAATATGGCGAGCGATTGGAGTTGCCTGCTGGTTTAGGACACAACAAAAGAGGCTTTCCTTGCTGATTTGGCTGAAGTCCAGCCTGTTGTGCGCTAAAGCAAACAATTCATTCCCGGGTATTCGCAGCATTCGCGGATAAACTTGAACAGCGGGCGGTGTTGCTTTGCCTCAAACGATAGAGCTCCCCCAAGTCGGCGAATCGGTCGTCGAAGGCACCATCGGCAAGTGGCTCAAACGGCCCGGCGACCGGATTGAGCGCTATGAGCCGCTGGTCGAAGTAGTAACCGACAAGGTAACCCTGGAAGTTCCCTCCCCGGTGGAAGGTTCCCTGGTAAAAATTCTGGCCGAGGAGGGGGAGACTGTTCCGATGGGCGCGCCCATCGCCGAGGTGGAGACCGGAGACGAGGCCGCCGCTACCCCCCGGGCCGGCGGCGGCGTGGCACCGGTCGCAGAGCCTCCCTCCCCGGCGCCGGCGATGCCAACTACCCCCTCTGCCGGCGTCATCGGCTACCTGAATACCGCCGCCACGCTGGTCGGCCCCACCGGCTCCGGCGCCATTGACGGCGATAATGGCCCGCCGTCGGAGGCTCGCCCCCAGCCCCGGTCTCCGGCAAATCAGCCTGTAGTTTCGCCGGTTCAACCCGACCCGGCGCCCCCTGGTAGCGCTGCTAACGCCTTGCCCCGCCTCTCGCCGGCGGTGCGCCGGCTGGCCCGGGAGCACGGAATCGACCTGTCCCGGCTGGCCGGCACCGGTATGGGGGGCCGCATTACCCGGGACGACGTGCTGCAATACCTGGACCGGCAATACCTGGAATCAGAAAAGGCAACGGCGCCGCCGCCAGCCCAGGAGTCCCCACTGGCGGCGGGTGCAGACGAAGAATACGTCTCGCTGACTCCGGTGCGCCGGATGATTGCCGAGGCAATGACGCGCAGTGTTACCCAGATTCCCCATGCCTGGAGCGCGGTAGAGGTGGATGTTACCAACCTGGTAGCCGCCCGCGCCGCTCTGCGCGAAAATTTCCGACAGCGGGAGGGTGTTGACTTGACCTACCTTCCCTTTGTTCTGCGCGCCCTGGTGGACTCCCTGAAGGACAACCCCACCTTCAATGCCAGTTGGGGCGGGGACAAGCTGATCCTCAAGCGCCGGTTGAATGTTGGCCTGGCCGTGGCCGCTCCCGCCGGCCTGGTTGTGCCGGTCATCCACGACGCTGACCGGCTGAGCCTGTCCGGCCTGGCCCACGCCGTCGCCGACCTGACCCGCCGGGCCAGGCAGAACCAGCTGACCCTGGCGGACGTGCAGGGAGGCACCTTTACCCTGAACAACACCGGCGCCCTGGGGTCCACCGTATCCCAGCCCATCATCAACCATCCCCAGGCGGCCATTATGACCACCGAGGCGGTCCAGAAGCGGCCGGTAGTCATGAACGACGCCATCGCCATCCGCTCGATGATGAACCTGTGCCTCTCCTTTGACCACCGCATCAACGACGGAGCCGAGGCCAGCGCCTTCATCCAGTCAGTCAAACGCCGCTTGGAGTCCATCAGCCCGGACGCCGGCCTGAGTTGAACCGCGGGTCATTGCCATGGCTGAATCACCCCTCTGTCGCGTGGCAAAATTGGGAATAGTGGACTACCGTCGGGCCTGGGAATTGCAAACCCGGCTGGTGACGGCAGTACACGACGGACGGCAGCCCAACACCCTGCTGCTGCTGGAACACCCCCCGGTCTATACTCGCGGCCGCCTGGCCCGGCCCGACCATATCCGGCTGACTCCGGCCCAGCTGCGAGCCTGGGGTATTGAGGTGGTGGATACGGACCGGGGAGGACAGGTTACCTATCACGGGCCGGGCCAATTGGTGGCCTATCCGGTGGTCAACCTGCGGGACTGGGGCGGGCCGCTGAAGTATGTTCGCACCCTGGAGCGGGTAATCATCAACGTGCTGGCCGACTTTGGCCTTGCGGCTGGAGTGGAAGAGGGGCTGACCGGGGTGTGGGTCGGCCGGGCCAAGATAGCCGCCATCGGAGTGAAAATCAGCCGGGGCGTGGCGCATCACGGGTTCGCCATCAACGTCAACCCGGACCTGGCCCGGTTCGGCAACATAGTACCCTGTGGCATAACCGACCGGCCGGTAACGTCAATGGCTCAAGCCCTGGGTCAGGGAAGCTGGGAGACCGCGCCGGAAATGGCAGCGGTGCAGCGCAGCGTGGCGCGCCATTTCGGAGAGGGGATGGGGTGGGGGATGGCGGGGTGCGAATGATGCCGGCAACGCTCCTTCCCGGCTGCCAGGGCCGGCCATCTTCCCAATCCAGTGTTGGACCCGCAGACCCCGCAGTATATTGCATCCCTGATTTCAGCAATGGATAAGGATGGCGCCCGGGCCCGAGGCCCGAAACTATTCCACCGGACAGGGGACGCGTTGGAGTAAATGGCGACCGGGTGCTGGAAGAGCGGAAGGTCTGCCTTCAGTAGCTGGCCCGGAAATGGCGTGCGATTATCCTTGCCTTCCGGGCATTGCCTGGCCCGGTTGCCGGGATACGTTGCCTTTCGGCAACAGAACAACCTGGTCGCTGAAATCATCAAGTTGGCGGCGGCAGGTTTGGGCGGCTTCGGCGTAGCCAGGTGGCGGTCCGGCCAGCGCTCCGTTAGCCCTTATTAGTAGGGCCCGGCGCGTTGGGTGGGGAAGCTCTCCCCCTACGCCGCCGGCCGGTTCGTAACCTCCGGGTCAACCTTGCGGCGCTGGAACTTGCCGCTGCTCTGGCCGGTGCGCAACCGGCCGTTCTCCACCGCCACCATGCCGCGCAGGATGGTCATTACCGGCCAGCCCTCAACTTCGTGCCCTTCCCAGATGCTGTAGTCGGAGATGTGAAAGTCGTCCATCGTCAGGGGGCGCTTGAAGGCCGGGTCAATCAGAACGATGTCGGCGTCGCTGCCGGGGGCGATTACTCCCTTGCGCGGGTAGAGGCCCATAATCTTGGCGGCGTTGGCCGAGGTTACGTCCACGAACCGCTGCAACGACATTCCCCGCTTGGCTACTCCCTCGCTGTAGGTGATGCCCAGCCGGGTCTCGATCCCGTTGTGGCCGCCGGTAACGTCGGTTACCTGCCGGCCGGCGATTTTCACCGCCCAGTTGGTGCAGTATTCATCCGTGGCCATGGAACTCAGCCCGCCCCGGACTATGCCCTCCCACAAGGACGACCGGTCCGCCTCGGATTTCAAAGAGGGATAGGTATGGTACTTCATCCCGTTATCTTCCCGGTAGTTCTCGGCGTTGAAGCAACAATAGTTATGCAACGTCTCGCCGTACACCGGCATCCCCCTGGCCCGGGCCTCTTGGACGGCAGCCAGACCCTCCCGGGCGCTGACGTGGACAAAATAGACCGGGGAGCCGGTCCACTCGGCCACCCGCAGCACGCGCCGGAAGGAAACATCCTCCGATTCGTTGCTGTGCACCAGGTGCATATTCCACCACTCGGTACGCTCCTGTTCAATCAACTTCCGGTACATGTGCTGCACCATGTCATCGTCCTCGGCATGCACCATCAGCATGGCCCCGTGCCGCTGAACGCGTTCCATCAGGTCGTGCAGGTGGCCCATCCGCACCATCCGCGGCTCACCGGCCATACTGGGCGGCCGGATATTGGTGGTAAAAATCTTGACGCTGGCAAAACCGTCCTGGATCTGCTCGTTGAGCTGGCCCAGTACGTTGTCCGAGATGTCCCCCAGCAGCATCAGGTGATGAGCGTAGTCGGCGTAGGAGTTTCCTTGCCAGACCGACGTACGTTCCTGAATGGCCTGGCTGAGGTCAATCCCCGGATACTGGATGGCAAAGTCCAGGATGGTAGTGGTGCCGCCGAAGACCGCCGCCCGGCTCACCTCTTCCGGCGGAGCCGTTTTCAGGTCGCCGTGGCCCATGATGGGAGCGTGGACGTGGGCGTGAGGTTCAATGCCGCCGGGAACTACTACCTTGCCGGTGGCATCAATGATCCGGACCGCCTCTTCAGTCAGGGTATGGTTAGCGGCGATGGCGACGATCTTCTCGCCTTGCACCGCGATGTCCCAATCGCCCACGCCCCAGGGAGTTACTACTTGTCCGTTGCGGATGATCAGATCAAACATTGCTCAGCCCTCCTGCGTCCGTAATTTGATGCTTTTCCGCTTATCCACGAATAAACAGTAATGATTGTCGCTGGATTTTCGCTGATTCCCGCGGGGATTTTACCAGATGCTGACGCTTGATGTTGGAAAGAGGTAATTGACCGGCTCCACCCTCGATTATCACCGAAGTCCGGTATCGCCGAAGTACAAGTGATGAATTCCCTTTATTACCCCCTGGCGGGTATCGGTATCGGTTCGGGGATAACCTAATCCCCCGCTGCCGTCGGCCCGGTGGCCCGGGGCGTTGTTGCGCTGCGGTATTCCTCGGGCAGGTCAGCTTCCCAGTCGGGCAGTTGGCGGCGGGAAGTCCGGGGTAGGAGCAGGATGGATATGACCCCCAGGGAACTGAAAAACAGGGAGGCGGCAATGGTAGCGGTGAAACTGCCGGAGGCAATAACCGCCGGGTAAGTGAAACTTTCGGTAAAGTCCCGCAGCAGTCCTCCGATGGCCGCGCCGGAGGCCATGCCAATGCCGGCGCCCATCATCTGCCAGCCGTAGGTGGTTCCAATGGGGGCATTGCCGTAATACTGGCGGTTGATGATGGGGAAGGCCGTCATCTCGCCCCCGAACCCGATGCCAAACAGCACGGCAAAGAGGTAGAACATCCAGGCGCTGTCGGCAAAAAACAGAAGGACCACCGGCGCTACTTGCAGGAAGAAGCATACGCTCATAACTCCCTTGCTGCCCAGCTGGTCGGCCAGGATCGGCACGGCGAAGCGGGTCAGGGTGCTGGCGACGGTGAGAACTACAAAGGTTCCGGCGGCCTGGCCCGGTGGCACCCCGGCCTCCTCGGCCATCGCCACGATAAACACCATTATGATCGCGTGGCCGGCGCAGCCCCAGTAGTGGATGCCGATGAGGTTCCAGAAAGCCGGCGTCCGCTGCACCCGTTTCAGAAATACCCGGGCCCGAATACGCGCCGGCGCGCCGCCCTGGAACCGGCGCAGCGGCGTGTCCTCCGCCGCGCCCAGGGGACGGGCGCCGATGTCTGCCGGGTCATTGTAAAACAGCCGGACGAGCAGCAGGAGCAGCAGCCCTCCGCCGATGCCGGGGATCCAGAAGGCGGCCCGCAGTCCCTTTTCTTCGTCGCCAAAAAGGCCGGCAATGCCGGGGACCCAGGATATGGCCTCTCCCGGCTCAACGCTGAACAGGCCGACGATCAGCAAAATCAGCGGCACCGCCACTATTGGCCCCAGCCCCTGAGCTGCCTGCAACATTCCCATGCCTACGCCGAGACGCCGGTGGAACCACTGGCTAACTCCAGCGGTCAAAGGCACCTGGAAGATTCCCATGGAGGCGCTGAGGATGACGCCGAAATAGAGGTAGAACTGCCACAGGTGGGTTACCGTGCTGGTGAGCACCATCCCGATGATGAACAGGGCGGCGCCCAGAGACATGGTAACCCGTACGCCGTAGCGGTCGCCCAGCCAGCCGGCCGGCGGCCCGAACATCCCGGAAACCACCCATTGCAGGGCAAAGGCCCCGCCCACCATTCCGTAGCTCCAGCCAAAGGTATCCACCAGACGGGGAATCAGGATGCTGGAGGAGGTGCGAAAGCTGGAGGAGCTGAGCCGCATCAGCGCCGCCACTCCCACGATTACCCAGGCATAGTGAATATGCCGCTGGCCCACGGACAAGCGGGAAGGAGTGAGATTAAGGTTGAACAATAGCCCTCCGGTTTCCGGCTGCCATTGGCGCCGGGATGTCCCTTATCCTGCTGGCAAATCGCAGATCTGTCAAGGTTATGCCGTTTATTGCCCCCCGTTCCGTTTAGCCCGGTTCATTGACCGCCCCGGGGCTATGGAGTATGTTGTAAAGCACTATGTCCACCGAAACTGATACTTATACCGAAGCTACCGAAGCACGGAAGGAAGCTTGGGAGCCGGCGCGTCTGACCCTGCCCATCGAGGGTATGACCTGCGCTGCTTGCGTAATCCACGTGGAGGGCGCGCTTAAAGGCGTCCCCGGCGTGGTGGCGGCCAGCGTCAACCTGGCTACCGAGCGGGCTACCGTCAGCTACCTGCCGGGGCAGGCCGGCATTGCCGATTTCCGCCGGGCGGTGGAGGATTACGGTTACCGGGTAGCCGACGGGGCTGGCGACGACCGAGATATGGCGGTCGAACTGGAACGGCTGTCCCGGGCCGGGGAAATCCGCTACTTCCGCCGCCGCTGCGTCTTTGCTATCGCCGCCGGCCTCCTCTTGCTCCTGGGTTCCTTTCACGCCCTGCCCTGGTCGCCGGTCTTGACGGGACTGGAGTACCGTTCCTGGCAGGTCTGGCCCTGGGTATTGTGGCTGCTGGCGACGCCGGTGCAGTTCTGGGCCGGCTGGCCCTTCTATACCTCCGGCCTGGCGGCGCTCCGGCGCGGCTCCGCCAATATGCACACCCTGATTGCCCTGGGGTCGTCGGTGGCCTACTTTTACAGCGCCGCGATAACCCTGTTGGGCGCCCTGGCTCCCCAGGTATTGGCCAGCAGCGTTATCGGCGCCGGGGTTTACTTTGACACGGCGGCGCTGATTATCGGCCTGATCCTGCTGGGGCGCTGGCTCGAGGCGCGGGCCCGGAGCCGGACTTCCGAAGCCATCCGGCGGCTCATCGGCTTGCAGCCCAACACCGCGCGCATTATGCGAGAGGGGCAGGAGCAGGAGGTGCCGGTAGCTGAGGTGGTGGTGGGCGATGTGGCTCTGGTACGGCCCGGGGAGAAAATCCCGGTGGATGGCGAGGTAATTGAGGGTTACTCCGCAGTGGATGAGTCCATGCTTACCGGCGAGAGTATGCCGGTGGACAAGCTGCCGGGTCAGCCGGTTTACGGCGCCACCCTGAACCGTACCGGCTTCTTCCGGCTGCGGGCTACCCGGGTGGGCCTGGATACCGCCCTGGCCCAAATTATTCGCCTGGTGGAAGAAGCCCAGGGTTCCAAAGCTCCCATCCAGCGGCTGGCCGACCGGGTAGCCGCCGTCTTCGTGCCGGCGGTGGGAGGGGTTGCCCTGGCCGCCTTTGTCTTCTGGCTGTTGCTGGGGCCGGAACCGGCACTGACCTACGCCGTCCTGACCCTGGTGTCAGTGCTGATTATCGCCTGTCCCTGTGCCCTGGGACTGGCTACTCCCACCGCCATTATCGTAGGAACCGGCAAGGGAGCGGAGCGCGGCATCTTGATTCGCAGCGCCCAGGCTTTGGAAACCGCCCATCGGGTTACGGCGATAATCCTGGACAAGACCGGCACCCTGACCGAGGGCCGTCCGGTAGTTACCGACGTGATTCCCATCGATAAGACCGAAGGCGATAAGACCGAAGGCGGGAAGACCGAGGGGCAAGGCGGTGAGGCGGTTGAGGAGTTGCTCCGGCTGGCCGCCACGGCGGAACAAGGCTCGGAGCACCCCCTGGCCCAGGCCGTCGTCCGAGAGTCCGGAGAACGGGGATTGACGCTGGGCCAGGTTGCCGACTTTCAGGCCCTGCCGGGACAGGGGATAACTGCCGTGGTGGACGGCATCCCGGTCCTGCTGGGCAGTCCTTCGCTGCTGGAAAGCCGGGGAATCCCCTTGGGCGAGTTGGCGGAAGTGGCGGAACAGCTGGGCGCTGCGGGCAAAACGCCGATAATTCTGGCCGCTGACGGTGTGGCGCGGGGCGTCATTGCCGTGGCCGATGCGCTCAGGCCCGATTCCCGGAATAGCGTGGCCGAGTTGCAGCGGATGGGGTTGGAGGTGGTGATGTTTACCGGCGACAACCGGCGCGTCGCCCGGTTCATCGCCGACCAGTTGGGCCTGGCGCGGGTGGAGGCGGAAATGCTGCCCGGGGATAAAGTGGCCGGCATCCGGCAGCTTCAGGCCGAGGGAAAGACGGTGGCCATGGTGGGCGACGGCATTAACGACGCGCCGGCGCTGGCCCAGGCCGATGTGGGACTGGCCGTGGGCGCCGGCGCCGGCGTGGCCCTGGAGTCGGCGGACATTACCCTGATGGGCAGCGACCTGAAGGGGCTCGCGACCGCTCTGAATCTGAGCCGCCAGACCCTGCGGGTCGTCAAGCAAAACCTGTTCTGGGCCTTCTTCTACAACGTCCTGTTGATTCCCGTGGCCGCCGGCCTTCTCTATCCGGTGTTTACCGCTACCGGGGGCGTACCGGCGGGCCTGGGGTTCTTCTTCGGAGAACAGGGGTTCCTGAACCCGGTGCTGGCCGCCCTGGCCATGGCCTTCAGCTCGGTAACGGTAGTAACCAACTCGTTGCGGTTAAGGATGAGAGCGTTGTAGTCCGGGGAGGGGCCGGCGAAGGCAAGGGAATCCACCTGCAATTCACCACTGCAATTCGCCAGGTATCCGCGTATCCGCTCCTATCCCGTCATCGCCAGCGCCGCATCGGCTAAACAGACCAAATCGCCCCGCTGGTTGATGCCCTTTACCCGGCACTCTACCCCGCCCCGCCCCTCCGCCATCCGCTTGCCCGTTATTTCCCCGCCGAAGGTTACCGTGTCCCCGGAACGGAAGGGAGTGATGGCCCGCAGTAGCAGGCTGCCGCCGTCGTAGAAGGCGCGCAGGGGAAAGGATAGCTCCAGCATCTGGTCCACGTAGGACATAGTGGCCGGGCCGGCGTTCACCGTGCCGCCAAAGATGTTCTGCCGGGCAAACTCCTCGTCGTTATGGATGTTGCTCTCGCTGGGCTTGCCGGCCAGGCGAAAGTCGCTCTTGCGGTTGATGCTGGCCTGGCTTTCGGTGATGGACAGTTCGGCCAGGGCGTCGCCCACGTTGATGGCGTCTAGGGTCAGCCGCCGGGCCGGCGCCGGCGTTGGCCCGCCGGAGGCGGTCTCTCCGCCCCGGTCTAGCGTGCCCCCGTCGGTTGCGGAAAAAGGCCGGGCCGCGCCGGTGTTTCGGGAGGTGTCCCGGGGAACCTCCCGCTGGACTTGGGCGTACTCGAAAATGCAGGTGTAGTCGTAGCGACCCACCGGCTCGCCCCGCTGGTTCTCCGCCTCAATTCGGAAGGTAACGAACTTGCTGCCCCGCCGCTCGTATTTTTCCAGTACCCGCCCCACGCTGGTGATGGTGTCGCCGGCCCGGGCCGGCCGGAACCACCGGGCCGCGCACTTGGCAAAGGGCGTCTGACGACGCGCGGTTTTGGACTGCTCCAGAGCGGTAAAGCCGTTATTCTCGGCGATTTCGGCCCGTAGCAGGGGGGCGTAAGACAGGGCCATCGTCGGCATCGGCACTGCCGCGCCGCCATACTCCGCGCTGCCGCTGCCCACCCGGTAGCGGGCGTCCGGGTTCTGGGCGATGCTGGCGTACTCGGCAATCTGCTCCGGGGTGATGGTAACCACCGTCGGCGGCCCGGCTTGCCCCGGTTCTACCGCGTCAAAGTCCCACAGCTTTTCGGTCATTGGCCGGTTCCTCCATAGGCGGTTTTTCCCCAGGGAGACACGGATACGATAGCTATGCGGGGATTCGCCGGGGATAGATTGTTTCCGCAAGTCGCTCCGGGTCTCCCGGTAAATCCGGGACGGCTGGAGTCGGAACGATGGTACAAGTTCCTAGCCGGCCGGCTGTACCAGTTCAATCAGCACATCGTCCGGGCCCTCGATGTAGGCGAGCTTGGCGCCGCCGGTTACCTGGGTCAAGGGCAGAACGACGCGGATGCCGTCGGCTTCCAGCCGGGCCAGTTCCGCCGGCAGATCGGTTACGTGAAAGCCGAAATGCTCCAGGCCCAAGCGGTTAAGTTCGGCAACCGCCCGTTCATCTGAGGAACCGGCGGGTTTGGAGGAGACGTTAAGCCGGGTGGGGCCACCCACCTCCATCCCGATGGTGATGGTGCCGGGCATTACCTCCCGCTCCGAGACGATTTTGGCCTCGAAGTATTTTTCGTACCAGGCCGCCGCGGCGTGGGGGTCTGCCGACCGGAGGTGCACGTGATTAATAGCGTAGGGCATAGTTTTCTCCTTGCATACTGGCATACTTCGGGTGGTTCGCCTCGCCCCGGCCCGCTCCCCGGGAGCGGGAGCCGGTATCTCCCCTGCTCTCTGGATAGGCTTGCCGGGGCAGGTTTTAACTTGGAAGGCCCGTCGCCAGGCAACGCCTGCCTGAAATACCGGATACCTGTCCGATGTCAGAGCCCCTCAATCAACTCCGCTCAAGGAGCGGCGCCGGGGGTGAAGCCTACCCGATTTCCGCGAAGGTCGGGGTGGGCATTCCTTCCTGCCAGGTGGGGTCGCGCAGTTCCAGCCGGTTGCCGCTGGGGTCAAAGAAGTATAGCTCCCGGCCGGTGAAGAAGCCCCGGCTCCGGTAAACCAGGTCGTCAATGGGAATCTGCCGCTCCCGGAAGAGGCGGCAGGCCGTTACAAAGGTTTCCGGGCTGACGGTGAAAGAGTGGTGAACCTTGCGGTCCCGTTGCGACGCCTGCAAGGTGGGTTGGTCAAGCTCGCAGAGCAGGATATTGTGGTCTCCGACGTTGAAACAGGACATACCGGAGTTGCCCAAGCGTCCTTTCGGGTCCAATCCCAGCAGGTCGCCGTAAAAGGCTTCCGATTCCGCCAAATTGTTCACCGGAATTGACCAGTGGGTAACTCCCTCAATTTTGAGCAATCCCATCGCTGCCTCCTTAATAGTGAGCCCCTTCGGCGGCTTCGTCTGATTTTTAGTGTTTCGTAGCGCAGATACGCACTGCCCTTGTGGGGCTAACGCTATTTCCAAACGGAACCCCTTCGTCGCTTCAATAGACCGTTGCCGTCTTGCCGACCATTGGCGTCTTGCTGATTGTCGGCCCCTTTGCAAGACAAGATTATGGCATAATCCGGTTCTGTAAGGGCAAATCCGGGGGCCAGGAATGCCAGGAGCCTTAGATATTCCCGCCGGGATTCCCCAGACAAGTTCCAATGCAGACCCCCCGTGGGATTAGGCGACGGGGCGGTGGCCTGGGAAATCAGTTTACGTTCCCGGGCTGGCATGATGGGTGATGAGCCGCCAGCCCCGGGGCGTGCGGAGGAAGATGTTGGTCGCCAGGACGCCGAAGTTATCGGCCCGGCCTTGCAGGACGCTGGTGATGTTCTCCACGCAGGTAACCCAGCCGCAATTGCCCTCCACCACCACGTTGACGTAGCGGATGTTGAAATGCATCAGGGTGGTATTGTCGAAGATGCGCCGCCAGCTTTCCCGGATCCGTTCCCAACCCACCAGGGGCGGCCAGCCCGGATGAACGCACAGGGCTTGCGCCGAGTCAAGGCAGACATCTTCCAGCGCCGTCAGGTCCAGCGCGCCGAAGGCGTCGTAGAACCGCCGGTTAGCCTCTTTGACCGCCGCTATGTCCGCAGTGTCGGCTGGCATGGCATCGATACTGTCATTACTGTCATTACTGTCATTGTTATTGTTTTATTGTTATTGTTCCGGCGCGACCGCTGCCCCACCCCCGGCCGGCTCTACGGGCGAGCGAGGGGGGGTGAGGGGCGAGCGACCGCATCGGATTTAGCGCATGGGAGAGAAGGAGGCGGGGATTACGATCTTGTTCTCCTGATGCACCAGGAACTCCCGGGTCGGTGGGGGCCAGTTGGGGTTCTCGGCGGCCTGGGCGCGGATGCTGGTGCGCTCTGCCAGGTCCTTGTAGGGCCAAACGTGCATCCACTTGCTCGACCCGTCTTCCAGTTCGCAATACATACCGGCGGCCAGGGGTGAATACTGTTCCCGGTGGGGTATGGCGGCGGCCCAGCGCTTCAATACTTCGTCCAGCGAGCCGGGTTGGTAAGTATAGATCCGCATTTCATAGACACCCCCCAGCTCCTGGTCGCCGCCCATGGGACGCATGAACTCGGCCGGGTTCCAAATCTGCGAATCCATGTTCAGGATGTTGCCGCCGTTGGGCGGGGGCCAGCCCTCGACGCTGGTGCTGCGGCACTCTTCCCGGTGCTCCTCGTTCTCGTAGGGCCAGACGTGGATAACCTGGTTCAGCGGGCCAATGTCGGTATGCCAGAAGGCGGCCAGGGGGGATACCTCTTGCCGGCCAGGCAGAGCCTTCCCAAAGTTATCCTCAAACTCGGCCACGCTGCCCGGTTTCATATCATAGGTACGCACTTCGTAAATCACAGCGAATTCTCCTCTTGCGAATTGCAGGCAGTATCTTTACATAAAACTGCCGGCCGGCGCTAGTGTAGCAAAAAGGCGGTCAATGGGCAAACCTGGGAGAGCGGATCTTCTCAATGTGAGCCGGAGTTCCCGATAGAGAACCAGGGTATCAACGGCTAAACTTGGTTCTTCTCAATATGTGCTGAAGTCCTCCGGGAGAGGCGGGCGGGCCGGGCAAAGAATGCCAGCCGGTGTTGAGAATGGGGAAACCCGACCCTCAAGGCATTATCACGCTGGTTACCGCGCTCAGGCGGGGCGGAACTTCCAGCCCGGCGGGGAGGTTAACCTGGATGGTAACGGGATAGCTGATAATGCCCCGTTCGGTGTTGGGGACTTCGGCTACCTCAGTTACCGTCGCGGTCAGTTCCCGTCCGGGCAGGGAGCCGATGGCAACCCGGGCGGCGGCGCCGGCGCTGATGAACCGGACCTCCGTGGCGTTCACCAGACCCTCCACCAGCACTTCCCTCGGGTCGAGCAGCTCCATGACCCGGGAATGCTCGTTCACCCGGTCGTCAACCGCAACGTTGAGCAGGAAAATTACCCCGTCAAAAGGAGCGCGCAGCAATGTTTCTTCCATCTCTTCCCGGATGTCGTCCATCCGTTCCTGGGCTTGGGTGATCCCCGCCTCGAGCGACCCGATTTGCGCCAACCGGAGGGAGTCGGGTTCCTCGTAGAGCTGGTCTATCTCGGCCCGCCGGGTGGTTATCTCACTCTCGCGCAGGAGCGCCACCGCCTGGTCGGGGCCGTCCGCGACCAAGTCATTGACCGCTTGTTCCGCCAATTTCAGTCGGGTTTCGGCCAAGTCCACCGCCAGGCTCAGGCGACGCAGGATTAACCGGTCGGGACCTTCCAACTCTTCTGCAAGGAACTTCTCGGCCTGGGCCAGGATGACCTGGGCCAGGTCCACCCGGGCCTGTAGTTGTTCTAGTATCAGCCGGTCGGGGCCCTCTTCCAGTTCGGCCAGGTCGTCCTGGGCCCGGGTCAGGTTCAACTCGGCCACGGTTACGTTGGATTCCAGCTCCTGGAGCCGGAAAGAGTCGGGGCCTTCTTCCAGTTCGGCCAGGTCGTCCCGGGCCCGGGTCAGGTTCAACTCGGCCACGGTTACGTTGGATTCCAGTTCCTGAAGCCGGAAAGAGTCGGGGCCTTCTTCCAATTCGGCCAGGTCATCCCGGGACTGAGCGAGGTCGGATTCGGCCAGGTCAACCGCCGCCTGGAGACTGCGCAGCTTGGCAACATCCACCGGCTTGCCGTCGGCGTCCAGGTCCCGGGTGGGGGAGCGGAGGAACGCGGTAAGGGGTTCCTGGGCGGCGTCCAGGGCATCTTCCGCCGTGCCTACCAGGGTGCGGGCGCGGATGACCAGCCGGTCGTGCTCGGTGATGAAGTCTTCCAGCCGGTCCTTGTCCAGGTCTAGGGCCAGTTCCGCTGCGGTTACCCGGTCCTGTGTCCGGATTGCGTCGTCGCCCAGGTCTTCCTGGTAGTCAGACAACCGATCAATGGCTAAATCGAGGGCCAGTTCCGCCTCGGTTACCCGGTCCTGCGCCCGGATTGTGTCATCGCTCAGGTCTTCCTGGTAGTCGTCCAGTTGCTCGATTGCCTGGTCCAGGGCTAACTCGGCGTCGGCCCTGGCCTGGAAGGCTTCGGCCAATACCTGAGCGTGGTTGGCGTCCAGGTCGCGCGAGCCGGCGGCCCAGTCATCCCGGGCGGTGTCGAGGGCCAACCCGACCTGGGTCAGGTGGTCCCGCGCTGCCGTCAGGGCATCCGCATAATTCCGGTCAAAATCCTCCAGGAAGTCTTCGGCCTGGGTATTGGCATACTCCAACCGGGCGACGGTCTCCGCTCGCTGGGCGGCCAGCAAGGGTTCGCCGCGGTAGTCCCGGTTGATTTTTCGGATGCTGTCCTGGGCCTCCGCCACCTGGTAACGGAGCCGGGCCAGTTCCTCTTCCAGGGCGGGGAAGTGGTCGGTATTCAGCCGCGCCAGCGCCTGTCCGGCGGCAACCCATTCCCCTTCGGATACCAGAATTTCCTCCACTTCCCCGGCCCGCTCGAAACTAAGCTCGTCCCGCAGGGGAAATACGAGCCGGCTTTTGACTGCTACTTCCGAGGGCGCCGGCTGGGCCTGGGCCGCTCCGGTTGGGGAGGCGCCGGCCGGGGAGTCATCTCCCTGGCCGGGCGGGGTAAACTGGCCGGACAGCCCGGTGGTTCCGTAGCCGATGGAACCGGCCAGGAGCAGCAGGACAGCCAGGCCAAGCAGCCCCCCGAGATACCAGGGTTTGAGGGTCTTTAGCCGTTTCGTTATCGGGCCCACGTAAAATACCTCTTGATTGAATTAATTGAAATAGTCCCGGGAAATACTGCCTGGTTGGTATCCGGACCTGGTCTATTTTCTGTTTTATGCATCTCCGCGGATGCTGCGCTCCGGCCGCCCGAGGCGCCGGTTCCGCCGCAATAAAGCCCGGACGGTTCCCGGCAGTCGGGGTATTGACCAGTGCATCAGGGTGTAGATTACCGGCACTACGATGAGGGTCAGCGCAGTGGAACTGACCAGTCCGCCGATGACCACGGTGGCCAGTTCGGCCCCGATGATGCCCCCGCCGTCGTCGGAGGACAGGGCCAGGGGAAGCAGGGCCAGGGTGGTGGTGAAGGCGGTCATCAGGATGGGCCGGATGCGGACGCGCCCGCCGCGAATCAGGGCTTCATGCACTCCCATTCCCCGCTCCCGCAGCTGTTCCACGAAGGTTATCAGCACGATGGCGTTGGTTACCACGATGCCGACCAGCAGGAGCAGCCCCATCATCGCCGACAGGCTCAGGGTGCGGCCGGTAATCGCCAGGGCCACCAGGGCGCCGACGATGGCCAGGGGCAGGCTCAGCACGATGATGAAGGGATTGCGCAGCGAACCCAGGCTGGCGACCATCACCAGATAGACCAGGATGATCCCTACGGCCATGGCCAGGAATATGTCCTGGAAACCCTCCTCGATTTGCTGGAAGATGCCCCCGGTTTTGACTTCTACTCCTGGCGGCAGGTCCAGACCGTCGATGACGGCCTGCACTTCCCGGCCCACCGCCTGGGTATCTATGGCGATGATGCTGGCGGTGATGCTGGCCGACCGTTCGCCGTCGAACCGGCTGACGGTTACCGGCCCTTGCTCGATGGCGATTTCGCTGATGGAACCCAGCTTCACCAGGCCCAGCGGCCCTTGAATGTCCAGGTTTTTGAGCTTCTCGATGTCGTCCACGTCCTCCGGCCGGCCCCGGATAACCACATCCAGCGTAATCCCTTCCAGGTCAACCTCGCTGACCGTCTGGCCGACGATGAACTGGTTAACCTGCTGGGCCACGGCGAAGGTGGTCAGGCCAAACTCGGCGGCCTCCTCCGGGTTGACGTTAATCGTTACTTCATCCCGGCCGGTGGTAACGTCGTTGTTCAGGTTGATGATGCCGTCAATCCGGCTCAACTCCGCCTCCAGTTCCCGGGCCACGGCAGCGATGGCGGTGAAGTTGGCGCCGACGACGGTGATTTCCAGGGCGTCGGCCGGCGGCCCTCCGGAAATCTCGGTCAGGGTAAAGGTAACTCCTTCCTGCGGCGCCGGCAGCCGCTCCCGCACCCGGGCGGCAATGTCCTCCGGCGCATCCTCGGCCACCCGGGCGGTGATCCCGGCGAGGTGCAAGTTGCCGGAGCCGCTTCCCTGGTCAAAATCGGAGGCCGACCGGCCCACCGTAACCTGGTAGAGCGTCAGATACCCCTCGTCCACAAAACTCTCCAGCACCCTTTCGGCCTGCTCTACGTGCACGAAAGTACGGCCAACGGCAGCGCCCGGCGCCAACTCTACGTCCATCGTCAGGTAGGCCGGGGTGCCGGCCGGGAAGAAGGTTACCGGTATGACCCGCAGCAGGCCCAGGCTGGCCCCGGTGAGCGCCACCGCCAGCAGCAGGGCGAGCAGCTTGTGCCCGATGGCCCAGGTCAACACCGGCGCATAGAACCGCTGGAGCCAGGTTTCCCGCTCGATGTCCATATCGTCTTCACTGGCGTCCGGGAAGTCGCCTTGCCGCAGCAGCGCCGCCGCCAGCACCGGCACGGCGGTCAGGGCCACCAGGGTAGAGGCGATGAGGGCAAAACTTACCGACAGGGCAAAGGGCGTAAAAAACTCTCCCACCAGGCCCTGAATGAAGGCCAAGGGTATGAAGATCACCACAGTGGTCAGGGTGGAGGAAATGATGGCGGCGCCCACCTCCCGGGTGCCCGTGATGGCGGCTTGCATCCGTTCTTCGCCCCGCTGGATGTGGCGGTAGATGTTCTCCAGCACCACGATGCTGTCATCCACCACCCGGCCCACGGCGATGGCCAGCCCGGACAGACTCATAAAGTTCAGGGATACGCTGGTCAGGCTCATCAACAGAATGCCGCTCAGCACGCTCAAGGGTATGGATATGCTGATGATGACCGTGGGGCGAAGGGTGAAGGCCAGGCCCCGCAGCAGCGTGGGGCGGGTGTTGATCAGAAAAATGAACACGGCGCTGATGGCGAACAGGAAACCGGTCAGGCCCGACCGTAACAGGTTGGACAGGGAGCGCTCCACCTCCGGCCCGTCGTTGGCTAACTCCAGCAGTTCAACGTCCGGGGGCAGTCCCTCCAGGGATTCAATCACTTCCAGGATTCCTGACGTTACGTCAACGGTGTTGGCCTCCGGATCTTTGATCACCAGGATGTTCAGGCTGGCCTTGCCGTTGGTGCGGGATATGCCGGTAGCCTCTGCCGTCCCCAACTCTACCTCGGCCACGTCGGACAGCAAAACCCGCCGCTGCCCGCTGAAGTTGAAGGAAGCCCCCGGGGAGGCGGCGTCTGCCGGCAGGCTGACCTGCTCGTAGCCGATGGTCAGGTTCTGTATCTCTTCCAGAGAACTCAGTTCGTGAATGGCCCGCACCGGAAAGGAAATCTCAGTATCGGTGATGCGTCCGGCCGGGCGGTTGGTGTTGTTGCTGCTGATGGCTTCGGCCACCTGGGGCAGGGATAGTCCCAGGTCGGTCAACTTGTCGGTGTTGACGGTAACCGTTACGCGCTCTTCAACCCGGCCCAGGACGTATATATCAAAGACTCCATCAACCCGCTCGAACCGGGGAACCACCGACTCGTCCAGGATGCGTTGGAGGGAGGGTATGTCCCGGTCGCCCACGACGCTGAGCTGCATTACCGGGAAGGTGTTGTTGTTAATGCGGCTGACCGCGGTGAAGTCCACTCCGCTGGGGAACTGAATACCGTTGATTTGGCTCTCGATGGTGCGTTCCGCCTCCTTCATGTCTTCGCCAAAGTCGAAGGTAGCCAGCACCATTGAAAGGTTTTCCTGGGAGGTGGACTGGATTTCCTTGAGGCCGTCAATGTTGGCGATGGCGTCCTCAATGGGCTCGGTTACCTCCCGGGCCACGGTTTCCGGGTCGGCGGAGGGGTAAACGGAAGTGATGGTAATGTTGGGGAACTCTATATCGGGAAACAACTCCCGTTCCAGCCGATTGTAAACGAATACTCCCGCTGCCATAATCAGGATGATTACCAAGAGAGTGACGGAACTGCGCCGCAAGGCCAATCCGGTGAGGAACGTCAAGTTTTACCCCCCGTCAGAATTAAGAAAATAAACTATTCTATGCTGAAAGTATGCGGCAGTTTTGTCAATATGCGCAGTTCAGTAACCGGGCCTCCCGGCGCTCCGCCCCGGGCCGCCACGCCGCCGCGCGGGGTGCCCCTGGCGGAATAATGCCCCGGCAGATGCCGGGGCCGGGGCGGGAATCCGAAGAAACTACCAGAAATAGTGATAATGGCCCGGCAGATGCCGGGGCCGGCCGGGCGTCGGCCCCACAGGCGTCAAGTAAGCATTATCCATCCGGAGATGCCTTCCGGTTGTTGTTCCGAGGGAGGCATTTCCAGGTTGGTTAAACTAGTCGGTTAAACTACCGGCAGCAACGTCTGGCAGCAACGTCAGAGGAGTCGGCGATGAAATTTGCCCTGTTCACCCATATACCCTGGCCGGAGGGGACCAGTCCCGGTCAGGTAATTGAAGATGCCACCGAGCAGGTGCGCCTGGCCGAGGAATTGGGGTTTCATAGCGCCTGGTTCGCCGAGCATCACTTTTCCCGTTATGGCATCGGTTCTGCCTCGCTGGTGCTGGTCAGCAGCATCGCCGCCCGCACCCGGACCATTCGCCTGGGTACTGCCGTGCTGGTTCCGCCGCTGCACCATCCGGTGCATTTGGCCGAGGATACGGCGACTCTGGACGTGGTTAGCGGCGGGCGGTTGGACGTAGGCTTTGGCCGGGGCACCGCCGGCTATGAATATACCGGCTATAACGTGGACCAGGGGGAAAGTCAGGAACGGTTTCAGGAAACCATCCGCATTGTTCAGGGTTTGTGGACTACGCCGGATTACAGCTATGACGGCAAATACTTCAGCGTGAACCGGGCCAACTTGGTGCCACCGCCGGCGCAGCAACCCCATCCACCCATCTACATCGCTGCCACCCGCACCCTTACGACCCTGGAATACGTGGTATCCACCGGCCATCCCCTGATTAGCGGCGTGGTGCTGGACCACGCCGACGCGCTGGACTTGTGCCACCGGTTCGTGAAAATGTCCCAGACCGCCGGGTACAACATTCCCATCGCCCGGATTCCCTTCTTTCGCTATCTCCACGTGGCGGAGACGGCGGAGCAAGCCCGGCAGACCGCCGCGCCGGCCCTGGCCTGGACGATGGATATGACCGACTGGCGGCGAACCTTCCGCACCGGCAGCGAGGTCAACCAACGGCTGGACGATTTCCGCCGTACCCGTACCCAATTACCGCCCGGCTACGACTATCTCGCCGAGAACCGGGCCGTTATCGGCACGCCGGAGCATTGCATCGCTAAAATCCGGGAGTTCCAGCAGCAGGGCATCGAATACTTTGGCTGTAACTTCGACTTTGGCGGCATGGAGCAGGGTAAGGTGTTGCGCTCAATGGAACTCTTTGCCCGGGCGGTAATGCCCCATTTTGTCTGAACCGACTCCAGCGCCGAGCCTGCAGAGGAGCAGTATTTATGTTTCCCCCGGTTAACTCCCTGGTTGAGCAGGTAGCGCAATTGGCCCGGGAGCGGTTCGCCGGTCGCGCCGCCCGCTACGATGCCTACTCCGCTTTTCCCTTTGAGAACTACCGGGACCTGCACGACGCCGGACTGCTGGGCTTGACCGTGCCGGCGGCTTATGGCGGCCCCGGCATTGACCCGGTAACCTACTCCCTTTGCCTGCTGGAGCTGGCCAAGGGCTGCCCGGCTACCGCCCTCACCTTCAATATGCACGCCAACGTCATTATCAACATAGACCAATTGGCTGCCGACGCGCAAAAGGAGCGGTATTTCCGGGAAGTCCTGGAGGAGGGTAAACTCTTTGCCACCGTCATGAGTGAACCCGACTCCAGCTTTCGGGACCGGTTTGTTTTGCGCACCGCCTTCAAGCCCACCGCCGACGGGGGCTACCGGGTCAGCGGGGTCAAGCATTTCTGCTCCCTGGGCGACGCCGCCGATCGCTATTTCGTCTCCGGCCTGCTGGAGGGAACCGCGTCGGCTCAGGAGGGTATTATGGTGGCCCTGGTTCCCCGAAGCGAGGCCGGCATTACCCTCGAGCGGCGGTGGAACGCCACCGGTATGCGCGGCACCACCAGCCACAGCATCCGCTACGATACGCAGGTAGATGCCCAGGACATTCTGGGAGAGCCGGGCCAGCTATTGACTATTGAGCTTTCCGGGTTTGCCCTGGGTTATGCCGCTACCTACCTGGGCATCGCCGAGGCCGCCTATGACTTTATCCGGGAATATGCCCGGACCCGGACCATTGCCCCGGCCACCGAGCCGATGTCCCACAATCCGCTGGTACAGCGCTCCCTGGGCGAGATGAGCGCCCAACTGCGGGCGGCCCGGTTGATGCTCTGTGAGGCGGCAACCATACGAATGTCGGAGCAAACCGACGGAGACCGGGCGGCGGTGTCCCTGGCGACCAACCAGGCTAAATACCTGGCTGCCGAGGCGGGAGTGCAGGTTACCGAACAGGCGATGCGACTCGCCGGGGGCAGCGGTTTTCTGAAAGATTTGCCCCTGGAGCGGTGGCACCGGGACGCTCTGGCCGGGCCGGTGATGCCTCCTTCCAACGACCGGTGCCTGGAAATAATTGGCCGGACGGTCTGCGGCCTCCGCGCCGCCACCCTGGAGTTTCAATAAATCCCCTTTCCCTGCGCCACTGCGTCGAAAAGCTGGGTTGAAAAAGTCGATTAGTCTGGAGCTGCGGACGCGGCCGGCGCGCCGAGAAATTATCAGCCCCCGCTGGTATAGGCGGGGGCTGATGGTTTTACCCGTTTGAGCGCCGGCCACACCGGGTTGTGGCATGGCCACACCGGGTTGGCATAGATTGTGGCTACCTGGGTTGGGCTAGTTGAAGACCAGTTCCCTGTTGCGGCGGTTCGTATCCCCCATCAGGGCCAGGCCCACCGCCGGGTCATCCTGGTTGTTGCAGAAGAACTCAACCCGATTGCCGTCGGGGTCCATAAAGTAAACGCTGGAGGTCATACCGTGGTCGGTATTGTGGTCCATGGTTACGCCCTTGTCCTTCAGGTTCTCGTAAACCTCTTTCAGGTCATCCAGATCGGCGACCTGGACGGCGAAGTGGTTCAGACCCAACTGACCGGTGGTAACGGGCAGGGCATCTTCGGGAGCCTTGAACAGGGCCAGGTCGTGGTGAATCTTACCGCAGGTCAGGAAAGTGCCGAGCTCAGACTGCCGGGAAATTTCAAACCCCAGGATCTCGGTGTAGAACTTGGTGGAGGCTTCCACGTCTCTCACATTGAGTACCAGGTGTCCAACGCGTATCGGTTTTGCCATGACCTTTCCTCCTTAACACTGGGCGGAAATAGCGCCGGAATTGGGGGGATTACCGCAAAGCGTTCTTTCCCGCCGGATTGCTTACTACTATACGCCAGTTTTCCAGGGTTGCCAACCAGGGTTGCCCAGAGGAAATCGGCAGAAGCGCCGGGCAATCGGTTTTAAGGGCCAATCCCCGGGATTGGCGCCGGCCCTTGGGGAAAGTACTACCAGATCCCGATTGCCTCGGGATTGGCCCGGCCGGGCCGCCGTTGACACCGGCCCGGGCGCGACATACACTCAATCCTGCCGGGCCGCGCAAGGCGCCGGCTCCGGTTCACCCCGATTCTCCCCGGGTAAGCGCAGGTAAGCGAGCTATGCCGATAGATGAAGTGTCCCTAGTGCGGATGTGCGGAGCTTGTCGCTCCGAGATAGAGACCATCACCGTAAAAAAGGACCATATGCGTCTCTTTACGGATGATGTGGTCTGGTGCGAAGGCTGCCAGTCCAACCAGCCGGAAGTTCGTGACATCGCCGGCCGCCATGCCTCAATCCGGGCGGAACAGCAAAACTACCCGGAAAGTCCCACCTCCGGCCCGCCCCAACTGGTGCGGTAGAGTTGGCCCCGCTGGCGGGTAGCTGTTCTCGACGGGTGTCCGATTGGGCCGCCGGCAACTGAGTTGGCCCCGCTGGCGGGTAGCCGTTTTGCGCAGCGAGGTAGCGGCCGCACTGCATCCGCCCATTTCCATCCAGGAGGCTAACTTATGCCTATTGTTGACACCCATTGCCACGCTACCCCCTACTGGTTCGAGCCAGTGGAAATTCTGCTGGACCAGATGACCCGCAACGCTGTTGACTATGCCGTGCTGATCCAGATAAACGGGGTTTACGATAACTCTTACTTGGTGGAGTGCCTGCGCCGGTTCCCGGGCCGCTTTTCCGGTGTGGCTATCGTGGACGTAGGCCGCCCGGACGCCCCGGAGCAATTGGCCGGCTGGGCTGACCAGGGAATTGAGGGCGTGCGACTCAACGCAGCCAATCGCTCGCCGGGGGATGACCCGCTGGCGATCTGGCGTAAGGCCGACGAGTTGGGTTTGATCGTCAGTTGCGCCGGCCAGGTGGACGAGTTTGGCTCCCCGGACTTTGAGACCATCATCCGGGAATTGCCCGACCTCAAGGTGATTATCGAACACCTGGGCGGCGGCGGGCGGGATCCGGCGCCCTACGACGCCTACCGCCGGGTACTGGCCCTGGCCCAATACCCCAACACCTATATGAAGATCCCGGGGCTGGGCGAAATCTGCGCCCGCCCGATGCCTTTCATCCAGCCCTTCCCCTTCGTGGATAACGTGCCGCCGTTGGTAGAAATGGCGGTAGCCGCCTTTGGCGCCCAGCGTTTGATGTGGGGCAGCGACTTTCCGCCAGTAGCCTTCCGGGAGGGCTATCGCAACGCCCTCCGCTGGCCGATGGAGCACGTGTCTTATGCCGATGCGGAGGATAAGAAGTGGATTTTTGGCGATACCGCCGCTTCGCTGTTCCGCTTTGGGCGGTGAATGAGGTGAATGAACGGCGGCGGCTTCCAACGCCCTTTGGTCCTTCCCGCTGAAAGCCGGAATTTCCCATGCCGGAGAGTAGGGGAGAGGATAGCTTCTAATTGAAGCGGTTCATTGCCATGGTGATGTTCTCGGCCAGCAGGCAATCTACCGCCTCGGCCACCCGCTGGACTACCCGGGCGATTTCCGGCGCTTCCTCCGGGGAAAACCGGTTCAACACGTGGGATACTTGTCCCCCGCGCCAGTCAGGGTGGCCGATGCCTACCCGGATGCGGGCAAAGTTCGCTGTGTTTAACTCGTTGATTATGGAGCGGATGCCGTTGTGGCCGGCGGGGCTACCCCCGGGACGGAGTCGCAACCGGCCCACCGGCAGGTCCATCTCGTCATAGACCACCACCAGGTCGGCGGGTTTGGCGCCGAACCGGGTCAGCAGGTAGGCGACGCCCTCGCCGCTATGGTTCATAAATGTCCGGGGTTTGGCCAGGACTACCTCCCGCTCCAGGCGACGCCCCCGGCCCAGCGCCGCCTTGGCCCGGCGCTCCGAGAGGTTGATGCCCCACTGGCGGGCCATCAGGTCAATGCACCGGAAGCCCACATTATGCCGGGTGTCTCGGTAGCGGCTTCCCGGATTGCCCAATCCAACTATTATCCGCATCGAGCGGTCGGTTTCTGAAGTGTCCCGGGGCGAGGCGAGATTATCGGAGGGCATAGGCGGTTTGTCCCTTATTCTGCTGTTACTCTGCGGTCGCGCCGGCGAAGCTGTGGGCGGCGGAGGGTTCGCTCAATAATTGAAGGAAGGCTGCTTCGTCCAGCACCCGGGTGCCCAGCCGCTGGGCGGTGTCCAGTTTGGAGCCGGGGGAAGCGCCGGCCACCAGGTAGCCGGTCTTGCGGGTTACTGCGGAGCTGGCGCTGCCGCCCAGGGCCTTGATTTTAGTTTCGGCCTCCCGACGGGTCATTGCGCTCAGGGCGCCGGTAACCACGAAAGACAGGCCATGCCAGGGCAACTCGCTGGGGTTGACGATTTCCAACTCGTGATGCAGCTTGACCCCGGCCTGCCGCAGCTTTTCGATGACCGCTTGGTTGTCCGCTACCTGGAAGTAATTATAAATGCTTTCGGCAATCTTGGGGCCGATGCCCGGTAGCTCGGTCAACTCCTCCGGAGTAGCCCGGCATAGCTGGTCGATACTGGCGTAACGTTGGGTCAGCAGTTCCGCCACCTCAGCGCCCACGTGGGTGATGCCCAGGGCGAAAAGGATCCGGGGCAGGGGACGAGTTTTGCTGGCCTCGATGTTGTCCATAATCTTGGTAGCCAGCCGGTCGCCCATCCGGTCCAACTCCAGCAGCCGCTCCCGCCGGATCAAGTATAAGTCGGCCACGTCGCCGACCAACTCCCGGTCAATGAGAATGCGGCACCATTGCTCCCCCAAGCCGTCGACGTCCATTGCGCCCCGGCTGACAAAGTGCTTCAACAGTTCAAAGAACTGAGCCGGGCAAAGGGTATTGGGACAGTGGTGCATCGCTTCATCCGGCGGCTTTACCACCGGCGTTTGGCATACCGGGCAAAGCTCCGGCATCCGGAACTCCCGCTCCGCGCCGGTGCGCCGCTCGACCAGCGGCCCCACCACCTGGGGAATCACGTCCCCGGCCCGCTCGATAGTAACCCAGTCGCCGATACGAATGTCCTTGCGCCGGATGTCCTCCTCGTTGTGCAGGGAGGCGTGGCGGACGGTGGCGCCACTGACGGTTACCGGCTCCAGGATGGCGGAGGGGTTCAGGCTGCCGGTGCGCCCCACGTTGATTTCAACCTTTAGCAGCTGGGTAACCGCCCGTTCCGCCGGGAACTTGTAGGCGATGGCCCAGCGGGGTTCCCGCCCCGCCACTCCCAGGGCGGTCTGGTAGCCGAAGGGGTTAACCTTAATAACCACCCCGTCGGCCTCATAAGGCAGGTCGTGGCGCCGCTCCAGCCATTCCTGATAGTAATCGTGGACCTCGGCCAGGGTATGGCACAGCCGGTTGTTGGGGTTGGTGCGGAACCCCAAGGACTGAAGCCACTCCAGCGTGTCCCAGTGGTTTTCCGGGTGGGCCGAATCGCCGGCATCTACCAGGGAATAGACCCAGATTTGCATATTGCGGGAGGCGGCAATTTTGGGGTCAAGCTGTCGGATGGTGCCGGCGCCGGAGTTGCGCGGATTGGCAAAGAGGAGTTCGCCCCGCTCGGCCCGTTCTTCGTTGAGACGGCGAAAACTGTCCACCGGCATATAGACTTCGCCGCGTACTTCCAGGTAGGGTGGCGGGTTGCCCTGGAGGGTCAGGGGAATGGTGCGGATGGTGCGCAGGTTATGGGTAACGTTCTCGCCTACGTAACCGTTGCCTCGGGTTGCCCCCTGCGCCAGGATGCCATGCTCATAGATCAGGCTCACCGCCAGCCCGTCAATCTTCAATTCACAGGTCAGGGAGAAATCGGCGTCGTCCAGCAGGTTTTTAACCCGTTTGTGCCAGGCTTCCAGCGCCTCCGGGTCAAAGGCGTTGCCCAGGCTAAGCATCGTGTGGCGATGCTCCACCGGCACGAAACCCTCCGCCGGTTCGCCGCCAATCCGGTGGGTGGGCGAGTCCGGGGTTACCAACTCCGGGTATTCCTCTTCCAGTTGTCGCAATTCCTGCAACAAGCGGTCGAAGTCGTAATCGCTAATCACCGGGTCGTCCAGCACGTGGTAGCGATGATTATGGTAGTTAATCTCCCCGCGCAATTCGGCTACCCGCCGGGTGGTGGCGACATCTGCCATTGCCGGAACTCTCCAACTGCAATCTTCCTCACCAGTATAATATCTCTCCGCTACGGGAAATAGCCGGCGTTGGTACGGGTTTGCCCCGGTTGGGCGCCAGGCGGCCCGTCCACGATAGCTACTGCCGGGAAAGCGGTGGGTTTGCCCCGGTTGGGCGCCGGGCGGCCCCGGCTCAAACCGTCGCCAGCTACGGTTTTATGATGCGATTGCCCGATCCGGTCAATTGCCTTGTCGGATTCAGGGGACGCCGCAAGAAATGGCGACGCTCTTGTGGTACAATGCCGGCGCCGTACTCCCCTACCTTATTACTAATTCTCCCGGAGGCCGAGGAGTTTCTCGTGACCACTCAAACCCCTGAAGAAGCCCGCAGCCAGATTGTCAACCTGGTCAAGGATTTTGTCCGCCGGGAGGTGGAGCCGGTCGCCGCTCAGTTGGACCGGGACGACACGGTTCCGCTGGACTTGATTGACAAGATGAAGGAGTTGGGGCTTTTTGGAATTACGGTGCCCGAAGAGTACGGGGGCATGGGGCTGGACTATACCACCTTCGCCCTGATTTTCGAGGCAATGAGCAAGGCTTTTATGAGCCTTACCGGAGCTATCGGCACTCACCATATTATGACCTACGTGCTGACGCACTACGGCACCGAGGAGCAGAAGCGTCGCTTCCTGCCCGACCTGGCCTCCGGTCGCAAGCGGGGCGGCCTGGCCCTCACCGAACCGGGCGGAGGAACCGACGTGGCTAATCTCCAGGTTACCGCCGACAAGGACGGCGAGGAATACGTCATTAACGGCAGCAAAATGTTTATCACCAACGGCCGCTATGGTGATACCTTTTGCCTGCTGGCCCGCACCGACCGGATGGCCGAACCCAATTATCGGGGCATCAGCGCCTTTATCGTGGAAAAGGGCGGCGACGGCTTCCGGGTGGGCCGGGACCTGGAGAAGCTGGGCTACCGGGGGCTGGATACCTGCGAACTGATTTTCGAGGATTACCGGATTCCCGCCGAAAACCTGGTGGGAATGGAGGAGAGCCGTGGTTTCGGCCAGGTGATGAGCGGCCTGGAAACCGGGCGGATTAACGTGGCGGCCCGGGCGGTGGGCGTGGCCCAGGCTGCTTTTGAGGCGGCCATCCGTTACTCCCAGCAACGGGAAACCTTTGGCGTTCCCATTGCCCAGCACCAGGCAATCCAGCTCAAGCTGGCCGATATGGCTACTAAAATCCAGGCGGCGCGACTGCTTACCTATGATGCCGCCGCCAAAAAGGATTCCGGCGCGCGGGTGGACCTGGAAACGGGAATGGCCAAGCTGTTCGCCAGCGAAATCTGCGGGGAAGTAACGATGGAAGCCATGCGGATTCACGGCGGCTACGGCTACATCAAGGAATCGCCGGTGGAGCGTTACTACCGGGACGCTCCCCTTATGATTATCGGCGAAGGCACCAACGAAATCCTCCGCCTGGTTATCGCCCGCCAACTGCTGCGCCGCCCGGAATACCAGGTATAGAGGAACGATTGCGAACCGGGAATTACGAGCTATTGGTCGTAATCCTCAATTGACTAAGCATTGACTGACAATGGATCCAAGGATGACCAGGCGCGGACACTGGCGCAGTGGAGAATGCCGGGGTTTGTCAGATCCCGGGGATGGGCCCAAACCGGGACGTTGGTCGGGGTGGGCCAGGTTTTCAAGACCTTTCCAGGGTGGCGGTCATAATGACTCGGGAAGCGTCCCCTAATGCAGCGGTAGCGGAGGTCGTGGTCATCGGCGGCGGGCCGGGGGGCAGCGCCGCCGCTACCATGCTGGCCCGTCAGGGTTGGCAGGTCCTGCTGCTGGAACGGGAACGCTTCCCCAGGGCCCACGTGGGCGAGTCGCTGCTGCCGGCCAGTATCCCCGTCCTCGAAGAATTGGGTGTCCTGCCGGCCGTCGAGTCCCAGGGTTTCCTTAAAAAGTGGGGCGCAACGATGGTCTGGGGGCAGGACCGAGCGCCTTGGAGTTGGTTTTTCGGCGAAACCAACCGTCGCTATCCCCACGCCTACCAGGTATGGCGTCCCCAGTTCGACCAACTGCTGCTGGACAACGCCGCCGCTCAGGGCGTGACGGTGTGGCCGGGTTGCCGGGCCACCCGGGTCCGGTTCGCTGCCGAACCCTCGCCCTCCGGCCAAGGCTTCCATCATCCCGGCCATCCCGGCGAAAGCCGAAATCCGGATACCATTACGCCTGACCCGCTCGACCCGCTGACCAATCCCCGCCGGGGCCGGGTCAACGGGGTCAACTATGTTACCGACGCTGGCGAAACCGGAACCGTCGGCGCCCGTTTTGTGGTGGATGCCAGTGGGCAGGGAGCGCTGCTGGGCCGGCAACTGGCCCTGCGCCGCTGGGATGAGTCCTTTCGCAACCTGGCGGTCTATGCCTACTACGCCGGCGCCCGGCGGCTGCCCCCGCCGGCGGATACCAACATCTTCATCGAATCCTGCGCCAACGGCTGGCTCTGGACCATACCCCTGCACACCGGCCAGGCCAGCGTGGGCGCGGTGGTGGATGCGGCGGCGGGAGAGGCGCAGGTCCGGGAGTTGGGTCTGGCTCGCTTTCTGGAGGAGCAGCTGGCCCAGGCGCCCCATACGGCCCGGTTGCTGGAGCCGGCGCGACGGGTGGGGAGCCCCCAGATTGTCAAGGACTGGTCTTACGCCTGTGCGGACATTGCCGGCGACGGCTATGTGCTGCTGGGCGATGCCGCCTGCTTCATTGACCCCCTCTTCTCTTCCGGGGTGCATCTGGCCCTGATGTCGGGCGTCCTGGCCGCCGCCTACGTAACCACGGCTTTGCGGAACCCAGCGCTGGCTCCGGCGGCCGCCACCGTTTACCAGGAACTTTACTACAAGGAATATCACCACTTCCGGGAGTTGGTGCGCCTCTTCTATTCCAGCAACCGCACCGTTGAATCCTACTTCTGGGAGGCCCGTCGCATCCTGGATTCCGATTCCGATGCTGCTGCCGATTCCGGCGCCGACCTGGCCCACGCCACCGGTCGCTCTCCTCGGCTATCCTTCATCCAGGCGGTGGCCGGGCAGCCGGCCCGGGGTTATGAACGGATGGTGTTGGAGCGGGGACAGGCGCCGGCCCGGTTTGTCCGCGACGTGCGCGCCGTAGAGTCGGAACGAGCGGCGCGCCAGTCCCGGATGGAGCGTTACCTGGCCGCCCCGGCGGGCCAACCGCCGCCGCTCTGCCGGGCCATCCCGGCGCTGCGTCCCGGGGTGCGGGTGGAGCGCAAGCCGGTGGTCGGCGACGGCGAGTTCACCTGGGGTTACGCGCTGATTACCGCCGCCCACCCGGAGGGGCTGCCTTGTAGTAGCCTGGTGGCCCGCCTGGTATCCCTGCTGGACGGCCAAACCCGGGTATCCGACCTGCTGAACCGGCTGGCCGCTGGCCTGGAAGAAGCACAAAGGGAGCAGCTGGCCGCCAACGTCCTGGCTACCTTGCGGATTCTCTACGTGGATGGGACCGTAGCGGAATTGACGGGGTTGTAGGCCGGAGCCGGGATCGTAGGCCGGGAATCTTTACCCTTCCGCATTCCATAAAGAGGCGAAGCGCTACGCGGGGCAATCGACTCGCTGCGGGTCTATGCCTACCCGGTGTCTCCCGGTGAAAAAGCCCCCCGGCGCGGATTCACGGCGGCTGTGGCTATAGCAAAGAATCGCCGGTGGAGCGTGCTACGGAACGCTTCCCGGATGATAACCGCGAAGGCGCCAACTAAACCCTCAACTAAATCCTCCGCCGGGTCATCGCCCGCCAACTGCGGTTCCGCCCGGAATGCCAGGATGAGGCCCCGGCCAACAACAGGTCGTGGCCGGGTATCTCGTTCCGCCCGGAATGCCAGGATGAGGCAGCTACGAAAGTATTATCAATGAGAGGGGAAGTCGTCATTCTGGCGAAAACTGGAATCCAGAGATGCTGACAGAGCTAGCGTCTTCGGATTACTCTCGGCGGGACATATTGTTTCTAACCAACCTTGGGGAGGGTTGCAAAGCTCACCCGGTGTCCAACGGTTTTCCAAATGATATTGCCTTGAGGATGGGCCGGTTGGGGTATTCATAGAAATTACGCAGCGGTCATCCGGCGCGTAGTGAAGACTCTGAACCAGCCGCATCGCGCGGCAGCAGGGATTGCGAATCGGACGCTGAACGATTGCTGATTCGTATCGATAGCTTGTGTTGAGGTAGTGAGGGGTTGTATGAGCTCATTGCGGGTAAGGATTCTCGTCTTCTCCGCCCTGGGTGCCTTGTTGTTTTTTACCGTGGTTGGCACCCTGAATTTTACTGACCTGACTGACTTGGGCGAAGATTTAATCCCCGGCTTGGGCGACGGGGAAGAAGATGGGAGTCTGGAGCCGGAAGACGAGGCCGGCGCCTTTTGGTATTGGGGCAGCGATAGCCCCTATATTACTCCCCCCATTCCCCGGGAGGACTCTTTTAACTCCGGCGACCTGTATCTGAACGCCGCCAACTACGATTTATGGTCCCACGACGGCGACACCTGGGGCGACACTCCCATATCCTCCCTCAGCCCGCTGGTGGGCGGCGGCCGGGCGCCCGGCCCGCCGGGGCAGACGGGAGAGAAAGGCGACGCTGGCCCCCAGGGTGAAACGGGCCCCCCCGGGCCACCCGGTCCCCGGGGCTCGATCGGCCCGCCCGGCCCGCAGGGGCCCAAGGGAGAACGCGGCCTGGCGGCGGTAGCCGGCCCCCCCGGTGAAGACGGCGCGGCCGGGCCCCAGGGCGAACGCGGGCCGGCCGGCTCCACCGGCCCCAGGGGAGCACGGGGGCCGGCCGGCCCGGCCGGCCCCAAGGGCGAACGAGGTTCGACGGGGCCGGCCGGGCCCGCTGGCGAGGTGGGTCCCGAAGGCCCCCGAGGCGCCCGGGGGCGTCAGGGCCCGGCCGGTTCCTCCACCGGGACGCCGGGGCCCGCCGGCCCGCCGGGCGAGAAGGGCGACCAGGGTGCGCCTGGTCCCGCCGGGCCGCCGGGCGCCATCGGGCCGCCCGGCGCTGCCGGCCCGCCGGGTGAGAAGGGGGACCAGGGTGCGCCGGGTCCCGCCGGGCCGCCGGGCGCCATCGGGCCGCCGGGCCCGAAGGGAGACCAGGGAGACCGGGGAACTCCGGGCGCCAGAGGCCTTCCCGGTAAGACCGGCCCGGCGGGCCCGACCGGCGACCAGGGTGAGACGGGCCCGCAGGGAGCGCCGGGCCCGCAGGGAGACCAGGGACCCCGGGGTCCCCAGGGGCCGAGGGGGGCCTTCGGGCCGACGGGTCCGCCAGGAGTCCAGGGCGAGACGGGTCCGCGAGGGGCCCAGGGCCCGCAGGGCGATCCGGGACCGAAGGGCGACCAGGGCGATCCGGGGCCGCAAGGAATCCAGGGCCCGCAGGGAGAGATGGGTCTGAAGGGGGACCAGGGCGATCCGGGTCCGCAAGGGGAGAAGGGGGACCGGGGCGACGCCGGTCCGCAAGGCCCACAGGGGGCGAAAGGGGAAGAGGGCGACGCCGGTCCACAGGGCCCACAGGGGGCGAAAGGGGAAGAGGGCGATGCTGGTCCGCAAGGGCCACAGGGGGCGAAAGGCGACCGGGGCGATGCTGGTCCGCAAGGGCCGCAAGGGGAGAAGGGCCCCCCCGGCACCCGAGGCGCCAAGGGCATTCCCGGAGAGGCTGGGCCTGTGGGCCCTGCTGGCCCGGAAGGACCTCAGGGCCCACAGGGAGAGAAAGGCGACCAGGGCGACGCTGGTCCGCAAGGCTCGCAGGGGGAGAAGGGGGACCAGGGCGACACCGGGCCGCGAGGCCTTCAAGGGGAGAAGGGGGACCAGGGCGCTGCCGGGCCGCAAGGGCCGAAAGGGGAAGAAGGCGATGCTGGTCCGCAAGGCCCGCAGGGGGCGAAAGGCGACACTGGCGCTGTCGGGCCGCCGGGTCCCACCGGGCCGCAGGGGGCGAAAGGCGACACTGGCGCTGTCGGGCCGCCGGGTCCCACCGGGCCGCAGGGGGCGAAAGGCGACACTGGCGCTGTCGGGCCGCAGGGGGCTGCCGGGCCGCAAGGGCCACAGGGGGCGAAAGGCGACCAGGGCGACCGGGGTGTCCCGGGCTCCAGAGGCCTTCCCGGTAAGACCGGCCCCGCTGGTCCTCAGGGCGACCGGGGTGTCCCGGGCTCCAGAGGCCTTCCCGGTAAGACCGGCCCCGCTGGCCCTCAGGGCCCACCAGGCCCTTCCGGCGGCCCCCCGGGCCCCCCGGGAAATCAGTGGTACTTCGGCCTAAACGTTCCCAGCGCCAGTAATCCGACCAGTACGCAGATACGCGGCCAGCTCAGCCAGGGCGACCTGTACCTGCGAACGGGTTGCCCCAACGGCGGGTTCCAGATCTACGTCTATGGCGCCTCGACGTGGAATACGACTCCTATCCTGGCTTTCCGGTGCAACGTCGGAGATCCTTAAGGAGGCGCTGGCCGCGGTGCGGGTGGAATACGACTTCAGTCATGACTTGCCGGCGCAATTCACCGTCGGCGGAACAGGTGGCGCGCCGGATGGCCGCAGGGCCGGTATCCAAAAGCCGGTCGCACCGACAAAGCGGTGGTTGCGGCGACTTCCCGGCGCAGCCTAGCGGCTGGGCGCTCCGGGAAAAGCTGACGGCCAAGTCAGAGTCCGTGTAGTTGGCGGCTGGGCGCTCCGGGAGGGGAGTTGCTGCTATCGTTCGGGCGCCCCGGGAAAGCTGCGGGCCAGCTTTGAGTTGCCGGCCCGCAGCGCAATGCCGCACTTCCGGGGTTCGGTGTCCAGCTCGGCGCCAGCCGCGGTCTCCAGCGTCGTCGCCTCCAACCGCCGGGCCGTCGCCGAGCCGGATACCCGGGGCAGCCGCCGCGTCCGGGCTATTGACCGGGCCCGCCCGGCTCACGCCGAGCAGCTCCCAACGTACACCGATCGCCGTACCTACACCCCTGGGTACGTGGACCAGCCGATCGAAGGACTTTCCGCCGCCATCACCGCCGGCCTACACCCCTGGGTACGTGGACCAGCCTCCCCCGCGTCCCCAGAGGCCTATAGCCGTATGCCTACAGCCCCTGGGAGTATGGCGACATCCATTGCCGAGCGGTAGTGCCTATAGCCGTACGCCTACAGCCCCTGGTGTTGTTCCCTCCCGGTGTGCGGAATCGCAATGGAGGCCCATAGCCGTACGCCTACAGCCCCTGGCCTACCGTCGCGATCAGGTTCAGACTGCGATTCATGGATGCTTGAGGGTCGCTGCCCGCCGTAACCGGGTGGGCCAGAATCTCCGTGGCGCCCCAGTCAAAAAGTTCCCGCAGGCGGCCGGCCACGTCCTCCTCGCTGCCCATGAAAACCACATCTTCCAGCATTCCATCGCTCCATAGCCCATCCCGGGCCTCCGGGTGGCCCGAGGCGGCAAACATCTCCTGGTAAAAGGGAGAGCGCGGGTAGTTGGCAAGCTGTTGCCGGGCTGCCTCTCTGGCTTCCGCCGGATTGTCGTGGACACAGACCGGGGCGTGGGCGATCAGCGGCGGAACCTCCCGCCCGGCCTGGGCCGCCCCTTCCCGCAGGGCCGGCAGGGCCACGTCCCGCAGGTATTGGCCCGGACAGACCCAGCTAATGGCCCCGTCGGCTACCTCGCCGCACAACCGGAAGGAGCGGCGGCGCAGGGCCGAGGCCAGCACCGGCACCTCCGGGGCCGCCGCGCCGGGCAGGGCCGCGTGGCCGTGATACTGACTGCCGTCATAGTCCACCCGACCCTCGCCCAACAGGCTCCGGACCACCTGGATATACTCCCGCAGGTTGGTCAGGGGGGCGCGGTGTTCGATGCCAAACATAGGTTCAATGCTGACTTTGTGGCTGGGGCCCAAGCCCAGACGAAACCGCCCCGGCGCCAGTTGGGCCACCACCTGGGTCTGCTGCACCGCCACGATGGGATGGCGGGGGTAAGTGGGGATAATACTCGTCCCTAACAGAATGCGCTCGGTGGTTGCGGCGGCGGCGGCAAAGGTGGTCAGGGCGTCTGGCCCGGCGCCGCCGGAGGTGAGCCACGCCGCCGCTATGCCCAGATGCTCCAATTCCTGAATCCGGGCTACCACCGCCCGGCTGTCGCCACCCATCGCCGCCACCCCGATTCGCTGCTCGGCCATACTGCAACCTCCGGTTTCATGTTTGGCTATCGTTCGGGCAGATTAGCATTGCCGGGCAGATAATTCAACCGGGGCGGAACAGCGGGGCCAGGGGAGGGGGGTTACCCTGTACGATTTCGTTCCAGGACTGCTTGAGTTGAAAGGTTACCGACGGGTCAATTTCCAGATTGGAAACGTACCGGTCCACAAAGCTGCGGGTATCTCCAATCAGACGGAGGTAATAAGCCAGAGTCCGGTCAACGCCGTTGACGGTCAGTTGACAGCCGTGGGCTTGAGCGACTTGCCGGATGTCCGGCTCAAACTCGGAATAGTCGGTGTGGTGGTGGGTAGTCAACAAGTAGAATCGGCGCACGGGAGTGGTTCTCAGCTTCGCAAAGGAGGTTTGTATCAACCCGGAGGTAATAGGGACATTGTGCTTTATTTCATACCCCTCAAACAAAGCGCCGTTGGCGTCCAGGATGTGAAGGTCGCCGATCAGGTCGGTGCGGCGGTCAGCGGCGGCATGATGCTCCAGGGGCAAAAGAACGCAGTCCCGGTAGCGTTCGGTTTCCCGAACTAGGATGCTCAAAATAGCGTGTACCGCCAGCACCGGCAAACGGGAGGCGCCCGGTAGTTGGGTAGTGTGGTGTTGTTGTACCCGGCCGGCTAATTGGGCCACCGACAAGTTGACCGGGCGGGATAAGACCAGGTTCGTATTCCGGTCGCGATACTCAATCAGCCCGGCGAGTATCCCGAGCAGGAGATTTTCTGCGGACAAGACCTGACGTTGCACTCCGTCAACCAGCGTCAGAAAAGCATTCTTCACTGTCGCGGGGCGTATGCCTCCTGGATAGTTCAAGTCATAGGGGCGTGCCTGCTCCAAAGAGCGGGTCAGCCACCCGGAGCCGGCCTGCATATACGGAAAATTCCGCTCTCGCAAGAAGGGAGTAACAATGCGGGTGTCCAACCCCCGGCCACTGAACCCACCGGTCATTTGCGTTTGGTGCAACCGGATATCCTGTTCCGGGTCGTGCAGTTTCTTCAGCAGCAGAGTAATCAGGACAGCTAAAACGCCACGATTGTTTTCTTGATTGGCGATGATTACGGCGCAAAGGCCGCTATAAGGCTCATCAAGCGTTGGCGGTCGCTCTCCGTTCTGATGTAAGGCCAAAGCCCGGCCATAAATCGCTTCGAGCAACTCTTGCTCGACATTGCCTTGCTCAACCATTCTCGGTTTCCTCTCGACATCCTCCCAAGACCTTTGTTAAATCAACGCAACGCTGTTCATAGCCCGGGTTACCCGTTCCAGCGCGGCGTCGCAGTAATTCTGGCTTATGTCTATACCGGTGCAACTCCGCCCTTCCAACAGCGCCGCCACCATTGTTGAGCCGCTACCCATATATGGATCTAGCGCCAAACCCTTCGGGGGACACAGGAGACGAATAATCTCTCGAATTACCTGAACGGGGAACACTGCCGGATGCCCGTTACCGGGTAGGCTCTCTACCGGACTTTCTATTACGTCCCGCTTCATGGTCTGTCCGGTAATGCGGATGATAGTAAAACCGTCCCGTTCAAGATGGATTTTGCGACCACCCTCCTGGCCTCCGTAGGCGGGAGCATGAATTCCTCGTATCTTCATCCGAAAGCTCTGAATGGCGCCACTCCATACGTCTGCCACCGCTTGGTCCAATGCCTTGTGCGCTGCGCTGCGCTCCGGGGCGGTCAACTCTGAGGATTCAATAAGCTGTCGGTACTGGCTGCCCAATTTTGGGGTCGGGGTATGTCGGGTTGGTTCCTTTCCGGGCTGAAACGATGAACGGTCGTAATAATACTCATTGCCCAGTGCAAAGTGAAAAAAGGGCTCGGTGCTAGTGGTCAGGCGCCTGGAAAACTGATGCGGTGTCGGGTTTTTCTTTATCCAGGTAATATCGTTGACCAGACGCAAGTCAAACTCATCCAGGATTCTTATGGCGAACCGGTAGGGCACCAGTTGCAAGCTGCCGTCAATTATCTTGTCTCCCATATTATAGACGATGTTCCCGGTAGGTTTGACGACGCGCACTATTTGCTTGAACGTAGTGAGGACGTTGTCCAGGTACTCCTCAACCGTTGCTTCATTGCCCAGCCCGACGGAGGAGTATTCCCGTTGCGAGAAGTAGGGCGGGGAGGTTACTGCCAGGTCAACGGAATTATCGGGCATAGCGCAGAGGATTTCGCGATTATCACCGCACGTCAAGGCGTACTGAAGGCGTACCGCATCGTTGCCACGCTCAAAAACAACCCGTTGCCCGCTGGTTTCTGCTGTCCGCAATAGACGGGACATTTCCTCCCTCCCCTCCAGTAATTCAATAATTCCGGGTCAGCATAATGTCATTCAAGCCACTATTCAATTGCCCGGTGTCATCCGCGCCGCCAAATTATTGACACTCTCCATATGCCCTCATAAAATCCAACCGTTACGCACCTTGAAGTTGAACCGGCGAGGTTGCCCGTGAGATTGCCCGTGAATTGGGAGTTTGAGTTGGTTGCCGGGCCTTACGGCAGCCCCACCGATGGTCCGGTCTGGGATGGCGAAGCCCTGCTGTTTACCCAGCTTGCCTTTCCCTTTAACGCGGCTAATAACCGGATACTGCGCTATGACCCAACGACCGGGGCGGCGACCGACTTTCGCCGCTGGACTAATCGTACCGTGGGTCTGGCCTTTTCCGCCGACGGGACGCTTTACGGCTGCCAGAGCGGAGGCCGCCGCCTAGTGCGCTTCAATGCCGACGGTAGCACTGCGCCGCTGGCCCACAAGCTGAACGGGGTGTATCACAACCAGCCCAAGGACCTGGTGGTGGATTCGCGCCACCGCATCTGGTTCTGCGATCCCCACGGCGACCTGCGGGAGGCGATGAACCCGCAGATTCACGACAAGCTACCCCATGCCTCCGTCCTGCGGCTGGAAGCCCCCAACCTGGATTCCCCGATTCGGCGGATGACCTATGACACCGACGCGCCGGCGGCCCTGCTGCTTTCCCCGGATGAGTCCACCCTGTACGTGGCGGAAAGCAGCGATGCGGCGGTGGGAGCGCGGGAATTGCGGGCCTACCCGGTGCTTGATGACGCCGCCTTGGGGCCTTACCGCCTGCTGCACCGGTTCGGCGCCGACCGGCGGGGCGTCCACCGGGGTATCCAGGGTATGTGTCTGAACCGGGAAGGCAACATCCTGGCCGTTGCCGGTGGGGAGGAGGCCGGGCCGGGGCCGATGGTTTATGCCTTCACGCCGGAGGGTCGTATTCTGGAATCCGGGCCGCTGCCCGGGGCGCCAACCAACTGCGCCCTTGGCGGCCGTGACCGGGCCGACCTGTACGTTACTACCGTCGGGGGCTGCCTTTACCGGGCCGCTGGCGCCGGCCGCTAAAGGCGATGGCCGGTTACCTCTGGGGTTACGTCCGGGCTTGGGACTGGCGGCTTTTCCTCTTTATCCTGCTCTTTATCGGCCGGCCCAATGGCCCGCTTTGCCCCGGGCATCTTGGTTGATTCTATCCTGACCCGGTTTTTCCTGCTAAAGACGCTGTACTAAAGACGCTGTAGTTGAGACTCGCTGCGCCCGGCAGGGGCGGGCCAGTGCGGAGGGCAGAGGGTCCTTACGCCAAAATAACCCGAGTATCAAGGAGGAGTTATGACTTCCAACCCCGACTCCATACCGATCCCCGATATGAACCGGGCGGTTGAGTTGCTGGTCGCCGAAGGGGAGCAGTTGAGCGGCTTTCTGGCTGGCCTGGACGCGGCGGGCTGGGCGCAGGACAGCGCCTGCGACGGCTGGACGGTGGCCGACGTGGTGGCGCATCTGGCGCAGGGTTCCGGCGGCAGCGCTACCGCCATCGCCCGCGCCCGGGCCGGCGACAGCAGCCCGCCGGAGGGCCAACGGATGCTGAACCAGGGAGAGCGGGCCTCGGCGATGACGGCGGAGCGGGCCATTGACTTCCGCAGTGGCAGGGACACCGCCGACCTGCTGGCCACTTTCAACGACAGCCACGCCCGACTGGGTCAGGCGGCCCGGGTGGTTCAGGCGGCGGAATGGGGAATGCCGTCTTTCCACCGCCGGGGCATCATTCCGCTGCACGAAAACGTGGCCCGACGCATCCAGGAATTGGTCATCCACGGCTGGGACATCCGCTCCGCCTTTGACCCGTTGGCCCAATTGTCCGAGGAGTCCGCCGGGCTGATCACCACCCTGGCCCATCGCTGGTTGAATACCTGCTTCCTTCCGGTGGCCGGGGCTGCTCCGGCCCGCTTCCGTTTCCAGGTCTCCGGCCCCGCTCCGGTGAACGAGGACGTGGCGCTGGAGGGCGACGGTTTCCGTATCGAGAGCGCCGCCCCTGCCGCCGGAGACGAGCTCCCCGACGTAACCTTTCGCTGCGACGCCAGCAGCTACGTGCTGCTCATCTACGGCCGGCTGGACCTGGAGTCCGGGCCGGTCCCGGCCCAGCTGGAAATAGATGGGCCGGTGGAAAAGGCCCGGTTGTTCACCGAGGTTTTCCGGGGGTACTAGGGGCCGCCATCACCCCGGGTCCCCCTCCACTCGCCGCAGACGGGTTTTCCGGGAGTACGGGGGCCGCCCGGTTGTCTTTGGCTGGAGGACTCCGTTTATAACGAAACTCCCCGGCAATTCGCCACCGGCCTCTAAATAAGGGGGCGGGAAGCTCGCATTCCTCTTTTATCCCGCCTCTGTAACTCCGCCGGGCTGGCGCTCCCTTAGTCCGTCGTAACCCAGTCCACCCCGTTAAGGACTATTTTCTGGAACTCAGGGGTCTGGAAGCTGCGGCCGTCGTGGCCCAGCAGCAGGACAAAGACCTTGCCGGCGCCGTAGGTTCGCGTCCAGGCCAGCGGGAAGGTTCCGCCGGGCATATGGGTCGGCGCCCGGTCCGGCCCCCAGGGCCAGGTTCCCTCCGCGGCGTCGCCGGTCAGAAACACCGCGTTGCCCTCCTGGTGGGCCAGTCCCATATACAGCTCATCGTTGGTCATAAAGTCGGTTACGCCCTGCACGCCCGGGTGCCCGGGGTCGCTGACGTTGACGGTGAACTGGCCGTAGGGCGGGTGGAAACTGGTCCCGGTAATCCAGCCGCCGCCGGTGATGTCGTGGTATTCGGGCCAGGCCTTGGAGAGGCAGGTGGAAATGTGGATGCAGATGAACCCCTTGCCGGAGTGGATGAACCGGGCCATGCCCTCCTGCTCCGCCGGAGTCAGGGCCAGGTCGCCAAAGTCGGGCAGGTTCTCCCGACGCGTGTTGAACACCAGGGCGTCATAGCCCGCCATCGCGGTAGCATCGGCCAACGTTGCGGCGGCATCGGTAACGGTTACGTCGTGGCCGGCGGCGCCAAGAAAGTCATTCAGGACGGGAGTAGATTCCTCATAGGGATGGCGTCCCCCGGTTATTACCAGCAATTTCACGGAACTCATACCTCCGGTGTAATTTAGGGTTAAGCCAGCCGGGTTTCGGCCATTATACACCAGGGGCAAGCGCAAGGAGCGGGCGGGTTTGCCCTGTCCCACCGCGATATAATACCTTATACCTTGCCCCATTTCCAGGGACGGTATAATATATGCCGGAAAATCACCCCCGGCCCTGGATAGCCCCGGATAGGAGGGCCATTCGGTCCCGGCAAGCCGATTTTGTGCGCCCGGCCCCGGATAATCCCGGACAGGCCCCAGATAGTCCCGGATAGGAGGAACGCAGCTATGGTCTCCCCGTCCGTCAAGCCCATCGACATTCACATCCACCCCTTTACCCAGGAGACTTGCCTGGGACATGGGCCGTCCTTTACCGAGGCCCACTACGATTTCTTTGGACGCAGCCCGGAGGCGCCCCACCACGGCAAGCAGTTTATTACCATTGACGAGACCTATGAGCATTTCCGGGACGCCGGGGTGGACAA
This sequence comes from Dehalococcoidia bacterium, assembly GCA_965215425.1. Lineage (GTDB taxonomy): Bacteria > Chloroflexota > Dehalococcoidia > Lucifugimonadales > UBA3495 > CATQHB01. The sequence continues at coordinate 2,248,359 of OZ244064.1, forward strand.
GGCGGTAATCGTCAACATGGTTTCCTATAACCAGTGGGGGCGGGCCTTGCCCAACGACTATCTGGCTCTGTACGCCGAGAAATACCCCGACCTGTTTATCCCCTTTGCCGGGGTTGACCCGCACATGGGGCCGCCGGCCCTGCGGGAAATCGAGCGGTCGGTCAGGGAATTGGGCTGCAAGGGTCTGAAGTTTCACCCGGCCTATCAGGAGTTCTGCCCCAACGACCAGGCCCTGATGTGGCCTATCTATGCGAAGTGCGTGGAACTGGACATCGCTATCCTGGTGCATACCGGCACCACCCGGATGACCCGCTGTACCATCAACGGCTGCCGTCCGGTGATGCTGGACGACGTGGCTACGGCTTTCCCCAGCCTGCGCATCATTATGACCCATTTCGGCTGGCCCTGGACCGAAGAGGGGTTGGCGGTTTGCTGGCGGCACGAGAACGTCTATATGGACCTGTCCGGCTGGCTGCCCCGCTACGTCTATGCCACCCAACCCATAGTTTTCCAGTATATGAACACCGTCCTGCAAGACAAGCTGGTCTTTGGCAGCGACTACCCGGCCATCAACCCCAAGGTGTGGCTGGACGATTTTCAGAAGATAGTAGATGCCGGCTTTGAGTGGGGCGGCGCTCATCGCACCATCAGCCCGACGGTGTACGAAAAGTTCGTACGGGGCAACGCGATAAAGGCCCTGAAGCTGTGAAAGGCCTGAAGCTGTAAAGGGAAGGAGGCTCGGTTTGCGGCCACAGGATTTGCACGACGTACCCTTTTACTACCAGTCCATCGACTTTGAAGAGTTGGTGCGAGAGTACCCGCCGGCGCCGGACTTTTTCCGCGGCGTCTTCCAGCTGGGCTTGGAGGAAATCCGCGAGCTTCAGGAAAGGCGGCTCAAGGGCGCGGTAGAGCGGGCGTACCAGGTCCCCTTCTACCGCAGCAAGTGGGAAGCGGCCGGCATCGAGCCGGGGGACATCGGGACGGTTGAAGACCTGAAGCAGGCGCCACGGTACACGGTGGAGGACATCCGCCAGAGTGTGGAGGCGCACCCGCCCTTTGGCGATTACGTGGGCCGGGATGTGCGGGCCGGGGAAATACCCTGGCGGATCCACTCCAGCGGCGGCACGGCCGGCGAGCCGCGCCCCACTTTCTATACCCCCTGGGATCGGGAGGTGGGCAACATCCTGCGGGCGCGTTCTTATTATTGGCACGGGTTCAAGCCCGGCGACGTGGTAATGAACACCCTGCTTTACTCCACCCACAACGCCGCCTACTCGGCCCACGAATCCCTGTGGCAATGGCTGGGCTGTATTCCGGTTACCACCAGCGCCGGCGTGGTTACCCGCACCTCCCGCGCCCTGGAAATCGCCCAGAAATGGCAGGTCAACGCCCTGGTCGGCTTCCCCGAGTACCTGATTCATATGTCCCAGGTGGCTAAAGACATGGGGCTGGAGGTGGGCCGAGACCTGAAGCTGAAGCTGGTGGAGTGCTTTGGCAAGTCGGACTTGGTGCGAGAGGCCTGGGGCGTGCCGGCCTTTGACACCTACGGGATGCACGAGGTTCAGGCCATATCCTCCGAGTGTCCCTACGGTGGCGGCCACCATATCTGGGAGGACGCCTTCATCGTGGAGATCGTTGACCCGGATACCTACAAGCCGGTAGCGCCCGGGGAAGTGGGGACGATGATTGTAACCGCCCTCTACAAGGAGGCGTACCCCATTGTCCGCTACGACATCAAGGACGTTACCCGCCGGTGGCCCCAGGGTCAGTGCGCCTGCGGCAGCTGGATGCAGAAGATTGACCCCATCCACGGCCGTTCCGACTTTATGGTCAAGCTGCGGGGTGTGAACGTGTGGCCCGAGGGCTGCGGCGCCATCGTCGCCACCAAGAGCGGTCTGACCGGGGAGTATTACTGCGTCGTGGAGCGCAGCGGCAACCGGGAGGAGATGACCCTCCAGGTGGAGCATACCGCCGAGGCCACCGACCTGGGCGCCATTCGGCAGGACCTGGAACGGACGCTGCGGGACCGGCTGAACGTGGGCATCAAGGTGGAAATGGTGGCGCCGGACAGCCTGGCTCCCCTGACTGGCGCCGGAGTGCTGCCCAAGGCCCGCCGCCTGGAGGATCGCCGCGGGAAGGCAGTTGCGGATTAGGAATAGGAATTACGAATTGGAGTTTTATCTGGCGCGAGGAGTCGGGTTTCTCAATACGCCACCCCCGGGGCGGCTGTAGCGCTGGTTCGTAATTGTAGCTACGGTAGCTTACCAGTCCACCTTCCCGGCGCTGTCTATATCCCGGTCCAGGTTGCAGGCGGCGCTAATCAGGGCCAGGTGGGTAAAGGCTTGAGGGAAATTGCCCAGCCCTTCGCCGCTGTGTCCCGTTTCCTCGGCGTACAAACCGAGGTGATTGGCGTAGCTCAACATCTTCTCGAAAATCAGCCGGGCCTGATCCAGGGCCTCCGGGTCATATCGGCCGGCCCGGCTCATCGCCTCCACCAGCCAGAAGGTGCAAATGTTAAAGGAGCCTTCATAGCCCATCAACCCGTCGGGCGATGACTCCAGGTGGTAGCGATAGACCAGGCTGTTGGAGACCAAGCCCCCCTGCTCCGGCGGTTGGTTGATGGCCTCCAGAGTTTTGCGCATTCGCGGGTCGGAGGGGGAGAGGAAAAATACCAGGGGCATTATCAGGTTGGAGGCGTCCAGGGAGTCGCTGCCATAATACTGGACGAAAGCCTGGCGGGTTTCACTCCAGCCGTGCTGCATAATGTCCTCATAGATGGCGTCCCGGGTCTGCTCCCACCGGGCCCGGTCGGCGGGAAAGGAGCGCGCATCGGCCAACCGCAAGGCCCGGTCAACGGCTACCCAGCACATCAGCTTGGAATAAACGAAGTGCTGGCGTCCGTTGCGAACCTCCCAAATACCCTCGTCTTCCCGGCGCCAATTATCCACTACCCAGTTGGTCAGCCGCCGCAGGTGGGTCCAGAAATCGTAAGAAATGGGTTCGGCGTGCTTGTTATAAATATAAACCGAGTCCATCAGCTCGCCGTAAATGTCCAACTGTAACTGGCCGTAGGCGCCGTTGCCGATACGCACCGGGCTGGAGCCTTTATAGCCGTCCAGGTGCCAGAGGGTCTCCTCGGTCAATTCGTGGCGCCCGTCGATACCGTACATAATTTGCAGGGAACCGTCCGGGTTCAGTTCGCTGGCCCGGGCCTCAATCCAGTGCATAAAACTGGTGGCTTCCTCAGTAAACCCGATACGCAGCAGGGCGTAGAGGGTAAAGGCTGCGTCTCGGATCCAGGTATAGCGGTAGTCCCAGTTCCGCGCCCCGCCCAAATCCTCGGGCAAACTGCACGTGGGCGCGGCCACGATGGCCCCGGTAGGGTCGTAGGTCAACAGTTTCAACACCAGGGCCGACCGCTCTACCATCTCCCGCCAGCGTCCCTTGTAATTACAGCGGGACAGCCAGTTGCGCCAGAAGGCCACCGTATCCTCAAAGAGTTGCTCGCTCTCCGCATCGCTGAAAGGGTGCGAGGAGCCGATGTTATTGCTGACTTCGTCGATGGCGAAGGTGGTGGTTTGCCCCCTTTGCAGGGTGAACTCGCAGGTCAGCCCGCCGTTGATTTGTTCCAGGGGCAGCGTGGTGGAGAGCTGGAGGCTGATCTTTTCGGAGACCAGCAGCGCGCCGCAATCATTCAGTTGTATCTCGTGGCGGCTGCGGGCGTAGTTAAAAGCCGGGAAACACTCCATCTTGAAGGTCATAGCCCCCCGTACCACGTTTACCCGGCGAATCAACTCGTTGTGATTGTGGCGCGCCTGATGCTCCCCCACCGGCATAAAGTCTATTACCTCCCCCACGCCGTCGGGAGAAAGGAAACGGGTTACCAGGACGTTGGTCTCCGGCCAGTAGATTTGCTTGTAGATAACGTCGCCGCTGTCCCCGGTGGGAGCAATCTTGAAGTAACCTCCCTTCTCGTCGTCCAGGATAGCGGCAAAAACGCTGGGCGAGTCAAAATTGGGCGAGCAGAACCAGTCGATCGAGCCGTCCATTCCGACCAACGCTACGGTATGCATATTGCCAATAATCCCGTAGTCCTCGATGGGTTGATAACTCATTGTGTTCCTCCACCGGCAACCCGGACAGTTAAGAATCAGGACCTGGGGAACCAGGAGTTAAGCGTGAGTTAGGCGGGCGGAGATTGACTCTGAAGCCGAACCGCCATCGCTCCTGCTGAATTATTAAGGCAGAACGACGCCGGCCCGCCCCGGCAGTTCCATTATACTTTTCCCTGGCGCCGGATTCTACGTTTATGGCCCGCCGCCAGACTCCTGTTTGCCGGCGGCCGGGCCGGTCATGCTACAATATCGTCCGCCCTGGCCTGATTCGTAGCCAGAATCAGCTGGGTAGAAACACCGGCGCCGGGCCGGGATAGTCGGGAGGGAACCGGATGGACCTGGGATTTTCGGACAAGGTGGTGTTGATCACCGGCGGCGGACATGGCATTGGCCGGGCCTTTGCCTGGAACTTTGCCGCGGAGGGGGCAGCGGTGGCTATCGCTGAGCTGGACCCGCAACGGGCCGCTGCCACCGCCGGCGCCATCAGGGAGGGGGGCGGCCAAGCCATTGCCCTTCCCTGCGACGTGAGCGACCGGGAGCAGGTGGAAGCGGCGGTGTCCCAAATCCTGGCGGAGTACGGCCGGTTGGACGTTCTGATCAACAACGCCGTAAGTCCCAATCTGACCGGTTCCCTGGAGGAACTGGCTGACCTGGACTGGGACCATAACTTTGCGGTGAACGTGAAGGGAAGCTTTTACTGCTTCCGGGCGGTGGCGCCCCACATGAAGGAGCGACGCTACGGCAAGGTGGTCAGCATGGCTTCCATCGTGGGGCGGCGTGGTTCGGCGGAGCCGACCTCCGCAGCCTATTCTGCGTCCAAGGCCGGTATCATCGGCCTGACCGCCACCATGGCCCGGGAGTTGGGGCCGTACAACATCAATGTCAACGCCATCGCCCCGGGCAGCATTAACACCCCTCGCTGGCGCGATGCCCGCAGCCAGGCGCAGATCGACCGGACGATACAAGGCACCGCCCTGAAACGCCTGGGAGAGGCGGAGGACATCGTCGGAATGGCCTTGCTGCTGGCCTCCGACCGCTCCTCCTTCATCACCGGCCAGGTGGTAACCATAGACGGCGGGATGCTGTGTATGTAGGGGTGGGGAGTTGCGCTGGGGCGAGATGTTGGGGCCGGACGGCGGCTGCTCTTGCTGCTCTCCCGGTGCAACCGGGGCCGACCTGCCTATAGCCTATGGCAAGGAACGCAAGCAGACCGGGGGCGGCGCAACCGGGGCTGACGCGTCCAACCAGCGTCCGCCTTCAACGCGGGTAACCGATCCCCGGCGCAACCGGGGCTGACCAGACCCGGCTTCATTGTCCAGGGCGCAATAGAACCGATCCCCGGGGCCGACCGTTGCGGTCCAGGCAGCCCGTGCAAACCGGCGCCCCATAGTAGCTCATGGTAGCGTCAGCGGCAGTATTCGGGTTATGCCGGGGCCGCCGCTCGTCCCGGCCGCTACTCCTGGGCCAGGAACTGCCGTACCCAGTCGGAGGCCGGTTCCTTGTCGTACTGGCTGTAGAGGACGGTGGCGTTGCGCAGGGCGTCGCCGCCAAAGTAGCGCTCGTACAGCACCTGGCGGGAGGCAAAGGAGCTACAGCAGGCGTCCCAGGCCAGCCGGAACAGGCGCACCCGCTCTTCGGCAGTAGCGGTGTCCGTGTCCAGGTACTGGCGGATTTCCGGGGCCAGCGGGCCTTTCAGGTCGGCCTCCGTAGGTAGGGCCATCAGGCTGCTGGAACCCAGAAAGTGCAATATCTCCGCCATCCGGGGATACATTCGGATGAACAGGCTGCGGGCCACCAGCAGGGGCATATAGGGCGGACACATCACCCCCCACTGGTCAATGCTTGCGTCCACCTCGGCGGCGCGCAGGCAGGCTTTGGTAACCTCCAGGTTCTCGATTACTTCGGCAACCAGCTGTTGTACCTGGGGCAGCTGGGTGGAACCCAGCGTCCGGGTCATCAAATTAGCCAGGCCCAGGATGAACTCGCACTTGACCACGTTCTTACTGACCACCTGGTGGCCGGTATGGGCGTTGCGGTTGGTAGCCTCGGCCCAGCCATTAGCTAACGCCACGTCCCCCAGCAGAAAGACCCGCTCCCAAGGCACCAGGACGTGGTTGAAAAAGACGATGGCGTCCATTTCCTCGAACCGGGAGGCTAAGGGGTGGTCAAAGTGGGAGCGGCCCAGATCAAAGCTCTCCCGGCAGAGGAACTTCATCCCCGGCGTGTTGCAGGGTAAGGCAAACCCGAAGGCGTAACGCTCCCCGGCGTCCCCGGGCAGCCGGTGAGTGCGGGCCGGATAGACGATGATTTCATCGGACAGGGGGCCAAGGGTCGCCAGCACCCGGGCCCCGTTCACTATGATGCCGGCGTCGGTTTCCTTGACCACCGACAGGGCTACGTCGGTACGGTCTTCCAGGGCGGTGGTCAGGGGCGAGCGGCTGCGCTGGAGGTTGACCAGGGTGTGGGTAAGCGTGAGGTCCTGCTCCCGGATGTATTCGTAGTAGTTTTCAATGTTTTGCTTGAACTCCGGGCGGTTCTGGCCGCAGTAGTCGCTGGCTGCCGCCATGGACATAACTGCCACGTTGAGAAAGTCCGGGGTGCGGCCCATCATCCCGCAACTGACCCGCGCCCAGTGGGTCATCATCGTGCGGCGACGCGCCAGGTCCTCATGCGTGCGGGGGATGATGAAGGAAAGCCCCACCGGGTCGCCGCTGCCGGGCGACGGATAGGTCATTTCCCGGCCCACTGCCGGATCGTGTTGCAGGTCGTACAGCGCGGCCAGGGTACGGGCGCCGTTGCCCAGGGTGGGATGAGCCGTAACGTCCTTAATCCGTTGGCCTTCCATATGGATTTCCGGCGGGGTTTCCCGCAAACGCTTCAGGTAATCCGCTCCGCTCCTGGCCGGCATAGCAATTCTCTCCCGTCTGTCGAGTCCCGTCTGTTGGGTATAGACGTCAGGGGCCTGGCTGTCTCCAGCGGCGCTGGCCCCGGTTCGCAATTAAACCTCCGGGTGCATCAACCCCAGCAGCTCCACCCGCCAGTCGGCGCCGTTGGGCAGTATTCCCTCAATAGCCCGGGCGTTGTAGTAGGTGGGGGCTACGCCGGGGGGCGTTCCCCCGTCGGCTACCGTATTGGCGGCCTGGAGCAGCAGGTGGCGGGCCTGGATGATAGCCCGGTCGCTGCGGGTCAGGTTTTCCCGGGTGCGGTCCACGATGGCGCCCATACTTTCCTGCACGGCCACGTCCTGGGCGTTGATGCCGTCAATACCGGTGAAGGTTTCATACTTCTGCACTTGCCGGTCGATGAGCCAGTCGTTTTCCCGGTTGCCAATGCTCCGGTAATTGGGCAGCAGTTGTTCCGGGCCGCGGCCGTAGCCCTGCTCAATCTCGGCCCACTCCGCATCGGTTATCGGCTCTGGGCCAAAGCTGTAAACCCAGTTGTAAATCATGCAGTTTTCATCGTCCATAGGCACCCAAGCGTGGCCGGCGATGACCTGCCGGGCAGCTTGTCCCTTGTACCCGGACTGGCGGGGGCGCATCTGGTGGAAGGGCATAACGTACTGGTAGGCTCGGACAAAGTCGCCCCGCTCGCCCAGGGAACGGATGCCGACGTAACGGTAGCCGTAGTCGGTCGGATCCACTTCCAGGGTAGGGGCGCCGCCGGTAACGAAATCGGTGTTAATGCCGATACCGGCCCGGGTCGTGTCGGGGGTGATGGTGCGGTGCAGGATGGGGGCGTGGGCGGTGTCGATGCCTCCCTCCAGAGATTGCAGCCAGTTGCACACCTGCCAGTTCTTGGACACGCGACGGTGGGTTTCCGGCGCCTGCGTCCACTCAAAATTCGGTGGCGGCGGTTGGCGACCCGGCGCGCCCAGGTAGGCCCAGACTACGCCGCCCTGCTCCAACGTAGGGTAGGCCGTGATTTTCACTTTGGTATGAAAATCGCTGCCCGGCGGTTCATTCATCATATCCCGGCAGTTGCCGTCCACGTCAAACTTCCAGCCGTGATAGACACAGCGCAGGCCGCACTCCTCGTTGCGCCCCAGGAACAGGGAGGCCCGGCGGTGGGGGCAGAACTCGTCCAGCAGTCCCACCCGGCCCCGGGTGTCGCGAAAGGCCACCAAATCCTCGCCCAGCAATCGCACCCGCACCGGCGGGCCGTCGGGTTCCGGCAACTCGCTGGACAGCAGGGCTGGAATCCAGTAGCAGCGCAGCGCCTGCCCCATGGGGGTTCCCCGATTGGTGCGGGTCAAAGTTTCGTTGTCAGCGCGGGAAAGCATTGTCTTGCTCCGGTCAGATATGATTTAACCTATGGCGGCGCCGGGATTCCTCAGCGAACCTCGGTGGCTCGGCGTCTCTTGGTGAAGAACGTCCGGCCATAGAATCACCCGGCAATTCGTAACTGGTAATTCCTAACTGAAAATCTCCCGTACCGGCAGCCGCCAGCCGGGGACTACTTCCCCGCCGTTCAGCGTGTCCTGCTCCTTCAGCGTCGTTGGGGGCTGCCCCGGTTGGTGGACGGTTACGGTGCGGTATTGGGGGCGGGGGTTGACCACGATTACCATTTGGGTTCCCGCCTCCAGCCACGCCCTCACTTTCTCATTCACGGCGGCGTAGTTGTCGTTGGGCGAGATGACCTCGACGGCCAGGTCGGGGGCGAGGGGCCAGTATTCGGTCATATTTTCCGTACCGGCCAGCCGCTCCCGGCGGATAAAGGAGGAATCCGGGGCGCGCACCGTGTCCGGGTCGGCGGCCAGCAGAAACCCGGTCTCAGCAGCGAAAACCTCGCCCAGGTTATTCGCCTGCACATAGCTCCAGAGCGGCCCGCTCACCCGCATCGTCGCTTTCCCGTGTTGCCCTCCCGCCGGCAGCATTTTTCGCAGTTCTCCTTCGACCAGTTCGTAGCGGCAGCCGTCGTCGGGCATATTCAGCAATTCAATAGCGGTTACCGGGCGCGTCTTTTCAAGCATAGCGCTCCCTTCCCGGCCTGGGGTTGGTGTTCAGGTCCACGTGGCAAAGCCCATGGCGCAGCCGGTGCCGGCCGGAGAGCGGTAGCACGGCACGTAGTCCACCACTTGCATCTCCAAATGTTCCACGGCGCCGGCTACGGCAATCCAGTTGCGGATTTCCGAGTTGCCGGAGTTGAGCTTGGCCCGGGGGATGGTAAACAGGGCGTCGGCGTCCCGGCGCTGCATCGCCGCCAGAATCTGGTGGTCCAGGTCCTCGTCGATGACGAAGTGGCTCAGCCCGCCGGAAGCGATTACGGCGACCCGCTCCGCTCCCGGCCATTCCTGGACGGCGGCGCGCACCGCCTGGCCCAGTTCGTAGCAGCGCTGCGGTGTAACCTGGTTGGGCGGGTAGTAGGTGTTGACCATTATGGGCAGGGCCGGTATGGGCTTTTGCCGCAGGATGCGCTGGTAGAGGTAGCCAAAAGCGTGGCCCATACCCTGACCGGCCGGCAGGCGGCGGGAGTGGGCCACATCAAAACGTTGGTCAACCAGGTATTCAATCAGGTGCCGCCCCAGGTCGGCGGTTACGGGATAATCAATTTCCCGGTCGGGGTTCCAGCCCCAGGCATTAGCCTTGCGGTGGGCTGGCGCCGAGTCCGGCAAGGGCAGCGGCACGCTACGGATGGTTTCGCCCCAATAGACCAGCACCGCCGGCATATTGCCCTCGTTGAACAGTTCCAGTTGGTCGTCGCCAATCATCACGACCAGGTCCGGCGCCGTCGCTTCCAGCGTCGTCCCCAACGCGGTAATGCCCTGCTGGCAGGCGTTGTAACGGGTCTGGAACTTGTCGGTGGTAAGTTCCTTTTCGATGACCGAGCGCTCGGCGGTAGCCAGCAGTTCCTCAAAGGTATAGGGCTTGCCATCGGCGGCCCATAACTCCTGGTGCCGTTTATCGCCCTCGCCGTAGGTGAGCCACAGATCGGGCGGGGTGCTTAACTGGGGGCTGTGGGAAGAACCCAGCCCCAGAACGATGTCGGCCATTTTCTACCTCCGGGTCCGTCGGTTTGTGGTTGGCTTTCGTGGTTAGTTTCCTGAGTTATTGCGGCGGCTGCCCACTTCCCGCCGGGCAGTTACCCGGCGCAAAACGTTCCGCACTTCCTAATCGTACATCCGGTCTTCGCAGAAGTTATCGTACAGCTGGTCGGCGCTATCTGGCCTGGCGGTCCGGTTAGGAAAGTCTTACCCGGCGGCAATCAGCTGCGCAATGGAACGGCGACGGTTGGGGGAATCGGGCGCCACAGGTAGCCCTCGACGCCTTTGGTTTGTCGAGCATAATTGTTGAGCATAGCAGCCAATCCTTCCCGAGTTCCGATGGTCTGGCGGACTGATGATAGACCCGTTCCCCGGCAAGTTCTTCCGGTTGCGGCGAACTGATGCGTCGACCTGCATCGTCTTGGTGGATACAACGACCTGGTGGATAACCGCTCTAAAGGGACAATACCACGTCCACCAATGCGATACGCCCCGCGTTCACGGCCTCCAGTGCCTTGCGCAGCGCCGGTATTAATTCTGCCGGGTCCTCTACCCGGACGCCGTAGCCGTCAAAGGGTTCCACCAGCTTGGCGTAATCCGGGCCGGGGATGTGTACCCCGTGCCAGATGTCGGAGCGGGCGGCATCGCCGTCGGGGTAGTAATGCTGGTGGTTGCGACGCATGGCTTCGTAGTTGCCGTTGTTGAACACCACGGTCAGAAAGGGCAGGTTGGCCTCTCCGGCCACGCCGAAACTTTGCGTAACCGGGTTATACAGGAAACCGCCGTCGCCCATCAGGGCTACCACCGGACGGTCGGGCAAGGCCAGCTTGACCCCCAGGGCCAGCCCCAGTCCCTGGCCCAGCCCGCCGTTAGGGTGGAAATAGCTCTGGGGCCGTTCCCATTGCACGTGACGCATAACCTGGCCCCGGTGGGAGGTAACTTCCTCCACAAAGACCGCATCATCGGGCATTGCCTCGCTGAGGGCGGCGCACAGCCAAATCGGGTCAATGGGCTGGCGGGAGCGGGCCGCCGCCTCTGCCGCCAACCGGCTCTCTTGCAGCTTGGCGTGTTCCGCCGTCCAGTATTCCCGACGCGCTGCGATTTTGGCAGCGGCGGAGCCACGGGCCGCCCCGTTGGCTTCCAGCGCCGCGGTCAGTAGTTGCAGGGTGATGGTCAAATCTCCTTCCACGTACCGGTCGGCCAGCAGGTTCTGGTAGGCCATCTGACCCTTGAGCGGGCTTTCGCCCAGGGCGACGACGGTGGCGTGGGCCGGGCCGGCATTGGGCGGGTACCAGGGCGACCGGCTACCCAGCAGCAGCGCCAGGTCAACCCGGTCGAGGAAAGGTTCCGGGTTGCCGCCCAGGTAGAGGGGGTGGTTCTTGGGGAAGTTAGCGTAGGTCGATGCGCTCTCGAGCACCGGAATCGCCATCAACTCGGCCAGTTGGACCAGGCTGTTGAAACCGGCCGGTTCCTGCCCGGAACCCTCGGTGATAATCAGGGGGCTGTTGCTGTGGGCAATCAGGTCGGCCAGCCGGTCTATGGAATCGGCGGTCGGTTGGGTCCTGGGGGCTGGGGGAACCGGACGGATTTTGGCCGGCGGCGTCCAACCGTGAATCATGGTCTCAATGGGAATATCCAGGAAGGTCGGGCCTTTGGGCACTCGCTGGGCCAACTCTCCGGCCCGCACCAACTGCTCGTACAGGGTATAGGGGCTGGTGGCCTGTCCGCTCCACTTGACGAAGGGTTCGACGAAGCGGTTGGGGCCGCCCACCACGCTGAGGTTCCGGTACCACTGACCCTGGGGATCCAGTTCCGGGTTCTCACCGTAGCTGATGGCCTCGCCGGAGCAGACCAGCATTGGCACTTCGCCGAGGTAAGCGCCGTGGATGCCGACGCCGCCCTGAAGCAGTCCTACCCCGGCGTGGAGCAGGACGGCCTGGAGCTTGCCGGTTACCCGGGTATAGCCCAGGGCCAGATCCACGGCCAGGGTTTCATGCCAGCAGTTGATGTAGGTGGGGCCATCGGTTTCGTTGAGCTTCTGGCGGGCCAGCGCTTCCCAAACCGGCGCCCACTCGGAACCGGGGGAGGAGATGATGTAGTCAACTCCCAGGTTGCGGAAGGCTTCCAGAACGGCCTCCCCGCCATCTTTAGCCTTGGCTTGTGTCATAGTAGCCGGCCTCCTTGGAACGTAATGGCGCCGGGTTTGATACGGGAGGGGAAGGGATTGGGTTGAGTATAAGTAGGCTTACAGGTAGTGTCAACGATATTTCCTCCGCACCATTCCCTGCACTGGTTCCTCCTGCGCTGTTTCCCGCGCCGCTCCGCCGTAGCTGACATAAACTCGTTTCTCCGGTAAACTGCTGCCAGCACATCCCGATTGACGAGGCGTAGATATGGTTACTGACCGGCTACTGCAAGGGGTATTTGAGCCTCCGGCGCCGTCCCGGGTCATTTTCGGCCAGGGCAAGGCGGAGGAATTGGGCGCTGAACTGGATCGGCTGGGCAGTCGCCGGGCGCTGCTGTTGTCCGGGCGCAGCGTAGCGGAAAAGACCGATACGGTGCGCCGGGTCGCCGCCGCTCTGGGCGACCGCTGTATGGCGGTCTATTCCAACCTGCCCCAACGGGCGCCGCTGGCTACCGCCGTGGCGGCAACCCGGCTGGCCCGGGCGCATAACGTGGATACCCTGGTCGGGGTAGGGGGCAGCACCGTCTCCGATGCCGCCCGGATGATTGGCGTAATGCTGGCTGAGGAGATCACCTCCGAAGAGCAGCTGCGGGAGCGGGCGTATAACGGCGGCGGCAATTTCCAGTCCAACGTCGACCCGGCCCGCTTGCCCTGGCAAGTAGCTATTCCCACCACCCTGTCCGCCGGCGAGTTCAACACCGGCGGGGGCAACGTGCTGGACGACCGGGCCGGCCATAAAATCCGGGTGCGCTGTCCGCACCTTTACGCCCACCTCATCGTCCTGGACTCGGCTATGACTGAGGGAACCCCGGACTGGCTCTGGCTTTCCAGCGGGGTCAAGGCCTTGGACCACTGCATTGAGCGGCTCTACTGCCGGGGCAACCAGCCGGCCACCGACGCTACCTGCCTGATGGCCGCCGAGTTGCTGTTCCGGCACCTGCCCCGCTCCCGGGAAGGCGACGGCAACCCGGAGTCCCGGCTGCAATGCCTGGTAGCGGCCTGGTTGTCCATGATGGGAGCGTCCAGCGTCGGCTCGGGTCTGAGCCATGCCCTGGGCCACGTCATCGGCGTCAAATACAACGTAGGGCATGGCTATACCTCTTGTGTTACCCAACCCTACGTGATGGAGTTCAACCGGCCGGCCGCGGCCGGCCAGCAGGGACTGCTGGCCCGGGCCGCCGGCATTGATACCCGGGGCTTGAGCGACGAAGCGGCGGCCATCGCGGCGGCGCAAACGGTGGATGACTTGATCCTGGAACTGGGTATGCCCCACCGCTTGCGGGAACTGGAGATACCCCGGGAAGATTTGCCCGCCATCGCCCAACTTACCCTGGAGGACGGCCCCACGCGCAATAACCCGGTGGCGGTGAGCCGGCCGGAGGAACTTTTGCCCTTGCTGGAACAGGCATGGTAGGCGTGGCCGGGAGGACCGGCGGGTTCGGCCGGCGCGCTACTACTGGCGCGCCACGAAGGTGTTCTCGACCGGGAGAATTATCCAGCGGGGAGAGGGAATAGCGATGCTTGAGCCGGGATTTTTAACCCCTCCGGCAACTGGCGCGCCGGGCTGGCGAAAAAGGAGCGACCGGCCTCCGAAGAGGGGAGTCGCTGAAGGAGCGGCTCGCTGCCGGTCGCTGAGGCCCCGATTGTAACGCCGGATGGGTTGAGCGGTCAAGGCCCTTGGGGCGCTATTCCCGGGGGAATCTCCGGGTAATTGCATTTGCCTTCGCCCTCGCTCCGGCCCTTCTCCCCGGGAGATGGATGAAACCTCGCTCTAACCCGCTGCGTCTCCGGGGTGAAAAGGCGTCTATGCCGGCGCGGGTTTAAGCCGCGGTTGACCTGGGCGTATATGCACTATCCTGATGACGGTTGCTACTTGCTGTTCTGGGGGAGCTTGACTTGGGCGTATATGCGCTATCCGCCCACCCCCGGTCTGTCTTCTTCCTGGGGAGATGGTTGAGATGAGGGGGGAGGCTGGCCGGAGGGTTCTTCCTCCTCCCGTTGCAACCGGGCCGTCCAATTTTGCAACCAGCGGCGGAACTCGTCCAGGGCCGGCGGGGCGATGTAAAACACCTCTATGTCGGCGGGGAATTGTACCTGGTGTCGCTCGTTAATCAGCAGCAGCCCGGTTTCGTCGGGTTGCAGGGTCTGGTCAATCTGTTGGGCGATGTATTCGTAGCGGCTCCGTTGGCTCTCGGCGAACCATTCCTGGATCCGGACCGCCACCTTTTCGCTGGTAAAGGAAACCATCAGGCAACGCTGCAAGTCCAGGGTTTCGGTAAGCAACTCCAGGCTCTCGGTGGCTTCCAGGGTAGCCCCGGCCTGGCACCCGGCTTGCGCCAAGCGGTGGCTGTGGCGGTCGGCCCGCTGCAAGTAGGCCAGCCCCGGCGCGGCGCCCTCAATGAGGCTTTCGTGGTAGATGCGCCCCAATCCCCCCAGGCTGGCGGCCAGAGCGTTGACTTGGACCTGGGCCTGTTCCCAGTAACGTTCCAGAATGACCTGACCCCGGGATTCCTCCGTCGGTTTCTCCGAATCTTCCGCGCCGGCCTCCGTTGCCGCTGACGGCGGCGGGCCGTAAACCAGCGGCAGAAGCAACAGGCGACGCTTGCCCCGGTATTGTTCGGCAGCGGGCCGCTCAATCTGGCCTAATTCCTGCCCGTTTCCCGGCGTCCCGTTTTCCTGGGTCATGGTTACATCCCGAAAGCCTTTTTATAGCTCAGGCTGATGCGCCGCTTGATCGGGTCAATGTTCAGAATTAGCACCTGTACCTTCTGGTTCAAGTGAACGCATTCGTTGGGGTTCTTCACCTGGCGGGAGGAGAGTTCGGAAATATGCACCAGCCCTTCTACCCAGTCCTCCAGCCGGACGAAGGCGCCGAAATCAGCGATGCGGGTAACCGTGCCCTCTACAATTTCCCCCACGTTGTAGCGTTCCAGCACCGTCTCCCACGGCTCCGGCCGGGTGCGTTTCAAGCTCAGGCTGATGCGCTTGGTTTGCGGGTCCACCTTTATCACCTGGACTTCGACCTCCTGGCCCACCTGCACCACCTCTTCCGGCCCCTTGATGCGGCTCCAGGAAAGTTCAGAGATGTGCACCAAGCCCTCGGCCTGGCCCAGATTGACAAAGGCGCCAAAACCCCGCAGAGAGGTAACCCGACCGGTAACCTGGCTGCCCACTTCCAGTTCCGAGATAAAGAGTTCTCGGGCTGCGTCCTGTTGCTGCTGCCAGAGGGCGCGTTCCGACAGCACCAGTCTTTCCCGGCCTTGGTCCACTTCCAGGATGTTGAAGGGGTATTCCTGCCCCATCCGCTCGGCCAGGGCCTGTTCCCGGGAGCCGCTGGGGAGCGGGGCCAACTGGGAAAAAGGAACGAAGCCACGGATACCCTGGTAGTCTACCACCACGCCGCCGCGATTCTGTTCCACCATCCGGGCGGTTACCGGGGCGTCGTTTTGGTGGTGTTCCAGCAACTCCAGCCAACCGCGCTCTTCCAGCGCCTGGTCAATAGACAGGAGGGCCATATCGCCGGGGCCGCGTCCGCCCTTGAGGGTAACCATCACGCTGTCGCCCGGTTGCAGTCGCTCCTTCTCCTCCAGAGCCAGGGTACGCATTTCCTGGGGCGGGACGATTCCCTCGGTTTTCAGACCGATGCTGACCACGATGCCGTCATCATCCACCCGCACCACTTCGCCCCGCACCACTTCGCCCCGCCGGTACCGGCGGGGCGACAAATCCTGCTCCGGCAATTCCGACATAGTGGAAAAATTATCGTGATCCCTATCGCTATTGACCATATTATGGACCATCTCCTGAAAAAGTCGGTAGGGCGCAAGCGAGAAGCGCTAAAGACGCCCCAATCCTCGGATTTTGCCGGTGCGGTGAAATCCCGCCGTGCCGATTTTAGCCGGGTACAGGTGTATTTTCAATATCTGCGGGTCTGGAGTCGATGAAGTTCCAGGGAGTTTTAGCTCCATAGCGTTGAAACCAGTGGGGATTTGATTCCCTGGTAACAATTTATCCCATAGACCCGACAAAGCAGTAGAGGGGAAAGAAGAGGTACAATCAAGCCGCTTGCAAGCCGCCTGGCTTAAACCGTTAGCGCCGCCTCCGCTTCCGCCGCCAGCGGCCCCGGCGCTTGTTCCAACTGTTTCAGCTTGCGGATGCCTTTACGGGTGTCGCTGGCGATGCGGGCCGGGTCCCAGAGCTTGAACCGCCGCTTGGACAGCCAGTAGGTGAACTCTTTACCGTCGGCCAGGGTCAGGGCGGTGCGTTGGGGGATGCCAGCCTCCTGCCGGTACTCTTTCAGCAGGGCGCACCGGGTTTGGCCGTAGAGGTGGGTAAAGGCTTCTTCCACCAGGTCTTCATGGTCCGGGTAGCAAAGGGCCAGGCGCCGCTTCCGGACGTCGTCTTCCACCGCTTGTTGCAGGGCCTCTTCCACTACCACGCCGTACCAGTAATTAAGGTAGGCTCGGTACTTGTTGCTACCCATCCAGTCCTTAAACTCCTCTGGCGTAACCTCTGCCGGCAGTCTCCCCTGAAAAAGCAGCCGTTCCAGCTCTTCGGCGGTGGGGACGGAGCGGGACGGTTTGACCGGCTCACCGTGGGCCGGGTCGGGCGGGGCATGGGGGAAGTGTTCCACCGTGGCCTCGGGGGCCATCTCCGCCAACTCCGCGCCGAGCCGCTCGGACAGGGTAAGCCAGTCCAGGGCCTCTCCCTGGATAAGATAGCGGTAGGTGCGCTCCCGATGCACCTCCCGGGGCGCCGTCCACAGGGCGACGGCTTCCAGCAGGGCTTGGGGCCAGGGAACCCCGGCCCGCACCGCCGCCCGCAGGTGAATAATCGCCTCCGGCTCGGTTTCCATCAAGGCGGTTTCCGCGGGGGAAGTTACCCTCCCGGCGCCGTTAGCGCTGGCGTACCCGTTGACCTCCGGGAACCCGTACCCGTTCCGGTGGCCGTCGCGGAGGTCGCAGAGATCGTTGTCAGAGTCATTGCCGGAGTCGCTGCGGTGCGGAAAGGCCGGGTTCATGGCGTATCCGTCGCCGTCGTCGCCGCAGCGCGGGTGTCAAAGAGCTTGAGCCGGTGGGGTTTGGGAGTGCGGATAAAGTTCAGGAACTCGTCCCGGGGCAGGGTGTTCAGGATGTGGCGGGATTCGCACCAGGCCCGGCGGGCAACGGCTACGCCGAACCGCCGCTGGCCCAGGCTGGCAAAGTGGTGGGAGTCGGTGTTGATGACCAGCGGCACGCCCCACTGCCGGGCCCGGTGGGCGTGGGTATCTTTCAAGTCCAGTCGCTCCGGGGCGGAGTTGATTTCCAGGGCAGTGCCGGTGTCCCGGGCGACCCGGAGCAGGGCTTCCAGGTCGAACTCCACCGGCGACCGGCGGCTCAGCAGGCGATTGGAGGCGTGGCCGATGAGCGTAACCGCCGGATGTTCCATCGCCCGGATTATCCGCCGGGTCATGGTGTCCCGGTCCTGGCCCATGGCCGAATGCACCGAGGCGACCACCACGTCCAGCTCGACCAACAGCTCGTCCGGATAGTCCAGGGCGCCATCGGCCCGGATGTCCACCTCGGCACCGCACAGGAGGGTTATAGGGTAATGCTCTTGCAGGGAGCGGAGCAGCTTGATTTGCTCCATTAGCCGCTCGTTGGACAAGCCGTTGGCGATGCCTCGCCCGGAGGAATGGTCGGTCAGCGCCATATATTGATAGCCCTGCTCCAGCGCCGCCTCAATCATCCGCTCGATTGGGTCGCGGCCGTCGCTCCATTCGCTGTGCAGATGCAAGTCCCCTTTGAGGTCGGCTTCGGTTACCAGCGGGGGCAGGACGCCGGCCTGGGCTGCCTCCAGTTCGTCCATTCCGGCGCGTAACTCCGGCGGGATGCAGGGCAAACCCAACCGGGCGTAAAAGGCGGTTTCATCGGCGAACTGCTCTACCTGACCGGTCTGGAGGTCGGTTATCCCGTACTCGTTCAGGGACAATCCCCGGCGGTGGGCGTAGTCCCGCAGGAGGATATTGTGCTGCTGGCTGCCGGAAAAATACTGGAGCATAGCGCCAAAGGAGTCCGCAGCGCTCAGGCGTAAATCAACCTGGACTTTCTGCTCCAGAACCACGCTGGTCTTTTGGGGGCCGTGGGCCAGCACCTCCCGGACTCCGGGCAAGGCAACCAGGGCCGCGCCCACCGCGGCCTGGCCCGGTTCCGGGGCGACGCCTACCAGGTCAATGTCGCCGATAGTTTCCTCCCAGCGGCGCAGGCTGCCCGCCGGGTAAAGTTGGCTCAGCTGGGGGCATTGCGCTTGCAGGGCGGCGACGGTTTCCTCGGCGACGGTCAGCGCCTGGCCGATGGGTATCCGGCCGTTCCTGGTGCGGAGGGCTCGAATGTGGCGCAGGATGTTGTCCGCCGTGCGCTGGCCCATGCGGGGCAGGGCGGCCACTTTACCCTCGTGGATGGCCTTTTCAATGCCTTCGACGGTGCTGACGCCCAGTTCCTGGGTAATCAGCAGGGCGGTCTTGGAGCCAATGCCGGGAATGGTCATCAGGGTCAGTACGCCGTCGGGCAGTTCGGCCAGCAATCGCTCGTAGGCCTCCACCCGCCCGGTCTGGAGATACTCTTGCGTTTTTTCGCTGATGGCCTTGCCGATGCCGGGGATTTTCTTCAGGTCCACCGCATCCTGCACCGCCTGTTCCAGGGGAAAGGAAAGCTGGCTGATGGTGCGAGCGGCCCGCTGATAGGCCCGAATCTTGAACACCGTGTCTCCCTTCATTTCCAGAAGAGTCGCCATGTTCTCAAACAACCCGGCTATTTCCGCATTACCGACTGGCATGACGCTTTCGACTTTTCCCGGATGCAATGATGCTGTGTGGCTGCAACATAGTTTATCACGAAGCGGCGGCCGGCGTCCTTCGCCCCGGGGCAACGGTTCCCTTTGATTTCAGGGTTCCGTAGCGCAGGTACGCCGGGCTCCGGCGAGGCGAACCCCGGTTTTCAAAGGGAACCCGGGCAACCGCGTTCAATCTTCTTCAACCTTCGGCCCCAGCTCAGAGACTTGCGGTTTTTCAATTGAAAGACCCCGGCATTATACAACTGACCGAGACAGGCGGGCCTCCGTTGTATATACTGGGTATATACTCGCAGAATATGCTGGTAGTATAGTCCGGGCGGGGCGACGGCAAAGTTGCGCCGGTTGACTTCCCCGCTCCCGACGTTGCTTTATCATGGCCCCCGGAGGCCCCGGGACTTGGGGGAAGGCAGTATGCAGTTATCAGTCCGGTTTTTTGCCTTGTATCGCGAACGGGCCGGCTGTGGCCTGGCGTCGGTGGAGGTATCCGACGGGGCTACGGTGGCCGATTTGGTCGGCGCCGTTCGGCAGCGGTTTCCCCGCCTGGCCCCCCCCGAAGCGCCGATCGTGGTGGCGGTTAACGAGGAGTATGCCGAGCCGGATGCCGTCCTGCGCGAGGGAGATGAAATTTGCCTGATTCCCCCGGTCAGCGGGGGATAGCAAAGGCAGACCGGATGGCCGGCGCCGCCGGCGCAATAACGGGATGGCTACAAAGGCCCTGAAAGGGTCTGAAAAGGGAAGGAAGGCTAGAAGGCGATGATAGAAATTACACCCCGGCCCCTGAACCCGGAGGAAATCACCGACCAAGTGCGCCGGGCGGCCAACGGCGCCGTGGTTACCTTTCTGGGTACTACCCGTGACTTTTCAGAAGGTAGGCGGGTGGTGCATCTGGAATATGAGGCCTACGAAGATATGGCCTACAAGAAACTGGAGGAGATCCGCCAGGAGTTGCGAGCCGAGTTCGGGGTCGAAGACGTCGCTATCGCCCACCGCATCGGCCCGGTGGACATCGGGCACATCAGCCTGGTGGTAGCGGTGGCCTCGCCCCACCGCCGGGAAGCCTTCCTGGCTTGCCACGAAGCGGTCAACCGACTGAAGCAAATCGTCCCCATCTGGAAGAAAGAGGTCTTTGAAGACGGAGCCCGTTGGGTGGCCTGTGAAGACCACGAGTTCGCGGCCAGCGAGTCCGGTGTTCCACATACCGGCGATGACTAGACCGGGAAGGTAGCAGGGCCGGAAACCGAGCGAGGACGGTTGCGGCCTCGACCTCCTCCCGGCAACAGAAACCCGGGCAGCCGATTATCCTGCCCGGAACCACGTTGGGGGGAGTTGTAACCTTCAACGCCGATTTCGTTACCCGGAACCGGGATAAGACTCACCCTCGCTCTCGAGGAACTCGACTTATATCCGGTTTGGACGGATTGTCAAGGCCGGCTCAACCCCTCGCTCTCGGGGAACTGACTGCTGTAGCCTGGCTAAACTGGCCGGCCGGCAGCTCAATCCCGCTCTCTCAAGGAACTGGCGGATACCGGAGCGTCTTGCGTTATGATTCCGATGGCGATAGTGATGGTTATAGTGGCAGAACCGAGTACGAAACGGGAGCAGGCCGGTCGCTTTGCCCCGGCCGCTGCCGCTCAACACCGCCGCTCGACTGCTGTGGAACTGGCGCTGTAAGCGGTAACCTTGTCGCGCTCCTTTCTGAAGCGGCTGCCGGGTTTTGTCCTGTTACTGGGTGCAATGGCCTTGTTTTTGCTGGACTATTCCCCTCCCGTTCACTCGCGCAATACCCCGGATGGCGGAGGCATTGCCGCCGCCGTCGCCATCCAGGTCTGTCGTACCGGGGGTGACGCCTTGCCAGCGGGAAGTGAACTTGCCGGTGGGTGGCGAAGTTGCCCTGGACTTGTTGCTGGCCGTCCCGGCCGGTGGGAACCCGCCGCCGGCCCTTTCTCCGGTTGCCTGGGAGGCCCATTTTTTGCTGACCGGCAGCGCCGGGATTGAACTGGTCCCCGGCGGCCCGGCCGGCGCCCCGGTGCAGGAGCAAGGCAGCTCCGGGCTGGCGCTGGACGGCCTGGCTCGCCTGTCCCCCGGCGCCGGTCCGGCGCCCGCGCCGGCGGGCCGCTATTACCGGGTACAGAACAGCTACGACCCGACCACCGGACGGCTGGACTTCAGCGTAACCCTGGCCGGTTTTTCCGCGGCTAATCCGTCCGCCGGCCTAATGGCCTTAACCCCGGGAACCCGGCTGCGTATGGGTACTATCACCATCCGCGGCGCCGCCCCGGGCCGTTCCGAGTTGGTAGCCGCCGATTCCTCTGGCCCTTCCTTCCAGATAGTGTCGGCAACCCCAGCCGGCGCGGCGACGCCCTGGCTGGCCGGCGCCGGCGCGCCGCTGGCGGTAATAAACGTAGGGTCGGCGGCGGAAAAAGCCCGGTTTCAAGGCCTGGTGTGGGCGCAAATGCCGTCCGGAGGGGAAAAACCCGAGCCCTTCCGCGGGCAATTTACGCTCACTTTCTGGACCGAGGGGGCCGTACCGCCCTGGCGGGGTGGGAAGGCCGAGCCGGTCGCGGCCTTTGCTAACCTGACCGCCGACAGACTCGCCGGTTTCACCGTCAGGGACCTGCCCCGGGAACTGATTCCTCCCGGCGTCTATGACTTGCGGGTAAAGGGGGTTGGCGCCCTGTCCAGCCTCGTGCCGGAGGTAGGTGTCGATACCTCCGGCGCCGCCCCGGGCCAGCTGCCGGCGTTGGTGGCCGCAGACTTCGGAGTTTTGCCCAATGGAGACCTAAATGGCGATAACCTGGTGGACGACACCGACCTTTCCGCCCTCAAGTCCGGTTTCGGCAAGGACGTGGCGGATATTGCCTTTAACTCCGCCGCCGACTTTAACCGGGATCTGGTAGTGGACGGCCAGGACTTTTCTCTGCTCGCGGCCAACCTGGATCGCATTGGGGAATAGCCGCATCGGGGAATAGGCCGGGGACGTTTTTCCTGCGGGCAAGGTAGGGGCGGGATAACGGGACGGTCGCAAAGGCGGCGTCAGGGATAAAGTCCCTTCACGGCGCGCCTTTGCAATCGTTCCGTTACCCCGGAGAAGATAAGGGCTATCCCCGGTTGTGGGTTTTGGTCTCGGCCCAGGCGACAATTTGGGGGAGGGCCGCGTTGACCTCCCGCTGGTCAACCCTGCGGGCGATGGAATCGGCTTGGCACCGGATTAGCATTATGGGCAGCCGGTTGCGGATTTTGTCCAGGGTCCAGGCGAGGGGATCGCCCTCGGCGGTAAAGTCCAACTCCAGCCGGTCGTTCTGCTCCACCGGCTTGTTGCGGTAGTGGTAGTGGGGATTTATTCGGAAACAGTCGAAACGCAGCAACTCCTTGTCGTTGCCCTCGATTTCATTCCCGTAAACGTGAATGCAAATGCCTTCGTCGTTCATTGCCCCGACGTTGGTGCGGTACTCCAGCCCGAAGCTAACCGCTCCCGCCGGGATAATCTCCTCCGAGCCTCCGGTAGTCCCTCCCATTTGAGCGTGCATCGCCTGCTGAGTCATCTCCCCGTACCTCCTTTTTCCGTTGGCCGATCAACGACGGACTAGTATATCGGCCGTATTGTCCTGATTATACTACCGGAAAGCGCCAGCGCAACCTTCCTTAAGGCAGGGTTCCGTTTACATTTAGCGCTTACCTCGTATAGGAAGCAGCAACTACACGCTAAAAGCAAACGGAACCCATGGCGGGATAAACGCCGGCGCGTGTTGAAAATGACCGATTTTTTCGGAAGGTTCGCATTTTCTTGCAAATAGAGTATAATCCCGCAGATTCGTTATGTAATCTCGCCGGGCGCTGCTCCGGAGAAATACGTCCGGCAAAGCGGACTGATGGTGAATATAGCGGCCTCTCGAAAATTTCAGACGGCGGCCCTGAGCCTGTTAAGCGCTTTGCTCCTTCTGGGGTTCTTTTTCCTCTATTTACGCAGCGGCGAGGGCGCGCCGCTGGAGCTTACCGGCAACGCCCCGGCAGCGGGTAGCCAGCCGGCAACGGGTAGTCAGCTGGCAACGGGAACCGGTCTGGCGGCAATAGGCGTTGACCCGGCGCTTCAGCTCCAGGCGGCAGCCGAGCCGCCCTTGCGGATTTACGTCGCCGGCGCGGT
Source organism: Dehalococcoidia bacterium (assembly GCA_965215425.1). Taxonomy (GTDB): domain Bacteria; phylum Chloroflexota; class Dehalococcoidia; order Lucifugimonadales; family UBA3495; genus CATQHB01. The sequence continues at coordinate 2,271,611 of OZ244064.1, forward strand.
GCAGGAGCCGGGCGTATATGACCTGAAGCCGGGCGACCGGCTGGTGGAGGGAGTGCAGGCCGCCGGCGGCGGGACCGCTGCCGCCGACCTGGAAGCGGTCAACCTGGCCCTACGGGTTCAAGACGCCGGCTATTACTTTATACCCGCCAGGGCGACGCCAGCGGAAAAGCCGGCCCCCGACGCCGGCGCCGCCCCGGAGAATCCCTCCCCAGCCATCGCCCGCATTGCTGCCGACCCGCTGAGCGGAGAATTGCCCAGCGCCGCCGAAGAGGATTCGGAACCCGGTACGCTGAACGGGCGCATCGACCTTAACACTGCCACCCAACAGCAACTGGAAACGCTACCGGGAATCGGCCCGGCCCGCGCCCAGTCCATTATCGGTTACCGGGAGCAGAACGGGCCCTTTACCGCCAGCGACGAGATTACCGCCGTCTCCGGCATCGGACCGGGTATTTTCAACAACCTGCAGGGCCTGATCACGGTGGGAACCTCGCCATAGCTGGAAACGGCTGGGCATGAAACTGACCGTGTTGGCGGCGGCCTGGCTGGGCGGCCTGGCCCTGGCTTATCGCTGGTACGATGCCGATCCGACCCCGGCCCTCCTGTTGGCCCTCGCCGCGCTGACCCTGGCCTTCCTTTGCCGCCGGCTACGACTCTCGCCCTGGCCGACGCTGCTCCTGTCCCTGCTTCTACTGGGGCTCTGGCGCTATGAAGTCGCCAGCGTTGCTCCGCCTGCCCTGATTCCGCAAGACAATGGGGCGGTAACAGTACGGGGGCGCATCGTCAACGACCCGGAGGCTACGGCTACTCGTATCAAGTTCTGGCTGGAGGTATCGGCCATAGCCCGGGGGACAGGCGGGCGTCAGCTGGAGCGTAGGGAGTGGGAGCCGCAGACTGGCAGAATCCTGGTTTACGCCTTCCCCCCGGCAGCGCAGGCCGGCGAGCGGGACTCTCCCTATTTCCGTTATGGGGACCGGCTGGAACTGCCCGGGACATTGCAAAGGCCCGAACCCTTTGACGGGTTTGACTACCCGGCCTACCTGGAAAGCCTGGGCATCTATGCCATTCTGTGGTCGCGGGAGGCGGTGTGGCTGGATGGTGCGGCGGAAACCGGGGAAGCTGACGGCAACGGATCGGGCTTGACCCATCGGCTGCGCGCCGGGATTTACGAGCTGCGGCGCCGGCTGGCCCGCAGCCTCGATACTGCCCTGCCGCCGTCTCCGGCGGCCCTGGCCCAAGCCCTGCTGCTGGGGCTGCGGGGTCAACTGCCCGAGGAGGTGGTGGAGAACTTCCGGCAGACCGGGACCTCCCACCTGTTAGCCATTTCCGGTCTCCACTTGGGCATCCTTTTGGCCTTATCGGTAGGGCTGTTCTGGCGATTGTTGGGCCGGCACACGCCGCTTCCCTTGCTCCTGGTCCTGGCGCTCATCTGGTTGTACGTGCTGGTCAGCGGGGCGCCGGCGTCGGTGGTGCGGGCGGCGATTATGGGCAGCATCTACCTGGGCGCCCTGGCCCTGGGGCGGCCCCGGGATACGCTGCTGCCGGCGCTGGCCCTGAGCGCGGTGGCGATGACGGCCCTTGACCCTCCCATAGTTTCCCAAGTCTCCTTCCAGCTCAGCTTCGCCGCCATGGCCGGCATTGTCCTGTCTCTGCCCTGGTCGGCTGCGGTTTCGGAGAACATCGCAAGTCGCTTCAGTCGCCGCCCAGATCCAAATAACCACCCAAATAGCCGCTGGCTAAATAGCCGCTGGCGCCCCTGGGTCGGGGTCATCCTGGGCTGGATTGCCGCCGGGGCCATCATTTCCCTGGCGACTACCCTGGCAACCTTTCCCCTGGTAGCCTTCAACTTCAAGCAACTGCCCCTGCTGGGCGTTCCTGCTACCATCCTGGCTACGCCGCTGTTGCCCTTTGCCCTTGTTGGCGCTTTAGTCTCGGCCCTGGCCGGTTTGGTACATCCGGCGCTGGGGCAGGTCATCGGCGGGCCGGCCGCCATCCCCCTGGTCGCCTTGCTGGAACTAGTGGCGCTGGTTCCCGGCTGGACCGTATCGGGGGCCTGGGACGACTCCCGCCTGGTCTGGGTCTGGTACGCGACCCTGGTGGTCATCCTGCTGCTGGTCGGCGGTCGGGGAAATCGGCTGGGGCGGCTGGGCCGGTCGATGCTCCGGCGCTTTCCCTTCCTGGGCAACCGGGGGGAAGGGTATAACGAACCTGATTTCTATGCGGCGAGCCGCCGGGCCGATGTCGGTTCCTACTTCGGGATAGTCGGTTTTGGCCTCATCCTGGTCGTATCCGGGATCTACCTGTTAGCGGAAATCCCGGGCGGTTCCGACGGCAAGCTGCGCGTTTACTTCTTTGACGTGGGGCAGGGCGACAGCGCTCTGATTGTGACGCCCCGGGGCCGGCAGATTCTGGTGGACGGCGGGCCGGACACCTGGGGCGCCGCCCGGGCGCTGTCCGGCCCCCTGCCTCCCTGGGACCGCAGCCTCGACCTGGTGGCGGCAACCCACCTGGACGCCGACCACAGCCGGGGGCTGCTCCGGGTGCTGGAAACCTACCGGGTGGGCGCGGTGCTGGCCGGTGTCCCGGACCCGGAGAGTCCCCTCTATCCCCAATGGCAGCGGGCGGTGGAGCAAGGGGGAAATTCGGTGGCCTACCTTGCCGCGGGGCAGCGGATAACGCTGGAGGAGGGCATAACCCTGGAGACGCTGCACCCGCCGGCCGTTCCATTGCGGGGGCCGGTTTGGGACTCCAACAATACCAGCCTGACCCTCCGACTGGTCTATGGCGAAATGAGCTTTCTGCTGACCGGCGACATTGAGCAGGAAGCGGAACGCCATTTGCTCCGTACCGCTTCAAACCCCGGCCAGCCCAGCCTGGCAAGTCAGGTGTTGAAGGTCGCCCACCACGGCAGTAAAAGCTCCACCACTGCTGCTTTTCTGCGGGCGGTGAATCCCCGGTGGGTGGTCATTTCCGCCGGACGGGATAACCCCTACGGCCATCCCCACCCGTCAGTAATGGCGCGGTTGGAAGCGGTGGTGGGCGAAGCCGGCATCTTCCAGACGGCGCGCCACGGCACCATCGAGTTCAGTACCGACGGCCGGCGCCTCTGGGTAGAAACGGAGCGTTAATCGTAATGCGGGGACGCCCTGCGGCAAGCGCATAATAAGCGGGGAAGTCAAATTACATAACTCATAATCTTCCGGGCAGGAAGCCGGTGGTCGTTTGGGCTTGACTCCAGCCCGGCGGCCTGGCCCGGCTCTGCCGGACCAGATAAAAGCGCAATGACGCAACATAAGGGCGACTATCGGATATAATTGCCTGACTGTGCCATACCGACCAACGCCGGAAAGTCCGGAAAGGAAGGAGCTGGGAGCTTGACCAGAAGCGACGGGCGGCGGTGGGATGAAACCCGCCGGACCACCATTACACCGGGCTACCAGAGGTTCGCCGAAGGGTCGGCGCTGATTGAAACCGGGCTTACCACGGTGCTTTGCGCCGCATCGCTGGATGAACGGGCTCCGCTCTTTTTGCGGGGTCAGGGGCAGGGGTGGGTTACCGCCGAGTATAATATGCTGCCCCGTTCCACCAACACCCGCACCCCCCGGGACCGGGACGCCGGCCGGGTCAGCGGCCGTTCCCAGGAAATCCAGCGGCTCATCGGCCGCTCCCTTCGCGCGGTTACCGACCTGGAAGCCCTGGGCGAGCGCACCGTCCAGATTGATTGCGACGTGATTCAGGCCGACGGCGGCACCCGCACGGCGGCGATAACCGGCGCCTACGTCGCCCTGTACCAGGCCTTGAAGCTGCTGGTGGACAATCGGGTCTTGCGCCGCATTCCCCTGCGCAGCGCGGTGGCCGCCGTCAGCGTGGGACTGGTGGAGGATGCGCTGCTGCTGGATTTGTGCTATCGGGAGGATTTCAGCGCCCAGGTGGATTTCAACGTGGTATTGACCGACCGGGGTGAACTGGTGGAGCTGCAAGGGGCTACCGAGGCGGCCCCCTTCCCCCGGCAGCGGGTGGACCAGATTCTGACCCTGGCCGCCCGGGGTCTGGAACCCCTCTTCGCCGCCCAGCGCCGGGCCATAAGGCAATTGAGCTGAGCTGGCGGTAGTGTCTCAGCCCGAATTTTTAGCTGCGGAACTCCATAGCAGCCAATTTCGGGGAGAGACACTACTGTTCGGGCGGATTGAAGCTAAACTACTGCCCCGTTGCTATCCAGAACCACTACCGGCGGGCCTAGTTCCCGCAGGCTGGCCTCTACCTCGGCCCGGTCGCCGACGACCAGCACCTTCAGGTCGTCAGGCCGCACCCGCTCGACGCCGGCGCGCTGCGCCTCTTCCAGGGACACGGCAGACACCCGTTCCGGTACAGTGCGGAAGTAGTCGTCGGGGAGCTGGTGCAGGAGCAGCTGAATCAGGTGGCCGAGAATCTGCCCCGGCCGCTCGAACCCGGCGGGGTAGCCCAACAGCATCCCGGCCTTGGCGCCGGCCAGTTCCTCGCCGGTAACCGGGCGGATATGGTGAATGTCCTGAAACTCCTGGAGAGTCTCCTGTACCGACTCCCGGGTTACCGCCGTCTGCACGCTGCCTCCGGCCACCAGCAGGGACGGCTCCCGGAACCAGGAAATGCCGGAATGGAAGCCGTAGCTGTAGCCCTTGTCCTGGCGCAGGTTCTGGTTCAACCGGGCGGAGAACTGGCCGCCAAAGGAGTAGTTGAGCAGGGTAAGACTAACGTAGTCCGGGTGGCTGCGGGGCACGGTAGCATGCCCGGCGCGAATTACCGATTGGGCGGCGCCCGGCTTGTCCACCAGGTAGATCGTCGTCGGCTGGGGTTGGGCGGTGCCCGGCGCCGGCTCCCGGGGCGCCGCGGTCGCTGGAGCCGCCGCGCTGGATTCCCGATTAGGCCGGGACAATGGATCCGGTTCGGACGCCGTCGGGTTATCCCACCGGCCAAAGACCGCCTCGGCCTGTTGCAGCGCCTCCTCCAGGCTGACGTCGCCCACCACAATCAGGTTGGCTGTGGCCGGGCCGTAATGGGTTTGGAAGTGCCGTACCAGGTTTTCCCGGGTGAAGGCGGCTACCGAATCTTCGGTTCCCATGGCGGCGTGGCCGTAACGAGACTCCCGGCCAAAAATCAGGCCGGGGATAAGCTGCTCGGCGATAAAGGTGGGGTCGTCCTTGCCCCGGCGGATGTCGGTCAAGTGTTCCCGCCGCACCCGCTCCAGTTCGCGCTCCGGGAAGGTGGGGTTCTGGGCCACGTCGGCCAGCAGCTCCAGGGCGGCGCCCCAATGCTTGGTCAGAGTTTCGGAGGACAACAGGCTGAGCTCCCGCCGGGTTTCGGTGGACAGGCGCGCCCCGATGAACTCAAAGGCGTTGGCGATGTCCTGGCGGGAGCGGGTCTTGGTCCCTTCGGCCAGCAGTTGGGCGGTAAAAAAGGCCAAGCCGGGCAGTCCCGGCGGGTCGGTAACCGCGCCGGCCCGCAGCATCAGGGCGAAAGAAACGATAGGCAGTCCCCGCTTTTCCACCACGGTTACCTGAAGGCCGTTGGACAAAGAGCGATGCGTCGGGACCGGCGGAGTAAACTCCGGCTGCCGGGCCGGGGCGGGCATAACCGTGCGGTCGATCCCGCCGGTAGCGGCCTTCAGTGGCGCCTCCGGCAGCACCCGCAGGCGCACCTGGCGCTGGTCGAGCACCGATTGCCCCACCCTTAATATGTCCTCCCGCTGTACCGACAGGTATCTATCGAGGGCGGTGTTTGCCAGTTCCGGGTCTCCGTAAAGGACGTTGTAGTAGTTGAGGACGTCGGCACGACCGCCAAACCCGCCGATCCGGGAAAGCTGGCGGAAGTGGGAGCTTTCCAGCCGGTTCCTGGCCCGGTCAAGCTCGGCCTCAGTAGGCGGCTCCTGCCAGATACGGGCCAACTCCGCATCGGTGGCCGCCGCTAATTCCTCCAGGGAATGGCCGGCGGCCGCGGTAACTTCTATGCCGAACTGGCCGGCGATTTCCGCCGAATAGTTGCGGACGCTGACGCTCTGGGCAATCTGCTGGTCGTAAACCAGGGTGCGGTACAGGCGGGAGCTTTGCCCGTCGGCCAGCACTGCCCGCAGCATTTCCAGGGAGGCCTCGTCCGGGTCGCTCTCGGGCAGGGCCGGCCAGACAATATAGAGGCGGGGCAGGGATACCCGGTCCCGCAACTCCAGTTCCACCCGCCCGGTCAGGCCGGAATCGAACCGCCCGATGCGGCGTACCGGCGGGCCGGGGGGCAGGTCGCCGAAGTAGCGGTTCACCAGTTCCAGCGTTCTCTCCCGGTCGATGTCGCCGGCGATGGCCAAGCTGGCATTGGAAGGAGAGTAGAAACGCCGGAAGAAGCTCTTGATGTCCTCCAGGCTGGCGGCATCCAGATCCTCCTGGGAGCCGATGGTCATCCAGTGATAGGGGTGAGGCAGGGGAAAGACGGCTTCCTGGATGTTCCACTGGGCCATGCCATAGGGCCGGTTTTCGTAGCTTTGCCGCCGCTCGTTTTTCACCACGTCCCGCTGGATGTCGAACCGCCGCTGGTCCAAGGCTTCCAGCAGAAAGCCCATCCGGTCGGCCTCCAGCCACAGGGCTAGTTCCAGATAGTTGGAGGGCACGTCTTCCCAGTAGTTGGTGCGGTCGGGGTTGGTGGAGCCGTTGAGGTTGGCGCCCACCTGCTGCAACGGCTCAAAGTGGCTGCTGTTGTGGTGCTTGGAACCCTCGAACATCACGTGTTCAAAAAGGTGGGCAAAGCCGGTGCGCCCCGGCGCTTCGTTTTTGGAGCCGACGTGATACCAGACGTTGACCGCCGCCAGCGGGATGGAATGGTCTTCGTGCAGGATAACGTCCAAACCGTTGGGCAGGGTAACCTTTTCGCAGGTGATAGAGACCATGAATAATTCCGTTCCTTTCAAGTCGTTAGAGCGAGGTTTATTCTAACACAGCGGCGCAGACAATACTGAGGTTCCTTTTCTCCGCTTCTCCGCTGCGCTCTCGGCGCCGCTGTGCTAAAATCACTCCCAAAAGCAAGGCTTGGGAGGCGTTCTTGTCCGTATTGCAGGTAATATCCAACCGGCCCGGGGCGGGGAAAACCTGCCTGGCCGGGGCTTTGCTGCACCGCCGGGCGGCGGCCGGCCAGCCGGTAGCTTACTACAAACCCCGGGCACCGGAGAGCGATCCGGACGTGGCCTTTATGGCCGGCCGCTATGCCGTCCCGTCGGTTGACCCGACGGCGGACGTGGCCGAAACGGTGGTCAAAGCTGGCGTCCAGTTTGACCTGACCCTGGTGGAATGGCCCTTGCCCGCTGCGGTGGAGAGTTCTCCGACCCCGCTGGCTGGCTATCCGATCCTGCTGCTCTGGGACTACACCGGGGGGCTGGACGTGGCGGCGGAGGCGGCCCGGATCGCGGCAACGGCCCGGCGTTTGGGCGACGACCTGACCGGAATAATAATCAACAACGTCCGGCGACACCGGCGGCGGGAGGTGGGCCGGGGAATAGTAGCCGTCCTGCGCGAGCAGGGAATGCCCGTATCCGGCGCGATCCCGGAAGACCGGGAGATGCTGGCCTTAACCGTGGGGCAGATAGCCGATTACCTGGGTGGCCGGTGGCTTCAGGAACCGGAGAACGCCGAAACGTGGGTTGACCGTTTCCTCATCGGCGGCAACATCATGGACTCTGGCCCCAACTACTTTGGCCGCTACTCCCACCAGGCGGTAATCACCCGGGCCGGCCGGCCGGACATTCAGTTAGCCAGCCTGTCCTGCGATACCAAGTGCTTGGTGCTGACCGGCGGCGAGGAGCCGGCGGAGTATGTCCGGGTAGAGGCGCGAAAGCGGGCCACGCCGGTGGTGCTGGTAGAAAGCAATACCCTGGATACCGCCGAATCCCTGGCCGGCTTGCTGCAACGGGCCAACCCCTACAGTGAACACAAGTTGGCCCGGTTCGCCGCTTTAATGGAACAGCACCTCAATTTTAATTACGAATCGGGAATTACAAACCAGGAATCGGGAACTGAAAATGGGGGGCGCCGAAACACTCAGGAGCGTTTTCCCTGACCCCTTCCCCAACCGCCTTCAGGCCCGTTTCAGGAGACCGTTTCAGGGCAGTTTCCGGTATTTCCCCTATGGCGCTGGCCCGCCAGCATCAATGTGCGTTGTGCCGAATACGGGATACCCGCCAGCGGGTATTGAGAAACACCTGATTTCAATACCCTGACTCCCAACCCTGACTCCTAATCTGCCGCCACCTCAAATCTCTCCGATTCCGGGGGCTTTGCCCACAACTCTTCGGCCCCGGCCATGGCCACGGAGCGCTCCGGGCTGGCTCGCCAGGCGTCGTATATTTCGTTGCTTTCCCAGGTTACCAGGGTAGTTATCTTGGCCGGGTCGGACAGGGAATAGAGGGTCTCCCGCCGGCCAAAACCGGGGGCCTTGCTCTGGGCCAAGCCGTTGCCGTCCAGCAGCTTTTTAGCCGGCTCGATCTGCTCCGGCTTGGCCCAATGGTGGGTAAGAACGCCAATCATAACGCTTGCTCCTTCTTGGTCCTGATTCCCGGCTCACCCTTGCCGGAGAATTGACGACTGCCAAAGGACTCCGGGTCGGGGTCCAGGCCGATTGGCCGATTGGTTAATCTTCGGTAGCTTCCGCCGCCCGGGTCGTATTGGGATTTTCCGTGGCGGCCTCCGGGCCGGCAGCGGTATCGGTATCGGTGTTTAGCTCGCCCTTTTTCGGGTTGCTGACGCCGCTGCCGCCTTTGCTGAACAGCGGAACCAGCGCCAGGGGCGCAATCAGGGTGGTTAACACGGTCATCATTATGCTGACGCCGAACAGATCCTGCCCGATGATGCCCTGGGACAGGCCAATGCCGGCAATAATCAAGGCCACCTCGCCCCGGGGCATCATCCCCACGCCGATGCGCGCGCTGCCGCGCAGATTAAAGCCGCTGAGCCGGGCCGGCACACCGGAGCCGAGCACCTTGGAAAATACCGCCAAGACGGAGAGTATCAGGCCGAATACTACGCCGTTCTGCATCGCGCTCACGTCCACCAGCATTCCCATCACCACAAAGAACACCGGCACCAGGAATTCAACTACTCCCAGCATGGTTACTTCCGCCAGGTGGCCGATTCGGGTGGTGGACAGGCCCAAACCGATGGAAAAGGCGCCGATGATAAAGGCCAGGCCGAACATCTCGGAGGCGCCGGCGGCCAGCAGGGCCAGGGCCAGCGGAATCACCATTATGGCGCCGGGCGCCTGGAACCAGTTAACCACCTTTTCGATATAGGGCGCTACCAGGATGCCAACTGCGGTCAGCCCCAGCCAGAAGCCGATGGCCTTAAAACTGATCCAGCCCAGGCTGCCCAGGGAGAAGGCTCCGGCGGCGCTGATGCCTACTACCACGGTCAGCACCAGGATGCCCAACACGTCGTCCACCACGGCGGCGGCGATGATCGTAACCCCTTCCGGTTCGTCCAGCCGGTTCAGGTCGGCCAGCACCCGGGCGGTGATGCCCACCGAGGTGGCGGTCATGATGGCTCCCATAAAGAGGGCCTGGGTGGAAAGGAGGCCGTCCTCTCCGGCAAAGCCCAGCAGCACCGTGGCGCCGGCGCCGGCGGCGAAGGGCAGCAGGACGCCCCCCAGCGCTACGGCGGTGGCCGGGCCGGCGTAACGCAGGAACTGCCGCAGGTTGGTTTCCAGCCCGATGCTGAAGAGCAGGACAATGGAGCCCAGTTGGGCCAGGGCGTATAGTTCGTTGCTTACCGGAATGGAAGCCGGTTGGCCGTCCACCAGGGGTATGGGAAAAAGGGGGCCGAGACCGAAGAGAGCGATGCCCCCCAGGGCAAAGGGGCCAATCAGGACGCCAATGCCCAACTCGGCCAGCACCGAGGGTAGTTTGAGGTAGCGCGAGGCCAGTTCCCCGGCCACCTTGGCGGCAAGGAGGATGACCGACAGTTGAATCAGCAGCCGGATGATGGCGTCGGCAAGTTCGCCTCCTCCGCCGGCCTGGAAAAGAGAGAGGAGCAGTCCCGAACCAATAATGCCATCGCCCATAATCACCGTGTCGGTCCACCTTCCAGTGATAATTTTCGCCCGTCAGTATAACACCGGAAGCAGGTTATTTTCACCTCTGCTGACGAAAAGGCCGGGACCGCCCGGTTCTGAACTCCCCGGTTCTAACTTCAGGATTTCGGTTTCCCTTGACTGGCGCTCTGACTGACTGGCCCCCGGCCGGCGCCGGGAGCGCCTGTTTGCCTTGCCCGCCGGCAGATCCTCCCTATGCGGCGCCGGGGGCCCAGGGCGATGCGCCGGCCTTGCCCGCCGGCATAGTCTCCCCGGTCGCCGGGCCTGGAAAAACCGGCCATCCAATCCAGGGTCTTTCTATTCTCTGGGGGATGATTATAATCCGGGGTATGGATACGCTGGAAGCAGGTCGAAGTTTGCAAGCGGCTTTTGCCGCCGTGCCGGATTTTCGAGCCCGCAGCGGACGCCGCCACCCCTTGCCGGCCATTCTCACCCTGGCCGTATGCGCCATGCTCTCGGGAGCCCGCAGCCTCTACGCCATTCACCAGTGGGGGCGCTGTCAGGATGGGGCCACGGTGGCCGCCCTGGGATTCACCCATCCCAAAACGCCGGCGGTATCGTGCCTGCACCGGGTGTTTCGCGGGCTGGACGTGGCCGCCTTTGAACAGGCGGTGGCCCGATGGAGCCGGCAATATCTGGCCCGGGATGCTGGGGGGCGGGTTGCCATTGCGGTGGATGGCAAGGCATTGCGCGGGATTCACGGGGAGGAACTGCCCGGGGTGCGCCTGGTGGCCGGCCATGCCCACGGTTCCGGCCTGACGGTGGGGCAAAAGGGGGGTCAGGACAGGACAGGGGGAACTGACAACGGCCCGGCAACTGACGGCGGAACTGCTGCCGGTGGCCGGTAATCTGATTACCGGGGACGCCTTGTATTGTCAGCGGGACTACTGCCAACAGGTGCTGGAGGCCGGGGGAGACTACCTGGTCATTGTGAAGAAGAACCAACCGGAACTGTATGAGGCCATTGCCTTGGCCTTTGCCCGGCCGGTCTGGGGCGCGAAGTACCGGAAGGCCCGGCAGCAGGGACGGCATGGGGACCGCCCTGAAAGGCGGCAACTGCGGACCACGGAGGCCCTGAACGAATACCTGAAGGAATGTCTGGACTGGCCGGGGGTGCGGCCAGTCTGCGAAGTGCGGCGGCGAGTGGAGCAAAAGGGACAGACCACCACGGAGACACGCTACGCCGTCACCAGCCTGGGCCGGGAGATGGGGCCAGCGGCGCAGCGGCGCTATGTGCGGGGGCATTGGGAGATTGAAAATCGCCTGCACTACGTCCGGGACGTAACCTTGGGTGAGGACGCCAGCCAGGTGCGCAAGGGGGCGGCGCCGGAAGTGATGGCGGTGCTGCGCAACGCAACGCTGTGCCTGCTGCGGTTGAATGGCGTCAAGAACGTCGCCGCGGCGCTGCGGCAGACCGGCTGGCTGCCCGGACAGGCCCTCCGCCTCCTCGGACTGGCCTGCCCTTGAGAATAGAAAGACCCTGCCATCCAATCTGTTCAGGTTGACAACCCATAGGGGCTTTGATAGTATCACCGGGATTGCCCGGTCCCGGCCGGCGCTGGCCGGCGTCCGGTTTGCGGGGCCGGTCTGCCGGGGTTGATGTTTTCCCGGTAACGTAACTGACCGTAATGTAAATGTAACCGGTAATGTAACTGGAGGTTCTGGCGATAGTGGCTTTCGTAAGTGGATTGAGGTGTCGCGAGTGCGGCCGGGAATATCCGGCTGAAGCCCTCAATGTCTGTGACTTTTGCTTCGGGCCGCTGGAGGTGGTGTACGACTACGCCACCATCGCCGAAGTGGTCAGCCGGGATCGCATCGCTGCCGGGCCGCTGAGCATCTGGCGTTACCAGGACCTGCTGCCGACCAGCGGCGAGGACCCGGTGGACATCATGGCCGGCTATACTCCCCTGCTCCGGGCCAAGAACCTGGGCAAGCTGCTGGGTCTGAACAACCTGTACATCAAGAACGACAGCGTCAATCCCTCCTACTCCTTCAAAGACCGGGTGGTATCGGTGGCGGCCACCAAAGCCCGGGAGTTCGGGTTTGAGACCATCGCCTGCGCCTCCACCGGCAACCTGGCTTGCAGCGTGGCGGCCCACGCCGCCCGGGCCGGTATGCGCTCGGTGGTATTCATCCCCTCGGACCTGGAACGAGGCAAGGTCATCGGCGCCGCCGTCTATGGCCCGACGATGGTGGCGGTGGAAGGCACCTATGACGAGGTGAACCGTCTGTGCAGCGAGGTGGGCGACAACTACCCCTGGGCCTTTGTCAACATCAATATGCGCCCCTATTACGCCGAGGGCAGCAAGACCCTGGGCTACGAGGTGGCGGAGCAGCTGGGCTGGCGCATCCCCGACCACGTGGTCATTCCCTCGGCCTCCGGCGCCATGTTCACCAAAATCTGGAAGGGTTTTAACGAACTGGCCTGCCTGGGGCTGCTGGAGGACGTGCCGTCGTTGACCTTTGGCCCCGACCAGAACACGGTGCATCATCCGGCCATCACCACCCGGATGCATATGACCCAGGCGGCCGGCTGCGCTCCCATCGTCAACGCCTGGGCCGCCGGCCAAAACCAGGTTCGCCCGGTTCGCCCGGACAGCATCGCCAAGTCCCTGGCGATCGGCAACCCGGCCGATGGCATCTATGCCCTGAAAGTCATCCGGGAGTCCGGCGGCAGCGCCTATGCCGTGCCGGAGCCGGAAGTAGTGGCCGGCATCAAGCTGTTGGCGGAAACCGAGGGTATCTTTACCGAGACCGCCGGCGGTGTAACCGTGTCCGGCCTGAAGCGCCTGGCCGAAAGCGGCTCCATCGGCCCCGACGAACTCACCGTCGCCTACATCACCGGCAACGGGCTGAAAACCCAGGAGGCGGTGGAGGACGTGGTTAATCCCCTGTTGGTGAAACCCACGATGAGTTCCTTCGAGGAAGCCCTGAACGGGAAATTGCCCGTTACGAATTAGGAAGCGCGGGTTGCTGGTCGGAGTTGCGGAAAATCATCCGGCGCAATCCCCGATTCGCAACGCGCAATTGAGGACGAGATGGGCAGGCAGCGGGTAAAGTTTACCTTTGAGGGTGAACTGGTCAAAGAGCCGATAATTTACCGGCTGGGCCGCGACTTTCACCTGGTTACCAACATTCGCCGGGCCGACGTGGGCGAGGCCATTGGCTGGGTGGTGCTGGAACTGGATGGAGAGAAAGAGGAGATCGAGCGGGGCCTGCAATGGGTCAGTTCCACCGGAGTCCGGGTTGACCCGGTGAGCGGGGATGTAATACAAGGCTGAGCTGACCCGGAATTAGTTAAGGAGGATTTCCCCAGATGCCTGTCATGGTTCGGATCCCCACGCCCCTGCGCCGGATGACCAACGGCCAGGATAAGGTGGAAATGCAAGCGTCCACCCTGTCGGAAATGATTGAGAACCTGGAAGCGTCCTACCCCGGCTTCCGGGAACGGTTGATTGACGAGAACGGGGAGTTGCGCTATTTCGTAAACATCTACCTCAACGGAGAAGACGTCCGCTTCCTCAGCGGCCTGGACACCGCCGCCAACGCCGGAGATGAAGTCAGCATCGTCCCGGCCGTAGCCGGAGGGTAGCCGGTTTACTATTTCCCGGCCCACCCTTTCCCGGCCGGCCTTCCCGCCCGGCCCGTCATGAGCCGGTGGAAAACTGGTTGAACCGGTTGCCGGGAGGGCGCTTTTCCCTCCAGAGACGCGGCGGCGGGCTCCGGAGGGCTTCTGGCGTCGCCGAGACGCTCCCCGTCCCGCCGCTATTTCGCTCATTCCTTTGACCAACTGGACCAACTGGCCGGGGTGGCGCTGATGGTTACGCCGGGACATCTGGATCTGAATGACCCCCAGTACCGCGTCGCCGCCGCGGAAATCCTGCGCCGGCACGACAACTTTGCCGCCGAAGCCAACATCACCAGTGCCGTCCGGGACTTCCTGCTTCAGACCAACCTGGTTAAAAGCGAGGAGATGGTCGAGGAAAACCCGCCCTCCGACGGTTCCCGCCAGGCCGTTGACCTGACCGCGCTGGATGCTTTCATCGAGCTGAAGCGGCGCATCGGCGCCACCGGCGGCCTCAACCCCAACCCGGACTACGTCCAGCAGTTAGACGATTACCTGACCCAATCGCAGCGGGAGGGTCGGGTGCGCATGGGTATCCTGACCGACGGCAAGCACTGGCTGCTGCGCTGGCCCGGCGCCGGCCCGGTCAACACGGCCCCGCCCTATGCTTTCACCCTGGATTCCGCCGACCAATGGTTCCTCCTCTACCAATGGCTGCGGGACAATGCTCTGGAAGCCCGGGAGAATATACCCTCCGACCGGGACAACGTCGCCGAGCACTTTGGCCCCAACAGTCCCAACTACCGGCGGGATATAAGCGCCCTGGCGACCTTGTACCGGCCGGCGGCCAGCCGGGAGACGGTCCAGGTCAAGCGACGGTTGTGGCACGACCTGTTGCGCACTGCCCTGGGGGAAATCGCCGGCAGCGAAGCGCAGCTGGACGACCTGTTTATCCGCCACACCTACCTCAGCGCCGTCATCGGGATGGTGGTGCAGGCTTCCTTTGGCCTTGACCTGCGCCAACTGGCCGCCGCCGAGCCGGAGGATTTGCTCTACGGACGCCGTTTCCGCAACGATACCGGCCTGCAGGGGATTGTGGAATCGGACTTTTTCACCTGGCCGGCGGAAGTCGGCGGCCGGCCCCTGCTGCAAACCCTGGCCCGCCGGATCGCCCGGTTCGACTGGCGCACCGCCCCGGCGGACATCGGCGCCATCCTCTACGAAACCGTCATCCCGCCCGACGAGCGGCGGCAGCTGGGTGAGTACTACACCCCTGACTGGCTGGCCGGCGCGATGGTTCAGGAGTTGGTTACCGACCCGCTGCGCCAGCGCGTCCTGGACCCGGCCTGCGGCTCCGGAACCTTTCTCGCCGCCGCGGTAAAGCATTTCATCGACGCCGCGCAACGCCGCCCTGACGATTGCCCTAACGATGGCCCGACGGCGTCCGGGGCCGCGTCGTCCCTTTCTCCACCCCAAAGGCATCCCAAAGAAATCCTCGACCGGTTGCGGGACGCCGTAACCGGCATCGACATTCACCCGGTAGCGGTTCACCTGGCGCGGGCCTCCTGGACCCTGGCCGCCCGCCCCGCCATCGAAGCCGCCAGCGCCGCCGGCTTCCGGGCCTCCCTCTCCATTCCGGTTTACCTGGGCGACTCCCTGCAACTGCGCTTTCGCACCGGCGACCTGTTCGCCGAGCGGGAGATTACCCTCCAGACCCAGGATGACGAAAATACCGAGCTGGTCTTTCCCACCAGCCTGGTGGAACGGCCCGAGAACTTCGATTCCCTGATGGGCTCGGTGGCCGAGGCCATTGAGCAGGGCGAAAATCCCGATTTCGCGCTGGACGACACCAACCTGACCGACCCCGGAGAGCGCCGGACGATGAAAGCCACCATCGCGGTGATGCAGCAGCTCCACCGCCGGGGTCGCAACCACATCTGGGCCTACTACACCCGCAATATGGTGCGTCCGGTGGTCTTGTCCCGGAACAAGGTGGACGTAATTATCGGCAACCCGCCCTGGCTGAACTACCGCAACACCAAGGATCTACTGCGGGATGAACTGGAAAACCTGAGCCGGCGCCGGTATGACCTTTGGGCCGGAGGACGTTATGCCACGCACCAGGACGTGGCCGGGCTGTTCTTTGCCCGCAGCGTTGACCTGTACCTGAAGGACGGCGGCGTCATCGGCTTTGTAATGCCCCACAGCGCCTTGCAGACCGGTCAATATACCAAGTGGCGCACCGGACGCTGGGAGTCAAGGCCGGCGGGTCGGGGCGCCCGGCGGGCCCCGGCCTTCACCCTGGCGGTGGATTTCAGCCACAGGCCGGCCTGGGACCTGGAGCAACTGGAACCCAATACCTTCTTTCCGGTGCCGGCCTCGGTGGTCTTTGCCCGCAAATGCCCGCCCAACACCCCCGGAAAAGCCCTGGCCGGGACGGCGCAACGCTGGTTAGGGGCAGCCGGTAGCACCGCAGTGCGGCGGGAACCCGTTGCGATTACCGATACCGGAGCCGTGGGCGCTTCGCCCTACGCCGCTTATTCCCGGCAGGGAGCGTCCATCGTCCCCCGCTGTCTCTTCTTCGTCAATGAAACCGAAAATACCGCCATCATTCAGGCGGGGCAGACCATCACCGTCAACCCCCGCCGGGGTTCCCAGGATAAGGCCCCCTGGAAAGACCTGGACCTGCTCGCCATCACGCAACAGACCATCGAGCGGAGCCACCTGTTTGCGGTGCATTTGGGCGAAACGGTGGCGCCCTACGTTACCCTGGAACCGTTGCAAGCCCTGCTGCCCCTGAAACCCAGTGAAGTGCCGGGCGCGGCCGCCATACCCGCCGCCGCAAACGGCCCCGGCGGTATTGACCTGGGCCAGCTGGAGCCGCGAATGCGGCAACGCTGGCAAACCGTCAGCCGGTTGTGGGAGGCCAACAAAGGGCAACAGGATAGTAAGAATCTGTTGGGAAGATTGGACTACCACCGCGAGCTGTCCTCCCAGCTGGAACGGCGGGCGGAACCAGGGGAGCGACCGGTACGCCTGGTCTATACCAGCGCCGGCCAGCCTACGGCCGCCTTGCTTGCGGGTAACGGCGTCATCGTTGACTATAAGTTGTTTTGGGTTGCCTGCCGGGATGCGAAGGAGGCCAACTACCTGCTGGCAATCATCAACAGCGATACGCTCTATGAAGCGATGCAGCCACTGATGCCCAAGGGTCAATTCGGCGCCCGCGACGTGCAAAAACACCTGTGGAAGCTGCCGATCCCGGAGTTTGACCCGAAGGAGGGACGGCACCTTGACGTTGCCCGGGCCGGGGAGCGAGCGGCGGCGGGGGCGGCGCAACAGCTGGCCGGGCTGCGCCGGGAACGGGGAGGCAGGTTCACCGCAACCATCGCCCGGCGGGAACTGCGGAGGTGGCTGCGTTCCTCGGCTGAAGGCCGGGAAGTGGAGCGGGCGGTAAGGGCGCTGCTGGGGTAGGGGCAGGGGCGCCGGTTGATTGGTGGGTGGAGATTGGGGGATTACCGCTGCGTAAGCCGCTCGGCCCAATTCTGGAAGAGGGCGTTAATCTGCTGGTTTACGGTGGCCCCCACGTAAGCCGCCGTCATCAACTCAATAAGCAGCGAGGCCTGTTTCTCGGTCAGAGTGCCATCCTTCAACCCGGCTACTATGGGGCGCAACCCGGCATAGAAGGCCTTGTTGAGGGACGCATGCTGTGGCGTTCCCCCACCGAACGCCTGGGAAAGTGAACGGAGCAGTTCAGCGTCCAGGCCCGTGGCGTGCGCTTGCCGGGAATCTTGTCCGGCGGTCGTTCTGGAGATCATACGGTAACCATCCTGGCAGGTTGATAATTTCCGTATAACGATACTAACTTATAAATGGGGTAAAGTAAAGAACCGGGTTAGCCCGGTTCCGAACGTTACCTGCCTCGCTACCCCTACCCCTCCACCTCGCTGCCGCCCAGTCCCTCCGCCTTGAACCGCTGCGCTTTGCGGGCGTAGCTTTCGGCGGTGCGGCGGATCATTGCCTGGTGGCGTTCGCTG
The DNA here is from genome assembly GCA_965215425.1 of Dehalococcoidia bacterium. Taxonomy (GTDB): domain Bacteria; phylum Chloroflexota; class Dehalococcoidia; order Lucifugimonadales; family UBA3495; genus CATQHB01. Next base: position 2,289,308 of record OZ244064.1, read on the forward strand.
GTGGGGGCTTCCCGGGCCGCCGCCGGCACTCCTGCGACGAAGGAGTTGGGGCCGAACTCCTGGCGTTCCAGCACCACGGCGCCGCTGGCGATGATGGAGTTCTCGCCCAGAATGACCCCGTCGTTGATGGTGGCGCCGTTGCCAATCAGGCAGTGGCTCTTGATGTGTTTGGCGTGGCTGATGACGCCGTGGCCCAGGGTAACATAATCCTCGTAAAGGGCGTCGCTGTCGGCGTGAAGCACGCAGTTATCCTGAATGTCCACATAGGCGCCCAGGGTGATTTTGATGGTGTCGGCGCGGATTACCGAGCCGGGCCAGACGCTGGAATAGGGCCCGATTTCCACATCGCCCACCACGTAGGCCGCCTCGCTCACCCAGGCGGTGGGGTGGATTTGGGGGGTCTTGCCCTGGTAGCTGCGAATCATAATGCGCGGCGCTCCTTATTTTTGGAACCGGGTTATTCGAACCTGGCGATTGATTAATGCCGAGGGGTTAAGCGATATGGCCGGCCGGGGCGATCACCCGCCTCGGGCGGCCAGCCACCGCTCCTTCTGCTGTTGCCGGGTGGCCTCGTCGGTGGGGCGGTAGGTTTGGTGGAAGTCCCGGCGGAAGGAGGCAAAGCGGTTTTCCAGGATCGCCTGCCGGATGTTTTGCATCAACCGCAGGATGAAGCGCAGGTTGTGGATGCTGGCCAGCCGCAGCCCCAGTAGCTCCCGGGCCCGGAACAGGTGCCGCAAGTAGGCCGCCGTAAAGTGGCGGCAGGCATAGCAGTCGCAATCCTCCTCCAAAGGGGCGTCCTGGTCGGCAAAGCGGCGGTTGGCGATGTTGACCCGTCCGTATTTGGTGAACAGGGCGCCGTTGCGCGCCACCCGAGTCGGCAGTACGCAGTCGAACAGATCCACTCCCTGGGCCACCCCCTCCACCAGGTCCTCCGGCGCGCCGACGCCCATCAGGTAGCGGGGCTTGTCGGCCGGCAGCAGGGCGGTTACCAGCCCGGTGGTTTCGTACATTTGGGCCTTGGACTCGCCCACCGCCAGCCCGCCGATGGCGCAGCCGGCAAAGGGCAGCCCGGCGATGAACTGGGCCGACTCCCGCCGCAGGTCGGGGAAGGTTCCCCCCTGAACGATGCCAAAGAGGGCCTGTTCGCCGGCGGTATCGGCATAAGCCGGGGCCGGAGCAAGGTAGTGGGCGGCGTAGCCGGCTTGCGCCCAGCGGTGGGTGCGCTCCATCGCCCGCCGCACCTCGGCCCGGTCGGCGCCGTAGGCAATACACTGGTCCAGGCACATAATGATGTCGGCGCCCAGCCCCTGCTGCTGGGCAATCGCCACTTCCGGCGTGAAGCGATGCTCGCTGCCGTCGATGTGGGAACGAAAGAGGATGTGGTCGTTTTCGACCCGCCGGAAGGCGTCCATGCTGAAGACCTGAAACCCGCCGCTGTCGGTGAGGATGGGCCCGGGCCAGCCCATAAAGCGGTGCAGCCCGCCGGCCCGGCGGACGGCGGCCACGCCGGGGCGCAGGTAAAGGTGATAGGCGTTGCCCAGCACCATGGTCGCGCCCAGGGCCAGAACCTCGTCGGGGGTCAAAGTTTTAACGGTGGCCTGAGTCGCCACCGGCATAAATGCGGGAGTCGCCACCGGGCCATGGGGCGTGCAGAACTCCCCGGCCCGGGCGCCGGCGCCGTCAGTGTCCGGGCCGTGCCGGTGGAAGGAGAAGGGCGGGTTGGGCCCGCCGCCGCTACTCTTGTCTTGAGGAACCATTGCGTCTCCGACTATTGCGCCTCCCATGATGAACGACAATGATAAACGATAAATCCCCGCTTTATAAGCTCATTCGGCGTCGCAGCGCTACCGGGGTTTATAGCTTATCCCCAGCCCGGTTGACCGGCGCCCGCTCACTCCGATCTGGTCAAGGGACGGCCCTGCCACACCGCTCTTGCCAGCAGGCCGGCGATGCTCAGGCACATCAAGCCGGGGATGCCTAGGAGGATCCAGTCGTCGATCTTCGCCAGGAAAGCCAGGGCCGGAGAGGCCTTGGCTACCTGCCCCAGGGCGATGGCGGCGGCGCCGCTGAGCACGGTTATGCCGTAGAGAATGCGGATGCGACCGGCGTCCACGTAGCGAGTGGCCGTTGCGCCGATCTGGGACCCGGCCGAGGCCGCCGCCAGGATGATCAACGCCATGAGCAAGTCAACGTGGTTGCCCAAAGCGTACAGCAGCGTCCCCCACGAGCCGGTGATGATGACCTGAAACAGGTCAGTGCCGATGGCGACGGTGGTAGGTATGCCCAACACAAAGACCAGCACCGGCATCAGGATAAAACCGCCGCCGGCGCCCAGCAGTCCGGCGAAAAAGCCGATGCCAAAGCCCACCAGAACCGGGACGAAAACCGAGATGCGGTCAATGCCGGACACGGTCAGGGTCAGGTAGGTGGACACGGCGGGCCGCCCCGGCAGCTTTATGGAGTGGGGCGGAATCCGCAGGGACTGCACTCGCCGGGCCAGCCCCGCCGTAGATACCGCTTCGCCCCGGCCGGCCGCCGGCCGGCCCGGCCGGCGGGTCTTGAAGTAATCGTAGATCAGGAAAGAGCCCAGGGCCAGCAATACCGCTACATAGACGTAGGGGATAACCTGCCCCACCTTTCCGGCAGACTCCAGGGCGCTGTTCAGCCGCTCCGCCAGCAGCACCGCCGGCATTGCCCCGCAGACCATCGGCAAGCCCAGCTTGAAGTCCACGTGTCCCAAACCCCGGTGCTTGAGCATATTGATCATCGAGGAACCCATAATCAGGGTCAGGCCGGTGCCGATGGCGTAGATTTCCGGCACGCCGAACACCAGCAGGCCGCCGGTAATCAGAAAGCCGCCGCCCACGCCAAAGAAACCGCCCAGGGTGCCGACAATCAGCCCCAGCAGCGCCAGGAGGACGGGATTCACCACCACATCGGCGTTGGGGAAGAGCATATGCGTCCTTAATGCCCCCCGTGGCTGCCGCCGCTGCTACGGTTGCCGCTACCGCCGCCGGAGAAGACCCGGCCCAGGCCCCGCAGGAGCAGCTCCCAGAAGGCGTAGAGAACCAGGCCGGCGACGGCGACCACCACCATAACCAGCAAGGCCCAGGGCAGGGGGGCGGCGGCGCTGAAAGTTCGGAGGAAGTCGGTCAGGGCTTGGTACATAGCGGATAGTATAGCGCATTTAGCGGGAAGTTGGCGGGGCCGGGTTTTCAACCCGGCGGAAACCCGGCGGACAGAGGGGAAATGGGGGAATAGCCGCTCTTTCGGACCGTAATCAAGCGGGCTGCCCTCAGTCGGTTCCGGGCCCGCCCCGGTGCGCCGGCGCCATTTCCCCACCCTGGTGGCAAGGCGGTTTTCGGTTCCGCCCCGGCGCGGCCTTGTATTGGCAAAGGCAGCGGCGGTCAGGGCAGCGGTTCCGGCCTTGCCCCGGCGAGCGCCGCGCCGGGGCCGCTTGCCGGGCGCTGCTCCGGAGGGTAGGGGAACGCGGTCAGGATTTGTCCGCGTCTGGTGTTGGCTCGCTGCTGCTCCGGAGGGTAGGGGAACGCGGAGGACACTGGCTTTCGCCGAAGTTCCTCCGCGTCGCTGCGGTGAGCAGCGTTTCAGGCGATTTGGGTGAGCAGAATTTTACCGGGCTAACCCGGCGCTAACCCGGGCGGTTGGCCGGGGCGCCGGCGATTACCATGGCCCCGAACTGGGTGTCAATGCCCCGGGGCCACTCCCGCCCTTGCGGGTCGCTGATGTGAATGACCAGGGACGGCCCCAGTTCCGCAATCTCCATCCGGATGGTATCGCCGTCCTGCACCGGGCCAATCTGCTGGTGGTTGACCCCGGTGGCGATCACGTCTCCCGGTTCCAGGGTGGTAACTTGGGAAAACTCGGAAATCAGCTCCCGGATGGGGTGGGCCATATCGCTGGTGGGGAAGTCGTGGCGCGGGTCGTCGTTGTTCCACAGCCGAATTTGCAGGTTCTGCGGGTCGGCAATCTCATCGGCGGTTACCAGCGCCGGGCCCATGGGCGCAAAGGTGTCCCAGCATTTGCCCAGGAAAAAGCTGTTGCCGATGGCGCCTTGTAAGCCCCGGGCCGACATATCCAGGAAGTTGCAGTAGCCGAAAACGTAATCCAGGGCCTCCTCCTGACTGACCTGGCTGGCCCTTTTGCCAATGACAAAGGCCAGTTCCGGCTCGTGGTGGAAAATGGACGCCGGCGCCGGGGGCAGTACGCAGGTGTCGCCGCTGCCGATAATCGCGGTGGGCGACTTGAGAAAGGCATCCAGAGTAGCTGGCTGCCGTTGGCCGAACTCCAGATAGTTGAGGGCGGCGCAGATGAGCTTGGTGGGCTTGGGCACCGGAGCGCGTAGCCTGACGCGATCCAAGGCCATCCCCGCAGACCCGTCAACGGCCGCCTCAATTTTGGGTCGTAGCTCGCCCCAGTTAAGGATAACCTCCTCCACCAGGTCCATCGGCCGGCGGAAGCTCATCCCGGCCACCGCCCCCATAGCGTCGTGGACCTGGCCGTCGTGCAGGACCCCCAGTTGATAGTCGTCGTAAAGGACCAGTTTCATAAGTCGTTAAGCTCCTTTCCGGTTAAGTCTGCCGGCGCCGCTTGCCAAGACGTACAGGATAGCTTATTTGAGGGGGTGGTGTATATGGCAGGGCGGTGTTTGATTGGCGAGGGCGGGATTAACCGAGAGACGCTGAAACCTGGATACGCCGGAGGTTTGCCAGGAAGCTCCGCGTTACGTGTCTCCAGGGTGAAAAATTCTGGCTTGTTAGCGACGGGGAGCAATCTTTGAAGGAACGCACTCGTCTTGATTAAGAACTGTTGTTTTGCTACAATTGGCAAGCCCCAGAAACGCCGTTAATACTACAAGGTTCGGAAATGCCCCGCGCCGCCAGGAAACCAGACCCTAATCTACGCGCCGAGTTGGGCCAATATATGACACCGACTCCTATAAGCCGCTTTATGGCTGGCTTGTTTTCCGAAGTATCCGGCGATATGCGCGTACTGGACCCGGGCGCCGGCGCCGGCGCTCTGACTTCTGCTCTGGTCGAGCGGTTGTGCAGCGAATGGACAAAACCCCGCTCGGTTTCTCTGGTGTGCTGGGAAGTGGGTCTGGCGTTGCTCGACGATTTGTGTCGTACTTTGAAAGAGGCTGAGCGGCGACTGGAAGCCGCCGGGATACCGGCTGGCAGTCTTGTCCATTCAGCAGATTTTCTACTGTGCCAGCCGGCGGGATTGCAGTCCGGCTTTTTACCGGATCAGTGGGACGATGGCAACGGATTTACTCACGTCATTATGAACCCACCTTACCGGAAAATCCGTTCCGACTCCGAACACCGGGCGGCCCTGCGCCGGGCCGGAATTGAGACCTCCAATCTCTATACCGGGTTTATGTTCCTGGCCGCGCAACTACTGCGGCCCGGCGGGGAAATGGTGGCTATCGTACCCCGTTCTTTCTGCAACGGCCCCTACTTCAGGCCCTTCCGCCGGCAGTTTTTTTCTATAATGACCCTGCGGCATATCCACGTATTTGAGCGTCGGGATGCTGCTTTTCGGGATGCCGGAGTATTGCAAGAGAACGTCATCATTCACGCGGTCAAGGGCGCAAAGCCAGCGAAAGTCGGAATTACCTCTAGTAATGGCGCGGGCTCCGAACTATATAACCTCTACGCCGAAATCGCCTCCGACAATATGATGCAGTGGGCAGTGGACTACGACACCGTCATCCGCCCGGGAGATTCCGATAAGCTGGTCCGCATCTCGTTGCCCGGCTGGCATCGGACGGATCTTGACGGTATAACCGGCTTCCAGCCCTCCCTTGCTGACTTGGGATTGGAGGTTTCCACCGGGCCGATAGTCGATTTCCGGATGCGGCAATTTCTGCGCCCCCAACCCGACGAGGAAACGGCACCGCTTTTATACCCGGCCCATTTCCAAGGCGGCAGGCTGGATTGGCCCGGAGCGACGCGAAAGCCCAACGCTATTCAAGTTGCTCGGCAGACCCGTAGATGGCTGTGGCCCAATCGGGGTTGCTACGTAGTTACTCGGCGTTTCAGTGCCAAAGAGGAACGCCGTCGTATTGTGGCTTATACATATCGCTCCGATTTGCCCGGCGATCTTGTGGGATTTGAGAACCACCTGAACGTTTACCACGTCGATAAAATCGGGTTTTCTCTCCCTTTGGCCACCGGTCTGAGTATCTACCTGAACAGCAGCATAGTTGACCGTTATTTCCGCCAGTTCAGCGGACACACCCAAGTGAACGCCGCCGACTTGCGGGCGCTGCCTTACCCGGAACGGAAGGTTTTGGAGCGCATTGGAGCGAAGTCTGGCGACACAACTCTGATTCAGGCAGAGATAGACAACATCATTGAGATGGAATTAGGTCGGTGTCGCTAAAGGAAAATCTTCAGGAAAGCCGGCGAAAAATCGACGATGCGCTGATAATACTTCAAGCTGTTGATCTGCCCCGGAGCCAGCAGAACGAAAGGTCGGCCCTGACTCTGCTGGCCTTGGTTGACCTGCGGCCCGAAAGCGATTGGCGTCAATTGCATCGTCCCCTTATCGGTATCACTCCCATAATGCGGTTCTGCCGGGAACATTACGGGCGGGATTATGCCCCCAACACCCGGGAAGACTTCCGGCGACGCACGATGCACCAGTTCGTGAGAGCCGGTATTGCGCTACACAACCCGGATGATCCTAACCGCCCAGTCAACAGTCCCAAAACGTGTTACCAGATAAGTGAAGAAATCTTTGCGTTAGTTCAGACCTTTGGTACTGACCTGTGGGAGGGGGCGCTGGACAGCTATCTTGCTAAAAGGGAAACCCTGGCCGACCGGTGGGCGCAGCATAGGGAGATGCAGATGGTTCCGATACAAATAGCTGAGGGAGCCGAAATCACCTTGACACCCGGCGAGCATAGCCAACTCATCCGACAGATTATCGACGAATTTGCCCCCCGTTTCGCCCCTGGCGCCGAACTCATTTATGTGGGAGACACCGGCGACAGGATAAGTTATTTACAGGATAGGCGACTGGCCGAACTCGGCGTGACATTAGAGCAACACGGGAAAGCCCCTGACGTGATACTCTATTCAATGGAAAGAGACTGGTTGCTGCTGTGCGAGGCGGTCACCAGCCATGGCCCGGTTGACCCCAAGCGGCATGATGAACTCGCCGAACTGTTTTTCGGCGCAACCCCCGGTCTGGTTTATGTTACCGCCTTTCCCAACCGGAGAACTATGTCCCGCTATCTGACCGAGATTTCTTGGGAGACGGAGGTATGGTGTGCCGATTCTCCTACCCATCTTATCCATTTTGACGGCCAGAAGTTCTTGGGGCCTTATGGGGATTGACTGGAAACACCGACAGCGGTCTCCGGTTAACCCCCCACCAACTCCCGCACCGTCCGCTCCACCAGCTCCACCGGCACGTCCCGGCGGACTACTGCCCGGCCTACGTCCTCCAGCATTATCCAGCGGTTGCTGCCGCCGGCTACCTTCTTGTCCAGGGACATAGCCCGGCGGATGTCCTCTACCGGGACGCCGGGGGCGGTGGTGGGCAGGTTGAAGCGTCGCAGCAGGTCGTATTGGCGATCAACTACCGCCTGGTCCAGGAGGCCCATTTCCCGGGCCATTTTAGCGGCGCCCATCATCCCAATGGACACGCCCTCGCCATGCATAAAACGACCGTACTCGGTGGAGGCTTCCAGGGCGTGGCCGATGGTGTGGCCGTAGTTCAGCAGGATGCGGACGCCCAGGGTTTCCCGCTCGTCCTGGCTGACCACCTCGGCCTTGATGGCCATGCTGCGGCGGATGACCTCGGTGGATATTTCCGGCTCTACCTCCATTAACGCCGCGGCGTGTTCCTCGAAAACATCCACCAGGTCGGCGTCCAGGATGAAGCCGTGCTTGATTGCCTCGGCCCAGCCCTCGGAGAGTTCCCGCCGGCCCAGGGTGGCCAGGGTCTGGACATCGGCCAGCACCGCCCGGGGCTGGTAAAAGGCTCCCACCAGGTTTTTGCCCTGGGGCAGGTTCACCGCCACCTTGCCGCCGATGGAGGCGTCCACCATCGCGGCCATGCTGGTCGGCACCTGGACGAAGGGGACGCCGCGCAGGAAGGTGGCCGCCACGTAGCCGGCCAGGTCGCCGACCACGCCGCCGCCCACGGCAATAATGGCGTGGCCCCGTTCGGCCCGCAGGTTCACCAGCCATTCGTAGATCGCCTGGGCCAGGTGGTTGGTCTTGCTCGGTTCGCCGGGAGGGATGATGAAGCAGTGGGCGGCGATGCCCCGCTGCTGCAAGGCCCGCTGGGCGCGGCGCCCGTAGCGGTTCATCAGGTTCTCGTCGGTGATGATGTAAGCCGGGCTGCCGATTCCCAGATCAACCAGGCGGTCGCCTAGCTGGTCCAGAATACCCCAGCCGGCCACTACGGGATAGCTGCCGCCGGAGTGCTGCACGGTTGCGGCCAGGTTCGGGTCGGGCATAAGCCAACTCTCCTTGTATTATGTGCTATGTACTTCGTTTCTGTTGCGGTCGCTTTAACGCGGCCGGGTATCGGTCAACGGACCTTAACCATACCGGTTGCTTCGCTCCGGCATTTACCGCCAGGCTTCAGTCCTGGCGTCGCGGTTAGGGCGGCTATGCGGCCTTTTGCGGCGCGCCGGATGACGGTGGGCCGGCTCAATTTCGCCGTCGTTCCGCAAGCGACTTTCAATAATCTCGCAATAAATGGGCTGAATTTCGCAGGTAAGGTAGGTCAGCCCCAGACTTTTCGCTTGCACCACCTCGGAACCGCTGCCTCCAAACAGGATAAACGCCGTATCACCGGGAACCGTGCACGATTTTAGCAGCAATTCCGAAAGTCCCTCCGGGATCTGGCAAGGGTGGCTGGTTTTCTGCCGGGACACGTTCTTGACCAGATTGAAGTTCAGCCAGGAGTATGGCATCCGCCCTTTATGTCCCTGCCGGATACGCTCACGGATACGGCGGTCGGTCGGGTTCTGGTAGGGCTGCGCCACCTGTTCCTTGTAAAAGCGGTTGTGCTTTGACTTGGTAATGTGCAGGATAGAACGGTGTGCCGTAGTGAACCGCCGCCGGCTATGCCCCACATTGGTATTATAGACCCAGACGTAATCGTGAACGGAATAGGCGTGTTTGTCCAGATACTTGACTCGCAGATAGGCGTTCTGCCTGGGGTAATTTATAAAGAACAGATTGCCATCGGGCCGCAGCACGCGCAAGCATTCCGCCGCCAGGGCGGCGTACCAGTCAACGTACTCCTCCCACGACGCGGTGAAAGTCCGCCCGTCGTAGCTGACGCCGGCGTTATAATCCGGGTCTCCGTAAATCAGGTCAACGCACCCCTCCGGCAAATCCCCCAACACGGCCATAACATCGTCGTTGATGATCCGGTTGCGGTATTTTTCGGGTAAAGCATTCATCAGCGCAGAACCAGCGTGTACTGGGCATTGCGCTCGAGCCGGATTGAGCCGGGATTCTGCGGGTTGGTGCAGGAATACAGGTACAGCCGCAAGCGGTTGCCACTGCGCAGCAAGTAGCAGTAATTGATGCCGGCCACGGACTTGCCGGCGGTAACGCGCCGGTAATAGCGATACGGATTGAACATTTGGAAGACGTTGAAATCCGCCGGTTCGCCGTTTTTAGCTTCAAAACAGGTTATTCGCCCAAGTGTTCCAGAGTGAAGTCGATTTCATCCTTCACCAGTGTGGCCGGCAGGTCAGCCGAACTGTCCAGCTTGGTAACATCGAACTGGTTGCCGAATCCGATTTTGCGACATACTCGACCGACTTCGCTGTTGTCAAAAACAAGGTTCTTGCGATACCGGCACCACCGGTAAAGCAGGGCCAGGGCATCGCGCTTTTTGCTATATCGCTGAGTCATTATTCGGCGTCCCGGTTACAAACCCATACACTTCCAGCACTTGCTCCGCCACCTGCTCCGGAGTCAGCCGGTCGGTATCGATGCAGTGGTGGGCCTGGCGGTAGGCGGCCGCCCGTTGCGCCAGCAATTCCCGGATGCGGCCTACGGGGTCGGCAGCGTCGTCCCCGGCCAGCAAGGGGCGTACCGCCTGACCGCCGGCAGCAACGTCTCCGGAGAGGCGCTTATAGATGGTCTCCGGCTGAGCGTCCAAACAGAACACGGCGCCGGCGGCCAGCATAACCCGGCGGTTGTCCGGGTCAACGAAGGCGCCGCCGCCGGCGGAAATAATCCGACCGTCTCCGGCGCATAGTTCGGCGATGACTCGTCTTTCCAGCGTGCGAAAGGCGGCCTCTCCCTCCTCGGCGAATATCCGGTCGATGGACTTGCCGGCCTGGGCCGTTATTTCCGTATCGGCGTCCGCCAGCGGCCGGCCGGTACGCTGAGCCAGGATGCGCCCCACATGGCTTTTACCGGAGGCCATAAAGCCCACCAGGATGATGTTGTCGGATTGGGGCAAGGTCTCCGGCTCCTGGCCGCCCTAGTCAGGCAGTTGGGTCAGGTGCATCCGGCTGCCCATGCTGGTGGCGGTGTCGAAGTAAAGCACCTGCTGGCCGACGGAGTTGGTGTTAGGCGCGTCGGCGACGAACTGAAAGCCCCGGCGGCAACAGTCGGCGATACCGGCGTGGATGTCGTCCATCACGTAGCCCACGTGATCCATGGCGTGGTGGCCGCCCAGGTCGTCCGGGTTGTTGGCCTCAATCAACTCCACCTGCACCTGGCCGAAGTTGACGAAGGCGTTGCGGCGTCCTTGGCGGGAAGGCCCGCCGCCCAGGTACGTCCCGTCAAACTTTTCAGTGTACCAGGCGATGGCCACATCCAGGTCCGGCACCAGGTAGCCGGCATGGACAATCCTGGCTACCGGCACCCCGCCGCCCACGCCGATGGTGTTGGCGCGGGCCGGCTCCGGCAGCTGGGTCAGGTGCAACAGCACGTTGTTGGTAGTGGACGGGTCAAAGTAGAGCAACTGCTGCCCCAGAACGTTGGTGTTGGGGGCATCGGCCACGAACTTGAACCCCCGGTCTTTACACTCCTCGATGGCCTGGAGGATGTCCGACACTACGTAACCGACGTGGTGCATTACCAGGGCGTCCGGGGGCAGGCCGGCGGTATCCGCCGGCTGGATGAGTTCCACCTCCACCTGCCCGAAACGGAGAAAGGCGTTGCGGCCGCCGCCGGGCACCTGAACGCTGCTGCGCACTGCGCCGCCGCCGGCATTCCCGGCGCCGAAGCCCCGGTTGAACCAGGCAACGGCGGCCTCCAGGTCGGCTACCAAGTACCCAATGTGTTGAATCTTGTCAAACATAGACCCGCTCCTTCGATCAGGGTTGGGGTTGGCCGGCCAGTGGCTCGTCGTCGGGCCGCTCCGGAGGCTGGCGCCGCAGGTCCTGGGTAACGACCTCCCGCAGGGTCTCCACCTGCCCGCTCAGGCGCGCCACATCATTGGACAGGGTTACCAACTTCTCATCTTGCTTCTGAATCTGCCCGGCCAAGTGTCCTACCCGGTCCTCCACGCGCCCGATTCGCCCGGACATCGCCTCCAGTCCCTTGTTGTGGCTATGTACCTGGTCTTCCAGCTTGCCAATGCGCTGCCCCATCCGGTTTTCCAGGTCGTTCAGGCGTTGCAAGGTCAATTGATCCAGGGCGTTGAAACGCTGCTCCATTCGGCTTTCCAGGGCGTTGAAACGCTGCTCCATTCGGCTTTCCAGGGCGTTGAAACGCTGCTCCATTCGGCTTTCCAGGGTGTTGAAATGCTGTTCCGTCCGGCTTTCCAGATTGTCGATCCGCTGGCCCAGGCGGAGAATCAGCGTTATCATGACGCCCAGGATAGTTGCGCCGACGGTCAGGCCGGTTAACCCGACGCCAATTATGGCAATCATTTCCTGCGACATATATACTCCTCCGTCCGGCGAAGCGTGAGACCAGCGACGCTGCCCCCATTATGCCACAAATGGGCCATTGGGGACATTTTACCGCAGAGACGCAAAGAGGAATGAAGTCTCTCGGCGTCCCTCCCTGCCGCTGCGGTGAAAAGCGCGCCTCGCGGCAGCGGGGGCGGCGCAAAGTCGCCGACGCCACCGGCCATTCCGGGCGAGGCGAAAGAATCTCAGCTACGCCGGGGAGACCCTTCGCTCAGCGTGGTAGCAGAGGGTGATGGAAGGGCGGCGACCGACTTTGCCCCGGCCAGGGCCGGCGGCAGTTTCCGCCTTGACGCTGGCTTGACCTATTGCTAGAATGGCGGACGAAACTGCCGGGGCAGCCGGTTTTCGCAACAGATTAAAAGAGGGGTGGCGTTTATGGTTACGGCAATCAGCGACGATATGTTCACCGACGAGGTAATCGCCGACCCTTACACTTATTACGGTCGCCTGCGGGAGGAAGACCCGGTTCACTGGAACGAGATGTATTCGGTGTGGGTCATCACTCGCTATGAAGACCTGGTCTGGCTGACCCGGCATAACGAGCTGTTTTCGTCAGCGGTGTTCAAGAACGACCCCAGGCCGCCCTACCCAACCATCTATGACTCGGACCTGGGCCTCTACGAATTCGTCCGGGAATACCAGTCTCGCCAGTTCATCCAGCACGACCGCCCGGCCCACCTGGATATGCGGAAGGTAGTGCACGGGTACTTCACTCCCCGGTCCATGGAAGAGTGGCGGCCGATGGTGCGGGAGGCCATCAAGGACCTGCTGGACGAGGCCGAGGAACGGGGCAGTATGGACGTAATGCGGGACTTCGCCACGCCCCTGCCCCTGCTGATCATCGCCCAGATGATGGGGGTGCCCAAGCAGGACCGTCCCTACATCCGGGAAGTGGCCGAAAAGCTGCTCTACGTGGGCCGTGGGGAACCCTGGCGGATGCAGAACTTCTCCGAGGGTATTCAGGAGATGATTGAGTACGTCTCTCCCCTGGTGGAGGAACGTATCGTTAACCCCCAGGACGACTTTATATCGGTACTGGCCCGGGGAGAAAGGGAAGGAGTGTTCAGCCGGGAGCAGGTAATATCCAATTCCTCGCTGTTGTTGCTGGCCGGCCACGAGACCACCATCAACCTGCTGTGCAACGGCATCCTCTCCTTCATCCGCAACCCGGACCAGTGGGATACACTGCGGGAGGACCCGGAGGGGATGCACGTGAAGGCGACTGAAGAGTGCCTGCGCCACGACTCCTCGGTCAAGTCGATCACTCGCATCGCCGCGGAGGACGTGGCGTTGCGGGACAAGACTATCCGCAAAGACGACCGCATCCGGTGGTTTATCTCCTCGGCCAACCGCGACCCCCGGAAGTTCCCCAATCCGGACCAGTTTGACATTACCCGGTGGCCGAACCCTCACGTCGCCTTTGGCGCCGGCATCCATCACTGCCTGGGCGCAACCCTGGTTCGGGTAGAGGGCCAGGAGGCCTTCCGGGCCTTTGCCGAGCGGTTCAATTCCCTGCATCTGGATACCGCTGAGGAGTTGGAGTACCAGCCAAGTATCACCTTCCGGTCGGTCAAGGCGATGCCTGTAACCTGGGATTAGGGGAACTATTGGACTGGATAAGTGGACTGGGCCAGCCGGGGCATCAGGGGGAGGAAACAATGGCTCGGAAGCTGCGAATCACCGTGGACCATGACGTATGCGTCGGCAACGCCATGTGCGAAACCTTCGCCGTTAATACCTTTGCCCTCAACGAAGAGCGCCAGTCGGAGGCGGTAAACCCGGAGGGCGACCCGCTGGCTCAGGTTCTGGAAGCGGCGGACAATTGCCCGGTAAGCGCTATAACCGTGGCAGACGCCGAAACCGGGGAGCGGCTGTTTCCTTGACATAACGGGGACGTTGACGCCGGCCCGGGTACGGACTGCAAGCAGGCCCGTATGCATTGCAATGCATACGGGCCTTTATCTTTAGCTGGACTGGCTTGAAGTTATTGGGTGATGAGCAGAATTTTGCACAAGGGAGTGTAAGCGCGTCCGTTAAAGACGAACTCCAGCCGGTCATCCTCGCTAACCGTAGCCGTATTCAGGAATTCGTCAATCCTCGCCGACAGTAAAGTGAAGTCCCGCTTAAGCCGCCAACTCTGATCTACGTCGTCTCGGTCAATCACTACAACGTAGAACCGATTTTCAGCGCCGAAGCGTTGCGCCCCCTGATTTTCATATAACCATCGGGCAAGGTCGGTTGGGGCATCGAGAGCGATAGCCAGGTCATAATTCCGGGGCAGGTAGGTGATTTTCAGGTCAAATGGGTAGTCCCGGAAAAATATATCAACTCCTTTTACGTTCTTTATGGTAGGCACTACGTTATTATGCAGACTGATGTAGTCCTCAATCAGCACAGTTGACCAGTGATTGTACCAACTAGCTACCAGATAGCCGTCAACAGCATGGTGCAAGCACGCCCTCGAGCGGTTAAGTAACTCAGCATAACGGGGGATAACCCGCACGTACTCTGCCTGGATTTTCCGGTCAAGCTGACCCTGGACTATCCCCCAGTCTATTGCATTGACCCGGCTCAGCTCCGTCAATAGATCCTGGTCGGAAATTACGTTGCGGCGGCGTGTTTCTACCCTTTCTCTGTACTTGCGCCTGATGAAGTTGTCGATTAGCTCAGGGGGTTGCCCTAATAACCGGACCGATACTTGACCATGATTTCCGCTTCGGTCTATGCCCAACTCCCGGGCCAATTCCCGCAGATCATTCACTGGAACAGTTGTGAGTTTCTGATTAAGCAAGTCTATATTAGCGGTCACGGTCGTCTTGCCGCCTCCGACCCAGCTTCTGGAACAGCACGATGTATTCGTGCTTGAAAATGTAAAAACCATTGGCCAATGCTCGATAGCGCCACAGATGTTCCTGGTTGCGTTTGGCCCGGTTGTTGACCATGTTCTTGACGATGATGCTTTTCAACCGCAGGTCGCCGGAGGCAAGCAGCACGGCGGTCAGCAGGCTCTGCAACGGTACCCATTCGCTGTTCTGGTAGATGTCCCCGATGACCACCGCCAGATGTCGCCCCGGGTCCAATAGCTTGACCATGTTGCGATAGACGGCGCCAAACCGCTCCAGAAAGTGGTTCACATCCCGGCAGTTGCACAAGTTGGCCGGGGCATCGCTGAACTTGATGATGTTGTGGTAAGGCGGGTGCATTAGCAGAAACTGCGCGCCGGAGGCCCCGTAGTTGGATAACCGCTGACTAACTTCAGCGGCGGTCTCTGAAGAAATGCTGTCGCCGGTGATAACATTCAAGTCCAATGCCGTTGGCAAGGATGCGCCTGGTTCAGTATGAGGAGAGTCGGGCAGGGCCAGTTGGTCCTGGATAATGCGCTGTCTGGCCAGGTCAGCGACGTTAGGCGCCAGTTCCACGCCGATATACCGGCGGCCCAGGCGATTAGCCTCAAGGGCGGTGGTGCCGCTGCCGATAAAGGGGTCAAGCACGATGTCGCCGGCTTTGGTGAACCGGCGCAGTAACTGATTGGGGATTTGGGGGATGAAGTTGCCGTGATAGTCAGCTTGGTGCGCCCCGCTGGAATCCCGGGCTTCTAGTATCCAGAGACTGTCGGTAATGAGGTCTTCGTATTGCTGCCAATTGGATAGATCGAGGTCATTGACCCGGTTAGCGCGCCGGCTTGGTTCAGGCATCCTGACTCTATTCCCCCGCTCCGAAGTTGGCATGCATGGTATATACGATTCGGGCGGTGTCAACATGAAGTATTGCCGTCTTTATGCAGCGGGGAAACGGAAAGCCCCCTATCGAGGGGGCTGGAGAAATTGTAGATCCGCCGGGTGGGGAAATGAAAAGGCCGGGTTATCGTTCCTTCCCGGCACCCCACCCCGGCACCCTGCAAGCCTGGGCCACTCCTCCGGCTACTTGGCACCACTCAAAACCTTCGTCCCGGGGCCCTGCAAGCCTGGGGCACTCCTCCTACCCCGCCGCAAACCCCTCCGGGCCAATAAGAGGTACGAAGCGGCACTTGCCCAGCAATCTGAGGGACAGCCCTTCGCCGGTGCGGCGGGCCTGGATCAGCTCCTGCCCTTCCAGAGGGCCTACGGGAGCTACCAGCCGGCCGTTTACGGCCATCTGGGAGACCAGGCTGGCGGGCAGGCGCGGGCTGGCCGCGGTGACGATGATGGCATCAAAGGGGGAGTGCCCCGCGGCGCCCAGGACCGGGCCGGCCAATTCCACCGTTACGTTGCCACAGCCCAGGTTGGACAGCCGGAGCCGGGCGCGG
This sequence comes from Dehalococcoidia bacterium, assembly GCA_965215425.1. GTDB lineage: Bacteria > Chloroflexota > Dehalococcoidia > Lucifugimonadales > UBA3495 > CATQHB01. The sequence goes on from OZ244064.1 coordinate 2,305,522, forward strand.
GCCGCCAGTTCCGGTTCCCGCTCCACGGTGATCAGTTGGCCGCCGGGCAGCAGTCTGGACAGCACCGCCGCCTGGTAACCGCTGCCCGTCCCCACCTCCAGGACGCGCTCAGCGCCCCGCAGTTCCAGGGCCTCGGTCATCCGGGCGACGATGTAGGGTTGGGATATGGTCTGCCCGGCGCCGATGGGCAGCGGGATGTTCTGGTAGGCCCTGGCGCGGGCCTCCGGCGGGACGAAAAGCTCCCGGGGCACCTGCGCCATAGCGTCCAATACCGATTCAGCGTTGATCTCCCGCCGTAAATCGGCGAAAAGTTTCCTTTTATCCCTTTCCAGTTGCCGGCCCGCATCGTACATAGACCCTCGTCGCTTAAACCGTCGGCGATGCCCAGGCTGCCCGGCGTTTTCACCCCGGGGGCGCCGGATACGCGGCGATTCACGGAGATTCCGGCTTATTTGCGCGTGGCCCGGCCTTTCAGGGCCGCCAGGGCCAGACCGATGCTGACTACGCCAACGGCCAGGGTGGCGATGATTCCGTCTCGGATTACCGGCAGTCGCCAGCCTTCGGAGATCAGGGAACGTTCGGCGGCCAGGATGTAGGTTACGGGATTGTAGTCGGCCACCCTGGAGAGCCAGGGACTCATCTGTTCCTGGGGTATGAACAGAGTGGTCATAAAGAGGAAAGGGAAGAAGAGCATAAACGACATATTGACCGCCGCTACGTTGCCGGTTTTGAGGGCGATGGCGTAGGGGAAACCACTGAAAATCAGGCCCCAGAGGCCGGCAATGAGCATAAAGGACAGGATGCCGAGGATGCCGGTCTCAAAGCGGACTCCCACGATGTAGCCCATAATCACCACCGGCACCGTCAAGGCTACAATCAGCACAAAGTCGGCCATCATCAACCCCAGCAGTAGGGCCAGCCGGTTAACCGGCGTTATCACCAGGCGGGCGAAGTATCCCGTCTGTATGTCGGTTACCACCGTGATGGCGCGGGAAATTCCGGTGACGGCAAACAGCACGGCTACCGGAAGCTGAAAAGCCCGGTAGTCCAGGCCGGGTATATTTTCGGCAAAGTCCTTCAAGGCTCCCACGGTTACGGCAAACATAAACACGGGTATCAGCAGCGCCGGCACCACCAATTCCACGTCCCGGCACATCGAGCGAACCGCCCGCCGCGCTACGGACAGCAGGTCGCGAAGAAAGCCGGCTTTCCTGGCCTGGATGGGGGTAACCGGGGCCGCCGCCGCCATGGATTCCTCCTGGTTAAATTAAGCTGGGCCGTTCAGGACCGGAGGCCGTCGGAGGGCGGCGCCGGGGCGGCGCCGTCTTCTTCCGACGGTGGGGCGGCGCCGTCCTGCCGGAAGCGCATCCCGGTAACTTGCAGGAACACGTCGTCCAGAGTAGGTGTACGCAGGGTCAACTCCTGAACGTTGACGCCCAGCTCGCTGAGCTTGAGAGCGACGGCGCTGACCTGGGCCGCGCCGTTGCTGACGCTGATGGTCAACTCGGAGTCGTGGGCTTCAACGGCCTCCACTGCGGGAAGCGTCTGCAAGGCGGCAACGGCGGCCGGCGCTGCGCCATCCGTCCGGGCGATGATCAGGTCGGAGCCGCGGGAGCGTTTCAAGTCCGCCGGGGTCCCCTGCGCCGCCAGCAGGCCCCGGTCGATGATGCCAACCCGGTGGGCCAGGGCATCGGCTTCTTCCAGGTACTGGGTGGTCAGGAAAATGGTTACGCCCAACTCGGTGTTGATCTTCCGGACTTCCTCCCAGATACGGTTGCGGCTGATGGGGTCCAGGCCGGTAGTGGGTTCGTCGAGGAACAGAATTTCCGGGCGGTGAATGAGCGCCGCCGCCAGGTCGAGGCGCCGCTTCATACCGCCGGAGTAGGTGCCGATAAACCGTCCCATGGCGTCGCCGATGTCGATCAGGTCGGCGAGGTCGGCGAGGCGGCTGGCAATTTCGCGGCCGGTTAGACCATACAGGCGGCCTTGCAGCGTTAACAACTCCCGACCGGTTTGCTTGTCATCCAGCGCCGCCTCCTGCAACGCCGCGCCGATACGCAGACGCACCTGGTCCGGTTGGGTTAAGGCGTCAAAACCGGCCACGTTGACCGTACCCGCCGTCGGCGCCAGCAGCGTAATCAGCATACGGATAACGGTGGTTTTACCGGCCCCATTGGGGCCTAGAAAGCCGTAAATCTCACCCCGGCGCACTGCCAGGTTTATGCCATCCACCGCTTTGACCGCCCCGAACTCACGCACCAACCCCCGGGTTACGATTGCGTAACTGTCGCCGGAGTCAGGATTCATCGGCCTTTATCCTTGCTGAAGATCTTCATCATTTACAGCCCTTTTATACCGGTTTATACCGGACTCGGGTTCACCCGACTGTATTTTGCCGGCCGTATTTTGATGGTAGCACAGGCCCGGCGGGAATACCAAGAAACCGGCGGAGGCCTTCGGAGGAACTTGTTGGGAGAACCTGGCGAACCTGGCCCGGGAGGTCGTCCGGGGGAAGCGGAAGGCGGCCTATCGTCGGGTTCCGGGGCGCCATCATCTGCGCCATACCCGCGCCGGAGGACAGTCCCATAGGGGGCAGGGACGCCGCCGGGGTTGCCCCGAACGGCGGTGTTCGTCGTATCGGAGGTGGTGGTGGGCCGTGTGGGGATCGAACCCACGACACCCGGATTAAAAGTCCGGTGCTCTACCAGCTGAGCTAACGGCCCAAACATGGCGCTGGAATGTATTTTAGCACAGTCGGCTGGAGCAATGGAGGTTCTAGCTATATGGCCGATGCTTGTTGAACTTTCTTTACATCGTGAGCCGCAATCTGCTCCGCTGCAAACCGAGTTGCTTCGTACAAGTCTACCAGTTCCCCGATAGTGTTGACGTACAACAAGCCGTTATCGGCATTATGTCGGCGAACTTCCTCCAATGTCCGCCGGTTTCCCTTGATGCCGTTGCAGGTGCGGTGCAGCAACGCCAGATTGTAAAGCTCGTCATCGCCTTGTACCCCTTCCACTGCTCTGCGCGCCCGTATGTGGTCAACTTCCAGCAGGGTTTCATCCAGGCTGCCGTTGGGCCGGCGGGGTTCGTAGCCGCAACCCCAGCATTTAGCCCCGAAACGCTCAATCAAGAGCTTCTTAGCATCCTCTTTGGATATGCGCCCCGACCAACTGGCTGTTTGGACACTCCTCCCTCGGGACCTCTGGCGGGCCTGTCGTAGGTGGTAATACGGTTCCGGGTCAACGTCATCCCGGGTCGGCAATCCCTCGGGGCCGATAATCCAGCTCTGGGTGAACTGCTGGCGGGTTTGCAGTGTCTTGTCTTTCACTGAGGATAAGGCTTTTATGGTGGCGTCGGTAGTGCCTTCCAGTTGATAGTGGTTGAGATAGAACCGGCGTTTCAGCATCGTAACGCTGCGGTAGGCCATATCGCAGGCAATCCATTGCCGCCCCAGCCGCTCAGCGGCTACTGACGTCGTGGCGCAGCCGGCGAATATATCCAACACCACATCCCCTGGATTGCTGCTGGCTTTGATAATGCGTTCGTAGAGGGCCAAGGGTTTTTGGGTGGAGTAACCCACAAATTCGCCCCCGGCACTGTAATTGGTGAACCCTATGGGATCTAGGATGAGATTTTGTGGGGGATTACCTTGGTCTGCGTCCGCATATCGCTTCAGTCCAGGCCAAACTCCGCGCTCCGGGTGTGTTATTAGCCCTACCTTATCTAATGCATCCAGCCGATCGAGCACACCCTCAATTTGAGTATAACTAGGTATGAAGTTTTGTTCTATATATTTCGCATAGTCGGATGTTTTCGGAGGTGCCCAATGGCGGCCTCTGGCGGTGACGTCATACCCTTTCCACGGTTTACCGGATTCTCCACCGGTAACGCCGGGGCCGGTCAGGTCGGAGAACCTGACCGGCCCGCACTGATCGCGGGAAGGATACGCTGTCTTTAGCTGTTGTTCAGTTTTAGGATCAGTTATATCCTTGCCATTCCAGGTGCAATTTCTCGACATCGAGTAGTAGAGTAGGGTATCTGTGATGTTTCCGTACCCGCTTGCATCGTTGTGGGCGGTGGCCCGGCGCCAAGTAATTTGATTCCGGTAGTTATCGGACCCAAACACCGCATCCAGCAGCATCCGCAGGTAACTATTGGCGTGGTTGTCGCAGTGAACGTAGATGCTTCCAGTCGGTTTTAACACCCGCCGACACTCAATCAATCGCACTGCCATAAAGCAGATATAGGCTGCTTCGTTCTCCGTAGCGCAGGCCTCTACTGCCTGGATAACCGCGTGGACGTTGGGGTAATCATCCTCGATTTGGGCTTTCCAGGCCGGATGAACGTCAGTATCCCAACTCCAGAAATCCTTCACCCGGGTCTCTCCAATGCCCTCATTATGGGGGACTCCGTGTGATGCTGCCAAAGCTACTTCTTCCGCGTACTCGGCTTCGCTGATTGGTGGCCGGGGCTTGCCGATAAAGGTTTCTTTGGCGGCAAAGGGCGGGTCAATAGCAATCAGGTCAATGCACTCGTTATTTAGGGAGCGCAGGAACGGCAAATTGTCCATAATTGCTAAGGTGCGGTTTTCCACGTTTAGCTTGGTCATTGTTCAACTCTCTTTCTGCCTTTCCTAGCTTAGCAACCCCTGCTTTTGGACGGTCAAGTGCCGCCGAATATAGCCATTTCCGCCGGGCTTGGTCAAGTTGCTAGTGTCAGTTTTATTTCTTGAAACGGGAGGTGCTGGAACAATTTTTAGACCATCGCGTCCGGCCACCCCGTCGTTGGTTCGGTTTTCGCTGACCTAGCCCCCCTGACCTAGCCCCAGGGGTATCGGCAGACCCGATACCGGGCCCGCTCGGCCGGGCGGCGGCGTGCGTAGCCCCAAAGGTAGCGGCGACCGTCCCCGGATGGCATCCGGAAACTCGATTATATGCCGGATTCCCCCATATCTGTTACAATCCCTCTGATCTAAACTGACTGGAGGTAACCGCTATGCCATCTTTCTGGGAAGAGGTGCAAGTTGACGGCGCGGCTATGGAGCTGTACGCCAGCGTCCCCGACGGCTCCGGCCCCTTTGCCGCCATTGTGGTCAGCCAGCACGGCGGCGGCGTGGACCGGTTCATCCAGACCATTTGCGACCGCTTCGCTACGGCTGGCTATGCGGCGGTAGCGCCCAACCTCTACCACCGGGTTCCGGATGACGTGCTTAACGGCGACCCGCGGCCCCGGCCCTGGGATGTGCTCAGCGACCCGGACATCGTAGCCGACGTCAACGCCACGGTGGACTTCCTACGGAACCACCCGGCTATTGACGGCGAACGGCTGGGCATCACCGGGTTCTGCATGGGGGGCCGGGTGGCCTGGCTGGGCGCGGCCACTAATCCCCATTTTAAGGCGCTGATTCCTTACTACGGCGGCAACCTGATGGTTCCCTGGGGCGCCGGGACGGAGTCGCCCTTCGCCCTGGCCGAAGGCATCAGCTGCCCGGTGCTGTTCCACTTCGGCGAAGTTGACGTAAACCCCTCCCAGGAGGATCTGCGCCAGCTGGACGCCGAGTTGACCCGGCTGGACAAGGCCCATCAGTTCTATACCTATCCGGGGGCCGACCATGCCTTTATGGACTTCACCGCCGGACGGTATCAGTCGGCCGCCGCGGATGCATCCTGGCCCCGCACCCTGGATTTCCTTGCCGCCAATTTAGGGTAACCGGGGTTGGCCAAAAGACCCGGAGGCCGCTGCGCATCGATGTCTCTGGTAGAAAGAGTCTCTGGTAGAAAAAAACCCGATGCGGAGAATTACCGACAAGCTCGATAAGGCTGATAAGGAGGAAGTTACTGATGGCGAGAGTATCTCTGGACCTGGACGACAAGACGGACCTGGAAGTGTTGGGCGCCGCCGGCTGGCGGCGCGGGATGGGCATGGTGCCCGGCGAGCCGAACCAGGGTTTGGTGGCGGAAATGCGGGGCGTTCCGGCGCGGCTGCCGGACTATGACGATTCCGGCTGGGAGCAGCCGGACAGTATCCAGGAGCGGCTGTCCGTAGGGTTCACCTTCGCCTGGTATCGGCTGGCCTTCACGATGCCCGACCGGGTTAAGGGACAGGCGGTAGCCGGCAACCGAGTCTATTTCGAGTGCAACGTGGACAACTACGGCGAGGTCTATGTGGACGGCGCCATTAACCGGGATATTGGCGTGATTACCGGCAACAACACCGCCAAGCGGGTGCTGGTGGAAGACCCGGCGAATCCCGGTGGTCAGCACGTCATCGCCGTTCTGGTAGCCAACGCTCCCCTGGGCGATCCGGTGGGGTCGATCTTCTTCCGGCACGCCACGCTGGCTTTTGAGGAAGGAGCGCCCCGGTAGGCTGGAATATCGTCAGGGACGGCGACTCGATGCGATGCCCGGATGATGTGATGCCCGGATAAGGGAGAGAGGTAGCTATGGCGAGCAGGTCTTTTGCCGGCAAGGTCAACGCTCCGGAGTTTCCGGCCGGGTTGGAGTGGGTTAACACCGACCGGCCCCTGACCCTGCAAGAACTGCGGGGAAAGATTGTGCTGCTGGATTTCTGGACTTACTGTTGAATTAACTGTATGCACATCTTTCCGCAGTTGCGGAGACTGGAACGCAAATACGCCAACGAACTGATGGTTATCGGCGTCCACTCGGCCAAGTTCCCCAACGAAAAGGACAAGGATAACCTCTATAACGCAGTCAAGCGCTACGAACTGGAACACCCGGTGATCAATGACGCCGAGTTCCAGGTCTGGCAGGAATACGCCTGCCGGGCCTGGCCCACCCTTATGTTCATCGACCCGGAGGGTAAGGTCATCGGCAAGCACGAAGGCGAGCTTTCCTACCCGGACTTTGACCGGCTTATAGGCGGGATGGTAGAAGAGTTCGACCGTCAGGGCTGGTTGACTCGCCAGCCGGTGGCTTATACCCGGGAACGGGAGCCGGAAACCGCCCTGTCCTTCCCCGGCAAGGTGCTGGCCGATGGCGCGGGCGACCGGCTGTTCATCGCCGACTCCAACCACAACCGGATTGTAGTTGCTTCCCTGGATGGCGCCGTAAAGACGGTAATCGGTTCCGGGGTTGAGGGCTTGGAGGACGGGGACTTTGCCTCGGCTCGGTTCAACCACCCCCAGGGGATGGCCCAGGCCGGGGAACTGCTTTACGTGGCGGACACCGAGAGCCACGCTGTCCGCCAGGTCGACCTGGCCGCCGGCAGGGTGGCGACCATCGCCGGCAACGGCAACCAGGGAATGCGGCGCAGCGGCCTGGGGCCGGGCCGTACCGTGGAACTGAATTCCCCTTGGGATCTGGTATATCACCAGGACAAGCTCTACATTGCTATGGCCGGCTGCCACCAGCTTTGGATGCTGACCCTGGCCGATGGCGAGATTGGGCCTTACGCCGGTTCCGGAGCCGAGTCGATTACCGACGGGCCGCTCTCCAGCGCAACCCTGGCCCAGCCCAGCGGCATCACTACCGACGGCAATCGTCTCTATTTTGCCGACAGCGAAACCAGCGCGATCCGGTCGGCGGAACTGGAACCGAACGGCAAAGTCCGTACTATCGTGGGTCTGGACCTGTTCGTCTTTGGCGACACGGATGGCGAGGGGCATCTGGTGCGTTTGCAGCACCCGCTGGGGATTGTCCACCAGGACGGGACGCTTTACATCGCCGATACCTATAACCACAAAGTGAAGGAGGTAATGCCGGTTGCCCGCCGCGTCCGGACCCTGCTGGGCGCCGGAACGGCCGGCGGCCAGGACGGTCCCGGCTGGCAAGCCACCTTTTCCGAACCCAGCGGCCTGAGCATCGCCAACGGCAAACTCTACATCGCCGACACCAACAACCACCAAATCCGAGTGGCGGACCTGGATAGCCTGATGGTGCATACGCTGGAGCTGATCGGGTTATAGCGCCGATTCAGAAAAGGCGGCTGGCGCCTCGGGAACCGGGGATAAGAGGGGTAACTTCAATGCCGGGCTCCATTGGTGCCGGATTCCATTGGGCTATAAACGATGATGTAATCCGGGCGGGCCGACGCTGCTTGACGCATAAAGCCCCGCCTCAAGCTTAACCTGGTGGTTAAGCCTCCCCCGCTTCCGGCGGCAAGCGAATCTCCGTTGCGGCGCCGGCTGGTTTGCTTCAGTACTCGCCCATCCCGCCCCGGTTGATGCTAAATATGCGGTCGTGCCGGGACAGGTCTTTTTCCACGGCGGTTTCCGCCTCGGGGAATAGCCGGGTGGCTAACTCCGATACCGCAGGCACCTGTTCCGGGTCCAACTCCAGCAGAATTATCCCGTGTTCCTTGAGTTTGTCCGGGGCCTGATGCAGTAGGCGGCGGATTAAGTCCAGCCCATCCGGGCCGCCGTCCAGGGCCTGGGGCGGTTCCCAGCGGATTTCCGGTTGCAAATCGGGAATGCGATCGGTGGGAAGGTAAGGCAGGTTAGCCAGAATCAAGTCCACCGGCTCCGGCAGCGGTTCCAGCAGGTCGCCCTTGGCCAGGGTAATGCGGTCGGCCACGTTGTGGGCGCGAATGTTGTAGGCGGCTACATCCAGCACGGCGTCGGCGTTGTCCAGGGCGTAGATGCGGGCCGCCGGCAGGTGCAGAGCCAAGTTGATGGCGATGGCCCCGGTTCCGGTGCCGACATCGGCGATCGTCAAGTCCGGCGTTTCCATCCCCATCAGCGCCATAAACAGGGCGTGCTCCACCATACACTCCGTTTCCGGGCGGGGAATCAGCACGTCCGGGTTGACCAGCAGATTGACGCCGTAGAACTCCTTGTATTGCAGGATGTAGGCCAGGGGTTCCCGCTTCAGGCGCCGTTCCATAATCCGGGCCAGGGCTTGCTCCTGTTGGGGAGAAATTTCCGTTTCCTGCCGGGAAAAGAGGTCGTGCCGCTGCATCCGCATCACGTTCATCAGCATCACCTCGGCCTCCAGGCGGGCGTCGGGGATGTGGCAGGCCTCCAGGGTGCGGTGGGTCTGCTGAACGGCTTCGCGGAGCAGGGCCATAGCAAGCGGGCCTGGCGGCGTCAGCCGGGCTAGGCCGTTACCCCCTCCAGTAGTTTCCCTTGCTCCCAGGCAATCAGGGAGACGATGATCGCATCCAACCCCTCCCCGTCCATTATGTGGGGAATGCCGTGGAAGCTGGCGGAAATCCGGTGGTCGGTAATCCGGTCTTGAGGGTAGTTATAGGTGCGGATTTTCTCGGAGCGTTCCGCCGTGCCTACCTGGGAACGGCGGTTCTGGGAAATCTCGGCATCGTGGCGTTCCTGTTCCGCCTCGAACAACCTGGCCCGCAACATCGCCATGGCCTTCTGCTTGTTCTTGTACTGGGAACGTTCATCCTGGCAGACCACCACCACCCCGCTGGGTTCGTGGACGATCCGGACGGCGGTAGCTACCTTGTTGACGTTCTGACCGCCGTGGCCGCCGGCGTGGAAAATATCAATCCGCAGTTCGTCCGGGTTCACCCGTACTTCCACTTCGTCGGCCTGGGGCAGGACGGCGACCGTGGCGGTGGAGGTATGAATGCGTCCCTGGGCTTCCGTCTCGGGCACCCGCTGGACCCGGTGGACGCCCCGCTCGTACTTGAGCCGGCTGAAGGCTCCCTTCCCCTGGATTTCGATGACTATCTTGTTGTACCCGCCCAGGTCGGAGGGGTTGGAGTCCATCACGTCCACCCGCCAGTTTTGCAGTTGGGCGTAGCGGGTGTAAAGACGGCCCAGGTCGGCGGCGAACAGGCTGGCTTCCTGCCCTCCGGTTCCGGCGCGCACCTCGACGATAACGTCCCGCTCGTCGTTGGGGTCCTTGGGCAACAGAGCCAGGCGGAGGGACTGGGCCAAGCGCTCCAGCTGGCCCTCAACGGCTTCCAGCTCGTCCCGGGCCAGCTGGGTTATTTCCGGGTCGCCGCCCTCGGACACCAGGGCCTTCAGGTCGGCCTGTTCCTGGAGCAGGGAGTGGCGGCGGTGGCCGATTTCCACCAACTCTTCCAGCCCGGCCCGCTCCTTGGCCAAGGCCTGAACCCGCTCGAAATCGGCGGCCACCTCCGGTCGGCCCATAGCATCCTCAATTTCCGCATTGCGGCGGACGATGGCATCCAGCTTGTCAAATATGGAACTCATTCCTGTTCCTGGTAGATGGGATTGGGGGAAAGCAACTTTGTGAAGCAACTTGGTCAAGTTTATACCAACCAGGGCGGGGTAACAAGGGGTGATTGCCAGGTTGAGGGATTTTTCTTTTTCGTGCTGTTTCAGAATGCTATAATCCGGCGAAAGCCAGGGAGGGCCAGGGAGGGTAGTATGCTTGACGCTGGGGCCGTTACCGGGGAACCGCAATGGGATATGGCCAGAGAGGCCATGCGCCGGTTGCGGGAGATGCCCGCCTCGTTGGCTGAGGCCAATACGCAGGGAACCTTGATGTCCATTTTGCGGTTTCTGTTTCCGAGCCTTTCGTCGTCGGATTTGGCGCTGGAGAAACCCTCGGGCGATGGCCCCATTGACGTGTATTGCCGAAACGTCGTTTTTGAAATCAAGCGTCAGGGTAAGAAGGATGATGCTCGCGCCAAACCCGATGGCGCCACCGAAACCCCTGAAGAGCAGGCCGTCCGCTACCTGGACGCCCTGACGGCCCGGCCCAATATGTTTGATGCCGAGGCTATTGGCTGGCGCGCCGGGATCACCGACGGCAAGGTGTGGAGCTTTTACCAATACAACCCGGACCGGGCGGCAACGACCCGTCTTACCCTCTTGCAGGAGCGGACTCTGACCGAGCCAGAAGATGATGCGGAACTGCTGGCCGAGCTGTACGATTTCGTCAACCGCACGGTCAAGATGGCCCCGCCGACCGAAGATGCGGCATGGGCGGAGAAACTGGCGGCGCCGTTCATCGCGCTGGCCGCCGCCGGCGCAAGCGCTCCGGCCTACGATGTCAAGCGCACGCTGTGGCGGGACTTGTTGTTGGGAGCCTTCATCACCCCTCCCGACGATGCCGAGGCCCAGCGGGACCTGTTCGCCCGCCATACTATGCTGGTGGTGACGGCCCGGGCCGTAGCCGAGACTCTCCGCCCATCCCTTCAGTCCGCTGCCGACCGGGGCCAACTGCATCGTCAACTGACCAACGGCTTTGCCGCCTGGCTGCTGGATGCCGCCGCTGCCGACGGGGAAAGGGAATTGGACCGCCTGATGGCCGAGGTGAACCGTTATGACTGGAGCGCCGCCGGTCGGGATACCCTGAAAGACTTGTACCACGCCGTCATCCCCCGCAGCATCCGGCATGACTTCGGCGAATACTACACTCCCGACTGGCTGGCCCGAGGGGTGTGCGAAGAAGTGATGGACGCTGACTGGCGCCGGGAAACCATTGCCATGGCGGTAGCCGGCCAGCTTAACGGCCCGGCGGTGCTGGACCCGGCCTGCGGCTCCGGCACTTTTCTGTATCACGCTACCCAACTGTTACTGACCGAGGCCCGACAGCACCCGGAACTGGAAAACAGTCCGGAGGCCCAGGTGGAAATCGTCAATGACCTGGTAGCCGGGATGGACTTGCATCCGGTCGCGGTGGAATTATCCAAAACCACCAAGATCGCCGCGTTTTCGGGTTTGACGTAAGACGTCAAACCCGAAAACGCGCTTAACGTACATCTGGGCGATAGTCTCCAGTGGGAGGCCCGGCGCACTCACGCCAGGCTGTCTTTTGCCGACAGCATATCGATCCAGACCGATGACCCGGCGGCCCCCCTGACCCTTCCCCGATCGTTTCTGTTCAATGACCAGTTCATCCCCCTGCTGAACCAGGTATTCGACTACACCAAGCGTCCGTATCATCCGCAACTGGAGGCAGACTTGTCCGCCGTCCTGGGGTTGCCCACTGCGGCGGAGCGGGAGGCGGTGCTTGACCTGTACCGGCGCATGCGAGAATACCTGGAAAGCGGGCGTAACCACATTTGGCACTGGTACATCGAAAACCTGGTGCAGCCGGTCAGGTTAATGGAGAACCCGCCCAGTCGGTTGGTGGGCAACCCGCCCTGGGTGGTGTACAACGCGATGTCCAGTGAACGGCAGGATGTATTCCGGCGCGAGGCCGGCCAGCGGGGCTTGTGGGCCGGCCGGCACCTGGCGACTCAAAACGATTTGGCCGCCACTTTTGTCGCCACCTGCGTTGATTACTATCTGAAGCAGGGCGGCAAGTTCGGGTTTGTGTTGCCCTACGCCGCCCTGCGCGCCCGGCATTGGCAGCATTTCCGCTCGGGCGACTGGAGCTTGCCCCCAACGGCCGGCCGCCGGCGTACCCTGGTTGACCTGAGCCCGCCGGCCTGGAACTTTTTTGCCGGGACCGCGCGCCCCTTTCCCTGGGCCAATTCCTCGGTAGTGTTTGGCCGCCGGCTGGACACCACCGAGCCGCCGGCTCGGGTAGCGCCGCTGCCCCTGACCCAGATACTGGATGTGGGCCACACCGAGGCGGTAAGGCGAGAGGCGTCCTGGAATGAGGTTAAGCCATTGTTGACCTTTACCCGTCAAGAACAATGGCCTGCCAGCCCCAGCCCGGCTTATGCCGGCGTTTTCCGGCAGGGCGCAACCCTGGTGCCACAGTCGTTAGTTCTGTTTGATGAATCTAACGCGGAACGAGCTTTGGGTCTAATCCGTTTCCGCACCGAGCGGGGCAAAGGGGACTGGCGCGGTCTGGAGCGGCAGGGGCGCATTGAGGAACGGTTTGCCCGGCCGGCCCTGTTTTCCAAGCATATCGTACCCTTTGGCGTTACCGGGCGCCTGAACATCGTTGCGCCCTTTGCGGACGATGGCGCCGCGGTGTTGCGGAGTCTGCCGCAAGGCGACCGGGTGCAACAGTTCAATTTGTATTGGGCGAAAGCAAACGCCGATTACATCCAGGTCAAAAAGCCCAAGTCGCCGGCTACCCTGGCCTTGCAAGTTGATCATCTGAATAAGTTGTCCGCCAGATTGAAGCAAATAGATGAGCCGGCCGTAGTTTACACCCAAGCCGGCTCCTGGCTGGCCGCAGCGGTCGTTCCGGATACAACGGTGATCGACTCTACCCTGTATTGGCTCGCTACCGGGCAAGTCGAGGAGCTGCACTACCTGTCGGCAGTATTCAACGCCCCGTCCCTATCGAGTTTCTTTCACCACGCCGGGCGAGCATCAGACCGGCATTTTCACACCGGCCCGGTCCAGAAACTTCCCATCCCGGCCTTTGACGCCGGCAACGAACACCACGCTAACCTGGCGGCGCAGGCGGCGTTGGCGCACGGGCGGGTGGCGGAGTTGGTGGCAGAGCGGACGGCCGGGGGCCGGAAAATCAACCGGAATGACGTGCTGCAGGACCGGGCGATGCAGCCCATTCTGACGAGTATTGACGCGTCGGTACGGGAGATTCTGCCGGATTATTGCGCTTGAAGCCGGCGCCAGAATGCCGGGCCCGGAGACCGGCCCGGAAGACGCGCCAGGGGCCGGGGTCAAGCCCCAGGCTTGACTCCCCAATGCACCGCTACCGCTCCCAGCCCCAACTTCCGGTAGCCCACCTCCACCAGTCCCGCCGCCTGGAAAAGGGTGGCCAGGCGGTCGGCCTGGAGGAAGTAATCCACCGATTGGGGCAGGTAGGTATAGGCGGCGCGGTCGCCGGCGACCAGCTGGCCGATTAGTGGCACCAGGCGATGAAAGTAGAGGCGGAACAGGCGACTTTTGACGCCCCGGCCGGTCATGGGCGTCAGTTCCAGCGTGGCTACCCGCCCACCGGGGCGCACTACTCGCGCCATTTCCGCCACCGCCTGGGGCAGGTCGGGCATATTGCGGAGGCTGAACCCGGCGGTGGCGCAGGCAAAGCGGTTGTCGGGAAAGGGCAGGGCCAGGGCATCCCCGAGCAGAAAGCCGACCGCCCCGGCGTTGAGATTGGTCTTGAGGGCAGCCCGGTTGGGGGTAGCCCGGTTGGGGGTAGCCCGGTTGGGGGTAGCCCGGTTGATGGCGGCCTGGTTGAAGGTAGCCCGGTGCTTTTTCCGGCCCAGGGCAAGCATCTCCGGCAGCAGGTCAACCCCGACGGCCCGGTTGATACCCGGCTGGCGGGCCAGGGCAAAGGCCAGGTCTCCGGTGCCGGTGGCGATGTCCAGGGCCGGGCCGGCGAGGCCCCGGGCGGCGACCCGGGCCGTACGACGCTTCCAGCGGTGGTGCAGCCCGCCGGTCATCAGGGAGTTCATCAGGTCGTAGCGTCCGGCGATGCGGGCAAAGAGGTCGGCTACGTAGAGCTGCCTGGCGTCGCCTTGCAGATTTGCCATCTAGCCGGGCCGCTCCTCCTCCCGGTACTGCAAGTCCGGAGGCAGTTCCTCGGCCACGCCCAACGTTACCAGCGCCCGCTGCACGACGAACCGGACGATGTCCTCGATGCCCTGCGGCCGGAGGTAAAAGGCCGGTTCCGGGGGCAGGATTACCGCCCCGGCCCGGGTCAGGGACAACATATTTTCCAGGTGGGTGGCGTGCAGTGGCGTTTCGCGCGGCACCAGCACCAGCCGGCGGCGCTCCTTGAGGCACACGTCGGCGGCCCGGAGCAGCAGGTTGCCCGCCAGTCCGTGGGCGATGGCGGCGATGCTGTTCATACTGCACGGCACGATTACCATGCCGCCGGTGGGGTAGGTGCCGCTGGCGATGGCGGCGCTCAGGTCGCCCACCGGGTAGTGCGTGAAACCGGGCTGCTCCCGCCATTCGGACAGGGTTTCGTTGAAGGATGGGGTCAGTTCCTCCTGCCAGACCAGGCGGGCGGCGTTGGAGCAAACCACAATGGTCGGCACGTCCCGGCGCAACAGTTCGTTCACTGTCTCCCGGGCGAGGAGCGAGCCGCTGGCCCCGGAAATGCCGACGATTATCGGCTTGACCGGCGACCCGGTTGGCGCTGACCGGTTTATCGGCCCAGTTGTCATGCTACACAACCAGAGAAAGAATGGTGAAGGCTAACAGTTGCACCGAAATATACCCGTTGACCCGGAAAAATACTACATCCACTTTGGACAGGTCGTTGGGATGTACCTGTCTATTTTCGTAGATCAGGAGGCTGACGGCAATGGCCCAGCCGATGTAGTAGGGCCAGTCCAGGCCGAGCAGGACACCCAGGGCCAGCAGGGCGACCGCGGCTAGAAAGTGCATCACCCGGGCGAGCCAGAGAGCCTCGGCGATGCCGATCCGGGAAGGGACCGAACGGGTGCCAAACTCCCGGTCAAACTGGTAGTCGGTGCAGGCGTAGATAATGTCGAAACCGCCGGCCCACAGGGCTACCGCAAAGCTGAGCAACAGCGGCTCGCAGGAAAGCTGCCCGGTAACGCCGATCCAGGCCGCCGTGGGAGCGATGGCTAAAGCCCAGCCCAGGAAGAAGTTGCACAGCCAGGTGAAATACTTGGCGTAGGAATAAAGGACCACATAGGTGGCGGCAAAGGGAGACAACAACAAGGCCAGCCCGTTGAGCCGGGTCGCCGCATAGAACAGGATAAGCAATCCCAGAACCGCCATGGCGGCTACTTCCCCGGACTTGAGCAAGCCGCTGGGCAGGTGCCGGTTTACGGTGCGGGGGTTGGCGGCGTCCTCTTTGGCGTGAACCAGCCGGTTGGCGCTCATGCCCAGCGTGCGCGCCCCGAACATCGCCACGGTAATCCAGGTAAAGGCGGACCAACCGGGCCAAGCCTGCCCGTTAAGGGTTTGAGAAGCCAGAACCATGCCAATATAGGCGAAAGGGAGGGCGAAAAGGGATTCCCAGATGCGGATGGAACTGAAGTAGCGGGAGACTTTGACGATGACGGCCGGCGTCCCCCTGCGGATGGTAGTAGCGTCCGGCATAATGCTCGCAGGGATTATAGCAGGTTTCCCTTCGCCCCGGGCCGGCCCGGGCCGGGGCGAAGGGTGAACGCGCGCCACAAGCCATTTGGGGGCTAGTCTTTACCCCGGCCCGGGGCGCGCCCCCCGGCGCGGGTGAAGGGACTGACGGGGCGGAGTCGCTACAGTCCGTACTCAGCCCACTTCCGGTCCACCAGAGCCTTGATTTCCGGCGACATTTCAATGTCCGGGGGCCAGCCCCGGGTGTAGCCCTCCTGAGGGCCTTTGCGGGTGGCATCGATGCCCACCTTGCCGCCGAACTTGGGAGTAGGCGAGGCGACGTCCAGGTCGTCCAGGGGGCCTTCCACCACCACCAGGTCCTGGCTGGGGTTGATGTTGTTGGCGACCCGCCAGGCTACCTCGGAAGGGTTCTGCACGTCCACAAAATGGTCAACGACAACGATGGTCTTGGTCAGGTTCATCAGGCCCATACCCCACAGGCCGTACATTACCTTGCGGGCCTGGCCGGGATATTCTTTCTTGATGGATACGATTACCAGGTTGTGGAATACCCCCTCGGCCGGCATATTCATGTCCACCACTTCCGGCAGAATCATTTTGATGACCGGCAGGAATATGCGCTCGGTTACCTTGCCCATCCAGTAATCTTCCATGGGAGGGCGGCCTACGATGGTGGCGGGATAGATGGGCTCTCTGCGGTGGGTGATGGTAGTAACGTGGAACACCGGATAATCGTCGGGCATAGAGTAGTAGCCGGTGTGGTCGCCGAAAGGCCCTTCGCGGCGCTGTTCATCAGTGAACACGTGGCCTTCCAGGACGATTTCCGCCTGGGCCGGCACCAGCAAATCCACCGTCTTGGCCTTGACCAGTTCCACCCCCTCCTCCCGGATGAAACCGGCCACGGCCATCTCGTCCATATCCGGCGGCAGGGGGGCGGAGCCGGTCCACATAGTAGCCGGGTCGGCGCCGATGGCTACCGCCACTTCCAGCCGGTTATCCTGCCGCTCCTGGCTGACCCGGTAGTGATGCGCCCCTACCTTGTGCGTCTGCCAGTGCATCCCGGTGGTGCGGGCGTCGTAAACCTGCATCCGGTACATCCCATAGTTCTGGGCGCCGGTGGCCGGATCTTTGGTGATGACCAAGGGCAGGGTGATGTAGCGACCGCCGTCCAGCGGCCAGCACCGGAGCGCCGGGAACTTGAGCAAGTCCACGTCAGCCCCTTGCAGCGTTACTTCCTGGCAGGGAGCGCGGTTGACCGTCTTCGGCTGGAACGAGCCGATTTGAATCAACTGGCCCAGGGTACGCAGCTTGTTAATCAACCCCTCCGGCGGCCCCTGAGTCAGTTGCAGCATCCCCTGGAGTCGCTCCACCAGGTCATCCAGCTTTTCCACGCCCAGGGCCCAGGCCATTCGCTGGTCGGAAGAGAACATATTGATCAATACCGGAGCGTCGTAGCCATCAACGTTCTCAAACAGGAGGGCCGGGCCGCCTTGCTTGACCATCCGGTCGGCGATTTCGGTGATTTCCAGCTCGCAACTGACCGGGGTGGCAATGCGGCGCAACTGGCCCCGCCGCTCCAGGAAAGTAATGAATTCACGGAGGTCTTTGAAGTTCATGTCCGCTATCCTGCGTGGGATGATTCCCGGGGAGGAATGATGGGGAGGGGAACCGGGTTGATTCCCCGTACTCCGCCCGCTCCTCCAGAAAGGGGAAGGGTCGGCAAGCCGACCCTTAGCGCCGGTATTGTCCGGTAATTGTATAGAGGGGCCGGAGACACTGCAACCGGGACGGTTCCGCCGGGATAGCCCGGCCGGCCGGGAGGGGAACCGCAGCGGCGGGTGGGGAGGGGTCGTTCGTGGGGTCTGCCGTTTGTAATCCCGGACCGGAACCGCAGCGGTGAAGGGGGCTGCCAGGCAAAAAAGGGGGGCGAACGATAGTGAAAGGCGGATATTGGAGAGAGGCCGGTTCAGTCGGCGGCCTCTCCGAAACCCCGTCAGAACTGGCTAGAACCGGGACATAGTATTGCGATTTCGGCTGAAGCAGTCGCTGCAATAGACCGGACGATCGCCCCGGGGCCGGAAGGGGACCGTAGCTTCGGCGCCGCACTCGGCACATAAAATCTGGAACATCTCCCGGGGGCCGGAAGAGAAGCCGCCTCGCTGCTCGGAGCGGCGGGTGGACCTACAGGACTGGCAGCGCTTGGGGTCGTTCACGAACCCCCGGGAGTTGAAGAACTCCTGCTCTCCCACCGTAAATATAAACTCGCCGCCACAGTCCACGCATACCAATGTTTTGTCAGAAAGTGCCACCGGTTGGCCTCCTTCAGGTAGGGATTATTCGGGCTTAGTAGGTCAACCAGTGCCGGAGACCGGGGCTCCAATTGAGGAAAAGAGGCTGCCTTGGATAACCTAACTTTCACCGTATCACAACAATATATACTTGGGGAAACCCAAATGCAACCTATTGGAGATGAAATGACATAATTCATCAGTTTCAGTCGGATATTGAGATATATATTACGAATTACTGCATATAACTTCTTTGTTATGATAATAACCAGTCTTGGCTAATTCGGTTACGGCAGCCAACCCCGGGCAACACGCCAGATAAGCCGCCGAAAAATGGCGCCTTTAGCATTCCAGCGATCATTTCCGGCGCAGGCCGGGATAGCTCGCCGTTATGCCAGGTTGCCAACCGACGAACCGGGGCCAGCTTCAAGCCGGCCGCGATAGCGATCAACCCCGGCCGGAGCGATTAATCCCGGTAGGGGTAAAGTTTAGGACAGCCCAATGGCCGAGCCGCCGAGCCGGCAAGTTCCCGGAGCTTACCGCCGTTCCATGATAACCGGGTTGCTCAGGTTGCCGATGCCGGCTATTTCCACCTCAATCAAGTCGCCGGGTTTCATGGCCCTGGACTCTCCCGAAGTGCCGGTGAAGATCAAATCGCCGGGGAAGAGGGTGGCGTACCGGCTGATGAAGCTGACGATAGTAGGCACGTTGTGAATCATCTCTCCGGTGTTGAAGCGGTGTTCGATCGCGTGGTTAAAGCGGATGGTTACTTCCAAATCCCGGGGGTCAACGTCGGTGGCGATGCATGGGCCGACCGGCCCCCAGGAAGGGATACCCTTGGAGCGCCAATGGGAAAAGTCTTTCTCCCAACTTCCTTTCTCGCTCACGTCGTTGCCGCAGGTGAAGCCGAGGACGTAATCCATGGCCTGTGCCTCGCTGACTCCCCGGGCCTTGCGGCCCATAACGATGACCAACTCCCCCTCAAAATGGACCTCCTCGGCCTCCGGAGTGAGAATGATGGGAGAACCGCTGCCAGTCAATGAGGCGTTACTCTTGGGAAAGGGCTGGATTCCCATAGAACCGAGGGGACGGCCGCTGGTCTCCTCGGCCTGGGCCACGTGGTCTTGGTAGTTGGCGCCGACGCCGCCGAAAACCTGCACCGGCTGGCTCACGGGCAGCAGGACAACATCGGCCACGGCGTGAGTGCGGGCGGTTCGCTGTAACTCGCCCCGGAAGGGACTGCCTTGAGTTTCAATGATCTTGTCTCCCTCGACTATCCCGTAACGGGGTCGGCCGGCGCTACGGAAACGGGCAATTTTCATAACGTATATCCTCCCAGGTTAAACCGGCTGCCCGGCGCCGGGGCGTGTACGCCGGGCAGCCGGGGTCAGGCTATTATAGCGGCCGGGCAAAGATAGGACTATAAAGTCTCGTTGTTAGCCAAAGGCCTTCCGGTTTTCGATCCTCTACCGGGTATAATCGCTCTAGGCGAGCCTTCCGGCAAGCTCAGGAGAGCCTGGTTGAACTTGCCGGTTATTCCATTCCAGCGACTCCGGCGACAATCGTAGAGTGAGCGGAGGGTTTGCTGCGGCGATGGGAGCCGGGAGACTCGGGCGTTCCGGTCGCCGATTTATAATTATAATTGGTGGCGTATTTTCGGTCAGTTTGCTCGGGACGGCTTTGAATTGATTGACCGCCGGCGTAAGAATATCCTCGAATTAATGGACCGGAGCATCACTGCCGGGATAAGGCCGGTGGACGGAGCTTCAGCGGCGGCCTTCCGTATTGCCTTTGGTCTGCTGGGGCTGGCCGGGGTTATCCGATTTTTCGCCTACGGGTGGATCTCCGACATTTATATTGAGCCGGCCCATCATTTTGCTTATTTCGGGTTTGGCTGGGTGCAACCCTGGCCCGGCTGGGGAATGTACCTTCATTTTGCGCTGATGGGACTCTTCAGCCTGGGGATTGCCTTGGGCTACAAGTACCGGTTGTGCGCGGCCCTGTTCTTTGCAACCTTTACCTATGTGGAATTGCTGGACAAGACCACCTATCTGAACCACTATTACTTGGTCAGCCTGCTCAGCTTTCTGATGATATTTATGCCATTGGACCGGGTGGCTTCGGTGGACGCATACCGCCGGCGCACGCCGGCGGTATGGACCGTTCCGGTCTGGGTTATCTGGACTTTGCGAGCCCAGTTGGCGGCGGTGTACCTGTTCGCCGGAATTGCCAAGCTCAACCCCGACTGGCTCTGGGAGGGCCGCCCACTGCGTATCTGGCTGCACCAGAACCCCGACCTGTTATTTCTGGCTCCCTGGGCTGGAGAGGTGTGGGTGGCATATTTGGTGAGCTGGGGCGGCTTGCTGTTCGACCTGACCATTGTGGGCTGGCTACTCTGGCCGCGTTCCCGTCCGATAGCCTACTTGGCCGTCCTTGTATTCCACGTGCTGACTTGGCGCTTGTTCCCGATTGGCATATTTCCCTGGGTGATGCTTGCCGCGGCTCTGATTTTCTTTGACCCGGACTGGCCCCGGCAGGTTTGCCGGCGCGTGGCGGCCTCCGGGCCTATGGCGTGGCTTGAAAGGAAAAGAGGATTCGATTCAACGCCTCCCTCCGGTCGGCTGCCGGAATCGAGCTTTACCCCCCGGGTATCCGCCGGGCGGCGTTGGGCGGCGCTGGCCCTGCTGTTGTTCGCCCTGGTGCAGGTAGTGATGCCCTTGCGCCATTATGCCTATCCGGGGAATGTGCGGTGGAATGAGGAGGGGTATCGATTTTCCTGGCGGGTATTGCTTTCGGAAAAGACCGGCTTTGCCCGGTTTTGGGTCCGGGACGCGGATACGGGCCGCACCTGGCTGGTCAGTCCCGGCGAGTATCTTACGCCCTTGCAACGGGAGCGGATGCCCTTACAGCCCGATATGGTTCTGGAGACGGCCCATATAATTACCGAGGATTTTGCCCGGCGGGGCTTGGGCCGGGTGCAGGTGTACGCGGAGGTCTTCGTGGCTTTTAATGGGTATCCCAGCCGGCGGCTGGTGGACCCGAAGGTTGACTTGGCGGAGGTGCGTCAGGGTATTGGCCCGAAGGGCTGGCTGTTATCCCGGGAGGGCGACCGGGCGGTTGGAAAGCGGCCCTCTTGATTTTAGCTGTCGCCGTCCTGGTCGCTGAAGCCCACGGTTACGTTAAGCAGGCTGGCTATATCGGCGTTGAATATCCGCTGCAAATCGGTGATGCGGTCGAAGGTTTTACGGGATGGCCCTGGGTCGGACAAAATCTTTTGCTGGAGGGGTTCTTCCAACTCTTCGATAGCGGCCAGGGCGGCGGTCAAAGCAGTGGCGGTTTGCTGGTCTATTTCCGGGGACAGTTGGCTTACCAAGTGGCTCAACCCCAAGCCCTCCCGTCCGTTCCCAGCGCCTAGATAGAGGGCTTGCATCCCCAAAATCTGACGGCGCAGGTCGGCGACGGCGTGGTGGGCCGGCCCGCCGGGGATAGCCGCCGGGTCGGGGCTTTCCCCGGCAAGGCCCAGGGCCGGCGCCAACTGCATTTCTCCGAGCTTCCGGTTCAGGAAAACTATGGAGCCGACCATATCCGACAAGGCGGCGCTTTCGTGTAAAGAGCTGGCGGCAGTACCGTTAAAGACGTCGCGGTAGGGAACCTGGCCCGGGCTGCCGGAAACCCACTCGGCCTGCACGGCGGCGGCCTCGGCGGCGGCGGCCTGGCTCAGGGCCACCAGGTAATCGCACCGCAACGAACCGGGAGCGGCCAGGGCGGACAGAACGGCGTCGTCCTTGCCGAAGAGCAGATATTCCATTGCGCCCAACCCGCGTAAATCGGAAGGAACCAACTCTTGCACGTCATAAAGGGTCAGACTATCCCGACGCGCCAGCAGCCGCTCTATTTCCTCCGGCTCCGCAGTTGGCCAGTCCACCAATCCGAGGGATTTTCGCTGCATCACCGGGCCAAACCGCATGGCCTCGGTTTCCTTCCAACTCTGCTTGGCTTGGCGCCACCCTCGCCTGGCGTCCTCCAGGGTTGTCGCCGAGGGCGCGCGGCACAGAGATTCGGTCGCTGTCTTAAGCTGCTCCATTGCGAAAGCCGCCGCTTCGTATCGGGGGACGATGACCTTTCCGGTCAGGCTGACTACTACCGCTTTTTTAGTTATCGGGGCGTTTTCTGATGCAATTTCTGATGTGATGGAGCTGTCTGACTCTTCTGCCGGAACATCCCTACCCGGAGCAACGCAGGCGGTGGTTGCCAACCAAAGCAACCCGGCAACCAGCAACAACATCGAGATCCGCTGCCAATCTCCCCGGCAAATTCGCGCTCTGGCCGGCATCAACCCTCTCCTTTCGGCAAAACCATGACATATCTATGCATATATCGGGATATACATATAGCACTAAATTTATATTTGTCTAGTAACATCATTTTAACATAAGTGTATACTTATTTTCACTAATATCTAATGTGTGGTGAACTCACCGTAACCCCGCTGGTTTGGTACAGGCGCGGATTTCCGGCTCAACCGCGGGTGGACAGTTAAGTTACAATAGAGAACCGGTCCGCCTGGCCAGGCGGTGGGGCGATAACCAGGCTATTTGGAGGCGCGCCGACTTTGCGATTCAGCGCCGGCGGCACCGTTCCGGTATTTTCGGTGTTGCAGAACCGGGATTTCCGGGCGATCTGGTACGTGGGCAGCCTGCGGGAGATTTCCCGTCGGATGGAGTTGCTGGTACTCAGTTGGCTCATTCTCCAGGCTACCCAGTCTCCCTTTCAGTTGGGCTTGGTGCTGGTATTTAACAACCTGCCCCGGCCGGCCCTCTCCCTGTTCACCGGGTTTATTGCCGACCGGTTTAACCGCTGGCGTATCCTGTTTATCTCCCAGCTGATCAACACTTCGGTGTCGGTAGCGATTCTGCTCCTGATTGCTTTTGATGCCATCGTGGCGTGGCACGTATTTGTGGCCGTGTTCCTGGAGGGCGCTACCAAGTCGCTGGAAGACCCCTCCCGCCGCACTGCTATCCTGGACATCGTCGGGGAACGGCGGCTGGTTAATGCGCTGTCCCTGGATACCATCAGCAACACCGCCGGTAAAATGCTCGGCCCCCTGCTGGGCGGTATTATGATTGATACCTCCGGCGACCTGCTGGCGCCCTGGCTGGGCGACGCCGTCCCGGAGAATGCCGGCTTTGTCGGCGCCGTCGCCCTGATTGTGGTAATTCACCTGCTGAACGCGGGCATTATGACCCGGATGCGAATTCCCCGGGTGGAGCGGGCGGGTCGTCTGGAATCGGTCTGGCGCAGCCTGGGCGACGGTATCCGCTACGCCCTGCGCACTCCCCTGCTGTGGGGAATGCTCTACGTTACCATCGTGATGAACGCCCTGGCCTTTCCGATGCAGCAGTTCATCCCGGACATCGGCCTCAACAACCTGGGAGTAGGGGCAACGCTGGTTGGCCTGCTGGTGGCGGCAGAGGGAATCGGCCAACTGGCCGGCGCCGGGACGATGGCCTTGACCCGCAACCTGGAACGGCACGGGTTGGTCTTTCTGACCGGCTCCGCCGTGGTGCTGGTGATGGCGATTCTTTTCGTATGGTCGCCCTGGTATATGCTGGCCTTCGCCCTGCTGGTACTTGGCGGTGTGGGGCAGGCCGCCTTCGGTACGATGCAGAGTACGATCACTATGTTGTCGGCGCCCCGGGAAATGCGGGGGCGGATGGTAGGTTTGATGAGTGTCTGTATCGGGCTGGGCACGCCCCTGGGCGCGCTGGAAATCGGGGTTATGGCGGTGATTTTCAGCACTTCCTGGGCCATATCGGTCAATGCCTTTGCCGGATTGCTGCTGTTGCTGCCGGCCCTGGTCTTTACCCCCATTGCCTGGGGGCGCACCCGGCGCATCATCCCCGCCGCCGGTTAGACCGGGACTTTTTCCTGCAGCAGAGGCGCCGAGAGCGCCGGGAAACACGGCGGCTAGAGGCTTCCCTGGATCGCCTCTGGATGCTTCGGCGAATTCCTGCTTTCCGGTGGTGAAATTAACTCCCGACAGGAAATTAACTTGTCCGGGAGACGCTCCGGGGTATATTCTGAATAGAATAATCTGAAGGAATAGAATAATCTGAAGCTCGAGGAGGGGTTTATGCCCAGAGTATTGGTGATTCAAGGGGCAGGAATGAATATGCGGGGCAAAACGCAGGTGGAGATTTTTGGCCCGCTGACCCTGGAGGAGATAAACGAGCAGGTTAAGGGCTATGCCGATGGGCTGGGCTTGGACGTGGAATTTGTCCATTCCAACGTGGAAGGCGAGGTAGCTAATGCCTTGTATGCGGGCCACGACGGGGACGTGGCGGCGGCGGTGATTAACCCGGCCGGCTATACCAGCGTCAACGGGGTGCTGCGGGCGGCCATAGCCCAGGTACGCTTCCCGGTCATTGAGGTACACGCTTCCAACCCCACCGCTCGGGGGGCGGTGTCAGCGGTGCAGCCGGTATGCCGGGGTTCGGTGTACGGGTTTGGCGTTTACGGCTATTACCTGGCGTTACAGGGAGTAAAGAGCCTGCTGGGTTAGGGCGGCCGCCCGGTTCGCTGCCGGTGCGTCTGTGGGGGGTAGTTGCGCCGGCCTACTTTCCCCATCTACCTGCCTAACCCGCCCTGCCTACCCGCAACGAAGACAGCGCGGCTCTCCGAACACGGTATCGTGCACCTCCGGGTTGGTAATGAGATAATCCATGATAATCCGCATTACCTTCCCCGTATCGGGCAGGCCGTATTTCTCCCTAGTCGCTTCCACAAAGGTCATCTGGTCCGGGTTCAGGGCGATTTCGTAAGCCTCTTTGTCTCCTGCCATTTGGCTGACTCCTTTGCTGTCTGGATGTGTTTGGCTGGAAATCAAGCGGATTAGCCAAGTAGGACCAGAATAGCCGATTACGGTCCGGCTTTCAACCGGCTGACCCCGACCGCCATCCGACCGCCCGTTGTTTAATTGTCGCCCGGAACGGAGGGAAGAGTCTAAAGTCTCGCTGGAAAGTCAATGTTGGCCGAAGCAAGGATTTCAGCTTCTTCGCTCGTTACACTGCTCCAGAATGACAACGTAAAAACCTGCTCCTTGCCCTCAACTCCAGTCCCTGACAAACTTGGGATAAGCCGGGGTTAAGTTGCTCTTTCTCCCGTTCTCACTCGGGTAAAGTCTATCGGGGATGTCATCGACCGGCGTCTGTCAGCTTTCTCCCGTTCCCACGGGGGTAAAGCAGAGGGCGGGGTGGAAGGCTGGCTAGTCAAAGAAGGTGTAGCCGTGGCGGTTGAGGGTAACGGTGGTTTCGATCCGCCAGCGGTAAGCTACTTCCATCGGCTGAGGATCAAACTGGACGGCCCGCAAGTTGCGCGCCAAGTTGCCCCGGATCGTGGATTCCGCGGCCCGCGCTCTTTGGTACAGCGCGGAACCTTCCCCGGCCCGGTCCTGGTCGCGCACCAGAGACCAGTGGATCCACTGCCAGTTGGAATGGATATACATATAGGCCGAGTCCAGCTCGCGCTGGCGCACCTGCCGTTGCAACGCAGCGACGGCCTCCCTTAACTCCCGATTGTCGCGCTCCAGCCGGTCCACCAGGGCAACCAAATTATCCTCGGTCAAGGTGCAGCGCCTCCTGATTTGCGGGGCCTTGGGTCAGTGCCTGGAATCCCCTTGTCCCGGTTGGGGGAGCCTACTCGATAGCGTGAAGCTGGCCGTCGAAAGTGCGGAGGTAGAGCCGCCCGTCGGCAAAGGCCAAAGGTTGGTCGATGGAAGACCCCAGGGGCAGTTCCCAAAGGGACTGACCGGTGTTCCGGGCCACGGCGTAAACGCGGCCTTCCTGGGTGGCAATATAAACCCGGTCGCCGGCGACAATAGGCGAGGCAAAGATTCCGCCCTGGGCCTGGAAGCGCCATACTTCCGCTCCGGTCAAGGCGTCCACGGCGTACAGGCGGCCCTGCAAGTCGCCAACGTATAGCAAGCCGGTGGAAGCCGCCGGGGCGGCCACAATGCTTGAATCGTCCCCGTCCGGGGAAAAGCGCCAGCGGCCGCCCTGCTGTCCCGACGGCCGGGGAACACCGGGCACCTGCCAGAGCCACAACTGAGCCCACACCCGTTTGAACTGATATTGGCCGGGTATCTCTTTTTCGGTGGCGTCGATAGCATACAACCGGCCGCCGGCGGAAAAGAAAACCAGGTCGTGGGCCATAACTGCTGCGGCGTGGGCCGACTTGGGAGTGCGGAAAACCAGATGGTTTTGCCCGGTGCGGGCGTTAAGCAGGTGCATCCTGCCGTTACGGTCGCTAATGGCCAGAACTCCCTCCCGGATAGCCGGGTGCGTACCTATGGAATCGGTGGCCGCATAGGTCCAGAGCTGCGCCCCGGTAGCGGCGTCCAGGGCGTAGATATTGCCGTCCCAGGAGCCGAAATAGACGATTCCCTGATGTACCACCGGCGCGCCGGTAATAATGTCCCCGGCCCGGTACTCCCAGAGGGTCGCCCCGGTAGCGGCGTCCAGGGCCAGAAGCCGGTGGTCCAGAAGTCCCATAAACAGCCGGTCGCCGGCGGCGGCCAGGGAACCTTGCACCGGCCCGGTGGTCGGCTGCTCCCACAATGTGGCGCCAGAGGCGGCGTCCAGGGCGGTAACCTTGAAATAGCCGCCGAGGTAAACCCGCCCGTCGGATACGATTGGCCCGGAACGGCTGGAAGGGCCCAGGGGAATACTCCATAGCGTCTGCCCGGACAGCGGCGGCGAGAAATCGGCGCTCCGAATTACCTTGCTCTGGGTGATGTCTCCACCGGCCATAGACCATTGGCCGGGCGGTGAGTTGGAAGAAAGCTCGGTAGTAGGGCGGTGGAACAGGAGAATCCTGACGTCGGGCAAGAAGGGGTAGTTAAGCCAAAGGATAAAGGCAAGCGCCAGCAGGACGCCGCCGGCCATAATCATCCGGCGGCGGGTGAACCAGCGACGATCGCGCCCCGCTCCGGCCCACCGGGGCACCCGGAAAAGGAGCTGGTCGCAGGCTTGGCAGCGGCCCAGGCCACTGGCTTGTTGATTCTCGCACCAGGGGCAGGTCGCCACCTCGCCGGCAATATCCCCGGCGACGGAAGGGCCGCCTCCCGGCGCCAGTTCGTTTAGCTGCCGGCGGCCGGCTTGCCGGCTGCGCCAGAAAGAGCCAAGCTTCAGGGATTCACCTCCACAAGGGAGATGGGATGGCGGAGGTCGGTAGGGAGACTATATTGCCGACCGCGAAACGCCGCGACTGGAGAATTGAGTCCGAGAGCAACGCGACCGATACCGCGTACAATGCCACGATTTGGATGAATGATTAACTATGGTACCCCGGATGGGCTTCGATCCCATGATCTCCACCTTGAAAGGGTGGCGTCCTGACCTGGCTAGACGACCGGGGCACGTAAAGCATTGTACTACAGTTGTCGCCGATGCGCTACTGGGTACCGGAGATATTCTCAATACACGCCGGTATTCTTTTCCCAACCGACCCCGGCCGGCCTGACCCTGCACTTGGAGGAACTCCAGCCGGTATTGAGAGTACCGGACGGGTCCGGTACGTGTCGTCGCGGCGGTCCCTTTACCGCGCCTCCGGGTAGGCGTGGGGGGGTTGGGTACGGGGTTCGGGCTTGGCCCGGGGGCGGCGTGCTTTGGCCTCCCCGGCCGCCGGCGCAAGTTCCTTGCTGGCTGCGGATTCCAGGAATTGGGCCCGGGAGGGACAACCGTGGGCGACGACGCAGCGCTCGCAGCGGGGCCGCTGGGCCTTGCATACCTGGCGCCCGTGGTTGATGAAGGAAGCATGGAAGGGATAGACCTGTTTCGGTTCGACCGTCGCCTCCAGCAGGTCGTGGGCCTTGTCCGCCGAAACCTTGGGGCCAATCAGGCCCAGCCGCTGGCAAACCCGGTAAATGTGGGTGTCAATAGCCATGGCCGGCATACCGAGGGAAAAGCTGAGGATAATTCCCGCCGACTTGGGGCCGATGCCGGGCAACTGTCGCAGCCAAGCCTTGGCCTCGTCCAGCGGCATCTCGCGCAGGAAGGACAGGTCCAGGGAGCCATTCAGTTCCAATATCCGGGTCAATACTTCCTTGATGCGGGGGGCTTTAACCTTGGCCAGCCCGCCGACGCTGATGGCGTCTTCAATCGCCTCGGTCGTCCCTTCGGCCACTGCTTCCAGAGTACCGAACCGCTGCATCAGGCTGCGAAAGGCTCGCTCCGAGTTAATGTCGGAAGTATGCTGCGAGAGGATGGTAAAGGTCAGTTCGTGGATCGGGTCGAGGCGGGGTTCCTCGGGAAAAGGGCCGTACGCCGCCGTCAGCAATCGGATGGCCTCTGCGACGGCGATCGATGGAACGGGAGGCGGAACGAGGGCTGGCGGCGGGGCCCTCCTGGAGCGTCGCCGTGGCGCTGGCTTTGTTTCCGGGCCGCCGTCCGGCCCGGGTTTAGTTGCCGCTTTTTTCGCAACCACTGATCTGCTCTATTTTTCAGGAATGGAACCGGCTCCCGGGGCGATTAACCCGGTTCGCCGGGGTTGCGGCGTTGTTCCGAGCGAAGGAATTGCTCTAACTCGCGCACTACGTCGGCCGGGTCGGGCATTTCACTGGATGTTACCGATGCATCATAGCGGTCTTCCAGTTTCTTGATGTAGCTTGCCAACTGGTCGTCTTTTCCGATGGCTTGACCCACTTCCCGGTCGAAGTTCTCCGCGGCGGAGCGCAACTCGCCCAGGTTGACCGGCAAGTCCAGCAGCCGGGTCAGGGTTTGAGCCAGGGTGTAGCTGACCCGGTAATTGGGCGCCGCCTGGAGGTAATGGGAGGTGTGCCCCCAGAGGGAGGTATAGCCCATTCCCCGCCGGGTGCAGGTCTCCATCACTGCGGTGCTGATCCCGGTCGGCCCCTGGTAGTTGGAAGTGCCGATGCTGGCCGAATCCAGCTCCTGCTGCAACTCCGGCAGCGTGGAAGAGCCGGTCAGTCGGATTTTCCGGGTATGGGGAACCGCATCCAGCAAGGCCCCCAGGTGGATAACCGTCTTGACGCCCAAATCCAGGGCCAGATTGGCGATGGTTTCCGAAAAGGTGCGCCACTTCAGGTTAGGCTCTACCCCGACAAAAAAGAGGACGCCTTTGGCCGGGCCACTCGGACCCGGTTCCGGGCTAACCCAATAGGAGAATTCGTTGGCCGGCCAGCGCACCCGCCGCCGGCCATCCCGGGTGCGGCTGGAGCGGGGACGTTCCTGGGTAAAGTCATAGAACTCTTCCGGGTCAATCTCGGCGAACCTGGTGGCTTCCAACCGGCGCATCAGGTACTTGATACTGGCGGTAGCGCTCTCTCCCGCATCGGGCCAGCCGGCAAAGGCCATAACCAAATGCTCGATCGGAACGTCCGGTTTTTCCTGGATCTTTATGTAGCTCATCAATCGACTCTTTACGGAGGTTTTAGCCCCGGGTTCGCGCCTAGTTTAGCATCAAGGGGGGTCTTTTCACCACTGGGACGCAGAGGTAGAGCTGGTTCGGCCCCAAGTAAGTGCCAGAGCCACGAAGGATTCAGGACAATGCTATTTCATATCCGCGCCGCTTCGTGGGGATCGATCTGCCGGTGAAGGGTTGTTTTACACCGCCCGGCCGGACCAGATGCCGAGGTAGGCCGCCGCCAGCCCAACCGCCAGGTTGCCGAGGATATTAATGCCGGCCCGCGCTACCTCGCCGGACTCCAACAGCCGGATGGCATCGTAGCTGAGGGTGGAAAAGGTGGTAAAGCCACCCAGCAGGCCGATGGCGACCATCGCTCGCGCTTCGGCGGATATGAGGCCGGTGCGCTCCAGGGCAAAGGCCAGGAAAAATCCCAGGGCGAAGGAGCCGGTGATGTTCACCACAAAGGTTCCCATTACGGTTCCCGAGCCCAGAAAATGAATCGCCAGCTGTCCTGCCCCGTAGCGCAGCGCCGAGCCGGCCGCGCCGCCGATTGCCACCAGCAGCCAGATCATATTTGTATCCGGGCCGGCCCAACCGGAGCTCCGGCCCGGTCGCTAAAGGCGTCCATCAACCGCCGGTTTCTCCGGCGCCGGCCTGCCGTTGGAATAGACAACATTTTCCTGGTCGAACATGGCATTGCCGGCCTCCTGCTGCCGGGCCGGAAAATCTCCGGAGCAGTCGGGGGCGGGCGGGACTAGCCAGGATTGGTCGGATTGGTCTCGCCCCGTTGAATTTGGCCGCCGGCCTGTTCCTCCAGGGGCAGGACAATGGCCGCCGGGTCCAGGTCGGCCAGGCCGCTGGCTACGGCGTCCCGGAACTTTTGGTAGGCCAGGTCGCCGGCGGGTATGGGCGAGTCCAGGCTTTGGGCCAAGTCTTGAATCAAGCCCAGGTCTTTAAGGATAACGGTCATCTGGGCGCGGTCGCCGGCAAAGTTTCGGTCCAACATTACCGGGGCGTTGCGGTCCAGCATAAAACTCTGGCCCCAGCCGGAACTGACCACCTCGTAAACCAGGGCCGGGTCGGCCCCGGCCTTGGCGCCCAGCAGCATCGCCTCGGCGGCGGCAAGGGTGTGGATGCCCACCAGCAGTTGGTTGACCAGCTTGACGGCAGTGCCGGCGCCGGTAGGCCCGATGTGGCGGATGGTCGACCCCATGGCTGCAAAGAGGGGCAAGGCTTTTGCGTAGGCCTCTTGCGGGCCGCCGGCCATGATGGTCAGGGTGCCGTTGGCCGCCCGCTCCGTGCCGCCGCTGATGGGAGCGTCCAGAAACTGGGCGCCCTTTGCGGCGGCGGCGGCGGCGCAGGCTTGGGTGGTGGCCCTCCCTACCGTGCTGTGGTCAATCAGAATCTGGCCGGGCCGGGCGTTTGCGATGATGCCCCCGTCGCCCAGAAACACTGCTTCCACGGTGGCGATGTCCGGCAGGCAGGTCAGCAGAATGTCGGTGCCCCGGGTAGTCGCGGCGGCGGAATGGCCGGGGCGGGCGCCGGCGTCAACGAGCTGTCGCACCTTGCCCTGGCTGCGGTTGTGGACGGTCAGGTCGAACCCGGCGCCCAGCAGCCGGTGGGACATGGGTAACCCCATCCGGCCCAGTCCGATGAACCCTACTTTGGTTGCCATTGCTGCTCCCGGTATGACGGTATGATGGCTATGACGGTAGGCTGGAGCGTTCCGGCCCTCGCCCCAACTCCCTCCCCCAGGGAGAGGGAATCCATATCAGCCTTATGCTCAATCCTCGTAATGGAAAGGGCCGGGGGCGAGTGGCTATTCCGCGCCCGGGTCTTTGGCGGCTACCATTTCCCCCTGCGGTTCAGGGTTAGAAAGGCTATTCCGCGCCCGGGTCTTTGGCGGCCACCATTTCCCCCTGCGGTTCAGGGTTAGAAAGGCCATTCCGCGCCCGGGTCTTTGGCGGCTACCATTTCCCCCTGCGGTTCAGGGTTAGAAAGGCTATTCCGCGCCCGGGTCTTTGGCGGCTACCATTTCCCCCTCCGATTCAGGGTTAGAAAAGTTATTCCGCGCCCAGGTCTTTGGCGGTCTGGCCGATTACCCGGTCAAGGGTGGCTACAATCTGCTCAATCTCCCCGGCGGTAACACACAGGGGCGGCATAATGTTCATTACGTCGCTGCCCCGTAGCAGGATGCCGTCTTCGGCGAACCCCTGGGTTAGCCGTGGCCCCAGTTCCGCATCGGCGGGGAAGTGTTCCCTGGTTTGCCGGTCTTTCACCAACTCCATGCCGCACATCAGGCCCAGGCCGCGGACGTTGCCGATGATGGCGTGCCTGGCTTTCAATTCCTCCAGACCGTCCAGCAGGTAGCGGCCCATGGTGGCGGAGTTCTCAACCATCCCTTCCCGCTCCATAATTTCGATGTTCTTCAATGCGGCGGCGGCGGCAACCGGGTGGCCGCCGAAGGTAATCACGTGGCGGAAGGCGGCCTTGGGGCCGCCGACAAAGGCGTCGGCGATGGGCTTGCGGAGAATTGCGCCGCCCATCGGTATATAGCCGCTGGTGATGCCCTTGGCTACGGTCATCATATCCGGGGTGATGTCCCAGTGTTCACAGGCGAACATCTTGCCGGTGCGGCCAAAGCCGGTAATCACCTCGTCGGCAATGAGCAGGCAGCCGTACTTGTCGCAGACCTCCCGCAGCAGCGGCCAGTAATTTTCCGGCGGCACGACGGCGCCCATGGGACTGGAAACCGGCTCGGCGATTACCGCCGCGACCGTTTCCGGCCCCTGGAACCGGATGATGTTCTCAATGGCGTCAACGCACCGCTCGGCGCATTCCTCCGGTGTGCTGCTGCCAAACTCGCAATGGTAGAAGTTGGGCTGGGGCGCATGGAAGGAGCCGGGCATCAGCGGTTCGTAGTCCGTCTTGGGGTAAAGGAAGTTGCCGCCCAGGGCCAGGGCGCCAAAGGTGGCCCCGTGGTAGGAGTCCTTGCGGCTGATGAACTTGGTCCGCTCCGGTTCCCCCACCCGCTTGAAGTAGGCACGGGCCAGTTTCAGCGCCGTCTCCACCGACTCGGAGCCGCCGCTGGTAAAGAAGCAGCGGGACAGGTCGCCGGGGGTGATACTGGCGATTTTCTCGGAGAGGCGCACGGCGGCCTCGGTGGTAGTTCCCATGGGCATATAGGTAATTCGCTTCATCTGCTCGTAGGCGGCGTCGGCGATTTCCGTCTGGCCGTAGCCCACGTTCTTCAGCCACAGGCCCGACATTGCGTCAATGTAGGTGTTGCCCAGGGCATCGGTAACCTGGCAGCCCTGGCCCTCGACGAAAATCTGCGGCTCGCCTTTTTCCGCCATGTCGCTGGGCTCCCGCAGATAGACCCACAAGTTTTCCAGGGCAGTGCGCTGCAATTCCCGTACGTTGTCCGGTACGCTGCTTTCGCTGGGGGTAACCATAATTTCCCTCCGACGTCTGATTCTCCGGCAGATTGTAATAGCAAGTTATGGACAAGTTATGGATGACAAGGCGATTCTGCGGTCAGTTTACCACTGGAAGGGGGTAACTACCAGGCGTCGGGCATGGAGCCGGCGCTACTGCCGGGGAGCCGCCGCAAAGAACCCGGGGACTGGAAGAGTCGGTGGCGGTGGCGCCGGACCTGGCCCGGCGCCACCGCCCGCAATCCCTACTTCTTGCCCGCGGCGCCCGGCTTCGGGCCCGGGCCGCTGCACCGGGCCGTTTTGCCGACGCGATCTACTGCCGGACGTTCAGCGGGCCGAAGACGGCGCTGTAGTAGTTGTTTTCGCCTACGCCAACGGTGTCCACCGGCACGAAGGCCCGGACGTACATACCATTGTCATCGGTATGCGGCGTGTAGAGGAAGGAGCACTCTCCGCCTCCCCGGGTGCCATAGTCCTTGGGCTGCCGGCCCGGGTCCACGTTAGCCCAGGTTAGCCCGTCCTGGGAGCGCTGCCAGGACCAGAGTTTGTGGCGATCCTCGCTGGTGGAGGAGCCACAGAAGCCATCGCCATTGCTGCCGGTCTCCCGGGCCCGGTTGGGACGCACCCGGCTCTCTTCCAGCTGCACCGAGACGGTCCCGTCGAAGTTGGCATCCGCCTCGGCCTCGATGGGGCCGCAAATCGGGTCGGACAATGCGGCGAGATTGACGTAGGTGCGGGTATCGACCAGGGCCGGGAACACGGACTTGTAATCCGCAAAGCTAAGCTGCGAACTGCCGATGACCGTGGTGCCAAATCTCAGCTCCTGCAGACTGTTCAATCCCCACCCGGAGCCGTGGGTGGGGGCGATGTTGCCCAATTTAGTGCCTTCCAGTTTCAGGATTCGCAGGCTGGACAAGCCGTCGAACTGGCCGGCATGAATGCAGGCCAGCGAAGTGTTTTGTTCCAGATGCAGATCTTCCAGGCTGGATAGCCCGTCAAACAGGTCCGGCGCCAGCTGCTCCAGCGAATTCTGGTCCAGCCGCAGGACTTCCATTGCTGAGAGGCCGTCGAACACCGCTTCGGGCAGGGTGGTCAGCGAGTTGCTGTACAAACGAAGGGTTACCACTTTGGCGAGGCCGTCGAACAGGTCTTCGGGCAGGGTGGTCAGCGAGTTGTTGTACAGATTCAGGGTTTGCAGGTTGGAGAGGCCGTCGAAGACGTCGGCGGGCAGGGTTGCCAGCGAGTTGTTGTACAGATTCACGGTTCGCAGGTCGGAGAGGCCGTCGAACAGGTCTTCGGGCAGGGTGGTCAGCGAGTTGGCCCACAGATTCAAGACTCGCAGGCTGGAGAGGCCGTCGAAGACGTCTTCGGGCAGGGAGCCCAGCGAGTTGCTTTGCAGATTCAAGGTTTGCAGGCTGGAGAGGCCGTCGAAGACGTCTTCGGGCAGGGTGGTCAGCGAGTTGTTGTTCAGATCCAGGGTGCCCATCCCGGTAAGTCCGGCGAAGTCGCCGTCTTGCAGGGAAGTTATGCTCTTATAGCTCAGGATAAGCCTGGTTATGCCCGCCAGTTGCGCGTTGGTGACGGAGTCGCAATTGCCGGCGGAGAGATCGGAGACGATGGTCTCAACCACCTTCTCCGTGCGTCCGTGGAGGGGGTTGCTGGCGCCGCCGCAGTTGGCCGTCGCTTCCTGGGCCTGCGCGGTGGGCAGGGTGGGAAACGCCAGCCAAAGGGCTATGACCACGGCCGCCCCGGTCGCCAGCAGCGTAAACTTCGCCCGTGAGGAAGGGGCGCCCCTCCGGTTTTTCCGGTTATTCGTGTGCATAGACGTGTCTCCACTGAAGCGCGGCTTCCAGTTCCAGCGCAGATTATAGCGAAAGTCTGGTTTGGTTTCAATGCCAACTGATTACTCCTTCAATCTAGCTGGAGTTGTCCCAACTGGAATCGGCCTAGAGTCGGTATCCTGGAGTCGGTATCCTGGAATCGGAATCGTGAGGGCGCTGGATCGGGCCGGGATTCTTGAAGGCGGGCCGGGTTTGCCTTAAACTTACCCCCAATGTTGCCAACCCGGGATGTTGTTGGCGGCGGGAGGAACAATATATGGCTACCCCCAGGGCAGATACGGCAGATACGGTGGCGGCGCAGCGGATTCAGGGCCGGGAACGGGCGGAACTGGCCGAGGAGCTGCGGAAACGGGTTTCCGGCGAGGTGCGTTTCGACCCGTTCTCCCGCGTCCTTTACAGTACCGACGCCAGCATTTACCAGATGGAGCCGGTGGGCGTGGTCATCCCCCGTCGGGTAGAGGACGTGCTGGCGGTGCTGGAAATCGCCCGGGACAACCGGGTGCCGGTGCTGCCCCGGGCCGGCGGCACCGGGCTGGCCGGTCAGTCGGTCAACCACGCTATCGTGATGGACTTCAGCAAGTACCTGAACCGGGTGATTGAGGTCAACCAGGAGGAGCGCTGGGCGCGGGTGCAGCCTGGCATTGTCCTGGACCAGCTCAATCGCCACCTGGCTCCCTATAACCTGCAATATGCCCCCGACCCTACTACTTCCAACCGGGCCTGCGTTGGCGGCGGCATCGGCAACAACACCTGCGGCGCCCACTCGGTCATTTATGGCAAGACCCTGGACCATATCGAAGAGGTGGATGTGGTTTTGTCCGATGCGACCCGGGCCGCTTTCCGAACCCTGGAACCCCACGAACTGGAGACGAAGCTGAAGGGCGAAGGGCTGGAGTCGGACATCTACCGGGGCGTCTTGCAAATTGCCCGGGAGAACCTGACGGAAATCGAGGCCCGCTACCCCAGGATTATGCGGCGGGTCAGCGGCTATAACCTGGATTCCTTCCTGGGCGAGGAGCCGGTGAACCTGACCAAGATGGTGGTGGGTTCCGAGGGTACGCTGTGCGTGGTTACCGAAGCCAAGGTGAACCTGGTGCCGCGGCCCACGATGACCTCCCTCTCCGTCCTGCATTTTGCCAGCATTTTTGAGGCCAGCGAAGCTACCAAAGAGGTTCTGAAGCATGAGCCGTCGTCGGTGGAAGTGCTGGACAAGATGGTGCTGGACCGTTCCCGCGAATCTATGGGCCAATCCCGTAACCTGTCCTTTGTCGCAGGGGACCCGGGGGCGATGCTGCTGGTCGAGTTTTACGGCGAGTCGGCGGCGGAACTGACCGCCAAGATGGAGCGCCTTAAGGAGGATATGGCCCGCCGGCGCCTGGGTTACGCCTGTGTCAATATGTTGACCCGGGCCGACCAGGATATGGTCTGGAACGTGCGCAAAGGCGGGCTGGGGCTGTTGATGAGCATTCACGGCGACGCCAAGCCCATACCCTTCGTCGAAGACCCGGCGGTGGACCCGGAGCGCTTGGGAGAGTTCGTTCGCCGCTTCGACGAAGTTGTCCGCAATCACGACACCCAGGCCGGCTACTACGGCCACGCCAGCGTCGGCTGCTTGCACATCCGGCCCCTGGTCAGCCTGAAAAGCGAGGCGGGCATCGAAAAGATGCTTTCCATCGGCGAGGAAATCAGCGACCTGGTCAAGGAGTTCGGCGGCTCCATGAGTGGCGAGCATGGCGACGGCATTGTTCGCGGCGTATGGACCGAGAAGATGTTCGGCCCGGAAATCTACCAGGCCTTCCGGGACTTGAAGAGCGCCTTCGACCCCCGGGGAATTATGAACCCCGGCAAGATTATTGACTGCCCTCCGATGCGGGAAAACCTGCGCTACGGCTCGGGTTACCGGGCCGAGTCCCTGCCGGCGCGTCTGGACTTTTCCCTGGATACCAACTATGCCGGGGCGGTGGAGATGTGCAATGGTATGGGCGCCTGCCGCAAGCTGACCGGCACTATGTGTCCCTCCTTTATGGCGACCCGGGAAGAGGAACATTCCACCCGGGGGCGGGCCAACCTGCTGCGGGCCGCGCTGTCGGGCCGCCTTCCCGAAGGAACCATCGCTGACCGGCGGCTGTATGCGGCGATGGACCTGTGCCTGGAATGCAAAGCCTGCAAGTCGGAGTGCGAGTCCGGCGTAGATATGGCAAAGCTCAAGTATGAGTTCCTGGCTAACTATTACCGGACTAATAAAATGCCCCTGCGCTCCCGGCTCTTTGCCCACATCAACCGGATAAACCGCTTGGGTAGCCGGCTGGCGCCCCTGTCCAACTGGGGCGCCGCCTCGCCCTTGGGCCGGTGGGTGTCCGGCGCCTTGTTGGGAGTGCATCCCAACCGGCAATTGCCCCGTTTTGCGGCTCAGACTCTCTCCCAGTGGTTCAACTCCCGTCCGGCCGGCGGCGCGGCGGCTCCGGCGCACCGGGGGGTCAAAGGCACGGTGGCACTGTTCAACGATACCTTTATGAATTACAACTACCCGGAAATCGGCGTAGCGGCGGTGGAGCTGCTGGAGGCCGCCGGCTACCGGGTGCAGTTGGCTAACGCCCGGTGCTGTGGCCGCCCCATGATTTCCAAGGGCCTGCTGGATGCGGCGGCGGCTTATGCCCGGTACAACGTGGATTTGCTGCACGACTTTACCGACCGGGGGGTGCCCATCATCGGCTGCGAGCCAAGTTGTCTGCTCACCTTCCGGGATGAGTATCCGGAGTTTTGCCGGGACGGCCAGGCCGGGGATAAGGCGCGCAAGGTGGCCGAACATAGCTACCTGATTGATGAGTTTCTGGCGATGCTCCACGACCGGGGCGAACTGGAGTTGGAGTTCTCCAACTTGTCCCGGAAGGTGCTGTTCCACGGCCATTGCCACCAGAAGTCCTTGGTGGGGACCGGGCCTTCCCTGACCGCCCTGCGCTTGCCGCCAAACTACGAGGTGGAACTGGTTAACTCCGGCTGCTGCGGCATGGCCGGCTCCTTCGGCTTTGAAAAGGAACACTACGAAGTTTCCATGACCATCGGGGAGCAGACCCTCTTCCCGGCCCTCCGGGACAAGGGCCAGGAATGGGAGGTCGCCGTGATGGGGGTGTCCTGCCGCCAGCAAGTGGAGCATGGCGCCGGCCGCCCGGCCCGCCATCTGGCGGAGGTTCTCCGGGATGCCCTGGTTTAGGGGTCAAAAATGTGCTTGACATTGCCGGCGGATGGGGTTCTCCGGGACGCCCTGGATTAGGGTGTAATTCAGGGTTTAATGGGAACAGTTTCCCCGGCGACACCGGGAAAGCGGCGCTTCACTTAAGGATAATTCCTCGCGGAGTCTCCGGTAAGCGCCTCCGGGCCGGGGAGTGGGAGTCAGGGCGCCGGCAGCTGCCGGTTGGCGGCGCCGAAGTTACCGGCGGCGATGCTCAAGTCCAGAATGTCAATGCGACCGTCGCCGTTGGCGTCGCCGAAGGGCAGTGTCAGCTCCGGGACGGTCAGCAGTTCACCGGAGTTGATCGTCGCGCCGGGGATGAAGACGGACAGGTAACCCGGGGCGCGGATGTAGATGTCCATTACTCCGCTGGGCGCTTCCACCCGGAAGGTTCCGTCGGCGGCCACGAAGTGTATCTCGTCAGCCACCTGCAGGTATGCGCCCAAACTGCTGTCCCGCTGCTGCAAATTTACCTTTCCGGCGATCTCGCCCCGAGTAAAGGGGTCCTGCAAGCTCCGGCCGGGCTGAAAAGAGGCCGCCGTACTGCCGACAAAAATCTCTTCCCGGGGCTCCCCCCGGGTCTCAATGGTTGCCGGCTCCATGCTGCGGATCTCCCTGGGCGACGCCGGGCTGACAAATGTTTGGGTCAACGCTTCGGGTCGTGTGCCGATGGAAGGCCCGGCCAGGGGCCGGCCCGCGTCGTACCGGGCTTGGGGGATTTGCAGCCGGTCAATCAGGATTTGAGTCGAAGGCTCGATCCCGGTGGTGATGGCGGGATTCGCCAACTCCCCGGAGGCCTTGACCGGACCGGGTTTCAGGAAAATATGCGTCAAGGGAGCCGCCCCGGTGTCAACCGACGGCGCCGCCGGCGACCGGTGAATGCCGTAAGCAGCCTGGGGAGCCTCGACCCAACTGGGCAGGACGCGGCTCAAGGGCTCCGCTGCGGTATCGATACCGGGGCCAGCCAGCCGCCGGGCGAGGTGGGTCTCGGCAGGATCGAGCAGAATCCGGGCTAATGGCCGGGCCTGGGTGTCGATGCCGGGATTTTCCAGCGCACCATCTAACCGGCCCGGGACCGGGCTGAGGAACAGGTTGTTCAGCCCGGCGGAACGGGTGCCGATGTCGGGGCTGGTCAGGGTAGCGTCCAGCCGGCCCGCAACGGGGCTGAGGAACAAGCCGGTTGCTTCGACCGGCTTGGTGCCGGCGCTGGGGAGGTTCAGGGATAAGTCTTCGCCGTACCTGGCTTGGGGGATTGCGTCGCCGATGGTAATTCCGGGGGGCTGGGCTACGGCTATTATCCAGAATCCCGGCATAAAGGTCATGGAGTCATTGCCGCTGTCCGAGTCGCCGGCCAGGGTAGCGGTGGCGGTAAGGCTATGGATTGAGCCCGGGGCCGGGGGGCCGGGCGGTGGCGGGCCGCCGGTAGCGCCGGCGGTATTCCAGAGAAAGGCGATGATCTGGCTGCTGCCGGCCGCCAGAGTTACCGTCTGTTGGCCGATTTCAACTGCATCGGTGGGGTCGTGCAGGGTGACCAAAAAGGTTTCCGCGGCGTTACCCTGGTTTGCCACGCCTACGTTGATGGTAACTTCCTCGCCCTGGTGGGCGAAGGGCGGCTTATGCTCCGCTCTTGCGATGGAGGTTACCGCTACGTCGCGGGTAACCTCCTGAGGCGCGTAGCCGGGGAGAGCTCCGTCCGGCGGCGCCCGGCCGGCCCGGGCGGTTGTGGTGGAAGCGGGGCTTGCCAGCAGGATTGCCAGGAACGCCAACGCCGTAATCAGTATAACTCGGGGCAGCGCCGCTACCTGGTTGGGCTGGGCATAAGCTCTTGAGTCCGGGCCCGGGTCAGGGCTGGTCATAGACAATCATCAAGAGCACGCCGGAGGCGCCATTGTCTTTCATCGATTGAGTCAGTTTCACCGAATGGGCGGCGCTGGCTCCGAAGCTGGCCAGGTCGCGAGAATTGCTGTAAATACCTTTGGCCTGCTGTTCCGCAATCAGGTCGACGTCGTCGAGGACGACCTTGGCGTGGGGCGCCATTTGGTTGGCATCTTCAGTAATCCACATAGTGGCCGAGACTTCTTTTACCGTCAGGCTGTCGGGAACGGTGAAGGAAATGGGGTATTCGCCCTGATCGCCTCGGGCGGCGGCCATCATCAGGAAACTGTCGGCGGCGGGATATTTGAAATGGTAATAGCCCAAATCCGGGTTGTCCGGCGTTATTGCCGTGCCGTCCAACGCTTCAGCCACTACGACGTTAATGGCGTCCAGGAGAAGGGTATTGCCCAGATCGTCGTCGGTCAGTTCCGGGTTTTCCGTATCCTCTGCCCGGGCCTGCCATACTTGAGAGGAGGGGGCGTCCCTGGGGAGGAAGGCTATGACCCAGCCCTGGTCGTCGTAATAGATGTTAGCGGTGGAGGAGATATTGTCTATGTTCAGCAGGGGCATCTCGGCGACGGTATAGTTATCGCCCATTTCACTGATGGTGGCCGGGGCGGCCCTCCAGGAAACGGAGCCAGCCTGAACCGGGCTGAAAATGTAGTTGTCAACCGTGTCTTTTCCTTCCCGGTTCAGGACGCCGCCGGGCACCCGGTAGTAGGCGGAGAAACCGGCTTCGTCGGCAGGGAAGGCTTGTTCAGAGTTCTGCAACGACTCCCGCGCCTCGGCGGTCAACCCCAGGGTGATGCCTGGAAATTCGCCGCCCGCCGGGGCCGCCGGGCCATTCCCGGAACTGACCGCCGCTAATCCGCTAACAACGGCCGCCAGCACCAGGCCGGCGGCAAGAATCCTGAATATCGGGGAGTGCAGCAATACCGTCTAACCTTTGCCAGCGCTAAAGGGTGATTTTGGTATAACAAATACACTTCTAACACTATCGGCGGGCGCTGTCAAATAAACCGCCTATGCCCGGAGCAATCGCATTTAACTTCAGGCCCATGACTTCCGGTCGGCGCCTTCGCTGGCCCTCGCCCCGGGCTTGCTCCGCCCGCCGCCGCCCTAACTCACCGGTGGCCGCTTATCCTGCCAGGGGCGGGCTTGCTCGAAGGCGGCGGCGGCGCGCAGGACTTGAGCTTCGGCGCCCCGGGGGCCTACCAGGTGCAGGCCGATGGGCATTCCGGTTCCGCTTCCCGCCTGGGCAAAGCCGCAAGGCACGCTGGCGGCGGTCTGACCGGTCATGTTGATTGGGAAGGTGAAGGGCAAGTAGCCCCAGAAGGGGTCCACCGCCCTGCCGCCGATGACCGGGGGACGCTGTTCGATCGGGAAGGCCGGAACCGCCATGGTGGGAGTCAGCAGCAGGTCATAGTCGTCAAAGAAAGTTTCCATCTGACGGCGCAACTGGTCCACGCGCAGCAGGGCGCGGGACAAGTCGGCCCCGGTTACCGTTGCGCCATGCTCAAAGGCCCGCCGGCCGTAGTCAGTGAAATCGGCCCGCCGTTCTTCCAGCAAGTGGCCGTAGGAAGTATAAGCGGCGGTGGCGAACACATCCCAGAAGGCGGCAAAAGGGTCTTCCAGCACCAGCGGCGGCGTTTCCACCACCGCGCCCAGTTCCTCGAAAACCCGCGCCGCCGTCTCGGTTACCCGCACTACCTCCGGCTCTACGCCGGCATAGCCCAGGTCGGGACTCCACGCGATGCGCCAGCCCGCGACGCCGCCGTTGCGGTCGGCGGCGAAATCGGGCGGCGCTTCCCGCATGGAAACCGGGTCTCGGGGGTCGGGGCCGGCCAGGACCTGGAGCAGCAGGGCCGTGTCCGCCACGGTGCGGGACATAGGGCCGGACTGGGAGAAGTGGTTGGCTGCCGGGTAGCCATAGCCGCCATGGCGGGGCACCCGGCCCTGGGAAGGTTTGATACCAAAGACGCCGCTGAAGCTGGCCGGAATCCGGATTGAACCGCCGCCGTCGCTGCCCGTCGCCAGGGTGCAGAGGCCGGCCGCCAGGGCCGCCGCCGCACCGCCACTGGAACCGCCGGGAGTGCGTTCGGTGTCCCAGGGGTTGCGGCAGGCATCGCCCAGTTGGTTCTCGGTGGTGCCGGACAAGCCGAACTCCGGCGTGTTGGTCTTGCCCAGGATAATGGCGCCGGCGGCCCGGACCCGCTCCACCACCACCGAATCCAGTTCTGGCGTCCGGTCCCGGAAGAGGTCCGAACCCAGGGTGGTGCGCAGGTCTTTGGTCATTTCCAGGTCTTTGACCGATAGGGGAATGCCGTGCAGCAGCCCGAGCGATTCGCCCCGCCCGGTGGCGGCGTCGGCGCTCCGAGCGGCGGCCAGCGCCTGCTCCGGGCAAAGGGTAAGGTAGGCATTGAGCCTGGGATTCAACTCTCCGATGCGACGGTAGAACAACTCGGTCAGTTCGACGCTGGACACCTGCCTGGCATCAATAAGTTGGCGCAATTCGGTGGCCGGCGCAAAGGCCAATTCCTGCTCCATTACCTCTCCCCCTCAGTGAAAATCCCGTACGAGACTGCAATTTTGCCATTTATCCGAATTTTTTTCAAATTGACGTTACATAATTGCCTGACTACAATCCGGTTCATTGTAGCCAGACTGCATTGTAGCAAAACTGAAGGGAGCG
This sequence comes from Dehalococcoidia bacterium, assembly GCA_965215425.1. Classification (GTDB taxonomy): domain Bacteria; phylum Chloroflexota; class Dehalococcoidia; order Lucifugimonadales; family UBA3495; genus CATQHB01. The sequence goes on from OZ244064.1 coordinate 2,348,149, forward strand.
GCCGCGGCTTTGCTGTGGTTGACCGGGGCAACCACAGCTTGAAGCAACGGTTATTGGGGTAAAGGAGGAATCGCCCGGCCGGTTTTCTCCTTGAGTAGAGCTTACAGCTTACCGGGGCAGGTGTTTGGTGTTTCGGGCCGGGAAGGAAGCAGCTATTGACTAAGGTTGGGATAATCGCCAATCCGGCGGCCAGCAAGGACATCCGGCGTTTGGTGGCCCAGGGCCGAGTTGTTCCTGATTGGGAAAAGGTCAACATCGTCCGCCGGGCGCTGCTGGGTCTCCAGGCAGTGGGGATTGAGCAGGTTGTGGCGATGCCTGACGGTTCCCACCTGTGCGAGCGGGCCGGGGACGACCACCGGCTTACCCTGGACTTGTCCCTGCTGGAGCTGCCCACCTACTACACCGAGGGCGATACGGTCCGGGCCGCCGCCCGGATGTCCGAGGTCGGGGTAAGGTGCCTGGTGACTCTGGGTGGCGACGGCACCAACCGGGCCGTGGCCCGGGGCTGCTGCGCTATCCCCATCGTTCCCATCTCTACCGGCACCAATAACGTTTTCCCGGCAATGACCGAAGGCACCCTGGCCGGGTTGGCCGCCGGACTGGTGGCCCGGGGAAGTCTGACGGCCTCGGCGGTAACAGTGGTTAGCAAGACCCTGGCGGTGTACGTGGATGGGGAATACCGCGACCTGGCCCTGGTGGATGTGGCCCTGTCCCGGGAGCGGTTTGTCGCTACCCGCGCCATCTGGGACCTGGCAACGCTGTACGAAGTGTTCCTGACCCGCGCCGAACCGGCCGGTATCGGCCTCTCCTCGGTAGGGGCGCGGCTGCAACCGGTTTCCCTGGACGACGCCGGCGGTCTGCATTATGTACCGGGACCTGACGGAGCCGCCGGCGAGAGTGAGCCGGGGAAGCAACCGGCCCGCGAGGATAACCGCGCCGCCGCCGGCGCGGCCACAACCGTTCTGGCGCCGATTGCTCCGGGCATGGTTGCGGCGGTGCCGATTGCCCGGTGGCGCCGGTTGGTTGAGGGAGAGCGAGTTGCGGTGGAACGGCGGCACAGCGCCATCGCCCTGGATGGCGAGCGGGCCTTTACGGTAACTCCGGAGCAGCAGGTGGAAGTTTCGGTGCAGCGCAACGGCCCGCCGGTAGTGCAGGTGGAAAGGGCCCTTACGCTGGCTGCCGAGCAGGGTTTGTTCCGATGGTAGTTTAAGCCAGAACAGTTTTACAATCAATTTGGCTTCTCTTTTTTTGGGGAGTGGTGAAGGGTGGTGAGTGGTAAATGGTAATTACGCATGGCGCCGAGGTTATGGAGCTGTATAACGAACGGTTCTGTTCCTGTCCGCCTAAACATATCAACTGTCTGACGGCCAAGGAATGGATCAAGTCCCAGTTGGGCGTCTGGCAGTTTTACTACGAGTCCAGGGACATTCGAGACAAGAACGCCCATCCGGCGACCTTCCCCATTGCCCTTGCTGCCCGCTGTATATCGTTGTTTACCCACGAAGGCGAATTGGTCCTTGACCCCTTTGTGGGCAGCGGGACGACCCTGGTGGCGGCGCGGGACTTGAATCGCAATGCCATCGGGTTTGACCTGAAGGGCGAGTACGTGGAATTGAGCAGATCCCGGCTGGTCGACTCGGGCGAGGAAAGAGCGGCCAGGCAACTGGCGATTTGCGCTGACGCCCGCCGCATCGCCGATTACCTGGAACCGGAGTCGGTCAGCCTTATCCTGACCTCGCCGCCCTATGCCAACCTGCTGAACCGCCCCCGGTTGAACAAGAGCCGGCGCGGCGTCGAGCGGAAAAACGGCCAATACCTCAAGACGGAACAATACAGCCAGGACACCAGGGATCTGGGGGTATTATCCCTGGACCGCTACCAGGAAGCCATGGCGGAGATTTACGGCGGGCTGTTTCCGATGCTCAAGGAACACGGCCACTGTGTAATCGACGTGCCCGATATGTGGCTGGATAACCGGCGAGTTACGATTCACACCGCAGTGGTTGACGCCCTGCGCTCGGTGGGCTATGAACTGCGCAATACTATAATCTGGGATCGCACCAACATCGTTAACCGGGTTGGAATCTTCGGCTGGCCTTCCAACTACATAACTATGGGCACAACCTTTGAGTACCTGCTGGACTTCTGGAAACCCGCCGCCGGTTCCGGGAGCGTCTCTTGACGGTTTTGATGTTTTGATGGTTGCTCTTGCGCACGGGTCAGTAATTTCAACGGGATAATCGGCGGGGTTGATAGCAAGCACAGGAGGGACACTTGCTTTCCGGGCTGGAACTGCTGATTGCCCTGGCCGCCGTAGCGGTGGGCGCCACCATTATGGGCACCGTCAGCTTTGGAATGGGCCTGGTGGTGGCCCCGGTCTTGTTGCTGTTCCTGGCCCCTCAGTCGGCGGTGGTTACGGTCAACGCCATTATTCCCATCCTCTTGTCCTTCGTCCTGCTCACCACCTGGCGACACCTGGAGTTTCGCCGGCTGAGCGGGATGGCCCTGGGTGGCGTCCTGGCGGCGCCTTTGGGAGTGCTGGTGCTGGAATCGGCCAATCCCGCCGTCCTGAGAATAACCATTGGGCTGGCCATCCTCTGTCTGGGTTTTCTCAACCTGTTCAATATCCGGCTGCCTCTGGCGCAGCAGCGGGGAACCGGATTGCTGGTCGGTTTCTTGACCTCCCTGGCCATCACTACCTTGAGCATTGGCGGCCCCCTGGCGGCAGCCTACATCATGGCGCAGCAGTGGCAGCGGGAACAGATGCGGGCCGCATTGGCTTTCTATTTTCTCTGCGCCTACGTCGTCGCCTTCGTCCTCTACTCTCTAATCGGCCTGGTTGACCGGGACACGCTGGTGAACATCGCGTTGCTGATTCCCTCGCTGGCCGTGGGCTTCGGCCTGGGCGCTTTGCTGGTGCGGCGAATGAATGAAAGCGTGTTCCGGTACGTCGCCATTGGGGTAATCATCACGGGAAGCCTGGTTTTGCTGGGTCAGGAAGTGGCGAGAATAGCTGGCGGCTAACGTACGCGTACCCGGTTTTAGGTCGCTTCACCAACCGCTTCACCAACGGGGGATGGGCGGAGGGTATCGGGCGGACCGGCCGGGCGAGGGTTCCCACGCCCGGCTAAAGTCCAGCGGGAGGCCGCGGTGAAGTCTCGGTGAAGGCTGAAGCCGGGCGTTACCCGCTCAGGTCGTGGTAGGCGGCCAGGGCGGCGGTGATACCATCGCCGACGGCGGCGCCCAACTGGCGGGTTGACTCGGCGCGGGCATCGCCACAGGCATAGACCCCGGGGGCTTTGGTGCGCATATGGATGTCGGTATAGATGTGGCCCAGGGCGTCCATATCCACCAACCCCTTCAGGTACTCGGTATTGGGGTGGAAGCCCACATAGATAAAGGCGGCGGCGGTGGGGTAGTCATAAACCTCGCCCGATTTCAGGTCTTTGACCCGGGCATATTCCAGGGCTTCGTTACCGGTGAATTCTTCCACCACGTGGCTCCAGAGCCACTTGAACTTGGGGTTGGCGAAGGCCCGTTCCTGGAGCACCCGGGTAGCCCGCAGTTCGTCCCGGCGGTGAATCACGGTTACCGAGCCTACGATACCGCTGAGATAGTAGCTTTCATCCATAGCGGCGTCGCCCCCGCCAACCACCACTACGTCCTGACCGCGGAAGAAGTTGCCGTCGCACACGGCGCAATAAGAGACGCCTCGCCCGGCGTATTCATCCTCGCCGGTTACGCCCAGCTTGTTGTGCGCCCCGCCGGTGGCGATGATGATGCTTCTGGCGGTATATTCCTTGTCGTCGGTGCGGATAACCTTCACCGGCTTATCCAGGTCGGCAACCCCCTCCACCTCGGCGTAGTCAATGGTAGCGCCGAAACGGGTGGTCTGCTGCTCCATCATCTGGGCTAGTTCCTGCCCCTTGACTCCCTGGGGAAAGCCGGGGTAGTTTTCGATTTCATCGGTAATCAGCAACTGGCCGCCCGGCCCCAGGGATTCGAGAATCAAGGTCTTCATCATCGCCCGGGTAGTGTATAGCCCCGCAGCGAGACCGGCGGCGCCGGCGCCCAGGATGATGGCATCGTACTCCGCTTCCATATTACGGTTTGTTCCTCCTGGTTGTAGGTTTAACCTGAGTTGGATTAGGTTGGGATTAACGGCCGGGTATCGGGCGGAAAACGGATAGTTCACCGGATTGGTGGATTTCCCGGAAGTAATCCACCGTCCGCTGCAAACCCTCTTCCAGTCCGATTTGGGAAAACCAGCCCAGGTCCTTCCGGGACTTGGCGCATTCCAGAAAAATTTTATGCACTTCGCCGGGCCGGTGCGGCCGGCGCTCGGCCCCCCACCGGTATTGCAGGGCGTTCTTGAGGGAGTCAAAGATATGGTTGACGCTGCTTCCCGCGCCGGAGCCGATGTTCAGGGTCCGGTTATTGCCCCGGTCGATGGCCCGGATGTTGGCCTCTACCACGTCGTCCACGTATATAAAGTCCCGTTCCTGGTCTCCGTCGCCGAAGATCCTCGGCTGCCGTCCCTCCAGCATCGTCTGGATGAAGATGGCGATTACTCCCGCCTCCCCGTGCGGATCCTGGCGCGGGCCGTAAACATTCCCGTAGCGAAGCGTAGTATAGTTCAGGTGATACAGGCGGTGAAACAGCTCAACGTATTGCTCGGCCATGCACTTGGATAACCCGTAGGGAGAGACCGGCGCGGCGGGGGTTTCCTCGCTGCAAGGGTTGCTTTTCGGGTTGCCATAGATGGCGCCGCCGGTGGAGGAAAAAATGAACTTGTCGATACCCCGGTGGCGGGCTGCGTCCAGCAGCCGGAGGGTGCCGAGGATATTCACTGCCGCATTGTCCACCGGGTTATTGGTGGAATAGGTTACGCTCACCCGGGCCGCCAGGTGAAAGACCAGGTCCGGCTGCTCCCGGTTGAAAATGTCCTGAACCGATGCCTGGGTGATGTCGGAGTGGTAGAAAATGGCGGCCGGGTTCAGGTTTTGCAGCTTCCCGGCGCTCAAGTCATCAACAACGGCTACCTTGTAACCCTCGGACAGCAGCCGGTCAACCAGGTGGGAGCCGATGAATCCGGCGCCGCCGGTAACCAATGCCTTTCGCGAATCGGACATGAAGGCCTCTATTGAAAAGGATCATCGAGTATAATACGCCGAACGGAGACGTAGCACAACGGGTTAGCGGCCTTGTGGTATTGCTTGAAAGACGCCCGCTCGCTGCGGTAGTCTGGAAGAGGGCGGGCAACTCGGCGACTTCTACGCCGGAATCGTAAGGATGCATTGAATTGAATCTTCTAAACACCGACGGAGCGCAACGGAGACCGGGTGAGGGGGTGAGAGAATGACGCTGAAAACTCTGATACTGCCCTATGCGCTGCAACCGGAGGAGGGTGAAAGTCTGCGCTTGTCCGACGACCCGGAACCCCGGCCAGAAAGTATGTTTCAGAACCCCAGCGTTATATACGCCTACTATATCCTTGAAGCGCACCTCCGGGAGCGCCCCGGGGCATTCGTGGACACCAACAGCTTCGTGTACTATGACCGGGCGGACCGGAACCGCCGGGTAGCCCCGGACTGCTACGTGGCCCTGGGGGTGGACGCCGCAGCCATTCGCCGGCGTAATGGCTATCTCATCTGGGAAGTGGGCAAGGCGCCGGACCTGGCGCTGGAAATCGCCTCGGAAAGTACCGCCTCCAATGACCTGACCGGGAAACGGGCGCTGTATGCCCGCATCGGGATTGGCGAATACTGGCGCTTTGACCCCAGTGGCGGGGACTATTACGGTGAGGCGTTGGTGGGAGAGCAGCTGGTGGCTGGCGCGTACCGGCGGCTGGCGACGCACCGTACTTCGTCCGGCGAAGTATGGGCCCACAGCCCGGCATTGGCCCTGGACCTCTACTGGACCGGGGAACGTTTGAGAATCTATGACCCGCAAGCCGGGGAGTTCTTGAAAGATTACATCGAATCGGAAGAGACCCGTTTGGCGGTGGAAGCCGAAAACCGGCAACTCCGCGAACAGTTGCGCCGGTTGCAGGGCGGGAACGGGGTGTAGCGGTTCCGGGCTGCCGAACTGCCGCAACCCCTCTGGCCGGCGGTGGCGCGGTTGTGGTGTGGCGCGCAGGTCCCAACCGATTGAGGACGGCAGGGCCTTCCGGTCGTCTCGACGGAATAACCTAACCCGCCGCGCCCGCAGCCGAGCGGTGGCCGCAGCCTGGCGACAGCGCTGGGACGAAGCGGGGTTCGACTAACCGCCCGCTTCCTTTGCCCACCATCCCCGGAACTCTGCAATCAATGGAGTTTGTGGGGGAGTTTGTGGGATAATCAGTCGCGCAAGCGGTATGACTGCCCGGCAAGGAATCGGCGGAAGAAGTACTTTCAGAATTAAGGGGACGACTTGGCCCGGATTGCGGCCAATTTTACGCCAATTTTACCAGGAGGCGCACTATGCGGCAGCTCACTGGCAATGTCTATGTGGAAACCGAAGTACGAGGCTGTAACCACGGATTCGTTACCACCTCTGACGGGGTGGTGATGATTGACAGCCCCCATAAACCTACCGACGCCCTCAAGCTGAAGGCGGAAATCGCCCGGCACGGGCAACTGCGGTACATCATCAACACCGAACCCCACGGCGACCACTGGTCCGGCAACGCCTTCTTCGACGCTCCGGTAATCGCCCACGAAGGAGTCAGAATCCGCATTCTCGAGACGGATATGGCGGAGCATATCGAGCGGGTGGCTAACTTCGGCCCGGAGGAGGCTCCCCTGCTGGAAGGCTATACCCCCAATGTGCCGGTCATCACCTTTAAGAACGGCATGACCCTGCGGGTGGGCGACCATACCTTCCGCATGATTCATATGCCCGGTCATACCCTGTACCAGGCGGCCATTGTCATCGAGGAAGAGGGAGTGGTATTTACCAGCGACAACATCTTTCACAAGGTGCAGACCTGGCTGCACGAGGCCAATCCGGATCTGTGGCTGGACGCCCTGGAGTCGCTGCGCCGGCTGGACGAGGACATTTTTGTCCCCGGGCATGGCGACCTGTGCGACAAGGGCTACTTGGACGAACAGGGTTCTTTCATCTTGGAGTGGAAGGAATACGTCAAGGACGCTATTGACCGGGGTATGACCCGGGACGAGGCAGCTCTCAACCTGAACAAGCTGATTGACCGCTACCCAATGGACGTGGGGCAGGCGGCACTGGCGCCCATGGTTATGCGCATCAGCGCCGCCAACCTTTATGACTACCTGACCGGCGCCTGGGCGCCGCCCAAACCGCCGAGTTTGGCGCTGCGGCCGCGGGGATTGTAGGGTTTCATTCACGCCGAGTCTCGGTGTTGCGGCCGCGGGGGTAGCCCAACGGCCTGTGCTCTGCCTTCAAAGCGGGTGGACTCGGCGTTGCGGCCGCGGGGGGAGCGCCCCGCGCCTATTGTCGGCAATACCGGGCTGGCTTGGCAAACGCAGCAGGGGCGGGTTTCAAACCCGCCCCTGCTCTTGGCGGCAACTTCGACCATTGCCGGCGGCAGGGTGTTAGTCAACCACCATGCAACTGAACCCGCTCTACTGCTCAATCTTGCAGCGGAACTCGAGAAAACTGTCTAGGGCCCGGGTTGCCGCCCCGGGCGCCGGCGCGGTGGAGAGCAGAAACAGTAGTGGAGATGCGGTGGCTCTGCTCGCCCCGTCCCTTCCGGCGGCCTGGCTAACCGGGCCATTAACAGGGCCTACGTCGCTACCCCAACCTTTTCCATGTAGTGGGGCATTACCTCGGTGGCGAAGAGTTCGATGGAGCGCATGGCCTGCTGGTGGGTCAGGTCGCCCCACTGGAAGGAGCAGACGAAGTAGTTGGCGCCGGTTTCCAGGTATTCGTCCATGTATTCCCGGATGGTGGCGGGAGAGCCGGCGATGGCCCCGAAGCCGGCCCCGGCGCCGCTATGACCGTCGCCCAGGCCGCCGCGCAGGTTGGCCCGCCGCTGTTGCCGTTCCAGGTCTTCCAGGGAGGCGTCCAGGTCCCGCCGCTGTTCTGGGGGAATATCCCGGGGCGGCGCCGCGACCGGTCGCGGATTCATATTGGAGCCGTAGAATTGGGTCAATCCCCGGCGCTCCGCTTCCAGCCGGCGGGGTGTGCCCAAGTTCCAGCGGTAGGATTCCCAGGCCGGCTGAGCCTCTCGTTGCGCCGCCTCGTCCGTTTCGGCCAGCAGCAGGTGATTGACCAGCCCGATTTTCGGCTCGGTGCCTTGTACGGTTAAGGCGCCTTTGCCTTGGTGCCGCTCCCATTCCTCCCGGTAGCGCCGGACGTTGGCTTCGAAACCGTCCAGCGAACCCACGATGATGGTGTTCATCCCGTCAATGGCGGCGGTTTCCACGTTCCGCATATACCAGAAAGGCGGGAAGGGGGTCTGCCTGGGCCGCAGGCGCATAGGCAGTTCGTCGAAGTTGTAAAACTCGCCATGATGGGTCAATTCCTCGTGGCTCAACCCCTCCTGGATGCACTGCAAGGTCTCCACGTAACGGGCGGCGTTCACTTCCACGTTCGAATCCTGGCCCCAGAAAAAGGCTTCAAATACTCCGCCCCGGCCCACGCCCAGTTCCAGCCGGCCGTTGCTCAAGTGGTCCAGCATGCTGATTTCCTCAATCAGCCGGATGGGATGGTGCAAGGGTAGCACATAGACGCAGGGGCCAAAACGCAGGGTGGTAGTGCGCTGGGACACAGCGGCCAGAAAGACGTTCTGGGAAGGCGCCAGGCTGTGTACCGCCGGCGTATGATGCTCGGCCAGATGGTAGGAATAAAATCCGGCGGATTCCAGCCGTTCCAACTGGGTCAGCCGCAGGTTGTAGATTTCTTGTAGTTCCATGCCGGGGCAGGGTTCGATGTGGTCAAAAACGCCGAATTGCAGGGGCATCAGTTACTCCTTTTCCGGTGGGAAAACTGTATGGTCATTTTACTACACGGGTCAACCGGGGTTGAACCGGGGGTGATGACGGGTTTCTTTCCCGGGAAGACCCGGAGCGCCGGGGTGCGCCCGCCGCCACCGACCCGGAGGCCGGGCGAGGGGGAAGACCCGGAGGCGGCGGGGGCGCGCTGACTGCCATTTTTGCCGTCGATGCTGGTGCGGGGAAGACCCGGAGGCGGTGGGGGCGCGCAGCGTATATTTCCCCGGCGCATCTCCGCGCCTCCTCTCCCCGCCACCGGGGAAGCCTACTGCCCCGTCTTGATGAAATCCGCCGCCCGCTCGGCAATCATTATCGTGGTGGCGTTGGTGTTGGCCCGGGTTATTTCCGGCATTATCGAGGCGTCAATCACCCGCAGGCCCGCCAGTCCGTGCACCTGGCAATACTGGTCAACCACCGCCATCGGGTCGCTGGCTGGCCCCATCTTGCAGGTAACGCTGGTGTGGCCGGCAATGCCGGCGTTTTGTTGCAGCCAGGCGTCCAGAGCCACGTCGGAGTCCAGGTCGGCGTCGGCCGGGGCCAGGCGCTCCCCCAGCAGAGCGGCGAAGGCCGGATGCTCAAAGAGTTGGACGCAGCGGCGTATTGCGCTGCGCAGCCGGGCCAAGTCCCTGGGGTCGGTCAGGAATTGATAATCCAGGCGCGGCGGCGCCGTCGGGTCGGAGGAAGTCAACGTTAGCTCGCCCTTGCTGAAGGGCAACTCCAGGCGGCAGCCGATGCGAATATCCGGCGCCTCCCGGCTCTCGGGGTAAGAGGTCGTTGGTTGGACCTGGATGTCGTTGCGGGCGGTCGAACCGTCGGCAGTAAACCGTAGTCCCACCTGGTTGCGGGGAGCGTCCGGCGCTGGCCGGCGCTCCGCCCGGGAGCGGTAACGCAGCGAAATCGATGGGTGGTTCTTCATGTTTTGTCCCACGCCCGGCAGGTCGTGGATGGGATTAATGCCCAGTTTAGCCAGTTGTTCCGCCGGGCCGACGCCGGAAAGCAGCAGCAGTTGCGGCGAGGCGATGGCGCCGCCACTGAGGATAATTTCCGCCCCCGCAGCGGTGAATACCTCCCCGTTACTCGCCACCGCCACGCCGGTGGCGCGCCGGCCGTCAAATAAAATCCTCCGCGCCAGCACGTTGGGCCGGATGGTCAGGTTCAGGCGGTGGCGGCAGGGGTTCAGGTAGGTCAGGGCCGTACTCATCCGCACCCCGCCAGGGTTGTTCAAGGGGAAGGCCCCGACTCCGGTGGCCTCTGGGTGGTTCATATCCGGGTCGTCGGGAAACCCGGCGTCAATGCAGGCGCGGTAAAAGGCGGCTTGCAAGGGTAGCCAGGTTTCCCTGGGATGGCGCCGCACCGGAATCGGGCCGTCGGAGCCGTGAAAGTCATCCCGCAGGTCGGTATCCGTTTCCAGCTTGCGGAAGTAGGGCAAAGTCTTGAGGTAACTCCACTCAGCATTGCCGGCGGCGGCCCAGCTGTCGAAGTCCTCGGGCAGGCCCCGCAGGAGAATCTGGTGGTTGATGGCGCTGCTGCCGCCGGTTACCCGCCCCCGGGCTACGTGGAGCGGTTCAGGCCGTTGGGGGGCGGCTTGTCCTACAAAGGACCAGTTATAGGCGGCGCCCTCCGCCGAGGCGGCCTGGTTCAGGTCAAACTTCAACTCGGCGGGCAGCCTTGCCGGGTCGGGATAATCCGGGCCGGCTTCCAGCAACAATACGGAGCGGGCGGGGTCTTCCGACAGGCGGTTAGCCAGGACACAGCCGGCCGACCCGGCCCCGATAATTATGACGTCGTACTTCATGGGCCTACTTCCTTGTCTGCGCTGAAAACTCGCGCCATCGCCCTGGAGTGGGCGGCTGATGAGGCATGCTTCCTTGTCTGCGCTGAAAACTCGCGCCATCGCCCTGGAGTGGGCGGCTGATGAGGCATGCTTCCTCGTCTGCGCTGAAAACTCCTCCCTTGCCTGGTGGTAATCAGTCGGGCAGGCTGCGGTGCCGGCCCCGCTCGATGGAGACCATCACCTCGCAGGCAGCGGCGGCGTCGCTGCCCTCGCTGCCGTTGCACTGGTCCTCGTCGCCGGGCCCGCCGTCCAGAAAATCGTCCCCGTAATGTCCGATGAGGCTGTCGTTGCCTTCCTTGCCGAGGAGCACGTCATTGCCGCCAAAGGAAAGGAGGGCATCGTTGCCCCTGGCGCCAATCAGGATGTCATCGCCGGTGCTGCCCAGCAGCACGTCCCGGCGGTAAAAGCCGAACAACCGGGCCAGCAGGTCATCCTCCTCCGGGAGCAGGGACCCGCCAATCAGAATGTTGTTGCCCAGGTTGCCGGAGAGAAAATCCCCCCCGGCCTGACCGATTAGTATATCGTCGGCGTCATCGCCCCGGAGAAAATCCTGGCCGGAACCGCCGATAAGCTGGTCTTCGCCATCGCCGCCCAGCAGATAATCGTCGCCGGGGCCGCCGACAATCAGGTTATTGCCCGAACCGGCGCAGAGGATGTCGTTCCCGCCCTTGCCGTTGATGCGGTCGTCGCCGGCGCGGCCCAGGATGACGTCATCCCCGTCGGTGCCGACCAGCACGTCGTCCCCTGGGCCGCCGACTATCGTCGCCAGGACGCCCAGGCAATAGACGTGTTCCTGTTCGTCCACCGCATCATCCTGGGCCGCAGTGGTTATGCCGGCCAGGTCATCGTCAAGCAAATAGCTGGCGATACCGGCCTCCCGGGCGTATTGCTCCCCGAGCGACGGCGGCGGGTAGGAAGCGGCTTCGGTGTCCCCGGCGCCCCAGAGGAACACCGAGACGACCAGAAAAAGCAGCCCCCCGGTTATCCCGGCTAAAATTCCCGGTCTTAAAGTTCCTGGCGGCGGCAGCTTGCTCAACATAGTCCTTCCCGGCATACTAACCCGTCGGCCCTTTGCCTTGCCGGCCTTGTCCGGCCCGCCGGGCCAGTGTCATTATAGCGGCAAATGGAGGCAGGATGATAGAATCAGGGCCAACTTGCGGGGAAGGTTGAAGGTTGGCGGGGAACTCGTTGCGGCGGGAGGGGAAATGCTGGACTTGATGATTGAGCATGGACTGGTCGTTGACGGCAGTGGCAGTCCGGGTTTTCACGCCGCCGTTCTGGTGGAAGGAGAGCAGGTAACCATCCACCGGGGCGATACCGCCGGGTTGGAGGCGGCGCAGGTGATCAATGCCACCGGCTGCGTGGTCTGCCCCGGTTTCATTGACCTCCACTCCCACGCCGGTCTGACCATTCTGGGCGAACCCCACCACGATCCCAAGGTGCGGCAGGGAGTAACCACCGAGTTGGTCGGGATTGATGGCATATCCCACGCTCCCTTCAAGTCCCAGGCGGAACTGCACCGCTACATCTGGCTGGACTCCGGCCTTAACGGTTACCCGCCAATGCCCGCCGACTGGTTGACGGTGGCCGACCTGCTCGACAAGTACGACAACACGGTTGCCGTAAACATCGCCTATATCCTGGGCAATGCCCCGGTGCGTATCTGGAGCGTGGGGTGGAACGACCGTCCGGCCACCGCCGGCCAACTGGCCGATATGAAAGCAGTGGTGCGGGAGGCAATGGAAGAAGGAGCCTGGGGTCTGTCCACCGGCCTGGATTACCCGCCCGGCTCCTATGCCGACACGGCGGAGCTGGTGGAATTGTCCGCCGTAGCCGCCTCCCTGGGCGGCTTCTACCATACCCACACCCGGGCCAGCCTGCGGGCGCAGGGGCTGCTGGCGCCCTGGGAAGAGGCGGTGGAAATCGGCCGGCGCAGCGGCTGTCCGGTGCACCTGACCCACTACCGGCAGAGCGCGCCAGGCTCCGGCAGCCACCTGGATTACCTGGGCCTGGTGGAAAGGGCCAGGGACGAGGGGTTGGACGTTACCTTTGACTGCTATACCTATCCCTATTCCGGCACTACGGTTACCATCGGCCTGCCCCACTGGGCCAAAGACGGCGGGCCGGAGCGGCTGATGGCGGCCTTGCAGGACCCCGACGACCGGGCCCGGATGAAACTGGAGTTGGACGCCGGCCGGCTGGAAAACAACTGGCTGACCAATTTCACCCAACCCCAAAACAAGCGGTATGAGGGACGGCGGATAACGGACATTGCCGAGCTGCGCGGGCAGGAACCGGCGGATGCCCTCTTTGACCTGTTGGCGGAGGAAAACCTGGGCATCTCCACGGTGGGGTTAGGCACCAACCCCCAGACCCTGCCGGCCTTCGTTTCCCACCCTTTCGGAATGATTGCCAGTGATGCCATCCTGTTCGGCGAGTATCCCAACCCCCGCACCTACGGTTGCTTTCCGATAGTCTTGGCCGAGTTTGTGCGGGCCGAAAAACACCTGCGCCTGCCCGAGGCCATCCGCAAGATGACTTCCTTCCCGGCCCAGCGGCTGGGTCTGCCCGACCGGGGGCTGCTGCGGGACGGCTTCAAGGCCGACCTGGTAATTTTCAACCCGGACACGGTGAAAACCCACGCCACCCGGGAAGACCCCAAGCATTACCCCATAGGTATAGAGTACGTAATCGTCAATGGCCGGGTAGTCATCGAGCGAGGTGAAAACACCGGCGCCCGGCCCGGCCGGGCGCTGCGGCGGGGGCGGGCGACTACCTGACGCCGTTCACCTACCCAGGGACATAAAGACCCGGAGGGAACGGGCCAGGGTATCTGGAACATTCACCCGCCGCTTCGCCTTTCACCCGTCCTTCCGGTAGAACCGTCCGGCCAGGGGGTTAGCAAAGGGCCTACCGGTTCGAACTTGCCGGCGCCTACCTGCCCGCGCCCACCGGCCAGGTCAGCATATTGGTCGGCCAGGGGGTTAGCGAAGAAGCTACCGGTGCGACCCCGGCGGCAGCCGTACCGGGAAAGGCACGTCGGGATACCGTTGCAGCAGCCGGCGCCAGAGGGCGTGGCCGATTTCCTCGGCCCGGCGCACTATGTCCGCCTCGTCAATGGTCAGCGCCCGTCCGTCCCGCAGCAGCCAGCGGCCGTTGACCATCACTCCGCTGATGTCCGCCGGCTGGCCGTTGTGGATGAAGGCGGACACGATACGCAGGGTCGGCACCAGGTGCGCCTTGAGGGTGTCGACGAGGAACAGGTCGGCTTTCCGGCCCACTTCCAGCCGTCCGGCGGTGTCGGCCAGGCCCAGGATGTAGGCCCCGCCGGCCGTAGCCCACTCCAGCGTCTCCTCCGGCTGGGGCGACATTTCATCATTGCGGCGAACCCGCTCCTGAAAAAGCCCGACCCGCATCACCTCCACCATATCCTCGGTCATGTTGTCCGAACCCAGGCCGATGGCGCAGCCGGCGGCCTGCAACTCCCTCACCGGGGCGGCGGCGCCCCGCCGGGCGGCGATGGCGGCGTTGTTGGCGATGCCCACCCCGGCCCGGCCCAGCAAGGCAATCTCCGAGGGAGTAACGTAGCGGCAATGGGCGGCTACCAACCGCGGCCCCAGCAGCTCATTGGCGTAGAGGTAGTGGGTCGGGGGCACGCCCCGGGTTCGCAGCACCGCTTCCACTTCCACCCGGCTTTGGGACAGGTGTATGGTGTAGCCCACGCCGTAGTCCTCGGCCAGTTCCCGCGTCTGCCGCAGCAGAGCCGGCGAGCAGGTTTCCGGCGCATGGGGCGCCAGAAAGCAGGCAACCCGGCCGGCGTCAAAGTTGTGCCACCGGGCCACCAGGTCGGCGCTTCGCTGTAATCCCTCCTCCCGGCGGGCCGCCTCGAACTCATAGCCGCCTTCCCTCAACCGGGTCGGGTTGGCGTCGCTGATGTTTTCCGCCAGCGCCAGCCGCAAGCCGGTATCGGCCAGGGTCTGGGCATAACCGGCGACGCCTTCGGCGATTTCCAGCAGGCAGGTGGCGCCGCTGCGGATGGCTTCCAGTGCGCCCAGGGTTGCCATAACCTGCCGTTCCGCAACGGTCAGTAACGAGCGGGCCGAAACCGGGAACCGCAGGGTAGTGGGAAACCCGAAGTCTTCCAAAATGCCCCGGTCGGCGGTCGCCAGCAGATGGGTATGGCAGTTAATCAGCCCGGGAAAGACGGCCTTGCCCCGCCCGTTGACTACCTCGGCATTGGGGAATTGGGCCGCTATTTCGCCGGATGCGCCCAGGGCGGCGATGGCCCTGTCGCGCACCGCCAGGGCCGCATCGTAAAGTATAGTGCGGGCCGGGTCGCCGGTTACGATGGTTGTATTGGTAATTACCGTGTCCATATGTGGCAATCCCCCATTTAAGGCTTAAGGCTGACACCGGACCGGCGGTGGTGTAGGATGGGGTGGCGCAGGATTGAAGGTAAAGTCGGCCAATGCCCGGCAGCCCCGGAATCGCAGATTGTAGATTGGTATTGTGGATTCAGTATGGATTATCGGATGAAACGCGCCCTTATCATACGCCATTCCGCCGCAGAAACGTTAGGCGGGAACTTTACCGCCCTGCTGGAAGGGCAGGGATTTCAGTTGCTTGCCCTTGACGTCTTTGCGTCGGCGCCGGACTATGACCGTTTCCTGGCCCCGGAGTTGTCGGAAGTCAGCTTGATAATCGCCTTGGGCGGCCCGCTGTCGGCCAACGATGATTTTCTGGCGCTGCGCCGGGAGCGAGCTTACCTGCAAGCCGCCGTCGCCCAGGGGACGCCGGTATTCGCCGTCTGCCTGGGGGCGCAGCTGCTGGCCGTTGCCCTGGGTGGGGTGGTGGAGCCGACGGGAGGTTACCAGTTCGGCCTGCGCCGGCTCTCCGTTACTGCCGCCGGGGATGCCGATAGGGTATTTGGTCGAATTAGCGTGCCGCTGGCGCCCACCCTGCACGGCGACCACTTTTCCATTCCGGACGGTGCGGTGAAGCTGGCTGAGGGATATATGCTGTGCCGGGATGGGGGCTACCGGAAAATAAATATGGCCTTTCGCTACGGCAATTCCTACGGTTTTCAGTTTGAGCCGCAATTGACGCTGGACGAATTGCGGGTCTGGAATCGGGAACTGCTTGACGACTATAAATTGATGGGGGAAGAGTTCGACCCGGTGGAAGAGGCGGCCCGCAACCTGCGGGAGTTTTCCAGGTATGCGCCCCAACACGAAGCTCAAATGCGGGAGCTGCTGCGGGCCTTTCTGGAAAACGCCGGTCTGCTGGCCGCTGCTGCGGCCGGGGCCGACCTTCCGCTCCCGGACGACCCGCAATCGGCTGGCGGGGCGAGCCGGAACCCGGTGAACCCGGTCGAGTAAGCCACATCCTTAATAATAGAAATGGACTCAGTAGACTCGGAACGCAACCCAATTAACTCGGCGGATGCTTCGGCAAACCGGACTACCTTTCTTTAGCCAGGTTGGTTACCAGGTTATAGGAAAACCAGCCGTCTCCGGTGATAAATATCTGGGGCCGGGCGTTGGCGGCGTCCCGGACGAGGCTGAACCCGTCGGAGGTAGCGTCAAAAGAAACGATCCTGGAATAGGGAACGCGGAAACTCTTTTCCGTTCCCTTGAAATAAACATGCTTGTCGGTAATGCCCACCGTGCCGGTATCAACGCGTTCCGTTACATTATGCTCGATGCTTTCGCTCCGGAAGGACCGGGGCGAGTAATAAACTCCCCGCATAACCCGAACGCCGACGCCGGAGGACGAGCCTTGCCGTATCCGTCGGGTGCGTCTTTCGTAGTAGCCAACGTTGAAAAAGGTCCAGACCGGCTTTTCCGACTTCTGAAAATTGAAGGGCGGGTTATCGGTCCGGTGCGGATCATCGGGCAATTTGCCTTCGCACACCTCCCGCAAAACCGCGCCCCGGGTCAGCCGGTCTAAAGCCAGGGTGCCGACGCCCCGTTCCAGGTGGAAACGGCGGGCATAATCCCGCAAACTTTCCTCCTCTTCCCGGGTCAGCAGACCATCCTCAAGGGACATAGCCACGGCCCGTTTCAACCCCTCGAACATGGTGGCCCGGACCATCGCCGGCGGCACAAAGTTGGCGCTGGCGATCTGGAACAATTCCTGCGGCAGGTTGTCGGACGTATTCCTTCCCGTCGCCGCCGCAATGGTCCGTGCGACCATCGCCCGCCGGCCCGAATTGTATCGTTTGGCGCACTCTGAATGAGCGCCCCGCAGAAAGCCGGCCGTTTCCCCGCAATGCCTGCAATCGCCCATGGCTCAGCTCCTGATTCAGTCGTCTATGGGTAGTCCGGGCAGCAATGCAGCCACCGGTAATTATAGAATTGCCGGGAGGTTTATTGCAATTGCGGCCGGCGCCGCGGCAGGGTCTTTCTATTCTCAAGGGCAGGCCAGTCCGAGGAGGCGGAGGGCCTGTCCGGGCAGCCAGCCGGTCTGCCGCAGCGCCGCGGCGACGTTCTTGACGCCATTCAACCGCAGCAGGCACAGCGTTGCGTTGCGCAGCACCGCCATCACTTCCGGCGCCGCCCCCTTGCGCACCTGGCTGGCGTCCTCACCCAAGGTTACGTCCCGGACGTAGTGCAGGCGATTTTCAATCTCCCAATGCCCCCGCACATAGCGCCGCTGCGCCGCTGGCCCCATCTCCCGGCCCAGGCTGGTGACGGCGTAGCGTGTCTCCGTGGTGGTCTGTCCCTTTTGCTCCACTCGCCGCCGCACTTCGCAGACTGGCCGCACCCCCGGCCAGTCCAGACATTCCTTCAGGTATTCGTTCAGGGCCTCCGTGGTCCGCAGTTGCCGCCTTTCAAGGCGGTCCCCATGCCGTCCCTGCTGCCGGGCCTTCCGGTACTTCGCGCCCCAGACCGGCCGGGCAAAGGCCAAGGCAATGGCCTCATACAGTTCCGGTTGGTTCTTCTTCACAATGACCAGGTAGTCTCCCCCGGCCTCCAGCGCCTGTTGGCAGTAGTCCCGCTGACAATACAAGGCGTCCCCGGTAATCAGATTACCGGCCACCGGCAGCAGTTCCGCCGTCAGTTGCCGGGCCGTTGTCAGTTCCCCCTGTCCTGTCCTGACCCCCCTTTTGCCCCACCGTCAGGCCGGAACCGTGGGCATGGCCGGCCACCAGGCGCATCCCGGGCAGTTCCTCCCCGTGAATCCCGCGCAATGCCTTGCCATCCACCGCAATGGCAACCCGCCCCCCAGCATCCCGGGCCAGATATTGCCGGCTCCATCGGGCCACCGCCTGTTCAAAGGCGGCCACGTCCAGCCCGCGAAACACCCGGTGCAGGCACGATACCGCCGGCGTTTTGGGATGGGTGAATCCCAGGGCGGCCACCGTGGCCCCATCCTGACAGCGCCCCCACTGGTGAATGGCGTAGAGGCTGCGGGCTCCCGAGAGCATGGCGCATACGGCCAGGGTGAGAATGGCCGGCAAGGGGTGGCGGCGTCCGCTGCGGGCTCGAAAATCCGGCACGGCGGCAAAAGCCGCTTGCAAACTTCGACCTGCTTCCAGCGTATCCATACCCCGGATTATATTCATCCCCCAGAGAATAGAAAGACCCTGGGCGCCGCGGCCCCCGCCTTTGGCTATACCGCCTGGCTGGGTTATTGGGTTATAATGGGGCGGCGCCAGAGCCGGGCGCATTGCCGGGAGGGGAGCAATGAGCGCTATTTACCTGGACTATAATGCCACTACGCCGATTGACCCGGAGGTGGCCGAGGCGATGCTGCCTTATGTCCATGCCTATTTTGGCAACCCCTCCAGCGGCCACTCCTTTGGCTTGGCGGCCCGGCAAGGGGTTGACCGGGCGCGCCGGCAAGTAGCCGGGCTGCTGGGCTGCGCCGAGGCGGACCTGATCTTTACCAGCGGCGGCACCGAGGCCAACAACCATGCCATCAAGGGAGTCGCCGCCGCTTATCGCGACCGGGGCAACCACATCATCACCTCTACGGTGGAGCACCCGGCGGTAACCGAAGTTTGCCGCTACCTGGAAGGGCGGGGCTGCCGGATTACCTGGCTGCCGGTGGACCAGTACGGGCTGGTGGAGCCGCTCCAGGTAGAGCGGGTCATCACCCCTCAAACTCTGCTGGTTACCATAATGCACGCCAACAACGAAGTTGGCTCCGTCGAGCCCATCGCCGAAATCGCCGAAATCGCCCACCGTTACGGTGCCCTGATGCATACCGACGCCGCCCAATCGGTCGGCAAAATACCAGTTCGGGTGGACGAGTTAGGCGTGGACTTGCTGTCCATTGCCGGCCACAAGCTCTATGCTCCCAAGGGCATCGGCGCCCTTTACATCCGCCCCGGCGTCCGATTGGAAAAGCTGATGCACGGGGCCAACCACGAGATGAACCGCCGGGCCGGCACCGAGAACGTCATTGAGCTGGTGGGGCTGGGCGCTGCCTGCGAACTGATTGAACGGAACCTGTCCGGCTATGTCCGCCAGATGCGGGAAATGCGCGACCGGTTGGAGTCGGGTTTGCTGGACTCCGGGATGGACTTACGGGTGAACGGCCACCGGAAAAAGCGGCTGCCCAACACCTCCAGCGTCAGTTTCAAGGGTCTGGAGGCCGACCGTATCCTGGGTGGA
This sequence comes from Dehalococcoidia bacterium, assembly GCA_965215425.1. Taxonomy (GTDB): domain Bacteria; phylum Chloroflexota; class Dehalococcoidia; order Lucifugimonadales; family UBA3495; genus CATQHB01. The sequence continues at coordinate 2,367,555 of OZ244064.1, forward strand.
CTGGAGCTGGTAGCCGCCTCTGCGGGGGCCGCTTGCCACAGCGACCGGGTAGAGGTGTCTCCCGTACTGGCGGCGATGAACGTTCCGTTGGAATACGCCATGGGAACCCTGCGGTTTTCCACCGGCCGGCACACTGCCACTGCGGAAATAGACCAGGCCCTGGCGGAGATAAGAAAGGTTGTCCGCCAACTGGCGAAACCCTGACCCGGAGCGCAAAAACCTCGGCGCCTCGGTGCTTCGGTGTATCGATACACCGCTGCGTCTCCCGGTGAAAAACCCTCGCCCATAAAAAAACCTGTAGGAGAGGAAAATATGACCACACTGCCCAACCCGGGCGCTTTGGACCCGGAAGCCCTGGCCGGTTTCCGAGCAGATTTTGAGTCCCAACCGGCCTACCGCCTGATGCAGAACGTAGTTACCCAGCACGATGTGAACGACGTGGCCCTGAATCGGAGCATCGTTACCGAGGCCACCCATTCCTTTTCCACCGCTCTGGATGACTGGAGCGTAACCAACCAGGCCCGTTCCGGTCGTTGTTGGATGTTCGCCGGCCTCAACCTGTTCCGAGCGGAAACCCGTAACCTGCTGAACGTCAAGGAGTTTGAGTTCAGCCAGAACTACGTGATGTTCTGGGACAAGATGGAGCGGGCTAACTACATTCTGGAAGCGGTGATGGAGACTGCCGACCGGCCGGTGGACGACCGCGTGGTAGCGTGGCTGCTGCACCAACCCCTGGGCGATGGCGGCCAGTGGGATATGTTCATCAGCTTGGTCCGCAAGCACGGCGTTGTTCCCAAGACGGTGATGCCCGAAACGGAAAGCTCCGGCAATTCGGCCCGGATGAACGCCAGCCTGAATTACCAGGTGCGCCAGGGCGCGCGTAACATCCGTCGCCAGTACGCTGCGGAGTCTGGCCTGGAGGCGATGCGGCGAGCCAAGCAAGAAACCCTGCAAGCGGTGTACCGGATTCTCTGCATCCACCTGGGCAACCCGCCGGACAGCTTTGATTGGCAGTGGAAGGACAAGGACGGAGACTTTCACCGGGATGGGACAATGACGCCGCTGGAGTTCGCCGAGAAGTATATCGCCACGCCTATGGAGGAGTATGTCTGCCTGGTTCACGACCCCCGGCCGGACAACCCCCCGGGCCGCACCTATACCGTCCAGTACCTGGGCAACGTGGTGGACGGGACGCGCATCAAGTACCTCAACGTGGATATCGAGCTGATGAAGGACGTTACCATGCGGATGCTGCTGGACGGTCAGCCGGTCTGGATGGGCTGCGACACCGGCAAGCAGATGCATCGGGACCAGGGCTTGTGGGACGCCGACTTGTTCGACTACGCCGGCGTCTATGGCGCCGGATTTGACCTGGACAAGGCGGAACGGTTGGAGTACCGTCAGACGGCGATGACCCACGCCATGCTCTTTACCGGCGTGGACGTGGTGGACGGCCAACCCCGGCGCTGGCGGGTGGAAAACAGTTGGAATGACAAGGTGGGCGACAAGGGCTTTTTCCTGATGAACGACTCCTGGTTCGCCGAGTATATGTTCGAAATAGCCGCCCCCAAAAGCTATCTACCCGAGGAGTTACAGGCGGCCCTGGACCTGGAACCGGTAGCGCTGCCGCCGTGGGATCCGATGGGGAGTTTGGCGGGTAGCAGGAGTTAGCTAGGAAGTCATTCACGCCTGAGAGCCAATGTAATATCCCGCCCGCCAGTCCTTTACATAACCCTAATTGACACTCTATCTCCCGCGTAGTAATCTGCTACCAAGCGCCGGGGCTGGAACTTGACGGGCCCGGCGGAGTTACGACACAATGTTGCTTTGGAGGGAAAACTTATGCCTTATGAAGGTTTGATTGCCGAAACGGTGAACATTCGAGGCCACAACGGCGACCTGATTGACGCTTATCTGGCCCGCCCCCTGGGTTCCGGCCCCTTCCCCGGCGTGGTGATGATCCACCATATGCCCGGCTGGGATGAGGCCACCAAGGAGATGGCGCGCAAGCTGGCCCACAACGGGATTGTCTGCATCTCCCCCAACCTCCACTTTCGGGAGGGTCAAGGCGACCCGACGGCCAACAGCGCCAGTGTCCGGGAGGCCGGCGGGATGCCCGACGACCGCACCCTGGGCGACGTGGCCGGGGCGCGGGACTATCTGCGCACCTTGCCCTACCACAATGACAAGGTGGGGGTCATCGGCTTCTGCTCCGGCGGACGCCAAACCTACCTGGTGGCCTGTCGTCTGGAAGGGATTGACGCGGCGGTGAACTGCTGGGGCGGCGGGGTAACCACGGTGCCGGAGGGAGAACTGGAACGCTCCCGGCAGCCGGTAGCCCCGGTGGACTACACCGCCAGCCTGAACTGTCCGCTGCTGGGCCTGTTCGGCAACGAGGACGCCCGCCCCTCGCCCCAGGATGTTAACGACCTGGAAGCCGCTCTGAAGGAGCACGGCAAGGAGTACGAGTTCTTCCGCTACGACAACGCCGGCCACGGCTTCTTCGCCGTTGACCGCCCCAGCTATCGCCAGGAAGCTGCCGTGGATGGCTGGAAGCAGGTCCTCCGCTTCTACAACACCCACCTGGCCGCCGAAGCGCGGGAAATGGCCGGCGTGGCGGACGACTAACCTCGGTCTAAACCGGCGACTGCTGACCTGGTAAGGGGCCGTAGCCGGAATTCCGTCAACAAAGCCGCCCCGGGACGTTTCCGTCCCGGGGCGGCTTTGTTGACGCTGGATAACCAGGGGTGTAACTAACCGGCGTGCTCTTGCCAACCCCAGGGATTACGGGCGAGGGCTTGGTGGGTCCGGGCCTTTTCCAGCTTCTTGAAAAACTTATCAAGCAGCTGCGTTTGTCGGATAGCCCGTTTTTGTTCTTCAGTTTGCCAGGAGTGACTGGTGATAACCTTGTACTCTTTGGCAACGGATTGGTCCGCTTCTTGTTCTACACCGACTCGCCCCAGCCGGTCGATGACCAGTCGCAGCTTGTGGTTAACCAACCGCGTATTGATCGAAGGGTTTTCTTCCGTATCCCGGTATTCTTTCCCCACCGGTTGACGCTCTGCCTCCTCATTGTCCGGGTTGGTAGTTTTTAATAAAACGCCTTCGGGAGTGGTAACGGTCAACTCGTACCGCGTATCGCTGTGCGGATCATCCGGTTCTTCCCGCAAGGAATCCCGGGACTTAAAGTTTCCAAAAGGCTGTCGCGGGGAAGGCGCCAGGGGGGAATAAGGTTCGTAATGCACTTTCTCCCCGGTTTGCAGGTCCTCGAGGGTAATCCGCACCGGTAAGCGGTTAACATACAGAGGGCTATATTCACCGCTATAAGCATAGCAAGCCCCGGCGCTGATGGCGGTCAACTCCGGGTCGGGGATTTCCGGTGGAATCAGCTCGGCCGTCGGGATTACCCTGGTGTCTCCGAATCTATTTTGGATCTCAGCCAGGAAAACCGGTGATTTGGTAGGCCCGCCACACAGGATAATGCCGTCGATATCCCCGGCCATATCAGCCCAGTTCAGTTGCCAGACGAACTTTACGTCGCGGGTTTCCGGATTGCGCTGAATAACTTCTCCAGAGGGAACATCAGTCCGTTCCCAAAGCCATTCAAAATGCTCCCGGAGATAACTCTCTTCGTTGGGAGCAGCTTCAAGCTCTTTCAGGGCATTCTCAATTACTTCCGGTGGAACATCATCCCAATTCCGGCGCCAAATGTATTTTGCGCCGATGTAGGCGTCTCGCATGGCGCTCAGGGTCTTGGTGATGAACTGACCTTCTTTGACCGCCCTTTTGTAATCCTCCCAAGAGAGGGTTTTACCGCCGGGCAGATTCTGCGGGGTTGAGGGGCCGACCACTTCCTTTGCCAGACGCAGCAAATTGGGATTGCCGGTATGCTCCAAATAGCCGGCCAGCAGGTGGTCAATGTCGGAACCACCGATGACGGGGTTGCCGTCGGCGCCGTAGATAATCATTTGCCTGGCGCCGACCTGGCACAAGGCACAGTCAAAGGAACCGCCCCCCAAGTCATAAACCATGTAGGAACTAACCGGCTTGTCGGTATCCGGCTTTAGGGCTCCCAGTTCGTGCGCCAGGGCCAGGAGCAACAGGGGCTCTTCCACAATTCGGCTGACCTCACCTTTTCCGGCTCCTCCCAGGTCAGTAATGACTTGGGCCAGTTCGGAGCGATAGGTTAGTCCGGCGTGAACCGGACAGCCCGCGCGCCACTCGAACCCTGGCTCCAACTCGGCCCGGCGAAAGGCCTCCTGCAACATCAGGGACAACAGGTCTTTGACCGGGAACTCCTGGCCCCAAATTTGGATGCAGCGGGAATCCCGGTTCCACCAGGAAGGCCACCCCGTTTCGCGGACTTCCAGGTGCCACCGAACAAAGGGGTCGTGGGCCAGGGCAAAGCGCTTGACGTTGCGGACGACTACCTGATTGGAGTTATCTTCCAGATTATCCGCGTCCTCGCCAACGATGGTTTCCACCTCTCCGCCGGGTTGACGACGAAAGGCCACCACTGTCGGCATGGTGTAGGCGTCCCCCTGCCCGATGGTCAGCGGTTGAGGCAGCTGACCGGACTCAGGGTCCCAGGTGGAAACCCGCAGGTTGGTGGTTCCCAGGTCTATGCCGACTACTTGCATTGTTGTCCCTCCGGTTGATGTTTGACCCGAGCTTTGAGCAACACCAGATTTCCGGTTTTTGTTCCGGGGATACGGGCCCCGGGGACTATAACCCGGACTAGGGTTCCTTTCGCCAAGGCTCCTTTCGGTGGATTTTCCGGTGGCTCGTGCAGGTCCGGGTCATACGCTACGAGTTCGTCTTCTTTGCCGTAAAACTCCGCTTCCCCGGCCTGAAGCGCAAGTTTAAGCCCGGCCTCAACGTCGCGTAACAAGCTATCCGGGTCGGCTCCATTCGCGCGCAGGGTCTTCAGGGTTTCGGACATAGCGAACAGCATATCCCGCCTTATCTCCAGCCGGGATTCCTCGCGCTTGGCGGCGATTTCATTCCGCAATCCTTGCACCAGCCGCTCCAGTTCTCCCTTCCGGGCAGTGGAATTCGCCAGCCGACTCTCGTATTCTTCTCGCTGCTGCGCCAGCGCCAACTCGTCTTGCCGCTGCAAACCCTCAATGTGGCGGTGGGCTACCGTCAAAAGTTGGGCGATAAGAGGGTTATGCCCCGCAGCTGGAGGCTGTTCTATTGCGTCGTGATAAGCGGCGGATACTTCAGAGGTTAGGTTGTCTTCGCCTTCCGATAGCAACAGGGCCGCGGTTACCAACACATTCAGCCGCTCCGGCGCAGCGGCGTCCTTCCCCGTATATTGGCTGGATATGAACGCAATCAGGCCCGTGTCCGCTTTGGAGTTGTCCCCTAATGCCGTTCGCAGGGTGAGCTGCCTTAGCGACGAATGGCGCTCCGCTCGCAGCCAGGACAAGGCCCGGTTCAAAAGGGAGTTCCGGTTGGGGTAGGGCGGAGTTGCAAAGGCAGAAGCAGCCAGGTCGCCCCACAGGATGGCGCGCTGCGCGGCGTCAAGGTGCGCGGGCAGCATACGGAGCAGTTCTTCCGCCGCGGAACGGTCGCTTTTGATACTTTCCCACAAGCTGGCGGCAAAATCCTGCCGCCAGCGGGGATCCAGACTTGCCAGCCGGCTGACCTCAGCCAGGAGAGTCGCTATTCTTTCTCGTTGCTGGATGGCGTGCATCAGTTGCGCTATAACTTGGGGCGATTGGCGGGCTGACGTGCCAGCAGGTTGCTGCCCCAGGCAGGTCTGACGACGCTGGTAGGCTTTCGTCGCTAATTCCAGCCACTGGTCTCTGGCTTTGGGGGTAAGTCGGGACGCGGCCAGGGATTCGGCGGCGCCGGCCAGCAGGCGGGCCATCGTCCGTTCAATGATTTCTTCCGGGCAGTTCTCCACCAGCGCGGCCAATCCGTCGGGTGGCGTCGTGCCAGGGAGGGGGGTATCCTCTTTGGCCCAAAGCCACTTAATCCACGCCGGCAAAGCCTGGGTAGCGCCGGGGCGTGAACTGCTTTCCCTTTCCGATTTTGGCTTGCTCTTGCTGGCTGGTCGAGGCTTGGCCCGCGGCAGTGGCTCAATCGGGATGTCGGCGATTTCCGATATGATAGCGATGGGTTTGGCCGGCTCTATGTGAAAGTAGCCAGAATCCTTTGCCACCGGTCTGACCCGATCCCACCAGGTTTTCCAGGTTACGTCTCTTACAATCCGACCTTCCAGACATTTCTGCAAATCGCCGGACTTTCCGCTCCCGCCCAAATCGGCCAGGGTGGCGCCGATAAGTCGCAGGGGGCCGTCATCAACCCAGGAAAGCACTTGGTCAGGATTGTTGTAGAAGGAGGCTTCAAGACCTTCTTTCGGTAGCGTATCAAGGGAGGCCATTGCCGTTGCTTTGCTAAGGGTTACCGGCGCGTCCGGATTGGACAGGTAATGCAGTACTACCTGGGTTCCTTCCGGTTCAACGTCAACAATTCGCCCTACACCGTTTTCCTGGTGTTTAACGAAAGTGTCCGGGCTTATTTCGTTTAATTTCATCGGATTCCTGAAACAGTTTGGCTAGGCTCTAGATTATATTACCTGCGCTTACTTCAGGGCAAGAATACCGTCGCAATTTGCAGCAGACTTGACCCGCCAAAGGCAGTTGACAACCCCCTTTTCCTTGTGCTAGCTTTCAGGGGTAAAGGCTTTGATGGAGACGAGTAGGCAAGGCGCGGCGCTCAAGCGAGCCTGGTATGGTGGGAGCAGGTGCGCCAACCTGGTTGAAAATCCCTCCGGAGCTGCCTGCCCAACAGCCTGATGGCCCGGTTCTCTGACTTGAACCGGTCGAATAGCGCTCAGTAAGCCCGGCCGAGGTTCGTCGCTCGTTATCCCTGACGGGGCATGATAGTGCCTGCTAAGAGAGGTCCGGTTCGCCGGATAAATAGGGTGGTACCGCGGGAACATTCAAGTCCCGTCCCTATGGGGGACGGGTCTTTTTATTTGGCCCACGGGCAGCCTTCCCGATACCTTTCTCGGCGGGAGAAGGCTGATGTATTGGAGGCTGCTTTGAAACTCAAAGGTTCGGAAATCATCTGCGAAAGTCTGCTCCAGGAAGGAGTGGACGTACTTTTCGGGCATCCCGGCGGGGCGATTCTGCCTTTCTACGATGCGCTTTGGGGCTATCCGCAACTGCGCCATATCCTGGTGCGCCACGAGCAGTCGGCCTCCCATGCCGCCGACGGCTACTCCCGGGTTACCGGCAAGGTGGGCGTCTGCGTCGCCACCTCCGGCCCGGGGGCGACCAACCTGGTTACCGGGTTGATGAGCGCCAAGGCCGACTCGGTTCCGATGGTGGCTATTACTGGACAAGTGGCCCGCCCGGTCCTCGGCTCCGAGGCATTCCAGGAATGTGACATCTGTTCCATCGCCTCGGTCTGTACCAAACGCACTTACCTGGTTATGTCCGCCGCCGACCTGGCCCCGACGCTCCGGGAGGCTTTCCAAATCGCCCAGGAAGGACGCCCCGGCCCGGTGCTGGTTGACGTGCCCCGGGACGTACAGCTGGAACTGGCCGAGTTCGAATACCCGGCGGTGGCGCCGCCCGCGCCGGAACCTTTAGCGGCGGAAACCGCGGAACAGCTGGAGCGGGCCGCCCGGCTGATTAACGAAGCGGAGCGCCCGGTGCTCATCGCCGGCCACGGCATTCTGGCTTCCCACGCCTGGAATGAGTTGATGGAGTTGGCGGAAAGCACCGGAATACCCGTCATCAATACGCTGTTGGGCCTCAGCAGCTTTCCCCGAAACCATCCCCTGAGTTTGGGAATGTTGGGGATGCATGGAATGTACTGGTCGAATATAGTAGTGGACCAGGCCGACCTGGTAGTGGGGCTGGGTATGCGCTTTGATGACCGGGTAACCGGCAAGGCCTCCACTTTTGCGCCGCACGCTCGCATTATTCACCTGGACATCGAACCGAGCCAGGTAGGCCGGAACGTTCCGGTGGAAGTTCCCCTGGTGGGAGACGCCAAGTCGGTATTGCAAGGGCTGATTCCCCTGGTGGCGCGGAAAGAACGGCCCGAATGGATGGCCTATATTGAGGACTTGAAGGAGCGGCATCCCTCGTTGGCGATTCCTAATACGGATTCCCTGCTGGTCCAGCACGTTATGTCGGAAATGAACGAGTTGCTTCAGGAGAACCCGGAGACGGTGGTGGTTACCGGCGTCGGGCAGCACCAGATGTGGGCGGCTCAGTTCCTTTTCTTCAACGGCTTCAATACCTTTGTCTCCTCCGGCGGTCTGGGGGCGATGGGGTTCGAGCTGCCCGCTGCGCTGGGCGCCCAGGTAGGTCAGCCGGGAGCGCCGGTCTGGAGTATTGCCGGGGATGGCGGCATCCAGATGACCTCCCAGGAATTGGCTACGGTGGCCCACGAGAACCTGCCGGTCAAGATTGCCTTGATTAACAACGGTTACCTGGGTATGGTGCGCCAGTGGCAGGAGATGTTCTTCGAAAATCACCTGAAAGAGGTGCCTATTCCCGGGCCGGAGTTCGTGAAGTTGGCCCATGCCTATGGTATCCCGGCGATGCGGGTCGCCCATCAGGAAGATGTTATGCCGGCCCTGCGCCAGGCCCAAGCCCACGCTGGCCCTTACCTGATCGAGTTCGTGGTGGACCCGTCGGTGAACTTGTACCCCATGGTGCCCCCCGGCGGCTCGCTGGGAGATACGATGGAAGACCCCTTGACGGCGGGCCGCCAGGGCCCGGCCTGACCCGTAAAGCCGCGGGGCTTTTTATTTCTGCGGCGCCCGCCCTGAACCGTCGGGTAATGCAGGCCCGACGGCAGGTTCGGGGTGAGGGGATAAACCGAGACCGGAGAGGAAGTTTTGGAAGAAGTAACTATCCAGGAAGCATCGCGGCGGCTCAACGTATCTCAAGACATCATCCGCCGCTGCATAAGGGAGGGAAAGCTGCAAGCTCGGCGGCGAACCGGCGGCGAAGGACGGGCTTGGGTGGTGGAACTTCCCGAAGCCGGGTGGCTGGATGACGCCAAGACCCACATCAACCGCCTGGCGCAGCAGTTGACACCCTGGTGGTGGCCCAATTCCCGTCAGGCCGGCGAGGTGCATTACGTGGATAGTCTGGGGATTGAGGAGGTGGAGCCGTTGTTCCTCTGCGGCATCACCGCCCCGGACATCTGGCCGGCGGTAGGCCACTCCCGGGAACAGCGTTGCCCGGTTTGTCTGCAAGAGGTACAGCGCCGGGGATTTCCCCTGGAAACGCGGGAATGAGGGAACCCTCTCCGCCCGTCCTCCGGCTTGGCCTCCGTGGTTACCCGGAAACGGCTCCCGGCATTCCCGCCGGGAGCTTATGGTCGGAATGATACCCTGAACGCAGCGGCGAAGCTGAAATCCTCGCTGCAAGAAAGGAAACTCTCAGGCCATTGGGAGGGTTCAGCCTCCGCTGCTGTGCCTGGAATGACCTTCCTGACCGCCAACGCCGCCCGACCGATTGCGCATTGTCCGCTTCAGCTAACCTGGTAAACCCAGACCTGGTGCAGGACTTCCGGTTCTCCCTTGGGCAGCGGCTGATAAGGTTCGGTAACCTCCACCAGCTTCCACTGCCCCGCCGATTCCAGGGCCTCCTGCTTCTCTTTGAAGCCGTTCTCCTGGTAGGTATCGGTCCGCAGGCTGAAGACTATGTGCCCCCCGGGTTTGGTGACCCGTACCAACTCATCGATGGAGCCGGCCGGGGCATGGCCCTGGGTGAAGACGCCGACGATCACCGTAGCGTCGAACTGGTCGGTGTCGTAGTCCAGTCGCTCTCCCATAACCATCTGGTCGAAGGCTTGATAGACGTTCTTCTTGCGGGCCACCTCCAGCATCCCTTGAGACAAATCCATCGCCGTCATATTCCGGTAACCCAGGTCGTGCAGGCACTGTCCCACCAGTCCGGTGCCGGCGCCGGCGTCCAGGATGCTGGCCTCTTGGGGCACGTGCCTGGCAAAGACGTCTGAAGTGCGCTGGGGCGAAATCCAGCCGAAGTCGACGTCCAAGTCGGCGTCGTATTCCTCGGCCCACTGGTCGTAGCGCTCCTCCAATTCCTGCTCGTTTTGAGAGGAATATACCCACTGCACGCGGTTTTGCTCAGTCATAGTTAACCCCTGACTCCGGCGAATAGTTACCGGTGAATGTTTTACCGGCCGGATACCGGCGACCCGTTTCAGGCTTGCTTTCCGCTACTTCCGGCAAACGAACAGCGCCCAGCCGACCTCTTTACGGTCAACGGAGAGCGCGGTTTCCCGGTAAGCCTCGGCCAGATAGGCGAACCGCTCCTGGTGTTCCGCATTGCCCCGGGCGGCGGCGGCGCTCAGCATCTCATAACTGGTCTTGAGGTGGGAGGAAATATCTTCCGCTTCAAGAACCTGGAACCCGGTCGCTTTCAGGGCCTCTTGGTAAGACGCAAAGCTGAAGTCGGTGTCGTAAAGCAGGCGCTCGTAAACGAACTTTTGGGCCTTCTCGCCGATCTTCGGCTGAGGCTTGGTCAGATCGTCAAAGACGAAAATCCCGCCGGGTTCCAGCACCCGGTAAACCTCTTGGAGTACCTTTACCTTGTCCGGCACGTGATAGATAGTGGCCTGGCTCCAGGCGTGGGTAAAGGTTTCCGTCGCGAAGGGCAAATCGGTGGCCGAGCCTTTCTCGAAGGCCACTTTTTCCCGGATCTCGGCCGGCTGTTCTTCCAGGGAGTCAATGGCGTTGGCAATTCGCACGCCGCTCAAGTCCACCCCGGTAACGTGGCAGCCGATGGCCTGGCAGAGGGCAACGGCGGTGGTGCCGCTGCCGCAGCCCACGTCCAGCACTCGGGAAGCGGCGTTCAGTTTACCCCGGCGGCGCATCACGGTGTTCAGGTTGGCGCCGGCCTCCAGAAAGGTCATATTAGCCCCGTCCTCGAACAAACCCCAATGAACACTGCCGTCCTTGTCCCAAAGGGCGCGGTAAACCGCATCCTCGTGGTCGTAGTATTCTTCGGTTTGGGCTTCGCTAAACTTTAACGGCATTTTCCACTCCGGACAGGTACTCGACGAATTCGTTGCGGTGGTTGACCAGGATAGCCCGGGGTTCTACCGGCGCATCGGTAACCTCAAAAGACATAATGATTACCTTGTTCCCCGGGTCGGTCAGCTTGGCCGCCGCGCCCTGGACGGAGACGATGCCGCTGCCCCGGGCGCCGGAGATGGCGTAGGTCTCGAACCGGTTCCCGTTGTCGATATCGCAGACCAGCACCTTTTCGTGCTCCCAAATGTCCGCCCGGTCCATCAGGTTTTGGTCGATTACGATGCTGCCGATGTAGTCCTCATCGCAGTTGGTAACCGTGGCTCGGTGAATCTTGGACCGCATGAGTATTCGCATATACTTGCCTCCTTTGTTCGCTAGTGTTCGCTAGTTTACCTGGATTTATGGGGCTGAACGGCACCGAAACGTGCAGCACATCACGCCAGCGGTTGGGGTGAGTCGTTTCTCGTCAAAAACGAGCCTGGTTTGTCGGACGCCGGCCCCGCCGGTTTGCCGACCGGGAAGGTCGGAGAAGCGGGTAGCAGGCCAGTCCGAGAGACTCTTAATGTGGAACGTGGCAGAAGCTAAGGCTCGCAGGGGAGTTGGCGGCAGGGCAGGGAAGCAGTGTTCCCGGTATAGTTGGAGGAGTCACTATAGTAGTAACCGAGCCAGGAAATGCCACTGGAAGCTCTGTGGCGCTCCAGCTGACTAGACTCCGGTTCAACCGTCGCTTTCCGTGATAAACTTACACGCATCCTCCGTTACCTCCTTGTCGGTTAGGGTTAGGGTGCGTTAATTCAGGATGGTATCGGCATTCCGCAGGGTTGTCAAACAAATCAATGCACTGATTCCATCGCATAATGCCTGAATATGTCCGTGTTAGTTTAGCATTGAGGATAATTATTCTGTATTACGTCATTATTTCCCAATAATATGTCTGATTACCTGTAATACATTCAGATGAGGATGGGATTTCTATGGCAGAGACGCGGAGTTGTGTAGAGAACCGCAGCGGGTGGATCCCTACGGTGTAACTCCCGGTTTAGGTCGCTGCGGTGAATAAAAAGTGAGGACGGCTTATGTTTGACTTGTTAATCCAGGGCGGTCGAATCATTGACGGCACCGGGCGAACCTGGTTCCGCGGCAGCGTGGGCGTAACCGGGGATACTATTACCGTGCTGCGCGGGGATACCGTGGCGGTGCCGGCGGCCCGGGTGCTTGACATCGACAATGCGATGCTCTGCCCCGGCTTTATCGATATGCACTCCCACTCAGACTTGATGCTGTTGTCCGAACCCAGACACGAGGCCAAGCTGCGCCAGGGGGTAACCACCGACGCCCTGGGGATGGACGGCTTGTCCTACGCCCCCACCTCGCCGGCCCGGTTGGAGGAACTGCTCACCTACCTGGCGGCAGTCAACGGGACGCCGCCGCCGGGGGTGCGCTGGGGCAGCGTCAAGGAGTTTCTCGACCTGCTGGACGGGAGGGTGGCCTGCAATGTGGTCTATTTCGTGCCCCACGCTGCCATACGGGTGGAAGCGATGGGCTGGGCCGACCGGTTGCCCAATGCGGCGGAGTTGGCCCGGATGCAGGAATTGGCCCGCCAGGGTATGCGGGAGGGCGCCTTTGGGTTCGCCACCGGGCTGACCTACCCGCCGGGGGCCTACAGCGATACCGGCGAGCTGGTGGCGGTCAGCGAAGCCATCCGGGATTTGGGCGGTTTCTATATGACCCACGCCCGCTACAGCCTGGGCGACCGGCTCCTGGACCCTTTCCGGGAGGCCATCAACATCGGCCAGCGCAGCGGAGTACCAGTGCATATTTCCCACTACCACAATCCGGTGAACGGTATGGGGGAGCGGATGACGGCCCTGGTGGACGAAGGCCGCAACGCCGGCATTGACGTAACCTACGATCAGTATCCTTACGCCGCCGCCAGCACCGTTCTACACTCGCTTTTACCCTACTGGGTGCACGCCGGCGGGCCGGCCGCCCTGTACCGGCGAATCCAGGACCGCCGCATCCGAGACGAAATGGGGGATTCGGTGGAACCCCAATGGGGGCTGACCCTGGACCACTATATCTTTAGCCACATCGGCTCGGCTAAAAACAAGGAATGGGAGGGGCGTTCTCTGGTGGACCTGGCGCGGCACCAGGGGAAAAAGATGGTTGACGCCATCTGCGACCTGCTCCTTGAGGAAAACCTGGACGTGGCCTTTGTGGCCCGCACCGGCAACCCGGACAACATCCGCACGATCGCCCGGCACCCGGCCCAGATGGTCGGCTCCGACGGGTTGCTGACCGGCGGCCAGCCCAACCCCCGAACTTATGGCACCTTTCCCTATGTCCTGGGCCAATTCGTCCGGGAGGAGGGTCTGCTACGGTTGGAGGAGGCGGTGCGAAAGATGACCGCCATCCCGGCCCAGCGGCTGGGTCTCCCGGACCGGGGCATCATCCGGGACGGCATGAAGGCCGACCTGGTGGTCTTTGACCCGGAGCGGGTGGCGGCCAGGGCCACCTTTGAGCAGCCCAAGCAATACCCGGAGGGTATCGACTACGTGATAGTCAACGGCCAGGTGGTTATTGACCAGGCGGTTCACACCGGCGCCCTGCCGGGCCGGGCCTTGCGCTCCCAATAGGTTCCCAATAGGTATGGAGGCTTGGCCCACGGGAGACTGCCCCAAAACGGGTGGCTTGCGCTCCCAATAGGTTCCCAATAGGCACGGAGGCCTGGCCCACGGGAGACTGCCCCAAAAACGGGTGGCTTGCGCTCCCAATAGGTTCCCAATAGGTACGGAGGCTTGGCCCACGGGAGACTGCCCAAAACGGGTGGCTTGCGCTCCCAATAGGTTCCCAATAGGCACGGAGGCCCGGCCACCGCGACGCAGGGGTGGAGCCTCGGTGAACCGCTGCGTCGCGCTGCGCTCGCTGCTTCGCGGTGGTGAAAAAACCGCGGACTAACGGCCCTTCCAGACTGGGGAGCGCTTTTCAGCAAAAGCCCGGACGCCCTCCTGAGCATCCTCGGTTTGCAGCACCTCGTCCCGCTTGTTCTGGGCGAAGGCCACCCGTTCCTCCAGCCCCATTTCCGCTCCCTTGATGGAGGCTTCCTTGATGGCGGCCAGGGACAGGGGGGCGTTGGCCGTTATCTGCTGCGCCATCGCCTCGGCCCGGGGCATTACCTCTTCCGGCGCTACCACGTAGTTGACCAGCATCAACTCCAGGGCCTTCGGCGCGTCCACGAACTCGCCGGTGAACAGGAACTCGAAGGCGATGTTTCGCGGCACCACCTGGGAGAGCAGCGCCGGCCCGCTGACTGAGGAGATGCCCCGCTTGGCCTGGGGCCAGCCGAAGCGGGCTTCGGTGGAGGCGATGCGGATGTCGCTGCCCAGCGCGATACCGCAGCCCTGGGCCAGGCAGATGCCGTTGATCGCGGAGATGATGGGCTTCCAGATTTTCGACTGCTCCACGTAGAGGTCGCCGGTGCTGGGGCCTTCGTTGGCCCGGTCGTTGGCCATGGCTACCAGGTCGTGGCCGGTGGAAAAGGCCCGGCCCCGGCCGGTAACGATGGCGCAGCGCACTTCCGGGTTGTTCTTTACGTCCTGAAAAGCGTCCCACAAGAGCTGCCGCATGGCCGGGTCAATGGCGTTCAGTTTTTCCGGGCGGTTCAGGGTGATATAGGCGATGCCGTCCTTGATTTCGTATAGCGCTTCAGGCTCAGTCTGGGCGGTCAAGGTGGTTCCTCCTTAAAGGGAAATAGGTGATTTGCAAGCTATCCGGTTGGCGTGGGGCCAAACCTGTATTGCCACTTGGCAAAGGCGCCTGGCGCGCTGCTCAATCGCTGCTTCATCCCACACTGCTGGAGCCTCTTCCAGCAGGGTTTTATTGAGAAATAGGACGGTATGGGCGTTGAGGGTCTGGCGCTTTTCGGTCCACGGCGCGTTGGAAAGAGTGGAGTTAAGGGGGGTATTCACCAGGGTCAGGTTGCCGATGGAGTGGACGATGCGGTTGCGATTGTCCACCGACCGAGGTTCAGCTGCCACGCCGGCGGGGATGGGCCAACGCCCTTGCCAACTCTGGGGCATTATGTGTTCAATGGTCAGGCCGCGAGGAACGGACTGGGTTTCCGCCTTGTTGGTTCGGAGTTCCGCTTCGATGGCTTCAAGAACCATTCTCAGGCGCCCCCGGGTTATCGAGTGGTACAGCGGTGAGTTCAAGAATACATTCTCCACTTGCTGGTCATCTGGCCAAATCCGGTTGGAGGCCGTTTGTCCCCCAAGGAAGTCAATTACAAAGTCGCCGGCTTGCTCGAAGCTCCCCATTTGCAGCCTCGCAATTAGTTCCATGAAAAGACGGTTGGTTCCCTGAGAAGTTGATCGGCACAACATACGACGTACCGAGAAGCTTTCCAAAGCCGTCAATGCTTTGGTTAATTGGTCCTGCGGTACACTATTGGAACGCAGCCAGAGTAGAACCGGAGTAAGGACGCCCAGGTCCAGGACCTTCCAGCGGTAATGGAAGTCAGCCATTTCGGGGTAAGAGTTTTCTTCCAGCTTGCGATAAACTCGGCTTACCTTGCGTATGTCCTGGGCAACGGCGACTATTGACTCGTTCTCTCTGCGGCTAACATATTCCCGGAACTCGGCAAAAACCCGGTTGGTGTTGACTTCTCCCGAAGTTCTGAGAACCAGCCAGTAGTTCAGAAATGACTCGATGCGAGGGCGGGTAAGACGTCCCTGACGAACATCCTCATTCCACCAATTATCCGTGAAATCCCACAAGCAACTGGTATCACCCGTAAACCCGGCTCTTTCCGACTCATAGAGGACCATGTTTTTGACTAAATCGGACTGCAACAGAGGGGTGCCCCGTGCATTGAGGGTCTCAAAGATGATGTGGGGTTCGTCTGCTTCAGCCAAGTCAAGAACGACTAATTCCAGTCTCCGGGCCAGGGCTTCTTCCAGTGCGTCCGCTCGTTTTTCCCTCTCCTGAAGGCCGGCGTCCAGCCATTGCTGCACTTGCGTCTTGAAGAAATCGTGGCACTGAACAATCAATGAATCCGAAGCTTCTTCGCTTTCCAGATCGTTTCGCATTGCCTGGCGAAATGCTTCCTGGTCGCCGGTGGTGGGCCAAACCTTGAATTCGTTATCCGAGTTGTCGCCACGATATGCTTCATAATTGGATACTAACAGGGAAAGCCGTTGGGCCGCCGCTTGGGAACGGGGTTCTTCCCGTATTCCTAGCTGTTCTTGCGTCGCATCCAGGAGCAACTGGAGCGTTGTCAACCTTTGCTGTCCATCCACTACGATGCGTCGGTCGAGTCCGTCGGAAGTGACCGTGCTTTGCTCTTGAAGCACTACCGCTCCCATAAAATGTTTGGTGTTGTCCGGTGGAGCGTCAAGCAGACCTTCCGCCGTGTTCTGAACATCTTGCCAAAGAGATTCCCATTGGTCTTCTTCGTTCCAGATGTAGCGTCGCTGAAATTCGGGAATCTCGTAACGGGCCTGCTTTTGGAACAGGTTCTGCAAATTCAGTATCTCGACTTTCATCCATTATTCTCCAGTGGACGTGGCGCTGGTTCAAGCCGCGCCAGCATAGATGACGTGGCAAATATGTCTCTAAATAATCCGCGACCCGGTAGGTTTGGTTCCAATAACTCCCGATTCCTCCAGTCCGTCTATTTCTCCGTCGCTCAGCCCCAGCAGTTCCCGGTATATCTGCCGGTTGTGCTGGCCCAGGGTGGGCGCCGGCCAGTGTACCCGGCCGGGAGTGGCGGACATCCGCCAGGCAAAGCCCTGATACCATTTCGGGCCGGCCTGGGGGTGGTCAACGTAGTTGAAGGCGCCCCGGTCGGCGTAGTGTTCATTCTCCAGCAAATCCGGCCCCCGCAGTACCGGGCCGGCGGGCACCCCCGCGTCCTGGAGCTGGCGGGTGATGTCCCACATATCCCGTTTTGCCGTCCATTCCCCGATGATCCGGTCCAGTTCCGACCGGCTTTCCAGGCGGGCGGCGTTAGTGGCGTAGTTGGCGCTATGGGCCAGTTCCGGCCGGCCAATGGCTTGAGCCAGCTGCCGCCACTGCGCATCGGTGGTAACGGCGATGGTAACCCAGCGGTCGGCGCCGGCGCAGGGATAGGCGTTATGGGGCGCGAACCAGGGGGATTGGTTGCCCAGCCGTTCCGGTTCCCGTCCGGTAATCTGGTAGGCCAGGGCCTCGCCGCCGATGAGGGATACCGCCGATTCCTGCTGGGATACGTCCACGAACATTCCCCGGCCGGTGCGCCGGCGGTAGCGCAGGGCGGCCAGCAGCACCCCGGCGGCGTGGGAGCCGGTGATGGGGTCGCCGTGGTTGATGCCCGACTTCATCGGCCCGTCGTTGACATAACCGGTCATATGGGCCATTCCGGAAAGCTGCTCTTGACCAATGCCGTAGGCCACGTAGTTCTGCCACGGCCCGCTGTTGCCAAAGGCCGGCATGGAGGCGTAAATCAGGTCGGGGCGGAACCGGCGCAGGGTTTCGTAGGTGTAGCCCAGGCGGGCCAGGCTGCCCTGCCGGAAGTTTTCAATCAGGGCGTCGCTGATCGATACCAGCCGTTCAAAGACCCGGCGTCCTGGTTCCTCGGTCAGTTCCAGGGTGATGCCGTACTTGCTCATGTGGAGGCAGTTAAACCAGCCGTTGCGGTTCCAGGGTTCCGCTCCCGGGTCCGAGTCCGGGTAGGCGGCGATACCCGGCGCCGGGTTTACCGGCCCCCGGTGGGAGTCGTACACCCGCCGGGATTCCAGCTTGATTACCTCGGCGCCCATATCGGCCAGCAGCTTGGTGCAGTAAGGCCCGGCCCAGATGCGGGAGAGGTCAAGGATACGGAAATTCTTCAGCGGCTGTGCCTTGCTCAACTAAATGACTCCTTCGGCGTGGAGACCTTCCACTTCGGCGGCGGAATAACCCAGACCGCCCAGGATTTCCAGGCAATGCTCGGCCAGCAGGGGGGCGCGGCGGTAAACCCAGGCGTCCCAGCCGCCGGTATTCGGGCTGGCCGCCTTTGGGTCGCCGGTATCCGGGCTGCCGGTATTCGGGCTGGCAGTATTCGGGCCGCCGGTATCCGGGCGGATGGGCGGGCCGGGGTACTGGAAGGCTTCGGCCACCGGATGCTCCAGGCGGACAAAGTAGTCCCGGGCCGTCAACTGCTCCATCTCCAGGATGTCCCGCATTTCGGCGACGAAGGAAAAGCCCAGGCCATGTTCCTGTCCGGCCTTGAAAATATCCACCTTGTCGTGTTCCAGCAGCCAGGGCAGCATCAGGGCGTCCACCTCGTCGGCGTGGAGCAAGCGGCCCTGGCGGGAGGCAAAGCGAGGGTCGGCCAGTTCCCCGGTTTCCATAATTTTGGCTACTTCCGGCCAGTTCTGGTCCGGGCCGGCGATGATGCCCACGAACCCGTCCTGGCAGGGGTAGATGCCCCAGGCGGCGCGGCCGTAGCCCCGGTTGCCCACCCGGGTAAACTCCTGCCCGGAGTAGCTGTATTGCATCAGGGCATTTTCCAGCACGTTGGTGGCGTACTCGGCGATAGCCAGGTCAATATGTTGCCCCTGGCCGGTGTCCTCGGCGTAGAGCAGGGCGGTCATAGTGGCGACAAAGGCGTTCTGGCCGGCGCCCAGTTGGGCCAGGGGCGCGCCCTCCTTGAGGGGGGGCTGCTCCGGCTCCCCGGTAATGTTCATCAGACCGCCGGCGGCGTACAGGTTGATTTCAGAGGCCTTCCAGTCCCGGTAGGGGCCGGTCTGTCCGTAGTTGGAGATGGAGGTCAGCACTAGGGCCGGGTTTTCCCGCCGCAGGGTATCGTAGTCCAGCCCCAGCCTTGCCATCACGCCGGGGGCGAAGTTCTCCACCAGAATATCGGCGGAACGGGTCAGTTGCCGGATTATTTCCCGTCCCTTGTCGGATTTCAGGTCCAGCGTCAGGCTCTTTTTTGAGGTGTTCAGGTAGAGGAACCAGGCGCCGCTCTCGCCGGGATGCCGGGGATTGGCAAAGGGCGGGAAGTAGCGCAGGGGATCGCCGCTGCCGGGCCGCTCCACCTTGATTACCTCGGCCCCCAGGGTAGCCAGCAGCTTGGTGCAGTAGGGGCCGGCAAAGTAATGGGTCAGGTCAAGAACCTTGACCCCCTCCAGCAGTCCGGGCATTGGGTCGTCTCCTGTAGTTCCGGGAAATTGCAAGGGAGATCGCCTGTGTGTAGCCCAGGGTGCGTCGTCTCCGGTGGTTCCGGGAAACTGGCGTTGGGCCCAGGTCAAGGTGTATTGTTGCATTGGCCGGGGGGAAATGCAAGGTAGAGCGGTTCACGGCAGCGACGCCGGGGCCCGGGGTTTCGTCGAGATTGGCCTTCCCGCTGCGTTACCGGTGTCGCGGCGGCAAAAATACGCCAGTACGCCGTGGTTTGGGGCCCCCTGCCGATACCAAGGCGTCTCGCTACAGAGAATAGTATTAAGGGCGGGTAGGCTGACTCCCCTGCCGGTTACTAGGGCCCCTCCCAGCGGCAAGGAGGCAAATCGTCGTATTGGTCAATATCTACCTGAACGGAGCTGCTGGGCCCTTCAATTCGGGCGCTCATCGATTCTTCGCGAGCCTCACTGTCGCGGCGGGTAGGGCGGACTTCCTGCCCGTTGTGGATGGCGAGAAACACGGCGTTGGCGATCTCCTCGGCGGTGCTGGCGCTATCGTCCAGTTCTTTACGGTAGAGGTCCAGGTCAAAGGACACCAAAGAGGGCAGTTCGGCAACCAGGGCATCCGTAAAGGCGAGGTCATCCCATTGTCCGCATAAATCGTAGAACCGAAGGTCCAGTGCTATCACGTTGACCAGACCGGCAAAGTCGCTGGGCCTTAACAGTGTAGCGGTGGGCGCCGCTTCGAAAGACAGCTGTTCGATCCGGAATAACTCCGGATGCGTGGCCAGGGTGCATTGACCGAGATCCAGGGTGTCCAGAAGGTCTTTCTGAAGCGCCGGGAACCGGTGGCAAATGTTGGAGAGCTCGGTCAGCGGTGGCGATTCCGGAGAGGTGCTTGCATTGGTCCGTCGTCGTTGCGCTGCGGTTTGATCCTCCCGCGATTCCTGCTCCTGGGCTGGCGACTCGCTGACTTCCGCTGTCGGGTTGACGTCCACGGTAGTGGAAATGCCATTGCAGGCCAGGGTCAGGACGGTCAGGATAATCAGGGGGATGATGATTTTCAAGAGACTCTCCTTGTTGCTCCAGTCCGATGGCAAAGGGTGGCGTTGGGGCGTTAAAAGGCGAGGGAACTGACGGCAGCTTTGCGCTGATGGTGATGCTGAAGGTTCGCTATGCCGCCGGAGTCGTAAAATAGCGGGTGGGAGGCGTCGATCACCAGGTCGGGGATGGTCGGGGACGAGGACAAGGCGTAACCCAGGAACTTTTGCCCCCGCCGGTTCCTGAATCGCTTAACCGGAAAGAAGCGGGGATTATTCCGCAGGCAAGCCCGGAACTGGTGCAGGTTAAGAATCAGCCAATGGGACAGACGGGTTTCGTCGAAACTGGCGATACCCACAAAGTAGGCATCGACGTAATCCGTGCTGGTGATTACCTTATATTCCTTGCCTTCGGACAAGGTAATTTGGGGCCAGAAAAGAAGGGCTTCGGCGCGGCGCACCCTTACCGATATGTTCAGGTTCCGGGCCTGCAAGACCAGGTCGGTGGCGTACTGCTGGTCCTGCGCTTCGTTGGCATAGCTGATTTTATAGCTGTCATTCAGGAGCGGCCCGAAGAGCCTTTGCTTATCGATGCGGTGCAGGACCGTTTCCACCAGAGGCATCATTTTCTCGGAAAATTCCTTCTCCTCAAAATAGGCGGCCATCGGTTATTTCCCTCCTTTCAGGCTAAGTAGCAGGAACCCGGTTCAGCCACCCGGCTACTCGGCGAACGTGCCGCATACGTCATCTACCCCGGCTTTCTCAAAGGCCAGCCGGACGGCGGTGCGCTGGACCAGGTTCAGGTCGCCGCTGGCCTGTTCCTTGATCTTTTCAATGACTGCTGGCGGGACGTTTTGGTCTTCCAGCGCCTTCAGGCACTCGCCGGGGATGGCGCTGGTGTTGCAGGCGATGCTACTGATACTGATGGCGGCTATGGCCAGGACGGCGGTTAGCTGCTTCATCGGTTCGTTATTCCTCCACTCCGGTTTGGTCCGTTCAATTCGTACCGCCTGGAAGCCGCACTCTAACCCTGTGGCCCCGGAGCCGCATCCAGCAACTTCTTCAGGTCCTCTTTCGCCTTTCTTATTTCCGACACCTTGGCGGCGATGGTGTTGAAAAGGTTCTGGCGGGACTTGATGCCCTCGGTTATGAGAAATGCCGCCGCCTCGGAACGGCTGCCGACCACCTCCGCTTCCACCAGTTCATCCAGCCGGGCCAGGCTGTCCTTGTCCACCCGCACCATCACCACGTTGTCCCGGGTCTGGCGGTCGCTCGCGGTTTTGCTGCGGATGTTGCCGATAGTTTCCATCACACTGCCGGCGGCGACTTCCGCCGTTTCGGTTACCAGACTGGCCGCCTCGCGCCCCAAGTCGATCGCCCGTTCCCGCCGGCCCTTATCTTGCTTAGCCATTGCTCACCTCGGAAAAACGTATTTCTCTTACAGATTACAGGTAATATAATAGATGTATTACATCATGTCAACCCGGTTTAAGGAGGATTTGGTATGACCAGCAGGCGCCGCAGCCGGCGGATAGTTGTTATGGATTTCCAGAACCTGGGGGTGGCGGCAACGGCGGTTCCGGCAAAGGACCGCCGTATCAGGGAGCAGGTTGACCGGATGGCCCCTGAGATAGCTCCCGATACTGGGCACAGTTTGTTCAAAGCCTTTTGCCGCCCTGAATCAAAGCGCTGCAATAACCGAACTGGGTAGGTTGGGCTGGAGAACCAAAACTGACCGGGCTAATCTGGATTCAGCCATCGTCCAGCAGTGCAAGAGCTATTGCGGACAGGACCCAGGTAACACCGTCCTGGTAATTTGCAGCAAAGACGGCGATTTTGTCAGCTTGGTGGAGGAGCTGCGGGATTGGGGCGTGATGGTTTGCGTAATGGGGCCACGGGATGCCAGCGAGCAACTGAAAAGAGTCGCCGGAAGTAATTGGAGGAGGTTATAGCCGGGGCGGGGGCAATCACTCCCCCGCCATCTCCCGCTCCAACCGCTCAATATCCCCCTCGCTCAGGTTGAAGTATCGGGCATCCGGGTGGTGGAATACCAGGGCGGATACCGAACCCTCCGGGTCCATCATATAGCCCTCGGTCAGTTCCACGCCGATGTGGGAGGTTACGTCCAGCAGGCGGAAAAGCTGCTGCTGGTCCTCCAGGCGGGGGCAGGCCGGGTAGCCGAAGGAGTAGCGGCGGCCCCGGTAGCGGGTGCGGAACAGCTCCTGGTAGGTGATGCCTTGCGGGTCGCCAAAACCCCACATCTGGCGTAGCTGCTGGTGCAGCAGTTCGGCAAAGGCTTCGGCGGATTCCAGGGCCAGGACCTGCAATATGTGGGAGTTGAGGAACTCGCCCCGGTCTTTCCACTCCTCGGCCAGGGCGCGCACCCCCGGCCCGACGCTGGTGGCGAACATCGCCACGTAGTCCGGGCGCTCGGCCCCAACCGGCCGGGCGTAGTCGGCCAGGCACAGTCCCTCCCGCTGGGACTGGCGGCCAAAGTAGAAACGCTCCAGCTCCGTCGCCCCGTCCGGCCCGTAAATCAGCAGGTTTTGCCCGTCGGAGTGGCAGGGAAAGAACTTGAACACGGCATTGGCTTGAATGTCCGGCCGGGCCAGCATAATATCCTCTACCCGCCGCACCGACTCCCGCAATTCCAGCGCGGCTGTCTCCTCCCGCTCCAGGGCCTCGGCAAAGCGTCCCTGGTAGCCCAGGTGCCGGACATAGAGCATTTGGGGGTTGATGTAGGGGAAAATCCCGGCCAGGTCATAGTCCCGGACCACGTGCAGCCGTAGATCCGGCGGATGCGGTATGTCAAAGTCGTGGCGAACCCGGGCCGGGGACACCGGGGCCGGCTCGCCGCCGGTATC
Source organism: Dehalococcoidia bacterium (assembly GCA_965215425.1). Lineage (GTDB taxonomy): Bacteria > Chloroflexota > Dehalococcoidia > Lucifugimonadales > UBA3495 > CATQHB01. The sequence continues at coordinate 2,390,638 of OZ244064.1, forward strand.
CGCCCTTTCCCGGGCCTGGACCTCCCGCAGCAGTTCGTCGGTCTCGGTTTCGATACTGGCGGACAGCTTTTGCCGTTCGTCGGCGTCCTGCAAGGTGTTCGCCAGGGCCAGCCCACTCATGGCGTCCTGGGCGTAGGCCACCAGGCCGGCGTACTCCGGGGCGATGCGCAGCCGGGTAAAGCGGTTGGACAGGGCGGCGCCGCCGACCAGGATGGGCGAGTTGACGCCGGCCTGGCGGAAGTCCCGCACCGTTTCCACCATCATCTGCGCCGACTTGACCAACAGGCCGGACAGTCCGACGATGTCCGGGTCGTGTTCCTGGCAAGCGTCAATCAGGTCCTGGGGCGGCACCTTGATGCCCAGGTTGATGACCTGGTAGCCGTTGTTGGACAGGATGATGTCCACCAGGTTTTTGCCGATGTCGTGAACGTCTCCCTTGACCGTCGCCAGGATTACCTTGCCCTTGGTGGCGGCGTCGGCCCGATCCATGTGGGGTTCCAGGTGCGCCACGGCGAACTTCATCGCCTCCGCCGATTGCAACACTTCGGCGACGATAAGTTGGTTGGCGTTGAACTGGCGGCCCACCTCGTCCATACCGGCCATCAACGGCCCGTTGATAACCTCCAGGGGCGCCCGACCGGCCAAAGCCTCATCCAGATCCTCGGCCAGCCCTTCCTTGCTTCCCTCGATGATTGCCAGGGCCAAACGTTCATCCAGGGGCAGGCTGCGCCGCTCCTCGGCGGTGGCCCGGGGGGCCTTGTCCCGGAAATGGGCGGCAAAGGCGGCTACCGGGTCCTCGCCCAGGTTCCAGATCAGGTCTTCCGACAGCTTGCGCTCCTCTTCCGGTATGGAGCTGTAGCGTTGCATCATCTCCGAGTTGACGATCGCCAGGTCCAGGCCGGCCTGGACGCAGTGATAGAGAAAAACCGAGTTGAACACTTCTCGGCCGGCCGGGGGCAAGCCGAAGGAAACGTTGGAGATGCCCAGGACGGTCTTGGTGTTGGGTAGCGCCGCTTTAATCAGGCGCACTCCCTCGATGGTTTCGGCGGCGGAGCCGATGTAGTTGACGTCGCCGGTGCCGGCCGGAAATACCAGGGGATCAAAGATAATATCTTCTTCCGGGATGCCGTACTTTTCCGTCAGCAGTTGGTGGGAACGGAGGGCGATTTCCAGCTTGCGCTCCCGGGTGATGGCCTGGGCCTGCTCCGGGTCATCGTCGATGCAGCCCACCACCAGGGCGGCGCCGTAGGCCCGGGCCAGGGGCGTTACCGCCTGGAACCGGGCCTCGCCGTCCTCCAGGTTGACCGAGTTGATGATGGACTTGCCTTGCAGCCGTTTCAGCGCTTCCCGGATGACCTGCGCATCGGTGGAGTCAATCATTATGGGGCTTTTGACCTTTCGGGTCAGCAGGTCCAGGAAAGTGATGATGTCGGCCAGTTCGTCCCGATCCGGGTCTTGCAGGCAAACGTCCAGTACGTGGGCGCCGTTGCGAACCTGGTGGCGGCCAATCTCGGCGGCCTCCTCGAAGGAACCCCGGCTGATGAGGCGGCGAAAGCGGCGGCTGCCCAGGACGTTGGTGCGTTCCCCCACGATGGCCGGGCGAGTGTCCTGGTCAACTACCAGGGCCTCGATACCGGAAACTCGGGTTTCCCGTTGGCTGACCGGCTCCCGGGGCAGAACGCCGGCGGCCCGCTTCGCCAGCAGCCGGATATGCTCCGGACCGGTGCCGCAGCAGCCGCCGGCTATGTTGAGCCAGCCCGATTCCATAAACCGGCCGACGGCGTTCGCCAGCATTTCCGGGGTTTCGTTATACTTCCCGTCCTCGTCGGGCAACCCGGCGTTGGGCAGGCAGGCCACGGGAAAGTGGGACAGGCCGGCCAGAGTGCGGACGTGGTCGGTCATAAACTCCGGCCCGGTGGCGCAGTTGAAGCCGAGCCACAGCAGGTCCCGGTGGGCCAGGGAGGTATAAAAGGCTTCGGCGTCCTGCCCGGCCAGCAGCGTCCCCATGGGTTCGATAGTGCCTTGCACTGCCACCGGCACCGCCCGGCCCAGCTCGGCCAGGGCCTGGTCGATGCCGATAAGCCCGGCTTTCAGGTTGGTGGTGTCCTGGGTGGTTTCCAGCAGCAGCAGGTCGGCGCCGCCCTCCACCAGGCCCAGAGCCTGCTCCTGGTAGGCGGCGGATAGTTCGTCAAAGGTTATGCCACCGGTAACTGAGATGGTCTTGGTGGTTGGTCCCATAGACCCGGCGACGAACCGGGGACGTTCCGGCGTAGCGGCGGCATCGGCGGCCAGCCGGGCCAGCCGGGCCGCTTCCCGGTTAATGCGGCGAGCATCCGAGGCCAGGTTATACTCCGCCAGCACCACCGAAGTAGCGCCAAAAGTGTTGGTTTCGATGATGTCGGCCCCGGCGTCCAGAAAGGCCCGGTGGATGCCGGCGATAGCCTCGGGCCGAGTCAGGTTCAGGTACTCGTTACAACCCTCGTACTCCGCGCCGCCGAAGTCTTCCGGCCCCAACTCCAAGGCCTGGATGAAGGTCCCCATCGCCCCGTCCATTACCAGAATCCGCTCGCGGAGCAACGATTTCAACTGATTAACCCGGCTGTCAGTGGTCATAACTCATACCCATTACCCCCGGAAATTGCTCTTCAGCCTACCCGGTAGGGGGCGGCGGTGTCAAGCGGCGTACGGGCGCTACCGAGCGCCGGCGCCCGTACGCCTGGTTAAATCCGCAACTGGTGCAACGCCAATTGGTAATTCCTACGCGGTCGTTCCGAACCGCTCCGCCAACTCCGCCCGGTTCAGTTCCAGCCACTTTGCGTTCAGCCGGATGCGTTCCAGGGACTGGCGGATGGTGCGCTCGGCGGCTGGGGCCGGGTGTTCCTGGAAGAAGGTCTCCACCTCGGTCAGCTTGGCGGCGTCCACGAAGTTGCTGCAAATGGAGACCAGGCGCATCAGCCCGAAACCGCCATCGCCATAGCGCCGGTCGAACTCGCCCCAGTTGTCCTGGACGAACTGCCAGGCCGGCTGCCGCCCCAGCAGATTGGCGGCCACGGCGGTTATCACGGTGATCGTGTCCTGGGAGCGCACCGCATCGGTCAGGGAACGCTGCAGGGTCTCCTGCAATAGCTCCGGCTGGGTAAAGCGGGCCAGGGCAATAAGCAGTCGTATTTTCTCCTCCTGCAAGTCCGTCGCCCGCTCCAAATCCCACAGCCGTTCGTAGGTTTCGGCATCGCCGTTCTGGGCGGCTAGGCTGAATACCAGCCCCCGCAGGTCGGGGCGCAGAGTGGCGGGGTCTTTGCGGTAAGCGTCGAACCGTTCGGTGGCCTGGGTCAGAAACTCGGAGTCTCCGTAGCTGCCGACCTGGCTCAACACCGTGCTGCGGAGCAGGGCGTCCAGGTGTCCCTCGCCGCTCCGGGCCTCCCAGCCGATGCGCCGGGCCGCCGGGCCGAACAGGGCGCGGGCAAAGGCGCGGTAGTTTTCGTGGCAAGGCTCGTCCGCTACCAGCAATTCAATGTCCCGCAAGTTGCTGGCCAGGTCGCTCCACACCGAGGCGTCATCCTCGTTTTCGTAGGCCCCGGCCAGGTCAAGGAACTGGTTGACCGGCAGCAGGCCGGCCCTGGAGAGGGCGTAGGCGTCGTTCTGGATGCCCAGCCGGTCAGTGGCCGGCAGGGTCAGCGCGTTGATGGCCGGAATCAGCCGCTGCCAGTCCTCCGGGGAGTAATTTACCCGGAAGAATCCGGTTTGCTGCGGGTTGACCTTGAACCAGCCCCCGTCCCCGGCCGGCCGGGGCAGGCGCAGTCGGGCTTGGGGCCCATCCATTACCAGCGGTTCGGACGCCGGGCCGCCGTCGTCGCTTTGGGCGACCCCTACCGGCACCTGCCATACCATCCCTTCCGGCTCCGCCTCGCCCAGCAGATGGTCATAGACGAACCGCTCCTGGGAAAGCGCCACTTCCAGGTGGTCGGCGGTCTGTTGAGTTTCCACTTGCAGCACCGGGTAGCCCATCTGCCCGGTCCAGGTGTTCATAATGGCGGTTACCGGCTGTTGAGAGGCTTGTTCCAGGGCGGCCCACAGGTGTTCGGTGCGGGCGTTGGCGTACTGGTTGGCGCTGAGGTACTGGTGCAGGCCCTGGCGAAAAACCTCCGGGGTCAGGAATTGTTCCAGCATTCGGATGACCGATGCGCCCTTGCTGTAGCTGATGGCGTCGAAAAGCTGGCTTATTTCCGCCGGGTCTTTCACTTCCTGCTCGATGGGATGGGAGTTCTTGAGACCGTCCAGGCTCAACGCCCGGTTGGTATCCATATTCACGAACTGAGTCCACATTTGCCAATCCGGGAAGGCCCAGTCGGTGGCCTTGGTGCCCATCCAGGAGGCGAAACTTTCGTTCAGCCACAGGTCGTCCCACCATTCCATGGTAACCAGGTCGCCGAACCACATATGGGCCATTTCGTGGGCCACTACCTCGGCCACCCGCTGCCGGGTGCCGGCCGAGGAGTTTTCCGGGTCCACCAGCAGTGCCGTTTCCCGGTAGGTGATGGCGCCCCAGTTTTCCATCGCGCCGGCGGCAAAGTCCGGTATGGCGATGTGGTCCAGCTTTTCCAGGGGATAGGGTATGCCGAAGTAATCGTTGAAGAAGGACAGCATCCGCGCCGAGGTTTCCAGGGCGAAACGGCCCTGCTCCTCCTTGCCCCGGGTGGTCCAGACCCCCACCCGGGTGTTATTGACCGCCTCCTGCTCGATGGAGGTCAGGTCGCCGACGACGAAGGCCAGCAGGTAGGTGGACATTACGGGGGTTTGGGCGAACATTACCGACTTGTAGCCGGCATCCAGCCCGGCCTGGTCGATTGCCGGCGTGTTGGAGACGGCTACCATATTTGCCGGGATGTTCAGGGTCAACTGAAAGGTGGCTTTACAGGCGGGTTCGTCCCAGCAAGGGAAGGCCCGGCGGGCATCGGTGGCCTCAAACTGGGTGGTGGCCAGGTAGCTGACCTCCCCCTCCGGGTTGACGTACTGGCTCCGGTAAAAACCCCGCAGTTTGTCGTTAAGCGCGCCGGTAAAGCGCAAATCCAGTTGAGCTTCCCCCGGGCTGATCGAGTCGGCGAAAGACAGGGTCGCCGTCTCCCGCTCCGAGTTCAGGGTTATCGACGCCGCGCCCGCGCTGCGTCCGTCTTTGATCAAAGTGGCCGAGTGGATTTGCAGTTCGTCGGCGTTAAGTATGATCTCGGAAGTGGCCTCGGCAATCTCGATGTTAATGATTTCCAGGCCGTCGAAGGTGAACTTTTCCAGGTCCGGCTGCAAGGTAATCTGGTAGTGGCTGGGGCGGACGTTGGCGGGCAATACAACAGTGTCGCTGGCGGGCATACTGGCGGGCATAGCAGGGGCCTCCGTGTCTTGATTTCAGGCTGCAAGGTTGCGCCGAAAGGGCGCCAAGTTTCGGTATCGGCGAGGGCAGTTTAGCATAAGGGGGTAGTTTAGCATAAAAGGAAAAGACAGAGATAGCGCAAATCCGCCGGCTCCCCGGCCGGGGGTGCGATGACTGAACGATGACCGGATGACTGGTGGCGAGCTACCCGGTCTGGGAGTTGAAGGTACGCAAGGCGGTTTTGCGCTGTTGTATGCTATAATAACCCGGGTTTGGCCGCCTCCGCCGGTTGGCAGGAATTACCCCGGGGATGGTGGTCTGGTTATCTTTGCTAAAGAGGTTGGATATGCCGCCAAAGACCATGTTCGAAAAAATCTGGGAGGCCCACGTGGTTCACGAGGAACCGGGCCAACCCTCCATTCTCTACATTGACCTGCATCTGATTCACGAGGTAACTACTCCCCAGGCCTTTGAGGGCCTGCGCCTGGCCGGGCGGGGGGTGCGCCGGCCCGATTTGACCATCGCCACCGCGGACCACAACACGCCGACCTGGGACCTGTCTTTGCCGATCACCGACGAGGTTTCCAGGCGGCAGCTGGACGCGCTGACCGATAACACCCGGGACTTTGGCATCACCCTCTATGACCGCTACAGCCCTTACCAGGGCATTGTCCACATCATCGGCCCGGATTTGGGTTATACCCTGCCCGGCAAGACGGTGGTGTGCGGCGACAGCCATACCTCTACCCACGGCGCCCTGGGCTGCTTTGCCCTGGGCATCGGCACCTCCGAGGTGGAGCACGTGCTGGCAACCCAGACCCTGCGCCAGTTCAGGCCCCAAACGATGGAGGTGCGGGTCAACGGGCAGCTGTCCCGGGGAGTGGCGGCCAAGGACGTTATCCTGGGCATCATCGGCCGGATTGGCGTCAACGGCGGCGTCGGCCACGTCATTGAATATACCGGCGAGGTCATTCGCTCCCTTTCGATGGACGGGCGGATGACGGTCTGTAATATGAGCATCGAGGGCGGCGCCCGGGCCGGAATGATTGCTCCGGACGAGACCACTTTTGAGTATGTCAAGGGGCGACAATTCGCTCCTAAAGGCGCAGAACTGGAAGCGGCAGTAGAGGAGTGGCGCAAGCTGCCCACCGACCCGGGCGCCGCCTTTGACCGCTTGGTGGAGATCGACGGCGCTGAGCTGGAACCCTTTGTTACCTGGGGCACCAACCCCGGCATGGTGGCGAAGATTACCGACCGGGTTCCCGACCCGGCCTCCTTTACCGAGCCGGCCCAGCGGGAGGCCGCCGAGCGGGCTCTGACCTATATGGGGCTGGAACCCGACACGCCGATTCAGGACGTGAAAATCGACCGGGTGTTTATTGGCGCCTGTACCAACGCCCGGCTGGAAGACCTGAGGGCCGCCGCCGCGGTAGTAAAGGGACGCCAGGTTCATTCGGATGTTTACGCGATGGTGGTTCCCGGCTCGGCCCTGGTTAAAAAGCAGGCCGAGGCGGAGGGGTTGGACGCCATTTTCAAGGACGCCGGCTTGGACTGGCGGGTGGCCGGCTGTTCGATGTGCCTGGGGATGAACCCGGACATTCTGGAACCGGGCCAGCGCTGCGCCTCCACTTCCAACCGCAACTTTGAGGGCCGCCAGGGCAAGGGCGGGCGAACTCACCTGGTCAGCCCCCCCATGGCGGCGGCGGCGGCCATCACTGGGCACTTTGTCGATATACGGGAATGGTAGTTCCTTCGGTTAGCGTCATCCAATTTCGGGTAACCTGTGGTTTAACCGCTTTGCTTTACCGCCTTGTTTGGTTACGTGTGGTCGGTGGGAAGGCAAGCGTAAATTAGAGGGTTGGGAAGAAATGGCCGGCCCTATATCTCGTTACCGGAGATAGATTTGTGGAACCCTCTACTGAATTGACCGGGGTGGCGCGCCGGGATAGGGACCGGGATATGACATTGACCCCGGAAACGGGTGGCTCCGAAATGGGTGGTTCCCGGCTTGCCCGGCCGCTGGCGCTGGATCTCAACTCTTTGGAGTTGACCGACCGGCAACTCATAAAAATAAGCGCCGACAATGACAACCTGCGCTTTGAGCTAACCGCGAAAGGGGAGCTGGTCATAATGCCGCCGACGGGCGATCCCGGAGGATGGAAGGAAAACGAACTGGCTTTTCAGGTAACGCTATGGACTAAGCAATCCGGGACTGGAATCGCCTTCGGTGCCGCGGCCGGCTTCCGGTTGCCTAACGGCGCCGTTCGCGCCCCCGACGTTTCCTGGGTTCTCCGGGAGAAGTGGGAGGCCTGGCAAGCAAGTCAGCTTGAACGGGATGCTGACGATGCTGACAATGAAGCCAGAAACTCCTTTCCGAATATCTGCCCCGACTTCGTACTGGAATTGCGTTCAGGTTCAGATGTCTTGAGCGACCTCCAGCGCAAGCTGGAAGAGTATATGGAAAACGGGGCGCGGCTGGGCTGGCTCATTGACCCGATTGACCAGCGGGTACACATCTACCGGCCGGGGGAACCGGTTGAGGCGCTGGAAAACCCGGCAACGGTGTCGGGGGAGACGGTATTGCCGGGATTTGAATTGGACCTCCGGGAAATTTGGTGAACGAGAGGAGATTATGGAACCCTTTGTGAAATTGACCGGGGTAGCTGCCCCGATTGACCGAGTGAACATCGACACCGACGCTATTATCCCGGCGGTGCACCTGAAGCGTATCGAGCGCACCGGCTACGGCGAGTTTCTCTTTTCCAGTTGGCGTTTTAATGAGGACGGCAGTCCCAAGGCCGACTTTGTGCTGAACCGGCCCAGCTATGCCAACGCCAATATCCTGGTAGCCGGGCGTAACTTCGGCTGCGGTTCCTCCCGGGAACATGCTCCCTGGGCCTTGAACGACTATGGTATCCGGTGTGTCATCGCCCCCAGCTTTGCCGACATCTTCTTCAACAACTGCTTCCAGAATGGCCTGCTGCCCATCGTCCTGTCCGAGGAGCAGGTGCGGCGGATAATGGACCGGATTACGGAGAACCCGGGTATGCAGTTAAACGTTGATCTGGAGGCCCGGCGCATTTGGGACGAGGGCGAGGAAATCGTCGTGGAGTTCGACGTTGATCCCTTCCGTCGCTACTGCCTGCTCAATGGCCTGGACGACATCGGCCTGACCCTACAGCAGGAGGATAAAATCGCCGCCTACGAGGCCGTAAGGGGTAGGTAAAGCCCGTTACTCTCGGCGTCTCCGGGTCGGGAAGTTCTTTTCACCGAGAGCTGACGGGGAATACCGGGGGCTGTCGGTCATTTATAATTCAGGGGGTATGTAATTGAATACGATTGAGGCAATATCCGAAATCTTGAAACGGGAAGGGGTGGAGTATCTCAGTTGTTTTCCCACCACCCCGGTAATTGAAGCGGCGGCCGCCGCCGGGATTCGCCCTATTGTTTGTCGTCAGGAGCGGGTGGGCGTAGGCATCGCCGACGGCTATAGCCGGGTTACCGACGGGGAGCGGCCCGGCGTGTTCGCCATGCAGTACGGTCCCGGCGCGGAGAACGCCTACCCCGGCGTCGCCACCGCCTACTCCGATTCTACTCCCATTCTGCTCTTGCCCCTGGGCGAGCCGCGGGAACGCCAGGGGATAATCCCTCACTTCAATTCGGTGGCTAATTATGGCGGCGTTACCAAGTATATTGAGCAGATTAACACCCCTTCCCGCACCGCCCAGGTGCTGCGCCGGGCCTTTGCCGGGCTGCGCCAGGGGCGAGTCGGCCCGGTGATGGTGGAGATTCCTTCCGACGTGGCGCTGGAAGAAGTGGATGAATCGGCCTTTTACTGGAGCCAAAGAGTTCGCCGGCTGGCCTCCCAGGGAAATCCTTCCGACGTTGCGGCGGCGGCCCGCGTCCTGTGCGACGCCCGCTACCCGGTGATTCACGCCGGGCAGGGCGTCCTGTACGCCCAGGCGTACGACGAACTGGTTGAACTGGCGGAACTGCTCCAGGCGCCGGTAATGAGCACCCTGCTGGGCAAGAGCGCCTTCCCCGAAACGCATCCTCTGGCTTTGGGCAGCGGCTCCGGCGTAATGTCCGGCCCGGTTTATCACTTTGTCCGCCGTTCGGACGTGATATTTGGTATCGGGTGCAGCTTCACCAGGCACGGTATGTCCATGAATATCCCGCCCGGCAAGACCCTTATCCATGCCACCAACGACCCGCGGGACGTGAACAAGGACTACGACGTGGATTATCCCATCGTCGGGGATGCCAAGCTGGTGCTTCGCCAGATGATTGAAGCCTGCCGGGAAATAGTCGGCGACCATCGGCCGGCTGATGGAGCTACCGCCCATGAAATCCAGTCGGAACGGGATACCTGGTTGAATCAGTGGGCCCACAAGCTCAATGACCAGAGCGCCCCGATAAATCCCTACCGGGTAATTTGGGATTTTATGCAAACCGTGCCGCCCAGCGAAGCCATCGTAACCCACGACTCGGGCAGTCCCCGGGATCAGTTGATGCCCTTCTACCGCACCGAAGGCCCGCGCAGCTACCTGGGCTGGGGAAAGTCCCATGGGCTGGGCACCGGTCTGGGATTGGTAATGGGCGCCAAGCTGGCCAAACCGGAGAAGGTTTGCGTTAACTTTATGGGCGACGCCGCCTTTGGCATGACCGGCCTGGACTTTGAGACGGCGGCCCGCTGCGGCATACCCATCATCACCGTGGTGCTGAACAACTCCACCATGGCGGTGGAAACCGGCGCCATGGCTACTTCCCACGCCCTCTATGGCACCCGGGACCTGGGCGGCAACTATGCCGATATGGGCCGGGCGATGGGCGGCTATGCGGAACGTATCGAGACGCCATCGGAAATCGCTCCGGCCTTCCGACGGGCGCGGCAGCAAACCGAGGAGGGCCGGGCGGTATTGCTGGAGTTCATCACCAGCGCCGAGATTGAAACCTCCCACAAGCGGGCCTTTTAGAAGATCGGCCGGTCCCTTGCCGACAGATTACTGCCGGCAAGGGGTTTTTCCCCTCGGAGCACACCGAGCCTCACGGCGGGAATCTACCCGCTGCGAAGCTCCTCCTTCGCTGTCTCTCCGAGTGAAGCCTAATCTCACCGCAGTCAGGAGGAAGAGAAAATGCCGCTACAGTCCCGATACCTGTTTATTGCCAGCATGGACGTGGCGCCGGAACGGGAGGCCCGGTTCAACGAGGTTTACAATACGGAACACTGTCCGCTGCTGTCTCAGGTTCCCGGCGTGATTTCCGTGGCCCGCTTTGAGACCCAGGAATTGGTGGTGGCCATGGGTGGCGAGACCCGCCGGATTGTGATAGAGAACGAGCCCCGGCACCATGCCTTTTACGAATTGGAATCCCCGGAGGTATTGACCGGCCCGGGCTGGAGCGAGGCGGTGGACGCCGGGAGTTGGCCGGAGCAGGTGCGCCCCTATACCCGCAACCGGCGACACACCCTGCTCAAGCTGACTTACCCGGAACCGTAAGGGCGGGGCGCCGAGACCAGTGGCCCTGGCGGCGACCGTCTTCAGGACTTACCCGGAACCGTAAGGGCAGGGTTCACGAAGCATCCCCGGAGCTTCACCGAGCGGGGCTTCCCTCGGTGAAGCTCCGGGGTTTTATTGCGTTCCCGGGGTCTCCCGCCGGCCAGCAGCCTTAACCCGCCAACGGCACGGTGGCCGTAACACAAGGCACGTCGCCGTAGGTCGCCGTAGTGTGGCCCTGGCCGGTGGTGTCGGCTACCAGGCGAGCGTCGCCGGGGCCGAAAACGTGCTTGGAGCCGTCGCCCAGTCCAATTTCCAACTGGCCGGACAGGATGATGACGTACTGGGCGCGGGGCGCCGGATGCCAGTCCTGGAACCGGCCCACCGGAGCCTCCCGGAAGGTGATGGCGCTGGCCGCCTGCCCCTCGGTCCATTCCGGGGTCTGGGCCAGGTCAATAGTTTCTATGTGGGTCTGTCCGTCGTCGCCGGTGTACATTCGGTAAGTTCCCATGTCGCGCCTCCTTCAGCTTTAGCGTTCAGCGTTAAATACTCATTACCACCTTGATTATGCCATCTTGCCGGCCTTCGTACAGCTCGAAAGCCCGCTGCACCTCGGCAAAGGGCAGGCGATGGGTTACCATCTGGCCGGGATCGCACCAGCCCCTTTGCTTCAGATCCACCATTGTCCGGATGGGCGCCATCGGGTCGATAAGCCGGCCGCCAGTGGTGGGGATCAGGGTGGGCTGTCGTTCCATCAATAGCTCATGCTCCACCGGAATAAACTCGTCGCCCTGGATGCCGAAAACCATCACCTTGCCAAACCGGCACACCAGCCGGAGGGCGGTATTGAAGCTGTCCGGGTAGCCGGCCGCCTCTACTACCACGTCGGCGCCCCGTCCCCCGGTCAACTCCTCCACTGCCTCAACCACATTGTCCCGGTCCGGGTTGATGGCGTGGGTGGCGCCCATTCGCTTGGACCAGTCCAGCCGGTAATCTACCGGGTCGATCCCGATGACCCGCTGCGCTCCCAGCTTGGCCGTAAGCATTGTAAAGGATAGGCCGATAACTCCCTGCCCTACGATTACCACGTCCTTGCCCAGCAGGCTGCCCATCTGCTGCACCGAGTAAAGGACGGTGCCGGAGGGTTGGCACAGCACCCACTCGGAAAGGTCGCCCGCATCGGGCAAGGCGCACATCAGTTCGGGGCCGGAGGTGATGTACTCCACCAGTCCGCCCGAGTCGCTACCCCGGCCCGGGTAGATGATGACCCGCTGGCCCTCCCGGAACTCCTGGCAACGGCTTTCCACCACCACGCCGGCGCATTCGTGGCAGGGGGCGCCCAGCCGGCCGGGATAGTGTTCCTCCGGGAAAAGTTGGCTATATTCGTGCCGAATGTCGCTGCCGCAGACCGAGAGTTTCTCCAGTCGAATCAGGCACTGCCCATCCGCTGGTGTTGGAACCTCTGCATCCACGATTTCAAACTGTCTGGGGCCGACGAGTCTGGCGGCTTTCATTTATCAATATCCTCCGGTGTGTATCCTGGCGGGTGTATCCATGGACGCCCGGGTAGCTACGCTTGGCTCGGGCAGAGACCCGGCAGAGACGCATAGGCAGCGGAAACTAGCCCTGAGTCTGCTCAATCCGCAACGCCCAGGGCTTGAGGATAGCGTACAGGGTGTCGTTTATGGGCGTGGGGACTCCCGCTTGCCGCGCCATTCGGATAGCCGTGCCGGTCAGTCCCTCCAACTCCACCGGGCGGCCTTCCAGGAAGTCCTTGCCCAGGGAGGACATTCCCGTGGCCGGGAAATTGTCCAGGGAGGTCATGGCCCAATCCAGGGAATCTTCCATGATGGGCGCGCCCCAGGCCCGGCCCACGGCCAGTATCTCCTCGATGGCGCCCTGGATGATTGCCCGGGTTTCCGGGATGGCGCGCATTTCTCCGAAAACCGAGTTGCTGGCCGCCCCTACCGCCGCCGACCCGGCCAGGTAGGAGAACTTCTTCCACAACATTCCGGGCATATTTTCCTCCAACTCCACCCGCCAGCCGGCTTCCTGAAAGACCGTCAACAGCCGTTGGCATCTTTGGGTGGTACCGGGGATGGTACCGGGGGTAGTACCGGAGGCGCTACCGGGTTCCAGTTCGCCAAAGGATGCCCGGCCGGGGCCGCCTTGGGTGATTACCCCCGGCTCCTTGACCCGGCCTTCCAGGTAGCAGGAGCCAATCAGCACCCGTTCTTTGCCAAAGGCGTTCGCCAACTGCTGCCCGTTGTCGATGCCGTTTTGCAGGGTCAGCACCAGGGAGTCCGGCCCCAGCATTGGCCGGGTGGCTTCGATCGCCGCCGGGTTGTGGTACATCTTGACGGTGAACAGCACCAGTTCTTGCTCCCCGGCCTCGGTGGTGTCGGCCACGGCGTTGCCGGACACGGTAAAGGCGCCGTCATTGCTGCTCTCCACCCGCAGCCCCCGCTCCCGGATCGCCTCCAAATGGGCGCCGCGGGCCACGAAGGTAACATTATGCCCGGCCCGGGCCAGCAAGCCGCCAAAGTAGCCGCCGACGCCCCCGGTTCCCATTACCGCAATTTTCATCGCCTCACCCTCGGCCGAACCCCGGTTAATTCCGCGAGTTCATTCCTCAACTCATTTCTCAATAGGATAACCATACTCCTCCCGCAAGTCCCGCTTCATTACCTTGCCCATAACGTTGCGGGGCAGCTGGTCGATGAAGACCACCGAGCGGGGACGCTTGAAACCGGCCAGGCGCTGGGAGCAGTGTTCAATCAGGTCTGCGGCCAAGTCGGCGGCGCAGACCTGTGCTGTGCCGGGTTCCTGGCCGGGTTCCTGGCGCAGTACCACCAGGGCGCGCACCTCCTCGCCCCATTCCAGGTCCGGCACGCCGATAATGGCGGCGTCCGCCACTTGGGAATGAGCCAGCAGCGCCTGTTCCACTTCCTCCGGGGAAATCATTTCCCCGCCGCGCTTGATGAAGTCCCGGGCCCGTCCGGCCAGGTAAATGTAGCCGTCTTCGTCCTGGTAGGCCAGGTCGCCGGTGTAAACCCAGCCGGCGCGGATGGTATCGCCGGTGGCCTCCTGTTGCTGCCAGTAGCCCTTCATCATCCGGGAACCCCGGGCCACGATTTCGCCCACCGCTCCCGTAACCACCGGGTTGCCCGCCTCGTCCACGATCATCACTTCCACATCCGCCAGGGGTTTGCCGATGGAAGAGAGGCGGCGCAGCTTGGTTTCCACCACTTCCGGAGGGCCGTCCAGCACGTGGTCTTCCGGGGGCAGCATAGTGATGGTGGAAGCGGTTTCCGTCTGGCCGAAGGCATTGATGAACCGGACGCCGGGAAACTCGGCAATGGCCTGGCGGATTACCGGCAAGGGCATTGGGGCGGCCCCGTAGGTGATGACTTTCAGGGAGGAAAGGTCGAATCGGCGAAAGTCGGGGTGGTCCAGCAGCCGTTTTAACATAGTCGGCACCAGCATGGCCCGGTTGGCCCGGCAGTCTTGGGCCAGGGTAAGCCACTCCAGCGGGTCGAACTGGCGCATTATCGCCAGCGTGCGCCCCCCGTAGATCGCCGCCAGCGCCGCCTGCAAACCGGCGATGTGGTAGAGCGGCACGGTCAGCAGGTTAGTTTCCGCCACCTCCGGGTCCGCCGGCGCAACGGTGGACAGCAGGTAAGAGGCAAAGCTGTCGTGGGTTAACTGCACGCCTTTAGGCGCGCTGGTGGTGCCGGAGGTGAACATAATCACGGTGGTATCGTTATCCTCTCCTTCGGGGAAGTGCCGTTCATCCGGCGGCGCCTGTAGCAAGGCGTCGTAGGTGTGTTGTCCCGCCAGGGCGGGACCGTCCAGGGTAACTACTTGTCCCGGCGAAAGCCATTCCACTCCCCGGATCAGGGGCAGATAGCGTTCCCCGATGAACAACAGTCCGGGTTGGGCGATTTCCAGCATCTGCGCCAGTTCGCCGGCCCTGGCGCGGAAGTTTAGCGGAACATAAATGGCGTCCAACAGCGCGGCGGCGAAATAAATCTCGATACCCTGGTGGCAGTTGACCTGCATCGTGGCTACCCGGTCGCCAGGACTTACTCCCAGGTCGGCCAGGGCATTGGCCAGCCGGTTTACCCGCTCCTGCAACTGGGCAAAGGTAAACTGCTGGCCCTCAAACAGCACCGCCGGGCGGTCGGGAACAAGGGCCCCGGCGATGACCAGAAACTCGGTAGTGTTCATCAGGTCTCCATTTTTCCTCACCCCAGCCCCGCTCCCCGGCAGAGCGGCCGGGATGAGAGTCCGATGCGAGAGCGAGGCACGGTGGAAGATTCCCGCTCGATATTAGCCGCAGTTCCGTAACGGCTGCAACGGCTGCTTCAATTTGCCGCCGGCGCGAGGGTCAGCCGGGACGGAATTGACAGTGATAGCGGAGCCGATGCAATTTGCCGCCGGCGCGCAGATCAGCCGCGGCCCAGGGCAACCCGGGCCAGCCGCTGCTCCAGCTCCAGCCCCTGTCGCAGGTTCAAATCCAACCCGCCGCGCAAGGCTGACTTGACGGCGGGAATTACCGGGCCGGATTGGTTGACTAGGTTACAGGCCAGTCTCCAGGCCGCACCCAAAAGCTCGGCCCGGGGCGTTATCCGGGTGATCAGCCCCAACTCCAATGCTTCCGCCGCTCCGATGCGGCGGCCGGTCAGCAGCAAGTCCAAGGCGACGGAGGCATTGCGGTTTCGGGGCAGGGTCTGGCTGCCGCCGGCGGCTGGTATCATTCCCAAATGCACCTCAGGCATAGCGAAAATCGCATCATTGGCGGCGATGCGCAAGTCGCTGAGCAGGGCAATTTCCAGCCCGGAACCGATACAATAACCCTGTATCGCCGTAACTACGGGCTGGGTCAGGTTGTTCAATTGGCCCCACACGTCCCGCTGCCACCGGACCCGGCGGGCAATGATCTGGGACGGGGCTGTGCCAAACTCGCTCAAGTCCGCCCCGGCGCAGAAAGCCCGGCCCTCACCGGTGATGAGCAGCGCGCCTGCTTCGGCGTCGGCCTGCACTGCCGCCAGCGCCTCGGCAAAATCGTCGCGCATCTGCACATTATAAGCGTTCAAGGCGTGGGGCCGGTTCAGCGCAACATGGGCCACCCCGCATCGCTTCTCGAAAAGCAGGGTTGCGTAAGCAGGCATCAGTCCCTCATCCGTTCCAGCCCTCAGTCCTTCCAGTCGGCTAGGGGCATCGCCCGCCGGTATAGCTCTTCCAGGTCCACCTCGCTGTAGCGGATCCCCACGTTTTCCAGAACGTGGGCGTCGCTGACCTCTACCGTCATCAGGGAATTGGCCTCCGCCACCTCCCGCACCTGGGCCTTGCGGATATGCCAGTTGTGAAGGTGGTTATCAATCTCAATGGCGTGGATGTTATCTTCAATGACGATGTTGGGAGAATAATAGCCGGGGTGGCAATAGATGCGGAATACTCCGCCGCCAGGCAGGAACAACTCGCTCACCTGGTATTCGTCAAAGGGACTATGCGGCGGGCGAATTTCAATCTCCCAACCGGGAATGATAATGACTTCGCCGGGGAAATGCTGCTCTACCAGGTCCCGAAGCTCGGCGCCCCATTCCCGGTTGTGGTGGTCGGTTATGGCGATGCCGTCAATACCCCGGGCCCTGATCTGTCCAATAACCTGCTCGGCAATGGAGAGCGATGGGGGTTGGAAGTTAAAGGCTTCCCAGACGTGTGTATGTAGATCTAGCTTGACTTTCAACGGTACGTTTCCTTTGACCGCCGCGCCCCGGCTCCTTTCCCGGAGCGAGGGGTGAAGGGGCGGTCTCTCTTAAGTGTAGAGGGTTGGGCGGGAGGCGCTAACTCCCGCTAAACCGGGGAGGGCGGCGCTCCTGGAAAGAGGCGATGCCCTCGGCCCGGTCTGCGGTGCTTTGCAGTATAACGCTCAGGTCAGCCTCCAGCCGCAGTCCCTGGGTTAGCGACAGTTCCATTCCCTGGCTGACGGCCTCTTTGGCATACCGCGCGGCGACCGGCCCGCCGGCCAGGATAACCGCGGCCAGTTGCGCAGTTTCTTCCGCCAGTCGCTCCGCCGCCACTACCCGGTTTACCAGGCCAAGACGCAGCGCGGTGGCAGCGTCCACCTGCCGGCCGGTCAGCGCCAGGTCCAGGGCCCAGGCCGGGCCGATAAGACGGGGCAGGCGTTGGGTGCCGCCGTCCCAGGGGAAGGAAGGCCGGTCCGGTTCCGCCAGCCCGAAACGGGCTTGGGCCGCCGCGAGGCGCAGGTCTCCGGCCAGGGCCAGTTCCAACCCGTGGCCGATGGCGTCGCCGTTCAGCGCTACCAGCGCCGGTATGGTCAGGTCGGCCAGGGCGTCGGCTACCCGGAGGTTGGCGAGGCCGGCGCGCCAGCGCTCCGCCGGCGACTCATTCCCGCCTTCGCCCGGGCTTTTTTCTAACGACTGGCGGCCTACGGAAAAGCAGTCTCCAGAACCGGTAACCACCACCAGGCGGGCGTCCTCGTCTTCGCCGATCCGCCGGCAAGCATCGCGGAACTCCTCGGCCAACCCCGCGTCAATCCGGTTGTTGACCTCCGGTCGGGCCAGAGTAATAGTGGCCGTCTGAGAAGTTGCGGCCGCCGCCGGTAGGTATGTGATGTACCGGTAAAGAATGGCGATTATCCTGTACGGAAAATGAACTACGGAAAATGGACGCCGGCTGGCTAAATAGTAAGTGGCGGGCAGTCTCTTGACAAGTGCTTGTGCCTTTATTAGGATGAATTGGCACCCTCCTGGCGAGAGTGCTAGTTTGGTGTGTAAAATACAGAAGACCAGGAAAGGAGGAAATAAGTGGTAACCAAGACTACATTTGCTCCGCTGGGAGAGCGGATAATCATCAAACCCATCGAACAGGAGCAGACCACGCGTGGCGGGATTTACCTGCCGGATACCGCCAAGGAAAAGCCCCAGGAAGGCGAAGTTATCGCCGTTGGTCCCGGCCGGGCTACGGATGATGGCAGCCGGATTCCGATGGAATTGAGCGTGGGCGACCGTGTCATCTACTCCAAGTTCGCCGGCACCGAGTACAAGGACGGGGAAGACGAGTACCTGATTATGCGGGAGAGCGACGTTCTGGCCAAGATTTCCTGAGCCGCCCCGGCTCGCCCGAACAAGCCTGTCCCGCGGCCCGCTGCTTAAGGGCAGCCGACCCAGGAAAGCTAAACAGTATAGATTCACATCAGGAGGATTAGGATGCCCCCAAAGAAAATGGCTTACTCGGAAGAGGCTCGAAAGACTCTTCGTGTAGGCATAGACACCCTGGCCGAGTCCGTCAAGGTTACCCTGGGGCCCAGGGGCCGCAACGTGGTTCTGGACAAGAAGTTTGGCCCACCCCTGGTTTGCAGCGACGGCGTCACCATTGCCAAGGAAATTGAACTCCCCGACGCCTTCGAGAACATGGGCGCCCAGCTGCTCAAAGAGGCCGCTACCAAGACTAACGATGCCGCCGGCGACGGCACCACCACCTCTATCGTGCTGGCCCAGAGCTTGATCAACGAAGGGTTCAAGAACGTTACCGCCGGCAGCAACCCCATGGCCATCAAACGCGGCATTGAGCAGGCCGTAGCTTCCGTGGTCGAGGAGTTGCGTACGATGGCCCAGACCGTGGAAACCCGGGACCGCATCAGCCAGGTTGCCAGCCTCTCCGCCCATGAAGAAGCCATCGGCGAGACCATTGCCGAGGCCATGGAAAAAGTGGGCAAGGACGGCGTGATCACGGTGGAAGAGTCCAAGGGTCTTTCGGACGAGATTGAATACGTCGAGGGGATGCAGGTTGACCGTGGTTACATCTCGCCCTACTTCATCACCAACTCGGACCGGATGGAAGCGGTGATCGAAGATGCTTCCCTAATCATCACCGATAAAAAGGTCTCCGCCGTTGCCGAATTGCTCCCGGCCCTGGAAAAGCTGCTGCAAATTGGCAAAAAGAACGTAGTAGTCATCGCTGAGGATGTGGACGGGGAAGCGCTGGCTACCCTGGTGGTGAACAAGCTGCGGGGCACCCTGAACATCCTGGCGGTCAAGGCCCCCGGTTTTGGCGACCGGCGCAAGGCCATGCTGGAAGACATCGCCATCCTGACCGGCGGTACGGTAATCAGCGAGGAAACCGGTCGCAAGCTGGATGCAGCGGTTATCGAGGACTTCGGTCAGGCCCGCCGGGTGAGCTCCACCAAGGACGAGACCACCATCGTGGAGGGTCGCGGTTCCGAGTCGGACATCCAGGCCCGCATCAACCAGATTAAGACCCAGATTGAAGAGACCACTTCCGAGTTCGACCGGGAAAAGCTGCAAGAGCGCATGGCCAAGCTCTCCGGTGGCGTGGCCGTGATCAAGGTCGGCGCCGCCACTGAGATTGAGTTGAAGGAACGCAAGGCCCGGGTCGAAGACGCCCTTTCCGCCACCCGTTCCGCCGTGGAAGAGGGCATCGTCCCCGGGGGTGGCGTTGCCTTGGTCCGCGCCCAGCGGGCCCTGGATAGCGTTGGCGGCCTGACCGATGATGAGACCATTGGCGTCAACATCATCCGCCGTTCCCTGGAACAGCCCTTGAAGCTCATCGTGGAAAACGCCGGCTCCGAAGGTGCCGTGGTGTTGAACCAGGTCAAACAGCAGGCCGACGACTACGGTTATGACGCCGACATCGGGGAGTACGGCCCGATGATGGAGCGCGGTATCGTTGACCCGGTAAAGGTTACCCGCTATGCGTTGCAGAACGCCGCCAGCGTCGCCGCTATGGTGCTGACCACCGAGTCCATGATTACCGAGATTCCCGAAGATAAGGCCGCCGCGCCCGCTATGCCACCGATGGACTATTAGCCGGGTAAGGCGCCTGCCCACAACCCCGAACCTGGTTACCGCCCCGAGCAATCGGGGCGGTTTCTTTTTCCAGGCGACGAACAAACGCGTATAGCATTGTCTCTAATCGCGGCGCAACTCCGCTCCGCGGCATCGCTGCGGCAAAACCGATTCCTGGAATGACGTTCGCCCGGATTGCTGGTAAAATAACCCAAAAATTCGGGGAAAATCGGGGAGAAGGTGTCTTGGCCCAGGAAAAGGTGTACGCATCGCCGGAAACTGCGCTGGCCGACGTCTTTGAAGGGGCGGTAATCCTGGTATCCGGGTTTGCCGGTTGCGGGGTTCCCGTCCGGCTGCTCCGGGGCTTGGCGGATTGCGGCGTCGGTGAGCTTACCTGTATCTTTTCCCATGACGTTCCGTCCGGCGCGGCGACCGCCCTGACCGGCGTTGCTCAACTGGTAGCCAATGGACAGATCCGCCGGCTCATTTCACCGCTGCCCTTTGTTCCCGGCGCTGGTGGAGTTGTCGCAGAACGCTGGCAGGCCGGTGCATTGGAAATAGAGGTCGTTCCCCAGGGAATCCTGGCAGAGCGGCTGCGGGCCGGCGGCGCCGGGCTGGGTGGTGTTTTCCTGCCTACCGGCGTAGGCACCCGATTTGAAATAGGTCGGGAGAAGCGCTCCTTTCCCGGGGGGGAGGCCTTGCTGGAGCCGCCGCTGCAGGCCGACTTTGCGCTGCTGAAGGCGGCGGTAGCCGACACCCTGGGCAGCGTGGTTTACCAGGGAACCGGTCGCAATTGGGCGCCGGTTATGGCAATGGCGGCTCGCATAACCATCGCCGAGGCGGATCGGATAGTGGCGCCGGGCGGCCTGGACCCGGAGGCGATAATCACCCCGGGCATTTTTGTTAACCGTATTGTAGCTGCCGCCTGACCCGTTTGGTCGGGGCGCGGTGAATTAAGGGGAACAGAAGGACTATGCCGGAAAGACTGGATGAACTGGCAATGGCCCGCCGGGTTGCTGCGGAACTGCGGCCGGGTCAGGTGGTTGCCTTGGGGACGGGGTTACCCGGACGGGTGCCCGCCGCAATGCCCCATGGGGCGCCGGTGCAGTTTTTGTCCGAAAGCGGCGCCCTGGGTTATGCAAGTCCGAGCGGTGCAAGCAGGATAGCCCGCGCTGGTGGGTTCTCAGCCGAAAGCGGCGCCCCGGGTTATGCAAGTTCTGGGGAGCCGGACCTTCAGGAAAGGGGGGCATTGGTAGATTCCGACGGCAGCCCGGCGGCATTAAGCCCCGGCGCTTCCCTGCTCGGCCTGGTTGACCTGGCCGGGATGCTGCGCGGCGGTCAGGTGGATGTTGCGGTAGTTCAGCCGGCGCAGGTCAGCGCCAGGGGCGATTTCATCAGCTGGACTACGGCGGCAACGCCGGGAGTTTTCGCCCCCGGCGCCGCAGTGGATTTGGCGACGGGCGCGCAAAGGGTGATTGCCATGTTGCCTCATACCGGCTCCGGTGGAACCCAGGGGACCCGTAACGAAACCCGCAATGGTGGAACCCGCAACCTGGTCGCCGATTCCTCACCCCTGGTCGATGGCCGGAGTTGCGTAAATCTTATCGTAACGGACGTGGCGGCGCTCCGTGTTACGGAGCAGGGTCTGGAACTGGCCGAGGTGGCTCCAGGCTGGACGGCTGACGACGTAGCCGCCATAACTGACGCTCCACTGGCCCTGGCGCCGGATCTACGGGAAATGACTCTGGCCTGGAATGATACCCTCCCAACTCCGGCCAGCAAGGTTTACTCCGACGGCCCGGCGGCGATCCGCGACTTGCCCGAGGGCGCAACGGTGATGATTGATGGTTTTGGCGGCCCCGGCGGTATGGCGCATTACCTGCTGGTATCCCTGCGGAATCGGGGAACCGGCAACCTGACGATCATCAGCAACACGGCCGGCATCGCCCGCTCGGTCAATTTTGGCACTCCGCCGGGCCGGCTGGCTATTGACCATTCCATCCTGATTGACAACCGGCAGGTAGCCAAGGCTATTGCCACCTATCCCGTTTCTCCCTCCGCATCCCGCCCCAGTTCCTTTGAGCTGGCCTACCGTCGCGGGGAGGTGGAGTTGGAATTGGTGCCGCAAGGGACTCTGGCGGAGCGGCTGCGGGCCGGCGGCGCCGGTATCGCCGCCTTCTACACCCCCACCGGGGTGGGCACCCTGATTGCCGAGGGCAAGGAGACCCGAACCATCGACGGCAAAGAGTATATCCTGGAGGAGGGCCTGCGGGCCGATTTTTGCCTGATACGGGGATATAAGGCGGATACGCTGGGCAACGTGGTTTACAAGGGAACCTCCCGTAATTTCAATGCAGTGATGGCCCCGGCCGCCCGGGTCACTGTGGTAGAGGTTGACCAAATTGTGGCGCCGGGCGAGCTGGACCCGGAGTTGATTGTTACCCCCGGCATCTACGTTGACCGGATAGTTAAGCGGCCGGAAGGCTTTTCCCCTTACGAATAGGCGGCCTCCGGCAAGCCGGAGGAGAAAGGCAGTATATATGGTTGCGGAAAAGGAACGGCTGGAGCGGGAAGTGGTTGCTATGCGGGTGGCTAAAGAACTGCCCGATGGCGGCTACGTCAACCTGGGCATCGGCATACCAACCCTGGTTTCCAACTTTATCGCTGCTGAGAGCGTTATCTTTTACCACAGCGAGAGCGGGGTGCTGAACTGCGGCCCCCTGGCCGAGGAGGAAGCGCAGGACATTGATCTGATTAACGCCGGCGGCCAGTTTCTGCAACAGGTTCCCGGCATGGCTTTTTTCAACACGGTGGACGGCTTTGCCATGATTCGGGGCGGCCACGTGGATATTACCGTCCTGGGCGCCCACCAGGTTTCGGCCCGGGGCGACCTGGCGAACTGGATGCTGCCGGAGCGGGGCGTCGGCAACATTGGCGGGGCGATGGACCTGGCCGCCGGCGCCAGGCGGGTCATCGTGGCGATGGAGCATACCGACCGGCAGAACCGTCCCAAGATTGTGGCGGACTGCGCCTATCCCATCACCGGCAAAGGCTGCGTCTCCCTGATCGTTACCGACCTGGCGGTTATGGAACCAACCCCGGAGGGTCTGGTCCTGAAAGAGGTGGCGCCGGGCTGGTCTGCGGAAGAGGTTCAGGAACTAACCGGCGCCCAATTGATTATTTCGCCGGACCTGAAGGAGTATGAGCTTTAGTCTGAAGCCCTATTCCTGTCCCTGGCGGCGCAATCCTCCTGGCCGGCCGGCCCCGCCGCTCCGGTTTGGCGGTTTCGTTTATTTAGTATTCAGTAGCTCAGATGCGCACAGTCCTATCGGGCTAAACCCTATTTCAAGCGGAACCGGTTTGACTTACCGCCTGCTCCGTGCTAAAGTTTCTCCATCAGCTGAATAGGAAATGTTCTGGCGGGAGCTTGGGCAAGCCAGGCTGAGAGGGTAGCCGAGAGTCGCTACCGACCGTCTGTACCTGATCCGGGTAATGCCGGCGCAGGGACAAGACGCCGGACTTCGTGCAACCGCCAGGTAAACCGATGGTGGTTGCCTTTTATTTTGGGCAGGAAAAGGAGCAGCAGCGATGTCGGATGACTTGGTAATCGGGGGAAAGCACTTCAACTCTCGTCTGATTGTTGGCACCGGACGATACCGCACCAACGAGGACATGGTGGAGGCAATCGCGGCCTCCGGCACTGAGATGGTCACCGTGGCGATTCGACGCCTCAATCTGGAAGACCCGACGGAAAAGACCATCCTCGACTATATTGACTGGACCCGCTATAACATCCTGCCCAACACCGCCGGCTGCGCCACGGTGGAGGAGGCTCTGTTCGTGGCCCGACTGGGGCGGGAGGTAGCCAGGACCGACTTTGTAAAGCTGGAAGTCATCCCCGACCCCAAGTACCTTTTCCCGGATCCGGCGGCTACCCTGGAAGCGGCGAAACTTCTGGTTGCCGAAGGGTTTGTCGTTCTGCCCTACATCCACGCCGACCCGGTGCTGGCGCGGCGGCTGGAGGAGGCCGGGTGCGCCACCGTAATGCCCCTGGGTTCCGCCATCGGCTCGGGGCAGGGGATCCATACGGTGGAAGAGGTGCGCATTATTATCGAGCAGGCCAACGTGCCGGTGGTGGTGGACGCCGGCCTGGCGGTTCCCTCCGACGCTGCCAAGGCGCTGGAAATGGGAGCCGCGGCGGTGCTGGTAAATACGGCCATTGCCCAGGCCGCGGAGCCGGCGCTGATGGCCGATGCTTTCCGGCTGGGCGTCGCGGCGGGGCGCAAGGCTTACCTGTCCGGTAGAATACCGGTGCGGGCCTACGCCGCCGCCAGCAGTCCCACCGCCGACGTGCCGCAACCGGCCGCGGCCCGTAGTTAGGCCATGCTGGGCCGGTTGCCTGTCCCCTGTCTATGCCTGGTGACGGACCGGCGGGTTGGCGCTGAAGCTACGCTGGTTTCCAGGGTCGCCGAGGCGGTGGCCGGCGGGGTTGACCTGGTTCAGCTCCGGGAAAGGGACTTGCCCGGCGGCCAGTTGCTGACGTTGGCCGCTGCCCTGCGGGATGCTATTGGCGAGGCCGCGCTGTTGGTAGTGAATGAGCGGGTGGACGTAGCCGCCGCCTTGCCCGCCGGCGGGGTACAGTTGGGCGAGGAGGCGATACCGGTGTCCGCCGCCCGCCAAATCCTGGGAGCGGATGCCTTAATCGGGCGCTCCGTTCATTCGGTAGCCGGGGCCGTAGCGGCGGCGCAAGCCGGGGCCGACTTTCTGGTGGCCGGCACGATGTACGCCAGCCGCTCCCATTTGGGGGAGGAGCCGGCCGGGCCGGAGTTGATCCGACGGATTGTCTCCCAAGTCGCCCGACCAGTCATTGGAATCGGAGGAATTAACGTCGAAAATGCCCCGGCAGTGCTGTCCGCCGGAGCCGTCGGGGTGGCGGTTGTCACCGGCATTCTGGCCGACCCTTGTCCCGGAGAGGCGGCCCGCCGGCTGAAAGACGCAATCCGCCAGTCCTGAGCCGGTTTAAGGACGAAAGTGGGGTTGCCGGGAGGTGTTGCTGCAATGATTAACCTGATGGTGAACGGTAAAGCCAGGGAGGTGGCTGAGGCAACTAACCTGGAGTCTTATCTGAAATCTTTCGGCCTGAACCTGCAATTTGTGGCCGTCGGGTATAACGGCGAAGTCATCAAGAAAGAAGCCTTCTCCCAGGTAGTGCTCCGGGATGGAGACAGTCTGGAGATTGTCCGGCCGGTGGGTGGCGGGTGAGTTTCTCCCCGGAAAGCCTGGATCCCCTGTTGCTTTCCCTGCTGCGGACCAACCGGGAGCAGGTGGCGGGCTGGATTCGGGACGAGCCGGGTAGTTGGGGCTTTCTGGCCGGGAAGGCCGTTGTGGCCTGCCGGGAACAGGCGGGCCGTCCGTTAACCGACCCGGAAAGACGCTTGGTCTGGCATCGCCTCTGGCAGCTGTTGTCCCAACTCAGGGAACAAACTATCGAGTAGTCCGGAGCAGCAGGTTTGGGGGCGGCGCAGCGGGGGCGATGCCAGCATCGCCCTTTTCCGGTCTCCTGGCATATCCTTATCGGGTAGGCAAAGCATGCTTACATCTGCGACCAGAATCTGGCATGACCTGCATTTCCGCCACACCGAGCCGGAGAGTCATCCGAAGATGTGGCGGCCTTTTATGGAGATTGACCCTTTCAATCCCGGCAATAAGATGACCGGTTACATCCAGATTGTTGGCGGCGACGAGTACGGAGCGTTGGCAATTACCCACCTGAACGACCGGCCGGCGCCCCAGTTTATCAAGGTTACGCCCAAAGCCGCCTACCCTTTTCACAAGGACGGCTCCTGGGTGCTGTACCAGGCACAGGACGTTCAAGCCTACCTGAAACTGGACGGCACTAACGTTTGCCAGTACGGGTATCAGGATGCTGATGGCCGGTCCTTCACTACTTTCAAGCTGCGGACCCGGCCCTTTATGTCTCCCTACTTCCATAACCTGTTGGAACGGGCGCTGGAACGCTATCCGGTGGTGCGCCGGCGCCAATTGCAGCCCGGTCAGGCAGTGGCTTACGAACTTTATGGCTACGAAAATCGGATGCTGATTCGCTATGCGGAGCCTATTGACCTGGCCCTGCTCTTTGGCCGGGATGAGCCGGGCGATATTGTGGCGCCGCAGGACAACCATCCCTTGTTTGCAGCGCTGGACTGTCCGGTAGCCGAGCGCCGTCCCATCAGCCGGAGCCACGATCTGTCCGAAGCCTACCGGCAAAGACAGCAGGAAATAAGCTCCCGCCTGATCCGGCTGGAGGCGGATTACTTTGAGGGCGAGGAAGGGGAGATGCTCTATGTCCGGTTCCCCGACGGGGCGCGGGAGCAGCCGGGAGGCTTTACCCGGCTCATCAAGTTGAAGCCGCCGGAGATTGAGGAAATCCACTGGGCCAGTGACCACGTGCCTCGGGAGGAAGCGATCGCGGTGGCCCGCAACGTTTTTGAGGTGTCCGACACCCCCGAGGTAACCGACATGGTGCAATTGCTGGCCGAGGAGTGGAGCGACGACCAGATCGCCCGGTCAATGGATACGATAGAGCGGGCGCTGGAGGAAGCCAGGGAACGCCGGGCCTTCCAGGAGCAGGTGCTGGCGGTCTATGCCCGACGGCATACCCCCGACGCCTTCCGGTCGGACCGGGCCGGGGTAATGCGGGAAATGAGCCAACATTTCCCCAAGGCATTGATGTCCAAGGTCTATTCCGTGCTGGTGGAACGGGGGTTTGGCTAATTTCAGGTTTTTGGCCGGTTGTTGGCTATCCCGCTACTCCCGGGCCTGAGCGGGTCGAAGATGGGGGATTGGGACGGTCAACCGGCCAGCGTTAGCCGTTTTCTTTCCCTTGGTGGCAAAGCCCTCAGTGGCGGGTGATTCGACCGGTTCGCCCCGGTCCATCCGCGCCCGGTGGCGGAGAGTACTGGTGCTACCCGTCCTGGTATTGTGCGGCTCGGGTCCATTCGCGCCCGGTGGCGGATAGACCCGATTACCCCACTACCGCCACTTCCACCGAGTTGACCGGCGGCAGGTACTCTACCAGCAGTCGCCAGCTATCGCCGTCGTCTCGGCTGTAGAAAATCTGGCCGTTGGTAGTTCCCAGGTAAATCCCCGCCGGCTCCAGAGTGTCGACGGCCATACCCTCCCGGAGGGCGTGGAGGTAAGCGTTTTGCTGGGGCAGGCCCCGGGTTAACGATTCCCAGGTCCGACCGCCGTCGCGACTCCGGAACACCCGGAACCTGGCTTCGGTAACGTAACGCAAGCCGCCCCCCACATCGTCCCCCAATGCCGCGTCCTCGGGCAGCACGTAGATGGTGTCCGGGTCTTGGGGATGCAGTCCCAGGACAAAGCCAAAGCGGGAAGGCAGACCCTCGGTGATGTCCTGCCAGTCGGCGCCGCCGTTGTCGCTGCGATAGACCCCGCAGTGATTCTGTTGGTAGAGCAAATCGGGCCGGGCCGGGTGGGCCAGCAGCTTGTGAACACATTGGCCCCATTCTGGGTAACGATTGCCGGGGTCATAGTCGGCGCGTACTCCCTTATTGGTGGGCTGCCAGCTTTCCCCGGCATCTTCGCTGCGGAAAACGCCCACGGCGGAGATGCCTACCCACATCCGATTGGCCCGGTAACGGTCGGGGGCGATGCTGTGCAGGCACAAGCCGCCCAATCCCGGTTGCCAGTGTTCCCGGGTAGAGTGGCCGGACAGTCCGACCAGTTCCCGCCAGGTATCTCCGTCATCTTCGGACTTAAAGAGGGCCGCCGGTTCCACGCCGGCGTAGAGGGTTGCCGGCTCGGTAGCCCGCCCCGGCTCGATATGCCACAGGCGGTTGACCGTCCGGCCCCCGTCGCCGGCAAAACGGGGCTGCTCCCGGGCCGTTTCCCAGGAATGGCCCAAGTCCCGGCTGAACTCGACTTGCGGCCCAAACCACATACTGTTGACGGCGGCGAAAATCCGGCCCCCGTTGCGGCCATCGTAAGTCAAGTGAAAGACATCGCTGCCGGGACTGTAGGGGCCATAAAGCTGCCAGTCCTGGCGGGCCCGGTCGGTGTGCAAGACAAAGGCGCCTTTGCGCGTGCCGGCCAGCAACAGCACGTCGCCCCGGCGCGCCGGGATTCCCTGGTGCATCAGGCAACCTCCCTAGTTGTCGATGGGTAGTTGTTGATGGGTCTAACCCCATCATTCTAACCACTAGGGAATCAGGATTACCTTGCCTTGGGAGCCACGATTTGACAGATGTTCGTGGGCTTTGGCCGCCTCGGACATGGGCAGCACCCGGTCCACCACCAACCGGACCTTCCCCTGGGCCAGCAGAGGAAACAACTCGGCCATCGCCGCCGGGTGGTCCAGCCGGCCCAGGGGCGACCGGCCCATGCTGAACCCGATGACGGTACGGTTGGCGGCGAAGATGTCGGCTCCAGCCAGAGACGCCGCCGTTCCGGAGGCGTTGCCGAAGGAAATCAGCTTGCCGTAAGAGGCTACGCAGCGGACGCTCTTTTCCAGCACCGGGCCGCCGACGCACTCCAGGACCAACTCTACCCCATTGCCGCCGGTAAGCTGGCGCACCTCTTCCTCAAAATCCTGAGCCAGGTAGTTGATCGTTTCGTCGGCGCCCAGGGAGCGGGTCAAATCCAGCTTTTCCGGCGAGGAGGCAGTGGTAATGACGCGGGCGCCCCAGGCTTTAGCCAGTTGTATCGCCACCGTGCCTACGCCGGAGGCGCCGGCCTGAATCAACACCGTGTCCCCCGGTTGTAGCTGTCCCCGGGTCCGCAACAGGTGGTAGGCGGTCAGGAAGACGATGGGCATTCCCCCGGCTTGCACCGGGTCAATGGTCTCCGGGTAAGGGAAAACGTAGTTGGCGTTTACCGCCACGTATTCCGCGTTGCCCTGTGGCCCCATGGCCATCACTCGCTGGCCCACGGCGATGCCGGTTACTCCCTCGCCCAACTCAGTTACGGTGCCGGCGGCCTCCAGTCCCAGGGTGGAGGGCAGGTCGGGGCCGGGATAATTGCCCTGCCGTCGCATGATGTCGGCGTAGTTGACGCCGGAGGAATCCACTTTGATCAACACTTGCCCGGGCCGGGGCGCCGGCTCGGGTACGTCGGCCCACTGCAATACGTCCAGACCACCGAATTCTTCAATTCTTACCGCTTTCATCTCTTCTCTCCGTTGCCGGCTCGCCGGCGCCGGGCCGGAATCAAGGCGGGCCGGCTCGGGGTTTACTGGTCAATTCCTGAAGGTTGCGCTGAAGGAAGCATCAGGTTTGACTGCGTCGTTGGGGGGCCGTCAAGACCTCCGGGTTAATCACCCGCACCGGTTCGCCGGCGGCGTAGGCGCGGATGTCCTCGATGGCTCCGGTATAGAAGGCCCGGTAGCCCTCCTCGGTTACATAGCCCAGGTGGGGAGCAATTAGCGTATTTTCCAGTTCCAGGAAGGGGTGGCCCGGGGGTAGCGGCTCTACGTCAAAGGTGTCCAGGGCCGCCCCGGCGATGGTTTTCCGGCGGAGGGCGTCAACCAGCGCGGCCTCGTCCACGATGGGGCCGCGGGAGATGTTTACCAGGTAGGCAGTGGGCTGCATCAGCGCTAACTCCCGTTCTCCCACCAGACCCCGGGTGCGTTCGCTGAGGCGCAGGTGCACCGAGGCAATGTCCGAGTCTCGGAACAGGGTATCCTTGTCCACCAGCGTGGCCTGGCATTCGGCAGCGCGCTCGGCAGTTAAGTTCTGGCTCCAGGCAATTACCTTCATGTCGAAAGCGTTGCCCACCCGGGCCATCCGGCCGCCGATGTGGCCTAACCCAATCAGGCCCAGGGTCTTACCCTTCAGCCCCACCCCCAGGGTAGTTTGCCAGTGGCCCTCCCGGGTCAGCCGGTCTTCCCGGGGTATTTTCCGCAGCAGACCGATGATCAGGCCCCAGGTCAGTTCGGTAGGGCCTTCCCCGGCGCCGCCGGTGCCGCAGACCAGGATGCCCAGGTCGGTGGCTGCCGCCACGTCGAAGGAAGCATTTCGGCCCCCGGTGGTTATCAGCAGGCGCAGTTCCGGCAGTTGGGACAGCAGGGAGTGGGGAAAGGGAGTACGCTCCCGCATCCCGATGACTGCCTGAAAGTCCTTCAGCCGCTCCACCAGACTTCCCACCTCAGCCAGGTGGTCGGAGAAAACCTCCATTTCCGAGCCTGGAGGCAGCGCCGACCAGTCGGCCATTTGCCGGGCCACACCCTGGTAGTCATCCAAAACCGCTATCTTCATTGGGAAAGCTCCGGTTAAATGAGGCTATTTGAAGGCCGGGGCAACGTCCCTGGCCAGGATTTCCATGCTGCGCATTACCCGGTCGGGCGAAATAAGCCCGCCGGGGTTAAGCTCGGCGATGATGCTTTTGAGTCCCAGTTCCTCGTCCAGTTCGGTTATCCGTTCGATCAGCCCCGGGGCCGAGCCAAAAGCGACTTTGGTTTTCAGCATCTTCTCGAAGGTCAGGTTGGCCAAACGGTCGCCCCGGCCCCGGCGCAGTTCCGTGGCTTCGGTGCCGGCGCTCCCCGCCGACTCCCGGTACATGGCGCTCATCCGGTCAAAGTAGGCGCGGATGCTTTCGTCAGGTTCTTCCAAGGCCGCTTTTTCGGTCTCGCCGGCATACACCGGAATACGCAGTGAGACGTCGCCGTCGCCGGGATGGCCGGCCTCGCGCCAGGCTTTGCGATACTCCTTGAGGTTGACTTGCAGGTCGGGTACATCCATCCCCCGCAGTCCCACGAATAGGGGCATACCGCGCTGCCCCATGCGGGGAAAGGTCTCCTCGGTAGTAGCGGCGACCCGCAGGGGCGGGTGGGGCAAGCTGTAAGGTTGGGGAGCTACGCTGGCATTATCGAAGTGGAAGTATTCGCCGTGATAGGAAAAGGTCTCGCCTTTCCAGGCGTCCAGGATAATTTCCAGGGCCTCCTCGAAACGCCCCCGGCTTTCTCCATAGGGTATGCCGTAGATGTCATAGGAGCGGGGAAAGGCGCTGCGACCAATGCCGAAGTCGAACCGCCCCTCGGCAATTTGGTCCACCGTCGCTACTTCTTCGGCGATGCGCAGCGGGTTGTTCAGGGGCAGTACCGATACCGCCATCCCTACTCGCAGCCGCCGGGTTCGGCTAGCAATGGAACTGGCAATGACCGCCGGGGCGGACAGGACGGAACGGGTCGGGGCGAAGTGAATCTCGGCCAGCCAGGCTTCGTCCAGCCCCCACTTCTCGGCGGCGTCCACCAGGCTGAACCCTTCCTGAAAGGCGGCGGACTGGCTGGCGCCCTCCCGCCGCTCAAACTGCATAAAGATCCCGAAATCCATAGTTTCCTCCCGCCGGCGCGGAATGAATTGCCGTCGAATGTATTTGACCGGGCCGGCCCCTTGGCTTGCCCCTGAGCCGGGCGCAAAACCGCCCGGGGCAGAAAATAGCCGAGGGCCGAAAAACCCAGCGCTGGATTAGAGTCTGGGTCGGGGTCGAGGAAGGGCAGGCGCTTCGGATACCAGTTAAGCACATACCGGCTAGAGGGTCAAGCTGAACTCCAACCCGCCGGAGCGCCAGCGCAACGGACTTGGGGCGGGGGTAAAAAGGCGAGCCATCCGATAAGGATGGCTCGCCGGGGACGTTGGCTAACCGAAAGGACGAAAGGACTACTTCCCGCCGGGGACACCGGTTGTTTGGCCGCTGTAGCCAGTGTCGTCCTTGTGGGCCGGGTCAATCCACATATGCGCCCAGCGCAGGTGGCTGGAAGTAGGTCCGGGGAAGTGGGAGTAGCCCCGCACTTCGGGCCAGAAGGCGACCGCCTCTTCCTCCCAGAAAACCGGCCAGTTCCAGTATTGGGACATCAAGTGCAGTTGGAGTTTATGGCCCAGTTCCTTGCGGTCGGCCGGTTCGGTGAGTTGACTCAGTTCCTGGAACATTGCCTCCGCCGTTGCGTCGCAATCAGTTCCGGGGGTCTGGAAATTGAACAGGCTGTCGCAACGGTGGTAATGGCCCAATCCCAGGTAGGGGTCATCGACGCCGGCTACGCCGCCGGTAGAGCCCATAAAGTCTCCCCAGTCGCCGGCCTGGCGGGACTTGCGGTAGGCGACGGTTTCGACCGTGTCGAAATCGGTCTTGATTCCCAGCAGACGCAACTGCTCCTGCATAAAGGTGGCGCGGCCAACCCGCTGGGCGTCGCTTTCTACAGTCAAGACGTAGGTCTTGTCGAAATCGAAGTTTTCTTCCTTCAGGATTTGGATGGCTTCGGCTCGCTGGGCTTCCATATCTGCCGGTTGACACCAGCCGGGGACGCCACAAGCGTCGGCTTCGGACAGGGCCCAGGGGCTTCCCGGCGGCATCAGACCCAACCCGATGGAACCGTAGCCGGCCAGGGAAACGGCGATGCCGGTTTTCCGGTCCATACCCATGGCGATGGCCTGGCGGATCCGCACGTTGTCCAGGGGCGGCTTGCGGGTGTTCAGCCACAGGTTTTCGCTGCTCCGCGTGGCCCGGATTACGGTTTGGATTTGATCGTGGGACACGTACTGGTCGTATTGACCAAAATTGCGTACCCAGTGCCAATCGGTTTGGTGGGCCAGCATAGAGGCCTGTTGCGCGGATTCATCAAGGATGCCAAAGATGACCAGGTTATCCACATAGGGCAGCCCTTCGATGTGGTAGTTGGGGTTCCGCTCAAAATCCTGCTCATCAAAGCCTACGGACTGACCCTCGGCCCAGATGAAGGGGCCGGTTCCCACCGAGACGTCCTGAAACATGGCATCCTCCCCGCCGGCCAGGAACCATTCCTTGTTGAATATCATCGCGGCGGGGTTGCCGAAGCTGAGCAGCGGAACGGCAGAGGGTGCGGTAAACCGGAATTTCAACGTGGATTCGTCCGCGCATTCCAGCAGGTTCAAGTCCACGTCGCTGAGCCGGTTCTTCATGTAAGAGCCGGTAATCCCCTCCTCGGTGATCATTATTTCGTAGCTATACCGGGCATCCTCACAGGTGAAGGCGGCCCCATTGTGCCACTGCACGCCATCCCGAAGGTAAAAGGTTACGCCCTGAAGGTCGTCATCGACGCTCCAGCCGTAGGCCAGGCCCGGGATGAATGGAGCGGAGGAATCATAGGGGTTGTCTTGAATCAAACCGTCGTGCGTCGGCACCCGGTATCGGATGGCGGCGCCGGTGCGGGCGCCCCAGGCATTGGCGTGCTCCAGCGGGTCTTCGTAGTTAATGCGCAGGGTGCCGCCATACACCGGTTGGCCGTAAAAGTCGGTGGCCGGTTTCCAATAGGACTCGAAGCTGGGGGCTTGCTGCGGCCCGGCTACTGATTCCGCCGCCGGCGCCAGGGCCTCCTGGGCCACGGTGGTTGGCGTGGCGACCGGCTGTTCCGCCGGCGCGGCCGGTTGTTGGGCCGGCGCGGCCGGTTCCTGGGCCGGCGCGGCCGGTTGTTGGGCCGGCGCCGCCTCGGGTTGCGCTGCCGGCGCTTCCGCCGGCGCCTCGGCCGACCCGCAGGCGACCAGGAACAGCAGACTTAATACCATTGCGACGTATATAAACCGCCAGGGTTTCCCGGTTCGGTGCCTTTTCATGGTTAACCCTCCTTTGCGTGTCGCGGGTTAGCAGATTGGATGGCCGGCGCCGGGGGCGAGTACCACTTGGGGTTCGTTGAGAAGATTCGTTGACCGGCATACCCGGGAGATTGGTTGTCAATGGGCCAATGGGCTGCCAATGGGCCGGGCGGCTTGCCGGGCCGCAGTTATGACGCCACGCCATCCTAGCTGGGACTGGGGCTGCTCAGGAACGATATTTTCTATGTCTTCACCTCCCTGATGGTTATATGGACAGTTCCGATTATTCGCTCTACTTATATAGATCAATAATATAGATATTGGGATGATATATGAACTGATAACGGCATTATAAGTAGCATTTATTGCCGATGTCAAATAGTTATGGATGCATATCAATGGCGTTTCGTTTGCGCCAGGCTCGCCTTTCCCGGCGACCCCGGCGATTTACACCTTTTCCGGCCAATGCTACTATTAGCCCAACCGGGGCCGGGCGTTGTCCCCTCGCCTGAAAACTTGCAAAAACCGGTAGTATTAGCCCAGCCGGGGCCGGGCGTGGCGCCACCGCCCATTGCGTTCCGCCGGAGGTTCAGAATGAATTCCAGGGATTACGACGTTGTAATAATTGGCGGCGGGATTATCGGGCTTGCCACTGCCATGCAGTTGACCCGCCGGTTTCCCCGGGGTTGCCGGGTGGCAGTGCTGGAGAAGGAGAAGGAACTGGCTACCCACCAGACCGGACACAACAGCGGGGTGATTCATTCCGGCATTTACTACCGGCCCGGTTCCCAGAAATCCCGGTTCTGCGTGGGCGGCTCCCGGGCGCTGGTGCGGTTTTGCGAGGAGAACGAGATTGAATTTGAGAAGTGCGGCAAGATTATTGTGGCTACCGACGAATCGGAGCTGCCACGCCTGGAGGCGCTTTACGAGCGAGGCGTAGCCAACGGCGTGCCGGGCCTGGAGATGATTGGCCCGGAACGTTTGCGGGAAATTGAACCGTACACTTCGGGCCGGCGGGCGTTATGGTCGCCGGAAACCGGCATAATTGACTATGTCCGGGTATCGGCGGCCTATGCCGCCAGGTTCCAGGAGTATGGCGGGGATGTTTACACGGAATCGCCGGTGCGTGCCATTAACGGTTTTTCCGGCTCGATGTCCGTCGAAACCACCAGAGGATCGCTGCGGGCCAGGCACGTCATTAACTGTGCCGGCCTTTACGCCGACCGGGTGGCGGCAATGATGGGCGAGGAAACCGGCGTTCGCATCATCCCGTTCCGCGGCGAGTATTACACTTTGCACCCGGAAAGTCGGCGCCTGGTTAACGGCTTGATTTACCCGGTGCCGGATCCCCGCTTCCCTTTCCTGGGCGTCCACTACACCCGCAACATTCACGGCCACGTGGAGGCCGGGCCTAATGCCGTTCTGGCCTTTGCCCGGGAAGGTTACCGCAAGAACGACATTGACTTGGCCGAATCCCTGGGCACCTTTGCGTATCCGGGTTTCTGGAAAATGACCGCCAAGCACTGGCGTACCGGCCTGGGGGAAATGCACCGTTCCTACAGCAAACAGGTATTTGTCCGCGACCTCCAGAAGCTGATACCCCAAATCAAGGAATCGGACCTGGCCCCCGGCGGCGCCGGGGTGCGCGCTCAGGCCGTCTCCGCCACTGGCGCCCTTCTGGACGATTTCGCCATCCTGCGCGGTCAGAGGGCGATTCATGTTCTGAATGCCCCCTCCCCCGGAGCTACGTCCTCCCTGGCGATCGGCGAGCATATCGCAGACCTGGCCGTAGAATCCTTTGGACTGGCCGCCTGATCGAGCCTGGTTGGGGAAAGTCGCCCTTCCACCCCTCTGGAGTGGTTGCCCGGCGCCCTTTGGGGTAAGTATAATCGGCAAGGGTAATAGAGCCGGGCGGCGAGAGGCAGAAAAGGGAACACCGGATTGGAACCCTTAACCGGGGCCGAGATGGAATTGGGCAGTTGGAGCCTGACCGGGGAGGCGGTGCGTCGCTATCTGGAGGCGGTGGGCGACGACTTGGATTTATACCTTCGACAAGGACTGGTTCCTCCTCTGGTCCTGTCTGCCTATGCGTTGGGGGCGTTGCTGGAGAAGCTCGCCCTGCCGCCGGGGACCATCCACAGCATTCAGGAAATGGACGCAGTGTTGCCGGTATCCATTGGCGAAGACATCACCGGCGCAGCGGTGGTGGAGCGCCCCCGCCGCCGGGGGGCTTGGCAGTTCACTACCGTGACCTATACTCTGAAAGATAAGATGGGCGCAACGGTGCAGACCGGCAGGACGACGGTGCTGGTCCCGGCAGGCGACGAGTAGGCGATGCCAACGGCGACCCGGCCGGAGTTGACCCCTTCCCGTCATTCCAGCGAAAGCCGGGAGCCACCCCCGACTCACGAGATTCCCGTTTTCCCGGGAATGACCGGCGGAGATGTCCGGCGAACCCTCGCCGGGATAACCATGGCTGATGGCTGAACAATTGGAAGAAAACCGGACCCTGCCGGTAGTAACGCTGACCATTGACCAGGAGCGGCTCAACGCTTATGCCGTCGCTGCCGGGGACTTCAATCCCCTGCATTGGGATGCGGATTTTGCGGCGACTACCCAGTTCGGCGGCGTAATCGCTCACGGTATGCTTACCCTGGCGCTGGTTTCCCGGATGATGGCTGCCGCCTACGGGTCGGCCTGGCTGGAAACCGGCAGCCTTCGAGTCCGTTTCAAGGGCGCCGCTTACCTGGGCGACTTGCTGGAAAGCCGGGGCCGGGTTATCCGGGAAGAGGAGAACCCCAACCACCGGCTGGTCGTCTGTTCCGTGGGGGTGGTCAATGGGAGCGCCGGGCAGGAATTAGTTGCTGGCACGGCCACGCTGAAACTGCGCCAGGCTAACCGGGGCAAGCCGTCAGAGGCAAGCCGTTACATCGATGCCGACGCCCGTTCCGGGTAGATATTCGGGGAAAGGAATCATGCACAGTAATGAGTCGCCATCGCCGATTCGAGTGGCGGTGGACGTTATGGGGGGTGATTACGCTCCCCGCGAAACCGTCAAGGGCGCAGTGGCGGCCCTGGATGCCCATCCGCTAGAGTTGCTCCTGGTCGGCGACCCGGCGGCGGTAGAAGGGGAACTGGCGAGTTATGACCTGGCCGGCAAGCCGGTTACCGTAGTTCCTGCGGTGGGCAAGATCGGCGACGATGAACACCCGATGCACGCCTTCCGGCAAAAGCCCGATGCCTCGATAATCGTCGGAACCAGGCTGGTCAAAGACGGAGGAGCCGACGTGCTGGTTTCGCTGGGTTCTACCGGCGCCTCAATGGCTACTTCCGCTCTGATCTTGGGGATGATGGAAGGGCTGGAACGCCCCTGTATCGGCGGGCCTTTCCTGGGGTTGGCGCCCCGCACTATCTTGATGGACCTGGGCAGCAGCGTGGATTGCCGGCCCGCTCAGTTGCTCAGCTTCGCCGCGCTTGGCTCGGTCTTTGCGCACAAGTTCCTGGACATTGAGAACCCGCGGGTTGCTCTGCTCAGCGTAGGCTCGGAGAAGTCCAAGGGCAACCGGCAGGTCCAGGAAAGCTACCGGCTGCTGGAGAAAAGCCATCTGAACTTTGTCGGCAACGTGGAAGGCATGGACTTTTTCAACGACAAGGCCGACGTCATCGTTTGCGACGGCTTTGTCGGCAACATTCTCATCAAGTTCACCGAGGGTATGGGCAGCGCTCTGGGCGGCTATCTGGCGGGGCAACTGTCCCCTTTGATCTCCCGGGAGGAGCTGACCCGCGTCCTGTCCGAGCTGTGGCAGACCACTAACCTGCCCCGAACCATGGGCGGCCCGCTCTTTGGCGTCAACGGCGCCGTGCTGGTGGGGCATGGTTCCTCCAGAGCGGCGGGGATGACCGGGGCCATTGACACCGCCGTGCGCTGTGTCCAGTGGGGCCTGGTGGAAAGTATGCGGGAAGAGCTGGCGGAAATTCGCCTCCGCGGCCTGACTGAGGGTGAAGGGTAATGGCCGCGACCGGCCTGGGGGGGCAGGTAGCGTTGGTGACCGGGGCTTCCCGGGGCATCGGCGCCGTCATCGCCCGCCGGCTGGCCCGGGAGGGCGTCCGGGTGGCCGTGAATTACCAGTCTTCGGCGGAGGAGGCCCAGCAGGTAGTCAGAGCCATAACCGGCGCCGGGGGAGAGGCTGCGGCAATAGCCGGGGACGTTTCCCAGGAGAAATCCGCCGCCGCTCTGGTCAAGCAGGTATTGGAGCAGTGGGATCGCATCGATATCCTGGTGAACAACGCCGGTATAACCCGCGACCGCCTGCTCCTCCGCATGACCCCGGAGGAATGGGACCGGGTGCTGGAAGTGAACCTGCGTGGGGCCTTTCTCTGTACCAAGTACGTTATGCCCCACCTGATCCGGCGCCGCCAGGGTCGCGTGGTCAACATCTCCTCGGTCGTGGGGTTGGGCGGCAACCCCGGCCAGGCCAACTATGCCGCTTCCAAAGCCGGGCTGATCGGGTTTACCAAGGCGGTGGCCCGGGAGGTCGCTTCCCGAAACATAACCGTCAATGCGCTGGCCCCGGGCTTCATCGACACGGGCGGGATGGTGGACCAGATGACTGAAGAAGCCCGCCGGCTGGTACTCAGTCGTATCCCCATGGAGCGTTTCGGCGGCGCCGAGGAAGTGGCGGAAGCGGTTATTTTCCTGTGCGGCGCCGGCGCCGGGTACATCACCGGCCAGGTATTGACCATCGACGGCGGAATGGTCGCCTGATGCCCGTTCTTCCCGGGGCGCGCCCCCGCCGGTTCCACAAGGCGGGAATCCGCCTCCCGGTAGCCCGTTCAGCTTTGGCGCCCTTATTCCGGTTTTATTGACATCGCCTTCCCGGACCCGTTGGAGCGTGGCCGGGAAGTCTTTTCCGGCACGATGGCTATAACCACTGCCTCCGGCATCATTACTTTCCCCGTTTAGCTGTTCTTTACGTGGCGAATATGGCAGAATGCAGCAAAAGACCCGGAACAGCGACCGGCAAGGTCCGCGAATGGCTCACCTGCTTCTCCTTTTGAGAGAGTTGAGCAGGGAAGCTTCGCCCCGCCTTTCTATAGCCAGCAAGCCGGCGTTCAACGGGTGGCCCCGCCGCCACTGCCGGGAGCCGGAAGCCACTTAAGGAGGTAGCGAGAATGTCCAGCGTAGTCCTGGTAATTGACATGGTGCGGGGCTTTCTGGAGCCGGGCCACAACCTGTACTGCGCAGACTACCGGGCGCTTATCCCTAACATTCGCTCCCTGCTGGCCCGGGAAATGGCGGAAGGAGCCTCCATTCTGTTTGTGTCCGACCACCACGACCCGGACGACCTGGAGTTTCAGCTATTTCCGGTGCACTGTGTCAAAGGCACCGAAGAACCCCAGGTGATTCCTGAACTGGCTGAATACCTTACCGGAGAGAACCTGGTTCCCAAGAACCGCTACAGCGGGTTTTTCAACACCGACCTGGCCCAACGGCTGGAAGAACTGCGCCCGGACAAGCTGATCATCTGTGGCGTGTGCACCGACATCTGTGTGCTGCACACTACCTCCGACGCCCGCAACCGGGACTATCCGGTGGAAGTGCCTTCCGACTGCGTGGCAACTTTCGACCCGGCGGCCCATACCTGGGCATTGGGCCATCTGGAAAAAATCCTCGGAGCGCGGGTAGTTTGACCTCGCTACCCTGATCATCTCCGGTCATCTCCGGCGCGCCTTCCCGGGAAGAAGGCCGGGGTGAGCGCGAAAGGGTCCGAAAGGGTCAAGGATAAAGGAAAGAGGGGAGGCGCCATGCTGTATCGTACCTATCGTTACTCCCGCTGGGACGGTTCCCAGGAGATTTTTGACCTGGACGCCAATGAGTTGATGGACCGGCTCTCCGATGAATTGCTCAAACAGGGCGACGTGATGGAGGCCCTGCGGGAATTGTTGCGCAACGGTATGCAGAACCGGGCAGGACAACAAATGCCTGGCCTCCGCGAGCTGATGGAGCAGCTGAAGAATCGCCGTCGCCAGCAGCTGCAACAGCACAATATGGATTCGGTGGTGGATGATCTGAAGGAACGGCTGGAAACTATTCTGCAAACGGAACGGGGGGGCATTGACCGCCGCCTTGCCGAAGCCCAGGAGCAGGTAGCCCAGGCGGCGGGGCCGGACCGCCCGCAACAGGAAGGCCTCTACGACCTGCTGGAGCAGCGAGCCGACCGGAACCGGGAAAAGCTGGACAACCTGCCGGCGAGTCTGGGCGGTCAAATCCAGGAATTGCTGGAGTACGACTTTATTGACCCGGAGGCTCGGCAGCTGTTCCAGGAACTGCTGGATCTGCTGAAAAGCCAAATGGCGCAAAATATGTCCCAGCAGTTGCAGCAGCAAATCCAGGGGA
The DNA here is from genome assembly GCA_965215425.1 of Dehalococcoidia bacterium. Lineage (GTDB taxonomy): Bacteria > Chloroflexota > Dehalococcoidia > Lucifugimonadales > UBA3495 > CATQHB01. The sequence continues at coordinate 2,430,306 of OZ244064.1, forward strand.
TGTCCCCGGAGCAGCAGGCCGCCATGCAGGAAATGCTGCGACAACTCAATGCGATGATGCGGGACAAACTGGCGGGCCGCGAACCGGATTTTAACGGTTTTATGCAACGGTTCGGTTCCATGTTCGGCCCGAACCCACCGCAGAGTTTCGATGAGCTGATGGAGTTGCTGCAACGGCAGTTGGCTCAGATGCAGTCCTTGCTGGATAGTATGTCCCCGGAAATGCGACGGGAGTTGGAGGACGCCCTTAACTCGGCCCTGGATCCAGGGATGCAGCGCCCGATGGCGGAGTTCGCTGCGCTGCTGGAACAGTTGATGCCCATGGACGACCTGCGCCGCCAGTACCCCTTCCTCGGCGACGACAGCCTCACCATGGAACAGGCCATGGAAATGATGCGCCAGTTCCAGGACCTGGATCAACTGGAGCAGTCCCTCCAGCAGGCGTTGCGCACCGGCAACCTGGATGACGTGGACCCGGACCAACTGGCCGAGCTGCTGGGTGAGGAGGCCCGCCGCGCCTGGGAAGAACTGGATCGGTTGCGCCAATTGCTCAAAGATGCCGGATACGTTTCCGGAGACGACGACCTGGAACTGACGGCCCGGGGGATTCGCCGCATCGGCCAAAAGGCCTTGCGCGAAGTCTTTATCCACCTGAGAAAGGACCGGACCGGCAACCACGAGTTGGACACCCGCGGGGCCGGCGGCGATCTGCTGGGTGAAACCAGGCCCTACGAGTTTGGCGACCCCTTTCAGCTGGACTTGCAGGCTACGGTCAAGAACGCCATTGCCCGGAGCGGCCCCCGGGTGCCGGTTAAAATCACTCCCCAAGACTTTGAGATTTACCGCAACGAGCATATGACCCGGGCGGCTACGATAGTGTTGCTGGACCAGAGTCGCTCCATGGGGTTGTTCAATAATTTCCAGGCGGCCAAGAAAGTTACGTTAGCCTTGTTCGCCCTGATTCGCACCCAGTACCCCCGGGATACGTTGCATGTTGTCGGTTTCTCCGACTATGCGCGGGAAATCCGGGAGGAGGACCTGGCCAAGGTTAACTGGAACGCCTGGGTGTCCGGCACCAACCTGCACCATGCCCTGATGCTTTCCCGCAACTTGCTGTCCAGGGAGAAGGGAGGCACCCGGCAGATACTGGTGATAACCGATGGCGAACCGACGGCCCACCTGGAGGGTGGCCGTTCCTACTTCAACTATCCTCCCAGCTACCGCACCGAACTGGAAACCCTGAAGGAAGTCAAGCGGTGTACCCAGGAAGGCATCGTCATCAACACTTTTATGCTGGAGAACAATTACCAACTGGTAAACTTTGTTGACCGGATGACCCGCATCAATCAGGGCCGGGCCTTTTACAGCAGCTCGGAAAATCTGGGCGAATATATCCTCATCGACTACATGACGAACCGGAGGAAGCGGGTCGCTTCCTAGGGGGTGTCGTCAAAGTAAGGGTGTGATGATAAGCTGACATTGCAACCAGTGTAGCAGGATTGGGCTATGTCAGCAGCAATGGCAGTGCCGGCGCACCGGCGTCACGATATTTCAGACCGGGTATGGGAAGTCCTGGACCCCCTTCTCCCAGGCGGCAAGGGCAAGACGGGCCGGCCCGCCTGCGATAATCGTCTCTTTCTCAACGCCGTGTTCTGGATTTTGCGCACCGGCGCCCCCTGGCGGGACCTGCCCCCGGACTATGGGGATTGGAAGAACACCCACCGCCGCTTCTGCCGCTGGCGGGACAGAGGGGTATGGGACATGCTGCTGGATGCCCTGGTCGACGATCCTGATTTTGAATGGTTGATGATTGACGCCAGTTACATCAAGGCCCATCCCCACAGCGCCGGGGCCCAGGGCGGAAGCCAGGCCATCGCCCGCACAAAAGGGGGCTGAACACCAAACTGCATCTGGCGGTGGATGCCCACGGAATGCCGGTAAGGGTAATGGTGACCGGAGGCACGGCGGCGGACTGCACCCAAGCCTTGCCCCTGATTGAAGGCATCGAAGCGGAGTGTCTGCTGGCTGACAAAGCCTACGACACCAATGAAATCATAGCTGCGGCCTCGGAGTTGGGCATGAACCCGGTAATACCGCCCAAGAGCAATCGCCGGGAAAAGCGGGAGTATGACCGGGCGCTGTACAAGCTGCGCCACCTGGTGGAAAACGGCTTCCTGGACTTCAAGCAGTGGCGGGGGGTGGCAACCCGGTATGCCAAGAACTCCCTTTCCTACTTGGCCATCTGCCAGATTCGGGCGATGGTCATTTGGACTAAATTACTTTGACGACACCCCCTAGCGATTGCCGGGCGATTGCTGACAAGCCGCCGCCGCACGGGACAGCGCCTTAATGAAGGCATCCACCAAACCGCCGCCGGCGTCCCGGCGTGCGCCGGAACGAGGGCCGCGCCGCCTAGAGGTGATAGCCCCGACCGGGTTATGGTCCTTGCTGGATGGATAAAGGATGGATAAAAGGGTTGAGGCTGGAATAGCCGGGCTTTCCGCCGTGGAGGGATGGCAGAGTGGACGATTGCGGCGGTCTTGAAAACCGTTATACCTCCGGGTATCGTGGGTTCGAATCCCACTCCCTCCGCCACTGCGCCGCCTGGAAAAGGGCCGGGCTGATTAGCCCGGCCCCGGTTTTACAGCCCCGGCTTTAGTTCAGCCCCGGTTCGTTCTATAGTCGTGCTGTACCGGGTTAAGGCCTTCCGTAACTATGCCCCCGTCAGTTGTCCGTCCAGCACGTATGGCCGCCAGGCCGGCCCTTCCCGCCGGACGGGTGGAAGTGGCGGCGGAGAAATCTACAGTGTCGGCTGCCGTGGCGATGAATCGGTCAACGACATAAGCCGCACTGATACTTGTCGGCGCTTGCATAACGTCCTGGCTCCATTCCACCGTTCCTTTACCCACCATTCATCAAGGGCCGGGAAAGCAGGTCTTTGATCCGGCGGGTTACGTCTTTCTGGTCATAGACCCGGAGCAGGTTGATCCGGTTGCGGTTGGGGTCGCCGCCGTGCCAGTATTCATACACTTCCTGGCGCATTCCAAAGGAGGAAATCGCCAGGTCGTGGGCCAGTCGGTAGAGCCGGGATTTATACTCCACATCCACGTCCTTGCCCCGCATGTACCGGTCCAGGTAGGGGCGCAGTTCCGGGTGGGCCAGGTCCCGCTCGCTGGGCTGCATAATGATGCCGGAGCCGGCGATCTCCCGCAATAGTTCCACCATCCGGGCCGACATCTGGGCGAAGAAGATGTTCAGCCCGTTCAGATCCCCCAGGGACATCAGGCGGTCGCCCGGCCCCGCCTCAACCATAAAAGCGGTATGCTCCAGGCCATCCAGGGCGTGGCGCCACATCTCGGTATAGGTTGCCATCTCGCCCAGCTTGGCCGCCACCTCCCGGTACTCGATAACTCCGATGGCCTCGGCAATCAGCGTCGCCACGGCGGTCATCAGCTTCATCCGCTCGTGGATGCGGCACAGGTTGGGCCAGCCCTGGAAGTTGGTCCCGCTGCCCAACTGGCGCAGCAGGGGCGTGGCGTCGTAGAGCATAAATATCCGGTCCCAGGGCACCAGCACTCGATCAAAGAAAAGCATGGCGTCCTGCTCGTCGTAGCGCCGGCCCAGGGGATGCCCAAAGCCGCCGTACCCCCCGGAGACCGGCTCCCGGCAGAGAATCTTGAGACCGGCGCTGGCAGTGGGAATGGCAAAAGCCAGGATGCACCTGGGGTCGGAGCGGCGCAGGAAGGTGGCGGACAGGGAGACATAGGTTTCGTTGCTGATTGGAGCGGCGGTAGCCAGCTGTTTGCCGCCGGAAATGATGATGCCCGCGGCGGTCTCCTCCACCACATGCAGGGCCAGTTCCTCCTCGATGAGATTGCGCGGTTCATTCTGGGGCTGCTGGCTGCGGTCAACTTGAGGGTCGCCCAGGGCGTGGGTCAGGAAGAGGTCATTTTCCTGGCAGTAGCGGTGATAGTTGATGATATTCTCGCCGAAGTCGCACCGGGGATGCTTGATGGCGGCCAGGGAGGAGCGCAGGGCGTAGAGGGCGATGATATGCGGCGCCAGGATGTCCGGGCTGCGTCCCAACTGGCCCCAGCTTTGTTCGTTCCAGATTTCGCTGTTGCGGCGCTTGTGCTTCAGGTCGGCGGCGGTGCGGGGCAGCAGCCAGGAATAGCTGCAACGATTACCCGTCTCCGGCGAGATAAAGGTCATCTCCTCCCGGAAGGCGTCGGAGTCTTGCAGGTCATAGATACGGGCCAGTTCCTGAACCATCCCGGCAAGGGCCGGGTGCGCGGGCACGTCGGCCACCCTTGCCCCGTCCAGCCAGACCTCCCGGTTGTCCCGCAGGCTCTCAATGTATCGGGGGCCGGTCATTGCGCCCCTGGAGGCAGAAACGTCCAGCGTCATTGCAATCCTCCTGGAATCAGGGGTATCGGCGTTTTTCCATTGGTAAATCGGAAGACCCGGCGGCGCGGCGCGACCCGGCGACTCGCTGGGTCGCTTGGCGAAAGAAGAAAGAAAAGGTAAGGGGCAGGTTGTTGCAACCCGCCCCTGCGCCGTCGTAACCGATAAAGTTACCTAGTCGGCCTGGCCTACGGGCAGCTTGGCTCCCTGGAAAGGGCCTTCGGTGGCCTCAAAGCTCTGGGAGAAGGCTAGGATTTCCGCGTCGGACTGGGTATCCAGGTCAATGGGGCGGCCAAAGCCCTGCTTGACCACGTAGCCGGTCTTGTAATAGACCTCCCCCACGTTGCCCTCCGGGTCGTGGAAATAGATGCTATGGGAGATTCCGTGGGTGACGGTGCGGAGGATGGGCGTGCCTTCCGCCTTGAAGCGACGGTTCAGCTCCCGCAGGGCGGCCATATCCGGGACGATGAAGGAGACCTGCCCTACGTTCTGGGTGCGGGGCCGGTTTTCGTTGGCCTGGCCCAGATTCAGTTCGTGGTGCTCGTTCTCCGGGTCGGCGCTGAGGAAGCAACTGCCCCGCTCCGGGTCCTCGTCGGTAACGGTCAGGCCCAGGACGCGGGTATAAAAGTCCCGCATCTTCAGAAAGTCGTCGCAGATAATTCCTACGTGGCCCAGGTTAGATATGAGAGCCATGACTTCACCTCCTGCTGTAACATGGACTTAATGGTAACACTGGCTGGTGGAAGTGGCAACCGGAGTTAGTCGTCGTCAGCGGCCATTGTTTTGCCTTCAGTACTGGTAGCATAGGCCGAGATTCTGGGGAGTCTTTCTATCGTGTCCGGGGTAGCGAAGTCCCCATCGCTGCCGACGACCAACTCAGCGAATCGCCGGCCCTGAGGCGCTACCCGTTGGTCAAAGGAACCCACCGACCGGTTGTAGGCGGCGACTGCGGATTCCAGCCCATCCCCGATTTTGGTGTAGTGGTTGATAAAAACCCGAAGGCGCTTATACATCTCCTCGCCGACATCCTTGATTCGCTGGGCATCCTCGGCCAGACGGAACTGCTGCCAACCGTTGGCCACGGCCCATAACATTGAGATCAGCGAGGCGGGTGTTGCGATCGCAATCCGTTTGGACATAGCAAACTCAATCAAGCCGGGGTTGGAACTGAGTGCCGCCGCCAGGAACTGGTCTCCGGGAACGAACATCACTACGAAGTCCAGGGAACCATCTACCGCTGCGCCGTAGTTCTTGCCCGCCAAATCTTCAACTTGCCCGCGCATTGCCTGGGCGTGTTTTGCTAAAGCGGCGCTGGCATTTTCCGGGTCTTCAGTTTGCTGCGCTTCCATATAAGCCAGGGTTGACGCCTTGGCATCAACGACAATCGTGCGTTTTTCCGGCAGTCTGATGATCAAGTCGGGACGCGCCGGCGCGGCGCTTAAAGATTGCTGCTCGGCGAAATCGCAGTAATCCGTCATCCCGGCCAGGTCAATCACCCGTCGCAGTTGGACTTCGCCCCAACGCCCGGCCTGACGGTTTTCAGTCAATGCCGAGGACAATTTGCCGGTCTGCTCCGCCAAAGATTGATGTTGCCTGGCTAACGCTTCGATTTGCGGGTTCAGCTTGACATAGTTCTCAGACAAGGGCTTAACCAATTCCTGAAACTGCTGGTGCCGTTGGTGTAGTTCCCGACTGGCGGATTCTAGCGTTTTGCCCAGGTTCTCATTAGCCAGCTTGAGGAACTGGTCATTGTTGCCTTGCAAGGCTTCGGTTGCGGTTAGTTTGGCTGTCTCGCTAAATTGGGCTTTGGCCGCTTCCAGCAGTTGCTGGGTAGTGGCGACCTGTTCCAATTCTCCCTTCAGTCGGGCTATCTCTCCCTGTAGTTTGCCGGACTGTTGCTCGTGCTGCACTTGCAGCTTGCCCATTTCTTCCTGCTTCGCCGACAGTTGTTGCTCGTTTTGCAGGCGCAGGTTGGACAACTCCCCTTGTCTTTCGGCAGACTGCCGTTCGTACTGGAGGCGCAGGTTAGCCAACTCCGCTTGGTGGTCGGATGCGACGACGGCGGACGCTCCTCCGGGCCTGGCCCCGCGGCTAAGCCAGCCGGCTACTCCGCCCAGAATCAAAGCAACGAGCAATCCGCCGATGGTAGCTACGGTCTCCATAGTTCAGCACCTCGCGCATTTTCAGGCATTCGATCATTCCTCCACTTTCGCCCCCACCGTGGCGCACAGGCCGCCCAGCATTTCCTGTAGCGTCCGGCGCAACTCCGGTGATGCGCCACCTTCCGGGGACTCGTCCAGTTTCGTCTCGGCCCACCGCAGAGCAGCTTGCCATTCAGCCTCGGCCAACTCCGGGATAGCGGCGGACGGGTTACCCCGGGGCAAGGGGATTATTTCCCGGGCGACTGGGTTGGCGTCGGCTCCGAACCGGACTAGAACCGGCAGTCCGGCCTCCGGCAAGTCCAACTCCGCCAGCATTAAACGAACGGTTGACGATACGCCGTGCTGACCGAAGATGACCAGGTTGGCAAACCCGGCGTCCCTTTGCTCAAAGCTGCGGCGGAAGTCCCGGAAAATGCCATGGGCGGCCGTGTCCTGCTCCGACACCAGGAACATGGCGTACACCGCCGGGCCTGGCGGCGCGCCACCGGTCAGTTCCTGCTGCCAGCGGCGCAGCTTGTCCTGGTCGTGAGCGTCGGCTCGGGGGTTGGCGTCCGGGTTAGGCATAATCCATTTCTCCACGCACTTGGTTGCCGGGTCAGGTCAGGCCAGGATGCCGCCAATTATCAACCAGAGACCCCAGGCCAGCAGGGCCAACCCGGCGCTGCGGGCAATCCAGGGGCCGGCCGGCAGGACTTTTTCCGCCAGGACCAGGGCGGCCAGAGTCGCAATCCACAGCAGGTTCATCACCCCCAGGACAAACAGCAGGGCCATCAGCGCCCAGCAGCAGCCCAGGCACCAGGCGCCGTGCTTCAGGCCCATGCCCAAAGCGCCCCGGTATCCCTCCCGCCAGCCGGTAGTCAGAAAGCCCAGGGGCGTGCGGCAGTGGCGGAGGCAGGCGGATTTGAGGGGAGTCCACTGGAAGACGCCGGCCAGCAGCAGCAAGCTGCCGCCCAGGACCGGGCCGGTGATAGACAGCATCGGGGATAGCAGGGCGGCGGTATGCAGCCCCCACTGGGCCAGGGTAGCGGCCAGGGAAAAGCCGCTCCAGACCAGCAGGTAGCCGGCCAGGAATACGCCGGTAGGAACGAGGGGAGACCGGGCGTCGTCGTTTTCCTTGCGCCGGCGGTGGATGGCGGCAAAGGTCAGCAGCATCGGCGCGGCGGCCGGTGTCATCATAGCGACCATCATCACCGCCCACATCAGAAACATCAGGATAAAATCCACCGGCCCCCAGGCTAACATCCCGACGCCGGCCATATCGCCCATCGTTTCCATCTGCCGGGCCAGGTAGAACATATAGGCCCAGGCCAGCAGGCCCAGCGCCGCCAACCCGGCGGCCACCAGCGCCCGGTCGCGTTTCAGCACAGTTTCCAGCATGGCGCCCATTGTGGCACATCCGGCGCCGTTTAACCACCAGTTGCCCTCCCGCTGCTCGGGAGCTCAATGCCCCGGCGCCGGAACAACGGAGATTTGTGGGGATTCAGGTATGCGATACTGGCCTTGACGAATTATTTGCCTTCGGGATATTATGCGGGGCAGCGATGAAAGAAACCTCTTCTGAAACCAGGACCCGCCCCGGCAATACAACCGAAGCTGATGATTCCCGGCGGCAGGGCCGCTTTTTTTATGGCTGGCGGGTAGTGGCGATGGCCTGCCTGCAAGGGATGTTCGGCAATGGGGCCATTTCCACGGGCTTCCCCCGCTTCTTCGAGCCGATTCGCGGCGACCTGGGCATATCCTACGCCTCGATGTCCCTGGTTTTCAGCCTGGCCCGGGCTGAAGGAGGGATGGGCGCCCCCCTGGTAGGCTGGCTGGTGGACAAGTTCGGCGGACGGCCGATGATTCTATTTGGCGGCCTCACCGCTGGAATCGGCCTGATGCTCCTCGCCTTTACCCGGGAATACTGGCAGTTGGTACTGCTCTTTGTGGGAGTGGTGTCGGTGGGCAAGACCGCCGGGCTGGGCCAGACTTTGATGGCGACGGTGAATCAGTGGTTCGTGCGGCGCAAGGCGGTGGCCCTGTCCACCCTGATGACCGCCTTCGCCGGCGGCGGGGCCATTGTCGTCCCTTTGCTGCACCTGGGCATCGTTTTCCTGGACTGGCGGCCTACCGTGTTTCTCATCGGGCTGTGCATTGCCCTGCTGACGCTGCCGGTGGCCTACGTTATCCGCAGTAAGCCGGAGGATCTGGGCCTGCGTCCTGACGGCGACTTTGACCGCAGTCGAGGGGACGGGGCATCTTATCCGAGCCATCCGTCCCGTTTGGCCCATTCGGCCCGGGGTGGCCAGCACTCCCCGGCGCCGGCCGCCGGCGCCCCGGAAGGGCCGAACTTTACGGTGCGGCAGGCGCTGCGTACCCAGGCTTTCTGGTTCCTGCTGGCCGGAGTAATCACCCGGGTATCGGCCACCAACTCCATCATCATCCACTTGTTCCCTCTGCTGGCCTGGAAGGGAGTGGATGAGCAGACCGCCACTCTTTTCGCCTCGATAATGTTCTTTCTGGCGATACCGCTGCGCTTCCTGCTGGGGGTGGCCGGCGGACGCTTTTCGCCGCGCAAGCTGCTCTTTTTCGGGATGAATCTGGGAGCGGTGGGACTGGTGGGGCTGTGGGTTCTACCCGAGTGGCCGGCGCTGGTGGTGTTTATCCTGGGATTGGCGGTGGTGGAGGGTATAACCTCGGTGAACTGGATAATGCTGGGGGACTACTTTGGCCGGAGCCGGTTCGCCAGCCTGATGGGGACCATGAGCATTTTCCACAATCTGGGGATGTTTGTTGCGCCGATTTATGCCGGATGGATCCGGGACACTACCAACAGCTATGAGCTGGTGCTGGCGACCTTTGCGCCCACCTTTGTCCTGAGCGCCTGCATGTTTGCCCTGTCCCGCCGGCCCAACCCTCCCCGGGCGCTGGCGGCGGAACCGGCGGCAGCTTGACCCGGGTGTTTTTACCTTTTCACCAGGAGACGCCGAGAGTGATCTTAATCTGCTCTCGGCGTCTCCGGTTTAACCGGGTGTTTAACAAGCCCGGTTTTACTTGAACAGCGCCAGGCACTTGGGGGCGTTGAAGCTCCAGGTCTCCGCCCATTCCAGGATGTCGGCCTGTCGGTTCAGTTCAGCCATCGCGCCGACCAGACACTGCCAGTTCAACGTTTCCTGCTGACCCGATTCCTCTACCTGGTGCAAGGACCAGTCCCGCCAGGTTTCGTATTGGCCCTTGCGCAGCGCCTCCAGCAGCACCCGGTCGGCCTCCAGGTCGGGATAGACCCAGTGGTTCTTTTCCGTCAGGAAGGCGTGGGACCAGCTGGAGGAGGCCATCAGCACTACCCGGTAGGGGCTGTCCTTGAGGGCCCGGGCGGTGGCCTGGCCTACCTCAAAGCAACGGCGCGGGGTGGGCGAAGGGGGATCCAGTTCCTCGGCGAATACTTCCGAACCGCCGCGCATCCGCACCACGTTGCTGCCGTAGCAGTTCACCGCCACCGGCAACACCGGGTAGTCGAAACCCTGGCGGTCCAGGTCCAGGAAGAGCAGCGTGTTGGCGAAGGCATGGCCCAAGCCGGCCTTTTCGTGCAGCGGCTTGTAGGCGTAGGCCATATCGATGCCTTGGTCAATCAGGCTGCGGGTCAGGAACCGCCCGGCTTCCCGGTGGCCCGGGACGCTGAAAACCTGGTCCTTCGGCTCGCCCCAGATGTTGGGCCGGTCGCCGATGCGGTGGTAGGGCTGGAAATCAATTTTATCGTAGGCTAGGACGCAGAAGGGAGGGATGATGTCCTCCCGGAAGTTTTCGTACTGGTCATCACCCCAGACCAGGACCAAGTCCGGCTTGAAGGCATCGATCTCCGCCCGGATTTTGCGGAAGGCGGCGAAGACGCGGGCCCGGTGTTCCCTGTGGGCAGTAATACCCTCGTCATCGCCCCATTCGGCCTGCATCGGGGCCGGCCAGTTGGCCGGGTCTTTCATATGTTCCGGTATCCGGTTGGTCTTGAGCATCCGGACCAGGGGCCAGGGTTTATACTCGTCGGGCACCAGTCCCGGCGGGTAGTGGGTAGCGCCAACGCCCAATATCTCTGCCATAACCAAACCTCCATTTTTGCTTGCAGGGTGTTTTTGAAGTTCGGGTGAAGTGCGGGTAATTCCCGGGATTATAGGTTTACCGCGCCGGATAGTCAATTTTCCAACCGGTTTTTTTCACAAAGAGATGGAGAGAGGTAGAGATGACCGAGCGCAATATATCGCTCTGAACCGCTACCCTCCGCATTTCCCGGTGAAAAGGGGCAACATCCTGGTCCGGCGAGTTCCGTTTGCTTTTAGTGTTTAGCCGGCATCTACCCGCGTCTCCTGCGGTTCTCAACCCGGTTTTCAAATGGAACCGTCATTTTCGAACGGAACCGTCCGGCGGCTCCGGTGGCGCCAAGGGCGGGAGTAATAGTATAATCGCCTGGGAGTGGCAGCTATGGACTTTGCTAACTACAGCCTGGCCCCCTCAATCTATGATGAGATGTTCCGGCCCGACGGCGCCCCCCGGGAGCATTGCCGGCAGTTGTATGATACCCTGAGCCGTCTTTCCGCCGAGGAGTTGGGCAACATTCAGGAACGGGTTACCCGATCCTTTTCCAACGAGGGCATCACCTTCACCGTTTACGGCGACGACGAGGTGGACGAGCGGATTATCCCCATTGACTGCCTGCCCCGGCTGATGTCCGGCGGCGACTGGCGGCAACTGGAGGCCGGGCTGACCCAGCGGCTCCGGGCGCTGAACCGCTTCCTGGCGGACATTTACGACGCCGGGCGCATCGTTGCCGACGGTGTAATTCCCGCCGACGTGGTGTATGGCTGCCCGCAATACCGCCAGGAGATGCGTGGCTTTTCCGCTCCCCACGGCACCTGGGTCGGCATCTGCGGCACCGACCTGGTGCGCACTAACGACGGGTTCCGGGTGCTGGAGGACAACCTGCGCGTCCCCTCCGGCGTGTCCTATATGCTGGCGAACCGCAAGGCGGCCAAGGCCAGCCTGCGGGGCCTCTATCGCAGTTCCCGGGTGCGGGAGGTGGAGCATTATGGGCGCGCCCTGCTGGATACCCTGCGGGAACTGGCCCCCCGGAAACGCTCCGACCGTTCCGACCCCTCCATCGCCCTGCTCACCCCCGGCGTCTATAACTCCGCCTTTTACGAGCATATATTCCTGGCCCACGCCATCGGCGCCGAACTGGTGGAGGGCCGGGATTTGCTGGTCAAGGACGACCTGGTTTATATGCGCACTACCCATGGCCTGCGGCGGGTGGACGTTATCTACCGGCGGGTGGATGACGACTTTATCGACCCGCTGGTGTTCCGCCCCGATTCCCTGCTGGGCGTGCCGGGACTGATTAAGGCCTATCAGTCGGGTAACGTAACTCTGGTGAACGCTCCGGGCACCGGCGTGGCCGATGACAAAAGCGTCTATGCCTACGTGCCGGATATGGTGCGCTATTACCTGGGGCAGGAGCCGCTGCTGTCCAACGTGGAAACCTATTTGTGTCGCCGCCCGGCAGACCTAGAATATACCTTGGACAACCTGGCGAGCCTGGTGGTCAAGCAGGTGGGCGGTTCCGGGGGCTATGGTATGCTCATCGGGCCGCACGCCACGCCCGGGGAGCGGGAGGAGTATGCCCGGGAACTGCGGGCCGACCCGGCTAACTACATCGCTCAGCCGACGCTGGCGCTGTCCCGCGCCCCTTGCCTGGTTGAAGGGCAACTGGAGCCGCGGCACGTGGACCTGCGTCCCTTTGTGCTGCACGGCCGGGAAACCCGCATCGTCCCCGGCGCCTTTTGCCGGGTGGCCCTGCGCCGGGGCAGCTTGGTGGTAAACTCCAGTCAGGGCGGCGGCGGCAAGGATTTCTGGGTGCTGGAGGACTGAACCGTTATGCTTTCCCGCAGCGCGCAAGGGCTTTACTGGATGGGCCGCTACCTGGAGCGGGCGCGCCACCTCTGCGTCCTGCTTCGCCTGCAAGTGGAGGCTCTGGTGGACCGACCGGTGCGGGAGATTTACTTTGGTTGGAGCCGTATCTACTCCAGCATGAACCGCCTGCCGCCCGGGAACCGCTTGCAACGGTTCAACAGCGACGCCTATACCTTGGCCGACTCCTATACCCTGGCCGATGACCTGACCTTTGAGCGGACTAACCCGGATTCGGTATGGAGTTGTTTCGCCCTGGGCCGGGAGAATGCCCGTCAGATGCGCCACCGCATCAGCGCTGAAATGTGGACCCACCTGAACCTGGCCTACTTGAAACTGCAAAGGCTGGATATGGCCGCCGTCTGGCGCACCTCGCCGGAGACCTTTTATGTGGAGACGACGGCGGAGATTGACACCCTTGCCGGCGTGGCCGCCGCGACGATGTACCGGGACGAGGGCTGGAGCTTTATGCAGTTGGGCCGCCGCATTGAGCGGGCGCAGCTTTCCGTTGCGTTGCTATTGGCGCAACTGGCGGCGGATATGATGGTCAGTACCACGGTCAGTACAGCGATCGGTACTGAGGTCGATGATACGGGGGGCAAGGAGGATACCGAGGCCGACTGGACCAGCCTGCTGCGGGCCTGCAATGCCTTTGACGCCTACAACCGCCGCTACAGTGTGGCGGTGCTGCCGGGGCAGGTGCTGGATCTGTTGACGACGGACCCGCTGCTGCCCCACTCCCTCCGCCGGTCGATCGACCTGGTAGAGGCGGAGTTGGCCGCCCTCGGCCCCGGCCCCGACCCCCGGGCCAGCGCCGCCGCTGGCCGTCTGGCCGGCCGAATGAGCGCCCTGATTAATTATGACTGGCCCGACCGGGCCGACCGGGCGGCGCTGCTGCAACAGGCCGGCGGCTACTGCCAGGAATTGCATCACCTGGTTACTACCGCCTACTTCGACTACCCGGCAGACACCTGATTGGGAAACATCCCCTACCGCCGGACTCGGTGGCGCGCCGAGCTGATGGACTTCACCCCTACTTTAGAGACGGATGCTTTAGAGACGTGGCGGCCCGCAGCGGTTCACCGAGGGTAAATTGGCGGGCAGATGTTCTCGGCGAATCTCCGGGGATCTGCCTGGAAGGAAACCGCCAATGTTGAGCGGGCCGCTTGGCCGTCGCCACCGGCCCGGCTTATATTTATTCCGGATTAAATTACCGTATCCGGGTCCAGCAAGGTTCTGGTTTGCTCCCGGTCTTCCGGGGCGGTTTCCAGGGCGACGGTAGCGTAGCCGGCCTGGCGGTCCAGGATGTGCAGGCTGTGGATGTTTATCCCGGCCCGACTGATGCGGTCAGCCACTTTTGCCAGGGCGCCGGCCTCATCCTTCAGCCGGACAATCAGGGAGTCGTCGGCCACCGCGGTAAAGCCGGCCTGGGTCAACACCTCCAGAGCGTTGTCGGCGTCGGCGTTCTCGGCGCTGAGGATGACCATGCCCTGCCCGTCCTTGACCTGGGTATTGATGGTGGACAGGTTGATGCCGGCCTCGGCCAGAACCCGGGTGATTTCCGCCAGCACCCCTACCTCATCCATTACCATAACCACGATTCTTTCCACCGGGAAAATCCTCCTCCCGAAACGGCGAATTAAGCTTGCCCGTTCGCCAATTTCGTAGTTCCTAACTTCTAATTGGCAACTTCGATATGGCCGTAGCCATGGCGGTGCCATTGGCCGTGGCCGGCGTCGGTGCCCGGGGCCAGGCAGTCGTCCACCAGTTCATCCACCATAGCGCGGGTTACGTGGGGCATAGTAATCAGGTGGGCAATGTCGCCCAGGGGGGCGATTTGCCACTTGTTGAAAACCTCCAGGTGCGGCCGGGGGAAAACCACCGTTACCGAGTTCTTATTGCGCCAGGCCGGCAGGCCCACGTCGTTAAACCGCTCCACGGCATACTCGGCCACCGCCAGCATTCCCGCCACCAGTTCCCGGAAACCCTCCAGTCCGTAGCGCTCAAAGGCGTACCACAGCAGCAGGGGCGTCCAGAAGCTGCGGGAACCCAGCAGGGTGGTATCCATTACCCCCACGTACTCAATGGAACGGGCGATGCGGGCTACGTAATCCCGTTTGGTGAGCACCACGCCGCAGGGCAAGGGAGAGCCGATGAGCTTGTGGCCGCTGACGGCGATGCTGTCGATGCCGGCGTCGAAGCCGTAGGGTTGGGGTTCCGGAACAAAGGGGAGAATCATCCCGCTGAGGGCGGCGTCGGCGTGGATATAAGAACGGGTTACGGCCAGGTCTTTCAGGATGTGCCGCACCGTGTCCAGGTTGTCCACCGCCCCTTTCATCGTAGTGCCGATGTTCGCCATAAAAATCACCGGCGTGTCCCGATTGATGCGGATGGTTTCGTACAGATCAGCGTAGTCGATCTCCCCGTTGTCCTGGCTCTTGATCATAATGTTGCGCACATTCAGGACGCGCAGGTTCTTGAGGACGCTGTAGTGGGTGTCCTCGGAAAAGTAGGCGGTACCCTGGGGGAAAAGCTCCCGGGCCAGGTAGAGGCCATACATATTGCCCTCGGAGCCGCCGGAGGTAACATACCCCCAGGCGCTTTCCGCCTCCAGGCGCATCAGGCCGGCGAACCGGGCGATGACCTCCCGCTCGATGGCGTGGGTATGGGTGAGGAAGTTGCCGTCGTGAAAGGGGTCGCCGACGTTGTTGCCGCAATACTGGAGGAAGGGCAGCAGCTCGGTATAGTCAAAGTTCTGGTTGGCTGGATAGCCGATCTGGGAACTCCAGGCCTCGTCAAAGGTGAACTTCAAGGTGTTCAGGCGTTCCCGGGCCTCTTGGCTCAGCGGTTTCAGCATGCTGCCCCCCATATGCCGGCCCGTTTTAACTCCGGGCCGTAGCGGTTAAGAAGTACGGACCGAATTTCTGCGTTGCCCGGCGTTGCTGTGGCGCAGAGTCTTTCACCGCAGAAACAGGGAGCAGCGCCGAGATTCGCAGCGGTTTCCTTAATCGCAATTCGTGTAATCCATGCGTCGACCTGGCCTAGATGGTGAGTTCCAGGATGTAGAGGCCGCCCTTGAGCCGGTCCACCACGTACATTATGCCGTTTTCGTCCACATATACGTCGTTGATGCCGTTGGAGGGCGCGCCCTCGGGCATTTCCGGCACAAAGTAGGCCACTTCCTGAGGCTGGAAGGGGTTGCTGGTGTCATAGACCCGCACCCCGGCGTTGAAGAAGGTGCCGTAAATGAGCGTGTCGGAGTGGAAACAGGTCGGCCCGGGCTGGTTCTCATAGACGTTGTGGGCGCCGAACCGTCCCGGCCGGTTAAAGAAGTCCTCAGTGTCCGGCATAGGGAAGGTGCTGATGATCACCGGGTTGGTCTCGTCCCGGATGTCCATCATCCAGATCAGCTTGGGGTAATCCTCGCCGTTGAGCCGCACCGCCTCCTGGGTTACCACCATCAGGTCCCGGTTGAACAGGGGCAGGACGGTGTGGGTAAAGCCGGGGAAGGGCGGCGCATAGTTGATGTGGCTAACCATTTGGGGGCTGGTCTTGTCGGCGATGTCCAGGATGACCACGCCGGAGTCCATATAGGCGCAGTAGGCCCGGTCGGGGCGCTCCGGATAGACGTTGCCGTTGTGCAGGCGATGACCGGCGTCAAATTGGGTATGCCGGGCCGGCATGGGTGCGGCGTCGCCTTCCCGGGTGCCGGGGAACCACCAGCGGCCGGCCTCTTTGGGATTGGTGGGGTCGCTGACATCCACAATCATATAGAACTGGTCGTCCTTTTGGTCGCGGGGCTGGAAGTCGGCGGCGCCGGTGGACAGATGGGCGTAGTTGCCCTCCACCCACCAGAGGCAATGGCAACCCCGGGAGTAGGGGCCGCTCAAGTCCATAAAGCCGATTTGTCGCGGCTCCTCCGGGTTGCTGATGTGGTAAACCCCCATGCCGGCGCCCGGCTGTCCCGGCTGCTGGGACTGGTAGGCCACCAGCATGGTGTCGTCCACGATGGATAGAGAGTTGGAACGGAGATGTCCGTAGGCCAATTCGGTCTGGGCCAGGAGCCTGGGGTTAGACAGGTCGGTTACGTCCACGCTGGTAATATCTTTGGGGGCGCTTTCGTGGGCCAGGTAGAGGACGCGGCGCCCGTCGGAGCTCTGGTGCAGGTGGACGCCTTCGCCGATATTGCCATAGCCATTGAGGTCGTGGTGGGAGATTAGCCGCATGTTCTTGATTTCCTGCGTTTGCGTTGCCATCAATCCTCCTTTGTTTTAGCTGCTGATGGACACTAACCGGCGCGAATCTTTAACGGTTTACTCTGCATCAATGGGTACTAAATGGATACTAACGTTCGTTGGTGCATCCGGGCGTGGATTCGGGAGACTCCTGAAAGGTGGGGTTACCGGGTCTCCTGGCGGTTGCCGCAAGCTTTGGGGGGATAGCCAGGCGGCGGTTCGGTAAAGGGTCGCCCTTCCCGGAAAGCGGCCTGCTGACGCTCATACCAGGCTTGCCACTCTCGTTGTTTAGCAGTTCGTCCGGCTTCCCACTGCCGCTTCTTATACTTTTCTACTATGAGCTCGGCCACCATATAGGCTACTCCCCGCGCCAAGTTGATCAGTTTCTCCGCCAGATAGACCACGCCGCCGGCGATGCCCACGCCGCCCAGGGCGATAGCTAATAGTGCTAATCTACCGCTTCTGGCCTCCGGCGGGGCAACGTTTGCGCTCAGTCCGGTACGCTTAGAGCGGCGACAGGGGCGACTATCCCAATCACGATGGTAAAGGCGGATCGGTAAACAATAATTTTAACTGCTTTTATCCTAGCACCTCCCGGTTGGCTTGTAAAACCGCCGTATCGACGTAAACGGAGCGGACAGGCTGAGTCGATGAAATCCGGTAATAGACGGCCTCCCGGGGAGAACCCCGGGAGGCCACTGGTTTGCCGGGCACTCCCGCCGTTCCGGACGGGAGGATTGGAAACGAGCTACTGGGCTGCGCGGAGCAGGTGCCAGTGGCTGGTCTTGGAGCCGGCGGTGCCGGGGAAGGTCCAGCTTTCCACCACCTCCGGGTTGACCGTTACCGACAGGTTGAACCAGAAGAAGGGGATGTCGGCGAAGTTGTAGTACTTGTCGTCGCCCACTTCCAGGATCAGTTCGTTAATCCGTTCGTAGTCCACCGTGTCCAACTGCTGGTAAGCGGCGTAGTTCCGCTCGATGATGTCGGAGTAGTAGCCGGCGCCGCCCACGCCCTGGGCCGAACTCCAGCTCCGAAGACGGTTGGTCAGGGAGCGCATGGTGATGACGTTGCCCCAGCCGCCCTTCTTGATGAAGTCGGTCCGTTCCCGGTAGTTCTTGCGCACCGTACCCCACTCGCTGTCCAGCAGGGTTACGTCAATGCCGATGGGTTCCCAATAGTTAATCAGGGCCTCCAGCATCACCGCCGTTTCCGGCTCGTCCGCCGAGAAGTAGTTGTAGGAAGTGAAGGGCATTGGGTTGTCCGGGGTGTAGCCGGCCTGGGCCATCAGTTCCCGCGCAGCCTCCGGGTCATACCCATACAGTTCCTCCCAATCGTCCTCCCAGGCCTGGTTCCAGGTGCCCAGAACCGGGTGATACTGGGTCAACAGCATCAGTTCGCCGTCGCCCTTGAGGACGTGGTCCAGCATTTCCTGCCGGTTGATGGCTTTGTTCATGGCCTGGCGCACCAGCTTGCCGGTTTCCGGGTTGGCCCAGGGTACGCTGGGGTCATAGTCTGCCTGGTAGGCGCCGTAATACTGGCCGCCCAGGAACATGGTCAGGTAGTTAGTGGGGACGCCGGCGGTGGCCGGTTCCATTCCCTGGCGCAGGGCCTCCAACTGTAGCTCCCGGGAGAGGGCGGCGACGTGGATTTCGCCGGTCAGCAGGGCGGCCAGGCGGGTCAGGTCTTCCCGCACCCAGCGCAATTCTACCTCCTGGAAGTCCGGGTTTTCGCCCCGCCAGTGGGGTTGAGGCGCCTTCTCAAACCAGATGCTCAGGGCCGGAACCCGACCGCCGAACTGGTAGGAGCCGGTGCCGGCCGGCTGCTCGTCGAACCCGTCAAGGCCCACGGTGTCGAACTGGTTCTTGCTGAGCATCATAATTTCCCCGCCGCCGAAGCCCCGGGAGAGGATGGACGGGGTGTCCAGGGCGATGGAGGGGAAAGTAATCTGGAAGGTATGGTCGTCCGTTCCCTCGTAGGTAGCGCCGTTAAAGAAGGAGAGGGCCGAAACCTGGGAGTCCTCGCCCAGAATCCGGTCCATCGCCGCTACCGCATCGGCGGAAGTGAACTCGCCGTAGCCAAAGTGAAAGGGTATGCCCTCTTCCAGCTGGAAGGTCCAAACCCGCCCGTCCGGGGTAAATTCCCAGCTTTTTGCCAGGCGAGGTATCCGCTCGTTGGTCTGGGCGTCCAGGCCGATGAGGGTTTCGCTATAGGGATCGAACTGGTAATAGGAGGGGCGGCCAACCGTCCAGTGCCGGTTGGTCTCCTGAACCTCGCCCAGGGCGTAAATCACCCGGGTTACCTTGGCTTCCACCTGTTCCATGGCCGCCGGGATCGGAGTCGGGGTGGCGATGACCGTCTTCTCAATAACGGTCTCCCGGGGTACTTCCTTCAGCACCTCGACCTCTTTAATGACCTGCTCGGTTACCACGACTTCCCTGGGGACTTCCCGAATTACCTCCTCCGTTACGATGACCTCTTTGGGAACCTCCTTGATCACCTCTTTCTCAACCACTACCTCCCGCTCCACCACTTCGGGAGCGGCGGAGCCACAGGCTACTACTAGGGCAAGGATTAAAACCAAAGAGCTAATGAGAATTGCTCGGGATTTGCTTAACCAGTATGTCATTGACGTTGACCTCCCAAATTTTGATTGGGCTCAAGAACTCCGGTCCTCCTGAAACCGGCACGGGGCGCCCGAAAACCTGACCGAGTATAGGCCGGCAATTTGAGAGTGTCAATAGTTGTCGCCGGCTGGGCGCTGACGGTCGCCGTTCGCTACCGCCGTTCGCTACTTGGGAGGGGGGGTAAAGTTACCGCGGAACACGGTGTTTATCCGGGAGTGGCCGGGCTTTTGGTATCGCCGGGATGAAAGGCGGCCCCCCGGAGAATACCGGGGGGCCGCTCGGTTGGCGCTGCCGTGTCTTGTTCGGGATGCTCAGACAGTTCAGGTTGGGGTTGGCGGCGCCGCTTACTGGGCGGCCTTGAGCAAGTCCCAGTGGCTGGTCTTGGAGGATGCGGTGCCGGGGAAGTTCCAGCTTTCCACCACCTCCGGGTTGAACATTATGGTCAGCCGGAACCAGAAGAAGGGGATGTCGGCGAAGTTGTAGAACCGGTCATCGCCGATTTCCCGGATCAACCGGTCGATCTCTTCCCGGTCAACCGTCTGCAAGGCCTGATATTTCAGGTAGTTCCCGTCCTGGAGGTCGGTCTCATAACCGCCGCCATTGCCCGTGGCGGCAAAGCTCCAGACGCGCAGCCGGGTGGTCAGGGAGCGCATAGTGATGACGTTGCCCCAGCCGCCCTTCTTGATGAACTCACCCTTGGCCCGGTATTCCTTGCGCACCGTGCCCCACTCGCTGTCCAGCAGGGTTACGTCAATGCCGACAGGCTCCCAATAGTTAATCAGGGCCTCCAGCATCACCGCCGTTTCCGGCTCGTCCGCCGAGAAGTAGTTGTAGGAAGTGAAGGGCATGGGGTTGTCCGGGGTGTAGCCGGCCTGGGACATCAGTTCCCGGGCGGCTTCCGGGTCATAGCCGTACAGCGCCTCCCAGTCCGCTTCCCACTGCGGGTTGTAACCATTGCCCAGCACCGCGTGGTAGGCGGTGTTGTACATAATCTCGCCGTCGCCTTTGAGGACGTGCTGGAGCATTTCCTCCCGGTTGATCGCCTGGTTCATGGCCTGGCGAATCAGTTTGCCGGTAGCTGGGTTGGCCCAGGGCACACTGGGGTCATAGTCGGGGTCCCCGTCGGTGAAGTACATACCGCCCAGGAACAGGGACAAGTAGTTGGTAGGCACCCCGGCCGCGGCCGGCTTCATTCCCCGGCGGCCGGCCTCCAGTTGCAGTTCCCGGGATAGGGCGGCCAGGTGGATTTCGCCGGTGAGCAGGGCCGCCAGGCGAGTCAGATCCTCCCGCACCCAGCGCAGTTCTACTTCCTGGAAGTCGGGATTCTCGCCCCGCCAGTGGGGTTGGGGCGCCTTTTCAAACCAGATGCTCTGGCCCGGCTCCCGGCCGCCGTACTGGTAGGAGCCGGTGCCGGCCGGTTGCTCGTCGAACCCGTCAACTCCCACGGTGTCGAACTGCTGCTGGCTCAGCATCAAAACCTCGCCGCCACCAAAGCCCCGGGAGAGGATGGCGGGAGTATCAAGGGCCAGGGCGCCAAAGGTATATTTCACCGTATGGTCGTCGATGGCTTCCACACTGGTCGCATCCCGGAAAAAGGAGGCGGCGCCGGACTGGGAGTCTTCTCCCAAAGTGCGGTGGTGGGCTGCTACCGCGTCGTGGGCGGTGAACTCGCCAAAACCAAAGTGGAATGGCACATCCTCTACCAAATGGAAGGTCCATTCCCGTCCGTCCTCGCTCCATTCCCAGCTCTTGGCCAAGCGGGGGATGCGCTCGTTGGTCTGGGCGTCCAGGCCAACCAGGGTTTCGCCATAGGGGTCGAATTGGTAGTAGGAGGGGCGGCTGACGGTCCAGTGCCGGTTGGTCTCCTGAACCTCGCCCAGGGCGTAAATCACCCGGGTTACCTTGGCTTCCACCCGTTCCATGGTAACCGGGATCGGAGTCGGGGTAGCGATGACCGTCTTCTCAACAACGGTCTCCCGGGGAATTTCCTTCAGTACCTCAACCTCCTTGATAACTTCCTCCGTTACCACGACTTCCCTGGGAACTTCCCGGATGACCTCCTCCGTTACGATGACCTCTTTGGGAACTTCCTTGATTACCTCTTTCTCGACCACTACCTCCCGCTCCACCACTTCAGGAGCGGCGGAGCCGCAGGCCACTATCAAGGCCAGGGTGAGGACCAGAGAGCTGATCAGTACCGATTTGGGTATGCTCCGACAGTGAAAAAACCAGTGAAAAGACATGGATGCAACCTCCCATTTAAGGATTTCAGGCGCCGAAGTCCGGGGTCTAAAGTTCCGATAACCTGGGATAGGCAGGCACCAAGTTTGAGTGAGTATAGAACAGGTTTTTTAATGGTGTCAATAGTTTGATTTAATCGCATATACCGTATTAAAACGTGAACATTAAGCAGTATAATTAAGTGAATATCATTATATTTCCGCATTAGCATCCGCATTCCGTTTTAGATCGTCTTGCTACAGGCAACCTTAATATATATATTTATATACACGGGAGAAATTAGACGGATTTATGACCGGGAGCAATCCGGAAGCGATTGCCCAGCCGTATAACCCGGTCGTACTGGTATCAAGTATTGACAATATGATTTGGCATTGGATATAGTTCCCCGACAGGTTGCCCCAAGCGAAAAACCGAGTTCGCTGACTTGGGCATCGCTTAGTTACGCGGGCTTTCGCCAGACCGGGAACTTTTCGAGCATCGGGATAAGGTTCAGGAAAGAAGTAAATGCAACGCTTCATAATGATCCGGCTATTTCACTCGATAATCGCCCTGCTTGCCGTTAGTATGATCGTGTTCGGCCTCGGCCGCCTCTCCGGAAACCCGTTAGATACCCTGCTGGACGTGGACGCTACGGAAGATGACTATGCCCGGGTCAGCGCCTACTGGGGCCTGGACCAGCCGTTGCACATCCAGTACCTCAAATACATTGGCAATATGGCGACTGGAAAGTTCGGTGAGTCCATCCGCTTTCCGGGGCGGGACGCCCTGGATTTGCTGCTGGGCCGGCTGCCGGCCACGCTGGAGCTGGCCTGTATCGCTCTGGTGGTCAGCGCCCTGATTGCGGTTCCCCTGGGGGTAATCGTGGCCGTCAAAAAGGACACCGGGATTGACCTGGCGGGGAAGATAATCGCCTTGATGGGTCAGTCCCTGCCCAATTTCTGGCTGGCGCTGATGCTGATGTGGGTATTTGCGGTGCAACTGGAGTGGCTGCCCACCTCCGGTCGGGGGACCTGGAAGCATATGATTATGCCCGGTATTGCCCTGGGTTATTTCCAGGTAGCGGCGCTGATGCGCCTGACCCGTTCCTCCATGCTGGAGGTTCTGGATACGGAATACGTGAAACTGGCCCGAATCAAGGGGTTGAAGGAGGGCTGGGTAATCTGGAAACACTGCCTGCGCAATGCCCTGATTGCGCCGATTACCTACTTTGGCCTCATACTGGGCGGAGCCATGACCGGCTCGGTGGTGATTGAGTCGATCTTTACCTGGCCCGGGGTGGGGTTGCTGGCGATTGACGCCTTGCGCGCCAAGGACTTTCAGGTGGTGCAGTCGGTGGTGGTCTTCTTCGCCGCCATCTATATTGCCGCTAACCTGCTGGTGGACATCCTTTATGCCTATCTGGACCCGCGCATCCGCTATACCCACTGAGGTGTCGGGCCTTTTGGCAAGGGAGAGATTGGAAGTATGGCAAACATAGCGCTACCCGGAAGCATACCCGGGGCTCGCGGTGTCAATGGGGCGTGGCGTGCGCTGGGAACGGCCCGGCGCTACCCGATATTTCCGGTGGCGGTTCTTCTCCTCGTACTGGTGCTGCCGGCCATCTTTGCCAACTGGGTTGCGCCGCACGACCCGGTGGTAGGCAGTTTGAGCAACCGGTTGGTGCCTCCCTTCTGGGTAGCAGCGGAGGGAGAAGGCATTTTTGCCACTCCAAGCGGAACCACCGAGCATCTGCTGGGAACGGACAAGCAGGGCCGGGATGTTTTGAGCCGTATTATATACGGCGCTCGGGTTTCCCTCACCGTGGCGGCCATTTCCATCTTCCTGGCCGGGCTGGTCGGCACCGCCCTGGGGCTGGTAGCCGGCTACTTCGGCGGCAATATAGACCACCTGGTAATGCGGGCGGTGGACATCTGCCTTTCCATGCCGGCGATTCTCTTCGCCCTGGTGCTGGCGGTAGTACTGGGCCCCAGCTTCCAGACCGTCATCATCGTGATTGTAAGCATATTCTGGTCCCGTTACGCCCGGTTGGTCCGGGGCGAGACTTTGGGCATCAAGGGTCAGGATTTTGTGGCCCGGTCCCGAGTGGCCGGAGCCTCCAACCTGCGCATCATTTCCCGCCACATCTTCCCCAACATAGTGAACACTATCATCGTCCTGGCGACCCTGGAGGTAGGGCAGGTCATCCTGTTGGAATCGACCCTCAGCTTCCTGGGCGCCGGCCTGCCCCGGCCCACGCCGGCCTGGGGATTGATGATCGCCAACGGACGGGAGTTGCTGGTAACTTCCTGGTGGGTAGCCGCGATGCCCGGCGTAGCCATTCTGCTTTCGGTGCTGTCCATGAACCTGCTGGGCGACTGGCTCCGCGACCGGCTGGACCCCAAGCTGCGGAACGTATAGATAGTTCAAGTCGCCGGCGCCGCGGGGCCAGCAATGAATGCTGTGAATAAAATTGTTGGAAGCCAGGGACGGCAGCCCCCGGAGCCATGGATTGCCTTGCCCGGAACCACCGTCGGAGGGGAAGCGGGAATCTTCAGCGTGGATTTCACTACCTGGAATCGGGATAAAACCCGTTCCCGCACCCTGAACGGGGTAGTCGATACCGGAGCGTCATATGCCGTAGCGCCGGCATCGAGCCTGGAAGAAATGGGAATCGACCGCCGGCGCGCCAGGCGGTTTACCCTGGCGGATGGCTCCACGCGGGAACTTTCCATCGGATGGGTGGAGATGGAACTCTTGGGGGAAACGGATAATGTCCCTGTCATCCTTGGGTCGGACCGCCACACCACCCGGTTAGGCTCAATGACGCTGGAGACCTTTGCCCTGGCCGCCGACGCCAAAAATCATTGCTTGATTCCTGCCGAGTTGACGCTGTATTAACCGCGCCGGCATTAAAGAGCAGGCCGGAATACGAGGCATAATTGGTGGAATAGGTAGCCAGGGCGAGTTCGAGAACTCGCCCTGGCTATTTGTTGCCGCCATACTCCACGAGCCGAGGGAGCAGCGGATTGGGTCAGGCGCATCGCAAACCCTGGCTGGTCATTATTATCGCTGTTATCTCCTATTGCCCAACAAGGAGAACGCAAAATGCCCCCTACTCCCGCCGCCCGCATCAGCCGGGTGCAGCCCCCGGCAACCCTGGCCGCCGGGGAAAAGGCCCGGCAGTTGGCTCGTCAGGGCCGGGAAATCATCGACCTCAGCCAATCCAGCCCCTGGCACGCCACGCCCCGGCATATCATTGACGCCGGCATCCAGGCCCTCAACGCTGGGCTGACCAACATCAGCTCGCCCCGGGGACTGCCCGCATTCCGGCAGGCCATGACGGACAAGCTGGCGGCGGATAACGGCCGGGCCGTTGACCCGGAGCGAGATGTTCTGGTTACGCCGGGCAGCAAGATGGGCCTGTACGAAGCCATCAATGCCTACATCGACCGGGGCGACGAGGCGCTGGTTATTGAACCTACCTGGGTCAGTTTCCGGCAGCAGGTGGAACTGGCCGAAGGCGTTCCGGTGTCCGTGCCGCTCAGTGAGGAAGAGGAATACTACCTGTCCTATGCGCGGCTGAGGGAATGCGTTACGCCGCAAACCAAAATGGTGATTATCAACAATCCCAATAACCCCACCGGGCGGGTTTACACCCGGCAGGAACTGGAGGCGGTGGCCCGGGTGGCTCAGGAACATGACTTGCTGGCGCTGTGCGATGAGACCTACGAATACTTTACCTACGATTCCCACCGGCACCTGACCCTGGCCGCCCTGCCTGGCATGGCCGAGCGGACGCTGACCAGCTATACCTTCACTAAAGCCTACGCCATGTCCGGCTGGCGGCTGGGTTGCATTGTGGCGCCGGCGGCGCTGCTGGAACCGCTGGTGAAAATCCACGAACAGACCGCCAGCTTTGTTTCTCCCTTTGTGCAAACGGCCGGCATCGCCGCTCTCCAGGGACCGCAAGACCATCTGGTCCAGTGGCGGGAGGATTGCAACGAACTGCGTATCCGGGCCGCTGACCGGCTGTACCAGGTCCCGGGCGTCCACTGCCCCCTGCCCGAAGGGGCCACCTTCCTCTTTCCCCGCTACTCCGCCGACCTCGCCTCGGCGGAATTGGCCGACCTGCTGGTGGAGCGGGAGGGTGTCGTCGTTACCCCCGGCGCCGGTTTTGGAGAGAGCGGCGAAGGCCATCTGCGCATCGCCCTTATGCGCTCCCCGGCGGAACGGGTACTGGCGGGGGTGGAGCGGATAGCCCGGCTGTTGGAGAGTTTGTAGGAAGTTTTGCCCGGAGAGGAGACCCGGAAGCCGGCAGAAAGTCTCTGTGAATCTTACGGTTCTCCTGGGAACCGTATTGAGCAATCTCCGGCCGGAATGCCGGCGGAAAGAGCCAGCCAATGAAATTGCACCTGGTTGACGGCACCTTCGAACTATTTCGGGCTTACTATGCCCTGCCCGCCAGCGCCGCTCCCGATGGACGGGAGGTGGGCGCGGTGCGCGGCTTGCTTCAAACAATGCTTACCCTGCTGCGCCAACCCGACGTTACCCACGTAGCCTGTGCTTTCGACCGGGTTATCCATTCCTTCCGCAACGACCTGTTTGCCGGTTACAAGACCGGCGAAGGGACGCCGCCGGAATTGCTGCGCCAGTTTCCCCTGGCGGAACAGGCCGTGGCGGCCCTGGGGTTGGCCGTATGGCCCATGGTGGACTTGGAAGCCGATGACGCCCTGGCCGCCGCCGCCCACCGCTGGCAAGACGCGCCCGGCGTGGAGCAGGTAGTCATCTGCTCGCCGGACAAGGACCTGGCCCAAATGGTGCGCACCGACCGGGTGGTTACGTTAGACCGGCGCAAAGATGTGGTAATGGACGAGGCCGGGGTGCGGCAAAAGTTCGGAGTAGCTCCGGCCTCCATCCCCGACTACCTGGGGCTGGTGGGGGACAGCGCCGACGGCATCCCCGGTATTCCTAAATGGGGTGCCAAGAGCGCCGCCCAACTGCTGACTCACTACGGCCATATCGAGCAAATCCCCGACGACCCGGGGGAGTGGGAGGTTAAGGTGCGGGGCGCCTCGTCCCTGGCCGCCAGCCTGCGGGAAAACCGGGACGCTGCCCACCTCTACCGCCAACTGGCAACCCTCCGCCGGGACGCGCCCATTCCGGAGGAATTGGCCCAACTGGAATGGCGCGGCGTTCCCCGGGAGCAGTACCGGCAGCTATGCGCCGAGTTGGGGTTTGGCCGGCTGGCGCAGGCGCCGGGGCGGTGGTACGACGGGGGGTAGGCCGTTGGCCTGGCTTCCCGGATAATATCAACAATGGCCTTCAATTGAGCCACCGCGTTATTGAGATTGAGGCCTTCTTTCACCAAGAGACCCAGAGGAAGGGAGAGCGGCCGAGAGTTTCGGGAATCTCTGCGCCGGCCGCATTTCCTGGTGATTGGTGAAAGGCGCCCTTCCGCCAAGCCGCCCCGAAGGAAGCGCGGCCTTCCCCGGGGTTCCCTTTGGAAACAGGGTTTAGTCCCACAGGGGCAGCGCGTATGTGAGCTAGAAACACTAAAATCAAAGGCTGCCTTCCCCGGCGCTCGGGTGGTGAAAAAACGCCCAGCCGGGTTATAATGTTCCGTAGCTGACGGGGGTACGAGGAGGTGGCGCTATGCCGGAAACGAGGGTTGACACTCTGGTGGTTGGGGGGCAGATTGTTACCTCCTCCCAGGTTTACCCGGCTTCCATCGCCATTGCCGACGGGAAGATTGCCGCCATCGGGCCGGAGAGCCTGTTGCCGCCGGCCGACGCCTATATCGACGCCTCCGGCAAGTACGTCCTGCCGGGACTGATTGACTGCCACGTGCACCTGGACGGCCACGACAACTACGCCCTGGGTTCCCTGGCGGCGGCCTATGCCGGGCTGACCACCTTGATTCCCTTCGGCACCTACAACCTGGAGGGGGATGAAACCCTGCCCCAGGCCATTCACCGCTGCCGGGAGGAGATTGAGCGCACCGCCCTGACCGACTTTGCCTTTCATTTCATCCTCCAGAACCGGCCTTCCATTCTGGACAGTCTGCCCCAGGCTTTGGAACTGGGCGTCAAGTCCTACAAGATGTTTATGACCTACAAGAAGCGGCCTTACCGGATGTGCGATGACGATTACATCTGCCAGTCCATGGAAATGGTGGCTAAAGGCGGCGGCCTGTTGCAACTGCACTGCGAAAGCGGCAACATCATCGAGTACCTGGAGAACAAGCTGCTGGCCGAGGGGCATACTCACCCCACCGATTTCCCGGCGGCCTGCCCCGACTGGGCTGAAGAGGAAGCCGTCAACCGGGCGGTGAAGATGGCGGCGGCCACCCGCTGCCCTGCCTACGTTGTCCACTTGAGTACCCAGTTGGGACTGGAGCGCATCAAGCAGGCCCAGGCCCAGGGTCAGCGCATCTGGACCGAGTCCTGCCCCCAGTATTTGCTGCTGTCCGATGCGGAAATGGCCCGCTATGGCCCCTTGGCCAAGATTGGCCCGCCCCTGCGCCCGGAGGATGGGCCGGACCGGGAGGCCTTGTGGCGCGGTCTGGAGCAGGGGCATATATCCATCACCGCCAGCGACCACGCGCCCTATCCCCAAGAGTTGAAGCAGGTGGGCTGGGACAACATTTTCGTGGACGCCGCGGGCCGGTCGGTGCCTTTCGGCTCGCCGGGAGTGGAAACCCTGGTGCCGTTGATGTACAGCGAGGGAGTGGTGCAGCGGGGTCTACCAATCTGGTGGCTGGCCCGGGTGATGGCGGAAAACCCGGCCCGGATTTTCGGCTTGTATCCCCGCAAAGGCGTAATCCTGCCGGGTTCCGATGCTGACCTGCTGCTTCTGGACCCCGGGGGAGACCGGGTAATCACTTCCCGGGAACATCACAGCAACGCCGGCTACACTCTGTTCGAGGGTTGGCAAGTGCAAGGCCGCCCCTGGATGACCCTGCTGCGCGGCAAGACGCTGCTGAACCAGGGGACGCTGGAGCAGCAACCGGGCTACGGCATTTTCCTGGAGAGTGGCGAACCCCGGGCGCCGCTGGGCGGGCCGGTGCGGTAGAGCCGGGTTCAAAAAGAGACATAGAGTTGTGCAGAGGGCGGATTCTCGCGGCTTAGCTCGGCGTTGCCTGAACTTTTTTCACCAACAGGGTATGCAGGAAGCCGCCCCCGGACAGAATGTCCGGGGGCGGCTTCCTGATGGGTTGGGGGCATTCGGGCGGGGGTGGCTGTTATTTGCTCCAGGTCATGGTGTTGACGAGGATGCGGCGGCCACCGGGCATATTGACGAACTCCAGGTCTTTGTTGACGCCCCAGACCGAGACGATCTCCATCATGGGGATTTGCAGCAGGTTCTGGGTGAAGACGCCGTAGGCTTCGGTCATCAATTCCCGCCGCTCCTCGCCGCTGGAGGCCAGGGCGCGCTGGCCCAGGGAGTGCCATTCGGCCTGGCAGTTCTTGGAGCGGTTGGAGGCGCAACTCATATAGAAGTTAATCTGCCGCCCGAAGTCGAAGTATTCGCCGCCCGGGGCGAAGAATACCAACCCCGGCGAAGCGCCGGTGCGCGGAGGATCGGCGGCGGGTACGGCGACGGCGGCTTCCTCCGGGGTTGCTCCGCCTTCCAGGACTGCGTCATAAGTTGCCGCCGGGCCGGTCAGGTGCCGGTCTCGCCAGACGCTGCCTTCCACTACCTGCGCTTCTACGTTCAGGCCTACTTCCTGCCAGAAGGTAATCAGCGATTCGGTAATCTCCACGTCTTTGGCGTAGCGGCCCGACCGGGTCCAGAACTCGATCTTGTTTTCCGGGTCGTAGCCGGCCTGCTCCAGCAGTTCCCTGGCCCGCTCCGGATCGTAAGAGTAGATGGGATTGGCGTTCTCTTCATTAACCCCCAAGGTGCCGGGAATGCCGTTGGGGCCGCTGGAACAGCGGGATTCGGGGCCGAAGAAAGCCAGGGCCAACTCCTCGCAGTTGATGGCGTGGGTCAACGCCTGCCGGACTTCCAGCTTGCGCAGTTCCGGGTGCCAGATAGTATCCACGTTGATGGTATAGACCTCGCCGGAAACCACCTTGACCGTTTTGCCGTTTTCGCTGTTGTTGATGGCATCGGCCTGATCAATGGAAACAGCCCAGGAAAGGTCGGCCTCGCCGGTCTGAATCATGGCAGTGCGTACCGTCTCTTCTTCTCGCCACACATACTGGACATCGTTAATAGTGGGCGCCTGGGTCATAAAATTGACCGGTTGGGGTTCCACGTAGCCAGCGTAGGCGGTCAGGGTGATGTATTCGCCCCGAACCCACTCGCCCCACTCGTAGGGGCCCCAGCCGATTACCCGGCCGGAGGCGTCCCGCTCCTCCTGGGGGGTGTTCTGATGATAGCCAGGGGCGACGAAGATGTGGAATTGGCCGAAACGGGGCAGTACCGGGCAGGCGCTTTCGCAGACGAAATCCACGGTATAGTCATCGATAATTTCGGCGTGGGCTTCCCGTACCTGGGAATAAGGCTGGTATTCCACATTGCTGCCCAGGGAGCTGATAGTATAGGCCGCGGCTTCGGCGTTCCACTCCTCGCCATTGTGGAACTTAACCCCTTCTCGCAGAGACAAGCGCCAGGTGTTGGGTTCTACCTGCTCAAAGCCGGTGAAACCGCCGGTAGCCGTGTCGGTGAAGTCCGGCCCGAAGAAGGATATGGGCTGGACAACATTGTGGATTACCTGGTTGGGGTACAGGGTGGTGCTGAGCCAGGGGTCGGGAATGGACGGTTCCTCGTTGATGACGATGACCACGTCATCTCGGCTGCTCATTACCTCGGCGGCCGTGGGCCGGGGCGTGGGCTGGACGGTAGGAACCGGGGTATGGGTGGGCGTCTCGGCGGAATCCATAGCCTCGGGCTGCGACGTGGCTTCCGCTTCCGGGGTGTCCGCCATAGTCTCCATGCCTTCGGATGCCGGAGTAGCATCGGCTGGCATGGATTCCATGGATTCCGCCGGCGATTCCGCTGGCGCTGACGTTGGGGGAGCTGCCGTCGGCGCCTCCGCGCCTCCGCAAGCAATGATGAATAGTGCAGCCAATGCAGTCAAGCTCAGGACCAAACGTCCCAGTCGCTGTCGGCTAAAGATGGTTACACTCACAGAGCAAAGTCCTCCTGTCTTGTTGATTATTGTTTGGGTACAACTACGATTTCCTTCAAACGCCGCACGAATACCCTTTACCAGACTACTATTAAAGACCTGGTTGGTCAATCCTTTGACGTAATCCAGCCAGGGTAGTGGCGGTTAGTTCGTCCCTTTGGCAAAATCGAAAGAGCCTTGCCCGGCTCCCGGCCGGATAAGGCCGCTCTTGACCGCAGTCCAAGAACGCGGAGGAGGAACCCGAAGGCACGCAGAAGTTTTGCGGTGTAGTCCCGGCGCCGGCGGGACGCCGGTTATCCAGGTTGCCGATATTGCTCGCCCGGGGGCGGGACGATGCGCCGCGCCGCTCGCCGGGCATATGGCCCAACTCCAGGTCTTTCTTGACGCCCCGCAGGTAACATAACGGGACAGACCCGGTATGGGTTAGGGCGCGGCAGGGCTACCAGCCTGCTGCCGAAGGGTACTTGGGGCAAACCCGGTACGGGTTAGGGCGCGGCGGTCTGGGCCTGTTCCAGTTGCAACAGGCGGGCCTTGACCGCCACGCCTCCGGCGCCGTAGCCGTGGAGGTCGCCGCCGCTGCCGATTACCCGGTGGCAGGGGATGACCAGGGCCAGGCGGTTTTTCGCCATGGCCTGCCCGGCGGCCCGGGCCGCGTTGGGGCGTCCGGCTTCGGCGGCCAGCCAGGCATAACTGCGGGTTTCCCCGGCGGGGATGCGGCGGCAGGCTTCCCAAGCCGCGCTGTAAAAGGGCGGGGCATCGCTCAAGTCCAGCGGGATCTCGGCCAGCGCGTTCACCTCTCCTTGAAAGTACCGCTCCAGACAGGCTTGCGTCTGGGCAAAGGCGGTATCGTCCAGGATGGTTCCCGTCAGGTCATCGCCCAAGTCCTCGATGATTGCCTCCGGAGTGGGTTTAAGACTCAACCGGCACAGGCCCCGGTCGCTGCCGATAAGTCCGATCCAGCCGTGGGGCGAGGGGAATATACAGTGTTTATACCGGTTCATTTTCGCGATTCCTCCTACGAATCAGGTGGAATAACAGGGGAAGCCGCAACTCCAGCCAGGCCCGGGTTAGTCGGGCATCCTCATCCGCCGTGGTCGCTTTTCTGCCGTACAGGTTGCGGACGTAGCTGCCTACGATGACGGAAAGCTGCTCCCGGTGGCCGGGCAGTTCGCCCTGGAGCCGGTTCAGGTATTGGTAGGGAGTCTGGTAGTCCGCCGGGCCGACGGCGTTGAGCCGGCCCAGGAAAGCAAGATGCCGGAAGGTTACCTGAGGGTCGGTGGATGGGGCGAGGTAACGGCGCCAAAAGAGCCAGCCCAGGCCGAGCAGGACGGCGCCAAAGGCCAGGAAGCCGCCAACCCAGGGCAGGTAGCGCCGCAACAATTGCACGGTCAGGGGTTCCGGATCTGGCACATTAAGCCGGTCAGCCAGGAAATCCTCTTCGCAGTCCTCTTCCTCTTCGTCATCGCACAGGGGAATATCCGAATCCTCGGCCGGGAAATTGAAATTGATTTCCAATTCTTCGGTTACCGGCTCTACCGCCAGCGGTATGGTGGCTCCGGGGGTAGGCTCAAAGCCGATCCAGCCGTATTGAGGAAAAAACACTTCCACCCAGCCGTGGCTGTTGCTGTCGGTAACGATGTAAATGTCGTGGTCGGGCACCTTGTCGCCCACGGTGTAGCCGGTAACCATCCGGGCCGGTATGCCCTGGGTGCGGAGCAGCACGGTCATGGCCGAGGCAAAATACTCGCTGTAACCCCGCTGCTGGTTGAACAGGAAATGGTCAACCCCGTCGGCATTATAGGGCGGCGGGTCAATGGACAGGGAATAGGGCAAGGTCTTGAGGTAAGACTCGATGGCCTTGGCCTTGTCGTAAGGGGTTTCGGCGCCGGCGGCTAGCTCGTTACCGAGTTCACGCACCCGCGCCGGCAGTTCCTGGGGAAGCTGGGTGTATTTAGCCAGCGCCCAGGTGGGATAGTCCAAACCGGCCAGGCGCAGGTCTTCCGCCGTAGCCAGGGACACCGAAGAGGTTACTTCGTAAGTTTCTCCCGATTTGAACTCCCGGCGGGCGCTACGCAGCGAGAGGGTGTCGGGCTGCTCGGGCAGTATCTCGGCCAGGGCTACCTGTTGCACCTGCCCCCCCTCCCGGGTAACCTCCACCAACTCGAACCCGGCCGGCACGGCGTTGGCTAATCGGGCGCGGCTGACCGCCGGGCCGCTATTTTGCAGCGTCTGGCCGAGGGTGAGGGCGGCCCACTCCAGCTTGGGGTAAGCCTGCCCCGGCGCCACCGGCTCGGTCAGGTCCAGGGTATAGATGGGCGAATCATAAGTTTCGATGCGCACGTCCTGGTCGGTGGAGATAACTTGCCCGCCGGCAAAGAGGTTGCGGGTGCGGTAATGGGGCGTAAGGGAGTGGGTTACCTCAAATCGCTTTTGGTAGGGCTGTCGAACGAAGTGGGCGGGTGTCCAGTCGGTGGGTTGCAGCACCGTATCTTCGGAAATCCAGCCCTTTGGGGTATAGGTGCCGTAGCTGCGGGCCTTCCAGTACATTGCCACTGGGGAATCCACCTGTAGCACTGGCGTAGTGGTGGGGTTAATCGTCCCCTGAAAGGCCATCACGTCGCCCCAGATGCGGTAGGGCAGCGGCCGCCGCGCCGGCAGTCCGGCAAAGAGCCGGTTAAAATCGTCCTCCCAGCGTACCAGGGGCGAGCGCATATATTCGTAAACGTCGTGGGCCGGCTGCCAGAAACGCCCGGTAGGCAGCAGCAAAAAGGCGATGAGCAGAATCGCAAAGGACATCAACACGCTGTCGGAGATGGACAGGATCCCCAGGTGGCTGTCGGACTGGAAGCGGTTGCGTTTCCATTCCTGCAAACGGCGAACGGCCTGAACCCGGGCCACCAGCAGCAGCGCCGTCAGTAGATAGATGCCCAGGTAAATGCTGCCTTCGGCGGGCAGGTAAGTGAGATTGGAGAGCAGCCCGGCGCCGCCCAGGACAAAAACCCCCCAGAAGTTGCGATGACGGAAGAAGACCCAGGCCGCCAGGTAGCCGGATAGCCAGGTAGCGCACATCAGCCCAAAGGCGAAGGGTTCCCGGTCGATATTGATGCTTCCGGTCTTGGCGGCCACAAACCAGAGGTTAAGCCGATGCCATAGCTCCCCGGCGCCGGCCAGTTCCATGCCCTCGGCCTGGAAGGAAGTAATCTGCCAAACGACGACCCACAGCCCGATAAGCAGGCCCAGGGGTAAAACCACCAGGCCCCACAGGGGCAGTCGGGACAGCGCCAGGCCGGTAAGCATTGCCAGCAAAATGAGAGATACCAGGTTGGGAGTAGGCACCCAATCGGCCTGCTCCACCGACCAGACCACTACCATCAGGTTGAGGGCCAGCAGGACTACCGAAGCCCAGCCGTCGGCAGGACGGGCGTAGTTCAGGCCGGTCAGCAAGCTGCGCCCCAGAGCCTCAGTGTTGAAGCCCTGGCGGGGTCGGGGGAGGACGTTGCTCAGATCAGCGCGAATCATCGGCCCGTCTCCTGGCCCGTCTCCTGGGTAGAGGACTGAACCGGGGGTTGAAAGGAGTATTGGGCCGGGGCCGGCCGGTGGGCTGCCCCGGAATCCGCCCCGTCCCCGGAATCCGGGGCAGAACCCGAGACGGGAGCGGGGACGGAGGCCGGCCCGTAAGCCGGTTCCGGGCTGTCCGCCGCCCGTGCTGCCAGATAGGAGTAAGGTTCTCCATTGATGGGCAGTTTCAAGGCTTCGTTGAAGGGCTGGCCCCGCTTTACCCGGTAAACCGGAATTTCGTTGGAAAAGAGGAAGTCCAGCGGCGATTGTGTTGCGACCGGCGCGCCGAACTCGGTGGGGTCAACATAAATCACCGCCACGTTAACCCCGTCGCGGCGCAGGCTGGCCAGCGCGGGTATCCACTCGGTGCGGCGAGTTGGCGTAATGACGGTCAGAGTGTTAAACCGGCTCAGGTGGGGTTGAAGGTCATAGATGAAACGTTCCAGGGTCAGGTTGCCCAATGCCCTCACGGCGGCCAAAGCCTCCATCAAGTTACCCACGTGGGAGGGGCCGGCGCTGGGCCGCAGCAGCCAGGTTTGGTTGCCACTGGCCGCCAGGCCGACGGGCATGGAAAGCTGCGCCATTCGGCTAATCAGGGACGCGGCCAGCGTAATGGATAATTCCTCCGTATTGTCCACGGCATCATCGCCCAGGTGAACGCTGCGCTGCATATCCAGCAGTACCCAGGACTCGGCGGACAGGCCCATGTCGAACTCTTTGACCATCAGGTTGTTCATCCGGGCGGTATAGGGCCAGTGAATCTGGCGAAAACTGTCGCCATATACATACTCCCGGACGCCGGAAGATTCCGGGGTAATGTGGTCGGAGCGGCGGGTAACCCGGCGGTCGCTGGGCATAAAGGCAAAACGGGGGTCCAGATCGGGCAGCGGCTCGGTCGCCGGAAACACCACATACTGCTGGGATTCCAGGAAACGCCGGCTCAGTCGGAACAGGCCAAAGGGGTCCTGGCTGGTTACCTCGATTCGCCCCGTCTGATACACGCCGCGGCGGGCCAGGTAGGTCTCAATGCGCCAACTGCGGGACTGGTCCCGCACCAGGGCAATCCCCCGTCCGGTGGTGTAGCCGGGCAGATCCGACAGTTCCTTGACTTCCAGCCAGGACTTGGGCAGACGGAGCCGGTTAATGACTTGTATCTGCCCCTCCAGGTAGCCGCCTACCTGACCCCGGTGGGCCAGGCGGGTCAGACGCACCTCCAGCCCCCGCAGGTTAATCCAGGCCCAGACCAGGCCCAGGCCCAGTACCAGGGCAATCACGTAGAGAAAGCGGTAAAAGAAAGGAAAGCCGGTGCCGAGGGCGTAAAAGGTTACCACGGCCAGCAAAATTAAAATCCCGATAGTCCGCTTGTTCAAGGCAACTATTCCCGGTTTCCGGTTACAAGGTTATTGATTAGCCGTTGATTAGCCAATGATGCTAAATTACTCAAACAGGCTACCGGTGGGCATCCCGGCGCGGCACCCGCAGACTGAACTGTAAAGGTGTTGTTGGGCGCGTCAAAGGCGTCCCTACACCGGCGCCACGCCCTGGGCCATGCCGGGGACGTTTATCTGGTTGAGCAAATCGGCGACTATATCCTCGCTGCGGATGCCCCGCATACGGGCTGCCGGGGAGAGGACCAGCCGGTGGGACAGCACCGCCGGGGCCAGCAGCTTTATATCATCGGGCACCACATAGTCCCGGTCCTGTACCAGGGCCATGGCCCGGGCCATCCGGAAAAGGCCCAGAGTGGCCCGGGGCGATGCGCCCAGCGCTACGTCCCGGTGATTTCGGGTGGCCTCGGTCACCGAAACAATATACTGACGCACCAGGCGGTCAACGTACACCGCCTTGGCCGCCCTCCTGCAAGGCCACGACCTCTTCCGGGCGGGCCACCGGTTCCAGGGAGTCTATGGGGTGCGTCTGTTCCTGGCGCTCGATAATCGCCATTTCTTCCGCAAAGTCCGGATAGCCCAGACTGAGCCGGATTAGAAAACGATCCAGTTCGGCTTCGGGCAAGGGAAAGGTGCCTTCATATTCGATGGGATTCTGCGTCGCCACCACCATGAAGGGGGGTTGCAAGTTGTGGGTAACTCCGTCCACCGTAACCTGGAGTTCTTCCATCGCCTCCAGCAAGGCTGCCTGGGTCTTGGGAGTAGCCCGGTTAATCTCGTCGGCCAGCACCACCTGGGACATAATGGGGCCGGGGCGGAAGTTGAAATCGCCGCTCTGCTGGTTGTAAACGGAAATGCCGGTAACGTCGCTGGGCAGCAGGTCCGGGGTAAACTGGATACGCTGGAAGGAACAACCGATGGAAATTGCCAGGGCCTTGGACAAGGTGGTCTTGCCTACGCCGGGTACATCCTCCACCAGGATATGCCCCTGGGCGATCAGGGTTGCCAGAGCTTGCTCCACCGCCGGGGTCTTGCCTACAATCACCCGGGCGACGTTTTCGATGATACGACGACCGACCAGGGCTGGCGCTGTGGTATCCTGCAAACCGTTCCTCCGTCAAACCGGTAATGATAAATATACTTAAGTTTACCATAAGCGGGCAGTCAAGACACTTCCAGTCGGGCCGGGGCGGGAAACCAATGGCCGCGGCCACCGCCATTCATGTCCGGGTCATGTCCGGGAATGAACGCACTATCCAGGGGAAAGGGTCGTCTAATCCCGCCCCGGCCACCCGCGTCCGGGAATGAACGCGGAGGCCTCCGGGGAAACCGGCGGGGAGCCAAACATCCGCCGGGGCCGGCGCGGCGTATATCCGGGCAACCGGGCCGGAAAGGCCCGGCAAAGGCTAAAGGAGTTGACCGTGATACTACCGCAACCGGGCCAAACCTCCAGGTCATTCCGGTTCTTTCGGTTCACCCTGCCCGGTGTCGCCCTTCTGTCCCTCTTGCTGGCAGCGGGCTGTGCGACGGATAACGGCGCCAGTTCCCTGGATAACCCGGCGGGTAACCCGGCGGCGGGCGCGCCGGCTTTGCCGGAGCTGGTAGATGCTGCCGCGGACGCGACCACCGACCCGTTGGCAGAGAGTACGGCGGCGGCTCGCCCCGGCGTGTCCGATGTATCGGCGGTTCCCGGCCCAGCGGATACGGCTAATGCTGCTTCCCCGGCTGAAACTGCGCCCGGCCACGCGCCCGGTCAACCGGAAATCGTAACCGGGGAAAAGGACGCCCTTACCGGGGAACCGGAATCCGGGCCGGAACCCGGGGCGGATGAGGCGTCCAATAGCGAATCCAGCAAGGAAATGGGCGAAGAGTCTCCTACCCCTGGGGAGTTGGCGGCCCTGGTCGCCGTCGAGCCAGCGGCAGAAACCCCGGCCGCTTCGCCGACGGAGCGGGAGATTGCCGATGGGCCGCTGGCAGCGGAACCGGTGGGTATTGACGCCTGGATTAACAGCGACCCACTGACCCTGGCGCAACTACGGGGAAAGGTGGTGCTGGTGGATTTCTGGACTTATACCTGCATCAACTGCATCCGCACCTTTCCCTACCTCAAGCTCTGGCACTCCCGTTACGCCGATGACGGACTGGTGATTCTGGGCGTCCACACGCCGGAGTTCGAGTTTGAAAAGGACTATGCCAATGTCCGGCAGGCCACTAGGGATAACGGGATAGTCTGGCCGGTGGCCCAGGACAACAATTTCGATACCTGGCACGCTTACCGCAACCGTTTCTGGCCGGCCAAGTATCTGGTTGACCGGGATGGAGTGATACGCTATACCCACTTCGGCGAGGGGGAATACGCCGAAACGGAGCGGCGGATTCGGGAATTGCTGGAGGAGGCCGGCGCCGACCTGTCTGATGACCTGGAACTGCCCGAAGACCAGGAATTGGACCCGGTCTTCCTGAACTCGCTGGACGCCGAGGTTACGCCCGAGCTTTATGCCGGCTACCGGCGTAACTTCAACACCGTAATGAGTGGCATCCGGCCCTACATTATCCAGACGGCCTATTACCAGCACCCGGATGCGGTGGCAAACTTTGAGGCCCCGGAAGACCTGGAGCCGCACCATATCTACTTTCAAGGCCCCTGGCTGGTGGAAGCGGAGCGGACTAAACACGCCCGGGTTACCGAGGATTACGCTGACTACATCACGCTGAAGTATTCGGCCAGGAGCGTCAACGCCGTACTGACCTCCGACACCGGAGAGGCTTACCGGGTGCGGGTTACTCTGGACGGCGAGTACCTGACCGAGGCTAACAAGGGGGCGGACATCCGCATCGGCGAAGCTGGGGAGAGCTACTTATTGGTTGACGAACCCCGCCTTTACGAAATAATTGACAGTCCCGCCTATACCCAGCGGAAGGAACTGCGGCTCAGCGCCAACTCCCCGGATTTTGGCCTCTTTGCCTTTACCTTTGGCATCTACCGGGAGGGGCCGTGAAGCCTTTTCGGCCACTGCTTTTGGCCCGCCGGTTTCCGGCCCGGAAACCGGCGGGCCGTCGGTTGGCCCCGGCTCTGGCCGTTGCGCTGCTCGTCCTGGCGGCGGCTTGCAGCAATGCCGCTCCGCCGGAGTTATCGCCGGCTTTGACACCGCCGGCGGCTTCTATCGACGAATCCGGCGACGAATCCGTTGTCGACAAACCCGCTGACCGGCCGGCCGCAACGGACGCCGGCGTTGCGGCGCCGATTTCCACCCCCTTCACCACGCCCTTCAACCCGCTGATCGGCCGCGGGGAAATCGACCCCATTCTGGCCACCAAGGTTTTGGAGGTGGGTACGCAGCGGGTCGCCTTTCTGCTGGTTGGCAAGAAGGCCCTGATCAAGGCGGCGGCGGCCACGGTTACGGCAACCTACCTGGGGGATAGTCCGGCGGTTGGAGAAGGTATTGAAGATATTGAAGGTATTGGAGAAATCGGGCAAGCGACCTACCACCCCTGGCCCTATGGCATACGGGGGGCCTACAGCGCCGAGCTGACCTTCGACCGGCCCGGCCCCTGGCGGCTGGACATTGCGGTGAATGACGGGGAGATTACCGGCTCAACCAGCCTGGAGTTGGAGGTAGTAGAGCAGTCCCCGGTGCCGGGCATCGGGAGCCGGCCACCGCTGAGCCAGACTAAAACGCTGGCCGACGTGGCGACGGTAGAACAGTTGACCACCGACTATACGCCGGACGAAGACTTGTACCGGCTTTCCGTCGCCGCCGCCATAGAGAGCCCCCGTCCGGCGGTCGTCGTGTTTGCTTCGCCGGCCTTTTGCACCAGTCCCACCTGTGGCCCCCAGGTGGATACGGTGACGGAGTTGAAAGAGGCCTACCGGGGCCGGGCCGATTTCGTCCACGTGGAAATTTACGCCCTCCCGGAACAAATTCAGGGAGACTTGAGCCGGGCCGAGTTGACCGACGCGGTAAGGGAATGGGGCTTCACCGCCTTGCCGGACTGGTTCAACGAGTCCTGGGTGTTCGTCCTGAACGACCAGGGAATAGTTAAGCAACGGTTCGAGGGCTTCGCCAGCCTGACTGAGCTGGAGGCTGCCCTGCGGCCGGCGCTGGACGAGGGTTAGGCCGGAAAGGTAAGCAAGCGAACAAAATAATAAGCCGAAGCTCTTCAGATTCCGCGCCCCCGGGAACGACAATCGCCGGGGAGTGGAGGTTAGGCGCGATTGCCCGGGGCCAACCAACCGGGCAATCGCGCCTTAATTTCTGGCGCTTTTCCTCCGTCCCGGTCGCCACTCCGAATGCGCCGGTATCCCTTACGCCCATAATCGGGCTTTTCCCCGCCCCGGTCGCCGCTCCGGGAAGAGGGAGCCTTCATCGTCCTTTTCCGGGGGAGTAGGCCAATTGTGGAAGTTAAGACGCGATCGCCCGACGGCGCCGTCGGGCTTGACCCTGCTCAAAATTATTGTATTTCCGATAAATTGACCAAAAATTGCATTTTCTAAAAATGGTCAAAAACTGACTCTTTCATCCGTTGACAGCATCTTTGTAGGGTTGATAATTTCAGCCCAGTGATTGTGGTGAGGGGTTCGTGGGTGGATCACATCTCCGTAACACTCTGCATTACCACCGGTCGGGGCGGTCAAGGCTCTCCGCATCGGTCTGTTTAAGGCTCTCCCGCAGCTTCCCAGAGCTGAGAGAGAAGTCGCTCAATCGTTGGTTCGGGGTACGGTGGGGTTGGGTAACCATTTCCCGAGTTGAACCGGATTTTCGCTGTCCTTTTCCCGGCTTGCAGGACCCGCTTCCGGACAGCGGAACGCCATTAGCGAATCCCTCCCCGCATTGCTCCGGCAAATTGGACAGAGAACGAGGCGTTCCAACGGAAGATGATGGTATCTCTTGCGGCAACATTGGAGAGGACTGGCCGGCGCGACGGGGGCCGGTTGGGCGCAGCCCAGCGGTTCGTCAGCCCGGTTCCCGGTAGGTCGGCCATGACCGATGGGGGAGAGGGGGCAGAGGTTCCTTTTCACCGTCCCGTGCTGCTGTCGGAGGTTATGGGTCAGTTGGGGGTGCGCCCGGGCGGGTTGTATGTGGATGGTACGGTAGGGGATGGAGGGCACGCGTTGTCGCTCCTCCGGGCAGCCACCCCCCAAGGGAGTGTGTTGGGTATCGACCTGGACCCTCGTTCTTTAGTCCGGGCGGCGGAGCGTTTAGCTCCCTTTGGCGACCGCTTTATACCGGCCCAGGGCAGCTACGTCGCTATGGCGGCCCTGGCCCGGAACGCTTGGGGAGACTCGGCCCGGCCCGATGGCATTCTGCTGGATTTGGGGGTTTCTTCCCGCCAGGTGGATGCGCCGGGGTTTGGTTTCAGCTTCCAGCAGGATGAGCCGTTGGATATGCGCTTCGACCCGAACTCGAGCATCCCCACGGCGGCGGAGCTGATCAATACCCGGCCGGAAGCGGACCTGGCCCGCATCCTGTGGGAATACGGCGAGGAGCCCCGGGCCCGAGCCATTGCCCGCTCTTTAGTGCAGCGTCGTCCCATCGGCACCACTGCCGAACTGGCTGACCTGGTTGCGGGAGTTGGCGGGCGAAAAGCGGGGAGACGGACGGGGCGGGAACGGACCGCCGGAAGAAGAATAAATCCGGCCACCCGCACCTTTCAGGCCCTGCGCATTGCCGTAAACGATGAGTTGACCACCCTGACCGCCGGACTGCAAGCGGCGATTGAGCTGGTGGCCCCGGCAGGACGGCTGGCCGTTATCAGCTACCACAGCCTGGAGGACCGGGTGGTCAAGACCGTCCTGGCCCGGGAGTCCGCCCAATGTCTTTGCCCGCCGGGTCTGCCGGTATGCGTCTGCCAGCATCGGCCCACCCTGAGCCGGGTCAACCGGCGGGTAATCCGGCCCGGGGCCGAGGAAGTGGCGGCCAACCCGCGCAGTCGTAGCGCCCGGCTGAGAGTGGCGCAACGCCTTCCCGCGTAGGGTCCCTTCGGAATAGCCGGCGGGGGCCAGGATTCGTGGCGATGCCGGGTGGCAATGCAGGTCGGTTACCTCAAGTTCAACGAGAACCCCAGTGAACTCCGGTCGAGCACTCCGGTTTTATAAGGACGGAACAACTTGGCGAAAGAAGTATTCTATACGGCCGTAGATATTGGCACCAGCAAGGTATGCTCCATCGTGGCCCGGGTAGGCACCGAAGGGGAATTGAAAGTGCTGGGTACCGGCATTGCGCCCTCCCAGGGGGTGCAGAAGGGCTGCATTGAGAACATCGAAGAGGTCAAAGAAGCGGTCCGGGTGTCCGTTGCGGAGGCCCAGCACTACGTGGGCAAGGGGGTAAACCCCGGGGCTTACGTGGTAGTTAGCGGCGCCCATATCTCCAGCGTGAACATCAAGGACGTGATGCAGCACGACGGCGTTCCCGGAAGCATTACCCCCCAGCAGATGCACCAGTTCATCCGGTCATCTTTGCCCCAGCTGGACGAAACCCGGGAGTTGCTGCACATCATCCCGATCGGCTATGCGGTGGATGGCCTGTCCGGGGTACGCAATCCCACCG
This sequence comes from Dehalococcoidia bacterium, assembly GCA_965215425.1. Taxonomy (GTDB): domain Bacteria; phylum Chloroflexota; class Dehalococcoidia; order Lucifugimonadales; family UBA3495; genus CATQHB01. Next base: position 2,472,514 of record OZ244064.1, read on the forward strand.
GCCTGCACGCCAACCAGGTGCAGATGGAAACCCACATCGCCATGGGCGACGCCACCATTCTCAAGAACACCATCAAGGCAGTGGAGTCTAACCGGATTCCGGTAAACAGCCTGGTGCTGCAATCCCTGGCCTCCGCAGAGGCCACCCTGACCGCCGACGAGCGGGAGATGGGCGCGATTCTGGTGGACATCGGCAGCGGCACTACCGACATAACGGTCTTTCAATACGGCAGCCCCTGGTTCTCGACGGTTCTGCCAGTGGGTGGCAGTCAGCTTACCCGGGACCTGGCAGTGGCCGAGCGTATTCCCTATTACCTGGCGGAGGAAGCCAAGGTCAAGTGGGGCAACGTGCTGCCGGAATTGGTCAGCGCGGAAGAAGAGGTGGTGATCCCCGGCGGACAGGGGCAACCGCAGCGAGTAGTGCGACGGCGGATGCTGTGCGAGCCGCTCAGCCTGCGGATGTTGGAGATTTTACAACTGATAATACTGCGAATAACCCAGGCCGGACTGAACCGGTTGCCCGATGGCGGTCTGATCTTCACCGGAGGCAGCGCCGACATGGCCGGCCTGCCGGAGTTGACGGAACGGGTCCTGGGCGGGCCGGTGCGCATCGCCTATCCCGAGGGCGTGGCCGGGTTGCCCTCCCAACTGCGCAAGCCCGGCTTCTCCGCCGGGGTGGGGACTCTGCTCTGGGGCATCAAGCACCAGGGGGAGCGGCGGTCTTACCGAGAACCGGAAGGGGTAACATGGGGGTACAAGTCTCTGCTCAGTCGGTTCAAGCGCACCCGGGAGAAAGTCTTCGGGTAGGCGACAGTTGAGCGGGAATGGTTCCAACCGGGCGAGGCGGGGGATTCCCAATTTTCCAGAGGAAGAAACGGAAAAACCGGTACGACGCCCGGGAAGAAGGCGAACTATATAAATCTTGGTCATATTTAGGTATTCGGAGGAGTGTGATTATGGTATTCGGAAGCTCAGCGTCCTGGGAACCCGGCAGGGAGCATAACGATAGTTCCAATACGCTGCCGGAAATTGCTCGGGGTGTTCCCTTGATTAAGGTTCTGGGTGTTGGCGGTGGCGGCAGCAACGCGGTCAGCCGGATGTACAAGGACAAGCTGCCAGTGGTGGAGTATTACGCGCTGAATACCGATGCCCAGCATCTCTTCCGGTGCGACGTAGCCCATCGTATCGCTCTGGGTCAGAGCTTGACCCGGGGTTTGGGTTCCGGCGCGCAGCCGGAGTTGGGCCGTCAGGCGGCGGAAGAATCCCGGGCCGACATCGAAAAGGCCGTGGAAGGCGCTGATATGGTCTTCGTCGCCGTAGGCATGGGCGGCGGCACCGGCACCGGCGCGGCTCCGGTAGTCTGCCAGATTGCCAAGGAGAGCGGCGCCCTGACCGTTGCCGTGGTCAGCCGCCCCTTCTCCTTTGAGGCGGCCGCCCGTCGCAAAAATGCCGACGAAGGTATCGAGCGACTCAAGGACCATGCCGACACCGTTATTGTCATTCCCAACGACCGTCTGCTGGAATTGAACCAGGAAAAGGAGCAAACCTTTACCTGGGAGGATGCCCTCAAGATGGCCGACTCGGTCCTGCACCAGGGCGTCCAGGCCATCGCCGAGGTGGTGACCGTGCCCGGCGAAATTAACGTGGACTTCGCCGACGTAAAGACCATCCTCAGCAACGCCGGCCCGGCTTGGCTGGCCATTGGCCGCGGCAAGGGCGAAAACCGGGCGGTTGACGCCGCCAAGATGGCTACCCGTAGCCCCTTGCTGGACATTGCCATGGAGGGCGCCAAGCGCATCCTCTTCGTCATTACCGGCGGGACCAACCTTTCCCTCCAGGAAGTTCAGGATGCGGCCCACGTCCTGGAGGAGATGTCCGACCCGGAGGCGAACATCATCTTCGGCACCAGCCGGGACCCCCGCCTGGACGACGAAGTGAAGATGACCATGGTCGCCGCCGCTTTCCCGGTCATTCAGGACACCCAGAAGATGCGCGAGGTCGAGTTGCAGCATTTGCTGCAAGACATCCCCCTGGAAAGCGCCGCTGACCTGGATGTACCCAGCTTTCTGCGCCGGCAATCCGGCAGCAACCGGCGCGGCTTCTTTCGATAGTCCCGACGGCGGCCGGGAGCGCCGCGCCAGCCGCTGGCAGCGGTTGTGGCAATGGGGGAAACTTCGCTAGACCCGAGCAAAGAGAAACAAACCGGCGAACTTTCCCCTTGGCGCTTCACCGCTCTCAATGATAAAGTCTGACCCGATTCATTACTTGGAGGAATATTCTCGGAAGCTTGCAGCAGTAATACGATTATTCCGGTAACGCTGACCTATAGAGCGCCGAGAACCTGCTTCAGGCCGCCCCGTTTACGGGGCGGCCTTCCTCTTTTTCCGGCCGGTCCCGGCCCCTGATCGATTACCTGCCTGATTGCTCCTGATTGATGGCGCAGCTCGACAGCCCTGGCTCGGCCGGCGCCCCGCTGCCCCGCCGCCACTTGTGCTGACGCCGCCACCCTTTGCGGTCCAGCCGGCGCCTCTGCCATTTTGGACCCCGGCCCCCGGAACTGGGACAACATTTCCCGGAATCTTGCGCTGCGGAAAGAGGGGATTTTGCGCCGAATCTCGCGGTCAAAATCTATTGACTTATATCTGGCGGCGGCATAGAATCCGCCTACTATAAGTTGTGCCTCCCGCTGAAAGATATACAATATAGTGTATTTCTAAAAAAGTTTTAAGAATAGTTTAAGAAATCGGACAAGCAAATGCGGTGCCCCTACTGTGGCTCCCTCAATTCCAGAGTTACCAACTCACGGAACGTGGAAAACGGCATCCGGCGCCGTCGGGAGTGCCGGGACTGTCGCCACAGGTTCACCACCTACGAGCGCATTTATGCCGCCGCGCTGATGGTGACCAAGCGGGATAATCGCCGCGAGGAGTTTGACCGGGAAAAGCTGGCCGCCGGGGTTCGCAAGGCTTGTGCCAAGCGCCCTGTTCCTGCCCACTCCATCGAAAAAGTGGTTGAGGACATCGAGGGAGAATTCCAGGGCCAGAGTGAAGTAGCCACCAGCAGCATCGGCGAGGCGGTAATGGAACGGCTGAAAGACTTGGACCGGGTGGCCTATATCCGCTACGCCAGCGTGTACCGGGACTTTCAGGACATCGAGAGCTTCGAACAGGTGGTAAAGGATTTGCGGGAGGGCGGCGGCGCCCAGCTCACTTTACCGCAGATAAAGCCGGGGCCAAACCGGCGGCCTCGCGGCGGCGGCTCCGGGGGGCAGCGGCAACGTTCCGGGCGACCGAGGCCCCCCCATCCCGAAGCGGAATCCACCCCGGAATCTGACTACAAGTCTGAACCAGACTCCGACCCGGCGGCCCGCCGGAGCCACCCTTTGGCCCCGGAGGCAGCGGCGACCGGGGCGTTCGGGACTGCCAACGACAGCGAGTCGCCAACGAGTCGGTGGCCCAATCCGCGGCCCGACCCGGCAACCGGGCCGGCGCCGGCCCCGGAAATCAGCCCAGGAACCCACGCATCAGAACCGATGGAATCGGAATCATAAAGGAGATTTTTCGATGACTAGCAGCGCCCAATACTCCGCCCTTACCCGGCTCTTGACCCACAATAACCGGGTTCACCAGCTGGAAGACCTCCTGCTTCAAATGCCGGCCCCGATCGCGGTGGCCGCGACGGGCGGCGCTTCCCCGGATGTTAGCTCCCAAATCGACTTTAACTTCAACCCCATCGCCGACCTGCAAGAGGATATTGCCAAGGAGGTGCGGGCCAGCCTTGTGGCTTGCTGGTTTGCGATGCCCCGGGAACTGGACGACCTGGAAGAGGCTTAGCCAGCGCCGGTAAAACCCCGGTTAGAACTTGGGGTGAACCTCGGTATAGAACCTGGAGGGAATACTGCCCGGAACCAGCCGGGATGGGGGCGACCGACCGGCAACCGGCGCAGAAGAGATGAGGGAAAGACGTTGAGCGTAAACCGTACTGCGGAATATGTGGTCCTGTGGAAGAGCCACAAACGGGCGGAGTGGGCGGCAGTGGGGTTGGACAATCAGGCGGAGGCGCTGCGGCAGCGACTGGGCCGAAATCAGGGCCAGAATGCTGCTAATACCCGGCGGCCCGCAACGCCAGCAGCGTCAACCAAGGGTAGTGAGCCGGCGGATGCAAGAGCGGTGAGAGCGGTAGCCGGGGCGCAGCGGGCCTCGGTTGCCCCGGCTGCCGTTAGCCGGGCCCCCGGCGTCCTGGAAGGGATTGCAATTGCAGACGAATTGGAATCGCTGGAAACGGAAAGCTGCCGCACCTGGCAATTGTATGCGGAGCTCGGCTCCGAGTTGGCGCAGGTAGCGGCTTTACTGACAGTTGCCCAGAGAAAATCGGCGGAAAAAGTGTTAAAACAGTGGGAGGAATCGGAAGCGGGAGCCGGGTCGTAAGCGGCGCCGTCCTTGATTCCGGAGCGCTGGCGGCCTGGTTTCCTTTACTGCCGCCCAGCGCACAACCTTCAGGTAGGTCTTGGACGCGCCCGGGATATTCCAGGGCATTATAGCAGTCCTTCGAAGCGGGTGATGCGGGTTCTCTCCGCCTTTCTGGGAAAAGGGCGCTGGAGTTTTCGCACCTTTTCTTGTGGGGTGGAAAGGACAGGGCTGGCCCCGTCCCCACGTTGCCCGGGAACGTTCTATCCCTAGTCCGGGCCATCTGCCCGGCGGCGCCCGACCCCATGTGTCCGGGAACGTTGAAAATTGTACTGGGCGCTATAGCAACGGTGGGCGCCCGACCCCATGTGTCCGGGAACGTTGCCCGGGACATTCACGAAGTTTTGACTAAAGTTGTATATCAAGTATAGGGGGAGTCGTAATATAATCCATGGGTGAACAGATAAAATACCTGGTGGAAATTCGGTGTCAGCCGCTGTCCAACGCGCAAGTAGGCCAAATGGCCCGGGAATTGAGCGGCAGCTTTCCGGTTAAGCAGTGCCGGGCCAACCAAGCCGGGCTAACTATCGAACTGATTTCATCCCATTTGCTGGCCTACGGGACTCTGAAGGACCTGGCCGACCTGATTGAGCGGAGTCTCTCCCGGCAGGGAGCGCAGCTTCAATCCGGCGTAATCAATCAGGCGGTCCCCGGCCCAATGGGGGCCGCCGTCAAATCCCTCGTCAAAGCACTGGAACGCCGGGCCCTGGCCCGTCCATTGTTAATCGGCTTGCAGGGGCGATTCGCCGAAAGATTATGCCTCCCGGCCCGCCCGGTTCCGGTGATGTATTTCTATCGGGGCCTTGGTATTGACTTGATGCTGGCCGGGAAACTGAAGCGAACTTCCACGCTGGAACTGGCTGCCGAGCTGAATTAGAGTTTGACCGGAGCGGTATAAGGGGGGCCGGGAAAGATGGCGACTATTCAAGATATTTCAAGGAGTTCTACCGATACGGTGAGACGCCGCATCCGGGATGCGGTGTTCGCTGCCGGCATTGCGCAACAAATTAACAATCGCTCCACCGAGCTTACCACCAACTCCCAGGTCGTACTGCGGCGGCGTTACCTGTCCAAAGACCGGGAAGGTAATGTCCTGGAAGACCCGGACGGTATGTTCCGCCGGGTGGCGCGCAACCTCTCCCTGGCAGACCTAAATTACCCGCCGGCCACGGAAATGGAACGCCAGGACACCGAGGAAGAATTCTACGCCGTAATGCGAAGCCTGGAGTTTATGCCCAACTCTCCCACGCTGATGAACGCCGGGCGGGAACTACAGCAGCTTTCCGCCTGCTTTGTCCTGCCGGTGGATGACTCGCTGGAGTCCATCTTCACCCGGGTGCGTCAGACGGCCCTGATTCATAAGAGCGGTGGCGGCACCGGATTTTCCTTTTCCCGCCTGCGCCCGGAAGGGGACGTGGTCGGCTCCACCGGGGGGGTGGCCTCCGGGCCAGTGAGCTTCATCAAAGCCTTCGATGCCGCTACCGACGTCGTCAAGCAGGGCGGCACTCGCCGCGGCGCCAACATGGGCATTCTGAACGTCAACCACCCCGACATTCTTCGCTTCATCCATGCCAAGGAGGATGGCGAACACCTGGTTAACTTCAATATCTCGGTGGCAGTTACCGAGGACTTTATGCGGCAAGTGGAGCAGGGCCGGGATTATGGCCTGGTCAATCCCCGCACCGGAGAGATAACCGGCTGGCTCAATGCTAAAGAGGTATTTGACCGTCTGGTGGCGATGGCCTGGCAGACCGGCGACCCGGGCATTGTCTTCCTGGACCGGATAAACCGGGATAACCCCAACCCCCAGTTGGGCTACATCGAGTCCACCAATCCCTGCGGCGAGCAACCGTTACTTCCCTTTGAATCCTGCAACCTGGGGTCGCTCAACGTGGCCCGGATGGTGTATTACACCGGCGACGACGTGCAGATTGACTGGAACCGTCTGGCCCGGGCCGTTCGCACTGGCGTGCATCTGCTGGATAACGTCATCGATATGAACAACTACCCCATTGAAGAAATTGGGGAGATGAGCAAGAAGACCCGGCGCATCGGCATGGGCGTTATGGGCTTCTCCGATTTGCTGGTGCAGTTGGGCCTTCGCTATGATTCGGAAGCGGCGTTGGAACTGGGCGCCGAGGTAATGCGGCGGATCCAGGAGGAAACCTACCGGGCCTCGGAGGAGTTGGCGGAAAAGCGCGGCCCCTTCCCCGCCTGGGAAGGCAGCGTGTATAACCGACCCGGCAATGTCCGCCGGATGCGCAACTCCGCTCCGGTTACCATCGCCCCCACCGGCACCATCAGCATCATCTCCGGCGCCTCCAGCGGCATTGAGCCATTGTTCGCCCTTTCCTACGTCCGCAACGTGATGGACCATACCCGGTTGGTGGAGGGCAACAACTACTTTGAGGCAGTAGCCAGGCACGAGGGTTTCTACTCCCCGGAACTGATGGAGCAGTTGGCTCAAAAGGGTAGCCTCAGCAATCTTGATGCCGGGCTGGGCGTGCCACAATGGGTAAAGGAGGTATTCCGCACCTCCCACGACATCACCCCGGAATGGCACGTGCGGATGCAGGCGGCCTTCCAGCGCTATACCGACAACTCGGTGTCCAAGACGATCAACTTCCCCAGCGAGGCCACCATTGACGATGTGGCCGCGGCCTACCGGCTGGCCTATGAGACCGGATGCAAGGGCATCACCGTGTACCGGGACGGCAGCAAGGCCGACCAGGTGCTGAGCACCGGCGAGACGGGCAGCGCCGGGGTTGAGGCGCCAGCGGACCCGGTGGACACCGGGGCCGTCCCCACGCACCGGGTTCCCCGGGAGCGGCCCCGGCGGATTCGCGGCGTCACCGAGCGGGTTCGTACCGGCCACGGCAATATGTACGTAACTATCAATTTCGAAGAGGAAGGCGCGCCCTTTGAGGTGTTCAGTACCCTGGGTAAGGCCGGCGGTTGCGACAGCGCCCAACTGGAGGCGATCTCTCGCCTGGTTTCCCTGGCCCTGCGCTCCGGTATCAGCTCCCGGGACGTGGTTGCCCAACTGCGGGGTATAACCTGCTGCCCGGCCTGGGACCAGGGGACGCTGGTGCGTTCCGGCCCGGACGCGGTGGCCCTGGCCCTGGAGCGGTACATCTCCGGCGAAACCGAGGCCCTGGAAACGGGGCAAGCCGAGTCAGTGCAGTTGCAGTTCACCGCCGAGCCGGTAACGCTGAACGGCAAGGTCAACCACAACGGCGGCGGCGGGGCCTACCTGGCGCGCAAATGCCCCGACTGCAACACGCCGGTCATCTTCCAGGAAGGCTGCCTGATGTGCGTATCCTGCGGGTGGAACAAGTGTGAGTAGGGGGAGAGAGCAGTGTATCCGGAAGAAACGGCGCCAAGGATACCGCTCTCCCCCAGCTTGACCCACCGGCAAGTGTTGCAAGTGTTGGCAGTGGCCCAGCCGGCGCCGGAATAGTTCTGCTTGCCTCGTGCTATAATCTTCAAAAAGCGCGCCAATCCGCAAGTAGTCAACCGATAGGGAGACGTGCATTATGGCTAACGCCGACACCGACCTTAACCAGCCGGCTATCGCCATTACTATGGGCGACCCCTGCGGCATCGGGCCGGAGGTAGTGGTCAAGGCTCTGGCCGACCCGCGGGTTTATGCCTCCTGTCGCCCCCTGGTCATCGGCAACGCCTTCGCTATGCGTCAGGCTTTGCGGGTTACCGGCTTGCCCCTCAGCGTCAACGAGACTGGCGATCCTACTAGCGCCGGCGGAAACCCTGCGGTAGTGGACGTGGTGGACATCCATAACCTTAACCCGGAGGACATCACCGTCGGCCAAATCAGCGTCCCCTGCGGCCGGGCGGCGATGGAGTGGGTGACCAAGGCCGGTGAGTTGGCCCTGGCCGGCATCGTGGACGGTATCGCTACCGCGCCCCTGAACAAGGAGGCAGCCAGCCGGGCCGGGTTCGAGTCCATCGGCCATACCGAGCTATTGCAGGAACTGGCCGGAGTAAAGACCGTCCCCACTATGCTGATGTCCAGGAATCTGCGGGTGGTACACCTGACCACCCATCGCTCCCTGCGGGTGGCCTGCGATTACGTGAAAAAGGACCGGATTCTGGAGTTTTTGCAGTTGACCCACGATACCTTTGTCAAGTGGGGCTTTCCCCGGCCCCGGCTGGCGGCGGCGGGATTGAACCCCCATAACAGCGACGGCGGGCTGCTGGGCAGTGAGGAGGCCGAGGAGATTGGACCGGCGGTCAGCGCCGCCCGGGAACGCGGCATCGACGTCGTGGGGCCAATCCCGGCGGACAGTGTTTTTCATCAGGCCATCCAGGGCCGCTATGATGCGGTGCTGGCGATGTTTCATGACCAGGGCCACATTCCGGTTAAGGTGTATGGCTTTGAGGAAAGCGTTACCGCCAATCTGGGGTTGCCCTTCGTGCGCACCTCGGTTGATCACGGCACCGCCTTTGACATCGCCGGCCAGGGTATCGCCCAGCACGTCAGTATGCTGGAGTCCATCCGGCTGGCGGTGGAGTTGGCCCGGGGCAACGGCCTGTCGGATTTTTAGCTCGCCGCTGCTATTGCCACTACTACTGTTGTTTACTGTCGTTTGTTGCGGTTGCCCTCTTTTTAGTCGCTAATTACACGAAGGGTCACGAATATATCCCTTATGAAATTATTCGTGCTGTTCGCGGTTGAAGTGGTTGAAAAAGAGGGCGTTTTCCCCTCGCCCCGGCTTTATCGCCGGGAGGTGTGCTAAAATTAGACCGAGAGGCGCGAGCGAAGAGAGGCGTTATGCGGTTAGCTTTTGTCGGCGGCGGAACTATGGCCGAGGCTATCCTGGGCGGGGTACTGGCCGCCGACCTGGCCGAGCCCGGAGACGTTGCCATCGGCGAACCCGTACCCCAGCGACGAGACTATCTTTCCGAACGGTATGGAGTGCAGACCCGGCAGGACAACGTTAAAACCGTTCAGGACGCCGACTTGGTGGTGCTGGCGGTCAAGCCGCAGGACCTGCCCACTGTGTTTCGTCAGCTGGGTGGCAGATTGGGGGCGGGACAGGCTGCCCTGTCGATCGTGGCCGGCGCCAGGATGTCCACATTGGCTCAAGGCTTGGGCCACGACTCCATCATTCGTGTTATGCCCAATACGCCGGCCCAGATTGGCTGTGGTATGACGCTGTGGACCTGCTCGGAGCCGGTGGACGCTGAAAAGCGCGACCTTACCCGCGCGATGCTGGGGACGGTGGGCCAGGAAATCTACGTGAACGATGAGAAGTACCTGGATATGGCCACGGCGTTGAGCGCCAGCGGCCCGGCCTACGTATTCCTCGTTGTCGAGGCTTTGATCGACGCCGGGGTATTTGTGGGCCTGCCCCGGGATCTGGCCCGAACCCTGGCTTTGCAGACCGTCTATGGCAGCGTCCGGTTGCTAATGGATACGGGCAAGCATCCGGGAGAACTCAAGGATATGGTGGTTTCGCCCGGCGGCACTACCGCCGAGGGACTTCAGGCATTGGAGCGCAACGGCGTTCCGGCAGCCCTGGTGGATGCGGTAAACGCCGCCTACCAAAAGTCGGTCCGACTGGGCCAAGACTGAAGAGGAGGCGTATCCGGGGAATGGTAGCGCAACTGGTCAACCTGCTTTTTATCCTCATTCAGTTTACGATATTGGCCCGGATAATTATGACCCTGTTAGTATCCTTTATCAGCGACCCGCCGCCGGTGCTGGTCAGCATTACCCAGGCGCTTATCCAGGTAACCGAACCCATCCTGGCGCCCATCCGCCGGGTGCTGCCCACCTTCGGTATGCTGGACTTCAGCCCCCTGGTTGCCATCCTGCTGCTCACCCTTATTCAGGCGCTCGTCAACCGGGCTATCGGCGGTTGACCGGCTCAGCGCATCGAGGGAGCTATTAAGGCTGCGTCGTTGTCCGTCCGCTATTCCGCTTCCTCCTTTCGGATAGTTAAGTTTCGTTGCGGTACAAGCATTGGCGCCGTAGTAAGCAACGACCGACATAACCGTCATAAGGGATAAGTGGCGAGAAACGTTTCTATCCAGATGCCCGGAGCCACCGGGGAAAGCAGCGATTCTCGACATAACCTCTGCGCCGCTGCATCTCCCGGTGAAAAGGCGTCCTAACTGCCGCCGAACCGGCGGCGATGCTGGCGCAGGGTTCAATCATTCATTATCACCGGAATGCCGGCGGCTTCGGCCCGGGCAGCGGCTTCCTCGTTGATAACCCCGTCCTGCATCCAGATATACTTGACGCCCACCTCGATAGCCTCGTCCACCACCGGCGCCACCAATTCCGACCGGCGAAAAATGTCCACCATGTCGATCGGCTCCGGCACCGATTTGAGGTCGGGATAACTCTTCTCCCCCAGCGCCGCTTCAATCATCGGGTTTACCGGGATGATGCGATAACCCTGGGATTGCATGTAGCGGGAGACGCCGTAGCTGGCGCGCTCCGGGTTGTCGGATAAACCCACCACGGCTATGGTTTTGCTGTTGCGCAGTTGTTCCTCAACCAGGTCCATACCCGCCTCCTTTAACTGGAATTGACTGGTAACCGGAATTATTGCCTGGCTCCGGGCTGCGCCTATTGTTGCACATTCCGGCGTTCCCGGCTACCGCCGCTTGCCGTATAGCCGGCGCCACATTGCGCCGGCTCAGGTCTTATACTATCCTGTAACGGTGAATCCCGTAACGCTGGAGCGCGGAATGGCGGAACGGAGGGAGGCGCAAAATGGGCGCAGCGGACGCGGTTATGTGGGCGCTGGACCGGAACTGGAGTATGGTGGACGCCGCAGTTAACGGTCTGGACCGGGATACCCTGGCCCGGCAACCGGCGGAACAGTGCAACTCCATTGCCTGGATTCTCTGGCACATGAACCGGGTCATAGACACTTTTATCAACCAGCGACTTCAGGGATTGCCGTCCTTCTGGATTAGCCAGGGCTGGAACGAAAAGTTCGGGATGGCCGAAAATGTCCGGGGCATGGGCTGGAGTACCGAGGACCTGGCCGGTTGGTCCGCCCCGCCCCTGGACGTAATCCTGGGCTATCAGGAGACGGTGCGGCGGGCGGCGCGGGAATACATCGGTTCGCTGACCGTCGCGGATCTGGAGCGCCGGGTAACTTTCCCCCCGGAGGCGGAGACACAAGACCATACCATTGCCACCGCTCTGGGGCAGTTGGTATGGGACAACGTGGCCCACGGGGGACAGATTGCCTATCTGCGGGGGCTGTTTCAGGGTATGGGTTGGCACCGTTAAGGCCGGAAGGCGGCCAATTGGGGTATTTTCAACTCCCACTTCAACTCTTTGCCGGACCAAGCCGCGGTGTTTGCCGGGCGGGTATAAGACTCTTTCCTACGTCCGGGTGCATTCTGGTATGGGATACGCTCGTCGGCCTTGTCCGGCGGACCCTTCCCTATGTCTGGGGGAACGCCGGCGTGGGTTGAGAACCCCCAATTTTTTCAGGTTGAAATAATGCGACTTGAGGTTCTATAATCATCCCCGTTGGCCCAGACCGGTTGCGACGGTCAGCGTAAATAAGGAGGACAGTATGCCCAGAATCAAACACATTGCAATACGGACTCCGGACCCGGAAAAGACCGCGGCCTTTTATATCAAGGTGTTTGGCCTGGAAGAGGTAGGCAAGGCCGGCTCCGGTTGCTATCTGTCCGATGGCTACATTAACCTGGCGATCCTCAAGTCCATTGAACAGGGCGAGGCGGAAAGCCCGCGAGACGTGGCTGGTTACGCCGGAATCGACCACCTGGGCTTTATGGTCGAAGACATGGACGACGTCTGCCGGAAGCTGGAATCTGAAGGCGCCCGCCCGATGAACCAGCGGATAGAAATGGGTGGAGCGCACAACCCGGCCGGTCAGTCCTACTATGAGCTTAAGTACCGGGGGCCGGATGAGCAGGTCATCGATGTATCCGGTTCCGGCTGGATTGGCACCTAGCCGGAGCAAGTCCCCCGGGGCGTGACCTTTGTGGTGTGTGAATGATGCGCTAAACTCCGCTCGGGGCGAGCCGTTCGGCACGCTGGCAACGGGTCGGGCGGGGCCGGTTCAGTTCCTTGCTACCGACTCCCGCCCCGGTGGTTATCGCCTTTGCCGCGCCGGGGGGTATCCCAATACCGGTTGCCCGCGATACGGGATACCCGGGATACGGGTAAATGACCTACCAAGACTGAAGAGGGGTTAGTTTTGGATTCCGGCGACACTGCGTGGCTACTCACGGCCACTGCCTTCGTTCTGCTGATGACTTTACCGGGACTCGCGATGTTATATGCCGGACTGGTTCAATCCAAGTCCGTGCTTTCGGTGGTGTTGCAGTGCTTTTCCATCACTGCCATAGCGAGTTTGCTGTGGTTTTCAGTGGGTTACAGCCTGTCCTTTGGCGACAGCCTGGGGTGGTTCATTGGAGGGCTGGACAAGGCGTTTCTCTGGGGCGTAACCGCTGAGTCGATGCACGATGGCGCCGAAATCCCGGAAATAGTATTTGTTATCTTTCAGATGACTTTTGCGATAATCGCTCCGGCGGTTATTGTAGGCGCCTATACTGAGCGGATGAAATTCCCGGCAGTGTTGCTTTTCAGCGGCGCCTGGGCCATTCTGGTTTATGCGCCGATTTGCCACTGGGTCTGGGGCGGCGGCTGGCTTCACCAGTTGGGAATTATGGACTTTGCCGGTGGGGTGGTGTTGCATGCCAACGTGGGCGTGGCCGCGCTGGTAGCGGCCCGGGTAATCGGCCCGCGGCAGGGCTTCCCCGACCAACTCCTGCCGCCCCACAATCCTGGAATGACCGCCGCCGGCGCTGGTATGTTATGGGTCGGCTGGTTCGGGTTTAATGGAGGCAGCCAGTTCGCCGCCGATGCCGACGCCGGCATGGCCATCGCGGTAACGCATATTGGGGCTACGGCTGGCGCCGTTACCTGGATGGGCTCCGAGTGGATCAAATACCGTCATCCCTCTTTGATTGGTACGGTAACCGGCGTTATTGCCGGGCTGGCTGCCGTTACGCCGGCCTCCGGCTTCGTCGGTCCCTTGGGCGGGCTGATCCTGGGCGTAGTGGCGGCTCTGATCTGCTTCTCTTTCGTTGATATAATCAAGCGGAGGTTGCACATTGACGACTCCCTGGATGTTTTCGCGGTCCACGGCCTCGGCGGTGTCCTTGGCACCCTGTTGGTGGCCGTGCTGGCGGTAAGCGTCCTGGGCGGCAAAGGGTTTTTAGTCGCGGATCGTGCCGTTATTGTTCAATTGGGAGTGCAGCTCCTGGGCGTAGCCGCTTCCATGGTGTGGGCGGCCCTGTTCACCTTCCTGATACTGAAGGTCTTGAATCTGTTGATGGACGGGGTGCGGGTTGACCCGGAGGATGAAATCGTCGGGTTGGACCTGGCGACCCATGGTGAACGGGGTTACGATATTTAATCAAGATTCTCCGGTCCCGAACTGCGTTGCGCAGTAAAGCAAAGGCATCAGCAAATATGAAGGAGGCCAACTGATGAATGTGGAAGCCCAGCGGCAGGGCGATAACCTGCTCTTAATTACCGAGGGTCGCGTTGATGGCACCAACGCCACTGATTTTCAAGATGCGGTGAAGGCGGCGATTCAGGCCAGCGACACGGCGGTAATTCTGGATTTCGAGAACCTGACCTATATCAGTAGCGCCGGTCTTCGGGTCGTTCTGCTGGTCGCCAAGGACTTGCAGCGGCAGGGAGCGCGATTTGCCGCCTGTTCCCTCTCCGCTCCCGTCAAAGAAGTTTTTGTGATTAGCGGATTCGACAAAATTATCCCGATTCACGATACTCAAATGGCAGCCATCGATTCTTTCGGTAAGTAACCGGCCGCGTCAAGCCGGCTGACCTAAACCCTTACGGAATGGCCGGACCGTGCCGGCCGGGCTCGGTACTCCAGATAGCTCCGGTACGAAACTCTGGGAAAGGATGGAACTGATGGCAACGCCATTCAAGATTCTGGTGGTGGACGACGAGACGGACTTGGAGCCGCTCATGCTCCAGCGGATGCGGCGCCACATCCGCGCCGGCGAGTATAGCTTTGTCTTTGCCCATAATGGTATCGAAGCGCTGGAGCTGCTGAACCAAGATGATGACATAGACATGGTTATTTCCGACATTAATATGCCTCAAATGGACGGCCTCACCCTGCTGGAACAGATTCCCAAGGTGGACCCCAACATCCGCTCTGTCATTATTTCGGCCTACGGCGATATGAAGAACATTCGCACCGCGATGAATCGGGGAGCTTTCGACTTCGTGACCAAGCCCCTGGACTTCGATGACCTGCGGATTACCATTGAACGGACGGTCAGCCATCTGGTCGAATGGCGCGATGCCCTCTCCTCTCGGGATAAGCTGGTTATGTTGCAGAATGAACTGGACGTAGCCAGAAAGATGCAGCAGTCGATCCTTCCCACTCTGTTTCCCCGGGGTTCCGACTACCGTTCTTTTGCCAGCATGGAGCCGGCCCGAGACGTCGGCGGGGACTTTTACGACATGCTGCGTTTGGAGGGAGGCCGGATTGGGCTGAGCATTGCCGACGTATCGGGCAAGGGGGTGCCGGCTGCGCTGTTTATGATGTCCAGCCGGACGTTGTTGAAGGGCGCCGCCATTGGCAACCTGCACCCGGGAGCGGTGTTGCAGGAAGTTAATAACCTGCTCGTCGAAGACAACGAGACGATGATGTTCGTCACCCTCCTCTATGCGGTTTATGACCCGGCCAGCGGACAACTCACCTATGCCAACGGGGGGCACAACGCTCCGCTGATCCGCCATGCTGACGGAAGCTCGACTATGCTTCCCCTGACCGGCGGGACGGCCCTGGGGGTGGTTGGCGGCCTGGATTACCGGCAGGAAACCATCAGGCTCTTACCCGGCGATATCCTGGTGCTCTATACCGACGGCGTTACCGAAGCGATGAATGTAGCGGGCGAAGAGTTTGGCGTTGAGCGCTTGCGCGAAGTCTTGGCCGCAACTCCCTCCGATGACCCCCAGGAGGTGAACAAGGCCGTTTTCGATGGTGTTCAGGCCTTCGCTGGTGGCGCCCCCCAATTCGATGACATTACCTGTCTGACCCTTTGTCGCAGTAAGGTCTCCCCATGAGCGTTAAACTTGCGTTGAAAGTAGAGACCAGGACCGAGGAACTGGAGCGGGTTGCCGCTGTGGTAGAAACCTTGGCGGAGCAGGAGAATTGGCCTCCCGATTTCACCTTTCGGGTGAATCTGGTACTGGAAGAGTTTGGCATAAACATTATGAACCACGGTCACGCCGGCGGTCTCCACGCCTTCGATATAACCCTGACCGCCGAACCCGATTCCCTGCTTATCGAGTTTACTGATGACGGCAAGCCCTTCAATCCGCTGGAAGATGCCCCCTTGCCCGATACGGAGGCGGCGCTGGAAGACCGGCCCATTGGCGGCCTGGGTATTCACCTGGTACGGAAGATGACCGACCGGATGCACTACCGGCGGGAGGACTCCAAAAATCATTCCACTATGGTTATACGCAAGGCTGAATGAGACGGACATTTGGCCTGCTGACGGCGCTGGCGCTGGCGCTGGCCGGGTTGGCGGGGTGCGCCGACGCCGGTGATAGCGCGGGCAAAGCCGGAGTGAATGCGGACGGCGCCCCGGGCCTGCCTCCGCAACTGAGTCTGGTTCTGCCGGACGCCGGCAGCCCAACTCCCCGACCGGTCAATGAACCCTTCATCTCCGGCGACGCCATCCGCTTCGGCCAGTCCGCTGCCTTCAGCGGCCCGGCCCGGGAACTGGGCCGCAATATGCGGCTGGGCATCCAGGCCGCTTTCCACGAGGTTAATCAGACCGGCGGCGTTCATGGCCGGCGGCTGGAACTGTCAGCCTTGGATGACGCCTACGAGCCGGAGGCGGCGATTGCCAATACCCTGAGTCTGATTGAAGAGGAAAGGGTGTTTGCGCTGATTGGCGCCGTAGGCACCCCCACCTCCCGCTCCGCCGCGCCCATCGCCGCTGAGTCGGGAGTGCCTTACGTCGCTCCCTTCACCGGCGACGCCTTTCTACGCGACCTCGAATGGCACAATATCATCCACCTGCGCGCCTCCTACCACCAGGAGACCGAGGAGATGATGGCCCGGCTGACTGAAGACCTGGGACTGGAGCGCATCGGGGTGATGTACCAGGATGATTCCTTCGGTCGTGCCGGCTACCAGGGAGTAAGGAGCGCCCTGGAGCGTCGGGGTATGGAGCCGGTGTCCGTGGGACTGTATCCCCGCAACACCACGGCGGTGAAGACCGGGCTGCTCCAACTGCGCCGGGGCGACCCGGAAGCGGTGATTCTGGTGGGCGCCTACCAGCCGGTGGCCGCCTTGATCGCCTGGGCCAGGTACACCGGCCTGGACCCGGTTTTTATGACCCTGTCCTTCGTGGGCAGCAATGCTCTGGCCCAGGAACTGGGCCCGGAGGGCGTCGGGGTTTTGGTAACCCAGGTGGTGCCTTTCCCCACCGACGCTACCCTGCCGGTGGTTGCAGCCTACCACGACGCGCTGGCCGCCTATGACCCGGCGGCGGCGCCGGGGTTCGTTTCCCTGGAGGGCTATCTGGCCGGACGCCTGGCTATTGCCGGTTTGGAAAGTTGTGGCCGGGAAGTGAGCCGGAGTTGCTTCCTGGACCGCCTGCGCCGCTCCGGCACCATTGATCTGGACGGGTTCCCGCTGCATTATGGCGCTGGCGATAATCAAGGCTCGGATGCGGTCTTTCTGACCGTCATCGGCGCCGACGGCAGCTATCATCCCGTCGATCGGCTGAGGGAGGTAATTCCGTGAAAGACCGGCTGAAACGCCTGCGCCATTTCCGAATCGCCACCCTGCTTTACTTCGGTTTTGGCGGGGCCGTGGCCCTGACCATGGCCGCCAGCCTGGTCGGGTGGTTTTCCTTTGACCGGGTTGGGGACGCCCAAAGCCAGGTGAACCAGGAAAGCATCCCGGAGATGGCGGCCGCCTTCAGCGTCGCCGAATACAGCAGCGCCCTGGTGGCGGCCGCTCCCCGGCTCACCGCCGCCGAAACGCCCCAAGACCTGGAGGCGATCTACGCCAACATCTCCGAAGCGCACCAATCCCTGGATTCGGAGTTGGAGGCGCTGGAGGAGGAGGGCCAGGGCAACAACCGCTTCCAGCGTATCCGCGCCCATTCCTACTCGCTGATTTCCAATTTCGATGCCATCAGATACCAGCGAACCAGGCTATTTGAGCTGGCCAAGCGGCGGGAAATCCTGCAAGGGGAACTGGCCGATGTACGCAGTCGTTTGGAGGCTACGTTAGTCCCGGCCATCGACGACCAGCTTTTCTACACCGTAACCGGCTACCGGGAACTGGGCGAGCCCCCGGCACCGACCACAGAGCATTTCTCCGAGGAGGAGTTCAACCGTTACCGGCTCCTGTACGAGCTACAATCGGACGCCAACATTGCCACGGAGTTGCTGGCTAACGCTTTCACCCTTTCCGATTCCGCCGCCATTGAACCCTTCCGGGAACGGTTCGAGTCGGCCAACAACCGGATTAGGCGCAATCTGGCGGCGCTGGAGACCTCGCCAGTGTACGGTGAAGTCGCCCCGGTCCTGACCCAGCTGTCCGAATTGGGACTTGGGGAGCAGAGCGGGTTCGCCCTGCTCCACCAAGAACTTCGGCTGGCCGAAGGGCAGCGGGATCTCCTGAGACTCAATCAAGACGAGGTGGTGGCCCTGGTCGCCGAGGTTGACAGCCTGGTGGTCGAGGCCCAGGCCAGCGCCCAGTCCTCCACCCAGGCTTCCACCCAGGCAATCCTGACCGGACGTACCCTGCTGCTGGCAATCAGCGCCGTCAGCGTCGGCGGCGCGGTGCTGATCGCCTGGCTGCTGGTGGGCCGGGTGTTGCTGCGCCGTATTGAAATGGTGTCGGACTGGATGCGCCGCATGGCCGGCGGCGACCTGGAGATGAGCGTTGAGGTCGGCGGCAATGATGAGGTTACCGACATGGCGGCCGCGCTGGAGGTGTTCCGTCGCCATGCCCTGGAGGTGCAGCGCCTGAACTTGGTGGAAAAGCTGGCGGAGGACTTGCAAGGGAAAAATAGCGAATTGGAACAAGCAATGGTTGACCTCCGGCAAGCCCAGGACCAGATTGTGGCCCAACAGAAGCTGGCAAGCCTGGGTGAACTGACCGCCGGCGTGGCCCACGAAATCAGGAACCCGCTGAACTTTGTCAAGAACTTTTCCGAATCTTCCGCTGAGCTGCTCACTGAATTGCAGGAACTGCTGGAGGAAGGGGCCGATGGTTCCGGCGACGACCAGCGGGGGCTTATCCGGGAGATAGCCGAAGACCTCACCGATAACTTGGAACGCATCCGCAACCACGGCGACCGGGCCAACCGCATCGTTCACGATATGCTCATGATGAGTGGTGGTACGGGCGAGTTTCGCCCCACTGACATCAACAACTTGCTGGACGAACACTCCCGGTTGGCCTACCATAGCGCCCGGGCCACCGACCCGGAATTCCAGCTTGACTTGAGGCAAGACTTCGACCCGGAACTGGGCGAAATGGAGGTCGTTCCCCAAGAACTGGGGCGGGTTTTCCTGAATATGGTGAGCAACGCCTGCTATGCGACCAACGAGAAACAACTAGCCGCCCGGGAAACCGGCGAAGCCTATCATCCCACCCTGGAGCTTACTACCCGACGGGGTGAAAGCCTGGCTGAGATCTGCATCCGGGATAACGGAAGCGGTATGCCACCCGAGGTTATTGAAAAGATATTCAACCCCTTCTTCACTACCAAGCCCGCCAATCTGGGCACCGGTCTGGGACTGGCAATATCTAACGACATTGTGCGCCAGCACGGGGGCCGCATACGGGTAAACTCGGAGCCGGGCCGGTTTACCGAAATGCTCATTGAATTGCCTCTCGCGGCTCCGATGGGGCGGACCCTTGGCGCGGATATAGCGGAGGGAGTCGCTGCCGAGCCGTAACCGTAGCCGTAGCAATAGTGTCGCCAGTCCCCGGACAATTCGAGGGATTGCTCCAGGAATGCTTGCTCAGGTATAGCAAGCGCGGACGGGCCTTAGTTCTGGCCTCAGTTCTGTAGGATGCTGGCTGAGACCACCGGGCTCAACGTCCCCTTCCACGAGACCCTTGATGGGACCAAGGCGGTTTTGGCCTTTCCAGCGATTTGCGTCATACCTGCACCGGAAGGCTACTGGGTAAGGCGTATCTTCCCGGCCCAGAGTTGCTCGAAATCGTCAGCCACGCGCGCGTACTGGCCGGTGTGGATTTCGGCGATCGCGTATTCGGGCAGTTTGACGGCGGCCCAACATTTCCCGTCGAGCATCCCGCCTCGCTGTCGGAAGCTAAAGTCGAGGTTGTCGAAACCGTATTGCCGGCGATGGCCGGGCAGGTCGTCGGCGTCCGCCGGAACCAGGTGCAGGAAGAACATTGCCGCAACGTCGCCCTCAACGCACTGCTCCTTGACGTAGATCAGGCGGTTTTCGTTGAGATGCACGTCGAAGTCGGAACGAATTGCCGCCTGCCCGTCTCCGGCCAACTCCGCCAGGTAATCGCTGGCCGTCAGCGCTTCAACCCGCACGGGCGGGAGGGCATCGTTGGGCAGTACGAAGACGTTTACACATAACCCCGTTTGCGTTTGCGTCCAAGTTTTGAGTGCCGGTTCATCCCCTTGTTCACCCCAGAACCACACTGCTAGCTCATTCGACTCACAGCTCTTGGCAAAAGCCTGCGCCATTCTCCCGTCAACAATCATACCCACATCGGCCGACTGTTGGTCGAAGTGCGGCTCCATCCGTTCCCAGAACCAGGCGGAACTATTGGTCTCGTGGTGCGGCTGCCCGGGGAGCTCGGGAGGCCAGAACTTGAATTGACGTTCCGCATTGCTGGAGTGTGCCGGGGCTTCGAACAAGATTGCACCCATCTTATATCTGGGGAACTCATGGTCGTCGGCGAACCAGGTAATCCCGTAACGCGAGTAGATCGTGAACTTGAGCCCTTCCTTCCGGGCGCGATAATAGTCGTAGGAGTTGACCAGCCCATCCAGGTTCACCACCGGGAAACGCGAGAAATACCCGACGACTCCGGCGTTCCACGACCCGATGACACTATCCTCACGAAGCACCCGGTTCATGACCTGGACGCCCATGTAGGAAGTAACCCCCCAGTGGTAGTCAGTCTGTTCACTCTCCCAGTCAACATACCGGAACGGCTGGTTGAAGTCTGTTTCCAGGAACAGGAAAGCCATGCCGGCGACGATGACCCCGGCGCTCAGAATGTTGGCCGAGGGACGCGACCTCGGCCCGATGAAATGCCGGATGAAGTGGAAGGATACACAACACACTACCGGAATAATCAGGGCCATCATCAGGTACGCCGGGACGAAATACCAATCGTGACTCGCCCAAAGGGGATGCATGGTGAGAGTGGTCTGGGCGAACTTGGCCAAATGGCCGATTGCCAGGCTGAACATGCCGACCAGGAAGGCCAGGAGCAGCCAGTCATCCCGGCCCCGGGAGCGGCGGGCAAGATACCAAACGATGGGGAAACCGAGGCAGATTCCCAACGCAACCAGCAGTTCGGAGTCGAAGACCGGAATCTGCAATACGTCCCGGAAGTTCTGCGCCAGGCTGTATCCGCCTTCGTCCTCCCATTGGAACTGCGACCACAGCTGTTTGCTGGCGCCGCTCACCGGCGTGATGCCGCCAAAGACGATGCCGTTGTAGGCGAAGTACATCAGTACTCCGGCGACCGCTCCCAGCAAGGGCGCAACCGCATTGAGGGCTGCAACGGAACGGACCGATTCCTTCCAGGCCGCGCCCGCTGGCTGCTCTTGCCACGACCATTCGATGACCAGCAGCGCAGCGGTGGCGGCCAATGATATGGCGATGTACTCCAGCCGCACCCACGGCAGGGCGAAAGCAACGGCGGCCAGCGGCCACCGCCACCGCGCCGGGTTCCGGGCATACAGCATCAGGGTCAGAAAGAGCAGCCCCAGCATAAACAGCGCCGCCGCCGCTTCCATTCCCGAGAACAAAGTGACCTGATAGTAGAGCGTCGGCAGCAGCGCGAACAACAGAATCCAGGGCAAGCGCGCCAGCCACGCGGCCACCGCGATGAGCGCAACAGCCCCGGAGATGAGCATAATCTCGAACGCCTTAATGCCGAACAGCGCCGTTTCCTTGTCAAATACCCAGTAGAATGGGGTGATGAGGATTAGCCAGAGGGGATGGTAGCCGTTGGTCTGGGTGATGCCGCCGTCGAAGGTGGAAAACTTGCCATCGGCCAAGTGGTAAGCTATCTGGAAATAGTAGAAGGCGTCGTCGATGTTAGCGTCACGGAGGAGGTTGACCAGGTCGTACCGGGCGAGCATGTAGGCCGCGAAGGCCACGCCGTAGGCCAGCACGCTGCCGACGAACAGGGCAAACAGGACGTTTCGCAGCCAAGGGGAAGGAATCACCCCCCCGTACATGCGTTCTGATAGCGCGCGGTCAGAGCGCGCCAGAGGTTATTCGGGGTAAACTCGGAGCCGGGCCGGTTTACCGAAATGCTCATTGAATTGCCCCTCGCGCCCCCGATGGGTGGGACCCTTGGCTCGGATATAGCGGAGGGAGTCGCTGCCGAGCCGTAACCGTAACCGTAGCCGTAGCAATAGTGTCGCCAGTCCCCGGGCCAAAGGCGCCGGCTACGGCGCAGAGTTAGCCGCTTGCCACAATCAGGGCGCCCACCGCGACGGAGGAAAGACTTACCGGCAATTGCTGCCAGGTAACGCCGCGGTCCTCGCTGCGAAACAGCTTGCCGCCGTCGGCGCCGGCATATACCCGGTCCGGCTCCTGCCGGTCCCAGTCAAAAGCTACCACCATGTCTTCGGCGTTCTCGCCCTGTCCCAAGCCGGCGACCAGCTTCCAGCTGTGGCCGCCGTCGGTGGACCGGTAGAATTGGGGACTCTTGCGCCCGGCGTTGGCGGACACGGTAACCAGCACCAGGTCGGCGTCATCCGGGGCGGCCGCTATATGCAAGGTGTACCGTCGGTCCAGCCCGCGGTTGATCAGCTCCCACCGGCCGCCCGTATCGTCGGAGCGATAGGGAGCGCTGGCCGTGGCGACGTAAACGCGCTTGGGCCGGTCCTCACTGAGGTTCACGCAGTGAATGTCGGCGTCGAGGCCCGGCAATTGCCGCCAGTTAGCCCCTCCGTCGCCGGAACTTACCATTCCGCCCACTTCGATACCGGCATACAAGCGTTGGGGGTCGTTGGGCGCAACGCGCAGGTCGCGTACGTGAGAGTCGCGAGTCGGCGCATGGAATCCCCATTCGGTTGATTCCGGCACCGCGCGAAATTCGCTGAACTCCTCCCAGGTAATTCCGCCATCTGAGGAGCGGAAAACGGCCGCCGGTTCGCTGCCTGCATATACGGTTTCCGCTTCGGCGGGGTGGGCCAGCACACTGTGGGCGTAGTCGGTAGGGTAGGAGTCGAGGTGTTTCCAGGTCAACCCGCCGTCGTCGGTTCGGTAAACGCCCGCCTCGTAGGCCGCCAGATAAGCCCGCCCCGGGGCGGCGGGGCTGGAGGTTAGCCGGGCTGCGGCATGGGCCAGGGGCGTGATGGGCTGCTGCTGCCAGGTCTCCCCGCCATCCGCGCTGGTGACGACGCAAACACCGTCATGCATTCCGATGTAGAGCCGTGTCTCTTGGGACATATCCCGCCTCCTTAAACGAAAGCATCGTTGAATACATATTCCAGGAAACCCGGGCATTCGTCAATATAATCAGAATACCCGGCCGGCGTCCTGGGTTCCTTGAATTGTCGTTGTGCGGGATTATGCGGGAATGGACGTGCGCCACTCTGCGTTGAAGCGGATTGGTTTCCGTCGCATACATCGTGGTAAACTCTGTAGGTCAAGCCTGTTGGGGCCTTTCCCTGGAATTGGCAGCTTGACCGTTTTAAGAAACCGGGGTATCGGCCATGAATACTCGGGAGTTACCGGACACGGCGGATGACTCGGCGAGGGGCAGGGACGTCCCTGCTGTGAACCAAAGCCTTTCAATCCAGCCGCAGATTGAAGCCCGTGAACGCAGAAGCTACGGAAGCTGAGCAGCGTCCCCGGACGGAGTTGATACTCCGGGTATGGAAATTGAATTTCAGGAGGAGCTATGAAATACGATGTCATTGTCATCGGCGGCGGAGCGGCCGGATCGGTTTTAGCCAGCAGATTGGCTGAAGATGCGAATACCGCTGTCCTGTTGCTGGAAGCCGGGAAGGACTATCCGGATCCCGACAACCTTCCCGACGAGATAAAGTTCGGTCATACCAGGTATGCAGAGTCCCCGGACTCGGAACACAATTGGGCGTTGCGGGGAACGATCACCGAGGAGCAAGGGGAAATTCACGTAGCGCAGGGCAAGGTGATTGGCGGCGGGTCGTCCATCAACGGCCAGGCGATGCAAAGAGGATTACCCGAGGACTTTGATTCCTGGTCGGCTCTGGGCAACGATGAATGGTCTTACGCCAAGGTATTGCCGTTCTACCGAAAAATGGAGCGGGATCTCGATATCCAGGATGATTTCCATGGGACGGATGGGCCAATGCCGGTAAGACGGCGTCAGTCGGGCGACTGGCCGGCGATCCAGAAAGCCTTCCATGCCGCCTGTTTGGCGGCGGGGTTCGGCCCTACTGAGGATACCAATGGCGCCAACCCCTCCGGCGTTGGCGTGTCTCCCACCAACAACCTGGGCGGCATGAGAATGAGCGCCGCTTTAACGCATCTCAACCCGATGCGCCACCGGCTCAACCTTACGGTGCGGGGAGAGGTTTTCGTTCAGAAGATATTGTTCCAGGGTTCGAGGGCGGTCGGCGTGGAAGCCCAAAGCGGGGGCGAGGTCTTTACCATCGAGGCAGACCGCATTGTCCTGAGCGCCGGGGCGATCCGGTCGCCCCAGTTGCTTATGCTGTCGGGAATCGGTCCCAGGGACCAACTGGAGCAATTCGGGATACCCCGGATTTGCGAACTCCCCGGGGTAGGCCGAAACCTGTGGAACCACCTCAGCGTTCACGCCAATTTCAAAGTCAAAGATGACATCACGCTGACTGCCGACTTGGACGCGCCCCATTTCAGCCTGCATTACACCTCCGAAGGCTCCAGGGAGATTAACGATATGCTGCTGAGGACCAGCACCGTCGTTGATGAACGGGAGGAGCGCGTCCCCGGCGTGCGAACCAGGTACTTGACCGGCGACGTTCCGCCGGAGCGGGCGGCGCGCATATCTTGTACCTTGGGGTTGCCCGAGGGATCGGGATACGTCAGGTTGGCCTCTGCCGACCCCGGCGTACCGCCGTCCTTCAACTATTGCTACCTTCAGCATCCGGACGACGTCCGGCGGGTGCGGGAGGGCCTGCGGTTCGGAATCAGCCTGCTGGAATCCGACGCGTATAAAGACGTGTTGGACCACCGGATCAGCCCGCCGGATGACATTCTGGCCGACGATGACGCGATGGACCTCTGGCTGCGTCAAACCGCAGGCACCGCCAGGCATGTGTCCGGGACTTGCAGGATGGGGCCTGATTCGGACCCAATGGCGGTGGTGGATCAATACTGCCGGGTCAAGGGAGTGCAGGGTTTGTGGGTGGCCGATGCCTCGGTGGCGCCGCGGATTCCCCGGTCGGGCGGTATCCATCCTACGGTTATTATGATCGGGGAACGGGTCGTTGACTGGATTGCGGCCGGCTAACTTTGCATTGACGCCGTGGATTGTCAATCAACTCAAATAGCTCGCTCTACTTGGCCGGCTTGCCGTTGGTGGGGCCGGTTTCGCCCGCTCCACGCGCCGGCGTTTATCCGGTATTGTGATCTACATATGTCATCCCGGCAGAAGCCGGGATGACATATGCCGGCGCGCGTTGAAAATATCTTTATCTCCCGCTTCCCGCTAACTATCGCTGAGGACTGGTTGAATATGACGGATTGTCGCCTGTTGGCCTGCTTTGCCCACCCGGACGATGAGGCCTTTCCGGTGGGGGGAGCTCTGGCCGCCCACGCCGCCCGGGGAGTAAAGGTGCGCCTGATTACGGCAACCCTGGGCGAGGAGGGGGAAATTCGCCAGCCCGGGGCGGCCACCCCGGATACCCTGGGGGCGGTGCGCCGGGTTGAATTGGCCCGGGCCGTCCGCATCCTCGGTCTGACTGATCATATCGTCCTGCATTATCGGGATTCGGGAATGGCCGGTACGCCGCCCAACCGGCATCCGCAGGCTTTTGTAAACGCTCCGGCAGCGGTAATAGTGGAGCGGCTGGTGGAGGAAATCCGCCGCTTCCGGCCCCAGGTAGTGCTGACCTTTGACCCGGCGGGGCTGTACGGACACCCGGACCACATCGCCATATGCCACCACACCACCGAGGCCTTCCGGCAGGCAGCGGACCCATTGGCCTATCCCCAACATTTGATCAACGGGGTAAGGCCTTATGCCCCGGCGCGGCTTTTCTACAGCGCGCGTCCCAGAGGGTTCCGGTTGGCGTGGGCGCAAACCCTGCGCGCCCATGGTATCGACTTTCCCCTGCCCGACCCGGAGCGGGCTAATGATGGGGCGGCGCCGGAGGATATTAACCTGGAGCTGGACGTATCGGCCCAGCTGGAATTGAAGATGGGCTGTATTCTCAGTCATCGGACCCAGGTAGCCCCGGACTGGCCTTACGATCGGGTGCCCCGGCCGGCCGCCAACCTCATCCTGGGCCGGGAATACTACATCCGGTCCTGGCCGCCGGTACAGGAGGGGGAGGAAGTACCCCCAGACTTCTTTCAGGGGTTGGCCGCAGGGGAATAGGCGGATGCTCCGGTTCCGCTCGGCGCGCAGCTGCGCCAGGCTGGAAGGCTACTGCCTGTGGGGAGGCCCCTAAGGAGGATAGTTCGGCAGGCGAATCACGGGCGGCTTTCCGGTTGGGTAGCATTCGGTCGCATACGGAAGGTCCCGGCAACAGCAGGCCCCGGCAAGGGGGCCCCGGTGATAAACAGCGCCGGGGCCGGCTCGTGAGGTAAGGGTGGCTAACTGTCAGGCAGGTAACGCAGCGGTCAACGCAGCTTGGGGGCCACCTCTTGCGCGTAGAGTCGGACGGAGTTGAGGACTCTCTCCTGGGGCAACCCGCCGCCCACGTTAGGCTCCATGATTATTCCATCCAGCCCCAGCCGGTCCCGGAGTTGGGTCAGCTTTGCTACCACGGTGTCCGGGCTGCCGTAGGCCAGCCGGTCCTGGAGCAGGTCGTCATAGGTAACGTTGGACAGGCGTGCGGCCCGTTCGCGCCGTTCCTCGGACAAGGTAGTTCCGGCTTGGCCAGCCGAGGTGCCGAACAGTCCGCCCAGGCGACGATAGGAGCGCATGGTGCTTTCTTCCGGTTCAGAGCAACCCAGGTCGTCCGTTTCCGCCACGTAAATCGGCACCCGCAGAAATACTTCGCCTTTGCCGGGATGCCCAGCTTCCTCCCGGGCCTGCCAGTACATTTCCATATGCTCGGCTACTTCGCGCACGTCGAAGCCGCGCAGACCGGAAATGACCGAATGGCCGCTCCGGCCTACCTGAGGGAAAGTGTCCCGGGTAGTGGCTGCTATCCGTACCGGGGGGTGGGGCTTCTGATAGGGCTTGGGCAGGACGCACAGTTCGTTGAAGCTGAAGAACTGTCCCTCGTGGGAGAACCGCTCCTCGGCCCAAGCCTTCAAGATAACGTCGAGGGATTCCTGAAAGCGGGCGCGGCTTTCGGCGTAAGGTATTCCGTAGCCATCGTAAGAGCGGGGAAAGCCGCTGCGGCCCACGCCAAACTCCAGGCGGCCCCGGCTCACCTGGTCAACAGTGGCCGCTTCCTCGGCCAGCCGCACCGGGTGGCAGAGGGGCAGGACGCTGACCCCGGTGCCGATTCGCACCTGCTTGGTCCGACCGGCGATGGCGCTGGCCATCACCAGGGGCACGGAAACTACCGAAGGGATGCCGGCGCCCATGGCGTCGTTGGGACGGCGGGGCGCGGCAAAGTGCCGCTCGGCCAGCCAGACCCCGTCCAGCCCGTACGCATCGGCGGTTTCAGCCATGGCGAAGGCTTCGTCAAAAGCCTCCTCCTGGGTTACC
Organism: Dehalococcoidia bacterium; assembly: GCA_965215425.1. Lineage (GTDB taxonomy): Bacteria > Chloroflexota > Dehalococcoidia > Lucifugimonadales > UBA3495 > CATQHB01. Next base: position 2,500,111 of record OZ244064.1, read on the forward strand.
CCGGTTCGGTAGTCGCATTCCATTACCAATCCCACGTGCATCGTATGCCTCCTGTTTCACCCGCATCCGGTCGTCCGGTTTCGGCTCTAACCGGCTGGAGCTGGATTGACCCCGGCGCGGCCCGCCCCGGCGCCAGGCTCAATGATTATACTGTTCGGCTGCCCCGAGGTTCCCGGGATGTCCCCCGAGCGTCGCTCCGTTACGGTGTCCCCCGGACTTTGAACCTTCCGAGGGTTCCCCGGTCTGGAAGTCGCCGCTATACTCGGCGAACTCGGGGCGGTCGCCGAGTTCCAGGTGAAGGAGATGAGGGATAGCGGCGCCCTTCAACTCCCCGTCTGCTCCAGGTAGGCCAGGGGCGTAGCCAGGAACTTGGTGCGGCAGTCCAGGCCACAGAAGTAGTACCACAGGCCGTTGTAGAAGCTGCGGGTGCCCTGCTGCGGGTCAACCTCCGAGGCGCCGTGCATGGTCTGGCCGGTTTGGGCGCGGGCCTCGGCCTCGTCAATTTCCTTTCCGCATACCGGGTCTTTTGCCATGGTTCTCTCTCCTCTTATTTAGCCTACCGGGAGCTGGTCCATTCCCAACCGCACCCGGCCGGGTTGGTCCAGCAGGGACTGGGCTATCTTAGCCCGGTGTTCAAAGCTGGTGCCCAGCCGCATGGTCCAGGCAGTAACCCGGCGGAACCAGAGATGCAGGTCAAACTCCATCATGAAGCCCATTCCGCCGTGAATCACCTGGGAGGAGCGCACCACCGCTTCGCACTTGTCGTTGCAGAAAGCCTTGGCTTGAGATACCTCCACCGATGCCGGCAAACCCTGGTCCATTTTCCACAAGGCCTCATAGGTGAGGAGTTGTCCGCCGTCCACCCACAAAATCATGTCGGCGCAGATGTGCTGAATGGACTGGAAGGCGGCGATGGGCCGGCCAAAAGCGGCCCGGTTCTTGGCATATTCAATCCCCATCTCGGCGTCCTTGCGCGCCGCGCCCACCATCTGAGCGCACAACAGGGCGGTTCCCCGGTCCAACATCCGCCGGATAACCGGCCAGCCCTGGTGCAGCGGGCCGACCAGGTTGGCTTGGGGAACCCGAACCCGGTCGAAGAAAACTTTGCTCTGCTTATCCTTGGCCAAGGTAGTCAGCGGGGTGTGGGACACGCCCCGGCTGGTGGTATCCACCAGCAGCAGGGACAGCCCGGCGCCCTCTGCGGAGGCGGGAACGGTACGGCAGGCAACCAGGCACTTCCCGGCAACGTTAAAGTTGTCCACGAACAGCTTGGTTCCGGTGAGGATGAAGTCGGCGCCGTCCGGGACGGCCTCGGCGTGCACCGTCTCCGGCCTTAAACGGGGATTTTGCTCGGTGAAGGCCCAGGTAAGCAGCAACTCCCCCCGGCTGACTTGCGGCAGCAGTTGGCGCTGCTGCTCGACGTTTCCGGCCTCGGCGATGGTCAGGGCCGGCACCACGGTGGAATGGAAAGGCACCGGCGCAATAGCCCGGCCCACCTCTTCCGTGATGATGCCCAGGTAAGTTAGCGGCAATCCCTGGCCGCCGTATTCCTCGGGCAGAGAAATGCCCAACCAGCCCAGGTCGGCCATCTTCTGCCACAGCTCCGGGGGGTAGCCCAAGTCATCCTTTTCCATTTCCCGGGCCAGGCGCGGCGGGCATTCGGCTTCCAGGAACTCCCGGGCCAGGTTCTTCACCATCTGTTCTTCTTCGTTAGGCAGTACGTCCATAACTCCCCTGTTTTCCGCCCTTTTGGGCGTATCTCGCTGCCGCTGCGTCGCCGGGATGAGACTATCTTTTCACCGCAGAGACGCAGTGAAACGCAGTGTGGCGCCGGGCGGGTTTAGTCAGCTCCGGGGCATACCCAGCCCCCGGCGGGCGATCTGGTCCCGCATTACCTGGGTGCTGCCGTGGTTTATACCGGACTGGAAGGAACCCATCAGGTTGTGGGCGAATACCCCCTCCTCGATAGCCTCCTCCGAGCCGTTGAGCAGTTGGGCATAAGGCCCCAGGATTTGAGAAATGGTTTCAGTGGTGCGCACCCCGTGCTCCGGCGCAAAGACCTTCTCGGCGGAACCTTCATAGGTGAACTTGCCGCCCTGTTCCACCAGAGACATACTGCGCATGGTCATCAGGCGGCAAACCTGGGCTTCAACCCACAGTTCGGCGATGCGGTCGCGGACTGAGGGGTCTCCGGCCACGTCATAATCACCCAACTGGTTTTCCTTGACGTAATTGACGATGTCCTCGTCCCGTTTTACCGATATAAGGTAGCGGCTGGCACCCACCCGGTCCAGGTTCAAACCCATAGCCCCCACGTACCAGCCCATGTTCTCTTCCCCCAGCAGGCAGGAGGTGGGGATCCGCACGTCCTCAAAGAACACCTCGTTGGTGCGGGCGTCGCCGTAGGTAGTGCCACTGGGGGCCGGAGGATCGTTCTGGATAGTCCACAAGGGACGTACCGTGATGCCGGGCGTGTCCATGGGAATCAGGAAAATGGAGATGCCCCGGTGCTTGGGAGCCTCCGGGTCGGTGCGGGCCATCAGGTAGATGTGGCTGGCGTAATGGGCGGCGGTGGTAAACATCTTCTGGCCGTTGATTACGTACTCGTCCCCGTCCCGCACCGCCCGGCACTGGAGGCTGGCCAGGTCGGCGCCGGCCTGCGGCTCGGTGAACCCCAGGGCAAAGGAGATTTCGCCGTTAATCAGACCGGGGAGAAAGTATTTCTTCTGCTCCTCGGTGCCCGCCGCCAGGATGGCCGGGGCGCCGCTGCCGGCCCCGCCGACCGTAATGCCGGCGCGGGCGAATTCCTCTTCGACGATATACTGGTCAATCCGGCTGCCGTCCTGCCCGCCGTACTCCCTGGGCCAACTGATGCCAACCCAACCCTTTTCGCCCAACTGCCGGTACATCTCCCGAACTTTAGGCCCCCGGCGGCGGATGCCCAGTTCCTCAATTTCCTGCCGAACTTCCGGGCTGATATTTTCCTCGATGAAGGCGCGGACTTCCTGCCGCAGGTTTTCCTGTTCCAGAGTATAAGCAAAGTCCATAACGCTGCCTCGCTACTTGGAATAGTTTCAATGCACGAAGGACGCAAAGATAACCCCGGGGTTAATTCTAAATTGCCAATTGGCGGATGAACGGGCCTATTATAGTACGCTGGGGCGGGAGTGTCATCCGTTTACGGGGTAACCACAGGGTCTTTCTATTCTCAAGGGCAGGCCAGTCCGAGGAGGCGGAGGGCCTGTCCGGGCAGCCAGCCGGTCTGCCGCAGCGCCGCGGCGACGTTCTTGACGCCATTCAACCGCAGCAGGCACAGCGTTGCGTTGCGCAGCACCGCCATCACTTCCGGCGCCGCCCCCTTGCGCACCTGGCTGGCGTCCTCACCCAAGGTTACGTCCCGGACGTAGTGCAGGCGATTTTCAATCTCCCAATGCCCCCGCACATAGCGCCGCTGCGCCGCTGGCCCCATCTCCCGGCCCAGGCTGGTGACGGCGTAGCGTGTCTCCGTGGTGGTCTGTCCCTTTTGCTCCACTCGCCGCCGCACTTCGCAGACTGGCCGCACCCCCGGCCAGTCCAGACATTCCTTCAGGTATTCGTTCAGGGCCTCCGTGGTCCGCAGTTGCCGCCTTTCAGGGCGGTCCCCATGCCGTCCCTGCTGCCGGGCCTTCCGGTACTTCGCGCCCCAGACCGGCCGGGCAAAGGCCAAGGCAATGGCCTCATACAGTTCCGGTTGGTTCTTCTTCACAATGACCAGGTAGTCTCCCCCGGCCTCCAGCACCTGTTGGCAGTAGTCCCGCTGACAATACAAGGCGTCCCCGGTAATCAGATTACCGGCCACCGGCAGCAGTTCCGCCGTCAGTTGCCGGGCCGTTGTCAGTTCCCCCTGTCCTGTCCTGACCCCCCTTTTGCCCCACTGTCAGGCCGGAACCGTGGGCATGGCCGGCCACCAGGCGCATCCCGGGCAGTTCCTCCCCGTGAATCCCGCGCAATGCCTTGCCATCCACCGCAATGGCAACCCGCCCCCCAGCATCCCGGGCCAGATATTGCCGGCTCCATCGGGCCACCGCCTGTTCAAAGGCGGCCACGTCCAGCCCGCGAAACACCCGGTGCAGGCACGATACCGCCGGCGTTTTGGGATGGGTGAATCCCAGGGCGGCCACCGTGGCCCCATCCTGACAGCGCCCCCACTGGTGAATGGCGTAGAGGCTGCGGGCTCCCGAGAGCATGGCGCATACGGCCAGGGTGAGAATGGCCGGCAAGGGGTGGCGGCGTCCGCTGCGGGCTCGAAAATCCGGCACGGCGGCAAAAGCCGCTTGCAAACTTCGACCTGCTTCCAGCGTATCCATACCCCGGATTATAATCATCCCCCAGAGAATAGAAAGACCCTGAGGGTAACCACAAGGGTTGCCTCCACATCAGTTCAGAAAGCAATATATTCAGGGGGGCAGCGATGACCATCCAGGGTTGTCTGATGACTTTGGATGGCCATTCCGCCAGTTCTAGGGGCAGCGATGACCGTCCAGGGTTGCCCCTAAATTAGCTCAGAAAGCAAGTTCAGAAAGCGCTGGCATATTCCTGCTGGCAGCGCCGGCGCACCCGGTAGCTCCTACATCAGTTCGGCCAGCACCGGCTTCAGCGCATTGACCAGGGCGGGCAGGTTTTCCTTCCAGTCGCCTACAATGCCGTAGTCGGCGGCCTTGAATATCGGGTGGCGCCGGTTGCGGTTGATGGCGATGATGACGCCGGCCTTCTGGATTCCTACAGTGTGGTCGAAGACGCCGCGGATACCGACCGCCAGATAGACCTGGGGGGCAATGGTGCGCCCGCTGATGCCTACCTGTATCTGGTGGGGCAGCCAACCGGCGTGGACGACGTTCCGGGTAGTAGCCAGTTTAGCCCCGATTGTTTCGGCGAGGGACTGGATTTCCGGCAGGCTCTCCGGGCCGCCGATGCCCATGCCCACGCTGAGGACTACCGGCGCCTGGGCCAGGGCGATGCCGCCGGTGTCTTCCTGGTTGTGGGTTTCCAGCAGGGTGATGTCCGCTCCGGGAAAGGCGGGGGCGGCCAGCGCTTCCACCAGGACCGCCGCCCGAGTAGCCGCGGAGTAGTCCGGTTCGCCGGGCGTCAGCAACCCGGGACGCAGGGTAACCAGGTTGGGCCGGGTTTTGGACAGGATGGGGGCAATGACGTTGCCGCCCAGGGCCGGCTTGAGCTGCACCAACCGGCCTTGTGGGTCGATTTCCAGGTCAATGGCGTCGCCGGTCAGCCCCAGACCCAGGCGGGCGGCGATGCGGGAGGCCAGGTCTCTACCGTCGGCAGTGGCGGCAAATAATACGGCATAGGGCTGGGCTGCCGCCAGGGTGTCGGCCAGGGCGCTGGCGACGGCCCGGCTGCACACCGGCCCCAGGCTGGCGTTGTCGAGGGTCAATACCCGGTCCGCTCCGTAGGCCGCCAGCGTGTCCAGGGCGGCGTCGGTGGTCTCGCCGATCAGCACGGCGGCTACCTCGCTGCGGGTAGTAGCGGCCAGTTCGCGGGCTTTACCCAGCAACTCCAGCGTTACGCGCCGCAGACCGTCCCGGGTGGTTTCGGCCACCACCCAGATGCTGCGGGTGCGATCACCCGGGTAACGGGCCGTGGGGTAGGGGGCCTGCGGGTAACGGGCGACTGCCGGCGTCGGGCCGGCTTCTCCTGACGCTGCTTCTTGCGCTGCGTTCGGTGCGGCGTGCATCGAATCCAGGCGTTCCCGGAGCAGTTGGGCCACCTGTTGGGCGGCGTTGTCTGGTGTTTCACCTTCAATCATCATACCCAGCCGGGTGGGTTCCACCAAGCGTATATCTTCCACCCAGGTGGGAGAACCGGCGAGGCCGAATTGAGACAGGTCGTCGGCAAGCTCGGCGCAGGTCAATTCCGCTACCGGTTTTTCCCGGGCCGCCGCCATTTGCTCCCGGTTGGCGAAAGTCTCCGGGGCCACTCCTTCGGTAACGCAAACCAGGGCCGGCAGGGAGGCCTCAATAACCTGGTAGCCCTCATCGGTTATCCGCTCGGCGACAATACGGTGGGAACCGGCCCGGTATTCGAGCTGGCGAACCTGGCTGATGTGGGGTATTTCCAGCAGTTCGGCCAGTTCCGGGCCAACTTGCCCGGTTTCGGCGTCGGCGCTGTTGCGCCCGCAGATAATCAGGTCGGGGTTTTCCCGGCTCAAGGCCAGGCCCAGGGCGCGGGCGGTAGCTAAGGTATCCGACCCGGCCAGGGCCCGGTCGGTGAGCAGGACGGCCCGGTCGGCGCCCAGCGCCAGGCAGGTGGTCAGCCCCTCCCGGGCTTGGGGCGGCCCCATGGACAGGGCGACTACCTCATCCTCCGGCCCGGTTTTCAATTCAACGGCCCGCACCAGGCCCAGCAGGTCAAAAGGGTTCACCTCCGACGGCACGCCCTCCCGGATGATAGTTTTCTTCTCGTAGTCAAAGGTTATTCGGGATACTACCGGCACGTATTTTACGCAGACAGCCGTTTTCATTCCCTCGCTCCTGGGTAGAGTTTGCCATCAGTTGATTAGTTGGTCCTGTAGTTGGCCCTGAAGCCGGTTGGTCAGCCGTTGCAGGGCCGGACTGAAAGTTACCGGGTAATGGGGCGGGTTGTAGAGCCGTTTGTGGTGGTCGTCGAGTTGTTGAAAGTCCCGGTTGAACCGCTCCCGCATTTCCTCCAGAGCCGGCATCGGGCGGGTTCGCCGGCCTTGCTCCATGACCGGTTCCAAAAGCGGTTCGCCGCCGGGCAGCCGTTCCTCCCGGAGCGCTACCAGGTCTCGATCCAGCCGGCCGGCCGCGTCGCGCAGCCGATAGACCTGTTTGGCGCCGGGCGGGGAAACCTTGCCGGCGCTGAGTTTCATCACCGGCTGCCCGGCATAGCACGCCAGCTTGTAAGACATATCGGTATAAGGGGCATCGGCGGAAACGCTGACCCTGGTGCCTACCCCGAAAATGTCGATGGGCGCGCCGCCCCGGACCAGATCGTCCACCTGGTACTCATCCAGGCCGCCGCTGGCTACAATCTGCACGTACTCCAGCCCGGTTTCGTCCAGAATCCGGCGGACCTGACGGCTGAGTTCGGCATAGTCGCCGGAATCCAACCGCACCGCCGTCAGGCGATGGCCGGCGGCCTCCAGCTCCCGGCCTACTGCGACGGCGTTCCAGGCTCCCTGGATCGTGTCATAGGTGTCCAGGAGCAAGACCGTGCGGCCGGGGAAGGTGGCGGCGTAGGCCCGGAAGGCGTCGATTTCAGCGGGAAAGGTAGTGATGAAAGAGTGGGCCATAGTGCCGGCCGGGGGGATGCCGTAACGCTGCGCGGCCAGTACGTTGCTGGTGGACTGGAAGCCGGCGAGGTATCCAACCCGGGCCATTTCCAACGCCCCCTCGGTTCCCGGGGCGCGGCGGGCGCCAAAGTCGGACACTACCCGTCCCTGGGCGGCCCAAACGCACCGGGCGGCCTTGGTCGCCTGCAAAGTCGGGAAGTTCATCCGGTTGATTACCAGGGTCTCTACCAGTTGGGCTTCAATGATCGGGGCGGTTACTTCCAGCGCCGGCGCATTGGCGAAGCAAAGCCGGCCCTCGGCCAGCGCTTGGACGTTGCCGGTGAAACGCACCCCGCCCAGATATTTCAGAAAGTCCGCAGTGAACATTCCAGTGCGGCGCAAGTAATCGAGGCTGCCCGGGCTGAAGTGAAAGTTCTCCAGGTATTCCAGCGCGTTCTCCAGCCCGGCGCAAACCAGGTAACCCCGGTTGGGCGGATAGCTGCGGACGAACAGGCCGAAAGTCGCCGGCGCAAACATCCGCCGTTCAAAATACGCTTGGGCCATCGTCAACTCATAAAGGTCGGTGAACAGGCCCAAGTCTTCGGTTGGCAGGTAAGGCACGCTTTCCACCATAATGCCGCTATTATGTTTGGCCCTTCCCAAGTCTGTCAATTGCAAGGGTATCCCGCTGCTATCCTTCATAACGGTACGCCATAGCGGTCAATTCTAAAACGATACCGCCCCGCCAAAGCTGCCATTTGACACCGGCCTTGCCCTTGGTTATGATAGCTGAAGTGTGGCCCTTAAATATCGAATAATTTTTCTGGAACCCTTATCCAGAACGGCAGAGGGAACGGCCCGACGAAGCCAAGCAACCGACCCGCAGGTAGCTCACGCTACCGGGTGCGGTGCTAAATCCGGCGCCTCCCCGTATAACGGGAGACGAAAGATGAGGGAGCTACAGTAACCCTGTGCTTCTCTCCGGGAGAAGCTTTTTTATTGCCTGGGATATATCGGTGGAGGCGTATTGCGTTGAGCGAGATACGGCCGATCCAGTGGAATGATGGCCGGCTGCGGCTGCTGGACCAGACCCGCCTGCCGGCGGAACAGGTAACCCTGGAATTGGACGACTACCGGGATGCGGTGGCCGCTATTCGGGATATGCAGGTACGGGGCGCTCCGGCCATCGGGGTTACGGCGGCCTACGCCGTGGTTATGGCGGCGGCGGAGTTGTCCGTGGCGGATAAGGCCGCTTTTATGGCGGGTCTGCAAGAGGCGGCGTCGGTGATCAACGCCGCCCGGCCCACCGCCGTCAACCTGCATTGGGCCGTGCTGCGGATGCTCCGGGTGGCCGAGCAGTTATCGGAGTTGGAACCGGACTTGGGCCGGGTTAGGGAACGTCTGTTGGCCGAGGCCCGGCTAATTCAGCAGGAAGACGAAGCGATTAACCGGCGAATGGGAGACTTGGGCAAGACCCTCATGCCCGACGCGGGTGGCGTTCTGACCCATTGCAACACCGGGGCCCTGGCTACCTCGGCTTTCGGTACTGCCCTGGGCGTAATCCGGGCCGGTTGGGAAGCCGGCCAGCGCTTCCGGGTGTTCAATACCGAAACCCGCCCTTTCTTGCAGGGGGCGCGCCTGACCGCCTGGGAGTTCCAGCAGTTGGGCATCCCCGCCACGCTGATTGTGGACTCGGCGGCGGGCCTGCTGATGCAGCGGGGCGAGATAAGCTGCGTAATCACCGGCGCCGACCGCATCGCCGCCAACGGGGACACGGCTAACAAGATTGGCACCTACGCCCTGGCGGTGCTGGCCCGGGAAAATAACATTCCCTTTTACGTGGCCGCGCCGACCAGCACGGTGGACTTGAGCCTGGACTCCGGCGCGGCTATCGAAATAGAAGAGCGGCCCGGCGAGGAAGTTACTCACTTCCAGAGCTTTCCCACGGCGCCGCCGGGCGTGCCGGCCCTGAACCCGGCCTTTGACGTTACTCCCTGCCGTTACATCAGCGCCATCGTAACCGAGAATGGGGTGGCTCGCCCTCCCCTTGCGGAAAGCCTGAAACTGGCCGTGGGCGAAGGCGGGGAATAGTAAGCAAGCGCCAGAGCGGCCTTGACCTGACCTGCCAGGAACGGGTTACCCCCGCTCCCTGACCAGGCAGTGCGGTGGGTGGCGGAGCCGGCCCCGTCCAGCTGAACGGGATAAGCGATGAGAGGAGATTGCATGACTGTGCCAGATCAACAGACTCGCCGGCGGATGGCCGGAACCGGGCTTATTGCCCTGGATGAAGAACGGGCTTGCCCCGGCTACGTCGTCTATGCGCCGATGAGCGGCAACGGGGAAGTGTATTTGCTGGACTTGCAGGGCCGGGAAGCGCACCGGTGGAACCTGCCCTATCCTCCGGGCTTGTACGGCTACTTGCTGCCCAACGGCAACCTCTTTTACGGCGGCAAGACCCGGGATGATACCTGGGACCGTTTCCCTTCCTGGAAACGGTTCAAGGGCGGCGTGATGCTGGAAGTGGACTGGCAGAGCAATGTCCTCTGGGAACATCGCGACCCGGAGCACCACCACGACGCCCGGCGCACTGAGGACGGCGGCGCTATCTACCTTACCGTTGAACCCATGAGCGCCGAATTGACTGCTCAGGTCAAGGGCGGCGTCCCGGGCACGGATGCCGAGGGAATGTGGGCCGACGTAATCGTGGAGGTGGATCGGGCCGGCAACCGTATTTGGGAGTGGCACGCCGCGGAGCATCTGGACCCGGCGACTCAGGCTATTACCTTTAATGACCTGCGGGATGAGTGGAGTCATGGCAACACGGTGGCGCCCCTGCCCGACGACCGGGTGCTGTTTAGTTTCCGCAATATCTCCACGGTGGGCATTATAGATAAAAAGTCTGGTGAGATTGTCTGGCAGTTGGGCGATACGGTGCTGGCCCAGCAGCACGACCCCAGCCTGCTGCCCAATGGCAACATCCTCATCTACGATAACGGCTCCCACCGCCGGAACGCCGGGCTGCCCTTCTCCCGGGTCATTGAGGTTGACCCCGGCGCCAACCGGATCGTCTGGCAGTACCAGGATTCCCCGGCCTATAACTTCTTCAGCCCCTACATCTCCGGCGCACGGCGATTACCCAATGGCAACACGCTGATAACCGAGGGAATGTTCGGGCGGATGTTTCAGGTAACGGCGGAAGGCCAGGTAGTTTGGGAGTATATCAACCCTTACTTTTATGCGGACGTGGAGGGCCAGGTGGTAAACCGCGTATTCCGGGCCACGCATTACCTGCCGGCAGAGATACCCGGCTTGCGGGATGCGCCGTGATTCGCCGGGAAGTAACCGCTGAAGCGAGCATCGGAGTAATTGGGGGCAGCGGCCTCTATGATCTGGAGGGTATGACCGATGTTCGGTACATCGAAGTGGATACTCCCTTTGGCCGGCCCAGCGATGCCGTGGTAGTGGGTTCCCTGGAGGGTACGCGGGTCGCTTTTCTGCCCCGGCACGGCCGGGGACACCGGCTCAACCCCACCGGCATTCCGGCGCGGGCCAATATCTATGCCCTGAAAACCCTGGGAGTGCGGCGGCTTATTTCGGTCAGCGCCGTGGGCAGCCTGAAGGAGGATTTTGCCCCCCTGGACCTGGTGATACCGGACCAGCTTATTGACCGTACCCGCCAGCGGTTCAACACCTTTTTCGACGAAGGCATCGTTGCCCACGTGGGCTTTGCTGAACCCTTTTGCCCGGACGCCGGCGCCGTTATCGCCGGCGCGGCCCAGGCTACCGGGGTTGCCTACCACGTGGGGGGGACGATGGTAGTGATGGAAGGCCCCGCTTTTTCCACCCGGGCCGAATCCTTTATGTACCGTTCCTGGGGCGCCGACATCATCGGTATGACCGCCCTCCCGGAGGCCAAGCTGGCCCGGGAGGCGGAGATATGCTACGCCACGATGTCCTGGATCACCGATTACGATTGCTGGCGCGAGACCACCGAGGCGGTAACGGTGGAACTGGTGGTGCAGAACCTGTTGAAGAACGTCGCCTCTTCCAAGGAGATGCTGCGCCGGGTCATCCCCCGGTTGGGCGAACCGACCGGCTGCGCCTGCGCCACCGCGTTGAAGGACGCAATTATTACCGATGCCCGGGGCATTTCCGAGGAGATAAAGCACAAATTAGCCCCCATTGTGGGCCGGTACATGAGTTAGTCCTAGTCTGGTCTGGTCCGGTTCAACCCGTAGCCCGGCCCGGAAGATAGTTTAATTTCAGCGAGGAGGTATCGAAAATGCCCAGGCGAGAGCCCGGCGAACCATATTATCGGGTAGATTCCGGTGAGGCCCATTCGATTCTGGACGGGGATTCCGAGGGTACGGTGGTGGTAGATGTCCGCCGGGATGATGAGTGGGTAACCGGCCACATAACCGGAGCCATCCACATTCCCATCGACGACCTGCCGGATCGCATCGATGAGGTCCCCCGGGATAAACGGGTGCTTTTCATCTGCGCTATGGGAGTGCGCAGCGGTCTGGCCTGTGAGGTAGCCTTTTCCATGGGCTACGATACGGAAAACCTTTACAACATTGACGACGGCACCCCCAGCTGGATTGCCGCCGGGCACCCCACTTCCTACGGCGGCGACGCTTAAGAGCGGTTAACCGGATAACCGGATAAACCGGTTGCAGCGACATTTTCCTGCCGTTCCCGCAGTAGCGGGAATCCGGGCAGGAATCCGGGGGAAACCACAAAGGTCAAAGCAACCAAATCAATCTTGAAGGAGTGAACTTTTGGCTGTTCAAAATACCAGGGGAGATGTCAAGGACTTGTCCTTGGCTAAAGGCGGAGTAAATCGAATCGAGTGGGCGGAACGGGAGATGGGCGTTTTGCGCATCATCCGGGAACGTTTCGCCAGGGAAAAACCCTTGCAGGGCCTGCGGATGTCAGCCTGCCTGCACGTTACCACCGAGACGGCCAACCTGGCGATAACCTTGAAGGAGGGTGGCGCCGACCTGGCCCTGTGCGCCAGCAACCCCCTCAGCACCCAGGACGACGTGGCGGCCGCGCTGGTCAGCGAGTATGGTATCCCTACCTTTTCCATCAAGGGCGAGGACAACGAAACCTACTACCAGCACCTTTCGGCAGTACTGGATCACCAACCTCAATACACGATGGATGACGGGGCCGACCTGGTCAGTATGTTGCACCGGGGCCGCTCCGAACTATTGCAGAACGTGATGGGCGGCACCGAAGAAACCACCACCGGCGTTATTCGCCTGAACGCCATGGCTGCCGACAACGCCCTGGCCTACCCCATCATTGCGGTCAATGAGGCGGAAACCAAGCATTTCTTTGACAACCGCTATGGCACTGGGCAAAGCACTCTGGACGGAATAACCCGGGCCACCAACATCCTGTGGGCTGGTCGCCGGGTGGTGATTGGCGGCTATGGCTGGTGCGGTCGGGGCGTTGCCTCCCGCGCCCGGGGCCTGGGCGCCCACGTAATCGTTACCGAGGTCAACGCCGTCCGCGCCTTGGAGGCGGTGATGGACGGGTTCACCGTGATGCCCGGGCTGGAAGCGGCTAAAGTCGGCGAGGTGTTTATCACCGTAACCGGCGGGATCCACACCATCAGCGGGGAACACATGGCGGTTATGCCCGACGGCGCCATCATCGCCAACAGCGGCCACTTTAACGTGGAAATTGACATCCCGGCCCTGGAGACCATGTCGCAAAGCCACCGGGAGGTGCGCCCCTACGTTGAGGAATATACCATCAAGGACGGCCGGCGTCTTTATCTGTTGGGCGAGGGTCGGTTGATTAACCTGGCCGCCGCCGAGGGTCATCCCTCCGCCGTGATGGATATGAGCTTTGCCAACCAGGCCTTGAGCGTAGAGTACCTGGTCAAGAACCAGGGCAGTATGACCCCCGGCGTGTACGTAGTCCCCGAGGAAACGGACCAGGAAGTGGGGCGGCTGAAGCTGGAATCTATGGGAATCCACATTGATTCCCTCTCGCAAGACCAGCAGCGTTACCAGGAGAGTTGGGAAGAGGGCACTTAAAGGTCAAGTTGGCCGGCCTATCTGGTCCCCAGCGCCGAATTCGGCGTGCGGCGGCGACGCTCTCCCGGCGCATCCTATCCGCCGCCAGTCCAGGCTGAATCCGGCGTGCGGCGGAGCGGCTCGGATAGCTGAGCCGCCCCGCCGCCGCAACAATTGACGCAATAGTTGGAGGAACAACCAATGCCAATACAGTTTATGACCTCACCCAAGTATCTGCTAACCTCTGAGTCGGTAACCGAAGGACACCCGGACAAGCTGTGCGACCAGATTTCCGATGCGGTGCTGGACGCGGCCCTCTCCGGCGATAACAGCAGCCGGGTCGCCTGCGAAACCGTGGCCACCAAGAACCTGGTGATGGTAACCGGCGAAATTACCACTACTTCGGACCTGGACTTTAATGACATTGCCCGCCGGGTGATGCAGGACATCGGCTATACCGATGTCAAATATGGGCTGGATGGCAACTCTTGCGGCGTGGTGGCGCACGTCAGCCAGCAGTCTCCGGACATCAGCAACGGCGTTACTACCTCGCTGGAACACCGGGGCAATTCCGACGCCGATGCCCGCCGGGCCACCGGCGCCGGCGACCAGGGGATGATGGTCGGCTTTGCCTGCAACGAAACCGATAGCCTGATGCCCCTCACCGTTGACTTGTCGCACCGGCTGGTGGAATTGCTGGCTACCGTTCGTAAGGAGGGAATCCTGCCTTACCTGGGCCCGGACGGAAAGTCCCAGGTTACGGTGGAGTACCGCCAAGGCCGGCCCTACCGGGTGGACGCCGTGGTGATCAGCACCCAGCACGAAGACCACGCCAACCGGGAGGCTTTCAGAAAGCAATTGCGTGAAGACATCAAGCAGCACGTGATCGACCCCATTGCCGGCAATATGATGGATGCGGACACCAATATCTACGTGAACCCCAGCGGCTGGTTCGTGGTGGGCGGGCCTCAGGGCGACACCGGCCTGACCGGACGCAAGATTCTGGTGGATACCTACGGCGGCATTGCCCGGCACGGCGGCGGCGCCTTCTCCGGCAAGGACCCAACCAAGGTTGACCGTTCTGGCGCCTACGCGGCCCGCTACGTTGCCAAGAACCTGGTGGCCGCCGGCCTGGCCGACCGGGTGGAGGTCATCGTTTCCTACGCCATCGGCGTGGCTGAACCCATCTCGGTGTCGGTGGAAACCTTCGACACCAACCACCTGGAAAACGACCGTATTGAGGAATTGGTGCGGGAGAACTTCGACCTGCGCCCCGGCGCCATCATCGAAGACCTCAACCTGCGCCGACCCATTTACCGCCGGACGGCGGCCTACGGGCACTTTGGCCGCAACGACCTGGACCTGCCCTGGGAGCAGACCGACAAGGCGGATATACTGCGGGGAAAGGCCGGCCTCTAACCGTTTTTCCGGTGGAGGTTTTTCCAGTGCCGGGATGCAGAGACGCGTAGAGATACCGGGGGAATCGCCTCCCGGCGAATCTCGGCATCTCTGCGTCTCGCCGGTGAATCCCCGGCGCAAAGGAGTTTCATGACCACCGAAATTAAGTTCGGCACGGACGGTTGGCGGGCCGTAATTGCCGACGAATTCACCTTTGCCAACGTGGCCCGCTGCGCCCAGGGCGTGGTGGACTACTTGCGGGAGACGGGTACGGCTGCCCAGGGCTTGGTGGTGGGTTATGATACCCGGTTCCTGTCCCGGGAGTTTGCCGAGACCGTCGCTGCGGTTTGTGTCGGCAATGGCGTCCGCGCTTACCTGTCGCAAGCGGCCGCCCCCACTCCGGTAGTCAGCTTTAACGTCCTGGCGCAGCAGGCGGCCGGGGCGGCAATCATCACCGCCAGCCACAACCCGGGCCATTGGAATGGCTTCAAGTTCAAACCGGAATACGCCGGCAGCGCCACCGAGAAAATCACCAGCCGGCTGGAAACCCACATCGCCGCCGTAACCGAACCTGAAACTCGCTCCCTGGCGGAGGGGCGAAGCCGGGGCCTGGTTCTTGACATTGACCCCGCTCCCCCTTACCTGGAGCGTATTGAGTCCCTGGTGGACTTAACGGCGATACGGGACGCCGGCTTCAGCGTGGTAGTGGATGCTATGTTCGGCGCCGGGGCCGGGTACATCCCGAGGCTGCTTTCCGGTGGGGCTACGACGGTGGAAGAACTGAACGGCTATCGCAATCCGGCCTTTCCGGGAATGGAGCAGCCGGAACCCATTGCGCATAATCTGTCCGGCCTGATTGAGCGGATACAACGCCCCGGCGTTGGCGGCCGGGACGCCGCGGTGGGCATTGCCCTGGACGGGGACGCCGACCGGGTGGGGCTGGTGGACGAAAGGGGCAATTTTATCAGCACCCTGGAGGTCTTTTCCCTGTTGGCCCTGTACTTGCTGGAGCATAAGCGGCAGCGGGGCGCGCTGGTCAAGGGCGTTACTTCCTCGATGATGTTGAACAAACTGGGCGAGAAGTTTGGTGTTGACGTGCACGAAATGCGGGTTGGCTTCAAGTATATCGGCCCCCGGATGTCTGCGGTGGACGGGCTGATGGGTGGTGAGGAGAGCGGCGGCTTTGCCTTCCGGGGCCACATCCCGGAGCGGGACGGTATCCTGAGCGGCCTTTACCTGCTGGAGTATATGGCCGGCGCCGGCAAGACTCCCTCCCAACTGGTGCAGCGACTCTTTGAGCAAGTAGGCCCCCACTACTACCAGCGGCGGGACGTAGCCTTCAATCCGGCGGAGCGGGAGCGTATTCAATCCCGCTTGCAGGACGAGGGCTTGACCGAGTTGGCTGGAATGCCGGTACGTGGCTCGGATGAAATTGACGGGCGGCGGCTCTTTTTCGATAATGCCTGGTTGGCCTCCCGTTTCTCTGGAACCGAACCTCTGCTTCGCATCTACTGCGAGGCGGAAAGCCGGGAAAGGGTAACCCAACTGCTGGATGCGGCGGCGGAATATCTGGAAGTGTAGGCAACCCGCAGTACTAAGCAGGGCTGGTAGTTGGCTATCTTCAGTGTTATCCGGCCAGACGCCTTCAATGTCATCCCGAGCGGAGTGGGGAGCCTGATGCGCCAGCTGCCGGTCGGGTTAAAGTTCCGGTAGAACCTCTCCGATACAGCATTTCGTAATTGATCAGTGGAATCAACGGGAACCGCCGCGTGGGGGTATGCGAGGTGTGGGCCACGGTATTTGAGGAGTCCAGGTTCCGCAGTTTCTTTATTACCGGGCTGGTAGCCTTGCTGTCCATTGCCCTGGCGGTGATTGGCGCCCGGACTATCGGCAGCGACACCGGCATTGATGGCATCAACGGGTTTGTGGAGTTGCTGGCGGGGCGCTCCGGCACTTTCCTGGGAGGGTTGGTTGGGGCGTCGTCTCTTTTTGCCTTTGCAGCGGGAATGGCCTCGGCAGTTAACCCCTGCGGGTTTGCCATGTTGCCGGCCTACCTGGGTTTGTACCTGGGCTCCGGGGATGATATGAGCAACCCCTTTCGGCAATTGCCCCGAGCGGCGCTGGTGGGCGGCGTGGTTACCACTGGCTTCGTGCTGCTCTTCGGCGTGGCGGGAACGCTCATCGGGATGAGCGCTTCCTTCGTGGTGCAGGTTCTCCCCTGGTTTGGGTTAGCCATCGGAGCGCTGCTGACTGTTGCCGGAGCCTGGCTGGTGGGCGGCGGCAAGCTCTACACCGGTGTGGCGGCCCGGGCGGCCTCTCGCATTGGCGAGCCGGGGGAAGTGGGGGTTCGCGGGTACTTCCTTTTCGGCATCAGCTACGGCATCGCCTCGCTGAGCTGTACCCTGCCCATATTCCTGGCGGTGCTGGGGGTCAGCGCCGCCGATATTGGCTTCCTGAACATTCTGGCTAACTTCTGCCTCTTTGCCCTGGGTATGGGGCTGGTGATAATGGTTCTGACCCTGGGCATAGCCCTTTTCAAGGGGGCAATGGTGGGCGTCCTGCGCCGAGCGCTGCCTTACATCCAGCCCATCGGCGCCTGGCTGATGGTGCTGGCCGGGACTTACATAATCTTTTACTGGCTGACCATTGGTGGTCTGATGTAGGGCTGGGCTGGCGTCCGGCCAGTTGCGGGAAAGAGAACCGGGACGGCTGGATCGCCCAGCCGTCCCGGTTTTTTGCCGGTAAAGAAAAGAAGCTGACGTCCCTAGCGCTTGGTGTACTGGGGAGCGCGACGGGCGCGCTTCAGGCCGTACTTCTTGCTTTCCTTGATGCGGGAATCCCGGGTTACCAACCCGTGACGGCGCAGGGTTCCCTTGAGTCCGGCATCATAAACGATCAAGGCCCGGGCGATACCGTGACGGATGGCCTCGGCTTGGGCGTTCACGCCGCCCCCGGCTACCTGGGCTACCAGCTGGAACTGGTTGCCGGTGTTGGTTACCCGGAAAGGCTCATTAATGGTTACCTGCCAGGGCGCCCAGTTGAAATAGTCATCCACCAGCTTACCGTTGACCAGCATCGGCCTGCCGTCGGAAGCTGGGTAGAGGCGTACCCTCGCGATGGCCGTCTTGCGTTTTCCCGTACCGTAAAAATACTTTTGTTGTGTTTCCGACTGCACCAAAACTTCTACCTGTCCTTAATTTCCTTCGTTTCGGTCTGCCAGTTGACCCAGTTGGGCTTGATGGGGATGACTGTCCCCGGCATATACCTTGAGCCGCTTCAGCATTTCCCGCCCCAGCTTGTTGCGGGGCAGCATTCCCTTGACCGCCAGTTGGAGGACCCGGTCGGGGTGGGACTCCAGCAGGTCCCGCAGGATAAAGGACTTGAGGTTGCCGACGTAGCCGCTATGCCGGTAGTAGGTCTTCTGAAGCAGCTTGTGGCCGGTGATTCGCACCTTGTCCATGTTCACCACCACCACGTGGTCGCCGGTAAGCACGTGGGGGGTGTAAGTAGGCCGGTCCTTGCCTTGCAGGGCCACTGCCACGTTGCGGGCCAGGCGTCCCAGGGGTTGGCCGGTAGCGTCAATCAACCGCCAGTTCCGGGGCAACTCCCCGTTTTTGGGGAAGTAGGTACTAGTTCGTTTCATTTTGCAGCTTAACCTTCGACCAAAAGTCTCGATAAGTTACTTCAACCAGACATAATCCATGGGCCGGCAAGGAAGGAATCGACCCTGCTGCCCAAGGTGCTTCGTCCGGCGCGGCTTCAGCGTTGTTTCTCAGGATGACCTTGATGGCTTCACGCGGCCATTTACCTTTGCCGATCTCTACCAGGACGGCGTTGGCCCGGCGTATCTGGTGGCGCAGGAAGCCATTGGCCTCGCACCGGATAACCACTTGGTCTGCCTCGCCTCCCACCTCCCACTGGTACACGGTGCGAATTGCGCTCCGCTCTGGGGGATGTTCCGGAGCCAGGGGGCGAAAATCCTGGCGGCCTACCAAGTCCTGGGCCGCCCGGCGCATCTCTTCAATTTGTAAAGGTTCCCGTATCCAGTGATATTCCCGGCGTCGCAACGGGGAAGGCCAGGGCCGATTCAGTATTTGGTAGCGATAAACCCGGCTGGCGGCATCTCGCCGGGAATGAAAATCCAGCCGCATCTCAAAGGCCTGTTGTATCCTTATATCCGCCGGCAGGTAATAATTCAGGGCCTTGAGGAAAGTATCTGCCGGATACTGGCTGGCCGTTGGGAAATCCACCACCTGCCCCAGGGCGTGGGCGCCGGAATCGGTACGGCTGGCGGCTCGAATACGAATGCTCTCTCCGGTGAGCCGGTTTAAGGCGGTCTCTATCTCTCCTTGTATCGTTGGTTGCCGTGCCTGGAGTTGAAAACCGGCGTAATTAGCCCCTTCGTATTCAACCACCAAGGCCAGTCTCCGGCAGGCTTGACTGGCCGGGGCTTCGCCTTTCTGCGATACCGCTTCGGGGGGCGTTGGCAAACTCGAGCCTATGGCGAAAAGAACCTCTACAACTGACTATACTAACTCGATTACAGCCATCTGTGCGCCGTCGCCCTGGCGTGGCCCTATTTTGACGATGCGGGTATAACCGCCGGGCCGCGCCTCGTAGCGGGGAGCCAAGTCGTCAAAGACCTTCTTGACCACCCGTTTGTTGGGAATCTGGCTCAGGGCCAGTCGGCGGTGGTGCAGGGTGCCTTTCTTGCCGTGGGTAATCAGTTTCTCGGCCACGATTCGAGTTTCCTTGGCCTTCGCCAGGGTGGTGGTTATCCGTTCGTGACGGATCAATTCGGTGGTTAAGCCCCGTAACAGGGCCTTGCGCTGGTCCTTGTACCGGCTGAGCTTGCGACCGGCTACGCGGTGGGATGCCATGGATTAGTCTTCCTCCTCATCTTCCTCGTCGTAGTCCGGCATTTCTTCCGGGTCTTCAGCCGCGGCGAGTCGGGGTTCAATGGCTATGCGGTCAAAGGCTTCCATCAGGCCGATGCCGGCGGAGGGGAACCGGTCAGCGGCATCAACCGCCATCCCGTCCTCGGTATCTGAGCCCTCTTCCGCTAAGAAGTTGGCCTCCCCTGGGGAAGAAATAGCGAAGGCGGATAAGCTCGACTCCGGCGCTCCGGCCCGGCTTGGGGAGCCCATGCCCCGTTCCGCTAATCGCTCCCGAAGTTCGGTGAGGGATTTCTCCCCGAAATTACGGACCTTGAGCAGTTCGTCATCGGACATTTCCAGCACTTCGCCGACCCGGGTAATGTGGGCCCGTTTCAGGCAGTTCAAGGTCCGTGCGGAAAGGTCCAGCCTTTCGATGGGGGTCTGGTAAATTTCCGGCGACAGGTTGAGGGATGGCCGGTCCACGCGGGCGTCGGAGGCGCGGGACAGGTCGGTGTACAGGAAAAAGTGCTGCACCAGGGTATCCGCCGCTTCCCGGAGGGCTTCCACGGGGGTGATGGTGCCGTCAGTCCACACTTCCAGCACCAGACGCTCATAGTCCGTTACCTGGCCGACCCGGGTTCGTTCCACGCTGTAGTCAACCTTGCGCACCGGGTTAAAAATTGCGTCCACCGGCAGCACGCCCACCGGCAAACCGGAAACGCCTTCCGATTGGGTAGCCGGCTGGTAGCCGACGCCAGGCTCGACGTTGAACTCAATGAAAAGGTTGGCATCGGCGCTGTCCAGAGTCGCCAGGTGCAACTCCGGGTTGACAATCTCGAAGTCGGCGGAGGTAGCGATGTCGCCGGCGCAGATACGGCCTTCCCCGGCTACCTCCAGGCGCATTTTGCCGGTACGCTCCGACTGGGAGTGGATCCGGATGCGCTTGATGTTCAAGAGAAGGTCCATCACCTCCTCCTTCACGCCGGGAATAGCGGTGTATTCGTGCACCACATTCTCAATTTTCACCCAGGTTATGGCGCTGCCCTTGATGGAACTGAGCAAGATGCGGCGCAGGGGATTGCCTACGGTGATACCATAACCCTGCTGCAAAGGTTCCAGGGCTACCTTGCCGTAAGTATCCGTTGCTTCAACAATGTTGATGCTGGGCTTAAGGGTTTCCTGGGGTCCTTCAAGCCCTTGGGGGAGGATATAAGTTTCCAGCATGAGACTTACTACCTCGAGTAATACTCTACGATTAGCCGGGAGTTAATGGCTTGGGTCAAGTCCTCATCGGACGGCAGGGCGATTACTTCACCGGTCATTTCATCGGGATTAAGGGACAACCAGGCGGGAAGGGGCCGTTTGGGTATGCCGTCGGTCCGTTCCTTAAAGAAATCGGTATTTTTCACCGACTCCTTCCAGGCAATAACGTCCCCGGCGCGCACCTGGAAAGAGGGGATGTCCGTTTTGACTCCCCGGACGGTGAAATGGCCGTGGCGCACCAACTGGCGGGCCTGCTTGCGGGAATCGGCGAATCCCAGCAGATACACGATGTTGTCCAGCCGTCGTTCCAGGGTACGGAGCAGGTTGATGCCGGTAATGCCCGGGCTGTTGAAGGCTTCGGCCATGTAACGGCGGAACTGGCCTTCCATCACGCCGTAAATCTGACGCGCCTTCTGCTTCTCCCGCAGGTGCACCCCGTAATCGGAGGGGCGGCGGCGGCGGTTGTTCTGCTCCCCCGGGGGGGAGTGGCGACGTTCTACGGCGCAACGGGGAGTAAAGCACCGGTCGCCCTTCAGGAATAGCTTTTCACCGGCGCGGCGGCACAGGCGGCAGGATGGCCCTGTATATCTTCCCATAATCCTTCTTTCTACACCCTTCTTCGTTTCGGCGGGCGGCAGCCGTTGTGGGGTATTGGCGTCACGTCCCGGATACTGGCAACCAGCAACCCGGCTCCCTGAAGCGAGCGAATAGCCGCCTCGCGTCCGGCTCCGGGGCCACGGATGAGGACATCAATCTGGCGCAGTCCCATATCCATACCGCGGCGGGCGGCTTGTTCGGCGGCGCGCTGGGCGGCAAAGGCGGTGCCTTTCCTGGAGCCCTTGAAGCCCACTGTTCCAGCGCTGGCCGAAGCGATGACGTTGCCGTCGGGGTCGGTTATGCTGATCAGCGTGTTATTGAACGTCGAGTATATGTATGCCCTTCCCTGGGGGACGGAGCGGCGTTCCCGGCGACGGGTTCTTGGCCTAGGCATAAACTTCCCTCAGCTACTTTCTTGCGCCTACTTCTTGGCGCCGGTGCGGCGGCCCCGCCCGGCAACGGTGCGGCGCGGGCCTTTGCGGGAGCGGGCGTTGGTGCGGGTGCGCTGTCCGTTGACCGGCAGTCCCCGGCGATGTCGCAACCCCCGGTAAGAGCCGATCTCGATCAAGCGGCGGATGTTCTGGTTGACCTCCCGGCGCAGATCTCCCTCGGTCAGGTATTCCCGGTCCACGATTTCCCGGATGCGGTCAACCTGACCTTCGTCCAGATCATTCATCCGGGGGGACAATTCCGGGTCGATCCCCGCCTTGGTCAGAATCTCGGCGGCAATAATGGGGCCGACCCCGTAGATGCTGCGCAGGGCGATGTGCGCCCGTTTGCGGTCCGGTACGTCAACGCCGGCTATACGAACCATATAATTCCTCCGGTCCCGGCGGGGGGGGGGGGTTAGCCCTGTCGCTGGGAGTGTCGAGCATTGGAGCAGATTATCCGCACTACTCCCTTGCGCCTGATGACCCGGCACTTGTCGCACCGGGGTTTGACTGATGCGGTTACTCGCATATTGCTTCTCCTGGCTCCTGCCTGGACCGAGCTGCGTGAATCCGGCTACTTGAACCGGTAGGTTATCCGGCCCCGGCTCAAGTCGTAGGGGGAAAGTTCCACCAGTACCCGGTCGCCGGGCAGCACCCGGATGAAGTGCATCCGGATTTTGCCGGATACGTGGGCCAGCACCTGGTGATCGTTGGGCAGTTCCACCCGGAACATACCGTTAGGCAGAGCCTCAGTAACCTTGGCTTCGACCTCTATAGCTTCCTTTTTCGGCATAAGTCTCCTTACGGCGGTTCCTTCGGGCAAGCCGCCACCGGGCCCGGCTAGGTGTGCTTGGTAAGAATCTCCGGCCCGTCCTCGGTGATGGCGATGGTATGCTCAAAATGGGCGGACAGGGAACCGTCGGCGGTTACTACCGTCCAATTATCCGCCAAGATACGGGTGTGCCAATCGCCGATGCTCAGCATAGGCTCAATGGCGATGCACATTCCGGAACGGAGCAATTGCCCGCGGCCCGGCTGCCCATAATTGGGCACCTGGGGGTCTTCGTGCAAAAAGCGGCCGATGCCATGCCCGACAAACTCCCGAATCACGCCGTAGCCTCGCGCCTCGCTGTAGGTCTGGACGGCGGCGCCGATGTCCCCGATCCGGTTGCCTGGCCTGGCGGCCTTTATGCCCTCTTCCAGGCTCAGACGGGTGGCTTCCATCAGTTCAACGATCTCCTGGCTTACCTGCCCCACCGCTACCGATACCGCGGCGTCGCCGATAAACCCGTCGATCGTGGCTCCCACGTCCATCTTGATGACATCGCCTTCCTTCAAGACCCGCTTGCCTGGAATACCGTGGACGATTTCCTCGTTGACCGAAGCGCAGATTGAGCCGGGGAATCCCCGGTAGCCCTTGAAGGCGGGCTTGGCGCCGTGTCGGGTTATTTCCTGGTAAGCGATGTTGTCCAGCTCCCGGGTGGTTATACCCGGTTCCACCGACCGCTTCAGCAGGGTCAGGGTGGCGCCTACTATTGAACCGGCCCGGCGCATCGCTTCCATTTCCGGGGCCGACTTGATCGTGATCCCGCCGGTGTAGGTGGAGGCCGAGTTGGACGCAGTTTCTATTTTCTCTTTCTGGTTCATCCTGTCTATTCTACTCCGTATTGGTCCAAATGCAAACCCGGAATCAGGGCGCTTTATCGATCGCGTGGACTTCCAGGGCGGCCATTGCCCGCCGGTTAATGTCCTCGATTGCGCCGACGCCGGATACTTCGGCCAGCAATCCTTGCTCTCGGTAGTAATCCAGCACCGGGGCCGTTTGCCGATGGTAAACCTCGATTCGCGCCTGTACCGCCTCAGCCCGGTCGTCTTCCCGTTGGTACAACTCACCGTCGCACCGCTGGCAGGTGGGGGAAGCGCCAGGCTCGGCTTCGTTCAATGCGTGGGGAGACTGGCACTGCCGGCAGACAAACCGTCCACCCAGGCGCCGGACCAGTTCCTCCTCCGGGACGCGGATAAACAACGCCTTGTCCAGCCCCCGGGATTTTTCCGCCAGAGTCGCGTCCAGGATGTTGGCCTGGTCCCGGGTGCGCGGGAATCCGTCGAGAATAAAACCGGTCTCTGGTCCCAGCGCCATCACTTTATCCAGAACGATTCCGACGCCCACCGTATCGGGAATCAGCAAGCCCTGGTTCATATACTCAGCGGCGATCCGGCCCAGCTCGGTGCTTTGCTGCACGTGAAACCGGAAGAGGTCTCCCGAACTGATATGCGGAATATCCAGTTGCTCCTGGAGCAGTTGGGCCTGGGTGCCTTTTCCCGCTCCCGGCGGCCCGAACAACGCTAATCGCAAGGATGACGGCAAGGCTATCTCAAAAATCCTTCGTAGTTTCGCATCAGCAACTGGGCTTCCAGTTGCCGCAGGGTGTCCAGTCCCACTCCCACCATGATAAGCAGACTGGTGCTGCTCAACTGGATTGCCTGCACGTCGGTTACCAGCGACGCCAGGTAAGGCACGATGGCGACAAAGCCCAGGAAAATGGCCCCGCCGGTGGTGATACGGACAATCACCCGGTTCAGATAGTCTTGGGTAGGCCGGCCCGGCCGGATGCCCAGGACGAATCCCCCGTTGCGTTGCAGATTTTCCGCCAGATTCTGTTGCTGGAACACCACCAGGGTATAGAAGAAGGTGAAAATCACCACCAGGAAGAAGACCAGCACCCAATAGATCGGCGAAGTGGGGTTGAACAGGTCGGCGAAGAACCGGGCTACATCGCCCACCACGCCGGCGTTGGTAGCGAAGTAGGTGGCGACGGTGCCGGGGAGAATGACGATGGAAAAGGCGAAGATGAGCGGTATCATTCCCGCCGAGTTAATCCGCAGCGGGATATAGGTGCCGCCGCTTTGCCGGTACATCCGGCCGCCGCGGAAAATGCTGCGCCCATACTGCACCGGAATACGCCGGTGGGCTTCGTTGAACAGCACAATCAGAGCGATAATCAACACGCCGATGATCACAAAAAAGCCGATGCCCAGTACGTCCTGCCGGTCCAGGAACCCTTGGGTAATCAGCCCCGGGAAGCCGGCCACGATTCCGGCGAAGATGATCAGGGATATGCCGTTGCCAATGCCCCGCTCGGTGATCAGTTCGCCCAGCCAGACCAGGAACATGGTTCCGGCGGTCATGGAGATGATGGCGGCGGCAGTGGGTAATAAGGCGTCGCCGGTGAAGCCCACGTTGGTCAAAACGCCGCTCTGCTGAAGCAGGACCAGTTGACCGAAACCCTGGGACAGGGCGATGGGCACGGTCAGCCAGTGTACTATCCGGTTGACCTTGGCCCGCCCGGCCTCACCCTCGCGGGACATTTGTTGCAGGGCGGGAATCACCGGGGTGAGCAGCTGCATTACGATGGATGCGGTAATGTAGGGAAACACACCCAGGGCGACAATGCTCATCCGGCTCAGCGCGCCGCCGCTGAACAGGTCGAGGAACCCCAACAGCTGGTTGTTCTCAAACAGGATGTTGAGCTGGAAGGTGTCAATCCCGGGGATGGGGATATGGGATACAAACCGGTAGATGGTCAGCATTCCCAGGGTAAACAGGATTTTATACCTCAAGTCGGGCAGACTAAAGGCATCAATGGCCGCCTGGATTAACCGGGGCCAGCGTCCCCCCTGTGCTTCGGTAGAAATCATGGGGCTAGAGTTCCTCCGCCGTTCCCCCCGCCGCCTCAATCTTCTCTCGGGCCGATCGGGTGAACTTGTGAGCGGCCACCGTCAAGGACTTGTCCAGGGCGCCGTTGCCCAGGACTTTTACCGGGAACTTCAGATTGGGCAGCAACCCTTCCCGGTAAAGCAAATCGGGAGTGATGCGCTGGCCGGCGTCGAAGGCTTCCAGGGCCTCCAGCTTTACCAGCGCGAACCGGGTCTTGAACTTGTTGTTGAAGCCCCGCTTCATCGGCAAACCCTTAATCAAGGGCAACTGGCCGCCCTCGAATCCGGGGCGGATACGGTAGCCGGAGCGGGATTTTTGCCCTTTCATACCCCGGCCGCCGTAGCTTCCCTGGCCGGCGGCATCGCCTCGGCCGACCCGTTTGCGGGCCTTCCGCGCTCCGCGGGACGGGATTACTAGATGCTCCATCATTACGGACGATTTCTCCTGGATGATTTGCCCGGGAAAGGGACCGGGGTTCCGGCCCCGATCCCTTTCCCGGGGGAAACTACGGTACTTCAGCTTAACGGCGCGGCCCCCTCCGGGCCGCCGGAAGCATTCTATTCCTCGGCTAACTCTTCCACTGTAACCAGGTGGGATATTTTGTTTACCATCCCCCGGATGGTGGGAGTGTCGCCGTGGGTTACCGTGTGATGCAGGCGGCGCAGTCCCAGGGCGTGAACCACTCTGCGCTGGTTTTGTGGTTTGCCGATATAACTCTTGGTCCAGGTAATCTTGAGTTGGGCCATCAATACACCTATTGGGTTGCCGAATAAACTACCATTGCGCCGGGCCGAAAGGGCTGAACCCGGAATTAGCCGGATTATCCCCGGGGCTGGGCGCCGCGGCGCCGGGCAAGCTCCGCTTGGGGGTTGCGCAATTGCCGTAGCGCTTCCAGTGTGGCTTGCACCGTGTTAATCGGGTTGCGGGAACCCAGCGACTTGCCGACCACGTCGCGGACGCCGCCGAGTTCGAGAATAGCCCGCATCGCGCCGGCGGCGATGATGCCGGTGCCTTCCGGGGCCGGTTTAATCACCACGATGGAAGCGCCGACCTTCACGGTAATGTCGTGGGGAATGCTGCTGCCCTGGATCGGAATCTTGACCATATTGCGACGGGCGATGGCGTTGCCCTTCCGCACTGCGTCGGGAATGACCAGGGCCTTGCCCATTCCGGCGCCCACGTTGCCATCCCCATCGCCGACCACTACCAGGGCATTGAAGCGCAGCCGCCGGCCGCCTTTTACCACCTTGGCAATGCGGCGGGTATAGACCACTCGCTCGGTAAAGCCGGAAGAATCCTGTTCCCGTTCCCGCGGGGGGCGGCCGGGTCGAGGTCTATTTGCGGTACTAACCATTAGAACTTGAGACCTCCCTCGCGGGCGGCTTCGGCCAGGGCCTTCACCCGTCCGTGATACTTGTATCCGCCCCGGTCGAACACCACCCGGCTGATGCCTTGGGCCAGCGCCCGCTGGGCTAACAGCGTTCCCACGGCAGTGGATACCGCCGTCTTGGGACGGATCGCCGCTCCGGCGTCCTGCACCGCTTCCTGACTGGAAGCGGCCACCAAGGTATTCCCCCGGGTGTCGTCAATTATCTGGGCATATATCGCGCGCAGGCTGCGGAACACGCACAATCGGGGCTGTTCCGGGCTGCCGGAAACCTTCTTGCGCACCCGGCGGTGGCGGACATTTCTCAATTTTCGAGCTTCTCTATCTCTGGGCATTTTCTTTTGAATATCTCCAGACGGACTGCGTTTCGGGAGGCGGGAGGTTGGGTTAAGACTTGCGGGCCGCGGCCTTGCCGGGCTTGAAATGCAGGACTTCGCCCTGATACCGTATTCCCTTCTCTTTATAGGAGTTGGGAGGGCGCACCTTTCTTACCTGGGCGGCCAGTTCCCCGACCTGCTGCTTGTCAATGCCCCGCACGTGGACCCGGTTGTTGCCCTCGACTTCCAGGGTAACGCCCTGGCGGGGTTTGATCTCCACCGGGTGGCTGTAGCCCACGTTGAGCACAATACCCTCGCCGGACTGCTGCACCCGGTAGCCGACCCCCATCAGTTCCAGGGTCTTGGTATAACCGTCGGTTACGCCAACAATGGCATTGGCAATCAGGCTGCGGGTCAGGCCGTGCAGGGAGTGGTGGAACTTCCGCTCGGAAAGCCGCTCCACCAGCACCTCGCCCCCTTCCACCCGGACTTTTACCTCCGGGTGATAGTTCTGGGTCAGCGTACCCCGGGGGCCTTTTACCGTAATGCCTCTGTAATGGACTTCAACTTCCACACCGCCGGGAATCGGAATTGGCTTGCGGCCAATGCGGGAGCGAGTCCTTCCTTCCGATGGTTCCTTTGCGTCGGTATTACCAGACATAACAGAGCAATTCTCCTCCAATGCCGAGTCGCCAGGCTTGCCGCCCGCTCATTACTCCCTGGGAGGTGGACAGGATAGCCAGTCCCAGCCCGCCGTAAACCCGGGGAATCTCGCCCTTGCCCACGTAAACCCGCAGGCCGGGCTTGCTGACCCGCTTCAGACCACTAATGACCGGTTCCCGTCCAGCGCGGTAGGCCAAATGCACCCGCAGAGTGGGAAACTGCTGGCCCCGGGGCAGATCGAAGTCCCGGATGTAACCCTGCTCCTTGAGGATATTGGCGACCGCCAGCTTGAGCTTGGAATGGGGAACCAGCACCGATTCGTGGCGGGCGTGGATCCCGTTCCGGATCCGGGTGAGCATATCCGCTACTGGGTCATTAACCGGCATGGTCAGCTATTCTCCTCCCTTCAATAGCAATAATGGCAACTCGGCCCTTTCGGCGTCGCCTACCAGTTGGCCGGCTACCAACTGGCCTTCCGGATTCCCGGCAAGTCGCCGGTCAGGGCTAACTGGCGGAAGCAGATGCGGCAGATTCCGAAGTAACGGATATAAGCCCGGGGCCGGCCGCAGCGGTAGCAGCGATTATACTTCCGCCCGGGGTATTTGGGCTCCCGCAGCCATTTCTGGATCATTGATTTCTTAGCCAAGTTGTCTCCTCAGACTTTTCTCGATCTCGCCTGCCTAGCTCTGTCGGACGAAGGGCATACCGAACATCTCCAACAGCCGGATGGACTCGGCGTCGCTCTCGGCGGTGGTGATGATCGTTACCTGCAAGCCGCGGAACCGGTCGATCTGGTTGTAGTCGATTTCCGGGAAAATTATCTGTTCCCGGAGTCCGATGGAAAAATTGCCTCGCCCGTCAAAACCCCGGCGGGAAATGCCTCGGAAGTCGCGGATACGGGGCAGGGCCGTGTTCACCAGACGATCCAGGAAATGGTACATCCGGGCGCCCCGCAGGGTAACGCAGGTTCCGATGGGGTTGCCGGCCCGCAGCTTGAACCCGGCGATGGACTTGCGGGCGCGCGTAATTATCGGCTTTTGGCCGCTGATGGTCATCAGGTCCCGGGTGGCGGCTTCCATCGCCCGTCCATTGGTCAGCGCCTCGCCCAAGCCGATATTGACCACTATTTTCTGCACTCGGGGCACCCGCATGGAGTTGGTAAAACCGAACTCGGCCATCATGGCCGGCACAATCTCGTTGCGGTAAACGTCCCGCAGCCGGGGGTACGGCGGGCCTTCGGCGATGGCCGCGCCGGTCTCTTCCCGGACCCTGGCGCCACCGCTGGGCCGGGCGCGGGATTGGCGCTGGCGCGCCGGGCGGGGGCTATCCTGGGCCGTCGCCGGTCGTTCTACCGGTTCATTATCGGGCATCGTCAATCACTTCCTTGCATTTGGGGCAACTCCGGACTCGCTGGCCGGTCTCCAGGGTTACCGACTTGGGCTTGATGGTCTGGCCGCACTTGTTGCAAATCAACATCACATTGGAGATATGGATGGGCGCTTCCTGCTGGATGCGGCCGGCCTGGCGTACGCCGGGGCGCGGCTTGACGTGGCGGGTAATCATGTTTACTCCTTCCACCACGAGCCGGTTTTCCGAGATCAACTGGCGGTCCACCCGCCCGGTCTTGCCCTTCTCTTTGCCGGCAATGACCAGTACGTTGTCGCCGCGGCGGATCTGCATTACACCACCTCCGGAGCCAGGGAGACGATGCGCATAAAGCCCCGCTCCCGCAGTTCCCGGGCCACCGGGCCGAAAATACGGGTCCCCCGTGGCATCAGGTTGTCCTGGATGATAACGGCGGCGTTATCGTCAAACTTGATATAAGTTCCGTCGGGTCGCAATAAAGCCTGGGCCTGGCGCACCACTACCGCCTTGACCACCGTGCCTTTGCGCACCGGCGAATTCGGAACGGCTTCCCGCACCGTGCAAACAACCACGTCCCCAACCCGGGCGTACTTGCGCTTGCTGGCTCCGGGAATGTTGATGAGCCGGATGAGCTTGGCGCCGCTGTTGTCGGCTACGTTAAGCCTAGTATAAGTCTGTATCATTTGGGGTGTCCTCTTCTTCCATTGCGCCGGTTGCGGAATCGGTGTCGGAGGCAGCGGACTGGTTCATCGCTCCGTCCCCGTCATTTTCCGCAGCGATTTCGGCATCCAGGTCGGTTTCCAGTTCTATCGGCTGCACGTCGGCCACCTGTCGCCGGTGCAGGATTTCCAAAAGGCGCCAGTGCTTGGTCCTGGATATGGGCCGGGTCTCCTGGATTCGCACCGTATCGCCGACACGGCACCGGTTCTCCGGGTCGTGGACGTAGAAGCGGGTCACCCGCCGCATCTGCTTGCGATACAAGCGGTGGCGTTGTTTCCAGACTGTTTCCACCACTGCGGTTTGGGCCATGCTGGTACGGACTACTGCTCCGGTGCGAATCTTCCGCATTTCTTTAGCCATGCTTAATTCACCGTCAAATTGCGTTCCCGGATTACCGTGAGCAAGCGGGCGATGTCCTTGCGCGCCTTGCGGGGCTGATTGGTATCGGTGAGCTGGTTGGTGGCCGCCCGGAACCGGAGGTTCATCAACTCCCGATAGGTCTTGCCCAGTTCCTCCGTTAATTGCTGGTCGGTCAAGGAGCGTATTTCCTGGATTTGCATACCGTCGTCTCTCCGGTTTATGAACTGCCCAGGCTGGCTGCGACCAGGTCGCGCTGCACCGTCTTGGTGGGGATCGGCAGCTTGTGGGAAGCCAGCCGCAGGGCCGCCACCGCCTGATTCTCCGGCACTCCGCCCACCTCGAACAGGATGCGGCCGGGCTTTACCACCGCTACCCAATGGTCATTGGCCGCCTTGCCGCCGCCCATGCGAACCTCGGCCGGTTTCTTGCTGATGGGTTTGTCGGGAAAGACGCGAATCCACACCTGGCCACCTCTTTGCAGATGGCGGGTAATGGCGACCCGGGCCGACTCAATCTGGCGGGCAGTAATCCACTCGCAGCCCATGGCCTTCAGGCCGTATTCTCCGAAATGGACGCTGTTGCCGGTAGTAGCCATTCCCTTGCGGCGGCCCCGGCCCATCTTGCGGTACTTGGTACGTTTAGGTTGCAACATCGAACGCCCCCCTGGTGGCCACGCCGTCAATAATGTCGTCGGCAATGGCCTCGGTCAGATCTTCATCGTCGGGTCCGGATTCGACCCGCACTTCAATGGTTTCCAGTTCTTCCACCGCCTCGGGAGGCGGCGGCAGGATTTCACCCTTGTAAACCCACACCTTGATACCGATGCGTCCCATAGCGGTCGCTGCTTCGGCTAGGGCGTAGTCAATATCGGCCCGCAGGGTATGCAAAGGCACCTGCCCCAGCATCAACTTCTCGGTACGGGCGATTTCCGCGCCGGAGATACGGCCCTTGGTAATTATCTTGATGCCCTGGGCGCCGGCCTGCATCGCTCGCTGCGCGGCCTGGCGCATAGCCCGCCGGTAGGCGACCCGTCGCTGCAACTGGTCGGCGATGTTCCGGCCGACCAGGTAGGGGTCCAGTTCCGGCTGTTCAATCTCAATGATGTTGAGCTGGACTCGCCGCCGGGTTATCCCTTCCAACTTGCTGCGGAGCTGCTTGACCCTTTCTCCGTCCCGGCCGATGAGGATGCCGGGTCGGGCGGAGTGGATGTTAATTACCGTGTCCTGCGCCCCCCGGTCAATCTCGACCCGGGAGATGCCGGCATCGGAAAAATTGCGGTACTCGTTATGCACCGTCCCCCGCAGTTTCAGGTCTTCCTGAACCAGCGTCCGGTAGCTGCCGGCGTTATCGGCGTACCAATGGGTTTTCCAGTCCTTGATTATGCCCAAGCGAAAACCGTACGGATGCGTCTTGTGGCCCATAGACTAGGCCCTCCCTTCTGCTACTTCATCTACGACGACGGTGATGTGACTGGAGCGCTTGGTGATGCGACCGATCCGGCCCCGGGCCCGGGGCCGGAACCGTTTGATGGAACGGGCCGGGTCGGCGGTAATGCGCACGATGCGCAGGGCATCTCGCTCCATGAACATATTGTTCTCGGCGTTGGCCGCCGCTGATTGAACCACCTTGTAGATCGATCTGGCCCAGGGCGACGGGAGCAGGCTGAGCGTATTCAGGGCATCGTCCACCCCCCGGCCCCGTACCAGGTCCAGGATCGGCTTCAACCGCTTTTGCGAGGCTCCGATTTGCTTGGCAACGGCTCTGACCGGCGGCATAGCTTCACCTCACCCGGCTGGTGCGCTCGGAGCGGGATACGTGGCCCCGATAGGTGCGGGTGGGGGCGAACTCGCCCAGCCGGTGTCCCACCATGTTTTCGGTAACGAATACCGGAATATGGCGGCGCCCGTCGTGAACGCCCAGGGTAATTCCGACCATCTCGGGCATAATCATCGAAGCCCGGGACCAGGTGCGAATGACCGTGGCGGCGCCGGAGCGTTGCACCGCGTCAACTTTTTTCATCAGCTTGGGATGTACGTAAGGCCCCTTCTTAACCGATCTGGACATACTCTACCGTCGTCTTCCACGCACTACAAATTTGCCGGTGGTCTTCTTCTTCCGTCGCGTCTTGTAACCCAGGGTGGGCTTTCCGGCCGGCGACTTGGGGCCGGGCATCCCGATAGGAGACCGGCCTTCGCCGCCACCGTGGGGATGGTCCACCGGGTTCTTTGCCACCCCTCTTACTTTGGGACGGCGGCCCAGGCGCCGGCTGGCGCCAGCCTTACCCAGGCTTTCGTTCTTGTGGTCCGGGTTGGACAGCTGGCCGATGCTGGCCCGGCAGCTCAGCAGCACCCGCCGCATCTCCCCGGAGGGCAAACGAATCAGCACGTACTCCCCCTCGCGCGACAGCACCTGGGCGCCCACTCCGGCGCTGCGCACCAACTGACCGCCCCGTCCGGGGGTCAGTTCCAGGTTATGCACCACCGTGCCGGTGGGAATGTTGCGTAAAGGCAGGGCGTTACCGGGGCTGATTTCGGCATTGGGCCCGGATTCCACCCGGCTATCCACCGCCAGTCCCAGGGGAGCCAGGATATAGCTCTTCTCTCCGTCGGCGTAGTAGATCAAGGCGATGCGGGTAGTCCGGTTGGGGTCATACTCAATGGAAACCACCCGACCGGGCACCCCTTCCTTGCGCCGCTTGAAATCCACCAGCCGGTACATTTTCCGGCTGCCGCCGCCCCGGCTGCGCGCTGTAATCTTGCCCCGGTTATTCCGACCGGCGTGCTTGGTCAGTGGGGTCAACAAGGACTTTTCCGGCTTGGTTCGGGTTATCTCCTCGAAGGAAGGTCGGACGGCGTTCCGGGTGCCTGGAGTTATCGGCTTCAGATTCTTCAATGGCATAAGAGATTCCTTTACCTGTACCTGGTTGCCTATACCTGGGCTCGCTGCGCCCTACAGCCCTTCTACCAGGTTGATGCGGTCGCCGGGTTTCAGGGTAACCACGGCCTTCTTGATATTGGGCATCCTCTTATACTTGGGGCCGTACCGCTTGAGCTTGCCGTGGAGTTTGATAATGTTAACGTCAACTACCGTCACGTTAAAGTTTTTTTCCACCGCTTCCTTCACCAGACCCTTGTTGGCATTGAGGTCCACCTGGAAAGTGTAGCGGCCCGATTCCTGGAGGAGGGTGCTTTTCTCGGTGATAGTAGGCTTCAGCAACACCTGGTAGATATTCATCTAGGCCTCCCCTCCTTGGCCCGGGCCCTCAGGGCCAACCGGGCTGAGCGCCGGACGGCGGTTTGGGGCGGCGGCCCACAGCGCCTCACCCCGGCGGAGGGCCTCCACGGTGATGACGACGGTCTCCCGCCGCAGCAACTCGTGGGCGTTCAGTTGGTTGACGGGCAGCGTCCATACCTTCTTGAGGTTGTGGCCGGAGCGAGCCACTGACAAGTCCGAGCTTTCCGTTACGACCAAAGCCGAGCCGGTGATGCCCAGCCCCTCGAGCAACCCGGCCATCGACCGGGTCTTGCCGTCCAGGCGGTCCAGGCGGTCCAGGCACAGCAGGCGTCCCTGGCGAATCTTCTCGGACAAGGCGCACTTGAGGGCCAGGCGACGCATCCGCTTGGGCAGTTCCTTGCGGTAATCCCGAGGGTGGGGGCCGAACACGACGCCGCCGTGCCGCCACTGGGGAGCGCGAATGCTGCCCTGGCGGGCGCGGCCGGTGTGCTTCTGGATCCAGGGTTTGCGTCCGCCCCCGGACACCTGCGCGCGCGTCTTGGTGTCGTGGGTGCCCTGGCGTTTATTCAACTGGTAGATGACTATGGCCTGGTGCACCAGGGAATGGTTCATCGGCACTGCGAAAACGGACTCGTCCACTTCCAAGCGGCTTACCGTCTCGCCTTGCTGGTTTATGACCGGAAGTTGCATATCCCAATCCTTAAAAGTCCTAATTACTCCGCGAAACCGCCTTGCCGGTGCGTCGAATCATCAACAGGCCGTTGGGAGCGCCGGGGACCCCTCCCTTAAGGAAGAGGAGGTTTCGCTCCGGGTCAACCTGCACGACCTCCAGATTCTTGACCGTAATCCGGGCATTGCCCATATGTCCCGCCATTTTCAGGCCCTTGAACACCTTCCCGGGAGTGGTGCCGCCGCCGATGGAGCCGGGGGCGCGGGCCCGGTCCGACTGGCCGTGGGTACGGGGGCCGCCGCCAAAGCCGTGGCGTTTCATTACGCCGGCGAAACCGCGCCCCTTGGACTTGCCAATTACGTCCACCAGTTCACCCGGCTCAAAGATGTCCACCTTGACTTGCTGTCCCGGGGTAAACTCGCCGATGTCGTCAGCCTTGACCTCCCGCAGATAACGGGTCGGCGGGTTGCCCTTGAAATGTCCGGCCCGGGGCCGGTTCAGTTTCTTGACCGGGCCGAAGCCCAGCTGAACCGCCTCGTATCCGTCGGTGGCGTTGGTCTTGATTTGGGTGATGGCACAAGGCCCGGCCTGAATCAACGTTACCGGAACCACTTGTCCATCTTCCCGGAAGACGCGGCTCATACCTATTTTCTTGCCTAGAAATCCGCGGAGCATACTTAAATCCTCTACCCTCTTGCCGGCATAGCGGGGCCTCCGCTGTGGGGTTTGCCTTACAGTTTGATGGAAATGTCCACCCCGGCCGGCAGGTTGAGCCGGGTCAGGGAGTCTATAGTCTTGGAAGTCGGCTCCAGAATATCAATGAGCCGTTTGTGCGTGCGTATTTCGAAATGCTCCCGGGAATCCTTGTCCACATGGGGGCCGCGGATAACGCAGAAGCGGCGAATATGGGTCGGCAAAGGCACCGGCCCGGCGATTCTGGCGCCCGTCCGCTCGGCGGTCTCCACAATCTGCTCCGTGGAGCTATCCAGCACTTTGTGCTCAAAGGATTTCAGGATAATTCGTACCTTTTGTCGCGTAACCATATAGCCCCAATCCCTAATCTCAAATCCGGGGGTCAGTCGTCTCTTCCGTTAGTTACTGATAATTGTCTTGAGCAGGTGCTCGGGCGCCGGCTCATAGTATTTGAATTCCATGGTGAAGGTGGCCCGCCCTCGGGTGATGGAACGCAGGGCAGTAGTGTAGGCGAAAGTCTCACCCAGCGGAATCATCGCCCGCACGCTCTGGATGTCCTCTTCCCCCTCGATGTTCCGGATCTGCGCCCGGCGCATACCCAAGTCGCCCAAAACCTCGCTGAGGAACTCCCCGGGGGTTATAACCTCCAGTTCCACCATTGGCTCCAGCAAGACGGGCCCGGCTTTGCGCGCCCCCTCCCGGATGGCTAACATTCCGGCGCTGCGGAAGGCCATCTCCGAAGAGTCCACGGTGTGGAAGCTACCATCAACCAGGGTTACCTTCAAGTCCACCAGGGGGTACCCACCCAGGGGGCCGTTGTCCAGGGCCTGTTTGACCCCGTTTTCCACCGCTGGGACGTATTCCCGGGGTATCACACCGCCGGTGATGCCATTGACAAAGACATTGCCTGAGCCTTGCTCCAGCGGTTCGATTTCGAGCCATACGTGGCCGAACTGACCGTGGCCGCCGGATTGGCGGATAAAGCGACCTTCGCTGCGAACAGCCCGGGTCAGGGTTTCCCGGTAAGAGACCCGAGGACTGCCCACGTGGGCCGCCACGTTGAACTCCCGCCGCATCCGGTCAACCAGCACTTCCAGGTGCAACTCGCCCATACCGGAAATAACCGTCTGGGCGGTTTCATCGTTGAATCGGACCTGGAAAGTGGGGTCTTCGTCGGAGAGTTTGCGCAAGGCGTCGGAGAGACGGTCCTGGTCGGCGCGGGTAGTGGGTTCAATGGCTACGGAGACGACGGGTTCGGGGAACTTGGGCGGTTCGAGAATCAACGGCTTGAAGTCGGTGCAGATCGTATCGCCGGTAAAGGTATTCTTCAATCCGACGGCGGCGCAGATGTTGCCGGCTCCGATAACCTCCAACTCTTCCCGGTGGTTGGCGTGCATTTGCAACAGGCGGCCCATCCGTTCTCGCTGTCCCTTGCTGACGTTTATCACCGAGGCGCCGGCCTTGACCGCGCCCGAGTAAACCCGCAGGAAAACCAGCCGTCCCACGTATGGGTCGGTAACCACCTTGAAAGCCAGCGCGGCCAAAGGCATAGACTCATCGGGGAACCGCAAATCGGTTTCTTCGCTTTTCGGGTCAACCCCCGCCACCGGAGGGACGTCCGCCGGGGAGGGCAGATAATGAATAATAGCGTCCAGCAAGGGGTGAATCCCCTTGCCGGAGATGGCGCTGCCGCAGAGGACCGGCACCAACTGCTGTTGAATCGTCGCTTCCCGCAGGGCTTGGCGCAGATCCGTCTCGCCCAGTTCCTCGCCTTCCAGATAGCGTATCAGCAGGCTCTCGTCCGTCTCCACGATTTTTTCAATCATGGACTGACGATATTCTTCGTAAGCCGCCGCATACTCGGAGGGCACCGGGATCCGCTCCGGCGGCGCCAGGCCGTCTCCGTTATCCCGTCCTTTGGGGTATAGGAAGGCGCGGCCGCCCAACAGGTCGATAACGCCGACGAAGGAATCCTCTTCCCCGATCGGCAACTGAACCGGAACCGGGTTGGCCTTGAGCCGCCGTTTTACCGAGTCGATGGTACGGGCATAGCTGGCGCCCACCCGGTCCATCTTGTTGACGAAGCAGATCCGGGGAACCATATAGGTGTCGGCTTGCCGCCAGACCGTCTCCGACTGGGACTGAACCCCGGCCACGGCATCCAGGACCACAATTCCGCCATCCAGGACCCGGAGGCTGCGTTCCACCTCGGCGGTAAAGTCCACGTGGCCGGGAGTGTCGATAATGTTGACCCGGTGGTCGTCCCACTGGGCGGTAGTGGCGGCGGCGGTAATGGTTATACCCCGTTCCCGTTCCTGGGGCATCCAGTCCATTG
Source organism: Dehalococcoidia bacterium (assembly GCA_965215425.1). GTDB lineage: Bacteria > Chloroflexota > Dehalococcoidia > Lucifugimonadales > UBA3495 > CATQHB01. The sequence continues at coordinate 2,537,456 of OZ244064.1, forward strand.
TGGTAGTACCCTCGTCCACCCCGCCGACCTTGTGAATGCGGCCGGTCAGGTAGAGGACCCGCTCGGTAACGGTGGTCTTGCCGGCATCGATGTGGGCGATAAAGCCGATATTGCGGATTTTTTCGATCGGGTAAGCAGATACCATAGATTGGGCCCCTCGACGCCCGCAGCTGAAACTCTTTTTCGATTATCGTCGGTAATGGACGAAGGCCCGGTTGGCCTCGGCCATCCGGTGCAGTTCTTCCCGCCGCCGCACTGCCGAACCTTCACCCCGGGCGGCGTCCATAAACTCATTGGCCAAACCCCGGCGCATCGGCATTCCGTTGCGGCCCCGGGCGCCCCGGATGATCCAGCGCATAGCCAGGGCCTCGCTGCGGTTGGCCCGCAATTCGGTGGGCACTTGATAAGTAGCCCCGCCAATGCGGCGGGGTTTCACTTCTACCAAGGGCGTGGCGTTCTTCAGAGCCTGCTCAAAAATCTCCATTGGGTCCCGCCGCGATTCTTCCCGCACCAGTTCCAGAGCGCCATAAACCACCCGCTGGGCCGTAGTCTTCTTGCCGCGGGTCATTACCCGGTTGATAAACCGGGCCAATGGAACGCTGTTATACTGGGAATCTTCGGCGATTATTCGGGGTTCGGCTCTTCTTCTTCTGGACATAGATCAACGTGTACCTCAGCCCTGGCGGCTCTAGTCTAAAACGCAAAACCAACACCGGGAGACAGGCCAATTTCAGCCTCCTCTCTGCGGTGAACTGAGCGAGTCGAAAAAGAATCACGTTCCGCCGGAGCGAAACCGGGGTTCATTCTTCTGGAACTTTTGGGGTTGACCCTCTAGGGCTTGGATGCCCCGTACTTGCTTCGGCCGCGCCGGCGATTCCGCACGCCCTCGGTATCCAGGGCACTGCGCACCACGTGGTAGCGCACGCCGGGCAGATCCTTGACCCGACCGCCCCGCACCAGAACTACCGAGTGCTCCTGCAAGTTGTGGCCCTCGCCACCGATGTAGGCGGTAACCTCCACCCCGTTGGTCAGCCGCACCCGGGCAATCTTGCGCAGCGCCGAGTTGGGCTTCTTCGGGGTCATGGTACGCACCTGGATACATACGCCGCGGCGCTGGGGACAACCATTGCCCCACTTGATCCGGTTGCGCAGCGAGTTTTGTACCCAGTGCAATGCCGGGGCCTTGGTGCCCTTGCGCACCGGTCGCCGCCCCTTTCTAACCAGTTGATTTACTGTAGGCATATTCCGCCTTTCCCCACGTAACGGTAAGCAGACAATTCACTGGTGTAAAACGTAATTCGGTACTTTACCAATCCAATTCGCCAATGTCAATAACCTGTTGGAGAGATTGCAGGAATTGCCTTTTAATTCCAGATCACCTTTAGCCTGAAGATTGTTGGCGCTTTCCAAATAGCGGTTGGCGGTAAGGTTGATAATAACCGGGCCGGTTTTTGAGGTGATATACTGGAATGAAACCATACCCGGTGGAGGTGCGCTGAACCTGAACACACCCGAACACTCCCGCCTGAACGCTCCCAACGGATGATACGTTGAAGCGTCTTTTTGAGAACAACGCCTCCATCGGCGCGGACTCCGCTTGGCGGGCCGATTCCTATGGAAATGGATACGCATCAATGCCGAGTCGGAACAGTGGCGAACCGGAGGCGCTGAATAGCCCTTAAGTTTTCTCTGAGGTAGCCCTATGACTGCTCAGTGGCGCCCGGATCAAGATTCCCCCGCGGTTCAGAAGCACTTGGAGATAATGCAGGGCGTGATAAATCGTATGGCCGAGAACAGCCGCTCTTGCAAAGCCTGGTGCGTTACCCTCGTGGCCGCTACGCTGGTTCTGGTGGCCCGGACGGGAGAACCGCAGCACGCACTCATTGCCCTGGTCCCGACGCTGCTGTTCCTGTTCCTGGATTCTTACTATCTGGCCCTGGAACGGGCATTCATTAAATCCCAGAAAGCATTCGTGGCAAAGCTGCACCGGGGCGAACTCAAGTCTGATGATGTTTACCGGGTAGCCCCAACCGGCATGGGATGGCGCTTGGTCGGGCGATGCCTGCTGGGCTCGTTGGCGATATTGCCCTTCTACTTACTGGTCGCAGCAACAATACTCCTCGCCTGGTTGCTGATATTCTCGTCGGATACCCCACTCACAAAAGGAGCGATATAACAATGCCGAAGAGTCCAAAGCACAAGGTATTCATCAGCTTTCACGAGCAGGACATTAAATACAAGGAGCAGTTCGTCAACAAGATGAGAAATCGCATCGTCGATAAGTCGGTTGATACCGGAAACATCGACGACACCTACCTGAAGACGGAAACGGTGCGCCAGAAGATTCGCGATGATTACATCCGAGACGCCACCGTTACCATCGTCCTGGTTGGCCCTGAAACGTGGCAACGGAAGCATGTGGACTGGGAGATAGGCTCCAGTATTCGCGAAACCAAAAGGAATCCCAGGTGCGGGCTTCTGGGCATCATACTTCCCCATCACCCCGACTATAAGAAGGAATTTAACCCGCGCCGGATTCCCCCGCGCCTGGCGGACAACTGTGCCGGCGAAGATCCTTACTCAATAATATACGATTGGCCGAACCCCTGGGCGCCGGCCCAAGTTGCCGAATGGATCCGCCATGCATTTGTGCGCCGGAAGGGGACGCCGCCTGACAATTCTCGGGAGCCTTTCGTTCACAATAGAAGGCACCGCAGTAAAGGTTGGCAGTAAGCACCCTGACGTCTCTTGCCAGTCGGTCGCCCTGCCCCGACTACCAGCCGGCTGGCGTCTTCTCTGGAACAAAGCAGGGTCTGCCACCGCGACTACGTATCTGAAGGTGATATACTGGAATGAACATAATGCAGTTTGCCATGAAGTAAGGGCCGGAAAAGGTGAGGGAGAAAATGCCACTCTACTTTTTGATGGGTACAACAACGGAGCGCGGTCAACGCCGGCTGCGGGAAAACCCGGATTTGATCGTTGATGCGGTCCGGGAATGCGATTGCAGCGGCGCCGAGATTTTGGGTCAGTATGCGGTCTTGGGCCGGTACGATTTTGTGATGCTGGCGGAGGCCGATGATAACGACGCCGTTGCCCGGCTTTCGTTGGAGATGAGCGTCCGGATCGGTCTGCATATTGAGACGCTGCCGGCAATCGCCCTGCGACTGCGCTCCGACAATGACGGCGATGCCGAAGGTGTTGAACACGCCTATGCCGAAACGCCGGCTGGCGAGTGGGACCTGCCCGACCAGGAACCCTAACTATTCCCGGCCCGGGAACCGCAGCCGCCGGGAATCAAGTACGGGATAATCAAGGCCGCCCTCTGTCGGGCAATCCCGGAGGTATCATAGAAAAGGGGAGCGATGAACGTCAGGAAAATACCCAGGGCCATGACTATTGCCGGGTCCGACTCCGGCGGTGGCGCGGGCATCCAGGCCGATTTGAAAACCTTTTCGGCGCTGGGTGTTTACGGCGCTTCCGCCCTGACTGCCATAACCGCCCAGAATACCGTGGCGGTAACCGCGGTGCACGAACTCCCCCCCGAAGTAATTGTTGCCCAGATTGACGCCGTCGTTACCGACATCGGCGTCGACGCCGTTAAAACGGGAATGCTCTCCAGCGTTGCCATTGTGGAAACGGTGGCGCAGGAACTGGAACGGCACGGAGTTACTACCCTGGTGGTGGATCCGGTAATGATCGCCAAGAGCGGGGACTCCCTGCTGCGGCAGGAGGCGGTGGCCGCCCTCAGCGCCCGGTTGGTGCCGCTGGCGGCGGTGGTTACGCCAAACATCCCGGAGGCGGAGACGCTGACCGGAAAGAAGATAGATACCGATGCAGCTATGCGCCGGGCCGCCGCCCAAATCGTCGCCATGGGCGCCCGATCCGTAGTGGTCAAGGGAGGCCACCGGAAAGGCCCGGCCACCGACCTGTTCTACGACGGCTCGCGGTTCCAGGAGTTTTCCGCCCCCCGCTTTGATACCTTGAACACCCACGGAACCGGCTGCACCTTTGCCGCAGCGGTGGCTGCCGGGCTGGCCCAGGGCAAGGACGTTATCGCTGCGGTAGCCCAGGCCAAGGAATACGTAACCGAGGCCATCCGCCATTCCTTCCCCCTGGGCCAGGGACGTGGGCCATTGCACCACTTCTATCGGGTGTGGGATTAAAGCGGCGGGATGGCATACCGGACCTAATCTAATCTATCACTCAATCACTCAAGGAGAAAATCCCTCGAACAGAGGCCTGCCATAGGGCCGGCGGGATTGCGGATCGGACTCAAACTGTCAACTCAAGGGCGAGTGCGTAGGGGAGTTTTCGCAAGCGGCTATGGCAACCCGGAACTGCAACGCTCAAGGGCGAGCGCGCATGGGAGTTTTACCAAACCCCGAACTAGCTAAATCCGGGGATTCGCTGAAGTTATGAAAATGCTTCGCTGGGCGAGTCCCCAATTTTTCCTTATGTATTATGTATCGGTACGCCCCTGAAATGGAACCCGCGCCACGGCCCCTACCTTCGCTATTGAGACTTCCTCTGTTGATACTCCGCCACGTCACAGCGCCCATTCCATTGCTGTATAATACCGGCTACAACATTATTCATTCTCCCCGACTTGAGGTACGCTTGCTATGTTCACACCCGTCCCCAGCCGCGTCAGCTTGCCGGAGTTGGATGCCCGTATTCTGGATTACTGGAAGGAACGGGACGTTTTCCGGCGCACCGAGTCGGAGCGGCCGGACGCTCCCCAGTTTATGCTCTATGAAGGCCCGCCCACGGCCAACGGCAGCCCCGGCATTCATCACGTCCTGGCCCGGGTGTTCAAAGACGTTATCTGCCGTTACCGCACCATGAAGGGCTATCGCTGCCTCCGCAAGGGGGGCTGGGACACCCACGGCCTGCCGGTGGAACTGGAAATCGAGAAGGAACTGGGTCTCAGTTCCAAACGGGAAATCGAAGCATACGGTATCGAAGAGTTTAACCGGAAGTGCCGGGAGAGCGTCTTTCGCTACGTTAAAGAATGGGAGGAACTGACCGACCGCATTGGTTTCTGGGTGGATATGGAGCATCCCTACGTTACCCTGGACAACGGGTTCATCGAAACCGGCTGGTGGATCCTGAAACAGCTTTGGGACCGGGGACTGCTTTACCAGGGGCTGCGCGGCACGCCCCACTGCCCGCGCTGCGAAACCAGCCTCAGCTCCCACGAAGTGGCCCTGGGCTACCGGGAAGACACCCCCGACCCATCCGTGTTCGTCAAGTTTCGCCTGACCGAACCGGCCCCGGGGCTGGCCGTTGACTCGAATATACCCACCTATCTGCTGGCCTGGACTACTACGCCCTGGACGCTGCCGGGAAACACTGCCCTGGCGGTGGACGCCAGCGCCGAATACTCCCTGGTGGAACTGGAGCAGGAGACTGGGAAGGAACGGCTCATTCTGGCGGCCCAACTAGCGACCCAACTATTGGATTCAAACCTGCGCCAGGAATACCGGGTCGTTGCCGCTATGCCCGGGGCCGATCTGGTGGGAACCGGCTATCAACCCCCGTACCCCCCGGCCAGTTACGGCGTCGAGATTCGCCGTTTCGTGCGCCGCGCCGGGCCAGGCGGCGTCGCGGTGGCCGACCTGGAAACCACCGGTGAGTTTGCGCCCCGGGTGGTAGCCGGCGATTTTGTGTCGATGGAGGACGGCACCGGTATTGTCCATATCGCTCCGGCCTTTGGTGATGAAGACTTGGGTTTGGGCCGGGACCGGGAGCTGGCCTTTGTCCAGCCGGTGGACTTGCAGGGCGAAGTTACCGGGGACTACCCCTTTGCCGGCAAGTTCGTCAAGGACGCGGACGAAGATATTATGCAAGACCTGGCGGCCCGGGGCCTGCTGTACCGCCGCGACATTTACCGCCATACCTATCCCTTCTGTTGGCGCTGCGATACGCCGCTGCTTTACTACGCCAAGTCCTCCTGGTACATCCGGACCACGGCTTACAAGGACCGCTTGGTTGGCGGCAACAGTTCCATCAATTGGTATCCCGATTATATCCGGGAAGGCCGCTTTGGCGAGTGGCTGCGCAACAACGTGGATTGGGCCATTTCCCGGGAGCGGTACTGGGGTACGCCCATTCCGATCTGGCAGTGCCGGGACTGCGGCCACCGGGTTTGCGTTGGCAGCGTTGCGGAGTTGAAAGAAGCCGCCGGCCCGGGCCGGCAGGCCGACGTTGACGGCCTGGACTTGCACCGCCCCTATGTGGATGACGTAATCCTGGATTGCCCGGCTAATGGCTGTGGTGGCGAGATGCGCCGTATCCCGGAGGTGATGGACGCCTGGTTTGATTCCGGGGCGATGCCCTTTGCCCAATGGCACTACCCCTTCGATAACCCGGAAATTGCCGAGGACGGCCGTTTCCCCGCCGATTATATCTGCGAGGCGGTGGACCAGACCCGGGGCTGGTTCTACAGCCTCCACGCCCTGGCCACCCTGCTGACGGAGCAGCCATCCTACCGCAACGTCATTTGCCTTGGCCTCATCCTGGACAGCCGGGGACAGAAGATGAGCAAGCATGTGGGCAACGTGGTGCAGCCGTTCACGGTGCTGGATGCCCACGGGGCCGACGCCTTGCGCTGGTATCTGTTCACTGCTTCCCACCCCGGCGAACCCCGCCGGTTTTCCGATAAGCTGGTCAGCGAAACCCTGCGGCGGGTACTGCTTACCCTGTGGAACGTTTACTCCTTCTTCACCAACTACGCCGCCATCGACCAATTCCACCCCGACCAGATTCCGGCCGGTTGGCAGCCGGAAAATGAACTGGATCGCTGGATCCTCTCCGAACTTAACGTACTGGTAACCCAGGTGGACGGCTACCTGGCGGCCTATAACCCCACCGATGCCGGGCGGCGCATCCAGGAGTTTATCGACCGGCTTTCCAACTGGTACGTCCGGCGCAGCCGCCGCCGTTTCTGGAAGAGCGAAAACGATACCGACAAAGTTTCGGCCTACGCTGCCCTGTATAACTGCCTGGTTACCGTGGCGCGCCTCATGGCTCCCCTGGCCCCCTTCATGGCGGAGGAAATCTACCGGAACCTGGTCGGCTCGGTTGATCCGTCGGCCCCGGACAGCGTTCACCTGGACCGTTACCCGGCGTCCGATGCCTCCTTGATTGACCAGGATTTGATGGAGGCCACCCACCTGGCGATGCAGGTCGCCAGCATGGGGCGGGCCGCCCGCTCCCGGGCTGGTTTCAAGGTACGTCAGCCGCTGGCCCAGGTGCAGGTCTGGGGCCGACCCGACTACCTGGAACGGGTCGGCCCCCAGATTCTGGAGGAGCTTAACATAAAGGAACTGCAAGTCCTGGATAACGGCTCCGGGCCGGGCTCCTATGCGGATTACCAGGAACGACTCCGGCAGGTGGCCCAGGCCCGGGGCGAGGTCGAGTTTTCCGGCCATGGCATCTACCCGGTGGATGGCTACTGGGTATCGGCGGAGCCGGGCTGCCTGGTAGCCATCGACGCTAACGTTACCCCGGAACTGGCTGAGGAGGGATTGGCCCGGGAGTTGGCCCACCGTATCCAGGGACTGCGCCGCAGTGCCCGGTTTGAGCTTACCGACCGCATCGTTACCTATTACCAGGGGCCGGAGGAAGTGGCGCAGGTAATGCGCCGCCACGCCGCCTACATCCGCCAGGAAACCCTCAGCGAGGAACTGGTGGCCGGCCCCCCGGTTGACGCTGCCCAAAGCGAAACGCAAAAGGTGGAGGGTATGGAGGTAACCCTTGGGGTCAAACGTCTCTAGCCGGCGGTTTGGCGGGGTTGCTGATGCCTGAACTGCCCGAAGTGGAAAACGCCCGGCGTATCCTCATTCAGGCGGAGTTGCCGGGACGCGTTTTTACCGCCGTTCAGGTGGGCTGGGCCAACAGTGTCAAGTGTCCTTCAGTGGAGGACTTTGTGCTGGGTCTCCACTCCCGTCGGGTGGAGGCGGTCAACCGCCGGGGCAAGTATCTGCTGCTGGCCCTGGACTCCGGGGAAACCCTGATTATCCACCTGGGCATGACCGGCGGGTTGAGCGTCCGGGCCGGCTCCCCAACCGCCGACCCCGCTGACCCCATGGTGCGCCATACCTTTACCCTGGATGATGGGCGGGAGCTGCGCTTTCGCGACCCGCGCAAGTTCGGACATCTCTGGCTCACCACCGACGCCGGTCGGACTCTGCCCGCCCTGGGGCCGGAACCCCTGTCCCCGGACTTCACGCCGAAGGTCCTGGCCGCAGCCCTGGCCGGCCGCAGCGCCCCGGTAAAGGCGCTGCTGCTGGAGCAGTCCACTGTGGCCGGGCTGGGCAACCTCTATGTTGACGAGTCCTTGTACGGCGCCGGCCTCCACCCCTTGCGTCCCGCCGGCGGGCTGGGCGATGGGGAAATCATCCGCTTACAGGGCAGCATAGTTTCCTGTCTGACGGTTGCAACGGCTCAATACGACCGGGCGCGGGAAACGGAATGGCCCGCCCCGCCAGCGGCGCTGCACACCTGGACCATCCCCCGCAAGGCCGGCGCGCCTTGCCCCAAGTGCGGCGATGGCATAGCCGGCATAAGGGTAAGAGGGCGGGGGACCTTCTACTGTCCCGGGTGCCAGCCCGAAAGTTGATTCCTGCCGCAGGCATCGGCAATGCCGTCATTACCGCTCTCGCCGGAATGACGGACGCCAACGAGCGTAGAGAATGCCAATAATTTGCCAGGATACTTTGCCGGAATACCGGGATACAGGTTAGCGCTTGTTGGGGTTATTCGTGGTTGAAAACGGGTATTGGCCGCCCGCCTCCCGGCCAAGAGACAGTTGACGTTAATAGCGCCGTTGCTTACAATCCAAATATACTCAATCCAAATATACTGATGACTCTTTTCTGAGCCCCCGGCGCCGGCAAGGACAGCAGAGCAACTTTACTCGGAAGGTGATGATTCATGGCCCAGTACCGAAAACACGAAGCCCAGGAATGGGCCTGGGACTTCCTGAAGGCCCAGTGGACGACCATAATGACCCCCTTCACGCCGGATAATCGGGTGGACGAGGACGGTCTCCGGCGCAACATCCGGCACATCCGCAGCTTGGGCACCCGGGGCGGTGGTTGCACTTGGGGGATGGGGGAGTTCTGGAGCCTTACCTTCGACGAGCGGGTGCAGGTCATGGACACGGTGGCCGCCGAAGCCGCCGGCCAGTGGGGTATCGCTGCCCACGTAACCCACACTTCCGCCGGCGATATGCTGGCCCTGGCCGACCGGGCCGAAGCCGCCGGCTTTGACCTGCTGGTAGTGGCCCCTCCCTATATGGTCGCCAAGACCGAGGAAGTGGTGTACGACTACGTGAAAACCCTGGCCGACCACACCAACCTGGCAATTATGTTCTACAACTCCCCCCAGTTCGGTATGCTGATGAGTCCCCAGGGACTGAAACGCCTGTGCCAGATTCCCAACGTGGTTGGCGTCAAGGAAGCCAGTTTCAACCAGCAGATCTCTCTGGAAACCCACCTGCTGGTGGGCAAGCAGGCCATCATCAGCACTCCCGACGAGTGGATTTACCCCAAGTCCAGGGAACTGGGCTTCCAGCAGCAGGTGATGTTCGCCAACACCTCCGACTGGCGGTTCGACACCCCGGAATGCAACTATTACGTCCAGTTCATTGACCGGGCCAGCCGGGGCGACCTGGACTTGGCGTTCTACGATAAGCACCTGAAAGACTTGAAGGCCCTCTCCGATAAATGGTGGGGCGGCACGGTCAAAAAGTCCGGCGGCGTCCTCCCGGCGCCGATGTGCAAGTACTGGGGCGAACTGATGGGACTGGCCGGCGGGCACGTCCGGCCCCCCCTGCTGCCCTTGACCGTCGATGAAAAAGCGGAATTGAAGCGGGAATTGCTGCCCCTGATTCCCCGCCCTCAGGCGGTTACGGTTCCGGCCCAGCCGCGCGCCCATGCGCCCTGGCTCAACGGCAACAACAGCGACGGCAGCAGCAATGGCGCCGCCACCTCCGGTATGATGTTGCTGGTCAGCGTCCAGAACATGGCCGAGGCTCTGGAAGCCGACCGGGGCGGAGCCGACATCATTGACGTTAAGAACCTGCAAGAAGCCCTGGTAGGCTCCGGCCACCCCAACCTGGTGCGGGAAGTACGGGAACGGATACCGGCGGAAAAGCACGTCAGCGTGACCCTGGGCGTGGTTCCCAACCAGGCCGGCACAGTGGCCATGGCGGTGCACGCTGCCGGAATGTTGGACGCTACCTCGGTCAAGGTGGGGTTCTGCGCAGCCACCTACGCCGATGCCGTGGATATTCTCCAAGGGGCGCGGGAAGCCCTGCACGGTTACGCTACCAAGCTGATTGGTTCCCTGTTCGCCGACAACCACCTGTTCAAGGGCGGTTTGGACCCGGACCTGATGGTGAAGCTGGCCGTCGCGGGCAAATGCGACGGTTTCCTGATTGACACCTTGACCAAAGACGGGCGCAACCTCTTTGACTTTATCCCGGAAACCCGGTTGCGGGAGATGGTGTTGGAGGCCAAACAGGCCGGTCTCAGTACCGCCCTTTCCGGGCATCTGAAGCTGGATAATCTGGACGAGTTGGCCCGGGTTAATCCGGACATCGTCGGGGTACGCGGCGCCGTATGTTCCAGCGGCGAGCGGGACCGGGCGGTGGCCTGGGAAGCGGTGGCCCACTTCAAGAACCAGCTTGAGTTGCGCAAGTCCGGCCAGATTGATGTCCACCACCGGCAGCCGGTGAGTAGCCCGGTTAATGGCAATGGACACGGCGGCGGCTGGGCGGTGGTGGACGGTCGCGGCAAGAACTGCGCCGGAGTAATCGCCGCCTTGAGCCGTCAGATGGACCACGACCGAGGCTCCTTCGTGGAGGCCATCCTCCACGACGCTTTGAACATCTACGACGTGATTTATTGGGCAGAGCAAGCCGGGCACCGGCTGTTGACCCAGCGCAAGGAAACCGACGGCACCTTGCGCGTGCTCATCCAGCCTTTTGGCAGCAAATAGCGTACGGGTCGTACCAGGAGATAAAGAGACGCGGAGATTCACCGAGGGACATCCACCCACTGGCCGACGCCGCGTCTCTTTCTAAATCTCCGGTGCAGGGTAGGGGAAATGACCACTGAAGAACGGTGGCGACTGAAAGGCGACTACTTCGAGAATTGCAACTGCGCCATTCTTTGCCCTTGCATCGTCCAGGGCGGCCCGGCAGTGCCTACCGAGGGCCACTGCGACGTAGCCTTTGCCTTCCACGTCCAGGAAGGGGATTACCAGGGGGTAGCTCTGGACGACCTGAACTTCATCGTGGCGGCCTATACTCCGGGAGTTATGGGCGCCGGCGACTGGACGCTGGCCGCGTACGTTGATGAACGGGCCGACCGGTTCCAGCGGGCCGCTCTGGGCCGAATCCTGTCCGGGGACATCGGCGGCCCCGCGGAAAGGTGGATGCGCTTAACCACCAACTATCTGGGCATTAAGTATTGTCCCATCGCCTATAAGTCCGAGGGCCACCGACGCAGCGTTAGCATCCCGGGCATCATAGACTTCAATGTGGAGGGCATTGTAGTGGGCCGGAGCCCTGAACCGATGCGGCTGGAGAACACCGGTCATCCAGTCAATTCTTCCCTGGTTCTGGCTAAAGGCACTGCAAGCACTTACGCCGACCACGGGATGACCTGGGACAACACCGGCAAAAACGGCCATTACTCCGCCTTCGAGTGGAGTTGGCCCTAGCCCGTTGCCCAGCCTCGATAAATAGTCGCCAGATAAGGAGCGCTATCCTGCCTTCGGGTTTCGGCCTGACCCAACAGCCCAGCCTCCGCCGCCCGGGTGAAGGAAGCAATGGGTAGAAGCATCAAAAAGCTGCGCTTGCCGGGAGCGCCGGCCACCACTTCAGCAACCGCTGGGGAAATCAGCGCCGCCGCCACCCAGTACGTGCGGAAAATCAGCGGTTGCCGCAATCCTTCAAAAGCCAACCGGGAAGCCTTCGAGACGGCGGTGGCTGAAATTGCCGGGGCCTCTGCAAAGCTGTTAGCTTCCTTGCAGACGGGGCAGACGGGGCAGACGGGCCGGGGATAAGGCCGGATTGTCCGGCGCGGCCCGGGGTTCAGGAGACATTGCCACCGTATATCTGCTCCGGCACCACTATAACCGCCGCCCGTCGCTGCTCTTGCATCGCCCGGTCGTATTCCGCCCAGTCCGGGTGTTCGGTAGCCGCCGCCGTTCGGTAAACGTCGCGGAGGGCCAATCGCAACTGGTCGGCCCCGGTATCGCTGGGGGATAAAACCCTGGCGACTCCTTGCAATACGATGTAAGCCGACCAGTTCTCCCGGGCCACCAATAGGGTACAACGGGGGTTGCGGCTCAGGTTGCGCAGCTTGGCCCGCTCCGCGGTAGTGGTGAAGGCAACGCCGTCCTGGTAGGGGCCACAGGTAACCAGGCTCATTTGAGCCGAGCCGTCCCGGCGAAAGGTGGTCAGCACCCCGCGCCGGTTGTCCGCCACAAACTTCATCTGGTTGTCGTCCAGCATTTTCCTTGCCTCCCCTTTCAGTATTGACTCCAGCGCGGTCGTCTAACTCAACCAGAAGGTTGAGCCGTTGCTGTCCTTTTGCACTTCGATACGAACCGGGAACATATCTTTCAAGTCGTCCAGGTGGGTAATGACAATGATTTTGTCGAAGTCGTCCTCAATAGCGCTGATAGCGTCGAGGATGCGCTCCCGCCCCGAAGCGTCTTGCGTGCCGAATCCCTCGTCGATGAACAGGGTGGGCAGCGGCGCGCCGGTGCGTTGGGACAGCACCTTGGACAGGGCGATACGCAGCGCCAGGTTGACTCGGAAGGCCTCGCCCCCGCTATACATCTCATAGCTGCGCTGGCCCAGTTCGTCGCTGACGTTGATTTGCAGGGTTTCGACGGGGTCGCCACCGGGCCGGCTGCGCGGTTCCCGCTGCGTCTCCAGCTTTACGTGCATCCGGTTGTCGGTCATCCGGCCCAGCAGGATGTTGGTTTCCGCTTCCAGGCGCGGCACGACCGTTTCAATAAGCATGGCCTGGATCCCCTGGCGTCCGAAAGCGGTAACCAATTCCTGGCAGATCCCTTGCTCCTCCTGCAATTCCGACAGGCGCTCCCGGCTCTCCTTCAACTCATCCCGTAAAGATTCCAGCCGTTTTTGCTGGCCGGCCAGCAGGCCCCTCCGGCCAATGGCGGCCTGCTGGCGGCCTTCCAGTTCGCTGCGGGCATCGGTCAACCGTTGCAGTTGGGCTTGGGCCTCGGGCAGTTGGGCAACCGCGGCTTCCCCCAGGCGCAGTTGTTCCTGGTGTTCGTCCAGTTCCAACCGGCGCCGGCGCAACATCTCCCGGGACCGGCCGAGGGTTTCTTCCTCTTCGGGCAGCCGGGCCGCTACCTGGGCCAACTGCGTCTGCCGTTCGGCGTAGGGCTGCAATTCCTGTATCAGTTGATAGGATTGCCGGTAGCCGTCCTCATCGTAGGCCAGGGCCTTGAGCCGGCCCTCTATCTCCTTTAGCTGCCCCCGCGTCCCCGGGGCAAAGTCCCCGGACTCCAGGGATGCGACGGCGGCAGACAACCGGGGCAGCGCCTGGGCCAGTTCAACCTGCGCCTCGCGGGATTCTTTTACTTGCGCCTCTAGGCGGCTTAACTGTTCCCGGATTTCATTGCCGGCCCTGGTTAGGGCTTGCTCCTGCCGGGGCAACTCCCTTTCCAGGGTGTCCTTTTCCGCTTCCGACTCCTGGAGGCGACGGCGGTTGCTCCGGTAGAGGTCCCGTTTCTCTTCAATCTCGGCCTGGTAAGTCTCCGAAAGACGCTGGCACCCGTCCAGGCTCAAGGGAGTCTGGCACAAGGGGCAAAGGGCGGCGTCCGGGTCCGAGCCATTCAACAGGTGCAATTTCTCTTTAAGCTGCTCCCCTTCAGCCTGGTATCGCTCGGCGGTAGTCCTGGCCTCGCCGATGTCGGCAGCCAGAACTTGCAGCCGTTGTCGTCCGGCGTTTAGCGTCGTTTCCGCCTCCACCAATCCGTCCAGTCGCTGGCGCGCCTCCGCTTGTCCCGCGGTCAGGGCCGCCTCCGCCTCGGCTTTGGGGGTCAACTCCCGCTCCACCCGGCGGCGCAGCTGCGCTACGTCCGCTTCCAGGCGGGTGCGCTCGATGGCGATAGTGTGGGTCAGGTCGTTCCGCTGTTGACGCAACTCCTCGGACTGCCGACGGGAATCCTCCATAGCGGCGAAACGTTGTTGGGCCTGCTCCAGTTGCGCCACACCCTCCCGGATGCTGCCGGCCTCGTCAAGTAGCAGCCGGTACTCCCGGCAGCGGATTTCGGTGGCGACAATTCCCGACTCCAGCTGGGCAATATCCCGGCTGGCCTGTTCTTGCAACCGTTTCCGGTCGGCCAGTTCGGTTGCCTGCCCTTCCAGGCGGCCAACCATTGCCCGCAATTCCACGGTCTCTGCCTGCTGCCGGGTCAACTGAGTGTTCAAGTCCTCCAGGAATTGGGTTACTCCGGCCAATTCCCTTGCCGGGTCTCCGATTTCGTCGATTTCCCGTTGCATCTGGGAAGAGCTGCCGGTCAACCGGTCTGCTTCGGACCGTTTCTCATTCAGCTGGTCCCGCGCCCGGTTCTGGAAACGGTCATAGGCCGCCAGGTCCAGGATGGAAGCCAGCACCGCCTTGCGTTCCGCCGGTGTTTTGCGGGTAAACTCGTCAGCCCGCCCCTGCATCAGAAAAGCGGAGTTGACAAAGGTTTCGTAGTCCATACCGACCAATTGCTCGATTTTGGCCTGGGTTTCCCGGAGGGTATTGCCCGAGGCGGCGTGGGCGGGGCGGTCCGCGTCGGTGTTTCCCAGGGCCTGCAACTGCAAGTCGCTGGAGCCTTGCCGGCGGCGGCCGCCGCCCCGGACCCGGCTGCGAATCACCCGGAAGCGGCTGCCCCGGGCCATAAACTCCAGTTCCACCCGGGCTTCGTCAGCGCCGTAGGAAACCAGGTCGTCCTGGACCTGACCCCGGGCCTTGCCCCACAGGCACCAGGTTATGGCGTCCAGCAGGGCCGATTTGCCATGCCCGTTGTCACCGCAGAGACAAGCCACGTGGACGCCGGAAAAGTCCAGCGTCGGCACGTTCTCCCGGTAAGAAAGAAAGTTTCTAATGTTGAGTTTCAGCGGAATCAACTTATGACCCTTAAGGCAGGATGAACGCACGCATTTTAGCATATTTAACATATGTGGTTCGTTCGACCCAGAGAAACGATCGCCACGAGATTGCCCGGCGTTCCCGGCGCTTGACCCGGTCTCAGACCGGGTCGCTGTGTTAAAATGGTTACAATTTCACCTTCCAATTTCACCGGGGAGACGTGAGGGCGAGGATGTTTGAGAATCTGACCGACCGGTTGACCGGAATCTTTAACCGGCTCTCCAGCAAGGGCCGTCTGACTGAAAAAGATATCGACGACGCCCTGGGGCAGGTGCGCCGTTCGCTGTTGGAAGCGGACGTGAACTTTCGGGTGGCCCGGGACTTTGTGGCCCGGGTCAAGGAACGTTCCCTCGGCGTCGCGGTGCTGGAAAGCCTTTCTCCGGGCCAGCAGGTGGTTAAGATTGTCCACGAGGAGCTAACCGAGATCCTGAGCGGTGGCGACCACCGGCTTACTCCCTCCAGCCAGTTGCCGGCCACGTTGATGCTGGTGGGGTTGCAAGGCTCCGGTAAAACGACCACCGCGGCTAAACTGGCCCTGCAACTGCGCCGCCAGGGGCACAGCTCGCTGCTGGTGGCCGCCGACCTCCGCCGCCCGGCAGCCATAGCCCAACTGGAAACCCTGGGCCGCCAGCTGGATGTTCCGGTGTATTCGGAAGACCCCCAAACCGCCACGGTGGCCCGGGTGGCCCGGGCCGGGGTTGACCGGGCCCGCCAGCAGGGGATTACCTGGGCCATAATTGACACCGGCGGACGGCTCCACATTGACGACGAATTGATGGAGGAACTGGAGGAGGTCAAGGCGACGGTATCTCCCCATGAGACCCTGCTGGTGGTAGATGCCATGACCGGCCAGGATGCCGTGAATGCCGCCCAGGAGTTCCACCAAAGAGTGGGGCTGACCGGGTTGGTGCTGACCAAAATGGACGGCGACGCCCGGGG
The DNA here is from genome assembly GCA_965215425.1 of Dehalococcoidia bacterium. Taxonomy (GTDB): domain Bacteria; phylum Chloroflexota; class Dehalococcoidia; order Lucifugimonadales; family UBA3495; genus CATQHB01. The sequence goes on from OZ244064.1 coordinate 2,553,592, forward strand.
CGGGGCCGCCCTGTCGGTAACTCGGGTTACCGGCGTGCCCATCAAGTTTATGGGCGTGGGGGAGCGCCCCGACGGGTTGGAAGCCTACCATCCCGACCGCCTGGCCTCCCGAATCCTGGCTATGGGCGACGTGCTGACGTTGATTGAAAAGGCCCAGGAAGCTACCGACGAGAAGCAGGCCAAGGAACTGGAGCGCAAGTTCCGACGGGCTGCCTTTGACCTAGAGGATTTCCTACAGCAAATTCAGAGCGTCAAGAAGATGGGGTCGCTGAGCCAGATAATGGAAATGGTGCCGGGTATGAACCGGCTCTCCGGAAAACTGCCCGTTGACTTTGACGATGAGCAGATGAAACGGGTAGAGGCCATCATCTGCTCAATGACGCCGGAGGAGCGGCACAAGCCGGAAATGATCAACGGCAGTCGCCGCCGCCGCATCGCTCGCGGCAGCGGCACCACTCCCCAGGACATCAACCGGTTGCTCAACCAGTTCAAGCAGACCCAAAAGCTGATGCGCCAGTTTTCCAAAAGCAGGAATCCGCGCAGTTTGATGCGGATGTTCGGGTAAGAGGTGGCGGCAGAACTTGAACCGGGTTGCAAGCTAACAAAGGGAGAGTCCCGCTTTTACGGAAATGACGTCTCCTGCCTCCCCTACTCCATTCCCGCCCTTAACGCGGCAAACAGGTAGTGGGTGGCTAGGGAGCGGTGGGGCGACCAGCGCCGGGAAAACTCAGCCAGTTTTCCGTCGGTCAGGGATTCGCCGCCGAAGTAAAGTCGGGACACGATCCGCCGCAGGGCCAGGTCGCCCACCGGAAAGGCGTCGGCTCGCCCCAAGGCTCGTACCAGCACCCACTGGGCGGTCCAGTTTCCCACGCCGCGCAGCGCCGTAACTTCCTTGACCACCGCGGCGTCCGGCAGTCCTTGCAGGGTATCCAGTCCGCCCGGCGTGTCCAGTTCGGCGCGGGCGATGCCTTGCAGGTACTCGGCCTTGCGTTGGCTGAGCTTTAGTCGGCGAAGGTCGGGAACAGTGGCGGCGGCGATGGATTCGGGAAGGGGAAAGGCGTAGTGAAATTGGCCCGCGAAAGTCCGGCTGGGGCCGTAGGTTTCAATCAGCAGGGCGCGGATTACGCGGGCCACGTTGGCCGCCAGTTGCTGACCCAGAATGGCCAGAGCCAGGGCCTCAAATACCGATATGGCCTGGGGTTGATGCATCCCGTAAAAAGTCTGCGCCAGCCGGGCCATTACCGGATCGGCTTCAGCGGATCGGTAGAAAGGAGCCAGGTCCTGGGCCGTGCCCAACAGCCATTCCAACTGCCGGCACACCGTTTTAACCTCCGTTGGCGCCAGAGAATCGCCCTCCAGTTCCAGTACCAGTCGGGGCGATTTCACGCTACCCTCGGAATGGACGGTAGCTAAAATCAACTTGTCGCCCAAGTTCAGCAGGCGCTGGTACGCTCCAGGGTCAAAGTTGCCGTCTTGACGAAAATAGGGCTGATTTGCGGCGGTCAAGGGAAAATCGAAGGGGGCTACCGGATGAATAATAGCGGTACATTTGTCCATTGCGATTTCCCGTTACCCCTGTCCGCATTCCGCTACGCCAGCGGCGTCGCTCCCAGAGAGGTATAGATTGCGCCTTGCGGCGTCAGGTTGCTGCGGATGAGGTGAATCTCGGTGGCTTTCCAGCCGACTTCGGGTTGCAGCGCGGTAGAGGCGGTAGATAGGGTTGCTACTGCTTCCCCGATGTCCCGCCGGGTAGGGGCCGGGGCGCTGTCCCGCACCCGGCCCAGGGTCAGGTGAGGACGGAAGGGGCGCCGCTCCCTGGCGAAACCCAGGGCCGAACAGGACTCGTCCACCCCTCGCTGCAAGCGGCCCAGGGCGGCCAGGTCGCCCCTCACCCCGGCCCATAGCACCCGCGGCTCCCGGGGGTTGGGAAAGACACCCAGCCCGGACAACTGGAGCGAGCAGGTCGCCGCTCCGAACTTGCCGGCGCCTTGCCCCATAGCATCCAGCACCGGCTCAATCAGCCTGGTTTCAATGTTGCCCAAGAACTTCAGGGTCAGGTGGATACCGGCCGGATCCACCCAGCGCACCCCTGACGGGATGGCCCTTTGCAGCTCCTCGATGGCTTGGCTCAGGGAAAATTTAGCCGCCGCCGGCAAATCCAGGGCGATAAACACTCTCACCGTGCTGGCTTCCTGGGACATGGCGCCGCCTTCAAGGGAAAATCGCCCATTCCTGATTCCCAGTTCGTAATTGAGAGCGGAAATCGGCCAGGCTTTGATACCAGTAAACCAGGTTATCCAGGGAGTACCGGGCGTTGGCCGGGCTGGGGTTGGGGACGACAAAAACGCGACTGCTGCCGATGCAGCGTTCCTGTCGGCCCAATTCCGGCTGCTCATTAACCCCTTCGCCGTACTTGAGGTAAGCCTTGTAGCCGGTCATGCCGTGAAAGCAGGCGATCCGGGGCCGGTAATGCCGCAGCTTGTCCCGTAGCCGGGGCGCCCCGTGGCGATAATCGGCAGTGGTCAGCCCGGAGGCTTGAGGGGTGGGGCGCTTCACCACGTCGGTGAAGCCAATACCGTGCTTGAGCAGTTCGGCATCCCGTTCGGGGGACAGGGCTTCACTCACCAGCCCGGACCGGTTCAGCGCCGCCCAGAAGCGATTGCGCGGGTTGGCAAAGTAATGCCCGGCGCGGACCGAATAGCTGGACGGGTTCAGTCCAACGAAAACGATGTCCAGGCCGTCCTGCAAATAGTCGGTCAGAGTCTCGAAATCGGCTGGTTCGTTCCGGTTCAAGGTCATCTATTCCTGTCCTGGGGGGATGCCGGGTTAGCCGGTGGTTCGGCCGGCCCCAGGCCGAACAACCGGGAGGCATTGCCTCCCAGGATAGCCGACCGGCTATCGCTTGCCAACCCGGAGTTTTCCACTTGGGACAGCAGCCTCCGGTGCCGGATGAGCGGGTAATCGCTGCCGAACAGCAGTTTGTCCGCCCCGATGGTTTGGACTGCTACCGAGAATATCTCTGGCCGGTAGAGCAGGGGCGAAGCCGCCGTGTCAAAATAGACGTTCGCCAACTCTCCGGGCAGCTCCGGCATCAGGCCGTAGAAAACCAGGCCGCCACCCCAATGGGCGCAGATAATGGTGTTGTCCGGGAAGTTTCGGATGAACCGGTAAATCCGGTCTGGCGTAGTCCGGCCCTTTCCCGGGTACTGGTGTCCCACCGGCTCCGAGGCGTGAACCAGCATCGGCAGCTCCAGGCGCCGGGCCAGGGCCATTAACGGCGCCAGCCGGGACGCGTCGGTAAGGTCAAATTCCTGGGTGTCCGGGTGCAGTTCGCCGATGCCCCGCAGCCCGGCGGCGGCGCACCGCTCCACTTCAGCCAGGGCGCCGCCGCCCCACGCGGGGTTGACCGAGCAGAACCCGGTCAGTCGTTCCGGGTGCCGGGCCACGGCCTGGATGACGTAGTCGTTGGCTTCCTTTGCCACCGCCGGGTCGGTCCAGCCGAAGCCCATAATAACCGCCCGGTCAATCCCGGCCTTTCCCAACGCTTCCAACAGGTCTTCCGCCGTAGCCATCCGTGCCCCGGGCTGGGGGAAAAGACTGGCGAAGGTGGCGTCCTGCGCGGTTAGGCGCTGGTGGCGTCCTGGAAAGCTCTCCGGCAGTATGTGGCAATGGGCATCAATTATCATGGTGAATTCCTAATAGTGAGCCGCTAGTGAGCCACCCCGGTTGCCGGGGGGAGCAAAAGGCGGCAATGGAAATCAATTATCACCGATCACGGCGCATCACGGCGTCCCGCCGGGGCGATTCAGACTGGGGACGGAGGCAGCCGGTTGGGTACAAGTGTAACTATATTACAAAAACTCTGCCTAGACACCTTTCATCGCGGGATTTATAATCTGCAATGGCGGGCCTGGCGAGGGTTGGTGTAGTCTAATGGCTTGGCACGCCGGTAATAACCGTGGGGAGAGCAGCAGCGACTTATGATTGGAACCGACGCCGCCGGTGAGGGGCATACTTACAGCGTTTCCGACCTGCCGGCTCTGGCGAAAGAGTTGCGGCGGGACATTATCCAGACCATTTATACCGCCGGTAGCGGACACACCGGCGGTTCTCTTTCCGAACTGGAAATCCTCATTTCCCTCTATTTCCGGGTACTGCGCCACAACCCCCGGGAACCGCAATGGCCCGACCGGGACCGGTTTATCCTGAGCAAGGGCCATGCCTCCCCGGGGTTCTACGCCGTCCTGGCCCGGGCGGGATACTTCCCCCGCGAGGAACTGGCTACCTTCCGCCGTCTGAATAGCCGGATTCAAGGCCACGCCCACCCAATGACGCCGGGAGTGGAAATGAACTCCGGCTCCCTGGGCATGGGCCTCTCCTTTGCCTTGGGCTGCGCTTTGGCGGCCCGCCTGGACGACAAGGATTATATGGTGTATGCGCTGCTGGGCGACGGCGAATGCGACGAAGGGGAGATCTGGGAGGCGGCGATGGCGGCGGCCCATCACCAGGCGACTAACTTGATTGCCATCGTGGACCGCAACCGCATCCAGAACGACCGGTTTACCGACCAGGTTATGCGCTTGGAACCCCTGGCCCGGAAGTGGCAGGATTTCGGCTGGCGCGTCCTGGAGACCGACGGCCACGACTTCGAGGCCTTGCTGACTACGCTGGACAAGGCCCGGCGGCGACGCACCCGGCCTACGGCGATCATTGCCAACACGGTCAAGGGGAAAGGGATCAGTTTCATGGAAAACAACCCCGGTTTCCACGGACGCGCCCCGAACGCCGAGGAGTTTGAGAAAGCAATGGAGGAATTGGCGTAATGGCGGCGCAGCGGCGAACGGCATCGACCAGGCAAATCTACGGCGAAACTCTTTTAGAGTTGGCTGACTCCTACCCGAACATCGTGGTGTTGGGCGGCGACTTGAACGTCTCCGTGTTTACCCACCTGTGGCGGGACCAGTACCCGGAGCGGTTCTTCGACTTTGGCCCGGCGGAGCAGAACCTGATCGGAGTCGGGGCCGGTCTGGCCGCCAGCGGTAAGACCCCCTTTGTCAGCACCTTCAGCGTATTCGGCGTAGGCCGTCCCTTTGACCAGCTTCGCGTCCTGGTTTCCCAGGCTAACCTTAACCTGAAGCTGGTCTGCACGCATGCCGGGATCCTGACCGGCGAGGATGGGATGTCGGCGCACGGTATCGAAGATCTGTCTCTGATTTGCGCCCTGCCCAGCTTCACGGTGATTTCCCCCGCCGACACGGTGGAAACGGTTCAGGCGGTGGAGACGGCGGCCCGTACCCCCGGCCCCTTTTACATCCGCCTCTCCCGGGCCGCTACCCCGGTAGTTCACGAAGCGGACTACCGGTTTAACCTGGGGCAGGCCGAGCGGCTGCGGGAGGGCGGCGACATCGCCATTATAGCCACCGGCGTAATGGTTTCAGTCAGTCTGGACGCTGCCGACTTGCTGGCGGCGGAGGGCGTGGAAGCCCGGGTACTCAACGTCCACACCCTCAAGCCGGTGGACACGGCTTCCATCATCGCGGCGGCCCGGGAAACCGGGGCCGTGGTTACCGCTGAGGAACACTACCTGCATGGCGGCCTCGGCAGTATCGTTTCCCAGGTGGTCGGTCAAAACCATCCGGTTCCGGTGGAAATAGTAGCCTTGCAGGGCTACAGCGAGTCGGCCCGGGCGGAGGAACTGATGGTAAAGTGCGGGCTGACCCCGGAAAAGGTCCGGGATGCGGCGCTGAAAGCCGTCAGCCGCAAGTAAGCCGGGCTTAGCTGGAGGGCGTGTCAGAACAAGGCCTGATGATAGTGAGGGTGTAATCATCGCCTTCGGACCGGTTTTCCCGGCCGAAGGCGGCGCCTGACTATCGCTACCCAACTAGCGTTGCCGCTGTCGCCGAATTCCCGATTGCGGAAAGCGCCAACCGGGCTTCCCTCGCCTCCAGGCTGGTCTTCGCCTACGCTCGAATCTGCCCGTCTCCGAGGATCACCCACTTGTAGGAAGTAAGCTCCCGTAGCCCCAGGGGGCCCCGGGCATGAAACTTCTGGGTGCTGATGCCGACCTCGGCGCCCAATCCCAACTGGCCTCCGTCGGTAAACCGGGTGCTGGCGTTGACGATAACCGCCGCGGCGTCCACGTCCCGCAGAAAGCGCTCGGCGGACGCTTTGTCCTCGGTGATGATCGCTTCGGTATGGCCGGAACCGTAAGTCTCGATATGTTCCAGGGCTTCTTCTAGCGAGTCCACGATTTTTATTGCTGCGGTCAGGGACAGAAACTCCCGGCCCCAGTCGTCCTCGGTAGCCGGGCGGGTATCGCAACCGGGCTCCGGTCCCAGGATGCTCAAGGCCCGGTGGTCGCAGTGTAACTCAACTCCGGCCTGGGACAGGTTGCGGGCAATGGAAGGCAGGCAGCCGGGGGCCGTTTCGGCGTGGAGCAGCACCGTATCCAGAGCGTTGCAAACCGTGGGGCGCTGCACCTTGGCGTTGAAGATGATGTTGGACGCCTTGTCCAGGTCCGCCGCCCGGTCAACGTAGGCGTGACAGACTCCTACGCCGCCGGCCACTACCGGCATAGCGGCTCCTTCGGCGACAAACTTGATCAACTCCGGCCCGCCCCGAGGCACCAGCAAGTTGATATAGTCTTTCATCCGGAGCATAGCCTCCACCAGGGAACGGTCCGGGTTATCCACGTACTGGATGACCTCGGGAGGTATTCCCGCCTCGCCGGTGGCCCGCCGCAGCAGATCAACCAGGGCCAGGTTGGAACGCAAGCTCTCCCGGCCGCCCCGCAGCAGGCAAGCGTTGCCCGATTTCAGGGTCAGCGCAGCAATATCTACCGTGACATTGGGGCGGCTTTCGTAGATGCTGCCAATGACCCCCAAAGGCACCCGTCTCCTTTCAACCTCCAGGCCGTTGGCGAGGGTTCTCGCGTCAATCACCTCGTTTACCGGGTCGGGGAGAGCGGCTACGGCGCGCACATCCCGGGCCATGCCGGTCAGCCGCTCCGGGGTCAGCAGCAGCCGGTCCAGCAGGGCCTCGCTCATCCCGTCGGCCTGAGCGGACCGGTAATCGGCCCGGTTGGCTTCCAGTACCGGCCCGGTTTCCGATTCCAGAGCCTGGGCAACGTTAAGCAAAGCCTGATTCTTGGCTCCGGTGGCGAAACCGGCCAACTTGCGCGCCGCCCTTTGCGCCTTTTTGCCTTGTTCCACCAGCGAAAGTTCGTCAACAGTGGTTGCCATGATTAACTCGGCTCCTTTGGCTTGAGAGTAAGACGATTATCCGTTGGGTTCCGTTTGATTTTTAGTGCTTCGTAGCGTATATAGGGCTGTCCCGGCGAGACTTACCCCTCTTTTCAAGCGGAACCATCCTGGCCGATGGCATTGGGCAGTACGTGGCCGATCTTAATCCTCTTTTCAGGCGGAACCATCCGTTGTCTGCCTTGGCTAAATCAGGACCAGGTTGTTGCGGTGCACTATTTCCTGGCCGTAATGGTAGCCCAGAATGCCGGTGATGCCGTCGGAGCGGAACCCTCGAATGCGGGCGATGTCCGCCGCTGCGTAGTTGGCGATGCCGCAGGCAATCTGGTGTCCCCGCTCATCCACGATATAGACGATATGCCCCCGGCGAAAGTCGCCACGAACCTCCTTGACCCCGGCGGGCAGCAGGCTTACGTGGCGGTTCAGCAAAGCGTCTGCCGCGCCCTGGTCCACCTCAATCTCGCCCCATCGGGAATCCCGGACCCGGCTCAACATCCACCGCTTGCGCGCCTCCAGCTTTTCCCCGGCCGGCCGAAACAGAGTCCCGATGGCCTGCCCCCGGGCCGCTTGCAGCACCGCATCCTCGGCCCGGCCATTGCACATCACCATAGCCGTTCCGGCGGAGGTAACCAGGCGGGCGGCGTCAATTTTGGTCGGCATACCGCCGCGTGCCCAGGGATTCCGGTGCCGTCCCGCCACAACCTGGATGTTCTCATTCACCTGTTCCACCACCGGAATCAGCGAGGCGCTGGGGTCAAGGTGCGGGTCGGTGGTGTAAAGCCCGTTGGTGTCCGTGAGAATTACCAGTAGATCGGCGTCAATCAGGTTAGCCACCAGGGCCGACAAGCGATCATTGTCCCCGAAGACCTCGCCAATCTCATCCACGGCTACTACGTCATTTTCGTTAAGGATCGGCACTACGGCCAAGTCCAAGAGCGCCATCAGCGTGTTGCGGACGTTCAGGTAAGACTGCCGGTCGGCCAGGTCGTTGATGGTGAGCAGGGCCTGAGCCACCCGGACGCCGCGACATTCGAATAATTGACCGTAGGTGTGCATCAGCCGGCTCTGTCCTATGGCGGCCAGCGCCTGCCGGGAGGGGATGTCGCGTTCTACCGGCGATTGCCCGGCTTGGTTCAGTTCCTGGCGTCCGGCGGCAATGGCCCCCGAGGTTACCAGGAGCACCTCGATTTTGTCGTCTTGGCGTAATTGGCATATCTGCCGGGTCAGGTCAGACATCGCCGGCAGGTTAAGCCCGCCTTTGTTGCGGGTATCGGTCAAAACGCTGGTGCCAACCTTGACCACGATTCGCCGGTAGCGCTGCCGCCCCGAAGGGGCGGCGCCGTCGCCGGGGCGGTTTTGGGGTTGGGGCTGGTTGGGGTTGGACATAATCGGTGCTTTACCCCGGTTTAACTTGGCTCTTGGTTCAACCTGGCGTTGGGGCGGAGCTGCTGCGCCGGCGGGTTTGATTGTATTTCGATGCGTTTCAGACTGCATTATAGCACGACCGCGGTGGCCGTTGCCGTTCAAACCAAAGCCCGCCCCAGGGCAATCGCGTCTTAAACGGAGGCAGGTAGCAGGATAGAATTGGGGTATGTGATGTGCGGAGGGAAGGATGAGAGGAGCGAAGCGTGCATCCATTACAGACTATTTCCAGGCCCTGGAGGATCCCGGGATAGAGCGGAGCAGGCGGCCCAATCTTTTGGACATTGTGTCCATCGCTATCTGCGCCACCATCTGCGGGGCGGATAGCTGGGTTCATATGGAACTGTCCGGCAAGGGCGGGGAGGAGTGGCTTAGAACCTTCGTTTAGAACCCACCTGGAACTGCCCAATGGCATCCCGTCGCACGACGCCTTCGGCGAGGACTTCTCCCGGCTGGATTCGGAGGGATTCCCGCCGGGCTTTATGGAATGGACTCAGGGGTGGCCGATTTGTTGCCTGGGGAATTGGTGGCGATGGACGGCAGGACGGTGCGCCGTTCCCGCGATGGCAACGTTGGCGAGCAAGCCATTCACCGGGTCAGCGCCTGGGCCTCAGCCAACAGGCTGACCCTGGGCCAGGTGAAGACGGAAGAGAAGTCCAACGAAATTACCGCCATACCCCAGTTGCAGCAACGGCTGGAACTGAGGGGGCGCATCGTCACCATTGATGCCCTGGGCTGCCCGAAGGCTATCGCCCAAGCGATATTGGAGCGGGAGGCTCAATACGTTCTCGCCCTGAGAGAGAACCAGTGCCGGTTGTATCAGGAGGTGCAGGACCTGTTTGCCGGAGCGGAGGAGTTCGGCTACCGGGGAGTTCCCCATGACTATGCCAACACGCTGAACAGGAACCACGGCCGCGTGGAATGGCGGGAGCGCCGGGTGATCAACGACCCGTTGAGTCCGGCCTACCTGAGTGCCGGCCAGTCCTGGCCTGGCCTGAAATCGGTGGTCAGAGTGGTGGGCCATCGGGAGACGGCGGAGGGGTCAACCGTGCGACCCAGGTGCTGCATCAGCAGTCTGACCGCGCTGGCAGAGCCGTTGCTGGCGGCAGTACGCACCCACCGGAGCAGCGAGAACTCTTTGCACCGGAGCCTGGACGGGACCTTCCGGGAAGACCAATGCCGGATTCGCAGGGCTCACGCGCCCCAGAACCTGGCGACGCTGCGGCAAATTTCCCCCAACCTGCTGAAACGGGAAACCAGCCTGAAAGTGGGCCTCCAGGGCAACGCCGGCAAGCCAGCGGGCGGGATGCCCACTTGCTGAAAGTCCTTCGCAGTTAAGACCCGATCGCCCGGGCCGACTGGTGTATCAGTTTGAATTTGACCAGATATAGAGTATCGTAGCTTAAAGTTCAAACGGATGCACTACCAGGGCTCGGGGTTGCAGGGCGCGCACGTTTTAATCTCCGGGAGTTTCCCCCCTTGCCCCAACCCTGACGCGTTATGGAACGGGCGATGATGGCAGAGCTTTCCCTCTCGCTACCGGCGCCTTGACGCGCACCGGCTAATACCCCTGCAAAATCAGGTCAGCTACCCGCTCGGCCAGCATTATCACCGTTGGGTTGATGGGAGCGCGCACCAGGTCCGGCATTATGGAGGCATCCACCACCCGCAGGCCTTCCAGACCGCGCACTTCTCCGTATTGGTTGACGACGGCCAGCGGGTCGGACGACGGCCCCATTTTGCAGGTACCGGAGATGTGGGAATAGGTGGTTGCCTCCCGCAGCAGCCACCGGTCCAGGGCCGCGTCGGTAGCCAGGTCATCATCCGTAGGGTCAATGCGTTCCCCCAGCAGGTCGGACAACTCCGGCTGCTCGGCCAGGCTCAAAGCCAGGTGGACCCCGGCCCGGAGGCGTTCCCGGTCAAAAGATTCGGCCAGGTAGTTGTAATGCAGGCCAGGCTGTACCCGGTAGTCGGCGGAGGCGAGGGTCAATTCACCGGCGCTTACCGGCAGCAACAAGGCGAGCATCATTTCAACGTACCGCCGGACGGCTGCGCCAGCTCTATCCCGCTCGCTATCCTGGGGCAGGGCCGTCAAACCCCTGGCCCGCGCCGGCACAAAGGAAGCCAGGCTTATCCCCAGGTCGTTACGCCGGTTCGATCCCGGGGCGGTGAGGCGCAGAACAGCGCCGCCGGGGGCCGCCCTGGATTGCGGCGGATAGCCCGCCCGGATGTTCCAGGTAACGTACACCTTGGGGTGGTCTTTCAAGTTTCGGCCTACGCCGGGAAGGTCTTGTACCACCGGGAGGCCCAAGGTTTGCAGTTGCTCTACCGGGCCTACGCCGGATAGCAGCAACAGCTGCGGAGAGCCGATCGCGCCGGCACTGAGGATTATTCGGTCGGCCGCCACGGAAAAGGTTTCGCCCCCGCTGGCGACCAGCAGACCCACCGCCCGCTGGCCGTCAAATAAGATCCGCTGGACCTGGCAGTTGGGCCGGATGGTCAGGTTCAAGCGGTGGCGGCTCTGGCTTAAATAGCCCAGGGCAGCGCTGAACCTTACGCCGTTGTGGTTGTTGGCAATGCCCGGTCCGACTCCGCCAGAATCCGGGTTGTTATGGTCCTCAGTCTCCTGATACCCCATGGCCCGGCAGGCTTCGAAAAAGGCTCGCTGGGTGGGATGCCAATTATCCGGGTTGGAGTGGTGCACCAGGATCGGGCCTTCAGTTCCGTGGTAATCGTCATGACGGTCAAGATCGGTCTCGATCCGCCGGAAAAAGGGCAGAACCTTCGCATAACTCCACGCATCGTTGCCCTGAGCGGCCCAGGCGTCGAAGTCCTCGGGCACGCCCCGGTAAAAGGCGGACGAGTTAATCGCGCTGGAGCCGCCGGTTACTTTGCCCCGGGGCGCCAGCATGGGCGGCGCTTGGTCGGTTGAGGTAGCAATGAACTGCCAATTGTGTCCGCTTTCGGTGAGCCATGCGGGATGCCCGCTGGCCGTCCGGGAAGTTGGTGGAACCGGAGCGGCGCTGAACCCGTATTTCAGTTCATCCGGCAGTCGTTCAAACTCCGGGTAATCCGGCCCCGCTTCCAGCAAAAGCACCGACCGGGCAGCGTCTTCGGACAATCGAGCGGCCAATACCGCCCCGGCGGAACCAGCGCCAACTATAACGACGTCGTACTGCATAATGCCCGCCTTCAACCAAATCCCCAACACTTACCGTTGGCGGAAATGCCTGGCCCGGGCCGGGCTACCGTACCAAGCCCCCAAACCAGGCGCCTCAACCAACAGCCAGGACGGCTTCAAGGAGCAACCGGCAACTGGAGACAGCCAGGGTCACCGCCACTTAACCCCGTAGCAGGGCAGCTCTTGCCTGTAACCGCCAGAACCGGCTGTAATTCAACCACGGCCGGCGCATTGGGAATAAGTAAGCTGCATTGGCGAGCTAGTCGGCGACGGGAGCCGGCTCCGCCACCCGGTTATCCACCAAGTCGGCGCTGCAAGCAGCCCCGTCCAGCAAGCCCCACCGCACCATCCAGTGATAGGTGTCTGCGATTATTTCTTCCGAATAGGGCGTGTTGTAGGAGTAGCGAATGCGGGACAGGTGGAAGTCCTCCGGGGTAATGCTGCCGTACCTGGCCGCAACTGCGGCGAACCGGGGTTCCTCGATGAGGTAATGGAGGTACTTCCGCTTGTCGGCGTTAATCAGATCTACGGCTTTGACCACGGCCCGGTTGATGGCGGCGAAAGTCGCTTCATCCATGTTGTCGCTGGCATTCTCCGCCCCCAGGTAGTGGCCTTCGCAAACGGGACGACAGCCCAGCTTTTCCGCCAGGGTAATCCAGGGTTCCATCAAGGCGGCGGCAGCTACCTCGCCGTTCAGCAGCGCCTCGAAACGGAACTGGGGCGAACCATAATGGACCAACTTCAGCTTCTCCTCGGGCAAATAACCGGACAGCAATCGTAAGGCGACGTAGTGGGAACCGGCGTGAAACTGCACTGCAATGGGCTGGTTCCCCAGGGTGCCGGGGTAGTAATGGGGAGAGTCGGGATGCACCAGGATGGCCTGGCTGGCAACGGCGGAACGCAGGGCGATAATCCTGGCGCCCTGCTTGCTTTCGTAGGCCCGACGGACCTGCCCTTCTTCTCAAGCCCGGTAGATGGATACCCTGGCATCCTCAAAAGCCACGTGGCCCAGAATCGGGTTAACCTCTTCCGGGTTCTCGGTAGGGATTACCTGACCGCTGCTGATCGCCGTAACGAACTCCATCTCAATGCCTTCGGCTTCAAACAAACCGGCGTCGCGGGCCACCAGCCAGGGCAGGCTGAAAATGGCGCCGTTTATTTCGCTCACTACCTTCTTCATCGTTGTCGCCCCCTTTACCAGCCCGGTTCGTTGCCGGAATCATGAATTCCAGCGGTAGTCTAACAAAGCCGGCGCGCCGCGTCTATTGGACGCCGGTTTTACGCCGGACGATTCAACTTGACGCTAAATCGCTCCCCAACTACAATCTGACCGTCTAACCACCCGACTACTCCCGGTTAGAATCAATAACCGCAAATCCGGGAACCGCAAACCCGGGCAGCTTGAAGGTTAAATTGCTCAAGCCCTTAGGGGGTGTCGTCAAAGTAATTTAGTCCAAATGACCATCGCCCGAATCTGGCAGATGGCCAAGTAGGAAAGGGAGTTCTTGGCATACCGGGTTGCCACCCCCCGCCACTGCTTGAAGTCCAGGAAGCCGTTTTCCACCAGGTGGCGCAGCTTGTACAGCGCCCGGTCATACTCCCGCTTTTCCCGGCGATTGCTCTTGGGCGGTATTACCGGGTTCATGCCCAACTCCGAGGCCGCAGCTATGATTTCATTGGTGTCGTAGGCTTTGTCAGCCAGCAGACACTCCGCTTCGATGCCTTCAATCAGGGGCAAGGCTTGGGTGCAGTCCGCCGCCGTGCCTCCGGTCACCATTACCCTTACCGGCATTCCGTGGGCATCCACCGCCAGATGCAGTTTGGTGTTCAGCCCCCTTTTGTGCGGGCGATGGCCTGGCTTCCGCCCTGGGCCCCGGCGCTGTGGGGATGGGCCTTGATGTAACTGGCGTCAATCATCAACCATTCAAAATCAGGATCGTCGACCAGGGCATCCAGCAGCATGTCCCATACCCCTCTGTCCCGCCAGCGGCAGAAGCGGCGGTGGGTGTTCTTCCAATCCCCATAGTCCGGGGGCAGGTCCCGCCAGGGGGCGCCGGTGCGCAAAATCCAGAACACGGCGTTGAGAAAGAGACGATTATCGCAGGCGGGCCGGCCCGTCTTGCCCTTGCCGCCTGGGAGAAGGGGGTCCAGGACTTCCCATACCCGGTCTGAAATATCGTGACGCCGGTGCGCCGGCACTGCCATTGCTGCTGACATAGCCCAATCCTGCTACACTGGTTGCAATGTCAGCTTATCATCACACCCTTACTTTGACGACACCCCCTAATGCCCTTAATCCTGTAATCCTTTAATAAGGAAGGAAACAGCATGGCAAGAATGACCGGCGGCCAGGCGCTGGCCAAGTCCCTATACCTGGAAGGGGTCAGGGTGATTTTTGGCCTGCCCGGGGTTCAGCTTTACCACGCGCTGGACGGACTCCAGGGCGAGCCGGGTATCCGGTTCATAACCACCCGCCACGAGCAGGCGACAACCTACATGGCCGACGGCTACTCCCGCGCCGGCGGCGGTATCGGCACGGCAATGATGGTGCCCGGCCCCGGGCTGCAAAACGCTTCCGCCGGTATTGGCACCGCCTTCGCCGCCTCTTCCCCCATCCTGGTGGTGTCGGGGCAGATTGAGCGGGACCTGATTGGGGCCGACCGGGGCATTCTCCACGAGGTCAACGACCAACTGGATACCATCCGTCCGGTTACCAAGTGGGCGCGCCGGATCCTGGACCCGGCGGAAATCCCCGACGCGGTCCACGAAGCCTTTTATCAGCTGAAGACCGGACGGCCCCGGCCCGTGGAAATCGAAATCCCTCCGGAGACGCTGGCCGAGACGGCCGACGTGGAGTTGCGAGAGCCGGAAGAATATCCCCGCCCGGTGGCGGACGGGGCGGCGGTGCAGACCGGGGCGAGGATTCTGGCCGAGGCCGCCAACCCGCTGATCTGGGCCGGCGGCGGGGTGATTTCCTCCGGCGCTCAGGAAGCCCTGCGACGGGTGGCGGAATACCTGCAAGCTCCGGTTATCACTACGCCAGAAGGCAAGGGAGCCATCTCCGAGCGGCACCCCCTGGCCCTGGGCGCGCACCGCCTGCGCAACGACCCGGTGGCCCGGGAAGCCCCCCATTTCGACGTGATCCTGGCCGTAGGCACCCGGATGGCCAACCCGGCCTGGCTGGGCGGTCAACGGGTCGTCCAGGTTGACGTCGACCCGGAGGAATTGGGACGCAACTACGAAAACACTTTTGGCATTGCCGGCGACGCCCACCAAACCCTGGAGAGCCTGTACGATAATCTGGCCGGCCTGACGGCGGGCCGCCCCAACCGGGAAGCGGAGGTTGAGGCCCTCCGCAAGCGGCGGGCGGAAACTGCCTTGCGGGTGGAGCCCCAGGAATCCCTGACGGCTACCCTGCGCAATGTGTTGCCTGAAGACGGGATCCTGATTTCGGGAATGACTCAAATCGGCTACTACTGCCGAGCCTTCTACCCGGTTTACCAGCCCCGAACTTTCCTGACCTCATCCTATTCCGGCAACCTGGGTTATGCCTTTCCGGTGGCGCTGGGGGCCAAGGTGGCCCAACCGGACAAGGCGGTGGTCGCCGTGTCCGGGGACGGCGGCTTTCTCTTCAATTCCCAGGAACTGGCTACGGCAGTGCAGCACGAGATAAACCTGGTAGTGGTGGTATTCAATGACAACGCCTACGGCAACGTTCTCCGCGATCAGGTGAACCGGTTTGATGGACGCATCTACGGAGCGGCATTGCACAATCCCGACTTCGTGAAACTGGCTGAAGCCTATGGGGCCCGCGGCGTAAGGGCCGAGGGAGCCGACCAGTTGGATTCGGCCCTGCGGGAGGCGTTGGCCATTGACGCGCCTACCCTGATTGAGGTGCCGGTGCCGGCTATGCCCACCCCCTTTGAGTAGCTCCCCCAAGGGCGGCTTGCCGCTCGTCTTGAGCTTGTCGCAGGCCACGGCTGGAATGGTTCGACCGGCTCAACACAGGCGGTTGCCAACCAGCATCGGGAGGCAAGATGACGAACCTGCTGGTGTTGGCGCATCCCACCAAAAGCGCGGCCAGCACCGGGAGGCAAGATGACGAACCGCATTGGCTCGGAAGACGCGGAAAGGGCGAACCGGCGTCCCCTCCGTTTTGGCATTTTCGATTGGGTTGACCGCAGCGGCGCAAACCCGGCCGACCTTTACGAGCAGCGGCTGCAATTTCTGGAATACGCCGATTCCGCCGGTTTCTACTGCTACCACCTGGCGGAGCACCAGGGGACTCCGCTGGGCATGGCCCCTTCGCCCAGCGTTTTCCTGGCCGCCGTCGCCCAGCGTACTCGCCGCATCCGCCTGGGACCGCTGGTCTATCCGCTGCCCTTCTATAACCCGCTCCGTCTGTTGCAGGAAATCTGTATGCTGGACCACTTGAGCCGCGGGAGGCTGGAGGTGGGGTTGGGGCGCGGCATTTCCGCCTATGAACTGGACTTTTTTAACATCGACGTTGCGGAATCCCGCGCCAGGTTCCAGGAAGCGCTGCATATCCTGCTGCTGGGCCTCCGCACCGGCCGGGTTTCCCATGCGGGAGATTACTACACTTTCAAGAACTTTGACCTCCACCTGAAACCCTGGCAACAGCCCTATCCTCCCCTGTGGTATCCCACCGCCAACCCGGAATCGATCCGGTGGATTGCCCGGGAGGGCATCAGCACCATCTCCCACTACCCTCCGATGGAAGTAATGCGGGAACACATCGAGCTTTACCAGAGCGTCCGGGCGGAGCACCGGAATGACCCGGAACGGCTCAATGCCCACGAACCCGAGCCCAAGTACGGTATAACTCGCCACATTTACGTGGCGGACACGGACGACCGGGCCCGGCGGGAAGCCAAAGCCGCCTTTGCCGATTTCATCGCCAACTTTAACCACCTCCGCATTCGCAACGGCGACGACAGCGGCCGGATCAACTACCTGGCCGATTTCGAGGGACGCCTGGCGGACGGGCTGCACATCGTCGGCTCGCCAGAGACGGTAAGGGAAACATTGCAGGAGCATCTGCGGATTACCGGCGCCAACTACTTCGCCGGCTCCTTTTTCTTTGGAACGCTGACGCCGGAGCAGACGCTGAACTCCCTGAGACTGTTTGCCCGGGAAGTTATGCCGGCCTTTGAGCTTGCAGGTTAGGTCAGACCGGCCAGCCATCCCTCAAGCTGACGGTCCGGGATGAGGATACTATGTCGAAAACGTCCCGCCTGCGCCAGCTCCACGACCAAGTTATTCAATGCGCCCAATGTCCCCGTCTGGTGGCTCACCGGGAAAAGGTAGCACAGGAAAAGGTCAGTCGCTACCGGGGCTGGGACTACTGGGGCAAGCCGGTGCCGCCCTTTGGCGACCCGGCGGCCCGACTGCTGGTGCTGGGCCTGGCGCCAGCCGCCCACGGGGGCAACCGCACCGGCCGGGCCTTTACCGGCGACGCCAGCGGCGACTGGCTGTTCCGCAGCCTCCACAAGTTCCAGTTTGCCAATTCGCCGGAGTCCCGCCACCGGGGCGACGGCCTGTACCTGACCGACGTTTACATTACCAACGCAGTCCGTTGCGTACCGCCGGTGAACCGCCCCACGGCAACGGAGCGGGAAACCTGCCGACCCTGGCTGGCGCAGGAACTGCAACTACTGGAAGGCGTGAAAGCGGTGGTGGCCCTGGGAAGGGTCGCTTTCGACGCCTACCTGCAAACCAGGGCGGCGGCGGGATTAGCCAACCCGTCGCCCCGCCCCCGGTTCGGCCATAACTCCAGCTATACTCTGGACGGCGGCCCGGTCCTCATCGGCTCCTACCACCCCAGCCGGCAGAACACCAACACCGGCAAGCTGACCGAGGCAATGTTTGACGCCGTGTTCGCCCAGGCGCGGGCAGTAGTAGAGGAAGCGCGGGTGCCGGAGCGACCGCTATAGGGATTTCAGAAAAGCAATCAGCGCCTCCCGTTCCTCCCGGGAAAGGCCAATGAATTTTTCCCGGGATTCCTCGGCCTCTCCCCCGTGCCACAGGATAGCTTCCGCCAGATTGCGCGCCCGGCCGTCGTGGAGCAGCCGGGTATGGCCGTTAACCGTTTCAATTAACCCGATACCCCATAGCGGCGGTGTCCGCCACTCCCGGCCGTCGGCCAGAAAGTCCGGGCGCCCGTCGGCCAACCCGTCCCCCATATCGTGCAGCAGCAAGTCGGTATAGGGGTAAATGGTCTGGTTGCTCAAGGCAGGAATATCGCTTTCCCCGGTAACGTGGCGGGGTGTATGGCAAGCGGTGCAACCGGCGGACAAGAACAGCCGGGCGCCACGGGCCACCTGCGGGTCATCCACATTGCGCATTGCGGGAACGGCCAGAGTACGATTGTAGAAGGTTATTTTCCCCAGCCGCTCTTCGGTCAACTCGGGAGCGCCGCCGTCCGGGGCGGATTGGCAGGCTTCCTGGGGAGCCGGGCAATTTTCTCCCGGAAAGAGGACGCTGGTAATTCCGATGTCGCCGATAAAGGCGGCGGCCACCTGCTGCTCCACCGTGGGTTGGTTGGCCTTCCAGCCGAAACGACCCAGCGCAGTATCCTGTCGGCGGAGGTCCCAGACCCGATTGGCCCGGCCCGATATGCCATCCCCATCGGCATCCTCCGGGTCAGCTAGAGCCAGGATGTCGCTTTCAGGAATCACCTCCAGCAGCCCGGCGCCAAAGACCGCCGGGGCTATCCGGGGTGAAATCATGATTTCAGGATGCAGTAGGCCAAAGGCCGGGGCGCGCACCGAATAGCGGGGCGCCAGCAGCGTGAACGGTTGACCATCGGCGTAAGCCCCGGCAATTTCGGCATAGGTTATCCCAATGCCGCCCTCCGGCGGAACCCGGAGGATAGCTCTATCCTGAAGTTGGCCGCCATAGTTGGGATCAGGCAGCGGCGCCCCGTAAGCGTCCGTTCCCGGAATGCTCAACCGAAGCAACAGACCCCGTTCCGGGTCATCCGGGCCTTCCGGGGGACGCCCGCGACCATCGTGGGTATGGCAAGAGGAACAGGATTGAGCGTTGAATGTAGGGCCCAACCCATCCCGCGCGTCGGTGGAGGACGGCGCAATTACCCAATTCTGGTTAAAGAAACTGTCTCCCACCTCAAAAGTGCGCCGTTCACGATTGGTCAGGTTGCGAGCCGACAAAGAAAAGGCATTTCCGGTATGGGTGAAGGCGGTGGTATCTCCCCCCAGGCTTTCTACCAGCAGAGACTCCGGGGCAATCGGGCTGCCCCCGGTCCCCGGGAGCTGGAAACAGCCCGCCAAAGACAGGATGGCAGCCATAATCGACAGGAGAATTATCCGCCGGATTGTCAAGTGTAGCCCCATAGCCCCTGGTCGCGTTACCCGAATTAGCTTACGTTAAGCGTAATACCCACCAACTGGGCGGCGTCGACTATGGTATCGGTCTGCAATTCCAGGGCTTCAATGGTGTCCAGGATGGAAACGCGGCCGGCGTCGCTGTTAGGGACTGTTTCTCCCAAGTGCTGGTCGAAGGGGGCCGGAATCCGACCGGCCAGGGCCACGCTGTCCCGGATTTCCTGTTCCAGTCGGCCGGCCAGCGCCGGGTCGGCCGCAGCCACCAGGTCTTTGACGCCGGGGCCGGCAACGGTCCCGTAATCCCCCAGGTAAACCATCAGAATGCCCCGGGCGTTGCCATAAATATCCGCCGTAGTGTTGTCGGAAAAGCAGGAAT
The DNA here is from genome assembly GCA_965215425.1 of Dehalococcoidia bacterium. Lineage (GTDB taxonomy): Bacteria > Chloroflexota > Dehalococcoidia > Lucifugimonadales > UBA3495 > CATQHB01. The sequence continues at coordinate 2,573,194 of OZ244064.1, forward strand.
GTTCATCCTCTTGAGAACGCTCCTCATAAGCTACCGTCATCCGCTCCCCGGCCAACTCGCCCCGGCTCAACTCGCCAATACCGGTGATAATTCGGGTCAACGCTTCATTCTTGTCCAGAGACAGGAACTCAGCGCGATAGTTGCCAGCGCTGGTCGGGTTCCAGGCTGCCACCAGTCCCTCCAGATGTTCCAGCAACAGATCCGAGGCTGTCGCCAGGTATGTGCTCCGGCGGTCAGCGTTGGCGTTAGTAGTATAGTCGGTCACCGGGCGGCTGCCGGGACCGTCCGGGTTCAGATCCTGACCCCAAAGCAGGAACTCAATGGCGTGCCAGCCGGTGGAGACATTGGTTTCCCCGCCTTTTTCGTTAAGCTCGGTCAGCAGTGCGGCATCAATGACCGGAAAGGCATCCGGGTCGTTGATAATTCCGGCCGTCGGGTCTCCCTCCACGTAGTCAACATAGGCTTCATCCATCGGCCAGGCGTTGATCAACCCTTCCGGGCCGTCCTCCTCATTGTCAATGGGGCCGCCGTAGAAACGATAAGCCTCGGTGAGGCCATAGTCATCACGGGCACGCAGCCAGGCTCGCTTGACCGCCTCCAACGTCGCCGGGGTAGGCTCGGCCAGGAAAACATCGATGGCCCGGTCCATGACACGGGCCGATTGCAGGCTGGCGACATAAGTGGCATAGACGCCATTGGCATAGTTCAGCACCACCCCATCCTTCAGTTCGTCGCCAGGGCCGGCCGGTTGCGGTGTCGCCGTAGGTTGAGACTGAGCGCAGGCCAGCAGGAAAAGGGTGAGTAAGCCCAGGACAGCCACCGGGGAGACCCATTTTATCTGAAAAGCCATAAATCCCTCCAATAATTAATCGAGCAGTTGCAGCTATGGCCAGTTGCCCAGCCTCCCCAAACCAAGGCAACTGTTTCTGAATACTGAATAATATAATCAGTATATACATATCATTTACACTGTCAAGACACTGTTTAATTACTTATGTATTAATGTATAAAAGAACACTGTATGCCAAGTTAACACAAGTATATATACATATATATTTGTTACGGGAATAACTCGGCCAGCTGGCCGGCCTCCGTGCGCTTACCTGGAGAAGCCACGAGGTCGGGAGCGGCTGCCGGAGAGGGTGAGGGTGCGCTGGCGCGACCGGCGGGTCGAGCTGAAGACCTGCCAGGAAGGAGAATTACCGGGAGGAACTACCGGGAGATAGTACGGGAGCGGCTGCCGGAGAGGGTGAGGGTGCGCTGGTGCGACCGGCGGGTCGAGTCGGAGAACTGCCGGGAAGGAGAATTGCCGGGAGGAACTACCGGGAGTCCCCCCGGTATATCGTAGCGGAGCTTGCCGGCGCCAACGGACCCGGAACTGGCCGCAGCGGACCTGCTGGACGCCTACCCGTTCCTCTCGCGTCTCCGCGCCGGCAAGCTGAGCCCGGCCGGAGACAAGCTGGCGGTGGCAGACCGGTACGACCTGGTTCATGGATTGGCCCGGCCCGGAGGAATCGCCGGTGGCCGAGGCCCCCAACATAGATTACTCCCGCTCCAGGAACTGTCGCGCCATTTCAATCATTGGCTGCCGGTCGTAGGTGGCGGCCAGAATTTGGGCGTTGCGGACCAGGTCGCCGGCAAAGAAACGCTCGTAGTGCAGGTTACGGGAACCGAAGGAGCTGCACGAAATGTCCCAGGCTAGGTGAAAGAGTTTGGCGCGTTCCAGAGCCGGTGTCGTGTCCGTAGCCAGGTAATGCTCCAGGTCCGGGCCAATTGCCGAGTCGAAGTCGGCCTGGCCCGGCAGGGCCATCAGGCTGCTGGAACCCAGCAGTTGCATAATCTCCACCATGCGGGGGTAAAAGCTGCGGGCGTACATATTCTCGGCCACCGTCAGGGGAAAGCGGGCCGGCGTAAACAGGCCCCACTCGTCGGGCGCCGCCTCCACCTCAGCGGTGCGCAGCAGGGACTTGATTACTTCCAGGTGCATAATCAGCTCGGCCAACCGCTCCTGGACGTGGGGCTGCTCGCCGGAACCCAGGGCTTCCACCATCAGCGAGGCCACGCCCAGCAGGAACTCGGTCTTGACCATTAGCCGGGTAACCACTTGGTGGAAGCTGTGGACAATCCAGCCGGTGCGGGCAGCCATATCGTTGCAGCGCTGCACGTTGCCCAGCAAGAATACCCGTTCCCAAGGCACTAGAACGTTGTCAAAAATTACCAGGGCGTCCATTTCCTCAAACCGGGAACCCAGCGGATGGTCAAAGGCGGAACGGCCGTAGTCGAAACTCTCCCGGCAAATATAGCGCAGGCCCGGCGCGTCGCTGGGGATGGCAAAGGAGATGGCATATTGGTCGGCGTTTTCCGCTGTATGGTGGGAGCGAGAGGGATATACCGCGATTTCGTCGGAGATGGGGCCTAACGTAGCCAGCACCCGCGCTCCCCGAACGAGAACGCCGTCATCCCTTTCCCGGACCACCCGCAGAGCCACCTCCTCGGCCAAGGGGTCAGTTATGTAACGCTGGGGAGCGCGGGAACGCTGGGGGTTAACCAGCGTGTGCGTAAGGCAGAGGTCTTGCTCCCGGATCAGCTCGTAGTAGCGTCGTACGTTATCGCCGAACTCGGGACGATCTTCGGCAAAGTAGGGGGCCGCCGCTCCCATTGCCACAAAGGCGGCATTCAGGTAGTCGGGGGTACGGCCCATCATCCCACCGTGGAATCGGGCCCAGTGATAGAACATTCGCCGCCGCCGTTCCAGATCGCCGGTATCCTGGGGCATAATAAAGGAGAGGCCAACCCGCTCCCCCGAAGTCGGCGACACATAGGTCATCTCATCCCGCAGCGCCGGCTCATTTTGCAAATCATACAAGGCTGCCACGGAGCGGGCGCCGTTGGCCAATCCGGAGTGCGCGGTAACATCCTTAACCCTCTGCCCCCCGAGCCAAACTTCAGGCGGTCGGTCTCTTAGCCCTTGCAGATATTGCTCCCCGGTGCGCACCGGCATAATCCCGAACCTCCCGTTGCTATGCTGAGCTGTATCCAGTATAACAGGCGATAGCCGCTGACACTTTCCAATTGCCACCGGTCGTTGGGAAGGGATAATATAAGCAAAATCAGCTACCCAAATTACTGCCGGGGTCTGTGATGGCGGGAGAATATACGCCGATAGCCGAAGGCATCCCCAACCGGACGCTGGTAATCAACGATAACTGCCGGCGCTGGTCGCAATGCCCTACGCCTGCATTGATCTCATCTATCTTGATCCGCCGTTTAACAGCAAGCGGGCCTATTACAACCCCATCGCCATCCCCCCGGAATATGCCGAGGGTCTGTATCGGGACTATACCTCTATGGGGGAAAATGTCATTCAGGCCGGGTTCGATGACAACTGGACGATGGACCTGATGGTGCGGAACGAGAGCGGCGCATTAACCCCCAACCCTAACTGGAAGCCCCTTTGGATGGGCCTAATCGCCGACAAGTGGCCGGCTTTGCACTCGGTGTTGCGCTCGGCCGGTCAAGCTCAAGACAGCCAATTACAGGGTTACTTAACCTTCATGGCCGTCCGGCTGGTGGAAATGCGCCGGATACTCAAGGCTACCGGGGCAATTTACCTGCACTGCGACCCTACCGCCGGCCACTATCTGAAAACAGTGATGGATTGCATTTTCGGTAAGGATAACTTCATTGACGAAATCATCTGGAACTACGGTACGCCATCAGGCGGGCGGGCGGCAGGAAAGAAACCGGTCAAATCCCACGAGACCCTGTTGGCCTATGCTGTTTCCTACGGCAAACATACCTATAACCGCCAGTATCTGCCCTACAGCAACGATTATGTAACCCGGTGGTTCCGGCACACCGATGAGGATGGCCGGAAATATCGGACCAGAAGTCGCAAAGGGCAAATAGTCCGGCAGTACCTGGATGAAAGCCCCGGCGTTCCGCTATCCAATACTTGGTCGGATATTCGCCAGCTTTACGGCTCTTCCGGGTGGTTTCCCGGCAACCGGAAAGAAATTACTAACTATCCTACTCAAAAGCCGTTGGCCCTGCTGGATCGAATAATCCTGATGGCCAGCAATCCCGGGGATATTGTGCTTGACCCCTTTTGCGGCTGCGCTACCGCTTGTGTATCTGCGGAGAAGCTGGGACGCCGCTGGATCGGCATTGACCGCGGCGAAGAAGCGTACAACCAAGTTATCCAACGACTGGCCAGTACCCTGAGATTGGGGAGCGAGGAAATTCCCCTACTGCTGGCGCCGGAGGACCACGTTACCCGTCTTGCCGAGTTGCCGGGACAAAGCTATGACGTACGGGTGGCCCAGCCCATCACCGAGTCCCGGCAACGCCGGATAAGCGCCGGCCGGCCGCAAGTAGATGATAACGTTAAGCGGTTACTGTACGGGTTTCAAGAGGGGGATTGCATCGGCTGCGCCGAAAGCATATCCTATCGCAACGCCCACGTTGACCACGTGATACCCGATTCCAGGGACGGGCCGACGGAGCAATGGAACCTGCAATTGCTTTGCGGTTTCTGCAACAGTCGCAAGGGTAACCGGTTGACTACCCGAAACCTGTGGGAGATCAACGAGATAGAGGGCGTCTTGCCGAACCGGGCAAGGGTGGAAAGGCTCTGGAAAATGCGGGAATCGGAACGGGTAAACCGGCAGATGGAGTTTTAGGGAGTAGGCAGCGCATTGACGCCGCTGCAATCCAGGTCAGTTTACAAGTTAGATTAAAGGAGAGGTTATGATTTACGAAGTTCGGACCTATACCCTGGAACCCGGCACGGTGGGCCAGTTCGAGGAAGGATTCGCCGAGGCGCTGCCCCACCGGGAGAAGTATTCTCCCCTGGCTGCTTTCTGGCATACCGACATCGGGCCGCTGAACCAGGTCATTCACGTCTGGCCGTACCAGAACCTGCTGGAGCGGGAGCAAATCCGCGCCGAGGCCGCCCAGGACCCCCACTGGCCGCCCCGGGATACCAGTATGATTATGGAGATGCAGTCGGAAATCTGGAACCCGGCGTCCTTTATGCGCCCGATGGGTGGCGGCCAGGAATTGGGCCAGGTCTATGAAATGCGTATTTACACCTACAAGCCGGGGTCAATCCCCGAGTTGCTCCAGCGTTGGGAGAAGGCTCTGCCCTGGCGAGAGCAGTTCTCCCCCTGCGCCGCCGCGATGCACTCCGAATTAGGTGGCCTGAACCGCTGGATGCACATCTGGCCCTACCAAGACCTGAACCACCGGGAGGAGGTGCGCAAGGCCTCCAGCGGGACCCCCAACTGGCCGTCAGGAGCGCCGGGCCGGATCCGCCAAGAGAACAAAATCATGATTCCCGCTTCCTTCTCTCCCATGCGCTAGGCCCGAATCTCCCAGACCCCGGCGTAGCTCCGCGCCTCGGTGGCTTTTCCTATCCGGATCGCCAGACAACACCGGGGCGTGGGGCTACCCGGAAACGCGCCGAGAGTTTTACGGTTACTCTTGAACATTGCCGACCGGTTTACTCACCTGGAAACGCCCGCTTTCGTTTACGACGAGGCTGCCGTCAAACGGCAGCTTCGGTATGCTCAAGCGGTACGCTCCCGTACCGCCTGCCGGGTGCTCTTTTCCTTGAAACCCCTCTCCTTGCCGGAGTTGCTTAATTTCATGGCTCCGCACCTGGACGGGTTTGCCGTCAGTTCCCTGTTTGAAGCCCGGCTGGCCCGTTGTGCGCCGGGCGGCCCGGCCTCCGTGCACTTGACTACTCCCGGCATCCGGCCGGATGAGGTGGCGGAACTTGGTGATTTGTGCGACTACATTTCCTTCAATTCCCTGAGCCAGTGGGAGCGACACCGGGAGACCCTGGCGCAAAAGGTCAGCTGCGGGTTGCGGGTCAATCCCCGGTTGTCCTTTCTGGAGGATGCGCGTTACGACCCCTGCCGGCCCGACTCCAAGTTGGGCGCGCCCCTGGAAGCGGTGGCAGACCTGGTCTCTCATAACCCAGCCCGGCTTGACGGACTGGCCGGGTTGCTAGTCCATACCAACTGCGATTCGACCGATTTCCGCGAACTGGAGGACACGGTAAACCGGCTCCACCGCGAAATCGGCCCCCTGTTGAGACGAGTCAAGTGGATCAACCTGGGGGGCGGGTATCTATTCGACGCTGCCGCGGATTTGGCCCCGCTGTACCGGGCGGTCGAATTTCTGAACTCACGCTACGGATTGGCGGTAATCGTGGAGCCGGGAGCGACGTTTGTTCGTTCCGCCGGTTACATCGTTTCCTCGGTGCTGGACATCTTCGCCAATGGCGACAAGAAAATCGCCGTCCTGGATACCACGATAAATCATATGCCGGAAGTGTTTGAGTATGACTTTGAGCCCGACGTGGCCGGCCACGACGGCGCGGCGGAATGGGAATATACCCTGGCCGGCTGTACCTGCCTGGCCGGGGACCTGTTCGGCGAGTATCGCTTCCGCCAGCCCCTCACGATCGGGGATCGGGTAATCTTCCATAACGCCGGCGCCTACACCTTGACCAAGTCCCATATGTTTAATGGTATCAATCTCCCGACGATTTATGCCCTGACCGAGGCGGGCAGCCTGGAGTTGAAAAAACGGTTCACCTACGCCGACTACGCCTCACGGTGGGGAGCTTATGCCGACAGTATTGTTTGAGCGCGAACTGGTTGTTCCTCCCATCCCGCGCCGACGTAATTTCCTGGAGGGTTTGGCTGACGCTATTGCGGCTCAACTTGAAGACGGGGACATCCCCATCCGGTTGGCGGTAACTTCCTCTGCGGAAAGGGGCTACCACTGCGAAGCCGGCCTGCTGTCCGGCCTGACACCCGGTCGGTTACCCGGCTTGAAGCGGCCCGACCCGGCGCCTCTCTTCCGGTTCCTCCGGCGTCCGGTGGAAAACACGGAAAGTTTCAACGCTGTCCTGCTGGTTCCCACCGGCATCGGGGCCGAAATCGGGGGCCACGCCGGAGACGCAAGTCCGGTCGCCGCATTGCTGGCTTCCGTCTGCGATACGCTGATTACCCACCCCAACGTGGTGAACGCCTCGGACATAATTGACCTGCCCCCCAACGCCTGGTACGTGGAGGGCAGCGTCATCACCCGGCTACTGCTGGGCAGCGCCGGCCTGTGCCGGGCCCGCAACAACCGCCTCCTGGTAATCATCGGCCATCACGAGGATGAACTGTTCACTCACGCCGCCATCAACTCGGTCAATGCAGCCCGGTCCTCCTATGGGCTAACCGTACCGCGGATAATCCAACTGGGGGCCGAGTTCGAGATGGCTTCCAGTTACGCCGGGTCGGGCCGGGCGGCCGGACGGGTGCAGGGGCTGGACTCCCTGTTTGCGGCGCTGGACGAGTACTGGGGCGACTACGATGCAGTAGCCATTACCTCCCAGATTAGGGTGCCGCTGGGCTATCATAGCGACTATTTCGACAGCCGGGGCGAAATGGTAAACCCCTGGGGCGGGGTGGAAGCGATGCTAACTCACGCCGTTTCGGCGCGGTACGACGTTCCATCGGCCCACTCGCCGATGTTGGAAACCCAGGAGATCGCCAACGCCGACCCCGGAATCGTTGACCCCCGGATGGCGGCGGAAGCGGTGTCGCTCGCCCTGCTCCAGTGTATCCTGAAAGGCTTGCAAAGGAGTCCTAAAATCGTTACCGACCCCGCCGGGATGCAGCGCCCCGGCGTCCTGACCGCCGCCGACGTTTCCTGCCTGGTGATACCCGACGGCTGCATCGGCCTGCCCACCCTGGCCGCGCTGGAACAGGGGATAGCCGTGATTGCGGTGCGGGAGAACCGCAACCTGATGCGCAACGACCTGACCGCTCTGCCCTGGGCGCCCGGGCAGCTACACTTGGTGGAAAATTACTGGGAAGTCGCCGGGGTTATGGCGGCATTGCAGGCCGGCATCGACCCGGCGGCAGTGCGACGTCCCCTCCGGTCGGCGCCGGTGGAGATATGGGGATAACTCTGCGCAGCTGTGGCGAGAAGGCCGACCCATTTCCCGGCAATACCGGCGAAACTCGATAAATCCGCATATCGGTGGCAAGGAGTCTTTCACCACAGAAACGGGGACACCGCCCTGCGTTGCGGCGGTCGGAACGGGAACGGGAGTCTTTCACCGCAAAGACGGGGACACCTACCAGGGCCGGGGTTCGCGGAGACGGTTCAGCCGGCCAGCAAGCCATCGCCGATAAAGATATGCTCCGCCTCTTCCAGGGTCAGGTCCGCCTCGGGCAGTATCAAGTCCGATTCCACCAGTTCGTCCACCGGCACCGTAGTTCCCTTTTCCCGCACTAGCTCCAGCATTTCCTGGAGCAGCAGCGCAAAGTTTTCCCGGTCCTCGGTCTCCACCGCCTCCACCATCCGGTTATCAATGTCGTTAAGGTCGTCCACGTAAGAGCCGGGGAGGTTAAACTGGCCTTCGCTGAGAATGCGGACAATCATAGCAAATTCTCCGGGGCGGATTGGGGCGAGGAGCGGCCCTGGCGCCGCAGCGCGAGGAGTTCGTCCTCCACACCAGATTGGCCCGGCGGCAGGGCTTGGGTCTCGGCGCCGGGGGGAGATTCACCCTTGAGGGCGGCCAACTCCGCCTCGATGCTCTGGGAGGTGGAAATTTGGGATAGCTCCCGCTCAATATCGTCTTGCGGCCCGGAAAAGTCTTCCAGGACACCGACGGCAACTAGCTCGTCAATGGCACCGGCTTTGGCCCGCATCTGGTCCGTCTTGTTCTCGGCTCGCTGCACCGCCAGGGAAACGTCCCCCATTTCCTCGGATATACCGCCCAGGGCGGCGCCAATTCGGACCTGGGCCTGAGCCGCCGAGTACTGGGCCTTGATGATTTCCTTCTTGTTGCGGAAGGCGTCAACCTTGGCCTGGAGGCGCTGCTCGGCCAGGGTCAGCTTCTGCTGCTCTTCCTCCATGCCGGCGATCTGCTCGTCCAGCCCTTGCAGTTCAATGACGGCGTTCTGCTTGCGTTGCAGCGCCAGACGGGCCAGGTCTTCCCGGTCGGCGTCCAGGGCCTGGCGGGCCTGACGCTCCAGACGGGTGATGTTCTCCCGGACTTTAGCCGCCTGCTGCTGGATACGTCGCTTGGCAGTTACCATTTCCACCACACCACGCTTGACGCCTTGCAGCATCTCCAGCTGCTTTTCGTAGGAGTAGTCCAGCGTCTCCCGGGGATCTTCGGCGGAGTCAAGCATACGGTTCATCTTGGATTTAACGATGGTGGACATTCGGGAAAACATTCCCATAATTTTTCCTCCCGGTTGGAGTATATGCGGCGGTTGCAAAGCGCCATCGGGGCGGCGGTCGGGCTATTGGCGGTGAATTATCCAGCTCTGCCACCGCCAAGAATCTCTCCCGCGCTCCGAGCACCGCTAATCTAAATCATTGAATCTAAATCTGCAATCCATTTGCTTTTCGGCGACGGCGCCTACTCCCCTCCCCGCATTATCAGGGTTACCATCACACCAATAAGAGTAGCGATAATTCCGCCGCCAATGCTCCAAGTGGCAATGATGAGTTGACGTTGTCCATCCCGAACTTCCTTCAACCCAGCGTCCAGCCGGGTGTTGACTTCCTTCAACCCAGCGTCCAGCCGGGCGTTGACTTCTTGCAGCCCGGTTTTCAGGTCGGACTGCAAGGCCTCAATAGCTTTTGATTGCTCGGTGATTCTACCTTCAAGATAGCCCAGAGTTCGGGACGGTTCCGGTTCAAGGGTTGTCATTTTCTAATCCACCCTAGGGCGAGGTTGTCGCACCGGCGGCTACACTACAAGGACAATTATAGCGTATTCCCCCGGGCCGGGGAAAACATCCCTTAACTTTCCTATCTTCCGATTATGTCAGGGCGTCTGGTTTCAAGGCGCCGCAGGAACACCCTCCGGCGATGGGGCCCCCGGCGATGGGATAAAGCGAGGAACCTCTTTCCGGTCAATACCGGTTTCTATTACCGCCGAGAAGCGCCATGGCCCCCACCACGATGGCGGCGACGATGCAGATGGCGCCCAAAATCCCGAGCAGAAAGTTAAGGAGACCGGAAATCAGAAGAACCCCCAGAATAAGCAGAAATATGGCGATTACAAAACCGCCGGCGGTTCCAAACCGACCCATCAATTAACCTCCCAACCGGCTGCAAGTTACAAAAGGCAGGAATAATTCCCGGAGCAATGGGATATTTCTACCAACCTCAAGTCAACAATACCTTGCCAGGCCAGCCGGGTCAAGGGAGACAAGAGCCGGAGAACTTCGAAAAGCATCGCGCCGGGGGCCGCGGCAAAAGAGGATTTCCCCGCCAACCCGTGCTATTATATCGGCATATAACCCGGTATGATTCAATCGGGAGCCATGGCCCGGTATATTGGCGGTACGGCGGCACATTGAACAAACCGGGGAACGAACCGAGCGGCTCAACCGCCCCGCCGGTCGCCGGCAGGCTCAAAGGGAATGTCTGATTGTTATGTTGCGCTCATTATTTGGCAAAGGCAAGAAGCGGTCGCCGGCCCCTAATCTGCCGGCCCAGGACACCGTGCGCGACGCCCGGGTGGGCGACGTGGTGACGGTACGGGGATTAGCCCTGGAATATGACGACCTATACTTCGTGGTGGAGCGCCGGCACCGCTACGGAGGCCGGGGTATTATCTGGTATGAACTGGTGGTAGCCGACGCTGACCACCGGGTTTGGCTGGAGTGGCAAGACGACGACGGCGAGCTTTTCATCACCGCAACCGACGACCGGAGGCCGACCACCCTGGACGCCCTTGGACTGAGCGAAGCGGATTTGATAACGCTGGATGAGCAACATTCCATCGGCAACCATGTTACCTTTGAGGGCCGACGCTATTTCTACCGGAACAGTTTTGAAGCCTTTTATTTCCAGGATAACCGGGCGGTCGGGGACGGGTTTTACCTGTGGGACTTTATGGCCGAGGATGAATCGCGGGCCTTGGCCATAACCAAATTTGAGGGTATGCCCTACGAAGCCCACTTCAGCGAGGTAATTCTCCCGGAAGACGTTGCCCTTTATCCTGGAGAAAGGCCGGAACATCGGAGGCAGTGACATAATGACCGAAGCCCTGATCACCACGTTAGCTTTCTTTCCCAGGGGGCTGGTGTACGTGGCCCTGGGGGTGATAATCCTAGCCGTGGCTAAATTCGCCCGGGACTTGGTAACCCGGCACGGAATTGACCAGGAAGTTGTGGAGGAACGGAACCTGGCGGTGGCCCTGCGCTTGTCCGGCTACTTGCTGGGGGTAATCCTGGTTTTTCTGGGCGCAGTGTACGAACCCTTTGTCCTGGTAGTGAGCGACGGAGGGTTGGGGTTCAATCGGGAGTTTGGCTTTGACGTGCTCCGGGTCTTGTTGTATTCCCTGGCCGGTATCATATTGTTGAACCTGATACGGCTTCTGGTGGACCGGTTGGTACTATACAAGTTCAACGTGGAAAGGGAAATCATTGAGGATCAGAACGCGGGAACCGGGGCGGCGGAGTTCGGGGTAAACGTGGCTGCCGGGCTGTTGATTGCCGGCGCCATTTCCGGCGGCAGTGTCGGCCCGGAAATCGAAACCGCCCTGATTGCCCTGGCCTTTTCCGGCATGGGACTGGTGGTGCTGGTTCTCTTTGCCCTGTTCTACGAACTGACCACGTCCTTCGACATTCACGCCGAAATTGAAAAGAACAATACCGCGGTGGGTATAGCCTTTGGCGGCAACCTGATTGCCATTGGGCTGGTAGTGCTCAAGGCGCTGTTCGGGGATTTTATCGGCTGGCAGCAGGGGATAGTAGAGTTTCTGCTCTTTGCGGTTATCGGCTTTGTGCTGCTCTACGCGCTGCGGCTGCTGGTTGACTTGATACTACTGCCTAAAACCCGGGTAGCCGACCAGTTGGTGGCCGGGAACACCGGCGTAGCCTTTATGGAGAGCATCGTCTTGATCAGCTCGGCCCTCATTCTGTTCTTCGCCATCTAGCCGGCGCCGGCCGGCTAGCGGCAACCATCGAGATGCCGGACCTGCCGGGCGATGCTGGCCTGGAAGCGTTCTTCCCGGGCAGATTCAGCCCACGCTTCCAGGCCAGCATCGCCGTCTTCAACTATCTCCTGAATCAACTCTTCAGGAACCTGGCAGCGGTTTACCACCGGCTCCAGTATCCGGTTGAAGAAATCCGTATCGCCAATCAGCTCCGGCCAGGTTGAGGCGAACTCGTCCAGGGTGCCGTCATAGAGGCGGAGCAGGAAAACCGTCCGCACCGGGTCCAAACCCTCGGCGATGAATACCTGAACCCGCAGGTCGTCGCCATAGCCGGTATCGAACTCCGCCGCTCCGGTATCTTCATCCCAGAACGTATCCTTGAACCGGTCGAACCGGTCGATACACCCTTCGGTCTCCGACAACAGGGCATGGATAAATCGCCGGCCCTCCGGGGCAATCTCGGAGTACCCGGTTTGGCCGGAAGAATGCAGGAGACCCCGTTGAAAAAGACTGGCAACAATGGGCCACAAGGGGTCGTTTTCGGTCATCGCTTCCCAAGCCGGCAACCGGTACTCGTGCTGGTCCAGAAAGTAGAGCAGGGTACACGACCGCAGCCAGGCCAGCAGTTCCTCCCGATCTCCGCCATAGCCTTGCGCCGCCGCATAGTCTAGGGCCTGGTACTCCGGCTCAATCGTAAGCTCCAGCCCCCAAAGGGCCGGGCCATCCCCGGAACCCGCCGCCACCGGTTGCAGGTGGTCGATCGTGATGTCAGAAAGCCGGGCCTGATGCCCGACAGCGGTAGTCAGCTTCAGGCGGCACAGGCCAGAACGATATTGGTCAAAAATCGGCAGGAAACAGTCGTAAATATCCGGCAGATCCGGGTTTTCCGCCACATCCAGCAGTTCCCCCACTGCCAGGCAGTCGGCTTCATTCTCCGGGAACACCGACTCCAAAAGCTGGATGAGGGATACCTGGCTATAGCTGGCCGGCAGGGTTAATTGCAGAATGGCGTCTTCCGGCAACCCCGCCAGGGATACCGATAAGGCAATACCGGTTCCGTCGCTTTCAATCATCCCCACCCCGAGCTTGACGAGCCAGGCCGTACCGCTCAGGGTGAACGGGTCGAACCGCGCCTGCCGGTCAGTCTTACCTGGCCGCCGCCGCCGGAAAAGCCGCCACTGCTACTGCGGGAAAAGCCGGAGCCGGAACTGCCGGAGCGGCCGATGGTATTGCTGGACTTGAAAGCGCCGGAGGTCTTTTGCCGCTGCTGGTAGGTCTGCCGTGCCGAACTGGTACTGCGCCCGGCCTCTTGATACCTGGAGCCGGCGAAACCCTGCTGCTTGGTGGCGTAGCGGCTGTTGCGGGCTACCTGGGCGCTGTACCGGCTGGACTGGCGGTAGTTGCTGCGCTGCTGGCGCAGGGTCGGCCCGTAACTTACCGGCGTGTGATAGAAATAAGGCCCCCGGTTGAAGCTGCTGGCGAGCAGATAGCCAAAGAGGAAGCCGGAGCCGCCAAAGCCGCTGTGATAATAGCCGTTGGCCCCGTAGCCCCGCATATCGTACCGGTCGCTCTCTTTTACGATGGAAAAGAGCCGGTCATCCGAGGAATCATCAATGCCGTTATTGCCGTTCAGATCCTCCCAGCCCTCCAGGGTCAGGCGGTCGCCGTCATTCAAGGCGCGGATGAGGATGATGCCGTCGCCTTCGTAGATTTCGTTGACCCGCTGCTCAAATTCGGTGGCGCTCTTGGAACTCTTGAAGGCCGCCTGCACGTCGTCCAGGTTAATCCGCCCCGCTGCGCCGTCAGTGGCCGCCCAGTCATCGTAGGTAGGGCCACTGCTGCAAGCGGCGATGAGCGGCGCGCCGGCTACCATACTGCCGGCAAAGACCGCCGTACTCAATCTGCGAATTTTCAGTGCCATTTCAACCCCTTTGTTCCGACGTCTTTCCCGCTTCCGGGGGAGGTATGGAGTAAGGAACCGGGTTAGCGTACCAACATTGCCGCTGGTTCGTCCAATTCTATCACATTTTCTTGCGGCGCAAGCTCTTCCAGCCGGGCCAGGGGGAAGGTGAGCAAGCGGGACAGGAAGTGGTCGGCCGCCGCCCCCCGAAACTCTTTCCAGGCGTCAGTGGCGTGGATGATATAATCGGCTACGGCAGATTTATGCCCGTAACCGCCCATACGGGAACTGCTAGTCAGTGATTGCAGCCCGGCCCGGTAGTCTTTCCACATTTCATCGCCCGATTGCAGCAGCAGCAGCCGGGCCAGTTGGTCAAACCGGTTTTCTCCCAGCCGGGAATGTAGCGCCTCCAGCCGGGCGGTCAGCAGCCCCGCCAGGGCGCCGGGCAGCTCATCCAGGGACCGGCCGCGCCAGCCGGCGCAAGCCACGCCGTACCACTGTTGCAGTTCCCTTGCCAACCGGGAAAAGCGGTGGCCGTAGTTAACGGCATCCCCGCCGGGAAAGCGCCGCTCCACCATTCCTCTGGCCGTATCCCCGGTCAGGGCGGCGCAATAGTCAAAGAGATGACCGGCGGCCATTGCCCGGCATCGCGCCCGGTAGTAGGCGTCGGCGTGGGCGTCGAAAACGGCGGCGTAGTCCTGGCTGACACTGCGCTGCGCCGATGCCTCGGCTTCGGCTATTTCCTGCACCCGACGCAGGCAGCGTTCCACCGGCTTGCCCTCAAAGTAAACTCGCCCGGCGGCGTCGGTCCTCCGGCAAGCGGCCAACCCCACCGGACGGCGGCCCCGGTAGGCCAGCAGCCGGTCATCCCAGGAAAGCATAAACCGGGTGGCCCCGAACTGACCTTGCCTTCCGCTGCGCCCCTGGAGTTGCCGGACGACCCGGGGCGATTCGTTGAACTCGGCGCTGATGACGTACAGACCCAGGCCGAACTCCAGCGGCTCGGACGGAGTGGCCGGGGCAGTAGAGGGGGACGCCTGTAGGGCAGAGGTTATCGTCAGTTCCTCCCGGCGGTCGCGCCGGCGACGGGTGAAAGAGAGCTCCCCGTCCTCGGCCAGCGCGCCGGCCAGCAGGTCGGCCTCCGCCGCCGTATAGCAGGTCACGAACACCGGGCTGTTTCCCCGCTCCAGCCGCCGCCGGAGCAGAGAGCGGAAATTATTGATAATGCACCGGTTCAGGTCCGGTTCCAGAATGATGTCGGCGCCCCGGCCGGCCATGTTGGTGGCGACGGTAACCGCGCCCAACGCCCCGGCCTGCCGCAGGATTTCCGCCTCATCGGGGCCGGTAACGGCGTTCAGCAGCCGGTGTTCAACGCCCAACTCGCCCAGGCGGCGGCTGACCTGGGCCGACTGTTCCACCGTCTGCACGCCAACCAGTACCGGCCGGCCGGTCTGACGGCAGAACCGGGCCGCGTCGGCAACGGCCGCCAACCGCTCCGCTCCAGTGGCATAGACCCGGCCGGGCAGGTCCCGGCGCAGCAGCGGGCGCCTGGCAGAAATGGCGACCACTTCCAGGCCATACTGACGCCGGAACTCCGCAGCGGCCGCGACCGCCGTGCCGGTCATTCCGGCCAGCCGGGAATAGCGACGGGCGAAACCTTGCACCGAGACCTGGGCCAAGGCTTCACAGTCCGGGTGGACGGTAACCGATTCTTTGGCTTCCAGGGCCGGGTGCAGACCCTCCTGATAGCGGCTGTCCGGCTTGGGCCGTCCGGTGCAGCGGTCAATCAGAACCACCTGCTCCCCGGTTACCACGTAGTCCACGTCTTTCTTAAGTAACAGGTAAGCCCGCAATAGTTGATAGACCTGATTCGCCACGTTCAGCCGCAGGGAGCGTTTTCGGGAGAAGGCCGAGGCAGCTTCCGATTCCCCCTCGTTTTCCTTTTCTCCGGCAGCATAGAAAGCCCCCAGACGGGTTTCCAGCAGGGCCAGTCCCCGGGCGGTCAGGGTAACGAACCGTTCCTCCGGGTCGACCAGGTAGTATAAATCGCTGGTCAGGGACGGGTCGGGGCAGTCGGAGCCGTCGGGGTAGATAACCGACCAGGCCCTTCGGCAGGCACGGGGGTGGGCTGCCGTCCACTGGCGCAGGCCGTCGTCGTCCGGCTGGGCCAGCAGCGCCCGGCCCAGCAACTCGGCCTGCTCCCGGCGGCCCGGCGGCGGCGCATCCAGCCGGGCCAGATATGCTCGAGCCAACTCGGACTGGCGGGCGATAAGCTCCTCCACCGCCTTTTTCGCCCGGTCAAAGGCCCGCCGATTTACCAGGGGAGCGCCGGAGATTATCAGCGGGGTACGGGCCTCGTCAATCAACGCCTGGTCCGCCTCGTCAACCAGAGCCACCTGGAGCGCGCCCTGCACTTGCTCCGCCGGGGACATTTTCAGGTTGTCCCGCAGAAAGTCAAAGCCGAATTCTCGCAGCGTCCCATAGACGATTTGCCGGCCGTAGGCGTGTCGCCGCTCCTCATCCAGGAAGTGGCCCAGCACCACATCCACCGTGAGGCCCAGGGAGCGGTAAACCGGGGCCAGCAGGTCGCAATCCCGGGCGGCCAGGTAGTCGTTGGCGGTGATAACGTGAACCCGGCGGCCCAGGGCAGCGTGCAACAGGGCGGGAAAGGCGGCAGCCACCGTCTTGCCCTCTCCGGCGTTCAGCTCGACTACTTTACCCCGGAACAGGTGCAGCCCGGCCAGGATTTGCGCATCGGTGGCCTGGAAACGCAGCCGGCCTACCGGATCCTTGCGAGCCAGCGCCCGGTAAAACCCGGCCGGCAGGAGAATATCCCATCCGTACCGTCCCTGGCCGACTTCCCGAACGTAGCGGATAGTGTCAACGATAATTTGCCCGTCGGCGTCCAATCCGGCCGGCCCCGGCCCGGCCCCGGCAGATTGTCCGTCGGACTGATCTTCGGATTGGGTCAGCCGGAAATAAAGCTCCAGGTCTTGCCGGTCAAAGGAGGGGTCAAAGATGCGCCAGGCGCCCAGGCGGCGGCGAATGCTTTCGTCGCCAATGGCGAATGCCTCGGCCAACCGGGTTTCCGAGTCAGAGGTTTCCGGGCCGGACGTTTCGGCCCGGGCCGTTATCCAGGCCAGGGCATCCCGCAGTTCCCTATCGGAATAGCTCGCCAGGTCCAGGTCGGCATGGCGACGGCGCACCTGGCGCAGCAGTTCAGCCTCCGTCAAACCCCGCCCGGCGCTGGCCCGGCGGCCAAAGACGCCGGAGAGCCGGCCGGCCGCCGGGAATCCGCCACCCCGATCCGGGGAAATGCTGCCACTGGCGTCCATTATTGAGCTTCCCGGTTTTGCGGCTGGTTTTGCGGCTGGTTTTGCGACCGATTTCGAGAATCGCAGTTCAGCCGTATTACCACCAGGCCGGCGTCGTGGCCGGGCCGGGCCCACGTATTGTACCGTTGCAGCAAGTGGTCCCGGGAGGCCAGCACCTTCCGGGCCACCGCCGGGCGAGCCGCCATCAACTGCCGGCCCAGGGGAAAATCCAGCGTCCACTCCCGGCTGACGTGGCCGGCAAAGCCGGCCCGGCGGCAGATGTTCTGATATTCCCGGCGCAGCCGCAGGTATTCCCGCTCGCTGCGGTAGGGCAGGGGCGTAACGTAGAACGCATCGGAAAGGTAGAGGCCCAGCTCGTTCTCAAACACCTGCACCATATCGGTATCGGAAATCCAGCCCTCCAGAGCGAAAAACAGGTTTTCCGGTATGTCCTGGGGAACCCGGTGGTAATAATAGCTCTCCTCGGCTTCCACCATCCGGACCGGTATGGCCGGTTTGTCGGAGTAGGACAGCAGCCGCTCGGCCTCGGCGCCCGGCAGCAGCAGGTAGGGGATATTGCCGTTGGTGGCGTCCATCAGAACCGGCGCTCCGTCCACCCAGTAGAGGAGGGCGGCATGTTGCCAGTAGCGCATATATCGCCTGGAAAAGCGAAAGTCAAAAGTAGTCAGCAGTTCCCGCAGACGACCCACCGGAGCCGGGTCGCGGGCCTGGTCCCCAGCAATGAGGTATTCGGAAACCAGGCCGTGGTGGTCGGTAAGGAACTTCAGGGCTTGCACCTTTTCGGTGCAGATGCCCCCGGAGCCGGCGGCGATGTTGCGCACCGTTTCGTCGCCGGTCTTGAAAATCAGCTTGTCGCCGGTGAAGCGGGAATAGTTCTCGAAGTCGCTGCGCCAGACGCGGCGGCCCAGGGCATCCAGGAACCGTAGCTGCCGCTCCCCGGAATCCAGTCGCAGCGCATCTTCCGCTCCCGCCACCCCATAGGCCGCTTGCAGGGTGGAGTAAACGAAATCGGCGAAAAAGTCGGGGGAGTTGTTCCAGCGACGCCGGTGAAAGCCGGTCCAATTCCGGTGGTAGCCTACGTTGACCCGGTCGATAAGCAGGTCGATGACCAACGCCTCGGCATCCCCGGCCCGGGCCGGGCGGATGACCGGCGCCGCCGCCAGGTTGACCGGACGCTCCTGCTGCCGGAAAGCGATGCCGGCGAACATGTCGGCCAGGCATCCCCGGTCATCGCACCGGTAAATCAGGTCTTGCAGCGCCTGGAGCGTTCGCAAGGAATCCGGGGTGACGGCGCCGACCCGGAGCAGGCGGTCTGCCGGGCAGTCCCGAACATACTTGTCCAGCAGTTGGTGTAGTGAAAGCGGCCCGTCCGACGGGTCAATCCGCAGGGCGGTCTTACGCCCGGTAAGGGAGTCGGCCAGTTGAAGGATTAAAGGTCGGGACTCGACCATTTCGCCCCACTATTGCGCCGGGGAGAGGAAAGCGAAGAAAGGCGGTTGAGAGGAGAAATTAAATGGTCGGGGTGAGAGGATTCGAACCTCCGGCCTCTTCGTCCCGAACGAAGCGCGCTAGCCACTGCGCTACACCCCGACAATCGGCGACCGGGCGCTGGCCCGCGTCTTGACCTGCTGCGGGCAATCAAGCCCTTGTCTTGATTATTATACTACAGACTGCTGCCAATCAGGTAGGTCTGTCCGGCAAAAGTAGGGTATCCGTTTGAGATTGACCGCCATCAGAGTATCGTCGCTGAAAAATTCAACCGGATACCCTACCTCGGCAAAAGTATTCCCAATCGTCAGCCGGCATCCTCCGCCAACATTTCCCCGGCGATCTCGCTCAGCTTTTCCAGATTCAGCACGCCATCCCATTTTTTGTGGAGTTCCCCGTTGGCGGTGATGAACACGGTGGTTGGCAGACCCAGCACCCGGTACGACTGGACAACCTGATCATCGTCGGTATAACCAGCGGCGTAGGTTACGCCTAACTCCTCCAGCAACTTGCTGGCGTTTTCTTTTGACCCCAAGTTCAGGAACTGGCCCAGATCCACGCCGACCAGAGTAACCCGGCCCGCAAAGTCGTTGCGAAACTCCTGAAATTCCGGCATCTCGGCGCGACACGGCGGACACAACCCGGCCCAGAAGTTCAGCACCACCGGCGCGCCGCGCAGGTCGGACATTCTTATTTCGGTGGCCCCCAACTCCGCTTCACCCTGGTACAGAATAATAGTGAAGTCAGGAACCGGTTGTTTCGGCTCTGCCGGAACGGCGCACCCAGCGACGACCAGCGCCGCCACTGCGGCGACGGCAGCCAGTAAAACACGCGGGGGAGGCAAAATGAACCCTGGCCGGCGCCGGGCCGCTAACGCCAGGGCTGCCCCGGCGCAGTGCGCCCGGTCCCGGTGGTTTGGCATTTAAGGCCCTCCCAAAAGCGAAGTACGTCCCATAAAACCACGCATTCACGCATTATAGAACTACGAAATCCGGCGCCAACCGGTTTCGGGCCATCTATCAATCGACTCCCAGGATGTTGCCGTTGCCTCTGTTACCCTACCATGCGCTCTATCCGTTCCTGGAATGCCTGGAGACGCTCCAAAGTGCGGGTAAGACGTTGCAGCCACTGGTCGCCCAGGGCCCGTATGGACAGCTTGATTTGCCGGTTGCCCACGCTTGCCACTGACCCCAAGGCCCGCTGTAACGGCAACCTGGCGCTACTCACCTCTTGCCGCAGGCCCAGGGTGATACTACCCGACGCGTGCAGGATGGATTCTACGCCGGCGGCAGCGGCCAGGGCGCGCAAGTCAATCAGGGTTAAGAGGTTCTCCACCGCCGGGGGCGGCGGGCCAAAGCGGTCGCGCAGTTCCCTGCGGAGTTCCGGCGCCGCCTGCCGGTCCCGGGCCTTGGCAAAACGCTGGTAGAGCGCCAGGCGAGTGGGAGTATGCGGGATGTAACTCTCCGGTATGCCGGCGGCCACCGGCAGTTCGATACGCGGCAACTCAACTGAGGGACGGCTCGCCGCCACTCCGCTATCGTCCCCTCCTCTTTCCCTCAAATCCGCGACGGCCTCTTCCAGCAGTTGGCCGTAGAGTTCCATCCCCACGGCGTGGATTTGGCCGCTTTGGGCGGCGCCCAGCAAGTTGCCGGCGCCCCGGATTTCCAGGTCCCGCATGGCAATACGGAAACCGGAACCCAGGTCGGCAGCTTCGAGGACGGCTTGTATTCGCTGCTCGGCTGCTTCGGTAATCCGGAGCCCCCGGGGCAGCAGCAGGTAGGCATAAGCCCGGTGTTCGCCCCGCCCCACCCGGCCGCGCAGCTGGTACAGTTGGGAAAGCCCGAACCGGTCGGCCCGGTCCAGAATCAGGGTATTGACATTGGGCATATCCAGGCCGGATTCGATGATGGTAGTGCAAACCAACACGTCGGCCTCTCCATCGGCGAAGGCGACCATTACCTCTTCCAACTCGGCCTCGGCCATCTGCCCGTGCCCGATCATGAACCGGGCCTCCGGCACCAGAGCGGAAAGTTCCGCTGTGGTCTGCTGGATAGTCTTGACCCGGTTGTGCAGGAAGAACACCTGGCCGCCCCGTTCTATTTCCCGCAGGATGGCCTCGCGAATGGTATCCTCGCTATACTCGGAGACGAAGGTCTTGACCGGCAAGCGGGCTTCCGGGGGCGTATTCATAACGCTCATATCGCGGATGCCGGTCAGGGCCATGTGGAGGGTGCGCGGGATCGGCGTGGCGCTCAGGGTAAGGACATCAACCTCCTGCCGGAGCCGCTTCAGCGCTTCTTTGTGGCTCACGCCGAAGCGCTGTTCCTCATCCACTACTACCAGGCCCAGGTTCTTGAACCTTACGTCCTTCTGCAACAGACGGTGTGTGCCGATAACGATGTCCACCGTCCCTTCCTGTAACCCGGCAATGACACCCTGCTGTTCCCGGGGCGTCCGGAAACGGCTCAGTACTTCCACCTGCAAAGGATAGGGACTCAGCCGCTCGCTGAAGGTGGCGTAGTGCTGCTGGGCCAGCACCGTGGTAGGCACTAACAGGCCGACCTGCATCCCGTCGGACACGGTCTTGAAGGCAGCCCGTAATGCTACTTCGGTCTTGCCATAGCCCACATCGCCACAAATCAGCCGATCCATCGGCCGGGGTTGCTCCATATCCAGTTTAACGTCATCTACGGCCTGAATTTGGTCCGGCGTCTCCTGGTAAGGGAATGAATCCTCCAGTTCCTGTTGCCACACGGTATCGCCGCCAAATTCGTGGCCTTGGGCAGCTTTACGGGCCGCATAGAGCTGCAACAGTTCTTCGGCCAGTTCCCGAGTGGAACTCTTGACCTTTTCCTTTATTCGCGCCCACTCGGCCGTACCCAGACGCGTCAGCGCCGGCGCCCGGTCCTGGGCGCCGACGTAAACCCCTACCCGGTCCAGGTGATCCGTGGGAACATAGAGCTTGTCGTTGTCAGCGTACTCTAGGACCAGAAACTCCTTATCCCCTTCGTCATCCGTCATCCGGGTGGTGCCGGCAAAACGGGCCACGCCGTGGTCTATGTGGACCACGTAGTTGCCCGGCGTCAGTTCTGACAAGACAATATCCTCGCTCGGCCGCTCTTTGGCGCGGGAGGGACGGTAGCGGCGTTCCTTGACGGCGCCAAACAGCTCGGCGTCGGTCAACAGGGAAAGGGCCGGGCGGGTCGCTCCTTTCGCAAGGTCCCAGCCCTCATTCAGAGAGCCGGAAACCAGGTAAACATGGCCGGGTTCCGGCGGCGTTTCCAGGCAGTCCGACCGGGCAGCGCCCAACCCGGCCTCCGCCAACACCTCGGCCAGACGGCGGGCGTGCTGGCTCACGGCGACGACCGCCTGACCCTCGCGCAGTTGCCGTCGCAGGTCATCGGTAAACTGCTCCAGTTGGCCGTAATAGGAGGGGGCGGCGCGAAACATGCCATCGGCCTCCTCTCCGAGCCAGCTTTCCAGAAAGACCTTTTCCCGGCGCCGCTCCAATTGGGCGGATAGTTCCGGCCAGGTCAAGTAGGGAGAAGGGAAATTGCCGGGCAGTTCGCCGCGTTCTTCCCGGCTTCCCCGCATACGGAAGAATTTTTCCTCCAGGTCCAGGGCCTCAGTCTCGATTTGGCCCGGTCGATCCAAAACCAGCAGGCCCTCCGCCGGCAGGTAGTCCAACAAGCTGGCCCGGTTAAGCAAGCCGTTGTAAAAGGAGAGGGTCTCGATGTTGGGACAGGAAAATAACTCCACCAACTCCGCATCAAACCGCTCCCGGATCAAGGCGGGACACCGGGAAAAGTCCAGCCTGGCAATACGTCGTTCTACCGCAATGCGGTCGGCCAGGTCGGGAAGCTGCTCCCGGGCTGGAATTACGGTTACCACCTCCGGGTTTTCCCCGGAAGGGGCCGCCGGGAAGGAACGCTGCGTGCCGGGGTCAAAAGCGCGGATGGTCTCCACCTCGTCATCCCACAACTCCAGGCGATAGGGCCATTCGGACTGGGGCGGGAAGACGTCGATGATTCCACCCCGCTGGCTGAAAGAACCGGGACTTTCCACTACCGGCTCATGCCGGTAGCCCAGGTTTACCCAACCGGCCAACAATTGCTCCCGGCTGCGAATTCGTTGGCCTATTTGTATCCGGCCGGCCACCGCCACTCCGGGGTCAGCCCCCCCGATAACTTCGGGAGGCAGGGTAAGCCTCAGGGCCGCCGAAACGGAGGCTATCACCAGCGGGGGGAGTCGCTCAAGGTCTCCCGGCCCGTCATCGCCGGGAGAAGCCAAGGCCGCCAAGGCCACCAGCCTTTGGTTGACGGTGCGGGCATCCACCGCCAAACGCTCATAGGGCAGCACTTCCGGCTCCGGCAGCAGGTAAACCGGGGCCGTCTCTCCCAGGTAAGTAAGCAATTGGTCGTACAGCCGCCGGGAATCATCGGGACGGGGGGTTATCACCAACGTGGGGAGGTTGCGCCGCAGCAGCAGGGAAGCCACGTACACCGGACGCGCCCCCCGTCGCGCCGCAAAACGGGGCGGCTGGGTCTTACTCTCCAGGTTTTCCGGCCCGCCGGGCCGGAACAGGTCGTTCAGCAACAGGGACAGGACACCCGATAAGGACATATAAAGACTGCTCCAACAAGGTTGGCCCGGCCATTTTTCGGGCATCGGCCAAAGGGCAACAGGCAAAAGGGCTAACGCCAGCGTTAGCCCCGGTGGCACCATTGTAGTACCTCCCCCGCGCATAAACAAGGAGTGGGACCTGGTAATCCCATCCTGATCATTTCGGAACTAACTGCGGGAGGAGGTCTTTCTTCCAGCAGTGCGGAGCATCTCATCGACTACGCGCGGGGGAGATCTGGTATGGATCTTTCTCCCAGCAGTGCGGAGCAACACCGGGGCAGATAGAGTGCTACGAGTCTCCGTGGTGCAAGAAGGTCTGTCGCCAATGCCGATTTACGATACGATTAGCCCGACGACAATCCTGGGGGGAGGGGGGCCCGGGCAATCGCGTCTTAACTGCGAAGGACTTTCAGCAAGTGGGCATCCCGCCCGCTGGCTTGCCGGCGTTTGCCCCGGATGCCCACTTTCAGGCTGGTTTCCCGTTTCAGCAGGTTGGGGGAAATTTGCCGCAGCGTCGCCAGGTTCTGGGGCGCGTGAGCCTTGCGAATCCGGCATTGGTCTTCCCGGAAGGTCCCGTCCAGGCTTCGGTGCAAAGAGTTCTCGCTGCTCCGGTGGGTGCGTACTGCCGCCAGCAACTGCTCTGCCGGCGCGGTCAGACTGCTGATGCAGCACCTGGATTGCACGGTTGACCCCTCCGCCGTCTCCCGATGGCCCACCACTTTGACCACCGCCGTCCAAATCCAGCAGTCCGCCCGCTTATTTCCCCGCCGCGCCCCCCGGCAAGTCCATTGCTCAGCACAGGCGATCACCGCCGCCGGTTGCCCTCCCGCCATAGCAGCCGGGCGCTGCCGGGCCTGCTCCCGCAGCCGCTCTAACGCTTGTCGCCCCCCTTTTTGACCCAGTTGCTGACCGTTTGCACCCTAACTCCCACCACCCGGCTGACCGCGCTCAGGCTGCTGCCCTCCCCATACATTTGCAGCGCTTGCTCCGTGACCGCCGGCCCCGCTGGGCTGATAGCGCCGGCCGCAATCCCCGCAGCGGTAGCGTTGCTGGCCCCGGTTATAGCCGTGCCTGGCCATCCAATTGGAACCGCAGTCGGGACAACGCACATCGTGGCAGTAAACTCGGGGACGGCGCAGCATCACACCTCCGACAACAGGCCTGCCTCAATCATAACTCTATCCCAACTTATGTTGAAAAGACCCCACCGTATAAACGGGGTCTTTCGATTCTCTCTCGGTTCTCAGCCCGGGGCCTGAACGACGCTCCCGGTCTTTCACCAGTAGGCCACGGGCTTCTTATCCCGCCAGGGACAGGGAGAAGGAAGGGTTCTACCGGATCGAGCTGGAGCAGTCGCTTAAGGGCGCCGGTTCAGCCTGAATCAGCAAAGGCGGAATCAGCAAAAGTTTTGCGTAAAATATACTCTACCGCCCGGGGATACGGCCACTCCAATCCCCTCCCTGCCGTAACTCCGGTTCAGGATGTTGGCCCGGTGGCCGGGACTGCCCATCCAGCCCCGCACCGCCATAGCGGCCAGTTCCGCAGCGGAGCGCCAGTCCTTAATCGTAGTAGCTCCGCTGTAAGTGGTGTAAGTATAAGTAATGGAACCGTATAGCCAGCCCTGATAAATGTTCTCGGCCAGGCCATAGGTGTAGTACCGGCCATAATCTTTACGGCAAGTATAGCCCTGCCGCACGCCTCGGTCAGTAGGGCTTTCCCCAACGGGATTCACGTGGGAAAAGTAGCCATACGCCGCCATATCATCGCTGTGAGCTTCAGCAATGCCGGCAAGGTCGGCGTCATATACCAACGCCGCCAACCCCCGCCGCTCCCTTTCCGCGTTAACCAGTTCGTGAACCAGCCGGGCCAATTCCTGGAGCGGAATAACCGCAGCGCCGGTATCCGCCCGGTTAGCTATAGCCGGGGCCGAGACTATAGCCGGGGCCGAGACCGGGGTCGGGGCCGGTGGGGGAGGGACCAGTGGAGGAATGGGTACAGCGGCAAGTTCCGCCGGGGGAGTAGCCGGATCGGGTATTGCCGTGGGAACAATCGCCTCCGGCAGCTTGCCCGTAAGGATGAAAACGTCAAACTGCTCTTTAGTGAGCGAAACTTCTACGCCGGTTGCTGGATGCTTTACCAGGTAGGAAAACCGGGCGGGCGGAATCAGAGTCGAAACAGGCGCCGGAGCAGGAGCCGGTGGAGCTGTGGGGGACAACACCGGCGCAGTTGGCGAAACAGCGGTAGCGGGTAGCCGGGTTGGAGTTGGCGTGATGGCGACAGACGGGAGCCGGTCGGCGCCGGGGCGTCCGGTAATTTCCCCGGCCGGTTGCGCCGGTGAAGCCGGCCGGGGCGGGATTGGCGCGTTGGTGGAGGTTTCCGCCGGCTTCGGAGAAACCGGTTGGGGAGATTCACGGTTGGCCCGGTCGCGAAATACCGAGGCCAAATCAGCAATGAGGGCGGGGATGGCCTGCCATTGCTTAAGGGAAATTTCCCAGGCCCGCTGCGCCTCAAAGCGATTAGTCTCCCGGTAGTCCAGCCAGATGCCCCAACCGGCCCAGAGGAGAAGGGTCAGGGCGATCCCGATTAATGTTTTACGCAAGAACTCGCCCATTTTACCGCCACACCGCGCTGACTGGGCCGGTGGAGGAGTAACATTCTGACTTTGCTGCGCCGGGTTCGCCGGCCGGGGTGTAACGTCCCGTCCCCGCCAGACTTTCCGCCCCGGCCGGTATCCGCTCCGCTGGGCCAAGCCGGAAACACAGCGCCGCCGGGGGTGTTCGCCGCGCCCGTAATCCCGGTCATCCAGCGGCCTAAACTATCTGCTTACCCCAGCCGGATATGACTACGGACTGGACGGCGAAGTCGTAACTGGAGAGGGGCATAGCTACCACCTGAAGGCGTCTGCATCACTATTTAGAATGGTAGCGCAATGCTACTGTCGGTTATCGGTCAATGGTGAACTTACTCCACAAAAATAGAATAGTTGGTAACCGCCACCCGTTCCCCACCGGCTTTGGCCCAAATCTGCACCGTATATACCCCGGGGCCGGCGGCTTCCAGGATGGGGGCAAGGTCTGCCGTTACCCGGAAGGACGAACCGGCGGCCTCCCAAACGGCGGCAGTGGTCCAGGGGACGGCGCGGGTATGGATAACATCCACCCGCAGGGGCGGCGCGTTAATGCGGTCCAGTCCCGGGTCCAGGGTGTAGGGGTCTATTCCCGTTTTCCAGGCGTAATTGGACACGTTATCCGCGTAGTAGCGGTCAGCCTCCAGGGGAGGGCGCAGGAAGACAGCCGGGTACTGGCCGGCGCCGTAGGAGTAAGTGGCGTCAAGCTGGCCCAGGGTCAACGGGCGGGGCGGCGGGTGATACCAGACGGCTACGCTGTCCAACCCCATTCCCGGGGCCAGTTCACCGGCAAAGTTAAGCCTTCTCCCGGCAATGGCGGGTAGGGCGCTGAACCGTATGTGGTCGCCCTCAAACTGCTGCACCACCCAACAGGTAAGGGCATTGCAGGCGATGCCCAGGTTAACCTTGCGGTGCCACGGGTCGAGGATGTTGGCGCGCTGCTCCGGGCTGACCATAAAGGCCTCCTGAGTTCGGACCATCAACTTGCCGGGCGACTCGCTCCGGCCTCCGACCCCGCCGGTCAGCACGTCCGGGCCGGAAATGTTCTGTAGTTCCCGGTTAAACCCGCCGGCCAGGGTAT
The DNA here is from genome assembly GCA_965215425.1 of Dehalococcoidia bacterium. Lineage (GTDB taxonomy): Bacteria > Chloroflexota > Dehalococcoidia > Lucifugimonadales > UBA3495 > CATQHB01. The sequence continues at coordinate 2,600,221 of OZ244064.1, forward strand.
AGCGCATATAGGGAGCCAGGCCGTTGGCGCCCCAGTGGGAGCGGTAATTGCGCCGCATCATATCCTCGGCGTGGCCCTGGGCGGCCGGGTTGTCGCCCAGGGTTAGCGGGACCAGGCCGAAATGCGCCCGGTCGGCGTTTATCAGCCCCAGCATCAGCCGTTGCAACAACCGGAGTTCTTCCGGGGCAACCGGGGACGGAGGGGAAACGGTTGGCCGGGCGACCGCTGGGGGAGGCTCTACGGCCCTGCCATTAGCGGTCAGGGCGGCCACAACCAGGGTATCGGAGGTATCGGACGTCGGGGCGGGGGTAGTCAGCGTGGCGGGAGGCGTTGGGGCGTCGGACTGGAACGGCCCGACAATCAATTCCGGTATCTCAGCGAACCGTCCCCCGGCAGAGCCGAAGGCTCGTCCGGCTTTGAGGTCTCCGTACCGTTGATAGTCCTGCCACAGGATAATCCCGATTATGCTCAGTAAGGCCAGGGCGGACAGGGTGATAAGCCCGGCGACTGTTTTCTGATACATTGGTAGTTCATCGGGGTTGCGCGAAATGGGGTTTATTTTGCGGGAACCGCCGCTCCGCCGGGGATTTGCCGGCGGCTCATTCGTGTCGCCAATGACAACGCCCCGGCCTCCGGCAGCTCGAAGACGGCTCGCTCGCTAGATTCCCGGTGGCCGCATTATAGCACGCCGGCTTCCGGCAGAAATTCCGAAAAATCGGTTCCGTTTACAATTATTGTTTACCCCGTATAAGACGCAACAACCGCACGCTAAAAGTAAAGTAAACGGAACCCGAAAATCCGAAAGGCGTCGCCGGCCCATATCCTACTCCTCGTCCCCGTATTGCTCCTTCAGGGACTCCACCACCGCCGGGTCGGCCAGGGTGGTAGTGTCGCCCAGGGCGCGGCCCTCGGCCACGTCCCGAAGGAGCCGGCGCATAATTTTGCCGCTGCGGGTCTTGGGCAGTTCGGCGGCGAAGTAGATGTCATCGGGGCGGGCCATCGGGCCGATCTTGGTAGCTACATGGGCTTTAAGCTCGGTTATCAGATCAGCGGAGGCGGCAACCTGGTCTTTGATAGTAACAAAGGCCACGATAGCCTGACCTTTGATTTCGTGCGACTTGCCGATGCAGGCGGCCTCGGCAACTTTGGAGTTGTCCACGAGGGCGCTTTCCACCTCCATAGTGCTGATGCGGTGAGCGGAAACGTTAATCACGTCGTCCACCCGGCCCAGCAGCCAGAAGTAACCGTCCTCGTCCAGCTTGGCCCCGTCGGAGGTAAAATAGATGCCCGGATAGCGGGACCAGTATTGCGCCACGAACCGCTCCGGGTCGCCGTAGATGCCCCGCAACATCGAGGGCCAGGGCCGCTTGATGGTCAGGTAGCCGCCACCACCGGGGCCGACCGGGTTGCCCGCCTCGTCGAGAATCTCGGCGTCGATACCGGGGAAAGGCTGCGTGGCCGAGCCGGGCTTGAGGGTGGTGATGCCCGGCAGGGGGCTGATCAATATCGAGCCGGTTTCGGTCTGCCACCAGGTATCCACCACCGGGCAGCGGCCGCCGCCGATGTTCTGCCAGTACCAGACCCAGGCCTCCGGGTTTATTGGCTCGCCCACTGAGCCCAGCAGACGGAGGGTGGACATATCGTGCCGGTCGGGGTACTCCTCGCCCCAGCGCATAAAGGTGCGAATGGCCGTGGGGGCGGTGTAAAGGATGGTGCAGCCGTACTTTTCCACGATGGCCCAGAACCGGTCCCGGTCCGGGTAATCCGGCGAACCCTCATACATCACCGAGGTGGCGCCGTTAGCCAGGGGGCCATAGACAATATAGCTGTGGCCGGTAACCCAGCCAATATCGGCGGTGCACCAGTAAACGTCATCTTCCTTCAGGTCAAAAATCCACTTGGTGGTGGCGTAGGCGCCGGTCAGGTAGCCGCCGGTGGTGTGGACAATGCCCTTGGGCTTGCCGGTAGTGCCGCTGGTGTAGAGCATATAGAGCATATCCTCGCTGTCCATCGGCTCCGGCGCGCAGGTCAGGGGCTGGCCGGCCACCAGGTCGTGCCACCAGACATCCCGACCGTCCACCATCCGGTCATCGGCGTGGCCGGTGCGCCGGACGACTACCACTTTTTCCACCGGAGTATCGCCCTCCAGGGAGGCGTCGGCGTTCTGCTTAAGCTGCACGATACCGCCGCGCCGGTAGCCTCCGTCGGCGGTAATCATCACCCTGGATTGGGAGTCGTCAATCCGGTCGCGGATTGACTCGGCGCTGAACCCGCCAAAGATGACGCTGTGGGCCGCGCCGATACGGGCGCAGGCCAGCATGGCTATGGGCAATTCAGGAACCATGGGCAGGTAAATAGTTACCCGGTCGCCCTTTTGTACGCCCAGGCTTTTCAACCCGTTGGCAAAGCGGCAGACTTCCCGGTACAGGTCCCGGTAGGTATAAACCTGCCAATCGCCCGGCTCTCCCTCCCAGATGATGGCGGCCTTGTTGCGGCGGGCTGAGGCGAGGTGCCGGTCGATACAATTATAGGAGGCGTTGAGCTTACCCCCCACGAACCATTGGGCATAGGGCGGGTTCCAGTCCAGGATTTTATCCCAGCGCTGAAACCAGTCCAGTTCGCCGGCGAACCTGGCCCAGAAAGCTTCCGGGTCTTTACGGGCCGCTTCATAGACTTCGGGGTCGCTGATGTTGGCCTGCCGGATAAACTCCGGCGACGGGGAAAAGGTGCGGTCTTCCTGAAGTAATGCTTCAATACTTCCGGTGTTTTCAACCATAATCATTACCCCTTTTCAATACCTGATGAATACCACGACGATGGGCCCGCTGCCGTGCCATTTTAATCACAAGGCAGGGAGGTTGGCAAACTGGAGGCTGCGGTTTCAACACGCCGACAGGTTATCACACCGGCCCCCGCAAGCAAACGTCTGGCTAGAGGAGGAAGGGCCGGGTTGACCCGCCCCATCCCAGGGCCAATTGCCGGTCAATTAACCTTCCGGCGGGTTCAACTCCAGCAGCTTTCCAAACACCTTCTGGCTTGCGCCCATAATGCCAAGCCCCCAAGTGTGCTATTATTGAACCTGGAATCCCAGCCAACCAAGCCGGATACCGCCGGAGTCCGCCGATGACTACAAAACTCGCCTATCAAATCCGCTCCGTCATCAACTACGACCAGCTTTCCTTCAATCCCGACGTGCCGGAGCCACTGCCCGACGCTATGTATCAATACCCGGTCCTGCAAGAAGTTCTCCACGTCCTGGATACCCACCTGTCCAGCCTTTACCCCGCAGAAGAGGTCTTTCGCAGCAGCAACACCTTCATCTGCTACGACCCAGCGGACCTGAACCTCCGGGTTGGGCCGGATTTCTACGCAGCTTTCGGCGTTGACGCCCCAGCCATTGAGCGCCGGAAGCTGTACCTGCCCTGGGAGGTCGGCAAACCGCCCGACTTCGCCCTGGAAGTCGGTTCGGAGAGTACCCGGCGTCAGGACAGCACGGTCAAACGCCAGCTTTACGCCCAGATCGGCATCTCCGAATACTGGCGATTTGACCGCACCGGGGGCGATTTCTACGGGCTGCCACTGGCTGGCGACCAACTGCAAAGCGGCGTTTACCAACCGGTGGCGCTGACCTCCGAACCCGACGGCGTCCTCAAGGGATACAGCCCAGCGTTACGGCTGAGCTTGTGCTGGCGGAACGGGATGCTCAAGTTCTACCACCACGAGTCCGGTCAATACCTCCGCAACCTGGGGGAGGCGGAGACCGACCGGCAAAGGGCGGAAGCTGGCTGGCAAAGGGCGGAGGCGGACCGGCAAAGAGAACGCGCCGCCCGGCAACGCGCGGAAGCTCGCCTCCGCGAGTTGGAGGCGGAAATGCGCCGGCGCCCGGGCGAAAACTGACCGCCGGCGCCGCCCAGGTTCCCCCGCTGTCGCTTGCCCGAATAACCGGACTCAAATACAGGAACGGTTGCGCCGAATCACCCCGGCGGGTTCAACTCCAGCAGCTTCCCAAACACCTTCTGCGTTTGCACCACATCGCCGCCGGCACGATGGGGACGGATGCGGGCGGTAGATATGCCGAAGTCGGCGCAGGCCGTTGACAAGCTGTAGCGCATCCCGGGAACCCGCGCATCCAGCACTCGCTGGACATAGTCCCGGTGGCTTTCTCCCGGTTCCGGGTAACGTCCCAGTTTGTACCCCCGATACAGGGCCATGGCGTCGATAAAACGCCCCGCCGGCAGGTCATCCACCTCATCTATCACCCGGGCCAGTAGTCGTCCCTCCGCCACTGCCCGGCGATGCACCCGGGCAGCCTCCAGCAGAAAGGCCCGGTCAAAGCGGAGGATATTGTAGCCCACCAGGGGCCGGCCGCCGGTTCGCTCCACGAACCAGGCCAAAGCCGCGTCAATGGAAATCCCCCGCGCCGCCAAATCCAGATCGGTGATTCCCGTCAGGCTAACGATCCGGCGAGGGAGAGGCCGGTCTATTTTCACCAACACCGAGTCCGTGGCCGGCTCTTGTCCCGGCAGAACCAGGGAAACGCCGATCTCAATGATCAGGTCGTTCCAGCAGTCCAGACCGGTAGTTTCCAAGTCCACTACCGCATAGCCATCTTGCAAATTCATCGTAGGAAACCGCCTTGTGAAGTTCAGAATTTAGGGGATAGTTTACCGCAATTTACCTGGACGAGAATTTACCCGGACGAGCCGGTTATACCGGATTGAGAAGGAGAAAATATCCGGTGCAACTGGTTTATCCAGGGCTAAATCCCTCAGGCCGGCACGGCAGACCGGCACGGGTTAGAAACCGCTGGGCGGGTATGGTACAATGGCCCGGTCAAGTCCCGATTCCCCAAACACCGCAGCAGAGAGGGTTGGCTATGTCCAATATCGTACTGTCAAATACGGAATACCAGGTGGTCGGCACCCGGCCCATTCGTCACGATGGCACGGACAAGGTAACCGGCCGCGCCAAGTACGGCGGCGATTTCCAGATGACCGGACTGCTCCATGGCCAGGTGTTGCGCAGTCCCCACGCCCACGCCCGCATCAAGTCCATTGACACCAGCAAAGCCAAAGCCTACCCCGGCGTCAAGGCGGTGATAACCGGCCGGGACCTGCCCGTCGCTGGTATGGAAACTCCCGGGCGGGGAATGCGCTTCTCCAGTGAGAACATTCTGGCCCAGGACAAGGTCCTGTATCGGGGGCACGCCGTGGCCGCCGTGGCCGCCACCAACCTCCATATCGCCGAAATCGCCGTGGGGCTGATTGAAGTGGAGTACGAAGTTTTGCCTCCGGTAATCAGCGTTACCCAGGCGATGCAAGCGGACGCTCCCCTGGTCATCGAGGATATGACCACCACCGACTTGGGGGAACGGACCGACACCCACAGCAACATTGCTACCCATTTCAAGTACGAACTAGGCGACCTGGAACAGGGATTTGCCGAAGCCGACGTGGTGGTGGAGCGGGAGTTCCGGACCGCTACCGTGCACCAGGGCTACATCGAGCCGCAGAACGCTGCGGCCCTGTGGAACGCCGACGACAAGTTGACCGTCTGGACCAGCACCCAAGGGGCTTTCAGCGCCCGGGATTCCCTGGCCCAGATTCTGGACCTGCCGGTCTCCCAGATTAAAGTGGTGCCGATGGAAATCGGCGGCGGCTTTGGCGGCAAGATTCCTGTTTACCTGGAGCCGATGGCCGCTATCCTGTCCCGAAAGACGGGGCAGCCGGTGAAACTGTTGATGTCCCGTACCGACGTATTCGAAAGCACCGGCCCCACTTCAGGCGCCACGATGCGGGTGAAAGTGGGGGCTACCAGGGACGGCAAGATTACGGCGGCGGATGCTACCCTGGCCATGGAGGCTGGAGCCTTCCCCGGCTCTCCTGTGACCATGGGCGCCCAGTGTATGTTCGCTCCCTATGACATTGAAAATGTCCGGGCCGAGGGTTATGACGTGCTGGTGAACAAACCCAAGGTCGCCCCCTACCGGGCGCCGGGAGCGCCCATTGCCGCCTTTGGCGGCGAGCAGGTAATGGACGAGGTCGCTCGCGAACTGGGCCTCGACCCGGTGGAGTTCCGCCTCCGCAACGCCTCCAGGGAAGGCACCCGACGGGTGGACGGCCCGGAGTTCCCGGTCATCGGCAACATTGAGTGCGTGGAAGCGGCCAAGGCTACCGAGCACTACAATACTCCGCTGACCGGCCCCAACCGGGGCCGGGGCATCGCCTCCGGTTTCTGGTTCAACATCGGGATGCAGTCCAGTTGCAGTATTGGCGTCCAGTCCGACGGCACCATCAGCCTGGTCGAGGGTTCCACCGACATCGGCGGCACCCGGGCCTCCATTGCCATGCAAGCCGCCGAGGTGCTGGGCATTCCCGCGGCGGACGTGCGCCCCAGCGTGGCCGATACCGACTCGGTGGGCTATACCTTCCTGACCGGCGGCAGTCGCACCACCTTTGCCAGCGGTTGGGCCGCCTACGAGTGCGCCCAGGACATCAAACAGCAGCTGATTGACCGGGCCGCTACCATCTGGGAGGTGTCGGCAGCGGATGTGGAACTGGCCGGCGGGGTGTTCCAGCACAAGTCCGACTCGGACCTGAAAATGACCTTCAAGGAACTGGCGGCCCAGCTCAACGGCAGTGGCGGCCCCATCTCCAGCCAGGTCAGCGTTGACCCCCGGGGCGCCGGCGGCGCCTTCTCCACCCATATCGTGGACGTGGAAGTTGACCCGGACACCGGCAAGGTGGACATCCTTCGTTACACCACCGTCCAGGACGCCGGCAAGGCGATTCATCCCAGCTACGTGGAGGGCCAGATGCAGGGCGGCGTGGTGCAGGGCATCGGCTGGGCCCTGAATGAAGAATACTACTTCAACGAGGCCGGCCAGATGGTTAACTCCAGCTTTCTGGACTACCGGATGCCCATCAGCCTGGACCTGCCGATGATTGACACGGTGATTGTAGAGGTAGCCAATCCGGGCCATCCTTACGGAGCCAGGGGCGTGGGCGAAGTGCCGATAGTGCCGCCCATGGCCGCCATCGCCAACGCCATCCACGACGCCATCGGGGTACGGATGGAACGCCTGCCGATGAGCCCCGGCGCTATTCTGGAAGCCCTGTGGTCGCAGAACGGTCAGCCAGAACAGCCGGCGGCAGACTAGGGCAGCAATGGCCGGAGCCAACCGGGAAGTACGCATCGGGATACCCAGCATACCGGCTAACGCCCTCCGTTGGTGGTATGGCTTGTTCAGTGTTGGCACGGTCTATTTGACCGTGGCCAACACCATCGCCGAGTCGGTCAGGGTTGAAGCCGAAACCTGGCCGGAGATACAGGGTATCGCCACCGTGGAACTGGCGCAGGCCGGGGCAGCGTCAGTGATTGGTTCAGCCATCATCGTGGAGGTAGGCCGGATGGTATTCGCCGCAATTTTCGAGGAACGAACCCGCCGGAAAGCTTTGGAAGAGGGACGTGAGGAGGGGAAAGAGGAGGGACGTGAGGAGGGACGTGAGGAAGGACGCAGAGAAGGGATAGAGCAGGAGCGCGCCCTATGGGTCGCCTGGAACCGACGCCGGGAGGAAATGGAGCAACGGGGCGAGGTTTTCACCGAGCCGCCGCCCAATACCGGCAACCAGAGCGGCAACAACGCTTCCCCGTAGCTCTGACGACAAGGAGGAACAAACCAATGGCTAGAGTGCCTTTCGCCACCCGAGAATCCATGACACCGGAAGGGCAGCAGATTTGGGATGAGATCGAGAACAGCCGCGGCGGGGTAGCCCGCAACTACGCCGCCCTGCTGAATAACCCTCAAGCAGCGGGCAGCTACGCCGGCTTGGGTGGCTACGTCCGGTTCGAGACTCCTCTGGACCGGCGGGTCAAGGCCCTGGCGATTCTCACCGCCGCCCGGGAAGCCGGCGGGCATTACGTCTGGACCGTGAACCAAAGGGGCGCCCGAGAGGCTGGCCTGAGCGAGGAGGTTATCTCCGCCATCCGGGAGTTCCGGGCGCCGACCGGACTGGAACCCCGGGATGCCGCCGTGGTGCAGTTCGTCTTGGAACTGCTGCGTCAGCACCGCATATCCGACGCCACCTTTGAGGGCTTGCGCGCCCAGGTGGGCGACGCCGGGGTGGTGGACGTGTTGGTAGTGGTAGCTTACTATCACGGTCTGGCCCACAGTCTCCAGGCGTTGGCGGTGGAACTGCCCGAGGGGATAACAACGGATTTGACGTATTAACCGGTTGAGCGCTGGTCGGCGTTGGGGAAAGTTTACGCCCGCTCCCGGAAACATCGGGGCGGGCAGTTTTTTCAGGGCCAGACACAGGCGACTATCGGGTGAGCTGGCTATCGGGCGGTGGGGCAGGCCCGGGCTACCGGCATAGGCCAGGCACAGGCAGCTATCGGGTGAGCATTACCTTTGGTTTCAGATTCTCATCCCTCCTGCCGGGCCAGGGCGATTATCGGGTGGGCGCTCAGGTCTAGCCCACCGGCGGGGCGGGCGGTTGATGGTCATCGGGAGGGCGCTTGTCCAACCCACACCGCTACCGGTCGGTTAGCTCCAACGGAGGCGTCGGGGCCTGGATTTTCACTCCCCTCTATATGCCGGTATATAGCCGGCGCGCCGGGTTAGTTACCCCGTACATCCTGTCCCGATTGTTCCGACCCGGGAGCCGGAAATGACCCGGATAATTATTGATACCGACCCGGGGGTGGATGACGCTATTGCCATCCTGATGGCCCTGGCGGGCCCTTCGCTGGAAATTGTCGGGCTGACCATCGTGGGCGGCAATGTGCCGCTGGCCCGGGGCCTCCGCAACGCCCTGGCCTTGCTGGAGTACGCTGGACGGCGGGACGTTCCGGTGTTCCGGGGTAGTTCCCGTCCTTTGTATGGCAAGTTTGCCTATTCCTACCGATTCCACGGCAAAGGCGGCCTGTCCCGCCGGCTGCCCGAACCCCGCAGTCAACGTCCCGAAGCGGTCGGCGCGGTGGACTTCCTGGCAACCCAACTGCGCAGCTACCCCTGCCAGATCCGCCTGGTGGCCTTGGGGCCGCTGACCAACCTGGCCTTGCTGGAACGACAATACCCCGGCGCTCTGTCCCGGGCCGCCTCCCTGACGGTAATGGGCGGCGCGGTGGATGTCCCCGGCAACAGCACTCCCCGGGCTGAGTTCAACTTCTACAGCGACCCGGCGGCGGCGCAGGAGATTATGTCCTCCGGCGTCTCTCTGACCCTGGTGGACCTGGCCGCCTGCCGACAGGTTGGCATTGGGCGGGATGCCGCCGCCGGCCTGCGCTCCGGCCACCGGCTGGGACAACTGGCGGCGCAACTGGCGCAAAACTGGTTCCGGCGAGATGGGCAGCGGGAGCGGTTCGAGTTTTATGACCCGCTGGCGCTGGCCGCCGCCGTAGCTCCGGAGCTATTGATCACGCGCCGGGCCACCGTAACGGTAACCACCACCAGCGGCCCGGAACTGGCCGCCAGCCGGGTAACCGCCCCGTACGGCCCGGTATCGGTGGTGGAACGGGTGGACACGGCCGCGTTCTTCGCATTTATAAGCGAGATTCTGGGATGGGAGGGGAGTGTGGATTTTTCAGCGGGGAAGGACCCGGGAGACTAACTGAAGTGTAGGGAAGCTATCTCCCTGGCAGAGTTTCGTGCCCATCGGTCGACCGGAGATGAATTACGTATGAATAACCCGATCCGCTCCACCACCAGTGGTTGACCGGACCCGCCGGTCAAGGTATGTTCAACCCTATCCCAGACCATCAGGAGGCTGCAAGCGTGCGGGCGATTGACATTCACGCACACCAGGAACCCCAATGTTTTCAGCGAGCTATCCGGGCCGGCCAGTCTTGGCACGGGCTGACGGCAGCGAGCGACGAGGCGGATATTGACCCCATGGAAACCTGGACGCCGGAGCAGCGCATCGCCGATATGGATTCTCTGGGGGTGGATGTTCAGGTGGTCTCCACCAGTTCCGCCTTTTACAAGTATGACCTGGACCCCGCCGTTACCCGGGCCATTGCCCGGGAATGCAACGACGAAGTGCATCAGCTTACTCTGGACCGCCCCGACCGGTTCAAAGGATTTGCTACCCTGCCGATGCAAGACCTCAGCGCCGCCGTCGCCGAGCTGGACCGGGCCGTCAATCAATTGGGTCTGGTGGGAGCGATGATTGACGATAAGGTCAATGAAAAGACCTACGACGACCCGTCATTTCTACCTTTCTGGCAGGCAGCCGAGCAGTTGGGCGCGCTGCTTTTCATTCACCAGGGCGACCCGACGGTGGTGGAGGCCCGCACCGAAAGCTGGCACTTGCCCAATACCATCGGCAACCTGGTGGATCGGGCCATTACCTTCGCCTCTTTTACCTATGGCGGGGTACTGGACAAATGCCCGGACTTGAAGGTTTGCCTGGCCCACGGCGGCGGCTATACCTGCTTTGGCATTGGCCGGATGGATCGGGGTTGGCAGGTGCGCTCCGAGGCCCGGGCCAGTATCAAGCAACCGCCCAGCGCCTACCTGCGCCGGTTCTACTATGATTGCCTGACCCACAGCGAGCCGGCCCTGCGAATGTTGATTGACACGGTCGGCGCCGACCGGGTAGTGCTGGGCACCGACTGGCCGGCCAATATGCGGATTGACTGGCCGGTATCCTGGGTGTTGAGCCTGTCCAGCCTGACCCAGGCAGAAAAGGAAGCCATCCTCTGGAAGAACCTGGAAAGCCTGCTGGGTATCTAGCGGGGGCGATTGCAACCGGAACGTCCATAAGAAAGCCCTTCTGTGTCGGGCGGGGCGAACCGCCGGCTCCAGCCCTTTGAGCCGATCAGAGCGAAGGGTGAGCTGCTAGTTCAACCGCCTTGCAATCGCCCTGGTAGCCAGCGCCGGGCAATCGGGTCTTAACTGCGAAGGACTTTCAGCAAGTGGGCATCCCGCCCGCTGGCTTGCCGGCGTTTGCCCCGGAGGCCCACTCTCAGGCTGGTTTCCCGTTTCAGCAGGTTGCGGGAAATTTGCCGCAGCGTCGCCAGGTTCTGGGGCGCGTGAGACCTGCGAATCCGGCATTGGTCTTCCCGGAAGGTCCCGTCCAGGCTCCGGTGCAAAGAGTTCTCGCTGCTCCGGTGGGTGCGTACTGCCGCCAGCAACGGCTCTGCCGGCGCGGTCAGACTGCTGATGCAGCACCTGGGTTGCACGGTTGACCCCTCCGCCGTCTCCCGATGGCCCACCACTCTGACCACCGATTTCAGGCCAGGCCAGGACTGGCCGGCGCTCAGGTAGGCCGGACTCAACGGGTCGTTGATCACCCGGCGCTCCCGCCATTCCACGCGGCCGTGGTTCCTGTTCAGCGTGTTGGCATAGTCATGGGGAACTCCCTGGTAGCCGAACTCCTCCGCTCCGGCAAACAGGTCCTGCACCTCCTGATACAACCGGCCCTGGTTCCCTTTCAGGGCGAGAACGTATTGAGCCTCCCGCTCCAATATCGCTTGGGCGATAGCCTTCGGGCAGCCCAGGGCATCAATGGTGACGATGCGCCCCCTCAGTTCGGTATTCCCAATACGCGCTGGCATTTACATCAGGCCCAACTTCCAGCAGATTCAGGGCTATTGATCCCCGCAGCATGGCCACGCTCTTGTTGTACCCCCTGGTCTTCCGTTGCAACCGCCGCAGCCGGTCCCGCAGCCGGGAGCGCAGTCCCTCATTCCGGTTCACCGCCCCGCCCCTTCCCGCCACCTGCCGGTCCTGGGGCAGCCACGCGTACACCACATAATGGTCGCTCCGGTACAACTCCGCGTCCGGCAGCCGCTCATACAGTCGCAGGAGGGTCTCTTGGTCCCGGCGGCCCACCTCAAAGTCCACCCAGCGGGCGCCGTCCCCTTCTCCACCACCGCCGTCCAGACCCAGACCTCCCGCCGCTTCCCCTTCCGCCGCGCCCCCACGTAGCTCCACATTTCGGCAGAGGCTATCACCTTGGCTGGCGGCTGCCCCGGCGGCTGCCCCGCCCGGCGCCGGGCTTCCCTGACGGCCAACTCCGCCGCCAGCTGGGCTTTTTTTGACCCAGGAAAACACCGTGGTCAGTTGGCCCCCCAGGACCCGGCCGAGGGCGGCGATGCCGGTTTCCTCGGCATACATCTCTAGGGCCTGACGCTTGACGGTCTCCGGGAAGTAGTGGCGGTTGCCCTCGGGGGTGAACCGGGGCAAGCAGTCACGGCAACGGTGAGTCTGCTTGCCCCGGGAATGGCCGTCTCCTGGGAGTCCAGTTGGAGCCGCAGTGGGGGCAGCGCAGGTCATGGCGGTAAGTGCGGGCGCGAGCCCTGTCCATTCCTCCCGGAAGATCGTAGCATTGCCTCAATTTTACATAACAGCACGTGTTGAGAATACCCTCAGTTCCAGCCGTTGCTGCAACTGGGGTATGGCGGTAATTTCGTTGGACTTCTCTTCCGTCTTCACCTGGCCCAGGGTCAGCCTGTTGGCTGAGGCCCAGGCGCTGACCCGGTGAATGGCTTGCTCGCCAACGTTGCCATCGCGGGAACGGCGCACCGTCCTGCCGTCCATCGCCACCACTTCCCCAGGCAACAAATCGGCCACCCCCTGAGTCCATTCCATAAAGCCCGGCGGGAATCCCTCCGAATCCAGCCGGGAGAAGTCCTCGCCGAAGGCGTCGTGCGACGGGATGCCATTGGGCAGTTCCAGGTGGGTTCTAAACGAAGGTTCTAAGCCACTCCTCCCCGCCCTTGCCGGACAGTTCCATATGAACCCAGCTATCCGCCCCGCAGATGGTGGCGCAGATAGCGATGGCCACAATGTCCAAAAGATTGGGCCGCCTGCTCCGCTCTATCCCGGGATCCTCCAGGGCCTGGAAATAGTCTGTAATGGATGCACGCTTCGCTCCTCTCATCCTTCCCTCCGCACATCACATACCCCAATTCTATCCTGCTACCTGCCTCCGTTTAAGACGCGATTGCCCTGACCAGTCGGTTATTTTGCAGGCCGGTGGCTTCCCCGCCTGTTATAATACAGTCTGGAATAATGAAATCGCAGTATTGTTCGGGAGGAACGCTCGATGGCCGATGAACTTTTAGTCCTCCATGAAAAGCCCAACGCCGAGTTTATGATTGCCGGTTGGCGGCGTCAGTGGTCCAACGGTGGCAGAATCTCCAGTGGCTTGCCCCGCTACCTGATTGAAAAGCTGGGAGCGCGGAAGATTGGTCGGTTGGGCGACCAGGTAGCTACCCTTTGCTATCCTTTTCAGGTGGCGGGAACCCACGACACCTTCCGCCCCGCCGTCGCCTTTCAAGAGGGGCTGCCCTCCAGCCCAATGGAGCGGGAGAACGATTTTTACGACGCCGGCAACGGTTTGATTATCTTCCTGGGCGAAGAACCCTGGAGTCGTATTGACCTGTACGGCGCCGGCTTCTTCCAGGCGGTCCGGGAGTTGGGTATCAAGCAGACGGTTGCCGTGGAAGGGGTCAACGGGCCGGCCCCGCCGGAAATGGAACGGAGGATTAACTGCGTTTACAGCCGCCCGGAAATGAAAAATACCCTGGAACGGTACGGCCTGATAATGTCCAGCCGGGGCACCGAGGGTCGCCGGGGGCCAACTATTGGCATGGCCATGGTTTCCCTGGCCCATTTCGAGTACCCGGAAGTGGAGATGTTCCGGTTGGGCGCGATGGCCCCGATGTACCCCTTCGTGGTTTCCAACAATGAGCAACTGGGCATTTTCCGCGACCACCGCTCTTTCTACGACATCATGCGTCGCCTCAAGTCCATGTTCAAGCTGGACATTGACCTGAACGAATTGCAGGCCCTGGGCGAGACCGAGTCCCGGGAGTTGCAGTCCAACCTGGACCGCATCGGGGAAAACAACGCCGAGGCCAAGCGCATCATCGAACAAGTCCGCTCGGACTATAACGTGATTCCCTACGTGGAGCCGGTGGAGTTGGACCCGGCCTTGGACCGAACCCTTGAGGATATTCTGCAAGGTATGTCAGACCAGCCGGAAAGCCCCTAGGGGAGGTCGTCCCGGCGTCCCCGCTCGGCGCAACTCCGTCCCCCGGCGTCGCTGCGGTGAAAAAGTTTCCTCTCCGCAGCGACGCCGGGATACATTACCCTGTTGCCGCCCCGGAGTGGGCGGCGGGGAGAGAATTATTCCGGTGGGACTGGGCCTCCCGGGTGGTCGGCAACGGGCCGGTGGCGGCGTAGTATTTGACCCCGGCTACGATCAACTCCTCGGCCGGGAAGCGGGTTATCACCTGCGGCCCGTCTTTGGTTACCACCACCTCCTCCTCAATGCGCGCCGCCGACCAGCCGTCGGCGGCCGGCCAGAAAGTTTCCAGGGCGAACACCATTCCCTCCTCAATGGGCTGGGGATGTTCCAGGGAAAAGAGGCGGCTGAATATGGGCGCCTCCCAGATGTTCAGGCCCACGCCGTGGCCGTACTGCAAAGCAAAGGCCGCCTCCTCGCTGGCGAACCCGAACTCCTCGGCTTTGGGCCATAGCTTTACGATGTCGGCGGTAGTAATGCCCGGCTTGACGGCGGCGATGGATACGTCCAGAATCTCCCGGCATTTCTTGTAAGCGTCGATCTGGGGCTGGGAGGCGCTGCCGATAGCCAGAGTGCGGTAGTAACAGGTGCGGTAGCCCATATAGCTGTGCAGAATGTCAAAATACACCTGGTCGCCGGGGCGAAGGATGCGGTCGGAGTAGATATGGGGGTGGGGGCTGGTGCGCTCGCCGCCGATGGCGTTGACTCCCTCCACGTACTCCGACCCCAATTCGTACAGCACCTTGTTGACCAGGGCCACGCCATCATTTTCCCGCACCCCGGCCCGCAGTTCCTGGTACAGGACATCATAGGCGGCGTCCACCATAGCGCAGGCGGTGTTCAACAAGGTGATTTCGTCCTGGGTTTTGATCCGGCGGGCCTCCAGCATCAACTGCTGACCGTCCACCACGTTCAGACCCTCCCGTTGCAGGGCGAAAAGCACCACCGGCTCCACCACGTCCACCCCGATGGGTTCGTTTTGCAGTCCCCGCAGCTCCAGTTCCATGCGGATTTTCCTGGCCACATCCCCGGCCAGGTCGGCCCCGGGTGGCGTGGCGCCCCGCAGTGTCGAAATGCCGGCCCGGGAGCGCTTTCCCAGCCAGGGGCAATAGATCTGGTGGTGTCGAGCCGCCGAGCCGAAATCCCACAGAATCGGCTCGTCATCCTGGGGCAGCAGGGAAAACCGCACCAGCTTGTCCATAGCCCAGGTGCCGATAATGGTGGCAGTCAGGTAGCGGATGTTGTTCATATCGAAGGTGAGCAGGGCGCCCAGTTCCGACTCTTTCAAGCGGTTCTTGATGCGGGCCAGCCGCTGGGTGCGCAGCCGCTCAAAATCCACCCGCTCCTCCCAGTCCACGCCCATAGTCCCGAAACTCTTTATCTGCGTCACAAGTTCTCCTTTCCCTTCCGGTATCTTGGCCTTGAGTGAACGAAAAAACCCGGAGACCAACCGATCCCTGGCGCTATTATATTGCCGATATGCCAATCTGTCTTACCGACTTTATAATAGGCGGACTTTACCTGACCATACCCGGACCCAGACTTTTTTGGAGGAGATTGCCATGGCAAAACGATTAGAGGTCATCCATACCGCCGACCGGGACCCGTCGGTTAACTTGCCCTATGCCCCGGCCATCAAGGTTACCGGAGGTTCCCTGCTATTCCTGGCCGGCGTTACCGCCGCCAAAACCTACCACAACCATCCCCATATCGAGTCGGAGTTCGATGATATACCCGATGACGTAGCGGCGCAGACGCGTATGGCCCTGGAAAACGTGAAGGCCGGGCTGGATGCTTGCGGGGCAACCTTCGGCGATGTAGTACAGGTTACCCGGTATCTGACCGACATCAATGAGCAAGACCGGCTCAATGAGGTCTGGTGGGAGTATTTCGGCGACCACCGGCCCGGAACGGCGACTATCGAGATTACCCGCCTGGCCGCGCATCCCAGGCTGAAAGTCGAGCTGTCGGCCATTGCGGTGGTGGACTAGCCGCGAAGCCAACGACGGGGTCAGAAAGAATGTGCCGGAGCTGTAGCTCGACTTTCCACCGGCCCTGGCGCTTCACCCCGGGGAGCCGGCCGGAAGTGAGGACGAAAGTCTCAATTGACAGCTACCCGGCCCATAGATAGAATCAGCCCAAACCAAGTCTGGATTGCGGAGGAACGGCTATGGCTACGTTGCTGGGAAGGGTGAGTCCGGAAGAGGAAGAACGTTTTTATGCGGGAACCGAGGCGGCGGGTCTGCGGGCGGCCTGGATGGGCCGACGTTTGGAACGTAAGCCCAGGGTCGTGCCCTTTGCCTGGCGCTGGGCCGATGCCAGGCCGCTGGTGTTGCGTAGCGGCGATATTGTAACCCCGGATCGGGACGTGGAACGGCGGGTGCTGCGGCTGGCTAATCCCGGCCTGGACCATGGCACTACCCATACTATTTCGGCGGCCCTGCAACTCCTGTTGCCCGGGGAAAACGCCCCGGCTCACCGGCACACGCCAACGGCCATTCGCTGGGTGTTGCAGGGGCAGGGGGCCTATACCACCGTTGAGGGCGATAAGTGCTACATGGAGCCGGGCGACTTGGTGCTTACCCCATCGTGGACCTGGCATGACCATAACAACGAAGGCAGCGAGCCGATGATTTGGCTGGACGGGTTGGATACCCCCCTGGTGAACAACCTGGAAGCGACTTTTTACGAACAGTTTCCCGAAGACCAGCAGCCGATTATCGGCGTTGGCGAGTCCGAGCGGAAGTACGCCTCGGGCGCGCTCCGTCCGGCTTGGGAGGCCCACAACACTCCCTACTCCCCCCTGTGGCATTACAAGTGGGAGCGGACTCACGCCGCCCTGCGCAGCCTGGCCGAGGTTGAAGCCAGCCCCTTCGATGACGTAGCGATGGAGTTCTCGGACCCGGCCACTGGCGGCCCGGTGCTGCGGACGATGGCCTGCTGGATTCAGTTGATTCGGCCCGGCGTGAACACCAAGGCCCACCGCCACACCAGCAGCGCGGTTTACCAGGTTTTCCGGGGCCAGGGCCACAGTGTAATCAATGGACAGCGGTTCGATTGGGGCGAGGGCGATTTCCTGGTAGTGCCTTCTTGGGCCTGGCACGAACACGCCAATGACACTGATGGGGAAGCCATCCTTTTCTCCATACAGGACATTCCGGTTATGAAGTCCCTCTCCCTGTACCGGGAAGAGCCGTATGCCGAAAACGCCGGCCACCAGGAGGTTACCGCTCACTTTGCGGGCGAGAGCTAACTTGCCGGCGCGCCGGCTTGGCCGTTGGTAGCCGCCAGCCAATAACCGGAAACGAACCGCCCCGCCGACTATAGTCGGCGGGGCGGTTCCTTGGGGCGAGATCATAGTGCGACCGCCGGGGTTAGGCCGTATGCGGCAGACCTGCCGCACGGGCCGCCGGAAATCATATTCGGCCGCCGGGGTTAGGGCTTGAACAGGGCAACGCATTTGTTAGAGTTGAAGATGTAAGTTTCCACGTAGTCAACAATCTCCGGCTTGTGGCCCAGTTCCTGCATTGCTCCGGCAATGCACATCCAGTTAAGCAGTTCCTGCTGCCCGGCGTCCTCAATCTGCTCGGTGGAAATCCGGCTCCACGCCGCATAATCTCCGTCGCGCAACTCCTCGAACCGAGCCCGATCCGAAGGCACGTCCGGGTAGAGGAAGTGATTCTTTTCGGCCAGGAAGGCGTGGGACCAACTGGAAGAGCCGACCAATGCCACCCGCCAGGGGCTTTCCTTTAAGACCCGGGCCACGGCCGCGCCCACTTCCATGCACCGCTTGGGCGATGGGCCGGGCGGGTCAAGTTCCGCTTCGTACTGAATGGAGCCGCCCCGGTTGCGTACTACCTTGCTGCCGTAGCAGTTCACCAGGAAGGGAACCACCGGATAGTCAAACCCCTTCCGGTCATAATCCAGGTAGAGTAGGGTATTGAGGATGGCATGGCCCAGCCCGCCCTTTTCGTGCAGGGGCTTGTAGGCGTAGGACATATCAATCCCTTGCTCCAGCAGCCCCCGAACCAGACTGCGGGCCGCCGGCCGGTTGCCGGCGTACTTGAAGATCTTGTCCGCCGGCTCACCCCAGACGTTGCTGCGGGCGCTGCCGTCGCGGGCAGTGAAGGGCTGGCACTCCATCTCGTCGTAGGCCAGGACGCAGAAAGGCGGGATGATGTCTTCCTTGAAGTTCTCGTACTGGTCGTCGCCCCAGATCAGGACAAAGTCCGGCTGGAAGGCGTCAATCTCTTCGCGCAGTTTGCGAAACCCGTTTACCAGCCGCTCGCGGGCCTTCCGGGCCGAGGCCAAGCCTTCATCCTCGCCGTACTCGATACGCATCGGCTCGGGCCAGTTGGTGGGGAGCCTCAACTCCGCGGGCAGCTTGTCGCTGCGCAGGCTGCGCGTTATGGAGAAGTCCATTTCCTCGTCGGGTTTGATTAGCGATGGGGAATGAGTCAGACCAACACCAATCATTTCTGCCATTTTGTGCCTCCCGATACATTGGATTGGGAATTTGCGTTGATTCGTGTGTTGCTTCGCGTTGAAAGTAATTATACCCGTTTTTAGGGGAATGGGTAGTATCGCTACCGCAGCTCTACCCGAGCGGCGCCGCTCGGGTGGGATTAAACCGTAAGGGCGCAGCGAGGGTAGAGCTGTGAAGGCCCCCTTGTCATTAACTTTGCCTGAAGGTATCATCCGGTACAATACTCGCTCCGATTACCGGCTTGGGGAGGTAAAGCAATGCCAAGGATGACCGGCGCCCGATTTTTGGTAGAAACAATGCAAGCCTATGGTGTAACGCACGCCTTTTATATGCCGATGATCGTTACCCGAGCCCTGGTGGAGATGGAACGGGTGGGCATTGGCCGCATTATGGCCCACAGCGAGAAGGCCGCCGCCTACATGGCCGACGGCTATGCCCGCGCCGCCGGCCGACCTTCGGTGTGTATGGCCCAGAACGTGGGAGCGGCCAACTTGGCCGCCGGGTTGCAGGACCCCTTCCTGGGCGGGTCTCCGGTAGTTGCCCTGACCGGCCGGGGCGCGCCCATGCAGCAGTACCGCAACTACTACCAGGAAGTTGACCACGTGCAGCCCTTCAACGCGGTTACCAAGTTTAACGCCCTGGTGGACAGCGTCGAGCAGTTGCCCGGCCTGCTGCGGCAAGCCTTTCGGGAGGCTACGTCCGGCGCTCCCGGGCCGGTTCATCTGGACCTGCAAGGTTCTTCGGGTAATGTTATCATTGACGCCGAAGCCGACCTGGAGGTGATTGCAGAGGCCCCCTTTACCCATGTACCGCCCTTCCGCGGCGAGCCGGAAACGGAAATGGTGCGGTCTGCGGCCCGGGCCTTGTCCGCGGCGCGACGGCCGGTAATCGTCGCCGGCGGCGGAATCGTTTCCTCCCAGGCCCAGCGGGAGTTGGTGGAGCTGGCCGAGATGCTGTCCATTCCGGTAGCCACATCCCTTAACGCCAAGGGCGCCATCCCCGACGACCATCCCCTCGCAGTGGGCGTCTGCGGCACCTATTCCCGCTGGTGCGCCAACCGGGTGGTAGCCGAGGCCGACCTGGTTTTCTTCGCCGGCAGTCACACCGGTAGCCAGGTAACCACCGAGTGGCAGATTCCCCGCCCTGGCACCCCGGTTATCCAGTTGGACATAGACCCGAAAGAACTGGGCCGCAGCTATCCGATCCAGGTAGGATTGCAGGGCGATGCCCGGGCTTCCCTGCGCAAGTTGATCGAACATCTTGAACCCCTGGGGCCGCGGGGCGAGTGGGTAGGTCGGGCGCAAGAGTTGGTGCGGGAGTGGCGGGCGGAAGTGGCGCCCCTGGCTAACTCCGACGCGGCGCCGATGCGCCCGGAGCGTCTCTGCAAGGAAATCACCGACTACTTGCCGGACGACGCCGTATTGCTCTCCGATACCGGCCACTCCGGTATCTGGACCGGGACTATGGTGGACCTGAACCACCCGGACCAACGCTATCTCCGCTGCGCCGGTTCCCTGGGCTGGGCCTTTCCGGCGGCCCTGGGCGCCAAGTGCGCCGTTCCCGACCGCCCGGTGGTCTGTTTCACCGGCGACGGCGGTTTCTGGTATCACCTGAGCGAGGTGGAAACGGCAGTGCGTTACGGTATCAACACGGTTACTGTGGTAAACAACAACCACTCCCTGAACCAGGAAAAGCGGGGCAACGAGCGGGCTTACGACAGCGTCGGGGTTACCGGCAACGTGGACGAGTTGTGGGTGTTTCCCGATACCAACTTCGCCAGGCTGGCCGAGGACATGGGCGGCTTTGGCATTCGGGTGGAGCGTCCCGAGGACTTGCGGGGCGCCCTGGAACAAGCCGCCGCCGCCGGCAAGCCGGCGGTAGTTGACGTGGTTACTGACATTGAGGGAATCGCCCCTCGCGCCTGGGTAGGTTAGTCGGATTTTCTGTACAGTCGGAGGGTAAAATGGAATCGCCCCTCGCGCCTGGGCAGGTTAGCCCCGGTTAACCCAGCCCCGATTAACCTGATCCCCCGGCGTCAGTTGCTATACTGACCCGGTAATGCCGAAACCTCGGGAGGGCGAAACATGGCGAATAGCGAACTGGCGTTGCTGGCGCACCTGCTCCGCCGGGCCGGCTTTGGCGCTACCCGCGCTGAACTGGAAGGCTGGGTTGCTCAGGGTTATGCGGCGACGGTAGAGCAACTGCTGCACCCGGAACTGGCCCCAACGTTGGATGAAGACGTGCTGCGCCGCTATCATATCGACCAGAACAGCCTGATGCTGATTGAAAGCTCCCAGGCTTACTGGCTGTACCGCATCATCAACACGCAGCGGCCTTTGGAAGAGAAGATGGCCCTGTTCTGGCACGGGTTGTTCGCCACCGCCTACGGGAAGCTGAACCACGCCAAGGCCGTCGTGAACCAGACCAATACCTTCCGCCGCTGTGGGCTGGGCGACTTCCGAACATTGCTGCTGGAACTTTCCCGCGACCCGGCCATGATTTTCTGGTTGGACAACAAGGACAACCACAAGGATGCGCCCAACGAAAACTACGGGCGGGAACTGTTGGAGCTGTTTTCCATGGGCATTGGCAACTACACGGAAGCTGACGTGAAGGCGTGCGCCCGGGCCTTCACCGGCTGGACTATCGCCAACGCCGATTATATGAGCATTCGCGCCTCCCGGGATTCCATTTGGCCCCATGGCCGTCTGGATTGGCAGTTTGTATATCGGCCCGAGGACCACGACGACGGCCTCAAGACTTTCCTCGGTCAAACCGGCCCCTTCAACGGGGAGGATGTCATTGACATAATTTGCCGGCAGCCCGCCACGGCATGGTTCGTCGCGTCCAGGCTGTACGGTTTCTTCGTTTCCGACACGCCGGATGAGGCCTCAATCCAGCATTTGGCAGACCGGTTCCGGGAAACCGATGGCGACATTCGCGCCGTGCTGCGCACCCTGTTTCTGTCCGACTTTTTCCGTTCCGAAGCGGTCCGCCTGGCCCGGGTCAAGAGTCCGGCCGAACTGGTGGCCGGTACGGCGCGGCTGGCCGGCAGCCACTGCTTCCCGGAATGGAGCATCGTCAACCTGGCGATGGACGTTAATTTTATGGGCCAGGAGATACTCAATCCCCCGACCGTCGAGGGTTGGCACACCGGCCGGGAATGGATTGACACTGGCAGCCTGGTGGAGCGGGTGAACGCAGCCGCCCTGGAAATGGGCGACATAACTCAACCCGGGGTTCAGGCAATCCTGGAACGGGTAAAAATGGTGGGCGACGCCTTGACCCCGGAGCAATTCGTGAACGCCTGCCTGGAGTCCCTCAGCCAGTTTGAGGTAACGGAAACTACCCGCCAAAGCCTGGTTGCCCATGCCCGACAGCAGGGGAACCTGGTATTTGACCGTCGCGGCGCTACCGAATGTTCGGAGCAGCGGGTAGCGGAAATGCTCCAGCTTATCGTCGCCACCCGCGAGTACCAACTGGCGTAGCCCGTCGCTTCCGGCGGTTCGGCCAGCGTCAAGGGTACGACGAATGTTGCGGACGGATGTTGACCGCCGCCTCCCTTCCTCCCGCATATGGGACGGGTATAGCGTCGAGAGTATGAATGTTGCGGACGAGTGTTGAGGGCTGCTGATGACTACCGCCACATCCCTTCAATACAGCCATACGGTAGGGTTCATGGCAAATCAGGGACGGGGTTTCAACAACCCGGTGGACTTGGCCCTGGATAGTGCCGGCACGCTCTACGTGCTGAACCGGGCCGGGCCGGAGCTGGGCGTCCGGCTGCCCTACAAGCGGGTTACCGTCTGCACCGCGACCGAGGATTACCTGGGAGAGTTTGGCACGGGCGGTACGGCGGACGGTGAATTCTGGTGGCCCAGTTCCCTGGCCTTTGACGCTGACGACCGGCTCTACGTGGCCGACGAAGCGCTCAACCGGATCTCCATATTTAACCGGGACGGCGACTTCCTGGGCAAGTGGGGTGTGGCCGGGACCGCCCCGGGGGAATTGGCCCGGCCCTCCTTTATTGCCTTTGACGGGCCGGACAACCTGCTGATTGCCGACAGCCTGAACCACCGGGTTCAAAAATTCACCCGGGAAGGCCAATACCTGACCCATTGGGGAGGGTATGGCGACGCCCCCGGCCGATTCAATATGCCCTGGGGCCTGGCCCTAGACGTTCAGGGCAACATCTATGTGTCCGACTGGCGAAACGACCGGGTCCAGAAGTTTGACGCCGACGGGGCCTTCCTGTCCGTCTTCGGCGCCACCGGCAACGGAGACGGACAGTTTTACCGTCCCGCGGGCTTGGCGGTGGATCTCCGGGGCAACCTCATCGTGGCTGACTGGGGCAACGAGCGGGTGCAGGTATTAGACCGAGAGGGCAACTTTGTCGCCGCCGTCCGGGGCGATTCCGGCTCCTCCCGGTGGGCCGAGGACTACTTTACCGCCAACCCGGACGAGGCCGCGGCACGCCAGCAAGCCAGCCTGGAACCGGAAATAGCCCCCCGCCCGGAATACGACGCCCACCGGGGATACGAGTGGGAGCGCTCGGCCAATGTGGAAAAGCTGCTTTGGGGGCCGACCTCCGTCAAGGTGGACGCTGCCGGCCGTATCTATATCGTGGACAGCCTGCGCCACCGCCTCCAGATTTACCACCGTCCCGGCTAACGCCCGTCCCGGCTAACGCCCGTCCCGGCTAACGCCTGGAGCCCGATGCGGGATTCCCGCGCTATCCCGGCAGCAGAGGAGTAGCATTTGCGGCGGGTATAATGCAATCCGGGCGGTCGTGCGCCGTCGAGTTGACCAGGGTCGATACCCGGTCGAACCGCATCAGCTCCGCCGGATACGGGAGCAGCATGGAGCCTAACCGGGCGGGATCGCTTACGTCCGGGTCCAGCCAGGCAGCCTCCAGGTTGGGGGGCACAATGACCGGCATCCGGTGGTGAATCGGCGCCAGCAGCTGGTTGGCCGAGGTGGTTACTATGGCGCAGGAGTAGATAGTCTCGCCGGCGGGAGACTGCCACCGTTCCCACAGGCCGGCCATGCCAAAAGGTTCCTCCGGGGCCAGGGTAACTCGAAACGGCTGCCCCTTCCCGCCCAGCTTCCGCCACTCGTAAAAGCCGTCGGCCAAGACCAAGCAGCGCCGCCGCTCCAGGGCGCGTCTGAAGCTCGGTTTCTCGGCCAGCGTTTCGGCCCGGGCGTTTATCAGCCGATTGCCAATGGAGGGGTCTTTGGCCCAGGAGGGAATCAACCCCCAACGCATAAAGCCGGCCCGGTGCGCTATCCCGGACTCCCTGGAGTAATGTCCGGCGCTGACCACGGTCAGCGCCGGCTGGCTGGGCGCAACGTTAAAGCGGGGTTGAAAAGTCAACTCCCCGGCCGCAAACCCGAACCGCTCCTCCAGTTCCGTCAGGTCGGTTGTTAGAGTATATCTGCCGCACATAGCTCAACCATCCGGTTTGGCCGGCTCCCTAGTCCCCATTTCTCCCTGAGAAATGGCGGGCGGGCGGGGTGATACCTAAACCGGCAGCAGCGGCTCTTCCCGGTTCGGCGGCAAATCGGTGTCGAAAGCGTTGATGCAAAAGGCCAGCATACTGTAACTGCCCATTACCAGCGTCAGTTCCACCAACCCCTGGGCGCCGAACTGCTCAAAAGCGGCCTGCCAACCGCCCCGGCTGACGTGATGGGTGCGGAAGAACTCCTGCCCGTAGTTTATTACTGCTTCTTCCTCCGGCGCCAGGTCGGACAGCTCTTCACCCTCGCGGAGGGCGTCCACCAGTTCGCGAGGAACCCCGGCCGCGCAGGCGGAGGCGGCATGAGCGTTCCAGATGTGTTGACAGTCCATTTCCCGCGCCGTCACCAGCATAGCCAGTTCCTGGATTTTCAGGGGCAGGCTGGAGTCCCGGCGCAGGTACTGGTTCAGCGCAGTTACCCGCCGGGCCGCCTCCGGCACGTGGATGGTTACCGAGCCAGGCCCCCGGCTGGGAGTCTCTCCGCCCTGCACGATTTCGTCAAAAGCTGCTTGCTGGCCTTCCGGTACGCTTTCTCGGGTTGCCAAGGGTAGTCGAGCCATGTCGTCCTCCTGTTGGGTGTGCTTTGCCGGATTTCTTTTCACCCGGAGCCGCCGCAGATTCACCGGGAATCTGCGGAATCTGCGCAGCTCCGGGTCTCCGGGTGAAAAGTGGTTTGGATCGCTTCTTCCTACTGCCGGCGCTTCTTGCCGGTTTTTTCCTCAAACAGTTGCCAGGTAAGGTCGTTGAAAGGGTAATACTTACCCGGCGAACAACGCTCAATCTCCAGTTGAGCCTTGATCACCCCCTCCACCTCTTCCCGTTCCTGGGCGATGGCGATTACCTGGTCCACGACGGCGTGGGGTACGACCACTGCGCCGTCGTCATCGCCGACTATCGCATCGCCGGGGCGAACCAATACTCCGCCGCACTGGATAGCATCATTGACCTGCCAGGGCCAGAACTCGGCCGGCCCCTGCTTGGCGGTGGTGGCGGCGGAATAGACCGGAAAGCCATAGCCAACCAGGGCATTGCTATCCCGGACCGCCCCGTCGGTGACCAAGCCTCCGATCTGTCGCTGGTGCAGCCGGAGAAACTTGATGTCTCCGCCGATGGAGCTGTAAGTCCAGCCCATAGCGTCAATGACCAGCACTTCCCCGGGGCCGCAAAGTTCATAGGCCAGGTACTCCGCCGACCGGTCGCCCTTGGGCTTGTCCTGGGCCAGGTCGGGCCGGTGGGGCACGAAACGCAGGGTTACGGCCCGGCCGGCCATCTGTTGACCCTTCTGGAGCGGGCGGGCGCCTTCGATGTAGCTCATCGGCCAACCCATCACCCATAGGCCGTCAATCAGGGTTTGAGTCGGAATGTTCCGCAGCGTTTCCAGGGTAGGGTCGGAGATGGGAGTAAGGGTCGTCATTCAGCACCTCGGATTTACCAGGTTAGTCAATGGGACGGGTTTCGGTTCCAGCTTCAGTCCGAGGCTATTATACCAGCTTGCAAAGAATTGGGGACGGACATAGCGTCCGTCCCCAGAGGCGGTGCTTCGGAGGCTCCTGATCGTCTAGCTGTCGGGCCAGCCGTCGGCAGTCTCGCCGGCGGCGAGGGCCGCCTGAATCTTTCCCCGGGCCTCTTCGGTAACCCAGCCACCCCAAATATCGGCGTTGCTGTTTAGCCACCAGATAGCGGTGGCCTTGGGGTCAGTAACCTGGTTTTCGTCCTGCCACTGGACGGCGCTCTTGTAGATGGCGATGTTGAAGTCCCAGTTCCGGAGCATCTCAACCACCGCGGGAGCGTTTCCGGGCAAGTTGGGGTTGACCGCGATCAGGATGGTGGCGTCTTCATAAGCGCAAGCCTTGGTGGTGAACCAGCATTCGTCGCTGTAGGCCGGCTCTTCCAGCCGAACCAGGTCCAGCTTCAACGCTGGGTCATTAGTGCCCCACTGATAACCCAGCCAGGGTTCTCCCTTTTCATAAGCCCCGTACAGGTCGGCATTCAAGGCAGCGCCGTCGCCGGGGTTTACGATGTGGACATGGTCCGACAGACCGTATCCTTTGATCTGGGCGTCGTTTACGCCTTCACAAGACCAGCCGATAACACAGGATACGAGCCGCGCCTTGTCCCCGGTTTCCGCGGTGTTGAACAGGTCTTTGTACTGTTGTTCTCGCAGGTCGTCGATGCTGTCCAGTTCAGGATACTGCTCTTGCAGGTAAGCCGGGATGACAAAGGCGGACTGCCAGTCTTTGCCCAGGCTTTTGCCTACGGAGAGAACGGCGCCCTCCTCGCGTGCCTCATTCCAGGCCTCGTCCTGGTTGGGCAGCCAGATTTCCATAGTTACGTCGGTATCACCGTTTTTCAGGCCCTGGAACAGAGGCAGAGTGGCGCCGAACTTCACGTCGGTGGGATAGCCGTAGCCCTTTTCCACAATATACTGGGCGATGCGGTTCTGGAGCAGGGCGCTGGCCCAGTTGAGGTCTCCGAAAACAATCGTCTCTTTCGGCCCTTCGGGAGCCATTACCTCGACTTCGACGATGGTTTCAACTTCCCTGATTACCTCAACGGGAACCTCTTTCTCGACCTGGACCTCCTTGACCACCTCCACCGGAACCTGTTTTTCCACCTCGACGATCTTCTCGACCTCGACCTGAACCGGCACTTCTTTCTCGACAACCCTTTCGACCTCAATGACTTCAGGCGCTGCCGTACCGCAGGAGACGAGAGCTAGAAGAGCCACAACCGCCGCCATTAAAGATAAAGTCGCCCGATACTTGGTAAACAAAATCGACCTCCTTTAAGTTACGAGGTTACGGATAAGTTACGGACTTATAATTACGCGCTTGCTGCACCGTCTGAACTTGGGCAATCTTATCAATGTGCCTCGGCGCTGTCAAACCACTGTCCAGCTGTGGCGCAACCGGGGTATGTCTCCCTAACCCACCCCCAAAGACTGTTGCCGGTTGCGGGCCGCCGATTGGGTCAGGCGGTCGATGACGATTGCCAGGGAAACAATAGCCAATCCCGCGATAACGCCGTTGCCCGTTTCGTTCTTCTGCAAGGCGCGCAGCACGTTGTCGCCCAACCCGCCGGCGGCCACCATGCTGGCGATGGTTACCATCGCCAGGGCCATCATCGTGGTCTGGTTGATGCCGGCCATGATGGTAGGCAGCGCCATTGGTATCTGGACTTTGGTCAGCACCTGCATTGGCGAGGCCCCGAAGGAACGGGCGGCTTCCACCGTCTCGGCGGAAACCTGCCGGATCCCCAGGTTGGTCAAGCGGATTACCGGCGGCACGGCGTAGATGATGGTGGCGAAGATCCCCGCCGGTGGCCCCAGCCCGAAAAAGAGGATGCCTGGCAGCAAGTACACGAAGCTGGGCATAGTCTGCATCCCGTCCAGAATCGGCCGCATCAGGTTGTCCACCATCCGGTTGCGGGCGCCCAGCACGCCCAGGGGCAGGCCGATGACCATCGAGATAGCCACTGCCACCACCATCAAGGCGATGGTGTCAATTGCGTTGGCCCACAAGTCCATAAAGCCGATAAAGAGCAGGGCGAGGGCGGTGAAAATCGCCAGACTCCAGCGGCCCATGGCAAAGGCCAGAAGGGTCAGGCCTACCACCAGGACCGGCCAGGGGATCCACTTCAGTCCATCTTCGATGTAGTTCAGTCCCCGCTGAACCGCGGTCTTGACTCCGTTAAACAGCCAACTTCCCTTTGCAGTCAACCATTTAACCCCGGTATCTACGGTCTCTCCCGTAACCTGCCGGACCGTTTTCTCCAGTTGTATCGTAGAGCCACCGCCGGTGGGAATCTCCCTGGTCGAGACCGTCGTCGGAAACTCCATCTCCGGCCCCCACATCGCCAGGGATGCTACCAGCACGATGACCACTGCGGCCAAACCGGCCACCCACTGGTAAATCACCGGCAAGGAACGAATGCTGGATAGCAGAGACGGAGGGGGTGAACTGGCGCGCCCCGTCTCCGGGGTTGCAGATTGAGAGTCGGCAGGTTGAAGGTTGGATTCATCCCGAGTTAGTGAAGCCATTGTTACCTCCTGCGACGTTGGCTGCTGCTAATGGCTGGAACAGGACAAATTGCATTAGGAGGCCGCGCCCTCCACTAAAAGAGCTTCTCCACGGCCAGGGTGATAGAAACAGCCAACCCGGCGGTGGCAATGATGGTTCCAATCATCCACCGGATAGTGTTGGTTTGCGCCCGTTCAATGGCGACCAGCAGTTCAGCCCGCAGCCTTTCCCGATCGGCCTGCATATCGCCACGCAGCTTTTCCATATCGCCACGCAGCCTTTCCATATCGCCGCGCAACCTTTCCATATCGGCCTGCATATCGCCGCGCAGCTTTCCCATATCGGCCTGCATGTCGCCGCGCAGCCTTTCCATATCGCCGCGCAGCTTTCCCATATCGGCCTGCATATCGCCGCGCAGCTTTCCCATATCGGCTTGCATATCGCCGCGCAGCTTTCCCATATCGGCTTGCATATCGCCGCGCAGCCTTTCTATATCGCCACGCAGCCTTTCCATGTTGGTCTGCATGTCGCCGCGCAACTTTTCCAGGTCGTCCTTAGTCGCCAAGTGATTTTGCAGCTCTTCCAGGGCAGCGACTCGTTCTTGTATTGGGACGGCTTCGGTAGTCATAATCCTCGTATCCGTTTGGCTTTCCCGGTTCCGGTAGTATGCGCCACCCGCGCTGTGGCTGGCCAGGGCATTTGGCTCTATTGGCCGGCGTTGCCGGGGTCATTGCTGTTTTCAGCGAGGCTGGCGGCGTTCAGGGCGGCATTGGACGCATAGTCCGAGTCCACCGAGGAGGTTTCGGCCAGGGCCTCGGCCAGGGCGCTCCGGTGCACCTCGCCAATGAGCATATTGTCGGCGTTGGTAACCGGGATGGGAAAGTCGGTGCCCATAGCCAATGGGATCAGCTGGTCGAAGGTGGTGCTGGGGGAAACCGATTGATGCTCCTGGTCAATGAATTCCCAAGCCTTGTCAAAGCGCTTGACCCCGGCCCGCAGGGCTTTCTCCGTGTTGGTAATGGACAGCAGGCCCATGTAGCGTTCCTGGCGGTCCACCACCCAGGCCACGTCGCCGTCGCTGTTGCCGATGGTGTGCAGGGCGGCCCGCGGTCCCTGGTGTCCCATTACCGTAGCCTTGGGGGATACCATCACCTTGCTGGCGGTCAACACGCTTTCCAGGCGCACGTCCTGGGTGAAATCGCCTACGTATTCGTCCTCGGGGTGCAGCACGATGTCTTCCGGCGAACCGATTTGGACTATACCGCCATCGTGCATAATGGCGATATGGTCGCCCAGCTTCAGCGCCTCGTTCAAGTCGTGGGTGATGAATACGATGGTCTTTTGGAACTCCGTTTGCAAGTTAAGCAGTTCGTCCTGCATTTGCCGCCGGATCAGGGGGTCCAGACCGCTAAAGGGCTCGTCCATCAGCAGAATATCGGTATTCACCACTAGGGCGCGGGCCAAGCCCACCCGTTGCTGCATTCCACCGGATAGCTGCCGGGGGTAGGAGTCCTCCCAGCCGCCCAGCCCGACCAGGCTCAGGATTTTCCGGGTTCGTTCATATCGTTCTTCCTTGGCAACCCCCTGAACTTCCAGCCCCCAGGCGGCGTTATCCAGCACGTTGCGATGGGGCATCAGTCCGTAGTGCTGGAAAACCATGGCGATCTTGGTGCGGCGGAAATCAACCAGTTCCTTGTCGGTCATCTGGGTGATGTCGGCGCCGTCGATGATGATCTCGCCGGCGGTGGGTTCAATCAGGCGCAACAAGCAGCGAACCAGGGTTGACTTGCCGCTGCCGGAAAGCCCCATAAACACGAAGGTTTCGCCTTTCCGGACTTCAAAGTTCACGTCCCGCAGGGCCAGCACGTTGCCCAGTTCACTCCGAAAAAACGCCTTATCCTTGCCGGCATGTTTTGGCTCCAAGACTTGTTCGGGGTTCTTGCCAAATACTTTCCAGAGGGACTGGACCAGGATATAGGGTTCAGAGCCGCTACCCTGGGCTGGTTCGGCGGTCAGGAGATTCTGGGCATCGTCATTATTATTCCGCACTTTGCATCCCTCTGCCGGTTGCTGTTCGAAGAAACCTGCGGCCCTCGTCCGTCAGCGGCGTCGGTCCATGGATGGTACGACGTTATCCTGGCACAATTGCCTGGCGCCTGAGCGGCGGCAGAGAGATGAAGGGAGGCGCCGGGCGCGGGCCGAAAGAGGCTGTATCTGGCCGGTGGCACGCCACGGTCACGACGCCGAAGTCCGGGCAGGAATCCGGTTCGTTCTGATTTGAGCAGCTGTTTGGAGACAGCATAAAATACAGCTTTCTTAACCTTTCTCTAACGTTAGCCTAACGTTTCAGCGAAGGATTTGTCAACCTTGGCGGGTGCGGGGCCAGGCGGCGAACCCTGCGCCCCCGGAAGAAAATTTCTTGTCAGCGACTTGCCCAGGTTTCCGCCACAGACAGAATAGTGTAAGATTAGAGGGTAGGATTCCCCAGAACGGGCGCCGGGCATTCCCGGGAGGTGTGTAATGCCGAAAATAGCCATTGTAGGCACGGGCCTGATGGGTACTTCGCTGGGGCTAGCCCTGCGCCGCTCTCCGTTGCTGAACTTGGAACTGGTCGGCACCGATGCCGACGGCGGCGCCCGTAGCGGCGCCCAGCGCAGCAATGCCTTCCACCGGGTGGAAAACCGGTTGCTGGATGCGGTGGCCGGCGCCGACATAGTTGTCCTGGCTACGCCGATTATGGCGATGCGGGAGCTTTTTGAGGTCATTGCGCCCCATTTGCCCGAAGGCTGCGTCGTCACCGACGTGGGCAGTTCCAAGAAGGTAGTGCTGGCCTGGGCCGACGAATACTTGCCCGGCACCGTGGATTTTGTCGGCGGGCACCCGATGGCCGGCAAAGAGACTGCCGGGCCAGAAAATGCCGACGCCAATCTGTTCCTTGGCAAGACCTACTGCATTATTCCCAGCGTCAGGGCCAGCGAGCGGGGCGTGGCCGAAATCACCACTATGGTCGAGGCTATTGAAGCAGTTCCCTTCTATATTGGCACCGAGGAACACGACAGCTTTGTGGCCGCGGCCAGTCACCTGCCCTTCCTGCTTTCCGTGGCCCTGGTGGGTTGCACTTCCGGCAGCGCTAACTGGGATGACATTGCCCGGGTCGCCTCCAGCGGCTACCACGACTTGACTCGCCTGGCTTCCGGGGACTCAGTAATGCACCGGGACATCTGCGTCTCAAACCCGGAGCCGATTGTTGTCTGGATTGATGCCTTTATCCGGGAACTCTATGCGGTGCGCCAACTTCTGGCTGACGGGGAGAACCTGGATTCCGCCGCGGTGCTGGACTTGTTCGTCCGGGCCAGGGAGTCCCGGGCCAAATGGCTGGCTGGAGATTATGGCCCCCGTTCCCGCCAATATAATCCGCACCAGGAGTTGCCGACTTTTGCCGAGAGCATGGGCGATATGTTCGTTGGGCGCAAGCTCCTGGACGCCCAGCGGCGGCTCTTTCGCGGTTCCCGGGACGGAGACCGACGCTAGGCCCGGGCCGAGAGCTAAAGGTGCAGCCATTGGGTCAGCGATTGGGAGGGGAGCTACCGGAAATGGCCCCGGCAACCCCGCTATTGGTGGTGATTAGCGGGCCTTCCGGCGTGGGCAAGGATGCCGCCCTGGTCGAACTGAAGAAGTTGAGCCCCCCCTGGCATTTTGTGGTTACCGCCACTACCCGCCCGCCGCGCCCGGGCGAGCAGGACGGGGTGGACTACCTTTTCCTGGATGCCGACACTTTCCATAAAATGCGGGAACGGGACCAGTTTCTGGAATGTGCCGAGGTTTATGGTCGGTGGTACGGCGTGCCCCGCAGCCAGGTGCGGGAAGGTTTCAATGCCGGCAAGGATGTCGTCCTGAAAATAGACGTGCAGGGAGCGGAAACAGTGCGGCAACTGGCCCCGGAAGCCCTCTTTATCTTTCTGGTTCCCGGCTCCTTTGAAGAACTGGCCCGCCGTCTGGGTCGGCGAAAGACGGAAACACCGGAGGAAGCGGACCTGCGCCTCCAAGTTGCCAGGGAGGAGTTGTCCCAGGTCAGTCGCTACGACTACCGGGTGATTAACCGGGATGGTTGTCTCCAACGGGCGGTCGCAGAAATCGAGGCTATCATCGTAGCAGAGAAGTGCCGCGTGATTCCCCGGGTGGTCCAGTTTTAGATAGCCTGGCGGATACTTCCAAGCCAGAGCGCAATAAAATAGCCGGTGTGAATGGAAATGGCAACGGCGCATCTATATCTATCGCATCTATAAGGAACGGAGATTTGATGACCGACCGGAAGCGTAACGCCAACATCCGGCCCAGGCTGCCCGACTGGCTCAAGGTAACCATGCCGGGTAGCCCGCGTTATCTGGAACTAAAGCAGTTAATGCGGGGTCAGCAGTTGCACACGGTTTGCGAGGAGGCGCATTGTCCTAATATCGGCGAGTGCTGGGGAAGGGGCGCCGCTACTTTTATGATTCTGGGGGAAATCTGCACCCGCCGCTGCCACTACTGCGCGGTAACCACCGGCCGGCCGCAGGGACTGGATTTGCAGGAACCGGCCCGACTGGCCGAAACGGTTAAATGGATGGGACTGCGCTATTGCGTCATTACCTCGGTTAACCGGGATGACCTGGTTGACGGGGGCGCTTTTATCTTTGCCGCTTGCATCAACCGGATTCGCGCCGAATCACCGGAGTGCAAAATCGAGACGCTAATACCCGACTTTGCCGGTTCCAGGGAGGCGTTGGCCCGAGTGATGGCGGCCGGGCCGGACGTGCTGAACCACAACATCGAATCTACCCGGCGCATTTTCCCCCGAGTAAGGCCCCGGGGCGATTACCGGCGTTCCCTGGAGTTGTTAGCCCAAGCCAAGGAACTGGTTCCCGGCGCCGTCACCAAGTCCGGCATCATCGTCGGTATGGGAGAAACTGCGGCGGAAGTGGTTGAGACCATGCGGGACTTGCGGGAAGTGGGCTGCGATTTGCTGACCATCGGCCAATACCTGCGGCCTTCGGCCAAACACCTTGCCATTGACCGCTTTTATCATCCGACGGAATTCGCCGACCTGGGCCGCATCGGACGGGAGCTGGGTTTCAAGCATGTGGCCGCTGGCCCGTTGGTGCGCAGCTCCTACCATGCCGACGAGCAGCACGATGCCGCGATTCAGTCCGCCTGATCCCCGCAGGCCGGTCGCTGACCGCTGCGAAAGCGGGAATCCAGGGCGTCCTGGCGCAGGTTCCGTTTGATTTTAGTGTTTCTTTGCGCATAGTTGCGCATATATTTTATATATATGTATATGTGCGCTGCCCCAGCGGGGTTAAACCCTGAAAGTGAACGGTATCCCGGCGTATAACAATTTTGCAGAGCAAGGTCATTTAGATTCCGGTTTTTCCGAATGACCGACAAAAAGCCGAAATGTCCGCTTACGCCGACTTGATCCTCGCCAACGCCCACGTCATCACCCTGGACCCGGCGCTACCCCTGGCCGAGGCGGTGGCCGTTTCGGGAGCTGAAATCCTGGCGGTGGGTCGCGATCGGGACATCGCCGATTGGCGCAAACCCCGCACCCAGGTTATAGACTGTCGGGGGCTGACCCTGATTCCCGGCATCATTGACGCGCATTGCCATCTGCTGGCGTCGGCCTCGGCCCTGACCGGACTGGATTGCCGGCCGGCCGGCGGCGTTGTCTCGCTGGCCGGCCTGACCGGACGGCAGGGAATCATTGCCCGCCGGGCCGGAGAAACCCCGCCGGGCGGGTGGATTCGCGGCTTTGGCCTGGACCCGGCAGCTTTGGCGGAGGGCCGTTACCCCACCCGACAGGAATTGGACGACGCCGCCCCGGGGCATCCGGTACGGCTGGAACACGCCAGCGGCCACGCCGCCGTGTTGAACAGCCGGGGGTTGGAACTGGCCGGCATTGACGCCGCTACCGCCGACCCGCCGGAGGGTATCATCCACCGGGATGGAGCTACCGGAGAGCCGGACGGCCTGTTGCTGGAACTGTCCGGCTGGTTGCGCGCCAGGCTCGGCAACACCCGCTCGGACGAAGAGCTTGCGGAGGGTGTGGCGCAGCTGAACCGCCGCCTGCTCCGCTATGGCATTACCTCGACGCACGATGCCGGGCCCAACAACTCTCCCGACGCCTGGCAGACCTTTCAATCGCTGGTACAATCCGGCCAATTTCTCCCCCGGGTGCTGCTGATGGCCGGAGCCGGGCGGCTGTCCGACTTTGCGGCGGCCGGCTTGAGCTGGGGCAGCGGCGATGACCGGCTGCGGCTGGGCCACGCCAAGATAATGCTCACTCTGACTACCGGCGCAATGCAGCCGGCCCCGGATGAGTTGGGGGAATTGGTAGCGGACGCCCGTCGTCGCGGCTTTCCGGTGGCCGTCCACGCCATTGAGCAGGAGGCGATAGCCGCCGTCGCCGGGCTGATGGGGCTTGCCCGCCCCTTTCCGGTAGCGGAGGTCGCGGTCAAGGGTATTCCTTCCGGCAAGTCGCCGCCCCGCCCCCGGAACCGCATTGAGCATTGTGCCGAATGTCCGCCGGAACTGCTGGCGCAACTGCGACGCTGTGGCGCAATGGTGGTTACCCAGCCCGGGTTTATCTACCAGCGGGGCGACGGCTACCTGGAGCGGGTCGAGGCGGAACTGTTGCCCCACCTGTATCCCGTCGCTGCGCTGGCCCGGGCCGGGCTGCCTATGGCCTTTGGCTCCGATGCGCCGGTTATCGACCCCTCGCCCTGGCCGGCCATCTACGGCGCCGTTACCCGTCGCACCGCCGCCGGACAAACTTTGCCGCCGGGAGCAATGGACGGCGCCGGGCTGCACCTGGAGTTCGAGGACGCTCTGCGGATTTACACCCGGGGCGGAGCTATAGCTGAAGGCGCCGAGTCGCGTAAGGGCGCCGTCCGCCCCGGAATGCTGGCCGACCTGGTCTTGATCGATCCCGGCCCGGCCGGGGCGGAAACCGAGGAAATAAAGGATACGAAGGTGCGGCTGACCATAGTGGGCGGGCAGGTAGTTTGGGATGACGGAATCCGGGCTTAGATCGCTGAAAAGGCCGGGCAATAGTGGTCGGGGAATGGCAAAGGAGCTTCCGGGTTTGTTTGCAAGGCGCTTGGAGCGACCCTACTACCACCGAGACCACGATAACCTGGGAGGGTCTGTTTGCAAGGCGCCTGGATCGACCCGTCGCTTCTGCGCAAAGTTCAGGAGGAGCGGGCAGGGTTTGCCAACCGGCCCTAGCGGTTACGCTCCCGGACGTATTCCGCCAGGGTTTCCAGCGAGTCGCGGCTGGCGCATTGGGGAAGGGTTTCCAGGGACTGGCAGGCCTTGTCGCAGTATTCCCGGATAATGGTAAAACAGTCGGCGACGATGGTCGAGTTGTTAATCATATCCAGGGCTTGTTGGAGTTTCCCGTCCTTTTCCGGCTCCCGGAACAGGTCCGGGATGGGGTTGTCCACGGGGTACCGTTCCAGTAAGAGGATGGTGGGCAGGGTGAGCACCCCCTGAAGCAGATCGTTGCCTACCGGCTTACCCAACTCGTCCTCGGTGCTTTGCAGGTCCAACAGGTCGTCCACAATCTGAAAGGCCATCCCGATGTTATACCCGTAGGCGCGCAGGGCCTGGATTTGCTCCTCAGTGGCCCCGCTCAAGACCGCCCCGGTCTCCGCGGCGGTGCAGAACAGGGAGGCGGTCTTGCGATAGATGCGGTCGTAGTACCGGTCCATCTCCTGTCTGGGGTTAAAGGTGTTGAAATACTCCATGATTTCCCCACTGGCCAGTTCCATGATGGTTTCGGCGAACCGGCGCACCACCCGCAAATTGCCGGTATCGCAAACCAGGGCTGCCGAGGCGGCGAAGAGGTAATCGCCGAACAGCACCGCCACTTGCTTGCCCCAGCGCCCGCTAACCGAGGTTCGGCCTCGGCGCAAGGCGGCATCGTCCACCGTGTCATCGTGAATCAGGGTAGCCAGGTGGAGTAACTCCACCCCGGCGGCCATGTTCACCGGGTTTTGAGAGTTCAGCGGAAAGATGTTGGCCGCCAGCAGGGTGAGGGCCGGGCGAACCCGTTTCCCGCCGTGGGAAAGAACGTGGTTGAGCATCGGCTCCAATTCCGGGATGGTGGTATCAGACAAATTGCGTAACTTGTCCTCAACCTGGGCCAGCTGTTCCTGAACCGGGGCGTAGATTACAACTGCCTGCTGATCTAATCCCTGCACCAAAACATTCCCTAAATTGCCGGAGCCCCCAGCCGCCCGCTTTCCGCCGCAACGATTTGGGGGTCCAGCTTGGTATAAAGAGGCGCCGGCTGCCGCAAGATATTGCCGCCCCGGATACCATCGATCAGCGGCTCAAACTCCCACTCCTCTTCTTCTATCCTCCCGTCAAAACCCAGGTAGTGATGAACCTTTTGCGAACTGAAGGGCAGGAAAGGCGCCAGGATTACCTTCAGGCAGTTGATAACCTTGAGCGCCACGCAGAGAGAAGTGGCCGCCGCTTGCCGCTCAGTCTTGATAGCACGCCAGGGGGCTTTAACGTCCAGGTAGCGGTTAGTTTCCTGGGCCAGGGCAAAGGCCTGGCTGATCGCCGCCTTGAACCGGGTATGGCCCAGGCTGTCGCCCACCGCTTCCAGGGCGGCGCGGGCCGCCGCCAGGATTTGCTCGTCCAACTGGTCCAGGGGCCCCGGCTCCGGCACCCTGCCGTCAAAGTTGCGATAGGTAAAGGAAAGCACCCGGTTGACCAGGTTGCCGTAAGTGGCGACTAGTTCCTCGTTGTTTCGCCGGACAAACTCGGCCCAGGAAAAGTCGGCATCTCCGGTCTCCGGCATATTGATTGACAGCAAGTAACGTAGCGGGTCGGGGTCGTACCGCTCCAGGTAATCGGGGAGCCACACCGCCCAGTTCTGGCTGGTGGAGAACTTGCGGCTCTCCAGGCTGAGGAACTCATTGGCCGGCACGTCGTAGGGCAGGTTCAGCCCGTTGCCGTAACCCATGATCATCGCCGGCCAGATGATACTGTGAAAGGGAATGTTATCTTTGCCGATGAAGTAGTAGCTCCGGGTCGCCGGGTCTTTCCAGAAGTCATGCCAGCGGTCGGCCTGTCCGGTGTTGGCGGCCCACTCGACCGCTGCTGACAAGTAGCCGATTACCGCCTCGAACCAGACATAGATGCGCTTGCCTTCGTAGCCCTCCAGGGGAATGGGAATGCCCCAGGTCAGGTCTCGGGTAATCGCCCGGTCTTTCAGGCCGCCCTCCAGGAAGCTGCGGGTCTGGTTGGAGACGTTGGCCCGCCAGTGGGGCTGCTGCCGTATCCAGTCCAGCAGAGGTTCTTGAAAAGCGGACAGTTTCAGGAAGAAATGCTCCGACTCCCGGAACTCCGGTCCGCTTCCGCACAGGATACACTGGACCTGAATCAGCTCCTGGGGGTCCAGCGTCCGGCCGCACTGGTCGCACTGGTCGCCGCGCGCCCGGGCATAACCGCAGTAGGGACAGGCGCCCTCGACATAACGGTCGGGCAGGAACCGCTGGCAACCGGAACAATAGGCCAGCAGCATATTCCCGGTATAGATATAGCCTTGGGCCAGCAGCGACGTGAAAATATCGTGGACGACGCGTTCATGGTTTTCCGTGTTGGTGTGGGTGAAAAGGTCAAAGGTAACGCCCAACCGGTTCCAGGTGTTCAGAAATTCGGCGTGATACCGCTCCACCACCTCCCGCGGCGTGATACCCTCCTGGTCGGCGCGGATGGTGATGGGAGTGCCGTGAGTATCGCTGCCGGATACCATCAAGACCTCGTTGCCCCGCATCCGGTGGTAGCGGGCGAAAATATCCGCCGCCAGGTAGCAGCCAGCCAGGTGTCCCAGATGCAAAGGACCGTTGGCATAGGGCCAGGCAACGCCGATGAAAATGCGTTCGGTCAAGGGAGCGTCCTTAAAACGGGGTGTACGATCGCCGTCTAGGATAGCATAAATCGGGAATCAGTAACAATATAATCATCAGTATCAGCTATAATCGGAACAGGCGCTGGCAGCGAACCGGGAGGGAGACCGACAAGCCTTATGCGGGTTATCAGTGGGGAGATGCCGCCGGATTGAACCGGGTTGCTCGGGTTAAAGAGACAATTATCCGCCTGGTTGTAATTTTCTGTTGACAATGCTTATTCCCGTTGCTATCATTTCTGACAGTTATCGGTCCCGCTGAGAAAGGGAGTATTAAGAGTGCTTTGCCCCCAGAGAGCCGGCGTTTGGTGCAAGTCCGGCGGCAGTAGGCTCCCAACTCGCCCTGGAGCGGCCCGCCTGAACCAAGTAGGGCGTGGCGGTTGACCCCGTTAAAGGTTGGAAAAGCTGTTCCGGTCCCCATCCCGCGTCGAGCCTGTAGCGGGCTCATAGCTTGGTAAGCGTTGCGGGGTTTTGGGCCGGGAAAGAAGGGTGGTACCGCGGGAATTAAGCCCGTCCCTTCGGGGGATGGGCTTATTTATTTGGCAGCTAGCGATTGGTGCATCGCGAGAAGACGAGGAAAAAATGGAACTGACCGGCGCGCAAATAGCTTGTGAAAGCCTCCTCCAGGAGGGGGTGGAAGTGATCTTCGGCTTGCCCGGGGGCGCAGTGCTGCCCTTTTATGGCGCCCTCAGCGGCTATCCCCAGTTGCGGCATATCCTGGTGCGCCACGAGCAAGCCGCGGCCATGGCCGCCGACGGCTATGCCCGAGCCACCGGAAAGGTCGGCGTTTGCACCGCTACCTCGGGGCCTGGCGCCACTAACCTGGCTACCGGCATTGCCGGCGCTATGATGGATTCCATCCCGATGGTGGCGATCACCGGCCAGGTGCCCCGCCCGGCCATTGGCCGGGATTCTTTCCAGGAAACGGACATTACCGGCATTACCCTGCCGATAACCAAGCATAATATGCTGATTCTCCAGGTGGAGGACGTCGCCCCGGCCATCAAGGAGGCTTTCCACATCGCCAGGACCGGGCGGCCCGGGCCGGTGCTGCTGGACATCCCCAAAGACGTTCTGGCGGGGGAACGCTGTCCCTTCGTCTGGCCGAAGCAGGTTAACCTGCCCGGGTATAACCCGCCGGGGGCAGCTGACGCCGTTCAGGTATCCCAGGCCTGTGAATTGATCAACCGGGCGGAGCGGCCGGTTATCCTGGCCGGTCACGGGGTGCTTATTTCCCATGCCTACGCCGAGTTGAAGGAGTTGGCGGAGAAGGCCCAGATTCCGGTCATCACAACTCTGCTGGGCATCAGCTCCTTCCCCACCAACCACTTGCTCCACGCCGGTATGCCCGGTATGCACGGCATGGCCTATGCCAGCCTCGCCATCGACCAGGCGGACCTGCTGATTTCCCTGGGGATGCGGTTTGACGACCGGGTAACCGGCCGGCTGTCCGATTTTGCCCCCAATGCCAGGGTGGTGCACGTGGACGTGGACCCGTCGGAGTTTCACAAGAACGTTAAGGCCACGGTGCCGGTGCTGGGCGAACTGAAACAGGTATTGAACCAGATGCTGCCCGAGGTGGAGCGCAAGACTCACCTGGCGTGGCTCCAGTGTATTGACACGCTGCGGGCGGAGCATCCTTCGCTGCACATACGGCAAACCGACGAATTGCTGCCCCAGTACGTGCTGAAGCAGCTTTCCGACATCACCGAGGGCAACGCCATCGTGGTAACCGGCGTGGGCCAGCACCAGATGTGGGCGGCCC
This sequence comes from Dehalococcoidia bacterium, assembly GCA_965215425.1. Lineage (GTDB taxonomy): Bacteria > Chloroflexota > Dehalococcoidia > Lucifugimonadales > UBA3495 > CATQHB01. The sequence goes on from OZ244064.1 coordinate 2,640,001, forward strand.
AGCACTATGCCTACAAAGAACCCAATACCCTGCTGACCTCCGGCGGCCTGGGCGCCATGGGCTTCGAGGTTCCCGCGGCCCTGGGGGCCAAGGTAGGCCGCCCCGACAAGGTTGTATGGTCCATCGCCGGCGACGGCGGGTTCCAGATGACTATGTGCGACCTGGCTACCGCGGTGGAGAACAACATTGACGTCAAGTTCGCCATTCTGAATAACGGCACGCTGGGCATGGTGCGGCAATGGCAGGACTTTTTCTATGACAAGGACTACTTTGCCACGGTCTATTCGGGTAATCCCGACTTTGTGAAGCTGGCCGAAGCCTATGGCATCACCGGAATACGGGTAACCGACAAGACCCAGGTGGCGGCGGGGATCCGTCAGGCGATGGAAACCCCCGGCCCGGTGGTGATGGATTTCATCGTCAAGCAAGACGAGCAGGTTTACCCGATGATTCCGGCCGGCGAGTCGGTCAACGAGATGATGGAAGAACCAGTCCCGGAGAGGATTTTCTGAATGAACGGAAACGGTCGGCACCACACCATAATCGCCCTGGTACAGGATAAACCCGGCGTCCTGACCCGGGTTGCCGGACTGTTTCGCCGCCGTGGCTTTAATATCTCCAGTCTGGCGGTGGGTAACAGTGAACAAAAAGGTCTGTCCCGGATGACCTTCGTCGTCGATGGCGACCAGTACACCGTCGACCAGGCCACCAAGCAATTGGATAAGCTGGTTGACGTGGTAAAAGTAGCCAACATATCCGATGAAGAAATAGTATCCCGGGAGTTGGCCCTGATTAAGGTGAGGGTTACTCCCACCACCCGGGGCGAAATTCTGGAAATGGTCAATCCCTTCCGCGCCGAAATCGTGGACGTGGGCGCCCAGTCAATGGTTATCGAGGTAACCGGCAGTGGGGATAAGATACAGGCCCTCTATGGCTTGCTGGAACCTTTCGGCGTCCTGGAACTGATGCGCACCGGCCGGGTGGCCATGGTGCGCGGTCAGGCCGAGGGCCGGGTGAGCGACGACCTGATAATCAACTACCACGGCGATGGGCTGAAGGTCAACGAAGCCTACGAAGTCGGCTCCTACTAACGGGTAATCCGAAAACAGCGTAAATACACATGGCGCAAAGGAAGGAATAGCACAAAGATGGTAAACGTTTACTACGACAAGGACGCAGACCTGGCGGCGCTGGAAGGCAAGACGATCGGCATCGTCGGCTATGGCAGCCAGGGTCATGCCCACGCCCTCAACCTGCGCGACAACGGCCAGAAGGTAATGGTTGGCCTCTACCCGGGGAGCCGAAGCCGGGCTGCCGCCGCGGCCGAGGGGTTGGAAGTGGCCGACGTACCCCAGGTGGCCGAAGTGGCCGACGTGCTGATGGTGCTGATCCCCGACCACGTGCAGGGCGATACCTACCGGGAGCAGATTGCCCCCAACCTGGCCCCCGGCAGCGCCCTGATGGTGGCCCATGGCTTCAGCATCCACTACCGGGAGATTGTTCCACCGGACAACGTGGACGTGATGATGGTGGCGCCCAAGGCCCCCGGCCACCGGATGCGTGAGTTGTTCACCGAGGGAGTCGGCGTCCCCGGCCTGCTGGCCGTGCATCAGGACGCCACCGGCAACGCCAAGCCGATCGGCCTGGCTTATGCCAAGGGCATCGGCTGCACCGGCGCCGGCGTGCTGGAGACTACGATCAAGGACGAAACGGAAAGCGACCTGTTCGGCGAACAGAGTATCCTTTGCGGGGGGGTAACCGCCCTGGTCAACGCCGCCTTTGAGACGTTGGTGGAAGCCGGATATCCCCAGGAAATCGCCTACTTCGAGTGCCTGCACGAACTGAAAATGATTGTGGATCTGATGTACCAGGGCGGCCACAATTATATGCACTTCTCGGTCAGCGACACCGCCGAGTACGGCTCCCTCAGCCGGCGGGAGCGCATTATTGATGAGCATGTGCGGGAGAATATGCGGACGGTGCTGCGGGAAATCCAGGATGGAACCTTTGCCCGGGAGTGGATTACCGAAAACCACGAAGGACGCCCCCGGTTCGGCCCCATGCGGGAGGCCGCCCAAACCGCTCCCATCGAAAACATCGGCAAGCAACTGCGGGCGATGATGCCCTGGATGGACCCGAAGGAAGTTTAGGCGGACTCCGTTCCTTTCTCATCCGAAGGGGGTCGGGGGCGAAAGACACCGGGCGCTGAATCAGGAGGTACAAATATGATTGCGGAGGTAACTTGCACAGCAGTTCACCATCGCACGCTGGTCTTGGCTGGGCTGGCTGCGGTGGACTGCGTGATCCTGGCTTCCCTTTCCGTTTCAGTTGGGTAACCCCGGCGACTATATTTAATCTAAAGAAATGGAAGGAAAAGGAAGGATATGGCTAACGAAAGAGTAAGGTTCCTGGATACCACTCTCCGGGACGGAGAGCAGTCCGCCGGTATTGGCATGACGGTGGACGAGAAGGTCGAAATCGCCAAGCAGTTGGAACGGCTGAAAGTGGACATCATCGAGGCCGGCTTTGCCGCTAGTTCTCCCGGGGACTTCCAGGCGGTCAGCACCATTGCTAAAGAGGTGCGTAGCCCGGTAGTCTGTTCCCTGGCCCGCGCCCACCCCAACGACGTGGACCAGGCCTGGGAAGCCATCAAGGACGCTGAGTCGCCCCGGATCCACGTGTTCCTGTCCTCCTCGGACATTCACGTGTTGCACCAGCTCCGCAAGAACCGGGAGGAGGTCATCGAGATGGCCGTCAATATGGTGGGACGCGCCGCCGGCTATTGCAGCGACGTGGAGTTCTCGCCGATGGACGCCACCCGCACTAACCCGGAATATCTCTTTGAAATGCTGGAGGCGGTCATCCGGGCCGGGGCTACCACGGTCAATATCGCCGATACCGTCGGCTATGCCATCCCCTCGGATTTTGCCCGACTGTTGCGGGAAGTCCAGGAAAAGGTAGCCGGTATCGACAAGGTTACCCTCAGCGTCCACTGCCACAACGACCTGGGCCTGGCCGTGTCCAACAGCCTGGCCGCCGTAGAGGCCGGCGCCCGTCAGGTGGAGGGCTGCATCAACGGTATCGGGGAGCGGGCCGGCAATGCTTCGCTGGAAGAGATCATCATGGGTCTGGATACCCGTAAGGACCTGTTCGGCGTGGACTTGAGCGTGGACACCACCCAGCTCTATCCCACCAGTCGCCTGGTCAGCCGCATCACTGGAATGTCGGTACAGGCCAACAAGGCTATCGTCGGCGAAAACGCTTTCCGTCACGCCTCGGGTATCCACCAGGACGGGGTACTGAAGGATCGCTCCACCTACGAGGTAATGCAGCCGGAGCGGGTGGGCGTCCCCGGCAACAGCCTGGTGTTGGGTAAGCTCAGCGGCCGGGCCGGCTTGCAAGCTCGCCTGGAGGCCTTGGGCTACAGCTTGAACCGGGAGGAAATCTCCAATGTCTTCGAGTCCTTCAAAGTGTTGGCGGACAAGAAGCGGGAAGTTACCGACCGGGACCTGGAGATCCTGATGGATGAGGAGAAGCGGGTTTCCAATGAGGCGGTGAACTACCGCTTGGACCACATCCATTTCTCCAGCGGCGACCATGACATTCCCACCGCCACCGTGCGGCTGGTGGACTCGGCCGGCAACGAACTGACCGACGCCTCGACCGGCAACGGCCCGGTGGATGCGGCGTGCAAGGCTATTGACCGGGTCATTGGCTGTTCCACCCGGCTGGTGGACTTCAACGTCCAATCGGTCAGCGAGGGACTGGATTCCATCGGCACGGTAACCGTTCGCATCGAAAATACCGGGCGAACTTTCTTCGGGCGCGGCGCCTCCACTGACATCATCGTCGCCAGCGCCAAGGCCTACCTTAGCGCAGTCAACCGGATGCTGGCCGCCGACGAGGAAGCCAGCATCCCTGCCGTAGGTACCACGCCGGACTAGTTCGGGTTTCGGTAACTGTTCGGCAAGGGTTAGGGGAGAAGGGGGCGGACGATTTCACACATCCGCCCCCTTAAATATCCGGCCAACAGCTTTGAGAACTGTCGGGAGAAGGCATACGGCGCCGCCGCCAGCGCACGCGTCGGCTATTGCTCCTTTCCCTTTTCCTTGCGGGTCAGCCGCTCGAACTCAGCCCGGTATTGCGGCGGCAAATGTTCAGCCAAGTTCCGGAGAACTTGCTCTCTTTCAACAACATCTTGCTCCTTGTCGGCAAACTCTTGCCGTTGCTCAGCAAGCTGCTGCTCTCGCTCGGCGAGCTCCCGATCCCGTTCGGCAAGCTCCCGCTCTTGGACCTCCAGGGTTTGTTGGAGCGCCTCAGCCGCTTCCCGGTCCCGTTGGCGTACTATGCGGGAAAGCACCATAATGTCCAACTCCTCGTAAACAGTGTAGATAAAGGCCGTCAGCCAAGCGACGGTACTGATGGCAGTGCCACCGGTCAATGCAATCCAGGCGTTGTACCACCAAGGGTAGTCCTCCGGCACCCGGAAAATGATAGCCGCTGCGGTTCCCGCCAAAAGGATCAATGCCAGAATGTGAGCGGTCAGCTCCGGGTGCTGCTGTACCAGCGAGTTTCGGCTCTGGATAGTTGCCCCCCCTGTGGCATCAGGCCTGCCGGGTCAGCTTCGTCGTTGTTACAGCTTCCGGCCGGGTATTATTCTATTGTCAACGTCCGGGTTTCGGCAATTGCCGTTGGTTAAGTCATAGACCGGGCTTTGCCAAACCCTCCGGCTCAGTTCAGAGTCGTTTTCCCAACCCGACACTTTCATTATACGCTACACCAACTTCAGCTGAAACCCGCCGTTGTCCTCGCCGCCGTTCTTACGGTCCAGGTGCACTGCCGGGTAGCCCAGGGTGCGCAGGTGAGCGGCCAGATTGGGGAAGCCGTTGACGGTGTAAACTTGTTTGGGCTGAACCTGTTGCACGTAATCTACCAGGTCGCTGAAGTCAGCGTGGTCGCTGTAGGGCAGGCTGGCGTCGCCGAGCCGGCCCCAGGAGCGTCGTCCCTTGCCACGCCCCCCGGAAGCCCAGCCAGTCAACTCCATGTACCGTTTGCCCAGGTAGCGGTTCAAGGCGCCGTTCAGGCTGCCGTTTTTCCGTTGCCCCGGCGGACAGACCAGCACCTGCCCCTCGGCCCACTTACCGTTGAAACAGGCATAGCTGCCGGGAAACTCGACTCCGGCTTGCTGATAGATTTCGGCAACCTGGTAAATCCCTTCCTCCACCACCAGGTCAAACCCCTCGGCCAGCAGGTAGTACATCAATTCCTGGGCCTTGCCCAGCCGCCAGCCCTGCACAATGGGCCGCTCGGCCCGTTCCAGCCAGACCCGCAGAGTGCGGTAGGCGGTCTCCAGCACGTTGTCCTCCGGCGGGAAGGTGTATTCCGGCTTGCCATAGGTGGCCTCGATGACCAGCACATCGCACTCCACCGGCGTCAACGGTTCGTTAATCGGACTGGGCTGGGCCTTGAAATCGCCGGTGTAGAGCAGCCGCCGGCCACTTTTCTTGCTGGTTACCAACGCCTGGGCTGAGCCGAGGCAATGCCCTGCCGGATACAGGGTGAGGGTGTAGCCTTTCCGCTCCAGCGGCTCGCCATAATCCAGGGTAATCGGGTCGGCCCGGTTCAGGTAATCCGCCAGCAGCAAGCGGGTGTTGGCGGTAAGGATCGGCCGGCGGTGCCGGGCAGTATGGTCGGAATGGGCGTGGGAGATAAGGCCCAATTCTTGCTTGCGAAGGGAATCCAGCCACAAATCCAGTTCCGGGAGATAGACGCCCCGGTCAAAAATCACATCCAACCTTCCCCCTCCCAACGCACCCGCAGCCGGGCCGAAATCGGGTACAAGTATAGCACGGGCGGGGTGAGGGCCGGTTGGCAAGTACGTTGAAAATAGGCGCAATCCCGTTTGACACCGCCCGGCCCAATGCCTAGACTAGGGCCACCAGTTACTGAAAAAATCAGGAGGCCGCCGATGACGACCACCGCCGAAGGCAAATACAGCGTATTGGGCACCCGTCCCCCGCGCCATGACGGTTTTGACAAAGTAACCGGGGCCGCCCGGTTCGGCGCTGATATTAACCTGCCCGGAATGTTGCACGGCAAGATTCTGCGCAGTCCCCACGCCCACGCCCGTATCCGGACCATTGACACCAGCCGGGCCGAAGCCCTGCCCGGCGTGCTGGCAGTAGCCACCGCGCAGGACTTCCCCATTGTCCGGGAACGCCCCTCCATCGACTACGAAAACGCGCAGCAGAACCCGCGCATTATCGCCGAGAATATCCTGGCCTACCGCAAAGTCCTGTACCGGGGCCACGCCGTAGCGGCAGTGGCGGCCACCAATCCCCACGTAGCCGAAGCAGCCCTGGACTTGATTGAGGTTGACTATGAAGTGCTGCCCGTCGTTCTGGACTTGCACGATGCTCTGAAAGAGGATGCGCCCCTGCTCCACGATGACATGACTACCCGCTTCCGGGTGGAGCGGTTCGGTCCCGGCGATGATACCGGCCAGCGTAGCAATATCGCCGGCCATTTGCAGCACAAGTTGGGAGACGTGGAAAAGGGCTTTGCCCAAGCCGACGTGGTAATTGAACGGGAATACGAAACTCAAACGGTGCATCAGGGCTACATTGAACCCCACGTGGCTACCGCCCAATGGTCCACCGACGGGCGACTGACCGTCTGGACCAGTACCCAGGGCGCCTTTGCCGTTCGCGCCACCACCGCCGCCATCCTGCGCTTGCCCGAGTCTATGGTCAAGGTGATACCCATGGAGATTGGCGGCGGCTTTGGCGCTAAAGGCGTAACCTACCTGGCGCCGGTAACGGCGGCCCTGGCTAAAAAGGCCGGCCGTCCCGTCAAGATTGCCATGAGCCGCAAGGAGGTATTTGAGGGCAGCGGCCCGGCCTCTGCCACCTTTATGCGGGTCAAGGTTGGCGCTACCCGGGAGGGTAAGATCACGGCCGGACAGGTGTATATGGCCTACGAGGCCGGCGCCTTTCCCGGCGCCCCGGTAGGCGGCGGCGCTATTACCGGCTTCGGCTCCTACAACATTGAGAATGTCTTGGTGGACGGCTACGATGTGGTCTGCAACAAGCAGAAAGCCCAGTCCTACCGGGCGCCGGGCCAGCCCCAGGCCAACTTTACCGTAGAGTGCGCCCTGGACGAACTGGCCGAGCAGCTGGGCATTGACCCCTTGGAATTGCGCCTGAAGAACGCGGTTAAGGAGGGCGACCGGATGCCCAACGGTGTCCCCCACGCCGTTTTCGGCTGCGTGGAGCTGGAAGAGGCGATGAAAAACCACGACCATTACAACGCGCCCCTGGGCGGCCCCAACCGGGGCCGGGGCATAGCTGTTGCCTTCCGGGCCCAGGGCGGGCAGACTTCCTCAGCCACCATCAACGTCAACAGCAACGGCACCATCAACCTGATAACCGGCTCGGTGGATATTGGCGGCACCCGTACCGCCATTGCCATGCAGGCCGCCGAGACCCTGGGTCTGGCTTCGGAGGACGTATTTCCGGCGGTGGGAGATACCGATAGCGTCGGCTATACCGCCAACACCGGGGGCAGTCGCACCGCCTTTGATACTGGCTTGGCCGCCATCGCCGCCGCCGCGGAGGTCAAGGAGCAGATGAAGCGCCGGGCCGCCTTGCTCTGGGAAGTCGAAGATGAGGACGTGGCCTTTGAAAACGGCGTCTTTGTCTGTGTCAAAACGGAAGACCGGCTGACTTTCAAGGAACTGGCGGGACGGCTGATGCGTACCGGCGGCCCGGTTACCTGCTCGGCCTCGGCGGCCTCCACCGGGGTTGGCCCCATCTTCGCCGGCAACATCGTGGACGTGGAAGTGGACCCGGAGACCGGCAAGGTGGATATTCTGCGCTTTACCGCTTTTCTGGACGCCGGCCAAGCGGTGCACCCCAGCTTTGTAGAGGGACAAATGCAGGGCGCCACGGTGCAGGGCATCGGCTGGGCGCTGAATGAAGAGTATTTCTATACCCCGGAAGGGACGATGGCTAACTCCAGTTTCCTTGACTACCGGATGCCCACCACTCTGGACCTGCCGATGATTGACACGGTGATTATCGAAGTCCCCAACCCCCGCCACCCCTTTGGCCTGCGGGGCGTTGGCGAAGGGCCGATAATCCCGCCCCTGGCGGCGGTAGCCAACGCGGTCTATCACGCCACCGGCGCCCGCATCCGCAAGTTGCCCATAACTCCGGGCGCGGTGCTGGAGGCTTTGGCGGAAAGGGAGTAATTTTCACCCGGAACTTCCAAACACCCGGAGACCTTGAGGCGCAGAGAACCGGGGTGGGAGCCTCTCTGCGCCTCAAGGTCTCCGAGAGGAAACAGCCATTTTGCCGCTGGTGGTACAGTGGGTGCGCTGCGCCTCCGGGTCTCCGGGTGAAAAACGCGCTCTCTACCCCACCGCCGCCGGTTCCCGCGCCTCCACTTTGGCAATAAACTCCAGCAACTGGGCGGCGTAGAAGGTGGCCTTCATATGGTAGCGGTTGGTGGCGGCGATGCCGGGAAAGGTGCGGTCGTGCTGACCGACGATGGCCCACTCGTCGTCAGTCCAGGCCGAAGGGCGCAGTTCCGAGTCGGGTATGAGGCGGTGGGCGCTCTCCGCCGCCGATTTGTGGTGCACCTCGTCCGGCGTGTTGCCCTCGAACAGCATTACCGGGCAGCTAATTCCGGCTAGTTGTCCCTCGGTCAAGTCGCTGACCGGGTTGGGGAGGGAATAGGCCTCCTGCCAACGGCGCATCACCGCGATGAACTCCGCCGGGTCCATGGTGCGCAGCCTTTCCGCGTTGGCCGGGTTGTCCTGGATGCGCTGGGCGAAGTATTCGGTCTCGGCCACGGCGGCCATACCGCCCTGTGCGGCGGCGTCAATAAACTGGCCGTAGTAGTTGGGCGCGGTGGCCTCGGCGCTGCGCGGGCCGCCGCTGACCTCCCAAATAAACACGCCTTTGACCACCTCCGGGCGGCGCGCCGCCAAGGTCAGACTGGTGCGGGAGCCGGCCGAGCCGCCGACGGCATAGGCCGGAGCGGCGTCCAGTTGCAGCAACAGCCCGGCCATCTCCTCGGCCCAAAGGTGCTGCTCCGAAAGCTCCCCGCCGATAACTACGTCGGACTTGCCGCAGTTGCGCCGGTCGTGGAGAATGACCCGGCAGTTGGCCGAAAGCAACGCCGCAATGGGCCGCAATCCGTTGGTGTCATTTCGACCGCCGGGGGTCAGTATTACCGTCGGGCCGGTTCCGTAGTCCTCATGATAAAGATTCACCCCATTCACGTTGGCGTATGGCATATTTACTGCTCCTTTCCGCTAATGGCCCGGAAAACATTCGCCCCGGTTCTGGCCTGTTGGTGGGTAAACCGGGAAAGGCCATTTAGCTGTTGACGTAGGGAACGCCGAACCGTTCCCGGTGGGCGATTTCCGCCATGGGCTTGCGGGGAACGCTGGGGCGGCCCGAAGGCTGCCCGGTTCGGTAACCGTAGGGCATCAGGGTTATCAGCTCGTGGTCGGCGGGGATTGCCAGCAGTTCCTTAACCGCTCGCTGTTGTTCCTCAATCCGGACGCCCACAAAACAGGTGCCCAGGCCTTCAGCCCAGGCGACCAACTCCATCTGCTGCAATGCGCGTCCAGCATCCAGTTGGGGACGGGGAGCATCCGGCGCCATAACGATGGCAATGACCAAAGGCGCCTGCCCGATGAAGGCCCCCTGGGTGGCGATGCCGGCCAGGGCGGCCAGCGTGTCCGGGTCGCTGACCACCACAAAGTGCCAGGGCTGGGAATTGCTGGAACTGGGCGCCCAGCGTCCGGCGCGGAGAATCTTCCGCACCACCGCCGCTGGCACCGGGTCCGGTTTATAATCCCGCACCGTCCGGCGGCTGCGGATACATTCGTAAACTTCCATTTCCTTCCTCCAGGTATGGGGATGCGTAGTTGCCGGCCGGGTTGCATTATGGCACGGGAAGAGAGGAATGGGTAGTGGGGGGTATTCCCGCAGCGGCGCTGCGATGCAGAGTCACGCCGCGAGCAAATAACCGTAACCTCAGTAACCTCGGCGAATCTCTGCTCCGCTGCGTTCTCCGGGTGAGAAAATCTCCAGACGATAGGTTATAATTGAGGTTATAGTTGGAGAAGCACCCGACGGAATCCCGACCCCATAACAAGACAGAGGTGAAGTATGCCCGCAGAAATTGGCGACGTTGCGCCGGACTTCAAGCTGCCCTCGGTGAGCGAGGGCGATTTTACCCTGAGCCAGTTCAAAGGCGAGAAGAGGGTAGTCCTCTCCTTCCATGTCTTTGACTTTACCGCTGGTTGAACCACGCAGGCCACCTCTTTCCGGTCGTATCACGGACGGTTTGAGGAGATGAATGCCCAGGTGCTGGGCATCAGCTGCGACCACGTTAACGCCCATCGGGCTTGGAGCACGGCCATGGGCGGGCTGCCCTATCCGGAGCTTTCCGACTGGCATCCTAAGGGCCAGGTTACCGAGGCTTACGGCCTGTGGAACGATGCGCGGGGCGCCGGGACGCGCGCCATAATCATTGTGGACAAGGAAGGCATCGTCCGTTTCCGGGAGACCTACGCTCCCGGCACACTGCCGGATCCGCTTTACGTCCTGTCCGAACTGGAAAAGCTGGACTGATGCCGGGCGGGACTGATTCAGGGGTTATACGGCTCGGTTAGTTGACCGTTACCCGGTGCGACCGGGAGGCAAAAACCGGGGGTGAGGAAATTCCTCACCCCCGGTTTCATCATTTATCGCTCTGCCCGGCTTGGGCGGGGTTCAGGTTCGTTGCCGCTCAATAAATCAGGCGCCAATTTTTTCGATCAAGTAGCTCAAGGTTCCCCTGGGCACCGTGATTTCCACTTCCTCGCCGACCGTGCGATCCAGCAGGGCCTGGCCCACCGGGGACACCGTAGAGATTTTTCCGGAGGAGGCATCGGCCTCCCGCTTATCTACCAGGGTGTAGTTTATTCGCTTGCCGGAGGCTATGTCCTTTATGGTAATGCTGCTGCCCACTACCGTCCGTTTGCCGACGTTTGCCCCGGCCTCGCCGGAAAGTATCTGGGCATTGCTGACCTCCGATTCCAGTTCCCGGATTTTAGCTACCACGAAACCCTGTCGTTCCTTGGCGGCATCCAGGGGGGCATTCTCCCGGAAGTCCTTGCCGGCCATGGCCTGCCTGACTTCATCGTCGGCCCGTATCTTTTCCTCCCGGTATTTCGCCAACTCCTCCACCAGCCGGTCGTAGCCTTCTTTGCTGAGCTGGGGGCCGGTGGACTGGCTGCCGGCCCCGGCCGATTGACGGGCAGCGCCACCGCGGCGCGAGCGGCTGGCCCGCAAGTGGGTAGCCAGGTTGGTTTCTGTCCAGTTTTTCTTGCGCAGGAAGGCCAGAAACTCCTTAACCGGGGCTAACCGCTTCTGGGCATCCGCTCCCCGCTGGGAAAACTCTTTGGCATAATCTTCTATCTGGCTGGGGGAAAGGTCGCTCGCTTTCCGGTCCCGGCCATACCAGTCAATAAAGCGGATAATCTCCTGGTGCCCGTCCATTGATTTCCTGGCGTTCTTGCCGTTCTTTTTATCGGCAACAAAGAGGCTAAGCGCATCGTGCAGGTTGTTGCTGATCCCTTCAACCGACGGCTCAGCCGTCAGGGCGGTGTCCTCGTTAGGGTTATTGGGAGTAACCAAGGTAAATACCTCCTTTAGCAGTATGGGGCTTCCGGCTGCGCTACGTTACGAGAGACGACTTGCCGTGATAGGTGAAGCTGGGCTGCTGCGGGACCGGGACGGGCTGGACTGGTTCGGTGATTGCGGGGACTGCCGGGCGGGCAATGGAAAGGTTCCTGGCAAGGCGGCGAGGGCGGCGAGGAATAGAGTTCGCTTGGCCCGTTTCCTAACCGGGCCGGCCGGGGAGCCGGCCCCGGAGAGAGCCGGCCTTCTCTTGAGCTTCGCCGCGCCCCAAAAGCCGGCATCGGGATACCCTTGATTTATCGGACCTTTCGCCACGGTCCCGTCATCCTTTCACCGCCAATGGCGCCGACCCTTCGGAAGGGTCGCCAACGGCTTGATGGGCTTAATGTCTGATGGGGCTTAATGATAGCAGTTAATTGGCTTGGTGGCAATTGCGAGTCGCGCCGGTCAAAGTAGTCGCTTCGTAGTCATTTCGGAATAATAACCGCGTGAGGAGATTTTTCACCGCAGCGGTACGTAGAGAAATTCCGCGGCTCCGGGGTAAGGAATACTCATGGTCGGTAATGTTTAACTTTTAAGACGGGATTATCCGGCCGCGGCCCGGACGACGCTACGGGCGGGCGACCAGGGCGACTAAGTGTTATACTACCGGTAAATATAACGAGTTGCCCTGGGGGCTGGAGGAACTGATGAAAGCGGTGCAGATAGATGAGTTTGGGGGACCGGAGGTGATGCAGTATCGGGAGGTAGCGGACCTGACGCCGGGGGACGGGGAGGCCCTGGTGGAAATTCAAGCGGTTGGCGTCAACTTTACGGATATTTACAGCCGGGCCGGAATCAACCCGGGCCCGCCCCTTCCCCGGACAATCGGCGTGGAGGGCGCCGGCGTGGTCAAAGGCGTCGGCTCCGGGGTTACCGATATACGGGAAGGGGATGTGGTGGCCTATAGCAGCAGTCAGGGTTCCTACGCCGAACAGGCGGTGGTGCCAGCCTCCCGTCTGGTTAAGATGCCGGAAGGATTGGCAGCCCGGGACGGAGCGGCGGTTATGCTCCAGGGAATGACTGCCCACTATCTCTGCCACTCCACCTACCCGGTACAGCCGGGGGACCGGGTAATGGTACACGCCGGAGCCGGCGGCGTTGGCCTGCTGCTGATACAAATGGTTAAGCGGCTCGGTGGCTACGTATTTTCCACTGTCTCGACCGAAGAGAAGGCCGAGTTGGCCCGGGGCGCTGGCGCCGACCACGTAATCCTTTATACCCAGCAGGACTTTGCCGAAGCGGTGAAGCAGGCCACTGGCGGAGCGGGCCTTCAGGCCGTTTATGACGCCGTAGGACTGACCACTTTTGACCAGAGTGTCAGTTGTCTGGCCCGGCGGGGTTACATGGTGTTGTACGGTCAGGCCAGCGGGGTAGTGCCGCCCATAGATCCCAGGATCCTGGGCAACGGCTCGCTTTACCTGACTCGGCCCGGCCTGGGTGACTATATTGCTACTACTGAAGACCTGCGGCAGCGGGCCGGTGCGGTGCTCGGTTGGGTCCAGTCCGGCGAACTGGAATTGAGAGTGGAGCATATCTTCCCCCTGGCCGACGCTGCGGAAGCTCACCGCCAGTTGGCCTCCCGAGCTACCACCGGCAAACTGCTGCTGATTCCCTGACCGGGGAGGCAGCTACAGCCCGGATAGCCTCACTGAGAGAGGAAAGAATGCCCCCGCCCGCTCAACCTGAGCTGGGCCGGGGAACAAAGCCGGGACGGTTCGCCGGCGCGGGTTGGCTCCAAGTTTCCCGGGAAAGCGGAGCCGGGGCGACAGCGCCGGAGTCGGGGAATATAATTGACCGCTTGGGCCGACATAAATATACTTAAATCAGCAAACGTGGCGATGGATGATACGGATAAGGAGGCGACATGCCGGCGGAAGTTACTACGGAAGAGGTTTACCAGGCCTTGAAAACCGTCTATGACCCGGAGATTCCGGTAAACGTGGTTGACTTGGGGCTGATTTACGATGTCCAGGTTACCGACGACAGCAACGTTTTCGTCCAGATGACGCTGACCTTCCCTGGCTGTGGGATGGGGCCGCACATTGCCCAGCAAGCGGAATGGGCCATCCAGGACCTGGACGGAGTGGAGGAGGTGGAGATTGAACTGACCTTTGATCCTCCCTGGTCGCCGGACCTGATTAGCGAAGAGGCCAGGATGCAACTGGGTATTTAGCACCCCGCGCCGGGGTCGCTCAAGTTGCGGTTTGCCCGGGTCTCTGAAGTAAAAATACCCGCGGATGCTGGGAGGGAATATGGCTACGCCCCAGGAAAATGCCCGGCTGGAGCAGATCAAGCGAAGCTGGCAGCAGAAACGGCAAATCACGGAACGGCTGTCCACCATTAAAACCAAGATCGGAGTTTACAGCGGCAAGGGCGGCGTGGGCAAGACCACGGTGGCGGTTAACCTGGCCGCTACCCTGGCCCAGGCCGGCAACAAGGTGGGGCTGCTGGATGTGGATATTGACTGCCCTAACGTTGCCAAGGTCTTGGGAATAACCGAGAAGGCCGACTACGTCGACGGGCACATTGTGCCGGCCGAAAAGTGGGGCGTTAAGGTAATCTCTATGTCCTTCTTCCAGGAAAATGAGGAGGAGGCGATTATCTGGCGGGGGCCGATGATTCACAACGCAATCAACCAGTTTCTCCAGTCAACGCACTGGGGTGAACTGGACTATCTGGTGGTAGATCTGCCCCCGGGAACCTCCGACTCGCCCCTCACCGTGATGCAAACCCTGCCGATGGATGGGTTCGTGGTGGTAAGCACTCCCCAGGAACTGGCCAACATAGATGCCAAGCGTTGCATCAATATGATTCGCAAGCTCAACCTGAACGTGGTGGGCATCGTGGAAAACTACACCGGGGAAGTGTTCGGTCAGGGCGGCGGCGAAAATCTGGCTAAAGAGGTGGGCGCGCCTTACCTGGGCGCCCTAGCCCTGCGCTCCACTTACCAGGACAGCACCCGCCCGACTTCGCTATGGGATTCGGAAGTAAGCGAGGAGTATGACCACCTGGTCGCGGGTCTGAAAAAGAGTCTTAAAGAAATGGGGCGGGAACCTTCCTGACCGGGCCCGACCGGGACGGTTCCGGCTAATCCACCTCCAGCGGCAACGCCTGGGCTTCGGGAGCCGTTTCCGTCGTTTTCAGCGTTTCCGCGGCCCTTTTTCTTCGGCTGCGTCCTTTTCCAGCCGGCCGTCGGGGAGGAGTGGAGATTTTCAACAACAGTTCCACTTCCCGGTCCATTGCCTCCTGGGAATAGGCGCTCTTTTCTCCCATCTGACGGAACTTCTTGTAACGGGCATTCATCAGCTTGCTTTGGGAAAGCCTGGATACCATTGCCAGTTGGCGCACAATGGCGCTTTGCAGGGCCGTTGCCGCTTCCCGGGGATTGGTATGCGCTCCCCCGGCCGGCTCCGGCGCGATGACGTCTATAATACCCAGTTCCAGGCAATCCCGGGCGGTAAGCATCAGAGCCTCCGCCGCCTCCCGGTCCAGTTCCGGGTCGCCGTAAGGCCGGCTCATGGTCCGGTTCAGGGAAATAGGCGAGTAAATGGCGTACTGCTGCATAACAATCCGGTCGGCAATCCCCAGGGCTAAAGCCCCCTCGTTGCCTCCCTCGCCGATAATAGCGGAAACCAGCGGCACCGGCGCCTCCGCCATCATTGACAGCGTGGTGGCAATGGCGTTCCCGATGCCTTGCTCCTCCGCCTCCAGCCCCGGGTCGGCTCCCTGGGTGTCTATAAAGGTTACCAGGGGCAGGGCAAAGCGGATTGCCAGCTTAATCAGTCGCTGGGCCTTGCGCAAGCCGTCCGGGTAAATGTGATAGCGCTCTCCATCCAGCGAATAGGGACGCTGCTGCCCGATGACGGCCACCGGCTCGCCGCACAGGTAACCCACCCCGGCAACAATTGACCGGGCGTCGCTGCTCAGCCGGTCTCCATGCAGTTCAACAAAGGATTCCATGCTGGAACGAATGTAGAAGGTAGCGGAGGGGCGTTCCCCGTGGCGGGCCACGGTTACTGCTTCCCACGCCTTCGGGTCCGGCCCGGCCCGGGAACGGGCGCGAGCCGCCGGCTTGAACTCTCCCTTGTCCGGTTTCTGGCTGGTAAGCACGCGCAGCAGGGATGCCAGGCGGGACTTTAGCGACTCCCGGTCAACCACGTTGTCCAGCAAGCCGTGGTGCAAGTGCGCCTCGGCCGTGTGGGCATCCTGGGGCAGGGGAGCCTCCGTTGCCTCCCGCAAGGTACGCAGGGGGGACAACCCGATCAGGGAGCCCGGCTCGGCCAGAATCACGTCGGCCAAGTTGGCGAAGCTGGCATACGCTTGCCCGGTGGACGGGTTGGCCAGCACTACGATGAAGGGCGCTCCCTTCTGCTTGAACCGGTTGGCGGCAGTAACCGTTTTCGCCATTTGCATCAGGGACAGCACACCCTCTTGAATCCGCGCGCCGCCGCCGGTAACCAGAGCCACCAGGGGCAGGTCGCGACGGGCCGCCGCCTCCAGTCCCAGGGCAATTTTTTCGCCTACTACACTGCCCATGCTGCCGCCCATAAACCCGAAATCCAGCACCACCAGCATCGTCTTGATCCCGCCGATGCGACAGGTGCCGGTTACCGTGGCCTCGGTCAGGCCGGTGCGGTTCTGGTTCTGGCTCAGCAGATTCCGGTAGGAATCCCGCTGGGAGAAAGCGATGGGGGCGACGGAGCTTAAATACTTGTAGGATTCCTTGAAACTGCGCTTGTCGGCCAGCAGCTCGATTCGCTGCCGCGCCGACAGAGTGTAATGGAAACGACAGTAGGGACAAATCCGGTAAGCCCGGTAAGCCGCGGTTTCGCTGATCGCCTCTTCGCAAAACAGACAACGGTCGCGAACCGACGTCAGATAGATTCTATCCAGGTCGCCGTTCCTGCTAAACAGATGCACCAGAAGATTAGCCAGGTTGCGCAACGGGCGTCCCCTTTAAGCCGGCTTACTGGTCGGTGGGAAGGGCCGGTTTCAATGATACAACTATGGGGCCGGGTTGGAAAGGGATAATGGGCGGGGGTTGCGTTTGAAAATAGGGTTAGCCCCGCAGGGGCAGTGCGTATATAGTATCGGGCGGGGCCAACCTATGTGCATTACGGTTAGCCCCGCAGGGGCAGTGCGTATATGCGCTACGAAACACTAAAATCAAACGGAACCGCGCCAATCCTGGCGGCGCGGCCTTTTCCTAATAAAGGGGGCTTTGAGATTGCCGCTATCCCATTTCGGCAAAGTAGTTGGCATCCAGCCTCTTTACCACGTAGGTGATTTCTGTAAGTACCCCAAGGTCGTGGGCAATCATCAGTTGAGCCAGTTCCGAGCCGTCAATCAACCGAATGGACTTGTTGTCTGGCGTAGTAATCACATTGCCAGTGGCGGCGTTTTTCAGAGCCGGGGTGAACCTTGAGGTAGTGATGAACACCCCTTTGGTTGCACCTTCGCGTCCCACACTGCCGGCGAACCCGGTTATTTCCGGGTCTCCGACCGCGTTGTTGCTCCAGCGCTTCGCTTGAACACAGACTTTCTCCATCAGACCCAGCATATCCTGGGTGAGGATGCCGTCAATGCCGCCATCGTGACTTCGCCGGGTTACCAGTCCGTAGCCGTAGCCCATCCTTTCTAACAGCCCTACTACCAACTGTTCAAAGCGAGTAGTCGGTATGCTTTTCAGGTGGTTCAGCAGGTCATCAATCAGCTGATTCTGGAGTTGTCGGTGGATGTTGTCCAGCATATCCTCCGGGGAAGTATCAGCCGGGTTGCCAAAGATAAGATTGACTACTTCGGAACCTTCGTCGGATCGGGACAGCAAAGGCTGAAGTTCGGCGACGGGGACATCATCCTGATGTCGGTTGAGGAAATCCCGACCTTCAGAAGTAATTCGATACTTACCGCGTTCCGAGGAATCCAATAGTCCGGCTTTCCTTGCCACGAACACCACAAAACGGATGTGGCTGTCCACCAGGGACTTGGTCCTGCCTTTTGTCATAATTTGGAGGTCGTCCGCGGTCAGGGAAAGATGCGCCGCTACCAAGGAAACAATTTCCTGGTGGCGCAAACCGTCTACCGATTGGGCTATAACCTCCAGAACCGGTCGGTAAAACTCATGCTGATGGGGTACTGCCACTGTTGAACTTGCTCAGTATGTTGATGCTGGTAGCTGGAACCCAATTTGGCAAACTGCTAGTATTATACTTGGCTCAGCAGGCTTGGCAAATGTCAATCACGCTCCTTCGGGACTACCGGGAGAGGTGGATTCATTGTATAATGGGCCAACCTTCTTTCGCGGGGCGGGGTGTCAATAGTTGCTGTCTCTCTGCGGACAAAACCTATGGCGGGTAGAGGGCTCGGATAGGCTACCAGCAGTTGCTGTCTCCCCGCGGACAAGACCCTGTTTCCGGAGCTGGGCCGGCCGCCGAACATCTCCCCTGGCCGCCGGCCGCCGCTGGGGAAGCTCGCTTACTACTTGCTTACTAGGGAGAGGAAAATGGCAGAAGTTGCCAAGATAATTTACACCGAAACCGACGAGGCTCCGGCCCTGGCCACCCACTCGCTGCTCCCAATTCTCCAGGCTTTCACCAAGGGTTCGGGTATCGAACTGGAAACCTGGGATATATCGTTAGCCGGGCGTATTGTCGCCAATTTCCCGGACAACCTGACTGAAGAGCAGAAAATTCCCGATTATCTGCGTATGTGTGGCGAGTTGTGCCTGGAACCGGAGGCCAATCTGGTCAAACTCCCCAATATCAGCGCCTCGATTCCGCAGCTGAAATCCGCCATCGCGGAGCTTCAGGGCAAGGGCTATGCCGTGCCGGACTACCCGGACGAACCCGCCGATGCAGAACAGCGTCAAATCCAGGCGCGCTATGCCGGGGTGCTGGGCAGCGCGGTCAACCCGGTCATACGGGAGGGAAACTCCGACCGCCGCTCTTCCCGGGCGGTGAAGGAGCATGGCAAGCGGAATCCCCACCGGATGATGCAGGCGTGGCCGGAAGGGTCCAAAACTCGTGTCGGACATATGCCCGGCGGGGATTTCTTCGGCACTGAGCAGGCCGTTACTACCACAGAGGCCGGGTCAGCCACAATAGAATTCGTGGCCGGCGACGGGAGCGTTACGGCGCTCAAATCCGGTATCCCGCTGCAAGCCGGGGAGGTTATCGACTGCGCTGCGATGAACGTCCGGGCGCTGCGCCGGTTTTACGCCGACGCAATGGACCGGGCCAAGGCCGACGACGTGTTGTTTTCTCTCCACCTGAAGACCACCATGATGCGGGTATCAGACCCGATTATTTTCGGACATTGCGTGTCGGTTTACTACCGGGAAGTGTTCGAAAAGCACCGGGCGGAACTGGCTCAACTGGCGGTGGACCCGGACAACGGGGTCGCCGAACTCCTGACGAAGATCCAGGCGCTTCCGGAGGACAAGCGAGCGGAAATCGAGGCGGACATCCAGACGGTATATGAAAGCCGCCCCAAACTGTCGATGGTGAACTCCTACCGGGGAATCACCAGCCTTCACGTATCCAGTGATACGATTATTGACGCCTCTATGCCCGTTATTATCCGCGATGGCGGACGCGCCTGGGGGCCCGACAATGAGTTGCATGACACCATCGCAATGATCCCGGATCGCTCTTATGCGACCCTGTACCAGGCGGCGATAGAGGATTGTCAGGAGCATGGAGCGTTTGACCCGGCCACCATCGGCAGCGTTGCCAACGTGGGGCTGATGGCCCAGGCTGCCGAAGAATACGGGTCTCACGACAAAACCTTCGAGGCTCCCGGCAGCGGGAAGATTCGGGTCGTGGACGCGACCGGGACGACTCTGATGGAACAGAGCGTTGAGGAAGGCGATATTTTCCGGATGTGCCAGACCAAAGACGCCCCCATTCAAGACTGGGTCAGGCTGGGAGTCGTCCGGTCCAGGCTGACCGGCCAGCCGGCCATTTTCTGGTTGGACCCGAACCGGGCTCATGATGCTGAATTGATCAAGAAGGTGGACCAATACCTGCCCGCCCACGACACCACCGGCCTGGAAATCAGCACAATGTCTCCCCTTGACGCCATGCGGGCCACGATGGCGCGCAGCCGGGCCGGCCAGGACACGATTGCCGTAACCGGCAACGTGCTACGCGATTATTTGACCGATCTCTTCCCCATCCTGGAGTTGGGCACCAGCGCCAAGATGCTTTCGGTCGTCCCCCTGCTCAATGGCGGCGGGTTGTTCGAGACCGGCGCCGGCGGGTCAGCGCCCCGGCACGTACAACAGTTCCTGGAGGAGGGACACCTGCGGTGGGACTCCCTGGGTGAATTCTGTGCCCTAGTTGCCTCCTTCGAGCATTTCGGCGAGGCATTCAACAGTGAAAGGGCCAAGCTGTTGGCGGAGACCCTGGATCAGGCCATAGGCGAACACCTGGAATACCAGCGAGCCCCTTCCCGTCGGGTGAATGAACTGGATACCCGGGGCAGCCATTTCTACCTAGCGTTGTACTGGGCGCAAATGCTGGCCCAGCAGACCAAAGACCTGGAGTTGCAAACCCGGTTTACTGAAGTGGCCCGGCAATTGGCTGACAACGAAGACCGGATTGTCCAGGAGTTGAACGACGCCCAGGGAAAGCCGGTCGATATCGGCGGCTATTATATGCCTGACGCCGGGATGGCCGCCCAAGCCATGCGTCCCAGCGCCACTCTGAACGCGATTGTGGATGCAATCTGATGCCATCTAGCAACCCGTAAGACGATTACCGCGAAAGTGGTAATCGTTGCCAAGTCAAGCCAAATAAAATGAGGAGCGGTAACCAGATGCGCAGCAAGGTAACAGTGGTTGGCGCCGGCAATGTGGGCGCTACTACCGTTCAGCGAATTCACCAGTTGGGGTATGCCGACACCGTTCTGGTTGACGTGGTGGAGGACCTGCCCCAGGGCAAGGCTCTGGATATGCTGGAGTCCGGGCCGGTCATTGGTTCCGACGCTGCTGTAACCGGCAGCAATGACTATGAGGCCACCGCCGGTTCCGAGGTGGTAGTCATCACCGCCGGCATCGCCCGGCGGCCCGGGATGAGCCGGGATGACCTGTTGATCACCAATATGAATATCACCAGGGCGGTAACCGAACAAGTGGTGCGATACTCCCCGGACTGCATCATCCTGGCGGTTACCAATCCCCTGGATGCTATGTGCCAGAACATCTTTGAGACCAGTGGCTTTCCCCGCAGCCGGGTCCTTGGTATGGCCGGGGTACTGGATACTGCCCGCTTCCGAACCTTTATTGCTCAGGAACTGAATGTTTCCGTCGAGGACGTGCAGGCGTATGTGCTCGGCGGCCACGGCGACGACATGGTGCCGCTGGTGCGCTACACTACCGTTGGCGGCATTCCCATCAGCGAGATGCTGTCCGAGGCGACTATCGAAGCGCTGGTGCAGCGAACCCGTCAAGGAGGCGGCGAAATCGTGGCTTTGCTCAAGGCCGGCAGCGCCTACTACGCCCCTTCTGCATCCATAACGCAGATGGTTGAGGCCATTCTGCTGGACAAGAAGCGCATTCTCCCCGGCTGCGCTTATCTGGAAGGGGAATTTGGGATAAACGGCCTCTGTGTCGGTGTCCCCATCAAGGTGGGCGCGGGTGGCATGGAGCAAGTCATCGAGATAAAGCTAACCGACGCGGAACAAGCGGCTCTGAACGCCTCGGCGGCCAGCGTCCAGGAATTGATGAACGTAATGCGGAAAGCCCAGGCGGACGGAGCCTAGCTGCCCGAATTGGGATGAGCGTATAGTTTTGGGGGAATGAAGCCGCGCGTTGACCATTGCAAGGCCCTGCTAAGCGAAGAGGCGGGGCCTTATTCACATTATCGGCGCTGCGTTCGGTTTGAAGGTTCAGGACGCTTTTCGGTATGAGGGTCAAGGGTCATTGTCGCTGGAGTTGAAAGTTCTATTTGGCTGGAAAGGAAGTGGGTCTATATGTTTCATATATCCGGAAGGCTGAGCAATGGCTGAGCGCAATTCGCGGGAACGGGAACTCCTGGAAAAGGCGGCCCGGTTTCTGCCGGGGGGTGGCTCCGGTAATACCAATTTCCCCGATTCTCTCCAGTTCCTGGCCCGAGAGGGGCGGGGCTCCCGCGTTTGGGACGTAAGCGGCAATGAGTACGTGGACTGGCTGATGGGTTCCGGGCCGATGGTGCTGGGCCATGCCCATCCGGCGGTAGTGGCGGCGGTAACCGAGGCCGTCGGCCAGGGTAGCACTTTCTTTACCACCAACGAAAAGGCGGTGCTGTTGGCCGAAGAACTGGTCGAGGCGGTCCCCTGCGCCGACAAGGTGCGCTTCACTACCAGCGGCACCGAAGCCTGCTTCCAGTGTATGCGGGCGGCCCGGGCCTATCGCAAACGGGAGAAGGTGTTGAAGTTCGAGGGCGGTTTCCACGGCACCAGCGATTACGCCCTGATGAGCGTTACGCCCGTTGCGGCGGAGGAATTTCCCCAAGCCGTCGCCAACAGCGGAGGCATCCCCCGGGCCATCGAGGAATTGATGCTCATTGCTCCTTTCAACGATCTGGAAACTACGTCGTCCATCATCGAGGCCCACCACGACGAGTTGGCAGCGGTTATCGTTGAGCCATTGCAGCGCATAATTGCGCCCCGTCCCGGCTTTCTCCAGGGGTTGCGGGAGATTACCCGGCGGTATGAGATACCCCTGATTTTCGATGAGGTGGTTACCGGATTCCGCTTGGCCTACGGCGGGGCGCAAGAGTATTACGGGGTAACTCCCGACCTCTGCTCCGTGGGCAAGATAATGGGCGGCGGCTACCCCCTGGCCGCCGTGATGGGCCGGGAGGACATAATGTCGGTTTATGACCAGTCCCTGGTCGATGCCGATGACTACGTGAACCAGATTGGCACTCTGAACGGCAACCCCATCGCCTGCGCCGCCGGGTTGGCAACCTTGGCCGAGCTGAAGAAGGAAGGAGCTTATGCGCGGCTTCGGGGGGTTGGCGGAAGGGTTCGCCAAGCCTTGCTGGACATCGCCGCAGAACATGGCCTGGCGGTGCAAAGCAGCGGTGAGGACTCCATTTTTGACCTTTACTTTACCGACCGTCCGGTGCGAAACTACCGGGACAGCCTGGCTGCCGACTCAACCCGGATGGCTCGGTTCAACACCGGGATGCTGGAACGGGGCATCCTGAAAGGCTGGCCGCAGAAGTTCTACCCCTCCCTGGCCCATACCGACGCGGATGTGGAACAAACCATCGACGCTTTCCGGGAAGTGGTTCCGGGGTTGGCGGAGCGATAGGCCGACCGGAACAATGGCGCCCCGCTACTTTCTCCCGGAAGTTAAAACCCGGCCACCGGACGGGTTTTACTTGTCTGACCGGAGTGAGGGCGTAATGGCTACCGCCCGGCCCCTAACTTTATCGTCAGGGGCTGGGTGTTCATTATGTGCTTTTGCAGGCCCAGTTCCCGGGGCGCGATGCCCATGGCCAGCCCAATTAGCTGGGGCAGGTGTAGAATGGGCAGGTCCACCTTGCGGCGGAGTTGGGCTGAAGCCTTGGGCTGATAGCCATCCAAATTCAGGTGACACAGGGGGCAGGGGGTTACCATGGCATCGGCCCCCAGGTCTTTGGCCGCGGCGGTGTGCTTGCCCACCATCGCCATGGAGTTTCGCTCGTTAATGGTCAGTATAGGAAAACCGCAGCAGCGGGTCTTGCCGGCAAAATCCACTACCGTTGCGCCCAGGGTTTCAATCAGTGTTTCCAGAGAGGTCTGCCGCTCCGGGTGTTCCTCAATGTCCAATGCCTCGGTGGGGCGGACAATGTAACAGCCGTAGAAAGGCGCCATTCGGATGCCGGCCAGGGGACGGGTAACCAGTGTCAGTAGCTTGTCCAGTCCGATGTCCTCAATCAGTATCCAAAGCAGGTGCTTGGGCTCGGCGGTGCCTTGATACTCCAGTCCCTCCTCGGCCAGGTAGGAATTGATCTGATCCAGGTACTTCGGGTCGCGTTTCATCCGCAGGTTGGCCTGGCTCATCACGCCCTGGCAAGTGCTGCAAATGGTCAGGATGGGGAGGCCCATCCGCTCCGCCTTGGCGAAGTTGCGCGCGTTGAGCGTATCTCCGAAAAGCTGATTTTTTTCCTGCAAGACGCCGGCGCCGGTGCAGGTCCAGGCCGGAATTTCCTCCAACTCGATATCCAGCTTTTGACAAATCAGCCGGGCCGCCGGGTACAACTCCGGGGCCGCTCCCTGAGATACACAGCCGGGAAAGAAAGCGTACTTCAACCTAATCCTCCGGGATGATTGATAACCGGGTACAGAATCTAAACTAGCGGGGTAGCCAGAACCGGCCTCAGCCTTCCAGTTTGTGGAACAGGCGCCGGACGTTTTCCACGTTTTCCACGTTCTTGTGATGTAGCGGCGGCATCTTGCCGTGGGTAAATGCTCGCCAACCCACCGGGGCGTAGCTGAGCATCGCGCCGATGTTGGTTATACCCCCCACCGATTTTATCGGCAGGCGCAATTCGTCCAGGCGTCCGCTGTGGCCCACCGATTCGGTGAAAGCCGTGGTGTGGCGAGCGCCGTTGTTATTGCTGAAACCAGCGGTTATCGCCTGTTCCCGCAGGGCCATAATCCGGTCCATGGGCGCCACCCCTTTGGGGCATACCTGGACGCACTCGTTGCAACGAGTGCAGTCCCAGATGCCGGTGGCTTCGCTCAGGCGCCGCAGTCGCTCGGTGGATACCCCCTGTTCGTCCCCGTCCCGGGGATCGGCGGTAAAGCGGTAGGCTTTTGCCAGCGCCGCCGGGCCCAGGAAGGTGGGGTCGACTTCCAGCACGGTGCAATCGGAAACACAGGCCCCGCACATAATGCAGGCGGTAACGCCGGACAGGTGGAGCATGGATTCGTTGGAGGCGATATATTCGCCTTCCGGCTCCGGCCCCTGGGGTTGGAGATACGGCTCCACCGCCCGAATCTTGCTCCAGAAGAGGTCAAAGTTTACCGCCAGGTCTTTCATCACCGGCATTACCCCGGCCGGTTCCACCACCACGGCATTGTTCCCGTCCAGGACGCGGGACAGGGGGGTCTTGCAGGCCAGGGCGGCGTGGCCGTTGATCCGCATGGCGCAGGAACCGCAGATGGCGCTGCGGCAGGAACAGCGCAGGGTCAGGGTGCCGTCTTGTTCCTCTCGTATCTTAATCAGGGCATCCAGCACGGTGGCGTTGTCGGGCAGGGAGACGGCGTATTCCTGCCAATAGGGAGCAGGACGCTCCGTCTCCGGGTCGAATCGCTTGATTTTTACGTTGACATCCATCGGGTTAATACTTCCTCACTTCCGGCGTCCACCGGGTGATCGTAACCGGCATATAGGAGATTTCCGGCCCAACCTCGCCTTTCCTGGCGACGATGTGCTTGAGCCAGTTTTCGTCGTCCCGTTCCGGGTAGTCGGTGCGGGCCTGGGCGCCCCGGCTTTCCTTGCGTTCCAGGGCGCTGACGGCGATGGTGTCGGCCACGTCCAGCATATACCCCAGTTCCAGGGCGAAGACCAAGTCGGTGTTGAACACCCGGTTCTTGTTGTGCACCGGCGCCTGAGCGTAGCGATCCCGCAGTTCCTCCAGGTCCCGGATGGCCTCGGTGATCGTCTGCTGGTCCCGGTAAACCGCCACGTTTCGCACCATGGACTCGCCCATTCCCAGCCGGATATTGCCCCAGCGGTCGCCGTTGTCGGGCCGCTCCAGCATCTCCTGGATCCGCTGCTCCTCCCGGCGCACCACTTCCTGCGCGTTGAAGGGCAGGAAGGGGATGCTTCGGCTGGCTTCGGCGGCGTGGTTGCCCGACCGTTCGCCGAAGACGATGGTATCCAGCAGGGAATTGGCCCCCAGACGGTTGCCGCCGTGGACGCTGACGTTGGCGCATTCCCCGGCGGCATAGACGCCGGGCAGGGTGGTCTGACCGTCAATATCGGTCTTGATGCCGCCCATAATGTAGTGCATTCCCGGGCGGATCGGCACCGGCTCCCGCACCATATCCACGCCGGCCAGGTCGATGCCGATTTCCCGAATCTGGCTGAGCTTTTCCGTTATCAACGTCTCGCCCAGGTGCGTGCAGTCGAGAAAGACGCAACCGTTAATTCCATTGCCGGCGTTAATTTCCGTCTGCTCGGCCCGGGAAACCACGTCTCGGGAGGCCAGTTCCATCATATTAGGGGCGTACTTTTCCATAAAGCGGTGGCCGTTCTTATCCCGCAGGTAGGCTCCCTCGCCCCGGGCCGCCTCGGACAGCAGCACGCCGCTGCCGGCCAGGGTGGTGGGATGATACTGCACCATCTCCATATCCATCAGCCCGGCCCCGGCGTTATAGGCCAGCGCCATACCGTCGCCGGTAACTATGAGGGCGTTGGTGGAGGGTTCAAAGAGGCGACCACAGCCGCCGGTGCAAAAGATGATAGTCTTGGCGCGGATGGCGTGGAGCTGGCCGGTGCGGATTTCCAGGGCGGTTACCCCGCCGACCTGTCCCTCTTCGATGATCAAGGAGGTAACGAACCATTCTTCGTAGCTCTGGACACCGGACTTGAGCAGCTGCTCAAACATTACGTGGAGCAGGGCCTGGCCGGTAAAGTCGCCGACAAAAAAGGTGCGGGCGCGGCGCTGGCCGCCAAAGGCCCGGGTGCCCAGCTTGCCCTCGTCGTCCCGATTGAAAGTAACTCCCATGTGTTCCATGTCAATGAGGGCTTTGCCAGCCGAGCGGCACATAACCTCGATGGCGTCTTGGTCGCCCAGGAAATCGCTGCCCTTGATCGTATCGTAGGCATGGTCTTCCCAGTCGTCGCCCCGGTCCAGGAGGGCGGCGTTAATGCCTCCCTGAGCAGCGTTGGAGTGGCTGCGTACCGGATGAACCTTGCTGATTATGGCGGTATTGGCGCCATTGGCTCGGGCGGCAATGGCCGCACGCATTCCGGCCAACCCGGCGCCGATTACCAAAACATCATGCTCCAGCATACTATTTTCCCTTTCTCCTGTTCTCCGGGTATCTGCGTCTCTGGGTTGAACCCATCGCCACCAGGCGGACACCGGGAGACGGTGCGACCTAATTCCCGTTATTGACCGCCCGTAGCGCCAGCAGTAAAGAGGCGATGCTCTTGGCGTCCTGTATTTCGCCCCGGGCAATAAGCTCCGGCGTTTCCGCCAGGGGAATTCGCACCGTCTCGATTATCTCATCGTAATCCATATCCAGCCGAGCCGGGGCCAGTTCCGTCGCCAGGTAAGCGTGCATATACTCGTCGCACCAACCGGGGGCCAGCCAGAAACTGGACAGGTGGCGCAACTTGCCGGCGGTGTGGCCGATTTCCTCCTGAAGTTCCCGCAGGACCGCGGCGTCGGGGCCCTCGCCCGCTTCAATACCGCCAGCCGGCACTTCCAGCAGGGCCGATTCGGTCGGCTTCCGGTACTGGCGCACCAGCACCGCCCGTCCGGCCGCATCCAACGGCACCACGCACACCGAGTCGGAATGTTCCACAATTTCCCGGACCGTTACCCGTCCGTTGGGCAGCCGTACCGTATCCCGGCGCAGGTTGACAATCCTGCCCTGGTAAAGGGATACGGATTGCTCCGTAACTTCGGTCAGCGCCTCATCCGGCGCCGGATTATTGTCGTCCACCGTTCTGGTTCCTCACCGGTTTCTCAAAAGTATTCGTATAGCGTCTTACTGGCCGCGGATGCTGAAGCCCAGCCGCCGGGTCAGGGTAGCGTAGAAATGATTCGGCGGGTTGGCCCGCAGAAACTTGGCCTTCAGGGGACTTTGTTCCACCTCCACCCGGTCGCCCGGCTTCAGGGGCAGGTCAAGGTAGCCGTCCACGCTCAATACCGCTTCTTGCGCTCCTTCCAGGTAGAGGCCCACTTTAGCCCGGGGTGATAATACCAGGGAGGCGGATAATCCCACGTGGGCCGCCACTGGTTTCAAGACCAGGCTGTCCGACAAGGGGTCCAGGATCGGGCCGCCCACGGCCAGGCTGTAGCCGGTGCTGCCGGTAGCCGTAGCGAGGATAATGCCGTCGGCCCGTAGCGAGGCTACTTCCGCCCCGTCCACCGTGGTGCGGATAGTTACCACCCCCGAGACGATGCCCCGGGACAACACTACGTCGTTGAGGGCATGAAATGGCCCTTCCGATCCCTCGGAACCGTCTCGGGCAGCGTGAACTACCCGTGCCGTTATCATATTGTGGGCGTCCACCCGCCCGCCGCCGTTATAGTAACCGGGCAGCTTCTCCAGGGCGTCGTGAACTTGCAGCTCGGTCATAAACCCCAGGCGGCCCATGTTGATGCCAACCATGGGAACAGCGCAGGGAGCGGTTACCCGTACCGCCCGCAACATGGTGCCGTCTCCGCCCGCGGTCACCACCAGGTCGGTATCTTCCATTTGGGGCCGGAGGTTTTCCAGGTTTTCCGCCGGAGAAATCCAACTGCTCTGCTGGATCGAGAGCTCGTTCACGATGGCGGTGCTCAAATCCAGCGCCTCAGGGATGCGGGCATTGTAAATGATTCCAACGGTGTTCATCAAACTTGACAAGCGGCGCGCACTCCACCGGCTGAGTCCCGTTCAATCGTAGCAGGGAAGGGCAGTCTAGCATTGCCTCTACCTGGTGTCAATTGGAGCCAGATAGTATCGGCCAGATAGTATTCAGGTATCAGCGAAGAGCAACCCCGGCCAGCGCCGTTACCGCGCTTTCGGCTGCCGTCAGCAGCGGGCCGGGTGCCAGGCCCAGCAGGACGGTGCTCAGGGCGGCAATAGCCACCGCCAGAGCGGTCAGCCTGGAGGCCAACCCAGCGCCCGGCGCCGGTTGCTCCATTTCAGCCATTGCAGCATCTCCGGCGGCCGGCTCCGGCGGCGTTTCCGGGCTGGGCTGGAGGAACATCACCCGGATAATTCGCACGTAATAATAGGCGGAAATCACGCTGTTGATCACCCCCAAAACGGCCAGCCAGGCCAGCCCGCTCTTTACTGCCGCCGTGAAGACGTAGATTTTGGCGACGAAAATACCGGTGGGTGGCACGCCAATCAAGGCAATCAGGGCCAGGGCCAGGGCTGCCGCCAGGAAAGGCGACCGGTGTACCATTCCGGCGTAGTCCTCAATCCGATCGCTGCCAATGCGCCGGCCAATGGCGATAATCGCAAAAAAGGCCGTCAGGTTGGTGGCGGTGTAGGTCGCCAGGTAGAAGAGAACGCTGCTGGCGCCAATGGCGCCAATGAGGAAGTCGGCGGATACCAATTCAACGCCCAGTTGGGTTTGCGCTGCGCCGTCAGCGCCATTGCCCGCGCCGGCCGCCGCGGCCACACCCACCAGGAGGTAGCCGGCGTGGGCAATGGCGCTGTAGCCCAATAGCCGCCGGATGTTGCTTTGGGTGATGGCGACCAGGTTGCCGACGGTCATGGAAACCGCCGCCAAAACGGCCAGCAGTATTCCCCATTCCCCAGCCACCTCCGGGAAGCCGGTGTGAATTACCCGCAGTAGCAGGGCGAAGGCCACCGCTTTGCTGGCTACCGAAAGGAAGGCTACCACCGGGGCCGGCGCTCCTTCGTAAACGTCCGGGACCCACATCTGGGAAGGCGCCGCCGACAGCTTGAAGGCCACGCCGACGGTGAGCAGGGCCACACCGACCAGGATGGCATAGCTGCCGAAGGGCAGGTTGGGCTGCGCCGCCGCCTGCTCCAGTCCGGCGGCGATCCCGGTCAGGCTGGTGCTGCCGGTGAACCCGAATACCAGGGCCATGCCATAAAGAGTCAACGCCGAACTGATGGCTCCGGTAACCAGGAACTTCATCCCCGCCTCGCTGGACCGGGCGTTCATCAGGAAGGCCGCCAGCGCCGCCAGGGGCAGGGTCGTCAACTCCAGGGCTACGTAAATGGTAATCAGCTCCGTCGCGGAAGCCAGAAGCATCATCCCGCTGGCCGACAGCAGCAGCAGCCCGTAGAACTCTCCTTGCAGCCGGGCCAGTCCCTTTACATAATCCACCGAGGCCAGGATAACCAGGGCAGCGGCGGTTACAACCAGCAGGTTGAAGAACAGTCCAAACCGGTCCACCGAAAGGCTTTGAGCCAGGACGCTGCCCTCAGGCGTCAAATTGCCCAAGTCGGCCCCGGAGAAACCGACCAACTCGGACAGTTGAAGCAGGGTCAATAGCAGCGGCGCCGCCAGTCCGGTAAAGGCGGCGGCGGCCAGCCAGCCCTTGCGACCGGTGGCCAAGTCCAGCAGGATTACCAGGATACCCAGTCCGGCCATGGTCAACTGGGGAGATATTAGATACAGGTCGTGTAATGACATCGCTCTGCTGACCGTTACCGGGAAGTTCCCGCCGGGTTGGTCAGGCCCTGGTTAATCAACTCCACCATTGGCGTAATTCCGGTGTTGAAAACGTCGGTGAGGAGGGCCGGATAGACCCCCACGACCACAATGCTGAGCACCAGCAATGCCAGGGGGACTGCTTCCAGGAAGGATGCGTCGGTCAGGTCGGCAAACCGGTCCCGAGGCGGGCCGAACAGGGAGCGCTCCAACATCCACAGGATATAGCCCGCCGCCAGGATAATGCCCAGCACGGCTAAAGCGGTGGGCCAGGGGAAGGCCCGGAAGGCGCCAAAGAATACCAGTACCTCGGACACAAAGCCGCTTAACCCCGGCAGCCCCAGGGAAGCAAACCCGGCGATGGCCAGGGCGGCGGCGGCCACCGGCATCCGGCCGGCCAGTCCGCCCAGGTCGGGAATGTACCGGGTATGCGCCTTGTCGTAAATCAACCCGACGCCCACGAAAAGCAATCCGGTGATAGTGCCGTGAGTGAATAGCTGCATCGCCGCTCCGTTCAGCCCGGCGGACAGCCCGGCGGCGGTCAACTCCCCGGCGGCCGCCCCAACCGACCCGATGCCGACCAGCACCAGCCCCATATGGCTGACGCTGGAGTTGGCAATCAGCCGTTTCAAGTCGGTCTGCCGCAGGGTAACCACCGCTCCGTAAAGCACGCTGATTACCCCCAGCAACACCAGCGCCCAGGCGAAAGTCTTGACCTCGCCGGGGAACATCCCCACGTTCACCCGGAGCAGTCCATATCCCCCCATTTTCAGCATTACACCGGCCAGCATCACGCTGGCGGCGGTGGGGGCGTCGGTGTGGGCGTCGGGTAGCCAGGTGTGCAGCGGCCAGGTGGGAAGTTTGACGGCAAAGGCGGCGAAGAAGAGCCAGAACAGGACGCCCAGGGGCAGAGCGGCGCTGGCGCCGTTCAACAGGGAGCCTTGCTCCAGAAGCCGGGTCATATCGAAGGAGCCGCCGGGTTGGCTCAGGAAGACAGCTACGATTGCCACCAGCATAAAGGCGCTGCCCAGGATGGTGAAGATCAGGAACTTCATCGCCGAGTATTCCTTACGGCCCGTACCCCAAGTGGCAATGAGCATATACATCGGCACCAGTTCCAACTCCCAGAACAGGAAGAAAAGGAGAAAATCCAGGGAGGTAAAGACGCCCATCACCGCCGTTTGCAGCAACAGGAGCCAGACAAAATACTCCTTTACCCGGGTGTTGATCTGCCAGGAGGCGATAATTGCGCAGAACCCCAGCAGGCCGGTCAGCAGTACCAGGGGGGCGCTCAGCCCGTCCACGCCCAGGAAGTAACCGGCATTGAAGGTTTCGGCGGAAATCCAGTGGAACCGGTCAATGAATTGGAACCGGGCGGCGTCCCCGCTCCGGTCGAAAAGGACGAACACCGCCAGCGACAGCAGCAGGTCGGCCAGGCCCAGCAGCAGGGCAAAGCCCCGGACGACCCGTTCTCGTCGCAGCAGGACCAGAATTATCAATGCCCCGGCCGCCGGCAGGAACACCGTCAGGGAAAGCAGCCCCGGAAAGACGTACATCCGCTAACCCCTCAGTCCGGCGCTGAAAATCAGGTAACCTACCAGAATCAGGACAACGCCCAGTACGATTACCGCCCCATAGAACTGGACTTGCCCGGTTTGCAATTGAGCCAGCAGCCGCCCGGCGTTGCGGAACACGCCGGCGATAAAGTCCACCAGCCCGTCAACCCAATTCCGGTCCAGCCAGTCAATCGCCCCGGCGCAGTACCGGTAAAAACCGCGCCGTACCAGCAGCCCTTCATACAGTTCATCGGCAAAATACTTGCGGGAAAGGAGCGTGTGCAACGGCCCGGCCCGGGTCAATGGCTCGTTCGGCAGTCCCGCGTCTTCGCTCTCCTTCCCGGCTCTCCGGGCCGGGAGGAACCGGTAGAGGAGCCAGGCCAATCCAATACCGGCCAGCGCCACCAGGGTGGAGGTCAGGGCCATTTCCATGCTGAAAGGGGGCGTTTTCAAGTGGCCGAAACGCACCGCCGATTCCACGTACTCGGCGAACCAGTGGCCGGGAACCAGGATGAGCCGCTCCACCCATTGGGGATTTACCAGGTATCCGGTGATAACCGCCGCTGCGCCCAGAAAGAGCATCGGCCCGACCATGACCCAGGGCGATTCAGTCCGGTGGACTTCCCCGGCTATCGGGGCTGGCGCCGGTTCCTGCCGGGCCGCCGCATCCGCTATTTCCTGCGCTCCCCCACCCCGGAACTCTCCGTGGAAAGTGAGGAAAATCATCCTGAAGGCATAGAAAGCGGTGAGCAGCACTGCGGCGATGAGCAGCCCGAAAACCAACTGCGCTGTCCAGGGAGCAATCAGGCCGCTGCCCTGCCAGGCGGCGGTCAGGATTTCATCCTTGCTCCAGAACCCGGCCAGCGGAATAATGCCTACCAGGCTCAGGCTGCCGACCAGCGTCAGGGCATAAGTCCAGGGCATCTCCCGGCGCAGACCGCCCATATACCGCATATTGAAGGTGCCGCTGGCGTGGTTGACACTGCCCGCTCCCAGGAACAGCAGGGCCTTGAACCAGGCGTGGGTGAACAGGTGGAACAGGGCCGGGCCGAAGGCGCCCACGCCCAGGGCGGCCATCATATATCCCAGTTGGCTGATGGTAGAGTAGGCCATCACCCGCTTTATATCGTTCATCACCAGGCCCAGAGTAGCGGCCATAAAAGCGGTAAACCCGCCTACCAACGCCACCACGGTCAAAGCCTCCCGAGTCTCCTGGAACAGGGGATAAAAACGGGCGACCAGGAACACGCCGGCGGCGACCATCGTAGCGGCGTGAATCAGCGCGCTGACCGGCGTGGGGCCTTCCATAGCGTCGGGCAGCCAGGTGTGCAGGGGGAACTGGCCGGATTTGCCGGCGGCCCCGGCAAAAATGCCCAGGGCCACCCAGGTCAGGGCGGCTCCACCCAGCGCGGCGCCACCGGTTGCCAGTGGCTGCGCCGCCTGCCAGATGTCCGGGATGTGCAGGGGGTTGAGGCCGGCCGCGGCAAACTCCGGGGCCTGGAAAAAGAGGTAGATGATCGCCAGCAGGAACCCCACGTCGCCGATGCGAGTAACCATAAACGCCTTCTTGGCCGCCGCCGCTGCCGCCGGCCGGTCGTGCCAGAATCCGATAAGCAGGTAAGAAGAGACCCCCACCAGTTCCCAAAAGGCGTAAAGCTGGATGATGTTGACCGAGAGCACCAGCCCCAGCATGGCGGCAGTGAACAGGGACATATAAGCGTAGTACCGGGCCACTCCCGGGTCGCGCCGCATATAACCCAGAGAGTAGATCTGAATTACCAGACTGATTCCGCTGACCACCACCAGCATTACGTTGGTCAGCGGGTCCAGGAGCAGGCCCATCTCGATCGATGCGTCGCCCAGTTCCAGCCAGGTGTGGGCGGCGAAGGCCAGGTCGGCCCCGTGGTTGTGCTGCCACAGCACCCACACGGATAAACCGAAGGAAAGGGCCAGGGCGACGATCAATATCCCGCCGCTAAACGGCGCAAAGCGGTGCAGAAATGGCCGGATAACGATAACCAGGGATATTAACAAGAAAGAAAGAAGGGGCAGGAAAAAAATCGCCCAGACCAGCGGTTCCATGACCATCTACAGTTTCCTCAGTATCTCTTCGGCAACATGTTCCCGCCCCTTGGGGACATAAATACGGAAGGGCGCCCGCTCGCCCCAATCTCTTATGTCTCCCTCGGGAAGGATGCGTGTGGGCAACCCTTCTCCCTCCAGGACTTCCTTCCACATTTCGGCCAGCATCAGGTTGGGCGCTTTCTTGAACTCAATCCACATCGTTCTTTTTTGTCATCCAGGTTCTACCCGTCGTTACGACGAAGGCCGGAACCCGGGGTGTTGCGGGATAGTTTTCCGCTTTCGTTGCAATGGCAGCGGTAATGACGGCGAAATGTCCCCTGGCCGGCTCCATCAGTGGCGTAACTGATTGGCTTCAGTAAGATTGACTGTTTCGGTATTCCGGTACATGGCGAACACTATGCCCAGGCCCAGGGCGATTTCCGCCGCCGCCACGGTGATGATAAACACGGCGAATACCTGGCCGGTCAGCACGCTGCCCAGTTCTTCCCGGAGCGCCAGGGGAGCCACGTAGCGAGCCAGAGCTACCACCGTGAGGTTGACGGCGTTGAACATCAGCTCAATGGACATCAGCACCGCAATAACGTTGGCCCGGGCCAATGCCCCGTACAGTCCGATGGCAAACAGGGCAGCGGCGACAATCAGCATCGCTTCCAGGGTCACCGGTCGCCTCCTCCCCGCGACCTGGCTAACGCCAGCCCGCCAACCAAGGCCGCCAACAGCAACAGGGAGACCGCTTCAAAGGGCAACACAAAGGCGCCGATGAGCAGGTCGGCCAGCCCGGACCGTTGCGCGCTTTCCCGGGCGGACGCGGTATCGAACCCTTCTGCCGCCAGGGTTTCCTCGGCAACGATGCTTACCGACCTGGTCTGCGCCAGTTCAACCCTGCTCCGCTCCGCCTCGGGTATCGGCCGCCAGTCGGTGCCAACCGCCACGGCAACCAGGGCAACCAGGAGCAGCGCCGGAAAAAGCGCCGCCGGTATTTGCATCCGGTTGGGCAAATTGCTCTGGCGAACATTTTGGCTGAGCATCACGGCAAAGATAAACAGAATCGAAATGGCGCCAACGTAGATCAGCACCTGCACTACCGCCAGGAACTCGGCGTTCAACAGCACAAAGAACCCGGCCACGCCGATGAATACCACCGCCAAAAGCAGGGCGGAACGGAACAGGTCCCGGATCAGCACCACGCCCAGGGCGGCGCCGATGGTAACGACGGCCAGAACCCAGAAAGCGACATCCTGAAATGACAACATCTAGGGATTTTCCGCCATCAAGTCGGGCTCGCCGGGCTCGCCGGCGCTGCCATCCGCCCCAGAGGTCTGCCTTGATTCCGGCGAGGGAGCGGCAGTGTCGTCAACCCGGGATTGACCCTTTTCCAGCCGCATACCGGACTTTTCCCGACGGTGCCACCGCCAGCTTTCCCTTCCTACCTCGCGCCAGCCCAGGGGCGGCTCGCCCCGCGGGTCATAGGTAACCCGGGATTCACCCTGGGTGATGACGGGCAACTGCCGGCTTTCGCCAGGTTCACCCGCGTATCCCTCCAGTTGAGGCCGAAACCAGGTGCTGGGATGCTTTTCCGCCTGGCGCAACTGGTCAATGGTGATAACCATATTCTTGCGGCTGTATTGCCCTTGCTCAAAGCCACTGCCCATGAACAGGGCATCGTAAGGGCAAGCCTCCACGCACAGACCGCAGAACATACACCGCTGCAACTCGATGTCGAACACTTCCAGCCGGTATTTATCTCCTTGGGGTAGAGCGGTTTCGCTGGGACTGGTTACGATTTTAATTATTCCCAGGGGGCAATACTTGGCGCAGGAAGCGCAGCCGGTGCAGCGTTCCTCGTACCAGACGAACTCCTCACCCCGGAAACGGGGATGTTGCTTGGCCCGTTCCTCAGGATACTGGATGGTGAAAGGTTTTCGGGTCAGGTTCCGCAGCGTAACCAGGAGGCCTTTCACCATTGCCATGCCGTACATATCAGCTTACCTCAATGGTCGAAACGCCAGGCACGACGGCCTGCGCCGGCCGGCGGGATTCAAACTTGATGCGGCGCCGGAGCAAGTTGCCGAAAAAGACCAGGGCCACCACCATTACGGCCAGGTTTATTCCGGCCATAATGCCCAGATCAACGACGGTCAACCGCCCCGCTTCATCCCGCAGCAAAAATACTTCGAGACTGACAGCCAGCAGGTTTATCAAGCTCAACGGGAGCAGGAACTTCCAGGAAAAGGCCATTATCTGGTCGATGCGCAGGCGGGGGTAAGTTGCGCGAATCCAGATGAACAGAAACACCACTATCCCGGTCTTGAGCAGGAACCAGAGCCAGCCCAGGTACTCGGACCGGGGGCTGGCCCAGCCCCCCAGGAACAGAGTGGCGACGATGGCGGATACCACCACCACGCCGCCGAACTCGGCAGCTTGAATCAAGGCGAACTTTATCCCGCTATACTCGGTGTGGTATCCGGCGATGATTTCCGATTCCGCTTCGGCCACGTCGAAAGGCGTCCGGTTTAACTCGGCGGACATTCCGGCCATGAAAACAAAGAAGGCCAGGGGCTGCACCAGCAGGAAGGGCAGGGCCTGCGCCTCTACCACACTGCCCAGCGACATGGAGCCGGCGACCATTACCACCCCCAGCAGGGAAAGCACTACCGGAACCTCGTAGCTGATCAACACCGCCACCGCCCGGGCTGCTCCGAACATGGCGTAGCGGTTGTTGGAGGACCAGCCGGCCATAAAAATAGCCACGGTGGTTACCGAGCTAATCGCCAGCAGGTAAAGCACTCCGACGTGCAGGCCAGCCAGGGCCGTATCCCGGGCAAAGGGGATAACCGCCGTCATCAGGATGAGGGGAGCCATCATCGCAATGGGAACTAGGGCAAAGACCACCCGATCGGCCCCGGCCGGAGTCAGGTCTTCCTTGCTGAGCAGCTTGAACAGGTCGGCGATGGGTTGCAGCAGGCCGAAAGGCCCCCAACGATTGGGGCCGACCCGGTTCTGGAACCGGCCCAGCAGCCGCCGCTCCGTCCAGGTGATGACTGCGGCGCCCAGCAGCACGGCATTCACCAGGATAAACATAATGACCAGACCGGCGACGAGGTAGGCCAGCCAGCAGGGCAGGGCCATACCCGCCGCGTCGTAAACCAGCCGGTAAAGGCCATTGCTATACAGGACATTATCCTGGGCCAATTGGCAGTTCACCGGTCAACCTCGCCCATGTTGATGTCCACGCTGCCCAGGGAGACAATCATATCGGCCAGTTTCCAGCCGAGCAGCAAGTGCTCGATGACGGTCAGGTTAATCAGGGAAGGAGACCGTATCTTGCAGCGATAGGGAGCAATGCCGCCGTCGCTGACCAGGTAGAACCCCAACTCGCCCTTGGAGGCCTCCACCCGCCCGTAGGCTTCCCGCCCGGCTTCGGGTCGGAGCACTAGGGGCAAATCCAGCCGGGCCGGGCCCGGTTCGATTTGTTCCACGCACTGGTTGATTATACGGATGCTCTGGCGCACCTCTTGCATCCTTATCCAGAAACGGTCGTAGTTATCCCAGTTGGAACCCACCGGTACGTCGAACTCTACCCGGTCATAAGCGTCGTAGGGTTCCTGCTTGCGCCAGTCCCAATTAACGCCGCTGGCCCGCAATACCGGCCCGCTGACCGAACTATTAACCGCAATCTCCGGCGGCAGGGGGGCAACTCCCCGAGTCCGCACCATCAGGATTTCATTTTCCAGGAGGAGCTGCTCCAACTCGGCGAACTCGACGGCAAAGTCGCGCAGAAACCGGTCGAGCGCGGGCCAGAACTCCCGGGGCGTATCGGCAAAGACCCCACCGGGCCGCATATAACTGACCGTAATTCGCGCCCCGCAAAGCATCTCGAAAAGCTCCAGGATCCGTTCCCGGCTACGAAAGCTGTACATCAGTGGCGTCCCCAGGGCGCCTAGCTCCTGGACAAAGAAGCCAACAGCAATCAGGTGGCTGGCAATGCGCTGCAACTCGGCGGTGAGGGTGCGCAGGTACTGGGCCCGGGGCGGCGCTTCCACCCCCAGCAATTTTTCCACCGCCAGGCAATAAGCCTGGTTGTTGATCATTGAAGAGGTGTAGTCCAGCCGGTCGGTAAGCGTAACTATCTGAACGTAGTTGCGCTCCTCGGCCAGCTTTTCAGTTCCCCGGTGCAGATACCCGAAAACCGGCTCAACCTCGACAATGTCCTCGCCGTCAAAGGTGATACGAACCCGGAACACCCCATGGGTGCTGGGGTGCTGCGGCCCTACGTTGACGGTCATCGGTTCGGTGCGAATTGTCATAAGTCAGTATAAGTTTATCACCCGCTCATCCCGATCCGATTGCAGGATGAACTTCTCAATAATACCCGACAATACCTGGCTCGATGATACCTGCTCCGACCGGCTCGCCAGGCGGCCTTCAGATTCACCCTGACCTTCAGAATTCACCGGGAGCGGAGTACCGGTTTACTATCAACAGACCCGATAGACTTTGCTCCGGCTGGGAACCGGCTTACCGGGTTGTTGCTACAGGAAATCCTTGCGGAGGGGGTGGCCCGCAAAACCCTCCCACAGCATTATTCTTTTCATATTCGGGTGCCCCTTAAAGTACAGGCCCATCAGGTCCCAGATTTCCCGCTCCTGAAAATCCGCTCCCTTCCAGACCGGGTAAACGGAGGGAACCGATAAATCGTCCCGTCCG
The DNA here is from genome assembly GCA_965215425.1 of Dehalococcoidia bacterium. Classification (GTDB taxonomy): domain Bacteria; phylum Chloroflexota; class Dehalococcoidia; order Lucifugimonadales; family UBA3495; genus CATQHB01. The sequence continues at coordinate 2,678,424 of OZ244064.1, forward strand.
TAAACCCGGGCCTTCACTATGGCGCAGCTTTGCCGGCGCAGGGAAGTAAGATGATAGACCAGGTCGAAATACTCCACAAAATCCACGGCGCTTATCGAGTTGAGGAACTGGAAGTCCAGAGACGGGTCGTCCCTGAGCCGGGCGGCTACTGCGTCGATTTGGGCCGGGTAAATCCAGACGGCGGTTTCATCAAACCCCGCCACCGCCTCCGGCAGGGCTTGGGCCAGCAACTCGGACAATTCCTGCCCGGTCATATCCCGCACCGCCATCAGCTCTCCCCGACCTCGGCGACGTTGGTGGCCTCGCCAGAGTCGCCGGAGTTCCGGGAAGTTGCGGGTCCCGTTTTACGCAGGTGGTGGTACTTCTTTATCTTTTCGTGAAGTTCCATAATCCCGTAGAGCAGAGCGTCGGGCCGGGGTGGGCAGCCGGGGACGTAAACATCCACCGGGATAATGTGGTCAACGCCCGGCACGACGCTGTAAGAGCCGTAATAGGGGCCGCCGCTGGTGGCGCAGACACCCATGGAGATTACCCACTTGGGCTCGGCCATCTGGTCGTAGATGCGGCGAATGGGGGGCGCCATTTTCCAGGTAACCGTGCCGGCCACGATCATCAGGTCTGCCTGGCGCGGCGAGGCCCGAAACGCTTCCATGCCAAAGCGGGCGATGTCAAACCGGCCCATGGCAGTAGCCATCATCTCAAAGGCGCAGCAAGCCAGTCCGAAGGAAACGGGCCAAAGGGCCGACTTTCGACCCCAATTGACCAGGGCGTCCACTGAAGTAACCAGCAAGTTGTGCTTCAGATCGTCGGGAACTTCGATCGAAGGAGTTTCGATAGGGGCGGTGGATACCGCAATCAGGTCATTGACGGTTCTCCCCTCCTCAGCGTCAATGGCCCAGGTGCGGTCGTGTAGCGCCCCTCCTTCGCGTGGCAGCTCTACCATCTCAATTCTCCCACTCCAGGTCTCGCTTGCGCCAGGCATAAGCCCAGCCCACCAGCAGGATGGCGACAAATACCGCCATCTCAATCAGGGCGAACAGTTCCAGTTGGATGAACTTGGTGGCCCAGGGGTACAGGAATACCACCTCAACGTCGAAAATGACGAAGAGAATGGCATAGAGGTAATAGCGGAAGTTGAAGCGGTTCCAGGTTCCCCCAATGGTTTGCACCCCGCACTCGTAGGCTTCCAGCTTAACCGGAGTAGGGTTCGTCGGCCTGATGCCGACGCGGGAGGCCAGCCAGGAGAGGGCCAGCATACTGGTGGGGACGGCAACGGCCACCAAGGCAAGGATTGCGACTAGTCCGTACTGCCGGAAGTAATCTTCGAGCATAATCCTCAGCAAACCTCGCTGGTAGCTGTCGCGGAGATTATAACATAAGGTATCCCGGGCTGATAGTGAAAATCGGCACAATCCGCCGATTCCCCTCAGCCCCGACTCTCTCGCTGTGGAGAAGGGCCAGGTAAGGAAGAATGGGCTTGAGGAAAAAGACAATCTCGACCCGCGCTGGACCCGCGCTGGACCCGCGCTGGTATTCTTTGCCGGCTCCGCACCGGCATCTGGGGGAATCCCTCCATCCAATTCACTTGCCCCTCATCCACTGTCGCCCCGCCCCGGCATCCGGGGGGACTCCGGGGCTTGTTGAGAATACCTGGTGAAGCGCCGGGGTTGTGGCTAACCGGGGAAACTGCTATTAGAATAGAAACCGTTAGCCTAACCCGATGGCCGGTGGCCGCACGTTCCGCCGGAAAGGCCTCGGTAGCGGCGAAGAAATCAGAACCGAAAGAGGACCTGTTTTGACCCAACCCAAGCTGCTTATCGCCACTCGAAACCCGGGAAAAGTTCTGGAGTACCGGCAGCTGCTGCGCGATGTACCCGCACAGTTGGTATCCCTCGCTGATCTGGGCATTACCGACGAAGTGGAGGAAACCGGAGATACCTTCAGGGAAAACGCTTGGCTCAAAGCCCATACGTACTCCTCCCTGGGCCGGGCGTTGACTCTGTCCGACGATTCGGGGCTGGAAGTAGATGCTCTGGGCGGAGCCCCGGGGGTTCACTCGGCCCGCTATGGCGGCGCCGCCTGCTCCAGTGACGAAGAACGGGTAAACTTGCTGCTGTCCAATTTGGAAGGCGTGCCTTGGGAGCAGCGGACGGCCCGCTTCCGCTGTTTCATTGCCATCTGCCACCCCTCGGGTATCGAGGTGTCGGTGGTAGGGTCGGTGGCCGGGATGATACAATATCAGCCACAGGGCGATGCGGGGTTCGGCTATGACCCGGTTTTTTATCTCCCGTCCTTTGCCCAGACTATTGCCCAACTCCCGATGGAAGCAAAGAACCAGATAAGCCACCGCGCCGATGCCGCCCACCGGGCCGTACCGGCCCTGCAACGGTTGGCGGCCAGCGTCTGATTGAGCCGGCTTTTCCGGCCCCAGTATCAACTTAATCGACCGAATCAACCGGCAGGTATAGAAGAAAGCAGTGATTACCGACAGCTTTAACCGTCCCCTGCGAGACTTGCGCATTTCGGTTACGGACCGGTGCAACTTTCGTTGCCCCTACTGTATGCCCGCCGAGATTTTTGGCGAGAGTTACCGGTTTTTGCCGAAGGAGGAGATTCTCACCTTCGAGGAAATCACTCGGCTCGCTCGCATTTTCGTCGGCTTGGGCGTGAACAAGCTGCGGATAACCGGCGGAGAACCTCTGTTGCGTACCAACCTGCACCATCTTATCGCCATGCTGTCGGACATTGACCGGGCGGTTGACCTGACCCTCACCACCAACGCTTACCTGCTGCCCCAGCAGGCGCAGCAGTTGAAAGACGCCGGCTTGCAGCGGGTAACCGTCAGTTTGGACACCCTGGATGATGAAATCTTTAAGCAGATGAATGGCCGGGGCTTTTCGGTCCGGCGCATTCTGGAAGGTATCGAAAAGGCAACGGAAGTAGGACTGGCTCCGGTTAAGATAAATGCGGTGGTCCAGAAGGGGGTCAACGACCATACCGTAGTTGACCTGGCCCGTTATTTCAAAGGCGCCGGCCCTATTGTCCGGTTCATCGAATACATGGACGTGGGTAACCGGAACGGGTGGAAGTGGGATGCGGTAGTCCCGGCCGCCGAACTTATCCGCCGAATTGACGCCGAACTGCCTCTGGAACCGCTGGAAAGCAACTACCGGGGAGAGGTCGCCAATCGCTACCGTTACCGGGACGGCACGGGCGAGATCGGAGTAATCGCTTCGGTAACCCAGCCCTTCTGCGGCGACTGCACGCGCGCCCGCTTGTCCACCGATGGCAAGTTATATACCTGCCTCTTTGCCGCCGACGGGTTGGATTTGCGCGACCCCTTGCGCTCCGGAGCCAGCGACGGCGAGTTGCGCGACCGGATTGCCGGAATCTGGGGCCGGCGGGCCGACCGGTACTCGGAAGAAAGGACAGAGCTGGCGCCTTTCCAGAATGATCGCCCTAAAGTGGAAATGTACCAGATTGGCGGCTAGGCCCCCAGCCACCGCCGGCAAGTCCGACCGCCGCCGGGGTCTGGGCCTTGAGGTAAGAGAATGAGGGCTGGGGTCGAAGCCAGCCTCGGCCGCCGGAGGTCAGAACATGATTCAAGACCGGACGCTGCGGAACTTGTGGGCGGAGGTTGCGGAACTCCGGCAGAGAGTAGCAGAGCTGGAAAACGGCGGTCGGCCGCCGGCCGCCCCGCTGGGCTACGTAGCCAGCAACAAGTCGAACCGCAAAACCTTTCACCGGCGTGGCTGTAGATTTACCGGGAGGTTCCGGAATGTTGCAGGAAGCTCTCAGGAGTTTGAGTCCCGCAACGAAGCAATAGAGGCCGGTTTCAGACCATGCAAGAATTGTGCGGCCTAACCTCTGCCACAATGCTGCCCTTTATACCACCGGACAGATTTCCGGTTTCCGAATAAAGCCTTCACCCGCCAGCCGATAAAATAGGGAGGCCCGGACTATGACCACCCCCGAAGCCGACTTCAAGACTCAGACCGGCGCATCGTTGACCCATCTGGACGAACAGGGCCGGGCTAAAATGGTGGACGTGGGTTGGAAACCCGTCACCGAGAGGGAAGCCGTAGCCCGGGGTTCGGTTCAGATGCAGCCGGAGACCCTCCGGCTGATCCAAGAAGGGCTGGTCAAGAAGGGCGACGTGCTGACCATAGCCCAGCTTGCGGGGATAATGGGAGCCAAGCGCACCGCCGAGTTAATTCCCCTGTGCCATCCGCTGCCCCTGAATAAGGTGGACGTGGAACTGGAGGCGGACGAAGCGGAAAGCCGGGTGAACATCACCGCCACCGCCAGCACCTCGGGCAAAACCGGCGTGGAGATGGAAGCCTTGACCGCCGTGGCCGTGGCCGCTCTGTCGGTTTACGATATGTGCAAAGCGGTTGACCGGGGAATGCAAATAGGTCCGGTGCGGTTGGTCAGCAAGCGGGGCGGGCAAAGCGGGGATTTTACCCTGGAATAGGGGAAGTAGGAGCGGCGGCGCTACCGACCCCGGCGGCCTAGTTCCTCCGCCAGCGTCTGAATTGCCGTGGCAGCGTAGCTGATAAACTCGACGTCGCTTAATTCCAGTTCCTGAAACTCCTCCACCTGGTCGGTTTCGGTGAAGCCGGCTATCCCCGGCAGTTCTCGTAAATCCAGTCGGCAGATTCGACCCTGGGGGTCAACGACCACACACCCCAAGTCGCGGGACGACATCGCCGGCGGTTCCAATTCCACCGCCTGTACGGAAGCCATACCCAGAAAAGGCGGAAAAGGCCGGAGCCGGGCGGCTAGTTCGACCAACACCCGGCTCAACTGCGCCGCAGTTTCTCCCAAGGTGGCAGTGGCGGTGGCCGCCAACTCGTTTGTTCCCTTGCTCGCCAAGTTCATGGATACATCATACTGGCCGGGCCGGGCCAGCGCAAAGGGAAAAAGGATAGGCGCAGGGTAGCCGGGTAATTGTAACTTAAATCAAGCCGTCTGCTGGCTTAAGGGAAATCGCAGCGCCGGCCTCTTCCCGGAGCGCAGGATAAAAAGTCCCGCAACGGACTTTTGCGCATTGACAGCCGGCCGCGCCAAGTTTACTATAAATGTCTTGGGCGGCACTTGGCGACTGGCCGGTGCGTCCTCTCGGTGGCGACGTAGCTCAGTGGCAGAGCGGGCGCTTCATAAGCGCTAGGCCGTTGGTTCGAATCCATCCGTCGCCACCACTCCCCGGGTCCTGGCTAATTCTCTCTGCCGCCCCCGATTCAGGGGCGTTTTATTGAGTTCCCTTTAATCCCTCAACCGGGAGGCTTGGATCGGGTATGCCACCCCATATTGTTCCCGGCCTGACCGATGCTGCGGCCAGCCGCATTTGCATGACTGAATGCAAGGCGATGTGTTGCCGCGGCCCGCTCATTCTTGAGCTGACCGCCGCGGAGACGCCGGCTTTCGCCGGGAACGCCGCGGTGATGGCCGTAACGCTGGAGCTGGGGCTGAGGGAAGATGGAAGCGGATGGATCCGGTTTTCCGATTATGCCGGGGAACGCTGTCCGATGCTGGACCCGGTTACCTTTGCCTGCCGGATTTACGAGCGCCGGCCCAAACGCTGCCGGGAGTTCCCGGAAAAGAAAACCCCGGGATGCCCCATCTCCGGCGGCTAAAGGGCGCCGGTTGAGCGGCGGGGAAAGGTGTGCGTCCGGCGGCGGCGGAATACTGCCTACTCTTCCGCTTCGTTGTCCATCTGCTGGCCCAGTTCACTGAGGAAGCGTTCAATCTCCGGTGAAAGATTTACCTCAGAGGCCGCCGCTTCGCCCGGCGCCTCCTCCGCATCCAGCTGGGCATCATAATAGGCTTCCATCTGCTGGATGAGCGCCTTCAACTCCGAGTTACGCTCCACCGCCGCACTCAGTTCCCGATACTGGCGCTGCCCGCGACGGGTGGGCGCCAGGTCGGCGGGTATATTGGGGTAAACGGAGGCGAGACACTCGATCATCCGAGAGGTTCCGGTATAGTCCTCTTCCAGTTGCAGATACTGGGGCAGGTGGACCATAAAGTTGATGGTCTCAATCTCCATCCGGTCGATGCCTTCGGACACCAGATTCATTATGGTCGTTGGCCCCTGGTAGTTGCTGCTGCGGAGCTTCAAGTTGGGCACTGCCCTTAGCTGGTGAACATTGCCCAGGGAGCCGGTAACCAGCAGAGGTCGGGTATGGGGTACGGCGTCGTACATAGCACCCACCCGGCAATACCGTTTAACCCCGAAATACTTGACCACCTCAAGAATGGAATCGGTATAGTCCTCGCTGCTGGCGTGGGGTTCCATCATGTGGAGGAAGAGGTAATCCGGCCCGTCCTCGGTCTTGGCGTAGCGCAGGTGGCTGTTGGGCACCGTTACCTGTCGCTCCCCCTGCACCAGCCGGATGTTGGGGCGGTAGCGGGTAAAATCGAAGTAATTGCCGGGCCGGGCCAGTTTTCCCAACTCCCTTGAACTCAGGAACCGTTCCAGCCGGCTCAACGTCAGGGTGCCCACGCTGCCCACGTCCACCCAGGGGCGGATCATGGCGAAGGCGTGGGGGGCCCGCAACTCTGGCAAAGGCTCGTTAATTTCAAAGGCTCCGATTCGCATGGAGACATCTTGCCAGAAATCAGCCGGCAATTCAACCCGTGGCGGCTCCGTTTGAAAATAGGGTTTAGCCCCGTAGCGGCCGTGGGCAGCTCGGCCGGCCACCCGGCTGCTTTCCCCATCGCCCTGTTAGCCCCGTAGTGGCCGTGGGCCGCTGCGCTACTAAACCCGGAAAGTAAACGGCACCGGGCCGCTTGCCGGCAAAGTTGCGCTCCGGGATAGCTATCGCTATTGTGTCCTCTATTGACCCCTACGACCGGGCTACCTCTCGGTAGCACCGAATCAGAGGGACCGCAGAGACATGTCCACAACCCTTAACACCAGCTGGTTGCGGCGCGGCGGATTCAGAGCCACCCTGGTCCGGCTGGTTATTGCCCTGCGCTACCCCGATTTCCGGGTGCTTTGGCTGTCCACCGTTTCCAACCAACTGGGTTGGGGAATGCAGCAGGTTCTGCTGGGCTGGCTGGTTTTTGATCTGACCGGCTCCGGCGGGATGGTTGGCGCCATCTTCGCCGCCCGTTCCGCGCCCAACCTGGTGGTGGGACTGGCCGCCGGTTCCGTTACCGACCGCTTCGACCGCCGGTTGGTAATGCGCCTCTCCTGCGCCGCCATGATGGTGATTTCCCTGGTCGTCGCCTGGCTGCTGTTCGCCGGCCTTTTGAGCGTCTGGCTGCTGTTGCTATCCGCCTTCCTGATGGGAGCCGCCCAAGCCTTTTATATGACGGCCCGCCAAGTCTATGTTTACGACATCGTAGGGGGCAGCCGGGCGGTCAACGGAATTGCCCTGGTTTCCCTGGCCCAATGGACCGGGGGGATCATCGGCTCGCTGGCAACCGGCGCCCTGATCAAATGGGCCGGCCCGGCTCCGGCCTTTTTGGCAATGGGCGCTACTTACGCCCTGGGTATCCTGGTGATGTATTGGTTGCGCCATGCGGGTTCCTCCGCCCCGGCGAACCGGGAAACCATATTGGAAAACCTGCTCAACTACTTCCGCGCTCTCAAAAACAATCGGGTCATGCTCACCCTGATCATCTCCACCTCCGGCGCCGAAATACTGGGCTTCTCCCATCAGGTACTGCTGCCGATTCTGGCCGCCGAGGTCTTGAAAGTAGGGCCGGAGGGGTTGGGACTCCTGACGGCCTTCCGTTTCCTGGGCAGCTCCCTGGGGGTATTTGCGGTAGCGGCGTTGGAACACCTGCGCCGCCGGGGAATGCTGCTGCTGGCCTTTATAGCCCTGTTTGGACTGGGACAGGTCCTGCTGGCTCAATCTCCCGTCTTCTGGGTAGCCGTTATATTCGTGGTATTCATCAATTTCATGGCCTCGGCGACCGATATACTGCACCATACCCTGCTGCAACTGAGCGTATCCAACCAGCAGCGGGGACGGGCAATGGGTTCCTGGATTGTGGGTATCGGCACCGCCCCGGTGGGCCAACTGGAAGTGGGCTATCTGGCGGAGGCGACCAGCGCCCGGGTTGCCCTGCTGTGCAACGGAGTAGCCCTTATTGCCCTGGCCCTGGTGATGGGCGTCCTGATGCCCCGTCTGCGCCGCCTTTAACCGGAACTGGGCAGGGTTCTGCCGGCGGGCCGGGGCAATTTGAGGCCATCCTGGACCATCGGGTCTTAACCGCCCGGTCGCTTTCCCCAGCGCCGGGAATAAACTATAATCCACTCAACATAAAGTCTTGGAGGCCCGGAATGATTACCAGATTTGACAGCCTTTACGCCGGACACGTGGATATGGACGACGTGGGCTACGGTGGGACCGCGGTAAACGACCGTTCCTTTTCCGACGAGTATCTGGCTACCGCTTTCGATAAGGCCCAGGCAATCGCCCAGACCATGGACCGTCTGGGGTTCGATACGATGTGGATGGCGGAGCACCACTTCCAGCCGGAAGGATATGAATGCATCCCCAACCTGCTGCTGCTCAACGTCCACCTGGCCCACCTGACCAAAAACCTGCGGTTTGGCTGTGGCTTCAACATTGCTCCCATGTGGAATCCGCTGCGTCTGGCGGAGGACTTTGCCACCGCCGACATTCTCACCAATGGGCGGGTTATTTTCGGCGTAGGCCGGGGCTACCATACCCGGGAGGTGGAGACCTTCGGCGCCCCCCTCCTGGACCAGGCCGGCAACCGGGATCTGTTCGAAGAGCAGGTAGAGTTAATCTTCAAATCCTTTAACCAACGTTCCTTTTCCCACCGGGGCAAGTACTACAACGTACCGCCCCGGGTTCCCTACCGGGGTTACCAACTCGAGGAGCTGACCCTGGTGCCTCGCCCCCGGAATCTGCCGGTAGAGACCTGGCAGCCCATTCAGAGCGCCACCCCGCGAGCGCTGGATTTTATGGCTAACCACGGGATTAAGGGCATGATTGGCGGCGGCGTGTCCGAGGGCGGCGCAATCTACGATGTGATGGCCGCCTACCGGGACGCTTTGCTCCGGCAGGGCCGAGAGGACGTTCAGTTGGGAGAGGACTTGAGCGTTGGATTCCACTTCTTCCTGGCGGATACCCAGGAAAAAGCAATCAAGGAAGCAGCCAAATACTACGAGGAAAACCTCAAGATGTTCGGCCCGCTGCGCCTGGTGCGGTCGTTGAGCGATGCGCAAATCGAGGCGATGGGCGACCCGAGACGGGCGCCTACGGCCGGATTGCCGACTATTGAGCGGGCGGTGGAACGGCAAGGCTTCCTCTGTGGCCCGCCGGAACTGATTATTGAGCAGCTCCAGGCCCTGGAAGAGGAATACCCGGGCCTGGAGCGGGTCGGTATGAGCCATCCGGTAGGCACGCCGGAAAAGGTGATACTGGAACAACTGGAATGGCTCGCCAAAGAGGTTATGCCCGCCTTCTCCGGCCGGGTGGAAGCGGCAGCGCTGGCGGACAACTGATTGCTTTTGAGCATCCGGGTAAGCAAGGTCTTTTACTGCTGCGTGAAGGGGCCGCTGCACCCCGTCGTTCCACCTTCATTCCTTCCGGAGCCGGAATGACGGGCGAGACGGTCAGGCTTACCCTGAACTGAATGAACGCCGGAACTCCGAAAGCGCAAAGGCGCAAAGGATGGAAAGGTTAATGTCGCTGGTTAAGCGCTGGGCAGCCCTGGCCGCTGCCGTAGTAGTGATGGTCGCCCTGGCCGGGCTAGTGTGGGTTGCCGGGTCGGGCGGGTTGCCGGCCCGGGACGACGCGACCATGGCCCGGGGCGTAGTCCCTCTGGAGCCGGAAATCGCGCCGGCGCCGGTTTTGGTTACGCCGGCCGGAACAGAGCTCGCCCCCGATTTTCGGGGCATAGCGCGCTGGCTTAACAGCGAACCCCTTACTATGGAGGAGCAGCGAGGTAAGGTAGTGTTGATTGACTTCTGGACCTACTCTTGAATTAATTGCAAGCGTACCCTACCGTATGTAAGGGACTGGTATGACAAGTACACCGGCGCCGGCCTGGTGGTGGTAGGAGTCCACTCCCCGGAGTTTGAGTTCGAGAAGGACGAGTACAACGTCCGGGAGGCCTTGCCTAAACTCAACGTGGTCTGGCCGGTGGCGATGGACAACGATTTCAGAACCTGGCGGGCCTACGGCAACCGCTATTGGCCCCGCAAATACCTGATTGATCAAAACGGCGTCATCCGCTACGACCATATCGGAGAAGGCGCCTACCGGGAAACCGAACTGCACCTCAGGAACCTCTTAACCGAGAAGGGCGCCGACGTGTCCCGCATACCGGTGGGTGGTGTGGATTCCCGGGGCAGTTAGTCCGGTCAAAAGGGGATACCCATTGACCTTCACCCGCCGCAAAGTGCCCCTTTACCCGTTCCAATCCCCCACCTCTACCAATTCAGGCAATTCAGGAGGCCCTTCCAAGATGACTCTGCCGATGCCCGGAGACATTCCCCCGCTGATTCCCCGCCAGGTGTTGTTCGGTAACCCGGACAAGGCTTCGCCCCAGTTAAGTCCGGACGGAGCCTACCTCAGCTACCTGGCCCCGGTAAATGGCGTGCTCAACATCTGGGTAGCCCCGCCGGACAACCTGGCCGGGGCCCGGCCGGTTACCCGGGACGCCGGGCGCGGAATCCGGCTCTACGGCTGGACTTACGCCGGCGCTCAAATTGCCTACTTGCAGGACAGCGGCGGCGACGAGGACTGGCATGTTTATACGGTTAATCTGGAAAGCGATGTAATCCGGGACATCACGCCGATTGAAGGCGTCCGGGCCCAGATTCAGGAAGCCAGTCCCAAACACCCGCGGCACCTGCTGGTGGGCCTCAATGACCGGGACGCCCAATTTCACGACATTTACCGCATTGACCTGCAAACTGGGGAGCGTTCTCTGGTGCAGCGGAATGACGGTTTTGCCGGCTTCGTTACCGACGACGACTTTAACGTGCGCTTTGCCGTCCGTCTTACTCCCGACGGCGGCGTCGAATACGTCCAAAAGGCGCCAAAAGACGATTGGGCGCCTTTCATCTCGATTGGGTTGGAGGACAGCCTGACCACCGCGCCGGCCGGTTTTGACCGATCGGGACGGACGCTTTACCTCATGGATAGCCGGGGACGGGATACCGCCGCCCTGAAATCCCTGGCCCTGGACACCGGCGCCGAGACGGTGTTGGCCGCCGATCCGCGCTCCGACGTTGGGGATACCCTGACGCACCCCACTGAAAAGCGGATTCAAGCCGTTTCCTTCACCTATGAGCGCAAGAAGTGGCAGGTTCTGGATGATTCGGTAGCTGCCGACCTGGAGTTCCTGGCAACGGTGGCTGATGGTGAAATCGAGGTGGTCAGTCGCACGCTGGATGATAGTTGCTGGATTGTAGCCTATCTGCTGGACGATGGCCCGGTACGCTACTATCGCTACCTTCGGGAAGGCCCGGAAGGGGCAAGCCGGGAAGCCCGGTTTCTGTTCACCAACCGGGCGGCCCTGGAGGGTTTGCCGCTGGTCAAGGAGCATCCGGTGGTAATCCCGTCCCGGGACGGGTTAAATCTGGTGTGCTATTACGCGCTGCCCCGGGAAAGCGACCCGGCGAGTACCGGCCGGCCGGCGCAGCCTTTGCCCCTGGCCCTGCTGGTGCACGGCGGCCCCTGGGGGCGGGATGAGTGGGGCTACAATCCGGTCTATCAACTCCTCGCCAACCGGGGTTACGCCGCATTGAGCGTGAACTTCCGGGGATCCACCGGCTTTGGCAAGGAATTTATCAATGCGGCCAACATGGAGTGGGGCGGGAAGATGCACGATGACCTGATTGATGCGGTCCGGTGGGCGATTGACCAGAGGATAGCCGACCCGGAGCGGGTGGCGATTCTGGGCGGCAGCTACGGTGGCTACGCTACCCTGGTCGGCCTGACTTTCACGCCGGAGGTTTTTGCCTGCGGCGTGGATATAGTGGGGCCGTCCAATCTTGAAACGCTGTTGAATACGATCCCGCCCTACTGGCAACCCCAAATCGAGCTTTTTGCCAACCGGGTAGGCGACCATCGCACCGAGGAAGGCCGGAAGTTGCTGCAACAACGGTCGCCCCTGACTTACGTGGATAACATCCGCCGCCCGCTGCTCATCGGCCAGGGCGCCAACGACCCGCGGGTCAAGCAAGCCGAGTCGGACCAGATAGTACAGGCGATGCAGCAGAAGGAAATTCCGGTAACCTACGTCCTGTACCCGGACGAGGGACACGGCTTCGCCCGTCCGGAAAACAACCTGTCCTTCTTTGCCGTCGCCGAGGCTTTTCTGGCCGAATGTTTGGGTGGTCGCCACGAGCCGCCGGGGGAGGATTTTGCTGGTTCTTCAATAACCGTCCCCGCCGGCGCACGGCACATTCCCGGCCTGCGGGAGGCGTTGGGCACGGGATAAGGAGCTATGAAAAGAAGCGCCGGGAAACCGGCGCTTCTGCTGGGGGTCCGGGTGGGGGCTGGATTTATCCCCGATTAAAGGTTGAGCGCCGCCTCGGCGTAATTCTTTTCCTTAGTGTAAATCTGGATCCGGTGGCGCACTGCTTCGGCTACAAAAAGGCGGTCTTCGGCATCCAGGTTTACCGCTATGGGCCGCCGGAATCGCCACTCCGGCTCCATATTGGTGCGGCGGCGAGCCTTGGCCACGTCCGGGTTGGCGTCGATGTAATCCTGCACCCAGGGGGAGGGACGTTCCGCATCCCCTACCAGGGAAACGATAAATTTCCCGTCCGGCTGGTAGATTTTGACCTCGTGGTTGCCCCAGTCGGCCACGTAAATGTCTCCGTCGGAATCTACCGCTACTCCAGTAGGCCGGCGCAACCCGCCAACCCCGTCAGGAGTCTCACAGAACTGCCCCAAGAACTGGCCGTCCGGAGCGAACTTTTGCACCCGGTCGTTCTTCCAGTCGGCCACGTAAACGTTGCCCTGACCGTCCAGGCAGATGCCCCAGGGTTTGTTGAACTGGCCGGGGCCGCTGCCCTCGCTGCCCCACCCACCCAGGAACTGCCCGTCTTTGGTGAACTTTTGCACCCGGTTATTGAGACTGTCCACGACGTAGAGGTTATCCTCCGCGTCGAAGGCAATGCCCGCGGGCTGGTTCAGTTCACCGTCGCCGCTGCCCGGAACTCCCCACTTTGCCTGGAACTGCCCGTCCTGGTCCAGCACGGTGATGCGGTTCAGGTTCTCGTCGGAGACATAGACCTGCTCGTCCCGGTCCAAGTCAATCGACGCGGGCCAGATGAACTGCCCGTCGCCCGTACCGTACCGGCCGATGTCGGCGATAAACTCGTGGTTCAGGGTACACTTGCTGATGCGCAAAGTGATTTCGTCAACGCCCCGGTTCAGGACGTAAAGGGTATCGTTGCCTCCCAAGGCAAAGTCCTGGGGAACCAGAAACCCGATGCCGGAAGTTGAATACATTCCTATGCAATGGCTGAAGTCGTAAACTCGCCCGGCGGCGACGGTAGTCAGCATCCCTGCTGCCTCCTTGCCCAAGTTGAAGTCATATTCTTATCGCCCGCTCCCCTTGCCCTGATCCAGTCGAAGAGCCGGTGGCTGGGTGATGCGACAAGCCCGATACGCCAGCTCGCTATCAGGACATTACGTAGCGCCGGCGCAGCTTCCCGGTTGGCTTACAGGAAATCGAGTTGCTCAAACTTGCCGCCGACAATAGGGGCAGCGTCCAAGCCCAGCCAGCGCTCAGCGAAGGTCGAGTAGAACCCGCGGAAATCGTAGCTGGGGGCCAAGTCGCCCTCAATCAGGTCTTCGGCCTTGAGGGAAGGGTATTCTCCGTACATCCCCGGGTTGACCCGATCTCCGATGGCAAAGGCCACCCCGCCCCGGCCGTGGTCGCAGCCGGTGCCGTTGTCCTGAACCCGCCGGCCAAACTCGGTGAATACCAGCATCACCACGTTATCGGCGGCATCGTGTTCCCGCAGGTCGGCAAAGAAGTCGTTGACCGCCCCGGAAACATCGACCCACAGTTTGGCGTGAGCCGGCAACTGGTTAAAGTGGGTATCGAAGCTGCCGTACTGGGTGTAGAAAATCTGGGAGCCCAGGTTAGCCAGGTGGACTTGCGCCACACTTTTCAGGCTTTTGGCGATGGGGTTGTCAGCGTACTCTACGGTGGAAGAATACTGCTCCGGCGCGGTTTTGATGATGTCGGCGCCTTTGAGCGCATCCCGACCGGTCTGGCCCAGGTAGTCCATTACCGGGCCGTTGCCGACGGCCGGGGAATATACCCGGGAGAACAGGTCCAGCAGCTGCTCCCGCTCCTGGCCGCTGCCGACGGCCGGCACGTCGGTGAGAACACCATAGGAAGCCAGGTCGGATACCGAGGTTACCGGCACCCCGCGCAGGGCCATGGCCCGGGGCAAGCCCTGGCCGAAGTTGACGCCCTTCAGCACATTCTCCCCGGCCGGGTCCAAGTCCCGAATGACCCGGCCCAGCCAACCCTCCGTTCCCACCTTGTCCGGCTCGCAAGTGTGCCAGATGTCCATGGAGCGGAAGTGTGAACGGGAAGAGTTTTCATAGCCGATACCGTGGATGATAGCCATCTTTCCCTGGTCCCAAAGGTCTTTCACCGGCCCCATGCTGGGGTGAAAGGCCAGTTCGTCGGTGAACTTGATAACCCGGTCTTCCGGCAGGCCCAGGTTGGGCCGGTAGTCCCGGTAAAGCGGGTCGGTAAAGGGTATAACCGTGTTCAGATAGTCGTTGGCGCCGGAAAGCTGCAACACCACCAGCACCGGGTCTTTCTTGGTTGATGCCATAGGATTGTCCTCCTCTACTGGCTAAACTCGTGGCGGAAAATTGTCGGGTCAGGCAAACTGAAACTCCCGGGTAGCGGCAATCATTGCCAGCATTACTCCGGTTCGCCGTTCCGATTCGGCTGCCGACTCCTCGCTGTCCCAGCTAATATCGCCGTTCTGCTGGGCTTGGGTCAGCAGTTCCTGATAAGTGCCGGCCGCCACCTCAACCGGGCCTACCAGGTCGAGGCAGGCGTTTACAAACTCGTTGGGCGGCAGCGTTCCCCGCTCCTTCAGCCCGGCGACGATGGCCTTGACTCCGGGGAGGGAGGTATCCGACAACAGTTTGGCGGCAAAGTTTACCCGCCGGACCAACGCCCCTCCGTCAATCCATTCCGAGCCGGTATGCCAGCTTTCCACGCTGGGCGGGTTCATCAACTCCTGTCCCTGCCAACCGCACTCAAAGGCCAGCAGCGGGAAACCGGTCCGGGGGCCATTGTAATTGCCGGCCAGACGCGCGGTACTCACCACCAGTTCGGCGGGACTCTTGACGTGAGCAAACCGGGCCTGCTTGAAGAAGTCCGAATTGAACAACGCCCGGAGAATGGAACGAATGTCGGCCTCGGAATCCAGGTACGCGGCGACCAGCAGGTCGATGGCCGCCGGGTCATTGGGCGGGGTGATACTCCAGGCCGGAACCTGGGGCTCGTCGGCCACAAAGAAGTTATACAGGTGGCGGGCCAGAAACCGGGCCGTATCCTCCTGTCTGACGACGATGTCAATAATGTCGCCGCCATCGAAGTTGCCGGATTGACCCAGGAACTGTTTTTCGCCGTAGTCGTGGTCTTCCGGCTTGAACTCGAAGCTCCAGTAGAAGCGGCCCACCGGCTGCCGGGGCGGCTTGGCGCCGATGGTCCAGCCGGTAAAGGCGCGGGAGGCTTCCTTGATGTCGTCCTCGGAGTAGTGGCCTACGCCCATGGAGAACAGTTCCAGCAACTCTCGGCCCCAGTTTTCGTTGATTGAGCCGTAGTGGTTGCCGTTGTTGTCCAGCCAGTAAATCATCGCCGGGTTTTTGGCTAACTGGACCAGCAGGTTGGGAAAGGTGGTCAGGCCCTCGCGACGGAACATAGCGATTTGCTCGAGCAATTCCGGTGGATTATCGACCTTGGAGTTCCCGGTGGCAAAAAGCTGGTGCCAGAACAGGGCCATCTTTTCCTGCAACGGCCAACGGGTGTTAATCATCCGGTAAACCCACTCGGTTTGAGCCGCTACCGGAGCCAGGGAACTCTCGAATTGGGGGAAGTAACGGACTAGCTCGTCCTCGTCAATTCCCGGCTCGGCCCCCGGGTTCAGCAGTTCCTCCACGGTGGCCGCGTAACCCCTGGCGGCCCGCTCCTCAAGTTCGGCGCGGGAGGCGCCAAAGCCGGCACGCCGCATCAAGTGAGCCATTAAAGCAATGTCTTCCTGACTGGGCATAGCTTTCCTCCTGTTTACGGCTGGGACGCCGGTATCTACTGTTGTCTAATTATAAAGGGTTGGGGCCGGCCGGAAAAGGGGGCCGGCAGTTTTCTCACCTGCTTTTCTTACCTATAGAGATGCGGCGGTACACCGCGCATCGCGGCGTCTTTCCCGTTACGCTGCATCTCGGCGGTAAGACCCCCCGCAGCGCCAAACACCCCGCGGCCGGGTTAGACTCGGGCCAGTTCCGCATCCCACGGGCCGGGGAACTGGCCGGACATCCGTCCTTCGGCCATGAAGATGTTTTCCTGCCGGTTCCACTGACTGCGGGGTAGTTCGTAGGAGACCTCAATTCCATTCCCGTCCGGGTCGTTGAAATAGATCCCGATCGAAATGCCGTGGTCGCTGATCTGACCGATCGGCACGTTCTTCTCCTTCAGTCGGTGGTAGAACTCTTTAAGATCCTCCAGGCTTTCCATCATCCAGGCCATATGGTTAAGCCCCACTTGGCGGCGCTGAATGCCTGGCGCATCCTCGCCCACCTCGATCAAGGCTACCTCGTGGGACTGCTCAATGTCGGCGGACATAAACGCGGCCCGCCCCGGCCTGAAGTCGTAGGTATGCAGCCCCAGGATGTCCGCGTACCACTTTTGGGAGCGTTCCGCGTTGCGGACGAAAAGGTTTACGTGTCCCAGGTACTTGGGCTTGTAGCTCATATCCTCACCTCTCACTTATAACCTTGGGCTGTAGCTGTTTCCGCTTAAAACTACCATACGAAACCGGGTTGGCGCAAATTGGCATAGATGCTGCCATGGATACTATAGATACTATCGATGCCGGCCGAACCGACCGCTGCCGGCAGGACGATGGCAAAGTCGGCGCCAAGAACCAAGTCCGGGCATAGTAAGTGAGCAGTGAGCATGGTAAGCGGGGTAGTCCCCCGTGCTTTCGGTGGCCGCCGGTAGTGGGGGCTGCAAACGCCGAATTTCGGGGCCGACCCCTTCCGCTATTTCCCTTCCTCTTTTACCGGTGCGCGGGTAAAGGGCTGAACCATTTTCATGCATCGCCTTACTGGTGGGGAGGATAGTTCTCCAGCCACCAGCGGGCAATGTCAATGCGGCGGGCGAACCACACGCCGGGGATGCCCTGGGCGTACTGGATGAACCGCTCCACCGCCCGGGAGCGGGCCGGCCGCCCGGCAATGCGACAATGCAGGCCCACCGACATCATCTTGGGGTGCGTTGCTCCTTCGGCGTACAGGCAATCGAAGGAATCCTTCAAGTACTCATAAAAGTCGCCGGCGCTCACCAGGCCGCCCCGCCAGAAGCGGGCGTCGTTGGTCTCGAAGCTGTAGGGGAGCACCAGCCAGGTCCGGTCGTTGACCGGGACATAGTAAGGAAGGTCGTCGTTGGTGGCGATGCTGTCGTAAAGGAATCCTCCCTCAGCAGCCACCAATTCCCGGGTGTGGATGCTGGGGCCGTACCGGGTGAACCAGCCCAGGGGTCGCTCGCCGGTGGTGCGGAGCATAGATTCAATGGTCTGTTCAATATCCTGCCGTTCCTCGGCACGGTGCATCCGGTGCGCCTCGACCCAACGGTAACCGTGGCCGCAAGGCTCGTGGCCGCGGGCTACGAGCTCCCGGGCCAGGTCGGGGTTGCGTTCCAGGGCCAACGCGCAGCAGTAGAAGGTCGACTTGACGCCAAACCGGTCGAACAGGTCTAGCAAACGCCAGACGCCAACCCGGCTGCCGTACTCAAAAAAGGATTCGTTGAAGAGATCCCGCTGCCCTGGAGGGACCGGCGAGGGAACTTCGTTATTGGTCTCGTGGTGGTCGTCCCCGTCCAAAAGGGAGTATTCCGAGCCTTCCTCATAGTTGACTACCAGGGAGACCGCAATTCGGGCGTTCCCGGGCCACTGTATCCGGGGAATGTTCCGGCCATAGCCTATATAATCACGCTGCATCGCCGTTATATCGCCCTCCAGGTAGTATGAGACGCGCTCGGTGGCACGGGAAAAGCTATTATAGTCCCCATTAACCGGGGGCGAAAGTGGCCCCTCTCCCGGGGTTCCGTTTACCGTTAGCGTTTACCAGGTATAAGAAGCAGCAACTACGCATTAGAAGCAAACGGAACCGGGAGATTGCTGCCAGTGGTGGATAGCCAGACCACCGCGTTGACGGAACCGGGGGATTGCTGGAAAATCCAGCGCCGACGTCGTGCGTTGACACCGCTTGATGGCGTGTTTACACTCGCTCCAACTAAATCCACAGCTAACCCACGGGAGGGAGCCGCCGATGCCGGAATTGGAAGAGTTATTCGCTCAGGTTGACGCAGCCCGGGACGAAATCATTGCCTTGGAGCAGGCTCTGGTCCGGATACCGTCAGTGAACACCGGGTTTATGCCCACCGGAGACGAGACTCCGGTTTGCGAGTTTGTCCGGGACTGGCTGGCTCAGGATGGCATCGAGGCGCAGATTCTGGAGGCCGCGCCCAACCGGGGCAACCTGATTGCCCGGTTAGAGGGAAGCTCTGGCAAGGCGGGCCTGATGTTCATGTCGCATACCGACGTGGTGCCCGTTGAGGATGCCGCCCAATGGCGTTTCCCGCCCTTCAGCGCCACCATCTCCGAAGGCCGTATCTTTGGGCGCGGCGCTTCCGATTGCAAGGGACTGCTCACCGCTCAGCTTATGGCGGTACGTCTGCTGAAGCGGAACGGCATCGAGCTACGGGACGGGTTGATACTGGCCGCCGGCGCCGACGAGGAGCACGGCGGAAGGTACGGCTTCGGCTGGCTGGCGGAGAACCATCCCGACCGGCTGGCCGCCCCTTACGCCGTCAATGAAGGGGGCGGCACTCCGATCCAAGCGGCGGGGGCCTTGACCTACGTCCTGGGCGTAGGAGAAAAGGGGCGGCTCCAGGTAGAGCTGGACGTCAAGGGAACCAGCTCCCACGCCTCGGTGCCCTGGCAAGGGACTAATGCCCTGTACCGGTTGAGCAGCGTCCTCAACTCCATTGAAGGCTACGACCCGGACCGGGACACCTCCACCGCCCTTTTCGACCACCTCTCGACCTTCGCCATCGAGGACAAGCCCTCGCCGGCCAACATCGATGCCATAATCGCTGCAATACAGCCGGACAATCCCCGCTTTGCATCGATGCTGCGGGCCCTCTCCCGAATGACGTTGACGCCCACTATGGTAAGGGGCGGGATCAAGTCCAATAGCGTTCCCGAATCAATCCGGCTCACTTGCGACGTGCGTACGCTGCCCCATCAGGACGAGCAGTACGTCAGAGACCAACTGGACCAAGTGCTGGCGGGGATTCCCGGCATAACTTACCAACTCGACTACATGGCCCGGCCTAATTCATCCCCTTTTGAGTCGGCGTTGGCGACCAGTATCCGCTCGGTAACGGCAAAAGTCCTGGACCGGGAAGATATTCAGTGGGTGCCTGCCATCAGCAACGGGTTCACCGACTCCCGGTTTACCCGCCCGTTGGGGACGGTTACCTACGGCTTTTCCGGCTCCCACCCCGACGACGACCCCATGTTGAACTTCACGCATGGCGCCAACGAGTCGGTGGGCATCAAGAGCCTGGTCAGCGGCTCCAAGATAATGCTGGGATTAGCTTGCGATATGCTGGGGGTGAATTAACGCCGCTTTGTCCCCGGCACCGGTACTCGACACCCGTACTCAGCAGTGGAACCCGGCGCCCGTACCTGGCAGTGGAACCCGGCAGTCGTCCCCGGCGGCCCGCCCCAAGTATGTTGACAAAGCTATCCCCCTTATATAGAGTCGCGCTAAACTCCGGACTTGGCGGGAGTCGCCGGATTTTCTGACCCGAGAGAGGCCAATATGACCGCTGCTAACCCCGATAACGAAATAGTGCTGGAAGTTGAAAACCTGTGTACCTACTTCAGTACCCGCTGGGGCATCGTTAAAGCAGTGGACGGCGTCAGTTTCAGCCTGCGCCGGGGCGAGACGCTGGGTATCGTCGGCGAATCGGGTTGCGGCAAGTCGGTTACCATGCTCTCGTTGATGCGCCTGATTCCCTCGCCGCCGGGAGAGATTGTGAACGGCCGGATTATGCTGCAAGGCCAGGACTTGCTCCAGCTTTCCGAGAACGAGATGAGCAAGGTGCGGGGCAGTCAGATTGCTTTGATCATCCAGGACCCCATGACTTCGCTCAATCCAGTCTTTTCCATCGGCAGCCAGGTGAATGAGGCGATAAAGATACACCAGGACATTCCCAAGCGGAGCGTCATGGAGCATACCCTGTCGGTGCTGCGCAAGGTGAACATTCCGGCTGCGGAATCGCGGGTCAAAGACTACCCCCATCAGCTGAGCGGGGGAATGCGGCAACGGGTAGTCGGCGCCATTGGCATTTCCTGCGAGCCGTCGGTGTTGATTGCCGACGAGCCGACTACCTCCCTGGACGTTACGATTCAGGCCCAATACCTCAAGTTGCTGAAGGATTTGCAGCAGCAGTCTAACCTGGCGTTGATTTTCATTACCCACGACTTTGGCGTGGTGGCTAAAATGTGCGACCGGGTAGCGGTGATGTATGCCGGCAAGGTAGTGGAGACGGGCGGCGTGCGGGAGATTTTCAACAGCCCGTCGCATCCCTACACCGAAGCCTTGCTGGCCTCGGTTCCCAAGCTGGAAGAGGACGTGGAGCGGCTGTACGCCATCGAGGGTCAGCCGCCGGCCCTGCATGACTTGCCGCCGGGCTGTTCCTTCGCGGACCGCTGCCCTTACGTAATGGAGCGGTGCCGGGAGGAGTTTCCGCCGGCTTTTCAGGTGTCCGAAAGCCACCAGTCCGCTTGCTGGAGGTTGGCATGACCACTGCCGGACAATCGCCGGAAACCGTTACGCAAGAACCGGCTCTGCTGGAAGTGCGGGACTTGAAGAAGCATTTCCCGGTAACCAAGGGGTTGTTGCTGGCCCGGACCACCGGCTACCTCAAGGCGGTTGACGGTATTTCTTTCCAGGTGGAGCGGGGCAAGACTCTGGGCATTGTCGGCGAGTCCGGTTGCGGCAAGAGCACCACCGCCAAGCTGCTGTTGATGCTGGAAGAGCCGACGGAAGGTAGTATTCTGTTTGAAGGCGAGGACATTCACCAGGCTAATGCCGCCCAACGGAGAGAATACCGCAGTTCGGTACAGGCGGTCTTTCAAGACCCCTGGAGTTCCCTGAATCCCCGGATGCGGGTGAAAGACCTGATCGGCGAGCCGATGGTCATCAACTGGGACGTTCCCCACCGGGAGATTGAGGAACGGGTACAAAAGCTGCTCCGGGACGTGGGGTTGAGTCCCTACCACGCCAACCTTTACCCCCACGAATTCAGCGGCGGCCAACGACAGCGTCTGGCCATTGCCCGGGGCCTCTCCCTTAACCCCAAAATGATCGTCCTGGACGAGCCGGTGTCCGCGCTGGATGTTTCCATCCGCGCCCAGATTATGAACCTGCTTAAAGACTTGCAGGAGGAGTATGAGGTCAGCTACCTGCTAATCGCCCACCATCTGGCGACGGTAAGGTATATGTGTGACTGGGTGGCGGTTATGTACCTGGGCCAGATTGTGGAGTACGCCGACGTAAAAGAACTGTATAACAACCCGCTGCATCCCTACACCAAGGCGTTGATGTCGGCCGCGTTGCCTTCCCACCCGGACATTGAACAGGACGAGATAATCCTGACCGGCGAGGTGCCCTCTCCCCTCAACCCGCCGGGTGGGTGCCGCTTTCATACCCGCTGCCCCTTTGCCATGGACCGGTGCGCCGTGGCAGTGCCGGAGACCCGGGAGATAGCGCCCGGCCACACCACTTCCTGTCATCTCTATTAGACAAAGGCCGGCGGGCCAGTGCGGGCCTTATGGCCCCTGTTCATAGATCCCAAAGGTAAACGCATAGAGGCCCAGCCGGTCGGAATTAGCGCTTAAGCGCAACTCCTTGCGCTGGGCGTAGCTGGGGGTTTCCACCATTTGGTACAGCCGGGGTTCTTCCACCCACAAATAGCTCTCCCCGTCCGCGCCGGTAACCACGTCGGCGCCCCGGTTTTCTTCGGTTAGATACTCTCCGTCCAGGGTAATCCGTACCTTGTAAGGCGTTCCGCCTTCCGTGGTAAGGACTACGTTGACGCTGCGGGCCGAATATACCAGGGCAATATAATCCTCAAACCCGGCAGTCAGCCGGGCGTGCCTGGCCCGCTGGGGTTCACTGCTCCAGTGGCCCTGAAAATAGATTAGATTCGGCTGCAAGTGTTCCGGCGCTGTGAGTTGGAGCGTCTCTCCTGCTTGCCGGTAGTATTCGAGCTGTCCCACGTAACCCTGACCGTAATGCTCCAGTTCAAAGGCGCCCCGCTCGTATCCCGCGTAGAGTTCCCGGGTAGTTTCCGCATCCGGCGCGGTCAGAAACTTGTCGTCCAGCGCCGGCTCTCCGGTCGAAGCGAAGGGGTCGTCGGAAAGGTCGGCCCCGGTCTCCAGTAACAACCGGCGCAGTTTTTCTTCGGTGGTTGCATAGCCGCCTTCGCCGACCTGTCGGTAGCGCACTTGCCCTTGCCCATCAATCAGGTACTTGGTAGGCCAAAAGGCGTTCAAGTAGTTGTCCCAGGTTACATAATCATTGTCCAGAGCCACCGGCCAAGTTATCCCGTAGTCTCGGGTGGCCTGGAGGACGTTGGCCGGATCCTTTTCAAACTCAAACTCCGGTGTGTGGATGCCGATGATTACCAGCCCGTCGTCGGCGTATTGGGTATGCCAGAGTTTAAGTTGGTGAAAGGTGCGGATGCAGTTGACGCAGGTATAAGTCCAGAAGTCCAGTAGTACCACTTGGCCGCGGAGGTCGGCCAGCGCCAGCGGTTCCCGGTTAATCCAGGCCGCTATACCCTCGATTGCCGCCGCCTGGGTCGTGGCGGCAGGAGGGGCGGGCTGGGGAGACTTCCCAGCGTTCGCCAGGGGCTCGGAGGGGACGGTTGCTCCTCCGGTCAACCAGACGGCGACCAGCAAGAGGGAAAGAACCGTACTGAGGGTAATAAAGTACCAGGGCCAGTGGTTTCGCGGCCCCCTGCCTATGCCTTCACCGGTCGAGTCTAATTTGTTCACGCCGTAATTCTACAAAAACGAGTCTGCAAAAAAACGAGCCGGGCTGGCGAGGTAAACCCGCCAACCCGGTTACTAGACTGGGTTAACCTGGAAACCTATAAATCTATCGGGCGGCCAGGTTGGGGGTAGCGGGGCCATCCATAACCACCACTTCACCCTTGGGCTGAAACTCGCGAGCCTTGGCTTCCAACTCGGGCAGGATGGCCTCAATCAGGTCTTGGTCCAGGTCGGCGGCCACGCCGGGGTAACCGGCCCGGGCAATCATGTTCTTGAGGTCCTTGTTCTTGAACCGGTTGAGCGTCCACTCCAGCGTGTCCGGGACAAGGGTGCGGTCCCAGAAAATCCGGTGGTTCTTGTTCCGGGGGCCGTAGTGGTAGTGGGGGGCATCCCGGAAGCAGTCAAAGGCCAGCAGTTCGGTTTCCTCAGTGTAGGCACGGCCCGGGGTGCCGGCCAGGTCGGCCAGAACGTGAATCGCCAGACCACCGTCGCCGCCGGCTTGCTTGCGGACTTCCAGGCCGAAGCGGATGTTGCCGGCCTCGAAAATGTCGTGCCCCCGGTTGTGCTTTACAGTGTTGCGACCGGTGGCATAGACCTCCCGGGCGGTGGCTTCCAACTCGCCCAGCACGGCATTGACCTCGTCCGGATTGACGCTGTTGGCTACGTCCGCATAGCCGGCCTCGGTCAGCATGGCGGCCAAGTTGGTGCGAATCTGGCCTACCGACCAGCGGATGGGGTTGCCGTCCACGGTGGGGTCCATTCGGCAGAGCTTGTTCTTGCCTTCCGGCCCGTAAATGTAGCTGCGCTCGTCGTCGAAACAATTAAACCGCAGCAAGGTGGTGTCGTTGGCTTCCACCAGGATGACCACGCCCTGGTCGGAGTGGTCTTGTAGGTTGCCATCCCAAAGCTCGTGCTGGACGACGAAGGTCACAGCCCCGGCTTCGATTTTGGTCCTTGCAGCCTGCTGCATCATAGGGTTAACCTCCTTTAGAAAAACGGATGTGTTCTAGGAACAAGGGATGCGCCATTAAGATACAACACCCGGTTGCCTGAGGGCAAGCAAATCGCCCAATTTGATGTGCTCAACCAACCGCTTGCCCGCTCCCCGGTCAGTCCGGGATTGCGCTTGCCTTTAACCGGCCTCCTCGTACCTTGTCTCCCTATTATAACACCGGATACAACCGGGTTGACAATATCGGGAAACGAGAGTGTCCGGCCGATTCTGCCCGGCGCTCGGGGCGCTTGATTCCATCGCCCTCCTCGTCTTGAGTTGCTCCGGGGACGGTTACTCCGGGTCTCCCCGGCAGGTTCGGTAAGCCATCCGGGTAATCGTCCCGCTTTCATCAGACGCGGACTTGTCTCCCGTTCGCTCCGGCGCTGCCCGTTACGGCAACTCGGGACTGCCTCCCGGTCTTTCCCGGGTCTTTCCTACCAGGCGACGGCCTGACCGTCGCCCCGGGGGTCAGAGGCTCCCTTCAACGTTCCGGTCTGCGGGTCGCGGACAATTAACTGCACCTTCCCGTCATTGATGCCGGGGCGCCGGGGCGCTACCCGGTGGCCCAGGGCCTCTAACTCCTTTACTACTGCGGCTGGCATCCCGGCCTCCACCCGCAGTTCCAGCGGAGTCTCCAGACTGGCCGGGTCGGTGCCGGGGAAGCTCCACCACCGGGGCGCCTCCACGGCCTCCTGGGGGGCCATCCCGTAATCAATCAGGTTAGCCAGAATTTGCAAGCCGCACTGGGGTTGGAAGTCCCCGCCGGGCGTACCGCCGACTATGACCGGCTGCCCGTCCTTCAAGGTCAAGTAGCAGTTCAGAGTGTGCATCGTCCGCTTGCCGGGATCAATCACGTTGGGATGGCCCGGGTCCAGGCTGAAACCCCGACCGGCGCGGTTGTTGAACAAGACACCGGTGCCGGCGGCAACGAACCCGGAACCGAAAGCGTTGGAGAGGCTGTGAATCCAGGAAACACAGTTGCCTTCGCCATCGGCAACGCAAAAGTAGGTGGTATCTCCGTCCCGGTCGACCGGCTGCCGGGAAAAGACTTGGTTGTCGGCCCGGGCCGGGTCAATTTCCGGTCGGCGACGGTTGGCGTAATCCTTGGCAATCAACTCTTCCAGAGGCCACTCGATAAACTTGGGGTCGCCGGCCAATCGGTTGCGGTCGTCGTAGGCGATTTTCTTGGCCGCCGCCATCAGGTGGATGCCCTGGGCGCTGTTCTGGCCCAGGGCGGCGAGGTCGAACCCCTCCACCAGGTTCAGCATCTCCAGCAGCAGGAAGCCCTGCGAGGGCGGCCGGGTCTGGTAAACCAGATGCCCCCGGTAGGTGGTAGATATAGGGTCATACACCTCGGCCCGGTGCCCGGCGAAGTCGGACTCGGTGAATAGCCCCCCGGCCCGGCCCAGTTCCTTGACCATCCGCCGGGCCAGGTTGCCCCGGTAGAACTCGTCGGCGCCGTTTTGGGCCACCAGCCGCAGACTGTCAGCCAGGTCGGGGTTAGCCAGCATATCCCCCTCGGCCCTGGGAGTGCCGCCGGGGAGGTAGATAGTGGCGCTGGCCGGGAACCGGGACAACTTGCCCACACCGTGCGCGATGCTGCGCCCAATGCCGGGAGACACGGGAAATCCCGCTTCGGCATAGCCGATAGCAGGCTCCAGAAGTTGGGACAGGGACTTGGTGGCGAAGCGCCGGTGTATCTCCTCCCACGCGGCCACCTCCCCAGGCACGGAGATGGAGTGCGGCCCCTCCAGGGGCATCGTCCGGTAGCCTTTGGCGCGGTAGTAGCCGGCGGTAGCGCCAGTGGCGGCAGCGCCGCTGCTGTTCACTCCGGTTACCTGACCGGTGGCCGCTTCGTAGAGCAGGACAAAGGAGTCCCCTCCCATTCCACACAGGGGAATCAGGGTAACGGCCTCGGTGGCCGCCACCGCCAGAGCCGCATCAAAAGCGTTGCCGCCATCCTGCATCACTTTGATTCCGGCAGTGGCCGCCAGCGGCGAGTTGGAGCAGACCATACCCCGCCGTCCGTAAACCAGGCTTCTGGATAATCCGGTAGTTACCATAATGCCTCCCGGTGGCCTTCTTGGGCCGGTTTCGCTCCGGGGATAACGCTCAAGTGAACGACTCAAGTGTAAACAGGCAACCCTTTACCGTCAACGCCGGGCGCCGGCCGGGGCTGGAGCGTATCAAGTCAAGTCGAGCGGCCCTGCTCCATTCGCCTTAAACCCGTTGAACCCGTTGCCGGGCAAATCACTGGATAAGGCAGCGAAGCCGGTATAAAACCTGCCCTGAACTACCGGCGTGCTACGGGCGGGACTGGTTGGCAGCCCTCCTTAACCTTCACTCCTTGAAGGCATTGCAAGCGGTTACCAGGGCTGCGGTACCACCCATCACGAAGGCGACGCCCACCGTTTCGGCGATTTCCTCTTCGGTGGCGCCAACGGCGCGCGCCCGATCAGCGATGTTGGCGACTCCCTCCGGGTGGGAAAGCAAGGCATCGCACAACATGGTCATCAACACCTTGACTTTGAGGGGCAAAGCGCCTTCGGTTAGCACGTTGTTGCGCACGTCCATTATTTCCTTGTAAAGGTCAGGAGAGTTCCGCTCCATTTTGGCTTGCCAGGCTCCCGGGTTAGGTAAAGTCATCTCAATCTCCTCCGCGACTTTAACTTTAGGCGCTGTGCCTGCGTTTCAGGTAGCGCGGGCCGGCTCAGGGGGTTCGCCGCCCGCTCGGGCGATGTCCTGCTGGTACTCCTCTTCCGCCAGTCCCCGCAGGGATTCGCCGCCCGCTCCGGCGCTTTCCCGGAGGCGATGACGCTAAATCGGCGGGCGGCGGTTGTGCCAGGGCGTAGCCTGCTCGTAGGCGTAGGCCGCGTTCAGCACGGTTGCCTCGGCGAAAGGGCGTCCGGCAATCTGCAAGGCCAGGGGCAACCCTCCCTCGCCTGAGCTGGTAAAGCCGCAAGGGATGGAAAGCGCCGGGACGCCGCTGAGGCTGTAGGGGCCCCGGTAGCTTCCTTCAACCAGGGCTTGAGCCGCCGCTTCCTTGCTGGCGACGCCCGTATTGAAGTCCAGTTTACCCGCCGGGCCGGAGGAGGTGGGCTGGATGAGGAGCTCCACCTCCTCCAGGGCGGACAGCACCTGCCGCCGGACCATCGCCCGCAGCTTTTGCGCCTTGTAGTAAACCTGCCCCGGAATAAGGTTACCGGTCATAAAAGCGATGCGGGTATTAACGTGGTAGTCCTGGGGGCGTTCCCGCAGCCACTCCGGGCGCAGACTCACCCGCTCGGTGTGGGTTATGGTACGGACGATGACACCGGTTTGCCGGGCCAGGGGCAGCGCAATGTCCCGCACCTCGGCGCCCAGGTCGACCAGGGTCTGGGCGGCAGCGGCCACCGCCTCCCGGGTAAGGTCGTCCAAGCCCAGGTTGGGATCCATCAATTCGGTAACCAGACCTACTTTAAGCCCGCGAATATCTCCGGTCAAAGCCTGCCGGTAGTTGGGCGCCGGCGCCCGCCGGGTGTAGGGATCGTTGGCATCGTAACCGGCAATGGCTCCGATGGTGGCGGCGCAGTCGGCGACGCTGCGGGAAATGGGGCCGATGGTGTCGATGGACCAGCAAGCGCCGTCCACTCCGTAGCGGCTTACCCGGCCCCAAGAAGGCCGTAAACCCACCAGTCCGCAATTGGCCGCCGGCCCCCGGATGGAGCCTCCGGTGTCTTCGCCCAGGGAAGTGGCGCAGAGGAATCCGGCGGTGGCCGCGCCGGAGCCGGTGCTGGAAGTCCCCGGGTTGCGTTCCAGATCCCAGGGATTGCGGGCCGCCCCGAAATAGGAACTGATCGGGTCGCCCATGGCGAATTCGCTCATATTCAGCTTGCCCAGCAGGATGGCCCCGGCCCGCCGCAGCTTGGCTACCACCGTGGCATCCGCATCGGGAACGAAGTCCGCCCGGATTTTAGAGCCGTCGGTATTGGCAACCCCCTGGACGTGAATCTGATCTTTGATCGCAACCGGGATGCCGTGCAAGGGCCCTCGGTACTTCCCGCCGGCAATTTCTGCGCCGGCGCGGCGAGCCTCCTCCCGAGCGGTCTCAGCGCAAACCGTGACGTAAGAGTTCAGTTTGGGGTCAACCTGTTCAATACGGGCCAGATAGGCGTCAACGGCCTCCAGAGGAGTCAACTGCTTGCTTTCGATGTACCCGCCCAGGTCGGTAGCGGACAGGTAGGGGATGTCGTCAGGCTGCACTTTTATACCTCCGAGTCCGGCAGAATCAGTGGCAGCGGCTCCACGGCGTTAACCCCTGGAACCTCAATTGCCGCCATTGCTTCCAGTAGAGCGTTGAGGCTGTAGGCTACCTGGGACAGTTCCGGTTCCTGAATGTCCAGTCCCACGGAACGGCCCAGGGCCTGAATCTCCCGGTTGGTCAGGTCGGGCATATCCACCTCCTAGGGGGTGTCGTCAAAGTAATTT
The DNA here is from genome assembly GCA_965215425.1 of Dehalococcoidia bacterium. Lineage (GTDB taxonomy): Bacteria > Chloroflexota > Dehalococcoidia > Lucifugimonadales > UBA3495 > CATQHB01. The sequence goes on from OZ244064.1 coordinate 2,707,220, forward strand.
AGTCCAAATGACCATCGCCCGAATCTGGCAGATGGCCAAGTAGGAAAGGGAGTTCTTGGCATACCGGGTTGCCACCCCCCGCCACTGCTTGAAGTCCAGGAAGCCGTTTTCCACCAGGTGGCGCAGCTTGTACAGCGCCCGGTCATACTCCCGCTTTTCCCGGCGATTGCTCTTGGGCGGTATTACCGGGTTCATGCCCAACTCCGAGGCCGCAGCTATGATTTCATTGGTGTCGTAGGCTTTGTCAGCCAGCAGACACTCCGCTTCGATGCCTTCAATCAGGGGCAAGGCTTGGGTGCAGTCCGCTGCCGTGCCTCCGGTCACCATTACCCTTACCGGCATTCCGTGGGCATCCACCGCCAGATGCAGTTTGGTGTTCAGCCCCCTTTTGTGCGGGCGATGGCCTGGCTTCCGCCCTGGGCCCCGGCGCTGTGGGGATGGGCCTTGATGTAACTGGCGTCAATCATCAACCATTCAAAATCAGGATCGTCGACCAGGGCATCCAGCAGCATGTCCCATACCCCTCTGTCCCGCCAGCGGCAGAAGCGGCGGTGGGTGTTCTTCCAATCCCCATAGTCCGGGGGCAGGTCCCGCCAGGGGGCGCCGGTGCGCAAAATCCAGAACACGGCGTTGAGAAAGAGACGATTATCGCAGGCGGGCCGGCCCGTCTTGCCCTTGCCGCCTGGGAGAAGGGGGTCCAGGACTTCCCATACCCGGTCTGAAATATCGTGACGCCGGTGCGCCGGCACTGCCATTGCTGCTGACATAGCCCAATCCTGCTACACTGGTTGCAATGTCAGCTTATCATCACACCCTTACTTTGACGACAGTCTCTAAAGGCATTAGCCAAGCTAGTTTTTCCAGCAGTTTCAATGGTAACATATGCCAAAAGCACGGAACGCCAGCCCCTGCCAGCTGTGCTGGACAATTGTAAGGCAAAAAAGGCAATTGCCAATGGGACTTTGCAGTCGTCCTGGCCGCTTGTGGCAGTACATCTACCTGGAGGACTAGACTTGGAGGACTCGCGTGATTGACCGTTCCCGCCCAACTCGAAACTACCTTTCCCGCATTCGGGGCATTCCGTTGCTACCCGAGGAAAGGGTAGCCAGGGTTTTTTCCCTGCAAGACGGACTGCTGGACGAGCCGACCAGCACCGGTCGCCTCCTGGTGGCTACCAACCATCGCATACTCTTTTTCAGCAATAACCGGGGTTATGATGAGGCGTCCATGCTCCCGGTGGAGGAGCTTAAAGGAGTGGTAGTGGATTCCCTGTGGAAAGGCTCTTATGCCTGGATGAAGGGTATCTTAACGCTCGTCGGGGCGCTGCTGTTTTACTTGCTGGTATCCTATTGGTTCGTCGTTCGGATTGATAGCCCCAACCTGCCGGGTCTGAATATGGACCTCCTGCCCTTCGTCATACTGGTAACCACCCTGGTTGCCGGCTGGCTGTTCTGGCAGCAAGATGTTCGCCGGCCCGGCGGGAAGGTAACCCTTCAGGGCGCCAACTGGGATTTATCCTTCATCTACCTGGGGGCGGAGCGGATACCGGAAGTTAACACGGTAGTGGAAACCTTGTTCATATGTCGCCAAAACCGCGCTGTGTTCCTGCATACCCCGCCGGAACCCGAAGTCGACCCGGACAATCCTCCCTGACCATCGGCGCCCCGTTACCCGTTAGAGGTGGTTTTGATTGACCCGGATTAGCCCAGGGGCAGCGCCGGGTCGATGTCCAGCTCCAGCCCGAATTGTTCTCCCCGCCGGTACTGGAAGTAGGCGCAGGCGGCAATCATTGCGCCGTTATCAGTGCAAAGGACCGGCGGGGGGATTATCACCGGCAAGGATGATGCGCCGGTTATTTCCGCTCTCAACCGGGCGTTGGCGGTAACCCCGCCGCCCAGGACTATGCCCCTGGCGCGGTAACGCCGGGCCATCTCCAGGGTTTTCACCACCATAACCTCTACCACCGATTCCTGGAAATTAGCGGCCAACTCCCCAACCAGGGTAGCCCTTTCCGCCTTGCCGGGTTTTGGGTCGCCGGCAGTATTGTCCGGCGGATAGACCCCCCCGGCTTGCGCCAGGTGCAGCAGGGCTGTTTTGACCCCGCTGAAGCTGAAGTCCAGGGTATCCCGCATCCAGGCCCGGGGCAGGGGCGGCAAGGTTTCGCCGGTTGCCCCCGCGGTTGCCCCTTCAGCTGCCCGTTGAATCTCCGGCCCGCCGGGAAAGCCCAGGCCCAGGATGCGCGCTGCCTTGTCGAAAGCCTCCCCGGCAGCGTCGTCTCTGGTGCGCCCTACCAGCCGGTAACTCCCGTGTCCTTCCATCAGAATCAGGTCGGTGTGTCCGCCGGAAGCCACCAGGCAGGCCAACGGAAAACCGGGGGAGTCCGCCGGACTGTTCCCGTCCCCTCCGGCCAGCCATGCGGCATAAATATGCCCCTCCAGGTGGTTGACGCCGACCAGCGGCTTTCCCAAGCTGAAGGAGAGGGCCTTGGCGGTGTTCAGGCCGGTCAGCAGCGACCCGGCCAGACCCGGCCCGTAGGTGGCGGCCACCACGTCAATCTCGGACAGGCGGAGGCCACTGTCGGCCAGGGCTTTCTCCATCGCCGGGGCCATAGCCCGGATATGCTGGCGGGAGGCCACCTCGGGCACCACTCCGCCGTAGGGAGAATGTAACTCCACCTGGGAGGAAACTACGTTTGACAGCAGGCGATGGCCGTCCTCCACCACCCCTACCGCCGTTTCATCACAAGAAGTTTCGATTCCCAAGATTTTCAGACTCATTTCTAACCCGTTTCCCGCGTGCTATGTCTCTGGCTTGTCCCGAAGGAGTGATTACAAAGTTCGGCCTGATACCTGACTACTGATTATAGCAGAGCGGCCCGGTGGGCCGGTCCTTTCGGTTCTCTATCCTGGACAACCCCTGAGCTGCCCGCTGGATTACCGTTACGGCATCAAGTTACAGCATCCATAGGGTATTAGGATGGATATTAAGAATAGAAAAGCCCCGGCCCGAGCGCCCGGGTAACTTTACACTATTGTCCGGCGGATGCTATCATTTAACCGAATCATATTTATCCGGTAGTCTGGCGGTGGCAATTGAGCCGAACCCGGCGGTTGATACTGGCCCTACCGCGACTTCAGGAGGTAAACAGGTCGCAAAATGGAGTCTGGTGACTTAGGAAGGTTAGCCCTTCTCGTAATCTGTCTTGCCCTTTCCGCCTTCTTCTCATCCTCTGAAACGGCCTTCATTGCCCTGCCCCGGGCCCGCCTGATTCACCTGCTTAATATCGGCCGGCCCAAAGCCAAACTGGTGGAACGCATGGTCAAACGGCCGGAACGGTTGCTGGCCACGGTGCTGCTCAGCAACAATCTGGTCAACACCGCCGCCGCCGCCCTGGGCACCGCCGTGGCGTTGAACCTGATCGAGGACGACGCCCTGGCCGTTCTGGTTGCCACCTTTGGTGTTACCCTGCTGCTGCTGATCTTCAGTGAAACTCTGCCCAAGACCGTTGCCTGGAACCGTTCGGAAACGGTGGCCTTCGCCTTTGCCCGTCCGCTGTCGCTGGTGGAAATACTCCTGTCGCCGGGCGTCCGGGTGCTCCAGGGGATTACCAACCTGTTCACCAGATTGCTGGGGATTACCCGTTCCACCGGTGAGGTTAGCGAGGGAGAAATTCGTTCCCTGATTGCCGTGGGCGCCCAGACCGGGGCGGTGGAGCCCGGGGAAGCGGCTCTCCTGGAAAAGGTTTTCCGGTTTGGCGACCAGCAGGTCCGGGAGATAATGACCCCCAGGACGGAGATAGTCTGGGTAGAACAAGGCACCACCTTGGAACAGTTCCTGAATTTGTACTCGCTGCGTAGCCACACGCGATTTCCCGTCTATGAAGGAACCACCGAAAACGTCGTCGGCGTACTTTCCAACAAGGACGTGCTGCTGGCCTTGGGCAAAGGGGAAATGCAACTCCGGGACAGCGTTACCGAACTGCTCCGGGAGGCCTATTTCGTGCCGGAGACCAAGACGGTGAGCATCACCTTTTCCGAAATGCGCCAGTACGGTTACGGCTTGGCTCTGGCCGTGGATGAATTCGGGGGCATCGCCGGACTGCTTACCTTGAAACGGATGCTGGAAGTTATCGTCGGCGAAGTGGCCGACGATTATGACGCTCTACCGGAAGCCTATACCTCCCTGGATGAAGACACTTTTCGCTTGAACGCCGGGATGAGCATCCTGCAAGCTAACGAAAAGCTGAACCTGGAACTGCCGGAGGGGGAATACCAGACAGTGGCCGGGTTTATCCTGGACCGCCTGGGCTATATCCCGGAGGCCGGCGAGATAGTGGAGTACGGGAAACTGAAACTCACGGTAAGAACCATGAATGGCGTTAGAATCGACGATGTGGTGGTCCAGTTTACCGAGGGAGCCGGGGTAGAGGTGAGGGAGTGAAATTTTTCCTGGTTCGCCACGGCGAAACGGACTGGAACCAGCTGGGCCGATTTCAAGGGCAGTATGACACGATGCTGAACCGGAAGGGATTGGCCCAGGCCGAAGCCACCGCCCGTGCGGCCCGGGGCTGGGAACTCACGGCCCTTTATTCCAGCCCCTTGTCCCGCACCATGCAGGTGGCCGCCGAGTTCACGCGTCAACTGGGTCTGCCCGTCAACGCCCGGGACGGACTTAAAGAACTGGCTTTGGGAGAACTGGAGGGCGTCGACGGCGAGGAGATGCGCGCCGCCTGGCCCGCAGTTTTCAATGCCTGGCGGGACCACCCGGAAACCCTGGTAATGCCCGGTGGCGAGTCTCTGGAGGAATTACAGAAACGCGCCTGGCAGGTTATCCTCGACCTGGAACAGGCGCACCGCGACGCCGACAACCTGGTCTTGATTTCCCATAACTTCACTATCCGCGTCATCTGCGGCAAGTTGCTGGCTCTGCCCTTGTCCAGTTTTCACCGGATGTCCCTCAACCTGGGGTCGGTAAGTGTCTTTGACAGTGGACTCCGGGGCCGGCGTCTGCTCTACTACAATTCGACCGGCCACTTGCCGCCGGGCGCTCTTTCCCCTTCCGGCTGACGCTGACATGGCTGTCGTTTCCGACGTGGATCGGCAAGTAGCCGCGGCGCTGCGGCGAGCGGGCTACGCCGGCAATGACTCTACCCTGGTGGTCGGCGTATCCGGAGGAGCCGATTCTTCAACGCTCCTCTATAGCTTGCATCGCCTCAGCGACGCCTGTAGCATCAGGCTCCACGTCGCTCACCTTAACCACGACTTTCGGGGCGCAGAAGCCGATGACGATGCCCGGTTTGTCGAGTCGCTGGCCCGGGAACTGGGACTGCCGGTATCGGTCGAGAAGCAGGACCCCATCGCTTACCAGCAGGAACACCGCATCTCCTCCTTTGAGCAGGGCGCTCGAGAGATGCGGTATGCGTTTATGGCCGCCCTGGCGCAGCGGGTGGGAGCGGCAGCGGTAGCGGTGGGACATACTGCCGACGACCTAGCGGAAACGGTATTGCTGCACCTGTTGCGGGGCGCGGGCCGGCCCGGACTGCGCGGGATGACTGAGCTGGCGCCCTGGCCCTGGCCGGTTGGACTGACCCGTCCGGCGCTCTTTCGTCCCCTGCTGGAAGTCTCCAGGGCGGAAACAATGGAGTATTGCCGGGAACTGGGCCGGGATTTCCGGCAGGACAGCGGAAACTCCCTGTTCCGCTTTACCCGCAACCGAGTGCGGCAGGACCTGATGCCCCGCCTTGCTGCCGAGTACAATCCCCGAATACGGGAGGCATTGGTACGGTTGGCCCATACCGCAGCCCTGGAGTTGGATTATCTGGAGCAAGCGGCGGAACGGGTTTGGTCGGATGTCGTGATTTCCTCAAGCGCGGTTGTTCCGGGGGGCGCTGAGCCAGCCTTCATCACCTTCGACCGGGCCGCCCTGGCCGCGCTGCACCCGGCGTTGTGCCGGCTGGTCCTGCGCCGAGCGTACGTTGCTCTGGCCGGGGATGCGCGGCGGCTGCGGGAAAGCCATTTGAAAGCCATGTCGGACCTGGCCGGGGGGAGCTCGATGCGCACCGGGCGGCGGTTCACCTCGGTTGATTCGGAAGCCAGGTCCGACCTGGCCGGGGGAAGCCAGGCCGGCTCGATGTTAGACTTGCCTGGCGGATTGAGGATTCAGTCGGCCAGCGGACGGCTGACGCTCTTCAATGGCCCGGCAGAAATGTCCGGTCCCTACCCTCCATTGAAAGGAGAGTTTCCGGTGGGCTTGCCGGCGGAACCGGGTGCGGAGTCGGCGACGAACATAACGGGCTGGCGGGTTACTGCCCGGAGGGTCTCTTGCGGAGAATTACATAATCTGCAAACCGGGGATGCGTTTACCGCTTATCTGGATTGGAGCGGCCTGGGCGACAATCCGTTGGTGCGGAGCCGGCGGCCGGGCGACCGGTTTCAGCCGCTGGGCATGGCCGGCGTCAAGAAATTGCAGGACTTTTATATTGATGCGCGGGCGCCCCGGTATTGGCGGGACCGGATACCTTTGCTGGTTACGGAGCGGGGAATTGCTTGGGTGGTGGGCTACCGCATCGCCGAGTGGGTCAAGGTTAAACCGGACGCTTCCCCGGACGCACCGGTATTGCGTCTCCAATTTGAAAGGCGGCCCTGACTTCTGCAAACTACCGTTTATGGTGGCCCGGGCCGACTATCCCCTCCCAACCCTTCGGCCGGTTCAGGATGAGTGGCGTATTACTCCCCATGTTCCCTTTGCTTAACTTTCAAGCTGCTGCCCCAGGGCCGCCGCATCGGCAACCGGCAGTTGGCAGACGTAATGCTGGCAGACGTAGGCGGTGGGTTTACCTTCTACCATTTCCTTTCCCTCCAGCAGAGGTATCCCATGGGGCGCCGAAGCAGCGTCGGGAGCGGCGGCCACCGGAGCGGCGTCCCGTCCTGCCACCACCTTGTTGGGCAGATAGCGGCCAAAGACGGCGTCCAGCAGCGCTCCGGTCGCCGGGTTCTCCCGGGGGCCGATAACGGCAATCTCCTTGGGGATGGAGACGTAGAAGTCCAATGCTCCCAGCCAGTGGGCCGCCCCGCCGGGGGCCTGGGTCATCAGCCGGCTCAGGGAACGCAAGGGCGTGGCTCCTTTCAGGTGATACTCGTCATTGCCGGTGAAAACCGCCAGCCGCAACAGCGCCTCGGAGGTTACTGACCCGCCGCAGGGCTGGGCATTGTCAAATACGTCGCGGGGGCGGGTTACCAGGGACTCATGCTCAAGGCCGGTGTCGTAAAAGCCGCCGATGCCCTCGTCCCAGAACAGCTCCACCATGGTGTCGGTCAAGGTTACCGCATAATTTAGCCACCGGACATTGAAAGTAGCTTCGTAAAGGGCCAGCAGCCCGTCGATAACGCAAGCGTAGTCTTCCAGAAAGCCGGGCAGCTTGGCCTGTCCCTCCCGCCAGGTACGGAGCAGCCGGCCGTCCCGGAGCATCTCCTCCAAGAGGAAGGCGGCGTTGGAGACCGCCGCCTCCAGGTAATCGGGCCGGCCCAGGGCGGCGGCGGCCTCGGCAAAGCTGCGCAGCATCAGCCCGTTCCACGAGGCCAGAACCTTGTCATCCCGCAGGGGATGGATGCGCTTTTCCCGCTCGCCCAGCAGTCTGGTCTTGCTCCGGGCAATGACCGACTCCAGGTATCCCCGGGTTATGCCAAGTTCCGCAGCAAAGACTTCCGGTTCCACCGGCACGTTCAGGATGTTGGCCCCCTCGAAGTTGCCGGCATCGGTAACCCCGTAGTAGCGGTTGAAGATGTCGCCATCCGCTTCGCCCAGGACGGATTGTATCTGGCGCGGCGTCCAGACAAAGAACTTGCCCTCTTCACCCTCGCTGTCAGCGTCCTGGGCCGAATAGAATCCGCCCTTCCCGTCGCTCATCTCTCTCAGTACGTAGTCCAGGGTTTCTTCAGTGATGCGCCGGTACAAGTCCCGCCCGGTAACCTGAAAGGCGTGCAGGTAGAGACGAGCCAGCAAGGCGTTGTCATAAAGCATCTTTTCAAAATGGGGCACTAACCAGAAGGCATCGGTGGAATAGCGATGAAAGCCGCCGCCGAGTTGGTCGTACATCCCGCCGTAAGCCATCTTTTTCAGGGTAAGCTCCACCAACTCCAGGGCGCGCGGGTTATAGCCGTGGTGGTGGTAGCGGAGTAGAAACTCCGGGGTCATGGGTTGGGGGAACTTGGGCGCCGCGCCAAAACCGCCGTTCTGGTAATCGAAATTGGTCGCCAGGCGCGAATAAGCCTCGTGGAGAACCTCCACCGACAGGGGGTTGGCGCTTGGGGACAGCTGGCCGGTGCGGCCCATTTGTTCCGTCAATTGTTGGGTAACCCGCTCGATTTCCCCCCGGTTGGTGCGGTAGGCCTCGCTGACCGCTTGCAGCACCCGGGGAAAGCCGGGCATATTCATACGGTCTGAAGGCGGGAAGTAGGTGCCGCCGTAAAAAGGCTTGCCCTCCGGGGTCAGAAACACCGTCATCGGCCACCCGCCGCTGCCGGTGAGCAGCTGTACCGCCTCCATATATACCGCGTCCAGGTCGGGCCGTTCCTCCCGGTCCACCTTGATGTTGACAAAGTTGTCGTTCATCAAGGCGGCGATGGCCGCATCCTCAAAGGATTCTCGTTCCATAACGTGGCACCAGTGGCAGGCCGAATACCCGATACTCAACAGTATGGGTTTGTCCTCGGCTTTAGACCGAGCCAAAGCCCCTTCGCCCCAGGGATACCAGTCCACCGGGTTGTGGGCGTGCTGCAACAGGTAGGGGCTGGTTTCAGCGATTAAGCGATTGGGCATACCGACTCCCTGTAGTGGTTAAGGATTTTTTCCGCCGCCGCCCGCAGAGCGGCGGCGGATTGGCGGAAGTGAATTTCCAGATCATTCAGGATGCGCTTTGCGCTTTACCGAGAGGCCGGGAATCTTGTCAACGTCGGCAGGAAACAACCAGTCAAGTAGGCAAGCTCCGGCTCGACTTCAAGACAACCTGGGGCTGCCGTTTGCTCGGCGGCTCTCCCCCGCCAAGCGCGCCACCAACTCCGCCACCGGCATTGCCCCCAGGTTGCCCCCTTCCCGGGTGCGGACGGCTACGGCGTCGTCCGCTTGTTCCCGGTCGCCCACTACCAGCATATAGGGTATTTTCTGTAGCTGGGCGTTACGGATTTTCAGGTTCATCCGCTCGCTGCGGCCATCCACTTCGGCGCGCAGGCCCCGAGCCTCCAGGCGGATTTTCACCGAGTTGGCGTATTCCTGGTGCCGGTCGGCGATGGGGATAACTACTGCCTGGGTAGGGGCCAACCACAGGGGGAAAGCCCCCGCATAGTGTTCAATCAGCACTCCCAGGAACCGTTCCAGGGAACCCAGGATGGCGCGATGCACCATATAGGGACGGCTGCGGCCTCCCTGGGCATCCATAAAGGTCAGAGCGAACCGTTCCGGCAAGTTAAAGTCGAACTGTACCGTAGTGCATTGCCAGTCCCGGCCCAGGGCGTCTTTAATCTTGACGTCGATTTTGGGGCCATAAAAGGCGCCACCGCCCTCGTCAATGTCGAAAGGCAGGTCTCGCTGCTCCAGCGCCCGCCGCAGGGCGGCCGTGGCGTGTTCCCACAGTTCCAACTCGCCGGCGTAGTTCTCCGGACGGGTGGACAGGGAAATGGAAAAGTCGGTGAATCCGAAGGTATCCAGCAGCTCAAAGGTCAAGTCCAGCACCCCGCCCACTTCCGACTCGACCTGTTCCGGCAGGCAAAAGATGTGGGCGTCGTCCTGGGTGAACCCCCGAACCCGCATCAGGCCGTGCAGCACGCCGCTGCGTTCATAGCGGTACACCGTACCCAGTTCGGCGATGCGCAATGGCAGTTCCCGGTAACTGCGCAGGGAGGACTGGTACACCATTATGTGGAACGGGCAGTTCATCGGCTTCAGATAGTATTCCTGTTCATCCACCTCCAGGGGGGCGTACATACTGTCCCGGTAGTGGGCCAGGTGGCCGCTGGTCTGCCAAAGCTGGGCGCGCCCGATGTGGGGTGAATACACGATGTTATAGTCGTGGCGGTAGTGAAGCTCCCGCCAGTAGTCTTCAACCAGACTGCGGACTACTCCGCCCCTGGGGTGCCAGACAATCAAGCCCGGGCCAATCTCCTCGTGAATGGAAAAGAGGCCCAACTGTCGTCCCAGGGTACGGTGATCTCTGCGTTCCGCTTCCTCCAACCGGGTCAGGTACTCCTCCAGGGCCGCTCCGCTCTCCCAGGCGGTGCCGTAAATTCGCTGGAGCATGGGCCGGTGTTCGTCGCCGCGCCAGTAGGCGCCGGCGATATTGAGCAGTTTTACCGCTTCAATACCGGCGGTGTCCTCCACGTGAGGCCCCTGGCACAGGTCAACAAAGTCCCCATGGCGGTAGATGCTCAAGGTGGTGGCCTCGGGCAAGTCCGCGATTATCTCCAGCTTATAGGGCTGGTCGGCAAAGAGGCGCTGGGCAGCTTCCCGGCTAACTTCCTCCCGCCGGAAGGGCTGGCGGGCGACGATGGACTCCCGCATCAGCCCTTCAATGCTTGCCAAGTCCTCCGGTGTAAAGGGACGGGAAACGTCGAAGTCGTAATAAAACCCGTCCCGGGTTGGCGGGCCGATACCCATCTTCGCTTCAGGGAAGAGCTTCAGCACGGCATCAGCCATCACGTGGGCGGCCGAGTGGCGCATCCGGTGCCGTAAGGTTTGGGTTGAGTCGGCGTTGGAGGGGTCCAGCGCTCCGTGATCCAGCATATTGACTTCCTGCAATGAATTGTTGGGCTTTCTTTCGAAGTTGTGGCGGCAAGCCGCCCACGGCTCAGGCTACCAACGGCCAGCGGTCCAACCGGAGTTCATTATACCCAAGATGTATGGAGAATGATAATAATTCCGGAGGCGTACCACGCACCGAGGGGCCCGGGAGGCGTTGAACTGGGTCAGAGGCGTTGGGCTTAAGGAAGTCGCCGCCCCCAACCGCCTTATAGCGCCAGGGTCAACGTAACTCAGGAGCCGTAAAAGACTTCCCGGATACTGCGGTTACGCAGGGCGTTCATTAGCTGGGGCCAGATCGAGACAGCGTAGGAAATGGTAACCAGGGCGGACAGGAGGAGGCAAAAACCGATGTGGCGGATGCCTGGAGCAGCAACCAGGACATCCCACCCGAAGGCGACGACGGCGATTACCAGCAAGTTGAAAATGACGTAGCCAACGGCCAGTCCGACTATTGCGTTCCGGGCCAGCAGCAGGGCCAGTATGCCGGGCGCTATGGCTAGCAACGTCGGCCAGGTAACATAGGCCAGGCAGACGCCGATGATGGTGGCGGCGCCCTTCCCGCCCCGGAACCCCAGGAGAAAGGTCCAGTTATGCCCGGCTACCACGAGCAAGCCCGTTACGTAAACTGCCCACTCCGGCGCGCCCACCCAAGCCGGCAGAAATACCGCCAGCGCTCCCTTGCCCACGTCAAGGAACAGCACCAGGCCCGCCCCCCAGACCCCTACGTGGTGGTAGGTGTTCAGCGTCCCGACGTTCTTGCTGCCCACCTCGCGCAGGTCCACCCCTTTTACCAGTCGCACCAGATAATAGGCCGGCGGTATGGAGCCGATGAGGTAGGCGGCCAGACCCAGGAGGGCGACAGTGAACAGGCCCAAGCAACATATCTCCTTTGGTGAGGTCGCCGGGATTTTAGCACTCAGGTCTATGCCCCGCAACAAAGGGCCCCGCAACGAAGGTTCGCGCCGACTATTCTGGCAAAACCAAATCTCGCAATTTATAATGGGAGGTATTCCGAGAATCGAGGACGGCCAAAATGGAAGAGATTAGACAAGACTTGGCATCAATGGTTCAGAAAATTGAATCGGTCGTGGAGCGGCTTTGACCTGGCCGGCAAGGAGGCCGGCATCGTCCGTATGGAGCAAGCGGCAGCCCAACCGGGCTATTGGGATGACCCCAGAGAGGCGCAGAAGAAGATGCAGCAGTTAGGGCGCCTGAAGGAAACCGTTGCCTTGTGGCGAAACCTGCAAGCCCAGTCCACAACTCTGCTGGAACTTACCGACCTGGCGATTGAGGAGGGGGATTACTCGCTGGAAGAGCAGTTAGAGTCCGCCGTTAAGGAATTATCCGCGGATTTGTCCCGGGAGGAGATCGCCCTGACCCTGTCCGGGCCTTACGATGACCGCCCGGCGATTGTCTCCATCTATTCCGGGGCCGGCGGCACCGACTCCCAGGACTGGGCCGAGATGCTGTTGCGGATGTACGCCCGTTGGGGTGAGGTGCAGAACCGGCCGGTGCAGGTTATGGATTTGTCCTACGGCGACGAGGCCGGGCTGCGCAGCGCCACCCTGGAAGTAGGCGGCCCCTTCGCCTATGGTTACTTGAGCGCCGAGCGGGGGGTGCACCGGCTGGTTCGTCTATCGCCTTTCGACCCCAACCGGTTGCGCCATACCTCCTTTGCCCAGGTAGAGGTACTGCCGGCCGCCGGGGAAGAGGAGGAGGAAGTGACGGTGCGCTCGGAGGACGTGAAGCTGGATACCTTCCGTTCCAGCGGGCCGGGGGGGCAGAACGTCCAGAAGGTCGCCTCCGCGGTGCGGCTGACCCACCAACCTTCGGGTATCGTCGTTTCCTGCCAGACGGAACGTTCCCAGCACCAGAACCGGGAGTACGCAATGCGCATCCTGATGGCGCGGCTGCTGGCCCGGCAGAATGAGCAGCGGGCCGCCGAGTTGGCAAAACTGCGCGGTGAAAGAGTGGCGGCGGAGTGGGGCAACCAGATTCGCAGCTACGTCCTCCACCCCTACAAGTCGGTAAAAGACCACCGCACCAACTACCAGAGCGCCAACCCGGACTCCGTTCTGGACGGCCACCTGAACGATTTTATTGAGGCGTACCTGATTTCCCGGCTGCAATAGATACTAGTTATAGATACTAATAGTTACGCGGCGCCCCGGTGGTTCAATTGAACCACCGGGGCGCCGCGTATGGACTGATGAAGGACTTATCCGGTCGGGAGTCAGGAGCAGGAGCCGAGGATGTGGCCCATTCGCTCCCGCTTGGTTTCCAGGTAGGCCCGGTTTTCGTCGTTGGGCGGCACCTCGACCTGCACGCGTTCCACCACCTCTACGCCCAGACCGGACAGTCCAACGAGCTTCTTGGGGTTATTGGTTAGCAGTTTTATCTTGTTGATACCCAGATCGGCCAGAATTTTCGCCCCGATACCGTAGTGGCGCAGATCCGGGTCGAACCCCAACTTTTTGTTGGCGTCTATGGTGTCCAGGCCACCGTCCTGAAGCGAGTAAGCCTTTATTTTGTTGTGCAGCCCGATTCCCCGGCCCTCCTGGCGCATATAGAGGAACGCTCCAGTGCCTTCCTGTCCCAGGATTTTGAGCGCCAGGTCCATTTGCTCCCCGCAGTCGCAGCGCATACTGCCGAAAACGTCTCCGGTCAGGCACTCGCTGTGAATCCGGGTCAGCACCGGACGGTCCGGCGTCCAATCCCCGATGGTAAGCGCGATGTGCTCCCCCGGGTCAAAGGGACTCTGGTAGGCCACAATCCTGAATTCACCGTACCTGGTGGGCAGGCGGGCTTCGGCAACTCGCTCCACCGGGGTCTCATGGCGACGACGGTAGGCGGCTATCTGGGCAATGCTGAGAATCTTCAGGCCGTGATGTTCAGCGAAGAGTTCCAGGTCGGGGAGACGGGACATAGAACCGTCGTCGTTCATCATTTCGCAGACTACGCCGGCGGGATACATTCCCCCGAGCCGGCATAGGTCAATAATTGCTTCGGTATGCCCACCACGCACCAGCACCCCACCCGGCTGGTAACGCAGGGGGAAAAGGTGGCCGGGGCGGGAAAAGTCCTCCGGCCGGGCCTCCGGGTCAATCAAAGCCCGGATGGTGGCCGCTCGGTCGCCGGCGGAAATCCCGGTGGTGGTGCCTTTCTTGTAATCTACGGACATCGTAAAGGCGGTAGGCATTTCGGCGGAGGCGTATTCGCTGTCAACCATTGGTATATCCAGGTCCTTCAGCCGATCCTCCTGCAAGGGCATACAAAGCAGGCCCCGGCCGTAGGTAACCAGAAAATTGACGGCGTCCGGGGTTACCATTTCGGCGGCCATGACCAAGTCGCCTTCATTCTCCCGCCGCTCGTCGTCAACAACTATCAGGAACTTGCCCGCCTTAAGGTCAGCCAGGGCTTCTTCCACGCTAGACAAGGGCATAATAAGTGCTTATCTCCCCGAAAAACCGGCCGCTACCGCCTCCACACCGACACCGAGCTTCCCCCGTCCCCGGATTGCATCTTATCACTTTACCTGGACAAGAGACTCTCCACATATTTTGCCAGGATGTCCACTTCCAGGTTGACCCGGTGGCCCTCCGATTTCTCTCGTAAGTTAGTATTTGCCAAGGTGTATGGTATCACAGACATGGTGAAGGATGCAGCCCCCCGACTCACTACCGTCAGGCTGATTCCGTCAACCGCTATAAACCCCTTCTCTACGATGTAGGGCAGAAAACGCTTGGGGGAACGGATACGAAATATGACACAGTCGCCCTCCGGCTTGATGGACATCACCCGACCGGCGGCATCCACGTGTCCCTGGACAATATGCCCGCCGAGGCGGTCGTTGACCGCCAGAGGGCGCTCCAAGTTAACCCCGCTGCCGACCTCCAGTTGGCCCAGAGCGGTGCGCCGCAGGGTCTCCGGCGCCAGATCTACCCGGAACTGCCGGCCGTCAAACTGGACCACGGTCAGGCAGGTTCCGTTTACCGCCATACTGTCGCCCAGCCGCATCCCGTCCATGACCTTATTGGCCTGGATGGTCAGCCCGTAGTCCTGCCGGGCAACTACACTCCCTACTTCCTCGACAATTCCAGTGAACATAACGTTATCGCTTTACCGGCCAGCTCTGACTGGATAACCCGAAATCAGCCAGTCGGGGCCAATCTGCCGGATTTTCGTCTCTTGCACCTGCCAGGCTTCGGACATCCGGGCGGTCCCCTGACCCTCTATCGGCGATGCGGCCTGGTGGCCTCCAATGATCACCGGCGCAACGAAAACATATACCTTATCCACCAATCCGGTGTCAAACAGAGTGCCCAGGGTAATGCCGCCGCCTTCTACCAGCAGGCTGACTACTCCCCGCCGCCCCAATTCAGACAGAACCCGGCTCATTTCCACCATTCCCGGGGCCTGTAGCGGCCCGGTCAATACTTCAGCCCCGGCGTCCCGCAAGGCAGCTACTTGTTCGGCCGGCGCCGCTGCCGAAGTGGCAATCAGGGCGGCTCCCGGTTCCCGCAGCAGTCGCGCTTCCGGGGGGGTGCGGCAGTGGCTGTCCAGTACCACCCGCAGCGGCTGGCGGGGGCGGGGTGAACCGTCCGGTTCCCGGGCGGTCAGTTGGGGGTCATCGGCCAGAACCGTGTTGATGCCTACCATCACGGCGTCGCTTTCTCGCCGTATCCGCTGCACCTCTTCCCGGGCCAGGGGGCCGGTTACCCACTTGGAATCCCCGGAGTAGGTGGCGATTTTCCCGTCCAGGCTCATCGCGAACTTGGCCGATACGAAAGGCAGCCCGGTGGCGACGTGCTTGGCAAAGGCTTCGTACAGTTCGCCGACACCCTCCGCCTCCTCGACCACTGTTTCTATGCCGGCTTCCCGCAGCGCGGCGAGACCTTTGCCGGCCACCCGGGGGTTGGGGTCAACCGACGCTGCAACGACCCTTTTGACTCCCGCCGCGATCACCGCCTCGGTACAAGGCGGCGTCCGACCGAAATGGCAACAGGGTTCCAGGGTGGTGTAAAGGGTAGCGCCCCGGGACCTGGGGCCGCTCTGCTCCAGCGCGCCGATTTCGGCGTGACGCTGCCCCGGCGGGAGAGTATAACCCTCGCCCACTATTGCGCCATCCCGGACAATGACTGCCCCCACCGCCGGGTTGGGACTGGTGCTGCCCAAAGCCTGCCGGGCCAGGAAGAGGGCGCGCTGCATTGGCGAGACTGGCGAGGATGTAGCCATCGGGAATTGTCCTGGCCCCAAAGTTATAGAAAGTCGGCCGGTCGTCCATTGGGTTACAGGTTACCCGTAGGGCGTTTCTTCCCCGGGGAGTTGAAAGTCCCGGTGGGAACGGCTGGCCGTTGGCGCCGTCTGTCCCTGGTACTTGCTGCCCAGAGATTCGGCGCCGTAGAGCCGTTCCGCCGGAGTGGTCAGGCGGAGAAAGGAAATCTGGCCGATTTTCATACCGTAGTAGAGGGTAATGGGCAAGCGGGCCAGATTGCTCAGTTCCAGGGTCAGGTTGCCTTTCCAGCCCGGGTCAACGAACCCGGCGGTGGAGTGAATTACCAGACCGATACGCCCCAGGGAGCTTTTGCCCTCCAGACGGGCCACCAGGTCGTCGGGCAACTCGATATGCTCCACCGTACTGCCCAGCACAAACTCCCCCGGGTGCAGGATGAAGGGCCGGTTTTCGCCGGGTATTTCCACCAGTTCCGTCAGCCGCTCCATACTCTCTTTGACGTCAATATAGGGCTGCTGTGAGTTGCTGAACACCAGCACTTTGCGGTCGAGGTGCAAATCCACGCTGGCCGGCTGAATGTCCGTCGGGTCCAGGGGGCGAATGACAATCCGCCCCTGTTTGAGACCCTCCTTGATCGACCGGTCGCTCAGTACCATCTTACCCCGTTTCCCGCCGTTCCGGCGGCGGTTCCAACCCACCGGGCGTGAGGTGATTCTATATCGCCGGGACTAAGGCCGCAACCGCTTGACCTATGCCCGGCAGTACGACTAAACAGGCTAGCGGATTTCAAAGATTCCGTTCACGCTCACTTCCACCACCAGTTCTCCCAGTTGAATGGGAGTTGATGGGGCGGCGGCATCGCTGGCGGACTCCTGGGCCAGCAAGCGGAAGTCAACCTTGGCCGGCGGCATGTAGCTGGTTTCGTTGAGATACACCGGCGCCCCCAGCCGGACGTTGCTAAACTCGGCCAACTGAGTAGCCCGGGTGTTCAGGTCGGCGACGGCGGCGGAGCGGGCCTGTCGTTGCAGCGCTGCCGTGTTCTGGATGGAAAAGGAAAGGTCATGGAACCGGAGCAAATCGCCCCCGGCCTCGGTTACCGCATCGATTATCGTGCTGATGGCCTCCAAGTCCCGCACCCGGACGGTTACGCTGTTGGTTACTTCGTAGCCAGTGAGAATCGTCTGCCATTCCTGATAGCAGTCGGCCGACGGCGACTTCCCGCCGTCGGGCGTGGCCGGCTCCGGTTCGGCCCCTGCTTCCACCGCTTCCGTCTCGGTTTCCGTCTCGGTCTCCACGCACCGGGTAACCTCCCGTCCGGTGTAGCGAGGCTGGACGCTGAAACGGCTGGTCTGGATGTCTGGCCCGGCGACGTCGTTGTCCGCCAGCGTTTCCAGAACGTCGGTCATTGCCGTCGCGGCGGCGGTGCGGGCCGCGCCGACGGTGGGAGCAAAGGCTTCCACCCCCAGGTTCAGGGTCGCCAGGTCCGGGGGGGCGCTGGCCTGACCCCGCCCGGAGGCGCGGATACCGCTTTCTATTTCAATGGTGTTAACCTGGGGCGCCGGGGCGTTTTGAGGCCGGCTGCCCCCGGTTGCGGCCCCGTTGATTACCGGGGAGGCAGTCTCCAGAGGGGAGCTTAACCCAACCCCCGCCCCCGGCTCTCCCCGGAACGGCGGGGCGCTACCCTCTGCCCTTAATCCGGCTGTCCTTAATCCGGTTTCCGCCCTTTCCGGCACGGGCATTTCTGGTACGGCTACTTCCGGTACGGCCGCTCCCGGTATGGTAGCCGGGCCGGCGGGGACAGCGTTCATCGGCGTCTGGGCCGCTCCACAGGCCAGCAACAACCCGATGATACTCAACCCGGTAAGATTTAGTAGTTCTTTGCCATATTTGAGTATCCCCATTAGTCTATATCCTCCCCTTTTTCCTTCGATAGCTTTGACGACTCACTCCCGGAGCCGGTTAAGGCGGCGGGGTAGCGAGAGTAGTGAGAAAGGTTTCGGTAGTAAAGCTGGAAGCCTTCGCTGATGCAGTTGAAGCAGCAGGGACTGCCGGCCCGGCGCTGTATGGTCAACTATGGTTGACTATGGGCAACGGAATGTACCCCCGCACCGTTTACCCCTGCACCGTAACGTCCCCCTACCCAGTTCGGGTTGCCGGTGTTCAGCATGTCGTTAGCGGTCGTCATTGACCAGAGGTTCCCTGCGGTTGGAGCGACCGGGGGGGCGACCGGTTTTCCGCTGCCCGGACCGGGCCAACCTCGGTAGTGCTGGTACGCCAAGTTCCTGCTGGCGGTTTTCCGCTGCCCGGACCGGGCTAACCCTGAAAGGATACCCGGCCATCCAGCAGACCCCGGGCCATGACGAACTTGTGAATCTCGGAAGTGCCGCCGCCAATACGGGCGTGGCGTAATAGGTGATACCAGTGGGGTATGGGCATATCCAGGGTCTCGCCCATACCGCCGAAGACCTGCATTATCTTGTCAATACTGCGGCATCCCCACTCGCCGGCGCAATACTTGATCATTGACGCTTCCACCCGCACGTCTTCCCCCTGGTCGGCCCGGGCCGCCGTTTCCCGGGTAACCGCCCGCAGGTTCATAATGTCAATGTAAACGTCGGTCAGCATCCACTGGATGGCCTGCCGGTCGCTGATGGGGCGGCCATAGGTAACCCGCTGCTTGGCCCAATCGATAGCCATTTCCAGGGCGCGGCTCAGGATACCCAAAGCCATGGAGCCGCGCAGCAGCCGATCGTGGTGCACCAGCCACTGCTGTCCCAGGGTGAAGCCCAGCCCCACCTCGCCCAGCACCTGGGTTTGGGGCACCCGGACCGCATCCAGGTGAACCATATACTGCTGGGCGCGAGTCGGCACAATCCAGACCCGTATCGGCTCGAAACTGAGACCGGGAGTGGGGTTATCAATAATGAACATGGTAATGCCGCCCCGCTGCCGCTTCTCCGAGTCGGTAACCGCCTGTACCAGCAGGAAGTCGGCGGTGGCGGCGCCGGAAATGAACATCTTGGTGCCGCTGATTACCCAATCATCCCCGTCCCGGACCGCCCGGGTCTGCATCATACCGCCGGGGTCGGAGCCGGCCTGGGGTTCGGTCTGGCCAAAGGCATAGTTCAGGTCGCCCTGAATGGAGGGGTAGAGGTACTTCCGCTCCTGCTCCGGAGTGCAGGAGCCAATCATCATCATCGGCACCGGGGAAGTGGGCAGCTGGACGATGCTCTTGTGTATCTCCTCGTCCAGCACCACGTGGCCCAAAGCGCCCATGCCGCCCCCGCCGTATTCCTCCGGCACAAAGGAGGTGAAAATACCGGTATCCTTGGAAATGCGGTTCAGCCGGCCCCACTTCTCCGGCGAGAGCGTGCCGACCACGCCCATTACCGTCTCGGCAATACCCCTGGGGCCGCCATCGTCCACGCCTTCCTGGGGCGGGTGCGCCAGATATTCCGGCTCCAGCGGGACACATTCATCTCTTACGATCTGACGGATCATCCTTTTCAGACCGTCAATTTCCGGTGGAAGTCCTGGCTGCATTCAACTACTCCCGGGCAAGATTAAGTGGCGGGAACGTGGTAAACGTTGTAGCGGTGAAAGTTGCAATGGGAAAATGGCGAGCGGATCCGCAACGGATTGCCCGTTACGGAAAGAAGAAAGTTCCGGCTCAGTGGAAAGGACAAATGAAGGTGAATGCCGTGTAAACTTTGCCGCTTTCGGCGGGCTCCGCTCCGGGAGGAGACGTACTATATTGGGCCAAGATCGTCTCCTCGGTTCCGCTCCCAGGGGGAGCGCCCAGCGCCTGGGATACCGCCCCTACGCCGGCTACCGCTATGGACAAGGCCAAAACTAAAAACACCGTGATTCCGATGATTTTCGCTTTCATACGTACTCAGCAACCAGCGTCTGGTATGGCTGTCGGAAAGAATGCGGAAAGTCTCTCAGGCGCCTCGAAATATATTTTATACCCTGGGTTGGAGAAATACTATACTCTGCCTCCTTCAACTGCCGGGCTTTCGTGTTAGAATAAAGACACTTCAACCTCCGCTTGGCGCCCGGAAATCCCCGGCTGGATACAGCGGGGCCGCCAGGCAGGAGATGGACAAGGACGTGGTCCCGGATGCAGTTCCGCAACATCCCCAGCGTGGAACGGGTAATCGCCGCCGAGCCGCTGGCCGACGCAATCCAGGCTTATAACCGGGAGTGGATTGTGGCCCTGGCGCGCCGGCAATTGGAAAAGGCCCGCGCTGGAGTTCGACAAGGCGGAGCTGCCCCGTCAGCCGGGGAAGTGGCCGAGGCAACGCGACGGGCGGTAGAGGAAATGACCCGTCCGGCGCCGTATCCCGTTATCAATGCCACCGGCGTAATTATTCACACCAACCTGGGGCGCGCTCCGCTGAGCCGGGCCGCCGTTGCGGCCGCCGCAGAGGCTTCGCAGGGCTATACCGATCTGGAGTTTGACTTGGGCAACGGGCGGCGCGGTTCCCGTCAGGCCCATTTGCAAACGCTGCTGCGGGAATTGACCGGAGCGGAGGCAGGGCTGGCGGTCAATAACAATGCCGCGGCGGTGTTGCTGGGGCTGTCCGCCCTGGCCGCCGGAAAGCAGGTAATCGTGTCCCGGGGCGAGGCGGTGGAGATTGGCGGCGGCTTTCGCGTCCCCGACGTCCTGGCCCAGAGCGGGGCGCAACTGGTGGACGTAGGTACGACCAACCGCACCTATGACCGGGACTACGCGAGGGCCATCACCGACCAGACCGGAGCTTTCCTCAAAGCCCACGCCAGCAACTTTCGCGTCGAGGGTTTTACCTCCGCCGTGGCCCCGGAAGAACTGGCCGCTCTGGGTGCGCGCCACCAGATCCCGGTGCTGCACGACGTGGGCAGCGGCTGCTTGCTGCCCACGGAAAACTATGGCTTGGCCCACGAACCGACTCCCCAGGAAAGCGTTGCCGCCGGGGTGGGCCTGACCTTTTTCTCCGGGGACAAGTTGCTGGGCGGTCCCCAGGCCGGCATTGTGGTCGGGACTAAAGAACTGGTGGGCCGGCTGGAGCGCCATCCCCTGGCCCGCGCGGTTCGCATTGACAAGTTGAGCCTGGCATCCCTGACGGCAACCTTGGTTCATTACCTGCGCGGGGAGGCCGAGCGGGAAGTCCCGGTTTGGCGCATGATTTCCATGCCCTTACAGCTAGTCGCAGAACGGGCGCGGACCTGGCAGGCCGCCCTGGCTCCGATCGCAAACGTCGCAGTGACGGTAGAGGCCGGACGCTCCGCCATTGGCGGCGGCAGCTTGCCGGGAGAAACGCTGCCCACCCGGGTTCTGGCTTTGGACGGCCTGGCAGCGTCGGGTGGCCCGGAAGGGGTGATGCGAGAGTTACGCCGCGGTAATCCCCCCATTGTGGCCCGCATCGAGGAAGACCGGGTCTTGCTTGACCCGCGTACCGTGCTGCCAGGAGAAGAAGACGGGTTGCTCCGGGGATTGACCCGGGCCTTGGCCGTAGGTTAATCACCTACGACCCGGCCGGGAAAACGCACAACCCGGCCGGTCGTCCGGGGTTTTACCGCCGGGTTGTGCGAGGGTTGTCAGGGCAGGGAGATTGCAGGGAAGATACGGCGGTGGCTGGATGACCGACTTTCTGATTGTCCACGAAGCGGGCCAGGGAGCCTGGTTCTGGAACCGGGTGTGGGGTTGTATGACCGCTCCGGCGGAACACCCGCCCTGTCTCGCCACGCCGCGTAACGCCAGCCAGGTTTACCTGCTTAACCTGCCCGGCCACGGCTCCGACGAGGCCGGCGATACCGGCGAGGTGCGGCTTGAAGAATGTATCCAGGCCATAACCCGCACTGTGGAACGCCGCGACTTGCAGGACCTGGTGCTGGTAGGGCACGGCGTAGGCGGAATGCTGGCCCTGCAAGCGGCTCCCTTGCTCGCCGTTCCCCCCAAACGGCTGGCGTTGATTGCCGGTATAGTGCCGCCTGTAGCGCCGGCAATTCGTCGGAATGCCCTGGCCCTGTATCCCCGCGCGGTGCGAAGGCATTTCTCCTCCAGATTGCATCTCAGCAAGCTGTGGGGGCGGGATATCCGGCTGCCGCGCTCGATCATTACCCGGTATATGTGCAACGGGATGGAGCCGCGGGAGATAACCCGCGCCTTGGGCTTTTTCGGCCCGCTGCCTACCCGCGTAATGGAAGCCAAGGTGGCTTTGGACTGTGCCAACGTTCCTTGCCCCGCCAGCTACGTGGTATTGGACCGGGATCGGATGTTGCCGCCTGACCTTCAGATCGGAATGGCGCGTCGAATCCCCGAAATCGCCATAACCCACCTCGATTCCTGTCACCAGGCCGCGTTGCACAAACCTGCGGAGTTGGCCGGCATATTGCTGCGCCTCGCTTGACTCCCGCATTTCAACCACCCGGCCGGCTTACCGGCCCAATCCGCCAGCAGCGGCGTGTGTTACACTTGTCTCATGTCCTATGTTGCCGACTTGCACCTGCATTCCTCCTATGCCTATGCCACCAGCAGCGCTCTTACCCTGAAGAACCTGGCCCATTGGGCCAGGTTCAAGGGCGTTGACCTGTTGGCTACCGCCGATTTCACCCATCCGGCCTGGTTCCAGGAGCTTGAGAAAAGCCTGGTGGAGGAGTCCCCCGGTTTGTACGGGTACGGTGGCGTCCGATTCATAGTGGGAACCGAGGTCAGTTGTGTTTTCCGGCAAGGCGAACGGCTCCGGCGGGTCCACCTGCTGGTTTTTGCGCCGGGTTTGGAGACGGCGGCCCGGCTTAACCAGGCCCTCGCGCTTCACGGCAACCTGGAATCCGACGGCCGGCCTACCTTGACCCTTTCGGTTCGGGACTTGACGGCCCTGGTCCTGGAAACCAACCCCGACTGCATCGTTATGCCGGCCCACGTCTGGACGCCCTGGTACGGCGTCTATGGTTCCAAGTCCGGTTTTGACCGCCTTTCGGAAGCCTTTGGGGATATGACCGCATATATCCACGCGGTAGAGACCGGCCTCTCCAGCGACCCGGAGATGAACTGGGCCGTTCCGGAGCTTGCCGACAAAACCATTGTCTCCTTTTCCGACGCCCACTCTCTGCCCAAATTGGCCCGGGAGGCAACCGTATTTGACGGGGAACTCAGCTATTCCGGCTTGGCCGACTCCCTGCGTTTCGATCGGGTATCGTACAGCGTCGAGTTCCACCCGGAGGAAGGCAAGTACCACTTCGACGGCCATCGCAAATGCGGCGTGCGTCAGCACCCGGAGGTAACCCAACGGGAGGGAAGCCGGTGCCCGGTATGCCACCGTCCCCTCACCCTGGGTGTTTTGAACCGGACTCGCCAGCTGACGCAGGGTGAACCGTCAAAGGCCTTTGCCGCCGGTAAAGCCGGCGAGCCACCGCTCCCGGACGGCCTGATTCCTTCTCGGGAGGGCCGGCCGCCCTTTATCCGGCTGATACCCCTCCAGGAAATTGTCGCCAGCGTTCTCCAGCAAGGGCCGAACACCAAGCGGGTTCAGGCAGTGTACCAGCGTATTGTGGCGGAACTGGGCAGTGAGCTGCGGGCGCTGTTGTGGGCGTGCGCCGCCGATTTGGAAAGGGCCGCCGGGCCGGAACTGGCCCAGTCCATATTGCAAGCGCGCCGGGGCGACATCTATGTCGAGCCGGGTTATGACGGCGTATATGGCAAAGTTGCTCTGTCTCCACCCGACCGGGGAGGCCGGGTTCCCCTGAATCAGCCGCTGCTTTAGACCGGTTGCCAACCGGGGCGAGCTATATGCTCGCTATATGGGATACGAGGTTTTCCGGTCCGGTTTTCCCCTCACTGCGCCCGCTCCTGAGGGAGAAGATGGGGGCCGGAATACACGACTGCCCGGCCCGGCGCCGCCACCGCAGGTCACAAAATAATGTCGCTATGTTACAATGCAAGCCAGACAAGCTGGGCAAGCCAGGTTGCGCAGTGGGTACAAGTTGGTAGAATCGGCCGGTGAATTGAGCCGAATCCCATTGAGTTAATTCGGAATATGGACGTGGCGCTCCGTCGGCTGCGGGCCGAGGACATCGAACAGGTCATTGAAATCGAGCGAGAGGCCTTCACGCCGCTGTGGTTGGGCACCTCCTTCAAGCGTGAACTTAACAACCGTTACGCTCGCTATCTGGTGGCTTGCCGGCCGGAACAAACCGGCCCGCCCCAGGATAGTCTCCCGGCCGTCTCCGTGGCAAAGGAGATTAGGCCGGCGGACGCTTCCCTCTGGACGCGGATGGTCCGGGGGGTTCGGGAAAGGGTCGGGAAAGAACCTGCGCCCGACGGCAAGCCCCCGGATGTTGTCGGTTACGTAGGCATCTGGTTTCAGGGTAACGAGGCCCACATCACCGAGATTGCCGTCCGGGAAAAACTGCGGGGCAAGGGAATCGGGGAGCTACTGCTTATCGGCTCGGTGCGCACCGCCCTCGAAAACGGCTCTACCGTGCTTACCCTGGAAGCCAGGGTGAGCAACTTCATCGCCCAGCGGCTTTACGAGAAATACGGTTTCAAACAGGCCGGAATCCGCAAGGGCTACTACTCGGATAACCGGGAAGATGCGGTAATTATGACCACCAGCCCCATCCATGCCAACGAATATCAGGAACTCTTTCGTCAACTCCAAGCGGCCTTCCTGGCGCGTTGGGGAGAAATAAACATTAAGGGCTGACCCAATCCCGGCAGCAAGGCCGGAAGGCGGACAAGCCCGTTGCGTCGCTTTCTTCGGAGGGTCAAGGTTGACCTGTAGCTACCCCCTTGATAGAATGGCGAAAGTGTTTTCGGAAACGGGACGGGGATGATTGTCATCGGCTTGACCGGCGGAATTGGCACTGGCAAAAGTGAGGTAGCCCAGCGGCTGCGGGAACTCGGCGCCGTAGTCATCAACGCCGACCAGGTGGGACACGAGGCATATACTCCGCATTCGGAAACGTGGCAAGAGATTGTCAAAGCCTTCGGGGAGCGAATACTCCAGGAAAATGGCGAAATAGACCGGAGAAAATTAGGCGTTATCGTTTTCGCTGACCCTCAAGAATTGGCCCGGCTTAACGGCATTATGCACCCGCGCATGGCCGGCATGGTACAGGCCAGGTTGCAAAGTCTGCGGGAAAGCGGAACTGCGGTGGCGGTGGTGGAAGCCGCCGTTCTGTTTGAAGCCGGTTGGGACTCTCTGGTTGACGAGGTTTGGACCACCGACTCCCCGGCGGAGGCCGTGGTTGACCGGCTGCAAGCGCGTAACGGCCTTGGCCCGGAAGAAGCGCGCCAACGGATAGCGGCGCAAATGTCCGCCGCAGAACGGGCCGGCCGCGCCACTGTGGTAATCGCTAATTCCGGGGACCTGGCAACCCTGGATTCCACCGTGAAGGAACTGTGGGAACGCAGAGTAGAAGGAAGGATTGAACGAGCATAATGGTAGATGCGGTTGAGCCTGGACACAATGAGCCTGAATACAAAGAGTACGCAATAGAGGAATTTCTGGTTCGCAGCGAACCCTATTACCGGCCCGTTGGCGATGAACTTGACCTTTTTACGGCAGCCTATAACCAGCATATACCGGTACTGCTGAAAGGGCCGACCGGCTGCGGCAAGACCCGCTTCGTTGAATATATGGCCTGGAAACTCGGCCGTCCCATGACCGTAATCCGGCCTCAGGACGGTGGCCGCCCGGCCCAGGAATTGCGGGAGGGCGAAGTAAGGGTTCCCCTGGTAACCATTGCCTGCCACGAAGACCTTACGGCCAGCGATTTGGTGGGCCGCTATCTGCTTGATTCGGAAGGCACTCGCTGGATCGACGGCCCAATGACCCGGGCGGTGAAAGCCGGCGCTATCCTCTACCTGGATGAAGTGGTGGAAGCCCGGAAGGATACGACCGTGCTGATTCACCCGCTCACCGACCACCGGCGCATTCTGCCGGTAGAAAAGACCGGCCAGATAATCGAGGCGGATGACCGGTTCCTTCTGTGCATCTCCTACAACCCGCACTACCAGAGCGCGCTGAAAGACCTGAAACACAGCACCCGCCAGCGGTTTATTTCCGTGGAGTTCAACTACCCCCCGGCAGATATTGAGGCGGAGATCGTGCAGCGGGAAAGCGGCTGTTCCGATGTGCAGGCAAACGCCCTGGCCAAACTGGGCGAAAAGGTGCGCAATCTCCGCGACCACGGACTGCAAGAGGGCGCCAGCACCCGCTTGCTGATCTACGCCGGCCGGCTGATGCGGGAGGGCATACCCCCGCGCCGGGCTTGCCAGGTAGCCATTGTCTGGACCCTTACCGATGAGGCGGAACTGCAACGCAGCGTGGAAGAGGTGGTATCTTCCATATTTGAATAGAGGTTCCCATGGGTTTATCCACCCCGGAAACTCTGGATCGTATCCGGCAGGTTTTGGCGCACCGGCTTAAACGGACTGTAACCGACGACAGCTTGATGCCCGCAGCCGTGCTGCTCCTGCTTTACCCCAAGGATGGCGAACACTGCATCCTGCTCAACAAAAGATCGGAGCAGGTGGAGCACCATAAGGGTGAAATCTCCTTTCCCGGCGGCGCCAGGGACCAGGATGACCGGGATTTCCTGGCTACGGCTTTGCGCGAGGCGGAAGAGGAAATGGGGATAAACCCCGCCGACGTTACCATCCTGGGCGAGTTGGACGACGTGGTTACGCGAAGCCGGTTTGGCGTCCGGGTTTTTATCGGCACCATCCCTTATCCCTACCCCTTCAAGCCCAGCGACCTGGAAATTGCCGAGGTTCTGGAAGTTCCTGTTGCCAGCCTTTACGACTCGACCAATATCCGATGGGAAACCCGCTGGTCCGGCAGCGAGTTGGTTACCGCCTACTCTTACGCATTTAACGAGCATCTGGTATTCGGAGCCACCGCGAAAATCCTGCAACAATTCCTGGAACTCATGGAAGACGGTCTCAAAAAGGAGGGGTCATCACCTTGAGCAATGCTCTCTTTGATGAAATAGAAGCGGAACTAGCCAAGCTGCCCCAAGCGGTCCTGGATGCTTATCGCGAGGCCGCCGAAACTATGGAAGCATCCTTTTCCGGTGAAGAACTGGTCTTGTGGGCCAAGGAAGGCGCGGCCATCGCCGCCCAGACGGTGCGCTCCTGGGAAGCGGCGGTGGAGTATTACCGGGTGGGACCGCAGGTGACCCGCTCCCTGGCCTTCCCCTCTTTTATGCAATGGGCCAGGTGCGGCGCCTATCTCTCCCAGGACTCCCCGGCGCTGGCCGTTTCCTTTTTCAAGGCCAGCCCTGCCATCGTATCCAACCTGCGGCCCCAATACATCCCCCGTTGGGCCGGCCTGGGCCGCAGTCTTTACAAGGGAACCTGGAAATCCAGCACCCTGTCGGCCCGGTTTTTCGAGGTCAGCCCCGACCTGATCCGGACTTTGCCCTTCTGGGACGTGGAGGTTTTCGCCTCTCTTATTGAAGCGCTGTCCTACAAGTCCTACGACGTGGCAGTAGAATGTCTGACCCTGGGGCGGGACGTTCTGCCGGCGATGGGGCGGGAGCGGGAAGCTTTCTTGTCGCTGTCCCGCGCCCTGTCCGATGGAAACTGGCGCGAAGTGAAAAGCTGCCTGGAAATGGCGCCCAGGGCATTGCAGCAAATCGAAGAGGGGCAGACCAGCCGCTTCCTTAAACTGGGGGAACGGCTTACCAAGGTAGGAATACGGGACACCGCCCGGTTCCTCTCCGATGGCAGCCAGGCCCTGGGCCAGGTTCCCCAGGGCTCTCAAGCCCATATCCTCGACTTGTGCGAAGGACTTCTGGCAGTTTCCCCGGAAGCGGTGCCTCCCTTCCTCAAAAGCCTGGACGGCGTGCTGCGTCGGGTTACCGTTAACCAGTTGGATACCTGGTTCCAGCACGGCGTCCAGTTATTGAAGGAAAACCCGGAGAGCGGCATCGCCTTCTTCAAGGTGGAGTCCAACACCTCCGAGTCCCTGTTGGAAACCCTGTCCTCCAGCCTGGAGCTGGACCGGGTTAAAGGAGTGGTGCGCCTCTATTGCCGGGCCTTGTCCGGCTCGCCCATTGAAGTAATGAACACCCAGGAGTTGGTGCGCCGGAACATCGGCTGGGTAGATGAGGATTCCGCTTCCACCGACGGCACCAAAGTTTTCCTGCCGCCGGTGGTGGATCACTACCAGGACAAGAGCCAGAACTTTTCCTGGTTCAAGGTAGTGGCTACGCATCAGGTAGGACACCTGGAATTTGGCAGTTTTGTCTTCGACTTCAGCCGGCCGGCTACCCAGTTCGAAGAGGAGCGCCGCTTCGCCCTGGAACGGGAGCGGGGCGCGCAGCAAATCAGCGACGACGTGCTGGTGGGCAATGCGGAAGCCGACGGCCAGGTGCGGGCTTTTACCGATATTGGCCGCTTCCTCAGCCTCTTTGACGACCGCAAGTTGGCCTTTGACCTCTTTACCGTCCTTGAGGACTGCCGCCTGGACTACCGCATCAAGGTGGAGTACCCCGGCATCCGGCGCGCCGCCGCCGGGGTTCAGGCCGAGGCCCTGGCCCGTCGGCCCGAGGCAGAAGACCTGCCCTTGCAGGAAGCCCTGGTTGAATTGTTGATTAAAATGAGCCTGGACCAGTTCAACAACCTGCCAGTGCCGGTGGAATACCGGGAGGAAGCCACCATGTTGGCTCGTATCCTGCACCGGCTGCGGACTGCCTCGGCCAATGTGGAAGATACTGCCGAGGCCACCTTGCGCGCCTACGAAATCATCTCCCGCTTGGAGAATGAGACCCAGCCCGAAGACCAGTGGGAGCCGGAGGATATGGACGACCCCGGCGAGTTTTCCGAAGAAGAGTTCCAGTCGCTTCTGGACAAGCTCCAGGCAGCCCAGGACTCTTCCGGCGAGGGTGGCGAAGGCGATCCCTATGAGTCGCCGGAGCCGGTGGACTACCGGGGAGATTTCAAGCCCGAGATGGTGCAACTCCTGACCAAGCTCCAGTTGGACAAGAACCAGCAGGGCGAAGGGGAACCTCTCTCCCAGGAAATGCTGGAGCAGTTGCTACAGGATAGCGCCGAGTTGGAGTTGGACGCGGAGCAGGGTGACATAAATAATAGTATGAGCACCTTTGCCCAGAACATTATGAAGGAAGCCGGCGTGCCGCCGCCCAACTCCCAACCGGGGCAGGGCTACGGGCCGCTGTTGCACGATGACGACCAGGGCGGCGAATTGGAAGCCCGGGAACCCAAGGCCTACGTCTATGACGAATGGGACTTCCGCGCCAACGACTACAAGCCCCGCTGGTGTGTAGTTAAGGAAAAGACCCTGGATGAAGGCGATTCGGGTTTCTACAACGACGCCCTGAAAAATTACTCCTCCCTGCTGAGCCATATCAAACGTCAGTTTGAGCTGATAATGCCCGAAACCTTCCGCAAGATCTACCGGATGATCGACGGGGAGGACATTGACCTGAACGCCGCTTTGGAAGCCGCCGCCGACATCCGCATGAAGGTGCCGCCGGATGAAAAGATTTACTGGCGGCGCAACAAGATTGAACGGGACGTGTCGGTGGTCTTCCTGCTGGATATGAGCGCCTCCACCGCCGAGGCAATAGACGAGGGCCGCCACACGGTGGATGACCGCGACGCCCCCGACGATCCGGTAGAGTACATGGTCTGGCTCCGCCGCCGCCGGGAAGGGCTGGTGCGCCGCCACTACAAGCGCATTATCGACCTGGAGAAGGAGAGCACCGCCCTGCTAATCCAGGCGCTGGAGTCTATTGGCGATAACTACGGCATCTACGGCTTTTCCGGCTACGGCCGGGAAAACGTAGAGTTCTATGTCATCAAAGACATTGAGGAAAACTTCAGCGAGCGCATCAAGCGGCGCATTGACAAAATTACGCCGCTCCACGCCACCCGTATGGGCAGCGCCATCCGCCACGCCATCACCAAGCTGGAACATCAGGACTCCCCCACCAAGATAATGTTCCTGATTAGCGACGGTCGCCCCCAGGACCGGGGCTACAGTCGGGAGGGCGTGGAAAAGGAATATGCCGTCCACGATACCCACATGGCTCTGCTGGAAGCCAAGCGGAAGGACATCACTCCCTTCTGCCTGACGGTGGACAAGGCGGGACACGATTACCTGAAGGAGATGTGCGGGGATATGGGCTACGAGGTGCTGGGCGAAATCTGGGCATTGCCGGAGCGGTTGCCGATGCTCTACCGCCAGCTCACCGCCTAGCCTAGCCCCTGCCTTTTCCATCAAGAGACGCAGCGACCCGGAGGAACACGCAGAAAGCTCGGCGCAACTCCGGGTCTTGTCCCTTTGCCAAACGAAAATCAGCCGGCGTTCTCGGCCACAATCAACTTGCGCAGTTCGGTCAGGGCGGTATTGGCGACCCGGCGTTTGATGACGACGCGGCGGGGCGGCGTGCGAAAGGCCAGCTCTCGTTGGTCTTTAAGCCCGGCAAGGGCTATATACACTTGGCCCGGCGGCTGTCCCTCTACGCTCTCCGGGCCGAGGACGCCGGTGATGCCGATGCCGTAGTCGGCGTCCAGACCGGTTCGCGCCGCCCGGGCCATCGCCAGCGCCGTTTCCGGGCTGACCGTCCCGTGCTGCCGGATCGTCTCTGCCGGCACGCCGTTAGCTCGCAGCATTTGCTCAGTTACCGCCACCAAGCCGCCCCGGTAGTAGCCGGAACTGTGCGGCATATCGGTGATACTGTTCGCCAGGAAGCCGCCGCTGCATGATTCCATCGTTGCCAGGGTGAAGCCCCGCTCGGCCAGCGCCTGACCGGCCGCCTGCTCCGGGGTTTCATCATCGTAGCCCCAGATGTAAGGCCCCAGCCGGGCAGCTATCGCCCTTTCCACCGGCATCATCTGTTCCCGGGCGGTGGCCTCGTCCCGGGCCCGGGCGATAATACGCAAGTGGATGCCGTCGGCCTTGGAATAAATGCCCAGGTAGGGGTTCTCCTGGCCGAAGAACTCGGAGATTTCCTCGTCAATGGCCGCCTCGGACATCCCCAGCGTTTTGATATTGCGAGTGATCGTAACTTCTTCGTCCACCAACTCCCGCAGGCGCGGCGCCACCTCTTCCGTCCAGATGGGCTGCATTTCGCCGGGAGGACCGGGCATACATACAATAATCCGGCCCTCCTTTTCCACCCACCAGCCGGGGGCGGTCCCGTTGCGGTTGCGAACAAATCGGGCCGAGGGTATCAGGTGGGCTTGCTTGATGTTGTGGGAGGGCATGGTCATTCCCCGGCCGGCGAAGTACCGTTCCAGTTCCCGCACCACCTCATCCTGCACCGTGGGGGTTTCTCCCAGGGCCCGGGCGATAGCTTCCCGGGTCAGGTCGTCCTGGGTTGGCCCCAACCCGCCGGTCGTAAAGATAACGTCGGAGCGCTGCAAGCCCCGAGTGAAGGCTTCGCTGAGCATTTCCAGGTCATCGCCGATTATGGATACCCATTGCAGCCGGATGCCCAGGGGCGGTAACCGCCCGGCAATCCAGGCGGCGTTGGTATCGGTAAGTTCGCCCATCAGCAGCTCGGTGCCAATGGAAAAAATCTCTGCTTTCAAGCGCAACCTCCCGGCGGATAGGGTGTTGAGTATCCTGAAACGGGTTACCGGTGAGCGTTTCCTTACTGACTTTCTTTGGTGGTATCCGGCGGGTTGGTCGCCAGTTCTTCAACCGCTGCGGCCCAATCTTCCGGTACGGTGAAAAGGTCAGGGACTCCGGCGGTAATGGCGTACCGGAACCCCCCGTCCGGGGTGGGGGCGCCCAGGAAGAACTCGTGGTTTTCTCTATTGCTGGTAGCCAGCCATACGTTGACTTGAGGCTCTTCCAGGCCGTAGTCGGCCGGGTTGTCAAACTTATCGGCTACTATCTCGTTTACCCAGGGGTTGTCCAGCAGGCGGTTTCGGTCTTGCCAGTCCCCCGGCGAAACCGGCGCCTCCGTTTCGTTGCCCGCGTCGTCAACCTCCAGAATGTACCAGAAGTTTTCACTGCGGTTGAAGCCGTAACGCACTAATTTTTCCCCGACGGTGACCTCAAAATAGACCACATTCTGCTCGTCCATGTCGTACAGGCGGGGATAGGGCGGCTGGAAGGACAGGCGATTGATAACCATCGCCCAAATCTGCGGCACGGTGAAAAGCTCCGGGGAGCCTACCAGCCGGGCGTATTGGTTCGCCCCGTCGGGAGTAACAATGCCTAGGTGGACTTCGTAACTCCTTCCGGTGCGTTCGGTTATCTTGACGATAGTCTCCGGCGGGTCCAGTCCGTAGTTGGCCGGGTTATCCATAGTGTCGGCCAGCTTGCGGTTGGCGCGGGGACCGCTAAGCAAGAGGGGAGTGCCGCTCCACTTGTCCTGGAAGACCCGGGTTTCCTTATCGCCGTCAACGATGAACCAGTGCGTGCCGCCCGGTTTGCGGTCATAGACCACTTTCTCTCCCTGGTAGGTAACTTCAATATGAACGATCGAGTTATCGTCCACCTTCCAGACCCAAGGCTGGTCCGGTTCCTGCTCCGAGGTGCCGGTCAGAGTAACTATCAGGATGGTGCCGCCAAAGAGCAGCAATACTGCGAGTAACAGGAAGGTAAGCCGTATGTTCATCGATTCATTACCTGTTGATTCATGTGGAACCTCGGGCTGGCCCCGGGCCGGTATCCGTCAGGCATACTGTCGCCGGAATCCGGCGCGTTGGGAGTGAGGGACGGATTCCCCCTGGCAGCTAACGGCGCACCCACCAGACCAAGGCCGCCAGCAGCCCCATCAGGCCGGGCAGCAGCAGCCAGGACGAGTATTTGACGAAGTTTTCCTGATTCCGGTCCACGTTAAACTCCCGGACGGTGAGGGTCTTGGGCCGCAGGGACACCAAAGAGTAGTCTCCTACCAGATAGTTTACCGAGTTGAGGAACAGATCGGAGCCGCTGCCCCGGTCGAAAAAGCTGTTGGCGACAAAGTCGGAATCCCCCATCACCACCAGGCTGGCATTCCGGTCTTCCGCGCTGCTCGCCTGGTTAGCGGTCGGGGGTTGGCCTACTGGCCCCGGCGCTTCAACAAAAACAACCGGAGTGAAATTGCCAAAGGGGTCCGCGTTCTCACCCGACTCGGTGTTCGGCTCGGTACGCGTGATGTCATCAATCAGGTAGCTGTCGGTGGTTACCGCCATGGGCAGGACTTTTCGGGCCGGGTTGCCATCGTGAATGATTTGCAGGGAAGCCGTGCCGGACATAATCACCGGGGGCAGGGCGTTCCCTTTGGGCGCCGTAATGCCGGAAAGGGCGCTCCAGAGCTCTTTCAGTTCTTGCTCGCTTTGACTCTGCTGACCGATGATTATCGCCAACTCCCGGGGCAAATCCCTGGTGTTGAAAGTCTCCAGCCGCAGCGTCTCCGGGCTGTTCGGCAAAGATTCGTCCGCATCCCAGATATACCCGGCATCAATGGCTACTCCCCAACTGGCCAAAAACTCGCGGAAGGTATCGTGCGTGTCCGGTTCGCCCAGGAAGATTAACCGTCCCGCCTCCCGACGGTCGCTGCCGTCGGGATTCTTACCCTGCAGGTACAGGTTAAGCACCTCGGCCTGGGCTTGGGGCAGTTCCTCGGTAGGACGGGCGATAACCAGCAAAGCCGTATCCTCCGGCACGCTGAACTCTTCCTCAGTCCGTACCCAGCGCAGCGTTTCCACCCGGTAGTTATCCTGTTCCAGCCCGGTGCGTACCGAGGTGTATCCCTCGGCATCGGTTGCCTGGGCGCTGATGCTGCGCTCACCATGGCCGGACAGGAAATAGATTGCTTTCTGTTCCTGGCCGGTAATCAGCAAGATGCTGGAAACCAGATCCTGCTCCAGGTGGCTGTAGGCCGCGTCCTGCGGTTGGATCACGTCAATTACTTCGCTGTCCTTCAGCTTGACCACGATGGACTCGTTGACGAAGGTAGTGGGAGTAGTGCCAAAATACTGGTTAACCCGTTGCGGATTTACGTCGGGGTCCACGAAACTGGGTTGGAACTTGGTCGGGCGGGCGGCCTCGAACTCTCTAAAAGTTTCCCGTACCTTGTTCTCGCGGTTCAACAGTTGCAGCGCGGTATCGGCGCTGCCCTGAGGGCCCAGGGAGATCTCTTCCTTGTAGAAGGCGATGACCTCGATTTCCTGTTCCAGATTGTCCAGAAGCTGCTCAGTACGGTCGGCCAGGCTGAACTGACTGGTGGCCGTTGCATCTATCCGGTTGTTATTTTCAAAGGAGACAAAGTTGGCGACAATTATGATTCCGAGGAAGGCGGCCAGCATTATCAGTGAGTTGACCCCGTACCTGCCGGTGCGGCTGATGAAGGCGGCGACGACGGAACTCAGGGAGATCAGGCCCACCAGCGCAATCAGCGCGGCGCCAAAACCGAGGATTATGAACCCGTAAAGGCGCATGGAACCGACGAAGGCGATTAACGTAATGCCCACTACCAGGGCGAATATCCCGGCGATGACCAGCGGGGCCCCAAAGGAGCCGATAGTGTTGAGCGACGGTTCCAGAAAGCTGAATAAGGTCCGGGAAGTTACCTCAACCTCCTCCGTTTCAGTAGCGTCGTTGGCCGTAACCTCCCCGGCGTTCCTGCTGGCGGAACGTACTCTACCGCCGCGCCGTCCCCGCCGCCGCCAATCCCCGGTAGTATTATCCATTGGTTGCTCGCTCATTCTATCTCCATCGCCGGAATTCCAGCGCCCGAATCGCCAGGAAAAGGAATACGGCAGTAACACTCAGAAAGTAAACGACGTGCTTGGTGTCGATAACGCCCCGGCTGAAGTCTTCGTAATGGGCCTGTAGCCCTATCTCGCTGATGAGCAGCGACATAAAGCCCCCCAGCAGCTCCGAGCTGACGTGCACAAAGGATAAGGCCGCGATGATCCCCATCGCCACGAACCCGGCTACAATCTGATTGCTGGTTATGGTAGAGGTCAACATCCCGATGGCGAGCGCCGCCGCACCGTAAAGGACCAGACCCAGGTAGCCGGAGTAGATCGGGCCGGGATCCGGATCAGCAAATATGAACAACAGCGCCGGGTAGTAGATGGTCAACACCAGCATCGCCAGCAGGAAGGTCAGGCTGGCCAGGTACTTGCCCAGGATTACCTCCCAGTCCCGCACCGGGGAGGTCAAGAGCAGCTCAATAGTCCCCAATTTTTGCTCCTCGGCCAGCAGGCGCATAGTCAAAGCCGGCGCCAGCAGGATGAGGATGATGGTACTCCACTGAAAGAAGTTGCTGAGGGAGGCTTCCGGGAAGGGGTTGTTTTCGCTGGGCACCACGCCGATGGCGAAGAATATACCGGTTAGCACCAGGAAAATTGCCCCGACGATGTAAGCTATTGGAGTGCCGAAATATACCTGAATCTCTTTCCAGGCCACCGCCCGGATGGTTCGCATGGTTACAACTCCTCGTGAGTAGTTAGTCTCAAGAAAATGTCCTCCAGGCTCATACTTACCAGTTGCATACTGAGCAGGCGCCAGTCGTTGCTGACCACCACCCGGGAAATCTCGTCGCGCAAATCCAGGCCGCGCTGCACCTGCACCGTGAACACGTTGCGGCCCTGCTGGCTCCGGTGCGTTACCTCGGTAACCCCCTTGACCTGGCGCAATGCGGCGAGAACTCCTTGCACCGGCCCGCCGACCTCTACCTGGAGTTGATCCACGCCTTGCAGCCGCTGGGCTAGGTTTTGTGGCGTGTCCTCAGCCACGATCTTCCCTTCGTGGATAATCAGCACCCTTTCGCAAATCATGTTGACTTCGGGGAGGATATGGCTGCTGAGCACGACCGTCTGCTCCTTGCCCAGGTCCTGAATCAGCCGGCGGGTTTCGACGACCTGAATGGGGTCAATGCCGATGGTTGGCTCGTCCAGTACCAGCACCTCCGGTTCGTGCAGGATTGCCTGGGCAATGCCTACCCGCTGCCGGAAGCCCTTGGACAGCTTGCCGATGATGGTCTTGTAGTAGTCCTCAAGGCGGCAAACTTCGATGACTTCGCCGATGCGCTGCCTTATTTGGCGGGCGGGCATTCCGCGCAGCGTACCCATATATTTCAGGTAGCTATTGATCGGCATTTCCGTGTGCAGCGGCACCGTCTCCGGCAAGTACCCGATCCGCCGCCGCACCTCCAGGGACTGTTCCACTACGTCATAATCGGCCAGGGTAACTTTGCCCTGGGTCGGGGGCATAAAGCCGGTGATTATGCGCATCGTGGTAGTCTTGCCGGCGCCGTTGGGGCCCAGAAAGCCGAGGATTTCGCCCCGCTTGACCCCGAAGTTCACGTCCTCAATGGCCGGCCGCGGCCCATAATAGTGGGTCAACTCGCTGGCTTGAATCATCAGGTTGTCCGATTTCCGGTCTGCCATTTCCTGGTCGGCGATTCACCCCGCCCTGGACGCAACGGGCCGTGTCCTCCGTTGGCCGTTCTCCGTTGGCGGAGCCGCCGCTCCCTCCTCAAATTGTTTCAGCGTTGAATTGAAGTATAAGTGATGATATTCTATACGTCAGGTTTTGCCAAGACTTGGCCCGGGGGGACCACTGTCCCCCGGGGCTCCCTGGAGCGCCAGGGATGACCCGTAGCCTGGCCCGGGAGACGGTGGGACCCCTGCTCGAT
The DNA here is from genome assembly GCA_965215425.1 of Dehalococcoidia bacterium. Taxonomy (GTDB): domain Bacteria; phylum Chloroflexota; class Dehalococcoidia; order Lucifugimonadales; family UBA3495; genus CATQHB01. The sequence goes on from OZ244064.1 coordinate 2,743,845, forward strand.
TTTACACACCGGAGGCGAGAGAAACCCAAGATGCACCTGGTTATTGATGGATACGCAGGAGATACGGACAAAATGTGGGATTTGGAACGGGTGAGGGATTTCCTGACTAATTATCCCGATAACCTGGGGATGACGCGAATAACTGAGCCGAAGGTGCTGGAATACAACGGCCCCAAAGTTGAAGACGCCGGCGTGTCGGGTTTCGTAATTATCGCCGAGAGTCATATCAGTATTCATACCTTTCCCTACCGCAATTACGTCAACATAGATATTTTTTCCTGCAAGTCATTTGACTATAACCAGGCGGAAAAGGACGCTAGAGACCTCTTTGGCCTGCAAGACATGAAAACCTGGCTCCTGGACCGGGGGTTGGAATGGCTGGATAGCGAACAGGGGATGGCTCAAACCCGGGCCCAGCGTTCCGTGCTGCGTTCCGCCGTAGGGGCGGAAGCAGAGGCTCAGGTCGGGGCCGAGGGCAACCAGCCCCGCGCCTGAGGCCGACGACTGCAATCCCATGAATCTATCCCGCTCATGAACCTGCCCTGGATTCCGGCCAACTTCCTGGCTTTACCGCCAGCGCAAAGCGACTTGGCCCAAGCCGGGGTCGTGTTGATTCCCGTGCCTTACGACAGCACTACCTCCTTTCGGAGCGGCGCCCGCGAGGGGCCGGCGGCCATTATCGAAGCATCCTATGGCCTGGAAGATTACGACTGGGAACTGGACCTGGATGTTTCCCGGGTTGGCATTCATACCACGGCGGCCCTGGAACCCCATACCGGCGACCCGGCGCAGATGGTTGAGCGCGTCAGGCAAGCGGTGCGGGAGCACCTCGCGCCGAGCCGGCTGGTGGCGGTCCTGGGCGGAGAACACTCCCTCTGTATCGGTTCTGCGCTGGCCCACCGGGAAGCCTACCCCAACCTCTCCGTGCTTTACCTGGATGCCCACGCCGACCTGCGGGATGAGTACCTGGGTACGGCCTGGGGCCACTCCTCCGGCGCCCGGCGGCTTCACGAACGGTGCTCCCTGACTCTGGCCGGCATTCGCAGTATGTGTCAGGAAGAGCGGGACTATCTACGCCAGCAGCGGGTTCCCACCTTTGCCTGGCCTCCCCCCGGAGAAGCGTCGCTCAGTTCCTACGGTCAGGATATTCTGGCCGGCCTGAACCATGAGGTTTACATAACCATTGATCTGGATGTGCTGGACCCCGCACTCATGGCGGCGGTAGGCACCCCTGAGCCGGGGGGAATGTCCTGGCGCGACGTAACTACGCTGCTAGGCCTGGTAGCGGAGTCTCGCCGCATCGTGGGGTTTGACGTTAGTGAACTGGCCCCCCGGGAAGGCCCCACAGCCTGCGCCTACACCGCCGCCAAGCTGGTTTACAAGCTCATTGCCTATACTGCCGCCTCGCTCCATTCTCCCTTGTCGGCGAGAAAGTAAGGACTTGCCGCTTCCGATTCCCCGGCGCCCGGCCGCTGGTAGTTTCTCAGTCTGAGTTTTTTAGCTACGCTATCTAAATAGCGGTCAATTTCAAACGGATAAACCACCCGGCCTATGGCTAAATGCGGGGCGGTGTGGTTAGATTGATAGTGGCTAGACTGATATGAGGGGACATTTTGCCGGCGATTCCCGACGTGTTTGCGTCCCGGCAGGGATGAGGGCAAAGAGGACGAAATGGGGACTTCCATCCGCTTGGGCAAGATATTCGGGATTCCCCTGGGCATCAATTACAGTTGGCTGGTGATTTTCGGCCTGGTAATTTTTCTGATGTCCTCCCGATTCGCCGAATTTTACCCCCAATGGCCCCTGGCCCAGCGGTGGGCAACGGCTATTGTAACCACCTTTCTCTTTTTCCTGTCGGTGCTGGTCCACGAGCTTTCCCATAGTCTGGTGGCGGTCAACCGGGGGATTCCGGTACGGGGCATTACCCTCTTTATTTTCGGCGGGGTTTCCCAATTGGCCCATGAGGCCCAGCGTCCCCTGTCCGAGTTTTTGGTGGCTATAGTCGGCCCGCTGACCAGCCTGGCCCTGGCCCTGGTCTGTTTTGGGTTGTGGTATTTGACCGACGGGTTAAGCTCCTACTTGAGGGCCGTTCTGTTTACCCTCTTTGCGGTCAACCTTTCTCTCGGTATTTTCAATATGCTGCCCGGCTTTCCGCTGGATGGCGGACGGGTTTTACGGAGTCTGATATGGGGATTGACCGGCAGCTACTGGCGGGCCACGCAAGTTGCTATCCGGGCCGGTCAAGGACTGGGCTTGCTGATGCTCGTCGCCGGCATCACCTGGGCGATTCTCGGCGATTTTCAGGGGATCTGGGTTTCTCTGGTGGGTGGTTTCCTCCTCTATGTTGCCACGTTCAGTTACCGGGAAGAAGCGCTGCGGGAATCCTTGAAGTCCTATCGGGTGGCGCAGGCGATGGCTTCGGACTGGACGGCCCTGCCCGGGGAAACGCCGGTGGCGTCGCAGGAGGTGTTACAGGCCCTGGCCCGGGCCGGCTATCTGGGCGTTCTGGTTAAAGGGCCGCCCAACGGCGTGGTTGACGGTCGCAAGCTGGCGACGCTGCCCCGGGATACCTGGCAACTGGCTACCCTGGCCCAGGTGATGACTCCACTGGCGTCTCTAGCGACGCTGGATGCCGAGACGGCTATCTTTGACGCAATGGAGCGGATGGACGCCGAGGGGCTGGAGAGTGCGCCGGTGGTGCGGGACGGTATCCCGGTTGGCATGGTCAGCCGGGCGGACATTGCAAGGCTGGCCGAGGCCCGTCGGCGACCGCGCTCGTGGGCATAATCTCGTGAGCATATGAGCATAATAGAGTAGTGGGCCATAGCAGCGTAATGGCGTCCGGCCTTTTCGTCAGGCTCCAGGGCAACCGCTCCCCCGGCCTTCTCCCCCAACGGATGGGGAGCGACTTCCCCTTTTCCGACTGGATGCGGCGAGCGCTGGCTTCTCCCCCAACGGATGGGAAGCGACTTCCTTCCGAGCCGCCGGGGAGCGGGGCCGGGGGGAGTGGGCGGTCGCCGGAAGGGAGCCGGCAAGGGAGCCGGATTCTGGAAATGAAACTCGGTTGCCTTGCCGTCAGTTCACGTCAAGCCCCGCAGTTACTCCGGCTATGCTAAAATAACGGCAGGTTTGATTAGAGGTTATCTATGTCATCGCCCGGGCTGATATATCTGGACCATGCCGGCACTACTCCTACCGACCCGCGCGTTCTGGAGGCGATGCTTCCCTACTTTACCCAGTTGTACGGGAACCCCTCCAGCATTCATACCATCGGTCAGGAAGCGCGCCACGCCCTGGATGATTCCCGGGAACGGGTAGCCCAGGTGTTGGGGTGCCGGTCCAGCGAGGTAGTTTTCACCAGCGGCGGCACCGAGTCGGACAATGCGGCCATTCAGGGCGTTACTACTGCGCTGCGTGAAACGGGCAACCACCTCATCACCTCCAGCGTAGAACATCACGCCGTCCTGCACCCCTGCCAGCACCTGGATAACCTGGGCTATGAGGTTACCTTTCTGCCGGTGGATGAGTTCGGCATGATTCACCCGGAGCAGGTGTATAACGCCATCGGCGAGCGCACTACTTTGGTTACCATAATGTATGCCAACAACGAGATTGGCACGATAAATCCCATTGCCGAAATCTCCCAGGCCGTGCAACGGCGGGCCGCGGAGCTGGACCGGACCATCGTAATGCACACGGACGGGGTCCAGGCCGCCGGTTTCCTGGATTTGAACGTCCGGCGGCTGGGTGTGGATATGCTCAGCTTGTCCGGGCACAAGTTCTACGGCCCGAAAGGAACCGGGGTACTCTATGTACGGCGGGGCACTCCCTACCTGCCCTTGCTGCTGGGCGGCGGACAGGAACGGGAAAGGCGTTCCGGCACCGAAAACATTGCCGGAATAGTGGGCCTGGCTCTGGCGCTGGAACTGGCCGACGCAGCGCGGAAGCAATCCGGCGTTCACTGTGCCGCTTTGCGCGACCGCATCATACAGCGAGTATCCGATACCATCCCCGACACCAGCCTGAACGGCCATCCCACCCAGCGCTTGCCCAACAACGTAAACTTTTCCTTTGCGGGAGTGGAGGGGGAATCCATCCTCCTGGGTCTGGACCTGGCCGGGGTGGCGGCCTCCAGCGGCAGCGCATGCAGCTCCGGCTCCCTGGAGCCTTCCCACGTGTTGCTGGCCCTGGGTCAATCTGCGGAGTTGGCGCGCAGCAGCCTGCGGATTACCCTGGGCAAGGAAAATAGCGAAGCGGAAGTTGACTACCTTCTCAACGTCCTCGTTGACCTGGTGCAGCGGCTGCGGCAGTTGCCTACCCTTACTACTACGGGATCCTAGAAGCGGTATGATAAGGATTTCTTCATTACTCGGAATCAAGCGTTCAGCTTTGCTTGTTTCGGTGGTTGCCCTGGCGTCGGTCGTCCCGGTGGTACTGGCCGCTTGCGCCGACGTTTCTCCGGCCATTGGCAAATACTACACTGGTCGAACCTTGCACCTCAACGTGGTGGCTATAGAACGGACGCCGGAGCTGATTTATAAACCGGAAGGCGCCGCGCCGGACTCCGCGTACTACCGATTGGCTCCCTCGGAGCCGGACCTGGAACTGGTCATGTTGCGGATAAAGGTGGAGAACCACCGGGCCACCAGTGCCATTGTCAACATTGACGAACGGGCGGCGGAACTGCGGGATTTCCTCCAGGGAAAATACTTTCCCATTGACGTAGCCGAGCGTGTGGAGGAGGTTCCGCCCTCGGCTAACCTTAATGAGACGCACATCAGCCGTTGCCCGATAGAACATCCCCGCGACCTCTGCTTCCTGTGGAACCCCCTCCTCGAAGATGGTTCCCGCCGGGCCTTTGACCTGTCCAATGGTTCCGGGATTGACGGGTGGATGATTTTCGAGGCGCCTCAAGATGCGGAGATCCGGGAACTGCGCTGGCGGGCCGGAGATGGCATCACCATCGGGTTCTAGATCAGGTTCCAGTGGTTGACCGGCGCCGGCGGCTCGTTTAATCGGGGGATTTTTTCACCCGCGAGATGCGGAGAAGGCGGAGCTTCGCCGGGGAGGGAGTTCCCGCGGCGAGGCCCGGTGTCCCGGTAGCCAAAATAATGACGCCGCAGGATATTGTGGAATGGCCGAGGCGATCGATGCATCCATTGCGCCACCGCCAGGACGGCGGCTTTTTCACGCCCTGGCCGGCTCGGTTATTCCCCTAACCGGCATATTCATCCCGCTGCCGGCGTACCAGCCGGAGTTTGTGGGTATCCTGGCGGTATTGGCCGTAAGCAGTCTGGCCCTGGACCTGGCCCGCTTTCGGGTATCCTGGCTGAACCGCCTGTTTCTGCGCTGGCTTCGGCCCCTCCTCAAGAGCAGCGAAGACCGCCGGGTTACCGGCGCCACCTACCTGCTGGTGGCCGCCTTTTTTTCCTTTCTCCTATTTGACCAACCGGTAGCGGTAGCCGTCCTGCTTTTCCTGTCCCTGGGCGACCCGGCGGCGGCGCTGGTGGGACGTCCAATGCCGGGGCCGCGGCTCTTCGGAAAGTCGCCCGTGGGAACGCTGGCCTTTGTCATGGTAGCGCTACTGGTGTTGGCGGCGCTGGTGGGGGCCGGGGTTACGTCCTGGCACTGGGGTTACCTGGCCGGGGCGGTGGCTGCCGGCCTGGCGGAATTATTGCCTTTACCGGGCGATGATAACCTGTGGGTGCCCCTGATTGCCGGGGCCTTTATACAATACCTGCCCCCGTTGCTGACTCTGGTTTACTGACTCCAGTTTGATTTCCTGACCGGGGTTACCCAGCGCCGTCGTACTCGATAACCTCAGCCCGTTCTCGCTGGAAGCGCAGATAGGCGGCCTTCTTCATCGCCGGCCGGTGGGAACCGGTAACCTCTTTAGCCTTGGCCGCGCCCTCGGCCAACAGGTCAATAACCACCATCGCCATTATCTTGGCTGGATTCACTACCGCCATTTCATAGTCGGTAATCAGGTATTCCTTGCTGTGGCCGGAGCCTACTGCCCCGGCGGTGTAGGGATGGCAAACGGGCATCAGGTGGCTCAAGTCTCCCATGTCGGTTGACCCGCCCCGGTTGCGCCGGCCCGGAATTACCAGGGTGCGGGCCGTGCCGAGCAGGGCGGAGGCATTCTGGCGGAACAACTCCTGAAGGTGGGTGTCATGCTTCATCGGGAGATAGCCGGGGATGTTGGTTATCTTTACCGTGGCCCCCACGGCCAGGGCGCCGGCCTTGAAGCAACGGTCAACGATGGTGGAGTTGTTGACCACTGCCTTCGGCGTCGCCGACCGGACCCGCCATTCCAGGCGCACGTCGGCCGGCACGGCGTTCACCGCCTCGCCACCCTTGGTCATAATGCCGTGGATGCGTACCGTATCCTCGCCTCGAAAGGCTTCCCGGTTGTTGTGGATGGCCTGGAGGGCGAAGGAGGCGGCGTTCAGGGCGTTAACGCCCAGGTGGGGGGCGCTCCCGGCATGGGCGCCTTTACCCAGGAACTGGACGTACTTGACCACATGGCCGTTGCTGGTACCGCCGATGGCGAACTTGTGGTCGCCCATATCGCTGGCGGTATGGCACATCATTGCCAGGTCAACATCGTCGAATTCTCCCAGGCGGATCAATTCCTGCTTGCCGCCCATGAATTCCAGTTTTTTCTCTTCCCGGAGTTGCAGCCGGCGGGCTACTTCGATGAACTCCTCGGCCGGCACCGCAAAGGGAACCAACTCCCCGCATAGCTGCTCCAGGACTTCCGGTTGAGTCAACCCCCGGATAGCGCCCAGCATCATCCCAATCTGACAGTGGTGCCCGCAGGCGTGAGCGGCGCCGGTCGTCGCGTCGGCGTGGGGGTGATCATTGACAATCAGGGAATCCAGTTCTCCAATCAGGGCCACGCTGGGGCCGGGACCGCCGCCACCGGCGATCCGACCTTTAACGCCGGTCAGGGCCAGGCCGCTCCGGTAGTCGATGCCCAACTGGTCAAACTTGTCGGCCACCAGCCGGGCAGTCTTGGATTCGCTGAATCCAGGTTCCGGGTTATTCAGGATTTGGCGGGCTACGCCGATGATTTCCGGTTGGTGGCGGTCTATTGCGGCGCAGGCTCGCTGCTTCAGTTCTTGCCTGGATAACATAATTATTCAGCCTCAAAGATCGCTTCACTGGCCAGGGAACGCATGAAGCGCAGGTATTCCGGTCGGGTCATCTCCGGGCGATGTTCGGCGACCACTTTGCCCGCCAGGTGGGCGCCGTCGGCCAGCAAATCCACTACCGTAGCCGCCATCGACTTGGCCGCCGTGATTACCGCCAGGTTATAGTCCTGCACCACGTAGTCGGCTCCGTGCCCCAATCCGGTAGCCCCGCCGACGTAAGGGTGAATGGCGGGCATCAATTGGCTGACGTCGCCCATATCGGTGGAGCCGGTACGATGGCTGACGCGGCCCACCCGGTCGGCGCCCACCAGCGCGGCGGCATTGGGTTCATAAATCTCGTTCATTTGCCGGTTCTGGGTTAAAGGCAGATAGCCGGGGATGGTCTGGATGTTGACCCGGGCGCCCACTGCCATTGCCCCGGCCCGCAAGGCCCGGTCCACCTTGCGATTGGCGTCCATTATTGCCTCAATGGTGCGGCCCCGGACAAAAGTTTCCATTCTAACGTCGGCGGGAACGGCGCTCACCGCCTCGCCACCCTTGGTGATGATGGGGTGGATCCGCACCGTATCGGCGTCGCGGAAAGTCTCGCGGTTATGATGAATGGCGCTGAGGGCCAGGCTGGCCGCGTTCAGGGCGTTGATCCCCAGATGAGGCGACCCGCCGGCGTGGGCCCCCCGGCCCACGAACTGGATCTTCTTGGCCAGGGTGCCGTTATTGGTGCCACTGATGCAAAGCTGGCCTTCCTCTACCGAACTGGTAGTGTGAATCATCATTGCCAGGTTTACGTCGTCGAACTCGCCCAACTTGATTAGCTCCGGCTTCCCCCCCAGGAATTCGATTTTTCCCTCCCGGCGCAGCGAGTCCCGGTACTCAATCTCAATATATTCCTCGGCAGGAACGGCGATGAGGGCGATGCGCCCGCTCAGGGCCGACAATACGTCCGGCTGGTTCAATCCGATGGCTGCGCCCAACAGCATACCAATCTGGCAGTGGTGGCCGCAGGCGTGGGCCGCGCCGGTGGCGGGGTCGGCATAGGGATGTTCGTTTACGATGAGGGAATCCAACTCACCCAGCAGGGCCATAGTAGGCCCGGCGCTGCCGCCCGCCAAGTCGGCCCGCACGCCGGTCAGCCCCAGGCCGGACCGGAAGGGGAGGCCCATTTCGCCCAGTTGGTTGCAAACCAACTGGGCGGTCTTTACTTCCCGGTAGCCAGGTTCCGGGTGGTTGAGAATGGTCTGCGACAGGTTGATCAGTTCGTCAGAATGGGAGTCAATGGCATTAAATACCTGGCGCTTCAATTCCTCTTTGGATAGCATTGGAGCCACTCCTTCGGGGTGTGATGGCAAGGATAGGGATGCCGTCAGGAAGCCGGCGTCTGGAAGTTAAGCTGTGATTGCCCTGCTTTATTGCCCCGGTGTGTCCCGATTTTAGCAGAGAGCGGTTAAAATAGATACATCCGAAGGAACAAGGGAGCGCTGCCATGCCGCCCATGAAACCGTCCATGAAAATAGTGATCGCCCCCCAGAGCTTCAAGGGCAGCGTTTCCGCCCTGGAAGCAGCCCAGGCCATTGCGCGGGGGGTCCACCGCGCCGAACCGGAAGCGGAGACGGTCCTGGTGCCGGTGGCTGACGGAGGCGACGGTACGCTGAACGTGCTGGTGGACAGCACCGGCGGCGAAATCTTTCGCAGCATCGTTGCCGGGCCGCTGGGTCATGCCGTTGAAGCTGCCTGGGGAGTGATGGGTGATAGCCGGACGGCGGTGGTGGAAATGGCCCGGGCTTCCGGGTTGGCTATGGTGCCGCCCCGACGCCGCAATCCCCGCACCACCACGACCCGGGGCACCGGCGAGATTATCCGAGAGGCGCTGGATAAGGGCTTTACCCGGATTATTGTAGGCTTGGGGGGGAGCGCTACCAATGATGCCGGCGCCGGTATGGCCAGCGCCCTGGGCGTTAAGTTTCTGGACGCCCAGGGCAAAGTTCTGCCCCGGGGCGGGGCGGCCCTGGCGCGGCTGGCTCGCATTGACGTTTCTAACCTTAACCCCCAACTGAAGGAGGTTACCATCATCGGAGCCACCGACGTTACCAATCCCTTGTGCGGCCCTGCCGGGGCCTCTGCCGTATATGGGCCGCAAAAGGGAGCCTCCCCGGAAGCGGTGGCGGAACTGGACGCAGCCCTGGCTAACTTCGCCCGGGTGGCGCACCGGGACCTGGGCATGGATTTCCTGAATGCGGAGTATCCCGGCGCCGGAGCAGCCGGCGGTTTGGGCGCCGGCTTGATGGCGTTTACCGGGGCCAGACTCCAATCCGGTATCGATATGATTTGCGAAGTGCTTAATTTCGAGGAACAGGTCCAGGGCGCTGACCTGGTAATTACCGGAGAGGGTCGCGCCGACTTGTCGTCAATCTACGACAAGGCGCCGGTGGGTGTGGCGCGGAAGGCTAACCCCTACCGGGTGCCTACCGTCATTCTGGCCGGGAGTTTGGGTGATGGCTATGAGGAGTTGTACCAGCATGGCGTCGCCGCCATAGTTTGCATCGCCGACCGGCCCATGAGCTTTGAGCGGAGTTTGGCCCGCACCGAGGAACTGCTGGAGGGCGCAGCGGAGCGCACCATTCGGCTGATGCGCGCGGGCCGCCGGGATAGCCTGCCGAGCTAACCCCCTAACCCAATCGCTCCTTAACGAAACCAACCACCGTGTTGCCCAGGTAGAGGGCGCGCTCGGCGTCAATGTCATCAAAGGCTTCGGAGGAGATGCCGCCGGGGAGATAGCCGGGGTAGCGGGTAATTTCGTAGTATTTATCCAGTTGCCGGGCCTCGCTCTTCACCGTGTCGAAGAACATCTCGAAAATCTTGGCGTCCTCGCACAGGTCGGTGAGGGAATGTCCCCAGACATCCTCGGCGCCCCGGTGGTAAAGATAGGCTTTCACCGCCTTTTCCGCCGCTTGCTGACACAGGAAGCAGGCCAGGTTATACCGCGCTCCCTCCCGGTTAAACTGGGCGTCCTTGAGGTCTTGTTCGGCTTGGCGGAGCCAGCGAGCGCCTTCGGCCAGGTTATCCGGCACAATAAATCACCCGTCCTTGTTGAGATGCGGCATACAGCGCCGGCAGCGTGTTTTCCAGCGCTTCAAACTCTTCCGGGGTATATACCTGGCTGTCCACCGCCACCATGCTGCTGAGGTGGTAGGAGAAAAAGTCGGCCCGCCGGCCGAAAGCCAAGTCGCTCTTTTGCACTACGATGAGGTCAATGCGGCTGTCCGGCGAGATGTCCCCGGTAACCATATCGCCGATCAGGATAACCTTTTCCACACCCAGTTGAGGCAACAGGCCGGTGATATTCTCCAGCTCCCTCTCCAGCATTTGCCGGCGGAACTGAGAAAAGCCTATTCGCATTGGCATTGGTTCTCCTCTCCGGTCCCGGCCCCGGGGTCAATCCGGTCAACCCAGCAATACCAGGTGGGCTTCCCTGGGGCCATGAACTCCGACCACCAGCCGCATCTCAATATCCGCGGTGCGGCTGGGGCCGGTGATAAAGTTGAGATAGCTGCCCATATCACCGCCGTTCCGGTGATATTCGAGGCGGCGGAACAGAAACACGTCGTCCAGGCTTTCTACAACGTCTTGAGGCCGGACCAGGGCCACGTGGACCGGCGGCACCAGGGATACCAGCCGGCTCAATCCCCGGCGCGGGAGCACCACTACCGAGCCGGTTTCGGCCACGGCGTAATCGGCGCCGGTGATGCCGATACCGGAGCGGACAATCTGCGTGCGCAACGACTGCCGGGAACGGTCCGCGTCGGAACGGTTTGCGTCAGAAAGATCCTCACCCTGCGCCACGGCCACCGAGACGACGCCCAGATTTTCCAGGGCTGCGTCCAGGGGCAGGTGGTCAAAGACTTCCTGAATGGATCGGGCGGCTTGGGTAATGCCCTGGGCGGTAACCAGCAAGGAGATGTAACCAATGGCTTCCTCGGGGCTGGCGGTGCGGAAAACCTGCCAACCCTGTAGCTGAGACTTTTCGGCCAGCCGGTCAACCAGCCCGGCCCGGTCCCGCTCCAGCCGGCCCCGCGCCGCCGCCGCCTGCTCCTCCAGTTCGGGCAGGTCCTCAGTCAACCGGGGATAGGGAGCTTCCGGCGGGGCCGGTTCAGTACGGCCCAAGCTCCAGCGCACGCCGGACAGGAACTCGTCCCTGGGTGTTCCCAATGCGGGCTGAAATGGGTTGACCACGGTCTAGTCCTTCGCCATGGGGCGGTCAGTATCCCCGACCCCGGGCGGATTCGTCGGCCGCGTTTCGGTTTGCAGCCCCTGCGCCCAGATTTCCCGGAAAGTACGCTGGGGTAAAAGGGGCAAGTCCCTGGCCCTGGTCCACCGGGAGGCCAAAGGCAGGGGCAGCTTTTCAATCTTGCCTTTGCTGGCCAGGGGCTTCTGCGCCACCCGGCCCAGCTTGCCGGCGGCGGTCAGGGCCGAGGGATTGCTCATTAACCAGGCGTAGCCCCGGGCCGCCAGGCTTTCCACTGCCGACGCCGATTTTTCCGCATCGTCCGGGCTTTCCGCCAGCTTGTGGCGCAAATGCAGTAGCATACGGGGGATGTTGATTTTAATGGGACAGACCTCCCGACAGGCTCCGCAAAGGCTGGAGGCATGGGGCAGATCTTTGGCCTGATTCAGCCCCACCAGGCTGGGTGAAACGACGGCCCCGATGGGCCCTGGATAGACCCAGCCGTAGGCATGGCCGCCGATTTTCCGATAGACCGGACAAATGTTCAGGCAGGCCCCGCAGCGGATGCAGTACAGGCTCTCCCGCAGGTCCGGGTCGGCCAGCAGTCGGGAACGTCCATTGTCCACCAGCACCAGGTGAAACTCCTCCGGGCCATCCTCATCGTCGCTGCGCCGGGGGCCGGTAACCACACTGACGTAGCTGGTAAGCCGCTGTCCTGTAGCCGACCGGGGCAACAGGCGCAGAAACAGAGCCAGGTCCTGCATTGAGGGAATGACCTTTTCCATGCCGGTAATGCCGACGTGAATCCGCGGGGCCGAGGTGCAGAGGCGTCCGTTCCCTTCGTTGGTAATTATCACCAGGCTGCCGGTCTCGGCCACCAGAAAGTTGGCGCCGCTGAGGCCCAGGTCGGCTTGAAGGAACTTTTGCCGCAGCGTTTCCCGGGCGACCCGGGCCATCTCCTCAATGTCGTCGGTCAGGGGAACGCCCAATTTTTGGTGGAATAACTCAGACACCTGTTCTCTGGTCTTGTGCAGGGCCGGAGCCACCAGGTGGGAGGGAGTTTCCCCGGCCAACTGGATGATGTATTCGCCCAGGTCAGTCTCAAATACCTCGACCCCGATTCCTTCCAGCGTCCGGTTCAGGTCCAGCTCTTCGGAGACCATGGACTTGCTCTTGGTAGCCAGCTTCACTTGGCGGGAGCGGGCCAGTTCGGCAACAATCCCGTTGGCCTCCGCCGCATCCCGGGCAAAGTGAACTTGGCCGCCCGCCCTGGCAACGTTGTCATACAGCATTTCCAGGTAGTAATCCAGGTGGTCGAGGGTGTGGACTTTAATGCGCCGCGCTGCTTCCCGCCACTCCTCCCATACCGCGGAGCCTACCTCGCCAATGGCATCCAGCCGGGCTTCGCTAAAGCCGCCGCCCACTTGACGCAAGGCGCGGCGCAACGTCTGATCCTGCATTGCCAGTTCGGAGGCGGTTTTGAACTCCCTGGTTTTTACTTCAGCCACCTACAGCCTCCCCATCGGGTATCCCATCCAGTACCTGGGCGATATGGCGGACGGCGACCGAGCGCCCCTGGCGGCTAAGGCCGCCGCCGATATGCATCAGGCAACTCATATCACAGGATACCAGGGTATCCGCTCCGGTGGCCTGGACGCTGGCGATTTTATCCTCCAGCATCCCCTCGGAAATGTGGGGATACTTGACCGAGAAGGTTCCCCCGAAGCCGCAGCAGGTATCCGCCTGAGGCAACGGGACCAGCTCTAGGCCGGCTATTTTTTCCAGCAACCGCACCGGTTCTTCCCGCACGGCCAACTCCCGGAGCAGATGACAGCTTGAATGGTAGGTGGCAGTAGCCGGATAAGCAGCCGCCAGGTCGGTTATACCAACTACTTTGACCAGAAACTCGGAGAACTCATAGATCCGCTCGGCCAACTGCCGGGCCGGAGCCGCCAATTCCGGGTCGGCGGCGAACAAGTCCTGGTAGAATACCCGGAGCATCGCCGCACAGGAGCCGGAGGGAACGATGACGTACTGACTGGCCGCAAAGCTGCGCAGCGCCCGCTCGGCCAATTGCCGGGCCGGTCGAGTAAAGCCGGAATTATACAGGGGCTGGCCGCAACAGGTCTGGTCCGCCGGAAAATCCACGGCTACCCCCAATCGCCGCAACACCCGCACCGCGCTGACCCCCACCTGGGGATAAAGCTGGTCAACGATGCAGGTAACGAACAAGGATGCCCGGATTGCAGAGGGTTGGGCCAAACACCACCTCGACCAGCAATAAAGTTAAGCGTCGGGAATTAAGGAACATCAGAGCGAAAATAGGACATGGCAACTACTGTGCCGGCGAGACAGTCGGGCCGGCTGCGGGGTTAAGCGTAACAGACGAAATAAGCGGTGGCAACCAGGGAGGTAAGTGAGAAAGCCCTTCAGGGATGGGGGATGGTCGCCGGATGGGATACCGATTGGCTTGGCCGGTACGCCGTCCCGGTTTCGCCAAGCGGTAAAGTGGTCAAGGTGGTAGAATCAGGCCCGGAGGATATGACAACGCTCCAAGCCTTGGCTTGCTTTGCCTTCCAGTCAATTCAGGTGGCGGGAGTGCGAGGGAGTCGAACCCACCTACCCCGCTCTTCACGAGGCATAACGGATTTGAAGTCCGCAAGAGCCACCGGGCCCCTTCCACTCCCGCAGCGCCAACTGATTGGCGGGTGGGTGTAGCGGATTAGCTGCCCAGCACCGAGTCTATCTTGCGTTTCAGGGCGCCCTTGGGGAGCGCGCCCACCACTTGGTCCACCGGCTTTCCTTCCTTGAAGAAAATCAGCGCCGGAATACTGCGGATGCCGTACTTCATGGCGATGTTAGGGTTATTGTCCACATCCAGCTTGGCTACGTTGAGTTTCCCGTCATATTCCAGGGCCAAGTCGTGAACCGCCGGGGCAATCATCTTGCAGGGGCCACACCATTCGGCCCAAAAGTCCACCAACACCGGCAATTCAGAGCCTTCTACTTGCGCTTCCCAAGTGCTTTCGTTTACGTCCACAGGTTCCGGCATCGAAAATCCTCCGGGGAAAGCGAGGTTCCCCCATTTATTTGGCTCTGCGTCAGTTTATACCGGCGGCCCTTTCCGGTCAACACGTTGGCTTGGATAAAATCCGGCCTTGCATTATAGTATTGAGCAATAGGAGGCCATTTGAGCGCGCAGAAAATTACCGCAGGCCAACGCATCAACCTATCCCTGGTGTCCTGGGGACGCCTGGGGGAGGCGATGGCCTACCATAACGGTCAGGAAGTCTTCGTATTGGGCGGCATCCCCGGGGAACGGGTGGCCGCCGAGGTTATCCGGGTGCGCCGCAAGTACGTTGCCGCCCAGGTAGTGCAGGTTCTGGAACCTTCGCCGTACCGGGTAAAGCCTCCCTGCAACTACTACGGCCAGTGTACCGGGTGCCAGTGGCAGCACCTGGACTACCCGGCCCAACTGGCGGTCAAGCAGGGCAAGGTGGTTGACGCCCTGCGACGAGTAGGGGGCTTTGAGAATGTTCCGGTAAGGCCCATACTGCCCTCGCCCCGGCAGTACGAATACCGCAACCACGCCCGGTTTACCGTGAGCCGGGAAGGGGCGCTGGGCTTTGTCAACCGGGAAACCCGGCGGTTTGTCCGGATCGACCGCTGTATGCTGATGCACGACGGCATCAATCGGCTGCTGGACCAGCTGCAAGACGGCTGCGGGGAGACGACGCAACTGGCAATCCGGGCCGGCCGGGAAACCGGCGATTTTCTGGTTCAACCTGCCCTGAAAAACCCCGCCATTACCCTGGCTACCGGGCAGAAGCGCTACCTGGAGTCGGTGAACGGCCGGCAGTTTCGCGTGGCCTCTCCCTCCTTTTTCCAGGTCAACATTGAGCAGACCGGGGAGTTGATTCGGGTGGTGCGGGAAGCGTTAAACCTGAAAGGGGACGAGACGCTGCTGGACGCCTATACCGGCGTTGGCACCTTCGCCATCCTGCTGGCTCCCTGGGTGAAAAGGGTCTATGCCATAGAAGAATCGACTGCCGCCGTCGCCGACGCGCGGGAGAATGCCGCCGGGCTGGATAACGTGGAGTTTCTAACGGGCAAAGCCGAGGTGGTTCTGGCGGCCCTGCCCGAACCGCCGGACGTGGTGATTCTGGACCCGCCCCGGGCCGGCTGCCAGCCTGCCGCGCTGCGCAACCTTATCGAAATGGGGCCGCCCCGGGTGGTCTATGTGTCCTGCGACCCGGAAACCCTGGCCCGGGACTTGAAAATCCTCGGCAACGGCCCGTACGCCATCGAGCGAATCCAGCCGCTGGATATGTTTCCCCAAACCCATCACGTGGAATGCGTTGCTCTGCTAACCCGGGAGTTGCCCGGGACGATGCCCGAAAGGATTCCCGGGACGATGACTGAAAGGCCGGCCGAGCTGATTCTGGCCTCAGCCTCCCCCCGGCGGCGGGAACTGCTGACCGAGTTGGGCCTGGACTTCAGAGTTATTCCTTCCGAAGCGCCGGAAGAGCCGGCGGCGGGTGAATCGCCGGCGGAGATGGTACAGCGGCTGTCCCGGGACAAGGCCCGGATAGTGGCGGCCCGGCTGCCCCCCCGGTTGTCCCAAAGCTACGTCGTGGGCGCGGACAGCACGGTGGTCCTGGAGGGACGAGCCATCGGCAAACCGGCGGATGCGGCGGAGGCCCGGGCAATGCTGCGGGAACTGCGGGGTACTGAGCATCAGGTTACTACCGGACTGACCGTGATGAACGTGGCCGCCGGGCATTCCCTGACCGACTGTATGACCGCCGATGTTGTTATGCGGGATTTCTCCGATGCGGAAATGGAAGCATCCATTGCCTCCGGCGCTCCGATGGACAAGGCCGGGGCCTATGCGGTTCAGGATAAAGAGTTCCGTCCGGCCCGGCTGAAGTCGGGCTGCTATACCAATGTGGTGGGGCTGCCCCTGTGCCGGTTGGCCGTTATGCTGCGGGAATTGGGCTACCCCCTGCCGTTGGATTTGCCCCGGACAGTGGGGGATAACTGTCTGACCAACTGCCCCTTCCAGCCCAACGATGCCGCATCCTTCGACCGGATCCGGACGCGGGAGGGGGATAGTGCTGCTTCACCGGGGACCGGAGGGCTGCCGTGAACCTGTTTGGGGTGGGCTTTCTGGAATTGGCGGTTATTTTCCTGGTTACCTTTCTGGTGATGGGGCCGGCTCGATCTATTGAGATGGCCCGGACGGCGGGAAAGCTGGTGGGCGACCTGCGCCGGACCCTTGGCGAAATGACCGCCGCTGTCGACCTGAGCGGCGCTAACCGGACGGCCCCAGCCGACCCGACCAATTCAGCAAACCCGGCCAAGCCATCTCAGCCCCCGGCGGAACCGCCGCCGCCACCGCCGGCTCAGGCAATCCCCATCACCGGCCCCGGAGAGGGGAATGAGCAGCAGTCATGAACTGACGCTTATTGAGCACCTGATCGAGCTGCGCCGCCGGGTATTCATCGCATTGGCGGCCCTGATAATCGGGGCAATGGTGGCCTTCCTGTTTTGGACCGACATCGTGGAACTGCTGAAGCGGCCAGCGGAGGAACTGAATGACGGGGCCGGCGTCACTCTCATCGCCACCCAGGTAACCGAACTGCTCGCCACCAGCGTCAAAGTATCCCTGGTGGCCGGCTTTGTCCTGGCCCTGCCGGTGATTCTCTATCAAGTTATCCGATTTGTGGCGCCGGGGTTGAGTTCCGGGGAGCGGAAATACCTGTTCCTGTTTCTGCCGGGGGCGCTGCTGGCCTTTCTCGGCGGCGTGGCCTTTGCCTACTTTGTTCTCACGCCCCGCGCTTTGCCCTTTCTGCTGACCTTTGGCGACGGGGTGGCTGACCCCCTCATTAAAATCAGCAACTTGGTGGACGTGATGCTACGGCTGCTGTTCTGGATGGGAGTGGCCTTTGAGACCCCGGTGGTGATGTACCTGCTGGCTCAATTGGGCCTGGTTTCTTCCCGGATGTTTGCGCGGTTTCGCAAGTATTGGGTCGTAGTCGCTTTCATCCTGGGGGCGATAATCACGCCAACCTTCGACCCGATAAACCAGGCTCTGGTGGCGGCGCCGCTGCTGGCCCTTTACGAGGTGGGCATTTTCCTGGCCTGGCTGGCCGGACGAACCCGCCGCCGTTCCCGGGAAGGAATAGTTCCCCTCTCCAGCGCCGACTAAAAAGGGACAGCTATCAAGCCGTCCCTTTCGGTCTGCCCGGATTCCGGATTTTTGGCCCTACGACGGCCTACTGGTATCGTCGCCGCTTTTCGGGGCTTCGCGCTTCGCTTCGGTCTGGTTACCTTCGTCCTCGCCGGTGACCGAACTCTTGAAGGTGCGTATTCCCTTGCCCAAAGAGGCGCCAATCTCCGGCAGCCGCTTGGCGCCAAAAATCAACAGGACTACCAGCAGGATGATCAATACTTGGGGCAACCCGATCGGCCCGAATCCCATTTCGCCTCCTTCGTCCGATGTAACGTTAGGCTGATGATAGCAAATAACCCCGTTCAATACAATTGCCAGTATGCTCCGGGCGCCCCTAATATCCTGCCGAGGCGTTCTCTCCCCACGGAGACGCAGCGATTCGCCGGGGCGTACAGGGGAAATCCGATATGGACGGGACTCGGCGCCTCCAGGATGCGGATTCGCCGGGGTGTACGGGGTGAATCCTTGTCGATTCATACCCTGCTACCGGACGTGGTGGATTCGCCGGGGCGTACGGGGTGAATCCAACTTGCGTGCATCGCCGGGTTCTCCCTATTCCCGGGTGAGAAGCTGCAACCTTGTTGCTGACTATCCCGCCCGGTATAATCGAGGCAATCTAAAGGGAAGAAGGCTTATATGACTGGGGAATATGACCTGGTGGTGATTGGAGCCGGCCCTGGGGGGTACGTAGCGGCAATAAGGGCCAGTCAGTTGGGGTTGAAGACCGCTATTGTGGAGCGGGACGCCCTGGGCGGAGTCTGCCTCAACTGGGGCTGCATTCCCAGCAAGGCCCTGCTGAAGAACGCCGAGGTGCTGTCCTATATTAACCGGGCCGAAGAGTTTGGCTTGAAGTTCGACAACTTTTCCGCCGACTTTTCCGCCGCAATAGACCGCAGCCGCAAGGTGGTGGACCGCAACGTGCGGGGGGTGAACTATCTGCTCCGCAAGAATCAGGTGGAGCAGCTAACCGGCGCTGCCGCCTTGAAAGGCAACGGGGTGGTCGAAGTTGCGCCCGAGGGCCGGCGCCTCCAGGCCAGGAACATCATCATTGCCACCGGCGCCCGTCCCCGCACGGTCCCTCCCCTGCCCGTTGACGGAGAGAAAGTCATTACCAGCAAAGAGGCCATTGTCCTGAAGGATTTGCCCGGGGCCATCGTCATCGTGGGCGGCGGGGCCATCGGCCTGGAGTTTGCTTACCTGTATCGGATGTACGGTGTGGAAGTAACCGTGGTGGAACTGCTGCCCCGCCTGGCCCCCAACGAGGACGAGGAAATCAGCCATCAGGTGGAGCGTTCCTTCACCCGCCGCCATAAAATAAGAGCGCTGACCGGGGCCCGGGTTACCGGCGTAACCCGGGGGCCGTCGGACCTCACCGTTACCGTGGAGAAGGACGGCGGGGAACAAACCATCTCCTGCGACCAGGTTTTGGTAGCCATCGGAGTCCAGCCCAACAGCGAAAACCTGGGCCTGGAGGCGTTGGGCGTGGCGACCCAGGGCGGCTATATTCAAGTGGATGACGCCATGGCTACCAACATTCCCGGGGTGTTTGCCATCGGCGATGTTACCGGAAAGCTGGCTCTGGCGCACGTTGCTTCGGCCCAGGCCGCTGCTGCCGTAGAGGGCATCGCCGGCCAGGAAACCCAGGCGCTGGACTATACTCTGATGCCCCGGGCTACCTACTGCCAGCCCCAGATAGCCAGCTTCGGCCTGACCGAAACCCAGGCCCGGGAACAGGGCTATGCCATCCGGATCGGCAAGTTCAACGTTCAGGCCAATGGCAAGGCCCTGGGAATGGGTGAAGCCGACGGGATGATTAAGTTGGTGGTGGATTCCCGCTACGGGGAGATTCTGGGCGCCCATCTGGTGGGCCCGGAAGTTACTGAGTTGCTGGGTGAACTGTCCCTCACCCGGCTGTTGGAAGGCACCACGCTGGAGTTGGGCTGGCTGGTACACGCGCACCCAACCATCTCGGAGATTATCAAGGAGGCGGCGCTGGCCGCCGAGGGCCGGGCCGTTCATATGTAGCGGCTGTAACGCGCCACCGGCCTGACGACCACTGCCGGACAACAGACGACCACTGCCGGACAACATAGGAGGCTGACTTGGCAACCACCATTGTAATGCCCAAAATGGGTTACGATATGCGCGAGGGTACGGTGGTCCGCTGGCATAAGCGGGAGGGGGATGCCATAGCCCGCGGCGATGTAATCGCCGATATTGAAACGGACAAGGCTACCGTAGAGTTCGAGGCCTATACCGGCGGCGTGTTGCAACGGCTGGTGGCCCGGGAAGGCGTCCCGGTCCCGGTGGGCGAAGCCATCGCCGTGATTGGAGACCCGGGGGAGGAGTTGGACACTGTCCCGATGGCAGGGACAATGGCAGCAGGGACGACGGCCCCTGGCGCGTCCGTCTCCGCCGCAACCGTCTTGTCGCAGACCTCCGCCCCGCCGCCGGCCCGCGCCGACGGAGAGGTACGCGCTTCTCCCATCGCCCGGCGTCTGGCTCGGGAGCAGGGCATCGACCTGGCTCAGGTAACCGGAACCGGCCCGGGCGGGCGCATTGTGGAGAAGGACATCCTGGAATACAGGACGGCCGCCGTTTCGGTGGCTGTTCCGGCGCCGGAAGTCGGAGACGCCGCGGTTGCCCAACCCGCCGGGGGAGTCCGGTCATCGCCGCTGGCCCGCCGGCGGGCCCGGGAGCGGGGAATTGACCTGGCTCGAATTACGGGCACCGGCCCGGACGGTCGCGTGGTGGAAAAGGACGTTCTGGGCTATACGGCCCCGGCTCCGATAGTCCCGACTCCGGTAAAGGAACCGGCAACTGATCCGGCGACAAGGTCGGAGCCGGACGCGCCGCCGCCCGGGGCGGTCGTCGCGAGGGTTGGGGAACGGGTTGACCTGTCCCGAATGCGCCAGGCCATTGCCCGGGTTACCGGGGACAGCAAGCGTCAAGCCCCCCACTTCTACGTTACCGCCGAAGTTGATATGGGCAAGGCAATGAGCCTGAGGCGCGACATTAACGACACCCTGCCCGCAGCTAACCGGGTCAGCGTCAACGACTTGATTGTACGGGCCTGCGCTATCGCTCTGGGCCGCCACCCCAAGCTTAACGCCTTCTTCGGCGAGGACCACCTGCAATACAACTCCGCTATCAACATTGGCATCGCCATCTCGCTGGAGGCGGGCCTGATTGTCCCCGGAATCAACGACTGCGGCGGCAAGAGCCTGGCGGAAATCGCCGCCGCCAGCAAGGACTTGATTACCCGGGCCAACCGCGGCTCGCTGCGCAATGAGGAATACAGCGGGACCACCTTCAGCGTCAGCAACCTGGGGATGTTCGACGTGGACAGTTTCGCCGCCATTATCTTTCCGCCCCACGCGGCGGTGCTGGCCGTAGGCACGGTTAAGGAACAGCCGATGGTCCGGGACGGCCAACTGGCGGTGGGCCAGGTAATGAAGGCTACCCTGTCCACGGACCACCGGGTTGCCGATGGCGCCGAGGCCGCCCAGTTCCTGGTGGAAGTCAAGGGGTTATTGGAGCAGCCGGTAAGCCTGCTCCTGTAACCGGCGGCCGGAGTAAATTAGTCGAAATGCGTCATGCGGATTAAGGAGCGTTTTTTTACTCTATTGCGTTAAGTTAGCATCGGAGGGATAGAATCCGATGACAGCAACGCCGGCCGACGCTTATCCCAGACGGGTCTATCCCCTGGACGCCCGGGTATTGACCGAGGAGGAGATTGCCGTTACCTTCGCCAGGACCTCCCGGCGTCCCGAACCCTTTGACCAGATCGCCGAGCAGGTCAGCCGGGAGAAGGCTGCCGATTTCCACGAGCGGTGGGTGCTTGGCTACGGCCATGCCTCAGTAGCGGAGCATGCCGTAGTGCATTTGGCGGTGGAAAATCTCTCCCGTTTGGCTTGCGACACGTTGGAAGACAACCGGCTGGCTTCCTACACCGAAAAATCCTCCCGCTACCAGGTGATGCCCCAGGGCTATTTCCACATTCCCGCCGAGTTGGACGACGAACCCCAATTGCGGAAAGCCTACGTCGCTACCGCCCAGGAATTGTTCCAAAGCTATTTCGGTCTAATCAAAGGCTGTATAAAACACTTGCGCCGCTCGGTAGGCCGGCGGGAAGGGGAGCGGGAGAGCAGCTACCACCTGCGGCTGCGCCGGCTGGCAACCGATAGCTGCCGCTCGGCGCTCCCGGCGGCCACGCTAACCAACGTAGGCGTTACCGCCAACGCCCGGGCGTTGGAACATGCCATTTCCAAGCTGCTGTCGGCGAGCCTGGCCGAAGAGCGCCGGTTGGGGGAAGATCTGCGGGAACAGGGCCGCCGCATCACTCCTACCCTGATTAAGTACGCCGACCGGAACAAATACCTGGAAGCCGCCACCCGCCGGGACTGGCAGTTGTCCCTGCTCCTGGCTACCCCCGCCGCGCCGGCCCGGCTGAAAGTCCGGCTGGTTCATTGGGACGTTCAGGCCGAGGAAAAGGTGGCGGCCGCCCTGCTTTTCCGGCAATCGGCGGCAGATTACCCATCCGCCTGGCAGCAGGTGCAGGAAATGGACCCGGAAGCCCGGCAGCGGTTGATTGACGGTTATCTGGAGGCTATGGGCGACCATGACGCGGCGCTGCGCGAGTTTGAGTTGGTGGATTATACCTTTGAGCTGGTGATGGACTACGGGGCCTACCGGGAGTTCAAGCGACACCGGATGCAGTCCTACTTTTCGCAGCCCTTATCGGTGGACTTGGGGTATCAGCAGCCCCTACTGGTGGCAGAGGCGGGGTTGGCCGGGGAATTTCAGGAAGCCATGGGGCGAGCGGAGGAAGGTTGCCGCCGGATCGCCCAATTCTCTCCCCTGGTCGCCCAATATCTGGCGACCCATGGCCACTACCGAAGGGTCTTGTCCAGGTTGAACTTGCGGGAATGCTATCATCTCTTCAAGCTGCGGTCGGCCAAACAAGCCCACGAATCGGTGCGGGGGCCGGTAACTGAAGCGATGCGGTTGGCAGTGGAGACGCATCCCCAGCTATTCCGGCGGCTGCGGCTGAGAGACTACCCACCCTGGTGGCCCTTTCCCCGGTAGCCCCCCGGTAAAAAGAGCGAGAGTAACAGGCGAAGGCAAAAGAGCGGCCCCAATTTCCGGGGCCGCTCTTGTTAGATACCAGTGCGGGTTGCGCCGGGCCCTTTGCTAACGGACGCTAACCGGGGCTTGCCGGTACTGCCGGTGGACGCTAGACATTGACCCCGCGCTGGGTCCGCATGAAGTCTTCCAACGCCTCAGCGTATTCGGCGCGGGGGAAGCGCTCGCCGTTGGGGACCTTCATCCCGTCGGTGAAAATCTCCAGCCGGTTGCCGTCCGGGTCATTGAAGTAGAAGGAACGGCTGCCGCTGCCGTAGATATTGTCATCGCTCTCAATGCCGTGGGTGGTCGGGCCGTTGATAATCTTCACGCCCTTGGTATGCAGGTGAGCCAGGGCGCGCATAAACTCATCCCGGTTCTCTACCTGGAAAGCGATTTGCTGCACCAGGCGGGCCCCGGCCGGCACTGCCTCGGATACGTCAACACCCTCGGGAGCGGAGGCAATTACGACATCGTGGTGCGTCTCATCGAAGCGCAGGAAGGCGGTTTCGCTGCCATTGGGACGCTTGCGGTGGTTGGTGACCTTGAGACCCAGAACCTCGGTATAAAACTTGAAGGAGCGCTCAAAGTCGGAGACCAGGATTCCGACGTGGCCGATGCCTTTAATCTGTATGCCCATTTTCGTTCCTCCTCGAAAGGGTTTTGTGACGACTCGCTCCGGCAAACGGCCCGGCGAGCCTGGAGTAACCGGCGGGCGCCGCCACCGCTGAAAGTTCGATTACAGTATAGCAGAAACAGACCACTAAAGCGGGGCCAGCTATAAGCTGGATGAAGTCGGGAGTGGGGGTATCCTGCGGTGGAGCCGGGCGGGTGCAGTGTAATGCGCGTCAGCGTGCCAACCAGGGCGATTTACATAATCTGTCCTCGGCCGGGCCGGCCAAGCCCGGCTAGGGATCTGAGCAGTCCCGGGTGAAGCCGCAGTTGGGACAGCGGATTTTGCACTGCCGCTGAATCATCCGGGTACCGCAAATCTCGCAGGTCAGCCCGTCGTCTCCGGCGTTCAATGCCGGGTTGAGGGGGTAGCCGTATTTCGTGGCGCTGGTTTGCATCAAGTAGCCTGTACCCGAGCCGGCCGGTTCCGGTTAGCGGGGGCCCGGCGAGACAATCCTGGTTTGCAGCACCATTTCGCCGGTGGGAGTCTCGCCTACCGTCGGCTCTTCAACGGTCAGGTTCACCCAGTCAAAGCCATACAGCGATTCCGGCGGATTCAGAGCCATGCTTCCCCACCCGGTGGAATCCACTTGTATCGGGCCTAAAGGAACCTTCTGGCCGTTCCGGGAAAGCCATACCTGGTAAGAACGGGCCGGCGGCGGCGGGTCCATGTTAGCCAGCATCAGTATCGCCTTTCGCCCATCGCGGGTAACCAGCAACAGGCCCTCGGAATTGCTGTTTCCATTGGCCGGCCGAAGCTGGAGGGGCTGGGTAGAGGGTTGGGCCATCATATAATTGGTGTCCATAACGTGCCTTACGGCATATTTAACTTGAGCATTGCTGGCGGCCAATTGTTCCAAAGTGGCGTCGGTCGTTGAATGTTCCTGCTCCAATTGGTTAAGCCGCAGCCCGGCAGCCGCGCGTTCCCGTTCCAGGGTATTCAGCCGGTTGGTAGTGAGGAGGTTCATAATCAGAGAGGCCGAGAGCAGGCCGATGACCAGGGTGGCCGCCAAGGGCAAAGCGAAATTGCTGAGGTTGAGCCGGGAGCCGGAAGTTCGGCCGGAGTCTTGCGTCCCTCGCTCCGGAGGGGTTGGGACAAAGACTGGCGGCAGGTTTTCGATGGCCGCCATCAGGCGCGTTTGAACCCGGGGTGGCGGCGCTTGCCGGGGTGCCGCCTGGGCTAACGCCATTGCCGCTTGCTCCAGACCGGTCAGCATCCGGCGGCAATGGAAGCAATTTTCCAGGTGAGATTCCAGGCTGAGGGTTTCGTCATCGTCCAGCGCACCGAGGGCATAAGCCTCCAGCGCATCCTCAGGGTGTTGGGAATAGTGGAAATTTTGCTGACTACTCAATGTCATCTTGCTGTAGTTCCACCCGCAGTTTTTGCATCGCCAACCGTACCCGGGTCTTAACCGTGCCCAGCGGTTGGCCCAACCTCGCCGCTATTTCCGATTGGGACAGGCCATTGTAGTAGGAAAGAAGGATGACTTCCTGCTGGGCCGGGGGAAGTTTATCCAATGCTTGGCGAACTCTTGCTCCCTCCAGGTTGCGCTCGGCCTCCTCATCGGTATCCATCCGGCCGGAAGGCAATAAGTCCAGCGTTTCGTATTCTTTGGGGTCAGTTACGGCAGTGGCTCGGCGTCTCGACCGGATGATGTCGATAATCTTGTGGTGCGCGACGCTCATAATCCAGGCTCGCGGCTCTCCCCGGGAGGGATTGTAGCTGGCAGATTTGAGCCAAAGGTTCAAAAAAATCTCTTGCGTTGCCTCTTCAGCAATAGCTTCCAGGCGCAACATATGCCGGGCCAGGGAATATACGGCCGTCGAGTACCGCGTATAGATAGCCTCGAGCGCCTCCTTTTCCCCCGTGGCCGTCCGGTAGATCAGTTCCTGATCCTCCAGGCTCTGGTAATCAACCACCTCAGATCTCCCGTTCCCCGGGGTAGGAGAGCCATTCGTTATTGGGTACGTTAAACATGACCGAACGGATCGCCGACGAACCGTCGCCCGGATTGCTAGTTGAGCCGGGAAAGGGCGACCCGCAGGGATTGGATTTGCTTTTTTACTTCCGTAGAATCCCCGGGCGCCCCGGCTCGCTGCAAGTAAGTTTCAAGGGAGTATATGGCCGGCCGGTATTCTCCCAGTTGCGCTTGGCACCAGGCAAGTTCCTTATATAACGCTGCTGCCGTCGGGTCAATCAGGGCCATGCGTTGCAAAACGCCGGCTCCCCGCCGGTAATCCCGATTCCACAGATAGATTTGTTTCAGGTTATTCAACATCCTGAAGAGGATCGACCGCTTGGGGCAAGGAGCCAGAAAGTCGTCATTCCAGGCCAGGGAGGGGCCAAACATTTCCTGTGCCAGGCGCCGGCAGTCGCCGGCGGACAGGAGATAGCCCGAGCGGAAAGGGTCAAGGTATAAGTCCAGATCTTCCAGAGCCACGAGGAAATGGCCGGGCATCCCAACCCCATAGCAGTTGAGTCCCAGCCGGCGGGCCAGCTCCAGATACAGCACGGAAAGGGTAATCGGTATCCCGACCCGGGTATCCAGAACGCGGTTCAGGTAGCTGTTTTCCGGGTTGTAATAGTCTTCCGGGTTGCCGGTGAAACCCAAACGGTCAAAGAGGTAAAAGTTCAGACCCTTGGCCAGGGTCTCCCGGTCCCGGCCAGCGCCGGCAGCCTCTCTCACTTCGTCAGCCAAAGCATCCAACTGCCGGAGATAGTGGGCCGGGTCCAGGTCAGAATACTCCTCGCCAGCCAGGTAAAGGGCGGCCCGCCCCAGGTCCAGCTCCGCCTCCGGGAGGCCGACCTGGCGGGTGAAAAGCTGACGAAAGTCTTTCCCCGGATGTGCCGCCATAAACTCCTCAACCGACGCCTTAAACCAGTTAGATGACGAGACCCTGGAAAACCTCTTTCAGGTCCGGCAAGTCCTCCAGGTTCCAGAGCAGTTCCAGAACGTGGTCGCATTGCCGCGGGGAAAGCGCCGGGGAGGCTAGCTGACAAAACTTGGCGTCGAGTTCCCGGTCGCTTAACCGGTTCTGCCGGTGGCCTTTGGGGTAAGAAGTAGCGGCGGCGACTTGCGAACCGGCGCCGGCGGTTATTTCCAGGCGACAGTTATATTGCTCCGGGTACTTCCGAGTAAAGCCCGGCCCTTCGGTCAGGGTCATTTTGCTCATCAAGGTTCGCAGAGATGGATCGGCAATGCGTTCAGCGGTAAAACTGCCCGGAGTTACTGCGCCATCCTGCAACGCCAGGGCTACCAGAAAGGGTATGCTGTGGTCGGCGGTTTCCCGGGTCTGCGGATCCCATTTCTCCGGTTCGGTTTCCGGGCTACTGACTGCGGACTGGTAGGTCTGGATATTGATGGCCGCAATGTCCGACCGATTCACTTGCGGGCGCAACTCTATAGCCAGGCCGATGGGCGCCTGGGTGTGAATTTGGGAGGGGTAAAACTTGAAAGTCGTATCGTTGATTAGATAGGGCTGCCCCTTTCCGCCGAACTGCTCCAGGGTTACCGGCTGGGCAACCCCGGCTTGCTCCCACAATCCCCGGCGCCCCTCAAAAGGCTCGCCGGGGCCGGACATTCCCGCAGCGGCCAGTTGGGCGGCGAAAACCCCGGCGCGGGTAGCGCTGGCCGTGGCGCAGCCCTTCCACATAGATAGCTCGCCGGTACGGGTAACTCCCAGCGGCAGGTTGGGCGCCAGGGCCAGGGCTATGGCGTGGCCCAACTCTTCCTGGTCCAGTCCCAGCAACATTCCGGCGCCGCAGGTAGCGCCAACGATGCTGAACATCCCCTGATCCCAACCATAATCGCCGGTAACTACCTGGTCGGAGAGGCGACAGAACACTTCATACGCCAGGGTAATCGCCGTAATCAGGGCGCGACCGTCGCGATTCCGGGCATCCGCAACGGCCAGGGCGGCGGCAATCATATCGCTGGGGTGGCCCCCGCCCGGGGAAAAGTAGGAGTCGTTACAGTCCAGATAGCGGACCATCACGCCGTTGGCAAAGGCTGCCGAATCCAGGGAACTGGAGTCCCGGGTGCCCAGAATCCGCGCCGGCGGGGAGCCGGTAACCGAACCGGCCAGGCGGCGGGCGATTTTCGCCGGTTCCGACAAGTACCCGCCCATGGCGCAGCCCAAAGTATCCACCAGTGTGCGTTTGACCTGGCGCACCGTGGCCGGGTCCAGGTCTTCGTAGGTTAGCCGGCAAGAGTATTCGCTTAATAGCCTGGTGGTGGCGTCCATTTCCTACTCCATGAATTGGCGGGATTGGCGCCCTCGTCCCCAACTCATCTCCTTGAGGAAAAGCCGGGGCGAGGGCGGCGCCAATCCGGGCTACTCCGGGGCGTCTAGTTATCGGCGGCTTGGGGTTCCCTGATCCGGCTGATCAGTTCATTATAGTGGGCGCCGGCCTGTCCTACCAGGAAGGGGACATCTTCGGCCAGAACATACCCCTGCCGGACCAGTTCTTCAGTCGCGGCCTGAATCTGTTCCAGGTAATCCTCCCGGGAACTGTAGCGTTCTTCGATGGAAAGTCTGGGATCGCCCGACGCCTCCCGCTCCTCGCGGGTTGATGGGAAGGGGATGGTAGAGCCGGCCAAAGTACCGCCCGTTGCCCCGCCGGAGGACAGGATTTGGCCTTCACCCCCGATTTCGGCATGGCGCAGGTTCCAGCCGGTGTGGGTAGCGATGGGTACGGTGGTCAGGGGCAAACGGATGCCGGCCGTCTCGTTGCCGTCGGAGTCCACCGCCGGCACCAGCAGCGGATAGGGCTGGCCGACGATAGCCGGAACGTTGCTGGCTACTTCAGGTTCCGGGCCGAAATCCAGACGGTGGAATCTTCGCAGCGGTTCGGGGAAGTTCACCCCCGGGATGGTTTTGATGGTGGTAGCTACCGCATCCGGCGTTACCGCCGTGCCGTCATCCAGACGGGGATAAGCGCTGGGGGGCGCCGTCTGGTCGTCGGTAACCCAGCGGTCCAGGTTAACCAGGGCCGCCCGCAGCAGAGGGCGATAATCGAGGCAGTTAAAGGGCTGCTGTCCCCGGCTGCCGTTGGCCGGGTCGTAGTCCCGCAGGTTTGGCGTACCCAGGGGGTGCTGAGCGCCGCCAAAATGGTAGATACGAACCTCCTCCGGGATGGGCAGGTCCCGGACGCCTTCAACATCGATGTGCACCATCCCGCCGCCGCCGCCCCAGTATTCGGAGGAAGTGTAGGTGTACATAATCTTGGGCAGTGGCCCCTGGGCGGAGGCCCGGGAGAGCACGCCACCGGTGCGGCCCGTCTCCGGGTCGGTCTGTTCCACGTCGCTGAAGGGGAACAGGTTATTGGGGCTGCGGCTGGCCTGGCTGGAGGGTTGGGCAAACCGCTGGTTGAACTCCCCGTGCTTTGCCCCGGCCACATGGGGAATCAGCCCGTCAAACACCAGCCGGCCGGTCTCATCGTAGTTCAGTCCATAATAGACGAGGTCGCGCAGGAAGCGGCCGCTTTGGGAGGAACCGAAGCTGTAGGCCCGCTCCAGGGTTCCGGCGCAGGGGTTGCCCGCGGCGGCGCTGCCGTAGCGCAGGAAAGCGGCCAATTCCCGGGTAGCCAGCAGGCCCGTCCCGACGATGGGCGCCCCGGTGGTGGAATAGATTACCTGGTAAACCTTGCCTGGCTGAAACCCGGAGGCCAGGTAAACATAGTTGGCGTCAGGGACAACCCGGCCATCCTGGAGCCGAGCAAAGGCCCATTCCGCTCGGGGGATTACCTGCTCCGGTCCATCCTCGCTGTCCTGCACCGTCATTACCGAGTCCCAGTCCTCCAAATTGTTGGCCGGATAGGGTCGGTGGTTGCGGTCGGAAAGGAACTGTTCCTGAATCGGCGTGTTGGGGACGAAAGTAACCACCAGTTTTCCGGTGATTCGGGAACCGTCCAGGTTCCGGGCCTCCGGCGCATGTAAGCGCAGCACCCCGGGAACCTCCGGAGCGTCGTGCTGCCAACCACACCAAGCTATGGTATATCCCTGGCGCATCAGAAAACCGTTGCCCGCTTCCAGGGGAACGTCCGGGGCCAGATCCGGAGCGTTGTTGAAGTTGCGCAGGCACGGGCCGCGTCCCCGGTTCAGAATGTCGAAGAACAGCCGTTCATTTCCCCGCTGCGGGTCAACGGGTTGCAGGATGCGGAAATCGGAGTAGAAATGCACCTCGCCGGTGTTGCTGCGCGGGGCTAACCGGAGATCGGTAACGGTCTCGTTGGCGGGATTTACCGGGTCAACGACAAAGTAAACCACGCCGTCCAACTGCTCGTACGGGCCAACGTCGCCAAAGGACTCGCCGTTGGCGAAGGGCTGCCGGGAAGTTATCTCCAATTTGCCAACTGCCATTTCTTGCCTCCTTTTGCCTGCGGGATTTGCTGGGGGATCGGGGGATTGGCTTTGCTTCGGCCCGCTTCCTGGGGATAACGGTTACGCGGATTGGTCGCATCAGGTTGGGCCAGCTCCATTTTGCGGTGGACGAACCGGCTTGGCAATCACCGCTTGTGGTAACCCCGCCCACAGCCCCATTTTTGAATCCACCACCGGTGGACTCCTGGAACCTAGAACCAGGCGAGGCCGGGAGCAAAAGTCCCGGCCGCCGGTTGCTAGAGAATGCCGCTGGCGTCCACCTCCAGGTCGGTAGGCGGCGCGGCGCCGGTAAAATCCTCCCACCATTGGTTAAAGTTCTCTGCGCCGTACTTGTCCCGCAGTCGATCCAGGTGAGCCTTGACCTGGATCAGCACCGGCAGCTCATAATCGGTTACCAGTTGATAGGTGCGGGCTACCCACTCTAAGGCGCCGGTAAGGTTTTCCCGCTCCTCGGCGACCATCCCCAGTTGGCCGTAGGTACGGGCTACCCGCTGAACATCGCCCAATTCCTCAAAGATTTCCCGAGCCTGGTGATACCAGTTCTCGGCGTCATCGTACCGTTGCTGCTCGTGAAATAGCACCCCCAGCTGGCGGCATTCGTCGCCGACTCCCCGGCGGTCGCCCAGTTCCTCCTTACGCTCCAGGGCGGCCAGGTACCATTCCTCCGCTTCCTCGTAAACGATGCCCCGGTCCTGCTCCAACAGCCCCAGATAGTGCAGTTCGGTAGCCATTTGGGCGATGTTGCCCTGCCGGTCGCTCAGGCTGAGGGCCTGCTGATACCAGCTTTTGGCTTCGTCGAACTGGTATTGGGCGTGGCAGACGGTGCCCAGGTCGTGGAAGACCAGGACGGCGGTTTCCTCGTCCCGGTGTTCTTCCACCAAGTCCCGCGCTCGGTGATACCAGCTTTCCGCTTCCTTGTGCTCAAACTTCAGTTGGGTAACCAGCCCCAAGGCCCGGTAGTCCTTGACCATTTCCTCTTCGTCAGGCAGTCGCTGGTGGATCTCCAGGGCCTTGCCGTACCATTCCTTGGCCTCGGTATAAAGACGCTGGTACTGCCGGACCTGCCCCAGGGCGAAATAATCATCGGCCACGGCCGCCCGGTCCTCGCCGTTTTCAATGATCGCCAGGGAGCGCTGGAACCACCCGGCGGCCTGGTCGAGTTGTCTTCGCAACAGGGCGATGGCGCCGAACTGGTGGTACACCGAGGCCACTCTCGGGTCGGTTTCCGCTTCTGGCTGGCCGGTAAGGTAGTCGGCGAGTTGGCGGTTAAGGTCTTCGGCACGCTGGAGGTCGCCCAGGTCCACCGACTCGCTGACGTCGGTGCCCAGCAGGTACAGCCAGAGGTCAACGGCGCCGGCGGTCTGGGCGTTTTCGGCGGATTGACCTACGGCTTCCAGCAGTTGCCCGCGCAGCCGGCGCAGTTCCGGGATCCGCTTCTGCATCCGGTAAACCTGGGCCAGCGGTTGCACCAGGAGTTGGGCGTTATCCCATTGCCCAGCTTCCAGGGCGAGGCCCAGGGCCTGGTTCAGGTTACCTTCCTCCGCCAGGACTGCGGTGGCTCCGGCGTCCTGATTCTCGTACAGGGACTCCATGAAGTAGTCGGCGGTGTCGGCATAGACCCGCACAAACTCCGACTCCAGCCGGCCGATGGCGGCGGCCGGCGTCTGCTGGCCCAGCTTCGCGCCGTAAAAGCGAGGCAGGGCCGGATGTATCTGGTACACGCTGGGGGAAATCGGCTCCAGAAAGCCGGCCGCCAGAGCCGAGCGGAGCAGGGTACGGCAGGCGCCCCAACCCAGTTCTTCGCCCATTACCGTCCGGTAGGCCGGTTCCTGGGTTATATGGGTCAGAATGTCCAGCATCACCCGCCGCTGGAACAGGGCCAGGAGGGGCAGGTGCGTCCGGCTGCGGCGGGACATTCTGCTCCAAGCGTATTCCATCAAGGCGGTCAGGAAATTGTCGCGCCCAGCTTCCGTTCCGGCCTCAGGAAACTCGGCCAGCCGCCGCCGCAACTCTCCCAAGAGTACCGAGATTGGCGCCTCCTTCAGTAGGGGCAGGGCCACCTGACCGGCCAGGGGATGGCCTTCAATAAGATCCAGCAACTCCAGAATATCCGGGCCGAGCCGGCTGGCTTCCACGCCGGCTTTTTCCAGTATAGCCCCGGCCAGATCCCGCCGGTCGTACTGAGCCAGACCGTCCAATGCATAACGGAGCGCCGGGGAAGTCAGCCAGCTTTCCGAAGGGTTCCGGGTGGTCAGCAAGGCCCAGCTGGCCCCGGGGCCGGTCACCGCGGCCAGGAAGGCATCCAGGTCGGCCCGCTCCGACTCCCGGAGCAGACCCGGGGCCCCTTCAGGGAACCCGGCGATGTTTTCCACGCCGTCCCAGATCAGCAGGGAAGGTTGTTCTTTCAGATACTCCACCACCCAATCGCGCTGCCGCGCGGCGTCCATGTCGGCAAAGCGCAAACCGGCAAGGGCAGTGCCGATTTCATGCACTACCCGTTCCAAACCGGCGGGGTGGGCCACTTCGAAGGCAGTGTAAAAGACGCCGCCCGGCCGCTCCCCTTGGCCGGTTTTCTGGAACCAGCGGGCCAGACCCAGGGCCAGTTCCGTCTTACCCACCCCCGTATTGCCGGTGAGCAGGGCCAGAGAACCGGAGTTGAAAAGGCGCTCGAGCCGGGCTAGTTCAACCTGGCGTCCCACCAAGCCGTACTGGCCGGCGGCCGGGATTTGACTGGTGGCTCCGGCATCCCGCTGGGGCTGAATTACCGGAGCGGCCAGGGGATTGAGGCGCTCTGCCGCGATCGCCGGCGGGCTATACTGCCGGGCCTGGTAAATCAGGGGCATAGTCCAGTCCCAGAAGACCCGGGGGCCGGCCAGAGTGGAGCGG
Source organism: Dehalococcoidia bacterium (assembly GCA_965215425.1). Classification (GTDB taxonomy): domain Bacteria; phylum Chloroflexota; class Dehalococcoidia; order Lucifugimonadales; family UBA3495; genus CATQHB01. Next base: position 2,776,521 of record OZ244064.1, read on the forward strand.
CGCGGTTCGTCCATCAACCGGGCCCGGGCCCGGGCCAGGGCGGCGGCAACATCCTGTCCCTGGGCCAAGGCCAGGTAAAACTGGCGCAGGAACCCTTCACCAATGGCTGAGCCGTGCAGGTAATGCGGAAGAAGGATGGTGAAAGGCATTCCCGCCTGGCACATTTGGCGGCCCAGGTCCGCCCAGTCGTTTCCCGGCCTCGGTTGGCGCCGGCCCCGGTCTCCGGCAGTCAACAAGGCTACCGGCACCTGGGCCGCCGCGAGGACATCGGCAACCTGCCGGGCCGGAATCGGCGCCGGGCCGGAATCGGCGCCTTCAAAAAGAATCTCACCCGAATCTTCCCCCAGTAACAGTCCATCGAACTGCACCAGGTGGTAGTGGCCGGGTTTGCCGGCCAATTCCCGGGTCAGCGCCGCAAAGGTCGGTGGTCGCAGGCAGACTAGCTCCACCTGAACATCCAGGGACTCCAAAACCTTCACCGTCGCCACGGCCAGGCCGGCGCCGGCCGGAGTTGCCCCGGTTTCCGGCGGCATTTCCGGCAGCGGAGACACCAGCAGAACATTAAGCTGGTCGGTCGCCGGAGTTCCCGCATAGGGGGGTAATGCAACGGCATCAACGCGGCGGACAATGGAAGCCAAGGAGGAGGCCAGGTAGCCGGAACCCGGTTCATTCAGCAACTCCCAGGGCAGGGCCAGGAAATCGGCGCGGGGCGAAATCACGACCAGTTGGTAGTCGTCCAGGCCCTCGTCCGTCGCAGTGGCAAACAGTTCCCGGGCGGTGTCGCTGCCGCCGAACGCTACCCCGAAAAGGAGCCGTCCCAAGTTGCGCAGGCCGCTTTCCACCGCCTCGGCCCGGGCCCGGGCCGGGCCAAAGGGATTGTCCAGATATTCCTGAAAGTACCAGCCGATTTCCGCATAGTCGGAATCATCCAGCAAGTTGCGGAACTCTACCGGGGGCGCCTCCCGGGGCGGGCCGGCGCCGCGGAGGAGTAATTGCAACTGTCCGGTATCGGGCAGGTCGTGTAGCTCGATAAACTTAACCAAAGAATTAACTCCCGTCGGTCAGCAAGGGAACCGCTTGGGGCTGTGGCCTCGGCCGGCAAACCCCTTGGCTCACGATTTCGAAAGGTATTCTCGACCAATCCGAGTACCCGCTATAGTCGCCCCGGCAAGCCGGTATCCGGAGGTTGTATCCCGATTTACCCCTGAAACACGGCCAGGGCATCGGCGGCCCGGATGCCCTGACCCTCCGGCAGTACCATCAGGGGGTTGATGTCCAGTTCGGCCAGCGACCCTTCCAGGTTCACGGCCAGGTGGGAAATCTGCACCAGGGCATCGGCCAAAGCATCCACGTCCGCCGCCGGGGAGCCGCGGAATCCGCTTAGTAACCGGGAACCCTTCACCTGCCAGATCATATCGAGGGCTTCCGGCCGGGTTATCGGACAGAGCCGCAGGGCCACGTCGTTATACACTTCCACCATCACGCCGCCGGCGCCAAAGAGCAGCACCGGCCCCAGTTGGACGTCGTAGGAGACGCCGACGATTACCTCAACACCGCCGGACACCATTTCCTGGACCAGAACGCCGTTAATAGTGGCCCCGCCGGGAGCGGCCTGAGCCGCATTGGACATAATTTCCCCATAGGCGTCGCTGACCTGCCCGGCGTCGGCAAGGCCCAGGCGGATTACCCCGGCCTCGGTTTTGTGCAGGATGTCAGGAGAATCCACCTTCAGGGCCACCGGGTAGCCGATGGCTTCCGCCTGAGCCACGGCGGCCGCGGCGGTGGTCGCCGCAGCTTCCCGGGTTATCGGTATCCCCCAAGCGGAAATCAGTCCCTTGCTTTCGTGTTCGGAGAAGGTTATCCGGCCCGTACCGGTCAATTCCGCCCAGGCTCGCTCCTGTTCCGTGGTCAGGGCCGGCGCGCGGCCAAAGCCCTCTACCAATCGCCGGTCCCGCCACTGGTGGTAGTCCAGCAGGGTACGCACCCCCAGGGCCAGCTTGTCGGGGACGTAAAAGACGGGTATTTGCGCCGCTTTTAGCTTGGCCAGCCCGGCGGTGGTCGAGCGGGTGCCGGTCCAGAGGAAGGCCAAGCCCCGGTCGCTCTTATCCCGCTGGGCAATCACCTGCTCCGCTTGAGGGTCGGCGCCGGCGCTGGCTACCACCAGCGTCCCAATGTCCGGTTGGTTGCTCATATGGTCCATAATTTCCGGGAAGGAGTCGCTGTTGGCGAATCCGGTAACGTCGGAGGGATTGGCGGCCCAGCCGAATCCCTTCAAGACGGCGTTAATGCCGTCCCGCGCTGCGTCGGTCAGCGGCGGCAGGTCCAGCCCCGCCTGACCGCACATATCGGCGGTCAGAGAGCTGATGCCGCCGGAATGAGATACCACGGCGACACCCCGCCGGGCCGGCTTGGCGGTGTGGGCCAGCAGTTGGGATACCTCCAGCAATTCATCGTAGTCTTGGACGCGAGTGATTCCGTATTGGGCAAAGATTTCGTCGTACACGGCGTCAACACCGGTCAGGGCGGCGGTATGGGAACGGGCCGCCTGGGCGCCCAGGCCGGAGCGACCAATCTTGATCAAGACGATGGGTTTGCCCCGTTCCGCCGCCAGTTGAGCCACTTCCACCAGCTTTCGGGCATCCTTAAACCCTTCCACAAAGCCGGCGATGACTCTGACTGAGTCCTGCTCCAGCAAGTAGCGGGCAAAGTCGCAGAAGTCCAGGTCGGCCTCGTTGCCGGTGGAAATGATGTGGCTCAGGCCGATACCCTCCTCCAGGGCGCGGGTCAGGAAGGGGCCGAAGGCCGAGGCGCCGCTCTGGCAGATGAGGCCAATTGGCCCGCTGAGACCGTCGGAACCCCGGGATGAGGCGGTGGGCCAGATGTCGGCCTGGACATTGGCTACCCCCAGGCAGTTAGGGCCGCAGATGCGAAGCCCCGATTCCCGGGCAAAGGCGCCTACCTCTCCCTGCAAATCCCGCCGGTCGTCTATGTCCCGCTCGGAAAAGCCGGCGGAGATTACAATGGCGGCGCGGGTTCCCTTGGCATGGCTCTCCCGCAGCACCTCCAGCACCTGGTGGTACGGCACCACTACGCCTACCAGGTCCGGGGTTTCGGGCAGGTCGGTAACACTGGGGTAGGACTTGACGCCCATTATTTCGTCATACCGGGGGTTCACCGGATAGACGTTTACCCGGTCTTTGGATTTCAATGCGGCGTTGAGGAACCGGCCCCCGTATTGCATCCGGGGAGTGGCCCCCACCACGGCGATAGAAGCGGGATTAAGCATCCGGTCAATGGACGCCAATTGGCGGTCGGTCCAGGTTGCCATTAAATACCTCTGAATACTTCGCGATGTAACACAACTACCGCGCATACTGGACTTGTCGCAAGATAGCGCGAGTAGTTCAGCGGCGCACTATGAACAGTTGTTTGGCCGGTGATTGGACCGGGTAGCCAAACCAAGTAGCCAAACCGGGGCTTACGTCTCCCCGGCGGTGCGCAAATCGGAGCGCCAATCATCCGGCGAGGGGCCTCGGTCGATGATAACGTCGATGACTGCGGGGAGGCCGGAGGCTTGAGCATCCCGCAGGGCTGCCGGCAAGTCCCGGGAGTCGTTGACCTGCACGCCAAAACACCCAAATCCCCGGGCTACCGCCGCATTATCCGTCTCGACAAACTCCGAGGCGATGCGGCGGCCTTCTGCCTGGTGATGGCGCACCATACCCAAGGCGCCGTCGTTGAACACGATACAAAGCATTGGCAGGTCGTACTGCATTGCGGTGGACAGGGCGTTGACCGTCATCATGTAACCGCCGTCGCCGGTAACGCCCACCACCGGGCGGTCTGGATAGACGATTTTCAGGGCAACGGCAGCGGGCAATCCCCAACCCATTCCGGCCGTGCCGCCAGGGGCAAAGAAGGTGTTAGCCCGAGCCGACTGATAGAAATGGGCCATCCAGGTACGGTTGTTGCCGGCGTCCAGGGCGAATACCGTCGAGTCGTCCATATTCTCCCGCAATAGAGCCACCAGGCGCTGCGGCGTAACTGGGGAACTATCCGTATGCATTGCCGGGTCGTCGTAGAAGGAAGCCTCCGCCTTGCGCTGGGGCAGGCTGCTGGTCCATCCCTGGCGGTTATTGGCGCTGGCCGGCGCCGCCGCTTGAGACGCCTCCACCAACTGGGAGAGAATGCTGCCGGCGTCGCCGATCAGTCCCAACTCTATGGGGAAGGTCCAGCCGGCGTTGCGGTCGTCAATATCGATCTGGATAATGCGCTGGCGGCGGGGGTCAAAGACGTTGGGACGCTCCCGGACCGTGTCCTGGGGACTGAGCTTGGCGCCCACCACGATGACGGTGTCGGCATCGCCCACCGCCTTGTTGGCCGCCTCCTGTCCATAGACGCCGGCCATACCCAGCGCAAGGGGATGGGTTTCCGCAATGGCGCTCTTGCCCTTGTAGCTGGTCGCTACCGGCGCACCCCACAGTTCGGCCAACTGCTGAAGCTGGGCGTGGGCTTTGGCCTGGTGGACTCCGTTCCCGGCGACAATCACCGGTCGCCGGGAGGTGGCGAGGATAGCGATGGCCTGCTCAATGTCCTGGGGGGCGCTCTGCGGCTTGGCCGTATTCAGGTAGCCGGCGGTATGGTGAATAAAGGGCGGGGTTTCCACATCTACTTCGCCGGCGATGGAGGCCGAGCGCATCACCACTGCGGCCGGGCCGGGGCGCCCGCTGGTGGCGTGCTTGATCGCCAATTGGGCGCCGAGCACTGCCTCCTTGGGACTGGTCGCCAGGGAGGTATATTTGGTCATTGATTTGATAATGGTAGGGAGGTCAATGCTGCCGTATTCGCCGGCGCCGGACTGGTTGGCCGGGTGCTGGGCGGAACCGCCGTCGGAGGTATCGGTTAGCACCAGCATGGGAGAACTGCTGAGCATGGCTTCCATAATGCCAAAACTGGCGTTGGACCCGATGAACAGGCCCTGGCCCATCACCACGGCGGGCTTGCCGGTGGCGCGGCCATAAACGTCGGCCATTATCGCCGCGGTCTGCTCGTGGCGGCAGAGAATCGCCTTTATCCGGTCCTCCCGGCCTACCAGCAGGTTATAGATCTGGCCGGTGCCGCCGCCGGGAATCCCGAAGACATACTCAATTCCCGCCTCCTCCAATAACTGTACAATCAACTCATTCGCCTGTGGCATCGTACCTCCCTAAACCCTGAACAACATCAATACGGCAACACGGACGGCAATACGGCCCCTGCCCGGCGTTGGCGGGGCGACTCCACTGCCGAAACGGTAGGTGGCGCCACCGAGCGCCCGCGCCACTTCTGGGGAATGCAGGGATGATAACCCGCCCGGGTAGGCGGGTCAAGTTTAGTTCACCGCCCGGCACTGGAGCCGGCGAGTCCCGGGCCCGGGGCGCCGGCTGCGATAAACTGTCCCGGCTCAGTCGAGTGCGTCGGCGAGCCCCGGGCCCGGGCCGTTGGCGTTAACTCCGGGCATTGGCGGAACGTTGGATCCGGGCCAGCACCGCCGGATGTCGTTGCAGGTTAACTCCGGCATTGGCGGAACGTTGGTCGCTTCGGGGCGGTCTAACACGGTAACCGCATTGACGCCGGCGTTGGCGAAGCGTTGACCGGGGGGTGCGGCGGGCATAGAATCCCAACGACCTGACAACCTTAACACTTAACATAAGAAACCTGAAATTAACGGTGAGCTGAATGAAGAGTATCGAGATAGACCGGGCCAGGCGGCTGAAAGAGGAGCCAGGAACGGGCCATAACCGCTGGCACCCGGATATTCCGCCCATCCTAGAAGTGGAGCCCGGGGAGGAAGTCGTGTTGGAAGCCCGAGATGCCTCGGACTGCCAGATACAGCCCGGAATGACCCCGGCCGACCTGATAAACCTGGATGCCAAAGTGGCGCATCCCCTGACCGGCCCGGTTTACGTGAAGGGAGCCGCCCCTGGCGACCTGCTGGAGATTGAGTATCTGGACATCGTGGCCCAACCCAACGGATGGACGCGGAACCGGCCCGGGGCCGGTTTTCTGCGCGACCTCTTCCCGGAACCGTACCTGGCCCACTGGGAAATCAAGGATGGCTGGGCCACTTCCCCGCAGATACCCGGCGTTCGCATCATTGACGGCTCCTTCATGGGGACGGCGGGCCTTGCCCCGTCCCACGCGCAGCTGGCCGCCTGGACAGCCCGGGAAGCGGACCTGGTGCGGCGGGGCGGCATCGCCTTTCTGCCCGATGCCGAGGATGCAGTGCCGGCCGGCGGCGCCATCGCCGAGCAGGGGCTGCGGACGCTGCCGCCCAGAGAAAACTGCGGCAATGTGGATGCCAAACAGTTGACCAAGGGTTCCCGGCTCCTGATTCCGGTGAACGTAGCCGGGGCGCTTTATTCGGTGGGCGACGGACACTTTGCCCAGGGGGATTCGGAGTGCTGCATCACGGCGATCGAGATGGGCGCCACTGCGGCGGTGCGGTTTCGGGTAATGCGGGGTGAAGCGGCCAGGCACAACATCCGGTTCCCGCGCTATGCCCACCCGAACTATTTTCTGCCCCCGGAATGGGCGGCGCCCCGGAACTTCATCGCTACTATGGGAATGCCTATTCGAGACGACGGGACCCAGGAGGGGGAAACCCACCTGACCCTGGCGGCGCGGAATGCCCTGGTCAACATGATTGAGCTGCTACAAGAGCGGGGCTGGAGCCGGGAACAGGCGTATATTATTTGCAGTGTGGCGGTGGATTTGAAGATAAGCAACATCGTGGATTTGCCCAATGTAACCGTTTCCGCCTTTCTACCGGAGGATATTTTTCAGAGATAGCGGCGCAGCAAACCGGGCAGCCCAACCCGCCCGGTTCCGAATCAGCTATAACCCTGCCGGCTCGGGTAAACATAATGGGGTTGTATCGAAGGCGAACGCGTTGAGAGCCGATTTCCCGGGTTTTCAGGCATTCCAGACCCTTAAGGTCCGGGAAATCGGCTGCTATATCGCCATCGGCGCGGCGGAGGCCGGTCTCCAGGGGCATGCATGCTCCCGGAACAATAAAATGAGGAAAAGGCAAAGTCGCCAGTTCACAAGAACCGGCGACTCGTAAAACCCGCTTACTCCGGTTGCTCCATCGAGCAACCCATCTCGCACACCCACCACCGATAGCACCCGAGCATCCTTCGGGGTAATTTCTTCTTCCGGCGTAATGCCAGACCGGGGACCGGGTTAGCTGGCCCGCTTGACCTCCAGGGTCTCGCCCGGGGCGAGGGCCACGCGGCGTACATTTATGCCGAGCTTGAGCAACCAGTAGCCGAGCGTAGCCTTGCTGACGCCCAGATCGTCGGCGGTACTCGAAAGTCCCCTTTCGTTAACCATTTCGGGGAGTAGCCGCTCCAGAGGACGCTGGTGTTCCCTTTCTACCCGCTGCATTAATTTAGTCTTCCGTGCCAAAGTACTCCTCCTTTTGTGGTGCATTCGTGCCGAGTAACAAGATGTAGTAGATGATACCACCTGTTCCGGCATTTGTCAATACTCGACTATTTTATTTCTTACTTATTTCTTAAACTTTTTTAAGAAAAAATTAGAACTGAAAAACAGCTACGGAAATGGCGATTTCAGGGCTTCTACCCTCCTCTGGAACGCTCAAAGGCCGCATTTTGCCGCTCAGCGCGCCGGGTTTTCGAGGCCGGCGCCAACCATTTTGCGCTCCAGGCCCGGGAAACTCCCCCAGGCTGGGCAGTGTTTCGGCGATGTGTTGGTTGCGCCGGCGACTTCCCGGGGAACTGGCCGGGGACTGGCCCGGTTTCCCCGTGTAGCAAGTCGGGTGTAACGCCGAGTGTAATCCCGCGACGCCCGGGGCGGCGCAAGGTGTAAAAATGCAGAGGTGAATGCGTCAGGTGTAATTAAAGTGTAACGAATGCAAGTCTGGCCGGAGGCGCTCTATGTTTGACCCTTCTCAAACCCTTTGCTACGCTGAAGCCGGACGACGCGCAAAGTCCGGCGCGTCCCGAGCCGGTGTCCTTGAGCTGCATCAAAATCGAGACGAGGCGATATGGGCCATATGATTGAAGTCCCAACCCTGCGAGACGTTTATGAGGCCCGAAAGACCATCGCTCCCTATTTGGTTCGCACCCCCTTGCATTACTCAGCGGGGTTGAGCCAACTGTTGGACGCCGAAGTGTACCTGAAGCATGAGGAGTACCACCCCCTGGGGGCCTTCAAGGCCCGGGGTGGCATCAACCTGCTGGCCCACCTGAGCGAAAAGGAACGGAATCGAGGCGTAATCACCGCCTCCACCGGCAACCACGGCCAATCGATTGCCCACGCCTGCCGGATTTTCGGGGCGCGGGCGCTTATCGCCCTGCCCGAGAAAGACCCTAATCCGTTGAAGGTGGCGGCAATGGAGGCTCTGGGCGCCGAACTGGTCTTCTACGGCGAGACTTTTGACGAAGCCAGGGCGCATTGCGAGCGCCTGGCTGCCGCGGAGGGCTACCGCTACGTACACCCCACCGACGAACCGTTGCTTATAGCTGGCGTAGGTACACAGACGCTGGAGGTAATAGAGGACCTGCCAGATGTGGACATAATGTACCTGCCCCTGGGCGGAGGCAGCGGAGCGGCCGGCGCTTGCGTGACGGCCAAGGCGATTAACCCGGCTATTCAGGTGCGGGCGGTACAGGCGGAGGCGGCGCCGGCCGGCTACTTGTCCTGGTGGCAGGGGCAACTGGTTCAGGCCCCGATGCACACCTTCGCCGAGGGAATAGCCACCCAGTCCGGCTACGAATTACCCCAGCGGATAATCCGGCATCTGCTGGATGACTTCGTCCTGGTCAGCGATGCGGAGATCCGCCGAGCCATCGGCTTGCTCGTCGAGAAGGCACATACCATGGCGGAGGGAGCGGGGGCGGCAGCTACCGCAGGAGCGATTAAACAGCGGGAAACCTTGTCCGGTAAAAAGGTAGCAATCACCATCAGCGGCGGGAACATTACGGCCACTCAGTTGATGGATGCTCTAAAAGTGTACCTGGAGAGTTAGCGATAAAGCGGACATTTATATCTGCGTGTAACGATAAGTGTAATGAAGTGTAATTGACGCCAGAAATAAATGTAAATAGTGCAATGGAATACACCGGCACCCGGCGCTACTTCCCTGGAGCTATTTCAAAGTAGAAAAGTACCGGGCTAATTCGTCTCTGGGGAACTCCGGCAAAGGTACTTCCCCGGCATAGCCAATCATAACCAGACCTTCTTCCGGGGCCAGGACTTGCCCGATTTCCCAGCCGGTAATCTCCGCTTGCTCCAGAGCCAGCAACAAGGTCGGAACCTCGCCGGCCGGCAGGGTAACTATCAAACAACCCGAGGCCAGCAAGCCCAGCGGGTTCAGGCCCAAAGCCTGGCAAATCTCGTCGCATTCCGGCAGTACCGGGATACTGGTTTCCTCTACCGCCAGGCCCATGCCCGAAGCCTGGGCTACTTCCCGCAATGCGGTCGCCAAGCCGCCCTCGGTGGGGTCGTGGAGGGAGTGAACCGTAGCTGCCGAGCAAGCAATCCGGGCTTCTTCCACTACACTTATTCCCGGTTTGGTCAGCAATTCAGCGGCGGCGGCGATGGTTTCCCGGCGCACGCCGGCGGCTTGCAACGCGGCGCCGCTCTCCCGGGCCAGCAGGGCCGCTCCCTCAATGGCAATTCCCTTCGTAATGACGATGCTATCCCCTTCCCGGGCGCCCCCGGTGGTAATGAGATGGTCCCGTTCCACTTCTCCCAACATACTGCCCAGGACGATGGGCCGGTCAATGCCATAGGTAACTTCGCTGTGCCCGCCAATCAGGGAAACATTCAGGGCTGTACACGAAGCCACGATCTGGTCAAACACCGCTTCGGCTTCAGCTTCGGGAAAACTTTCCGGAAGCAGCACCGTCGCCAGGAACCAGCGCGGTACACCGCCGGTACACGCTACATCATTGGCGTTGACCTGCACCGAGTACCAGCCGATTGAGTTGGTGGCAAAGGTAACCGGGTCGCTCTTGGCTACCAGCAGCCGGTCTCCCATATCTATTACCGCCGCATCTTCGCCTACCTTCGGCCCCAGCAGCACCCGCCGGTCGCTGGTTCCGGCCTTGGCCAGCAACCGTTCCAGAAGCTGCGGAGGAAATTTCCCGATGTCCATGGCCGATCACCAGCAAAGAAGTTGGTTCACCCTTGGGGACAGTGTAACAGAAATCCGTATCGGGAACCGGGCCGGCTCACCCGGCGGTAACGCCGGAGATTAGCCTGAGGATTTTACCCGGCCAAGCCCGAAAACCAGACTCGAGAACCGGGAGAGTTGCGGCGTTGTCAGAGGCTATTTCCCGCCTCTTGGGGTGCTGTAGTACCTGAAAACCCGCAAATCGCCGCTCAGTCGTCTGAGCGGCAACCGTCATTATTCTCCAAGCGACAATCCCTCTCCGGGCCATCTCGCCAGGGGCGCCAAGTAGAAGTCGACAACCTGACGTCCATAGAATCGGTATTGAGCCATCTCGCCAGGGGCGCCAGGTAGAAGTGGCTTTATCCTCGCCGTATGCCAAGTCGCTCTCCTTCTCCGCCAGGGGCGCCAAGTATCAAGTATTGAGGTAGCTTTATCCCTCTTCTCCTTGGGGGAAGAGGAATCCGGGCGGGGGCGGGCGCCCGCCGGAAGTTCGTCTCGACCCCAAAGGGCCATTCGTGCTAAACTTGCTTCCAAGCGAGTTAGGCAAGTTAAGCCCAACTGAAAAACCGGATGTGTCCGCTTTGCAAAACCGGCTACCGGCTACCAACTATTTCCGGGAACAGCGGCCAGAAGAACTGGCGGCGGCGGTCCGACGGCTCGAGGCTGGCGGTGTAGTCGTCTTTCCTACGGATACTCTCTACGGGTTGGGCGCCGATGTGTCTAATGAATCGGCCTTGCTCCGTATATTTGAGATTAAAGGACGCCCCGCCGGGTTAGCCCTGCCGGTTTTGGTAGCCGATTGGCGGCAAGTGGCGGCGATAACCTGCAATCCGAGCGAAGCCAGCCGTCGCCTGGCCTCAGCTTTCTGGCCGGGTTCGCTGACCCTGGTACTGCCCAAATCGCCCACTCTTTCTCCTCTGGTTACTGGCAACCGGGACACGGTGGCGGTCAGAATGCCGAACCATTGGACCCCACTGGCTCTGGCCGCCGGGCTGGGCCGTCCGGTCACCGGCACCAGCGCCAATCGAAGCGGCCGGGCAGACCTGAACACTGGAGCCGAAGTGCAAGCGGCGCTGGGCGACTCGGTTGACTGCATCGTTGACTTCCCTCCCTCTCCCCAGGGCGTGCCGTCGACGGTAGTTGACCTGACCGGGGTTACTCCTGTTCTGGTTCGCGAGGGAGCGACTCCTTTCGCCGAAGTGATGCGAGTCTGGAAGGCGGAAGGCGGAACCAGTTCTCATTAAGCGATAGCCGGAGGTAACCTTATCGCAACGTCAACCGTTCTGGAATCCTACCGGGCGGCTCTGGAAGGAGAACTGAAAGAATGTTTCGCCGGACGGGAGGGTTTCCTCTATCACCTGCTCCGCTACCACCTGGGTTGGGTGGACCAGCAAGGAAGGCCGGAAAGTGCGCCGGCGGCCCGGCAGAGCTTTCATTCCCTGCTGGCCCCGGCCTCTGGTGCGGCCCTGGCCGGTGAATACGCCCCGGCCCTGCCGGTAGCCGCAGCGGTGGAGTTGGTGTATAACTTTTCGCTGGTGCACGGAGACGTTCAGGCCGGCCGGGTGGCCGCCGCCGCCCGCCCCAGCATCTGGTGGGTCTGGGGACCGTCTCAAGCCATCAATGCCGGCGACGGGCTGCACGCTTTGGGCCGGGCCGCAATGATGCGCCTGAGTGAATTTGGCGTTGCCGCTGATCGGGTGTTAACCGCCGTGGCGATGCTGGACCAGTCTTGTCTCTCCCTGTGCGAGGGCCAATACATAGACCTGGGATTTCAGGACCGCTTGCTGGTTACTATTAGCGACTATAACGATATGATTGGACGCAAGACCGGTTCGCTGACCGGCTGCTCCGCCGCTGCGGGGGCGCTGGCCGCCGGGGCCGACGATGCGATGCAAAGCCAGTTCCGCGTCCTGGGAAGCAAGCTGGGAATGGCTTGGCAGGTTACGCAGGACATTGCCGACTTTTGGGGCCCCTCCGGGAACGGTGTAACGCCCGGCAACGTGTTGAACAAGAAAAAAAGCCTCCCGCTAATTTATGCCCTGGAGCATTGCAGCGCCGCAGCCAAGCGGGAACTGGGTTCCATCTACCTGAAACGGGTACTGGGACCCCCGGATGTGGCCCGTATTATCGGCATCATGGAGGAAACGGAGAGCCGCACTTATGCCGAGAGCAAGGCCCGGGAACTGGCCGAGCAGGCTTTGGCCATCCTGGACGCCATGAACCTTCCCGCCGAGGGACAAGAAGGGCTGATCGCCTTGGCCCGGCAGGCGCTGACCGCGCCGGCCGCCGACCTGCGGCCTGGTTGCCTTACATAACAGGACACAACCAGGAGTCTGGCAAGCGTATGGCAAAGCGTACTCTCTCCGACTTGGCAGTAGAAAACAGGCGTGTTCTGGTAAGAGTTGACTTCAACATCCCCATCGAGCAGGGAGTGGAAGTCATTTCCTCCTATGACCAGCGCTTGCGCGCCACCCTACCGACGCTCCAGTATCTACTGGAGCGGGACTGCCGCGTGATTCTCTGTTCCCACCTGGGCCGCCCGGACGGTCAGGTGGTGGAATCGCTGCGGCTGGCCCCGGTAGGCGACCGGCTGGCCGAGTTGTTGGGCCGGCCGGTGTTTAACCTGTCGGATTGTGTCGGCTCGGAGGTGGCGGCAAGAGTCAACGCTATGGGCCCCGGGGAAATCGTCTTGTTGGAAAACCTCAGATTTCGTCCGGGAGAAGAGAAAAACGACCCGGGGTTTGCCCAAGCGCTGGCCGCCCTGGCCGACTGTTTTGTTATGGACGCCTTCGCGGTCGCCCACCGCGCCCACGCCTCTACCGTAGGGGTTGCGACCTTCCTGCCCGCGGCGATGGGCCTGCTGGTGCAGCGGGAGGTAGAAGCAATGGGGAAGGCGCTGGAAACGCCGGCCCGCCCTCTGGCCGCTTTGCTGGGCGGAGCAAAGGTCAGCGACAAGATTCTGATACTGGAGAACCTGTTGGGCCAGCTGGACCACCTGTTCATCGGCGGCGGCATGGCAGTAACCTTCCTCTGCGCCCAAGGATATGCTACGGGTGCGTCCGCTATTGAGCAAGACCGCCTGGATTTCGCCCGGGCGGCGCTGGAACAGGCCGCCGCCCGGAATATCGGCGTACACCTGCCGGAAGACGTGGTAGTAGCCAGCCGGTTTGACCCGGACCCGCCGGAAACTCGTACGGTTCCGGTGGGGGAGGTTCCCGATGGCTGGTACATTATGGACGTGGGTGAGGCTACCGCCGCCCGGTTTGCCGCCGGGTTGAAGTCCTGCCGGACGATCATCTGGAACGGCCCGATGGGGGTTTTTGAAATGCCGCGGTTCAGCCGGGGCACCCGGCTGGTCGCCGAGGCCCTTGCCGGACTGGAGGGCGCAACCAGCGTAGTGGGCGGCGGCTCTACGGCAGAGGCCGTGGAAGCGTTGGGCTTGATGGCTCAGATGAGCCACGTGTCCACCGGCGGGGGCGCTTCCCTGGAGTTCCTGGAGGGCCGGGAGCTGCCCGGCATCGCCGCCCTCCCGGAGGCCTGAAGCCCGGAAAACCGCCCTGCCCTTAACGCCAAGTACCAGTCGGAAACAACTAGCATAATGGTGAGACGGATATGATAGATTTGGAACAATTGCACGATTGCTATGTAACCACTCCTTCCAAAATCGTACTTCTGGTGGTGGATGGCCTGGGCGGTCTGCCCCACCCGGATACCCGGCGTTCCGAGTTGGAAACGGCGAATCTGCCCAATCTGGACGCTATGGCGCAGGAGAGCGCTTGCGGTTTGACCACGCCGGTGCTGCCCGGCGTGGCGCCGGGCAGCGGCCCGGGACATCTGGCCCTGTTCGGTTATGATCCCCTGAAGTACGTTATTGGCCGGGGCGCGCTGGAGGCCCTGGGGATCGAAGTGGAACTCCGGCCCGGCGACGTGGCGGCCCGGGGTAATTTCTGCACGGTTGACCGGGCGGGAAATTTGGTGGACCGCCGGGCCGGCCGTATTCCCACCGAGTTGAGCGCGCCCCTCTGCGCGCGGCTAAACCGGATCGAACTGCCCGGGGTTCAGCTTGACGTCTTTCCAGTCCAGGACTATCGGTTTGTATTGCGGCTGCGCGGTGAAGGGCTGTCCGAAGCATTGACGGAGACCGACCCGCAGATTACCGGCGTGCCGGCCCAGCTGGTGCGTCCTCTTGAACCCGCCGCGGCAAGGGCCGCCCAGCTGATCAACGACTTCGTGAGCCAGGCCGGCAAGCTGTTGGCCGAGGAGGAGCGGGGCAACATGGTACTCCTGCGGGGTTGGGCGCAATTGCCCTCTTTGCCGCCAATGGGCGAGGTTTACCGGCTCAACCCAGCCGGCATCGCCGCCTATCCGATGTACCGGGGACTTGCCACCGTAGCCAATATGAAAATAATCCCCACCGGACCGACTTTCGGCGACGAAGTGGACACCCTGCACCAGGAATATGCGAATCACGACTTCTTTTTTATCCATTACAAGCCGGCCGACGCTGCCGGGGAGGACGGAGACTTTGACGCCAAGGTTAAGGCCCTGGAAAACCTGGATCCGTTGATTCCCCGGATCCGGGAACTGGAGCCGGAGGTCTTCATCGTGGCTGGCGACCATGCTACTCCGGCGATAATGGCCGCCCATAGCTGGCATCCGGTGCCCTTTATGCTCCATTCCAGCCTTACCCGAGGCGAAGGAGTGCCAGCTTTCAACGAGAAAGACTGCGGACGCGGCTCCATCGGCAGCATTCCGGCGACCAACTTAATGCTGCTGGCCCTCTCCCATTCGGGCAAGCTGACCAAGTACGGCCCGTAGCCTTGTTCCCGAATCCGATAGCGATAAAGGACGCTGCCTGCTATGCCCCAAACAACCACGCCCAGGACAATAGTCGTCGGCAACTGGAAGATGAACACCACCCTGGCCGAGGCGGTGGAGTTGGCCGGCGCAATCCGGCAACAGGCCGGGACCGCCGCCGGCGCAGAGCTTGTTCTCTGTCCGCCCAGCATTTCCCTGGCCGCCGTACGGGATGCCCTGGACGGTTCTCCGGTAAAGGTAGGCGCCCAGAATATGCACTTCGAGGACGCCGGGGCCTTTACCGGAGAGATTGCTCCGCCGATGCTCTTGGGGTTATGCGACTACGTTATTTTGGGACACTCGGAGCGGCGCCAGCTATTCGGCGAGACCGATGAAATGGTCAACCGCAAGGCCCTGGCCGCCCTTCGCCACGGCTTGCGGCCCATCCTCTGCGTCGGGGAAACCCTGGCGCAGCGGGAAACCGGCAACGCCGCTGCCGTAATCGCTCAACAGGTGCGTTCCGGTCTCGCCGATATTCGCGAAGTTGACCTAAACCGCCTGATAGTCGCTTACGAGCCGGTCTGGGCGATCGGCGCCGGCCAGGCGGCCACCCCGGAAATCGCCGCCACGGTAATGGATGGAGCCGTCCGGGAAACTCTCCGCTCCCAATTCGGCGCCCTAGCCGGGGAAATACCGCTTCTCTACGGGGGCAGCGTGAACGCCGGCAACATTGCCGACTTTGCCGCCCAGTCCTGCATTCACGGCGCGCTGGTCGGCGGCGCCAGCCTGCAAGCCGACTCCTTCATTGAAATCGCCCGATTGGCCGGGGAAGTAAAGGCAGCCGTTTCATAAGTCAACCAGCACGATGATCGAAGCCGTTATTATCGAACCGTTAAAATGACCTTTGCTGACGCCCCGATTATTTTTCTAGTCGGCCCTACAGCGGTGGGTAAGACCCGGCTGGCTATATCCCTGGCGCAAAGGTTGAACGGGGAGATAATCAACGCCGACAGCCGCCAGGTTTACCGGCACATGGACATCGGCACCGCCAAGCCTACGCCGGAAGAACAAAGCCAGGCTCCCCACCACTTACTCGACCT
The DNA here is from genome assembly GCA_965215425.1 of Dehalococcoidia bacterium. GTDB lineage: Bacteria > Chloroflexota > Dehalococcoidia > Lucifugimonadales > UBA3495 > CATQHB01. Next base: position 2,792,601 of record OZ244064.1, read on the forward strand.
GCTCCCTCCCGACCGCAGCTTCAGCCTGGGAAGTTTTCTTTCCCTGGCCAGGCAAGCCATCATTGGTATTTCCGGGCGCGGCCATTTGCCCATCGTCGCTGGCGGCACCGGGCAATACGTCTGGGCCTTGCAAGAAGGTTGGGCCGTGCCGGAGGTTCCCCCCGATGCTGGGTTCCGGGAGCGCTGCCAACAGACGGCGGCAACCGCGGGTAATCAGTCCCTGTACCGTCGGCTACAGAAAATAGACGCTCAAAGGGCTGCGGAATTAGACCCGAGAAACCTCCGGCGAATAATCCGCGCCCTGGAAATTCACCACGTTACCGGTCACCTGCCCTCTGACTACCGCCGGCGGGAAGAAGAACTGCCCGGCTCCGGCGGGGGCGGGCTTACCGTCGGGCTTACACTGGAACGGGCTGCCCTCTATGAACGGATTGACCGGCGGATTGACCGGATGATGCGCGGCGGCTTGCTCGCCGAAGCCCGCAACATTGCCGCCATGGGCTATCCCCTGGGAACCGGGCCGCTGGCCTGCCCCGGCTACCGGGAATTGGGTCAGTATCTCAACGGCGAAACCTCTCTGGAGGAGGCGGTACAGCGAACCAAGTTTCAGACCCACCGCCTGGCCCGTCGCCAATATACCTGGTTCAAGCCGGATGACCCTCGCATCCACTGGCTGGATGCGGATAATCCGGCCCTGGACGAGTTGGCCTGGGAGCGGGCCGCCGGGTTGAGGGGAAATGTAAATGTCGCCTCTTTCTCCTCCAGGGAGCCGGACCGGGGATGACCGGGCGGGATCTGGTACAATGAACCCAACCTGCGGAGCGAGGGCCTGATGAAGTTTACCAAGATGCACGGGGCCGGCAACGACTACATCTATATCGATGCCCGCCACTTGGCGGAAGACTGGCCCGCTCTGTCCCGCGCGATGAGCGACCGTCATTTCGGCATCGGCGGCGATGGAATCATCCTGATTCTCGACTCGGACCGGGCCGACCTGCGGATGCGGATGTTCAATGCCGACGGTTCGGAGGGGGAAATGTGCGGCAACGGCATCCGCTGCTTCACCAAGTACGCCATTGAACGGGAAATCGTACCCCGTCCGGAGGGTGGCCTCAGCGTAGATACCCTGGCCGGGGTCCGCACCGTGTTTCCCGTTTATGACCGGGACAAGGTAACTGCGGCGCGGGTTTCCATGGGCCGGCCCAAACTTAACCCCGTCGACATTCCGGTTAACCTGGACCCGGCGATGAGTTCGGTCCACGGCCCGGTGCTCAAGTACCCGATACACCCCGGCAACTTCCGCCTGTTCCTGTCCTTTATATCCATGGGCAATCCCCACGCGGTAACCTACATTGACCAGCCGGTAGGGGAGTTTCCCCTGCATAACATCGGCCCTTTGGTCGAAGGCCACCCCATATTCCCCCGACGCGTGAACTTTGAGATCGTAAATCGGCAGGACGCCCGCCACCTGAATGCCCGGGTCTGGGAGCGGGGTTCCGGCGAAACCATGGCCTGCGGCACCGGCGCCTGCGCCATAGCCGTCGCTTCCCGGTTGCAGGGATTGATTGACGACCGGGTTGACATAACTCTCCCCGGCGGCACTTTGACCATCGAGTGGGACGGTGAGGGAGAGGTTTTCCTGGAAGGCCCGGCGGAAGAGGTTTTTTCCGGAGAGTGGTAGCCGTTATGAGCTTGGCGGCAAAAAGCTAACCTATATAGCTAACCTATATATTGAAGCAGAGTAAGCAAAATGAACTTCTCCACCCGTCTAGGCAAGTTGGCTCCCTATCCCTTTGTAGAAATCTCTCGGATTATCGCCGAGAAGCGGGCTGCCGGGGCTGACGTAGTAACCTTTGGCATTGGCGACCCGGACATTCCCACGCCTCAGCCCATCATCGACCGGCTGCTGTCCGCCGCCCAGCATCCGCCCAATCATCGCTACCCGGAAACCGACGGGCTGCCGGAAATGCGCCGGGCCATCGCCTGCTGGTACGAGCAGCGTTTCGCCGTCAGCCTGGACCCGGAGCGGGAAGTCCTGCCCCTCATTGGCGCCAAGGAAGGTATCGGCCACGTGGCTTTCTGTTTCCTGGACCCGGGCGACCTGGCCCTGGTGCCCGACCCGGCCTATCCGGTCTATGGTGTTGGCGCTATGTTCGCCGGCGCTGAGAGTTACATAATGCCCCTGTATGAGGCTAACGGCTGGCAGCCCGATCTGTCCGCCATTCCCCGGGAGGTGGCCCAGGCGGCCAAGGTGATGTGGCTCAACTATCCCAACAACCCGACCAGCGCGGTAGCCACCGCCGATGATTTGGCGTCTTACGTCGCCTTTTGTCGGGAGCACGACATCGCCCTGCTCCACGACGCCGCTTACAGCGAGGTAGGCTATGACGGCTACCGAGCGACCAGCCTGCTCCAGGTGGACGGGGCCAGGGAGGTGGGAATCGAGTTTCACTCCCTGTCCAAAAGCTACAATATGACCGGCTGGCGGATGGGCATGGCCGTGGGCAATGCTGACATGATCAAGGCGTTGTTCCAGATAAAGGCGAACCTGGACTCCGGCATCCCCCAGGCCATCCAGGAAATGTCCATGGAGGCCCTCACCGGCCCCCAGGATTGTATCGAAGAGAACCGGGTCATCTACCAGCGCCGGCGGGATCGGGTAGTTAACGCCCTGCGCAAGATGGGGTTGTCCGTGGCAGTTCCCCAGGCCAGCCTCTACATTTGGGCCAGGACGCCGGAGGGTTTTACCTCTGCCGAGTTCGCCGCCCGGCTGCTGGAGGATACAGACATTGTGGTTACCCCCGGCTCCAGCTACGGACAGTACGGCGAGGGGTATATCCGCCTTTCCCTGACTACCCCGGATGAACAGGTGGAGAAAGGCTGTCAACGACTGGAATCCTGGGCCATACCGGCCCCCGCCGGGAGATAAGCTCATAGCTAAGCGGACGGTTGCCACCGAACCGGAGCCGGAAAAGGCTATTCTGGTTGCCGTAGAGGTAAAGAACCGCTCCCATCTCTGGGAGTTGGACGATACCCTCGAGGAACTGGCCTACCTGACCCGCGCCGCCGGCGCCCAGGTGTCCGGCCAGGTAACCCAGCGGGCCGACCGGCTAACCCCTACCTACGTAGGCAAGGGCAAGCTGCAAGAAGTCCAGGAAATGGTGGCCGAGCGGGATGCCAAAACGGTCATCTTCGACGATGAGTTGACCCCTACCCAGCAGCGCAATCTGGAGGCAGCCCTTCAGGTGAAGGTCATTGACCGTACCGCCTTGATTCTCGATGTATTCGGACGCCACGCCCGCACCCATGAGGGTAAGCTCCAAGTTGAACTGGCCCAGCACCAGTATTTGCTGCCCCGGCTGGTCGGCCAGTGGTCTCACCTGGAGCGGCTGGGCGGCGGCATCGGCACCCGCGGCCCCGGCGAAACCCAGCTGGAGACCGACCGCCGTATAATTCGCCGTCATATCCAGAAAATCCAGCAGGAGTTGGACAAGGTCAGGCAGCGGCGTACTATCTACATCGGACGGCGCAAGAAGGCCAGCGTGCCGATGGCAACCCTGGTCGGCTACACCAACGCCGGCAAAAGCACCCTGTTCAACGCCTTGAGCGATGCTCAAGTGGAAGCCGAAGATCAGTTATTTTCCACCCTCGACCCGGTTACCCGCCGCATCCGTCTGCCCGCCGGCGACGAACTGCTCTTGACCGACACCGTGGGCTTTATCCAGAAACTCTCGCCAATGGTGGTAGCCGCCTTCCGCGCTACTCTGGAAGAACTGGCCGAGTCGGACATCCTGATTCACGTGCTGGACATAACGCATCCCAAAGCGCCGGAACAGGCCGAGGTGGTAGAGGAGACCCTGGCAGACCTGGGGCTGAGCCAAAAGCCCCGCCTGCTGGTCATCAACAAGTTGGATTTGTTGGCCGACCAGCCGATCGGTCGCACCTCAAGCCAGCCCCCTCTCCCTCCGTCGGGCCTGGAGTCCTGCCCCAGCGTCCTGGTCTCGGCAGCCAAAGGCTGGAATCTGGATTTGTTGCTGGAAGCGGTGGAAACGCAGCTGGTGGCGATGGACGGGGCGTTGACGGTGTTACTGCCCCCGGCCGGCCGGTAAACGCTTCCCAAACTCCCTGACCCATTGGTTCGCACAATAGACGTTATGTAACATCCCCCAGCCAATTTTCCTTAATGGACTTGACATAACGGGTTTATGCCCGGTCAGGGGATTTTTCACCGCCGAGCTGCCGAGCGCGTGGAGATTCGCCGAGTTGCTCCGGCCAGCAGGATCTTCGGGATGACAAGGTATTCGGGAGGGATAGTATGCGAGTTGCTGGAAAGGTGGCATTGGTCAGCGGGGGCGCCCGGGGTATTGGCGCCGCCACCGCTAAACTGCTGGCTCAGGAAGGGGCGACCGTCGTCCTGGCCGACGTGCTGGAAGTAGAGGGCCACGCTACGGCGGCGCAAATTGGGGAAGCCGGCGGTCGGGCGGTGTTCATGCCCCTGGATGTTACCGACGAAGAAAACTGGCGTCAGGTCATTGCCGCGACGGTGGCCGCTTACGGCAAGCTGGACGTGGTAGTGAACAATGCCGGTATCAGTGGCCGCGCCGCGGTGGCCGAAACTGAGGTGGAGACTTGGGACCGGGTGATGGCGGTGAACGGCAAGGGGGTATTCCTGGGCGTCAAGCTGGCAATCCCGGAACTGCGGAAGGCCGGCGGTGGCTCCATTATCAACATCTCGTCCATCTACGGGATAGTTGGCAGTGAAACCTCCGCCGCTTACCACGCCTCCAAAGGCGCAGTGCGTATCTTCACCAAGTCGGCAGCCATCCAGTACGCCAAAGATGGCATCCGGGTTAACTCGGTGCATCCCGGCTTTGTGGACAGCCCGATGACCGCTGCCGCTCATGCCCTCCCGGAAGTTCACAACCTGCGGGTAGGCCGGACTCCTCTGGGCCGCATGGGAACGCCGGAAGACATCGCCGCGGGCATTCTCTACCTGGCCTCTGACGAATCCTCCTTCGTTACCGGCAGCGAGTTGGTGATTGACGGCGGGATGACGGCCCGTTAGGGCCCGCTCGCCCCGGCCCTTTCTCCAGGGAGAAGGAGTAATTACGGAATAATTATCGATGCAATTACGGTTTCAGGGTTGCGCCCTTGCTTCTATCTCCCTATAATGATACCAGTGTAACGTTAAGGGAACCGGCGGGCGGTTAGCTCAGTGGTTAGAGCGCCTCGTTCACACCGAGGAGGTCGGAGGTTCAAATCCTCCATCGCCCACCATACGAGGCTCGGTTCGATGGGGATCGGTTCCGGTTTAACCCGGCCGAGGTGGCGAAACGGCAGACGCGCTGCGTTCAGGGCGCAGTGTCCTTTATGGACGTGTGGGTTCAAATCCCTCCCTCGGCACCATCTTTTCCGGTAGTATTGTATTGTCGGTCCGACCTCCCGCAAGACGTTGAGCCTCCCGTCGGAAAAGAATATATCGTCAGACATCGGCGCCGGGAACACGCGCTTGTAGCTCAGCGGATAGAGCGCTGCCCTGCGGAGGCAGAGGTCGTGGGTTCGAGTCCCACCAAGCGCGCCAGCTACGCCAGCTACCGGGAACCGTTAGGTAAACCCCGGCCCCCTCTTCCGCTAATGACCGGAGCCTTACTTTCGGGCGGTTAGCTCAGATGGCTAGAGCGCCTGCTTTACACGCAGGAGGTCACTGGTTCGAGTCCAGTACTGCCCACCACTCCGGCTCTGTACCAGCCGAAACCTCTCGTGCCAAGGCTCGGATCGTGCTACTATCATCACCCCGGCGGAACCTTCCGGTCGGGCGGGATTTTCACAATCGGAAGCATCACCCCGGTAGAACCCCGGGTGATGGCTGGAGTAAGCGCGCTACCGGAGAAGGACCTTCATCATGCTGAGATTCGTTGAGGAAATCGTTCTGCTCCTGCTCCGCGATGAGGGCGGGAGATTCGTGCAGTTGCCCAGCTGGTCGCTAGACTATGCCATCGCCGGCGGAGTGCTGATGGATCTGGCGATGGAAAACCGGATCGACACCGATCTGGAGAACCTGATATTGCTTGATTCCACGCCAGTCGGCGACAGCCTGCTTGACCCGACGCTGGCCGAAATTGCCGCCGGAGAGCAGCGCGACGCCCGTTTTTGGGTGGAACACACCGCGCAACGCGCTTATGCAATCCACGACGAGGCCCTCTCCCGGCTGGCTGCCCTCGGCGTTCTGGAACGCCGGGACGACCGTTTCCTGTGGGTTTTCCGCTCCAGACGCTATCCGGTCATTGACGGCCAGGCCGAGCGTGAGGTTAAGCTGCGCATTATGGGGGTGCTGTTCAGCGACGAAATCCCGGACCCGCGGGACGTGATGCTTATCTGCCTGGCCGACGTCTGCGGCATCTTCAACCGGCTGTTATCCCGGCAAGAGCTTAACCGGGCATCCGGCCGCATCGCGCAGGTGCGCCGGCTGGACCTGATTGGTCAAGCTATGTCCCAGGCCATTTTTGACATCCAGGCATCCGTCGCCGCCTCGGTACAGGGCCACATGGTATAACAAGGTATAATTCGCCGTCATCCGCCGTCCGCCGCTCTATTGTCCGAGGCGCCGCCACTTCCGGCCAGGCTTTAGGGCGCCCGCCGGCGGTCATCGGATACGGTAAGTTAAGCCGCGGAAGCCCCGAGGCCTAAAAGCCGCGCCCTTGACAGCCTGCAATTATCCCCCTACATTAACCGCAACCATTCAAACCCATCGGCGGCGGCGATTCCGCCACCAAGCCGAGGGGTCAAAAGGAAGTTTCCTATGTCCAGCCGCCTTCTGGATAGGATAGATGCGCCGAGCGACCTCAAAGAACTGACTCGCCAGGAGTTAACCCAAGTCGCGCAAGAGGCCCGGGACACTATCATTTCGGTGATAACCGAGCGCGGCGGCCATCTAGCTTCCAACTTGGGCGTCGTCGAACTCACCCTGGCCTTACACCGGGTTTTCGACAGCCCCACCGACCGGATCGTCTGGGATACGACCAACCAGATGTACACGCACAAGCTGGTAACCGGGCGGCGCGAGGCCTTCAAAGACATCCGACTGGAGGGCGGCCTGTCCGGGTTCGGGGAGCCGATGGAAAGCCCTCACGATACTCTCTGCGCCGGACATGCCGGCACCGGGCTTTCCATCGCCCTGGGCATAGCGCAGGGCGCGGCGAATCGCCGGAGCGACGCATGGACCATTGCGGTAGTCGGCGACGGGGCCTTGACCGCCGGCTCCAGCTTCGAAGCCCTCAACAACATCGTGCATCTCAACCCGGAAAAGTTAATCGTCGTGCTTAACGACAACGGGATGTCCATCTCCGAGAACGTCGGTTTCCTCACCAACTGGCGCAAGCGCCTGATTACCCACCCCGAATACCGGGCGATGATCGGGCGCATGCAAGCCCTCTCGAAGCGGGTGCCTACGGGCGAGGCGATTTACCGTCTGGTCAAAAGATTCAAAGACGGGCTGGACAGTTTCATCCTACCGACGGTGTTCTGGACCGAGATGGGATTCCAGTACCTGGGCCCGGTGGACGGCCACGATTTCAGACAACTTGAACAAACTCTCGTCCAGGCTAGAACGGCCACCGGCCTCGTTCCCTTGGTCCACGTCGTTACCCACAAAGGCCATGGCTATGCGCCGGCGGAGGATGACCCGGTCAAGTTTCATCAGCCAGGTTCGCCATTGGGCAGCGGAACCGGCGCGCCCACCTACTCCCGGGTATTCGCTCAGACCATCAGACGCCTTATGCAGGATGACGAATCCGTCGTCGGTATCTCCGCAGCGATGCTGGAGGGCACGGGTCTGGAGGAAGTCCGGCAAGAATTTCCCAACAACGTCTTTGATGTCGGCATCGCGGAGCAGCACGCCGTCAGCATGGCGGCCGGGATGGCCTCTACCGGCCTCAACCCTTTCGTTTCCATCTATTCAACGTTTCTCCAGCGGGCCTTCGACCAGATCGTCCACGACGTCTGCTTGCAGAACCTGCCGGTAACCCTGATTGCCGATCGGGCCGGCATCGTTGGCGAGGATGGCAAGACCCACCACGGCGCCTTCGACATCTCGTACCTGCGTTGTCTCCCCAACGCCGTCGTGGCGGCGCCGATGGATGAAAACGACTTGCAACACCTCATCTACACCGCCTATAAGCACTCCGGCCCTTTTGCGATCCGCATCGCCCGGGGAACCGCTACCGGCGCGCCGCTGGACCAGAATCTCCGGGAACTGCCGTTGGGCCGGGGCGCAGTGGTCCGGGAAGGCAACGACGTGGTCATCTTTGGCCTGGGCAAGCCGGCCAACGCGGCCCTGGAGGCCGCCGAGTTGCTTGCCGAATATGGCATTGCCTGTGGCGTGGTGAACTCGCTCTTTGTGAAGCCGCTGGATACCAGTATGCTGCTGGACACGGCCCGCAGTACCCGCCGCATCGTTACCGTTGAAGAAAACGTACTGGCCGGGGGGTTCGGCTCGGCAGTGCTGGAGGCCCTCGCCGCAGCCGGAATGGAGGTGACGCCAGTCCACCGTATCGGTATGCCGGACTACTTCATTGAGCATGGCACGGCGGCAGACCAGCGCCGCCGGCTGCAACTGGACGCCGAAGGTATCGCTGATCAAGTCCTGAAAGCCTTTTTCCCCGATGCAACGCCCTTGCCGTCTCGGAATAAAGCCGGACGGGAAGTGGCCGCCGGAACTTAGCTCTATTGACATTGTCCCGTCATTCTGGCGAAAGAGAGCCGGCCATCCCCCTGTACCACATACCTCAAAGGTCAACGCACCCTGGCAACCGGAGGCATTGTCATGATAATCACGCGCATCTATACCGGCGAGGACGGCCAGTCCCACCTGGAAGAACTGGAAACCGATACCTTCCCCAACCCGGCCTCCCTTTCGGAGATAACCGGCATCCGGTTCCGGGTGCAGCCGCCGGGCCAGTTCAGCGATTGGCACGTCGAATCCCGTCGCAACTACATCATAACTCTTTCCGGCGAGGGAGAAATTGGCTTGGGCGACGGCTCAGTGCACCGGATAAGCCCCGGCCAGGTTATGCTGGTGGAAGACCTGACCGGCCAGGGACACACGACCCGCGTCTCCAGCGAGGCGCCCCGGGTAACCATCGCCATCCCGTTAGCCAACCAGACGCCAGGAACCTGACCGGCCTATGCCCTACGTGAACAATGGCGATGTCCGTATCCATTACCAAGTCCAGCGCCAGGTCCAGCCCCGCGCTGAATCCAGCGACCTGGGGAATGAAGCCAACCCGCCCCTTGTACTCATGCACGGGTTTATGCAGAGCCTGGATGACTGGTTCGCTGCGGGTTATGTAAAGGCTCTGGGCCGGGACTACCCCTTGATTTTGATGGACGCCCGGGGGCACGGCGGCAGCGACAAGCCTTATGCCGTTGCGGAGTATGGTATGGAGTCGCTGGTGGCCGACCTGACTGCCGTTCTGGACGTATTGGAAGTTCCCCAAGTTCGTTACTTCGGTTACTCTTTTGGCGGCTGGGTCGGCTTCGGCATGGCTAAATATGCGCCGGAGCGTATCCGTTCCCTGGTCATTGGCGGGATGCACCCCTACGTGCGCGATCCCGGCCCGCTCAACCGGCGCATTGAGCGTTTCTCCCGGACCAGAGAGGCACTGGCCGCCGGCGACCGGCGCGCCGAGTTGATTCCGCCTCAGGTCAAGGCCCAGTTTGAGCAGAACGACATTAAAGCCCTGATTGCCCTGACCGTTGCTATCCGGGACTCGGCCGGTTTTGAGGAGGCCTTGGACTCCCTTACTGCGCCGGGCCTGATTTACGCCGGAGCGAATGACCCCGCCGGCCCGCTGGCCCAGCGTTGCGTCGCAGGGCGTCCCGGTTGGCAATTCCGGTCTCTGCCGGAATTGGACCACATGGCCGCCTGGCAGCGCAGCGACCTGGCTTTGCCCCCCATTGGCCGGTTCCTGGGTAAGGCAACGGTTTGACCGCCCCGGCCTTCTCCCCGGGCGAAAGGGGCCGGGAGGTCCCGGTGGATACGTTGGCAGCGGCCAAAGAGCTTCTCCCCGGGAGAAAGGGCCCGGGAGTGAGCGGCAAGGCGAAGGGAAGGTTGATTCGGGAACCCCGGTAGCGTAGAATAGCCCAAGCAATTATTGCCAGGAGTAATCTGATGCCACAGACCACGGAGTTGAACCTTCTCTGTATGTCCGGTCAAGGCTCGGTACAGGCCGGTGAAGCCCTGGCAAAGATTTATGCCGAGCAGGGCTGGTTCGTTTCGGTGAACGTCTATCCCGGCACCCGCGCCCGCAGCGGCCCGGTGATAAACTACGTCAAGATATCCGATTCCCAGGTTATGGCAAGCTGCGCCAACTATCATCCTGCCGAGGTCATCGTTTTCCAGGAAGAATTGTTGCTCACCGCCAAACAGAATACTCACGAACTGATTGCCGATGCCATTGGCCGGATGCAGCGGGGGGTTCTACTGGTCAACTCCCCCAAGTCGCCCCACGACGTTGACCTGCCCTTCGATTTTGAAGGGGTGGTGGCTACGGTAGATGCCACCGGCATTGCCGGGCGGCTGCTCCGGCGCAACCCTCCCCCGGTGGGCCTTACGCTGCTGGGCGCTTATGCGCGGATAACCGAGGCCATTGACATGGATGCCCTGTTACGGGTAATCCGGGAAGCCTTCCCCGGCGTCGTCGGGGAACGCAACGCCGAGGCCACCCTGGAGGCTTACGAAAGCGTGCAGGCTTTGGGCGGCGTGAAGTTCCGGGTGGAACGGAAACCCGCCCGGCTGGTTCATACTCCGGTGGAAGACCTGCCTCAGTACTACCAGTTCGACCGCTACGACCGGCTGCCCGGGTTCAGCCAGGGCAGTCCCTTCGTCTGGCGCGACCAGGTTCCAGTCTGCGCGGACAACCAGTGCATTTGCCCCGGCGTTTGCATCAGCGAAGTTATGTGTCCCGACGGCACCGGCTTTATCATCCGCCAGGACCTGCCGCACCAGGGTTACCGCATTGACGTGGACTTCTGCCGTGGCTGCGGTATCTGCGCCGAGGTTTGCGTGGGCAGCGCGCTGACGATGGTAGATGAGGACCAGGTGCGTAAGGACAATCCGGACTACACCGATATTACGGCAGCGCCCCACCGGCCGGAGATTGCCACCCACCAGCGTCTGCATCTGAACCTTTAACCGTCAGTCCGTTCTTGGTGTTCGCTCGTGGTGAAACAGGTCGAACCGTCCAACTGTCCTTTGGCCCAGCTCAAGGTGAAGAGAAAAAGCGACGACGCGGCTCCGGCATGAAAAAACCCAGCCCCAGAACCACAGGAGACTATCGATGACCTCTCCCCTACCGGCCCGGCGCCAGGCCCTGACCGGCAACAAGGCGGCGGCTCACGCCCTCAAACTGGCCCGCATCCAGGTGTTATGTTACTTTCCCATCGGCCCCTCCGATGAAGTGGGCGAAGAGCTATCCCGTATGATCCAGCGGGGCGAGTTGCCGGCCGAAGTTATAGAACTGGAACATGAACGCAGTGTGATGAACGCCCAACTTACCGCCACTCAGTCGGGCGCCCGCTGCTCCTTCGCCACCAACTCCGAGGGCTTGCTCATCGCCGCCCAGCAGCTTATCTTCGCCTCCTACGCTCGCATCCCCATCGTGGTCGTGGTCGCCCACCGGGCCCTGGAACCGCCGGCCATTGTGCGCTCCGACGATCAGGACACTATAATGTACCGGGATATTCACTGGATGCACTATCATTGCGAGAATGCCCAGGACGTGCTGGACACGGTTATCCAGGCCTACAAGGTCAGCGAGGACCCGGAAGGTGCTGCTGCCGGCCTTTGTTACCTACGACGGCTGGGAAGTTTCCCACAACAGCTACCCGGTGGAAGCCCCGTCCCAGGAAGCCATAGACGCCTTTTTGCCGCCCCTTCGAGTTGCCACCGGAAGTCGATTTTATCAAGAACCTGGATTTTGCGGCCTACTACGGAGGCCAGCGGATGAGTGGCTACGGGTATATTGACGTGGAGCGGGAGTATATGGAGCGCCGTTATCAGCTGGATGAGGCGCTGAACGTTACCGCCAAAGCCCGGTTGAAGCAAGCCCACCAGGATTATGTAAAGCTCGCCGGCCGGGGCTACGGCGGTCTGATTGAAACCTACCGGATGGAGGATGCCGAGGCCGCCATCGTAGCGATGGGTTCCCTGTCCGCCACCTCCCGGCTGGCTGTGGACTTGATGCGCGACCAGGGCAAGGCGGTGGGCCTGGTCAAGGTTCGGACCTATCGCCCCTTTCCCACCGAGGACCTGCTGGAAGCTCTGAAAAAACGTGCGGGGTGTAGTAGCCCTGGACCGCAACACCGTGGCCGCCGTTTACCAGGACTTGCGCAGCGCCCTTTTCGGCCGCCCCAATCCCCCGGTAGTCCTGGGCCGCATCATCGGCCTGGGCGGGCGGGACGTTACCCAATACAATATCGTTTACGCCGCCGAGGAAGCCCTGGCCGCCGCGGCCAAAGGCCACGTCGACAAGCCGCTGGACTGGCATTTCGAGGTCATCGAGGACGCGGAAATGCTGGCCCGGGCGCTGGGCCGTTGAAGCCTATAGGTGGAAGAGCTACTGACCAATGCAAGGGCAGATACTGAACTACCCGGTTCAGACCAACCAGGATCTGTGCGCTGCCGCTGACGGCAACCGTTACTCCTTCACGGGGAGCGATTGGAGCGAAGGGCATCCTATATTTATTATCTTACCAAGTCCGATACAGAGTTTGAGCAAGAGTACATGGCGGGGCGCAAGGACTGGTTCTAGCCAGTCCTGCTGGAATCGCCCCTAAATCCTGCTATCAGGGAGAGCCGACTATGCCCATCAAGATGATTCAGGAGACCCCACAGCAGCGGGTCTTTATGAACGTTACCGCCAACCAGTGCCCCGGCTGCCCGGAAAACCTGGCAACCCGGTTGGTGATGCACATCGTCTTTGACCACCTCAAGGAGGGAAAACCCGATTATCTTCGGCCAGGGCTGCGGTATCGGGCGGGATTTTCTCCAGCGCAGCGGCCTGGGCACCCACGACAGCGGTATCGCCGGTATGCTGACCGCCATGAAAGTACGCAACATTGACCGTCCTATTGTGGTCATTGACGGCGACGGGCAAGTTGACCTGGGGCTGGAGGACTTGGCAACCAGCTTCCAGCAGGGTTACAAGTACCTTCACGTGGTTTGCGACAACCAGGCCCATGCCGCCAGCGGCAGCCACGCCACCGGCAGCACCCAGCCCATGGCCCGCACCAGCGTCCGGCCCTCGGGTAAGCTGCGACACCCCAAACACTTTACCTTGATGCTTATGTTCAGTGGCGCCGAGTATGTGGCAACTGCATCTACTTCCCATCCCCAGGACCTGGAGCGAAAAATAAAGGCCGCTTCCACCCGTCTGCCCGCATTTATCCAGATCCTGACCCCCTGTAACCCTTCCTGGGGCTACGATGATAACAAGGGAATCGAGGTGTCCCGGCTGGCCGTGGAAAGCGGCATCTGGCCCCTCTACGAGTGGAAGGACGGCGTTTTCCGTCGTCAGAATATAATGCGCAAGTCCACCGTCCGCGACTACGTCGCTTCCCAAAGACGCTATGCCCACCTGGACGATGCGGGCATCCGGCAAATGGAGGAGTACGTCTCCGACTTGAACGGTATGATGCTTAAGCTGGAAACCGGTTTCTCCGCCTGAGGCCCGCTCGTAGATGGCTGACCACCCTCGCCCCTGGCTGAACTTCTACCCCCCGGAAGTGTCCGCTCGCCTGGACTACCCTCGGGCGCCCTTCTATCACTTCCTTCAGGAGTCCGCCGCCCGCTTTCCCCACCGGCCGGCCCTGGTTTATCCGGATGGGGCCGGAGGCCAGCCAGCCAGCAGGACCTACCGGGCGCTGGACGAAGAATCCGACCGTTTTGCCGCCGCCCTGATTTCCCTGGGAATCGCCAAGGGCGACCGGGTGGCCTACTACCTCCAGAACTCGCCGGAACTGGTCGCCGGCTTTTACGGCATCCTCAAAGCCGGCGCCGTGCCGGTTCCCTGCAACGTGATGTACCGGGCCGAGGAGTTGGCCTATCACCTTAACGATTCCGGGGCCGAAACCCTCCTCTGCGAAGCTGACCTCTATCCCACTGCCCGGGAAATCTTGGGCCGGACCCGGGTATCCCGCGTCATTGTCGCCGGTGAAATCGCCGGAGACGGGGCTTCTCCGGTTCAGTCCGCTCCCGGAGCGCCGCAGGGCCCGACGCCAGGGGGTGAAACTACCGGAAACAGCGTTTCCCCTATTCAGAGCTGGGATACCCTGCTGGCAACGCACGCGCCACTGAAGCGACTGCCGGAGATTGACCCCGGCCGGGACCTGGCCTTGCTGCCTTATACCGGCGGCACCACCGGGTTGCCCAAGGGCAGTATGTTGACCCACGCCAACCTGACGGCCAACGCGGTTCAATTCCGGGACTGGTTCGGTTATGAACCGGGCCGGGAGGTCTTTGTCGCCACGCTGCCCTTGTTCCATATTGGCGGCATTGCGGGGGTGATGAGCGTTCCGATAGCGGCTGGCGCTACCATTGTGTTGTTCCGCCGGTTTAATGCCGCCCGGGTGCTGCAAGCCATCCAGGACTACCGGGCCACCCGGTTCCTCGGCGTGCCGACGATGTATATTGCCCTGCTGAACCATGCGGCCGCCGCTTCCTATGACCTTTCCTCCCTGCGGCCCAGCCGCACCAGCGCTGCACCCCTGCCCCGGGCCGTTAAGGCGTCTTTCGATGCACTGGTGGGCCACGAAGTGTTGATTGAGGGTTACGGCCTGACCGAGACTTCACCCCTGACCCACGCCAATCCGGTAAACCGGGCCCAACCCGGCTCCATCGGCCTGCCCCTGCCCGGCACCGACGCCCGCGTTGTTGACCCCGAGGCGGGAATCGAGCTTATGCCGGTGGGGGAAATCGGGGAACTGGCGCTGCGCGGCCCCCAGGTGATGCAAGGGTATTGGAACCAACCCGAGGAGACCGCCGCCGCAATTCGCAACGGCTGGTTCTATACCGGCGACCTGGCTTACATGGACGAAAGGGGCTATTTCTACATCGTGGACCGGAAGAAGGACGTGATAAACGCCGCCGGGTTCAAGGTCTGGCCCCGAGAGGTGGAAGAGGTACTGTACCAGCACCCCGCTATCCGGATAGCCGCCGTGCTGGGTATCCCCGACGACTACCGGGGGGAAACGGTCAAGGCGGTCATCGCCCTGAAAGAGGGACACCCATTTGCCACCCCGGAGGCGGCCCGTCAGGACATCCTGGACTTCTGCCGTCGTCGCCTGGCTAACTACAAGATACCCCGCATCGTGGACTTCCGGGACGAACTGCCGGTCAGCGCCGCCGGCAAGGTGCTGCGCCGGGAGATACGGGACGAGACCGCCGGGCCGTAGCGAGGCGGTTACCCGTACCTTTAGCCATCCTGATTGCCGTATCATTACCGGCCCGGTTGGCTGCCAGGTTACCCGTCCGCCTATCTCGCCGGCGGCCAACCGACCCAGGCCAGCCGGCCCGCTCAGCACGGGCTTGGCCAGGGATTACCGCACCGCCGGCAACACCTCCCGGGTAAACTTTGCCAACTGTTCCGGTTGGTTCGGGGAAGCAAAGCGCACGATGAAGTAGGTAACCCCGGCCTCCCGGTATTGGCCGATGACGTCAATGCACTTTTCCGGTGGGCCGAACACACAGAGCAATTGCCGGCGCACCGCCTCGTAGGGGCGACTGTAATAGGCTTGCATAAACCGGTCGCCCTCGGACAAGGCGTTGGCCTCATTGTTCAAGTTAATCGAAATGTAGAGGGCGCGGGGCAGCTTTTCCGGGTCGCGGCCGATTTTGACTGCGTTTTCCTGAACCCGCTCCCAGCACCGGCGGAACAGCTCAACCTCCGGCACATTGGTAATCCAGGCATCGCCTAACTCGGCAACCCGCCGCAATCCGCGTTGTACCCAATTGCTGGATACCCATATCGGCACCGGCTGCTGCAAGGGCTTGGGTTCCAGGGATACCTTTTGCAAGGGATAGTAGCCCTCCTCGCCGGTTACCTGTTCCTCCAGCCACAAGGCGCGGAGCAGACGAATACCCTCCTCCATCCGCGCCGCCCGCTCCGATACGGGTATCCCCACAGCGGAATGTTCATCCACGTACATTTGATTATCCCCCCGGCCGGCCCCGGCGCCCAGGATGACCCGTCCGTTGGAAATGTTGTCGATGGTAGCCAGCGCATGGGCCAGGTGAACCGGATGACGCAGGGCGGTCAGCATTACCGCCGTTCCGATTTTGACCCGGTGGGTGCGGGCAGCCAGCGCGGCCATAATGGTCAGGGGTTCCAGGCGGGGTTTGGAAGTGATGCTGTCGCCAACCCAGACCGAATCGTAACCCAGCCGTTCTACGGTTTCCGCCAGGTGCCAGTTCAACTCCACCCCGGGCCGGCCGCCGCCGGCGTACACCAGCACGCCCCGGGTCGGCAGCAGGATGCCAAAGTCATTAATCAAGTCCATCTTTACCTTTACCCTTACCTTTTCCGGCGGCCGGCGATGTGCGGCCGGCAGTCCCTGGGTAAGCCGGAAATTAAACCACCGGCCAGCGGGAGGGGAAGGAGATTCCGGTGCGGGCCAGCAATGCCTCCCCCAGAGCCTGCACTTTTTGGATTAGCTCCCATTCGTCCACGAACAGTGGCCGGTGATTCTCCACCCGTACCTGGCCGTCCACGATGACGGTGTGGACGCTGCGGCCATCGGCGTTATAGACCAGATTGTTGACCGGGTTGAACAAGGTGCGCCATTCCGGGCGGCGGGTGTCGAAAAGGACCAAGTCGGCCTTTTTCCCCTCCTCAATGGAGCCAATATCGCCGTCCAGGCCCAGAGCCGCTGCTCCCCCGATAGTCGCCATCTCCAGGGCCGTCTCTGCCGGAACCATGCCAACATCCTGCCGCGCATCCTTGTAGAGTACCGCGGCCAGGTACATCGAGCGCATTGGTTCCAGCAGGTTGGAGTTGTTGCCGGCATCGGTGCCTAACCCCACTTTAACCCCCTGTTGCAGCAACTCCGGCAGCATACCCTCGCGGGTCATTCCTGCGCCGCCCTTGATGGCGGCGGTGGGACACATAATTACCCCGGCGCCGCTGCGGGCGATGCAGTCCACTTCCGATTGGTCGATGCCCAGGCCGTGGGCCAGCGCCACGTTCGGCCCCAGGATGTTCCGGGATTCCAGATATTGGGCCGGGCGCATTCCATGGTCCCGGAGGCATTGCTGCACGTATTGAGCGCTGTTGTTGAAATGCAGCGTCAGCCCGGTATGGTATTTGTCGGCCAGTCCCTTCGCCGCCACCAGCAGCGCATCGGTGGCAAAGGCCGGCGAAAAGGGCATCGCCCAGGCGCGTACCCGGTCATCCAGGCAATGGTCATAGTCCCGGACTACCCGTTCCATCAGGTTAATCGCTTCGCCGGTGCCGTAAACCGGCAAGTTGATGGGATTGGCCTTATCGGTAACCTGCCAACCCAGGATAATCCGGCAGCCCGACTTCCGGTAGGCTTGCATACCCGCATCCAACCCCTTGGTGCTGCCGGGGTCCAGAAAACAGGTGGCGCCATACTTCAGCAGTTCGGTAATCGCCAGTAGCGAGGTATAGTATTCATCCTCCTCGGTCATCGCCCCTTGCAGGGTGAAAACGTTGGGCAAGTAAGCCTGCCCCAAGTCGTCGGGAAATATACCCCGGGTAGCATGGGCGTAGCTGAGGTGCAGATGCCCGTTTACGAAACCCGGCGTTACCACCATCTCGCCGGCGTCAATCACCCGGGCGGCGGGAACCTCGGCCAACTCGTCAGCCTTTCCCACCCGCAGGATTCGCTGTCCCTCAACCAGAAGGGAACCATCCTGGATTATTCGTCGCTGCGGGTCAACGGTAACTATAAACCGGGCGCCCTGAATCTTGAGGGTAGGGTTCGGCATAGCGGTTCACCTCTTTCAGGGCATAATAGGCATACCCCGGCGGCTTGGCAAGCCTTTTACCTCCCCGGCGCGGCCGGACGCCATTTCTCTCGCCGGGTCAACCAACCCGTTATACTATTCCGGAGCAGTGTGCATTACGCCGCGGCCGAGGGTTATCGTTCCTCTCGCCGGGGCTACCAACCCGTTATATTATTCTGGAGCAACTGCCCTCCGCCACCGCGAAATGCCTCTGCTATAATGAAACCCCGGTCGCCAATACGGAGGAGGCAGCACGCTTATGCCCTATGCAGGACTAAATCTGGACGGAATGACGGCCCTGGTTACCGGCTCCGGCCGGGGCATCGGCAGCGCGCTGGCTCTCGGCCTGGCCCAGGCCGGCGCCAGCGTAGCCGTTTCCGACGTCCCGGAGCAATTGCCCGGCGCGAGGGAGACGGAGGAGCGAATCAAAGGGGAAGGCGTGGGCAGCCGAACCTATTGCCTGGATGTTCTGGACCTGGCTAACATCCGGCAGACCGTGGGGCAGGTAGTCCGAGACTTTGGGCGGCTGGATATTCTGGTAAACAACGCCGGTATCCGCCGCCGTCAGCCGGCCCTGGAGGTTACCGAGGCTAACTGGGACGCCGTAATTGATACCAACTTGAAAGGGCCTTTTTTCTGCGCTCAGGCCGCGGCCCGGGCCATGATTAAGCAGGGTGGCGGGCGAATTATCAACATCTCTTCCCAGTTAGCCGTCATCGCCGGGGAGAATCGGGCCGCCTATTGCGCCAGCAAAGCCGGCCTGGCTAACCTGACCCGTGTCCTGGCCCTGGAGTGGCTGAAGTATGGAATCACAGTTAACGCCATCGGCCCCGGCCCGACGGAGACACCCGGTTTGTTGGCGGCCGATACCCGCTCCGATACCGAGTTAGCCGCCGATTTGAAAGCGCATATGCCCCTGGGCCGGCGAATGCTGCCGGAGGAACTGGTGGGCGCCGTCATCTATCTGTCCAGCCCCTCCGCCTCCGCCACCACCGGCCACCTGCTGATAGTGGACGGCGGCTGGACCACGCTGTAACCGGGTAATCCACCAACGAGCAGGACGGACCGGATAGAATGGAGCCACCTTGAAACCTGAAGTCCGCCCGGAAATAACCATACGCCGCGCCAACGTGGCCGACCTGGACACCCTGGTCCGGTTTAATATCGCGATGGCCCTGGAAACGGAGGCCAGGACACTGGTCGAGCGCCGGCTCCGGGCCGGTGTCCTGGCAATCCTCCAAAACGAAGCCCTGGGTTTCGGCTGGCTGGCGGAAGTTGAGAACCAGCCCGCCGGGCAGTTATTCATCACCACCGAGTGGAGCGACTGGCGCAACGCTTACTTCTGGTGGATTCAGAGTGTTTACGTAGCCCCGGAGTTCCGCCGTCGGGGAGTTTACCGCGCCCTGGAACGGCAAGTCCGGCGTGACGCCCTGGCCGCCGGCAATGTCTGTGGCCTCCGTCTTTACGTTGACCGGGACAACCGGGCCGCCCAGCGGGTTTATGTTAATCTGGGAATGACCCTATCCCGCTATGACTTTTACGAGGTGGAGTTTGAGCTTTAGCCGGCGCGACCCGGCCGGCCCGTCCGGGTTGGTTGATTGCTGTTTAGCCGGCGGGTAACTCGCAGGATTATGTTGGATCCGACTAGTGAATATGACTACCTGGCCCGGGGGCAGGTAAACCTGCGCCTGGGGAAATTGGACGAAGCCATCCGGGACTTTGACCAAGCCCTGGCAGTCAACGGAAGTTTTGCCCTGGCCTGGTACTACCGGGGCTTGGCCCAGCGCCGGGCCGGTCGGCTTTCTCAGGCCATTGCAGACTATACGGCGGCGGTGCAGACACAGCCGGACTATCCGGTAGCCTTTTACGCCCGGGGTGTGGTTTACCGGCAACTGGGCGAGTATGGGCAAGCCATCCGGGACTACGACGCGGCTATTTCCCTGGAGCCGGAAGACGCCGACTTTTACTATGCCCGGGGCGTGGCCTATGCTTCCCTGAACCGTTACGAACCGGCCATCGCCGACTTTGACCGGGCCATTGACCTGAACCCGGAAATGCCCAATGCTTACTACAACCGGGGCCTGGCCTACCGGGATGGGTACAACAACCTGGCGGCAGCGATGGAGAGCTTTCTCGAAGCCTTGAAACTGCGTCCCGCTGACCCGGACTGTCGCTATGCCCTGGGCAATCTCTATAACGACACTGAGCTTTACACTTCGGCGGTGTCCGAATATGACCGGGCGTTGGCGGTAGCGCCCGACTTCGCCAACGCTTGGTACAACCGGGGCATTGCCCGGTGCAACCAGTGCCTTGAACTCCGCGAACCCGACCGGGACCGCCGCCGCGCCATCGCCGCCGAAGCCGTTGCCAGCTTCAACCGGGCCTTGCGTCACGGGCCGGAGTTTGCCCACCTGTACCTGAACCGGGGCATTGCCCACACCTGCGCCGAGGAGTACCCGGCAGCCCTGGCCGACTTGAACTATGCGCTGGCAATGGACAATAACCTGGCGGCGGCTTACCGGGCCCGGGCGACCCTGTACCGGGCGATGGACCATCCCGCGGCCGCCGCGGCCGATGAACAGCGCTACCGGGAACTGGCTGGGCAATGACCGGCGGGGAGCGTTACTTCCAACGGATAACCGTTGGTGAGCAGTTGGGGCATCTGGAATACACGGTAACCGCCGGCAAGCTGCTCCGGTTTCGCGAGGCAGTGGCGTACCCGGAGGCCGCCTTTCCCAATATCGCCGCCCGGGAATACGTGGAAGTCCTGAGCCGCAAGTACGGCGCTCCGGCGGCCGCCAGCGTCCGGCATACCGACCGCTATTTCCGCCCGCCCCAGTTGGGCCGGCGTCTGCAAGTAACCGGTTGGGTGCGGGATAAGTACCAAACGCGGGGCGCTGACCGGCTGGTAGTGGAAACCTTTGCCGTGGATGAAATCGGCACGGAGATTGTCCGCAGCGAGCACACTTTCCAGTTTGGCGCCGGGCGGGGGGCGGAACGCTTGGGAAGAAGGCCGCTCCGAACCCGCCGGTCAGCCGAAGCGGTGCACTTGCCCATCATTGAGAAGCGGATTACCGAAGAGGGCATAGAAAATTTCGAGTCGGTCAGTCGCTTCATGGTAACCGGCCAGCAGACCGAGACCGGAGCGCCCCCGGTAAGCATTCATGCCAACGCCGCGTTGGCCCAAGGCATGGGCTTGGCTGGAGTCGTTGCGCCCGGAGAGCTGGAGGTGGCTTGCCTGCACGAACTGCTGGACCGGCATTACGGTATAGATTTCCGGCAGGGCGGCCAGCTGAGCGTTGATTTTCTCCGTCCGGTTTACGCCGAAGACACGTTGACCGCCCGGGGCCTGGTGGTAAAACGGGAACCGGCCAACGGGGGAGTGAACTGGCAGCTACGGATCTGGCTTGCCAATCAGCGCGGCGAACCGGTCGCCGCCGGGGAAGCCCGGGTTACCGTTCCCAGTCCCTTGACCTGAGGCCAACCCCGCCAAAACTTGTTCTTTGCAGTGGAGCGTGAGCAATGACCGAGAGTTTCAGCGAGCAACTTAAGGCGGAAGCGCAACCGATCTGGCGGCGCATTTTCAGCCACCCTTTCCTGGAGGAAATTAAGGACGGGACTTTGCCCTTGGAGAAGTTTCGTTACTACCTGACGCAGGACTATTTATACTTGGAAGGGTTCGCCCGCACCGTGGCCCTGGCCTTGGCGAAAGCCCCGGACGCCCGGACGTTGGAAGAACTTTCCCGACGCGTGCTAACCCCGGTGGAACGGCCCCTGCACCACCAGTTACTGGAAGCCGCCGGCGTATCCCGGGGCTACATATACGAGGTAGGGCGTTCCCCTACCAACGCCGCTTATGTCAACCATATGCTGACCACCGCCGCGCAATACGGCCTTGGCCCCACCGCCGCCGCCCTGTTGCCCTGCCCCTGGACCTATCACGAACTCAAGGACGAGATTGGGCCATCGGAACATCCCCTGTATCGCCAATGGACCGGGTTCTACGTAGCCGGATTCCTGCAAGACAGCGTCAATGCCTGGCGGGGGTTGGTGGATACCGCCGCCGCCCAAGCCGGCCCCCAAGAGTTGGCCGCCATGCGGGAAGCCTTCCTGACCAGCAGTCGCTACGAGTATATGTTCTGGGATATGGCTTACCGAATGGAGGGCTGGCCGGTTTAAGCCGCCTTCTTGACGGCGCCGGCAACAGGGAATGGACTAGGGGGTGTCGTCAAAGTAATTTAGTCCAAATGACCATCGCCCGAATCTGGCAGATGGCCAAGTAGGAAAGGGAGTTCTTGGCATACCGGGTTGCCACCCCCCGCCACTGCTTGAAGTCCAGGAAGCCGTTTTCCACCAGGTGGCGCAGCTTGTACAGCGCCCGGTCATACTCCCGCTTTTCCCGGCGATTGCTCTTGGGCGGTATTACCGGGTTCATGCCCAACTCCGAGGCCGCAGCTATGATTTCATTGGTGTCGTAGGCTTTGTCAGCCAGCAGACACTCCGCTTCGATGCCTTCAATCAGGGGCAAGGCTTGGGTGCAGTCCGCCGCCGTGCCTCCGGTCACCATTACCCTTACCGGCATTCCGTGGGCATCCACCGCCAGATGCAGTTTGGTGTTCAGCCCCCTTTTGTGCGGGCGATGGCCTGGCTTCCGCCCTGGGCCCCGGCGCTGTGGGGATGGGCCTTGATGTAACTGGCGTCAATCATCAACCATTCAAAATCAGGATCGTCGACCAGGGCATCCAGCAGCATGTCCCATACCCCTCTGTCCCGCCAGCGGCAGAAGCGGCGGTGGGTGTTCTTCCAATCCCCATAGTCCGGGGGCAGGTCCCGCCAGGGGGCGCCGGTGCGCAAAATCCAGAACACGGCGTTGAGAAAGAGACGATTATCGCAGGCGGGCCGGCCCGTCTTGCCCTTGCCGCCTGGGAGAAGGGGGTCCAGGACTTCCCATACCCGGTCTGAAATATCGTGACGCCGGTGCGCCGGCACTGCCATTGCTGCTGACATAGCCCAATCCTGCTACACTGGTTGCAATGTCAGCTTATCATCACACCCTTACTTTGACGACACCCCCTAGCGAACGGGCGGGTTCACCCGGATTTCGGGATCATTGACGTCGAAGATCTCCGCGGTCATTACTGATACCAACTGCCGACCTGATTCCCCTTGAAGTGCGGGTAGGCCCATCATTTCAGCTAATACCTCCTGGTTAGCAACCGAACGCGCTTTTATTGCTACCGGCCAAGCGCCATCTTCGGCAATCCACACCTTCAACTCCTCGAAGGTAATGCCTTCCAGCTCCGCCGGTTGAATCCCAAAGTCGCTGAGAGCCTCCAGCACTTCCCCCATATCATAGCGAATTGCTGGTACGCCGTTGTATTGTTCCGGTTGTCCCTCCATATCCTGGATCGAGAGGGTAGCAAAATCATCCCAGAAAGTAGGGGAGGCTGCACATAGTTCCATTGACTCTGCAACCACTGCGTCCTGGATAACAGTGGCGCGAAAACCCTCCCCGGTCTTAACCCAGGCGCTATTTCCAATCACCACCACTTCCTCTCCCGGAAAGGCCAGGCCACCCAGGGAAAATCTATGCTTGCAGGTGAACCGATCCGGCGCCTCGAATTCACCTTGAACCCAGATAGAGAAAATCCCCTCTTGTCCGTCTGCGCCAAGTAAGATTGTAGTTTTGTGCCGGTAGCTGTCCAGGTGCGCCATAGGGGAATTGGCCGCAACCTGCGGGGTTGGCGTGGGGGTAGGGGTATTGGTGGGGATATTGGTAGGCGCAGGCCAGGGCGTAGGCGTTGGGATCGGTGTAGCCGTAGGCGCCGGCGTTGGCGTGGGAATAGGCGTGGCGGTAGGCGCTGGGGTAATTGTTGGTTGGGAGCTAATAGCTGCGGCGATCGTTGCTGGAATGTCCGGCGTTGCCGTTGGAGCAATCTGGCTACACCCGGTAACTCCCACCAGGATTATGCATAGCATTGATGCGGCAACCCGGAGTTCCTTTGCAGCCATTCTTAATTTTCCTGCTACCGGATCAAATACCGGGTCAAAATAGAGGGAAGGCCATCAGACGCACCCTGACCTTCCCGGTCGATTCCCCAGGTCTAATCCTCTAAGGCGCCATGCGCGCCGGCCCCCAACCGTAGGGAATGTTGATGAGGTTGGCTTCCAGGTTCTGCACCGAAGTCTGGCCGCAGACGGACAAAGCCCGGTCCAGCTCGGAGCGCAGGAGTTCCAGGACGCCGTGTACTCCCGCGGCGCCGTTGTTTGCCAGCCCCCAATAGAGGGGACGGCCAACGCCCACGGCCCGCGCGCCCAGGGCCAGGGCTTTCAGCACGTCGCTGCCCCGCCGGACCCCCGAATCCAGATAGACCTCACAGTGGTCGTTCACTGCATCCACGATTTCCGGCAGCATTTCCACCGAGCTCATAGTAGAGTCGATCTGTCGCCCGCCGTGGGTAGAGACCAGGATACCGTTGACCCCGCTTTCGGCGGCGACGTGGGCATCCTCGGCGGTGCGGATACCTTTCAACACCAGGGGCAGGGAAGTCAGTCCGCGCAGCCAGTCCAGTTCCGCCCAGGTCAGCGGCGGCACCTGGGCCGGCTGCCAATTGGGGGCCTCGTCGGTGCCGCTGACCTCGGCCAGCCGCTCCGGAGTGGCCCGGAAGTTAGCCAGTTCCGCCGGGTTGACGTACTGATTGCGGATGTCCCGTTCCTTGGGCGCCGGCACCGGCGTGTCCACCGTCAGAACGATGGCCTGGTAGCCGGCCTCCTCGGCCCGGTGCACCAGCATCTCCGACAGGTCATGGCCGCGGTGGTAAAGCTGGAACCACAAGGGGCCGCTGGCCGCTGCCGACACTTCCTCCATGCTGTAGTGGGAAGAGGTACTCAACATCATCATCGTGTTGGACATCCCCGCGCCCCGGGCCGTCGCCAACTCCCCGTCGGGGTGGGCCAGCTTGTGCCCGCCGGCCGGGCAGACGAACACCGGCATACTGATTTCCGTCCCCAGCATGGTAGTACTCAAATCCCGGTCAGCTATATTGCGCAGGAAGCGGGGGCGAATGGTCAGGTCCTCAAAGGCGCTGCGGTTGCGCCGGGTGGTGAACTCATCCATGGCCCCGGCTTCAATGAACTCCCAGTGGTTGTGGGGCAGGCTGGCTTTGGCCCGGGCCTCGTAATCATACAGATTTATCGGTTCCATTAACGCTATGTTCTCCTTTGAAAGTAAGGTTTCCCTACTCTAATCCCTAACCGAGGGTTTTTCAACACGGAGCCGCCGGGGCACACTGCGACTCGCAGGGAACCATATACCCGATGTCCGCTGCTTATCCGCCGCGCCGCTGCGTCCCGGCGTGAACCAAGCCGGTCTGCTCGATACCCCGTCTGAGTCAATGGAACAATAGCGCCGAATGATGCTGCTACTAAATTAAAGGGGGCGAGGGAGCTTTGTTGAAGAACGTCTAAAACTGGAGAGCAAGGGGGGGCTATGAGGCGGCTTGATAAAACCGGGCGCCGTTGCAATCAAAGCGGCGCCCGGTCTGAATCGATCCTTGATTCTCCGATTTAACCCTGCTCTTCCGGCGGGTTGAAGGGGACAATGCCGGGGATCCACCACTTCTCCCAGCTTTCATCCACCCGGCCTTGGAAAAAGTCCAGGTCTTCCTCGGTCAGGTGGGCGAAGCGACCCTGGCGTTGCAGGTACTCCCGCACCGGCTTGCGCCGCCGCACTCCGTTGCCGATGGCCCGGGAGGGGCCGCTGAGCAGCAGTTCCCCATCGGCGATTTCGTACTGCACCCACAGCCCGGTCTCCACGGCCAGCATGCCCAGTTCGTGGGAATACTTGGGGTCATAGTCCCAGCCTTTGGGGCAGGGGTCAATGACGTGGATGAAAGTCGGCCCGCCGATCGTCAGGGCGCGGCGAATCTTGTTGGTGAAGTCCAGGCCGTAGGAGGCGCAGGCCGTTGCCACGTAGCGGCAGCTGGGATGGCCGGCGGCCAGCATAGGCGCGGTATTCTTCTTCCACCGGCGGTTCATAATGCGGTGAACCTTGCCCGGCGGGCTGAAGGTAGAGTTGGCTCCCCAGGGAGAACTGCCCGAAACCTGGATGTCGGTGTTGGCGTAGGATTCGTTATCGTAGCAGAGGATGAGCAGGTTGTACTCATCATGCTGCAAGGCGGCAGAGATGCCGGACAGCCCCATGTCCACGCCGCCCCCGTCGCCGCAGAAAGCGATGACGTTGATCGGCTCGTCCTTCATCTTGCCTTTGCGCATCATCGAGGCCAGCCCGGCGGCGGTGCCGGTGGCGGCGGCCCCGGAAGAACCCAACTGCGTGTGCATCCACGGCACCACCCAGGGGGTGCTGTAGTAGGTGGTGTTGGCGACGTACATACAGCCGGTGCTGCCTACTACGATGGTACGCGGGCCGGCGGCCTTAATCATGAGCCGCATGGTCAGGGCCGATTCACACCCCTGACAGGTGCGATGACCGGAAGTAAACCCCTCTTGCAGGGGTATGTTCTTGACCCCCCGAACTTGGGGAAGCTCTTGCAGTGTAGTCATTCTATCTACTCCCTCACTCCGATCCAGTTGCATTCCCGCTCTATTTTACCAGTATCGATGGCCTTTTGGGTAATTTCCACCATCTCTTCCACGTCCCGCACCCGGACTTCCCGCCCGCCCAGGCCGGCGATGAAGTTTACCACGTGGGGGCGCTTTTCCAGCGGATACAGAGCCGAGCGGACTTCGTTAAACAGCACCCCACCGAAGGAGGGGGAGCCGAAGGAGTAATCCCGGTCCACTACCGCCACCGCCTTGCAGTTGCCCAGGGCCTGTTGCACCTCTTCGGTGGCAAAGGGCCGGAAGAACTTCATCCGTACAAAGCCCACCTTCTTGCCCTGCTCCCGCATCCGCCGGATGGCAACGCGCACCGGCAGGGCCAGCGTCCCCATGCCCACCAGGACGATGTCCGGGTCATCGTCGGTCATGTATTCTTCCAGGAAGGGACTGGGGTCGCCGCGTCCAAAGACCTGTTTGAACTCTGCATAGACCTCTTTAATCACCCCAGGAGTCCGGTGCATCGCCGCATCGGACTGGCGGCGAATTTCCATCAGCCAGTCCTCGTTTACCTGGGGCGCGACGGTAATCGGATTGTCCGGGTGCAGCTGCAAGCGGCCCCGGTCGTAACCGGGGAGGAAGCGGCGCACCTGTTCCTGGGTTGGCACGTTGACGATCGCCTGAGAGTGGGTCAGGAAGGAACCGTCGCAACTGAGGGCAAAGGGCAGGAAAGCCCGGGAATCCTCCGCTATCTTCCAGGCCATCAACGCTATGTCCAGCGCCTCCTGCGCGGTAGCTACCCAGTAGAGCATCCAGCCCAGGTCCCGCACCGCCATGGCGTCGTTATGCTCCACGCCGAAGGCTCCCGGATCGTCCAGGGCCCGGTTGCCCACCATGGCCACCACCGGCAGGCGCAGGCCGGCGGTTACGGCGATGGCCTCAAAGGCGTAGAACCAGCCCACGCCGCTGGAGCCGCAGAAGGTCCTGGCCCCCACCGAGGAAGCGTGCTTGACAATCTCGAACTGGGAATGTTCGCTTTCGGCCACGATAAAGTCGCAGTCAAAGGCGCCATCGGCCTTGAGCTTGGACACGTACTGCATTACCGTGTCATAGGGTCGGATGGGGTAGGCGGTGATCACGTCAACATCGGCCAGGGCGCAGGCAATCGCCACGGCCTCGCTGCCGCTAATCAGCTCCTCCTTTTCGGTCATAAACAGCTGGGCTTCAGTAGTAGTAGTCATTTAATCCTCCCCGGCCTCGGCAAGCTGCTCGGCGTAACCGCCTACGTGGTGGAACCCGTGGGTCCGCTCGACCTGCTTCTGCCGGTCAATGAGCGAGGTCATCCACTGCTTGTAGCCTTCCTTATCTTGCTGCCAGGCTTCGTACTGGCTGTTGTTATCGTTGAACTCGGCCTCGTTAATCATGGTTACGCAGTCGGGCACCGGGCAGACCGCCTCGCAGACGCCACAGCCGCAGCAGGACTCCATATTGGCGTCGTAAAGCCCGTCCGGAGTAACGTCGAAGCAGGTGTCCGGGCATTGAAGCCAGCACAGGGTGCATTTGATACAGGTTTCAAAGTTCACCACCGGCCGCATGGAGCGGGTGCTGTACTTCTTGAACACGGCGCTGCGTACCGGTTGGTAGCCGCCTTCAGAACCGCCCCGGAAGCCGCCGCCTTGCTCAATGCCGCGAATCACCAGCCCCTCTTCCATGGTCGTCCAGCCGGGCAGGTCAAAGCTGAAGGGAGTCTCTGAACTTCCTTCGCCGGGCTCCACCGGGCGGCTGCCGGTCCGCTCGTAGGCCCGCTCCGCCGACCGTATCTTCAGGTCGTCCCAACCCTGATCCTGGATGGCCTCCACCATAGACTCCAGGCTGACCAACTGGGGGCAGACCTTGGCCAACGCGCCGAGAATCCGCACGTCGGTGTGGTCGTCCTTATAAACCCACAGGCCGGAAAAGCTGGGTACAGCGGTTACCACCGAAAGGTTGTAGGGCTGGTCTTTCTGGTGGATGTCCTCAATCAGGGAATCGGAGTCCTGGCGGGAAGTAACAATCAGGGTGCCGCCGGGCTTGGTCAGGGCGTTGATGGGCTGCAAGCCGTACCAGGCCCAGGACTCAATGCCCTTGCACATCGTGTCGTCCACGTTAATGGTTACGTCAACTTCCTGCGCTTCGTAAACTGCCAGGTTCTCCTCCAGTTCCTCCGGGTTGTCGGCGACGATGGCGAACTGCTTGGCCGGAATGCCGTTGCGCTCCGGGGAGTCGCCATAGCGGCCAAAGGCCGTGCCGTACTTGCCCTCTTTCCTGGCGGCGAATACTATGGAGCGCACAATGTTCCGCGCAAGGGTCTTCTGAAAGATGCCCCGGTACACCACCTCCACAGCTACCGTACTCATAGGTTGCCTCCTGTTACGTTTTTTTGACGCTTAATGGTTTCACCGCCGGCATTCGCTCAGGGCGAACCGGTGAACCGGTCGAACCACCGGGGAGTTGCCGTCAATCTCCCGCTGGTATGCCCTGGGTTAACGTTTGGAACTGGCCGGGCGGAACGCCGTCCGATCGACGGCCGGAACGGGCCGAGGGTTCTACCGCAGTCAGATGGTGGTCCATTGCTTGCCGGCAGCCAGCGGCGTCGCCGCTTTCGACCATCCGCAAAATCCGGCGGTGGGACTCCAGGGAACGCTGGGGACGGCCCGGCTCCTGCAACGACTTATCCCGGGACATCTGGAGGATGTCCTCAATGGCGCTGACCACCTTAACCAAGGCCGAGTTATGGGTAGCCGCCGCCAGAGTGAAGTGAAAGGCGGTGTCCGACTCCACTCCAGTCTCCCCCAAGTCAATCTGCCGCTGCTGTTCGGTCAGGATTTCCCGCATCCGACACACCTGGTCGGCGGTAGCCCGCTGGGCGGCCAGCGCGGCGATGTGAGGTTCCATCAGGTGGCGCATCTCGAAAATGTCCTGCAGGGCCGCTGCTCCGCCGTTCAGGTTGGCCGCCAGCAGGTCCAGTGCCGCATCCAGGTTCTCGGTGTTGATAAAGGTGCCGGAACCCCGCCTGCTGACCACCAGCCCCTGCAATTCCAAAGCGCGAATCGCCTCCCGCACCGAACTGCGGCTGACCTGGAACTGCTCGGCCAGTTCCCGCTCCGCCGGCAGCCGGTCGCCATGCTTCAGCGCCCCCTGCCGGAGCAGGGCGTGAAACTGCTGCACAATGTCCTCGTACAGCCGCCGCCGCGTAACCTGGTGTATCTGCCGCTGCATCGCCGCATCCACGTTAAGGCAAGTGGTCAGACCAATTAAAGGGTGAGGCTATTATACTATGGGAAGCGGGCTTGTCAAGGCGCGGGACCAGCGACTTCCATTTACTTTTAGGATTTGGCGTTATACCATACGGAGGGCGCATACGCACGCAACGGCGAAAGGAGTCAAGGCCAATGTCAGCGAGGAAGATCACTTCACGCACCAGGCAAATACGAACCCGCGCGGCGTCCTTACCCCCCCCCCCCCCCCCCCCCCCCCCGATTTTACACCCCTACTTGTCCGATAATGCCCTGGTTTGCGCCGACAATCTGGATACCCTCCGGGAGTTACCGGACGAGTGCGTTGCTCTGATTTACGCGACCGCTCCTTTCAACAGCAACCACAACTACCTGGCCGCCTTGGGCGCCCAAGGCCGGGTTGATGCCCAACGGCGCGACATCCGGCGTTGGACTGTTGAGCCCGACACCCAGTACCAGCCAGCCAACGGCGTTGCCCATCCTAACATCCGTCCGCGCCAGGCAAAGCAGCCCCGGCGGGACATCGTACCCCGGGATGGTGCGCTCCCGCCGCAACACAAGCGGTTCCCGAAACTGGCCGCGGAACCGGGCCAAGATGGGAAAGCCGAAGGAGGGCATCACCATCAGGGCTTATAGGGCTTATCCCCCGTTGGTCGCAAGAGGCCGCCCACTGGATGCCAGGTCCCCTTCCCGGATGCTTATACCCCCGTCGGTCGGAAGAAGTACCCGAGCTTAACGGGTAAACCCTGAAAGTAAACCGAACCTCCTTGAAAATGAAACTCCGGCCGAATCCCTCTGATATTATAGTGGTCAGGCTAATTCGCCCAGGAAGCATTTATTGTGAAATCCGGACTCTCGCCGATTCTAATCGTTATCAGCCTGATGTTCCTGGTGGGCTGTGGAGCGTCGTCTCCCCCGGACCTGGCAACAGTGGTTGAACAAGTAGCGAGTGGCGTAGTTCGTATTGACACCCCTGACGGGAGCGGCTCCGGCGTTATCTTTGATACCACCGAGGACGGTGGCGCCCTGGTGTTGACCAACCATCACGTGGTGAAAGGCGCCAGCAGGATCGGCGTAGAGGTGGATGACTCAGATACTTACCGCGGAATCATTCAAGGCTTTGACGTTCAGATTGATCTGGCCGTATTAAGCATCTGCTGCGGGGATTTCCAGGTTTTGCCTTTTGGCGATGTACTCGAAATCATGCCGGGCAGTGAAGTAATTGTAATGGGCTATCCCCTGGGGTTGGCCGGCGCTCCGACCGTTACTCGCGGGATCGTATCGGCCATTCGTCCCATGGGAGATTTTGAAATCATCCAGATCGACGCACCCCTGAACCCGGGAAATAGCGGCGGCCCCCTCCTGTCATTATCCGGGGAGGTATTAGGTATAAACACTTTCTCGATTAATAATACGGAAGGGTTAGGATTCGCTTTGTCGGAAAGGGCGGTACAGGCAAGTCTCTCGGAATTATCCGAGAAGAGAAGCCTTGCCGTCGCCACCCCCGCGCCGGCCTCTGCTCCAACTCCCGTAAATACGCCTACCCCGGCGCCCACCCCGGAGGCAGGGCTTTACTATGACACCTCGGGCGGGATAGTAACGCCGGCCTGGACGGTTACGGCGACCCCGCGGCCAACTTCTACTTCTACTTCTGCTCCAACTGCGACGCCTGCCCGAACCCCGACGCCCGGACCTGCTCCTGTGCCGTCGTCCACCCCGTCGCCCGAACCCTTGAAATTAATTGCGGTCAGTACCGGCAGCGCAGAGTTTACCTGCGGACTTCGATTAGATGGCACACCGGTCTGCTGGGGTTATCCCGAGGTAGGAATTCCGCCCGAAGGGGAGGACCTCCAGGATTTCCTGAAGGAGATCAGTCCCGGTTTAGTAGCTCTGCCCACAGGAGAGGAACTGACGGCAATCAGTAGCGGCCAGGTTCATGCATGCGGGCTGCGTACGAATGGCACACCCGTCTGCTGGGGACGGGAAAGGCATATCGGGCGGGTGCCTGAGGGTGAAAAATTTACATCAATCAGCGCCGGAGCCGGATTCACCTGTGGACTGCGCGCGGACGGCGCCGCGGTTTGCTGGGGAGGTCCCGGGGGAGTGCCTACTGCGAAAGAGAAGTTTAAGTTCATCAGCAGTCATTATTCGGACGCTTGTGCCATACGGTTAGACGGAACGCTGCATTGCTGGGGAGGCCAACGTGGTGTAGAGCTTCCTCCCTTGCCAGAGGGGGAAAAATTCATATCGGTCAGTGGCAACTGTGGACTGCGTAACGACAGCGCTTTACTCTGCTGGGGCGGGCAGGAGTGGAACGAATGGTGGGATCGGGATCGCCTGCCACCCGAAGGCGAAAAGTTTAAGGCCATCAGCGGTAACTGCGGGCTACTGTTGGACGGCGCTCCGGTTTGCTGGGGCAAAGATCGTAACGGTTATGGTGAAACAAGCCCGCCTGAAGGGGAAAAGTTTGTAGCCATCAGCAGCAGTAGGCGGCACGGTGGGGAACACGTTTGCGCGCTGCGCGCCGATGGCATTCCAATTTGCTGGGGTCGTAATAACTGGGAAGAGGCGACTCCGCCTGCAGCGTCTATCCATAATTGATAATTGATAGTATCTTTTGCTTGCCCTGGCGTTAGCCCAATCGCCGCCTATTATGTTAAACTTGCCCGGCGCCGGGCAGCCGGGCGCGTCGCATTATCCTTGAACGGCGGGAGGTATCCAGCGTGTCCCCACGACGGAAAGCGGGAGAGGCGGTTATTGAATTGCTCCGGCAGGAAGGGGTTTCCCATATCTTTGGTATTGTAGGTTCCTCTTTCCTGGACATTCTGGACCCGCTGTATGATGACGACTCCATGCAGTTCGTCGGGGTGCGGCATGAGCAAGGGGCGGCGCTGATGGCCGATGGGTTCAGCCGCATCTCCGGCGCCCCCTCCGTCTGCCTGGCAACCAACGGCCCCGGCGTGCTGAACCTGACCTACGGCATCGGCTCGGCCTACGTCGCCCATTCGCCGGTAGTGGTCCTGGCCCCTTCGGCTTCCCGGGACCACCAACACCGGGACTCCACCCAGGAGTTCGACCAAGTGGCCCTGTTCAAGCCCATCACCAAGGCCAGCTTTCCCATTAACAAGATTGAGCGGCTGCCCGATGCCCTGCGCCAGGCTTTCCGGGTCGCTACCTCGGGCAAGATGGGGCCGGTGCTGGTGGATATTCCCCGGGACTTGCTGCCCGGCGCCGAGATTGACCTGGAACCGCTGCCTCCGGAGAGCTACCGTTCTGGCCAGACCCGGGCCCGGGGCGACCGCAACCTGGTGGACCAGGCGACCCGCACCTTGCTATCCGCCCAGCGGCCGGTCATCGTGGCCGGCGGCGGAATCCAGTGGAGCAACGCCGGCGAGGCGGTAACGCGCCTGGCCGACCTGCTGGGCGCCGCCATCGTTACCTCCTACGGGCGGGCCGACGCCGTCCCCAACGACCATCCCCTGTTCCTGGGCCACCTGGGGCGTTTGGGGGCCGCGGAAGGCATTGAGGCAATCCGCCAGGCCGACGTGATTCTGGCGGCCGGCACCCGTCTGGGCCAGTCCACCACTTTTTATGATAACCGCTTCATTCCGGCGGACGCCCGCATCGTCCAGATTGAGATCGACCCGCAGGAAATCGGGCGCAACTATCCCGTAGCCGTGGGCATTGAAGGCGACGCCCAGGCAGTGCTGGCTGACTTGCTGGAGCAGACGCGGGCGCGGGAGCCGCGCCCCAACGCCCAGTGGGTTGCCGAAATCCACGATTGGGCCGCCCGCCGCCACCATCGGCTGGAGGCCGAGGGCCGGCTCAATTCTACCCCGCTCAAGCCGCAGCGGGTCTATGCGGAATTGCGCAAGGTAATGCCCCGAGACGCTATTGTAGCCCTGGACGCCGGGCTGGCCCCCAACTTCGGGCAGGACCGGCTTAATTTCTACCAGCCCCGCAGTCTGATGACCTCCCTGGACCTGGGCGGCCTGGGCTTCAGCTTTCCCGCCTCCCTGGGCGCCAGGTTTGCTGCCCCGGAGCGACCGGTGGTCAACTTCAATGGCGACGGCGGCTTTCTCTTCAACGCCCAGGAGTTCGCCACGGCGGTACGCTACAATCTCCAGGTGGTTACCGTGATTATGAACAATAGCTGCTGGGGTTCGGAAAAGGCGTACCAGCGTTATGCTTTTGCCGAACGCTACGTCGGCGCCGATACCAATAATCCCCGCTATGACCGCTATGCCGAGTTGTTTGGCGGAACCGGCTTTTACGTGGAACGGGCCGAGGAGTTGGGCGATGCTCTGCTGACCGCCCTGCAAACCGAAGGCCCCAGCATTATTGAAATCCCCACCGACCCGGATGAGATGCCCCGGCCGGCGCGTCTGGCCGAGGTGCAGTCCCCGGAGGCGCGTTCCTGAATACAATTGACCGGAATTGCCAAGCGGGAATTACCCTTCCCGCCGGACAAGGTAACAAAAGTATGGAAGAACCAGTATTTCCCAAAGAAGTAGATATTGACGGCGCAGTGATAACCATCCTTTGGGACGACGGCCACCGGGGCGTTTACCCGCACCGGATGCTGCGGCTGCGTTGCCAGTGTGCCAGTTGCGTCGAGGAGATGACCGGCCGGCCCCGCCTGGACCCGGCGCGGGTGCCGGAGGGGGTGCGAGCGGTGGACCAACTGCCGGTGGGCAACTACGCGCTGCAATTTCTGTGGAGCGATGCCCATTACACCGGCATTTACACCTTCCAATTCCTGCGCTCGATCTGCGCCTGCATCCTCTGCAACGAGGCCCGCGCCCGGGGGTTGCGCCGGGACGCAGCAACCCCCGAGTTGCCCGGAGGGTAGGTTTATCTCGACGAAGCTATGCCGCCAACTCCGCGTACCGGTACGATTCCCCCGTTACGGCCGCTCCGGGCGGTCCGCCGTGTAGGAACGCTTGGGTTTGGCCGCCGGCTTGAGCTTGGGCGCGGTGAAGGTGTTGGACTTGAAGGAAAAGGTGGATAGCTGGCGCTGGCCCGGTTCGTTGCAACTCTTGCAGGGGACCGGGGCATCGGCTTGGGATGCCGGGCGGATCGCTTCGTATTCCGCGTTGCAGCTGGCGCAGTAGTATTCGTAAATCGGCATTCTCGACTCCCGGGACATAGTATCGTTACCCGATTTTATACCAAAGGCTGGTCGGTATCCTAGTCCCCGAACACGACAGAGGAAAATTATCGGTATGATAGAATCCAGCGACGTGGTGATTGTTGGCGGCGGCGTGGCCGGCTGCGCTGCCGCTTATTATCTGGCCCTGGCCGGGGTCAAGGCTACCATTATTGAGCGGGAAGGCATCGGCTCCCAGGCCTCCGGTTTTTCCGCCGGCGGGCTTAATCCTCTGGAGGGAACCCACATCCCGGGCCCCCTGGGCCCACTGGCGATAGAGGCCTACCGGATGCACTTGCAGCTTTGGGACGGGCTCCGGGCGGACACCGAAATTAACTTTCAAGGCCGGAT
Organism: Dehalococcoidia bacterium; assembly: GCA_965215425.1. Taxonomy (GTDB): domain Bacteria; phylum Chloroflexota; class Dehalococcoidia; order Lucifugimonadales; family UBA3495; genus CATQHB01. The sequence continues at coordinate 2,827,954 of OZ244064.1, forward strand.
AGTACCCCTGGTCAAGGTAGCTTTCGAGGAACCGGAAATTCCGCTGCTGCAAGTCTCCCTGGATACCTTTTACGCCGCTGGCGCTGACGGGTTCTCCGGCCAGCGGCTGGACCGGCGGCAACTTGCCGAGCTGGAACCGCGGCTTTCCCCGGAAATCCTGGAGGCGGTGTATCTGCACGGCAACGCCGCTTTGGACAGTCGCCAATTTACCCTCGCCCTGGCTGCCGCCGCAGAGAAACGCGGGGCAACTGTTCGCGCAGCTTTAGCGCGGGGGGTGCGGCTGGAAAGCCGGCGGGTTCAGAGCGTCATCCTGGAAGATGGCGAAATCCCTTGCCAACAGCTGGTACTGGCCGCCGGGCCCTGGTCCCGGGAAGCTGAACCCTGGCTGGATATTTCCCTGCCCGTTAACCCGCTGAAAGGGGAAATTATCCGGCTGGAGCCGGAGGGGCCGTCGCTCACCGCCGATTTTTCCGGTGGTGGTTCTTCCCTTTATGCTAAGTCCGACGGACAGGTTTGGTGCGGCGCTACCGAGGAGTGGCTCGGCTTTGACCGGGAGCCAACCGAGCGGGCCCGGCAATCAATTTGGTCGGCGGCGGCAAGGCTGATGCCCGACCTGGCCCGTGCCCGCCTGGTGCGACATACCGCCTGCCTGCGTCCGGTAACCCCGGACTGGCTGCCAATTATCGGCCAAGCCCCGGGTTGGGATAACGTTTACCTGGCGACCGGCGCCGGCAAGAAGGGAATTCTCCTCGGCCCGGCCCTGGGCCAGGCAACCGCTGACCTGATAACCCGGGGGAGAAGCGACCTTTCCATCGCTCCCTGCGCTCCGGGCCGGTTTTCATCATCAGCCTGAGTCACCTTCCCGACATTCCTATACAGGAGCAATAAATGGCCCGGAACATCCGCATAACCGCCGGCCCGGTGCAACTGGAGGCGACACTGAACGATACCCAGACGGCCCAGGCAGTAGGGGCTGCATTACCCCTATCGGCTTCCGCCAGCGCCTGGGGTGATGAAATCTACTTTGGCATCCCGGTGAATGCCGAGTTGGAACAGGGACAGGAGACGGTCGAACTGGGCGACTTGGGCTACTGGCCGCCGGGCCGGGCTTTCTGCATCTTTTTCGGGCCTACCCCGGCCAGCCGGGGCGAGGAAATACGCCCGGCCAGCGCCGTAACCGTCATCGGACGGGTAGCCGGAAACTCGGCCCTTTTCAAGCAAGTCCGGGCGGGGGCCCCGGTAACTATAGAAGCAATAGAGAGTTGATTATGTTGGGAGCCTCTGGCGCCGAAAGCGCCGGGAGCGGGGCCCTGCAGGGCCTCCGCGTTTTGGACTGCGGCCATTACATCGCCGGCCCCTTGCTGGGTATGCTGCTGGCCGACCAGGGAGCGGCAGTGGTCAAGCTGGAACGCCCCGGGGGCGACCCGGCCCGCCGGGAACCGGCCTTTGCCACCTGGAACCGGGGCAAGCGTTCCGTGGTTCTGGACCTGAAAACCGAAGCCGGAAAGGAAGCAGCCCGGCAACTGGCCCGAGAATCCGACGTGCTTATCGAGAACTTTCGCCCCGGCGTGGCCGACCGCCTGGGCATCGGTTACGCCGAACTGTCCGCCCTCAACCCCCGGCTCATCTATTGTTCCCTCCCCGGCTTTGGCGAGCGGAGTCCGCACCGGAATCGCCAGGGTTGGGAAGCCATTATTGGAGCGGCCACCGGCCTGTACCCCGGTGTCGAGGATTCGGCGGAACCACTTTTTACACCCTTGCCCATTGCCAGCGCCTTTGCCGCCATTGTCGGCGCGGTAGCCGTTACTATGGCCCTGTGCGCCCGCGACCAGAACGGAGCCGGCCAGCGCATTGATGTCCCCCTTTACGACGCTATGTTTACCGCCATGGGCCGCCACCTAGTCAAGTTTCACGACAGCGACCTGCCGGATACCCGCACTCAACCCCGCCTGCCAATGCAGCGTCAGTACCGGTGCGCCGATGGCCGGTGGGTACAAAACCACGGCAACTATGCGCGATTCGTCCACCAGTTTCTGGCCGCGGCCGGCCACCCTGACTGGGGGCCGGAGGCCGTCGCCGACTTTGGCAAGCCCCTGGACGTGGAAACTGCCGCTATGTGGCGGCAACGCTTTGAAGAAACTTTTGCAGAGCGCACCGCCCTGGAATGGGAGGAAGCAATCAGCGCCGCCGGCGGCGCTTGTACCATCTGCAAGACCGTCGATGAATGGCTGAATCACCCCCACCCCCTGGAAGCCAGGATGGTGGTGGAGGTGGAGGATGCCCAACTGGGGCGGATGAAGCAGCCGGGCGTCCAGGTACGACTGCGGGGCACGCCCGGCGCCATCCAGGGCCGCGCTCCCCTGCTGGGCGAGCATACCGGGGAAATCCTGGCCCGGCGAAAAACCGGCCAAATCAATCCGACCGCCGACCCGGCCGTGCCGGCCGCCGATACCGACCCGGTGTGGCGCGCCCTCCAGGGTGTGCGGGTGCTGGATCTGTGCATCGTCTTGGCCGGCCCCACCTGCGGCCGCACCCTGGCCGAGTATGGCGCCGACGTTATAAAGATTGACGACCCGTCCCGGCCCTACGACCCGGCTGGCTCTCTTGACGTGAACCGGGGCAAGCGCAGCATCTGGTTAGACTTGAAAACCGACGCCGGCCAAGCCGTTTTCCTGAAGCTCCTGGATACTGCCGACGTGGTGGTGGAGAATTACCGCAAGGGCAGCCTGGCCAAGCTGGGACTGGATTATGCCCGCCTGCGGCAGCGCAAGCCGGACATCGTTTACGCTTCCCTGAACGCCTACGGCTACGATGGCCCCTGGAGCGAGCGGCCCGGTTGGGAACAATTGGCCCAGGCTACCAGCGGTATGCAAGTGCGGCGCGGCGGCCGGGACGCGGCGCCACTGCTGATGCCCTACCCGGTCAATGACTACGGCACCGGAATGATGGGCGCCTTTGCGGTGGCCCTGGCCCTGCACCACCGCAACCGTACCGGTCAAGGCCAGTCGGTGGACAGCGGTCTGTCCTTGACCGCTGGGCTGCTCCAATCGCCCTTCTTCCTGGACTTTCCCGGATTTCAACGAAATGAACCGGAGGGAAGACAGTTGCGCGGTCGCTCCGCTCTCTCCCGGCTTTACCAGGCCAGCGACGGCTGGTTTTACCTGCACTGCCCGGACGAAGACGCCCGGCGCCGCCTGTTCCGGTTGGTTGGCCTCCAGGATGGTTTTGACCCGGCGGGAACGGCTCCGGCCCAGATTCCAGCTCACGTTCCGGCTCAGGACGGCTCCCTGGCGGAGGAACTGGCCGGCCGTTTCTACCAAAGGCCCCGGGCCTACTGGCTGGAGCAGCTGCGCGGAGCCGGGATCAGCGCCATGGAAAACGCGAGTATCGACGACTTTCGCAACGAACCCCAGGTCAGAGAGGCGGGGCTTATCGTAACCCGCGACCACCCCGGCCGGGGGCGGGCCGACCACTTGGGCAACACGGCCCGGCTGTCCCAAACCCCGATGCGCCTGGGCCGCCCCGCGCCGGTCCTGGGAGCCGATGCCAGCGAAATACTCGGTGAAGCGGGCTATTCGTCCGCGGAGATGACGGCGCTGCTGGCCGACGGCGTGGTGCAAACGCCGGATGGCGGGTAACAGGCAAGCGGCAACGGCCCGGCCCGCAGAAGTAGCCTGGAACAGGCGATACGGATGCAAGCTACGAGATACCCGGCCGAGATACCCGGCAACGATTCCCGGATGCAAACCGGCCAGATACGTGATAAACTTGGGCCAAACCCAGCTTGATGGTTTTGTTTTCTGCGCCCCGACCGGGCAGTATGGTTTCAATGTCTAGGTTCAGGCTCCACCGGGTTTGGCGCCCCTCTGTGGTTGCCCGGGGCTTGTGCGGGAGGATAAAGAGCTTTGTTGCGCCTTTATAATAGCCTGAGTAAGCAAGTAGATGAAATTCGCACCATCGAACCGGGCCGGGTACGGATGTACACCTGCGGCCCTACGGTGTACCGCTACGCCCATATTGGCAACCTGCGCACCTACATGATGGCGGACTGGATCCGGCGCGCCCTGGAAATCGGCGGCAACGAAGTTTATCACGTCAAGAACATTACCGACGTGGGTCATATGCGCCAGGAGTTGGTGGAGGCCGGCGGCGACAAGATGATCCTCGCCGCCCTCGCCGAAGGCAAGACAATCCAGGAGATTGCCCAGTTTTACGCCGATAGTTTCCACCAAGACGAGGCGCGGGTCAACATTCTCCCCGCCCACGTTTATCCCTGGGCGACCCAGCACATCCCGGAAATGATTTCTCTGGTAGAACGCTTGATGGCTAACGGTTATGCCTATCTGGCCGGGGAAAACGTTTACTTCGACGTCCCCCAGTTTTCCAGGTATGGCAACCTTTCGCGAAATTTCGGCGGCAACCTGCTGGAAGGGGTAAGAGCAGATGCGGATCCCCTCAAACGCGATCCCCGGGACTTTACCCTGTGGAAAGCCGCCGAGCCGGGCCGGGATGTGAAGTGGGACAGTCCCTGGGGTGAAGGTTTCCCCGGCTGGCATATTGAATGTTCGGCGATGGCGCACAAGTATTTGGGCGAGCGTTTCGACCTCCACACCGGCGGCGTGGATAATATCTTCCCGCACCACGAGGATGAGATTGCCCAGAGCGAGGGCGCCTTTGGCGCTACCCACGTCAATTACTGGGTGCACGGTCAGCATCTGTTGGCCGACGGGGCCAAAATGGCCAAGTCCTCGGGCAACGTATTTTTGCTGGACGACCTGGTCTCCCGCGGCATTGACCCTCTTTCCTTCCGCTACCTGTGCATGACGGTTCGGTATCGACGCCGGATGAACTTCACCTTCAACTCCCTCAAGGCCAGCGAGAAAGCCCTTTCCAACTTGCGCAACCGGGTCTGGGAATGGAAAAACCTGCCGGAACTGCCGGAACTGCCCCCGGAAACCGAGGAGTGGCGGGAAAGGTTTTGGAAGGCCGTAGAGAATGACCTGGATTTACCCACCGGCCTGGCCCTTACCTGGGACATGGTCCGCTCCGGTCTGCCTCCCCAGGCGAAACTGTCCCTCCTGCTGGATTTCGACCGGCTGTTCGGGCTTGACCTGGACCGGGTGCCGGCCACCTATCCAGTACCGGAGCCGGTCGCAGCCGCCCTGGGCCGGCGCAGCGCCCTCCGGGAGGAGGTCAACTATTCTACCGCCGATACCCTGCGGGCCGAGTTGGCCTCCAGGGGCTATATAGTCCAGGACACGCCCCGGCTGACCCGCATCCGGCCCAAGACCCCCTTGGAGCAACTGGAAGGGCGCTGGCGCTGGGTGTCCTCGTCGCGGGAGGTGGACTCGGCCCTCGATTCCCCCGACCGCTATGACTTTACCTTCATCCTCAACGCTTACAACTACGCCGAAGACGTGCAACGGTGCGTAACTGCTATGCGGGCCTTTTCCCAAGGCTTTAGCGCTGAGATTATTGTAATTGACAACGGCTCCACCGACGCCACCGCCGAATGGCTGGAGCAATATCAAGCCGTTAACACCGACTTTCGCGTGGTTCATTGCGACCATGTTATTGGCGACGCGGCCGGCAAGAATATCGGCCTGAAGCTGAGCCGGGGCAAGTACATAGTCATCCTGGATGCCTCTACCGAGCTAACCGGAGATGTCCTGGGGCCAATCGCCCGGCAGTTGTCCGATGAGTCCGTTGGTATCTTCGGCCCTTACGGCCTCACCACCGACGATATGCAACATTTTCACGAAGAGGTAGAAAAGGGCGAGGCGGACGCCATGCAGGCTTACTGCATGGCCTTCCGGCGGGAGGCGGTGCGTAAAGTGGGTCTGATGCACGAGGGGTTTCGCTTTTACCGGAACCTGGACATTGACTATTGCTTCCAGTTCAAGGAAAGGGGCTACCGGGTGGTGGCCGACAACAGCCTTCCACTGGCACGCCACGAACATCGGCAATGGACTGAATTGGAGGACGGGCAGCGGGACGAATTGAGCCGCAAGAACTTTGGACGGTTCCTGCGTCGCTGGGGAAATCGGCCGGACCTGCTTATTTCCGCTAACGCCCGGGGCTTTCAAACCGGCTTCCGGCACTAACCATCACTTACTGCTGCTATCGCTTACCGCGCGGGGTTCCGTTTGAAAACGGGGTTTAGCCCCGTTGAGGCCTTGCGCGTATGCGCCACACCACTAAACACTAAAAACGGAACCCACTTCGCTCCCCGTCGCCGCATCCCCTGAAGGCAACCCCGGTTTCCCCGGCTTTGAGGGATACCCGGCCGGCATCGCTTCCCCCTGAAGGCAGCCCCGCTGCTCCCCAACCTGACCGGCTTGACCGGATTGCCGGCCCCGCCGGGTCTTCCGGCGCTTTTCTATTTTTCGCGGCCGAAGCGGTCCGTTTGAGCGCTACTTCTACGCATTAGGTAACCGGGAAATCGGTGGGGGAACCCTTGGTAACCTGTTTTGAGCGCAGTTCAATTTTGAACGAATTTCAGTTTGCGTTTTGCGAATCCGATTTTCAACAACTCGCCTACCTACCGCCAAGTAATCAACGAACACGGCAAAAATACTCCTGATACGCTCCAATTTCCACGTTTTCACCTCCAGGTTACCTATCTCCGGGTTACCTTGACGCTGAAAATGGGGGGTGCTAGAGTCCCCTCATCCGAGGCCAATACCGGAGTCTCTGCCCAATGATGGATGATGTGGCGCGGCTGTTGGGGGGCGACCAGCGAACCATTTCTCGAATGATGACCTTGCTGGAACAAAGAGACCCGGTAGCGGCCTCGGTGATGCAGCAAATCGACCGCTATACCGGCCACGCTTATACCCTCGGCATCACGGGCCCGCCGGGCGTGGGCAAAAGCACCATCGTTGACCGCCTCACCGGACTCCTGCGGGCGCAGGGTTCCGGCGTGGGAATAATTGCGGTGGACCCCGACAGCCCCTTCAGCGGCGGCGCTCTCCTGGGAGATCGGATCCGGATGCAGCGCCACTATCTGGATTCCGGGGTGTTCATTCGCAGCCTCTCCACCCGGGGACAGGGCGGCGGACTGCCTCGGATCGTCAAGAGCCTGGTACGCCTCCTGGATGCCGCCGGCAAGGACATCGTGCTGGTGGAGACGGTGGGGGTTGGGCAGACCGAGTTAGGAATTATGGGGGTAGCGGATACGGTGCTGGTGGCCCTGACGCCCGAATCCGGGGATACGATTCAGACCCTCAAAGCCGGCGTAATGGAAATCGCCGATATTTTCCTGGTCAACAAGGCCGACCGGGAGGGGGCCAACCGGATGGCGGTTGCAATCACCGCCATGCTGCAAACCGCGGCGGAACCCTTAGCCTGGGCGCCGCCGGTGCTGCTCACCCAGGCCGACCGGGGCGAAGGAATCCCGGAACTGTGGGACAAAATCCAGGCGCACCGTCGTTTCCTGGATTCCCCAGCATTGGGAACTGGCTCCATATCTCAACTGGAGCAGCGCCGGGGCGAGCGCCGCCGCCAGGAGTTTCTGGAGGCGGTGCAGGAGGAGTTGAACCGGCGGCTCAACTCCCTTATCGCCCGGGACCCGGAGCTGGCGCAGATCCTGGAAAGCATCGCCGCCAGAGAAAGGGAGCCTTTTTCGGCGGCAGTGGAGTTCCTGGACAACTCCCCACTGTTGAGCGCCGGCCCGGTGGGCAATGGCTGAGGCAATCTCCCCGCATCCCGGTTTTTCTCAAAAGGACTTGATATGTCGTATCTAGGCATTGACTTGCGGACGTCCGGCAAGCATTCCAGCTCGGTGTCGATCATTGATGACTGTTCGCGGGTGGATTTTATCGGTTCCTTCTTCGAGGATCCCGAACTCTTCCAAATCATCGAGAAATGCCGGCCAACGCTTATCGCTATAGGAACCCCCCTGAGCTTGCCCGAAGGTCTTTGCTGCCTGGATCCGGCTTGCAGGTGTAAACCGGCCACCTCGCAGCGGAAGGGCCGCCAATCAGAGTTGGAATTAGCCCGGATGGGTATCAGTTGCTTCTTCACCAACAAGGGGTCGATTATTCGCCGCCTGATCGACCGGGCTATGCGCCTGAACCTGAACCTGGTGGATTTGGGGTACAATACGATTGAAGTTTATCCCCACGCCACCAAGGTAATTCTCTTTGGGGATAAGGTTCCGCCCAAAAACAGCCCCCAAAGCCTGGCCTTCATGAAAGAGCAACTGCCCGGTCTGGTTACCGGCCTTGATGCTTACCTGGATACCCTGGACCGCAACGCCTGCGATTCCCTCATCAATGCCCACACCGCCCTGCTCCATTCCCACGATGCCACCGATCTGGTAGGCACACCCCAGGAAGGCTACATGGCCCTTCCCAAGCTAATCCGGCTGGATGGAGGCCCGTAAGCCCGTAAGTCGGTATCTCTGCCGTTCCACTCCCCCGATTGGTTCAACCCCAATCAACCCCAAAGCTGCCCCCTTGTTTTTCAGGCGCAAAAACAAGGGGGCATTTACTGGCACGCTTACCGGCCGGTGAGAACAACCCGAACCATTTCCGACTGTCATGCCGACTAAACCGGAGGAGGGGGGTGGGGCGCCCCAGTTCGGCTCTTTATTCCCGCGTCAGCAATCCGGTTTGAAGCGGCAGCACCGGGTTAGTTCCGGTTGGCGTCATTATTCCCGCTGTTGCTCGGCTGATTCCCTCCTCCCATACCGAGGAAAGGCGACAGCATCGAGGTAAACTCCATCGGAAAGATGAACTTGGTTGAGGGGCTGGAGCCGAGGGACTTGAGAGTGTCAAAATACTGGAGGCTCATAGTCTTGGCATCCACGGTGTTGGCTACGCTGTAAATCTGCTCCAGGGCGGTGCTGAACCCCTGGGCGCGCAGGACGGTGGCCTGCTGGTCGCCCTCGGCTTGCAGAATCTCGGATTGCCGCTTGCCTTCCGCCTGGAGGATGGCCGCCTGCTTTTCCCCTTCGGCCCGGTTAATCTGGGCCTGGCGCTGTCCCTCGGACTCGGTAACCTCGGCGGTCTTGATGGCGGCGGCGGACTTTTCCCGCTCCATCGCCTGTTTCACCCCCGGCGGTGGGTCAATCTCGTTAATTGCCACGTTGCGCACCTTGACCCCCCAGCGTCCGGTATTCTCGTCCAGGGCAAGCTGCAACTGCCCCTGGATCCGTTCCCGTTCCGCCAGCGCCTCGGCCAGGGTGATATTGCCGATGATGGAGCGCAGTTCGGCCACGGCCAAGTTGATCACCGCCACCTCAAAGTTCTGGATGTCCAGCACCGCTTTCCGCGCGTTGTCCCCGTCGGGCAGCACCTGGTAATAGATGACAAAGTCTAGATCCACTACCACGTTGTCGGTGGTGATGTATTTCTGGGTCGGCACCCGCTGGGTTCGCTCCCAGACACCCACTTTGGTGCCGTTGTAGATGACCGGTATCAGGAAACGCAACCCCGGTCCTACCACCCGGGCGAAGCGGCCAAAACGCTGTACCACCATCCGTTCCTGCTGTTGAACAATGACTATACCCGAAGCCATATTCACCTCCCGGGCGAGCTCGCAATATGTAATACGCACGGTTTCCGCAATGTTTCAGGTCAAATGAGCATCAATCCAGGTAGTGTCCCAGTTTGATTTTTAGCTGCTGAACTTTATCCCGGTCAATTTCAAAGCGAGATGCTGCCTCAATCCACTTCAGTCAGGGGGATAACTGTCAGAATCAGGTCGTCCGCTTCAATAACTACAACTCTTTCTCCTGCCGGTATCACCGTATCATCATCGGTTACCGCCGTCCAGTTACCATCTTCCAGGCGGATTACGCCCCGGGGCGCCAGTTCCGTGACCACTGTCCCCACCTGGCCCACCATAACCGCCGGGGCCGTTTCCCGCTCCTCCCGCCGCGACCTGCGGATAATCCACACCAGGTACAGCAAGCCCAGACCCAGGGTTGCCGCGACGCCCCCCAAAAGCCAGGGATTTACGCCAATGGCCGGCAAGGTTGGCGAAGGGCCGCCAAATTGGAAAAAGAGCAGAAACCCGCCCAGGACCAGGCTGATGATGGCGCCTACGCCCAGGATACCGAACCCGCTAACCTGGGTTTCCAGCGCGGCCAACGCCGCGGCCAACATAATCAAAACTACTCCGGCCCAGTTGACCGGCAGGTTGCCCAGGGCCAGGAAGGCCAGAATCAGCAGGATGACCCCAACCACCCCGGGAACGATGAGGCCGGGGTTGAACAACTCCACCACAATGCCCAGACCGCCCAGGGTCAACAGCAGGAAGGCCACGTCCGGGTGAGCGATGAACTCCAGAAAATGCTCCAGCAGGTTCTTCTCCAGGTCTTGAACCGACAGGCTCCCGGTCTCCAGCGTCCACGTCCGACTGCGGGTAGTTACCTCCAGGCCTTGCAGTTGCGCTAGCAGGTGGTCCAGGTCCTGGGCGATAAAGTCCACTACCTGCGCCGCTACCGCCTCGGAGGCGGTGAAGGAGGCGCCTTTACGAACGGTATCCTCCAGTTTGCCGGCGTTGCGGCCCCGCTCCTCAGCGACGCTTCTGATCAGGGCGGCGGCGTCATTGGTGGCCTTGTTCGCCAGGGTTTCCCCCAGATCTTCTCCGGTGGCCGACACCGGAGTGGCGGCGCCGATGTTGGTGCCGGGTGCCATGACCGCCACGTTAGCGGCGGCGGTAATGAAAGTGCCGGCGGAACCGGCCTGCGCCCCTCTGGGCGATACGTAAACCACCGACGGCGTTTCCGACTCCAGCAGCAGTTCCACAATCTCCCGGGTGGAGCTGCTCAACCCGCCGGGAGTGTCCAACTGGATGACCACCAGCGGAGCCTCCGCAGCGGCAGCCCGCTCCAGGGCGCGGGCAATGTACCGCGCCTTAACCGGGTTGATAACCCCGTTAACATCCAGAACCAATGCCCGGGGCCCCCCCACCTGGGCGAGAACCTGCCCGGCCAGCCCCAGGAGCAGCGAAGCCCCGAACAGCAGCGTCAGGCCAAGCCGCACCCACCGGAGCGGCATCCGTGGGCTTAACCCCGCCGCCGCCGTCAAATCCACGGTCATCCTGCCATTATTCATACCGCTATCATCCCGCCTGAATAACCCTATGTCAAATCCGCTCATTTCCGGGTGTTCTCGGCGGGCGTTAGCGCTCTTTGTCCGACCGGCGCGCCGGGTCGGTAGCGGCGGGTCTTGCAATCGCCCCTACCGCGTTGGACCTCCCAATCAGTATTGAGCAGATTAATTCCGGTTTGACGCCGCCGCCAGCCCATCCTACAATAAGCCCAAAACAACCAGGGCGCACAGGAGGCATTGATGGCATACGATTTTATCCTGATGGAAAAAGAGGAAGGGGTGGCGATTCTGACCATGAACCGCCCGGAAAAGCTCAATGCGATGAACCGCCAGCTTAACCTGGAGCTACAGGATGCCGTGCGGGCGATGAATGCCGATGACGATATTGGATGCATCGTAATTACCGGCGCCGGCGAGCGGGCCTTTTCCGCCGGCGGCGACATCCACGAGCAGCGGGAACGGGACAAGGAAGCTGACCAGGGCGCCCGGGAGGACCAGGACCGGAACCGCTCTCGGGGGACTTACGACATCAGCGCATCGTTGAAGCCCGTAATCGGGATGATGAACGGGCTGGCCTACGGTGGCGCGGCGGTCTTGTCCTCCTCCCTGGATATACGCATCGGCTGCGAGCGTACCAGTTTCCGATTCCTGGCCGCGGCCTACGGACGGATAAACTCTACCTGGACCCTGCCCAACCAGGTAGGTTGGCCCATCGCCAAGGAACTGCTGTTTACCGGGCGCATTGTCGATGCCGAGGAAGCCTACCGCATCGGCCTGCTCAACCACCTGGTTCCCTCCGACCAATTGCGGGCCAAGACCATGGAAATCGGCACGGCCATTGCCAAGAACCGGCGAGAGTCGGTGATGGGCATCAAAGAACTGCTCCTCCAGCACATGGGCTGCAACCTGGAACAGATGTGGGCCAACGAGCGGGACTTTACCACCAACCGGGTGCGGGGCTACAACGCCGAGCAAGCCTTCCCGGAGTTCATCGCACGGAAGGGGCAAGGTTAGGCGTCTTAGGGCGCTTGCGCCATTCTTGTTGGCAAACGCACCGGGAACGGATGTTCCTGGATTAGTGACGCGAAAAGGCCCGCTTCCGGCGGGCCTTTTCCTCCGGGAAACGGGTCATAGAGGTTGTTCAGCCGCTTTCCAACGTCCCCTTGGTGCTGGGTACTTGCCCCGGCGCGCGCGGGTCGAGTTCCACGGCGTCGCGGAGGGCGCGGGCCAGGGCTTTGCACAGGGCCTCGGCCTTATGGTGGGGACTACTGCCGGTCAGGACTTTGGCGTGGAGATTTATCTTGCCTTCCAGGGCAAAGGACTCCAGGAAGTGACGGATAAGGTCGCCGGACAGGGTTTCCACCATTGCGTCGTCCAGGGTAGTTTCCACCACGGCGTATCCCCGCCCACTCCAATCCAGGGCCACCATTACCAGGGTTTCGTCCAGGGGTACGATGGCATGTCCCATACGGCGGATGCCCCGTACCTCGCCCAAAGCCTGGTGAAAGGCCCGGCCCAGCAGGATGCCCACGTCCTCCACCAGATGGTGCCAGCCGACGTGGACATCGCCCCGGGCTTCTAGGGTTATGTCAAACAGGCCGTGGCGGGCTAGCTGGCTTACCATGTGATCCAGGAACCCGTTGCCCGTGTCCACCGCATAGCGACCCTGGCCGTCCAGGTTGACGGACAGGGAAATGCAGGTCTCGGCAGTTTCCCGTTGCAAGGAAGCCGCCCGGGGCGCCCGGCCCGACACCGGAGGCAGCGATCCCATCGGAGACCGGGGAGGTTCCGAATTGCTTGGCCGCTCCACTTTTCACCCCCCGGCCAGTTGGGACAGGGCGGCGATTACCGCATCCGTTTCTTCCGGCAGCCCCACGCTGGCCCGCACGTAGTCCTTGAGCTGGGGCGTATCGAAATAGCGCAGGAAGATACCCCGGCGGCATAGTCCCTCGAAAATTTCCCGGCCCCGTCCCTCCGGCAGCCGGCACAGAATAAAGTTGGCCTGGGAAGGCCAAACTTCAATGCCGGGAATTCCCTCCAGTAGGGCCATCATCCGCCTTCGCCCGGCGACGATGGCCTGCACCCTTTCCAGCAGGGTTGCCCGGTCTTCCAGCGAAGCCAGGAGAGCAACCTCGGCGGCCAGGTTGACGTTGTAGGGCGACTTCATGCTCATCATGGTTCGGGCGATGTCCGGGTGCATTACGCCCAAGCCGATGCGCAGTCCGGCCAGCCCGGCCCACTTGCTGAAGGTGCGCAATACCACCAGGTTCGGATGTTCCTCCAACAGCGGCAGAGTAGTCTGGCCGCAAAACTCGTAGTAGGTCTCGTCAACTACTACCAGGACGCCGGTCTCGAGCAAGGCCTGGATTTCCGCTACCGCGGCGCTATTGCCGGTGGGGTTGTTGGGCGAGGCCAGAAAAATGGCCTTGGTGCCAGAATCTATGGCGGAGACTACCGCTTCCAGGTCAATGCCAAAGGTGCGATTGCGCGGTATAGCCCGAACCTCCCCGCCGCAAACCTCGGCGGAAAAGGCGTACATTCCAAAAGTCGGCGTGGGTATGACGATGTTTTCCCCTGGCCCCAGAAACATCCGTAGCAGCATATCGATCAACTCGTCGCTGCCGTTGCCGGCTACAATCCGCTCCGGGGGCGCGCCCAGGTAGTCGGACAGAGCATCGCGCAGTTGCCGCTGGTCCGGGTCGGGATAGTGGTTATAGCGCTGGAAGCTACCCAGCGCCTTGACTACCCTGGGCGACGGCCCGAAGGGATTTTCGTTGCCATTGAGCCGGATTACTTCTTCCGGGGGGATCCCAGCTTGCTGGGCCATTACCTCCATGGGGTCAACGCCGTCGTAGGTTTTGAGGCGGCGGATGTGGGGCAGCAAAAGGTCTTTAACGTCGGTCATTTTCTAACTCATACCGGGCTGAACCGGACATACAAGATGGTTTCGCTTTTTCACCCCAGCGGCGCAGCGGTCGGGAAAACCGCAGCGGGTGAATTTCTCTCTGGGGCTCCGGGGCGGTAAAGTTACCCCCTACTCCCCTTTTGCAGACTTTCCAGCCTTACTTCAATGGCCCCGGAGTGGCCGGTAAGACCCTCGGCATGGGCAATCTGAACGGCGGCGGGCCCCAGGTCCTGAAAGGTTTCGGGACTCAAGCCTACCACCGGCATAGTGCGCATAAAGTGGTGTACGCTGAGGGCGGAATTGAAACGGGCGGTGCCCCCGGTGGGCATCACGTGACTGGGGCCGGCGATGTAGTCGCCCATTACTTCCGGGGAAAACCCGCCCAGGAAGAGGCCCCCGGCGTTCTTGACCTGCCCGGCCCAGGCCCAGGGCTCGGCCACCATCAGGCACAGGTGCTCCGGGGCGATCCGATTGGCTAATTCGACCGCCTCGGCCAGGCTGTCCACCAGCACGATCCGCCCCTGCCGTTCCAGGGCGCCGCGGGCCAGGTCGCCCCGTTCCAGGGTGGAAAGACGGCGCTCCAGCTCCAGCTCCACTTGCTCTACCAGCCGGAGCGAGTCAGTGATCAATATAGCGGTTGACAGGGGATCGTGCTCGGCCTGGGCAATCAGGTCGGCGGCGCAAAAGCCGGGCTGGGCCGTTTCGTCGGCAACTACGATGGTCTCGGTAGGGCCAAAAATACCGTCAATGTCCACCTGGCCCTGCACCAGTTTTTTGGCGTAGGCTACAAAGACGTTGCCCGGCCCGCAAATCTTGTCCACTTTGTCAATGGTCTCGGTGCCATAGGCCATAGCGGCGATGGCGGGAACGCCGCCAACCTGGTAAACCGCATCTACTCCGGCAATCTGGGCCGCCGCCATCACCGCCGGATTCAGCGACGCGTCGCCCCGGCGCGGGGTGGTCAGGATAACCTCCTTGACCCCGGCCACCCGGGCCGGGATGGCAGTCATCAAGACGGTGGAGGGGTAAGCGGCGGTGCCGCCCGGGGCGTACAGGCCCACCCGCTCCAAAGGACGCACCATTTCGCCCAGGCCGCGCTCCAGGTCCACCCAGCTGCGGGGCAGGGTCGCTTGGTGAAACTCGGTTATCCGCCGGGCCGCCAATTGCAGGGCTTCTTCCAGTTGCGGAGAGATAACGGCGCGGGCCTGGGCTAATTCCGCTTCAGCTACCCGAAACTGCGCCAAGTCCGCCCCGTCCAGCAGTTGAGCGTAGCGGCGGACGGCGGCGTCCCCCTCCCGGCGCACCTCCCGGAGCATCTTCACCACCGACTGTTCGGGGGTTACGTCAGCGCCAAAGACCTGCCGGGTTCGCTCCAGCGCCGACTCGGGGAGTGAATCCAGGTCCAGGGGGTCCGGGCGGGCCAGCACGCTTCCGGCTTCAGCCAGGCCATGCACCAGATTAAGCTTCACCAAGATACTCTTTCACCTGCAATAGGGTCTGATTTAACACCTGCTCCCGGTAATTTGCCAGCGCTTCCGGAGGGACTTTCGTATAGACTTCCTCCAGACTGTCGGGCATGCCGGCCAAGAAACGGTCAACCAATTGCTGCACGTCGTCATTGTCCCGGTACATTCGGTTCAAAGCCCGCTTGAGCCGTTCCCAGTCGAAGTCCCAACTCATAAATCGGGCTACCCATTGCCGCCACTCGCCAAGAACGGCGGCATCCAGAAACGCTACTTCGACGCCCTGTTCACCGTCGCAGACGACGCTGCCGGCGTGGGTGAAGCCCGCCATTTCCTGGTGAGCCTGGCGATCCATTTCAAGCTGCAAGGCCCGGTCCCAGATTTGAGCCTCTACCTCGTCCCCGGCCAGGGTATTTTCCCGGGAGAAGTAGGGCCGAAACATCGTGGTGATCCAGATCTCATCAGCGGTCAGATGGCTGACGTAACCCAGCACGAAAGACCGGGTAGCCGGGGACAGGTTGCGGCGGTCGGCCAGTTCGGGATAAAGGTCGAACATCCGTCGCGTGCCGTCGCCAACCGACTCCAGGGACAGGGGCGCGAAATGGGTGTGTTCCCGGTTCCACTTGGTCATCGCCCGGATGTCCGGAGCGGTGGAGCCGAGGAAGCAGCTGCCCAGGTGGTCGTGGACGTAGCCCCAGTCCAGTTCTTCGGCTACTTGCCGGGCGATATAAATATGCATTGGCAGGTTGGGCATCAGCTAACCCTCGATTCCGGGGAATAAACCAGCGGCGGGAGCAAAAAGGCGGTTAAACACCGCGGACTCGCTCTTGAACAGGTAACTGACCTGGGAGGCGGAAATGTCGATGCCGCCACAGTCCCGCAGGTGGTCAACCGCCTCCATCAGCCGATCTTTTCGCACCAGCAGGCTGACGCTGTACCAGTCCTGTTCCTCGATATTATAGACCGGGGCGATGGTGGGGCCGCGCAGGCCGGACACCTCGGGGCGGGTCAGGACGGTGGCGCTGACTTCCCGGGGCGAAGCCCCCCGCACGTTGGCCGTAAGACGGTAGTAAGGCCCCGCCCGCATATGGGCTTCCAGCAACTCCACCAGTTCCCGGGCCAATCTCAGTCCTTCCCGGGATTGGAGCAGGGTAGTGGTATTGCCAATCAGGCAGGACTGGGAACTGAGGACCGTGCCACCATCCAGCGTCTTGAGCCGGTTCTCCCGCAGCGTTGCGCCGGTAGCCGTCAGGTCGGCGATCAGGTCGGCATAACCGGCCACCGGCGCCGCCTCCAGCGTGCCGCTGACCGCAACCAGGGTGAAGTAGTTAATGCCCCGCCGAAACAGGTATTCCCGCAGAAGCCTGGGGTACTTGGTGGCGATGCGCAACTGCTTCCCTTCCTGCCGGAACTCCAGGGCCAGGTCCGCCAGGTCGTCTATGGAGGAAACGTCCAGCCAGGAATCAGGTACGGCCAGCACAAAGTCGCAGCGGCCATAACCCAGGTCGTCCATCAGACTGACCACCCGCCGCTCGTCGTTACGATACTCGAGGTAACGGTCCAAACCGGTAATGCCCAGTTCGGCGCTGCCCTCTTCCACCTTGTTGGTAACATCGGCGCTCCGCTGGAACAGCACCTCCACTCCCGGCAGGGCCGGAATGTAGGCGGTGTAGCGGCGGGCGCTGGGGCGGCGCACCGCCAGGCCACAGGAACCGAGGTAATTCAAGGTCGGTTCGTAAAGCTCCCCGTCGCTGGGGATAACCAGGCGCAGAACCGCCTCTCCCCGGTGCGAGGGCCGGCCGTTGTTTTCCAGGGCCTGGTTATTCAACATCGTCATCCAACGTCATAAGCAGTCCGCTCCCCATCGGAGTGGACTAACAGCGCCCGTTTCATTCCGCGACCGGCGGCGTAAGCCAGGCCATCGGACCGGTTGCGGCCACAGACCTCCAACTCCGCCGGAACTCCCGCCCCGCGCAATTCCTGAACTACTCGAAAGGCTTGACGGTAACCTTCCGGCCCTTCGGTCAGCACCAGGGTCGGAGGTTCTCCCGCTACTGGCTTCCCAGCCCGTTCCTGGCAACTCACCAATGCTAACAGAGTTTCCAGGGTATAAGCAAAGCCCAGGGCCGGAACATCCACCTCGCTGCCCAGGGCGCGGGCCAAGCCGTCGTAGCGACCGCCGCCGCCCAACGGGTCCGGCCAGCCGGGATGCTTTACCTCAAACATAATGCCGTTGTAGTAGGCCAGCCCGCGAGCCAGCCCGAAATCAACGGTCAGCATCGCCGCAACGTCCGGGCAAACGGCAAGGGTTTCCAGCAACTCGCTCAGGCGGTTCAATGCAGACGGGTCAGCGCCGGCTCCCTGAACCACTTGACGAGCCGCCGGCAACGCCACGGCCGGCTCTCCCCGGACCGCCACCAGGCTTGCCGCCAGGGTGAGGCCCCGTTCCAGACGGCTCATTTCATCGCTCCCGCGCAACTTGCGCAGGAAACGGTCAACAACCTGGTCCGGATCCCGCTGCCCGAAGCGGCGGAGGTCGGTCCCGTTCCAGTGCAGAAAACCCTGAATTACCTGACGGGCTTGAGCATCGTCCAAGCCAATGATGGCGGCGCTGAGCTCCCGGTTCTCCGGGTTCCGGTCGCCCAGGTGCAGTTGGCAAGCCCGCTCCATCACCTCCGGGAGGGCGGCCGGCCCCTGCCGCAGTTGCGGCACGTTCTCGATGATGAAGTTCCGCGCCCGTTCTGAAACCCCGGCCACGTCCAGGACACTATGCAAAACGTCCAAGTCGGCCAATTCCACCCGGCAGCCGGTCAGCCCGGCGTGGCCCGGCAACCGGGCGGCCAGAGTAACCAGTTCGGCGTCGGCCAGGATGCTGCCGGAACCCAGCAGTTCGGCGCCCACTTGGGTAAACTGGCCGCTTCCTTCGGGGTGAGCGACTTCATAACGGAAAACCGGGCCGGCGTATTGCCAGCGGGCGGGTAACTCGGTTTCCCCGGCATTCTCCAGGTAGTGGCGCATAATCGGCGAGGTAAACTCGGGGCGGAGGCTGACCTGGTTGCTGCCCGGGTCAATGAAACTATACAGCCGGGAAGCCAGGCCACCCCCCGACTGGCGCAGGAACAGCTCGGTAGCTTCCAGCAGCGGCGTCTCCAGGAGCCGGTAGCCACAGCCGCCGATCAGCGAGGTCAGACGGTCCTGCAAGTCTCGCTTGCGGCGCCAAGATTCCCGGGAAAGATCGTACATCCCCCGGAGGCGTCCTACCGGTTGCGTTGAAATAGCAGGTTGCATCGACATCGTGGGGTACATCGCAAGGTATTGTACTCCAGCTACATTTCAGGTTCAACCTTGGGGGAGTTGCAAAGAGCCGGGGCAACGCCGGGACAACTAGGGATGGGCATTCAGCCCGCCATCCACGTAAACCGGCTGGCCGGTAGTGTAGTCGCAGGCTTCGGAGCAGAGGTACGCCAGCAGCGGGCCGATGTCCCGGGGGTGTCCCTTGTGCCGCACCGGAATATAACGAACCAGTTGCTCCTGTAATTGCACTTCCAAAGGCACGTCTTCAGCGATAGTCCAACCGACGCCGATGGCGTTGACCCGGATATTATACCGCCCCCACTCAACGGCCAGGGAGCGGGTCAGGGAAAGCAACCCGGCCTGGCTGACGCTATAGGCGGAACCGTTTATAATGCCCCGCTCGGCCAACCCGGAGATTATGTTCACCACTCGGCCATATTCCTGGGCAATCATCCGGCGGCCCACCTCCCGGCTGAGTAGAAAGGCGGAGCGGAGATTGCGCGACTGTACTTCGTCCCATTCTTGCGCGCTGATTTCAACGACGGGTTTGGCAAACTGGCTGCGACTGTCGTTGACCAGAATATCCACCCGGTCATGTACCCGGTCGAAAGACGCCAAAACCCGGGAAACTGCCTCCGGGGTATTCAGCGCGGTCGCCAGGCCCCCGTGTCCTGCCCGCGCCTCCGCTGTTGGCCCGCCGGCCGTCGCAAGGGCTGTCAAGGCGGCGTCCAGCTGTTCCTGCCGGCGGGCAACGATGAAGACCTCGGCGCCGGCCTCGTCCAGGGCCAGGGCCAGCAGGGGAACATCGGCCCCGCCGGCGGAGGCCAGGATCGCCACCCTTCCGGCCAAGCTATATTCCGGGAGAATCGGCATTCGGGACCTCCAGTGGACTCGTGTCGGCCAGGGTTGCCGGGCGACTGGCCGGCAATAGCTGGTGTCTTACGCTGTAGCTGGCCCGGCGGCGCCGGAATCGGGAAGTTATCCCTACGGTTCCAGCGGAATCAAAGGCGCATAGCCGGTAGGAGCCAGCCCGCCGGCCAGGCCGCCTCCGTCCAGCGTAAAAGTCTCTCCGGTCATATAGTCGGAGGCCCGGGAGGAAAGGAAAACCGCTACCGGCCCAATATCCTCCGGCCGGCCCAGCTTGCCGGTGGGCAAATAGGCGCCGGAACGGGGCAGGGCCTCCCGGATGTCGGAGTCGGTGCCGGTCGTGGGAATGAAACCGGGGACGATGCTGTTGGCGGTAATGCCATGGCGAGCCAAGCTGAAGGATAAGACCCGAGTCAACTGAATAACTCCGCCTTTGGTGCAGCAGTACATATAGATGTCCCGCCCGCCCCGCAGACCGAAGCCGGAGGCCACGTTGATAATCTTGCCCCGACCCTGTTCAACCATCGGCCTGGATACCGCCCGGGAGCAGTAAAAGGCCCCGCTCAAGTTGACGTTGAGGGCGGCCTGCCAATCCGCGTCGGAGATTTCCCAAATCGGCGTGGGCGCGTTGTCCGAGACCAGGGCGGCGTTGTTTATCAAGACATCAACCCGCCCAAAACGCTCGATGGCAGCGGCAATCAAGCCGTCGGCCTGGGCCGAGTCGCTGACATCGGTAGGAACGGCTAGGGCATCCCGTCCCAGGGCTTTAACTTCCGCCGCCGCGGACTCGATTGGCCCCGGCCGCCGCCCGGCAATCACCAGGTCGGCGCCAGCCCGCGCCAGGCAGCGAACCATCGCCAGGCCGAGGCCGGTGCCCCCGCCGGTAATTACTACTACCTGACCGTCCAGACTCAGCCGTTCCAGCATTTCGTTACGTCCTGTCGCGGTTACCCCCGGGCCCCTCCGCTTTCCCCGGCTCCTTACTCCCCAAATATCTTTCTCAACCTTCCCGGGCTGAGCCTTCAGGCAAGGCCCGGGAGGGAGAGAAGGGTGGGGAAAGGGCGATAAAACCGGGGTAATCCGGTCAGCCGGCCGGCCGGAGCGAAGCTACATCTCCGGCGGCGAAGGTTAATAGCCGGCCGTCAGCTTGCCGCAGTTGCAGGCTGCCCAGCGCGTCGATCCCCTCGGCATGCCCTACGTAGTCTTCCCCCTGCCAGGATACCCGTACCTGACGACCCAGGGTATCCAGCAGTTCTTCCCACTCTTCTAACGGAGTGTTCCCGTGGTTTAACTGGATATACAGGGCATCCAACTGTTGCAGAATTTCCCGCAGTAACTCCTCACGGGGAATATCCCCGGCGGAAGCGTGGTTCAAACTGATGGCATCGCCGGATAGCTCGTCAATCTCATCGGCGTCCAAGGCGACGTTAATCCCGATTCCAATGATGGAGTGGCGTACCTGGTCGCCGGCTATCGCGCTTTCTACCAACAATCCGGCAACCTTTTTGCCATCCAGCAACACGTCGTTGGGCCATTTGATGCGGGGCTTCAGGCCGCTGACGTTGGTAATAGCCCGCACCACGGCCACACCACAAAGGCTGTTGAGGAAGGGGAGGGTTTGGAGGGTCGGATAAAGCACCACGGAAAGGTACAAGTTCCCGGAACGAGAGACCCAGGTTCGGCCCTGGCGGCCCCGGCTGGCCGTCTGGGTTTCCGCCACCACTACAGTGCCTTCTTCGGTTCCCCGCTCGGCCCGGCGCACCGCCTCATCCATCGTCGAGCCAACTTCCTGAAAAAAGAGCAGACGTTTCCCCACCAACCGGGTGAACAGTCCGCCGCGCAGCGTTTCCGCTACTATGTTTCGCGCGGTAGAGTTTCGGGCAGCAGTGTTTCGGGCCATAGCGCTATCCTTGCTTTTTGCTGGCACCTCGGCGTTGGGTTGCAAGTTCGGGATTAACCGACTGAAAAGCGCCGGTCCTCGGAATCCGAGGTTAAAGGAGACCACGTCCGCTCTCCCCGCCGGCTTTTACGGCGTCATGCTGCCGGGCCAACCGGAGGCCACCATTCCGTCCAAGCCCGATGCCCCGGTTCCAGCGTTCCTTTCCCGAAACGACCATCACCAGCCATGCTCCAGCTTATCCTGAATAACCCCCACCAATTCGGTAACCGGGACCCTGATCTGGTGCATCGTATCCCGGTCCCGAATGGTAACCTGTGCGTCGTCCAGGGTATCAAAATCCACCGTGACACAGTAAGGAGTGCCGATCTCATCCTGGCGGCGGTAGCGACGCCCCACGCTCTGCGCATCGTCGTACTGGGCGCTGAAGTGGCGCCGCAGCAAGTCGTGAACGTTACGGGCGGTAGGGGCCAACCGGGCGTTGCGGCTCAAGGGTAGTACCGCAACCGTAACCGGGGCCAGTTTCCGGTGCAGATGCGACACCACCCGCACGGTATTCCCGTCCGACTCCTCATCGTAGGCGTCCAGCCAGAAGGCCAGCGTGGCCCGGTCAACCCCGCCCGAAGGTTCTATGACGTAGGGAAGGTAACGTTCCCGGGTTTCCTCGTCAAAGTAGGTCAGATCCTCTCCGCTGATTTCGGCGTGGCGGCCCAGGTCAAAGTCGGTGCGGTCGGCAATGCCCTCCAACTCGCCCCAGCCCCAGGGGAAGCGATACTCGATGTCATAGGTATCCTTGGCGTAATGGGCCAACTCATCCGGGTCGTGGCGGCGCAGCCGCAGGTTTTCCCGCCGGATGCCATAGCTCACGTACCAGTTAAACCGGTTCTCTACCCACGTCTGGAGCCATTCCGCATCGGTGCCCGGTTTAACGAAAAACTCCACTTCCATCTGCTCAAACTCGCGGGTTCGGAAGGTGAAGTTGCCGGGGGTAATCTCATTGCGGAAAGCCTTGCCAATCTGCCCGATGCCGAAGGGGAGTTTCTTGCGGGAGGAGTTCAGCACGTTCTGGAAGTTGACGAAGATGCCCTGAGCTGTTTCTGGCCGAAGAAATACCTCGTGGCCGGTATCCTCCACCGGGCCCATAAAGGTGCGGAACATCAGGTTGAAACGGCGGGGTTCGGTGAAGTCGCCACCGCACTCCGGGCAAACCTCGGTCTCTAGCTGGTCAGACCGGAAACGGAGATGGCAATTGCGACATTCCACCAGCGGGTCGGAAAAGTTCTCCACGTGGCCGCTGGCAACCCATACCTGGGGCGCCATCAGGATAGCGGCGTCCAGTCCCACCATATCGTCCCGCTCCACGATAACTGACCGCCACCAGGCTTCCTTAACGTGGCGTTTCAGTTCCACCCCCAAAGGGCCATAGTCCCAAGTGGAAGCCAAGCCGCCGTAAATCTCGCTGCTCTGAAACACGAAGCCCCGGCGCTTGGAAAGGGACAGTATCTTGTCCATGTCCGCGTAGGGAAGGACTCGGGCCACCAAACAACCTCCACCCTCTGCAAAAGTCCCTGCTGTCGGCCGTGCCGAACTGTACGGACTACTCTACGGACTACATGGAAGCAATAAAAGGGTTATATCAATTCCGTTAGGGAAAGTAAATAACCTGTGGGGTTGGTTTCCGGCATTATCCAGGCAGTTGAAGCCCACGCCTTGCCACCGGCGAAAATATCCGTTCCGCCGGCGCTGGGCCGGTGGCCCGGGTGGGATGCCCCCGGTACCGGGGTTACGCAACAATTCACCGGGGGAAACCTACTCTCTGGGCAACTCTGCACGATCCGGGCTTCCGTGGGCCCGCTCGCGCAGTTCCCTCCGCACCGCGTCGGCCAGGTTGTTGGCCTGCAGGTCGTCCAGTTTCAGGTAGTGCGCGCCCATGGCCTCGGCCAAAGGCCGAGCCAGTTCCAATTTGATGAAGTCCAATTCCGTGTCGATCACCACACTGGGCAGGCGCTTTTCCTGAAACACTGCGGCCAGGGCTTTCCCTTCCTCTATTATCACCGGAGCCGGCCCGGCGCTGCCGTCCAAGCCGACGTTGGCCCGGCCGTCGGAAAGCAGCACCACCAGGGGCAGCACGTCCCGGTCTTTCAACCGTTCCGTCTCCAGAGTCTCCAGGGCCAGGTACAGACCCCGGGAAAGAGGGGTGCGCCCGCCAGTAGGCAGATCCTGGAGGAATAGCTGGGCCAGGTCAACGCTGGCGGTAGGGGGCAGCAGCAACTCGGCCCCGGCGCCGCGGAAGCTGATCAGAGCAACCCGGTCTCGCCGCTGGTAGGCGTCGAGCAGCAAGGACAGGACGGCGCCCTTAACCGCTACCATACGTCGCTGCGCTCCCATTGAACCGCTGGCGTCAACTACAAAAAGAATCAGGCTGCCGGTTTTCGTTTCTCGAACCTTCTCCCGGACATCCCAGGGTTCAATCAAGACCGCCGGCGCGCCGGCCTCGGCCCCATCGGTATCAGCACCGTCGGCAATGGAGCTTCGGCGACGCTGCTGGTGGGGAGCGGCGGCCCGGAGGGTGGCGTCCAGGGCCAGGTCGGTAGCGTTGTCCCGAGGCACCTGGGCGCGGACATAGCGGCCGGCCGACGAACCGCTGACCGTGGCCACCCGGCGACCGGAGGACCGACGTTCCCGCCGGTCCGGGTGTGGCAACAGGAGAGATTGGACCGAATAGGGGTCGCCAACGTCAAACTGTTGTTCCTGGGGCGGTTGACCCGGCCCCGGGGCCGGGTTGTCGGCCTCGGCCTCGGAATCCCGGTCAGCTAAACCGGACGGGTCGGGATCGTCCTCCCCCCGGTCGGCAGAGGCCGAAGAATCCCGGTCCTCCGGTTCCCGGTAACGGGACTGGTTCTGAAAATCATCCAGCATATTGTCCAGTTGTTCGGTAACCAAGTGGGGTTGCTGGAAGGGCTGGCGACGTTGGCGGTGCAGCAGGGCCATCTGGGCCGCTTCCCGGACATCCGCCACCGCCACCTCGGTGCGTCCGGTATAGGCGGCAATGGTACTGGCCGTCTTGTACATCACAATATCGCCCCGCAGTCCGTCCACCTGGTACTCGGCGCAAATATCGGTAATCAGGCCCAGGATGGCGTCGTCCACCTGGACCCGGGGCAACAACTCCCGACTGCGAAGCAGCCGCTTACGCTCTTTGCGCTCCTCCTCCTGCCAACCGGCCATAAAGCTATGCGGGTCGGTTTCGTAGGCAATCCGGCGGCGCACTATCTCCCGTCGTTCTTCCGCCGCCATTACCCCGTCCACCTCTACCGCCAGGCCGAACCGATCCAGCAGTTGGGGGCGCAGGTCGCCCTCTTCCGGGTTCATGGTGCCTACCAGGATAAACTCGGCGGCATGACTCACCGAGATACCTTCCCGTTCCACGTAGTTCCGTCCCATCGCCGAGGCGTCCAGCAGCACATCCACCAGGTGGTCGTTGAGCAGGTTTACCTCGTCAATGTAGAGAATGCCCCGGTGGGCGGCGGCGATCAGGCCCGGCTCAAAGCTCTTCCCCCCGGTCTTGATGGCTTGCTCAATGTCGAGGGAGCCGACCAGCCGGTCTTCGCTGGCACCTACCGGCAGGTCAACGATGCGTACCTGGTGGTTGACCGGCGGATTGTCATTGGCGCCCGACGCACACCACCGGCATAACCCTTGCCGCGCCTCCGGGGGGCAGCTGTAGGGACAGCCTTGAAGCACGCTCACTTCGGGCAGCAGGGCCGCCAGGGAGCGGACGGCAGTGGATTTGGCCGTACCTTTCTTGCCGCGAATAAGAACCCCGCCAATCTTGGGATTGACGGTATTGAGGAGCAACGCCCGCTTCATGGCAGTCTGCCCCACAATGGCGGTGAAGGGGAAGGAGGGTTCCGAGCTGGGTTGGGTCAACAGTATTTCCTCCGTCGGTTCAGGGGAAAGGATCTAGGAACGGGGATTACCGGTCAAGTTTCTCGCGGACTCGGCCTCAGCCGGGTAGGCTCGTATGCCCCGCTCCTGATAGCGGATGTAGCCGGCTACACCCAGGGCAATTCCCAGCCAGAGCAACAGGTGTCCAATAAGGGTAAAGCTGCGGAATAGAATTACCATTCCCTCAGGGGCCCAATCGGGAATTGGGTCCGGGTTGCCGGGAACGGCTATGTACAGGACTGTCACCGCAACCGCATAGGCCGCTCCGACGCCCAGGTAGCGCAGTAACCTTTGGCCGCCGTCCGCTCCTGACTGGTGAATCAGGCGGACTATCCAGCAGCCGGCGGCGACAGCGGCCAGCGAGAGGAGAATAAACAAGAACTGGATACCCTGCCGCAGCAGCAGAGAGGACTCCTCGCCGACTCCCGGCGGGCTGGGCGGGTATTTCATCTGGGCCACCATAGATACAGCCCAGAAGCTCAGGAGACCGGCAATTGTCGCCCAGGCCCAGGTATTCCAGCCCAGGGTTGCTCGGCGCACCAAGTGATACATTCCGGCGAATATGGCGCCAAACAATACGCCAGCGACCATCGTAGCCGGGATCTGGCCGATGCGTTGCATAGCCAGAGAAACGGATATGCCCCCAACTTCCGGTTCAGCAGTGGGCGAAGCGGCCGCTTCTTCCAGACTGATCGCCCACTCAATGACCGGCACGTTGAAGAAATTGAAGAAAAGACCGGCTAGAAAACCGGACAAGGCGCCCATAACTAGCGCAATAGGAAGTACGTTACGCATTGTTTTACCTCACTAACAGCTAAAGATAGAGTAACAATGACGCAAACACACCCCAACCTCCTCCGGAAAGGCACAGCCGGTCCTGTTGGCGTGGCAAACGTATAAGAAGGGTTTGCCCCCGTCTGACGGGGGCAATTTACGGTCCAGTGCCTAGTGGCACATAAAGAACATATGACGGCTGTGGTGGAAGAACTCGTGGACGGCACCCAAGATGGCCGGGGAGCCGATGGCGGCGCCGTGCACGCTGGAATCCACATAGCCGGCAAAGTAAAGCACTCCCGCGCCCAGCAGAAGCCAGGGAGCCCATACCGGGGAGGAGCTGTCGCCAAATACGCTTCTCAAAACTGTCAACATTTTTCCCTCCTGTTATTTCTGGTAATTTGATCTTCGGATTATCTCGCTGAATGCTGACCGCTAGTCTAGCCCCTTGCGTCCTTTGATTCGAGGAGCCGCCCGGATTGCCTTTACCTTTGGACGTAAACCACGCCCTCCTCCCGGCCGACGTAACGGTCGCGCATTTCCTCGAAAGCCCGGTACTTTGCCGGCTGAAACTCGGTGCGGTTATGGTCGTCGTCCAGGTAAGGGTTGGGGAAATAGCAACGCACCAGGGTCTCTTCCCAATCCCTGGAAAACCGCACGTAAAAGGACTTCAGTCCACCGTGGCTTTCCGCCTCGACGAACTGGATGCCGTTAACCGACGCCTCGGCCAGGTGAAAGTGCCAGTTATCCGCCTCGATGGTAACCCAGCCGTTGCTGAAATCCGGCTCCCTAATACCTTTCGAACTATTCTCGCTGGCAACTGCGCTGCCGCCGACCACCCACATCATTCGGTCGTTTGCGGTCAGCTCGCGGATGAGTTCCGCCGTCGTATCCATCTGACACCTCCCCAGCTATCCGACTTTCGCATCAAGAAAAATCGAGAGAGCGATTGTAGCGATTACCGGGCCTCCTGTCTAGCTTCCAGGTCGGTTTCCAGTTCCAGGTACAGCTCCCGCAACTTCTCCAAGATTTCCGGCGGAGGGGCTTCCCACATTCCCCGCTCAATGGCTTCCAGGAGTCGCTCCACAATACCCCGCAAGGCCCAGGGATTGCTTTGCCGGAAGAACTGCTGCATTTCCTCGTTCAGAACGTACTCCTCAGTAACCTTCTCATACATCCAGTCTTCTACCACCTGGGCGGTGGCGTCATAGCCGAACATATAGTCCACGGTGGCGGCCAACTCGAAGGCCCCCTTGTAGCCGTGTCGCTTCATTGACTCCATCCACTTGGGATTTACCACCCGGCTACGGAACACCCGCCGCGCCTCGTCCTGCAAGTCCCGCACCCGGGAGCGAGACGGATCGGAGCTATCTCCGAAGAACTGGCGGGGGTTGCGCCCGGTCAGAGCGCGGACCGTGGCGATCATCCCGCCGTGGTACTGCATATAGTCGTCGCTGTCGAAAACGTCGTGTTCCCGGTTGTCCTGGTTTTTGGCGGCAATGACAATTTGGCTGAACCGCTGCCGGAACTGGGGCCGCGCGCTAACCCCGAAATCCTGGCGGGTATAAGCATAACCGCCCCAGGCGGTATAGACTTCGGCCAGGTCCTGCACCGTTTCCCAATTGCGCTCATCCAGCGCCGCCAGGATACCCGCTCCGTAAGTACCTGGCTTGCTGCCGAAAATCCGGTAGAGGGACGCCGCCCGCGGGGAGGAATCGCCAGTTTCCCGAGCCGGCGCCTCCGGTAGCGGCGATTCGCCATGCTGCCGGAGGTCTTCCTGCAAGTGTTTGACGATAAAATTCCGCTCCGGTGGTTCATCCAGGGCGGCCACCCGTTCCACGGCTTGGTCCAACAGGTAAATGAGGTTGGGGAAGGCGTCGCGGAAAAAACCGCTGATCCGCACCGTAACGTCGATCCGGGGACGTCCCAGTTCCGCCAAAGGAATAACTTCCAGGCCGGATACCCGCCGGCTTTCGGCTTGCCAGACGGGCCGGACGCCCAGCAGGTACATTATCTGGGCGATGTCATCCCCGTGGGTGCGCATAGCCGAAGTTCCCCAGACTACTACGCCCACCATTTCCGGGTAGTCGCTTTCTTCCGTCAGGTACTTTTCCAACAGGGCGTCGCCCAAGTCTTTACCCACTTCCCAGGCAGCGGGCGAGGGCAGGGTTTTAGGATCAACGGAGTAGAAATTCCGCCCGGTGGGGAGGACGTTAGCCATGCCCCGGGTGGGCGCCCCGCTGGGGCCGGGTGGCACAAAGCGGCCCTCCAACCCCCGCAGCAAGTTGCCAATTTCGTCGGTGGTGCGCATCAGGGCCGGGTAGATGAAATCGGTTACGTAGCGCAGGACCCGCTCAACTTGCTCCGCCGCCGGGCCGGGCGGGCCGGATACTTGAGCCGCCACCTCCGGCGCCAGTTCGGGCCGGAACCCCCCGGCCAGCAGCGCA
Organism: Dehalococcoidia bacterium; assembly: GCA_965215425.1. Taxonomy (GTDB): domain Bacteria; phylum Chloroflexota; class Dehalococcoidia; order Lucifugimonadales; family UBA3495; genus CATQHB01. The sequence continues at coordinate 2,856,612 of OZ244064.1, forward strand.
GCGCAGGCTTGCCGGCACAACATTTCCAGCCGTTCAATCACGTCGCCAGCGCTGCGTACCGGCGTTTCCTCGTCCAGGTCCCGCAACCGGGATGGGAGGTTGCCGTTGACGGCCCGGCCCGGGTCATCAAGCAAAGCGGGGTAATCCAGTCCCAACGCTTCGGCCAGGGCGCGGCGCAGACTGGGAATACCGCTTATGTCGAGTCGGGTCAGGGCGGAAAGCAGTCCCACCAGCTGTTCTTCGGCAGGCGCTTGCCCCAAGGTATGCAGACCGTCCTTGATCTGCACGTCCTTGATTTCGCAAAGGTAACCGTCGATTTCCAGCATAAACTCGCCGAAATCATCGGGTTGGGCGTCCACGCTCAAATCCCGGTGTAGTTCGGCTTTCCGTACCATTTCCCAGATCTGCCCTTCCAGCAGGGGCAGCTTGGCCGGGTCCAGGGTCTGGCACTGATAATGCTCATCCATCAACTGTTCCAGGCGGGCGATGTCGCCATAGCTGTCGGCGGTGGTCATCGGCGGAATCAGGTGGTCGATGATGGTAGCATGGGTACGGCGCTTGGCCTGAGTACCCTCGCCCGGGTTGTTGATGATAAATGGGTAGAACAGGGGCAGATCGGCCAGCGCCACTTCCGGGTAACAGGCTTCAGATAACCCGATACCCTTGCCCGGCAGCCACTCTAACGTGCCGTGCTTGCCGACGTGAATCACGGCGTCGGCGCCGAATACGTCCCGGATCCAGCGGTAGTAAGCGATGTAGTGGTGGGTAGGGGTCAAGTCCGGGCTGTGGTAAACCGATATGGGGTTTTCGCCAAACCCCCGGGGCGGCTGCAACCCGACAAAGACGTTGCCCAGTTCCAGGCCGGCAATGGCAAGGGTATCCCCGGTGCGATAAACCTGTCCCGGCGGGTCGCCCCAAGCCCCCTGCAATTGCTCCCGCACTCCGGGGGCAAAGCCCTGGAACCACTCGGCATACTGCCGACGGGTTACGTGGCCGGCCGCCAGCCGCAACTGTTCCTCGGTCAACGAATCTCGATCGTTGCTGCACCGCTCGATAAGACGATGCACCAGTTCATCCCCGCCGGCGGGGATGTCTTTAATCAGGTAACCGGCGTCCTGCAAAGCATTCAGCAGGTTGACCACCGAGGCCGGCGTGTCCAGTCCCACCGCATTGCCAATCCGGGCGTCCTTGGTGGGGTAGTTGCTCATGATAATGGCGATACGCTTGTCCCGGTTGGTCTTGAGTCGCAGGGCGGCCCACTTGGCCGTCAAGCGGGCCAGGGCGTCCATCCGGTCGGGAGCGGCTACGTACCGCTGGAGCCGAGGCGCCGTTAGGCCCCTGCCGCTGGAACCGGCGGTTTCTTCCTTGAAGGAGATGGGCACCGTGATAATGCGGCCATCAAACTCGGGCAGGGCCACGTTCATCGCGGTGTCGATGGGGCCGAGACCCAGGGAGCTTTCCTCCCATTCCTGCCGGGTTCCGGTGCTGACGATCCCCTGGATGATTGGCACGTCCAGCGCATCCAACAAGCCCACCGACCAGCCGGTGGCGACGGTCGGCCCCTCCTGGCTCAGGTCGCTCATCGCCAGGCCCATCGTGTTGATGATGCAATGTACCCGGGACACGCCGTTGGCATCGGCCATAAAAGTAGTCAAAGTACGGCTGCGCTGCCCATCTGCTTCCGGATTGTGCTTAAGGCTGTAGGAATACACCGGCAGGACGTTGACTTGCTGCGCTTCCAAGCAGCGGATCAGGTCGTCCACAAACTGGAGATTGCCGCTCATCCAATGGGCGCGGTAGAAAAGCAGTCCCACGTTGGGGATACCGGAACGGAAGCGGCATTGGATAAAGGTATCCACATCAACCGTTTCGCCGGCGCCGGCATCGGGGTGGTAAATCCCTTCCCAGGGCACCGGCTCCGGGGCTTCGTGTCCGTAGCTGCTGCCCAGGTAGGTATCGCTGAGAAACAGGAACAGGTTGCGGAAATTGGGTATCCCGCCGCGCATCAGGTAGGAGAACACCGTTTCCAGTTCCGCCACCGGCACCGAGCAGGCGGTTACCAGGTCTTCATCCCATTCCTGATGCCCGGGGCAGGCAATCAAGGGAATCCCCCGCTCATGGCATAGATTCACCAGCAGGTCAAAGGCATCGGGCAGCGCCCTCTTACCTCCCAGCAGCCGCAGCACGACTACGCCGGCTTCCCCGACGGCGTTCAATAACTCGGCTCGGGCTTCCGCGCTTTCCAGTCCGACGGGATTGCAGGCCCAAACCGGCGGGAAGTCCTCCGGCAGGCCGGACAAGGCCCGGTCGGCGGTAAGGATGTCGGTATCGGCGGTGGTTACCAGCGCCACCTTTTTTGGCCCGATTTTCGGCTCAACGGTCAAGCTAATCCATCCCTTATTATTGCGGGATTTTCAGCATCGAATTATCGAATTGCAGTTACTTTCCGCTCGCCCCAAGCCTGTCGGATAGCTCTCCGGCATTGTTTCGACAAGCTCATCCGGAACGGACTATTTATTTGTTGTGCTGGTCAACCTGTCCCATCCGACGGGCGGCGAAACACCATAATGGACAGGTCGCTGAACTCCTCGGTCAGGCCGGCGCACTCTTCAAGGGCGCCACTCCAGGCCTTTTCCCCGTCCAGGGTCAGCCGCTGATAGACGGTAACCGGGAGGCCGGACGGCAGCCCGGCGGCCATCAAATCGCGGCAGATGGCCGGCGGCATCAGGTCAAAGGGACGCGGCAGCAGGATGATGTGCCGCAGACCTTCCCGCAAACAGCGTTCCAGTTCCGCCAGGGCGGGTTCCGACCCATCCCGCCGGTGCAGGGTAATAAACAGGGATTCCTCCAAGGCGATGCCGGCGCGGGCGCAAGCTATCTGGATGGAGCTTACTCCGGGAATCAGCTCCACCTTTTCGGCCCGCCGGTAAACCCGGGCCAGCAATTCGTGGGCGGAAACGTTCAGGTCGCCCCAGCAACAAACCACGCAGTTGCGTCCCTGTCCGGCCTGGGCGGCGGCGTACTCCAGGACCTCCTCCTGGTCCCGGTAGCTCATGGGGCGCACCTCGGCGGCGGCGCACCATTCGCTCACCACCTCCAGCACCGTCTTGAACCCCACCACCAAGTCGGCGGCTTCCAGGGCCTGCCGGCCCCGCAGGGTAAGCATCCGGGGGTCGCCAGGGCCAACGGCCACTACGGTCATCGCTATTCCGGTATTGTCAACGCTCATTTCGCAACATCAGGCCAGGAACCACCGACGCTGCCCCGGCCCCAAAAGAAAATCCCCCGGCCCTGCTGCCGGGGGATAAGCCCCTGGGTGCGATTCACGGCTACCCACCAGTCAGGCCGGGCCGCCGTCGAGAACCGTCTCCGTATAGCGCAGAGCAGAGGTCCCAACCATCCGGGGCAGGTCTCCTGGCTTACGGGTCGTCGCCTCTTTGACGCCTTCCCGTCCCCGGCCCATTTTCAGCCCGTTATGGCTGAAAGGAACCTTCGGACAGTGGCAATCCGGTCAAAGGGCTACCCGTTCACAGTGGCGCAACCGCAGCGGATTTTCACCGCCTTCCCAATTAAACCTTCTCGGCGCCCCGGATGGGTTATCAGTGATGTTAAGGATGACCGGATGTTTCAGGTCCGGCGCGAGGGTTACTTTAGCGGGACAGGTTGGGATTGTCAAGCCCAACTAAGCCGGCCTTCTCAAAGTCAATATCAATCCCGGGGCCGGGTTTCATTGGCATCGAATTTCGCCGGCTCTGCACTCGCTGGCCGGGCAATCGCAGAACCGGAATGCCCTTGAAAGGCGACGATTTGACACTTCCACTATCTTTTCCCTATCTTTACCATATCGCTACTATCTTTAATCCTGAGAGGTGCCTCGTGGCCTTTGGTTGGGGGATTGTAAGTACCGGGCTTCATCCTGACCACAAGATAGCCCCGGCCATCAGCGTCGTCGCCGGGGCGGAACTGGCGGCGGTTTACAGCCGGGACCAAGGCCGGGCCGACGCCTTTGCCGCCAAGCATGGGGCCAGGGCCGCCTACAACGACCTGGACGACCTGCTGGCCGATTCCCGGGTGGATGCCGTCTTCATCGCCTCGCCCAACTCCCTCCACGCGGCGCAAGGCATCCGGGCCGCCCGGGCGGGCAAGCACGTCCTGACCGAAAAGCCGATGACCACTACCCTGGAGGATGCGATAGAGCTGGTGCGCGCTTGCCGGGCCGCCGGGGTCAAGCTGGGCGTAGGGTTTGAGTTAAGACAAAACCCCGGCCACGTCCTGGCCCGGGAGCTGGTGGCCCAAGGCGCTTTGGGACGGGTTACCCTGGCTCAAGGGCAATGGGGCTTTGGCGTCCGGGGGCAAGACACCTTCCCGCCGCGCACCGGGCGGCGGCAGTGGTGGGACGACCCGGAGGCTATCGGCGGCGCCTCCACCATGATGGGCACCGGCGTCCATGTAGTTGACCTGCTCCGGTTTATGCTGGGCCAGGAAATAACCGAGGTAGCCGCCCTTACCGACGGGCAGAGGCCGGAGCGCCCTCTGGAACAGCTGGCCGTTCTTTCCCTGAGGTTCGCCGGGGGAACCCTGGGTACGGTGGTTTGCGGCCGGCTGCTGCCCGATTCGCGCAACGATTTTACCCTCTACGGCATCAATGGCCGCATCACCGGACAGGCTACCATCTGGGAGGCCCAGCAGGGCGAAGTTGAGGTGGCAACGGAGACGGTCAACCGGACGGAGGCCTGTCCGGGTAGTTATCTGGGCAACTTCATCGCCCAAATGGAGGACTTCCAGCAATCGGTGGAGGAGAACCGGGACCCGGCGGCTACCGGGGTTGATGGTCTGCGGGTGGTGGAAATCACCCTGGCAATGATCGAATCGGCCCGCACCGGCCGGGCGGTCAAAGTTGACCCGGTGGCGGTTTAGATCGGCAGACTCCCGGGCCGATCGGGGAGAGGAGTTACGAAAGCGGTTGCCTTTCGCCAAGAGAGGCGGATAGCAACATACCCTCTGTGTCCCTAAAGAAGGTCAGGCCGGTGGTCCCCAAGCATTGGGCGAGGTTGCCAGGTACGCTGCCAGGTACAGCAGCCGGCCCGGATTACCGGCCCGGCTTGAACCATTCGGTATCCCCCATTGCCGTGGGGCGAGGGCCGGCAAGAAACCGAATCGGGGATTAAAGCGCGATTGCCCGGTATGCCGGTTGGTTCCCCCGCGCATGCCCAGTTGGTCGAAGGGCTTGGGCTTGTCGTTCGACCAGCTCAGCGCGAACGGGCTGACGGACCCGTCGCCAAATGAAAAAGGGCCGGGTAGCATCCCGGCCCGCGTCTTTTCCCGCTCCGTCCCCGGTCGGGAGTTCAGCCGCCGCCGATGGCGGGCAGGAAGTGGACTTCACTGCCTTCCTGCACCCGCTCCAGCAGGCCAATCTGGCTGGCCTCGCCGTCCACGATTACCGCTACCCCGGTTTGCAGGTCGTCCTCTTCCGGGTCGTAGAGGACGGCTTTCACGCCCGGGTACTGCTGCTCCAAGTTATTGATTACCTGACGCACCGTCCGCCCCTCGACCTGTACCCTTTGGCGACCACCGGTCAGGCTTTGCATGGTTGTAGGTATCCACACTTCAGGCATAACAAACCGCCCTTTACCTGGCGTCGTTCTCTTTGCTCCACAGGGCTTCCAGGACGCTGCCCGGGTTCATGGGCAAGTCGTTCATTCGGACTCCGATGGCGGCATAGACCGCATTGGCGATGGCCGCCATCGGCGGCACAATGCAGACCTCGCCGACACCCCGCACCCCGAAGGGATGGTTGGGATTGGCTACCTCCACCACTACCGTATCGAGCATCGGCAGGTCCAGGCTGGTAGGCATCCGGTAGTCCAAGTAGCTGGAATTGACCATGTGGCCCTGGTCGTTGACGAAATACTCTTCGTTCAGTGCCCAGCCAATGCCCTGGGCCACGCCACCCTGAATCTGTCCCTCCACATAGCTGGGATGGATAGCTTTGCCGGCATCCTGCAAGGCGGTGTAACGGAGGATAGTAACCTTGCCGGTGTCCGGGTCAACTTCCACGTCCACCATGTGGGTAGCCAGGGCCGGGCCGGCGCCGGGCGGGTTGACTCCGGCGCTGCCGACGATGGGGCCGCCGGTGGGTGTCTGGCGCGCCGCCAGCTGCCGGAAGGTCAGGCGCAATTCCGGGTCGGACTTGTGCTGCAAAACGCCGTTAGAATACTCCACGTCCGCCACCGATACCTCCCACAGCTTGGCGGCCCGCTCAATCATCTGCTGCTTTATATCCTGGGCGGCAGTGTAGGCGGCCAGGCCGGTCTTGAAGGTAACGCCGCTGCCGCCGGTGTTGGAGGTGAAGCCGATGGAGTCGGTGTCGCCAATCTGGGGCCGGACATCTTCCACCGGGATGCCCAGAACTTCGGCAAGTTGCTGGGACACCGAGGCACGCGTGCCGCCGATGTCCGGCGAACCTTCCGTCAGGCTGATGGTGCCGTCCGGGTGCACCAGGGCCACGGCGCTGGAGGGACCGGTATTGTTGCCCCAGAAGCCGCTGGCTACGCCCCGACCCCGGTATGGCCCTTCCAGAGACGCAGAGTAATGGGGATGGGCCTTGGCCGCCTCCAGCGTCTCAACGAAGCCGACCTTGGGCATCAACGGCCCGGTGGCTCGGCGAACCCCTTCCCTGGAACTGTTCAGCAGCCGGAAGTCCAGGGCATCCATGCCGATTTTCTCGCAAAGCTCGTCAATGGCCGTTTCCATAGCGAAGGCCGCCGCCGGGGAACCGGGAGCCCGGTAAGCCGAGGTCTTGGGTCGGTTGACCACCACGTCGTAGCCTTCAATGTAGGCGTTGGGAATGTCATAGGCCGACATCATACACTGGGCGCCACCGGGCACCGGAGAACCGGGGAAAGCCCCCGCCTCAAAAATCAGCGTAGCCGAAGCGGCGGTGATGCGGCCCTCCCTGGTGGCGCCCAGTTTCACCCTGACATAAGTGCCGGAAGTAGGGCCGGTAGCCTCAAATACCTCGGTACGGTTCATCGCCATCTTCACCGGAGCGCCGGCTTTGCGGGCCAATAGAGCCGCCAGCGGTTCCATGTAAACGGTGAGCTTGGCCCCGAATCCACCTCCGATTTCCATGGGGATGGCCTTTACCCTGGATACGGGAATCCCCACCAGGCGGGCGGTGTAGTCCCGCACCATAAACTGGCCCTGGCTGCTGGACCAGATGGTCAAGCTGCCGTCCTCGTGCCATTGGGCAGTGCCGCAGTGAGGTTCGATGTAACCCTGGTGGACGGCTACGGTAGAGGTCTCTTTTTCCACCACCACGTCCGCTTCCGCGAAGCCCTGCTCCACGTCGCCCAGCTTGAACTCAAAATGGTTGGCGATATTGGTGCCATTGCTGGGGTCATCGTCGTCCAGTACCCCGCCGGCCCGGATAGAGGCAGTGGTCATGCCGGCCAATCGCTCGTGAACCAAGGGGGCGCCAGGCTGCATTGCTTCCTTGGCGTCCATTACCGGCGTCAGCACCTCATAGTCCACGTCAATCAGCTTGAGGGCTTCCTCCGCGGCGTGAACGCTAGCGGCGGCCACCGCGGCAATGGCATGGCCTTTGTAAAGCGCCTTGTCGTCGGCGATGACGTTGTTGCTCAGGAAACGGTAGTTGACCATCGCCCCTTCGGCCAGTTCCGAGGCGCGACCGGATGGTTTCTGGATGTCGGCGGCGGTGATTACCGCCCTTACGCCGGGGTGGGCTTCGGCTCGGCTGGTGTCAATGGACTTGATGCGGGCATGGGCGTGGGGGCTGCGCAGGACCTTGCCGAACAGCAGTCCGGGCAGGTTCAGGTCAGCAGCGTAATTGGCTTTGCCGGTAACCTTGTCGGCGCCGTCCGGCCGCACCGGCCGGGTGCCCACCACGTTAAATTCCTGGTTAGATAGAACGATGTTTGGCTTGTAATCGAGCATATATCCCTCCACCTGAGCGTATGCCGGAGTCCGCATTCAGTATCCGCAACCCGGCATTAAATATCAAGGACTATCCGGAATTTCCGGCACATTCTAACACAGATTTAACATCCTGCGCTTTGACCCGGACTGGCGCTTTGACCCGGACTGGCCCTCGCCGGATAATTGCGTTCAGCTTCGGGAAGCAGCGGCCCACCGAAGCGCCGGAGACAATAGGCGATTACCCGGCTGGAGCCGGCTAGTCCAGGGGCCTCCCGCGCCAGTATCTCGTTCCCGCGCTCGGTGGAGAGGGCGGCGGCGGGGAGGGACGAAACGGTTGCCCGGTGCAAAGTTTGTAAGTAGCTATTACGCCGGCCCCGGCAACGAAGCCGCCAACGTGCGCCCAAAAGGCGACGCTGACCTGGCCGGAAACTCCGACGGATAAGAAGGCCTGGGTCAGCTGCCAAAGGAACCAGAAGCCCAGCAGCCAGGTCGCCGAAAGCCGTACGACGGTTATGAAGAAGAAAATTATGATGGTGTTGATGCGGTTCCGGGGATAAAACAGCAGGTACGCTCCCATCACCCCGGCAATGGCCCCGCTGGCCCCTACCAGGGGAACCGGCGATGCCGGCTGAATGAGCCAGTGGGTCAACGCCGCCGCTACGCCGGTTGCCAGGTAAAACAGCAGATACTTCCCGTGCCCCAACCGACCCTCAATGTTGCTCCCAAAGACCCAGAGGAACATTAGATTCCCGGCCAGGTGCAGCAGGCCGCCGTGGATAAACATGGAGGTGAAAATAGTAACCCAGGTGGGCGCCGGCGTAGCAATATCGCCGAGAGTAAGGAAGGAGAGGTAAGGCGTTCCCTCGGTCAATTCCCGAGGTATGAAGCCCCAGGTAAGGAAGAACAGGGTCAGCCGGAGACTGTCCCCGCCAAAGAGAAGGCCCAAGCCACCCAGAGCCAACTCATACAGAAACACCAGGCCGTTCAAGCCAATAAGGGCGTAGTTGACCAGGGGCGTGGTCCGTTGACGGGCATCCGCATCCGAAAGGGGAATCAATTGGGGAGGCGCCCTCCACAGAGATTAAAGGGAACCGGGCCGGGCAAACGCCGGGCCGGGGCGCCCGGAACCATAGTCAACGCCGCTTCCCCGGCTATGCCGGAGCGACCGACCGGAGAGGGACCCTGGAAGAACCGGGGAGGCAACCAACCCGCCGGCCCGGTTCAGGCCGGGACATCCCCGGTTGTGTGGGTTGCGCGGGTCAAGCTTTCCGCGGCGTGGACCACCATCGTGGCGGCGGTCTCCGGCCCGATTCTGGCGGCGTTGAGAATCAGGTGAAAGAGTTGCGGGTCGTTCGGGTGCACCTTAAAGAATTTGCGGAAGAAGGCGATCCGCGCCTCTTCCAGTTCCGCCACAAACTTGCTGGCTTCGGCCCTGGTGTAGTCCTCCCGGGCCATAATGTTTTCAATCCGGGATTCCAGGGGGGCCAGCATCCCCACGTGAAGGGCGCCGGGAAAGTCGGCCAGGATCATGTTCGCGCCCCGGCCGATGATAACCACGTCCCCATTATCCGCCAGACCCTTGATTACGGCGCTGGTGGCTTCAATGAAGGCCTTGTCGTTGACGGTCTGGGCCGACGAGGGCGAGTCGCCGATAAGCTCGGTGTAGGTCTCGGCCGGCAGCATTTCGGTGCCGTGACCAAAGTACGGCTCGCCACCCACCCCGGAAATCGCCGAGCGTTCCAGCATGGTCTGCAAGAACCGGGTTAGTCGTTCTCCGAACCGGACTACCCGTTGCTCTTTTTCAATCAGGCTTCCCACGGGCGACCCGATTCGCCGGGCGGCCTCGGCGAAAACCATCCGGTCAACGTAGTCAATCCCCAACCGCTCGGCGACCAGCTGGCCCACTTCAAAGTTGCCGCTTCCGATCGGCCCATTTATCGTAATTACCGGCATTTTTAATCCTCAGCAATGCGGGCTAATTTCATCACGTTATCCGCACTTCCCCGATTCTTCCGAAGCGAGAGGAAACCCGCCGCGCTTCGATGCGTAGCTGATGAGCGGGTGATGCACCTCAGCTGCGCATCAGCCGCGCCCGCCGGCGGGCGTATTCATCGGAGAGGAGACCCATAGCAAAGGAATCGTACCACGCCGCATCCTTCCGGTGGGTCTTGCGGAAGTGTCCTTCCAGCACAAACCCCAGGTGGACGCACAGCTGCCGGGCGTGGGAGTTATATTCCGGAACATCCACCCAGACCCGGTGCAACTCGTAGGTGTTGAAGGCCTCATCCAGCAGGGCGACCATAGCCGACGTGCCATAATGATGATGCCACAGGTCTTTGCGTCCAATGAGCAGGAACAACTGGGCTTCCAGCAACGGCCACTCAATCAGCAGTTGCCCCTCGCCGATGTGGTCCCCTTCGCCGGTATAGACCGGGTAAATCTTGCGGTCTTCTTCCTGGAAGGCTTGTCCCCACTCTTCATCCGGGGTTTGCAGCAGTTTGGACGGCGAATAGCCGATATGCAGGGGTTGTCCATCGTCGCCTAACCCGTACCAGAGGGTGTTAACCTCAGCGTCGCTGAGCCAGTCAGCCAACCGCTCCACGTCTTTCCGGGTTATTGAGGTCAGGGTTACCTGTGGAAACATATTGCACCTCCAGTCGGGAGGCGAAGCGCCGGCTGGTGCGCAGCCGGGGCCGCAGCTTCATGGATTGGGAAATATATTAAAAATTATGAACTAAATCATCAGGAAAATCAATTGGCGTCAGGCCGGCCAACGGATTCTGCCCAACGTATTTACGGTGTACTTGCTTTATCCTGCCCGGCACCGGAATACGCCTTCCCGGGACGGCAAAGAAAGGGCGAGGGCCGGCGTTCTCATCGGACACCGGAACCCCTCGCCGGGTTTCCCTGTAAGCTTGCGCCACCGGGCATTGACCGCGATGGGCGGAGTCGGAGTCCCTAAGCCGCGCCCACTGGCGCGCCGGCCAGGGAGTTCTTAACGGCGCGTACCTGATCCATCAGGATGGCAAAATTCTCGAAAGTCAGGGACTGGGGGCCGTCGCATTTAGCCAGGTCCGGGTTGGGGTGAACCTCGATCAGCAGGCCGTGGGCGCCGGCCGCAATGGCCGACAGGGCTACCGGAGTTACCAGATACCAATGGCCGGTGCTGTGGCTGGGGTCGCCAACGATGGGCAGATGGCTGAGACGCTTGATCACCGGAATCGCCGCCACGTCCATGGTGAAGCGGGTGAAACTCTCGAAGGACCGTATGCCCCGCTCGCAGAGCATCACGTTGTTATTGCCGCCGGCCATCACGTACTCCGCTGCCAGCAACCACTCTTCGTAAGAGGCCGCCAGGCCCCGTTTCACCATCACCGGCATCCGGGTCTCGCCTACCGCATCCAGCAGGTTGTAGTTCTGCATATTGCGGGCGCCGACTTGCAGTACGTCGGAGTACTGGGCCACCGTATCCACGTCGCCGGGGGTCATCACCTCGGTAATGATGGGCAGCCCGGTTTCCTGTTTCGCCAGGTTGAGCAACTTCAGGCCGTCCAGCCCCATGCCGCGGAAGCTGTAGGGAGAGGTACGGGGTTTGAAGGCGCCACCCCGCAGAATCCTGGCGCCGGAGGCTTTAACCGACCGAGCGGTGCTCACCATCTGCTCCTCATCCTCTACGGAGCAAGGGCCAGCCATCACCACCGGCTCCGGACCGCCCACGGCTACGTCGCCAACCATCACTATCGAGTTGTCCGGGTGGAACTCCCGACTCGCCATCTTGTAGGGCTTGGAAATCGGGACGACTTCCGACACTCCCGGAAGGAGGCTCATTTCGTCCCGGAGGTCTGGCGGTACGGCGCCGAGAACTCCCACCACGATGCGCTCAATGCCCCGGGACACCTGGGGAGAAAGCCCGGGCCGGTTTTCAATACGGGCCTCGACCGCCGCCAGTTGTTCCGGAGTGCTGTCTTTGGACATTACCACAATCATTTTTTCGTCACCTTCTCAATTCGGGATTAAGCCCTGGTTTAACTTGCCAGTTGGGATCAGCGACCGTGGCGCCAAAAGGCGGGCACAGTCGGCAGGTATGGCCGGAAAAAACGCTGCGATATGAAAAAGACAAACGGCCCGAGGGCCGTAATAGAAGCGGCGGGCCAAAGGACTGGACATGATTTTCGCCAGTTCGATTACCGGGAGCAACATCAGGTGAGCTCTGCGCCTTGCAGCCGAAGAACTTCCGTCCCCTTGAGATAGACGTTCTTCAATTCGTGGGGTTCTTTATCCGTATTGATTAGTATAAGGACGCGAACGCAGCTCGGCAAGGAGTCGGGTACGGGTATCTCGGTGGCGCACATCAACGCCGTGCTGGTCCAACCCAATTGGCGGGCGGCGGCGGCGGGAAAGGCGGCGTTCAGGTCAGGAGTAACGGTGAAGTAGGCCATTGCCACGTCCCGTTCTGCTATCCCGTTGGCCTCAATCAGGCGGGTCAGCATTTCCCGGGTAGCGGAATAGATCGCCTCGGCCGTATTGCTGCCGGCCGTGGTAGCTCCCCGAAGTCCGCGGCAAACCGTCATCAAAGGGTTCCTCCCGGCGCCGGCCAGGGTTTGCCGGCCAGTTCCGCAACTAACTTGCTGGCTCGGGCCACCACCTGGTCCCGGGGGGATTCTAGCATTATGTGAATCAGGGCGCTACCTACCGCCGCCGCCTGCGCCTGCTGACACACGGCTTCCACGTGTTCACGGCGCGAAATGCCGAAGCCAACGGTCAGCGGCAGCGAGGTGTAACCCCTTACCCGGTTGAGCAGCTCCAACCCCCGTTGGGAAACCCGGTCGCGCGCCCCGGTAATGCCCGTCAAGCTGACGCAATAGATAAACCCCGAACTTAAGGATACTGCGGTTCGGATGCCCGCGTCGGTGCTGGTGGGAGCCAGCAGGGGAACCAGGTGAACTTTCCGGGAAGCGCATTGAGCGAACAGAGGGCCGGCTTCCTCCCCGGGCAAGTCCACCGGAATAATTCCGTCCACCCCGCACTCTTCCAACCGTTGGGCGAACCGCTCCAGTCCGTAGTTAAAGACCGGATTATAATAGGTCATCAGCACCAGCGGCGTATCCGGCACTCGCTGCCGCACCTGAGCCACCACATCCAGGCAATCATCGGGGGTTACCCCCCGCCGCAGGGCCTGAAAGGTGGATTCCTGGATGACCGGCCCGTCAGCCAGCGGGTCGCTGAAGGGGATGGAAAGTTCGATGGCGTCTGCGCCGGCCGCCGCCAAAGCCGGGACCAACTCCAGGGTTGCCTCCAGGTCCGGGAATCCGGTGGTCAGATAAACGATCAGGCCCGGACGACTTTCCCGACGGATGGCGCCGAATTTCTCTTTGATACGGTCTTTGCTCATCCTGCCCGGACCTAAAGGACTTGGTGGATTGGTTAAAGGGCTCAGTCCAAAATATCGTCGGTTCTTCGCGGAAATCTTACTGGACTTTTCAGATTGACCCTATGGGCAACTGTAGCTTACCCGCTGCCCGTTGTCTAGTCCCCGTAAATGATTGCCGCCAGGGTTACTGCGTTATACCCGGCGTGGGCCAGAATGGGAGGCCACAACGAGCCGGTAAATCGGTACAGCCCAGCCATCAGCAGGCCGATGAAAAAAATGGGAATCAGCACTCCCGGGTGTAGGTGAAAGGCGGCAAAAATCAGAGCGCTGCCCACCGCGGCCCCGAATCCCCCCCAGCGGGGAGTCAAACCGGCGAACACAAAGCCCCGGAAGAAAATTTCCTCGGTTAAAGGAGTCCACCCGGCCAGAGCCTCTAAAGTTAGCAGAGCGGCGATTCCGGGAAAGACTACTGCCTTGGGCACTTCCGGGGGCAGCAGCAACTCCACCTCCAGGGGGCTTACCAGCCAGGTGTAGAGGCCGGCGGCGCCAATGCTGAGGACCAAGGTGAGCAAAATCAGCAGCCCGCAATAAGGCCAGGAGCGACGCGGACGAACCAATCCCAGCGCGGCAAGGGTAACCCGCCCCTTGTCTCGCCCCAGCAGCCAGACCGACGCCAGGATTGCCACCCCGATGGCATGGCTGCCTACCCAAGCTCCCCAGGCCAAACCATTCGCCAGCGGTTCCAGCAACAAGATGGCCGCGCTAATCAACAGAAAGGCGCCCCCCACCAGGATCAGGGAGAGACCTACCTGACCGCCCCGCCAGGGAACCACCGCCGGGCCGTACCCCGCCGGCTGCCCGGCCCCCTCTGGGCCAGGCGCTGCCGGCAGCCGGTTCCCGCAACGAACACAGAAGAAGCCGGAGCCACCGGCGCGGTGTTGGCAAATAGGGCAAAGCAAATGCTTGCCTCCAGATGCAGATTTAATGGCTGAAACCCGGCGGGTTGGTTTGGCCCGCCGGCAGGGAAAGTATAACAACATTTGCCTTCGGTCAAAACCGCGCCCACCCTCCCTTTCGGCCCTCTCTAGCCAGGAGAAAGCGCCGAACATTACTGATGCATGAATGATTGACTTGGCCCAAGGGTGATTTGCCAGAAGCGCCCGAACGGTTGATAATAATTGACGAACCAGCCAGCGAATAGCGGCGACCGGCGCCGGTCGCCGCTAACCTGGCCGAATAGCCGACCATTATCGAAATCGAGAGGTGACTACGATGCCGGGGGAAAATCCCTTGACCCGGGAAAACTTTGACTACCTGGCCAGGGCGGCGGGCCTTGACATGAAGGACCCCCACATGGAGGAGTTATTCCCCTACGTGCAGAACGCCTTGGCCGGAATAGAACGCCTGGCCGGGATTGACGTTGCCGGCGCCGAGCCGGATCTGGCCTTCAGCCCGGCTCAACCATTTCAGGAGTAAGTGAGGATCGATGGATGCGCTAGAGTTATGTTATCTGGGCGCCGGGGAGCTTTCTCCCCTCCTCCGCGACAAAGAGGTTTCGCCGGTTGAGGTGATTGACGCTCACCTGGCCCGTATCGCAGCGACGGAGCCGTCGCTCAATTCCTTTATTACCCTCCTGCCGGAGCAAGCCCGGGCGGCGGCCCGTCGCGCCGAGGCCCAACTCCGGGCCGGCGACTACCGGGGGCCGTTGCACGGGATTCCCGTAGGGCTGAAAGACCTGTTCAATACTGCCGGGGTACGCACTACCTCCGGGTCAAGGATATTCGACAACTTTATCCCGACCGAGGACTGCACCGTGGCCGCTCGGTTGCAACGGGCCGGGGCAATTCTGTTGGGCAAGTTGAATATGCACCAGTTCGCCTACGGCCCCACCGGGGAAAACTTCGATTATGGGCATATGCACAATCCCTGGAACCCGGACCTGGTTACCGGCGGTTCCAGTGGCGGCTCCGGCTCAGCGACAGCGGCCGGGCAATGCACCATTACCATGGGCAGCGACACCGGAGGGTCGGTTCGGATCCCGGCCGCCCTGTGCGGAATCGTCGGCCTCAAGCCGACTTACGGGCTGGTCAGCCGGGCCGGATTGACCCCCCTGTCCTGGTGTCTGGACCATCCCGGCCCGATGACACGAACGGTGGAAGACGCTGCTCTGACGCTGAACGCCATCGCCGGCCATGACCCGAAGGACGTGGCCTCGGCCGGCGGAGCAATCCCCGACTATACCAATGCCCTTACCGGGTCGGTTGACGGCTTGCGTATCGGCCTGCCCCGGGAATACTTTGAAGCCCCTCTGGACGCGGAGGTGGCAGCGGCCGTGCGGGCGGCGGTGTCCCAACTGGAAGCGCTGGGCGCGACGGTAACCGAAGTTTCGCTGCCCATGTTCCGGGATTCCCAGGCTATTTCCGGCGCCATCCTGATGGCGGAGGCCGCTGCCTACCACCGGGAACTGCTGGCCCGGGACGGAGAAAAACTCACTCCCTCGGTCCGGCTGCGCCTGGAAGCCGGGCTTTTCGTTACCGCCGCCGACTACCTGAAAGCGCAACAAGCCCGGACCAGGTTCAACCGGGAAATGGCCCGCCTCTTCCAGGAGGTCGACCTGCTCGCCGGCCCTGCCGAGCCGATTACCGCTCCTCCACTCCTCGCCACGGAAGTGGTCATCGGAGACCAGACGGTGGGTACTACGGGGGCATTGACCCAATACACCCGACCCTACAACATCAGCGGAACGCCGGCCATTTCCGTACCCTGCGGCTTTTCCGAATCCGGGCTGCCCATTGGCCTGCAACTAGCCGGGAAACCTTTTGACGAAGCTACCGTTCTGAAGGCAGCCTATGCCTACGAGCAGGCTACTCATTGGCGTCGCCGCCGGCCCCCGATTTAGGGGGCGGTCCGTTCATAATACCTCCCGGGGAGTCCTGCCATGCAGCCATTATGCGCCGAGGCGACCACGACCCGTTTTGCCCGCTTGCCTGCCAGATCCATAGACGATCCATGACGGCCATTATGCGCCGAGGCGACCACGACCCGTTTTGCCCGCTTGCCTGCCAGATCCATAGACGATCCATGACGGCCATTATGCGCCGAGGCGACCCGCCATCCCGCTCCTATTCCCCGCCAGAGGGCCCCTTAAGAGCGGGAGCGACTTCCCTCCTCTCCTCAAAGGAGAGGGGTCAGGGGCGAGCGGCGGCAACGACAGGAAGCCGGAGCCGGGAGGTTGAAGAGGTTAAACGAGGTTGCCCCGGGTCAGGGGCAAGTACGAAGGCAACGGGGTTTAAGCTATAATACCAGTAGGCAAAGACCGATTCGTTATGATTCGACCGCTGGAGTAACCAACGTTGGGCGAAATCACCGCTGTAACCTTTGACTTGTGGCAAACTTTGCTGCTGGACTGCCCGGAGGTCGGGCGCGTTCGCACGCAAGCCCGACTGGACGGCACCCGGGAGGCGCTGCTCCGAGCGGGGGAAGCGCCGGCTGCGGAGCGCATCGACGCAGCCTATCGAGACTGCGCCCGCCGGTGTCAGGAAATCCGGGAAGGGCTGCGGGACATCAGCTTTCGCGAGCAGGTCGAGCTATTTGTCAACGGTATCAGTCCCGGCCTGGTTTCCCGCCTGCCCGAATCTACCTTGCAGGAAATCACCGCTGCTTATGGGGACTCCTTCTTCGTCCATCCGCCGCGGCCGCATCCCGACGGAGTCCGGGCGCTGCGCAGCGTCAAGGAAATGGGGTTTCGCCTCGGCCTCGTTTCCAATACCGGTACGACGCCGGGGGTATCCTTTCGCCGGTTCCTGGCGGAGCATGGGATGCTGGAGTTTTTTGACACCCTGACCTTCTCCGACGAGGTGAAACTGGCAAAGCCGGCTTGCGAGATTTTTCTGATGACCTTGCGCGCCCTGGATGCCACTCCCTCCCAGGCCATCCACGTCGGCGACCATTGTTATACCGACGTTATGGGCGCCAAGCAGTGCGGCTTGAAAACGGTCTGGATTGCGGGGTTCTACGAAAGGCCCGACCCGGCCGACCCGAGTACGGAGCCGGACGTAACCGTACCTGAGTTGAGCCTGGCAGTTCCGGCGATTCAAGAGTTGGCCGCCCGCAACCTCGCCGCCGGCCCTGGGGCAAACGACTGACCGGAGCGCCGGCGCTTAAATCCGACGGCCCCGAACCCTTACCTGACCGGAACCCTCTACCGGCTTGCTTGACAAGGCCTATACCTTATCCTAATCTGGAATCATAGCCAGTAGATCCCCTGCTCTTTACGCCATAGAAAGCTGCCCGGGGCGTTTCGTGATTAGACTTAAGTTGGACTTAAGCGGTTGGCCTTAAAAGGAGAACGGCGATGGCGATGGTGGGGAGAGGCCGGGGAATGAGAGGGGGCCGCAGCAGCGGAGCCGGCGATGGCTGACCTTAATAAGCTATGCGAGAACCTGTTGGGGCAGCGGTCGCTTATCCTGGCCAGCAACCGGGGGCCGGTAGAACATCACCTGACTCCCGACGGCCGGCCCGAAGCTCGGCGGGGCAGCGGCGGCATCGTAACCGCCCTTAACTCCCTGGCGCAGACCGCCCAATTCACCTGGATTGCCAGCGCAATGGGCGAAGGAGACCGCCTGGTTTCCGGGGGACCCCAAGGCGCGGCCTACAAATCCCCGCTGCCCGGCCACCAGATAAACCTGCGTTACGTTGTCACGCCTCGGCGAGTTTACCATAAGTACTACAACGTGCTTTGCAATCCCCTGCTCTGGTTTCTGCAACACTATATGTGGAACCCGCCCTACAATCCCAATGTGGACGCCGGCATCCACGACGCCTGGCAGGGCGGCTACGTACCGGTCAACCAGGCCTTCGCCCGGTTGGCCGTGGAGCAGGCCCGGGAGGATCGCCGTCCGCCGGTAGTCATCGGCCACGATTATCACCTGTACCTGCTGCCCGAATACGTGCGCCAGGAAATACCGGACGCCCTGATCCAGCACTTTATCCATATCCCCTGGCCCACGCCCCGGTACTGGCAGATGATTCCTTCCTACATCACCCGCCAAATCTGCTCCGCTTTGTCCAACGCCGACATCCTCGGCTTCCAGACGCCCCAGGACCGGCAGAGCTTCCTGGATACGGTAGAGGAGTTTGTTCCCGAGGCCCGGGTCGACCGCCAGGAATGCCTGGTCCGTCGCGACCGCCTCACCACCCACGTTAAGGTTTACCCCATTTCCATTAACGTGCCTGAAGTGCAGCGCATCGCCAACTCCCCCCGGGCGCTGGAATACGAAGAGCGGCTCCGGTCAATCCGAAACGGTAAGACGGTGGTACGCATTGACCGGGCCGAACCCAACAAGAACGTGATAAGAGGTTTCCGAGCCTTCGAGCTGCTCCTGTCCCGCCACCCGGAACTGCGGGGCAAGGTGAACTTTCTGGCCTTTCTGGTTCCCTCGCGGACGCACATCCGGCAGTACCAGCGCTACCTGGAAGAAATCCAGCAGGTGGTAGAGCGGATAAACCAGACTTTTGGCCTCCCGGAATGGCAGCCGATTACCATCTTTATGGAGAACAATTACACCCAGGCAATAGCCGGGATGAAGCTGTATGACGTATTGCTGGTCAACACCATCATGGAAGGAATGAACCTGGTGGCCAAGGAGGGCCCGGTAGTCAATACCCGGGACGGGGTGTTGATCCTTTCTGAAACCAGCGGGGCCTACTGCCAATTGGCCGAGGGTGTTCTGCCGGTATCGCCGGCCGACATCGAAGGAACCATGGAAGCTCTTTACCAGGCCATTCTTATGTCGCCGGAAGAACGAAAACGACGGGCCGGCATCCTGGCCGAATCGGTCAACCGGGAGGACATCAACCACTGGATTTCCCGGCAACTGGAAGACATCAGCAACCTGCTTTAGCCAGACCTGGGCTTTAGTCGGACCTGGAGGGTATTCGCAAAGAGGCTGCCGGGCTATATTCACCCCGCAGCGTAAGCTCGTCGAAACATCCATCGGCCCCTGGACCGCCCGGGGCAAGCGGGTTTGGTGAATCGGGGAAACCCTCTCTTACAGGAGAACATCGGTGATTGACGACCCATTTTACGGTCAGCTGCCGGACGGAGAACGCCCGGACATCATGCTCTACATCTTTCCCCATCTCCGGGAGTTTCTCGCCGTTGATCTACGGGATGACCACTCGGAGGTCTCCCTGTTGAACACCGCCGAGGTTTTCAATGAAGAGTTCTTCAACGGCCTGGAAGTCGAGTTTTCCAAGACCCTCCGGGAAGGGAATAAGTTTCCCTTTGCTCACTTGATTAACCTTCCCCTGCGTTTGGAGGAGATTGTTCGCGGCGTAGCGATGTCGTACATTCTGGAACGGCTGGGCATTGACCCGGATGACGAAGAGGAATTGCCTACGGTGGTAGTTTTCATCATCAGTGGCGGGGCGTTGGCGATGCACTCCGACCGCCTCGTCACCAACCTGAGGGAACTGCTGCAAGCCTACCCCGGCGGCGCGGACATCTCCCGGTGGGAGCGGGTGATTAACCGCCTCGTAACCGAGGAAAATATCGTCCTGCAAGAGTTGAGCCACCAGGAATTGACCGAAGCCCTGCGCGATGACTCCCCCGATTACTTTACCCTGTGGGAGAACCGCAACTGACCCGCTGCCGGCACCCGGTCGGGCCGAGCAGGTCAAGCAGCGCGAGCCGGCGCTCCCGCCGGGGTTTGGTTGGCTGACGCCCGCCCTTTCACTAAGTCCGCCCGAAGCTGAGAGCATCCCTTAACCCCCACGTCAGGACCTGGGCATTGAAGCAAGTAGGACTGATTTCCGACACCCACCTGGCCGGCAATGGTCGCGGCTTGCCCGACGTCGCGCTGGAAGCCCTGGCCGGGGTTGACTTGATTCTCCATTGCGGGGACCTGGAGTGCCTGGGCGTTCTGGACTATCTGGAAACTATTGCGCCCGTCTTGGCGGTGCGGGGTTACGAAGACCCTACGGAACCGGGCGACCGCCTGGCTCAAACCGTCCGGGTCGTACAAGTCGAGGAGATAAGCATCGGGATGGTGCATGATATTCAGTGGCCCACACCCCGGATCGCCACCAGTCCGGACGGGACGGGGCTGGTTTTCCCCGAGGGGCGCGCTGCCGACCTCCTCGCCCGCAAGTTTGGCCGGCCGGTAGATGTGGTCGTCTTTGGCGATACCCACGAGGAAATGGTCTGCTACTATGACGGCGCGCTGTGGATTAACCCCGGCAGCCCCACCTACCCGGGCCGGCGCCACCGCCCCGGCTCCCTGGGAACTCTGGCCCGGTTGAAAATAGAGGGCCGCGCCGTATCCGTGGCTATGATCGCTTTGGAGGAGTTTATCCGGGCAAGAGCCGGCGATTAACCGGTCCGAGGATCTGAGCTGGGGCCGGTAGGAAACCGGCCCCAGCTGTTTGCAGACCTTTGTTTACAGACTCTGAAGCAGCGCCTCTAACCCGCCAGGTTAATCAACGGGCCAACGTTGGCAAAGACCGGAGCGAATACCAGGGAAACTATCGCCATCAGCTTGAGCAGAATGTTCAGCGACGGGCCGGAGGTGTCCTTGAAGGGGTCGCCCACCACATCGCCCTCCACGGCGGCCTTGTGGGCTTCGGAGCCTTTGCCGCCGTAGTTACCCAACTCCACGTACTTTTTAGCGTTGTCCCAGGTGCCGCCGGCGCTCGCCATCATTATCGCCAGCATAAACCCGGCGGCGATGGCCCCGATAAGCAGCCCGCCCAGGGCCCCGGCTCCCAGGATAAAGCCGGTAGCCAGGGGCGCAATTACCGCCATAACACCGGGCAGAATCATCTCCCGCAGGGCGCCCCGGGTGCTGATGTCCACGCAGCGGGCCGAGTCGGGCCGGGCATTGCCCTCCATCAAGCCGGGAATCTCCCGGAACTGGCGCCGCACCTCATCCACAATGCCCTGGGCCGCCCGTCCCACCGCCTGCATGGTCAAAGCCGAGAAAATGAAAGGCAGCATGGCGCCAATAATCACGCCCACCAGAATGGCCGGATTCAGCAGGTTGATGCCCGCATCCCCAAAGTTCAGCTTTCCGTCATCGCTCAGGGTAATCAGCCCGGCGCTGACCGAATAGGCTGCCAGCAGGGCCAGAGACGTCAGGGCCGCCGAACCAATGGCGAAGCCTTTGCCGGTTGCGGCGGTGGTGTTGCCCAAAGCATCCAACGCGTCGGTGCGCTCGCGAACCTGGGGTTCCAGTTGGGCCTGCTCGGCGATGCCGCCGGCATTATCGGCCACCGGGCCGTAGGCATCGGTCGCCAGGGTAATGCCCAGGGTGGAGAGCAAGCCGACGCCGGCCAGGGCCACGCCGTAGAAACCGGCAAACCAGTAAGCCAGGAGAATCGCGATGGAGATACAAACTACCGGAATCAGGGTGCTGAGCATTCCGGTGGCGATGCCGCTGATAATGACCGTGGCGGCGCCGGTTTGCGACGACTCCGATACTCGCCGGGTCGGCTGGTAACTGTAGGAGGTGTAATACTCGGTGGCCAAGCCGATAATTGTACCGGCCACCAGACCGGCCACCACGCAGCCGAACCAGGCCCAGTTGCCGGTTAGAGTGATGGTCAGGATCGCGGCGAAAATAATGAGCAGACCGCCGGCGGCGAAGATGCCGTAGCGCAAGGCCCAAAGCAGTTTCTCAAAGTCCGCCTGCTCGCCGCTGCGGACGACGAAAGTTCCCAGAATGGCGGCGATAATGCCGGCGCCGGCCAGCAGCATCGGAAACAGAGCTTGCTCGAACTGAGGCTGCTGCATAGCGAACAGGGTCCCGGCGCCGACCAGGGCCACGGCGGAGATGATGCTGCCGACGTAGGACTCAAAGAGGTCAGCGCCCATACCGGCCACGTCGCCCACGTTGTCGCCCACGTTGTCGGCAATAACGCCCGGGTTACGGGGGTCGTCCTCCGGGATTCCCGCCTCCACCTTGCCCACCAGGTCGGAACCCACGTCGGCGGCTTTGGTAAATATGCCACCGCCAACCCGGGCAAAGAGGGCGATGGAGCTGGCCCCGAAGCCGAACCCGGCTACGGCGCTGATGTCCTGGAAAATCAGGTAGAGGATGCTGACCCCCAGCAGTCCGATGCCCACTACGGTGATGCCCATCACCGTGCCGCTGGAGAAAGCCACCCGCAGGGCCGGGTTGAGGCCCCGCATGGCGGCGGCGGCGGTACGGACGTTGGCGCGCACCGCTACGTTCATCCCGACAAAGCCGGCCAGGCCGGAGCAGATGGTGCCGACCAGGTAGGATATGGCCGTTGCCGGCGCTGGCAGATTATGGGTGAACAGGGTGTAGTCCAACACGGCCAGCACTACCGTAACTACCACCACCAGGGGCAACAGAACGAGGTACTCGCGACGCAAAAAAGCCGACGCCCCGGCGCGGATAGCGTCGCCAATTTCCGTCATTCGCTCATTGCCCGCCTCGGCTTTAACTACCCGAAAGGCCATAATGGCGGCGAAGATCAGGGCGATGGCCCCGGCAATCAGAGGCAGGGCAATCAGCAGGGCGCTTGTGGATTCCATAGGAACAAACCTCTATCTTCAGGAAATGCTTTCTTTTGAGCGTTGGAAACTTACCATATAGCCCCTGGAGTGTCAAATTAAGCCGTACCTGGCGCCTAGGCGCCTAGGCGCGCTCCAACTGCCCGGATTATGGTAGAGTAAGGCGTCCGGGAAGTTTACGCGGAGCTGCGGATGTGAGGATAGATGACCGATGAAGGTTGAACGGCTTTTTGACTTGAGCGGCAAGGTAGCCATCGTAACCGGCGGCAACGGCGGGCTGGGGCTGGGCATGGCCCTCGGGCTGGCCGGCGCCGGCGCCAATATCGTAGTGGCCGCCCGGGACGCCGGGAAGACCGGCCAAGCCGTGAAGGAGCTGGAATCCCTGGGGGCGCAAGCCCGGGGTTTGACCGTGGACATTACCCGGGAAGCGGAGATTCAACGAATGGTGGCCGATACTATAGACGTCTTTGGCCGGGTGGATATTCTGGTAAACAACGCCGGAACGGTGGTGCGGAAGCCCCCGGAGCAGACCACCACTGAGGAATGGGACCGAGTGCTGGACGTGAACCTGCGGGCGGCGTTTCTGGCCTCCCGGGAAGTGTACCCTTACATGCAGCGACAGGGCAGCGGAAAAATCATCAGCATCGGCTCTATGTTCTCTATTTTCGGCGGAGGCGGTAGCGGCGCGCCCTATTCCGCCAGCAAGGGCGGCGTGGTGCAGCTTGCCAAAAGCCTGGCGGTGGCCTGGGCCAAAGACAACATCCAGTCCAACGCCATCCTGCCCGGCTGGTTTATGACTACCCTGACCGCGGATATTCCGGTGAACCAGCCGGAGCGGTACGAGATGATCAGCCGCCGCATACCGGCCGGCCGCTGGGGTGAAGTAGCGGAATTGCAGGGAGCGGTGATTTTTCTGGCCGCTCCGGCCTCGGACTACATCACCGGGGCGGTGCTTACGGTGGACGGCGGCTATTCGGTTATGTAAGGTGTCCCGGCTACAACTGATCCAACGCCTGGCGGGAGAGCATCATTTTTACCGGGCTGATGGGGCGGAAGGTTCGGGACACGCGCACGTCTCCGGCCAGACTGCACAGCGTATAGGCGTCATACGGAGCCAGACCCTTTTCCCGCACCAGAAAGTCCACCATATCCCGCACCGCCTGTTTCATCGCCGGGGCCAGTTCCTCTCCGTAGGACAGGATGACAAAGTGCTCCGGCGTCAGGGCGCGGGGGCCGGAGAGGCGCATCCCCTTTTCCACCGTTACCCGGATACTACTGTCGGCGGCGCATTCCGCTCCCGTTCCCGCCACCGCGCCGTCGCCCACCACGGCGTGACAATCACCCATTGCCAGCAGCCCGCCATCCACGAACACCGGCATATAAATTGTACTGCCTTCCACCAATTCCTTCATGTCAATGTCGCCGCCGTAAGGCCCGCTGTCGCTGGCGGTGTTCTGGACATAGGTGGGAGTAGTCGCCACCAGACCCATTGAGGGCCGCATGGACAGCTTCAAGCCGCTGGGCAGCACCACCTGGTTGCCGTCGAACTCCATCACCGTCGGATACCCTTCGGTAAACTCCTCCTCAAGGAACCCTCGCCCCGGCATAACCATGTGGGCCGCCCCTTCTCTGGGGGTAATGCTCAGGAATTCCACCTTTAACGCATCCCCCGGCGCAGCGCCGTTGACGTAAATGGGGCCGGTAGCCGGGCCTTTCAGCGACTTGGCGTCCAGGGCCGCCGGGTCACGCAAGCCCTCAAAGGCATCCCAGGTTTCCACCAGCAACTCTTCGCCGGAGTCAATAGTGATGGCCGGCTCGCCTTCCGGATCCAGAAAGTAAATGTGCTTGTCCCGACTCAAACGCTTCATCCCGTTCCGCTCACCTCTCAATCGGTTGATTGCCCCCGGATTTTTCCGCCTGGCGGGCGCCGGCCAACCTGGCCTGGCGGGCGCTGACTCCGCCGGCCGGATCCAGTTCCACCACATTGACCGACACAGTTTCACCATCCGGCGACGCGCCCAGGGGCGACCCGGAGTAGTATGCCTTGGTATTACCCTGAGAAACGTCCAAGCACCGTTCCCAATGCCCCAGGGCCAGGTAATCACAGGGAGCGGCGGCAACTTCGTCCGGGTAAATCGGGGAAGAGCGCAAATCCTTGTCCTCGGCAAAATGGTAGTGGCCGTGGGCCAGGGCCACCAGCCAGCAGCCGGCCCCGGCTCGCGGCATTCCGTCCAGGGGACGAAACTCCGGCGTGTGCTGGAGCATGGCCCGTCCCCACAGCTCCAGGGTCAAATCGGGAAACGTGAGGGTCTGGCCCAACGCCTCGGTAAACAGGAAAAGGTTGGGCGGCGCATCCTGAAAGGGCTGCCGGCGATAAAGGGATTCCCGGTGGTAGAGGTCATGGTTGCCCGGCAATACTACCGCCGGACACTCCAGCCGGGCCACCTGCTCCAGGAAAAACTCCAGCACCCGGTCCGGCACGCGAGCATGGTCAAAAACATCCCCTGCCATAAGGAGAGCGTCTCCTTGTAAGGTAGCTACGCCGTCAACGACGGCGCGGAAAGCGGTTTCCGCCACTTCAGGTCGCCAGGCCCCGCCCAAGTGGGTATCCGAAGTATGCACCAGACGAATCTTCTTTCTTCCCGCCAACGAGTTCTCCTTCGCTCGCCGCACCCTCGCCCGGCGGCCCCGGAGCGGGACGGAGCGCGGGCCGCAAGCTATTTTCCAATAACTCCCCGGTTCCGCAGCGTTGCAATCGCCCCGGGTTCGTAGCCCATTTCCGCCAGAATTTCATCGTTGTGCTGGCCCAGCAGCGGCGGGGGACGCTTGATGTCCGGTGGGGTCTCCGCCAGTTTCAATGGTGAGTTGGGTATCCTCAAGGCCGGCACGTTAGGGTGGGACAGTTCGGCAATCATGTTTCGAGCCTGCACTTGGGGATCGTTTACCACATCGTCCACCCGATTAATCGGACCGCAGGGTACGCCGGCCCGCTCTATAGTCTCGACCCACTCGGCCACGGTCCGGGTGCGGAATATCCGGCTCAGCAGTTCCACGCATTCGGCCCGGTGCGCCACCCGATCGTCATTGGACTTGAAACGAGGGTCCTCCAGCAGGTCAGGCCGCTCAATGGCGGCGCAAAATCGCTCCCACAGACCCTGATTGGCTACGCCGACGATGAAGTAACCATCGTCGGCGGGAAAGCTCTGGTAAGGCACCAGGCTGGGGTGGCCGGAACCCATGCGCTGGGGTACTACGCCGGTAGCCATGTATGCCGTGGCGTGGTAGCTCAGGGCCGCCACCTGTCCGTCCAGCAGGGCCGCCTCGATGTGCTGACCCTGACCGGTCTGCCGCCGGTGGTAAAGCGCGGTTACCACCGAGCCGTAAGCCATCATTCCGGTAAACAGGTCAACCAGAGAAAATCCGACGCGCAAGGGCAGTCCGTCGGGGTCTCCGGTCAAGTCCATCAGCCCGCTGTAGGCTTGAATAATCAGGTCGTAGCCGGGTTTTTCCGCCATGGGGCCGGTACGGCCATAGCCGGAGATGGAACAGTAAACGATGCCGGGGTTTATCCGGCGGATGTCCGCATAGCCCAGGCCCATCCGCTCCAGAGCGCCGGCGCGGAAACTTTCTACCATTACATCGGCGCCGGCCGCCAGGGAACGGACAATATCCAGGCCTTCCGCTTCCTTCAGGTTCAGGCTCAGGCTGCGCTTGTTCCGGTTGAAAGAGACAAACTGGGTGCTCTCCCCGTTCCAGAAGGGTGTCCAGGAGCGAGTTTCGTCGCCCCGTTCCGGCTCTTCAACCTTGACCACATCAGCGCCCATGTCTCCCAGCATCATCGTGCAGAAGGGGCCGGCCAGGGTCCGGGTCAGATCCACCACTTTAACCTTTTCAAGAGCCGAAGGCATACCTTTCTCTACCCTCGCAGTATGAGATGGGAGAACGAGCGACTTGCGCTTGCCCTTTGACCGGGCAGCCGTTACGCCCTGGAATTATAGCCGGAATTATAGCACGTAGCCATCGTTGCCTGAACCCGGCGCCGGCGGGGGATTCCCGGGGTCGTAGTCGGCCAGGGGAAAACCCGGACCTGAACCCGGCGCCGGCGGGGGATTCCCAAGGAGGATTCCCCGAGGGGGTTGGTAACGGTGTAG
Organism: Dehalococcoidia bacterium; assembly: GCA_965215425.1. Classification (GTDB taxonomy): domain Bacteria; phylum Chloroflexota; class Dehalococcoidia; order Lucifugimonadales; family UBA3495; genus CATQHB01. Next base: position 2,883,610 of record OZ244064.1, read on the forward strand.
AATAAGGAAAACCAGGGAGGAACGGATGTTGCTCGGGATTAGGGAGGAAAGATGAACGGAGCAGAACTAAAGGCTACTTTGCAGGCCGGGGGCCGCGTCTTTGGCACGATGATAACCCACGGGCGCAACCCCCGCTGGGTGGAGGCCCTGGGCGGTATCGGTCTGGATTACGTGGTTATTGACACGGAGCATGGACCGCGCAGCCGGGCGGAATTGGCCGATTACCTGGTAGCCTTCGGCAATTCGGGCGTTGTTCCCATTATGCGCATACCGATACCGGACTCCCACTATGTAACGATGGCGCTGGACGCCGGGGCGCAAGGGATATTGGCGCCCTACTGCGAAACGGTGGCAGAGGTCAAGGAAGTGATCGGCGCCGCCAAGTGGCGGCCACTCAAGGGCGAGGCCGTTCGGCGCCTGATGGATACCGGCGAGCAGGTCAGCGACGCTACCCGCGCTTACTTGGAACAGCGCAACCGGAACACGGTCGCCATCATCGGCATCGAGAGTGTGGCGGCGGTCAACAATCTGGAAGAAATCCTGAAGGTGCCGGGGATTGACGGCATCTTCGTCGGCCCCAACGACATTAGCATTTCCGTAGGCTATCCCGACCAGTACGACCGGCCCGAATACCAGGAAACGGTCAAAAGGGTGCTCGATACCGCGGAAGCCCACGGTATCCCCACCCTGGTCCACCACCAGACGGCGGACCTCTCCGCCTACTGGGTGCGCCAGGGGGCGCGCTTTGTATTGCATACCACCGACCGGAGGGCGCTGGCCGAGGCGTACCGACGCGACTTTGCGGCGCTGCGGGAAGCGGCCGGCGGGGGCTGAAACGCTGGAGCCAAGCGCAGCTCCGATACCCTTCAACCATAGGGGAAGGCGGGCTTTTCACGGGAGAGCCACAAGGGTCTCCGGGATGAAGCGCTGGCTGGAGCGATTCACCAAGAACCTCCGGGTTCTCCGCGTCTCCTGGTGAAAGGACTCGCCCATCAGCTATAGACGGGCGGACGGGCAAATAATACTGAAGCGCGTTTGGAGTACCGGTTTCTTCCAGGGAGTTTGCCGGGCGGGGTTTGTTCTGCTTTAACACCTTTCCGGGGACTCCCACCGCCGGCGGAGAGCAGCAACGTAAACCCGGTCATAGTCCCCATGGTGCCCCGTGTGGACGGTATCGGCCAACTGTTCGGCCCATAGATACTCCACGTCTTCCCACCGGATGGGGTAGGGGGGCTGGTCAAAGAAGGTAGTTACCGCCGTTGCCGGGTCGGCGGCCTCGGTATAGCCCATCATCTGGAAGTTGTCGTAGTGGTTGCCGCGGTCGGATATAAACCGGCCCCGCATTGCCGCCAGAATAACAAAGGCAGGCATCGCATCCCCGCAGGTACTCTCCGTCGCCGCTGACACTCGATTACCCGATGAAGTTATCACCATTGGGAGGACAGGAAAACCCGCCCCGCCGCCATCGGCCCCGCCGGATACGTTATCACCATCAGGCGGACGGGAAAAGCCGGTGTCTTCCGGGCGAACTCGCTGAGTCAGCTACCCTTGAGCGTATCTTGCATAGCGAAAAGAAACTGCTGACGCCGCCCCGAAGGATTTGCCAGGCAGATATTCCCAACTCCGCGCTCTATCGGGTGAAGATGTGCACGGTGGTAACGTCGCCCGCCCCGGAGCATTGGGCCAAGCCTACCCGGGCCTTGGGCACCTGGCGGAGCCCGGCTTCTCCCCGCAGTTGGGTAACCGTTTCGTGTACCATGCGGATACCCGTAGCCCCGAAGGGGTGTCCCATAGCCAGCAACCCCCCGTCGGTATTCACCGGAATATCGCCGGTCAGGGCAGTGCGGCCCGCCAAAGTAGCCCGCCAGGCTTCACCCCGGGGCGCCAGTTGCAGCGCCTCGATCTGTTGCAGTTCCCCGATGGTGGAAGCATCGTGGACTTGCGACAAGTCCACGTCCTCCGGCCCCAGCCCACTCATTTCGTAAGCGGCCCGGGCCGCTGGCTCGGTGCGATAGGGGCTGAAAGCGGAATGGTCGCTGCCCCGGCCATTGTAGGCGCCGGAGGTAAGCGTAGCTGCGACGACGCTGATGGCGCGGGAGGGGGCCAGCCCGTACCGACCCAGGGCGTCCCGGGCGCACAGCACCGCGGCGGCGGAACCTTCGCTGGTCGGACAACACTGGTAAAGAGTCAGGGGATCGGCGATGGGCCGGGAGGCCAGCACCTCTGCTACCGTGTAGGTCTCCTTCCGATGGGCGTATGGATTGAGGGTGGCGTTCCGGCGGGCCTTGACCGCTACCTGGGCCAGAGCCTCCGCCGGCGCGCCGGTCTCCTCCATGTAACGACGCATCCGCAGGGCGTAGCCGGCCATCATGTGGTCGCCGCCGATGTAGCGCTCCGGGCTGTCGGCGGCGGTCACCGTCACCGGGCCGCTGGGAACCTTTTCCGCGCCAAAGGCTAACGCCAGGTCATAGACCCCGGCGGTAATGCCCCAATAGGCTTGCCAGAAGGCGGTAGAGCCGCTGGAACAGGCGTTTTCCACGTTGATTATCGGTATCCCGGTCAGCCCCAAGCCAGCCAGGGCGGTCTCACCCACCGACATTCCCTGGTAATAGACGTGACCAAAGTAAGCCACCGGAATATCCCGCCAGCGGACGCCCCCGTCCTTCAGCGCTTCGACCACCGCCGCCCGGGCCAGGGTTGCCAGGTCTTTCCCGCGAAACCGGCCAAAGGGGTGCAGGCCAACCCCAACAACCACAACGTCCCGAGCCGGCTTGAACTGGGTCACCGGGTTTCCTCCTGCTCTACCGCCCCGGTCATTCCTGCCCCATCGGATTGACCTGCCGGACGCCACTTGTAAACCACCTTTGCCGGGTCCGGCGCGCCAACTTGGACTTTTTGCAGCGCCAATTCGACGGCTTGGCCGATTCTCAAGTCCGCTTCCGGACTGTCGATAACCTCGGCCAGGACATGGGGGCCTTCGGGCAACTCGACCTCTCCCAGCACGTAGGGAACCGGCCCGGGCCAGCCGGCCGGCGGCACTCGGACGATGGTATAGCTGTAAAGAGTGCCCCGTCCGCTCAGTTCCACCGATTCCAGGTCGTTGGAGGAGCAGGATTGGCAGAAAAGGGCGGCGCCAAAGAGGTAGGTCCCGCAATCCCGGCAGCGCATACCCAGAAGTACGCCGGTGGTTCCTGCTGCATCGGTTAAGCGCAACCGCCCGGTGTCCACTGAAACTGCCGTTATTTCCGAGGGCGCCGTCATCTCCATTCAAGCCTTGCCGGTAGGGATGTAGCTGGGAGGCTTCAGCTTAATTCAGCTACCCGGCCCTGTCAACCAAATCTGTGCTATTCTCAACGGACGCCGGGTTAGATGCCAGGCTTTTCACCGGAGACACCGCGATGCCGCGACGCACCGGTAGGATTTACCACCGCCGGCATAGGTATGCCGCCCGAATACCGGATGCAGCGACGCGTCGGGAGCAATTTATCCTCGGAGAACCACTGCGCCGGATGTCTGTGCTAAAATAGGCGCACGGGCGCCAGGCAGGAGTTTATGGGAGCAAGAACCGATATAACCGGGCCGGCGGATGCCAGCCGCCGGATGTGGGAAATGTCCCTGGGGGAGTTTCTGGACCGGGCGGTCAGCCGTAACCCGGATAAAGTGTTTCTGGAAATTGCCGGCCAGGTCATCACCTATCGGGAGTTTCACCGGCGAACTTGGCGAACCGCCGGGATGTTCCGGGAAGCGGGTATCGGCCCCGGGGACCGGGTTTGCCTCTTTCTGCCCAACTGCCCGGAATTCCACTATTGCTGGTTCGGCCTGTCCCGCCTCGGGGCGATCAGCGTTCCGGTTAACACCGCCTACAAGCGGGACGAGACCGCCTTCATCCTGAACGACGCCGGCGCCAAGGCGATAGTTACTCATCCCACCTTGTTGCCCGTGGCCGAAGCGGCCGTCGGCCTGGCGCCCAGCGTCCGGCGCCGGCTGTTGACCACCACGCCGGTTGGGGTTGCTGCTCCCTCTTCGGCAGCCCCCGGAGAACCCGCGCCGGGAGCGGCGTGGGTCAACTTTGACCAGGCCCTAGCCCAAGCCGGGGAGTTGGAGGGCGCCCCGGATCTACCGCCACAAGCTGTTTCCATGTTGGTCTATACCTCCGGCACTACCGGCAACCCCAAGGGCGTGCCCGTAACCCACTTGATGTACGTCGCTGCCGGGCAGGGGTTCGCTTATTGGACGGAGGCTACCGAGCGCGATCGGTTTTTCACTTGCTTGCCCTTCTTCCATGCCAACGCCCAGTATTACTCTACCATGGGCGCGCTGGCCGCCGGGGCCACGCTGGTGGTCGCCGAGCGGTTCAGCGCTTCCCGCTTTTGGGAACAGGTTCGCGGCGCAGACGCTACGGTGGTGAACTTCATCGGGATGATGATGCCGGTGCTGTCCAAGCAGCCCGCTGCGGAATCCGACCGGGCCAACCGGGTAAGATTGTTCTACGGGTCTCCCGCCTTTTCGCCGGAGTTCCTTCAGGACTTTCAAGACCGGTTCGGCACCGACGTAATCGTGGGGTTCGGCCTGACCGAAACCTGTTACGGGACGATTGAGCGAATTGGCCGGCGACGCCGGCCCAACTCCTCCGGTTTGCCCCGGCTTCACCCCGACTCCCGATTTGTCAACCAAATACGAATCGTGGACGACGCCGGCAATCCCGCCGGCCCGGGCGAGGCCGGAGAGATTACCATCAAAAACCCGGCGGTCATGCCCGGCTACTGGCGCAACGAGGAACAGACCCGGTTGGCCTTACAGGACGGTTGGCTGCACACCGGGGACCTGGGTTGGCAGGACGCCGAAGGCTACCTCTATTTCGCTGACCGGAAGAAAGACGTAATCCGGCGGCGGGGGGAAAATATATCTTCCCAGGAAGTAGAGGATCTGATCAAACGCCACCCTTCAGTGCTGGATTGCGCCGTAATCGCCGTGCCGTCGGAACTGGGCGAGGACGAAGTCAAAGCCTACGTTACGCCGCGGCCGCCGGCGGAAATCGACCCGGCGGAAATAGTTTACTGGTGCGCCGATAATCTGGCCTATTTCAAGGTTCCCCGCTACATCGAAGTACGGGAGGAACTGCCCCGCACTCCCAGCTTGCGGGTGCGCAAGGACCTGCTGCGACAGGAGCGGGATAATCCGGCGGAAGGCTGCTTTGACCGGGAAATGTCCGGCATCCGCCTCCGGTAAATAAAGCTCCGGGATTGCCTTCGGACCACCTACTTCAGGCCGCCCGATGGCGTTCAGGTTGTTGGCTTATGGTTTATAATTGGGAAATAAGATTGGCGAACCTGGCGCCGGGCAACCCCGGTTGCCCGGCAGTCAGTTCGCCGGTGGGGGTAGTATGAACAAGATAGAGGCCATCATCAGACCGGAGAAACTCAACAGCGTCAAGGACGCTCTGGCCGACGGGGGGCTGCCGGCCATTAACGTAGCCCAGGTTACCGGCCGGGGAGCGCAGCGAGGCATTGAAGTGGGCGGCCCCCGCGGCGTAGCGGGCAGCTATATCGTGGATATGCTGCCGAAGGTAAAGCTGGAGACGGTGGTCAGCGACGCAGACACCCAAAAGGCCATCGACATCATCATCCAGAACGCCCGCACCGGCAACATTGGCGACGGCAAGATTTTTGTTACGCCGGTAGCCAACGCCATCCGTATCCGAACCGGAGAGGAGGGCGAAATCGCCCTGTAATGCCGCCGTTTGCCGGAGGCCGGCCCGGGTTATCGCCGCCGGGAGCGAGACGGGGGAACCGACTGAAACCGGGCCTTACCTTCCCTTGAACCCCGCTAAACCAGGTGTGCTATGCTGGCAAAAACCGGCCGGGAAGTCATATCTAGTTTAAGAAACCTGGTTTAAGCGAAAGGGGAAGCATGGCGGAACGCAGATACTGGCTGTTCAAGTCAGAGCCCGGCGAATACTCCTTCAGCGACCTGCTGAAAGAGCCGGACCGCACCGATTATTGGGATGGCATCCGCAACTATCAGGTGCGCAATATGCTGCGGGATGAAATCAAGGCCGGGGACCGAGTGCTGTTTTACCACAGCAGCGCCCGGCCCATGGCGGTCGTCGGCACCGCCACAGTAGTACGGGAAGCCTACCCGGACCCTACCGCTTTTGACCCGGCGGACAAGCATTACGACCCCAAAAGCAATCCCAATGCCCCCACCTGGTTGATGGTGGATATTAAAGCGGAGCAGGAATTTGCCCGGCCGGTAACATTGGAGGAGATTAAGCAGAATCCCAAACTGCAAGATATGCTGCTGGTAAGGCGGGGCGTCCGGCTGTCCATCCAGCCGGTCAGCAAGGAAGCCTGGGATGAAATTGTCTCCCTGGGCGCCGGGGACTAGATTCCGCGCCGGGGCTTTCCGGTATTACGCCCGACATCAGTAACAAGAGCGCCGATCTCCCCAGGCATTTCAGGGGCATTCCGACAATCAACCATAACGCCCCGGCTCGGATTCCCCTGACCGGGGCGCATCAGTTTCGCCCCTTTTGCCCTTGCGGATTACCCGGCCGGGTTACAAAGCCCCGTCAATACTCACGTTTATTACCGCCGGCTTGCCGCTGCTGATGGAACGCTCCAGGGCTGGGCCCAGTTCGGCCGGGTCCTCCACATTTTCGCCGGCTACTCCCATGGCCCGGGCAATTTCCGCCAGGGGCAGTGGGGTGGCAAAGTCCATGCCTACATACTCACTGCTTCTTTCCGAATCCTCCAACATCCGCCGCAGGTAAACGTCCATGTTGACTTTGAGAATGCGATAGGAGCGGTTGTTGCAGATGGCGTAGGTTACCGGGATGTTGTAGCGGGCCGCCGTCCACAGCGCCTGCACCGTGTACATTGAGGCTCCGTCCCCCACCACGGCTACCACCGGCCGGCTTGGGTTAGCCAGCTTGATGCCCAGCGCGCCGGGCATGGCCCACCCCAGCGCGCCCCCCCGGATGCTGTAGTAACTGCCTGGCTGGTCCGGTTCGATGGCTTGCAGCAGCGCCCCCCGAGAGGTTATGGCCTCGTCGGCGACAATGGCGTTATCCGGCAGCGCCTGGGCCAGTTCGTACATCATCCGTTCCACTGGCATCGGACGCTCGTCTCCCCTACCCGGCACCCGTTGCCGGTATTCTTCCCTGGCGCGACGGCGGGCGTCGCCCAGGGTGGCCGCCCGGGTGGCGGCCGCTTCCCGGGCCGAGGCCGACAGATCCTGCTCCAGCGCCTCAGCCAGGTCGGACAACCCGGCCCGGGGGTCGCAGGGTATCCCCAGGTCCGTGGGATACATCTTCTCTATTTCCTTAATGTCGCTGTCCAGGTGTATCAGCCTGGTTCCCGGCGACAGAAAGGGTTCCGGGACATACAGGAAGGAGGAAAATACGTTGGTGCCAACGGCCAGCACCACGTCAGCGCCGGCCAGTTGCTGCCGGGTAGCGGAACTGTTCAAGTTCAACATACCGGCGTACTGGTTATGGCTGGTGGGGAAGTTGACCTCGGAGTAGGTATAGGAGGTGGCAAACACCCGGGCGCCCACCTGCTCCGCCACCCGCACCAGCTGGGCCGCAGCGCCGGACTGTCCCACCCGGTCGCCCAGAACGATTACCGGATCCTCCGCCCGGGAAAGCAGTTCCGAGGCCCGGGCAACGGCGGCGGCGTCCGGGCGCATCCGAAAGTAGCCCGGGGAGGAGGGAACAATCTCCACGTCAACCGCTTCGTCCATCGTATCCCAGGGAAAGGAGAGAAAGACCGGCCCGGTGGGCGGTGTCTTTGCTTCCCTGAAGGCCCGGCGCACCGCCATTGGTATATTGGAGGCATGCGGCACCTCGGCGCTCCACTTGGTGAACTGCTGCGTCATCTCCACCAGGTCGCCGGACAAAATCGGCTCGCTGAGCAGCATTCTGGTGTCGGAATTGCCGGCGGTCAGCACCAGCGGCGTGCCGCCCCGGTAGGCGTTATACAGGGCGCTGACACCGTTGGCCAAGCCGCCGGCGATGTGGATGTTGGCGAAGGCCGGCCGTCCCGTAGCCCTGGCGTAACCGTCGGCCATACCGACGGCGGTGCCTTCCTGCAACGCCTGCACGTATTTGAGGCTAGGATAGTCCTGGAGAACGTCCAGGAAGGGGGTTTCGCTGGTGCCGGGGTTTCCGAAAATGTATTCCAATCCCTCAGCCACGAGCATTCGGGCCAAGGCTTCCTTGCCGGTCATCCGTGCCATGCGCTTACGTCCTTTTTCAGATTGCTGGTTTTAATCGCTGGTTTTACAGGTAAATCATCCACTCCAAAAGGTTCTGATCCGGGTCCCGGGCGTAGAGGCTGACCGCTGGAAGAGCCCCGCCGGCCCGGGCGCCCTTGCGCGGGCCTGGCCCCCGGATGACCGCTACGCCGGCATCGGCCAGCATTTGCTGGCAGGCTTCCGCCGTCCCCTCCCAGACAAAGCAGATGTCGGCGCAGCCCGGCACCGCCGTCGGCCCCCGCAGCGTGGCGGTGTAACCCTCCGGGTGCACATTTATCTTGGAGTCGCCCACCTGGATGGAGAAGATCGGCGCGTTTCCGGCTCGCCAGGCCGCTTCGTCGTTGATGGTGAAACCCAACCGCTGGTAGAACTCGATAAGTTTCTCGGCGTTGGCCGTGGGCATCGCAATGTGGTCAAAACCGGTGGTGGACATAGGCGTCCTCCTGTTCTCTATGATTGCAACGGACCCGGGATAACGGGACCGGGATTAATGAAACTGGATAATGAACCGGGATCAGTTCGGGTTAGTCTCCACTTTTACGGCTAATCGTCCTTTAATTGCCGAGCAACGCCGATTCTTCCGCCAGAAACTCCAGGATCAGGTTCCTGGTACGTTCCGCCTCGTTACTGAGCAAGCCGTGTTCCGCTCTGGGGATAATATGCAGCTCGGAACCGGCGATGCCCTGATGCAGTTGCCACCCGCAAGCCACATTTATCCGGCTATCCGCATCGCCATGAACAATCAGCGTAGGCATGGCAAGCTCCGACAGGCGGGACTCCAGAGAATCCCGGATGTCCAGGTAGCTCTGGATCGTCTTGACTATTCCGTCGTACTGCCCCAGGTTAATCTGCCGGAGCCTGGCGAACTCCCCAGGCTGGGACTCCCTGAGGCCGGGCCAACGGGCCGCCAGTCCCGCTTCAACCGCCGCCTCCCGTCCCCGGTCAGCCTCGGCTTGCTTTATCGCATCCAACTCCCGTTGCCTTATCGCCCGCTCCGATTCCTGAACGTAGGTCATAGTGTTTATCAATAGCAGGGTTCGGGTCATCGCCGGGTGGTCCAGGGCAAATTGCAGGGCAATGGGGCCGCCGGCGGAGGAGCCCAGCACGTGGGCCTGGGCAATGTCCAGCTGCCCCAGGAGCGCGCGCAGGTCCTGGGCATAGCTGGCAATCGAGTAACCGCCGTCGGGCGTCCCGGAGCGGCCGGCGGCGCGGCGGTCATAGAAAATCACTTGAAAATCCGTGGCAAGGGCCTCGACATGATGGGCCATTAACTGAGCGCAACCCTCGCCGCCACCCAGCCCGCCGTGAATCATCACCAGCGCCGGCCCCGTCCCGTGCGCTTCGTAATACATTCGGAAACCGTTAATTATCGCTTCTGGCACACCTGCCTCCCGATCGCCGAAGTCTGGCCCGGAGCCTGGTAAAGCAACGGCCTGGCTGTCCCGCCGGCAGCCACCGTGTTCGCTCTACCGACAGCCGGTTCCTTTCCGCCTCATATTAGCCCCAACCGTTCCCCCTGACAAGCCGGGAGCGGGCGCCGGCCGGGGCCGCCGGGCATCCGGCTACCCCCTCATTACAGCTTCATTGTAACTCAATACATACTTAGGTTAAGAACATCGCCGGCCGCCATTCCTTGACAAATACCTGGCCGAAACCATACAATCCGGCAAATCAGTATCCCTGCAAACAAGCATTCCCGAATCTGGCGGTCCCGGACTTGAAAAATCCCTTGCGCCGTAAGGGAGAGGAGGAATCTGATGTATCAGTGGCCCAAGGTAATCTATAAAGAAGAAGGCATGCGCGAGGGTATGCAGATTGAGGATGCCAGCATCTCCGTGGATGACAAGGTTGAACTGCTGGATGCCCTGTCGGAGACCGGCCTGGCGCAAATCGTGGTCGGCTCCTTCGTCAGCCCCAAGTGGACGCCCCAGATGGAGCGGATTGACGAAATCGTGTCCCGGTTCAACCCCAACCCCGACGTAACCTATACTGCCCTGGCTTTGAACTCCCGGGGAGTGGAGCGCGCCCGGGCTTACTCCCCGCCCCTTACGATCGAGCGGGACCCTTACCCTCGCCTTTCTTGTCATATGTGCGACGTATTCGTCCGCCGCAACACCAACCGCTCCCAAATGCAGGAAATGGAACGTTGGCCCCAGATTATCGCCCAGGCGCAGGAACTGAATATCCGGGAAGCGGGTATCGGCTGCAACGCCAGTTGGGGTTCCAACTTCCTCGGCGAGTTCCCGGTGGACAGCCTGATGACCCTGTTCGAGAAGCAGCACAGTATGTGGGACGAAGTGGGAATCAAGGTGGTAAGCTGCTCCATGGGCGACCCCATGAGCCACTGCACTCCCGCCAAGGTGGAGGAGAGCCTCACCCGGGTCAAGGAACGCTGGCCCGAAATCAACCACTTCCGGCTGCACCTGCACAATGGCCGGAACATGGCGATCGCCTCGGCCTATGCCGCCCTGCGCACCCTCGGGCCGGAGGACACCGTGGAACTGGACGGCACCATCGGCGGTTATGGCGGTTGCCCCTACTGCGGCAACGGCCGGGCCACCGGCATGGCTCCCACCGAGGACCTGCTTCACATGATGGAGGACATGGGCGTCGAGACTGGCGTGGACATCGACAAGGTTATTGACTGCGTTTGGATGGCGGAGCGAATAATGGGACGGGAGCTTTTCGGTCACGTCTCCAAGGCCGGCCCTCGCCCCAAGCGGGTTGAGCAGCTGTATGACATGAATATGCCCTTCGTGGAGACCCTGGCCCAGGCCCGCCACTTCAAGGAAGGCCCGGGCGTCTATGACGGCGGCATCTATCCCTACGCCGAGCCGATCGCCAGCCCCTACCGGGAGCGGGTGGAAAAGGGCTTGCCGGCTTACGACGCAGCGAACGGCGACTTTCCTTGGCAACAGGATTGGTTCCCGGCCAAAGACTAAACCACGAACACCTGTCGCGCCACTTCCTAACCGAGCCGTCGGGGCCGCTCATCTGGATGGGTGGCCCCGGTTGCTTGCCGGCGTACCTTCGCCATCCCCTGTTGCGTGTTGCGTCGGTGTGCCGTGGCGGGACGACGGAAGAACCCGCCAGAATCAACCATCAACGAATAAATAAATAGAGGATGAACTATGACCACCAGCCCAACCGACCCCAATCAGGTGCGACTGACCGGAGAAAACTCCTTTATTCGCCTTTCCCAGGATGGCGGCAAAACGCAAACTACTCGCTCCAGCCACTGGCGCATTCTCCTCTCGCCGGCCGGCCCGGGCCATGTCCTTTTCATCAAGAGCGACGAAATGGACGACGCGGTGCGGATCTATGCGGACAACATCGCCCTGGCCCGCTGGCTGCAAGAGGAAATCGAGTGCCTGCTCTTTCCCGAATTCGCCAACCAGGATATTCCCGTCACCGATGCGGAGTTCACCAAGTCCGGCGATGTCCGCTCCTTCTGGACGGAGAAGGTGCTGAGCGACGATGATGAGATACTGTTGACCTGGTATGACTTCCTTGAGCCTTATATGCTGCGGGTAGAGGCCGGTAGCGCGCCAAGTCGTCCCCATGGTGTTTACAGTTGCTTTGTCCCGGCCCGCCGCGCCCAGCTAACCGTCAATGGCAACGTGGTAGCCGGCCAGCCGGCGCTGGAAATGCGGGGCGACAAGCAAAGCAGCAGCGCCTGCCTCGCCTGGTCGGAAACCTGGGTAAGGCCCTGACCGACGGGTAATCCTGCACCGGCAAAACGTGTTTCCATTCCGTTCACCCTGCGACAAGCGCAGGGTAGCCCGGAGTTCGCACTTCTAACTATCGAACCTCAATAAACCTCAATTTTGCTTACATGGGGGTATGCAGTAGCGATGACGCAGCAGGAAATATCCGGCGATTCCCCGGGAACGGTTCTGTTCCCCCAATTCCGGAACGAAATTTTTGATATGTACCTGGCGGAGCTGGATGGGTTGACCGACGAGCAGCTTGATTTCCGGTCGGACCGGTGGGGCTGGAGCGAGTGGAGCATCCGCCGCAACGTCAGCCATGTGGCATCCGGCGACTTCCGGTGGCTGCTGCAACGTTGGGGGGAGGCCCTCTTCACCGACGGGATACCCGAAATCGATGACTGGGAAGGCATTATCGAGTCTCCTTACGATCGCCGGCTGGACGAAACCAAATACTGGGAACTGGACGCCATCATGGCGGTGTTCCGCAAGGGACTGGACTTTGCCTTGTCGGTGCTGGACTCGGAAACGGTGGACTCCCTGCGCCGCAAGGAGTTAAAGAGCGGTATCGGCGGTCAACTGCACTGGCTGCAAGCCCATCCTTCAGGCGTGCGACAGGACCCGGAAGACTCGTCGCAAGGATACATTTCCCTGGAAGCCACCTTCCGACACCGCTACTTCGAATACCTAACCCACCTCTACAACATTCAACGGCTCAAAAAGGCCCAGGGACTGCCGGTTCGGGTGGAGGTTCCCTACGAGGGCTACCACGCCCTGCCGGACTGGGATCGGAGCGAACCATAGGCAAAGGGTCGGCTAATCAGGGCAACCCCATCTCAAGCGCCTTTCCCTGGCGCAGCGTTCCGTCCTTCCGGCGTAACCGGAAGGACGGATACCCGCCGGTATCCGGGGGTAGAGAATATCCTGCCTGAATCAAATTCCTCCCAGGCCCGAAAGCCGGCTTTGCCGCGCTTCTTTAGCCAGGGTAAGCCCCCATACTGAAGCGGCGCCGGCTTCCTTCAAGGCAGCGGCGCAGGCGGCCAGGGTGCTGCCCGTAGTGTTAACGTCGTCCACCACAATAAGCGACGCTCCGGTCGCCGCGCCGCGGCAGGTAAAACTCCCTTCCATATTTTCCAACCTCTGCTGACGGCTCTCGGTGCGAGCTTGCGGCGGAGTGTTCCGGGTACGGTAGAGCAGCTTTTCATTGACCGGCAGCTCAGTTATTTTCCCCAACTCCCGGGCCAGCAGCCCGGCCTGGTTGTAACCCCGCTCCCGCAGCTTCCGGGGGTGCAGGGGGACCGGGATCAGCACGTCGCCGGGCATTGGGTTAGCGTTCAGATGGTCCGCCAGCAGCCGGCCCAGCAAAGGCGCGGCCACCCGGACATTCCGGTACTTAAACTGGTGAATCGCTTCCCGCGCCAAACCCTGCATGAGATAAGGCGAGCGTATCCCCTCTATTTTCCCGTCGGAACTTCGGGCTTGCTCCCGGCAATTGCGGCAGGTCCCGGTGACGCCCACATCGGAGCAAACGGCGCAGTATGGCGGTTCCAGACGGGGCAAGGCAGGAAGGCAAGAGGGACACAGCAGGTTACCCTCCCGGGCGCAGCCCAGGCACCGGGTGGGTAACAGCAAATCCACAGCGGAGCGAGCCATCCGGCCAATTGTGAGTTTCAGGGCAACCTGCATAGTTTACTCGGTATCCCCCGGACGCACCGGTGTCCACCATTATAAGTTGTAGGTCGGAACGCCAGGATGAACGCCGGCGCGTATTGAGCGTCTCCTTTGCTTGGTTGAGGACAAATTTGCTGATTCAGGAGTTGGAGCGGCTCAAGAAGCCGGAGAGTTTTTCAGCCGCTCTTTCCCCGGCCCTCACTCCAGAGGTTCAGCATCCGGGCGTCTCGGGGAAAGGCCAGGGGCGGGAGGGAATCCAGGTCAAAAAAAGCCACGGCCAGAGTCTCCGGGCCGGCTTGCAACCTACCGCCGGTTTCCACGCCGGCAAAGGCAGCCACGATTACCGGGTTGCCCGCCTCGGAAAACAGGCCGACCAGACCCTCGACTTTGACCAGCAGCCCGGTTTCCTCCCATACCTCCCGGGCTGCCGCCTGTTCGACCACTTCTCCTTGGTCCACGTAACCACCCGGCACGCTCCACAACCCGTAGCCGGGAGTGCCGGCCCGGCGCACCATCAGCACTTTGCCCTCCCGTTCGATAATGGTGACGGCGGCCAGCTTGGGATCGTAGAAGACTACCCGGCCACAGTCGGAACAAACCGGTCGCAATCTCCCCGACGCCAGCTGCGGCTCCAGGAGAGAGCCACAGCCGGCGCAAAACTTGTCGCCTTGCCGCATGAATAACTCACAACCCGGCCAACCCGGTCAAGAATCGGGGCTGCTTAACAGGGCCTCCACTTCTTCCCGGGAAGGCATCGCATCCTGGGCGCCAACCCGGGTTACCGCCAGCGCGCCGGCTGCCGCGGCCATTCGCACCGCCTGGGACGTGCTGCGGCCCTCCGCCAGGGCCACGGCCAGCGCGCCGTTAAAGGCGTCGCCGGCGCCGACCGAATCCACTGCTTCTACCGCAAAGGGCGGCAGGTGCTCACCGCCCTCCCGGGTGGCGTAGTAGGCCCCCTGCGGCCCCAGTTTGACCACTACCGTACCGATGCCCCGGCTCAGCAGGGCGTCGGCCGCCTGGGCCGCCGACTCCCGGTCCGCTACCGGAGAACCCACCAGAGCCTGCGCATCGGTCTCGTTGGGAGTGATGACATCACAACAGGAATAGAAAGCCGGCGGAAGGGGCCGTACCGGGCTGGGATCCAGGATAACCGGGACGCCCCGGGCCGCGGCCGCCTGGGCCACCTGGAGGGACAATTCCACCGACACCTCCAGTTGCAGCAACAGCGCCGATGCCCGGTACAGCAGCCCGATTACCCGCTCCGCTTCGGCAGCGCCGCAGGTATCGTTGGCGCCCAGCACCTGGATGATTCGGTTTTGCGCCGTAGCGTCAATGCTGATGACCGCGATACCGGTGCTTGCGCCGGGGATTACGCCCACGGCGGAAACGTCCACCCCGGCGCCGATCAAAGAACGGATTGCCTGGGGGCCAAAAATGTCATCACCGATACGGCCCACCATCGCCACCCGCGCCCCCATACGGGCCGCAGCCATCGCCTGGTTGGCGCCCTTGCCGCCGGGGTAGGTCAGAAACTTGCGGCCTACCACCGTCTCCCCGGCCTCCGGGAACCGCGCCGCCAGGGTTACCAGGTCCATATTGATGCCGCCGAGGACCACTACCAGAGGGCAATTCTCTTGATTCATTCTCCTATTCTACACCTCCACCGATACCCGTCGGGAGTACCCTCTGCTATACTGGGCCGAAAGAGCATCCAGGAACTCCGAACTCCCAGGGGTGTGCGTGAGTCGGCCTCAGCTAATCACCGACCAAAAGGAATGGAATCGCATCGCCGACAACTTGTCCCGCGAACCCGAACTGGCGATAGATACCGAAGCCAACAGTATGTACGCCTACCGGGGCCGGATCTGCCTGATACAGATTGGAACCGCCGATTCCGTGTACCTGCTTGACGCTCTGGCCGTTTATGACCTCTCCAGCTTGGGAACAATCCTGGCCGACCCCTCGGTTACCAAAATACTGCACGGCTCCGATTATGACCTGCGTTCCTTCTATCGGGAGTACGGATTCAAAGTAGCCGGGCTGTTTGACACTGAAACCTGCGCCCGATTCCTCGGAGTGCTCAGCCCCAACCTGGCCGCCGTGCTGCGTTCTTTTCTGGGTGTGGAGATACCAAAGAGTCGCCGGTTGCAGCGGTCAAACTGGGGATTGCGCCCCTTGAGCGGCGAGGCGATAGACTACGCCGCCGCCGATGTCCGGCACCTCATTCCGCTGGCCGGCAAACTGTGCCAGCTTCTGGCGGATATGGGTCGGCTCGACTGGGTAAGGGAGGAGTTTTCGCGGCTGGAAGAGGCCGGCGCAACGGTCCCTGAATCGCCCCATGAACCGGCGGAAGCGGCCTTTTTGAGGATTAAGGGCAGCGACCGTTTGAGTCCCCGGGAGCTGGCGGTACTCAAGGAATTGTACGAGTTCCGGGAGCTGGAAGCCGAAAGGCTGGATTGGCCGCCCTATCGAGTCGCGCGGAATGAGGCCCTGCTCTACCTGGCCCAGCAACCCTCCACTCCTCTGGAAGAGGCGCCCGATTTGTCTCCGCAACTGGTGCGCCGGGCCGGGAACCGGTTGCGGGAGGCGGTGAAACGGGGGCAGCATGGCCCGGAAGTAAACCGCCCGTCCCGCCCGCCCCGGACGCATTTTCTGGGCCGGGATGTTCAGGGCCGCCGGCAACTCCTGAAGCAGTGGCGCAATGACCAAGGAGCCGTCCTGGGTCTGGACCCGGCGCTACTCTGGCCGGCAACCAGCCTGGAACGTTTGGCCCGCCAGCCCGGCACGTGGCGGTCGGAGTTGGCCGAGGCCGGAGCCGCCGAGATTCGCGCCTGGCAGCGAAAGGAGTTCTCTCAAGAGTTGGCCGAGGTCCTGCGCGACGCCGTCCGAAGATTTCCTCCCCCTGACTCAGCCCTCTAGGTAGTGTCGTCAAAAGAGTTTGCTCCAATCCCTTGCAATCCCTTAATCCGATGCCTCTACCGAGAAAATTCAACCCGGGTCGCTACCCGGCTTCGGGTCAAGTAGTAACCGGGTCAAGTAGCAACCGGGCTTCCAGCTATGGTATATTTTCAGGGCGGCGGCCGGCGCTTATTTCCCCAGGAGCAGGCTTCCCCGGAAGCCGGGAAGGAACGGATGAATCCCCAAACCAGCGACAAGGATACCTTCAGCGCCGCCCCAGCTACGGGCGAAGGTATCGTCATTATAGACTTCGGCTCCCAGTACAGCCACCTTATTGCCCGGCGCGCCCGGGAGCTGAAGGTTTACTCCGAGGTAGTCTTGGCCGCTGCAACCTGGGAAGAGGTTACCCAACGAATTATTCCCCGGGGGGTGATTCTTTCCGGCGGCCCGGCCAGCGTTTACGAGTCCGGCGCTCCGCTGGTTCCCGGCTGGGTTTTCGAGCGCAACCTGCCGGCGCTGGGTATTTGCTACGGAATGCAAGCCCTGGTACACCAACTGGGCGGCAAGGTAGCCCCGGGGAAGAAACGAGAGTACGGTTCAGCATCGCTGCGCCTGGAAAGGGACGACGCATCGCCCCAATCTCTGTTCCACGATCTGCCGGATTCTTTCCAGGTGTGGATGAGCCATGGCGATCGGGTTGACCTCCTGCCCCCCGGATTCACCTCCCTGGCGCACACGGAGAACTCGGCTAATGCCGCCATAAGCAACGGCGACAGGATCTTCGGGCTTCAATTCCACCCTGAAGTCCAGCACACGCCCCTGGGCCAGACCATCCTGGAGAATTTTCTTTTTCGAGTTTGTGCCTGCCGCGGCGACTGGACGGCGGAGGGTTTCGTCGCCGACTCGGTAAACCGCATCCGGCGGCAGGTGGGAACGGGAAGGGCTATCTGCGCCCTGTCCGGGGGAGTGGACTCCTCGGTGGCCGCCGTGCTGCTGCACCGGGCTATCGGCGATAACCTGACCTGTATTTTCGTGAACAACGGCCTGCTCCGCAAAGGAGAGGCGGAACAGGTGCAGGAAACCTACCGGCAGAACCTCGGCTTGAACCTGCTCTACGTGGATGCTTCGCAACGGTTTCTGGCTCGGCTGGAGGGAGTTACCGACCCGGAGGTAAAACGCAAAGCCATTGGGGAGGAGTTCATCCGGGTTTTTGAAGAGGCGGCTACCGAATTGAGCGATACCAAGTTTCTGGCCCAAGGCACGCTATATCCCGACGTAATCGAAAGCGAGACGCCGGAGAACCGGGCCTCGGCGCGAATCAAGACACATCATAACGTGGGCGGCCTGCCCGACTATATGAAACTGGAGCTGGTCGAGCCGCTGCGCTACCTGTATAAGGACGAAGTGCGCGCGGTTGGGCTGGAACTGGGCTTGCCCCGGGAAATAGTGCTGCGTCAACCTTTCCCCGGCCCTGGACTCGCCATCCGCATCATCGGAGAGGTTACCGCAGAAAAGCTGGCGATCCTGCGGGAATGCGATTGGATTGTCCTGGACGAAGTGGAAAAGGCCGGTCTTTATGCGGAGATTTGGCAGAGCTTCGCGGTGCTTTCCGACAGCCGTACCGTCGGCGTAATGGGGGATTACCGGACTTATGGTTACGTTTGCGCCATCCGGGCCGTATCCAGTAACGACGCCATGACCGCCGACTGGGTGCGGCTGCCCTATGCGGTTCTGGCCCGCATATCCAACCGCATTGTCAACGAAGTCAGCGGCGTCAACCGAGTGGTGTACGACATCACCAGCAAACCCCCCGGCACTATTGAGTGGGAATAGGCGCGGGAAATAGAATAATACCCGGCAGTTTTCCCGTATGCTGAATCCAAAGGCAAACCAGGCAATAGCGAAAGAGGGTATATCTATTGAGGATGGGGCTATTTGCCCGGCGAGTGTCCCGGACGCTGCTACTTCCCGGAAGAACCTGGAAGCAGCGGGGTCGGAACAGCCGGCAGCTTCTCGGCGAAACGGGGATACTCGGCGCAACTGCGCCGCCGGGACCAAAACGGGGCATAAAGGCGGTTAAACCTTGAAAGTGCTGGTTGCAGGCTCCGGCGGCCGTGAGCACGCCCTGGCTTGGCGGTTGGGACGCAGCCCCCGGCTGTCGGGCTTATGGGTAGCCGGGGGCAACGCCGGCACCGCCCAGATCGCCACTAACCTGGAAGTCCGCCCGGAAAACGTAAATGACGTGGTCGCCGCGGCGCGGGATCTTGGGGCCGACCTGGTAGTGGTGGGGCCGGAACAGCCTTTGGCCGACGGCATCGTGGACCGGCTGAACTCCATGGGTATCCCCGCTTTCGGGCCAACCGGCTCAGCCGCCCGACTGGAGGCAAGCAAGAGTTTCGCCCGGGAGATTATGCGGGACGCCTCCATACCCGGCCCGGAGTTCCGGGTCTTCAACGAGCGGCCGGCGGCGCTGGACTTTCTGTCCCGTCACCAGGGTGCGGTAGTAGTGAAGGCCGACGGACTGGCCGCCGGTAAGGGGGTCGCCCTGTGCGCTACGCCGGAAGAAGCGGCGACGGCGGTAACCGCCTGCATCTCCGACCGCGTCTTCGGCAAGGCCGGAGAAACCGTGGTAATTGAGGAACTGCTGCGCGGCGCTGAAGTTAGCGTATTCGGGTTCAGCGACGGGGAGATCCTGTCCAGCCTCGTGGCCGCCTGCGACTACAAGCAGGCCTGGGATGGGGACCAGGGGCCAAACACGGGCGGAGTCGGCAGCTTTACACCCCCGGTTTTCTGGAACGCAGAACTAGCCGACTTGGTGCGCCGGACTATTATGGAACCGGTCATCGCCGCCATGGCGCAACGGGGCGCCCCTTACCGTGGTATGCTCTACGCCGGGCTTATGCTTACCCGGGACGGCCCGAAAGTACTGGAGTTCAACTGCCGGTTTGGCGACCCGGAGACCCAGGTTATTATGCCCTTGCTGGAAAGCGACCCCATTGAAATAATGACCGCTTGTAGCGAAGGCAATCTCGCCCGGACCTCAGTCTGTTGGGGTACGTCGGCTCACGTCGGGGTGGTAATGGTTTCCGGCGGTTACCCCGGCCCTTATAAGACCGGAATGGAAATAACCGGGCTGGATGAAGCAGATTCCGAAGCCGCAGACTCCGACGCTATTGTATTCCACGCCGGGACACAACCGGCCGGCAGCGCTGGCGCTGCGCCCCGGGTGGTTGCCAGCGGCGGGCGGGTGCTTACCGTGGTGGGGAAAGGAGAGTCGCTGGCCCGGGCCCGGGAAGCGGCGTACCGGAGGGTGGGCCGGATACACTTCGCGAACGCTTACTACCGCCGGGACATTGGCGACCTGTCCGTTGGGTATCGGAAGGGTGTATGATCGCCAAAGCCAGTACCATTGACCGCTCCGAGTTGGCCGAGTCCTACCGTCAAGCCAAACAGGCCGAAGGGGATGGTACGTTAACCCGCTATTGGAAACGACGCTGGCAGCGGGCGGAAGAGATGGCTACCTGGCTTTCCGAAGCGGCTTTACCCTCGCTGACCCTGGAGCGGGGACTGGCGCTCTATCGCGCCTCCGGGGGAAATCAAAGCAAGGATTTTGCCGCTAACCCGCTAACCGAGGTTAGGGATGCCCTTGATTTCTTGCTCTATGATAGTATCACGCTGGAAGCGCGTTTTGACGAATGTGTCTCCGCTGCCGGCGCCTATAAGCTGGACGGCGCCGGCAAGGAGTTCGTTTCTTACCTGCTCTGCTTGCGCCAACCCGATCTGTTGGCGGCCTGGAACCCGGCAACAGAGCGAAGTCTGCGGCGTCTTGGCCTTTATCCCAAGACAATGGCCCGGGGGCATTGGGGCCTGCGCTACCTGGATTTACTGGACGCCTTGCCGCGAGTTCGCGCCCAATACGGCTTGGCCGACTACCGGGAAGTTGACGAATTCTGTTACTTTCTGAGTCGCCGGGCGGCAAAATAAAGACCAGCGGGACGCCCCGGCGCCCCGGAAAGAAATCAGAAATCAGATCTGGCTGGAGAAAAGTATGGCTTGGCGGGATACCCTGACAAACTTGCGGGATGAATTGGCGGAAGCTCGCCTTCGAAGGCTGCGCCAAGTCCAGGAAGAAGATGCCAGAATTGAACAATCCCGGGTTGAACTTCGCAAACAAGCGACCTCCCTGGGCATCGCTCAGCTTCTTACTGACGTAAATACCATCCTTTTAGCCGAAGGCGGCACCCTGGAGACCTTCGTTTCCTGGGAAGAGGCTTCCGATGAATACCAGGACCTGGGTTTGAACCTCTTGAATCAGGATGATGACGGCGACGACGAAGGGGAGGAAATCTGTTTCGCCCTTTCCTGGGAAGAGGATGGTGAGCGAACCATCGAAATAGAATTGGGCCTGGCGGAAGACGCCTCCTATTTGATGGTGAACGGGGTGGAAACACGACCGGAAAGAGCTGCCCTGGAACGGGCGGTAGTCGAAGCCTTCCGGGAAGAACTGGAACTCTAGTTTTAGCGACATTTTAAGTTGGAAGGGATGTAATCGTGCCATTAGTCGGAGTAGTGATGGGCAGCGCTTCCGATGAGCCGGTGGTGAAGGAAGCGCTGGCTACCCTGGAACAATTAAACGTAGATTACGAAGTGCGGGTTATGTCGGCCCACCGGACGCCGGAGCGGGTCCGGGAGTATGCCCTGGGAGCTCGGGAACGGGGCATTGAGGTGCTTATTTCCGCGGCCGGCGGCTCGGCCGCCTTGGGCGGCGTCCTGGCCTCCTGGACTACCCTGCCGGTGATTGGGATTCCCCTGGCCTCCAGCGAGCTTAACGGGATGGATTCCCTGCTGGCCACCGCCCAGATGCCGCCGGGCATCCCGGTGGCCTGTATGGCCGTGGGCGCCTGGGGAGCGCGCAACGCCGCCTTTTTCGCCGCCGAAATCCTGGGCTTGAAGCACGACCATATCCGGCAGGCTTATGAGAATTACCGTCAGCAGTTGCGGGAACGCTAGGAAAGCCGGGAACATTAGGAACGTTAGGCAGGATGGGCAGCTCGATTCCGGCTATTCTCACCGACTTTGACGACACCGCCGCCGCCGAGAACGTGGCGGAAATGCTTTTACAGCGATTTGGCGACCCTACCTGGCCGTCCGTTCGCGCCCGGTTCCGCGCCGGCGAACTTTCCCTGAAGGATTACCAGGAAATCACCTTCCGCAACATCCGGGCCGACCGGGAAACCATGCAGGCTTATGTCAGGCAGAACGCCCACCTGCGTCCGCACTTCGGCGCCCTGCGCGATTTATGCCAGGAGCGCAATTTCCCCCTGGCGGTGGTCAGCCTGGGTCTGGACTTCTACATCCAGGCCCTGCTGGAGCAGGAAGGCTTTCCCGAAGTGCCGCTATATTGCGTCAACACCCGTTTCATCCCTGGGGGAATCGCTTACTACTACCACCATACCTACCCCGGGGAGGCCGACCGGGGCAATTCCAAGGGTCTGGTGGTTGACCGCTACCGGCAGCTGGGCTATCACGTGATTTACGTGGGCGACGGCCGCTCGGACCTGGAAGCGGCGGAACGGGCGGATACCGTCCTGGCCCACAGCTTTCTGGCCCAGGAATGCGACCGGCAGGGCATCGCCTACCGGCCCTTCAGAGATTTCGGCGACGTGCTGACGGTGCTGCGGGACTTTCCGGAATTGCAGGAAATCCCCGAATAGCGCCAGTAACGCAGGTCGAATATGGATGCTCCATCCGGCGCATTAACGCTGATCATCCTGGGCGGAGCTTTCATTATCTATTTCTTGCCAACCATTATTGTCGTGGCGCGGGGGCGGAATGATGGCTGTGGTATCTTTTTGGTAAACTTGATTTTCGGCGCAACCGTAATCGGCTGGGTTATCGCCCTCATCTGGTCTTTGACCGGCGAAGGACGCCGGCGTTAGCCCGGTAGATTTGCCGATAGATTTGAAAGTAGCCCCTGGTCCCGGGCGGGAGAGGACTCTAGCAACCAAAACCCAACGCGAGTTTGACTCGCTGACCTGCTCCCGGGCGGGAGAGGACCCGAGCTGTTGCCAGGTACCAGCCCTGGCCCATAATCGCCTAATCCCAGGAGGGAGAGGACTTGATTGACCGATATTCCCGGCCGGCCATGAAGCGGGTCTGGGCCGACGAGAACAAGTACGAAAAGTGGCTCCAGGTGGAGTTAGCCGTGGCTGAAGCCTGGGCCGAGGAAGGGGTGATTCCCGCCGAAGACCTGGCCCGGCTCCGACCGGTCAAGTATAACCACCAGCGGATGCTGGAAATCTTTGAGACCACGCGCCACGACGTTACCGCTTTCCTTACCTCGATCACCGAAGGAATCGGCCCGGAAGGGCGCTGGCTCCACCTGGGGATGACCTCCTCCGATATGCTCGACACCGCCCAGAGCCTGCAAATGGTGGAGGCCGGCCGGTTGCTCCGGCAAGACCTGGATGAAGCTATCGAGACGCTGGAAAAGCAGGCGGTGGCCTACAAGGACACCCTGATGATGGGGCGTACCCACGGGGTTCACGCCGAGCCGATGACCTTCGGGTTGAAACTGGCCCTCTGGCGGGAGGAACTACGCCGCCAGCGGGATCGCCTCCAGGAAGCCGGCGAGACGATTCGGGTGGGCAAGATTTCCGGCGCGGTCGGCACTCACGCTACCATCCCGCCGTCGGTGGAGGAAAGAGTGTGCCGGCGGCTGGGGCTGGAAGTAGCCCCGGTGTCCAACCAAGTCATCCAGCGAGACCGGTACGCCCACTTCATTACCACCCTGGCGCTCATCGCCGCCTCCCTGGAAAAGTTCGCCACCGAAATCCGCTCCTTGCAGCGCACCGAACTGCACGAGTTGGAGGAACCCTTCGGCCAGGGGCAAACCGGCTCCTCCTCAATGCCCCACAAGCGTAACCCGGAGCTGGCCGAGCGCATCTGCGGCCTGGCCCGGCTGATTCGGGGCCACAGCGTAACCGCCCTGGAGAATGTGGCCCTGTGGGGCGAGCGGGACATCAGCCATTCCTCGGCGGAACGGATAATCCTGCCCGATTCCTGCCTGGCCCTGGACTACATCCTCGCCATCTTCACCCGCATCGTCAAAGACCTGCGGGTCAACGCCGACCGGATGTGGGCCAACGTGGAGAGCAGCCGGGGCCTGGTGTTCAGTCAACGGGCGCTGTTGGCCCTGGTGGACCGGGGCCTGGCCCGGGAGGATGCCTACCAACTGGTGCAGCGCAACGCCATGCGTAGTTGGGATACGGGAGAGGACTTCCGGGAGTTGCTCCAGGCAGACCCGGACGCGCTGGAATGGCTGTCGGGGCCGGACTGGGCAGAACTCTTCGATTACCGGTACTACACCCGCTACGTGGACGACACTTTTCAGCGCATTGGGCTGCTCCCGGCAGAAGTGTCGGCCTGATCTGCACCTCTCCCCAGATCATTGAGCGGCAATAGCGAGCCGGCGGTAACCTACCCGATTACCCCGGGATAATCTATAATAATTATAAAGGTAAAGTTTATGCTGATTGAAACCGGGCTGCCCAATCTCCTGCACCGGGGCAAGGTGCGGGATACTTATGCCATCGACGATGACTTGCTGCTGATGGTTGCCACCGACCGCATCTCCGCCTTTGACGTGGTGCTTCCCAACGGGATCCCCGGCAAGGGACTGGTGCTGAATCGGATCTCCGGCTTCTGGTTCGATAAGACGACCCACCTGATTCCCAATCACCTGGTCGCCCTAGCCGATGCGGAGCAGGCAGCGCCCTTACTGTACGGCAACCCGGAACTGGCCGAGATTTCCCCGGAACTGGCCAGCCAGGCAATGATCGTCAAACGGGCGGAACGAATAGATATCGAGTGCATCGTGCGGGGCTACATCACCGGCTCTGCCTGGGCCGAATACCGGCGGCAAGGCACCGTATCCGGCAAGCCGATGCCGGCCGGCCTGGTGGAGGGAATGGAGTTTCCCGAACCCCTGTTTACGCCTACCACCAAGGCGGAAGAAGGGCACGATGAGAATATGTCCGACCAGGAGGTTGAAGACCTGGTTGGGCCGGAAATGGCCCACCGCCTGGCCGAGGCCAGCAAGTCGGTTTACCGCTTCGCCCACGACTACGCCCGGGAACGGGGTATCATCCTGGCCGACACCAAGATGGAGTTCGGCCTGCTCAACGGCCAGTTGATTCTGATCGATGAACTGCTGACCCCGGACTCCAGCCGGTTCTGGGATCTGGAGGGTTATGCCCCGGGCCAGTCCCAGCCCAACTACGATAAGCAGTTCGTCCGGGACTGGCTCGTCGAACAGGGCTGGAACCAGGAACCGCCGGCCCCGGAACTGCCGGAGGAGGTAATCGCCCGGACCAGGGAACGGTATATGGAAGCCTATCGCCGGCTCACCGGGAGCGAACTCCGGCCGGCCAACAACTAGCCGTCTGACAACGGGAGGTAACGGAATTGCCCCAATCACGGCGCCGGCGGCGCCGGTCCTCCAGTCGGGGCCGCGCAGCGGACATGGCAATAACTCAACCGAGGAGGAATACCAACTACTGGTACGTGGCCGCCTCGATCATTATCGCTATTCTGGTGATTGCCGGATTCGTGGTTGGCGGTTTTGTCGGCATTCTCCCGTCCACTCCCGAAGGGGTGGGCAGCAGCAATGAATACGTGGACGGTGTCGGCGAACCCCAGGAGATAATGGCAACCCGCCAGCACGTCCCGGAAGGGGAGAATGTAATCTACAACACCATCCCGCCCACCTCCGGCGACCATTGGGACTGGTGGGCGCGCTGCGGCTTCTATGCCGACGGCTTGCCCGATGAACGCATCGTCCACAACTTGGAGCACGGCA
Source organism: Dehalococcoidia bacterium (assembly GCA_965215425.1). GTDB lineage: Bacteria > Chloroflexota > Dehalococcoidia > Lucifugimonadales > UBA3495 > CATQHB01. The sequence goes on from OZ244064.1 coordinate 2,909,005, forward strand.
ACATCATCGTCAGCTATAACCTGGCGACCGGCCCGGAAGTAGAGCGGTTACGGACGTTTATGGACAGCCTCGAGTTAGCCCCATCGTGGGCGATTACCCGATTCTACGACAAGATACCGGAAGGCACCGTTGCTCTGTCCGCCTGGGGAGTCCTGGACACGATGCAAGGCGTGGACGAGGAGCGGATAGAGACCTTCTTCCGGCACTATTCCGGCACGCTGGGGCCGGAGTTTCCCAACGGAGCCCCCTGCGCCACCAGCGGGGTTATGGAGTAGATGGAGTAGAGCCCCTCCCGGCGGCAGGCTCGATGCCGGTTCTGGCCGGTCCCGGCCGGCCCTATCCGGCGGGAGGCGCGGCGGAAGAGGAGAATTGTACAATTGTACCTGGCCAGGGTTTACGTGACTCTCAAGTCCACCGTCAACGACCCTCAGGGAATTACAGTCCTGGGCGGGTTGAAGAGCTTGGGCTTTGCTTCGGTGGAGGACGTGCGGGTGGGCAAGTACCTGGAGCTTAAAATTGCCGAGTCGGAACGTTCCCAGGCCGAGGCGAAAGTAACGGAGATGTGCCGGGAACTGCTGGCTAACCCGGTCATTGAGGAGTTCCGGTTTGACCTGGTGTACGCCGGCGACGCCCCGCCCGGTTAGGGGCTGCCGGCGTTTCTCTTTACTTACCCATCATTCCAGCCCTCATCCCCTCCCCTTCACCCCGGTGCTCTCCCGGCGGCCGGGCTTGGGCAAAATTATCGATTTGCCCGTCCACCGGTTCACCCAAAGCTTGTCGCCGAGGCCTGGGGGTAGTTCGACGGTTGATCTTTCGACCGGAACGGGATGAGCGGAAAAAGCAACTTACCCCGGCCTGGCGATTGGCCGGCCCGAGCAAGGGGGAAGTTGACAAGCCCCGGTCAATTTGTTGCAATACCTTCAACCCCTTACAACCCTTTACCGCCAAAGTTCAGCAAAGGAGATGATGCCGTGACTTCCAGCAATCACAACACCTATGTCTATGTTGGCGCCGAGAGCAGCGGTCTTTACCGCTTGTCCCCGGGGGCCGACCGCTGGGAAGAACTGACCAACGGGCTGCCGGAAAACCCGATAGTCCCGGGTATCGCCGTCCACCCCAGCAACCCGGCGGTTATCTACGCCGGCACTCAGGATGGCCCCTACCGGAGCGCCGACCGGGGCGACCACTGGGAACGGCTGGACTACCCGAAACTGGCTCCGCCGGTCTGGACTTTTCTCTTTCGGCCCCGCGACCCGCAAGTGATGTACGCCGGCACCGCGCCGGGTGAGCTTTACCGCAGCGTCAATGGCGGAGATTCCTGGCAGAAGCTCAACTTTCCGCTCGGTTCCAACGAGGTGAGCATGGCCTTCCCTACCCGGGTCATTGGCCTGACCGCCGACCCCAACTTCCCGGACGACCTGTACGCCGCCCTGGAGGTGGCCGGAGTTTTGCGCAGCGCCGACGGCGGCGATAGCTGGGAGGAGATTACCGGCTCCCTGGCGCCCAGCGAGGACACCCTGGACCTGCACGGGGTACAATGTACCGCCGCCTCGCCGCGCACCGTATTCATCACCACCCGGGTCGGCCCCTTCATCGGCCCGGACCGGGGCAGCGAGTGGCTTCCGATCGACTTCGGGCAGTTCTCCGAGATTACCTATACCCGGGACCTGTACGCTGCTCCCCACGATCCCAATATGCTCTACGTATCCATCGGCGCCGCCGCCCGCAGCAAGCAAGGCGCCCTCTACCGCAGCCGTGACCTGTTCAAGACCTTTGAGCGCGTGGACCGGGGCATTAAGGCCAACAGCACGATGATGGCCGTCCGGGTAAACCCTCGGGCGCCAGAGCATGTGTTCTGCGCGGCACGGGACGGACAGGTTTTCGGTTCCCTGGATGACGGGGCAACCTGGGCCAGCTACGAGCTACCGGAGAAGGCCCGGGAAATCCGCGGGCTGGCTGTAGGCTGAAAGCCCTTTTTCTGCGCCCGTCTTTGCAATCGCAGGGGTGCCTGGACCAGATGGCCGATGACTCCCTGGCCCAAGCTGCCGTCTTTGCAATCGCAGAAGCGCCCCTTGGTTCGTCAAGGCCCGTTTTGGCCGGGCCAAGGTTTGCCGGTGCTGCAAGAAGGGCCCCCTGGTTCACCCGGGGCCGTTCCTCAAATCAGGGCGCCCACCAAGGGCGCCCCTACAATTGTACCTGCAATAGAACTAACCGAACGGCGGGTAAGGGTTAGCGCCGCTTGCCCCCGTTGCCGGCATTAACCGGCTACCGTGCGATGGAGCAGACCGATAATTTCCTCCACCGAGGCTTGCTGCCAGGCCTCGGCCCGGGCCGCGGTGCGGGCGCGGCGTTCCCGGCCAAAGTCCGGTTCGCTGACCTCCGGGTTTTCCGTGCGGATCGCCGCCTCAATCTCTCCAATCTCCCTCTCGGCAACCTCCGGCCGCTCAATCCAATGGCAGAGGTAGCGGTGGTCGGCGGTATAAAAGACGGCGGTGGGGATGGACATCCACTGCCCATTTTTCAGGAACTCGTTCATTATGTCGTGGTGCTGATCCCGGGGAAATACCCGCATTTCCCAGCCGGCCGCCTCGGTCATCCGCGCCAGCACCGGCAAGCCACGCACCACATCGCCGCACCAGTCCTCACACAGCACCAGCATCTTGGCCGGGCCATCCGGATTGCCCACCAGCTCTTGCAGCGCGGCGGCGTTTTCCGGGGTTACCTGGAAGTTCTGGTAGAAGGCATCCATCCGGTCCTTGTTCACGTTAATCTGAGCCATATAATCGGAATAAGTGAACCCTTCACTGAATCGCTGGGGGGTAACTACGCTGGTTTCACTGGTCATTGCGCTCCTCCTGACTGAGTTATGGTCATTGGAATCCTTTCAATTCGCAGCTGCAAAACCACCGGGACGGCCAACCGGCCGTCAGCCGATTTCTCAACCCACGTGGCCCTCAAAGCCAATCTCCACCCGGCCATCCGGGTAAACGATTATCGGGACCGAATCGCCGTAGAGCAGGGCTTCATCCAGGGTATCCTGGCTCTGGTCAACCCGACGCTCTTCATACTCAATGCCCTGGCGACGCCACGCGTCGCGCAACCGGTCGGAGGCCGGTCACACGGTAAGAGTGTAAACTACTGGAATATCGGCCATTTTAGCCTCCTGTCGAGGTTAGGGTTATCGCTCCGCCCCTGATTATTGCCATTCTACAACGGGCAAGGCTTACTGTCATCCGCCCGCTACCTGCCCGCTATGCCGCCCAGCTTGTCTTGAAAGTAAGCCCCGGATATAATTACCCTGACCCATCCGATTCGGCAGGCCGGTTCAGGCAATAAGCCGACGCCCTGGCGGCAGAGGGTCAATGATGGCGCGAGGAGGAAAAATGATTGCCCTGATTGTAACGATAAATATCAAGCCCGGGTTCAAGGAACAGTTTATGGAATCAATGCTGGGAGATGCCCGTGGCTCCAACAATGATGAGCCGGGCTGCCTGCGCTTCGATGTGCTGCAAGACAACGAAGACGAAAACCGCATCCACCTGTACGAGGTTTACCAGGACGAGGCTGCGGTAGAAGCCCACCGGGCTGCGCCCCACTACACCAAATGGCGGGCGGAAGTGGCCGACTGGTTCGCCACCGAAAACGTTCGCCGCCTGGCTACGCCGGTGTATCCCGCCCCGGAGAAGTGGGAGAAGCGCCCCCCGGCGGACTAGTAACCTTTCCGTTTCGCCCCACACCCCCGGCCCGGTCCAGAGAGATGGGCCGGGGGCGAGGGCGCGCGGCCTCCGGGAGGTAAGGCTTTCGGCGTCAGATGTTGCGGGACAGCACTCGCTGGAATGCCTCCAGAAAGCGGTCCATTTCCCGGCGACTAGTGGCGGTGGACAGCGCACCCACCAGGTTGGAGGCCATCAGTATCCCCTCATTCAACAACCCCAAAAACACTCGATCCCGCAACCCGGCGTTGCCGGCGGCGATGTCCCGGTAGTTGGCCACCGGCCGGCCGGTGAAATGAATGCCGAACAGCGACCCCAAGCCGGTAACTTGTACCGGCGCTTCCAAATCCGCGCACAGGCTCCGTATCTCCTGACGCAGTTCTTCGGTCAATTCGGCCAAGCCCCGATAGACTTCCGGGGTAAGTTGTTCCAGGGTGGCAAACCCGGCCAGCATGGTAAGGGGATTAGCGTTGAAGGTGCCGGCGTGGGATACTGCCGGGCCACCATTGGCCGGGTCGTAAAGCTCCATTACGTCCCGGCGGCCGCCGAAGGCCCCCACCGGCAAGCCCCCGCCGATAATCTTGCCCAGAGCCGTCAGGTCCGGCGTTATGCCGTAATGCTGCTGGGCGCCACCAGGGCCTACCCGGTAGCTGATGACCTCATCGAAAATAAGCAGGCTATCGTTGGCGCGGGTAAAGTTCCGCAGCATGGTCAGGTACTCGGCCCGGGCCGGCACCATTCCAACCGATCCCAACACCGGCTCCACGATGACTGCCGCCAAGTCTTCAGCGTTGTCTTCCAGAATCCTTAACGCCGTCTCCGTATCGTTGAAGGGGATAACGGTAACCTGTTCCGTCGCCCCCGAAACCAGGCCGGCGCTGGCCGGAACCGGCGCAGGATTCGCCGGGTCGCCGGCCTGGGACGGGTCAACCCGGACACTGACGGTTACCGCATCGTGGGTTCCATGGTAACCGCCCTCCATCTTGGCGAAACGGCTCCGCCCGGTGAAGGCGCGGGCGGCGCGGAGGGTGTTCAGCGTGGCCTCGGTGCCGGAGTTGGTAAACCGCACCAGGTCAAGGCTGGGTATTCGCCGGCAAAGAGTCCGGGCCAGGTCAACCTGGTACGCATTGGGAGCATTGTAGCCGACACCCCGCTCCAACTGACCCTGGAGCGCGGCTATGACCGGCGCCGGCCTATGCCCGAGAATCATGGTAGTCATGGTGTTGATAAAGTCCAGACGTTCAACACCGTCGGCGTCCACCACCCGGCAGCCCTCGGCCCCGGTCAAGAAAATGGGGTAAGGGTTCCAGAAAATGGAGTTGCGACTGTCCCCGCCGGGCAGGTAATTCCGCGCTTCTTCCCACTGGGCGCGGGACTTGGGAGTCAATTCCAGGTAGCGGGCCAGTTCCCGGTTGTCTTCGGGTGCCATTTCGCCTCCGGCAAAAGAGGAATCTCCTGACGGCTTTCCCGGCGCCCCAACCCTCTCTTCAGGGGGAGCGGAGAAAAGGCGCCCCTCTCCTTAAGGAGAGGGGCCGGGGATGAACGGAAAAGTTTTCGGGATCCTTTCGGGCTCCGGGATTAAGCAGTTGCCTTGACCCGTATCGCCGCTGCCTAGGCCACACCGGCTTCTTTGGCTTCCTTGGTTGCCTTGAGCCAGCGCCACCGTTGCAGGGGATCGCTGACGGCCCGCATCCAGACGCCAAAGAGGTTAAAGGACAGGGCGGTCAGGAAGATAGCGGTGCCGGGCACCACCACCACCCACCAGGCGGTTACGATGTAGTCCCGGCCCTGGGAAAGCATCAGGCCCCAGGACGATTCCGGAGGTTGGATGCCAAAGCCCAGGAAGCTGAGGGTGGATTCGGTAAGAATGTTCCGCGGCACTTCCAGGGCGGCCAGGGTCAACAGGGGGGTAATCAGGTTGGGCAGGATGTGCCGTCCGATAATTCTCCCGTCGCTGGCACCGATGGAGCGGGCCGCGTCCACAAAGGCTTGCTCTCGCAGGGACAACACCACGCCCCGGCTGACCCGGCAGAAGAGCATCCAGCGGGCCACGGCAAAAACGATGATGATGTTGGTGAAGCTGGGCCCCAGGATGAACAACACCATCAGGGCCAATAATAACAGCGGCACCGCCATAAAAATATCCACCGCCCGCATAATCACGTCGTCCAGGATTCCCCGGTAGTAGCCGGCGGTGATGCCCAGAAACACTCCGATGATGCTGGATACCAGCACTCCCAACAAACCCACCGAGATGGAAATGCGACCGCCGTAAATGAGGCGGCTCAGGTAGTCCCGGCCCAGGTGGTCGGTGCCCAGCAGGAAGAAGCGGTTTTCCTCGACCGTTTGCGCGTCAACCCGGCTAGTAGCCGTACCGGCGGTGAGGGGTCCCTGGTGGCGGAGGCGCAGTTGCTGGTTCTGCGGGTCATAGGGCGCAACGACGGGAGCAAAAGCCGCCGCCATCACAATCAAGAACAGGAACAGGGCCGAAATCAGGGTAATCGGGTCATTGAGAAAAGCCTGAACTAAAGCATTCTGCCAAATAGCCACTACCGGATTAGGCCGCTGTGCCAGGGCTGTAACGTCGTTCTGCATAATAGCTTTGTACCCTCGAGGCAGAATGGGTAGGGATGCCACTTTTTTCACTGACGGCCGGCCCCCTTTGGCGAACCGGATACCCCGGACACCGTCGGAGACCAACCAGATTAACCGTAGGAAATTCTGGGGTCAAGCCAGGTATAAATCAGATCCACGGCCAGGTTAATTATCATTACCATCAAGGCAATGACAAACACGGCAGAGGTAACCACCGGCAGGTCTCGGGCATTGATGCCGTCGATGAGCAACTTGCCGATACCGGGCCAGCCGAAAATAATCTCCACCACGGTGGAACCGTTCATAAATCCGGCCAGTTCATCCCCCATCAGGGTTACGATGGAAATGGAGGCGTTCTTGAGGACGTGGCCGTAGAGGATTGCCGTCTCCGCCAAGCCTTTGGAACGAGCCGTTGCCACGTACTGCTTGGCGATTTCCTCAATCATGGTCGAGCGGGTAATCTGGGCGTTCCGGCCCAGCACCAGCGGGGACAGCGCCATCGCCGGCAAGATCATATACTTCCAACCGGCTGGGCCTAACCCCTTGAACCCGGAAGTGGGTAGCAAGTCCAGTTGCACCGAGATAATCAGGATGAGCATCAGGGCTAACCAGAATTGGGGAACGGAGATGACGGCAAAGGATAGTATGTTGACAACCCGGTCCACAATCCCCCGGGGTCTCCGGGCGGCAAGCATACCCAGGGGTATGCCCAGCATACCGATAAGCCAGGCCACCAGGGCCAGGGCCGCCGTGTTGGGGAGACGGTCAAGAATCATTTCGCGGGCATCAATGCGGTGGCGCAGGGACTTGCCAAAGTCGCCGCGGGCCAAGTCCCAATAAAAGTCGGCAAAGCGGACGTGAAGCGGCCGATTCAGGCCGAACTTCTCTCGCAAGGCGTCAATAGTCTCCTGGGAAGCGTCCTCGTCGGCCATCAACTCCACCGGGTCGCCCAGGACGTTAATGGCAAGGAAAAGCAATCCCATCAGGCCGGCAACAATAAATATGGAATGGCCTACCCGCCGAATCATGTAGTTACGCACGGCAACCCCCTCGTTAGCCAACCCTCTCCATCATTTCCGAGAAGTCGGGGCTGAGAAGTCGGGAACCTGCCTGGCAGCATCCCGGCGCCCGGTTTTCGCGGGAATGATGAAGTTTTCAAGAAGTTCTCAATTGGCGCTACTTTGATATTGCGCCCCGGAAGCTACTGCTTCCGGGGCGCGGGTCGCTGAATTACCGGGTTACTGGGTAAAGCGCATAGTGTTTACCCGGATGCGGGGGTCATAGCGGGGTTCCCATTCCAGGTTCGCCGCCATCCCGTACACCTGCACCGACACGAAGAAGGGCAGGAACCAGTGTTCATCGTGGATAATCTGGGCCAGATGCTCCATCTTGCGGGTCCGTTCCGGGCCCAGCGGAGTGGCTACCGCATCATTGATGCTCTCCTCGAAGGTCATCCCCTCAAAGCCGGGCACCAGGTTGCAGACCCGGCTGTTGACGTTAAAGCAGCTGTTACGCAGGAAGAGCTGCCGCTGCATATCCAGCGCCTCGTTGGAGGTAGCCGTCTCGTAGTAATGGGTGCTGGCGCCAAAGGGCAGCGGGGGTTCCTGGTTGGCGCAATCCAGAGCTACGGAGGTATCCTTGACGCCGTCAGTGGTGGTTACGAACTTGCCGCAACCGGAACGACGGGCTTCCCGGGCCTTGTTCGGCTCCAGCACCACCAACTCAGCGCTTACACCCACGTCGCGCCATCCCTGGATTACCGACTCAAACATCTCCAAGCCGCGATATACCCGGTCGGCCCGGGTATGGATGCGGATTTCATTCGCCGGGTCATACCCGGCCTCGGCCAGAAGCTCCCTGGCCCTCTCCGGGTCATACCCGTAGTCGGCGTAGTTGCTCTCGTTGATGCCCACCGTACCCCATTGGGAGATGTTTCCGATGCACTCCTGAAGGCCGTCGTACAGGACTTCCATCAGGGTTTGACAGTCCACGGCCAGGGCCAGGGCCTGCCGCACCTTCTTCTTGCTCAACTCCGGGTGCCAGATGTTATCGGCCACCAGGGTAAAGACTTCGTTGTTGGTGCCGGTCTTGGCCTGGGGCACCGAATCAATGTTCTGGAAACCGATGTCCACGGCCCAGTCGGCTTCTCCGGCTTCAATCATGGCGGAGCGCACCAGGGACTCGCCGCGCCAGACCTGGAAGGCCCGCTTGATCGAAGGCGCCTGGGCGTCAAAAGCGGTATTCGGCACATAGTCCTCGAAAGCCTCGATCTCCACCTCTACGCCGGGACGCCACTCCACCACCCGGTAGGGACCGGTGCCGATGGTATTGCGTTCCCGCTCGTCCTCGCTGGCGTTCTGGTACCACTCCGGGGCCTGGAAGGGGGTGAAGATGGCGGTGCGGGGGAAGATGGGGCAGGCGACCTCGCAGACCACATCCACGGTCAGGTCGTCCACCACCTCGCCACCGATGGGACCGTGGAAACCGTAGCCACCGCCGCTGGTGGGGTCGCCAGACCAGTCCAGGCCAAACTTGGCGGCCGCGGCGTTCCAGGGTTCGCCGTTATGGAAGGTTACCCCCTCCCGCAGCTTGAAGCGCCAGCGGTTCGGGTCAACCTGAGACCAACTCTCCACCCCGCTCAGCGGCACCACTTCGAAGGTGGAGCTGTCAATCCAGGTAAAGGGGTCGCTGGCAATCTCTTCACAAATCATGGAAGGGACGTTACCACTGCAACCATCGCTGAAAGTTCCCAGGGAAACCGGCTCTTCCTGAGTTACCAGGTAAATGGTATCTTTAGCCGTGAACGCCGTGCCGGGCGTCGGCGTTGGCACCGGGGTAGCCGTAGCGGCGGCCAGGGCCGGCTCCGGCGTTGGAGTGGACTGGAATTGCCGGGTATCGGTCAAGGCCCGGGCGTCGGCAGGAACGGCCGGAGCTTCGGTAGGCGCCGCCGATTCGGCCGCCGGGGCCATCGCCGGCTCCGCTGCCGGTTCGGCCGCCGGGGCGGTAGCCGGCTCCGCCGCCGGAACCTCCGTTGCCGGCGTCGCGGCGCCGCAGGCGACCACGAAGAGCGTTAATAGAACGGCGCAGGTAACCAGCCATCGCTGCCAATGGCTACAACGAATAAGGGTATGAGACTCTCCCATTTAGGTCAATCCTCCTTTATGATTAAGCTGCCGAGGCTTGAACTTTTGGCCCATTGACCGCCCATTGACCACAACAGGCCGGAACAAAATAGCTTAACGGTTGAACTTCGGAGTAAGCTGGACAGCGATAGCTCGTAACGTCAAGAAATTTCAAAATCTTATATAATGCATTACGGGTTTTGTCAACACGGAAAGCCGGTCAAGTCAAAAACTCGAAGCCGGCGGCTGGGTCATCTTGCCAATGCTGAAAATCCGAGTACCATATTAGTAGTAATTAGTTGACCGGTGTCCGGCGCGGCGATATTAAAAGAGGATTGGGTATATTATGATGCTAGAGGGTGGAATATACAGTTACGCAATTCCAATCGGGCGAATCATCGCCGGGCTGTTTATCGGGACTATGCTGGGCATCGTCGGCGGCTGGATTGGGCTGACCTTCAACGCCATGTCCGGCTTTCCCTGGTCTTTGGGGGCCCATCAGAATATCTACATCGCCTGCATCGGCGTGGGCGCCGGGGTCGGGGCCTACGTGGGGTGGATTAACCTGAGCCTGCGCTGGTATGCCGTCGCCGCCTCAGTGCTACTGGTGCTGCTGAGCGGCGTGGCGGGGAGCTTCCTGGGCCACGCCATCGGTCAGATTGTCGAACCGTCTTTCATGGGGCAGCGGGATACCATCGTGAATTATACCCACTACGGAGCCATCGGCGGCGCCACCGCCGTTTCTACCATCCAGGGCCTGTACCACCATTTCCGAACCCGCAGCTGATTGAATCCAGTAATCCAAATAATCCAGGCAGGGACGCGAACACCCGCGATATACCCGCAAATATAGCAAATATAAAGGAATCCGTCCGCGCCGGTTGGCGGGTGTTCGTGATTCACCAGCGGAGGAAACCAGATGGCAGACCTTACGGGCCAGTTGGCCCGATACATGGCGGAAGCCTGGAACCGGAGTTTGCCGCCGGAAGTAGAGCTGGCTGGCAAGCACCGTATCCTGGATACCCTCGGCGCAGTGGTATCCGGCGCCCGCCTCAAGCCGGGAGAGATGGCAATCAAGTACGCCCGGCTCCAGGGCGGCACGCCGGAGTCTTCCATCCTGGCTACCGACCTGAAAACCTCGGCAGTGAACGCGGCCCTGGTCAACGGTATGTTCGGCCACGCCGATGAGACGGACGACTTTGAGCCGGTTACCAAGGCGCATCCGGGCTGCTCAGTAGTGCCGGCAGCCCTGGCGATGGCGGAGCGGGCCGGCAGTTCCGGGGAGGAATTGCTGCGGGCCGTCGCGCTGGGCTATGATCTATGCTGCCGTTTTCTGCTGGCTCTGGAACCGGATCTGGTTCGCGGCGGCCATCGCAGCGCCGAAGGCACCAGTTCAACTATGGGCAGCGCGGCCGCCGCCGCCGCTATCGCCAAGCTGGACGAGGCCGGTATGCGTTACACTCTCTCCTACGCTGCCCAACAGGTTTCCGGCGTCTGGAGCTGGGTGCGGGACACCGAACACGTGGAAAAGGCTTTCGACTTCGCCGGCATGGGCGCGCGCAACGGGGTTACCGCCGCGGCCATGGCCGCGGCGGGGCTTACCGGTGTGTGGGATGTGCTGGAAGGCGAGCATAACGTGCTCCAGGCTCTCTCCACTGACCCGCGGCCCGACGAAATGGTGAACGGGCTGGGCCACCGGTTCTTTATTACCGAAACCGCCATTAAGCCTTATTCGGTAGGCTATCCAATACAAGCGGCGCTGGACGCTTTTTTCGCCCTGCGCCGGCAGCACGGCTTGAGCGTGGACAACGTGGATAGCATTACGGTGCGGCTGCCCCGGGACGGGGCCGGAGTGGTCAACGACCGCTCTATGCCCGATGTCAACTGCCAGCATATGGTCGCCGTCGCTCTGATGGACGGCGCAGTTACTTTTGAATCCACCCACGCCTACGAACGGATGGCCGACCCGGCGACCCGGGCGGTAAAGGGGCGGGTTACACTGGTGGCCGACTCCGACCTGATGGACCCGGCAGCGCCCCGTAGCGGCAAGGTAACGGCGACGCTGAAGGACGGGCGGACGGTGGAACACTTCACCCCCCACGCCTACGGCACCAAGGAAAACCCCATGTCCACCGACGACGTCAACAGCAAGGCCCGGTCCCTGCTGGAGCCGGTCCTGGGCCAGGAGCGGGCCGAGGCAATCATTCAACGGGTAAACGATCTGGAAGGACTTCGTCAGGTACGGGATTTGCTCCCGTACCTCACTGTTTCGGCAGAGGAGATGGCGGCAATTGGGCCGGCGCATTAGTTAAGTTAGTCGGGATAGCGGAAGCGGGGATGATGCGCCGGAACGCGGTTGATTGGAGAAGGAGTGGGGCGAGTGGGGAACCAGTGGAGAATGAATAGAGGCGGGTTTGCGGCCCGCCCCGCAATGGCAACCGTCCGTTTTCCAGGCTCGTTACCACTGCACGAACATCGGCATCACCACGTGCACGTAGTCGTCGGAACCAACGGGCTTGAAAACGCCCGGGCTGGATGAGGTGGTCGTTTCCAGAGCCACCTGACCCCGCTCCAGCACGGCCAGAACCTCCTGCAAATAGCGGCTGTTAAAGGCGATTTTAGCCTCGCCTCCCTCGATGGTCTCCGTGTCCACCTCGCCGTGGTTTTCTCCCACTTCCTCCGACCGGGCGGAGATAACGGCTTTGCCTACGGCTTCCTCCCCCGGAGTCATTTGCAGACGGATGATATTGCTGCCGTCCCGCGCAAATATAGCCGCGGAGCGCGTGGCCCCCAGCAGCTTTTGCAAGTCAAACACGCTGCGGCTGTCGTATTTCTGTGGAATCAATTGGTCATAATTGGGAAAGGCGCCTTGCAGCAGCTGGGAAACTACTTCTACGCCCCCAATTTTGAAAAGCACCTGCCCCCGGGCCGGAACCATCATTATTTCTACCGGATCATCCTGGTCGCCCAGGAGTCGGCTCAGCTCGTTCAGCGTCCGGGCCGGTATAATCACGTCGATGTCCGACTCCACCGGCTCGGCCAGAGCGCCGTGTTGCACCGCCAGGCGAAACCCGTCGGCGGCGGCCAGCGTAAACCGGTTGCCGGACAGCTTGGCCTCCACCCCGGTCAGAACCGGGCGGGATTCCTCGGTGGCGGCGGCAAAGGCAACCCGGGATATAGCCCGCTTGAAATCCTGGGAGCCAATCCGGGCGGCAACCCCCTCTTCTACCTGGGGAATCGGCGGAAACTCGTTGGCGTTAACCCCATGAATGCGGGCCTCGGCGCGAGCGCAGACAAACTTCAGCATGCCGCTGCCCGCCTCCAGTTCCAGGTCAATCCGGTCGCTGGGCAGGGAATTAACAAACTCGGTCAGCAGGCGAGCCGGCACGGTAATAGAACCTTCTTCCTCAAGCATAGCCCCAATCCAGGTGGTGATGGCAATTTCCAGGTTGGTGGCGGACAATTTCAGCATCGACCGGTCGGTTTCCAGCAGCACGTTTTGGGTAATGGGCAGAGTAGCCCGGCTGGCCACGGCCCGGCTCACGATAGACAGGCCGCGGCTCAAGTTCTCTTGCAAGCACGACAGTTTCATATTGGGGCCACCTGATTCTTCAAAATGCGGACAATATCGACCCGCGTGCGTCGAGGGTCGCCAAGTGGGGGTTATTATGGCATTTACGCCATAAAATCAAGAATAACTAGGAATAAGGCAACTCAGCTTGGTGCCGGCCTCGACTTGACCACAATCAGGGTACAGGTTCTGTGCCAATTTTGCTATAATTAGGCCATCGATTTTGCCGGCCTCTTGAATCGAGACGAGGATTATGACTGAGTTACTCTTTCAGGCTGACGCCTATTTGCGAGAGTTTTCCGCCACCGTCGCCGCGGCGGTGGACGGCGGCGTGGTTCTGGACCGCACCGCCTTTTACGCCGGCGGGGGTGGGCAGCCCTGCGACACCGGCGCCCTGACCGATGGGGAAAGGGAGTATCCCGTCGCGAAGGTAGGCCGGGCCAACGGAAGGCTCATCCACTACATTGACGGGCGCCACATTGACGGGCCACCGCCCTCGGTAGGCGCGATGGTTACTGGCCGCATCGACTGGGAGCGGCGTTACCGGCTGATGCGGACGCACACGGCGCTGCATATCCTCTGCGGCGTAGTGTGGCGGGATTACGGAGCCAAGGTTACCGGCGGCGATATGCGCCCCGGCGAGGCCAGGATGGATTTTGAACTGGAACAGATGAGCGCCGAGTTCGCCGGTGAAGTGGAGGAAAAGATCAACGCCGAGGTGGGCGCGGCCCGCGCCGTTCACGTCAACAACCTGAGCCGGGCCGAGGCGGAACAGGTCCCGGATCTGATTCGCACCAAGATTAACCTCCTCCCTCCAGACATCCAGGAAGTACGCACTATCGACATCAGCGGGTTGGACTTGCAGGCCGACGGCGGGACGCATGTCGCCAACACCGTCGAAGTGGGGCCGATCAGAGTAGTCGGCCACGAAAGCAAGGGACGCATCAACAAGCGGCTGCGGATTGCGCTGGCGGAATAGCAAAGGCGCGTTGACCCACGTGCGCCCCGTTGCGTAGAGACCCGCTCTACAATAACCGTTTCTACAGTAACCGTTCAAAACCACACAGACGCCACGCAAAACCTGCGCAAAAACCATGCAAGAACGCATCAGAATAGTCCGGGAAGACATTACTACGCTGCAAGTCGATGCCATCGTCAACGCAGCCAACAATTCCCTGTTGGGCGGCGGCGGCGTGGACGGCGCGATTCACCGCGCCGCCGGGCCGGGATTACTGGAAGAGTGCCGCGGGTTGGGAGGTTGCGAAACGGGCGCCGCCGAAATCACCCGGGGCTACAACCTGCCCGCCAAATGGGTAATCCACACCGTCGGCCCGGTATGGCAGGGGGGTAGCTACCGGGAAGATGAGCTGCTGGCCCAGTGTTACAATAGCGTCCTCGCCCTGGCCGCCCAGCATGGCATCAAGACCATCGCCTTCCCCGCCATTAGCGCCGGCGCCTATGGATTCCCGCTGGAGCGGGCTACCCATATCGCCCTGAAAGAAACGCAGCAGTTTCTCAAGAGCGATCTGTCCGTCGCCGAAATTACCTTCGCTTGCTTCTCGGATAGCGGCGGCCAATGCTACCGGGAAACCCTGGAGGCCCTTCTTGGCCGCATCTAGCCGGGCAAGCATCATCCCCGGCCGCAATTACCTGCCGGCGGTAAGGGGGAGGCGGGAAAGGTTGAGGCTATGGCGGTTGCGCCTATGACCGGAAGCCCTGGCGCTGTAATCGGCATTGACGTTGGCGGCACCTTCACCGACATAGCCATTCTGCGCGAGGGCCGGTTGACCGTCCACAAGCTGCCCTCTACTCCGGCCAATCCCTCGGAAGGGGTGCGGCAGGGCATCGCCGAAATAGCCGAAATCGACGCCGGCCCGGCCGAGTACGTCCACGGCTCTACCGTCGCCACCAATGCCCTGCTGGAGGGCAAGGGAGGGCGCACCGCCCTGATAACCACCCTGGGTTTTGAGGATGTGCTGGAAATTGGCCGCCAGAGCCGTTCCGACCTCTACAACCTGGAGCTGGAACGCGCCCCGGCCCTGGCCCCCTGGGAACTGCGGTTTGGCCTGCCGGAGCGGGTGGATTACACCGGGGCGATCCTGGAAGACCTGACCCCGGAGGCGATCGAAACCCTGGTCGCCCTGCTCCAGGATGCCCGGGTGGACGGGGTAGCGGTTTCCTTCCTGTTTTCCTTCCTGAATCCCCTGCACGAGGAGCGACTGCTGGCGGCGCTGCGCCGGCTGCCCGACCCGCCCTTTATCTCTATTTCCAGCCAGGTCATACCGGAGTTCCGGGAATACGAACGCACCAGCACCGTGGTGGTAAACTCCTACGTTGGCCCGATAATGGCCCGCTATCTGGCGGAATTGGAACAGTCGCTGGGCCGGGGGCTGCGAATTATGCAGTCCTCCGGGGGTAGCATCACCGCCCGGCTGGCCGCCGAGCAGCCGGTACGGACCATTCTCAGCGGGCCGGCCGGGGGAGTGGTCGGCGCTTTTCATACCGGGGTACAGGCGGGATACCCGGACATCATCACTCTGGATATGGGCGGAACCTCCACTGACGTCTCCCTCTGCCCCGGCCGGATCAAGGAGACCACCTCGGCCAACCTGGGCGGTTACCCCATCAGCGTACCGATGATTGAAATTCACACCGTGGGAGCCGGCGGCGGCTCCATTGCCCGGGTGGACGCCGGCGGGGCGCTGGTGGTCGGCCCGGAATCCGCCGGGGCAGATCCGGGCCCGGCCTGCTACGGCAAGGGTGAAGCAATAACCGTAACCGACGCCAACCTGATTCTGGGCCGGTTGCGCCCGTCCCAATTCCTGGGCGGTCGGTTGGCCCTGGATACGGAACGGTCGGAGCGGTTAATCGCCGGCCTGGCCGGGCAGATTGGCGCCGGGGTTCAGGAAACGGCCCTGGGCATCATCCGCGTGGTCAACGCCAATATGGAACGGGCCATTCGCACCATTTCCCTGGAACGGGGCTATGACCCTCGCCGCTTTACCCTGGTGCCTTTTGGCGGGGCCGGGCCGATGCACAGTTGCGAACTGGCCCAAGAACTGGGTATCCCCCGGGTCCTGCTGCCCCCGCATCCCGGCATCCTGTCCGCCCTGGGCGTAGCCATCGCCGACGTAGTGAAGGACTACTCCCGGACGGTGATGCTGCGGGGCGGCGACATGGACCGGTCGCGGCTGGAGGAGGAGTTCCACGGGATGGAAGGCCAGGCCCGGGCGGAACTGCAACAGGAAGGGCTGCCGGTAACCAGCATGACCACCCGCCGTTTTCTGGATGTCCGTTACGTGGGCCAGTCCTTTGAGCTGACCATTGACTACCCGGCTCTTTCCCGTCGCGCCGACTTGCGGCGGGCCATCGCCAACAGCTTTTACCAGGCTCACTTGCAACGGTTTGGCTATGCCGACCGGGGCGAGGCGGTGGAGATTGTAAACCTGCGTCTGAAACTGGAACTGGCGATGGAAAAGCCCCGCATCGAGCCGCAGCCGCCGGGGCCGGCCGATGCCTCGCCAGCCCGGATTGCCGAGGCCGAGGTGGTGTTCCGGGAAGGAGCTTTGCCCACTGCGCTATATCGCCGGGAGGGCCTGATTACCGGCAACCGTATTGAAGGGCCAGCCCTGATCCTCCAGTTGGACACTACCATAGTAGCGCCACCGGGCTGGGGTGGGGTCGTTGACTCCCTGGGCAACCTCATCCTGGAACCACGGTAAAAGAGCCGGCGCCCACGCCGGAGCAATACCTTCAGCAATACCTTCAAGGAGTCTGACCGCCGATGTCCCGAACTGTCCAGGACTTGTCCCGATTATCTCTGCTGGCCGTGTTCGCCCACCCGGATGATGAAGGATTCGGCAGCGGCGGCACGCTGGCAATGCTGGTCGCTCGCGGCGCCCGGGTAACCCTGGTCTGCGTCACCAACGGCGACGTAGGGGAAATCAGCGACCCGTCCCTGGCTACGCCGCACAACCTGGCCCAGGTAAGGCAGGAGGAGTTACGGCAGGCGATGGCCGTTACCGGCGTGCCGGATGTGCGGTTCCTGAATTACCGGGATTCGGGCATGGTGGACACTGCGGATAACAACCATCCGGACTCCCTGAACCAGGCCGATCCCGCCGGAGTAGTAGCCCAGCTGGCGGAGATAATCCGGGAGGTGCAGCCCCGGGTAATTATCACCCACGATCCTTCCGGCGGCTATGGCCACCCGGACCACCGGGCCGTGTGCCGCCACACCGTAGCCGCTTTTGGCCTGGTCGGGGCAGCCCGGGATGAGGACCTCGGGAATGGCGACAATGACAATAAGGGAGCCGAGCCGGTCAGCCAGCTCTACTACGTCTGCTTCCCCCGCAGCAGCTTTCAGCGGATGTGGCGCAAGATGGTGGAACTGAACATCACACCCCCCTTTGCCAGCCAGGACATTGATTCGGTGGGTACGCCCGATGCGGAGGTTACCACCACGCTGGACGTGAGCGCCTATGTGGAAGTAAAAATAGCCTCGCTGAATTGCCACCGCACCCAGATGGACCCCAACGGTCCCTTCGCCCAATTGCCGGAGGAAATGACCCGGGAGATTATGGCGACGGAGTATTACACCCTGGCCTCGCCGGGGGATGACCTGCTGGCCGGACTGTGAACTTATCTTTATGCCGGTCTTTTCACCGGAGACCCCGGGGGCCTGGAGATTCGCAGCGGAACTGCCGCGGTAAATAAAGTCTCTGCGTTGCTGCGGTGGAAAAACTCCCCGAGGTGTGCAATGGCGGTTGACCCGATAAGCCTGGAAGTTTTCAAGAATATGTTTATCTCCGTGGCCGAGGAGATGGGCGTAGCCCTGCTGCGCACTGCCTACTCCCCCAATATCAAGGAGAGAAGGGACTTTTCCTGCGCCATTTTCGACCCGGCGGGCCAGATGGTAGCTCAGGCCGCCCACCAGCCGGTGCACCTGGGGGCCATGCCCGCTTCGGTCCAGGCGGCGCTGGACACTTTTCCCGGCGCCCTCCGGCCCGGCGATATGGTCATCCTGAACGACCCCTACCTGGGTGGCACGCACCTGCCGGACATTACCCTGGTGGCGCCGGTTTTCCTGGATCTGGCGGATTCGGGCGGAGCCAAGCAACTGGTCGGCTTCGTATCCAACCGGGGCCATCACGCCGACGTGGGCGGCATGACTCCCGGCTCCCTGCCCCTGTCCACCGAGTTGTACCAGGAGGGGCTGATTCTGCCACCCCTCAAGCTGGCCCGGGGCGGCCGGCTCAACCAGGAAGTGGTGCAGCTTATCTGCCGCAACTCCCGTACCCCGGAGGAACGGCGCGGCGACCTGGCCGCGCAAATTGCCTCCATCCGAGTCGGCGAAAAGCGACTCCAGGAAATAGTAGAGCGCTATGGGGACGCCGACACCCTGGAACACATGGCCGCTCTCCTCGATTACTCGGAGCGGGTTACGCGACAAGCCATCGACCAGATCCCGGACGGGGTTTACCGGGTGGTGGATTACATGGACGACGACGGTCTTACCGAGGAACCGGTGCCCATCGCCGTAGCCATTACCATTGACGGCGACCGGATGACCATTGACTTTACCGGAACGTCGCCCCAACGACCGGGGTGCATCAACGCTCCCCAGGCCGTTACCGTGTCGGCCAGCCTCTATATGGTCCGGTGCGTAGTCGGCGACGCGGCCCCGGCCAATCAGGGCTGCTTGCGTCCGGTAAACATCATCACGCCCCGGGGAACGCTGGTAAACCCGGAACCGCAGCGGGGCGTGGCCGGGGGCAACGTGGAAACCTCCCAGCGGATAACCGACGTGCTGCTGTCGGCTATGAGCCAGGCCCGGCCTCAACTGATACCGGCGGCCAGCCAGGGAACGATGAACAACCTGCTCATCGGAGGCCATGACCTGGAGCGGGAGCGGCCTTTCGTCTATTACGAAACCATCGGGGGCGGTATGGGAGCCCGCCCCGGCAAAGACGGCATTTCCGGCATCCATACCCATATGACCAACACGATGAATACCCCTATCGAGGCGCTGGAGTTTGCCTTTCCCCTGCGCCTCAAGCGGTATGCCCTGCGGCGCGGCTCCGGCGGCGACGGTCAATACCGGGGCGGCGACGGCTTGGTGCGGGACGTGGAGTTTCTCAGCCCGGCCCGGGTTACGATCTTGTCGGAGCGGCGCAAGTTCCGGCCTCCCGGCTACCACGGCGGGCGTCACGGACAACCCGGCGAAAACGTGCTGCTCAAGGGCAGCTATGAAGAGGTACGACTGGCCGGCAAGGAGACGCTGGATGTAGCGGCGGGAGACGTGCTGAGCATCCGCACCCCCGGCGGCGGCGGTTGGGGCCGCCCCCAAGACCCGGCCTGAAGGCGTCAACACCGTCATTGACAACCTGGCGCCCTATGGTGTATAGATTGCTCTACGGTAAGTAGCGACCCGGCCCAAACGCCGGGGCAATCTGGAATAAGGGAGGAGATTATGCCAGACGTTTACTACGTTCGACCCAGCAACTTCCTGTCCGACTCCCGGGATAAGACCATAATTCTGGGGGATTCGGAGGATGACGTTCTGCAAAAGGTGTATGACTATCTGCGCAGTCCGGAAGCGCGGCAGCGTTATCCTGCCGTGGAAGACCCCACCGAGTTGGAAAACAACATCCGCAAATGCATTTTCGTCAAGGGCAACAAGGTCTTCGGCACCCGCGCTCCCGTGGAGCATTAAGCCCGGTCTCAAAGGTGGATAAGGTTAAAAGCCCCGGCCATTGGCCGGGGCTTTCTTTCCTGGGGAAATATCCGGGATGCATCAATGGTACTGATGCCGCCGGCAAGCTCGCAGGAGAGAAGCTGACGACAGCCGGCCGTTAATTGCCGTCGTCGAAACTGACGATGACTATGGCGTTGGCGATCAAGGTGCCGTCGGTGCCCTCTTCGTTCAGGACTTGTAGGCCGCCGTGGACCACGTTGATGTAGCCGGCGCCGTGCGGCAGGGTCGCGATGACCGCGTCGCCGTCCACCGCGTCGGGTTCCGGCACGCCAATGGTTACATCCACCCGCATATCATCGGCGGTCTTGCCCAGCAAGCGCTGGAAACCCAGGCTGCTGTGATGCAAGGCATCAAAGACGGCCCGTTTGGCCGCATTGGTGTAATCCAGGCCGTGCACATCCACACCCATTCCCATCTCGGTTACGCATCTTACCAGAGCCATAATCTGTTACCTCCTCTATTATCATTACCGAATCGTCAGTGGCTCGCCAGCCTACGGGAAGCTCGGAAGGAAGAGATCGGAAGGGGCCGGGTTTCCCGTGGTGCCGATTTCGCTGCCGACTTTTGGTTAAACCGTAAGCCTAACCGCCGCCGCCCCGAACCTCCAAGCTGGGTCTGGTCATCTCTTCCGGGTTTAACAGTTGTTCCAGTTCCGCGTCGGAAATCTCGGTGCGCTGCCTGGCTACGTCGCGGATGGTCTGGCCGGTGGCGGCCGCTTCCTTGGCGATGGCGGCCGCCGCGTCGTAACCAATCGCCGGAGCCAGGGCCGTCCCCAGCATCAATCCCTTTTCCACCATTGCCGGCCCCACATCGGTAGCCTCGATTCCCCTGACGCATTGCTCGGCGAAGTTGCTGGCCGAAGCAGCCAACAGGGAGATGGATTGCAACAGGTTATAGGCCGCTACCGGCATCATCGTGTTCAGTTCAAAGTAACCGCCCTGACCGGCCAGAGTAACCGTAGCGTCATTGCCCACCACCTGAGCCGCCACCTGGATAACCGACTCAGCAATGACCGGGTTGACCTTGCCGGGCATAATGGAACTGCCCGGCTGAACCTCGGGCACAGTGATTTCGCCCAGTCCGGCCCGGGGGCCGCAGGCGATAAAGCGGATGTCGTTGGCGATTTTGTGCAGACTGACGGCGATGGTCTTCAGTTCGCCACTGGCTTCAACCACCGCGTCCAGCGTGGCCTGGGCCTGGAAGTGATTGTCCGTTTCCCGCAGGGTAACGCCGGCGGTTTCCGACAGGGTCTGACAAGTGCGGGCGGAAAATTCCGGGTGAGTGTTTACCCCGGTGCCGACCGCCGTGCCGCCCAGGGCTACCTCAGCCAGGGCCTCCTCCGCACGACGCAGTCGCCGGATGCCATTCTCCGCCTGACCGGCGAAGCCCAGGAACTCCTGCCCCAGCCTGACCGGCGTGGCATCTTGCAGGTGCGTGCGTCCAGTCTTGATAACCGGCCAGAAGGCATCGGCCTTCCGCTGCAACTCGTCCCGCAGGGTTTCCAGGCCGGGAATCAAGTCCTCCCGGATGGCGATAAGGGCCGCCAGGTGCATCGCGGTGGGAATCACGTCGTTGGAGGATTGCCCCAGGTTTACGTGGTCGTTGGGATGCACCCGGCGGGAACCCAGGTCGCCGCCCAGAAGCAGGGAGGCCCGGTTGGCGATAACTTCGTTGGCGTTGGTGTTGGTGGAAGTGCCGGAGCCGGTCTGGAAAATATCGAGGACGAAGTGCTGGTCCAACTGGCCGTCGATAACTTCCTGGGCCGCCGCCACGATAGCGTTGCCCAGGGTTTCATCCAGGACTCCCAAAGACATATTGGTCCTGGCCGCCGCCTGCTTGACCAGGCCCAGGGCACGGATAAAGGCACGGGGAAAGCGCAGGTCGCTGATGGGAAAGTTCAGCACTGCCCGCATCGTGGAGGCCCCGTACAGGGCATCGGCCGGGACCTGCATTTCGCCCATGGAATCCCGTTCGATCCTTATGTTATAGCTGCTAGTAGTCATTTCTTTACTTACCGTCCTGTTGGGGAGAATATCGAATCCTGACCGGTTCCTGATAGGGGTGAAACGGTTTCGGCAGCAATCTCAATATCACTGAAAACGCCTGCATCCTCTGGCTATTTACGCTAAGCAGGTCTTTACCGAAAGGCACGGCGCAGGTCTTCGACAAAACGTCGGGTCGCCCGGTCCGATTGCATGGCTCGCTCTATACCCAAAGGCCTCTTTCAAAGTCCGGCTGGTTGCCAGTTTGGACAAAAGTTGCAAGGCATCCAGAAAGTTGCTCTTGCCGGCAGCATTGGGTCCAAAAAGCAAGGTCAAGGGGGACAGCTTCACCGCGACATCCGGGAGAGATTTGTAGCCTTGAATACGAATTCGCTTCAGCATATTCCTCTCCTCGTCCCGCTCGGCCGGACATCGGCACGGTTGCGCTTCCCCAGCCGCCCCTAGCTCCCTTCCCGAATCCAGTCGGCCACCCTTTCCCCAATCATAATGGTGGTAGCGTTGGTATTGGCCCGGATTACGTCGGGCATTACCGAGGCGTCCACCACCCGCAGGTTCTCCAGGCCATAAACCCGGCAATACTGGTCAACCACGGCCATGGGGTCGCCGACCGGGCCCATCTTGCAGGTGCCGGAGGAATGGTGCTGAGTGCAGACGTTGCGCAGCAGCCAGTTGTCCAACGCGGCATCCGATGCCAGGTCGGCCTCAGTGGGGTTCAGCCGCTCGGCGATAATGTCCCGGAATAAGGGGTGGTCGGCAATCCGCAGTCCCAGACGCACTGCGCCGCGCATCCGTTCCCGGTCGTAGGGGTCGGACAGGTAATCGTAGTTCAAGTCCGGCTGCACGTGGGGGTCGGTGGAGACCAGGCGAAGCCGGCCGGCGCTGACCGCATTCTGCAAGCCGGCGCTGAAGCCAAAGTGGAAATCTTCGCTTTCGATGGAGACATTTGCCGGACGGTGTTCGCTGTTCATCAGGATGGGAGCCAACTGAATGTCGGCCCGGGTGGGCGAACCTTCCAGGCTGAATCGGAGGCCTACCTGTATGCTGGGCGCCAGGTCATCCGGAGCCGCGCCGGTAGCCCGGAACAGGGTAAAGACCGCCGGGTGGTCCCGCAGGTTGTCCCCCACGCCGGGCAGATCCTGCACCACCGGAAGGCCCAGGCTGCGGAGATGGTCTGCCGGGCCTACGCCCGACAACATCAGCGTTTGGGGCGTGGCGATGGCCCCGCTGCTGACTACAATCTGCTCGCCCGCGACGGAAAAGACCTCGCCGCCGCTCGCCGCCTCTACGCCCACGGCCCGCTTACCGTCAAAAAGGATGCGCCGCACCGTAACGTTGCCCCGGGCGGTCAAATTGAGCCGGTGGCGGACCGGGTTAAGATAGGTAATAGCCGTACTCATCCGCACGCCGTCAATGTTGTTCAGGGGACGGGCGGCGATGCCATTGGAATCCGGGTGGTTCTGGTCCGGGTCCCGGGGAAAGCCCAGGGCAACGCAGGCATCGTAGAAAGCGGTAGCGTGGGGCAGCCACTCCTCTCGCTTGTAGCGCCGCACCGGAATGGGACCACTCCCGCCGTGAAAATCGTCGCCGGGAAAGTCCAGGTCGGTCTCCAGCTTGCGGAAATAGGGCAGTACCCTGGTGAAGGCCCACTCGTCGTTGCCCCATTCAGCCCAATTATCATAGTCTTCGGGAACACCGCGGAAGAGCACCTGGCCGTTGATTGAAGTAGAGCCGCCAATGGCCCGGCCCCGGGGAATCTGCACCGCCTCGGCCTGCAATGGGGTAGCGGTGGCGGTGTAGCCCCAGTTATGGGGGCCGTAGGCGGAACGCCACATATTATTGCCCTCTTTCAGATCCAGGGGCAATTGGTCAAAATCGGGATAATCCGGCCCGGCTTCCAGCAGCAGCACCGAGCGACCGGGGTCTTCGGACAGTCGCGCCGCCAGCACACAGCCGGCCGCCCCTGCTCCAATAATAACGACGTCGTATTTCATGCCTTTCCCTCGTTTGTTTTTTCTCCGCAGGTATCTGCATTGGCAAGTATTTGCATTAGTACAGGTGTTGCACTGGTAGAAGATGCGCCTGGCAATGTTATACCACAAACGGAGAGTATCGGGTATGCCGCCCGCCCCGGCCCGGGCTATCGAACCGGCGCTATACCTTAGGGTGCGGGAATGACACGATACCCGGAAGGAGATGTACCCGGCCGGCCCGACGCTACCCTGGGCGCGGGAATAACAGTTGCGGCTTACGAAACAACCGGTTTGAAACCGACCCTTACGCCCGGCCCTTACCGGCCGGCCCATTGACACCATCCCGCCCGTTCTCCATCATATCCGGCAAGCCGAGGTTTACAAAGTGAGGTTTCTGATGGCGGTTATGACCGGGGCGCAGGCGCTGATTCAATCCCTGGTGCGGGAGGGGGTGGAGGTGATCTTCGGTCTGCCCGGCGTCCAGATAATGGAGGCCTTTGACGCCCTTTATAGTGAGCCGGGTATCCGGCTGATAACGGTGCGCCACGAGCAATCGGCAGCTTACATGGCCGACGGCTATGCCCGCGCCACCGGACGGGTCGGCGTGGCGCTGGTGGTGCCGGGGCCGGGCGCTCTGAACGCCGCCGCCGGCATCGGCACCGCCTACGCCACCTCCTCCCCCGTCCTGCTGGTATCGGGCCAGATGGAGAGCTACAACCTGGGCCAGAAGCGGGGCGCCCTGCACGAGGTCAATGACCAGCTTGACCTGTTCAAGCCCATAACCAAGTGGAATGGCCGCACTACCCGGCCGGAGGAAATACCCTACCTGGTCCACCTGGCGATGCAGCAGCTTACCGACGGGCGTCCCCGGCCGGTGGAGATTGAAATTCCCTGGGACGTGCTACCCGCCGCCGCCGAGACTGAGTTGCTGGAGCGGGAGGGACCGGTCAAGCAAGCCCCGGACCCGGCGAAAATCCGGGAGGCAGCGCAACTGCTGGCCCACGCCGAGCGGCCCCTTATCTGGGCCGGCGGCGGCTGTCGGGAAGCCGACCTTTCCGCTGACCTGGTGGAACTGGCCCAGGCCCTGAATGCCCCGGTCATTACCACCCCCGAGGGCAAAGGGGCCATTCCGGAAGACCATTCCCACTCCCTGGGAACCTACTACTACGGCCACGGCCCGGGCTGGCTGGCGCTGCCCCAGGCCGACGTCGTCCTGGCCGTCGGCAGTCGCCTGAACCTGACGCCGCAAACTCCCTGGGACATCCAACCCCACCAGCAGCTGATACGGATTGACGCCGACCCGGAGGAACTGGGCCGCAACTTCCCGGCCCAGGTGGGAATAGTCGCCGACGGCCGGCTGGGCGTGCGAGAATTGTTGGCCGAGTTGGGCCATCGCTCCCGGGCCAGCCAATGGCAGGCGAGGGAGTTGGCGGAAATTCGCCGGCAAAGCCAGGCCGACATCCGGGAAAAGGCTCCGCTTCAGGTCGAAATTATCGACACCCTCCGTCGTGAACTGGACGACGACGCTATTATGGTCAGCGGCACCACCGAAATCGGGTATTGGAGCCACCTGGCCTTTCCGGTACTTCGGCCCCGCTCCTACCTTACCTCCAGCTATTTCGCCACGCTGGGCTACGCCTTTCCTACCGCCCTGGGCGCCAAGGTGGGCAACCCCCAACGGCAGGTGGTGGCGATCAGCGGCGACGGCGGGTTTATGTATGCCAGCAGTGAGCTCTCCACCGCCGTCCAGGAAGGCATAAACGTGGTTACCCTGGTTTTCAACAACGGGCTGTTGGGCGCCTCCCGGGCCGACCAGATGCACCGTTACCAGGGGTCGCACCATCGGCACCGAGTTGCATAACCCGGACTTTGCCCGGTTAGCCGAGGTTTACGGCGCGCGGGGAATCAAGCTGACGGGACATCAGGAACTTGGCGAAGCCCTGCGCCCTGCGTTGCGCGCCGACCGGCCGGTAGTCATCGAAATACCCATACCCAACTTGCGGCCACCCTTCCAGATACCGCCCCACGGACTGGATGCGGTTAAGGGATAAGGCCAGCCCATGGGCCAAGTCCATTTATGGATCTCCCCCCTCGCCCCCGGCTCTTCTCCTTCGGGGAGAGGGGAGCCTTTCCTCCTTCCCTCAAGGCGACCGGAGCGAGGGAGCGTCCCTTGCCGGAGGGATGTAACTGGGAGGCTTCAGCCGGAGACGGCCGGAGCGAGGGAACGCCGGTATGCTAGAATAGCCTGGCGCGGATTGAAGAGCAAAGACGCTGGAGTAAACAGATGAGCACCGCCGCCGCCACCGCAAAAATCCGCCGCTACCGCAGTCAGAGCTTGCGACTGCTGGACAACGCCTTGAGCGAAATGCGGGGCGGGCGGTGGCTGCGCTCCGAGGAATTGCTCTGGGGCAGCCTCACCCTGGCCGTCAAGGGCGTCGCCTTGAGCCGGGATGAACCGGCCGAGGACGCTGCGGCAGTAAAGGCCTATGCCGTCCGGTTGGGCCAAGAACTCCGCGACCGGCGCATCCGGGAAGCCTTTAACTACCTGGAGAACCTGGGCGATTCCCTGGAACGGGCTCGTGAGTCCCGGCGGCGGGTGGAACGGCTGTTTCAGACTCTGGACGACATCGGCGCGGCGGTGGAACGGCTGTGGGACCTGGTGGATACCATTAATGACAAATGACGAGGAATGACGAATGACGGGCCAGGGCAACCTGACGAGGGAAAGTATGCCGGCTAATCCACCGGAAATCCAGTTAGCGACTCCCGCCCCGCCGGAGGGAATTACCCCGGTCCAGCCCTACCGGGGAGCAGTGGCGATTCAGACCCACGGCTGCAAGCTGAACCAGGCCGATAGCAGCGTCCTGGCCCGGCAATTCCGGCAGGCCGGTTACCGCATTGTGGAGACGGCGGCAGAGGCGGACATCTACGTGCTGAACACCTGCACGGTAACCGCCACAGCGGACGCCAAGGCCCGGCAAGCCCTGCGCGCCGCCCGCCGCGTTAACCCCGAAGCGCTGGTAGTAGCCGCCGGCTGCTATCCGCAACGGGCCGCCGAAGAACTGGCCCGGCTGCCCGCCGTGTCTCTGGTCGTGGGCAACACGGAGAAGAGCCGCCTGGTGTCCCTGGTTAGGGCCGCCCAGCAGCAAGCCGCAACCGGAGACAACCCGGCGGCGGGAGACCATTACGCCCCCCTGCCAACCTCCTTTGAGAACCTGACCGGCCGGAGCCGGGCTATGGTCAAGATTCAGGAGGGTTGCAACCAGGTCTGCGCCTACTGCATCGTCCCCAAGGTACGCGGCCGGGAACGCAGCATTCCCCCCCGGGGAGTTGGTCGCGCAGATACGGCAGTGGGTTGACGGGGGCTGCCGGGAAGTCGTCCTGACCGGCACTCAACTAGGCGCCTACGGATTTGACATCCCGGGAACGAACCTGGCCGGACTGCTCCGGAGCATCCTGGCCAAAACGGAGGTGGCCCGTTTAAGGGTATCCTCGCTGCAACCGCAGGAGATCCGACCGGAACTGCTCCAACTCTGGCGGGAAGACTCCCGGCTCTGTCCTCATTTCCACGTACCCTTGCAGAGCGGCAGCGACTCCATCCTGAAGACAATGCGGCGGCGTTACACCATACGGCAATTTGCCGAGACGGTGGAGTTGATTCGCCAAAGCATCCCCGACGCCGGAATTACCGCCGACTTGATTGTCGGGTTCCCGGGGGAGGGCGCGCAGGAGTTCTCGGAAAGCCTGACCTTTGTTGAGGCGATGGGTTTCAGCGATCTGCACGTGTTTCCCTACTCCCGGCGGCCCGGCACCGCTGCGGCGTACCGGCAAGACCAGGTCGCCGACGGGGTTAAACCGGAGCGGATGCGCCGGATGCTGGAGCTGGCCCGGCAGGGCTTTGAGCAGTTCCGCCGCCGGCAGTTGGGTCAGACCCGCCCGGTTCTCTGGGAAACGGCCCGGGAGCCTCGGGGCGAACCGGGGGAGGTTACCCGATGGCGGGGGCTGACCGATAATTACATCCGGGTGCATACCACCGGCGGGGGAAACCGGCACAACACCATCACCCCAGCCCGTTTGGTGGAATTGGTGGACAACTCGGTGCTGGCAATGTAAAAGTTCTGCCCCTCCGTGGTCTATTCAACGCGGAGGGGCAGCTCGGGCCGGAGGGATTCGGCGACTGGGGCGGTTACAAATCCACCGGGCGGAGGTAAGTCATCTCGGCGCGGCGTTCCAGGTAACCCGCCCTGGTATCGTGGCCGTGGGAAAAGACCAGCAGCCAGCCCTGCTTTTCCGCATCGCTCAGCAACTCTCGCTTCTGTTTCAGGGTGCCCTCCGGCGAGTAGTCGAAGGCGGAGATTACCGACAGGTTAAGATGGTGCGGGGTAGGCACCAGGTCGCCCAGGAACACAATGCGTTCCCCGCCATGGTTGAACATTATCATCTGGTGGCCCTTGGCCGGGCCGTCGCTAACAATGACATTCAGTCCCGGGAAGATCTCCGTGTCCCCATCCAGCAGTTCCAGTTGCCCTCTCTCCTCAATGGGGTAGAAATTGTCGGGGCGGTAAGCGTACCTGCCGCGCTCGCTAGGGCTGCGAGCCTCGCTCCAGGAATCGCGCTGGACATAGTAGCGGGCCTTGGGAAAGGTAGGCACGATATTGCCGGTCCGGTCCAAACGAGTGCAGCCGCCGCAGTGGTCGAAGTGAAGATGAGTAAGGATTACTGCGTGAATATCCTTGGGCGTTAGTCCGACACTCTTGAGTCCCTTGAACATCCGGCTGGGCACCAAACCCAGGTTTTCCTTGTCCTTGTCGTTACCCTTGGAGCCTACTCCGGTATCCACCAGTACGTTTTTGTCCCCGATTTGAAGGAGCAAGCAGTTCAGCCCCAGGGTAATGCGGTTCTTGCGGTCGGTGGTTACGCTGTTTTCCCAGACAACTTTGGGAACTTGTCCAAAAACGGAACCACCGTCCATTTTCATTACACCGTCGCTAATGATTTTAGCTGCCGTTGACACCATATTCCCCACACCTCCAACAAAACTCTCGAAATCTGCCCCTGTTTCAAGGGTTGCCTGAACCAAATTAGGCTAGTATCCATTGCGAATCAGGTAAAGGTCAGGTCGCGATAATCGTCCCCCGGGGAGACTTGGGTTAACCGCTACTCCAAGCATTACCTGCGCTTGATTTCTCCAGGGAACCGGCAGAACCCGGCTCATAACCTCGTTACGTCAATCCGTCTCTCTTTCCAAGCGCAAAACGGCCGGCGTCCGGCCTCGTTATGCGGCCCGTAGAACCAACATAGGGGTAACGCCTGGGGAGCTTGAAATGGAGAAAACCGGATGGCCTTTACCGAGCTTTCCGTTTACCAGCCTTTCCGCGGGAGCTGACCCTCGGATTTGCCTGGAATTCTTCCAACATGGACAGCTTAATTGATGCTCAATTGGGCATTGTCAAGGCAGTTAGTAGTTAATTTTTGAAAATCGAGAAACCAGTTTTTGGCCCCCGGCACAGACCATTTTGTAGGGAAAACATAGCTGAACCGGGATGCGGGCCAGAACACCGGTTTCGTAAACCCACCGAATTTTGGCGGTCTGAAAATGTCGGCATTTCAGCGTAGAGCCCATGAAATCCTGGAAGTTGCTCCGGGAGGTGACCGAGTCAGCCAAGCTCTTGATTTTTTCATCATCGGGCTGATTCTGCTGAATACCGTTGCCCTGATCCTCAGTACGGTCAAGCCAATCTACCTGGTAGCGCCCCAACTGTTCCACTACCTTGAAGGGGTATCGGTATCCATATTCCTGGCTGAGTACCTGCTGCGGCTATGGGCCTGCACTGCCGAGCCTCAATACTCCCACCCGGTTTACGGACGGGTGCGGTTTGCCCTGTCGCCATTGCTCCTGATTGATTTGCTGGCGATCGTGCCTTTCTTTCTTCCCCTATTGGGAGTTGATGACCTGCGGTTCCTGCGGGCCGTGCGGTTGCTGGCCCGGGCGGCCCGTTTGGGCCGGTACTTCAGCGGCATCCGAACCCTGGGCAAGGTGATTCAAAGCAGGGGCTATGAGTTGTTAACCGTCGTCCTGGTATTGACGGTAATGCTGGTGCTGGCCTCCGCTTTGATGTACTTTGCGGAGCATCTGGCCCAACCGGAGGCTTTCGCCAGCATACCCGAGGCGATGTGGTGGAGCATAATAACACTGACTACGGTGGGCTACGGGGACGTGTCCCCGGTCACCCCGCTGGGAAAGGTAATGGCCGGGGTAATTGCGATAATGGGAATCGGTATGTTCGCTTTGCCCGCCGGAATCCTGGGTTCCGGTTTCCTGGAGGAAATCCAGCGGCGCAACAACAAGCCGCAGGTATGCCCCCACTGCGGCGAGGAACTGGAGGAGTAACCCGACGGGCCGGATTCCTCCGTCGAAAGCCGGCATGACGAACACCACGCCGGTCGGCGTTGGGCGGCTGGTCGGTGTTGGATGGGTGGAAACCTGCTTCGAGCGGCTCCCGGCGAGGCGGGGGCAAGCTCAACCCGATCCATTCAATTCGTTCTTGCGGGCGGACGGCCCCCAGCGAGGCGGGGGGAGGGGGCAATCCTCACTCCCCGCCCTGGGCTTGGGCCAGTCGGTCCAGCGCCACCCGCAGGCGCGACGTTACCCGCTCCCAGCCCAGAACTTCCATTGTCTCGAAAAGGGGTGGCGAGACGTTGCGGCCGGTTACCGCCCAGCGCAGCGTTCCAAAGAAACGACGGGGGGCAAGGCCCATTGCTTCGCCGGCAGCCCGCAGCAACTCCTCCAGAACCGGAGCGGCAAAGTCCGCCGTTGCCAAACTTTCCGCGGCGGCGCTCAGGGCGGCCAATGCCTCTTCCCGGGTCATTCCCCGCTGCACCAGGTTGGCCCGGTCATATTCCGGCTGTGCTTCGAAGAAATAGGCGGTCATGTCGGCGGATTCGGAAAGCAGTTTGAGCCGCTCCCGTACCAGCGGGACAATCCGTAGCAGGTAATCCCGGTCAACGGGTAGAAGTTTCGGCGACAAATCCCGGTTCAGATAGATTAGCATCGCGTCGGCCAGTGTCCCATCAGCCATATCCCGGATGTAAACCCCGTTCATCCAGGACAGCTTTTCCCGGTCGAAAATAGCCGCCGGCTTGCCCACCCGGTCCAGGGTAAAGTTCTCCACCATGGTTCCTACAGGCATTATCTCCGTCTTATCGTCTAGGGACCAGCCCAGCAGAACCATAAAGTTGCGTAGGGCGGCGGGGAGATACCCGTCGTCCCGGTATTCCAGGATGGAGGTAGCCCCATGCCGTTTGGAGAGCTTGGCCCGGTCCGGGCCGAGAATCATGGGCAGGTGGCCGTGCTGGGGCGGAGAATACCCCAGGGCCCGGTACAGTTGCAGGTGGCGGGGCGCGCTGGAAAGCCATTCCTCTGCCCGCAGCACGTGGCTGATTCGCATCAGGTGGTCATCGGTTACCACCGCCAGGTGGTAGGTAGGGAAACCGTCGGACTTGAGCAGAATGAAGTCATCCACCAATTCATTCCGCCACTCCACTTCGCCACGAATCAGGTCGTGCAGCCGGGTGGCGCCGGAGTCGGGCATAGCAAAACGGACGACCGACGGCGCTCCTTCGCTTTCCAGGGCGCGCCGCCGCCCCGCATCGAGGTTCCGGCAATGGCCGTCATAGCCCTGAGCCTGTTTATTGCGTTCCTGCTCGAGCCGCAGCTGGGCCAACCGCTCCCGGGTGCAGTAACAGTGGTAGGCATCGCCCTGGCCGATTAGTTTATTCGCCGTTTCCCGGTACAGGGGAAGACGCTCGGACTGGAAATAAGAGCCGTAATCGCCGCCGACCCGTGGCCCTTCGTCCCAGTCAAGGTTCAACCATTCCAGGCCATCCAGGATTCCCTCTACGGCCCCGGGCGCCAGCCGCTCCTGGTCGGTATCCTCAATTCGCACGACGAACTTGCCGCCGTGATGGCGGGCAAACAACCAGTTGAACAAGGCAGTGCGAATGTTGCCGATATGCGGCAAGCCGGTAGGACTGGGCGCGTACCTCACGCGAATGTCGTCGGCCACAATTAACCCTCCTGGACCCTTGCCTGGACCCTTGGCGCTATTTTAACACGCCTTTATCCAGGCCGGGGCGCCCCCACACCCCCAGACTTCTCATCAAAAGAGAGAAAGCGACTCCACCCCGCTTCCCGGGAGAACGGGGTCAGAGAGAGAAGGGCGATGGCATTGTGGCCGATGTAAAGCCGTTTCCCGGGAGAGCCGGGCCAGGGGAGTGGGGGCCGACGGCAGGAAGCCGGCCCGAAGCCGGGTCAGGGCCGGGTCTATGGAAGCTGGAACGGGGGGAACTGGACGCGATTGACCCGCAGCGCGGTTAGCTGCCGGCCCGGGCCTGAGACTGCTCGATTCTGGCCCAGGAATCCCGCAGCGAAACCGTGCGGTTGAACACTGGCGCTCCAAGTCTGGAATCTACCGCGTCGGCGCAGAAGTAGCCCTGCCGCTCAAACTGAAACCGGCTCCCCGGAAGGGCGTCGGCCAAGCTCGGCTCCACCCGGCAACCGGTCAACACCTCCAACGAATTGGGGTTCAGGAGGGAGATAAAGTCCCGGTTGTCCGGTTGGTTATCCGCATCCCGGTCCAGCAGCAGATAGTCGTACAGCCGCACTTCCGCCAGAGCGGAGTGGGGAGCGGAAACCCAGTGCAGCGTCCCCCGCACCCGGCGTCCGTCGGGAGCGGAGCCGCCCACCGATTCCGGGTCATAGGTGCAGTGCAATTCTATGACCTCTCCGGTTTGAGGGTCCTTGACCACTTTCCGGCAGGTAATGTAGCAGGCATAGCGCAGCCTTACTTCCCGCCCCGGGGCCAGGCGGAAGAAACGGGGAGGCGGGTTTTCCCGGAAATCATCGCGCTCGATGTAGATTTCCCGGGAGAAGGGGACTTTCCGATAACCCATCGTCGGGTCTTCCGGGTTGTTCACCGCCTCGAACTCTTCAGATTGTCCCTCGGGGTAGTTATCAATTACTACCTTGAGCGGGCGCAGTATGGCCATGGCCCTGGGGGAGCGGCGGTTCAAGTCCTCCCGGAGGCAATGTTCCAGCAGCGCCACATCCACCACCGTATCCCGCTTGGAGATGCCGATGTGGTCGCAAAAATTGCGGATGGCTTCCGGGGTGTAACCGCGGCGGCGCAGGCCGCTCAGGGTGGGCATCCGCGGGTCGTCCCACCCGGAGACATGGCCCCCCTGCACCAATTCCAAAAGTCGCCGCTTGCTCATAATTGTATTGGTCAGGTTGAGCCGGGCAAACTCAATCTGCTGGGAGCGATAAACGTCCAGTTCTTCCAGCGTCCAGTCATAAAGGGGTCGGTGATCTTCAAACTCCAGGGTGCAGAGGGAATGCGTTATCTTCTCGATGGAGTCGGAAAGAGCATGGGCATAGTCGTACATCGGGTAGATGCACCAGGCATCTCCCGTCCGGTGATGCCGCTCCCGGCGGATACGGTAAATAGTCGGGTCGCGCATATTGAGGTTCGGCGAGGCCATGTCTATTTTGGCGCGCAGCACGTGGGCGCCGTCGGCAAACTCCCCGGCCCGCATCCGCCGGAACAGGTCCAGGTTCTCCTCCACCGAGCGAGGGCGGTAGGGGCTTTCCCGGCCCGGCTCGGTCAGAGTGCCCCGGTATTCCCGGATTTCCGCAGCCGATAAACTGTCCACGTAAGCCTTGCCCGTCCGGATTAATCGCTCCGCAAACTGATACAAGGCATCGAAATAATCGGAGGCGTAGTAAAGGTGATCTCCCCAGTCAAAGCCCAGCCAACGCACGTCTTCCTGAATGGAGTTTACGTATTCCACATCTTCCCGGGTGGGGTTAGTGTCATCGAAACGCAGATGGCAAACACCGCCTTGATACTCGGCGGCAACCCCGAAGTTAAGGCAGATCGACTTGGCATGGCCGATATGCAGGTAACCGTTCGGCTCCGGGGGAAACCGGGTTACTACCCGACCATCGTATTTATTGGATTTCAGGTCATCGGCAATGATGTTCCGAATAAAATCGGAGGAAGTATCCGGAGAAGTCATACTCGCAGTTCCCCTATCCCTCTGCTTGCCGGCCGGTCGAAGCTGGCTTGCCGGTTTTATTTTAGCACGTTACTTCCGGCGCAGTTCCGGCAAAACCTGCGCCAGTTCCGAGGGCAAGGGGGATTGGAAAGCCATCGCCTCGCCGGAAACCGGGCGCCGGAAGCCTAACCGATGGGCGTGAAGGAAGTGGCGCGCCAGCAGGGGACTACGCCGGCCATATACTCCGTCACCCAGCAGCGGATGTCCCAGATAAGCCAGGTGCACCCGAATCTGATGGGTGCGGCCGGTTTCCAGCTCCAGCTCCAGCAGGCTGTAACTGTCCAGTCGCTCCACCACCCGGTAGCGAGTACGGGCCTCCCGGCCGCCGATGACCACCGCCATCCGCTTGCGGTGGCGCGGGTCCCGAGCGATCGGAGCGTCAACAACCCCCTCGGAAAGTTCCGGAACGCCGGCGGCCAGCGCCAAGTAGCCCTTTCGCACCCGTCGCTCCTTAATCTGCGCCGACAAGTCATAATGGGCCGGCTCGGTCTTGGCTACCACCATCAGCCCAGAGGTATCCTTATCCAGCCGATGGACAATCCCGGGACGGGTCACGCCGCCGATCCCCTGGAGGTCCGGGCAACAGGCTAACAAAGCATTGACCAGAGTGCCATCCGGGTGGCCGGGACCGGGATGTACCGACAGGCCGGCCGGCTTGTCAATAACCATAAAATCCGAGTTCTGGTAAACCACCGCAAGGGGTATCGGCTGGGGCGCCAGGTCCGGCTCGCGGGTCGGCGGTACTGTCAGGGTTACCCGGTCGCCGGCCCGCACCTTTTGGGCCGGCCGGGCCGGAGTCCCGTTGAGCTTTACCATCCCTTCGGCAATCAGGGAGTGGAGACGGCTGCGGCTCAGGCCCGTCCTCCGGCTGGCGAGGAACCGGTCCAGGCGCGCCGCATCCTGGCCCGCCGTAAACTCCCGAGTTGAACCGGCCGGAGCAGTCATCCTGACTCGTCCTTGCTGCCCGGGCAACCGGGGGAAGTCGTTCCGGCACAACCTTCACCTCTACCCGGGGGTGGGGGAGCGTCCGACATTGGACTGCTCTCCACGGCCCCGTAGTTCTCGGGGAAATCGGCGGTCAACCCGGTTTCTGGCCCGGTTTCCAGCACAGTACCTGGCCCGGCTCCTGGCACAGTACCCGGCCCGGTTTCTGGCGCATTATTCCGGCTGGAGGGACGCAGCAACAGCCAACCCAGCAAGACCAGCCCGGTTACGATGGAAGCGTCCGCCAGGTTGAATACCGGCCAGGCTCCTACGTCGATAAAGTCGGTTACCCAACCCAAACGCAACCGGTCCAGCAGGTTGCCCAGGGCGCCTCCGATTTGCAGGCCCAGGCTCAGCCGCAGCAGGTTGGTGGGACGCGGCTGGCTCCGGTAAATCAACGCCAGCACCAATATGCCAATGACGGAGACGAAAATCAGCGGTGTGTTCTGCCCTTGCAGGATTCCAAAGGCGCTGCCGGTATTATGGACATGGGTAATCCGAAAAAGACCATCGAAAGGGAAGGAATAGCCGAAGGGAAGGTAGGCCCGCACCAGAAACTTGGTCAACTGGTCGAGCAGGAAAACAATCGCCGCCAATTGCAGGAGGTTGAAGTCCCGGTATATGGGAAGGCGGCGTTCCCCGGCCGGATCCGCTTCAACCGGGGCGCCGGCGGGCGCGGTTTCGGCAGTGGCGGCCGGCTCCCCGGCGGCCCCGCCGGAATTGTCGCCGGAGTCTTGGCTGGAACCGTGGCTGGAGTCTTGGCTGGAGCCGGCGGGAGAATCCTCCGCCCCTATTTCCGTAGAAGCCTCCGGCAGGGAACTGGCATAGGGTTCCGACAAGGGTTCAGGGGCAGTTTCTGGCGCCGGTTCGGGGTGGCTTTCCGGGAGGGTCATTAGGGATTACTTCAGATGCTCGGCGAAAAAATCGGTTACCGGACGGATTAGCTGGCGCTCCCTTCCGCCCCAGAAATGGTCGGCTCCTTCCACAATTTTCAGCGCGGGCCGGCGGGCAAACGCCTCCAGATTGGGTTGCAACTCTTCCGACTGCACCAGCTTATCCTGGTCGCCGGAGATAATCAGCGTCGGCGTCTTGGCCTTCTTCAGCGGCGATTCCGGGAAGGCTCGTATTGGCGGGGAGATCAGAGCAATCGCCCTGGCCTTTTTTTGCACGGCGGCGTTGCCCAGAATGACCGAGGTGCCAAAGGAGTAGCCGGCCAAACCCAACTGCCGCCCCTCCACACCGGGCCAGGCCTTGAGCAACTCGAAAGCGCCCAGGATTTCCTGGTGCTCCTGCTCGCCCTTGGTATGCTCGCCCTCGCTGTTGCCCACCCCCCGGAAGTTGAATCTGATGGTAGCTAACCCCTGCTCCACCAGCGAAAAGGAGACGGCGATGACCACGTTGTTGTCCATGTTGCCGCCAAACAAGGGATGGGGATGGCAGATTACCACGCCCGGAACCGGGTGGCTCACGTCATCCGGCACAGCTACGATCCCCTCGAAGTTCAGACCCTTGGCCTTGAAGCTGACGGCGCTCTGACGCATTTGCTGCCTCCCGCTAAACTTCCTTTAGCCCCGCTTTTTTTATATTAGAAGACTCCGTAGAATTTGGCAAGGAGTCCTGCTAGAATGTCCCTTATTTCCGGTATGCCGGAACATGTTTGGAGCATACTGATGAAAGTTATTGACTTGCGAAGCGACACCGTTACGCACCCGACTGAGGCGATGCGCCGGGCGATGGCCGAGGCCGAGGTAGGCGACGATGTTTACGGAGAAGATCCTTCAATCAACCGGCTGGAGGAACGGGCCGCCGCGTTGCTGGGCAAGGAAGCCGGGCTGCTCACCGCCAGCGGCACGATGAGTAATCTCATCGCCGGCCTGACCTGGTGCCAGCGGGGGGACGAAATAGTAATGGGCGACCAGGCCCATATGTTTTGGAACGAGTCCGCCGGGGTGTCGGCCCTGGCCGGAGTTCAGGTCCGCCTGACGCCCAACGACGAGCAGGGCCGGATTGCCCCCCAGGACTTGGCCGACGCTATCCGGCCCAGGGGCAACGTTCACGTGCCACCGACGACGTTGGTCTGCCTGGAAAACACCCATAACCGTTGCAGCGGCGGCGTGCTAACCCCCGATGATACCCAACAGGTAGCCGCCGTGGCCCACGACGCCGGGGCCAGGGTGCATCTGGACGGGGCGCGGGTATTCAACGCCGCCGTGGCTCTGGAAGTGCCGCCCGCCGAGTTGGTCCGAGACGTGGACGACGTTTCCTTTTGCCTGTCCAAGGCATTGAGTTGTCCGGTGGGGTCAGTCTTGTGCGGCTCCAGGGAGTTTATCGGCCAGGCCCGCCGGTGGCGCAAGCTGATTGGCGGCGGGATGCGCCAGGCCGGAGTGTTGGCCGCCGCCGGCCTGGTGGCCCTGGATACGATGATTGAACGGCTGGCCGACGACCATGCCAACGCCCGCCGTCTGGCCCAGGGCCTGGCAAATGTCGACGGGCTGGACGTGGATCCAGACCGCATCCAGACCAACATCGTCATCTTTGAGATCGACCCTTCCATCGGCTCGGCTACCGACGTAATTCAGGCCCTGGCCCAGGCCGGCGTCAAGGTTACACCCTCCCGCGCCCAATCCCTCCGCATGGTAACCCACCGCCACATAGACCGGGACGACGTGGCGGAAGCCCTGGCCCGGGTGTCAAAGGTAGTGGCGGATTTACGGTCGCGGAGGGAGAGGGGTTAAGCGCGGGGAGTCCGGGATAGACGAATGAACCGCCGGTAGTTGAACCCGGTCGTATGAACTAAATCCTGAAGCCAGAGGAGCCGCCGGAAATGCCCAACATTGCCTTGAACAAGTCCGCTACCGCCCTGCTTATCGCCGACTTTTATGCCGAAATGATGACCACCATTCCCCACGCAGTGGAGCGGGGCGTGGTGGAAAAGACCCGTCAGTTGCAGCAAGCGGCCCGGGAAGCCGGTCTGATGGTCTGTTACTCGGCCACCGTTTTCCGGCCTGGCTACCCGGAAATCAGCGACCGGAACAAGACTTTCAGCCAGCGCAAGGCCTCCGGCCCGCCGGCGGTCAGCGACCCTCTGCGGGTAATCCACGAGGCGGTACGGCCCATCGAGGGAGAAGTAGTGGCCGGCAAGCGCCGGGTCAACGCCCTGTACGGCACCGACCTGGATCTGTCCCTGCGGGCCAACAACATCGACACTATCGTAATGCTCGGCTATGCCACCAGCGGGGTGGTCCTCTCCACCACCCGCTACGCCGCCGATGCCGACTACCGGCTGTTCATCGTGGAGGACTGCTGTTCCGACCAGGACGGGGAAGTTCACGACTTCCTGATGCAGCGCATCTTTCCCCGGCAGGCCGAGATAGTCAGCGCGGCGGAGGTGATGGCGGCATTGGCCCCTTCCTGAGCCAGCATAAGGGCAAGTCAATTCCAATAACCAAAACTAACCAAACCGCCACGAGCGGTTTGGTCGAACCGCACCCGGCTCCCCGGCAATCATTCCTTCAACCAGCTCAGGCAAGGCGGAGCGCGTCAACCGGCTCGGTTGCCTAGCCTGGCTGCCGGTTGCCCCACCACTGCCGCATTCTTTCCCCTATTTCCTTTTCCTGGCCTTCCGTTGAAGGTTGGTAGTAGCTCCGGCCCTGCAAGGCCGGGGGTAGAAACTCCTGGTGGACGAAATGGCCGGGGTGGTCGTGGGCGTAGCGGTAGCCCTTGCCGTAGTCCATTCCCCGCATCAAGCCGGTTACGGCATTACGCAGATGGAGTGGCACCGGGTCGTTGGGCCGCTGTCGCACGTCCTCCAACGCCCGCTCCAGGGCCATATAGGCCGTATTGCTTTTGGGAGCCGTTGCCAGGTACACCGTGGCCTCGGCCAGGGGTATGCGGCCCTCGGGCAGGCCCAGGAAATGCACCGCCTGCTGGGCGGCCACCGCCACCGGCAAGGCTTGCGGCTCGGCCAGGCCGATGTCCTCGGACGCCAGGATGACCAGACGCCGGGCGATGAACAGCGGGTCTTCTCCCGACTCGATCAGCCGAGCCAGCCAGTACAGGGCGCCGTCCGGGGAGGAACCCCGCACCGACTTGATAAAGGCGGAGATAGTATCGTAATGGCCCTCTCCCGCCTTGTCGTAAAGGGGCGAACGGCGCTGCAAGGCATCGGCGATTATTTCTACCCCAATGACCCGGCCGGCCCCGGCGCCGGGAGGCGTAGCAAAGGCGGCGGTTTCCAGGGCGTTCAGCGCTACCCGCGCGTCGCCGTTGGCAATGTTGACCAAATGCTCCAGCGCTCCGGCGTCCAGCGTCACATTGAGGCGGCCCACTCCTCGTTCCCCGTCCTCCAGCGTGCGCCGGACGATGACGGCGACCTGTTCCGCCGTCAGCGGCTGGAGGGTGAACACCCGGCAGCGGGACAGGAGGGGAGCATTGACCTCAAAGGAGGGGTTCTCGGTGGTGGCGCCGATAAAAGTTACGGCGCCATCCTCCACATGGGGCAGAATCACGTCCTGCTGGGCCTTGTTAAAACGGTGGATTTCATCGACAAACAGGATGGTGCGCCGCTGGTGCATTCCCTGCCGCTCCCTGGCCTCGGCCACCACCCGGCGCAAGTCGGCCACGCCGGAGGTAACGGCGCTGACCGGCTCGAAGTGGGCCTGGGTAACCCCGGCCACCAGGCGGGCCAGGGTAGTCTTGCCACTGCCCGGCGGTCCCCACAGAATCAGGGAGGGTAACCGGTCGGCGACGATGGCCCGGCGCAGCACCCGGTCCGGCCCCAGAATATGCTCCTGACCCACGAACTCGTCAAAAGTTCGGGGGCGCATCCGTTCCGCCAACGGCGCCTCGGTCCCGGCCCGTTGCTGCCGGGAATAGTCAAACAGGGTCATCTCCGCCCTCCTGAATCCCGGGCCGGCGGCCCTCCGCGTTCAGTCCCGCCGGAAATGGGGCATAACCTCCTCGGCGAAGAGCTGCATGGAGTTATGCACCTCTTGGTTGGGCAGCCGGCCGCCGGTGGCAAACCAGCACATAAACTCATCGGCCCGGAGCGTTTCCTTGAGGGATTCCAACTTGTCGATCACCCGTTCCGGGCGGCCAATAGCCGCAAACTCGCGGGAAACGTGCTCGTAACTGAGGTCCCGGTTGCGGCCGGTGATAACCCGGGAGCGGTTGCCCTCCAGGATTCCCAGGTAGTTTCTGACGCTGGATTCGTAGCCCTGGGTGGAACTGCCGCCCTCGTCTTTGGTCACGTGCACCAGGACGTTGATATTTACCCTGACCCCATCGGGGTCATGCCCATGTTTGGACAGCTGGCGGCGATATTCCGCCAGCCCGCGCTGCGCCCCTTCCAACGACACCACCAGCGGCGCAATCAGGATGTTTTGCCCCAACTCGCCAACCATGGGAAAGGTGTCTTCGCTGTTGGAGGCGATATAAACCGGGGGATGGGGCTTCTGGTAGGGTTTGGGCACCACCCGGACGCCCTCAACCTGGTAGTACTTACCCTGATAGGAGAGCTCATCGCTGGTCCAGGCCTGCAAGACCAGGTCCAGCCCCTCCAGAAACCGCTCCCGGCCTTCATCCACGTCAATGCCATAACCGGCGTACTGGCGGAGCATAGCGCCCCGGCCGGTGCCGAGAATGGCTCGCCCCCGGGAGATAACGTCCAAGGTGGCGAACTCCTCGGCCAGCCGGACCGGGTGGTGCAAGGGCATCAGGTTGACGGCAGTAGCGATCTTCAGCCGCTCGGTGGTCTGGGCAATGGCGGAGCCGAGGAGGAGGGGAGCCGGCAGCACCGAGAACCGGGGATTGAAATGCACCTCGGCCAGCCACACCGTGTCAAACCCCAGCCGGTCGGCCAACTGAGCTTGGGAAATGGTCTCGGCGTAGCGATTGGCCGGTGTCTGGTCATCAGCGCAAGGCAGTTGGTAGAAAATCCCGAATTCCACTGGACAGCTCCTTTAATGCTTAATGCTGCGATAGACGGCGGGTTGCCGGTGGCGCCGCCGCAACAGCGATTCAGGCGGTTTCGAGTTGCAAGTCGATAAGGGTTCGGCGAAGATCAGGTTCGGGGCGACGGGAGAGTTGTATAATTCCACCCCGGCCACTGCGTCAGCCGCATTGTACGTTGTAATCCAGTAGCCGGCCCGTCGCTCCTTCCGCCGGCTACGCTACAGGAAGTCATCCAGGGACGGGTAGCGGGCGCAGGCTTTCCGGCCCCCCGGTTCCACCTGGTCTCTTATACCCGGTAGCCCGGCCGCGCCATATTGCGGGCATAGTCAAGGGGCGGGCGTGGCCAAGGTAGATGCATAGCCCCTGATACCCGGTGGGCAGGTTTCTTCCATCTATTATAGCGGTATGTTCCCGTGTTTCTTGGCCGGCAGGCTGTCCCGTTTATTTTTCAGCATTTCCAGGGCCCCGATTATTCTGGCCCGGGTTTCCGCCGGGTCGATCACGTCGTCCAGGAAACCCTGGCCGGCGGCGATGTAGGGGTTGGTGAATTTTTCCTGGTAGTCCTGAATCAGTTGCTGGCGCCGGGCCTCCGGGTTTTCGGCCTGGGCTATCTGCTCCCGGTAGATTATGTTCACTGCGCCGTCCGGACCCATGACCGCTATTTCCGCCGAGGGCCAGGCCAGGTTTATATCGGAACGCAGGTGCTTGCTGCTCATCACGATGTAAGCGCCGCCGTAGGCTTTGCGGAGGATGACGCTGACCTTGGGAACGGTGGCCTCGGCGTAGGCGTAAATCAGCTTCGCCCCGTGGCGGATAATCCCGCCGTACTCCTGGTCCACGCCGGGCATAAACCCTGGCACGTCCACCAGAGTTACCAGGGGGATATTGAAACAGTCGCAGAACCGGACAAACCGGGCCGCCTTGGCCGAGGCGTCAATATCCAGCACTCCGGCCAGGTAGGAGGGTTGGTTGCCGATGATGCCGACCGTGCTGCCGTTGAACCGGCCAAAGCCGATAACCACGTTGGGCGCAAAGTCGGCCTGGACTTCCATAAACTCTTCGACCGGGACTTCCTCCAACTCCTCTTCACCGCCAATGTCCACGAGCCGATAGATAATATCCCGCATATCGTAGGGCCGGTTGGGTTCGTCGGGTACCAGGTAACGCAGGTCGGGGTCGAACCGGTTCACCGGGTCGCCCAGCGGCATAAGCGGCGGGTCGGCCAGGTTGTTGGAGGGCAGGAAACTGAGCAGCCGTCTGACTTCGGCCAGACATTCGTCCTCACTGGCATAGACAAAGTGAGCCACGCCGCTGCGAGTGGCGTGGGAATCAGCCCCGCCCAGTTCTTCGTGGGTAACCGCGGCGCCGGTTACCGCCTTGACCACATCCGGGCCGGTAATATACATCTGACCGGTGCCTTTGACCATAAAGATAAAGTCGGTGATGGCCGGGGAATAGACGGCGCCGCCGGCTGACGGCCCCATTATCACCGAGATCTGGGGCACCACACCGGAGTAGAGGGTGTTGCGCAGGAAGATGTCCCCATAGGCGCCCAGACTGACCACTCCCTCCTGAATGCGCGCCCCGCCGGAATCATTAAGGCCGACTACCGGACAGCCGGTTTTACCCGCCAGGTCCATGACCTTGCAGATTTTTTCGCCCACCACCGCGGAAAGGGAGCCGCCAAAGACGGTAAAGTCCTGGGCATAGGCAAATACCTGCCGGCCCTCCACCCGGCCGTAGCCGGTAACTACCGCATCACCCAGCACCTTGCGGTCAGCCAAACCGAAGTCGGTGGTGCGGTGGGTAACGAAGGAGTCGATTTCCTGGAAAGTACCCTCGTCCATCAGGCGAGCCAGCCGTTCCCGGGCGGTGAACTTGCCGCGACTATGCTGCTGTTCAATGCGCTGCGGCCCACCGGCCCGGCGGGCTTCCTGGCGCATTCCCTGGAGAGTATCGATTTTCCGGTCAATGCCGCGCTTTTCCGTTGCCACTGGCGCTCCTGGCGGGTTAGTGTCGGAGTCATTATAACCGATACGATAGCGGCATGGGGAATCGCACTTGCCTTGGGCGCGGCGGCCTTGCGTTTTGACCGATACGATAGTGGCGTGGGGAATCGTCCTTTTCCCGCCGCCGCACAATGACGGAGCGAAGCGCCGGGGTAACCGGTTCTCCGTGAATCTCTCCCCTTCTTTCCCGCTGGGCGCCCGCTTGGTGAAAAAAGCCCCTTGTGCTACCATAAACGGGCAATGACACCTGACGCCCGGCAGCAAAGCCGGTTGGAAAGCCTGACCGTTGCCCGGGGCGAATCCCTGGACTGGGGTTCGCGAACCTACGTCATGGGCATTATCAACCTCAGCCCCGATTCCTTTTCCGGGGATGGCTTGGGAACGGATATTCCGGCCGTCGTGGAACAGGCGCTGCGGTTTCAGGAAGAGGGCGCCGATTTCCTGGACGTGGGGGCAGAGTCCACCCGCCCCGGCGCATCCCCGGTCAGCCCGGAGCAGGAACTCCGCCGGTTAATTCCGGCGCTGGAGGCGCTGGCGCCACGGGTCAGCATTCCCGTCAGCGTGGACACCTACAAGGCTCCGGTGGCGCGCCAAGCCATTGCGGCCGGCGCCAGGATAATCAACGACGTTTGGGGCCTCAAGGCCGACCCCCAACTGGCCGGAGTAGCCGCCGAGTCCGGCGCGCCCCTCATCCTGATGCACAACCAGGAAACCCGCCGGTATCGCCGTTTGCTGCCGGACATTTTCGCCAGCTTGAAACACAGTGTTGACCAAGCCCTCCGGGCCGGGATTCCCCGGCCCAACATCATCCTTGACCCGGGAATCGGGTTCGGCAAAACCCCGGACCACAACCTGGAGATTCTGCGCCGGCTGACGGAGTTCAAGGACTTGGGCTTTCCCATCCTGGTGGGAACATCCCGCAAATCCACCATCGGATACGTGCTGGACCTGCCGGTAGAGCAGCGGCGGGAAGGCACCGCCGCCACGGTCGCCCTCTCCATCGCCGGGGGCGCCGACATTGTGAGGGTGCACGACGTAAAGGAAATGACGCGGGTGTGCCGGATGAGCGACGCCATAGTACGGGGCTGGAGGCCCGGCAGTTGGCCCCCCTGACCGAAGGCCCGGTAACCGCTTATCTGGGCCTGGGTTCCAACGTAGGACGGCGGCGGGCCAACCTGGCTATGGCCCTGGGCGAACTGGCTGCCGCCAGGCAGGTCAGGTTAGTCAGTTGCTCTTCCCTTTACGAGACGGAACCCTGGGGCTACACCGAGCAGCCGGTTTTTCTCAACTGCGCCGCAGCGGTGGACACAACGCTGGCCCCGGCCGGGTTGCTGAAACTGGCCCAGGAAATTGAGGAACGGTTGGGAAGAAGGCCGGGCATCCGTTACGGCCCCCGGCCGATCGATATAGACATCCTGCTTTACGGCAACCGGATAATTCACTGGGAAACTCCCGACTTGCGGATACCGCATCCCCGCCTCGCCGAAAGAGCCTTTGCCCTGATTCCTCTGGCCGAAATCGCCGGCCAGGTAGTTCAC
Organism: Dehalococcoidia bacterium; assembly: GCA_965215425.1. Classification (GTDB taxonomy): domain Bacteria; phylum Chloroflexota; class Dehalococcoidia; order Lucifugimonadales; family UBA3495; genus CATQHB01. The sequence continues at coordinate 2,953,335 of OZ244064.1, forward strand.
CCAGAGCTAAAGATGCCCACCGCCGAACTGGCGCGCCGGGTTGAAGGCACGGCCGGCGTGAAGTTATGGGGGCCGCCGCCATGGTCAGGATAACCAAGCCCCGCCCCGGCCCTCTTCCAGGAGGAGCAAGCGCAAATACCCCTCCTTTCCCTATGTGGATAGAGAGAGTGGTGTCCAACCGCATTAACGGTTCCCGCAGCGCTCCTTCCCTGAATGGATGGAGCAGCGGATGGCGTCCGTCCGCCGGGCCGTGTCGCCCAGCGTGGCTCCTTCCCTGAATGGATGGAGCAGCGGCCCACGCTTGATATGACTGCTCGAAGCGCTCGGCCCTATCCCCCGGGGATAGAGCAGCGGCGGGAAGGGCGGCAGGAAGTGATGTCGCCGCCAACAGTTGACAATCCATCAGGGCTATCGCATATTTGTAATGGCATGCGTTTTCCCGTCCGGGCGGATGGGGGAACCGGATCGCCAAATTGGAATCCGGGATTAAGCCTGAATTATGCCTGCCGCCAGTCGGCAGGGAGTTGGAGGAGCGGAGGTAAGCGGTAAATATGGCAGATAAGCAACTGATTTTTGACGAGCAGGCCCGGGCCAGTCTGATGCGGGGCATTGACGAGTTGGGCCGGGTCGTCGGCCTGACTCTCGGCCCCAGCGGACGCAACGTACTGCTCAACCGGATGTGGTCCTTGCCAGTGGTATGCAGCGACGGCGTTACCATTGCCAAGGAGATAGAACTGCCGGATGTTTACGAGAACATGGGCGCCCAACTGGTGAAGGAAGCCGCCGCCAAGACCAACGACGTGGTCGGCGACGGCACCACTACGTCGGTAGTACTGGCCCGTTCCATAGTTCGCCGGGGTTTTATGAACATCGCCGCCGGAGCCAGCGGAATGGCGCTGAAATCCGGCATCAACCAGGCCGTAAGGGCGGTAGTGGAGGAGTTGGGCCGCATGTCCCTGCCGGTAGAGAACCAGGAGCAAGTGGCCCGGGTCGCCGCCCTTTCGGCGCATGAAGAGGGAATTGCCCAGCTAATCGCTGAGGCTATGGACAAAGTGGGCCGCGAAGGGGTCATTACCGTCGAAGAGTCCAAGAGCATGACCGACGAACTGGATTTCGTAGAAGGGATGCGCCTGGACCGGGGCTATCTCTCCCCGCACTTCGTCACCGACGCTCAGCGAATGGAAGTCAGCCTGGATGAACCTTTGATACTGATAACCGATGGGAAGGTCAGCGCGGTCAATGACATAGTGCCGACGCTGGAAAAAGTGGCCCAGGCCGGCGGTCGGCCGCTGGCGATCATCGCCGAAGACGTGGAGGGAGAGGCCCTGGCTACCCTGGTGGTGAACAAGCTGCGCGGCGCTATCGGCTGCGTGGCGATCAAGGCCCCTGGCTTCGGCGACCGGCGCAAGGCCCTGCTGGAAGACATCGCCGTGATGACCGGCGGCACCGTCATCAGTGCCGATACCGGATTGACCATGGATGCTGTCGAAATCGCGCACCTGGGTTCGGCCCGCCGCCTGCTCGCCCTGAAGGACGAATCCACCATCGTAGAAGGACGCGGCAGGGCGGAAGCCACGGAGGGCCGGGTCGCCCAGATCCGGGTCCAAATCGAGGAAACCACCTCGGATTATGACCGGGAGAAGCTCCAGGAACGGCTGGCGGCAATGGTTGGCGGCGTGGCCGTCATCCGGGTCGGCGCCGCTACCGAACCGGAAATGAACGAGCGCAAGGCCCGCACCGAGGATGCGCTTTCCGCCACCCGGGCCGCAGTGGAAGAGGGAATAGTCCCCGGCGGCGGCGTCACTCTGGTACGCGCCGAGCGACTGCTGGATGAGTTGCAGCACAGTCTATCCCGGGAAGAAGGGCTAGGCGTAAAGCTGGTTCGAGAGGCCCTGTCCGCGCCACTGCAACTTATCGCGGAAAATGCCGGCCACCCGGGCCAGGTAGCGCTGGAAAACGTGCGCCGGGGCGAAGGGGACTGGGGTTTCGACGCCGAGAAGGGCGAATATACGCACCTCATCCAGGCCGGCATCATTGATCCGGCCAAAGTAACCCGCTCGGCCCTGCAAAACGCCGGCAGTATCGCCGGTATGCTGCTCACCACCCAGGCGGTAGTAGCCGAGATTCCGGTACACACGCCGCTGCCCGCGGATGTCCATGACTTTATGCACGACTAGCCGGAGCAGGCCCCGGCCCCGCGCCGGGAGCCGCCGCCCAGGCGATTAGTCAACAAACCAGCCGGCACGGAGCGGTTTGCCGATATATGGCCCTCCGTGCCGCTTTTCTCGGGGCCGGAAATTAGGGGCCGGAAATTGAAGGGAGCGGCATTAGATCGGGCCAGCATTCAGCGGCTTATTGCGGAGGACATTCCGGGGCGTCCCCCCCTGGTGGAGGGCCTGCGGTCGCCGGAGGAACAGCTACAACCCAACGGCCTGGACCTGAGCCTGCAAGCCATCGCCCGACTGTGGTCGGCAGGAAGCCTGGGCCGGGATTCCGACCAACGGAAACTGTCCGAGGTGGAGCCACTGGATTTCGGTCCGGATGGCTGGCTGTACTTGGAACCGGGGCCGTACCTGATCACCTTCAGCGAAGTAGTCAACCTGCCCCTGGACCTGATGGCCCTGGGACGGCCCCGCTCCAGCCTGCTGCGCAGCGGCGTCAGCCTGCACACTGCCGTCTGGGACGCCGGCTATCGGGGCCGCTCCCAAGCGTTGCTAACGGTTCACCAATCCGATGGCTACCACCTCCAGCAGGGAGCGCGGCTAATGCAGTTGGTCTTTTTTCGGTTGACTCGCCCGGTTAACCAGGGTTACACCGGCGCTTACCAGGGGGAAAACCGGTGATCGGCCCTCGCCCCGGCTCGATCAGCAGCTCCAACATCAGATCCGAGGTTACGGCGCTGGCCAAAGGATACGCGCTGGAACTGGGCTTCGACCTGGCGCGGATTACCTCCGCCGAGGAATTCGCCGGGGCCCGGGAAGTGGCTCTGGCGCGAATTGAGGAAGGCCTGATGGACGGGCTTCCCTGGTATAACGCAGGGCGGGTCTCCCGAGGCTCCCGCCCCCGGGAACTGCTGCCCGGGGCGCGCTCTATCATCTGCCTGGGACTCAACTACTATCCGGAACATTCAGAAGGCCCTGAACATCCCGACCCCTTGAAGCCTTCCTCCAGGGAACCCGTCCTGCCGGGAAAGATAGCCCGTTATGCCCGGGGGCGGGACTACCACCGAGTTATAAAACAACGGATGCGCGCCTACGTCGCGGGCCTCTCCTGCCGGCTGGGTGAGGAGATAGCGGCCCGCTGGTACGTGGACGACGGGCCGATGCTGGACCGGGCCGCCGCCGCCCGGGCCGGGCTGGGCTGGTTCGGCAAGAACACCAACATTCTCACCGGCGAGCTGGGTTCCTGGGTTTTTCTGGGACAGGTGATTACCGACCTGGAACTTGAACCGGATCCACCCTTGCAAAAGACCTGTGGCAGTTGCGTCCGCTGTATTGACGCCTGCCCCACCGGGGCCATCGTCGCCCCCTATGTAATTGACAACGCACGCTGCATCTCCTACTTGACCATCGAAAATCGGGGGCCGATACCCCGGGCCCTGCGGCCCCTGCTGCTGGACTGGGTTTTCGGCTGCGATATTTGCCAGGAAGTATGCCCGGTAAACCGCAAGGCGCAACCCACCGCCGAACCCTCCTTCGGGAACCGGGGATTGGGGGTGGTGGACCTGGTTGAGATTCTTCAATTATCCGAGGAGACTTTCCGCGAGCGGTTTCGTGGCACGCCCATCCTGCGGGCCAAGCGAGTAGGGCTACAACGGAACGCCTGTGTAGCCCTGGGCAACTTGAAAAGCCCGGCGGCGATTCCGGCCTTAGCTCAAGCCTTGCGGCACGGAGAAGCCCTGGTACGCGGCCACGCGGCCTGGGCGTTGGGCGAAATCGGCGGCGCACTGGCCGGTGCCGCCCTGAAACAAGCGGCACAAACCGAGTCCGCCCCGGAAGTCCTGGCGGAAATTCAGGACGCTTTGGCCGGCGCATCCCGGCGGGGCGCTGCTTTGCGCTGCTTGCGGGAGCGACCGGAGACCGGAGCCGGAGCCGCCGTCTCCCGGGCATAGTCTCGACCAAACTTGAGCTTCCGCATCTCCTCCTCGACCAGGAAGAAGTCTCCCTTGGGCAGTAGATGCAAGTTGCCCTGAAAGGCCATGTACCAGTTTTCCGGAGGCCAGCGCCGGATATAATCCAGACGATGCGCCAATAGGCCCGCCTGGATATACTGGGCATTATCCAGCACCAACTCCGGCTTAATTTCAACCCGGTAAGGCCAGGTAGCGCTGCCCTCATTCCGCCAGGTTCCGTCTTCGACCTCCCGGTAAGGGGCGGTCACCGTGGCCGTGGCCGTAAACCGGCGTATCCCGGAAACATAGTAAAGCAGGCGGTCATCCGGTTCCACCCGCTGCACCTTGCGCCGGTACTCAGACTTCAAACCCTGCATGGTAAAGTCCAGATCCCGGGTTATGTTGAAGTTTTCCTCGTTGCAGATAATCATCCAGAAATTGCGGGGCATCCTTTACCTCGTGCCAGTACCATTGTGTCCCATTGTAACGATTCTTTGCGGGAAAATTATCGCAGAACCATCCCGGCGCTGAATTCATAACTAGTTTAACACTTTTCCGGCGAAGGACGGGTTTGACTGCGCCGGCTACAAATCCCGAAAATTTCCTGGGACGATTCTTCACTCCTCCAGCCCAGGCCGGAAAGAGCCGCGATAAGGGGGAACCCTTCAGCCGAGGAAAGGTTTTCCAGGCCAGGCCAGGAAGGCTTTCACCCGCTCCCATCATTCACCCGTTCCTATCAAAGGCAGCGGAACGGTTCCCGGGAAACGGTTCCCGGGAAAGGAAAAGGACGGGTGAAACTCCCGGTCAAGCATTGTCAAGCATTGTTCAACGGGGCGGGGTAGTGTAACATCATTGCCAACCGCGCCAACCCAGTATTTCGGGCTTCCAGCCCAGGAGGATTAGAAAGCATGACATCCAGCGCAGTCCGAGAACGGGACATAGCCATCGTGGGCGTAGCCGAATCCGACGAGATGGGCACGGTGCCAAACAAATCTTCGCTACAGCACCACGCCGAAGCCGCCTACAATGCCCTGGAGGATGCCGGAATCGCCAAGTCGGAAGTCAACGGGCTGCTCACCGCCGGATTCTCCACCCTGGCTACGGCGGAATACCTGGGCATCCAGCCCGGCTTTACCGACAATACCTCAGTGGGCGGCTCCTCCTTTGTTATCCACGTGGCCCACGCCGCCGCCGCCATCCGGGCCGGTTACTGCGATACCGTACTGATCACCCACGGGCAGGCGGGACGTTCCACCCGCGCCCGGGTGCCGGCGGACGCCAACCTGCCCGTGGCTCAGTACGAGGCGCCCTACGGACTCATCGGCCAGCCGATCAACTACTCAATGGCTTGTACCCGTTATATGCACGAGTATGGAGAAGATCGCACCCGCCAGGGGCTGGCCGAGCTGGCCGTCTCCACCCGCAAGTGGGCCAACCTGAATCCCAAGGCGGTAATGTACGAAACCCCGATGAGCTTTGACGACTACCACAACTCCCGGTGGGTGTCCTGGCCCTTCCACCTGTTCGACTGCTGTCTGGTTACCGATTCCGGGGCGGCTATCGTAGTCACGACGGCAGAGAAGGCGGCCGGCTGCCGCAAACAACCGGTATGGCTGCTGGGCGCCGCCGAGGGCCACGACCATAACCTCATCAGCATGATGCCCTCCTTTACTTCCCTGATTGCCCGGGAGACCGGCCCCAAGGCTCTGGCCCGGGCCGGCCTGACCCACCGGGACATTGACCTGACCATGATTTATGATTCCTTCACCTATACCGTAATGCTATCACTGGAGAGCCTGGGTTTCTGCGGCCCCGGCGAGGCGCCTGATTTCGTCGCCAACCAGCGCACCGCTCCCGGCGGCGACTTTGCCCTGAACACCAGCGGCGGCGGCCTCTCCTACACCCACCCTGGAATGTACGGCAGCTTCTTGCTGGTAGAGGCAGTGCGCCAACTGCGGGGCGAATGCGGCGAGCGGCAGGTGAAGGGGAAAAACAGCGCCGGCCACGCCCAAATTTCCCTGGTAAACGGCACCGGCGGCTCCCTGTCCTCTACCGGGACGGTGGTGCTGGCGCGCGACTGAAAAGTTTAATCGAGTTTTATATTCCATCTATGAACATCGCCATTATCGGTCTGCCTCAATCCGGCAAGACCACCGTGTTTAACGCCTTGACCCAGGGCAATGCCGATACTACCGGCGCCAGTGGCTCCGCCACCGAAATGCACTTGGGCGTGGTAAAAGTTCCCGACCCCCGGCTGGAGGTGTTGTCCGGGCTGTATAACCCCCGGAAAGTGGTTCCCGCCGAGATCAGGTACTGCGACCTGCCCGGCCCGGAGGCATTAGCCAAGTCTCAGGGCATCGGCGGCAAGTACCGCAACATCCTGCAAGGGGCGGACGCCTTTCTGGTCGTGATCCGGGCTTTTACCAACCCCGCAGTGGCCCATCCGCTGGAAAGCATTGACCCGGGACGGGATCTGGAAACGATGCTGGACGAGTTGGCCTTCGCCGACCTGGAGGTTATGGAGCGGGCGGTGGAACGGCTGGCGGAGGGCATCAAGAAGTCCAAGCCCGCCGAGCGGCCCGCCTTGACCCACCAACTGGAAACGGCGCGCCGGGTCCGGCAATCCCTGGAGTCGGGGATACCCTTGCGACGCCAACAGTTGACCGATTCCGAGGCCGCCTTTGTGGTCAACTATCAACTTCTGACCGGCAAGCCCGTAGTCGTGGTACTCAATACCGACGAGGCCGGACCGGAATTATCCCTGGCAGGGTTGAGTCTGGAGCGGCCCGAGGCGGCGGACTTGGGCGAGGTTTGCCTGAGTGCCCGGCTGGAGGCAGAGTTGGCCCTGATGCCCGAGGAGGAAGCGGCCGAGTTCCGCGTCGACCTGGGATTGGAGGAGTCGGCCCTGGCCCGGGTAATTGGCGCCAGCTACCGGACCCTGGGGCTAATCTCCTTTCTGACGGTGGGGCCGGACGAGGTGCGGGCTTGGAGCGTACCTGACGGCCTGCCCGCCCAGGAAGCGGCGGGTACGATTCACTCCGACTTCCGCCGTGGCTTCATCCGTGCCGAGGTGATACCCTACGAGGATCTGAGACGCTGCGGCAACATTGCCCAGGGCCGTAAGGAAGGGGCGTTGCGCTCGGAGGGCAAGACCTACCCGGTCAAGGACGGAGACGTGATCAACTTCCTGATTAACCTGTAAGTTCACTCGGTTTCCGGTTTCCGGCCGATTTCCTGATTGATGGCTTGATACATGGTCAACATCCGTATCCGTACTTTCCAGACCGCTGACGCCCCGGTAGTACGGCGGTTATTCGCCCGTGGCCAGCTGGATTTCGCCGCCGGGTTTGAGGCGGCGGTAAAAGCCTACATCCAGCGCTCTCTGGCCGACGACTTGGCCGATATTCCCCTTCATTACCTTAACGAACCCGATTCCAGTTTTTGGGTGGCCGATATACAAGGGCAGGTCAAGGGTATGGTGGGGGTGCAACGCCGGAGTGAAGAAGAAGCCGAGTTGCGCCGGATGAGCGTGGCCGCCGACACCCGTCGCAGCGGTATCGGTGGGATGTTGCTGGAGACGGTCGAGGCATTTTGCCGGGAAAGGGGTTACCGGCGTATCACTTTGTCCACGGTCGCCCACCTACAGCCGGCCATCGCCATGTACCGGAAGTTTGGCTACCGGCTAACTGATGCGGAGCCCTATGGCGTCATGACGGTCCAGTATTTCGTTAAACACTTGGCGGATCCGCCGGTTAAGCTAGGGGACGAGCAAAGCTTAACTCGTGTCCATCCGGGTCCTTGACGTGGAAGTAGCGTTCGCCCCAGGGGGCGTCCGCCGGCGCCGTATCGGTACGCAGCCCCATTTCCGCCAACTTATGGTATAAAGCGTCCACGTCATCCACGTAGAAGATAGCCCGACCCCACCAGCCAATTTCCTTCGGCTGGAATATCAAGTTCAGGTAGCCTTCGCCCACCCGGAAACTGCTAAAGTCGGCGGCTTCTCCCCCGTAGAGCAGGGTCAAGCCCACCTGGTCCCGGTAGAAAACCACCGACCTGGACATGTCCCGCACCCCCAGGGTAATGGCGCTGATACTCTGAACGGCCAATTTCCCTTCTCCGTCGTACCTTGCTGGTATAATGAGAACACTACCTACACTTGAAACTACACCTGGCATCAATCTTAACAAACAGGCGGCGCCGATGGCAAAAGAAACCGAACAATCCCCTGAACAACTCCAGGGACAACCCCGGGAAGTTGCCCTGAACGACGCCCGCGCCAGGCTGGAGGCCATCCTCCGGGGAATAGACTCGGTAGTAGTGGCTTTTTCCGGCGGGGTGGACAGCGCGTTGTTGGCCGTGACGGCCCATAACGTCCTGGGGACGAAAGCACTGGCGGTTACCGCCGTTTCGCCGGCTTTGGCGGCGCGGGAACTGGCGGGAGCGGTTGACCTGGCGCATCGTTTCGGTTTCTCTCACCGTATTATCCAGACCGCCGAAATGGAGCGGGAGGGTTACCTGGCCAACTCCCCCGCCCGCTGCTATTTCTGCAAAACCGAGCTTTACAGCCACTTAGGTCAATTGGCCGAGGCCGAGGGGTTTGCCTGGGTAGCTAACGGAGCCAACACCGATGACTTGGGAGACTACCGGCCCGGGCTGCAAGCGGCTTCAGAGCATCGGGTACGCAGCCCGCTGGTAGAGGCGCAACTGAGCAAGGAGATGGTGCGGCAATTGGCCCGGCAACTGGACCTGCCGGTCTGGGATAAACCGGCCCAGCCTTGCCTATCCTCCCGTATCCCCTACGGCATTCCGGTGAGCGTGGAAACCCTGTCCCGCATCGAGCGGGCCGAGGACTACTTGCGGAGCTTGGGGCTGCGGGAAGTGCGCGCCCGGCACCACGACAAACTTTGCCGTATCGAGGTAGGCGAGGCGGAGCTGGAAGTGGCCTTTGCCCAGCGCCGGGAAATTACGGCCCGCCTGAAGCAAATCGGCTACCTGTGGGTCTCCCTGGACCTCTCCGGTCTGCGTTCCGGCAGTCTTAACGACCAGCTCGGGGCAAATTACCAGGCGACGAAAGGCTCGCTCCGAGCGCCAACCCGAGCACCGACCCAACTACCAACCCAACCACCAGCCCGGTCATCAACCCAGCCACCAGTCCAGCCACAGTGAGCCTTCGCCAAGTCCGGGGTGAACGTACCAGATGAAAGCAGCTTACATTCAATCGATCGGGGGGGCCAGCGGGGATATGTTGCTGGGCGCCCTGCTGGATTTGGGTTTGCCCCTGGATGCCCTGCGGGAAGAACTGTCCCGACTGGCCCTGGACGGGTATCACCTGTCCGCCGTACCGGATACCCGCCGGGAAGTCCGGGGAACCCGCTTGATCGTCTCGATCAACGGCAGCCGCTACCTGTCGCCCCGCGCCCAGTTGGATATTGTAGCGGCCAGTACCCTGCCGGAAAGGGTCAAAGCGCAGGCGGCCCAAACGCTCAACGCCCTGTGGCAAGCGGAGAGCCGGGTGCACGGGGAGGACCCGACGGCCCTGGAACTGGAAGAACTCGGCACCGTGGATACCCTGGTGGACGTGGTGGGCTTTGCCCTGGGGCTGCACTGGCTGGAAGTAGCTGAGCTGTATGCCGCGCCCCTGGTTCTGGGGGCGGCAACTCCTCCCCGCTGGCCCGGCGGTTACGCCAACCCGGCCCCGGCTACTCTGGAATTGGCTGCGCTGGCCGGGGCGCCGACCACCCCGGAACTGCCCGGCCACCGGGGCGCCGGCGAGTTGACCACACCCACCGGGGCGGCCATCATCACCGCCCTGGCCCGTTTTGAACGGCCCGCTATGTCGATCGCCGCCATTGGCGTCGGCCTGGGGAGCAAAGACCCGGAACGGTTCCCTAACGTGGTGCGCATCTGGTTGGGGGAGCGGGACGAACCCCCCTCCGCTCCTGACCCGGCCGGCAGCCCCGCTTATTCCGATCCCGGCGAAGGAACCCTCGTCGCTCCGGTAGCCAAACCCCAGGCAGGTATAGTCTTGCTGGAAACCAACCTGGACGACGTTACCGGGGAGGTGCTGGGCTATGCGCAGGAACGGCTCTTTGCCCTGGGCGCGCTGGACGTTTGGCACACGCCGGTCCAGATGAAGAAGAACCGGCCCGGGGTAATCCTGTCGGCGCTGCTGCCCCAAAGCCTGGAAGCCGCCGCCGTAGAGCTTATCCTGCGGGAGACGCCCACCCTGGGAGTGCGCCGCCGTCCGGTCGAGCGGTACGCCGCGGAACGGGAAGTCATCGGCATGGAAACCGACCAGGGAAGTATCAATGTCAAGGTAAAGTCCCTGGCCGGGACGGCGGTGGCCGCTGCCCCGGAGTATGAGGACTGCCGTCGCATCGCTCTGGCAACCGGCCGGCCCCTGCTGGAGGTTTATCGCCAGGCAGAGGCGGAGGCCCGGCGGCGGTTTTTGTCTCCCTGAGGCGCCTCCTCCACTACCAGCAAGCGCTAAACCCGCTACCGGCAAACTCGTCTCGCTCATAGCGGGCTGGTCAACCACCCCGGCCGCATCTTTTGAACCAACCCGGGCTGCGCCGGGAGGGGCGGTGGAACGGGAGAGAGACTCTAATAAGACCGGAACAGTTCCCCCCATTCCGTTTTCAGCGCAGCGCTGATCCGGCGGCGGCCATGCGTGTTCAGCCAGTAGCCGTTATGGTACAGGTTGGACGCTACGAAAGCCCAGCTGGCGATGGGACTCTGCAACAGCAGCTTTTCCAGCGACTTGAGGGGCCCCCAGTAAATCAGCTTTTGTCCCCGGCTGGCCAGGGTGTTCTCCACGCCGGAAAAACCCCAGTTTACGCCACTGATGTCCTCGCCCACCACCTCGACCTGGGATACGTCGCCGCAACCCAAACCGCGCTCGTGGGCCAGCCGGATAAACTTGATGCGCATCGGATCAAAACCCATCATGTGGGCGGCCACGGCGTCAATCGCCACCTGGTCGGCGCTGGCAAGAATCCGGTTCTTGACGTGCCAGCGCATCGCCCGGGGGCCGGGGCCGTCGCCGGCAAAGGTGCCGTCCATCACGGCAAAGATACCGGGGTGGATTTCCTGCTGGATTGCCAGCAAATCCACCAGCGTTTCGTGAATTACCGAGTGGGTCCAGTGGCGCTTGCGGTGCAGCAGCCCGCCAAAGGCGTTCTTCATCGCCCCGGTCATGGTGGTGAAAACGTGGGTTTTCATCGTAGGCAGATGAACAATGTTCTTGCCGGCAAAGATTTCCGGTATCTGGATGCCCTCCGGGAAAATGTCGTCCAGCACCAGCATTTCCGCCCGGGGCCGATACTCCACCCAGCGATTCGGCGGAGTATCCAGGTGCACCGCCGGCAAGTTATAGCGGTCCTGCACCGCCTTATGCTTGTTATTTTCCTCCCCCGCAAAGGAATCCACCACCACGGTGCCGTTGTGGGCGCCAATCAAATCCCGGTGGCCCAGGCGGGATAACCCCTGGATTACCCCTTCCAACTGCCAGGGAGTGGTGGAGCAGCCGGGATACCAGTGCTGCCAGGAAATGTTAATCTTGAGCAGGGTTGCCAAATCCGGGGAGAGGACGCGCTCAACCCCGGCCAGCCGCATCGCTCGACCTATGTCCTCCAGCACCGTTTCGGGCCGGGTGGCGACTACGGACACTACCGAAGGGCCGGTTGACTTGCCAGCGGCGCCGGCCTTGCTTTGCGCCGGCAGCGCGGCGGGGTTTCCGGTTTCCCGCATAACTTAATCGCTCCTTCGCTCCGTACCCCTTCCTGGCTTACCGGGAGCGGAATCAGGGGTAAGGCAAGTCAGCTATTCAGCAACAGAATCAGGGCCGAAGCGCCGGTCCAGGCTATAATTGATAATACCACAGGCAAGTCCCGCAGGATTAACAGTTCCGGGTACTCCGCGTCGCGGCTGATATGCACCAGGTAAAGGAAGCGGAAGATACCAAAGGCTACCAGGGGAATGGTGAGCAGCATAGCGTTGTTCTCCGGCAAGTTAGCCGCTTCCACCGTGTACAGGATATAGCTGACCAGGGCGGCGGTGGCCGTAACGGTCAAAAGCTGCCCGACCAAGGCGGCGGGATAGTGGCGCAGCACGGGACGCTGACCCGCCAGATTTTCCAGGTTCTCCCCGGCCAAACGGATCTCGGCGTAACGTTTGCCCAGGACGATGAATAGAGCCGCCGCGGCCATAGTCGTGTACAGCCAGGGAGAGGGAGCTACCCCGATCGCTATGGCGCCGGCCACCGTCCGAATGACGTAGCCGCTGGCTACCAGCAACACGTCAATCAATACCAGCCGCTTCAGCCCCAGGGAATAGGCCAGGTTGATTGCCAGGTATAGCAGGCCAATGCCGCCCAGCAGGGGAGCGACCAGAGTCATCAGGCCCAATCCGGCCAGCAGCAGGAGGGCCATCGCCATTAAAGCAATCGGGACGCTGACCCGCCCGGCGGCGAGGGGACGGAGGCGCTTGACCGGGTGATACCGGTCGGCCGGCCGGTCCAGCAGGTCGTTAAACAGGTAAACGGCTCCGGAGAGGGCGCAAAAGCCGGCCGCCGCCACCGCCGCCCGGAGCAGCAGTCCCGCCACCGGCTCCAGGTTGTCCGGCGACCAGGCCAGGTTAATGGCAAAGACAAAGGGCAGGAATACCAGAACGTTCTTGACCCACTGCCGGGGCCGCAGGGCTTGCAGCAGAGCTAACGCATTGATGGCGTTCCGCACCAAGTCAAATCTCTCCCACGGGAATCGGGCTCACCAGGCGACGCGAGGTTACGCCGCGGGCAACTCCTCTGCGGAAGTCGCGGCGTCTCCGGGTCTCGGCGTGAACCCCGGTCGTTGCAGGAAGGCCAGAGCGGCCAGCCCGAGGGCCACCGCAAACCAGAGGGTCGCCACCCGCACCAGCAGCGTAGCGGCGACCGCCACGCCCCGGCCGGCGCCAGCCTGTTGCAGCAAGACTACCATCGCTCCCTCGGTTCCCACCAGGCCACCGGGCAGGGTGGTAACCGCTCCCACCAGGGTGGCCCCGCCATAGATCGGCGTCGCTTTTAACAGGCCCACCTCGGCAGACAGCCCTTCCAGCACAACCCACAAGGCCACTCCCTCGCTGAGCCAGGCCAGAAAGCCCAGCGCCAACGCCGTCAGAAAGGGCGCCGGACGACTCAAGGCCCGCATACCTTCCCGGGCGGTCCGCAAGTCCCGGCTCCAGCGCCGGATTACCGGTAGTCCCAGCAGCCGGTCGGTATGGCGGGTAGTGAGGAAATACAGGGCCAGGCCAGTCAGGATTAACGCCGCCGCCAGGATGGATGATACGGCTGGAGGTAGCAGAGCCAAGCCTACCAGTCCCAGCAGGGCAACGGAAAAGAGGTCGGTCAAACGCTCCATCAGCACCGCCGGCGTCGAGGCGGATAGGGGAACGCCGGTCTTGTCCCGGAGCAAGTAGCTCTTCAGCAACTCACCCACCTTGCCGGGAGTAACGGTCATCGCCAGGCCCGTCAGGAACACCGGCGCGCTAACCGAAAGGGGCGCCGCGATGTTCAGAACTTTCAGATACCAGGCCCATCTCAGAAAGCGCAGCAGGTAGTTGAGGAGGGCCAAACCCAGGACGGCCGCCAAATACAGGGGAGGGAAATTAACCAGCCGTCGCCCGATTTCTTGAAAATCTCCATAGCCGGCCAGCCCGGCAAATACCAGAACGGCCAGCAGAACAATCAGCAGCAGCTTTTTGCCTTTTCCGGTCAAGATTGCCGGCCCATCAGGTTCATCTGGGCCGCCAGGTAACCGGCGCCAAAGCCATTGTCAATGTTGACCACCGCCACCCCGGGGGCGCAACTGTTCAGCATCCCCAACAGAGCAGCCAGGCCCTCGAAGCTGGCCCCGTAGCCAACGCTGGTTGGCGCGGCGATGACCGGCGCGGAAACCAGTCCCGCCACCACACTGGCAAGGGCCGCCTCCATGCCGGCTACTACCACGATAACCCGCGCCTGCCGCAGGTCGTCCAAACTGGAAAGCAGCCGGTGCAGCCCGGCCACGCCCACGTCATTTACCCGTCGGGGAGGACTGCCCATCAGCCCGGCGGTCAGAGCCGCCTCTTCGGCAATGGGCAGGTCGGCGGTGCCGGCCGTTACCACCAGCACGCCCTCCCGGCAGTCCACTGGTTCGGAGCCAGGGACTACTATCGCCTGGGCCAGTTCGTGGTAAGCGGCAGAAGGGGTTTGCTGAACTACAACATCGTAGGCCACCCGGTCGGTTTTGGTAACCAGAACCGGATGCCCCCTTCCGGCCATTGACGCTACGATTTGAGCGATTTGCGCCGGGGTCTTGCCCCGGCCCAGCACCACTTCGGGAAAGCCGGTACGCAGGGGCCGGTGATGGTCGATGCGCGCAAAGTCCAGGTCCTGGTACGGATAATCGCGGAGGAACTGCAACAATTCCTCCACACTCCGGTCTCCGTGCTGCAACTCGGTCAGCCGCCGGCGCAAATCAAAAGAGGACATTATAAAGGCAATCTCAAGCTCTCTCCGGAGCGCTCGTTTTGGGCCAATGATAGTCAGTCGCCCCAGGGAGCGTCAAGGCAATAGCCAACCCATATGACCCTGGCGAGCTAACAACCCGGGCCGGCTCATGGTGAACCAGCGGTATTCTCAACCCACGCTGGTGTCCTTTACCCAACCCAGCTCCGGTATTGGCAGGAACTCCGGCGCGTATGGAGCATGTCAACCCGGCGAACCGCGCCTGCGTCTGACCGGCTTGCCACGAGCGGCAAAAGCCCCCTTCAGTTGACGAGCAGTTAACGAGTCAACTAACGCGCCAACAGCGCCGGCAGCACCAACTCTTCCAGGGCTATCGCCAGACCGTCCTCCTCCACCGGCGGGGCTATATAGTCGGCGATGGCTTTCAACTCCGGCGGCGCCGCGGCCATGACAATACGCAGGCCGGAAACCTCCAACATCGACAAGTCATTGAAGCTGTCTCCGGCGGCGATGAACCGGCTTGGCGCCGCTTGCAGCATTTGCGCCAGTTGGCCGGCCGCAGCGCCCTTATTGACCCCGACTCCGGTGAAGTCCACCGCCCACCAACCGTTGTAGTGCAGGTAAACCTTGACCACATTCAAGTCCGGGGCAGCGGCAAAGGACGCCGCCAGTTCATCGGCCAGAGATTCCGGCAGGTCCATCGCCGAAATGCGGGTGAGGTCCCAATGGGCTACGGCAGCGGCATCGGTTACGTCGCCGGAGGGGTGAGTAGCAATGAAATTGACCGCTGCTCCACCAATCCATGCCACGATTTGCCGGGCGCGGGATTCCGGCAAGGCGCTGTTCCAGAGGATATTACCACTTGTCGGGTCCAGGAGAGTGGCCCCGCCGTTGCTAATCTGGGGAGCGGTCAACCCCAGCCGGCGGGCATAGTTAATAACGTCAGCGGAGCGGCGGCCGGTGGCGATGGACACCGGAATCAGCGCGGCAACCCGGCCCACCGCGGCGGCAACCCGGGGCGATACGGTATCGGTAACCATCAGGGTGCCGTCCAGGTCAACCAGCAGGGCCGCGTAGGGTTGGCCGCCCAAACTACCGACCTCGCCCGGGTAAGCCCGGGTTGGGGAACACCGCACTGGAGCTGCCTGGCTTCCGCGTCATTCTTTCCTCAACCGGGCCGGTCGGTCGAGTCAGGGTCCGGGTTGGCCTCTGCATCGGATACCGTATTGGATACCGTATTGGACACCGCAGCAGCCTCCCGCTCTGCCCGCTGCTGTTCACGCAGGGAGGAATACATCGCTCCCATAGCGCTCATACTGCCAGTGTAAAGCGTCAGAACCACCACGCCAATCCACAGCAACACTACGAAGCGCCGGTCCAGCAACCCCAGGGCCGTTAGCGGCAGCGCCGCCGCCGCCGCAACCAGACCCACCAGCAACCCCAGCAGGACGCCGTAAATAAGGCCCTCGATGGCGTAGTGGCGCTGCCCGGTGCGGGCGAAGGATATGCCCCAGTAGCCGGCGATAAAGGGGCTGGCCGGAACCAGTACGAAGTGGGCAATGGGGATCAACGGGCACACCAGCATAATGCCCAGGCCAACCAGTAATCCCTTAACCATTCAGCCCCCGGCCATCCTGCGGAAAATTGCGATCAAAGCCCCCCGGCGCCGTTGTCCCCGGACAACCGGATCATTATAGCCAATCCCCCGGCCGCGCGCTTGTTTTCTCTTCTTAAAGTTGCGGAGCTTTTGATTTTCCACTGCTTCCTCAGGTGAATCATTACCAGCGGACTTTACTCCCGACTTCAATGGCTATTTGTAACCACCCGGGATTTTTGCCGGCTAAAGTTGGAAATGGCTATCTGATAGTGCTATAATCTGGAATGCTGTACCGGTTTGGAGGTAAGCATCATGCGAATCCCGATGCGAGTGGACTACGGAGTCAGAGCCTTGGTGGAGTTGGCGCTGCACTATGGCGAAGGCCCGGTGCAAACCTCGGAAATCGCCGCCAGGCAGTGCATTCCCGAGTCCTACCTGGAGCGGTTGATGACCACTCTCAACCGGTTCGGCTTTGTCCAAAGCCGGCGGGGGCCGCAGGGTGGGCATTACCTGGCGATGGACCCTTCCGCCATCAACCTGAGTATGGTAATGACTACCCTGGAGGGCAATGCTTCGCCGCTGGACTGCTTTACCTATCCCGCCGACTGCGTTTTCGCCGACTGCTGCGCCCAGCAGGAAATATGGAAGTCGGTAGAGGAATCAATACAGAACGTTTTAAGCAACATCACCCTGGCCCACCTGGCCCAGCGTCAACGCTACCTGTCCGGCCAGGCGGTCGGGGTTGATTTAAGACGTTGATCCAAGCCGGCGAAGCAGCCAGCAGCCCAGGCGCCCCCTTTGGAGGCGCCGTCACTCCGGCGAGAGCCGGAATAACGGGCGAAATGGGTAAAAGGCCAATCGGGCGCTTACCTATTTCAAAAACCATTGCCTCGAGGATGGCAGAGGTACATAGTTTAAGGAGGACGAGACATGCTGACGACGGCGCAGCAACCCCTGGCATTAACTCCGGAACAGGTAAAACGCTACAGCAGGCACATCATTATGGGCGACGTGGGTAGCGCCGGACAGCGCAAGCTAATGCAGTCCAGGGCCCTCATCGTCGGCGCCGGAGGCCTCGGTTCCCCTTCGGCCATTTACCTGGCCCTGGCCGGAGTAGGCACCGTGGGCATCGTGGACTTTGACGTGGTGGAGATTTCCAACTTGCAGCGTCAGATCCTCCACCATTCCAGCGACATCGGCCGGCCCAAGCTCCAATCGGCCATTGACAACATCTACGCCTACAACCCGGACGTTAAGGTTGTCCCCCACGAGGTGCGGCTGGAATCGGACAACGCCATGGAAATCATCGGCCAGTATGACCTGGTGATTAACGGGGCCGACAACTTTGCCACCCGCTATCTGGTGAACGACGCCTGCTACCTGCTGAACAAGCCACTGGTGGACGGCAGTATTCTGATTTTCGACGGGCAGTCCACCGTGTTCCTCCCGGGGCAGGGCTGCTACCGCTGCCTGTTCCCGTCGCCGCCGCCGCCGGGGATGGTGCCCAACTGCGCCGAGGCCGGCGTGTTGGGGGCTCTGACCGGGCTGGTGGGCAGCATCCAGGCCACCGAGGCGTTGAAATACTTCCTGGGAATTGGCGAAAGCCTTTCCTCCCGGCTGCTGCTGATTGACGCTTTGAGCATGAGCTTCCGGGAGGTCAAGTTGAAGCGCAATCCGGCTTGCCCTCTGTGCGGGGACAACCCCACGGTGACCGGGTTGATTGACTACGAAATCTTCTGCGGCGTAGCTGACCCCGAAGTTGCGGTAGTGGCCGGCGACTAGACTAAAAGGCCGGAACGCACCCCCCGGCCACGGCCTTCTCCGGGGGGCGGAGACCAGGGGCAAGGCAGGACAAAGAAAGGTATTATGGCGACAAGGTTGGCCTACAAGGGCATCCTGGCGACTATCGGGAATACTCCAACGGTCGAGTTACAAAACCTCAGCCCCAGGCCGGAAGTGCGTATCTTTGCCAAGCTGGAGGGACAAAATCCCACCGGCAGCGTCAAGGACCGTATTGCCCTGAAGATGATTGAAAGGGCGGAGGCGGCGGGGGAGATTTCCCCCAACCGCACCCTGCTGGAGCCGACCAGCGGCAACACGGGCATCTCCCTGGCGATGATTGGGCGGCTCAAGGGCTACCGGGTTTCGGTGGTGATGCCCGAGAACGTCAGCGAGGAGCGGAGCCAGCTACTTTACGCCTACGGCGCGGACATTATCTTTTCCGACGGGGAAAAGGGCAGCAACGGCGCCATCGAGGTAGCCCAGGCCCTGGTGGAAAAGACCCCCCACGATTACCTGATGATGTACCAGTACGGCAACAGCGGCAACCCGGACGCCCACTATGAAACCACCGGTCAGGAGATTGTCCAGGCAGTGCCGGAGGTGGATCTGTTCGTGGCCGGGTTGGGCACCGGCGGGACGCTGATGGGCGTGGGGCGCCGCCTCCGGGAACACAACCCGGAGGTAAAAATTGTGGCGGTGGCGCCGGAGCCGGACGACTTCATTTCCGGTCTGAGACGGCTGGAGGACGGCTACATCCCGCCCATTCTCGACCTGAATATGCTGGACGCCCGCCTGCTGGTAAGCAGCCTGCCCGCCTTCCGCACCACCAAAGAGTTGCTGCACCTGGAAGGAGTCTTTGCCGGCATCTCCTCCGGTTCGGTGGTTTACGGGGCGCTGCGCCAGGCCGAGCGCATGGAACAGGGCAACATCGTCTGCCTGCTGGCCGACGGCGGCTGGAAGTACCTCAGCACCAGCCTCTGGACCAAAGACTACGAACAACTGGCCCGGGAAGCCCAGGGTAAGATCTGGTGGTAAGCAGAGAGAACCGGGAAAAATCTTGAAAGTGGCCCCGGTCAATGCTATACTCACCGGGTGAATTGGTGCGGGAAGCGGGGTTATCACCCGCTTTCTTACTAATTGGCCCCAAGTCAAGTTGCTGGCAGCTTAAATCAGCTTCAGTCCGGGAGCTAGGCCGTGAAAAGCGATTTTTTGATAGCGTTGACTCAATTGGCCGCGGAACGGCACTTGCCCAAGGAGCAAGTGCTGCAAGCTATTGAGGTAGCCTTGGCGTCGGCTTTCAAGAAGGATAACCCGGCAGCGGGGCAGAACATCACCGTTACCCTTAACCCCAACACCGGGGATGTGAGCGTCTTCGCCCTGAAAACGGTTGTCGCCGACGTGGAAAACCCGACTCGGGAGATCGGCCTCCAGGAAGCGTTGAGCATCAAAAAGAACGTGGCCCTGGGCGATGAAGTGGCCGCCGCCGAACCCCTGCCGCACAACGCCAGCCGCATCGCCGCCCAGACCGCCAAGCAGGTAGTCCTGCAACGGCTGCGGGAAGCGGAACGGGAACTACTCTACGAAGAGTTCCTCCAGCACCGGTCGGACATCATTACCGGCGTGGTGGAACAGCTTGAACCCAACCGCAGCATCATCCTGGACATGGGCCGGGCCCAGGCCATTATGCCCCTGGACGAGCAGGTGCCAACGGAGCGTTACAAGAAGGGGCAGCGCATCAAGGTGTACGTACTGGACGTGCGCAACGGCCCCAAGGGGCCGGAAATCCTGGTGTCCCGCAGCGACCGGGATATACTCAAGCGCCTCTTCGAGATTGAAGTGCCGGAGGTTTACAACGGCACGGTGGAAATTAAGGCCATCTCCCGGGACGCCGGCTTTCGCAGCAAGGTCGCCGTTCACGCTACTCAAGACGGCGTTGACCCGGTGGGCGCCTGTATCGGCCTGCGGGGCAACCGGATCCAGAGCATCGTCAACGAGCTGCAAGGGGAAAAAATTGACGTGGTGCCTTGGGAACCCGACCCCAGGGGTTTCATCGCCAAGGCCATCAGCCCCTCCGAAGTGGTCCATGTAGAGCTTGCCCCGGAGGAGCAGACCGCTATTGTGGTAGTCCCCGACCGGCAACTATCCCTGGCGATCGGCAAAGAGGGTCAGAACGCCCGGCTGGCCGCTCGGTTGGTAGGCTGGCGGCTGGACATCAAGGGACTGACCGAGTGGGATGAAATCAAGGAAACCCGCCAGCGGCAATTGGAAGAACGACGGCGACAGGCGGCTCTGGATGCCGCCACCACTGCCAAAAGTGTCGGTGCGGTTCCTTCAGCGAAAATGGCGGCCGAAGCAATGACCGCCGCCGGGGCAGCGATAACGGAATCCCCCGAAGAGACTCTGATTGCCCCGGAGCCGCAACTTGAGCCGGTCGCGGCCGCGACCGCGGATACCCCGGTAGCCGAAGTCGTCGCCCCAATGGATGAAGACGCCCTGCTGGAAGCGCTGATTAGAGAGGAAGAAACCGCCCAGCAGATACCCGGCGAGACCGTTGCAAGCCTTAGCGTGGAAGAATTGGCCTCCTTTACCCTCGACGGTGTAATGGAAAAAGACGAGGAGGAAGAGGAAGAAGGGTTCTTCCCCGATTTGCCCGAAGTTCCCATACTTACGCCCGACGCCGGGAAGATTCGTTTCGCCGAGGATATTGTCGGCGAAAGCCGGGGCGGAGGGCGCGGCGGACGCCGTTCCCGGCGGAGTTCTGGCCCCGCTGGCCGCAGTGGCGCCCGGCGGGGTGGTGGACGTTAGTTGGACGTTAGTCGGCTCAGCTTCCCGGCGCTTTCCAACCCCTGGCAGGAGGAGGCGAAACTTGCCCAAGGTCCGTCATATACCCGAGCGCCGGTGCGTCGCCTGCGGCCAGCGAGCGCCCAAGCGAGAATTGACCCGTATAGTTCGCACGCCCCAGGGTGCGGTCCAGGCGGACGCCAGCGGGAAAGCCTCCGGACGGGGCGCCTATTTATGCCCCTCCTCGGCCTGTTGGGAACGGGGCATCCGCAAGGGCGGGTTGGAACGAGGTTTGCAAATCCCCATCCCCACCCGCGACCGGGAAGTCTTGCTTGATTATTACCGGGAACAAGTAGCCGGGCCAACCGCATCGGAGAAATAGCATGACTACTGACGGACCCAGCAGAAGTGGCCGCCGTGGCCCCTCCCGGACTTTGGTGCTGCCCCAGACGTTGAGCGTCAAGCACCTGTCCGAGCTGGTTGATCAAAGCCCGGTGGACGTTATCAAGCAATTGATGCGCAACGGCATCATGGTTTCCATGAACCAGCTTATCGACCACGAGGTGGCCGCTCTGGTAACCGCCGCTTATGGAATCCGCACCCGGGTCGCCGAACCGGTGGCCGAGAAGGGCGCCCTGGTCGGTTCCGCCATCCGGTCGGGCAACGGCGCCGAAGAAGCCGCGGCCCAGACCCTGCGCCCTCCGGTAGTTACCATCCTGGGCCATGTTGACCACGGGAAAACCAGCCTGCTGGACTCGATCCGCAACGCCCATGTAGCCGAGCGGGAAATCGGCGGGATTACCCAGCACATCGGCGCCTACCAGGTGGATTACCAGGGCCAGAAAATAACCTTCCTGGACACGCCGGGGCATGCAGCCTTTACCTCTATACGTTCCCGGGGTGCCCGGGTAACCGACATTGCCGTGCTGGTGGTGGCCGCCGACGACGGCATAATGCCCCAGACCGAGGAAGCTATTGACCACGCCAAGGCAGCGGAGGTCCCCATCGTCGTTGCCATCAATAAAATGGACCTGCCCGGCGCAGACCCGGAGCGGGTCAAGCGGCAACTGAGCCAGCATAATTTGTTGGTGGAAGATTGGGGCGGCGACGTTATTTCGGTGCCCGTTTCCGCCCGTACCGGAGAAGGCATAGACGACCTGCTGGAAAACCTGCTGGTAGTGGCCGAGGTAGCCGAACTCAAGGCCAATCCAGACCTTCCGGCCAGCGGCGTCATCATTGAAGCCAAGCTGGACCGGAAGCGCGGCTCCACTGCCACGGTACTGGTGCAAAGCGGTACGCTTTGCGTGGGGGATTACGTCGTCGCCGGCACTGCCTGGGGTCGGGTCAAAGCCTTGGCCAACGACCGGGGCCGGGCCATCAAAGAGGTAGTCCCCGGCGCCCCGGCCGAGGTGCTGGGCTTCAGTTCCTTACCCGAGGCGGGAGACTTGATGGCAGTGCTTCCCAACGAGCGTATGGCCCGGTCTATGGTCCAGAGCCGGGAGCGGCTGAAGTCAACCCAGCAGTCCCAGGTCCGTGCCCTGACCTTGGAAGAAGTAGTCAAGCAAATCGACGCCGGCGATGTTAAAGAGCTGAACCTGGTACTCAAAGCTGACGTTCAGGGTAGCGTGGAAGCGGTTCGCCAATCCCTGGAACGCTTGACCGACGCCGAAGCCAGGGTGCGCATCCTGCACGCCGGTAGCGGGAACGTAACCGAGTCCGACGTGTTGCTGGCCAGCGCTTCCAACGCTATCGTCGTAGGTTTTTCCGTTGGCGACGAGATGGGCGTGGAGCGGGTGGCCGAGCGGATGGGGGTGGAAATACGCCACTACGACATCATCTACCAGCTGATTGACGACGTAGAACAGGCCCTTCACGGTATGCTGGAACCCACCTTTACCGACATAATCCTGGGTCAAGCCGAGGTTCGCGAGATCTTCCCCTCTCGCCGCAACATCAGGATCGCCGGTTGTCGGGTTATCGAGGGCCGGATTGTCCGGGGCGCCGCCATCCGAGTGCTGCGCGAGGGCCGGGCGCTGGGGGAAACCGGCATCAACAGTTTGCGCCACTTCCGGGACGAGGTTAACGAAATTACCAACGGCATGGACTGTGGCATTCTGCTGAACGATTTCAACGACTTTGAAATCGGCGACATATTGCAAGCCCACCGGCAGGAAAGAAGCCAGCGTTAGCCCGTTTCCGGCGCCGGCCCTTTTCCAGACGCCTCTTCCAAATGATCTAGTTCCAACGATCTAACGATTTCGGCGGGTCTTCCACCCCCGTTTCATCCCACTCTGCACCAGGGGAGCATTCTATGTCCCGACGTACCGACCGCATCAACGGCCTGTTGCGCCAGGAAATCAGCCAACTGCTTTCCCGCGAAATTAAAGACCCCCGGCTCAACGGCATCATCAGCATTACCCAAGTACAGACCTCCAGCGACTTGCGCAATGCCCGGGTCTATCTCAGCGTCATGGGAGACCGGGAAGCCCAGGAATCCGCCTTGGACGGCATACAATCGGCGGCAGCCTTCCTGCGGCGGGAGTTGAGAGAGCGCCTCAAGTTACGTTATATCCCCTTTCTGAAGTTCACCCTGGACGATTCGCTGGAGAACGCCGACGCCGTACTGCGGATTATGGACAGCATCCGGCCCCCCTCCGGCCCCGACGAACGCGCCGAAGGCTCGCCCCGGTACAATGGCCCGCTGTCCTTCCCGACTGGTGGTTAAGCCCTATGCCCCAAGCCAGAAACAGCGCCGGGAACAGTGCCCGGAACACTCCCCGGCGCAATGCAGCGCCTTTGGTCAACGGCTTCCTGAACTTTTACAAGCCCGTGGGCCTGACTTCCATGGCCGCCCTGCGGCAGATTAAACGCATTACCGGCCAGCGGCAGAAAGTGGGCCACTGCGGCACTATGGACCCACTGGCTCAAGGCGTACTGCCCGTCTGTTTCGGCCAGGCTACTCGCCTGATGGACTATGTAGTGGACGGGACCAAGCGTTACCGGATGAAGGTCCGGTTGGGCGCCACCAGCATCACCTACGACGCCGAGGGAGAGATAACCGAAACCGGCGACCCGAGCCAACTGACTGCCGCCCTGGTTGAACAGACGTTGCAACCCTTCATTGGCGCCATCGAGCAGACGCCCCCGATGTACAGCGCGGTCAAGATAAAGGGACAACGGCTGTACCAGCTAGCCCGGGCCGGGGTTGAAGTGGAGCGGGCCGCCCGCCCCGTGGAGATTCTCGACATCCGGCTGGTTGATTTTTCCTTGCCGGAGCTAACCCTGGACGTGGAATGCGGCCGCGGCGTTTATATGCGCTCGCTGGCCCATGACCTGGGGGCGGCCCTGGGCTGCGGTGGCTACGTAATCGACCTGGTGCGGCAATACTGCGGCACTTTCCACGCCGCCGACGGCAGCACCCTGGAATCGTTGGAGGCGGCCAACGCCGCCGAACCCGGGGGGTGGCAATCCCGCCTCCACTCCATAGACCGGGTGCTGCGCGACCTGCGCGCGATTACGATAAGCCCCCAGGCGGAGCAGAACCTGCGGCACGGCCAGGCCATCAGCCCGGGACGAGCGGTTCCAGAGGCTGGGTATTTGGAACAGTTTCGGGTCTATGCCAGGGATGGGAGATTTCTGGCCCTGGTAAAATATGACCGGCCGGCCAACTCCTGGCAGCCGGTTAAGGTATTCCAATTGGAAGCCCCTTCGCCTTTCGCCTCTGACGCTATCCCCGGCTGAGGTCATTTCCTCTCTTGTACCGCTCATTTCCTCCGGTTGCGCCGGAGGCTCAGTTGCGGCAATGACCGCGCCATAGCTGGGAGGTTAAGCAAGGGTAATCCAACCGATTCGTTCCCCATTCAGCTTGACAACCGACATTAGCCTTGTATATTACATAAGGCAATGGTAACCCGTGCTTTTACCCAAGGTTACCAGACTTCAAATACGCCGGCCTCCGGGAGGGGCAGGACCGCTAAAAGCTGCACCGTGGTCCGGAAACGTCCGGCATCCAACTTCAACGGTAGTTCAAAACCCCAGGGCAACCCAGGCACCGAGAAGACATTGAGGAGGGAGAGGGGAATGGAGGCTTATTGCTTCAAGTGCCGCAGCAAGCGAGAGATTAACAACCCGGAAGAGGTTATGTTGAAGAACGGACGGCCCGCCACCCGTGGAACATGCCCCGCGTGTGGCACCAAAGTATTTCGTATCGGTAAGTCCAGTTAGCCCGCTGCCAGGGGAAGCAACGGACGCCCGCTACAGGACGAAATACTACTGTCAAAGCGCCTTGAACTGAGTGTGAAACGTGAAAAGGTCGGCAAGTTCTGTGCTATAGTCCCACAAGGGCGCAGCTTCCGGGAGTGAAGGTTGCGCCCCCGACTATTACCCCGTCTAGGCTCAATATACGACGGCGTTTATCCGGGCATCACGACGCATCCGGATAATAATACCATCCCGGCTTTCGCCAGAATAACGGGCGCCGGCACGTCTAAAGCATGCCTTACCCCAAAGCACATCAAGGGAGTTGGGGGAGTTGGGGCAGCGGCAGCCTGCTGCCGGGTGGGTTGACTCTACTTCCTCTGGAGCGGGGCTTGTCTTGGAACACCCGGTCGCCGAGGTTCTTCACTGCCAACGCTGTGAAAAGGATGTAAGCCAACGCCTGGCTTTTTCCTTCAAAAGCCGGGGCGGCTCCCACCCGGGCGGCGCGTCCGAATCGCCCAACGAGATAATCAAGTGCAGCGCCTGCGTCCTGTTCCACCGGCCAATGCTGAAACGGTCAGCCCTGGCCGGATTAGTCGTAGGCACCATCCTCACTTTGCTGAACCAGGGGGATACCCTATTGGGTGGTCAGTGGAATAACGCCCTCTACTGGAAGATTCCCCTCACCTACTGCGTGCCCTTCCTGGTGGCGACTTACGGCGCCCTGGTCAACAGCCGCAAGTAGCGAAGGCCATATCTCCGATACCTATCTCCAATACCTGGCACAGCGTCGGGCCACTGGGCCAGCGTGCGCCGCCCGGAACCACGTCCCGGTCCCCATGGCAATGCCGCCCGGAACGCTCAACCTATCCGGGCGGCACTGTTTCATAACAGGGAAAAGGGCAACTTGTCAAAACTTGCGGATAACGCTTACCACTTTGCCGCGTATTTCCACGTTGTCCGCCGGGCAGTAGATGGGATCCATCTGGCTGTTGGCCGGTTGGAGTCGCACCTGGCTACCTTCCGGGTAGAATTTCTTTAGGGTGGCCTCCTCCTCTTCCTTGAGCCAGGCTACCACCATTTCCCCGTTCTCGGCCTGCTGCGCCGGTTGTATGATCACCACGTCGCCATCGTCAATCAAGGCGTCAATCATTGACAAGCCTTGAACTTCCAGGCCGTAGAGTTTTCCGAACTTACGGGGCAGCTCCGGGGCGACCTCTATCGTATCCAATTCCTGGCTGGAGGTGTTACCTTCAGCCGAAAAAACCGGTAGGGGAGAGCCGGCGGCAATTCGCCCTACAATCTGCACCTTGGGCACCGAGTTCACCGGCTGGCCGGAGTCATCCAGCAGTTCTATACCCCGGGCTACGTCCGGCCTCCGGTTCAAGTACCCGTCCCGGTCCAGCAGGCGTAAATTGTAATCCACCACTGAAGTAGAGCTGATTTCGCAAGCCTTCTGGATGTCCCGCACCGTGGGGGGCAGCCCATTGTCCTCGATAAAGGTCTGAATGAACTCCAGTATTCTTCTTCTCCTGGGGGGTATTTTGCTGTTTGACGGCATAACTCACCTGCAAAACTTTTGTTCTTATGACGGTAACAAAGGCCAAGCAGGTTGTCAACAGCGACCAGTCACCCAGGCGCCGGGCCGGGAATCGCTTTCTAGTCTCCGGGCCTTGCTCCCATCCCTCTCCCAGAAGGAGAGAGGAGATCTCCCCTTCTCCTTTAAGGAGTATCAGACGCGCCGACACGGAAAAGGTGCGGGTTTGCCGCCCGCACTACACTGGAGATTCCTGGGAAATGGCGCCCGGGAAACGGTAAGCCCGTTATCAGTTCTGTAGTTGGTTGAGGCGGGCAGCCAGGCGGGACTTGCGGCGAGAAGCGTTGTTCTTGTGCAGGATACCCTTCTTCACGGCCTTGTCCAGCACGCTGATGGCCTGGCGGATGGCCGGTTCAGCTACAGCCTCATCCCCGGAACTAACGGCGCGGCGGGCAGCGGTAACGGCGGTACGGGTGGCGCGGCGAATGCTTTGATTGCGCCGGTAACGCTTTACGGATTGGCGGGCAGCCTTCTTAGCTGGCAAGCGGTTCCTCCCGGTTAAAGAACTTATCTCTCATACAGGGTCGATAAACAGTTAAGCCATTATAAAGCAAATGGCAGATTATTCCAACCGGATAGGGGCGCGCCGGCCCGGCAATCCCCTCCGGGGTGATTACAACCAACCGGCGGGGAAACCGTCCGGGGGAGGCGCTATCCTCCCCGCCAATTCCATTAATACCGGGGGCGGGGTTGAAACCCGAACCTGCCGGAATTTGGCGCGGCGACTGCTCCGCCTTAGACGTCCAGGTTCTTGACGCTGCGGGCGTGGGACTGGATGAAACTCTTCCGGGGGCCTACCGCCTCGCTCATCAAGGTGGTGAACACGTCTTCCACCTCGATAATGTCCTCGATACTTACCTGGAGCATCTGGCGGCTGTCCGGGTTCATCGTGGTCTCCCAAAGCTGCTCCGGGTTCATCTCGCCCAAGCCCTTGTAGCGCTGCAATTGGACGTTGCGCCGTCCGTCCAGCTTTTGCAGCATCTGGTCCTTTTCCTCTTCGGTGTAAACGTACTCGGCGGCGCGGCGGCCCGACTGGATCCGGTAGAGCGGGGGCTGAGCGATGTAGAGGTAGCCGCTGTCAATCAGGGCTTGCATCCGGCGGAAGAAGAAAGTCAGCACCAGGGTGCGGATATGGGAGCCATCCACGTCGGCGTCGGTCATAATGATGATTTTCTGGTAGCGCACCTTGGCCGGGTTAAATTCTTCACCTTCGCCAGCGCCCACTGCGGCGATGATGGAGCGAATCTCCTCGTGCCCGAGGATTTTATCCGGTTGCTGCAAGACCCGTTCCACGTTGAGAATCTTGCCCTTGAGCGGCAGGATGGCCTGAAAACTGCGGTCCCGGCCCATCTTGGCCGACCCGCCCGCTGACTCACCCTCAACAATATATAGCTCAGACCTGGACGGGTCGCGTTCCGCGCAGTCGGCCAGCTTGCCGGGCAGGGATGAGCCGTCCAGGGCATTCTTGCGGATGACCAACTCCCGAGCCCGCTTGGCCGCCTCCCGAGCCCGCTGGGAGGTCAAGCACTTTTCCACAATCTGCTTGCTTTCCACGGGGTGTTCTTCCAGGTAGCGACTCAGGCCGTCGCTGACCACCGAATCCACCACGCTGCGGACTTCGGCGTTGCCCAGCTTGGTCTTGGTCTGACCCTCGAACTGGGGGTTGGTCAACTTTACGCTGATTACGGCGGCCAAGCCCTCCCGCACGTCATCACCGGAAAGGTTGGACTGGTCGTCCTTGATAAACCCGTGGCGGCGAGTGTAGTCGTTGATTACCCGGGTCAGGGCGGTGCGGAACCCGGTCAGGTGGCTGCCCCCCTCCTGGGTGTTGATGCAGTTGGCAAAGGATATAACTGATTCGGTGAAGCTGTCGTTATACTGAATCGCCACCTCAACAGAGGTTTCGTCCACCGTCTTTTCATAGTAAAAGGGCAACGGCTGCATCACACGGCGGTTCTTGTTTATGTTGCGCACCAGGTTGGCGATGCCACCATCAAAATAATAGGTCCGCTCAATATCCCCCTTGCGTCGTTCCTGGTGCCAGCGGCTGACAAACCTGATTTCCAAACCCTTGTTCAGAAAGGCGATCTCCTTGAAGTGGCTGGTCAGGGTATCAAAGTCGTAGTCAATGTCAGGAAATATCTCCGGGTCGGGCTGAAAGGCAATGGTGGTGCCGTGCAAGGCGGTGCGCTTTCCCTTGATTACCTCGCCAACCGGGATTCCCTGGGAATACTCCTGGTGGTGGATATAGCCTTCCCGGTGAACCTCCGCCTTCAGGTAGGAGGCCAGCCCGTTGACCACCGATCCGCCAACGCCGTGCAGTCCGCCGGTAACCTTGTAGGCCCCGCCACCGAACTTACCGCCGGCGTGCAAGGTGGTCATCACCGTTTCCAGGCCCGACTTGCCGGTAGAGGGGTGAATATCCACCGGAATGCCCCGCCCGTCGTCGGAGATGGTAATCAACCCGTCCTCAGCCAGAGTCAAATCGACCCGGGTGCAGTAACCGGCCATGGCCTCGTCCACGGCATTATCCAGAATCTCGTAGATGAGATGGTGCAGACCCCGCTGGTCGGTACTACCAATGTACATTCCGGGCCGAACCCGGACGGCCTCCAGACCCTCCAGTACCTGGATGTCTTTGGCAGTATATTCTGGTTCCCGACTTACGGCGCCAGTCGCGCCGGCGGAAACAGTGTGGCCATTGGTTTCGGAGACGCTGGCGGGCAGTTCGAGAGGGGAAGGTCCCTGTTCGGTTATCAAACGTCCTTGCATTTACAGCTTATACCCCAATAGATTTTACCTGACCCCGGCGCGCGACAGACCGCAATCCAGTTATACGCCTGCCACCTTTTCCACGAGCGGGAAAGTCATTCTCAAGCTATCTTTATCCCGGCCCGCCGGCACGGCACTTTTCCACGAGCGGGAAGGTCATTCACCAACCGCGGAGGCCCTCGAAAACGCCCCGGACGGCCGGCGGAAACCGCCTGTCGGTGGGGGAGCAACATCGGCTTAACCGGATGGCCTTTCCCTGCTATTATACCAAATTCATAGCTGTTTTGCCCGTTTGGGCGCACGCTCGGCAGGGCAATCTCGGCTTAATTCCTGGGGGCTTTTACCCCACTCGCCCCGGGGAGAGGGCCGGTGCGCGAGAGAAAGGAAATCCGGTAGCCGATTAACCGGAGGAGTTATCCGGAAGCGATTCTTCTACGGATGATTCTTCTACGGAATAGTAGTGTCGCCCCCGGCGCAGGCTGTCCAGGGCATAGCCTACGGCGTCAAACAAGGGTTGAGGCAAATCGTCCAGCGGAAACCACCCGGATTGGGAAAAGGACGCCGGCTCGGCCAGCCGGGGTTCCTGCTCGCCGATGTCGCCCAGGAACTCAATATCTACGTAGTGCCGACCATAAGCAATGATATTGCTCAGACAGAGGAAGCGCAGGGCGCCCACCGTTACACCCATCTCCTCCCAGGCCTCGCGCCGGGCGCAATCCTCCAGGGATTCGCCCCATTCCAGGTGCCCGCCCGCCGCGGCCCAGGTATCCGCGCCATGGGAACCCTGGCGTTTCGCCAGAAAGACTTTGTCCTCCCGCACGAACACCACCCCCACCCCGACCAGCGGCCTTGTCCTTTCCTGCGTCACGGGGCGAGTATATCCGAAAAGCCCCCAACCTTGAAAGGTATTTAGCGCCGGCAAATGGTCAGTTTATGTTGCCCCGCTCTAACCGGGCGTGCTAGACTGGCCGGCGAACGGTCCGTAACGGTTCCGAAAATCGTAGTGAAACCGCCCCATGCTCCGGGGCCTTACCTTGCCGGGGCGGAACGGAGAAGTCAAGGAATAGTTTATGGTTTCAGACCGAGGGCCGGCCCCGGCCGGCAAAGGCACAATTCTGTCGGGGATGCGTCCCACCGGGCGACTGCACTTGGGCAACTACCTGGGGGCGCTGGAAAATTGGGTTAAACTGCAACAGGACTACCACTGCATCTACAGCATCGTTGACATCCACGCCCTGACCACCATCGAAAACCCGGCGGACGTGGCCGACATCCAGCCCAACATCCACGAAATGGCCCTGGACTGGCTGGCCGCCGGTATTGACCCGGAACAGTCCATCGTTTTCGTCCAGTCCCACGTGCCGGAGGTGATGACTCTGCACACCCTGTTGAGCATGGTAACGCCCCTGGGCTGGCTGATGCGGGTGCCTACCTTCAAGGAAAAGGTACGGCAGATGGACGAAACCGAAGAGAGCGTCAACTACGGCCTGGTGGGGTATCCGGTGCTGCAAACCGCCGACATCATTATCTACAAGGCGGACACCGTGCCGGTGGGACAGGACCAGCTGCCTCACCTGGAGTTGGCCCGGGAAATAGTACGCCGCTTTAACCACCGGTTCGGCGATACCTTCCCGGAACCCCGGGCCAAGCTGACCGAAGCGCCCCTGATCCTGGGGCTGGAAGGCCAGCATAAGATGAGCAAGTCCCTGGATAACCACCTGGACCTGGCGGCAACCCCGGAGGAGACTACCCAGCGGGTGCTGACCGCTTTTACCGACCCCCAACGGCAGCGGCGCAGCGACCCGGGCCGCCCCGAAGTGTGTAACGTTTACTCCCTGCACCAGCTGTTCAGCCCGGCGGACGAAGTGAACCAGGTTTATCGCGAGTGTGCCGGCGCCCAGCGGGGCTGCGTTGACTGCAAGCGGCACCTGGCGGCCAACATTAACGCCTTTCTGGAACCTATGCGGGAGCGACGCCGGGAGTTGGAAGAACGGCCCGGCTTCGTCAAAGAGGTACTTGCCGAAGGTGGCCAACAGGCCCGGGCCATCGCCCGGCAGACCATCGGGGAAGTTTACGAAAAGATGGGACTGGCTTGAACAACTCTACGTAATTCTGCGTCGCCGGGTGAAACGAACCTGGAGATGCCGGCATGGGGAGAAATTGAACCAAGGAAACGGGAAACAGGTGGAACCCATACCCCTATCCCAAAGCGGACGTACCGCGTTGGAAGTGTCCCTGGAAGCCGCCCGGCGGGCCGGACAGGTCGTCCGGGAGCGTTTTCTGACCGAAAAGGAAGTCAGTTTCAAGGGGCGCGCCGACATCGTTACCGACGTGGATCTGGCGGCGGAAAAGGTGATTCTGGAACTGGTGCGGGATGAATATCCCCAGTTCAGCATCCTGTCCGAAGAATCTAACCCGATAGAAACCGACTCCCCCTACACCTGGGTTATCGACCCGATCGACGGCACGCGCAACTTTGCCGAGGGCATTCCGCACTTTTGCGTGGTGGTGGCCCTGGCCAGGGGCGGCAGCATAACAATGGGCGTAACCTACGACCCGATCAAGGAGGAAGTCTTTACCGCCGAACTGGGCCGGGGGGCCTTCCTTAATGGCGACCCCATTGCCGTGTCCGAACGGCAGGAAATTGCCAACTGCTTGCTGGGATTCGACCTGGGTTACGTGGACCAAAAGGCGGGAACGGCCCTGGATCTGGTGCGCTCCCTGTGGCCGGGTTTCCAGACTATGCGGCTGATGGGTTCGTCGGCCCTGGGAATGGCCTATGCCGCCGCCGGCCGGATTGACCTCTACTTCCACCACTCCCTGTCTCCCTGGGACAGCGCCTCCGGGTTGCTGCTGGCCCGGGAGGCCGGCGGCAACGTAGTTGACCGGCAAGGAAAGGACGCCAACCTGTTCACCCCCAGCGTCATCGTCTCCAGCCAGCATTTGATTAGCCGGTTCCTGGAGGCCACCGACGGCCTGGAATGGCGCCAGGGGTAAGCTCTTTCCCCAGCTTCCTTTTTCCAGAGATGCGCCGAGGCGCGGGTTAGCCGCCGGTAGAACCGTCCGGGTAGATTACGCTCCGGGATACTTCAGGTATCTGCGTCCTTCCGGGAAAATTCACCTCCGGGCCAGTAGTTTCAGGGCCGGTAGTTTCAAGGCAGCCGAATCACTCCCGCATCTCGCAGTTCCTCTATTTCGCCATCCGCAAAGCCAGCCTCCCGCAATACCTCCTCGCTGTGTTCTCCCAAAGCGGGCGCCCGCCGGTTGATTCGTCCCGGCGTAGCAGACAACTTTACCGGAATACCGATGTTATGTAAACGACCCAACTCCGGGTCCTCCAGGTCAATTAACATCTCCCGGGCCCGTACTTGGGGGTCTTGATAGACCTGTTCCATATTGTAGATTGGCCCGGCCACCACGCCGGCCCGATTCAGCAACTCCAGCCAATAGGCAGTGGGCTCGGCGGACAGGGTAACTTCCAGCAGTTCCGCCAGTTCCCGCTCCCGGGCCTTCCGGTCGCCGGGCGCCCGAAAGCGCGGGTCTTCGATCATTGCTTCCAGGCCAAGGGCCCGGCAGAACTGCTCCCAAGTGGCTTGGGTGGCGGCGCCGATATTGATGTAGCCGTCGCCGGTGCGCAGGGCCTGGTAGGGGGCGGAAACCCGGTGGGCCGAACCCAGCGGCCCCGGTATCTCACCCTGGGCAAAGTAGAGAGCCGACTCCCAGATAGTATAGGCAATGCCTGCCTCCAACAGGGAAGCATCCACCATCTGCCCCTGCCCGGTCCGGAGGGAGTGAATGTAGGCGCATAGAATACCGTAAGCCGCCAGGGTGCCGGCAGAGATGTCGGTGATGGGTACGCCCACCTTGGCCGGCGGACTACCAGGAAAGCCGGTGATGCTCATCAAGCCGCTCATTCCCTGGGCCACCAGGTCGAAACCGCCCCGGTCCCGGTAAGGCCCGGTGGCGCCAAAACCGGAAATGGAACAGTAAACCAGACTGGGCTTGACCTGGGCCAACGCCGCGTAGCCCAACCCCAACCGTTCCATAACGCCGGGGCGAAAGTTTTCTACCACTACGTCGGCGCCGGCCAGCAGCCGCCGGAACACCGGTCGCCCCCGCTCGTCTTGCAAGTTCAGGGCCAGGCTGCGCTTGTTGCGGTTCAAGGCCAGAAACCCGGCCGCCCACCCGCCGCTAAAGGGCGGCCCCATCCGCCGGGTATCATCGCCACCATCGGGCTTCTCAATCTTGATTACATCCGCGCCCATATCGGCCAGCAGCATAGTGCAGACCGGCCCGGCCATAATCTGAGTTAAGTCCAGCGCCACCATACCGGACAAGGGAGAGCTGTCTGACGTCATAACCGTTGCTCCATACCATCTTTCCGTACTACTTTGAGGGTTCAGCGGCGGGCAAAACCGGCGACCGGCCGGCCGACCATTGGCAGTATAACGCAATGACCACCCAAAAGACCCACTCTGCCAAAACCGGCGGGCAAACGCTCCCCGCATTGACCGCAAGGGACGGGACGCGCCCACTCCGGCAAAAGCTAGCGGGCAAACACCGCGGGCTAACCGGGCAAAGGACACCAAAGCGTGTTGAGAATACCGGACCTTTTGCCCTGTTACCCGGGCCGGTGGAGTGCTATATTATGTACGGCAGCCCCGGCTGAATCCTGCGCCATTCTTCAACAATTCCGATCGCCAACCATTCCGAGGCTTCGAGCAAAGTGACGGACGAACTACTTCTTATCCAGAAGCTCCTGGCATCAATCATCGTTGGATATTTGCTCGGCTCCTTGCCCCTGGCCCACCTGGTAGCCCGGCGGAGAGGGATTGACATCTTCGCCACCGGCAGCACTCGGGCCGGCACCGCCAATGTATTCTGGAACATCAGCCGGCGCAACGGGATACTGGTCTTCGCCGGAGACGCGGTCAAGGGTGGCCTGGCAGTCATCTTTGCCAACCTGCTGGGCGTGCCGGAAGTCGCTTGGATCCTGGCTGGTGGCGCTGCCGTGGCCGGGCATTGGAAGTCCATTTTCACCCGTTTCCGGGGCGGCGACGGTATGGCCACCCTGGTTGGCGTAACCTTTGCCCTGACGCCGCTGCTGGGGCTGTTGGGCGTCGCCGTCGGCTTTTGCGCCGTCCTCCTGACCCGCCGCTCTCCTTTCCGGTCATCTTGGGGAATCGCGGTATGCTTCTCCACGTTGCTGGTGGTCAGCCAATCCCTGCCCTACTTCCATGCCGAGCGGCTGCCGGTGTTGGAACTGTCCGTCCTTGCCTTACTGGTCATTTTCCACAACGTGCTCATCCACCGCCGCCGGGCGCCCACGCTGGCCGCAAACCGGGAGGCGCTGGAACTGAAAGGGGAAGAAGACCTTTAACCCGGAGGTCGTCCCGAAGCGCCGGAAAAGTCATTGCCGGTCTGGGGCAACCCTGGCGGTTGCCCCGGGTTATCCCTTTTTCCGCTAACTTCCCCGCGTCCGGTTCCGCTTCAGCTCGTTAAGCTCCAGAACCCAGCCCAGGTTGTCGTCTTCGACGGCATCCTCGGCGAAATTGGGAGCAAGCCGCACTGCCTGGTCCAGATATTCCAGGCACCGGCCAAGCTCATCCTGCCGGGCGTACAGGCGGGCAGCGTTGTACCAGGCAACCGCAAATCCGGGGTCGCTATCCAGGACGGCGAGATAATCCGCCAACGCCGCCGCCGCGTGGCCCAGGGCTTCGTGCGCCGCGCCCCGATTGTTCAGGGCGGCGGGGAAATCCGGCCACAAAGCCACCGCCGCGCCATAATCTTCCAGCGCGCTGGCGTAGTCCTCCAGCGCATCGTAGGCCAAGCCCCGGTTATTGAACGCCTCGGCATCGTCGGGACGCAGGGTTATCACCTCGGTATAGTCAGCGACGGCTTCTTCGATGTAACCCAAATAATAGTAGGTACGCGCCCGGTTGAAGTAAGCATCGGCGCTTTCCGGGTTAAAATCAATGGCGGTAGCATAGTCGGCGATGGCCCGGTCGTGCAGTTCCAACTCATCCAGGGAAGCCCCCCGGTTGAGATAGGCGTTGGACAAGGTGGGCCGCAATTCTATCGCTCGGTCAAAGGCGGCTACCGCTTCCCGGTGGCGGCCAATACGGGCCAGCACCACCCCGCGATTGTAATGGGCCTGGAGATAGTCCGGGGCCAATGCGACGGCGGCGGCATAGTCTTGCAACGCGGTTTCCGGCTCTCCCAGATCATCGTAGGCGTTACCCCGTTGGTAACAGACTTCAGCCATATCCGGTTGTTGTCCCAGCACCCGGGTAAGCTCGGCCACCGCCCTGGCCGGATCCTTCAGCCGGAGATGGGTCAGGGCCAGGTTAAAGCGGGCCGCCGGGTCCTCCGGCGCCACCGCGAGGATACGGGCATACGCTTCGGCGGCGGCGGCATAGCGGCCCACGGCGAAACACCCATTGCCAACCACCAGATCGGCCGTGGCCTCCCCTTCAGGCAGGGACAAGGCCGACAAACCATCCAAGGCCCGCTCCATCTCCCGGGCAGCCCGGCCACGCAACCGGCCGCCCCGGGGCAAGGGTGTCAAATAAGCTACGCCGATGGAATTATCCTGCAACAGGAGTATCACCTTGTCCCGGAACACCTCGGCCTGGTCCATGTTCCTCACTCAACTCGTTGCCAGTCTGCCCGGCCGGTCGTGTATCTCCGGCGGGCCTACTAGAATATCACGGAAGCGCCCCGGTGACGACCGGCCAGGACCGGTAAAAGACCGGCAGGGGATACCCATCTGTATCCTGAACCGGCTTGATACGTTATAGCGTTGAATAAATTGGCCCTTCCCCGTACAATGAAGCCCGAAGTCCGTTTCGAACGGGCAGCGTACCGTCGGACGCAAATCCTGAAATATAGTTCCCAGAGGAGCTGAGCATGACCACTGAAAACACCGCCGGAATAGTCATTTATACTCACCCGGACTGTTCATTTTCCGCCGCCGCCAAGATGGAATACCGCCGCAGCAAGACGGCTTACACCGAGATTGACCTGGCCAAGCAACCAGATATGATTCCCGCTCTGCTGGAGCTGACCGGCGGAGAACGGGTTACTCCGGTCGTCGTCCAGGACGGGAACGTAACCATCGGCTACAAGGGCGGCTATTGAGACTTTTAGTCCAGGGGGCCGTTGGCCCTGCCATTGATCCACAAGATATTGATCTGCTCGGAACAAACGTTTTAATCTACTGACACTTGCTCCTTGTGAACCCCCTGTGGGCTATGCTAGGCTGGCGGCATAACGTACTGGAGGAACGCTAACTCTATGCCAAACGATGCGAACAAAGACAAGGTGTCTGCTCTGGAAATCGCGCTGGGCCGTATTGAGAAAGACCACGGCAAAGGCGCCGTGATGCGACTCGGCGAGGAGGCCGCTCAACGACTTAGCACCGAGGTTATCTCCACCGGCTCCTTGTCCCTGGATCTTGCCCTGGGCGCCGGAGGCATCCCCCGGGGCCGGGTAACCGAAATCTACGGCAGCGAGTCCGCCGGCAAGTCCACCCTGGCAATCCACATTATGAGCGAAACCCAGAAACTGGGCGGCATCGCCGCTTACGTAGATGCGGAACACGCCCTGGACCCGTCCTATGCCGCCAACTGCGGCCTGAACTTGAACGACTTGCTTATCTCCCAGCCGGACAGCGGCGAGCAGGCCCTGGACATCACTGAACAATTAGTGCGCAGCGGGGCGGTGGACACCATCGTGGTGGACAGCGTAGCCGCGCTAGTCCCCCAGGCGGAAATTGAGGGAGATATGGGAGATACCCATGTCGGCTTGCAGGCCCGGCTGATGTCCCAGGCTTTGCGCAAACTTACCTCCACCATCCACCACTCCCGCACCGCTGTGGTATTCATCAACCAGTTGCGGGAAAAGGTGGGCATTTCCTACGGCAGCCCGGAGGTAACCCCTGGCGGGCGCGCCTTGAAGTTCTATAGCTCAGTACGCATCGACCTGCGCCGCACCGAATCCATCAAGCAAGGCTCGGAAATTATCGGCAGCCGGGTGCGGGCGCGCATCGTCAAAAACAAGATCGCCGCCCCCTTCCGGGTTACCGAGTTTGACATTATGTTCAACCAGGGCATCAGCAAGATGGGCGACCTGCTGGAGCTGGGGGTCAGCGAAGGCATCCTGAAAAAGGCGGGAGCCTTCTACTCCTATGGCGAAACCCGCCTCGGCCAGGGTCGGGAAAACTCCAAGGACTTCCTGGCGCAGCACCCCGAAATCGCCGAATCCATCGAAGCCCGGGTCCGGGGCAAGGTTTCACCTCTGTCCACAACGGAGCAACCGACTAATGCCCCCACCCCGACGAAACCCGACGTGAACGCCCTCCTGGCGACCCTGACCGATTCGGAAGACCCCGAGTAACCCCCGGTACGCCGAGCTACCGCATTGGGAACCGTTACAATCCGGTCATTCCCGTCTTCGCCGGAATGACCGGGAAAGGCTAACCGGACCGGTTGAAAGTGCTATACGATTGCCCGGCCCAAGTACGGCCCAAACCTTGACCATACCAAAGAATACTCCTGCCTCGCCGGGCTGGGCCGAGGATTCGGCGCCAGCATCGGCTTCCGGGAAGGAATACCCTCAAGCCCGCGACGCCGCCCTCCGCTTTCTGAGCTATCGACCACGCAGCGAAGCGGAGGTGCGGCGTCGCCTTTCCCGCCATTACTGCCCCCGGGTCATCGACCAGGTAATCCTTTTCCTGCAACAAAACCGCTACCTGGACGATGCGGCCTTCGCCCAAATGTGGCGGCGCAGCCGGGAACAGCGGCGGCCCCGGGGCCGCCGGGCGCTGCAACAAGAGCTTATGCAGTTCGGGGTGGACCGGGACATTATTGAGGAGGCTCTGGAGGGGTTCGACGCCGCAGCCAACGCCTACAAGGCCGGGCAGCGGCCAGCGGCAAGATTGGCGGCCAAGGGCAGCCCGCCGGACGTGTTCAAGCGTAAAATCGGCGCCCACCTGCGACGGCGCGGCTTCAAGTGTTCGGTGATTACCGAGACGGTGAACCGCCTCTGGCAGGAGTTAGTCGGAGATTAGCGTCTCAACCGCTGCCAGGCGATGAAGACGCCCATGGCTACAAACAGCACGTCCAGCGCGCCGAACCCGTAAGGGCTGAGTAGCCGGCTGCCGAGATAGGCGATAATAACCGCCAGACCGGCGATGTAGGAAAGCAGGACGCTGCGCTTGCGATTGACCGCCCGGCTGACCAGTTCGCCAGTGGCATAGCCAAAGGCGATGGCCAGCATACCGGAAACGGAACCGTAAGCCCCCAGTTGCAGCAGCGCCCGGTCCAGCAAAGACCAGACGACGATCCCGCCGAAAGCCAGCAGGATAGCCATGCCCAGGGCCCGGGTATAGTAGCGAGGCCGGACATCATAGGTCGGCATGGGTTGAGCTTTGCCACATTCCCGGCAGCGGATTCCCACCGGCGCCTGCACCAAGCATTGGGCGCACATCCGCTTCCCGCAGCGACTGCAAGAGAGGCCCGTTTCTACCTCAGGATGCCAGTAACAGGTCAACACCGACTCTCGAGTTTGACCAGTCTGTTCCGGTTGTTCCATTGCCATTAACCGCTCTCCAATTCCCCTTTAAGACCCGTCGGGGATTCGGCCCACCCACTCGGTTCGGCTGTCCAGATCCCGGTCCCGAAAAAGACGGTTGAAGAGCACCTTCTTGCGAGACAGATCCGGAGGGAAGGCCACTGAGTTGGACAGAAGTCGTTTCAAAATTATCAATGCCAGAATAATCAGACAGTA
This sequence comes from Dehalococcoidia bacterium, assembly GCA_965215425.1. Taxonomy (GTDB): domain Bacteria; phylum Chloroflexota; class Dehalococcoidia; order Lucifugimonadales; family UBA3495; genus CATQHB01. Next base: position 2,992,444 of record OZ244064.1, read on the forward strand.
CCAGCTTATCATAAATGCTTCGCCAGCGGGGACTGTAATGACCCCCTGACCGGTTACCGCTTGCCAGAGGTAAGACCAGCCCGAGGCCAGCCGACCACCGGAGAGCAGGACCAGCAGGGGCAGCGAGGCCACCGCTACCAGCGCCCACACCCCGGAACTGCGCGTCAGACGCCAGCCGGCCAAATAAATCAGGATGGCGGCGGTAAAAAGCAGGGGAGCCAGGGCCGCTAACATCCCGCAAGTAACCATAATACCGCGGCCACCTTGTAAGCGGAGAAACACGGACCAGTTGTTGCCGATGAGGGCCAACAGGGGAGCGGCCAGGAACAGCGGCGAGGTTCGCTCCAGCCCCGGCACATGACCCAGGAAAACCAGACCAACCAGGAACGGTGAGACACCTTTGAAAAAGAACTCAAACAAGGAGAGGGGCGCCACCCATTTCTTACCCAATTGGCGGGCGATGTTGGAACCGCCCACATTGCCGCTGCCGTACTGCCGGAGGTCAATGCCTTTAACCAGACGGGCAATAATGTAAGAAGTCGGTACGGCTCCAACCAGGTAAGAGTAGATATAAAGGGCGGCAACCTCCAGGGACATGGGCAGATTCGCCGGAAGGACTAACGGTCGGCGGCTAACTTACGCGAGGCTTCCGCCAGCCGCTCCACGGTTTCCATCGGCGGCCCCAAAACACCCGGGAGAAGTTCTCCGGTGTTACCCAGACCGTGATAATCGCTGCCCCCGCAGGGAATCAGGTCGTGGCGGTTCGCGATTTCCAGCAGATACTCCACCGTTTCCGAGCTGTATTGGGCGTAATGCACCTCCATACCAGCCAACCCGGCCGTCTTCAGTGCGGCTACTTTGTCGTCGAGATCGGGCAGGTTTGCCGGATGCGCCAGGACCGCTGCTCCGCCAACCCGGGCCAGCAGCTCGACTCCTTCCACCGGAGTCATCTTTTGTCGTTCCACGTAGGCCAATCCGTTACGGCCTAGGTAGTCGTAAAAAGCCTCCTTGGGTTCCTTGAAGTAACCCTTTTCCACCATGGCCAGGGCGATGTGGGGACGGCCTACGGAGCCATCGCCGGCAATCGCCTGGACCCGCTCCCACTCCACCGGCTTGCCCAGGGTGGACAATTTCTCTACCATCAAGCGACCTCGCTCCAGGCGGCCGGCGCGGAACTGGCGCAAGACGCTCTGAAACTCTGCATCGTGGTACTGGAGGAAATAACCCAGCATATGTATTTCGTCGCCGGGAATGTCGGTGCTCAACTCAATAGCGGGGATAATCTGCAAGTCAGGGAACGCTTCGGCGGCCTGATATGCCTCGGCCAGCCCTTCGGTCGTATCGTGATCCGATATGGCTACAATCTTCAATCCCCGGTTCGCCACCAGGTTAACCAGCTCAGTGGGGGAGAGGCGTCCGTCGGAAGCCAGGGTATGCAGATGCAGGTCAACAATAGCGCCCATGTTATTCCATCCTACGGTCTATGCGTTGAATTGACAGCGCCTTGCCGGTTTCCGGGTCAACGTCCAGCAAGGCCGAGTTAAAAATCACCGGGCCGCCGGCCACGGAAAACCGGTGGGGCAGTCCGGTCAGGAAACGGTCCAGCACTGCATTGGTATCGCTGCCGATTACCGAATTCACCGGGCCGGTCATCCCCACGTCGGTCAGGTAAGCCGTGCCTTTGGGCAAAATGCGGGCGTCCACTGTGCCCACGTGGGTATGGGTGCCCAGCACGGCGCTAACCTTGCCGTCCAGATACCAGCCCATGCTTTGCTTTTCCGAGGTGGCCTCGGCGTGGAAATCCACGATGACCACCCGCGGCGCGCCCCGGGCCTCGGCCTCCTCCAGCGTCAGGTTGGCGGTGCGGAAAGGGCAATCCAAGGTCGGCATGAACACCCGCCCCATCAGGTTGAGCACCATCACGCCGTCCCGAACCAGGTAGCCCCGGCCCGGAGCCTCCGGGTAGTTGGCCGGACGGATTAGGGGCAGCCCCTCGTCCATATGGGGAATAATCTCTTTCTGGTCCCAGATGTGATTGCCGGAGGTCAGCACGTCCACGCCACTCTCCAGCAGTTCCTCGGCAGTGTCCAGGGTGATGCCAAAACCACCGGCGGTATTTTCGCCATTGGCGATTACCAGGTCTATGCCGAACTCTTTGCGCAATTCCGGCACCAGGCGACGCACGGCCCGGCGGCCCGGCTGGCCGATAATGTCCCCGATCATTAAAATATGCAAAGACGGTTTCCTTTCAACCGGTCATTCCCGGGTCATGCAATTGAAGCGGCCTTGACCCGCAATCTTCATCCGAACCTTAACCGACCCGAGTTGGCCCCCCTGCGCCGGCTTGCACCCTTAACCGCATAAGGAAGGGGGGCAAGTTCCGGGCGGCCCGGTTCTTGGAGCTATCCGTAAGGCTGCGTCAATCGCTTCCCGCTTATCCGGCCCGGCGGTTCCGTCCGGCGCTGATTGAGCCGGAGGAACCCCTAGCGGGCAATTTCCACGTTACGGGTTTCCCGGATGACGGTTACCTTGATCTGCCCCGGGAAGACCAGTTCTTCCTCGACCTTGCGGGCAATGTCACGGGCCAGGGCGGCGGAGCCAATGTCGTCAATGTCCGTTGGCTTGACCATGACCCGCACCTCCCGGCCCGCCTGAATGGCAAAAGCGCGCTCCACGCCGCCAAACCCGATGGCGGTATCCTCCAGGTCCCGCAGGCGCTTCACGTACTGGTCCAGGGACTCCTTCCGGGCGCCGGGCCGGGCCGCGCTGATCGCATCGGCGCTGGCTACGATGAAGGACTCGATCGTCGAGTGTTCATCGTCGTGGTGTTCCAGGATAGACAGGTAGGAATTGTGGTTAATCCCGTACTTCTTCGCCAGTTCGGCGCCGATTTCGGCATGGGGGCCGGCGACTTCATGCGTCAAAGCCTTGCCCACGTCATGGAGCAGCCCGCCGATCTTGGCAACCTGGATGTTGGCGCCCACCTCGGCGGCCAGCATCCCGGAGAGAAGACATACCTCGATCGAGTGCTTAAGGACGTTCTCGCCATAGCTGTAGCGATACTTCAGTTGGCCCAGGAGCCTTACCAACTCCGAGTCAATACCACTGAGGCCAACGTCGAAAGTGGACTGCTCGCCCGCCTTCCAGATAGTTTGCTCAATGTCCACCTGGGCGCGGTTTACCATATCTTCAATCCGGGCCGGCTGGATGCGGCCGTCACTGACCAGCTTCTCCAGGGCCAGGCGGGCGACCTCGCGTCGCACCGGGTCGAAGCAGGATATGGTTACTATTTCCGGAGTATCGTCGATGACGATATCCACTCCCGTAAGGGATTCCAATGCTCGAATGTTCCGCCCTTCGCGGCCGATAAGACGACCCTTCATCTCATCGTTGGGCAGGGATACTACCGAGGTAGTAGTTTCGGACACCACGTCCGTAGCCAGACGGTTAATGGCTAGGGTAATAATTCTGCGGGCGTTCTCTTCAGCGGTTACCTTGTATTCTCGCTCCAGGTCATAGGTGCGACGGGCCAGTTCGTGCCTGGCCTTCTCCTCGCCTTCTTTGACCACCAAGTCCCGGGCTTCGGCCACGGACAAATTGGCGGTCTCCTCCAATACCCTGACCTGTTCTTCCTGAAAGCCTTTAGCCTCCTCCAGGGCCCGGTCAACCGCAGACTCTTTCTCAGACAGGCTGGTCCGCTGTTTTTCCAGGGACTCATTCTTGCGCTCCAGTTGCTCTTCCCGCTGGAGGTAGCGCCGTTCCAGCCGGTTGAGTTCCTGACGCTGTTCCTTAATCTCGTTTTCGCCGGTGGTACGGAGTTTCAAGACTTCTTCCTGGGCTTCCAGGAGGATTCTCCGCTTCTCGGCCTCGGCCTGAGCAACTACCGAACTAGCTTCTTCTCTAGCGTTCTTTACCCGCTTACCGTCAGCTCTGGAACGGTAAAGGAGCCAAAAGGTCACCCCCGTTCCCAGTATCCCTGCGGCCGCCAGGACGGCTAGGAAAATAACGATCTCCATAGGACACCTTTTCCTTTCCGTCTATGGTTCCGCTTCAAGAGATTTAATCTCTTAAATTAGTATCGTACCGATTGGGGTCTATGCTGTCAAGGCAAATCCCAGCCACCGTCAGGGCCTTTCAATGGCCGCCCTGAACGGAATGATGGCTGAAGTGTCTAAAGTTTTCGACCGGGCAAGGCAGGGCAAGGCAGTATTTCAGATTTTCCGTCGTTACACTTCCCCGGAATGGCAAAAGAGGGGCAACCAAAAGACCCCATTGCAACGGCGACCCGCTATTGAGACGCACCGCCCATTGCCCTATAATATGGGGGATAGTGTCCCGGTTTTGGTATCATCGGCGACCGATATATTTGTGGGATGGCTTGGCATGGCGCAAACGGACTATTATGAGGTTCTGGGTGTCTCCCGGAAGGATACGGAGGAGGAGATTCGCAAAGCCTTTCGCAGAAAGGCGATGGAATACCACCCGGACCGTAACAAGAACCCCGACGCCGAGGAAAAGTTCAAGGAAGTCAACGAAGCCTACCAGGTTTTGACCGACGCCAGGAAACGGGCCCAGTATGACCGTTTCGGCCATGCCGGCGTGAGTTCTGGCGGCGGCTTTGACCGTCCTTTTGACGGTTTCGACGTTTTCGGCGGGTTCGGGGATATTTTCGATTCCTTTTTCGGCGACTCCGGAGGACGGCGCGCCCGCGGGCCCCAGCGAGGCAGCGACCTGCAACAACGGGTAATGCTCTCTTTTGAAGAGGCCGCCTTTGGCGTGGAGCGCGAAGTGGATATTTCCCGCGTGGAAATCTGCCATCAATGTTCCGGCCACGGCAACGAACCTGGTACGCCGGTCATTACCTGCGCAACTTGTGGCGGCAACGGGCAGGTGCGACGGACTCAGCGCAGCCTTTTCGGCCAGTTCGCCCAGGTCGCCACTTGCCCCACCTGCCAGGGTAAGGGCAGCGTCATTGAAAAGCCCTGCGCCGTTTGCCGCGGCGCCGGCATGGAGCGACGCAACCGCAAAACCCTGGTCAACATTCCCGCCGGAATCCAGGGAGGAATGCAGGTGCGCCTGACCGGCGAGGGCAACTCGGGCAGCAACGGCGGGCCGCCGGGCAACCTCTACATCCAAGTGGAAGTGCAGCGACACGCCTTTTTCGAGCGCGAAGACTATGACCTGCTCTACGCTCTACCCTTGAATGTGGCCGAGGCGGCCTTGGGCGTGGAGAAGGAAATCCCGACCCTGGATGGCGCGCCCACCCCACTGAAAATCCCTCAGGGAACCCAACCAGGCGCCGAGTTTCGCATCCGCGGCAAGGGCGTAACCCACATCAATAACGGACGGCGGGGCGACCTGCGGGTTTTCGTGGACCTCCAGGTCCCGCAGAAGCTCAACTCCCGCCAACGGAAACTGCTGGAGGAGTTGGCCCAGTCGATCGACCCCCAATTTGAAAGCGTTGAAGCCACCGCCGCGCCGTCAGCCGCGACGGAGGAACCGGAAGATGCGGCGGTGCGTGCCGGGGATGGCGGCGGCGGTAAGGAGAAAGGTATCTTTAACCGGATTAAGGACGCTTTGGGTTAGTAGAACCTCTCGGCCAGCGTTGCTACGGGCATCAAGAGCGGTTTCGGGCGATTGCCCCGCACAATTGCCGGGAACAGCAACCGGTATGGTAATTAGATACCCGGCAGACAGCTCGCCGGGTTTTTTGTGGAGTGGGCAGTATGTGGCAGGAAGTAAGCATCAGCGTGCCTTTTGAATACGTGGAGCCAATTTCCTACCTGTTTGACCGTTACGGCTACGGGCTGACGATGGAGGACGACGGCCCGGAGCTAATCAGGCTGCGCACCTACCTGCCCGGCGAAGCGCGCCAGCGGTTTTCTCACATCGAAGTAGGCGTCAACCTAGCCCGCATCCTTCAACCCCTGGGAGAGCTGACGGTTACGCCCCTGGATAAGGATGAAGACTGGCAAAATGCCTGGAAGTCCCACTTCACCCTGCTGAAAATCGGGGAGCGGTTAGTCGTCAAGCCCTCCTGGATTGAATACGAACCGGGGGAAGGAGAACTGCTGATTGAACTTGACCCGGGGTTAGCCTTCGGCACTGGCTACCACCCAACCACCTACACTTGCCTGGAGGCGATGGAGCAACTGGTGCAGCCCGGAATGAATGTCCTGGACCTAGGCTGCGGCTCCGGCATCTTGACCATCGCCGCCGTCAAGCTGGGCGCCGGCCGGGTAACTGCCCTGGACCTAGACCCCCAGGCGGTGCAGGCATCCCGGCAAAACTTCCGCCGCACTCGCATCCAGAAACAGGTCAACCTCGACCAGGGCAGCCTGCCCCATCGGCTGGCGCCCTCCGGCGCCTTCGACCTGGTCCTGGCCAACATCTCGGCCCGGGGCATACGGGAGCGGGCCCCCGACATCCTGCCCGCCCTGCGCCCCGGCGGTACATTGGTCGCATCGGGAATCATCGAAGAACAACACGCGGAAACAGTGGAGACGCTGGTTCAGGCCGGTTTTACCGGCGTAGAAACGCGGCTCAAAGAGGATTGGGTAACCCTGACCTGCCGGCCGGGGCGCGGGGCGGCGCCGGAAGTTGACGCTATACTCTAATTCTAGACACGGGCAAACGTCATTATGGAATTAGTTGACCTGAACCGCTACACCCTGACCGGGCTGCTGGGCAGCGGAGCCGATTACGAAGTGCGCGCCGCCATTGACCGGGAAACCGGTGGGCAAGTTGTTCTCAAGCGGCCCGTACCCCAGCTGATTTCCCGCCGGATGCATACCTCCGTAGAAACGCGCACCGACCGCACTCTCCAGGTTTACGCCGAGCTGGGCGCTGCGGTTCCGCAAATCTGTCCTATCCTGGGCTATACCGAACGGGCCAACCAGGACGAGTACTTCGGCGATTCCCTGGGCCAGGAATACCGGGTGATGGTGTCAGAACGGGCGGCGGGGATTCCCCTGGCCGGCGCCCCCCGGGATCGCATCCTCCGGGTGCCTATCGGCCTGGGACAAAACCTCTTCGGTCTCTTTCCCTTATGTTACCTGGAAGAGGAATCGCCTTTCCCGGTACAGCAGCAGTTGTTGGCGGCGGAGGAGCAGTTCTTCCGGGCCGGTTACGTATTGCTGGACCTGGGGCCACAGAACATTTTTTTCCAGCCGGCCAACGGGAGTATCACGATCATTGACGCCGGGGCGCTGCTGACCGGAGATAGCGACCCGAGACCGAGGGGTCGCGGCCCCCAGGACATCCACGATTTTCACCTGGAAACGCTGAAATTTTACACCACTCTCCGGGAACCGCCGGCGGAGGTCGCCGGCTACCGCGACCCTTATGGGCTACGGCCAGTGGTAAACTACGAACAGGAACTGGACGAAATGGCCCGCAATCTGCCCGGCGGCGCGGGTTCGGACTCGACTGCCGCCCGGGAAGCCGGTTTGCGCCTGATTGACCGGGTCCGCCGCCGTGGTTACACCGATTTTTTCGACTTCCGCAACGACTTGACCGACTACCTGGAGGCAATCCGGGAGCGCAACCGGAATTTGCCCGGCCTGGACCAAGCGCGCCGGGCCTGGAACGAGGCGTTGAATTTGTTACGGGAAGAACATTGGCGGAAGTATGTCTTTGCTCCGGAAACCGACCTGACCGGTCTGGCGGTATTCGACACTCTGTCTTGAGGAAAGGGACAATACATTCTTAAGCTAGAGGCTGAAACATGGCTAACGATATGCTTGCCAGCGTTGTGGCAACTCTCTACGACAACTCTACCCACGGGGAAGACACCTATCTCATTCGGGACCTAGGCGGCGGTCATTTTCTGGACGCCGTGATGGACGGAGTGACGGGGCATGGCGGGGAAGAGGCCAGCCGCTCGGTGGCTGCGGCCCTGGAAGCAGCTTCGATCACTTCGCCGGAGGACATCTTGGCGGCGCTGGAGGAACAGAACGCCGACTTTTTCCAGGTGGGCGGTGGCCGATTCCTGCTGACTACCGTATCCGTGGCCCTGTTTCTGGGCGGACCGCTTTACGTTGTCAGCGCCGGGGATAGCCCGGTCTTTCACCTCCGCGGCGACGAGCACCGGCAACTGTCCGGGCGCATCGGAGGCATCCTGCGCATGGGCACCGCCAAGGCCATCGGCGCCAGCCAGGACTTGAACCTGCACCGCGCCGAAACAACCCTGGAACCGGGGGACCGGCTGGTAACCGCCTCCGACGGCGTGACGGATAACGTCAACCCGGCGGAACTGGCCGACTTGGTACGCCACGCCGCCACGCCGGAGGCGGCGTCAACCCAAATCAAGAAAACCATCGACGACCGGCTGGAACGAGGCATTACTCCGGAACTGTTGGGGGGACGGTTCCGCCATGACGACCAAACCGCCATACTCCGCTTCTTCTAGTTAAGCCAGCCGCGGCGGACCGAAAACCGGGGGCAACTCGACTTTGCGCCCGCTGGCCCGCAACGCTAACCCGCCCGCCAACATACCGACGCAAGCCATTATCGCGCTTGCTTCAACTTGTCGGAGTGGACCCGCCCGCCAACATACAGCGGCAAAACCGGGGACAACCCGACCTTGCGCCGGCCTCGCCGCGCCTTTGGGCTTCTTGTTTGATAGCTGGGAAACTGTTACAATGCGGCAATTCGGCGGCTTGTCGGCGGCTTGTCGGGATATAAAGGAGAGGAAACGTGGGCAAGATAAAGGTAGCCATCATCGGCGTAGGCAATTGTGCCTCGTCCCTGGTTCAGGGTATCCATAAATACGTGGAAGTCCCGACCGATACCGAAATTCCCGGGGTTATGCACAACCAGATCGGCGGCTATCGCATTGAGGACATCGAGATCGTCGCCGCCTTTGACGTCGCCGAAAATAAGGTGGGCAAGGACCTTTCGGAGGCCATTTTTACCCCGCCCAACAACACCATAAAGTTCTCCGACGTTCCCCGCCTCGGCGTTCCGGTGGACCGGGGCATGACCCACGATGGTATTGGCAAGTACGTCTCCCACCTGGTCCAAAAATCATCGCACTCCACCGCCGACATTTCCGGGATCCTCAAGGCGCGGGAAGTTGACGTGGTAATCAACTATTTGCCGGTGGGCAGCGAAATGGCTACCAAGTGGTATGCCGAGCAGATTCTGGACGCCCGCTGCGCGATGGTCAACTGCATTCCGGTGTTTATCGCCCGGGAAGAGTACTGGCGCAACCGCTTCCAGGAACGGGGCGTACCCATCGTCGGCGACGACATCAAGTCCCAGGTAGGCGCCACCATCCTGCACCGGATCTTGACTCGGCTGTTTGAGGACCGGGGCGCCACCATCGAGAACACCTACCAGCTTAACTTCGGCGGCAACACCGATTTTCTCAATATGTTGGAGCGGGAACGGCTGGTCTCCAAGAAAATCTCCAAGACCGGGGCAGTTACCTCCCAGATGGATGCTGAAATAAACGCCGACCAGATTCACATCGGCCCCAGCGACCACGTGCCGTGGCTCCAGGACCGGAAGTGGTGCTACATTCGGATGGAAGGGGCGGTTTTCGGCGGGGCGCCGGTTAACCTGGAAGCCAAGCTGGAAGTTTGGGACAGCCCCAACTCTGCCGGCGTGGTGGTGGACGCCGTCCGCTGCGCCAAGCTGGCGTTGGACCGGAGGCTTGGCGGCGCCATCGCCGGCCCCAGCGCCTATTTTATGAAATCCCCGCCTACCCAATATACCGATGACGTGGCCCGAGAAATGGTAGAATCCTTCATTAGAGGAGACGGAGCCGGGGAAGAGAACCCCCCGGAGACTTCCGCAGAATAGTAGGCGTCGAAACCACCGTTTGTTGCTCGCCCGACTACCTGCATCCCATCACTCCGCCGGTCCTGGAGGGTTGACAACCTACCGTGAAGATAGCAATGGTATCGCCCTACGACTTCACCTGGCCCGGCGGGGTAACGGCCCACGTATCCCAATTGGCCCACGAGTTGAAACTGTCCGGCCACCAGGTGAAAGTCCTGGCGCCCTACTCTCCCGCCCGGGAATGTATTGAAGTTGATACCTTTGTCCCTTTGGGACGCTCCGTTCCGGTTCCCAGCGGCGGCTCCATCGCCCGGGTTTCCCTATCCTGGTGGCTCTACCGCCGGGTACGGGACCTCCTGGAGCAGGAGTCCTTCGACATCATCCACCTGCACGAACCGCTGGCCCCGGTTCTGCCCCTCTGTGTCCTGGAGTGTTCCAACACGGTGAACGTAGGCACCTTTCACGCCTATTATCACCGGCAGCATCTCTACCGCTTCAGTCAGCCCATAATGAAACGGTGGCACCAGCGGCTGCACGGAGGCATTGCCGTCTCTCCCGCCGCCTACAAGTACGTCCATAACTTCTTTCCGCGGGACTACCGGATAATCCCCAATGGCATTGACGTAGCCCATTTCGCCAGCGACGGCCCGAACCGGGCCCAGCCCTGGCCCGAGTACCAGGATGGCAAAACCAACATTCTCTTCGTGGGGCGGATGGAGAAACGCAAGGGATTGAAATATCTCCTGGAAGCCTACAGCCGGCTAAAGTGGGAACACCCCAACATCCGGCTGATAGTCGTCGGGCCGGGCAACCTGGACAAGGATTCGCACCGGATACTGAGCGCCCGCAACCCGCAGGACGTGGTGCTGGCCGGCGGCGTCCCTTACCAGGACCTGCCTCGCTACTATGCCTCTGCCGATATTTTTTGCTCCCCGGCCACCGGCCAGGAAAGTTTCGGCATTGTGCTGCTGGAAGCGATGGCCGCCGGCAAGCCGATAGTCGCCTCGGCCATTGAGGGATACATGGGCATCGTAAAGGATGGCGAGCAGGGACTGTTGTTCCCCCGGAAGGACTCGGCAGCCCTGGCCGATACCCTGTCCACTCTGCTGGACGACCCGGCCCGGGCCGCCCGCATGGGAGCCACCGGACGGCAACTGGTGGAACAATACCGTTGGGCGGTGGTGGCCCAGCAGGTGGAGACCTACTACTACGACTGTATCGCGATGACCAATGAGCATACCGGGTAGAGAGCAATGCCGGGCCGCTCTATCCCGTTACGTGGAGACGCCGGGCGCCCGCTTATTCCACTCCCTGGGGGTTTCCCCCAACGCCATTACCCTGCTGGGCTTTGCCATCTGCGTAGTGGCAGCGTACCTGGTAAGTTCGGGTTGGCTGTTGGCCGGCGGCCTCGTCTTTCTGGCCGGCGGCGGCCTCGACCTGTTCGACGGCGCCCTGGCCCGGATGACCGGACGGGCCAGTCCCTTCGGCGCCCTGCTGGATTCGGTGTTCGACCGCCTGGGCGAGGCCGGGCTGTTCGTAGGAATGGCCCTTTACGCATTGCAAGCGGGGAGCGACGACTGGTGGCTGCTGCGGGACGGGTGGTTTCTCCGGTTCTACGTTATCGTGCTGCTGCTGGCCCTGATTTTCTCCCAAGGAGTGAGCTACCTGCGGGCCAGGGGCGAGGGGCTGGGCGCCTTCACCCGCGCCGGGCTGATGACCCGAACCGAGCGGGTGATTATCCTGGGCGCGGGGCTGGTGGTTGACGGCTTAACCGGGTTCCCGGTGATGCCCTGGATTCTGCTGTCGATTGCCCTGGTATCCTGTTTTACCCTGTTCCAGCGGATGTTCACCATCCGGGACCTGCTGGAGGAGAGCAATAGCAATCCGCCGGAAACTGACTAGGGAGAGGATAAATTGCCTCACGATTTGAAGGGAGACATGGAGGGCCAGGGATTGCGGATTGGCGTGGTGGTGGCTCGTTTCAACGACTTTGTAACGCGGCAACTGCTGACCGGCGCGCTGGAAACCCTGGAACGCTACGGGGTGCGGGACGGGGACATCGGCGTGGCCTGGGTGCCCGGTTCCTTTGAACTGCCGGTGGTCGCCAAGACCCTGGCGCGAACCGGGCGGTACGATTCGGTCATCTGCCTGGGCGCTGTAATCCGGGGCGAAACCGACCATTACGAGATGGTAGCCGGCCAATCGGCCGGTGGCATCGCCTCCGTGGGCCTGGAAACCGGGGTGCCTACCATTTTCGGCGTACTGACCGCGGACAATATGGACCAAGCCATAAACCGGGCCGGCGGCAAGTCGGGGAACATCGGCAGCAACGCCGCCGCCGCCGCCGTAGAAACCGCCCGGCTGATTCAGTCGATCCAGACCGGGTGAACAATCCGGTTACCCCTCGCACCGGTTCCCTCCCCTGGGACGTGCCGGGGCAAGTTGTAACCCGGAGATTACTCCGTTAGCGGGTCATTCGGGAAGGAAGGAGTCATCTAACCTCTCGCCGGAAGAGCTTTTACCGGAGCCGGGCTGCGGCCGCAGCCGGGCCTTTTAGACTCCTTCAGTTCTCTCCCTGCGCTCAGGATGACCAGCCATCGGTTAACCCCGGTCTTAAACGCCAAATGCCCACCCGGTCAGCTCTCTCTCAAAAGAGGGCCGGGGCGGGGCAGAAAGGGAGCGACGCCATGCAATTCGGCGTAACCATCCCCAACAACTGGGGAATAGCGGATGTCCACGACGCCCTGGCCTTCGGGCCGCTGGCCGAGGAACTGGGCTATGACTCAGTATGGGTGATGGATCACCTGTTCAACAACGGCTACATCCGGCAACGGTTGGACGACAAGCCCTACTACCATCCCTTAGCTACCCTCTCCTACCTGTCGGCCACCACCCGGCGAGTTTTGCTGGGAACCTCGGTGCTGGTGCTGCCCTATCACAACCCGGTGGAACTGGCTAAATACGCCGCCACCCTCGACCATATGTCCGGAGGACGGGTTACCCTGGGCATCGGCGTGGGCGCCATGGCCGAGGAGTTCGCCGCCCTGGGCATCGCGATGTCGGAACGGGGGGCGTTGACCAACGAAAGCATCCGGGTGATGCGGGAGTTGTGGACTAACCCGGCGCCCAGCTATCACAGTCGCCGCTGGAACTTTGACGACCTGCGGTTCTCTCCCCGGCCGGTACAGCAGCCGCACATTCCCCTGTGGATTGGCGGGGCTAGCCCGGGCGCGCTGCGACGGGCGGCCCGGCTGGGGGACGGCTGGCATCCCTCAGGCTTGACGCCGGATGAATACGCCGCCGGCCGGCAACAGGTGCGGGAGCTGGCGGAACAGGCGGGGCGAGACCCTGACTCGCTGGTAATGTCCGCCCGGGTAGAGGTAGAGGCCAGCCCCGGGCCCTCCAGCGACCGGGCGGCCAACCGGGCCCGCATCCCCGGAGGCGACCCGGAACAGACCGCCCACACCATCGCCGCCTACCGGGCTGCCGGGGTGGAACACCTGGTATTGGCCCTCAATACCGGCGACGTGGCGCGAATACGCTCGCTAATGGAGGAACTGTCAGCCCAGGCGCTGCCCCAATTCCGGTAGCAGGAATTGCGTGAAACCCGCCCCCGGTTGTCCGGAGCAAGGTCCTTCTCCGGCTCGGTCGCTGAGCGTGGAACCCGCCCCCGGTTGTCCGGAGCAAGGTCCTTCTCCGGCTCGGTCGCTGAGCGTGGAACCCGCCTATGGTTGTCCGGGGGAAAGGACTCCTGTAACGCACCTTCTTGGATTCCTGATGCTTAATTTCTAATCCTTACTTTCCGTATGTTCCCCTTGCTCCTTTTCGTGCTGGCGGAGGGCGGCCCAATCCTGAAGCAAGCCGTCCATCTCCCGGCGGCCCGCTTCCCGGTTGCCGTAGTGCGCACCATGAAATCCGCCTACTATCCGGTCCACCGGCTCCGGGGGCAGGGAATCCTCCAAGCCGCCCTGGTGTTCCCGGGGTGTCTGGCCTTCCGCTCTGGGGTGGCCCATTCTATCCGACAGCTCCAGAAAACGGTGGTACAACTCCCGCGGGTTCTCCGGTTCGGGAATCGGCTCCTCTTCCGCCGTGGCCTTTTGCACCAGATTGTTCCACCAACCGCCAACCAGGCCGGAAAGGTCCTGGTTGGCTTTATCCCACGTAAAGAGGGACGCCCGCACTTCCTGCACCTCCCCGGACTGCCGTAGCAACCGGCGAAACCGGAAAACCCGGAACAGCAGCCAGCCGGCCAGCAGGGTAGCGACCATAAAGGCAATCCACTTCAGCAAAGCATAAACCCAATCGGGCAGGCTGCTGCCCTCCAGGTCTTCCAGGTCTTCGTGGAAGCGGCGCATCTGTTCCTGGGCTTCGTTCAAGCCGCTCAAGTCGCCCCCACCCAGAATCGTGGTCAGCCAGGTGCCAAAGGCCACCAGCCCGGCGGCGATATAACCCAGCCCTAGCAGGATCGGCTTGAGGATCCACCCCCCCACGGTGCCCACCAGTCGGAGAATCGCCCGCGTCACGTCATCCAGCCCGCCCAGACCCAGGGCGCCAATTAGCAGACCCAGCAGCAGCACGGCCCCGACCACCGCGCCAATGGGGATGAACCAGTCCAGGGACATCACTTGAGTGTCGGTGGACTCGGCAGAGAAGCGGGCCAGGGACAAGCCAATCAGGCCCACCGCAAAGAAGCCCATTATCAGAAAGCCGCTAACTATCTTTGCCGACACCACGCTGTCGATTACCACGGCTCCGATTACCACGGCCAGGCTCCACTGGAAGGATCCCCGCACGGTTTCCAGGGTCACATCGTCATGGGCCAGGCTGCTTCCCCGCCACCACAGGGCTACCAGGAAAACGAAGGTAAGGGCCAGGGCAAACGCCGTCTGAAGGTCTCCGGTGAGGATTTGGGCGACGGGCAGGAACCCCATACCGGTGTTAAGATTAGCCAGAACCAGCAGGGAGACCAGGCTGACCGACAGCCCCGCAACACCGCGCAAGTTCAGGGAAAAGCGGATGGTCTGAATATACAGAGAAAGGAAAAACGCCCAGGCCAGGGCAACCAGCACCAACCACATCGGGAGGAGAGCGCCGGCCATATTGGTCAAAGCAGTAAAGACCGCGATGGCCAAATAGGCGCCGGTGGCCTCCAGGAACAGGGCGGTCCCGGTGATGGCGCTAGCGCGCCAGAACTGGCTCATATTCCTGCTCCGCCTCAACTTCCAGGGTCTCCAGAGCCCGCCCCAGGGAATAAACGGCTACCCCGGAAAGCCGCCGTTCCGGGCCGCCGTCCCCGGTATAAAGCACAATCACCTGATAGCCCCGGGCGCGCATTTCGGCAATCTCGTCGGCCAGCGAGCGGGTAACTATCGAGGTTACCAGGGCGATGGTAGCCCCCGGCGGTAAGGAGTTCCGCTCGTTTTGCAGCACGTCGGTCAAGGCAATCACTGAATACGGCCCGGCCATGGCCAGCGATTCCAATACCAATCCCAACTGGGACCTGGAACTGCCCAGGGGAACGCTGAGCCACTTCCCGGAATACACCGCTACTCCGTTACTGATTAACCCAAAGCTGTAGCCGGCCGCAGCGCAGTGACTGGCCGCCGAAGCCGCGACGGTTACCGCCCTTTCAAAAAGGCGCCGGTTGATCCCCTGCCAGGCAAATTCTCCGGTGGTAGCATTCAGGGCGATAAGCACGTTCAGCGATACCACCGGCTCGAATACTTTGGTCTGAAGCAGGGAGCGGCGGGCGGTGGCTTTCCAGTCTATGTGCTTCATCGGGTCGCGCGGTTGGTAGTCTCGCAGCCCAAAGAACCGGCTGGGGTCATGGTAAATAGGGCGCTGACCCCGCACTTCGCCCAGGGGATGCTCGGAAGGAAGGAGCAAGTCGCGCAAATCAATTATCCGGGGATATACCAGGAGGTGATCAACCCCGGCATAGTGGGTTTCGGCGGCAGTGAACCCGAAAATGTCGCCGCTGCGCAGCCGGACCGGGCCGATACGGTGGTAGCCCCGGGCGTGGCACCGGAGGTTATACTTCCAGGTTACCTGCTGGTAAGGCAGCAAGGAGGTAGTTATCCGGTGCTCCCGGGCCGTCTCCATTCCCGTGCCGCGGACCGTAGCGCCGGGCAAATCCAGCTCCGGGGGGAAACTATCCTGAATATCCACCCAGATAAGCGGCATTACCTTGTCGTTGGACAGGGTAACCGTGTATTCCAGGGAGTCGCCGACGAAGGCCCGGCTCCGGGAAAGGTAGCGATAGTGGCTCACTCTCTTGAAAGCGAACCGGTCCCAAAACTTGGCAAGAAACCAAACGATGATGACCAAAGAACCGACAACCAGCAACAGACCCTGGCTGGCAACCAGCCCGATAAACAGCAGCAGCCCGCTTACGAACAGCCAGAAGTCGTTGAGCATATTACCCTTGTGGTCAAGGCCGAGTTTGCCTGTATTTGCCTATACTGGCACGGTTACCTGCTCCAGAATGTCCTGGATAATGCCGGCGGGAGTACGTTCCCGCAAGCGGGCTTGGGACTTGAGGATGACCCGGTGGCCCAGGGTGTGCGGCGCTAAAGCCTTGATTTCGTCCGGCGTCACGTATTCCCGGCCCCGAATGACCGCCAGGGCCTGGCTGCACCGGTAGAGGCCAATGGTAGCCCGGGGGCTGGCCCCCAACTCCACCTCCGGGTGCCGGCGGGTAGCCTGAACAATGCGGACGGCATAGTTGCGCAACACCGGATCAACGTACACCCGCTGGCTCAGCGACTGAAACTCCAGGACTTCCTGAGCGGCGGTTACCGGATGCAGGTCGGCCAGG
This sequence comes from Dehalococcoidia bacterium, assembly GCA_965215425.1. Lineage (GTDB taxonomy): Bacteria > Chloroflexota > Dehalococcoidia > Lucifugimonadales > UBA3495 > CATQHB01. The sequence continues at coordinate 3,009,047 of OZ244064.1, forward strand.
GGGTCGGCGTTCTCAAACCGAAGCAGCATTTCCTCCTCCTCCGGTTCGTCCGGGTAACCCAGTTGCAGCCGAATCAGGAAACGGTCCAGCTGCGCTTCCGGCAGCGGGAAGGTGCCTTCCAGTTCAATGGGGTTCTGGGTGGCGATGACCAAGAAGGGTGTGGGCAGGGCCACGGTGGTTTCATCAATAGTTAATTGCCGCTCTCCCATTGCTTCCAAAAGCGCCGACTGGGTGCGCGGAGTAGCCCGGTTAATTTCGTCGGCCAACACCACCTGGGCAATAATTGGGCCGGGGCGGAACTCGAACTCCCCGCTCCGCTGGTTGTAGTAATGGATGCCGGTTATATCCGAGGGCATCAGGTCCGGCGTAAACTGAATGCGCTTGAAAACACAGTCCAGGGAACCAGCCAGGGCGCGGGCCAGGGTCGTTTTGCCGATGCCCGGCACATCCTCGACCAGGATGTGCCCCCCACTCAACACAGCCGCCAGGGTCAGCTCGACCGCATCGTCCTTGCCCACCAGCACCCGGCCAATGTTGGCCTTGACGCGAGCGGCGGCCTCGGACACCCGGCTAACCATTTCGGAGCTGATGATACTTGCCACTATTCGGTTGGCCTCTGGGCCGCCGGGCCAGGGGCTGGAACACCCGATTTCAGGAAGGCCTCCGCCTCCCGCAAATCCTTGAACGAGTCCACACTGCGCCAGAAGGCCCGCGAGGGAAAAGCGGAAATACTGCCCGCCCGGGCCAGCTCGGGGAAGGTCTCGACTTCATGGTCGCCCAACCTCGGCAACAGTGGGGCAATGCGGTGATCGAAAACATAGACGCCGGCGTTAATCCAGTGGGGCAATTCCACCTTTTCCCGGAAACCCACCACTTCATTCGCCGCATTCAAGTCCACCAGGCCATAAGGGCTTACCATGGGGGTTATCATGATGGTAGCCAGGTGAGACGGGCTGGCCGCCTTTTTCCGCCGGTAACTCTCCAGAACGGCCCCGGGGTCTTCAACGGTGATAATGTCGCCATTCAGGACAAACACCGTATCCGCCTCCTCCGGCACCTGGGCAAAGCCCTGGCGGATGGCGCCGCCCCGCCCCAGGGGACTATCTTCCACACTATAATAGGCGCGGATGCCGAATTCGTCTCCATCGCCGAAAAAATCCTTAACCATTTCCCAGCGGTAACCCACCAGAAAAACCACGTCGGAAACCCCGGCGCCCTTCAGCCACTCCACCTGATACCAGAGAATCGGCTTGCCAGCCAGGGGCGCCATCGGCTTGGGCCGGGAATCGGTCAAGGGGCGCAGTCGCTCTCCCTTGCCCCCGGCCAGAATTAACGCAAACATAAACGGCGCCCTCCGCAAGCTGGAATTGAAGGACGGATTTGAATCGGTCCAGGGGAAACCTTCCCCCTCCGGTGGTTGCCAGATAATATATCCATAGGCGGCAGGGAGGTCAACGAATGGGGAAGCGCAGGGAACGAAGTGGCTGCCCGGCCGGGGTTCGAACCCAGACTTACAGCTCCAAAGGCTGACGTGCTACCGTTACACTACCGGGCAAGGTTGATCAATTGGGAAAGACGGATGAACTGGTCGCGACAAACGTCAATGTCCGACCTCTATTATTCTGACCCTATGGCCCCCGGTAGTCAAGGGGCTGGTAACGGCGTTCCGCTCCTGGCGCACCGACTCTTTTCCCGGGGAGAGCCGGTACAGGTGAGGACGTAAGGGGGACGGGCAAGTACTATGATCAGTGCTATCATAACCAGTGCTATAATGGGGCAGCGGGGTGATGAAAGACGATGAAAAAGCTGCGCGTTTCCCTTCTGCACCTGGCGCCGGTAACCGGCGCCATCGCCCACAACCGGGCGTTGGTGGAACGGGCCACCCGCACTGCCGCCGCCACCGGCGCCGACTGGGTGGTTACACCGGAACTGTGTATCTCCGGCTATATGTTTATGCGGGAAATCGGCGCCGACTGGATTTTGCCCCAGCCCGATGTCTGGACGGAAGGCTACTGCCAGCTGGTCAGCGAACTGGAGCTTACCGCATTCCTGTCCCACCCGGAGCGGGACCCGGCAACGGACCAGATGTTCAACACCGTTTTCGTCATCAACTCTGCCGGAGAGATTACCGGCAAACACCGGAAAATCAAGGCGCTGCGGGGCGCCGAGGGTTGGTCCACCGCCGGATGGGAGATTAACCCGGTCGATTGCGACGGGGTAAGCGTCGGCATCCTGATTTGCGCCGATGCCTACCAGAACGAGGTGGCCCAAGCACTGAAAGACCAGGGCGCCGAGTTGTTTGTATCGCCAGTATCCTGGGGGCCGGGCCAGTGCGCACCCGACGGCGAATGGGAGCAACGCACTCTGGATAACGGGATCCCCATTATGGTCTGCAACCGTTCCGGTGTGGAGGCGGACGAACTGGACTACCGTCAAGCGGAAAGCGTGGTAGCCCGAGACGGCAAGCGACTGCTGGAAGCAACCTCCGACCGTTCCGTAGTCTTGACCTTTGACTGGGATTTGGACGAAATGACCGCCATATCCGGGGATTTTGAGCGGGTTTATTTGTAGCGGGTAGCTACGAATGCGAATGGCGCAAACGGTTTTCAGTTGTTCAGCGAGTTGCTGAAGAAGGGCCGGCGCACCGAAAATCAGATGCCCGCTATACGCGCCGGCGCCCGTCATTCCGGCTAAAGGCAGGACGACGGCGCTATCATTATGTATATAGGCATACCAAGATAATCGCCCCGGAAGAGGCGGGAGGTTTAGACTAATGGCCGACTACATTTACCTGGTGCAGATGGACATCCCCGAGGATCTGGAAGCAGACTTCAACCGCATCTACGATACACAGCACATCCCCAACATCCTCAATACGCCCGGCGTCCGCAGTTGCACCCGCTACAAGCTGGAATCGGCGGACGTGGCCGGCGTGGCCCGCTATGCCGCCATCTACGGGATCGACTCGCCGGAGACGCCGCACACCGATGCCTGGGGCGCCGCCTCAGACACCGGAGACTGGGCCACGATGATCCGCCCCCACACTTCCAATCGCTCCCACAGCATCTACCGCCGCATCGAATAATTGAGAACCGTGAGTTAAAAACTGATCGGGCCGGGCCTCCAGGGCGACAGGGAAAAGCTTGCTTCTATCCTTGACATTTAACCCTTGGTCTTTAATTTCCGGCTCGTGATTCCTGGTCGGGAATACCGGCGGTGGTGGTTATTTCCACCAAGTTGTCCGCCGCGCCGAAGCCAACGATGATCGTCGTGCGGGCCGGGTAGTCCTGGGGGAAAAACTCGGTGTAAGTCTCATTGAACCCGGCCAGATCTTCCCTGCTGGTAACGTAGCAGGTATTGGTCAGCACATTGTCCAGCGACGTTCCCGCCTCCTCCAGAATCAGCTTTATCCGCTCCAGTGCATAGCGGGTCTGCTCGCGGATGTCCGCCCCCGCCGCTCCGGTAATCGGGTGGCGGCCGGTGCAGCCTTGAACAAATACCAGGTTGCCAAAGCGGATGGCTTGGGAAAGGGGATTGCTGCCCTGAGCAATCTGTGGACAGGTGATTATCTCTTTCTTTGGCATCGCATCCATCCTCATAATTGACCGGATAACTTGCCGGGCATACTATAGGCCGGGCAGTTTTATGTCAATGGCGCTGCTCTCGTTGCTTCCGCCCGTTGCTTCCGATGGATTTTCGCCCGGGGAGAGTCTTCACCGCCTGGATGCAGCGGGAATCGCGGGCGGGGGAGGGAGTCGGAGCAGCACGCCGTCTTCACCGCCTGGATGCAGCGGGCATAGAGTTTCCCGGATATTTTCGGTGTTCCGCTGCACCCCCGGGGTGAAAATAGTTCAGCAGGTAGGTTGAGCCGGTTCCCAATGTCAAGCGAACCACAGACTATCGCCTCCGGCCCGGTAGGGGAAGGAGAGCGCATAACTGACTTGGACCTGATTCGCGGCGTGGCGGTATTCGGCATCCTGCTGATGAACGTCATCCTGTTCAAGTTTGACTTTGCGTCCTACCTGAACCTCAGCGCCGGCGGTTCGGAGACCTGGCTGGACTGGACGGTGGGCGTCTTTGGCGAGATCTTCATCGACCAGAAGTTTATGGGGCTGTTCTCCCTGCTCTTCGGGGCCGGCGTGATCCTCTTCATCGACCGGGCAGCCGCCCGGGGCGGGCGGGCCACGCTACTGAGCCTTTGGCGTAATAGCTTGTTGCTGGCCGTTGGCCTCGTCCACTGGTGGGCCTGGGACGGCGACATACTGACCTTCTACGCCCTTTCCGCCTTCCTCCTGCTGGCCCTGCGTCGCCTGCCGTATCAAGCCCTCATCGCCATTGGCGTCGGGCTGTTCCTGATTCCCATAATCGTTGACCTTTACCTGCAATACTTGACTAACACCGCCGGCGCATCCCTGGCCCACGTCTGGGTATCGGAAGGGAAAGCCGAGGGTCGGGTGCTGTGGCCGACCTTCGGCAACTATATGCTGCGGGGCTTGGGGATGATTCTCCTGGGCGCCGGTCTGTACCGGTTGGGGTTTATCAGCGGAGCAAAGGCCGACCGCGTTTACCGGCGGGTAGCCTTGCTGGGCCTGGGCGCCGGCCTTTCCTTGGCGACCCTCGGCGTCATCATCACGGCGGCCGGCGGCTTCTCCCGGGAGGTAGCCTTTGTCGGTCAGATTCCCAACAACCTCGGAACCATTCCCGCCGCTCTGGGCTATCTGAGCCTGATTATCCTGTGGAACCGGGGCGGGGACAACCGGCTGAAGCGACGGCTCCGGGCCGCCGGCCGGATGGCCCTGACCAATTACCTCTCCCAGACCGTCCTGGGCCTCCTGATTCTTACCCTGCTGCTGGGCGATGCCGTGGTGAACCGGGCCGGAATGTTGCTCTTCGTCCTGGCGGTATGGGCCTCGCAGCTGTGGTGGTCTCAAGCCTGGCTGTCCCGGTTCTACTACGGCCCACTGGAATGGCTGTGGCGGGTTGCCACCTACCGCCGCGGGCAGCCGCTACGTCGGGGTTGAGGGAGAAAAAGCGTTCCCAAAGGCCGGTTGCATAAAAGGGTTAAAACTATATAAAATTACCCTCAGCGTCGTGGACTACAAAGTGAAGGGGGAATAACAGTCTATGCCCAAGATAGATGCCGGCAATTTGAGAAACGTGGCGCTGCTGTCCCATAGCGGCGCCGGCAAGACATCGCTGTGTGAATCCCTCCTGTTCAACACCAAGGCGGTTACCCGCATCGGTCGGGTGGAGGACGGGAATACCGTTTCCGACTACGAACCGGAGGAAGTAAAACGGGGCGGCAGCATCCAGACCACCCTTATCTCCTGTAGCTGGGACCAGTACAAGGCGAACTTTCTGGACACGCCAGGCTATGACGACTTCTTCGGCGAGGTGGTAAGCGCCCTGCGGGTGGTGGAGAGCGCCACCATCCTCCTGCCCGCTCCTTCCGGCGTGGACGTAGGAACGGAACGGTCCTGGAACCAGTGCGCCGCCCAGGGGTTGCCCCGGCTATTGCTGGTGAATAAGATGGATCGGGAAAACGCCAGCTTTTCCCGCACCGTGGCCGATATTCAAGGCTCCTTCGGCAGCCAGTGCGTTCCCTTCCAGATTCCTCTCGGCGAAGCCCAGGACTTTAAGGGCGTGCTCAGCGTCGTTCACCCGCCGGCGGATATTCCGGCGGAGGTGGCGGACGAGTTCGAGGCAGCCCGGGAGCGGCTGATTGAGGCGGTAGCCGAGACCGATGACGGCCTCGCCGACAAGTATCTGGAAGGAGAGGAGCTGACCGCCGCCGAGATCGTCGCCGGGGCGCAGGCCGCCATCCGATCCGGCGACCTGGTGCCGATCCTGGCTAGTTCGGCGACCCAGAACATCGGCGTGGCGGAGTACCTGAACACCCTGCGGGAGTTTTTCCCTTCACCGGAAGAGGAGGGCCTCCGTCCGACGCTGCGGGATGCCGCCGGACAGGAAGCGGAGTTTGAGATCAACCCGGCCGGGCCCCTGGCTGCTTTCGTCTTCAAAACCACCGCCGACCCCTTCGTCGGCAAACTGTCCCTGTTCCGGGTCTATCGGGGTACGATCAACAGCAACTCCGAGGTTTGGAACAGCGCCCGCAATCAGGCGGAACGTATCGGCCAGCTTTACCTGCCCCGGGGCAAATCCCAGGAGAACATTTCCGAAGTAGTGGCCGGCGACATCGGGGCCATCGGCAAGCTGGCCGCCACGGTCACCGGCGATACCCTGTGCGTCCGGGACCAGCAGGTGTCCTTCGCCCCTATTGAGTTTCCCCGGGGTTACTACAGCGTGGCGGTGACGCCGGCGACCAAGGCCGACCTGGATAAGATGTCCATCTCCCTGGCCCGTATCGTGGAAGAAGACCCCAGCCTGCGCTATTCCCGGGATGCCGACACCGGCGACAGCCTGCTTACCGGCCTGGGCGACGCCCAGATTGAAGTAGCGATCGACCGGATCCGGCGCAAGTTCGGGGCCGAGCTGGTGCTGCGCCTCCCCCGAGTAGCCTACAAGGAGACCATCACCCGGGTCACCAACACCGAGTACCGGCACAAGAAGCAGTCCGGCGGCCACGGCCAGTACGGTCACGTCCTGCTCCGGCTGGAGCCGATGGAACGGGATAACGGTTTCGCTTTCGGCTCGGAGATTGTCGGCGGACGGGTGCCCCGCGAGTATATCCCTGCGGTGGAAAAGGGCGTGGTCAAGTCGATGGAGGAGGGCATCCTGGCCGGGTTTCCGGTAGTTGACCTGAAGACGGTCATCTACGACGGCAGCTACCACGACGTGGATTCGTCGGGTATGTCCTTTGAAATCGCCGGTTCCCAGGCGTTCAAGAAGGGCATGGCGGCCGCCAATCCCATTCTGCTGGAGCCGATTGTCAAGCTCACGGTAAATGTGCCCGACACCTACACCGGCGAAATTATGAGCGACCTGAACGGCAAACGGGGCCGCATCCTGGGGATGACGCCGGGGGAGGGCCACACCGTGGTGGAAGCCGAAGCGCCCCTCTCCGAAGTACAGCGCTACGCCCAGGATATGCGCTCTCTGACCCAGGGCCGGGGCAGTTACCGGCTGGAGTTCGACCACTACGAGCCGGTGCCGTCCAATCTGGAACAACGGGTAATCGCGGAAGCCAAGCGCGCCCGGGAGGAAGATCGGGTATAGAAACCCTTCGGCTCCGAATCCCCAGTTTGCAAAACCGGGGCGGGTCTGAGACCCGCCCCTTTAAGTTGTCGAGCGGTATCAGGAGGAGGGCCGTTTATGAAAGAGCCCGAAGGAGTTCTTGCCGGCTACGACTCCCGGCGAGAATTGCCGGCCGCCCGGTATGTTGCGGCGAGGTTGGAAGAGAGGACCGGCCACCGGTAACCTGGGCCTCCGGCGGCAGCGGCGGCGATAACGCCAAGCGACCAGCGGGCAATGCCCAGGCGCCGACCAACTTTTGGGCAAGGCAATCAGCGATTTGCGGCCCGCGACGGCGGCGACCGGCGCTTGAAGCTAAAACCCCCAACTCGGCTGATATTCCCCGAAAGTTTCCCGAAAAACGCCCATCATCTCGCCCAGGGTGGCATAGGCCCGCACCGCCTCCAGCAGCGGCGGCATCAGGTTATCCGAACCCCGCGCTGCCTTCTCCAGCGCCCGGAGCCTGGCCGCCACCGCCCGGTTGTCCCGGGTGCGCCGAAGGTGATTCAAACGCTTTACCTGCCGTTCTTCCCCTTCCCGGTCCACCCGCAGCAGGGGAATGCTTAACTGCTCATCGGTCTGGTAATCGTTGACGCCAACCGTTATGCGTTCCTTCCGGTCCGCCTCCCGCTGATAGACATAGGCGGCATCGGCAATCTCCCGCTGAAAAAAGCCCGACTCCAGGGCCGGCAGCACGCCGCCCACATCCTCTATCCGACGGAAGTAGGCGTAGGCCCCTTCCTCCACCCGGTTGGTCAGGGACTCCAGATAGTAGCTGCCGCCCAGGGGGTCGACGGTATCGGTTACGCCGGTTTCGTGGGCGATAATCTGCTGGGTACGCAGGGCTTGCAAAGCAGCCTGTTGCGAGGGCAGCGCCCAGGCTTCATCCTTACCGTTGGTGTGGAGGGACTGGCAGCCGCCCATCACGGCGGCCAGGGCTTGCAAGGATACCCGAACCACGTTGTTCTCCGGCTGCTGCGCCGTGAGGGAAGCGCCGGAGGTCTGGGCGTGGAACCGCAGCCAGCCGGAACGGGGATTTTGGGCGCCAAAGGTATCCCGCATCTCCCGCGCCCAGATGCGGCGGGCGGCGCGGAACTTGGCGACTTCCTCGAAGAAATCATTGTGGGAGTTAAAGAAGAAACTGAGCCGGGGCGCAAAATCATCCACCGCCATACCCCGGGCCTGGCAGCGCCGCACATACTCAAACCCGTCGGCCAGGGTAAAAGCCAATTCCTGTATCGCCGTAGCGCCGGCCTCCCGGATGTGATAGCCACTGATACTGACCGGATTCCAGCGAGGCAGGCGCTGGGCGGCAAATTCGATGGTGTCCACCACCAGGCGCAGGGACGGCTCCGGGGGAAAGATATATTCGTTCTGGGCCAGATACTCTTTGAGAATATCGTTCTGCAGGGTGCCGCCGATTTGTTCCAGGAGGACGCCCTGCTTTTCGGCCACCACAATGTACATCGCCCAGATGATGGCCGCCGGGCTGTTGATCGTCATTGAGGTGGTAACCCGGTCCAGCGGGATCCTCTCGAACAGGGTTTCCATATCGGCCAGGGAAGACACTGCCACGCCGCATTTGCCGAACTCCCCGGCGGCCCGGGGGTCGTCGGTATCATACCCGTAGAGCGTCGGCAGATCAAAGGCCACGCTCAGCCCGGTCTGCCCATTCTCCAGCAGGAACCGGAACCGCTCGTTGGTTTCCTGAGGCAGCCCGAACCCGGCGAACATCCGCATCGTCCACAGCCGATCCCGGTAGCCGCCGGGGTGCACTCCCCGCAAGTAGGGAAACTCACCGGGCAGGCCCGCATCCCGCAAATAATCGGTCCCGGCCAGGTCCTCCGGGGTGTAAACCGGCTCTACCGTTAGCTGGGACGGGGTTTTATAGGCGGCCTTGCGCCGGGAACCGCCGCCATTCCTTTCCCGCCACCGCCGGCCTTCCTGCCGCAACCGCTCCAGTTCTTCGGTGGAAAACAAGGCACCCCCCTGTCTAACCAGAAATCAGAAATTGTCGCTGTGCGCAACCTTCCAAGGGACGGCACTCCGCCTTTAATTCCTGATTCCTGAGCCTCAATCGAATCCCAGCTCCAGTTTAGCCAGCGCGGGTGGTACAGTCAACGCTGGATCGGCTTGGCTCGGTAGCGGGGCGGGCGGGCCAGCAGCAGGGCGGCGGCGGTAAGGGTCGCCAGTACCGCATAGGCAGCGAAGGCCCCGGTATAGGAGCCGTCGGTGAAGTGGAATACCAGCCCGGAGGCCACGGCGCCAATGGCCTGACCCAAAGAGGTGAAGGGTTCGGTAATGCCCCGGATCCGGCCCAAGGACTGGCGTCCGAAGAAGTTGGCGTAGGCCACCGGCGGCACGACCAGAATGCCGGCCACCGCCACGCCGAACAGGCCGGCCGCCAGGTAGGCTGGCAACGGCGCCGATACGACCGTGAACATGGCCGAAGCCAGCGCCATCACCAGAGCGACCAGGGCATAGGTATAGGACACCGACAGCTTTTCCAGCACTCGGCCCCACAGCAGGCTGCCCAATCCGGTGCCAGCGGCGTTCACCACAATGCTGAGCTGGGCCAGGGTCAAGTCAATATCCCGGGAGCGCAGCAGGTCTGCCTGGTATATATTGGTGCCCGACTGGAGCAGAAACAGGAAGCCGGTTCCCACTGCCAGCACCCACAGCGCCAGGGTACGCCGGGCCTCGCCGGTAGTCCAGTTGACTTCCTCCACCGGCCCGGTCCCCGACCCGGCCCGGGGTTGGCGGCCGGCCGGGTCGGCGGCAGTATCGGAGTCAGCAATATCGGAGTCGGCAGCCGGCGCGGCGCCGTCGGGTAGTAAACCCACATCCTCCGGTCGCTGGGCCACTAACAGGGATGCCGGCGCCAGGGCAATGACATATACCATCAAGCCCAGAACAATCCACGCCTTTTCCCAACCCCAGACGGCGCTCACCCAGGTCGCCACCAGTGGGAAGGCGGCCATCCCCCCGGAATGGGACAGAAAGAGCAACCCGGTGGCCCGCCCCCGCTGTCGTACGAACCAGCGGCCCACTACCGTCGCCGCCCCGACGTTCAGGGGGCTGCTGAACATTATCCGCCCTACCACCATCGCCCCGTAAAGGATGGCGATATGGACCGAAAGCCAAGCCAGGGCCATGGTGCTGATGCCGATGACCACCAGGGACAGGGACAGCACCAAGCGGGCGCCGTAGCGGTCGATAGCCCAGCCGGTAGGCGGCGACGCGCCGGCGGCCAGCAGCCCGCCCAGGGCCGCCGCACCGCCGATCAGCGCCCGGCTCCACCCGGTATCCTCGGCAATGAGCGGCACAAAGACGGCGAAGGTCAGGCTGCCTGCCGCGTTGCGGACGAACAGTGCGCTGCCCGCCGTACCCAGCACCACCCAGCCATAATAGAAGGGCAGGCGGCGGACCAGGTAACTAATCAGCGGCTGCATCGGCAATCGGGCATCAGAAATTAGCTGTCTCTGGTGTCCCTTCTCATCCCGCCTGGAATAGCGCCGGGGCAATGGGGGGTGATATTAGGATAGTCAGGGCTGCAAGGAGGCAAACCGCCGGCGTCCCACCTTGATGGCAGTGCCCGGTTCCGGCGGTTGGTACTGGGCATCCTCGGTCAGACGGGAGGAGGGGCCAGCGGGGGGGAACAGTTCCACCGCTCCCTGGTTAATGAGCCGCTTCCCCTCGCTGACGCTGGAGACCAGCCCGGCAGCGACCAGGGCGTTGCTCCAGCGGGGGCCGGCCAGGTCAGCCAGGGACACGCTGGGGAGATCCTCCGGCAAAGCCCGTCGCTGCACCACCCGCTCGAACCGTTCCTGGGCGGCGGCGGCGGCCGGCCCGTCGTGAAAAAAGGCGGTAAGCTCCCCGGCCAGCCGCTTTTTCAAGTCCATCGGGTTCACCGCCTCCCGGCCCATATCCCCGGACATCTGAGCCAGTTCTTCCTCCGGGGCGTCGGTCAGATAGTCAAAATAGGGGACAATCAGGGTGTCGGGCAGGGACATTATCTTGCCGTACATATCCGCCGGGGGGTCCTCCACGCCCACGTAGTTGTCCAGGCTCTTGCTCATCTTCTGGACGCCGTCGGTGCCCGCCAGAATGGGCATCAGGAAGCACTGCTGAGGTCGCTGCCCCAGCATCCCCTGGAGTTCGCGCCCCACCAGCAAGTTGAACATCTGGTCGGTGCCGCCAAACTCCACGTCGGCTTCAATCGCCACCGAATCGTAAGCCTGGAGCAGCGGATATAGCAGTTCGGTGATGGCAATGGGCCGATGTTCACTGAACCGCTTGGCGAAATCGTCCCGCTCCAGGAATTGGGCCACGGTAAACCGGCCGGTCAGTCCGATGACATCAGCCAGAGAAAACTTGCCAAACCATTCGCTTTGCCATACTACCTGGGCGCGCTCCCGGTCAACCACCTTGAAAAACTGGCGGAGGTAGGACTCAGCATTAGCCAGAACCTCTTCGTGGGTTAACATCGGCCGGGTGGCCGACTGGCCGCTGGGGTCGCCGATCTGGGCGGTCCAGTCGCCGACAATCAGGATCACCTGGTGGCCCTGGTCTTGCAGTTGGCGGAGTTTGCGCAGACCCACCACATGACCCAAGTGAATATCCGGACGGCTGGGGTCGAAGCCCATCTTGAGCCGCAGGGATTGGCCAGACTGGAGCAGATCAACGAATTCGTCGCGGATGATAATGTTGCTGACACCCCGGCGGGTAATCCGGTCTATTTCGGCTGGACTAAGCGCCATTGACGCCTCCGCCGGTGGCAAGAGCCAGGCGCGTGTCGGCCACGTCCCGATTTATCTGTGCGACCAGAGCCTCCAGATTGGGAAAGGTCTCCTGTTCCCGCAGCTTGGCAACGAACTGAACCTCCAGGTCTCGCCCGTACAAATCTCCCTCAAAGTCCAGAATATAAACCTCCATCAACCGCTCGGCGAGGCCAAAGGTGGGCCGCACTCCAATACTGGTGGCTGAGGGCCGGCGCACCCCGTCCACCATAGCCCTGGTAGCGTAGATGCCATCGCCGGGTTGGGCCAGCGTCGGGTCGATGTCCATATTGGCCGTGGGGAAGCCCAGTTCCCGGCCCCGGCGGTCGCCGGCGACCACCCGGCCGGTTAGCGAATACTCTCGGCCCAGCAGCCGGGCGGCGGTAGCCATGTCCCCGTCAGTTATGCTCTGGCGGATGACGCGGCTCTTTACCAGCACTCCATCCAGCAACATCGGCTCCAGGATTTCCACCCAAAAGCCCAGTTCCCGGCCCAGGGATTGCAGCAAAGCGGCATTGCCCTCCCGGTTCCGGCCCAGGGCAAAATCCGGCCCGATGACCAGCCCCTTCATCCGCAGGTCGTCCACCAGCGGCGTGACGAAGTCGCGAGCCGTCAGTCGGGCCAGCTCCGGGGTGAATTCCAGAGAAACTACCAGTTCGATACCCTGTTCTTGCAGCAACGCCGCCTTTTGCTCCGGTCTGGTGATGAAAGACACCTGGCGCCCGGGCTGGAGCACGGTGACGGGATGGTTAGCAAAGGTAAGCACCGCCGGCCGGTAGTCGGGGCGAGCTAGTTGGATTAACCTTCGTAACAGATGAGAATGGCCCCGGTGAACTCCGTCAAACACGCCGATGGTGATTACGGTTTCCCGGTCCGGAGATACGCGGTTCAGCCGCTGGCGAAAGTTCATCCTGACTCTGTATCCTGGGGGACTTGCTACCAAACTCCTTTGGAGTTAAGGCAGGAAGCGAGAGGGGACGTTTTGTCCGATTAGACTTTTCTGATGGGGATAGTAGCATAGGCCCATAGGAGCGTCAACCGAAAAGGGAGGCGGGTTACGTTTACTCGTAGCGGGTAATTGCTGCTTCTTGACACGGGATAAATCCTGAAAGCAAACGGAACCGGTAAGCGGGTATCTCCTTGTATAAAGGGGCCGGTCAGTTTAACATTGGGTTACCGGCAATCTACATATTTCCGTTCCGGGTATTGCCAATGACAACGGCTAAATTGTTGGCGCCAACCAGGAGGATTACCCACCGATTCACGGTGGCAGAGCAGCCGTCGAGCGACCAGGAAAAGAGCGATTCCCCGCCGGAGAATGCCTGGCTTATCTTCCGGCGTCCCTTGCCCCGGCCCCAGCCCAAATCAGCAACCTTCGGAGGTACACAATGGAACCCATCATCAAGAACTACCGGGAGCATTTCACTCCAGGCGGCCCGGCCGCCCGGTTAATTTCCCTGGAGGACAACCCACCTACCTGCACCCTCAGCTACTCCCATATCTTGCCTGGCGAGACCAGCAGCCACCACATCCATCCCTGGGAGCACGAAGTCTATATGATCAAGGGGTCGGGGACCCTGTTCTGCGACGGGGTGGAGTACCCGGTCAAGGCCGGCGACGCCATTTTCATCCCGGGCAACGTGGACCACTACACGTTGAACAACGGCGGCGCGGAGGAAATCCAGCGAATTGAAATTAACCCGCTGCTGGCGGCCCAGAGCGGAGGGGCCAATAACGATGGCGGCACCGGCACCGGGGAACCGCCGGTTATCAAGAACCTGGCCGACCTGGACACCAGCCCCGGGGCGGCGCGCCCAGTGCTTACTACCGCGGATGGCGCAGCCAACTACACCCTGGCCCATCGGGGCATGGCCGCCGGCGAGGTCAGCCCCGACCATACTCACGCCTGGGAACACCTGGCTTACTTCCTGGAGGGCAGTTGCATCCTGACCTGCGACGGCCGGGAATATACTGTGTCCGAGGGAGACGCCATCCTCATACCGCCGCACACCGCCCACGAGTGGAGCCGCAGCAGCGGCCCGGTGGCTAACTGGCTGGTGTTTAACCCGACCGGAAGGGAATAGAGCCGCCTGTCCCCGCTCCTCGGGCGAGGGATAACAGACGATAGATAGTGGAAACAGCGTCTCATTCCGCCCCGGCAGTGGGCCGGCCGGGGCCGGGGTTCAGGCTTCACGCCGGGGTCGACTGGCGGCGGGTCATCCCGAGGGCAGCAAAAGCTCTAACCGGCCCGGCTGACGCCTCGGCCCGGCTCTGCTAAAGTCTCTCCTGGCGAGAGTTTAGATGTTTCCCTCCGTTCCGAATGACCCGGTAACGGAGTAACCTCCGGGTTAAAACCCGCCCCCGCACCGGCGGGCCGGCCTCTACCCGGCCGGCCCGAGGGGAAATCTCCGCTAGGTGTCATTACAGGTAGTATTGACCACTACGGCCCACCTGGAGCCGTCGTAGTGGTATATGGCATAGGGCAAGGTTGACCCTACGGCACACGTGGTGCGGAAGTAGAAGTCATCCTCCCGGAAGCCATCGTTACGCGCCGTGGGCGGGGTGGTGGTCGGGTCGGCGGTTCCGCTGTACCACTGATTTCCCGGCTGGCCGTCTTCACCGTCTTGCCCCACACCGGGAAGGCCTCTGCCTCCCGGCACTCCCCTTGGCCCTTGCGGCCCTTCCGGCCCGGTCTCACCAGGATCGCCCTTTGGCCCTTGCGGCCCCGCCGGCCCGGCATCGCCAGTATCGCCCTTTGGACCCGGCGCTCCATCCGGTCCCGGTGGCCCCGTCGCTCCATCTTGACCATCCTGCCCCGCCGGCCCTTGCGCTCCCGCCGGCCCAGCCTCGCCAGGATCTCCCTTTGGACCCGGCGCTCCATCCGGTCCCGGTGGCCCCGTCGCTCCATCTTGACCATCCTGCCCCGCCGGCCCTTGCGCTCCCGCCGGCCCAGCCTCGCCAGGATCTCCCTTTGGCCCCGGCGCCCCATCCGGCCCGGGAGGTCCCGGTGGCCCCGTCGCTCCGTCTTGACCATCCGGCCCCGCCGGCCCTTGCGGCCCCGCCGGCCCGACATCGCCAGTATCGCCCTTTGGCCCCGGCGCCCCATCCGGCCCGGGAGGCCCCGGTGGCCCCGTCGCTCCGTCTTGACCATCCGGCCCCGCCGGCCCTTGCGCTCCCGCCGGCCCGACATCGCCAGTATCACCCTTTGGACCCGGCGCCCCATCCGGCCCCGCCGGTCCGACATCACCAGGATCTCCCTTTGGCCCCGCCGGTCCGGCTGGTCCTATCGGCCCCGGCGGTCCTTGCTCTCCGGCGCCGGAGCCGGAAGACCCGGACGGGCCCCGCGGCCCCCGTCTCCCATCGGCGCCGGCCGGGCCGGAATCTCCTTGAGGGCCGGTCGGCCCCGCCGGCCCCATCGCGCCCGGGTCCCCCTTCGGCCCCGCCGGGCCCGCCGGCCCCATCGCGCCCGGGTCCCCCTTCGGCCCCGCCGGGCCCGCCGGCCCCATCGCGCCCGGGTCCCCCTTCGGCCCGGCCGGGCCCGCCGGCCCGGCCGGGCCGGTCTGGCTACCAGCGCCGGACGGGCCGGGCTCTCCCTGGGGGCCGGGCGGCCCGACGGGACCCGGCGGCCCCACCGGGCCGGGGTTCCCCCGGAGGCCAGTCCGCCCGGCCCGACCCCACCGGCCCAATGGGCCCCCGGCGGACCCGGCGGACCCGCCTGGCCTTGGCTCGTCGCTGCGCTGACACCGCCCGGAAAACCCAGCAAGGGGCCAAGCGAGGATATGGGAGTGCTGCCCCAGGTTTCGCCGTCGCTGGCCCATACGTCGTAGTTGGTGGTATTCAGGTACAAGTCCCCGGCGGTGAAAAAACCTTCCCGGGGCTGCGGTGGAGTAGCGTAAGGCCCCCCGGTTCCCCAATACCATACCGTACCTCCCGGACCGACTAGTCCCCTGACTACCGGCGCCCAGGCCGGCGCCGCCCAGCATCAGGGCAAAGGAGGATATAGGCGCATCGCCCCAACCCTGACCGTCGCTTTCCCACACGTCATAATTGGTGGCGTTCAGGTACAAGTCCCCGGCGTTGAACCCGTCGCCCCGGGGCTCCGGCGGAGTGGTGTAGGGGCTATCGCTGCCGTAGTACCACACCGTGCCGGCCGGGCCCACCAGTCCCTGCTCGGCCGGCTCAGCCTCAGCCGGCCCGCCGCCACCGGCCAGCATCAGCCGGAAGGAGGATATGGGAGCATCGCCCCAACCGGCGCCATCGCTGGCCCACAAGTCATAGTTGGTGGTATTCAGGTACAAATCCCCGGCGCTGAACCCGTCGCCCCGAGGCTCCGGCGGAGTGGTGTAAGGGTCGTCGCTACCCCAATACCAAGCCGTGCCGGACGGCCCCTCCGGACCAGTAGCCGCGTCACCGCCCCGCCCCGGAATCAAGCCCTCGATCCGTCCGGTATAAAACAGGGTGGCAACCAGGGCCAGACCTACCCCAGCCAGGACGAAGGACGCAAAAATCGTTATCTGCCTTTGGCTCATAAAACCTCGCCTTGAATGGGATACAAGCAACAGCCTTTCCTCTCACCGCCTGGAGAGGAAAGGCTAAAGGGTATGCGCAATGCGCACCGGCAACGATCCAGGGAGCCACTGCCCAGAGAGCTCCGCGCCGGGGCTTCCTGAACCTGGCGCTCCGGCCGGAGCAGCAGTTGGCGGGTGATGCCAGGCGGAGGACTTCGTTGGCATCCCCGCCGGTAACCATCAGAGGCGCGTCCCGGTAGTAACGCTCCACCGAAAATTCGTTGATGTAGCCGTAGCCGCGATGAATCCGCTGCCCAGACAGCACGAACGGACGGCCCGGCGGATTACTCCGGGGCAGGTTGGCGCCCTCGCCCCCGCTTCCCGCACCGATCGGTAACCTTCGTTCCGCCAATGAAAATCCCGGCTGAAAAATTGTCCGAACCAGGAATGGCAGCCATTCTGTCCCCCGGCTCCAGCAGCCAGTCTATCCTGCCGCTCTATTCAGCCGGGGTTTGCGGAATCTCTTTGCCAGTGGCCGGGTCAACCTCGAAGGGACCAGGTAGTTCTAGCTCCTGGGCCATTTCCTTGACCGCGGGGATTATCTCCTCGCCCATCAGCCGGAGGCTACGCATGGAATCGTCGTGGGTCATGGCGCCATCGCCATCCCATGAAGAAGATGCTGCCGGGGCGGATGTATTCCAACACGTGCCGAATCTTGGGCAGCACGGTCTTGGGCGTTCCGGCAATAATGGTATAATCTTCTATCTGCTGCTCGTAGGGACGGCCCAGCACCCCCGGCCACACCACCGCCGCCGCCCCGGGCCCGGGTCGCCACCGACTGGGTCGGCAACACCCCGGGAGCGGGAGGTCAGGCCGGGCAGGTTGACCAGGGGCCGGGTTGACCGTCCCCTCGTTGCCGGCCAAGAAGGGATTGCTCGGCCCCTGGACATACTTGCGAGCCGTCTGCTCCGCCAGTTCCTCCGTCTCATCCACATGCACTTTCCAGAGATAGCCGATGTTCTGAGAGCCGGACTGATAGCCCAGTTCAGCGGCAGTATCGTGATAAAGCCGGAAAGCCTGTTTGGTGGGTTCCATTTCGGTAGCCAGCATAATGTAAGGTATTCGCTTCTCGGCGGCCCACATCAGGGAATCCCGGCTGACCACCCCCGGCAGCCAGATGGGGGGATGCGGTTCCTGGTAGGGACGCACCCAGGGGTTGACGTGGCGGTACTGGAAATGCTTGCCCTCCCAGCGGAAGGGGCCAGGCGTGGTCCAAGCCTTAACGATAAACTCGTGGGCCTCTTGAAACCGCTCCCAGTTATAGGGAGGCGGCGAGTTATGGGCTACGCTTTCCCGTCCCGTGCCCCGCACCCAGCCGGACACCAGGCGCCCCCGGGAAATCATATCAATCATGGCAAGCTGCTCCACCAGCCACAGGGGATCGTCCCAGATGGGCAGGATGTTGCCTAGCAGGACGATTTTGGCCCGGTTGGTCATCCGGGCCAGGATGGAAGCCTCCACGTTCATTGCCCCGCCCATGCAGAAGGGGGTGCCGTGATGCTCGTTAAGCATCAGCCCGTCGAAGCCCATCTCCTCAGCATACAGCTTTTCGTCCAGGTAACGGTTGTACAGTTCGGAGCCGAGCTTGGCGTCGTAGATTTCGTTGCTGACCGTCAAGTCCATTATCGGCTTGCCGGTAGCGCCAAAGTAACCGGAGCCGGGATCCTGGTAAGGCCGCTCGGTGAAGTATCCGATAAACATCCTGCTCTCTCCTTATTCTGATTGTCCCGTTCCGCCAAAGAACTCCTGCGTCAGGGCAATGAAATCGCCGGCCTTTTCCACCTGGGGCAAGTGGCCGCAGCGGTCCAGGATTGCCAGACGCGAACCGGGGATAGCCTGGTGGTAAACGTGGGCGGCGCTCACCGGAACGATGCCGTCCTCTCGCCCCCATACCACCAGCGTGGGCAGCTTGTTGAGCCGCCCCAACAGTTGGGGCAGGCCCGGATAGTACATATAGGGTTTCCAGCCCAGGCGACAAGCCTCCTCCCGAGCCGCTTCCCAGCCCAGGGAATGCTCCGGCGTCGGCGCATCGGGACACAATTCCCCAAACTCCGGCGCCTCCTCCGGATGGAGGAAGGCGGCGGCGATGCACTCCCGGGACACCTGGAGGAACATATCATAAATGTACTCCTCCGGGGGCTTGATTCCCATCGGGGCAACCAGGGCCAGCTTTTTGAACTGCCGGGGCGACATGGCGGCCATCTCGGCGGCCAGCCAGCCGCCCAGGGAGAAGCCAATAGCGTTGACCGATTCCAGTCCCAACTCTTCCAGGGCCATCAGATACCAGCCGGCCAGGTCCCGCATATTCATCACCCAATCCAGCCGCGGGGTACGGCCAAAGCCGGGATGAGCGGGGATGTAAAGCGTATGCCGCTGGGCCAGTTCCCGGTGAAACCGCAGCGCGCCGGGATGGGCTATTTCATCGTGGAAAAGCAGCAGGGGCTCCCCGGAACCGCCCTTGATCAGGTGCAGATCGGTTCCGGCTATCGGCCAAACTTCTTCAGTCCAGCCCTCGGGCCAGGGGCTATGCGCAGTACCGGAAGCGGTAGCGGAGACGTTGGGGGAAGCGGTAGAAGCGGTAGTCATCGGGGCGGCCCTCCTCAAAATAATCGGCGGGAAGTTGCCGGCGAAAGTTGCGATCGCTCACTACCCCTGGAAGGGGCAGTGTAGCAAAGCGGGGCAGGGAAAGCAAAGGGGGTTGACACTGATCGGACGGGGTTTCCGGCCCGCATACAGGCCGGCGTACGGGGTAGCTTATTACTATCCCTTATGTCGGGCAGGAATATACCGGCTAACCTGTGGCCCCTCGTTTCCGGCGTCAGCCGGCGGTGATGGAGCAGCCATTCAACCCGCCCCGGAGGTCGAAAGGTCTGCTTCGCCTTCATCCTGATTTTCCGTTTGTCCTGAACTCGTCGAAGGGTCGGGGGCATGGCGCGACCGGGTCACTACGAACGAGTTACACCCAGGCCTCCCCAGGGAGCGGGGTCTCTTCATCCGTATCCCCTCCGGTGGCGCTACCCCCGCCGGCCTCCCCGGGGAGCGGGACTGCTCCTAGCCCAGCTGGGGTATTTCCCCCGGCATATACCAGGTGCAGCGGAATACCCGGTTATCCTCGTAGCCGTCGGCGCCGGCCGGGAAGTAGGGGTTGATATACTCCCATACCACTTCTCCTTCCGGGGTTACCTGGAACATCCGACCAAACATCCCTTCGGTTACCAGGGTATTGCCGTTGGGCAGACGCCGGGCGCCGGAGATGCGAGAACTGTAAAAGTTGAAGTAGGGGTTGTCCCGGTATTCCCAAACTATCCGGTTAGTAGCCGGGTCGATCTCCACCACCCGGGAAAAGATGCGCACGTCGTCCTTGCGCCGCTCTCCATTGTCAAAAATCAGGATGTTGCCGTTGGGGAGCAGGCTGGGGTCGTGCTGGCGGGAAATAACGTCCCAGCCCACCTTCCAGATAATATCCCCCGATTTCTTGTCGATAATCATTACGGTGGAGATGTTGCGAAAACTGACCAGCACCCGGTCGTCAGCCAGCGGAACAATGGTATTGCCGTGGCTCCATTCGTGGCGCGGCTCCCCCGGGGTAATAATGTCATTTTCCAGGTCCAAGCGCTGCCAGGCGTGCCAGTCCCAGACCTGGTTGCCCTGGGCGTCCACTTCAATCAGGTGGTCGGCCCACATATGGGTGGTGGTCTCCTGGCCGCCCTCATGGTCGGCCTCCATCCCGCTGCCCGGTTGGCCACCCTGTACCTGATCGGCCACCGCCGGGGGTATGGCTTCCAGGGTCAGAAAAATGGCGCCGCCGGACTCGGTGCGCCGGGCATCGTGGTGCTGGGCCGGGTTGACGTGTTGCCAAACAATGTTGCTGTCCCAGTCCACCTCCAGCAGCCAGCCGCCGACAAAGTTGGTCGCCGGCATGGCCCGCTGGCCGGTCTGGTCGGCTTTGGCCATAAAGAAAAGATTACCGTTGGGCAGCAGATAGCCCCAGGAACCGGGCGGGGTGGGCAAATGCCACCGGTGCACCTCATTCCCTTCCAGATCCAGCAGAAAGGTTACCCCCTTGCCGGTCCCGTCGCCATTATACGGGGAATAGCAGAAATAGCCGGGGCAGGCTTTATCCCGGTCCAGTCCGGTCAATCCGGTGCGGGCCACCCGTCGCCACGTTTGCTGGTCAACGCTCATAACATCTCCTGGTTCTACCCAATATCGCCCATTATCCGCCAGACTGCTCCGGCTGTAAACCGGGGAGGGCCTTCACCGCCGGGCGATAGCGGCAAGCCTCTCCCCTCCTCCTGATAGCGAAGGGCCGGAAGCGCCGGGAATGTTGCCCTTTCCCCGGCCTTGCCCTACAATCCTTCCCGAGAAACAGCTAGGCGCAGCGAGAAAACGGGGTGGACCCACCCGGATATTCCGGGTGGCCCGGCGTGGCGGTAAGAGCGATTCGCCGGCTCCCTGTTCTTGATCCGTAATCCTTAATTACAGAGGGGAAGTTATGACTACTGGCGAAGGATTCGCCCACCCGGAATACCTGGTGGATGCGGAATGGGTGGCAGCCCACCTGGACGACCCCAACGTGGTGGTGGTGGATGGGGACGTGGAAGCCGGTTATCTGCGGGGCCATATCCCCGGCGCGGCGCTGATCCCGGATAATTACGAGAAGGACCCGGATACCGGCCGGGTTCACATCCTGCCCCCGGACAAGTTCGCCACGATGTGCCAGAACCTGGGCATCGGCGACGACACGCTGGTGGTGGCTTATGACAACAATCAGAGCCTCTACGCCGCCCGGCTCTGGTGGGCGCTGAACTACTACGGCCATACCAACGTCAAGGTGCTGGACGGCGGCTGGCGGCGCTGGGTCGCCGAGCGCCATCCCATCAGCTTCGACCGGCCGGCGCCCAGGGCCGCCGCTGCCTTTACCCCCAACGCCGACGAGTCCGTAATGGTCAAGGTGGAGGAGCTGAAGGAGGCTTGCCACCTCGCCGATGCCCTGATTTGGGACGTGCGCAGCGATGGCGAATACACCGGCGTCAACGACCGGGGCAACCGGCGGGCCGGCCATATCCCCGGCGCGGTTCACCTGGAATGGTTCAACGTGATGGAGCGGGACACCCACCGTTTCAAGCCGGCCGCAGCGATCCGGCAAATGCTCAGCGACCAGGGCATAACCCCGGACAAGGCAGTCTTTGCCTATTGACAGGGCGGCATCCGTGCGGCGCACGGCGTCTTCCTGCTCAAGTTGTTGGGCTACGACCGGGCCAAGAACTATGACGCCTCTATGGGCGAATGGGCCAACCGGGAGGATACTCCCCTGGAGGTGTAGCGGGGAAGAGGAAACCCGGGTAATCGCGTCTTGAAGAAAAGCCCCCCTTTTGGTGGAGCAGGAGCGAGCAAACACTCCAACCCACGGAAAGGGGGGCTTCTGCTATAGGGTTGTTCCCGGAAGCTATAGAGCCCGGACGGCGTGCGGTCCTATGACTCGGCAGTGGTAGCCGGGTCGTTCCCGGAAATATAGTTCCCGGACGGTTTTCCTCCGGTTGCTGCAAATTGGGGGCGATTCATGCCAGGTCAGACGTCTGCATTTGCTTGCAGGGGCAATTCCGGTGGTTGCCGGCCCGGGCCAGCCATAATGTAAGGCCCCGATGCATCAGGAATTGAGGTAATTGCCCCCGGTATCAAGGACCACAATGGGAATGGGTGGGCCTTACGCTGGCAAACACAGACTCGATCCTGGGAAGCGTGGCTACCGAACTGACCACGCCAGAGGTCCAGTCCTCGGGCAGCCAACCCAGTCCTGAACCAGTTCATAGTCATCTTGCCCTTATTCCGTATTTACTAAAACCATTGCCACTTGCTTTCCAACGTAATTGTCGCCGGTTTTAGCCGGCAACGTCGGGAGCAACCGTTTCCGCCAGCGTCGGCGTTAATGAATGAATGTGATTGTCGCCGGTTTTAGCCGGCAGCGTCGGGGCTAACCCTGACGCACCCACTTGTCCACGCTGCGGTTGGTGGTCAAGCCCAGGTAAATATCGCCTTTGGAGTCCACCCAGAGTCCGTGGGCATGGCGAATCTCCCAGCGGGTTATCAGCGTCCCGTCTGCTTGCCAGATACTGACGTGGGGCGGCCCGCCGTCAACCTCCTGCTCGGCGATGTAGAAAACCCCGTCGCTATCTCGCGAAATATCGTCGGGGCCACCCATCCCGTTAGTCCACTGGGTAATGAACTCGCCGTCCGGGGAGAAAATCTGCACCCGACGGTTGGCCCGGTCGCAGACATATACCTTGCCATCCGGGTCCACCAGGCAGCTGTGCGGCAGGTGAAAATGGCCCGGCTCCGTATTCCCCGGCTGGCCCCAGGAGGCAATCAACTGCCCGTCCCGGGTAAAACGGTGCATCCGGCTGTTCCGGTATCCGTCGGAAATATACAGGTCGCCCGAGGGGCCGGGCGTCATTTCCGTGGGATAGTTGAACGGCCCGGCGGCCCGAGGCACCAGGTCGCCGGGCCGTTCGCAGCCGGTATCCGAATGGACGCCCCGCTGACCGATGACTTGCAGCGGCTTGCCGTCCAGGGTGAACTTGACCGCCACCTGGTCGGAGCGGTCGGTGATGTAAACCAAGTCGTCGCTGATGGTAATGCCATGGGGGTCGGCAATGGCGCCGATACCCCAGCAATTCAGGTAGTTTCCCTCCGAGTCGAAAACCATGACCGGCGGGTCCTGGCGCTGGAAAACATAGACCCGGTCCTGGGAGTCGGTGGCTACGGCGCTGACGATGCCCAGGGACTCTCCTTCAGGTAGCTTGGGCCAATCCTGAATCAGTTCATAAGTATATTTGCCCGTGCCGGCAGTAGTCATAGCTTGTCCCCCTGTAGCGATTTGGGGCAGTGTAAACCTGGCGCTACCTGGTGTCAAACCGGGGTGAGCGCCGGGGCCGTTGCCCCGGGCTTTTCACCCGGAGGCGCCGGGGCCGGGAGAATCCCAACGGGCGGACTTCGCTCCGTGCACCTATTGTCCGTGTACTTATTGCGAGTCTCCAATGTGTCCTAGGGGGTGTCGTCAAAGTAATTTAGTCCAAATGACCATCGCCCGAATCTGGCAGATGGCCAAGTAGGAAAGGGAGTTCTTGGCATACCGGGTTGCCACCCCCCGCCACTGCTTGAAGTCCAGGAAGCCGTTTTCCACCAGGTGGCGCAGCTTGTACAGCGCCCGGTCATACTCCCGCTTTTCCCGGCGATTGCTCTTGGGCGGTATTACCGGGTTCATGCCCAACTCCGAGGCCGCAGCTATGATTTCATTGGTGTCGTAGGCTTTGTCAGCCAGCAGACACTCCGCTTCGATGCCTTCAATCAGGGGCAAGGCTTGGGTGCAGTCCGCTGCCGTGCCTCCGGTCACCATTACCCTTACCGGCATTCCGTGGGCATCCACCGCCAGATGCAGTTTGGTGTTCAGCCCCCTTTTGTGCGGGCGATGGCCTGGCTTCCGCCCTGGGCCCCGGCGCTGTGGGGATGGGCCTTGATGTAACTGGCGTCAATCATCAACCATTCAAAATCAGGATCGTCGACCAGGGCATCCAGCAGCATGTCCCATACCCCTCTGTCCCGCCAGCGGCAGAAGCGGCGGTGGGTGTTCTTCCAATCCCCATAGTCCGGGGGCAGGTCCCGCCAGGGGGCGCCGGTGCGCAAAATCCAGAACACGGCGTTGAGAAAGAGACGATTATCGCAGGCGGGCCGGCCCGTCTTGCCCTTGCCGCCTGGGAGAAGGGGGTCCAGGACTTCCCATACCCGGTCTGAAATATCGTGACGCCGGTGCGCCGGCACTGCCATTGCTGCTGACATAGCCCAATCCTGCTACACTGGTTGCAATGTCAGCTTATCATCACACCCTTACTTTGACGACACCCCCTAGCAGCCGCCCGCGCTCCGCGTACCGCTTATCCGTGCACCGCCGCGTCCCGGCATCTCTTCGTGAAAGTAATCTCCAGTCAGCCGAAAAAACCGGTAACGATATGCTCCCGGATCAGGTCGGCCACCAGTTCGGGACGCTGTACCGGCACGTCGTGGATGCTGTCCTCCAGCCACACCGTCTTGCCCCGGGGCAAGGTTTTTTCGGCGACGGCGACGTTCCTTTCCCGCCGCAGGGTACGGGCGGCC
This sequence comes from Dehalococcoidia bacterium, assembly GCA_965215425.1. Classification (GTDB taxonomy): domain Bacteria; phylum Chloroflexota; class Dehalococcoidia; order Lucifugimonadales; family UBA3495; genus CATQHB01. The sequence continues at coordinate 3,033,735 of OZ244064.1, forward strand.
ACCGAGTCATCATCCTTCATCCGGGCCGGCAGGATCAACACCGGGCAGGAAACCTTCGGATAAAGCTGCGGCGGATGGTGCTCCCAAAGGGCGTCTATAATCCGCAGGTGGTTCTCCCGGCTGAGCTGCGCCCGGATGGTCCCGTCCGCCAACACCTCGAAGTTTGCCAGCAAGATTTCCTCAAACTCCGGGGGCAGGGGAAAGGGCCGGGGTCGGTCCCGGAACCGCTGCCGGAACTGTTCCAGGGTTACGCCGGTGAACACCGGCGGGGCCATGTCCACCCTCGCCTGCGCCAGCGTCATGCCGGGTTGAGCCGAGGGTTCAATCATACCTCCGTCAACGAAACAGAGACCCCGGGCCAAGCCGGGATGGGCCGCCGCAAACTCCAGAGCCACGTCAGCGCCCCAGGAGTGGCCGACAATTACCGGCTTTTCCAATCCCCTGGCCTCCAGCACTCCCAGCAGGTCTCGGGCTACGGTAGCGAAATCGTACCCGCAATCCGGTTTATCGCTCTGCCCATGCCCCCGCTGGTCCACGGCAATAACCGCAAACCCCTCGGCCAGAATCGGGGCTACCAAATCCCAGATATGACAGGTGGAGGCCAGTCCGTGCAGCAGCACCACCGGCGGCCCGGAGCCACCCCAATCCCGGTAATGCAGGTTAATCCCGTTGACCGGAAGCCAACCGTCAACCGAGCCGTCACCCGGACCATCAGCCGGACCATCAATCGGACTTTGCGCCATTCTTTCCCTCCTGCGGCCCCGGTAAAACGCCGGCGCCTACGGGATTCGCCGGCTTCCTCGCCAACCCGAATAATAACCAGCAAGCCGTGGCTTGGCAACCCGGGCCTTCGCGTTCCTCTCTCCGGCGCATCTCTCCCTGGGGAGGGGGACGGGAGCGCAGCGTTGCCGGCTACAACACCATTGGCAACCCGCTCTCCTTGGGGAAAGGGACGGGATGCGGGAGAAAGCCGGCCAGGATGTTCCTCTTTAGCCAGCTTTGCCGACTCGTGGTGGACACCGGCAATCGGGTTCGAATAGGATGGGAATAGCTTCAATCCAAGCCCGGAGAAAATTATGACGGCCGATGAACCATCCGTTCCCCCAAAGCGGCAGGAGGGCTACCTGAAAGTGGAGATCAGGGATGTACGCTCTATCCCTCTCCCCGAGGGCAATACCGGCGAGGGACTAGCCATCCGAACCGACCGGGGAGAAGTAACCGGCATTCTGCATGGGGCCCGGCACCGGGATCTGCACCGAACGCCGGGGTCGCGGAAGGGCATCGTCTGGGTCTGCGGCGCCAGGGGCGGCTTCGGCGGGCCGGGGGCGGGCCTGTATGCCCAATTGTCGGAATCCCTGGCCGCCCAGGGCATTTCCTCCCTGCGCCTCGACTACCGCCTCCCCAACATTATCGCCGAGTGCGTTATGGACCTGATAGCCGGGGTAACTTACTTTGAGAACTCGGCCTATGACCCGGTTGTGGTGGTAGGCCATTCCTTTGGCGGCGCAGTGGTCATTGCCGCCGGCGCAGTGAGCCGGCACGTGGCCGGCGTCGTGGCTCTATCCCCCCAAACCTACGGAGCCGACATGGTCGGGTTGGTATCGCCGCGTCCCCTGCTGGTCGTCCACGGCAAAAGCGACACCAGGTTGCCCTACTCCTGCGGACAGCAGATTTACGACTGGGCCAACCAGCCAAAGCAACTGGCGCTCTACGAGGGAGCGGAACACCGGCTGGAAGAATGCCGGGAGGAACTGGCCGGATTGCTGACCCAGTGGATTCCGGCGGCCCTGGCAGCGGCGCCGGCCGCGCCATAACCTGCCGGAATCGGGAGGGATTGATTTAATGAATTTGCGCGACCGCATCGGCTACGACGCCGGAGCTACCCCTTTGGAAGAGGCGCTGGAAACGGCGGCCAGCCACGCCTTTCATTACCTGAACTTCAACGCCGACCAGGGGCCGAACCGCCTGGATAACTGGGACGAGACTCGGAGCGCATCAGTAGTCGCCGCTGCCCGACGGCACGATATAACCCTGACCCTGCACACGGCGTCATCGGTCAACGTGGCCGAGTTTTCTCCCTACGTGGCCGAGGCCGTTGACCGGTATTTGGAGGGCAACATCGACCTGGCCCGGCGGCTGGGCGGGCACGGCGTGGTGGTACACGGCGGCTACCACTTCAGCAGCGCCCGGGAAGAGCGTATGACGGCCTCCCTGGAGCGGTTGCGGCGGGCCACCGGCTACGCCGAGCAAGCGGGGGTAACCTTGCTGCTCGAAAACCTGAACTTTGAGCCGGAGGCGGCTGAAATCCACTACCTGGCCCATAACGTTGCGGAGTGCCGCTACTACTTCGACGCCATATCCTCCGACCGGTTCGGTTGGGCCTTCACGGTCAACCATGCCCACCTGGTGCCGGAGGGCATTGACGGCTTTCTGGACGCCTTTGGCCTAAGTCGCATCGGAGAAGTACGCCTGGCCGACAATAGCGGCGACCGGGAAGTTCACCTGAACCCGGGGGAGGGCAACATAGATTTCCAGGCCGTTTTCCGCCGGCTGGAATCATCCGGCTACCGCGGCTTTTATACCATGGCCTTCGGCGACCTGGCGGCCAGGTTGGCGGCCAGAGAGTTGTTTTCCAGCTACGGTTAAGGCGAGCGCTCCGTGGCTCTGCGCTCGGTGTCTCCGGCAAGGTTAAACCCGGCAATGCAAAGGCGCAAAGGCCGGGAGAGCTACCGGCCCCCGGCCACGCCAAGGTCCACCGGGATTATATAGACCCCTTTCGCCCGGGGCAGCAGGGAACTTTCGTAGTTATAATGGGTTTCCACCAGCACCCGGTATCGGGTATCCGAGAGCCGCTGCCACCCGAAAGGCACCGGGTTCCAACCCACCATTTGCAGCAGCCGCTCCTCTCGTTCAATGGAGGACTCCAGGCCCGCTTCACGGATGCGCAGGATGTTGGCGGTCATAGCGAAATCGTCGGCCACTTCCTTGCCAGTCATAAAAAGGTGCAGGTAAGGCGAGTCGGTAGCCGCGGGATTGTCCAACAGCGTCCAGCTGAGCGTGTGATCCCAGGCTACGATCCGGGAGAAACGGGACGGGTCGTCGTAAAAATTCCCGCCGGCCAGGTCAACCACCCAAATGCCGCCGCCCTCGTCCCGGAAGCCGTAAAGCGTGTTGAACAGGTGCCTCCCGTCAGCGCTCAGCCGGGGGGACACTCCATACAAGCCGGTCTCAGGAGCGTCGGGAAACTGCTCCAGGGGATAACGAACCAAGCGGTACTCCTGCGGGTTGGCCAGATCCACCCGATAGACTGCCTGCCAGCGGGGGTCGGCCGGCTGGCCCCCGGTCGCCTCCGGCCAGCCCTCGGCGCTCAACAGCCAGGCACCGCCTTCGTCATTGCCAGCACTGGCGCCGGGCAAGGGCAGCGCCATCAGGATAATTCCCGGCGCCGTGTAGATTTCCGTGGCGGCCCCGCCCTCGTCCAGGGTCAGGATTCGGTAGCGTTGTTTCTTGTCCGGCTCCAGGGAGCGGCGGACGGTCAGATAATAGCGTTCCTCACCCGCTGCCTGGTAGCGGCGGAGGCCACCGGCGGTATCGCAGTCGCCCAGCCAGGCCACCCCCTCCTGCCGTAGCCGGTCGGAAATCCAGTCGCCCTCGAAACCGAAATAGCGCACCCCCGCCCCGGAACCGTTCCAGAGCAGCGCCGTCAACCGCTCGCCAAAAGAAGCTCCCGTTTCAGCCAACTCTTCGGTTACGTGCCGGGGGGTAAAGCGGAACCCCAGGGAGTCCAGCAGACTGGCATAGCGGAGGTGCTCAAGGCTTTCCCGGTACAGGTCGCATTGTTTACGGACCAAGGGCGTCGCCGGGTAGCGCTGTTCCGGGAAAGGCAGGGCCAGAATCTCGCGCTCGTATTCCCGGGCCAGGTCGGACACGCCGGCGCTCAAGGCCCGAGGGTTGAGGTGCAAATGGGTAGGCGAGGCAATCCGGGCATCCCGACTTTGCCACTCCCGGGGCAAATCGAAGGGAATTACCAACAAACTGCCATCGGGGAAAATCTCGGAAACCACTCCCGTCGCCTCCTTGCCCCTCAAGTACTCGAACGCGACGTTGGTAAACAGTTCTCCCGCACTGCTTTCGTCCAACAGCTTGCGGCGCAGGTCATCGGAAAGCGGGATACCCATCGCCAGCAGCCGGTATATTTTATGGGCCGGGTGTTCCCCCAGCAGTTCGGATTGCAAAGCCAGCAGGTCAACGTAGGCTGCAACGTCGCCCCCGGTCAGCCGCAGGGCCGCCTTCCCCTGCCATTCGACAATCCGGGTCCGCCGGGCGCTTATCTCTACCAAGTCTCCCGCAGCGGTGCGGGCCAGGAAATGGGGTTTGATCATTGCAGCAATGTCCGTGTCAGTATCGTACTCCGGCCGGGGCGCCACCAGTTCCGCCGCTACATTGGAGACCGGGATGAAAAAGAGGGCCTCAGCGGAAGCCGCCGGAGACTCGTCCTCAAATTGCTGCGCCGGGTTTGATGCCCGGTTTGACGCCGGATTCGACAAGGAAGGCGGCGCGATTGCCCCCTTCGCAACGACACCCGGGGTCGGCTTCGGCGCAAGCGCGGCCCGCTCCCTTCCGGCGGACAAGTCAAGTTCCGGCGCCGGAGAAACGGCGTCCTGCGCTGTGGTAAGGTCTGACCGGGGCGTCGGGGAAACCGGCCCCGGCGCAGGCTCATTCTCCGGTTCCGGTTCCAGGGCGCAGCCGGCGGTCAGGAGGGCCGGCCCCAAAAGCGGCAGGAGCAGCAGCAACGACAACTTGCCGGGACTAAACCATCGCATCGGACGTATCGGCTTCATCTCTCCCCCGGGCGTAAGGCTTGAGGGCAGCGTAAATCACATCGTTAATCGGAGTCGCCACATTAACTTTGCGCCCGGCGCGTATTACCGCACCGTTCAGGGCTTCCAGTTCCAGGGGGCGGCCGGCCATGATGTCGGCATGCATGGAGGCATGCAGATCATCGAGAGAGCCTTCAATATAGGCCAGCGTATGCTCCACTATAGCGGCGTCCAAGTTTACGCCGGTGGCCCGGGCCACTGTTTCTATCTCTTGCATGCAGGAAACCACTACTTGTCGCCATTCAGGGCGGGGCAGCAACTGCGCCATCGTCTCCCGGGACAGGGAAGTAACCCCGGCCATAGTAGCGATGAAGAGGAACTTGCCCCACAGAGTTTTCCGAATATCGCGGTTGAACTCGGCGGGTATCCCGGCCCGCTTCAAGGTATCCAGGATAAGGCGGCCCCTTTCCGAGTCGCCACCGTCAGGTTCGCCGAATACGATGCGAACCACGCTGCCGCTTTGACGGATGACACCGGGTTGGGGCCGCGCCGCCTCAATATAAGCCGCGCCGGGCAGCACTTTTTCCGGTCCCACGGCTTGGGCGGCGGTTTGGTAGCTATCGATCCCGTTCTGCAAACACAGGATGACCGTTTCCGGCCCCACCATCGGCAGCATTGCCGGAATTGCCAAGCCGTTCTGGTAGGTCTTGACCGTGAGCAGGATTAAATCTGCCCCGCCGACCTCGGCCGGGTTGTCGGTGGCGTGCAAGCCGGCGCCGCAGGAAATGGTGAACACTTCCGTATCGGTATGGATTTGCAGTCCCCGCTCCCGGATGGCAGCCAGGTGAGCGTCCCGGGCAATCAACGTAACATCGTTGCCGCCACCGTTACTGCCATCGTTGCCGCCCCGGGCCAACATCCCGCCAAAATACCCCCCGATACTGCCCGCTCCCATCACTGCGATACGCATTTCCAATAACCCCTGACAACAAGATGATCTTTCCGGCCAAGATAAACCCTAATTCCGGCGGTGGCAACCGCCTCCCTCCCGTTTCCGGGTAATGGCGCGGTGATGGCGCCTAAATCATTTCAGGCATTCTCTCCGCAGCGTCGCGGGAACCCGACGCCGGCCAGCGCTTCGCGGTCCTCTCGGCATCTCTATAGCGAAAGAACGCTCGTCGCCAGCGACGGTTCAGGTGGTTTAAGGGGCGATCGCCTCCAATGCAGCGCAAGACGGCTTGACGTTGCCCGGTTTTCTACTTATCCTTTCCGGGAAAATACGGCTATTACGGCTATAAGGAGCGCCGGATGAATCAGCCCGCCCCGCCCATTACCCCGCCCGTACCTCAGCCGGAATCGGATTTTTACTGGGAAAAGTGCAAAGAGCGCGAGCTATGGCTCCGCCATTGCCAGGACTGCAACAACATCTATTTTTACCCCCGGGACATTTGCCCCAATTGCTTTTCCCGGAACACCGACTGGATTCGGAGCAGCGGTCGGGGCACGGTGCATACCTTTTGCATCGTGCACCGCGCCCCGACTCCGGCCTTTCGGGACATGGTGCCTTATGTTCCGGCAGTGGTGGAACTGGAGGGCGGCGCCCGCATCTGTACCCACCTGGTGGAAATCGAACCCGACCCGGCGGTAATCAAGTGCGGAATGCTGGTGGAAGTGGTCTTTGATGACCTGAGCGACACCATCAGCCTGCCCAAGTTTCGACCCGCCGCCTGACCTCCGGCATTATGCGGTTGGCGGACAAGGTAGCCATCGTCACCGGGGGCAGCCGGGGCATCGGCCGGGCCGTGTGCCGCGGCTTGGCCCAAGCCGGAGCCAGGGTGGTGGTCGCCTCCCGAACCGAGGCGGAGGTAGTAGCCGGGAGCGAGTTTGAACGTTACGCTGCCGGAAATATCCACGAAACCGCCGCCGCCATTAGACACGCTGGCGGCGAAGCCTTGGCCGTGAAATGCGACGTCTCCGATGCCGGGGAAATTCGCGCCCTGGTTCAAACTACCCTTGACCACTACCGGAAAATAGACGTGGTGGTATCCAACGCCGGCATAGATTGCGAGTCGCCGGTGGTTGACCTGGACCCGGACTTGCTTGACCGCTGCCTGGCGGTTAACGTGCGAGCGCCCCTGCTTCTTTGCAAGTACGCTTTGCCGGCCATGCTGGCCCAGGGTTCCGGTTCCATAATTGGCATTACTTCCGGTTCCGCCCGGGGCTATCGGGAAGGCCGCGTGGGCTACTCGATGAGCAAGGCGGCTCTGGAGCGGATGTTTTTGAGCCTGGCCGAGGAGGTTCGGCCCCGCAACATAGCCGTCAACCTGCTCAGTCCCGGCCGGGTGGATACCTGGATGAACCGCCGTGGCGACTGGCCGGGTACGGCGCACATCCCCATGGTGGAGCCGGGCCTGGTCACCCCGGCGGCGGTATGGCTGGCCGGCCAATCGGCGGAGACCTTCACCGGCCAAGTGGTCGAGCGGGCCGATTTCGGCATAAGCTGGGGCCGGGAGCCGTAACCGCCCATTGAACTTGGCGGAACCGGGCGCGACCGGCGCCGGCAGTAGCCCCGGCAAACCCATAGGCGCCCCCGGCTCAAGTGTATCGCCGACGTCGGGCAACTGAAGCGCAAATACGCCCATAGCCAATAGTAGTAGCCCCGGCAAATCCGTAAGGCCCCTGTTGCAAGCCTCAGGCAATTTCCAAAATGCAAGGAGGAAACCCGATGACTACTCCCAACCCAGCCCTTGAGATAGCCCCCAAGATGGCGGAACTCAGCGCCAACGTGCTGTTTGGCGATGTTTGGGAACGCCCCCAATTATCCAAGCGGGACCGCAGCTTGATCACCGTCGCCACCCTGGTCGCCCTGTATCGCACCGACCAACTGCGGGGACACATCAACCGCGCCCTCGACAACGGGGTTACCCGGGAAGAAATCGGCGAGGTCATCACCCACATGGCCTTTTACGCCGGTTGGCCTACCGCCGCCAACGCAGTGCGGGTTGCCAAAGAGGTCTTCGACAGCCGGGAGTAACCCGCTCCGCGCTACCTGAGTGCGCTTGGTACACAGACGCCGCGACTCAGCGGACGGCAGAGTTATTCCCTGATAACATCCAACACTTCCTGGGCGGCGGCATAGTTGCGGGCGCCACCCCGTCGGATTCCGGGAATCAGGTAGATGTTGCCCACTCCCCCGGCGCGGAAACGGGCGTATAACTCGGCGGCAAACTCCACCGGAGAACGCCCGGCGTCCAGTTCGGCTTGGATGGACGCCGGCGCCGGACCAAAGGCGACGCCACCCGGCTCCAGTACCTGCAAGCCATAGAAAACGGGAACCGGCAATGGCTCTCCGGCAACTTCGGCGTAGGCTTCCCGGAACCTGGCGGCATCCTGCGGGTCAAAGATCGGCTGGGTAATCAGGAAATGCGCTCCGGCTCTTACCTTGCGGTGCGCCAGGCGTGCCTCCCGCTTGAATCCTCGTCCCAGGTCGGCAGTGGCGCCAATACAAAAACCGGTAGGAGCCGTCAGTTGGCGCCCCCGAAAGTCCCGGCCCCGGTTCATCGTGGCGATGCCCGCGATAAGCTCCGTGGGCCGGTAATCGGAAACGTTTTCAACCCGCTCGCCGTCGGCTGGAGCAAAAGGATCGCCCTGGACCACCACCACGTTCTCCAGCCCCAACAGCTGCGCCCCCAACAGTTGAGACTGGATCGCCAGCCGGTTCATATCCCGAGTAGCCAGGGCAAAGGCGGTTTCCCCTCCGGTCTGCTGCCGCAAGCAGGCGGCCAGCATTGCGGAGTTGGCCCGCACCGCGCGGCCGGGGTTGTAGGCCACCAGCAGAAAAACGGCTTCCGGCGGCTGGAGCAAATCGGCGGGGCTACCGGAGCGCGGCGGCGAAAAATCGCAGATAAATGCCGGCCGCCCGGTGGCCTCGTAGCTGTATTCGGTAATCTTTGCCATAGCGGCTTTGGGCAGCGAGCGGCGCCTGTTTCCCGGAAGGTCTGGATTCGGGCTTTCGCCGGAATGCGGAGGGCGCCGGTCAGGACTCCAGCCGTTCCAGGTGTTCGCGGAAGGTTCGGATGGACTTCTGCTCCGACATACCAATGTAATACCGGATACACTGCACGTAGTCAACTATGTCCCGGGGCAGCATCAGCAAGTTCTCCCGCGGTTCGGAAACGTGGTAAAGGTTATCCACGCCGTCCTCCAATCCCACATAAAGGGTATCCTCCAGCAAGGCCAGAGACTTGGAATCCACATCCTTTCGGGCCATCCACCGGGCGAAAACGAAGGGCAACCGGGTCCAGTTGAACCATTCCTCCCCCAGGTCGTACTTGTGGGGAAACCCTCGGGCGCCGCGCCGCTGGCGCAGCCCCCGGTCGCCCATGAGCAGAAAGGCGTCGTGTTCCTCCTGAAGAGTTACAAAAGCCGGAGGATTGACTTGGTACTTCAGGGCAAGCAGCACTTGCAGCAGTCTTGCCGAGGTTCTGGATTCGTCGGTAACTCCAATGCGGGCGTCGCTCAATTCCTCAATGGGCCGCCTGGAATGGAGGAAAACACTGCCGGCCCGGTCGGTGCTGGCGATGCAGAAACCGCCGACCGGCTGGAACCGTTCCTCCATCCCAAAGGTATCAACAATAGGAACCAGGGCAGCGTCTATTATTCCCTGGTCAATATCCGCCGCCGCCCGCTGGGGCATAGTGTCCACCAGTTCCAGACCCCGACGCTCGGTATCAAAGTAAAAGGGTTCGCAAATCATATAGGGGATTCGCCCCACTTTCATTACCATATACAATTACGCTCGCAAGTTGGGAAAATACCGGTTGGCCAGCCAGCCCCGGCTTGCCATCGGGGGCCTTTCAATCTCACTCTGAAGCAGCGTAGCGACGGAAGAATCGGAAATCGTTCTTGCTTGACCAAGCCTTGAGCAACGTTGACCGGTTAAAAAGATTTTAGACCCATCACTCCATTCCGGACGACGAGCCGGACCACAATTAAAACCCTGGGTTTACCCCTGCTGCCGCCAAGCCACCGATTAACGATTTTAGGGGGATGAACCGACTCAGTCAAGGGAACAGCGCCTGGCGGCCAAGGTCTTTTCAAGGGATGCGCCAAGTAGTTTCGGCGCCCGTTTACCTTTTCGCCCCGCGCTGGTCGAAGGGCCGGACCGGCGCATCGGCCTGCGTATCGGATAGAACGACCCGGGTTTCGCCCCGCGTGGGGCGAAGGTGGTGAACCTGGGTCGTGCCGGTTTTGACACCACGGGTTTCGCCCCGCGTGGGGCGAAGGGCTTGGAACCGGTGGCCCGGACAGCCCGGTAGGCGGGGTTATTACTCCAATAAATTACTGCAATAAGTCGAGAAGCAGAGGGGCTTGTTCCTGCCGGGACACCCGGCGAAGGCCAGGCGGCAGGTCCGCCCCAGCTTCGGATGCGTAACGTATAGGTAGTCGGTTCGCTTACATATTTCCGGCGGCCCAGCTTATAATGCCAGTAATGACAGAATACTCTGCCCCCGCTGCGATGTTCCGGGCGCACTAACATAAAGGATTTTTCTATGCGTTTACTTATGTCCTATGCCACCATTGTAGCCCTCGGCGGTTTGGCGCTGTTCATCGCGCTTGGCCCGGTCAAACCGGTACAAGCCCAGGAAGACGAAATACGGCTGCTGTCCCAGCGAGCGGAAAGCCACTTTCCCGACAGTGTCCGGTTCTTTATTGAAGCGGCCGGCCCGGACGAAATCAACGACATCCGGGTTTATCTGAAAACCATCGGCCAGACCTCCCGAAGCTCCTACCGGCAGGTCGAGTTTGAACCCGGCGTCGCCATCAGCGGCGAGGCCGAGTTACTGAGCGGCGGCAACAACTACTTCCCCCCCGGCACCCGCATGGCTTACTACTTCGAGCTCCGGGACTCCGCCGGACGGGTTCTTCGCACCGAGGAAGAGGTCTTCGTTTACCTGGACAACCGGTTCGAGTGGCTCACCGTATCCGAAGGGCTGATAACGGTCTATTACAATAATTCGCTGGTGGAGAGACGGGCCCAACATGTGCTGGAAACGGCCGGCGCCACCCTGGAACGGATGGGGCCGGTGCTGGGGGTCAATCCGGAACATCCTTTGCACATCGTTACCTACCATGACTACCGGGATATGATTGGCGCCCTGCCCTTCCGCTCCCGAGCCACCCGGGAACAACTGCTAACCGCCGGCATGGCTTTTGACGAGGAACGGGTGCTGATGGTTTACAGCGGCGGGCCGGGGGTAACCGGCACTACGGCCCACGAGTTCACCCACCTATTGGTCGGGGACGCCCTGGGGCGAGCCTATTCCCAGGTGCCGGCCTGGCTGAACGAAGGGTTGGCCGAGTACGGGGATTTTACCGGCGACGACAACTTTAACGACTTCCTGATACCCGCCATTCGAGCGGATAAAGTGCGCCCCCTGTGGCACCAGGGATCCTTCAGCGGCACCCCGCAAGACATCCTTATCGCCTACGGGCAAGGCAAGTCGGTGGTGGAATACCTGGTCGCCAACTTCGGCGAGGCTAAAATGGCCGAGTTAATGCAGGCCATCGCCAGGACGCTGGACATAGACCAAGCCCTGAAGCAGGTATATAACCTGGACCAGTACGAGCTGGACAGCGCCTGGCGCCGGTCCCTGGGCCTTGAGCCGCTGCCCCGGCCCCAGGACGTCCGGCCTACCCCCCGGCCGACGGCAACTGCCCTTCCGCCCCCAACGACGACTCCCCCGGAAACGGTCTCAGCAATAGTCTCGGAGGCAGTCCCGGAGCCTACCCCGGCCCCAGTCATGGAAATGTCCCCGGAAACCCTTCAACCGGCGCCCACCGCAGCGTTGGAACCAACCCCGGAACCGTCGGGGCCAGTTACGGATCTGGCTGCGGTCCCTCCAACGCCGGTCGCCGAACTGGAGCAGACGGAGGCCGGCACCAACGCCGGCTCCCGCTCCCAGGGCGCGCCGGGCGGGTGCAGTACCCCCGCTCCTTTGTCGGGCAACCTGGGAGGTGAACTGGCAATGCTGTTCCTTCTGGTCAGTCCGGTAGCAATGCTGGCCGGGGGACGGTGCATAAAGAGGCGCCGCGAGTCGCGGCGGCGAGCTATCCTTTGATTTCTTTTAATCCTCGGTGAATGTTTCTGCGTCCTTTATGCTCCCCCCAACGCCGTTAGCGGGCGCGGGGTTGAAGGTAGCGCCACTCGAACAAGCAGCCCAGGGCAAACAAGTCCCCGGCGCCGTTAGCGGGCGCGGGGATTGAAGGCGTCGTTCACTCCGTCTCCCAACAGGCTGAAGGTGAACAGGAGCAGCACCAGCACCCCGGAGGGAACCAGGGTCAGGTGGGGGTCGCTGCGCAGTACCGAAATGGTGCCGTTCTCGAAAATCATCACTCCCAGGCTGGGCGTAGGGGGCTGGATGCCGATGCCCAACCAGCTAAGGAAAATCTCCGCGCCGGCGATAGCCCCCAGGCCCGCCGAAATCGACACGATGACCGGGCTGATGACGTTGGGCAGCAGGTGAACGCCCAGAATCCGGCGGGTGGATGCCCCCATAGAACGGGCCGCTTCTACGTACTGGTTCTCCCGGGCCTGCAACACCTGGCCGCGCACCAGCCGGGCCATACCGAACCAGGAAAAAATCGCCAGGGCCAGGGAAATTACCAGGTAGTCCACGATACCCAGGCGCACAATCCAGTCGATGCCGGAGGCATCCTCAAAATCCCGCACCCATTGCAAGATGCGCGGCTTTACCGTAGCCACGATGATCAGCACCAGGAAGATGTCGGGGAAGGCGGAGGTTACTTCTCCGACGCGCATTATAATGCTGTCGGCCCAGCGACCGAAATATCCGGCAATCAGGCCCAGGGCAATCCCCAAAACCAGGGCGCCGGTAACCAGGGTGATTACGGTGATAATCACCGTAGTTCGCAGGGCGTACATCACCCGGGTCAGCAGATCCCGGCCCAGGCGGTCGGTGCCCAGCGGATGGAGCAGGCTGGGCCGTTCCTTGACTACCGCCAGGTTCTGGTCGTTGTAGCCGTGGGGCGCCACCAGGGGAGCGAAGACTCCCGACCCGTACATTATGGCGATGATGCACAGGCAGGCCACCGACAGCTTCTTCCGGAGCAGGCGCCGCAGCGAGAGGTACAGGTAGCTGCGGGAGCGATGGGCGGCGTCGGGCCGGGCCAGCCGTTGAGCTTCATCCCGCAACGTAGCCACCCCTCAACCGGATGCGCGGGTCCAGAACCGGGTAAATCAGGTCCACCACCAGGTTAGCCAGCACGAAGAGAGTGGTTCCCAGCAACGTAACCGCCATGATAATGGGGTAGTCGCGGGCGAACAGGGATTCGATGGTCAGCAGCCCCACGCCGGGGATGCCAAAGTAAAGCTCTACGATGAAGGAGCCGCTGGCCAGCCCGGCCAGGGAGAAGCCCAGGGTAGTTACCACCGGAATCAAGGCGTTGCGCAGGATGTGCCGCAAGCGCACCAATCGCTCCGGCAGCCCTTTGGCCCGGGCGGTGCGGATGTAGTCCTGGCCCACCACGTCCAGCGTGCTGGCCCGGGTCAGGCGGGTTACGATAGCCACGCCGGGGATGCCCAGCACCAGGGCCGGCAGGACGATGTGGGGCGAGAAGAACCCGCCCCACCCATGACTGGGCAGCAGGTCCAGTTTCAGGGAAAAGATAAGTAGCACAAGGGGTATGGTCAGAAACAGGTGCAGGGACTGACCCACCAGGGTAAAAGCCACGGTGGCGCTGTCCCACCAAGTGCCTTGCCGGAGCGCGGCAAAAAGGCCGGCGGCGATCCCCAGGGTTACCGAGATGATCAGGGCAGCCAGGTTCAATTGGGCCGATATCCAGATTCGTTTCTGGAGCAGTTCGGTTACACTGCGGCCCCGGTACTGGTAGCTTTCACCCAGGTCGCCGTGGGCCAGGTTCCAGATATAGCGGGTATATTGGGTTACGATGTCATCGTCCAGCCCTTGCTGCGCCCGGATCCGCTGGGCCGCCTCTTCGCTGAAGTGCTGGCCCAGCAGGATTTCCACCGGGTCTCCCGGCCCGAAACGGCCCAGGGCAAAGGTAACGAAGGACGTAATCAGCAGCAGGAACGGAACCCACAGCAGCCGACGCGCAATGTACGTACCCACAGGCCCGCTCCCGCTGCCTCAGCCAGCCTACCCCTGGTCCAGATGTACGTAGCGGAACTTGGGCAGGGTCATCGGGAGCAGCAGATAGTCCTTGACCTCCGGCTTGACCAGGAAGTGCCAATCTTCGTCATTCCAGAGCAGCACCCAGGGCGCATCGTCCAGAATCATCCGCTCAATCCGCTGATAAAGCTCAAACCGGGCGGCCGGATCCTGCTCCACCCGGGCTTCTTCCAGCAAGGCATCCACTTCCGGGTCACGGTAGTTGGTGCGATTGCCTTCGCTTTCGCTATGGAACAGGAGGTCCAGGAAGTTCTCCGGGTCGGGATAATCGGCGCCCCAGGCAATGGAATACATCTGGAATCGCTTGTCGTTCACGTCTTGCAGGAAAGTAGCCCACTCCGTTCGCTGGATTTCAACCTGGATTCCCAGTTCCCGTTCCCAACTGCCGAGGATTACCTCAAATCCGAGCGGAGTCGCTGCGCCCAGACTGCCGGACATACTGAGGATCAGCCGGGGCAGGTTTTCCAGGTCGTCGCCGTACCTGGATTCCGCAAGCAACTGCCGGGCGCGCTCCGGGTCGTAGGGGTAAGGGTTCAAGTCCGGGTTGTGCGCCGGGAACCTCGGCGGGAGGATGCTTCGGGCCGGTTGAACCGCCCCCTCGTATGCTACCGTCGCTATCTGGTTCCGGTCGATCGCCAGGTTCAACGCCTTGCGGAACTTGGGGTCGTCCAGGGGCGGCTCGTTAACGTTCAGGCCAATGTAGCTGGTGCTGAAACGGGCCGGGTAGGGCTGTACCTGGGAGTGCAGCGGACTGGCGGGATCCAGTACCCGTTCCAGGTCGGCCAGCCCCACGCCGGTAACGTCTATCTCGTCATTTTCGTAAAGAATCATGGCTGACCCGCCGGAGAGAATCATCTCCACCTCGTCCAGATGCGGCGGCCCCAGGTGGTAAAAGTCGTTGCGCGCCAGCCGCAGCACTTCTCCCACTTCGTACTCGGCCAACTTGAACGGCCCGGTTCCGTTGGGGTTGCGAATCCAGTCGGCGCTGCCCTCCACGTTCGCCCGGTCCAGCACGAACCCGGTAGGATAAGTCAATTTAGCCAGGAAATAGGCTTTGGGAGCGTCTATGGTTATTTCCAGGGTATGGTCGTCAATGACCTTGACACCAGCAACTTCGGTCGCTTGCCCAACCAGTTTTTCCCTCACCCCCACAATGTCGCTCAGGTACTGGTCAACCACCGGAGAAACGGTCTCCGGGTCGGCCACTCGCTCCAGCGACCACTTCACGTCGTGCGCGGTAACCGGCTTGCCATCGTGGAACTTGGCGGCGGGACGCAAATGGAAAGTATAAACGGTGCCGTCCTGGCTGATGTCCCAGCTCTCCGCCAGGTCGGGAGCCACCAAAAAGTTGAAGGGATTAATGGTTACCAGCCCGCCGAAAACCTCATTGACCAGCAGGCCGGAGATATTGTCCTCGGCCAGGTGCGGGTCCAAAGTTGGCGGGTCGGCGAATAGCAGGGTCAGCTTGCCGCCGTCGGTAGCGGTGCCGTTGCCGCTGTTAGCCGCGCGGGTGCCGGGAGCGAAGGGTTCAGTGCCGGAGGAAGAGCTGGCAGAAGCGTCGGCGGCGGAAGTTTCGGCGCTGTCGGAAACCGCGGAATCGGCGGGATTAGCCGGCGCCGCCACGGTCGGTTCGCTTCCCCCTTCACTTCCCATAGAGGACCCTTGCGCTGCGGTCGCGCTGCCCGTTTCTTCCGCAGAACTCGGCGGCGGGGTAGCAACGGCAACGGCGCTGCCCGCCTCGCTATTCCCCGAGGTCCCGGCGGAATCGCCAGCAGCCCCTGAGGAGCATCCGATCAGGAAAAGGCCAAGAATCGCCAGGAGGATTAAAGTCTTCCAACCCATATTTACCTTCCAGGTCAAAGTTGTAAAAAGGGGGCATCGCATAGGGTTTGCACCTTGGCACGATTCAAGGCTTATTCACGCGGTTCACCTCCGGCATTATATTAGTTGGCTTCCTTGATAGCAACATCAGATAGCAAGGTAGCAACCGCAAGGGAAGTCGTCATCACCCGGTTACCGCTGTTCCGGCGCCGGCCGAAACCACCAGAGAAAACCCCGCGATTTAGCGCTGGTCCCGTACAACGCAAAACCCCGGTGGACAACCCGCTTGAAACCTGCTTGAAAGGGAGTCTCCTTTTTGCTACCATATCATCAGCAAGCTTCCCTACCCGCCGGCTTACCGCCGGGAGCGGCATCGGCAGCTTGACGCGGCGAGCGTAGCCAAGAGGCCTAAGGCGCCTGTCTGTGGCACAGGAGATCACGGGTTCGAATCCCGTCGCTCGCCCCAACTCACCGGCATTCACATAGCTCCTCTGCGCCTGTAGCTCAATGGACAGAGCACTGGGCTTCGGACCCAGGGGTTGCGGGTTCGAGTCCTGCCAGGCGCGCCACTCGCTACCATTGCTCAAATAGTTTTACGCACTCGGCTTGCCCCCCGGATGTTTGCCGGGGAAAAGGCCGGAGCGGTTTCGGGTAACGGATTTTATGAACCGGGCGATCTGGCGGCTCGGACATCGCTTAAGTATGTTGGGCTATATAGACGCGGCTTGACGGCTGCGGGAGATTGCCGGCCAGTCTGGCCGGTCGGAGCAAACGGCATTGGCAGCGGCCCAGGCGACGCTGAGCAACTGCGCCGGAACGCTCGCCGGCGCAGTCAATTTGACCCGGCGCTGCGGCGAAAGGGGAAAACCGGAGGGTCTTTGCGGCGCCGGAAGCCGTAATCTATTTCCGACTTTTCAGGAACGACGAAAGTTACCGGCAGCCCGGGGTAATCAGCGGCCGTGGCACCGTTTATACTTCCGGCCGCTGCCGCAGGGACATTTCTCGTTCCGGCCTATTTTCCGGCCGGTCTGGCGGGACAAGGCCCGCTTCTCGGCGCAATTATTGCAGGTACACGCCGCCGGGTGTTCGGCGTACCAATTAGCTCTGACCATTATTCACCTGTAGCGGCATTGGCCGGGGTTAGCGAATTTCCAACAGTTCCACTTCGAACACCAGCGTGGCTCCCGGCGGAATAACATCGCCGGCGCCCAGGTCGCCATAGGCCAGCTCCGGCGGTATCGTCAACTTGCGCTTGCCGCCGACCTTCATGGTGGCGACTCCCTCGTCCCAGCCCTTGATGACCTGGCCCTGACCGAGGGAGAACTCAAAGGGTTCACCCCGGTCCACTGAACTGTCGAACTTGGCGCCGTCCAGCAGCCAGCCGGTGTAGTGGACCACCGCCGTGGCTCCCATCCGGGCCGATTCGCCGTCGCCCACCACCAGTTCCTCAAACCGCAAGCCGGAGGGAGTAACGGTTATGTTGCTGGGTAGCGCCTGGCCTTGACCGGAACAGGCTGCCAGCGCCAGGGCCAACAGCAAAATCGGCAGCAAGCGTTTCATTAAAAACCTCTACTCCCCCAACGGCGAAACACCGGGATTATAGCAGCGGAGCCAGTTATTTTTCAGTCAGATTCACTACCATCGCCCCGGCGGCCAGGACCAGGCTCTCCGGAGTCATAATGATTTCCCGCCCCCACTCTCCGGCTCCCACGCCCAGGGCATCATACCGCAGCAGCGCGGCATCCATAAAGGAGCGGAAGCCGGGCGGTTGCCAGTGAAAGGGCGGAATTGACCCCACCGGGTAGCCGGTAGTTTCCAGCACCGTTACCGGGTCGGCCAGTCGGACGTTCCGGGAACCCAGGGCCTGCTTGAGCCGGCCGGACACGGCGGAACGGTCGCCGCCCAGCAACACCAGCGCCAACTCCCCGGCAGCGGTCTGGAACAACAGCGTTTTGACCATTTGCCCCGCCTGAAATCCCAGGGCCTGGGCAACATTAGCCGCTCCCTTACCGATTTCCGGTGGAAACTCCAGCTTGCGGTAAGGTATCCCCCGCTCTTCCAGGTAAACATGGGCCGGTAAGTTCATGGCGCGGGCTTTCCCCCTATGCCGGCAGCAGCGCGCTACCTTCCGGTCGGGGTTAGCTAGCCCGGAAAGGCTGCGGCCGGGCGTGGCCTCCGGAGAGTCGAGAATAGATTAGGGCATATCGAGTGGCGGGTCAATGGCAAACGCTCCGGGCAACCCCTCACCCCGGCCCCTTCCCAAAGTAGGGGGGCGGTTTGACCAAAATCCAGGTGAAGGCCCTGCGGTTACAGCAGATGGGCGCGCTTCGGCACGTGCTAAAATGGCGAATCCCAACCAGTAGAGAGGAAGCGAGCATAATCCGGGAGGAACGGGAGAACAATGCCGACGCTGACACCGCATCAACAGGCAATTTCCATCATCGAAAGACTAGTCATTGACAACATGGGTAAGGTTCTCGAAGCCACAGCCAACTGCAACCAATGCCCCGAGGAACTGAAGATCAACTTGGTCGAGGGAATTGCCACCCACCGGAGAGAAAAGCGCGTCGGGACAGTACAGCCCGACCTTAGCCTGGTAAACCGGAATGAAGAACCAGTAAGATTCATCGAGGTCGTGGACAGTCACATGCCAAGGAAGAGTGTCCACGAGTACGCCCTAGCCCACGGCATCGAGATGGTTGAAGTGCATCTCCGTGCAGAAAGAGAGTTCATCGGCAAGAGATGGAATAAGGACCTGGATGCGGCCCTGACCGTCAAGGCGAGACTGCGGGAACTTGACGAAGGTCGGATACAAGTCGACGCCCACAACCTCCTGTGCCGGAAACCGCTGTGCAAGAGGTGCGGAGCGCCGTTGCCGCTGCGGACGGTCGCAATCAGAACGATCGACTGCTGGAATTGCGGCAAAAACGTGAATGTGGCGCTTTGGCACCAAAACGGTGAAAGCCTTTGTTGGCAGGACTCCTTCCCCGTAGAGGAGATTGAGTTTGCAAAGGCAAACGGAGTGACGCTAGAACGTAGATTCAGCAAAACCATCGGGAATAAATACCTAGCCAACGTATGCGCCAGCTGTAACCAGATACAGGGGGATTGGTTTCTATACAACGCCCCCTTTCATAACGAGTTCAATCTCTTCAGGAAAGAGCGTCAGGAATACGGCCCCTGCGACAAATGCGCCACACGCTACTGTACGCTTCACGGGGAGTATCTCGACTACCAGGAAACGCGGCAATGCCCGACCTGTCTCGATGAAGCCACGAGAGTCATATGTCCCAACAACTCCGACCGGGAATGCTTTTACCCGGACCGATGCCAGGAAACCGGTTGCTATTTCGTCAACCGGGAGGAGCAACGACTTTAAGCCCAAGAGGAGTGGCAGCAACAGCAGCATGAGCTTCGGGAGCAACCAGAACCAAGGGCCAGCCCAGAAGAGGAAAAGAGGCCACAGGATCAGTTCATCGCTGTAACCTCATTTTTGACTACCCCTCTCGGCAGCTCTGGGGCGAGGGGGCGGCGGCGCGAGGTTAACTTTGCAATCACCTGGCCGTCGTCCTCCGGTTGTTGACACCGCCGGGGTTGCCCATTACGCTGACCGTGCCAGGGCGTAACACAAACCAAATTTCCGCGTTAGCGGAACCCCAGAGGTGGACTGATGAAATACGACAAGGTGATCATCGGAGCGGGATCGGCGGGGGCGATCCTGGCGACGCGGCTTTCCGAAGACCCCGACCGATCGGTGTTGTTGCTGGAGGCGGGGGCCGACTACCCTAACTTTGAAGACCTGCCGGAGGAAGTAAAGTTCGGCTACGCTACCGAAGCCGACGTGATGACCAGCGACCACAACTGGCAGTTCATTGGCAAGGCTACTGAAGAAGCCCCGCCGATGATGGTGCCCCGGGGAAAGGTAACCGGCGGCTCCAGCGCAATTAACGGTCAGGTGTTCCTGCGGGGTGTGCCCGAGGACTACGACACCTGGGCCTCTTTCGGCAACGACGAATGGACTTTTCCCAAGCTGCTCCCCTACTTCCGCCGCATTGAGACCGACACCGACTACGGCGGCGACGACTTCCACGGCGGCGACGGGCCGATCGTGATGCACCGTTTCAAGCAGGAAGCCTGGCTGCCGGCTCAGGAGGCCTTCTATCAGGCTTGCCGGGCCGCCGGTTACCCGGATTGCGCCGACCATAACCACCCGGACACCTGGGGCGTGGGGCCGACGCCGTTGAACAATCCCAATGGCATCCGCATCAGCACCGCCATGGGCTACCTGGACCAGGCCCGGCACCGCCTGAACCTGACCATCCGGCCCAACTGCACCGTCCACCGCCTGATTTTCGACGGCAATCGCGCTACCGGCGTGGAACTGGAGAGCGGGGGCGAGAAGTTCGTGGTCGAGGGTGAGGAAATTATCCTCTCGGCCGGGGCCATCGGTTCCCCACAGATTCTGATGCTGTCCGGCGTCGGCCCCGCCGACCACCTGCGCCGCCTGGGCATCCCGGTGGTGGCCGACAAGCCCGGCGTCGGCCAGAACCTGCGAGACCACCCCGCCGTCTGGGTAACCTGGCGCACCAGGGCCGGATTTGAACTGGACGGTATGAAGCCCCGGGCCCAGCTAACTCTGCGCTATACCGCCAAAGAATCCGACCTGCGCAACGATATGAAGGTTACTATGCAGTCCTTCGCTACCGAGCGGGTGAACCGGGGCGGCAACCGTATGGTTCCCCTGGGCATCCGCATGACCGCCGGAATCTATCTGGCAGTAGGCGCCGGCGAACTGCGCCTGGCCTCCACCGATCCTGCCGACCAACCCGTGCTGGAATACCATTACCTGGAGGATGAGTTCGACCGGAAGCGGCTGCGAGAGTCGGTGCGTATCTGCGTCAGCCTGGGCGATGACGCGGCATTCAAGGACATAATCGAGGAGCGGGTCGCTCCCACCGATGCCGACCTGGAATCGGATGAGACCCTGGACCGCTGGATGCTGCGGGAGGTAACTACCTCGCAGCATACGTCCTGCACTTGCAAGATGGGGCCGGCGTCCGACCCCATGGCGGTAGTTGACCAGTACGGCCGGGTTCACGGCCTGGCAGGACTCCGGGTAGTGGATGCATCCATTATGCCGGACTGCATCCGGGCCAATACCAACGTTACCACCCTGGCCATCGGCGAGCGCATCGCCGACTTCATCATCGAAGGTTTCTAATCGACTCCCTGCCACCGTCCCTGACCGCGCGACCGGCGGCCTGCGCTGCCGGTTAATTAGCCGGAGCCGGAGAAAGGGAAGCACGCCGGCTTTTCTTCCCTTTCCCCGTCCCCATAGCCGGCCCCGATAGCCGGCATCGAGAATACCGGCTGCCCGGAAGTCAAACCGGCTATCGGGGCGCCGTTAGCCCGTCCCGGTCGCCTCGGTCGCCGATTCGGACCGTTCCGCATCGGATTCAGCCGTCTCGGCAGCGCCCTCTGTACCTTCCGGCAGCGCCAGGCGGTTCCATTCCCGGACGAAATAAACGATCAGATCCTTGCTCATCGCCACCAGGGGCGGCCCCAAGATGACACCCCACAGGCCAAAATACTGGCTGCCGACGGTGATTACCATGATGACGGCGATGGGATGCAGGTTCAGACTTTGGGACTGCACCCGGGGCACCAGCAAGGCGTTTTCCAGGAGTTGCACGGCCAAATAAAGGAGGATGACCCAGAGAACTTTGTCCGGCGCCGTTGCCAGGGTTACCAGCACGCCGGCAGCGCCGCCAATCCAGGGGCCGATGATGGGAACCAGTTCGGTCAGACCCGCCACAATGCCCAGGAGGACGGCAAAAGGCACTCCCAGCAGCAACAAGCCCCCGGTTACGATAACCCCCACAATCAGCCCCAAGGCTAATTGCCCCCGGATGTATCCTCCCAGCGTCCGGTTCACAATGTCCAGGACGTCCCGCAAATAGGGTCGCAAGGCCGCGGGAAAGGGAGTGTAGAAAGCTGACCTGATGGTGTCCGAGTCCTTCATCAAGTAGAAAATCAGCACCGGAGCGGTAGCCAGGCCGATGATGAAAGCCAGGGAGCCGGATACTACGCTCAGGGTTTGCGCGCCCACGTTCAGGGCGGCCTCGCCCAGGATGCCCCCTGCATTGCCCAACAACTCCTCTCCCTTGTCTCGCATCTGGTCGGGAATGATGTGGGAGTAGTCGGCGACCCAACCCTCCACCGTTGCCCGGGCGGAATTCAGGAAACCGGGAAAGGACTCGATGAACCGGGCGCCTTGCCGCAGGGTAGGAGGAATAACCAGAATCAAGAACCAGGCCAGCAGGCCCAGCCCGGCAAGGAAGATAACTCCAACGGCGATGCCCCGGCTCAGGGCGGGACGGCGGTGTCGCCAGGGCATTCCTCGCTCCAGCAGCCGGGCCAGCGGAAAAAGCATGTAAGCAATTATGGCGCTGAGACCCAGGGTCAGCAGCACGCTGCCCAGCAGGTATAATACCAACAGCGTAACCACCACCAGGGCCACCGTGGTCAACAATAATAGCCGCTTGCGTTTCATATTCGGTTCCATTAGCGCCGCTCCTCCGCCCCCCGGTAGGCCGGGGTGGCCGGCAACATTGTGTCGTCCGCCAACCCCTGGCGTCAACTCCGGGAGAGCGCCGGAATGAAGCCATCTCCAACGCCCTTGCCCTACGGCATCCCCTCCCCCAAAGGGATGCAGCTGCGGCAACCAAAGGGTCTGCCCCCCGGCTTGCCGCTGCGGTCTGCGCTAGGCATTGAGCGAGACCCAGTTGGAAGAGGGGCCGGGGACAAATGGGAGCAACGTAGCCTGGATAACGGGGAAGCCTCGTCGGAAGAGGGGCCGGGGGTTGCGCCGGGACCGGATTTCTTGTAATCTTGGGGCTACCCGGTTGTACGGGGCCAAACTTAGCAAGAAGGAAGGGCAAGAATGTTTAACCCGCTCCGATGGTTGAAGCTTCAAAAGGCTGAAGCCCACTGCGACATCCCCTGCGGTATCTATGACCCGATCGCCGCCAAGATCGCGGCCCAGACAGTGCAGAAAATGGTGCTGCGGATGCAGGCGCTGGAAGCCGGCGACGATCCAGTAGCTTACCAGAACACTATGTCCCGTTACGTGGCGGTCAAAGAGGAACACGCCGAGACTTGCAAGCGGGAGCTGCGGATTCTCTGGGCCGATTATGCCTGGCCCAACCTGCCGGAGGGCTTTGACCTGCACGGCAGCTTTAACGCCGCGCTGAAGCTGGCCGGCCGGTGCCGCCAGACTGTGGATATGGCCGCCTGCGAAGAATTGGTAGCCGCGGTGGACGACATTGCCCAAGCCTTCTGGGCCACCAAGGGCGTGGAATACAGCGACCCCAATGCCGCCGCTCGCTACGGCGCCTAGCCCCTATCCTCAAGACCGGAGTAAACCATTAAAAAGAACCGTTCCGGCGGCAAACCGGAGAGGCGGGTCGCCGGCGACCCGCCTCTTTTCTTTTAGAAGTAAGCTCCCCCACGGTTTCCGGCGGTTAAAGCCATTACAACAAAAGGGTAGATTAACCCTGCCGCAAACCCTCCAGCGCTGCGGCGGCTACTTCCACCGTCCGGTCTATGTCGGTCTCGGTGTGCGCCAGGGATACGAAGCCGGCCTCGAACTGGGAGGGGGCCAGATATACACCCCGTTCCAACATGGCGTGGAAGTAGCGTCCGTAGGCCTCGGTGTCCGCCAGCTCTACCTGAGCCAGAGAGTTTACCGGCCCGGCGGTAAAGAATCCGGTCAGCATAGAACCCACCCGATTCAGCGTCGCCGGGACTTCGGCCCGGGCAAAGGCCTGCGACAGGCCCTCGGCCAGCCTTGCGGCCAGGGCCTCCAGCCGTTCATAAGCGCCCTCTCGCTGCAACTCGGTCAGGGTAGTCAGGCCGGCGGTTACCGCCAGAGGATTGCCGGAGAGGGTGCCGGCCTGGTACATCGGCCCCAGGGGAGCCACCAACTCCATAATCTCCCGCCGCCCGCCGTAGGCGCCTACCGGCAGACCGCCACCGATAATCTTGCCCAGGCAAGTGATGTCCGGGGCGACGCCGTAGCGGGTCTGCGCGCCGCCCCAGGCGAGGCGAAAGCCGGTTATCACCTCGTCAAAAATGAGCATGGCGCCGTGTTCGGCGGTCAGCCGGCGCAAACCGGCCAGAAAGCCCTCGGCCGGCGGCACCACGCCCATATTGCCGGCCACCGGCTCCACTATGACCCCGGCGACGGCCCCGTGCCAGGCATCAAGGCAACTCTCTACCGAAGCTAGGTCGTTATAGCCGGCCACCAGGGTTTCGGCGGCGTAGGACTCCGGCACGCCAGCGCTGGTGGGGACGCCATGAGTCATCGCACCGGAGCCGGCCCGCACCAGCAAGCCGTCGGCGTGGCCGTGATAGCAGCCGGAAAATTTGATAACCTTGCTGCGACCAGTATAGGCCCGGGCCAGTCGGATGGCGCTCATACACGCCTCGGTGCCGGAGCTGACCAGCCGGACCTGTTCCACCGAGGGCAGGGCCTGGCAGATGAGGCGGGCCAGTTCTACCTCCAGCTCCACCGGAGCGCCAAAGCTCGTGCCGTTAGCGGCGGCTTGCTGCAAAGCCACCACCACCGACGGGTGAGCGTGGCCCAGAACCAGCGGCCCCCAGGAGCCGAGGTAGTCGATATATTCATTGTCGTCCCGATCCCAGACCCGGGCGCCCTGCCCCCGGGCAATAAAGGGAGGCGTGCCGGCCACGGCCCGGAAGGAACGCACCGGGCTGTTCACCCCGCCGGGGATGAACCGCTGGGCCTGGTCAAAGAGTTGCCGGGATTCAGTTTGCCGCATAAGACCTCATCTAGTATGGAAAAGGATTTCAACATTCATCCGCCACCGCATTTGGCGCAAGCGGACAGTTCGGATGTGGGAAGCCCGAGCTATATTGGGAATCTTGGGTGGCCGGGAAGCTATGCGCCCCCAGCTTCCAAAGGAGACTATGACGGCGGCGGCGTTGCTGACCCGGGAATGAACCGGGGCTGCCCCGTTGCCGTCCGCAGCTCGAGCAAGTCAATTTCCAGGTTCGGGATAGCCGACAAATACGGGTAACCAAAAGGCGCATAGAGTTCTACGCCAGGGTCTGCGCCTGACGCAGAGTAGGCCGGGCCGATCCCTTTTCCCATGCGTTCCCACGCGGCCAGCTTCAACTCGGCAACGCCAACGCTCCTGGCTGCCGGCTCTTGCGACCGGCCGGCCCTTTGCCTGGCCCAAACCAGTAAGGACTGGGTTATATATGCTTGGGTTGGCATATGAACGCCCGGGACTTCTACCTTTCCTCCTGTAGCCACCGGGCCACCTCTTTGGCGTGGTAGCTGATGATGATGTCGGCGCCGGCCCGGCGGATGGCAGTCAGCAATTCCAGGGTTACCGGCTTTTCGTCAATCCAGCCCTGTTGAGCCGCTCCCTTGACCATGGAAAACTCGCCACTGACGTTGTAGGCGGCCATGGGGTGGTCAAAACGCTGAGTGGCGTCCCGGATAACGTCCAGATAGGCCAGGGCCGGCTTGACCATCACGATGTCGGCGCCCTCGGCGATGTCGCTTTCAATCTCCCGCATTGCCATTCGCCGGTTGGCCGGGTCCATCTGGTAGCTGCGCCGGTCGCCGAACTGCGGCGTGGAATCGGCGGCCACCCGAAAGGGGCCGTAAAAGGCGGAGGCATACTTGGCGGCGTAGCCCATAACCGGCGTTTGCTGATAGCCGTGGTCGTTCAGGGCGGCCCGGATGGCCCGGACCTGACCGTCCATCATCGCCGAGGGCGCTACCAGGTCCGCTCCGGCCTGCGCTTGGGTCAAGGCGGTGCGGGCCAGCAGTTCCAAAGTTTGGTCGTTGTCAATTCGGCCTTTACCGGCCCCGTTGTTGACTATGACTCCGCAATGGCCATGGTCAGTGTATTCGCACAGGCAAACGTCGCCAATGACCAGCAAGCCGGGGGCGGTCTGCTTGATGACCCGAATAGCCTCCTGGATGATACCCTCCGGGTCGTAGGCGCCGCTGCCCACCGGGTCCTTCTCTGCCGGCAAGCCGAAAAGCAACACTGCGGGCAAACCCAGGCTCGCCACCTCCGCCACTTCCTCAGCCAGCAGGTCCAGGGACAAATGAAAGCAGCCCGGCATCGGTTCAATGGGTTGGCGGATCCCTTGGCCGTGGGTTACGAACAAGGGATATATAAAATTGGACACGGACAGTCGGGTTTCCCGGGTCAGGGAACGCATCGGCTCCAGCTCCCGCACCCGCCGCAGCCGCAAATCGGGAAAGCTGGGCATTATTTCATTCTCCTTCATCCACTATTGGACGCTAATTTGCCAGAATAGAGAATAAACTATTCGCGCTTATTAGCGTTCATTCGCGAATTAGAAACCGCTTCTATCTTCATCTGTTTGTATGGTAGTAGCTAACCAGGGCATCAACCAGCCCCTCAACGGTATGCTCAGCGGCCACCAGGTCCACCCGCAGCCCCAGCTCCCGGGCGGCGGCGGCGGTTACCGGGCCGATGCAGGCAATCAGCGCCGGCTCCAGCAACTGTTTGTCGTCTTCCAGCAAGCACAGCAGGTTGCGAACGGTGGAGGAACTGGTAAAAGTTATCACGTCCACTCCCTGCTCCAGCAACTTGCGGGCCTGCCGACCGGCGCCCTGGGGAGTAACCGTGCGATAGGCGGCAACCCGCTCAACTTGAGCGCCCCGGGCCGCCAAGCCCTGGGCCAGTATCTCTCGCCCGATGTCGGCGCCGGGCAGCAGCGCCGGCACGCCGGTCCAGTCCCGGGCCGCCAGTTCGGCCACCACCGCTTCCGACACCGAGGTCTGGGGAATGAAGTCGGCACGGATACCCCGCCGCGCCAGAGCCTCCGCGGTAGCCGGGCCGATGGCCCCGATGGTCAGGCCGGCCAGGGCGCGGGCGTCCCGTCCACAAACTTCCAGCCGGGTAAACACGGCGTCCACGGCGTTGGCGCTGGCGAAAATCAGCCAGCGGCTCCCTGGCGCCACCATTGCCGTGTACCGGGCCAGGGCGGAGTCCAGTTCGGTATAGTCATCCAGGGGAGCGATTTCGATTGACGGCAGTTCCAGCGGTTCCGCTCCCTGCTCTTCCAGCAGCATCCGCAGGCGGGAGGCCTGGGTACGGGAACGGGTAATCAGCGTCCGCCGGCCGAAGAGGGGCTGCCGGTCGAACCAACCGAGTTCCTCCCGCAGGTTGACTACCTGGCCGATGATGGCGACCACCGGTGGAGCGAGGCCGGCGGCCTGCGCCCGTTCCACTACATCGGCCAGGGAGCCGGTAACGGTCTGCTGCTTTTTCCAGGTGCCCCACTGCACCAGGGCCACCGGCGTATCTGGAGCCATTCCCTCCTTTTGCAGGGTTTCCAGGATCGACTTGAGGGCGGCCCAGCCCATCAGCACCACCAGGGTGCCGCCGGTACGGGCCAGCACGCCCCAGGGGATGGCGGATTCGGGCTTGGAGGGGTCCTCGCTGCCGCTGACCACGGTAAAGCAAGTGGCGACCCGACGTTGAGTAACCGGGATGCCGGCATAGGCCGCCACCGCCACCGCCGAGGTAATGCCGGGGACAATCTCGAAGGGAATATCGTAATGGGCCAGAACCTGGGCTTCCTCACCGCCCCGGCCAAAAACGAAAGGGTCGCCGCCCTTGAGCCGCACCACGGAACTGCCGGCATTGGCCCGCTCCACCAGCAGTTGGTTGATTTCCGCCTGGGTCAGGGCCTGTCGTCCCCGCTCCTTGCCCACAAAGACCAGTTCCGCCGCCGGGGGCGCCGACCGGAGCAGAACCGGGTCCAGCAGGCGGTCATAGACCACCACGTCCGCCTGCTGCAAGCAGCGCAAACCCTTGACGGTAATCAAGCCGGGGTCGCCGGGCCCGGCGCCCACCAGAAAAACTTTGCCTGGCAAAATCGTTCACCTGATTGCTTAATTTCTTGCCGGATTTTCAGTTACGGCTACGGCGCCCGGTGGCATCGAGGCCGTCAACCCGGTGCTTGCCCCTGGCTTTCCTACCCTCTTTCCAGTGTTCGATTCAACCGGTTTCACGCCTGTACCAGCAGTTCACCGCCGCCCCGTTCTACCAGGGCCAGGTGAGCGTCGGCGGCCAACTGGTGCGGGTCGTGGGTCAGACCGCGCACTTTAGCCTGGAAAGTTTGCCGGCCGTCGGGCGTCCCCAGGAACACGGTCAGTAGCATCAACTCGCCGTCGGATTGGGCATAGGCGCCCACCGGCACCTGGCAGCCGCCGCCCAGCCTTTCCAGAAAGGCGCGCTCGGCGGTGGCGGCGTAGCGGGTGGGCGCATGGTCAACGGCGCGCAGCAACTCCAGCATCCGGCCGTCGCCGGCCCGGGTTTCCACTGCCAGGACCCCTTGTCCCGGCGGCGGTACGAACTGCTGGGGCGACAGGTATTCGGTGATACGGTCGGCCAGCCCCAGGCGCAGCAGTCCGGCGGCGGCCAAAATAGCCCCGTCGCACTCCTCGCCCTGGGCCTTGCGGAGACGGGTTTCCACATTGCCCCGGATGGGGGTAACGGTCAGTCCGGGACAGCAGTGCAGCAGCTGCGCCTGCCGGCGGGGACTGCTGGTGCCGATACGGGCAGCGCCGGGCAACTCGGCCAGGGAGCAGCCCCAACGATTAACCAGCACATCCCGGGGGTCTTCCCGGGGTAGCAGGGCGGTCAGGGCCAGCCCTTCCGGCAACCGAGTAGGCAGATCCTTGAGGCTATGCACCGCCATATCCAGTTGACCGGACCGCAATTGCTGCTCAATCTCCTTGACGAAAACACCCAGGCCCATACCGGCCAGGGGCGCGGTAGCGTTGGCATCGCCCTGGGTAGCGACGGTAACAACCTGAAAGTCCAGTTCCGGGTAGCGGGGACGCAGCCTTTCCAGAACCTGTTCGGTCTGGCAGCGAGCCAAGGCGCTGGCCCGACTGCCCACCCGGATAACGTTGCCAGCTGAGCTGAGGCTGCCGGACTTTCCGGCCTCCGTATCTCCGGCGCTTTCCGGGTTAGCGGCGGCCATGCGGCCCATCCTCTCCGTCCAGATTAAACAACTCCATAACCATCCGCTGCCGGGTGGGGTCTCTGGTCTCCCGCAAAAAAACGGTGGGATGGTGCAGCAGCTTTTTGACCAGGGCAGAGGTCATGGCGTCCAATTGGGCGGCCAGGGCATTCGCATCCGGCGTATTGGGCGCCGGTACGAGGCCAGTTGGGGCGTCGTCCATTGGTCCTGAGGCAGCCGAAGGGACAAGGGGTTCAGCCAGCGCATCATGAGCGGAACTCAGAGCTACGCCACTGGCCCATCGACGCTTCAGCCGGTTTAGCGTCTTGTTTACCTCGACCTGTCGTAGATTCTCGGCGTATTGCCGCAGGGAGGCGATGGTGGAAATAGTATCCAAGGAGTCCCACCAGTTCATAAACCGGGCTGTCTCTTCGGCCACCAGTTCCTCGGCTCGGGCCGTTTCCGACTCCAGGGCGGAGTTGCCGGCGTCGGACAAGGAGCGCAAGGCGTCAATGTCGCACAAGCGGACGCCCTCCAGGAGGCCCACCGCCGGGTCAATGTCCCGGGGTACGGCGATGTCAATGAGGAGGAGGGGCCGGCCGCCCCGCTCTTCCATCACCTCCTGCATTTGCGGGCGGCGCAGCAAGTAGTTCGGCGAGGCGGTAGTGCTGATGACGGCGTCGGCATCCGCCAAGGTCTGGTAAAGTCGCTCAAAGGGAGCGGCCACCCCGCCCAGCTCACCGGAAAGCTCCTTGGCCCGGCCATAGGTACGGTTGGTTACCACCAGGTTGCCGGCGCCAGCCTCGGCCAGGGCGCGGCCGGCCAACTGCCCGGTATCTCCGGCGCCGATGATCAACACCTGCCGGCGGGACAGGTCGCCCAGCAGCCGGTGCGCCAACTGGACACTCACCTGACTGACCGAACGGCGGCGGGCGGCGCCAATGTCAGCGGCGGGCCGCACCCGCTGGCCCACCCGCAGGGCTTGGTGAAAGAGGCGGGACAGGGGCCCGCGGACCCCGCCCGCCCTGGCTTCTCCAACGACGGCCCCCCCTGGCGTTTCCCCTGGAGATGAGACCGATGCGGCGCTGAAGGCGGCCCGCACCTGACCCAGTATCTCCCATTCCCACGCCACCATCGAGTCCAGGCCGCTGGCTACCCGGAACAAGTGCCTCACGCAGTCCTCTTCCCGGTAGTGGTAACAGTGGGGCAACAGTTGGGCCAGCGGCACGCCGCACCAGCCGGCCGCGAATTGCTGAAGTTGCCACAGCAGGTCATCAGCGGCGTCCGGGGACGGGGTATCGCCCGGCGGGTATGCCGAAGCATTAGCCAAAGTATAGATTTCCAGGCGGTTGCAGGTGGACAGGATAACCCCCGGCGCCACCTGCCGGGCCAAGGCATCCAGGGCTGCCGGCAGTTGCTCCGAGTCAATGGTCAGCCTTTCCCGCAGTTCCAGAGGCGCCGTACGGTGGTTCAAGCCAAGAACGAGGAGGGTCACCGCACCGACTCCTTCTGCCGGGGGGTGGGCTCCCGACCCATCTGCTCCGGCGCCGGACGGCGGGCCGGACAACTGCGCGGCTGGCACTGAGCGATATTGGCGCACCGCCCCGGCGCAGCGGCATCCAGCAATTGGGCCAGCAGTATTTCCAGGGCCTCCTCCGTCCGGCCTTCCTGAGCCAATTCCAGCAGTTCCCGGGTAATGCAGCACTGCCAGCGTTCCGGGTCAACGACGACCCGTTTTTCCTTGACGACCCGGCGGGCCTGGGCCAGCACGTCGGCCAGGTCGGCCCACTCCAGCGCCTCGGACTGGGACAGGGTTTCCCGCAGCTTGCGGGCCAGCGCCGGGCTGGCGCCGCCGGTGGATATCGCCAGGGTTACCGGCTCGCGCTTAACGATGGAGGGAGCGATGAAGGTACAGAGATCCGGGTCGTCCACCACGTTGAGCAGGACGCCGCAGCGTTCCGCTTCCTGGTAGATTTCCTGGTTCACGTGCCAGATGTTGGTGGCGGCGACGCCGATGTAGGCGTTCTCCAAGTCGCCGGGCTGATAGGGACGCTCCAGCCACACCACATCGCCCCGCCGGGCGGCCTGGCGGATGCCGGGCGTAACCTCGGGGCTGATTACGGTAATGTGGCAGCCGGCCCGCAATAAGCCGGCGATTTTACCCTGGGCGATAGTCCCGCCGCCGATAATAACGCAACGCTTCCCCGCCAAGTTCAGGTAAACCGGGTAGTACTCAGGCATAAGGGTCGGGATTCCTCACTTTTGCTTTGGTTTAAGTTAAGCCGCGAAGGGGCCACAACCGGCACGAATTGATGCCGCTGGCTCAACCCCGGTGGCGGCCCTGGCCCGGCTAATCGGACGCTTCTACGAACTCTGCCGGGTTTTTCTCCCATTGCTCCTCCCGGTCTTCCACGAAGTAGCGCACCCGGGTCTTCTTATACTCCCGGGTACTGTAGAGGAGCAGGTTGTCGCTGATTTGAGTAGCTTCGCCGATTTCCCTGGCAATCTCCTCGCACTCCTCCTGGGTAGTGGCATGAATCATGGAGAAATGGGTATAGGGCCAGTCGGGGAAGGTAGGCCGCTCGTAGCAATGGGTTACCGCCGGGTGCTGGGCCATAGTCAGCCCCACCTCCTCGGCGCGTTCCGGCGGCACCTGCCAGACTACCATGGCGTTGGCCCGGAACCCGGAGCGACGATGGTGCAGCACGGCGCTGAAGCGTCGCATAATCTTCCGCTCCTCGAACCCCCTGGCCAGGGCAAACAGCCCCGCCGGATCCATCCCCAGCCGTTGGGCCATGGCGTCATAGGGCCGGGGGATCAGGGGCAAGTCCTCCTGCAACTCCCGGATAACCGCCTTGTCCGCCTCGGATACCGGCAGGGCCTGGTTCCAGTTCGGGGGCGGCTGCCGGTCGCCCACGTTATCCGGGTTATAGTTATAGGCGGCCCCTTTCTGCTGGACCATATCGAAGTTCACCCCGATTTTGAAGAAGCGGAGGGTGGGCATAACCCGGTAGTTCAGCGCGCCGGTCTCGCCGGCCATCCAGGCCACGACGCTTTCCAGGTCGCCGTCGGGGGGAACCGCCAGGGTAAACCAGAGATTGTAGTAGGAACCCTCCCGGGCGTAGTTATGGCTCACTCCCGGGTGGCGGTTGATAAACAGGGCGCCGGCGTGCAACTCTTCCGGGTGGTAGGCCATAGCCACCAGGGTAGTCTTGTACCCCAGGCGGCGGGTATCGAATATGGCGCTAATCTGGCGCACCACGTTCTGCCGTTTCAATTCTTTCAGCCGGGAAATCGTCTCCCCTTCCCCGATGCCCAGTTCCTCGGCCAAGGCCAGGTAAGGCCGTTCCACCAGGGGAAACCGGCTTTGGATCAAGTTCAACAGCTTGCGGTCGGTTAAGTCCATAGTTCGGGCTGTCCTCCGTGGGGATTTTTCCAACGCCAGAGACGCTCGGTGTCTCTGGCGGGTCTGCGGTTAATTCAAACTGACTGCCGATCGATACGCTTCTGGTATGCTTCTACCACGCCGATAAGCACCCGGTCGGTCAGTTCCAGCATCTGATTCCAGGAGCGGGAATTGGTGGAGTCCAGGGCCAGGGAGCGGAAGAAGACAAAGGCTTCCACCGTATCCTTGACCGGCACGCTGCGCTCCGACATCTCGGCGCCGTATTCGTGGCCCAGCATCAGGGCTTCGGCCAGAGCTTCCTGACGGCGGCCCGATATTCTGCGCTGGGGCGGTTCCTGGAGCAGCAGGGAGAGCAGGCGGCGGCCAAAAAGGCGCATCCGGTCCCGGCCCTCCTCCTCTACACTCTGATACCAGGGCTGGCGGGCTACCTCTTCGTGGTTCAGACGGCGGCGGATACGGCGCAGGGCGGTGCCTTCCAGCTTGTCCGGGCTTTCCAGCGCCGGCGAGGGCTGCCGGGTCAGGGCCATCACGTCTTCCCGGGCAAAGCGGCGATGACCCCCGGGAGTACGATACACCCGCAGGTGTCCGGCGTCGGCCCACTGGCGCAGGGTAACTTGGCTGACTTGCAAAAGCTGGCAAGCATCCCGCAGGGGCAGCCATTGCGTTTTGTCGGTGAGCTGCAAACTTGCCACGAAAACTATAAAAATCTATAAAAGTCTTGCCAAAACTTCGTTTTTCTCGCCGCTAGGAATAGTAGCATAGCCGGACGATAACGTCAACGGGGAAAGAAACCGGGTATTCTCAACGGCTGTAGCCCAACATCCGCCCGACGGCGTTCGTACTGTTGCCCTCCAGGTATGACTTGATGCCCCGATCCTTCACCGCAGCGCTCGGACGGCGGCAAGCCTCGCCGGGAACTTAGCATCGCTGGCAGCCCCCACAGCGGTAAGCCGGCCGGCCGGCCGCCGGCCAGCCCATCCTTGAGCATCCAGTCGGGGCCGACATCGGGGCAACGTACGTCGTGGCGATAAACCCGGGCCGGCGCCATCTTCATCCCCCACTTCAAGTTAAGCCCCATTACAACTCAGTCCCTGCCGGTGTCGAGAATATCCCACACAGAATAGCCACCTTGTTCCGGATCCACCCTTCCGGAAAGCCCACGATGAGAAAGGCAATGGTGCGGATGATGGGCGTACCTGCCAGGATGCGCAAGATAGGCCATTTCCGGGGTTCGCTCATTTACCTCCCTTCGGCGCAGTTGGGCAACTCCAGGTGAACCTTCCCGATTCCCCTAAAGCAGCCCTTCGGCGCGCACTTCGGCCAGGGATTGTTCTACGGCAGCCAGGGTCCGGTCTATGTCCGGCTCGGTGTGGGTGGCGGAGACCAGGAAAGAATCCCGGCCCATTATGTCAATACCGTTGTTCTGCATACTGCGCTTGAAGGCGGTAACCGCCGGGGAGCCGATGGCTTTCTTGATTTCCCGGTGGGACATCCGGTAGATTTCCTGGTCGCAGTCGCGATCCGCCAGCACCAGGTGAACCATCGAGGCAATGCCATGGGCGTAACCGGCAACCTCCATTTTGCCCAGTACGTCGTTCAGACCCCGCTTCAGCCGATCAGCCATGGCGTCGGCTTGCCGGTTAATCGGCTGGCTGGCAATCATTTCCAGGCAGACGGCGCCGGCCACGGCGGACAGGGGGTTGCCGTTAAAGGTGCCGGGATGGTAAACCCGATTTCGGTTGTCCCATTCCGGATCGCCCCGATGGGCAATCATATCCACGATTTCCGCCTTGCCGCCGACAGCCCCGCCGGGAAGCGCGCCGGCCACAATCTTGGCCATGGTAGTCAGGTCTGGCGCAACGTCATAAAGCACCTGCGCCCCGCCCGGCGAGGCGCGAAAGCCAGTAACCACTTCATCGAAAATCAGGACAACCCCGTACCGGCTGGTCAGTTCCCGCAAGCCCTGGAGGTAATTGGGCGTATCGAAGGGCAACTGGCCGTAGTGGGCGCCGGTGGGTTCGAGAATCAGGGCGGCGATGTCCGGATCCCGGTTCAGCGCATCCTCCACCGCCTTCAGGTCGCCGGAGGGGACGATGACCATACTACCCCAGCTTGCCGCCGGCACGCCGGGTGCCGGCCGGTCGGAGCCAGCCATCGCGTAGTCGTGCCAGCCGTGGAAGTGGTCCTGGAGCTTGATGACCTTATTCTTGCCGGTATAGGCCCGGGCCAGGCGCATCGCCATCAGGGTCGCCTCGGTCCCGGAGCTGTGGAACCGCACTTTTTCGACGGAGGGCATCAGGGCTTTGATGGCCTGCGCCCAGCGCAGTTCCTCGTCGGTGCAAGCCCCCAGGTGAGTGCCCCGGGCAACCTGCTCGGCCACGGCGGCAACCACGACAGGATGGGAGTGGCCCAGCAGCAAGGCCCCGTGCCCCGATACGTAGTCAATGTATTCGTTGCCGTCCACGTCCCACTTCCGGGGGCCTGACCCGTGGGTCAAATACAGGGGAAAGGGCTGGGCATAACGGTTGTCGTGGGTCACACCACCGGGAAAGATTTGGGTGGCCTCGGCGTAACGTTGGGCCGACCCGGGATGTTTGGCGATGTACTCTTCCAGAATAGTAACCATAACGCCTCCTTAAGTATTAGAGACTGTCGTCAAAGTAAGGGTGTGATGATAAGCTGACATTGCAACCAGTGTAGCAGGATTGGGCTATGTCAGCAGCAATGGCAGTGCCGGCGCACCGGCGTCACGATATTTCAGACCGGGTATGGGAAGTCCTGGACCCCCTTCTCCCAGGCGGCAAGGGCAAGACGGGCCGGCCCGCCTGCGATAATCGTCTCTTTCTCAACGCCGTGTTCTGGATTTTGCGCACCGGCGCCCCCTGGCGGGACCTGCCCCCGGACTATGGGGATTGGAAGAACACCCACCGCCGCTTCTGCCGCTGGCGGGACAGAGGGGTATGGGACATGCTGCTGGATGCCCTGGTCGACGATCCTGATTTTGAATGGTTGATGATTGACGCCAGTTACATCAAGGCCCATCCCCACAGCGCCGGGGCCCAGGGCGGAAGCCAGGCCATCGCCCGCACAAAAGGGGGCTGAACACCAAACTGCATCTGGCGGTGGATGCCCACGGAATGCCGGTAAGGGTAATGGTGACCGGAGGCACGGCAGCGGACTGCACCCAAGCCTTGCCCCTGATTGAAGGCATCGAAGCGGAGTGTCTGCTGGCTGACAAAGCCTACGACACCAATGAAATCATAGCTGCGGCCTCGGAGTTGGGCATGAACCCGGTAATACCGCCCAAGAGCAATCGCCGGGAAAAGCGGGAGTATGACCGGGCGCTGTACAAGCTGCGCCACCTGGTGGAAAACGGCTTCCTGGACTTCAAGCAGTGGCGGGGGGTGGCAACCCGGTATGCCAAGAACTCCCTTTCCTACTTGGCCATCTGCCAGATTCGGGCGATGGTCATTTGGACTAAATTACTTTGACGACACCCCCTAGCAATAGTAATCCGTTGGCTAGTTTCGCCTATGATATACCATCCGGTAAGGGTGAGGCTATGCAAGGTTAAAGGACAGACGTTAGGGGGCAAGACGGTAACCGGAAAGAACCAGGCGGCGGTCTAGGCCGGGGTAGCCGGCGAGACCGTATCGGCGGCAGCGCGGGTTAGTTGCGGCGGTCGCCGGACTAACAGGAAACAGAGGCTGGCGACGCCGGCGCAGAGGGCCGCCGGGCCGATCGCCCAGTTGTAGTTGCCAAAGTGGTCGAAGACCCAGCCGACGTAAACTGGCGAAGCCACCAAAGCCCAGCTGTGGGAAAAGGTGATATAGCCGCGCAGGGTAGCGAACCGGTCCCGGCCAAAATAGTCGCCCAGGGCCGCCCAAACAATGATCCCGGCGCCGTCGCCAAAACCCTCCAGGGCGACAAAGAGCAGTAGCAGCGCCACACCAACGGCTCCGGCGTTCCAGTCGCCATAGTAGAGAAAGACCAGGGCCACCGCCTCGGCGGCCAGAGTGCCGGCCAGAATAAGGCCTTTGGGCCACTGATCGCCGAAATAACCCAGTAAGAGGCGGGAGAGGAAGTTGATGCCGAACATGGCGCCGGTCAAGTTGGCCGCCATCTGCCGGCTGACTCCCTTGTCCTCCAGAATCGGCACGATGCTGACCAGGATGCCCAGGGTGGCAATCATCCGCAAGCCGGCGCCCAGCATCAAGAGCCAGTAAGCCCTGGTGCGCAGAGCTTCGCGCACGGTGTAGTCCCGCAGCACCCGGCGCCGGCCGGCGCCCCTCCCGCCGCTGGCTACCGGGGCGCTACTGTCTCCATCGGGAAGCAAGCCCAGGTCCTCCGGGCGGTTGCGAAAGAGAAAGGAGAGGGGCACCAGGAAGATCAGGTAGGCTAGACCGGCGGCCAGGGAAGCCGTCTCCCAGCCCCATTTTTCGATTACTCCGTTCAGCGACGGAACGATGAACAGACCGCCCAGAGAGGCCACCGCCGCCAGTATGGAAATCGCCAGGGAACGGCGGCGGCGGAACCACTGGTTGATGCCGGCGAACATGGCGTGCTGAAAGGCGATGCTGTTGCCCAGGGATACCAGCAGCAGGTAAACCAGGGTAAAACTCCAAAACCCGCTGACCAACTGGGCGAGGGCAAAGTAGCCAAGTACCGCCAGTAACAGGGAGGGAATCAACAGCTTGCGGTTGCCAAAGCGGTCGATAAGCCAACCGGCGAACGGGCCTTCCAACCCTCCCTCGGCCCGGGCCAGCGAAAAAATCAGGTTAGTCTGGGCCTGACTGATGGCTAACGAGTCCCGGATGGCCGGCACGAAAACGGTAAAGCCGCGAAAGAAAATACCGCTGGCAAAGAAAGCCATCACCGAGGTGATGGTCAGCATCCACCAGCCGTAGAAAATGCGGGGACGCGGGGGTTGTTCCGGGGTTGGCGCCAAGTAAACCTGTCTTTCCAACCTTTCCACCGGAAAAGACCTGACCCAGTGCCGGCCGCCGGTGGGAATCGCCGCCGTGGGTGGAGGTAATCAGTGGGAAGGAAATCCCGATTGTTACGGCGTCTAGTCTATCTTGAAATCGTGATTTGGACAACGCTTTCCGACATACCGTCGCCCAACTTACGCCCGGCCAAGTGAATCCCGGCTGGAGCCGGCGCCGGGGTTCGGTAACATTTCGGGATGCGCCTTGATTCGCCACCGGGTAAAGTCAACAAATGTTACCGAACCAGCGCCGGAGCATTATCCGTCTTGAGAATATCACTGACCGCCGGGCGTAGCCTTAAGGCGAAGTGGGGGATTAGAATATCTCCCGGCAAGAAGTTCTGAAAGGGTGTCATTACCCTGCCAACCAGTCTCGGGAGCGGCGGGATGGGAGCGGCGGCGGACGATGCCCGGTCAGTATCGCCGCCAGTCAGTATCGCTGGTAGCAAAGGTACAAGGCCAGCAACAAGGACAAAAGGAGATTCCAGCCCGGTTTGACCACTTGACTTTGACGCCCGGTTTGACGCCGTACCGCGCCAGATAAATATCCGGTTTGACCGAAGGCACGCGGCAATTTGGCGCGCTGGCGGCGGGATAATCGCTCTTGGTTTGTAGATAACGCAGATAATTCAGGGGAACTGGAATGCCGGGTATCGGGTGGCCGAGGGGATTATTATTGCCGGAGAGGTTTATCCCATGCGCCACATTATTCACGCCGACCTGGATGCCTTCTACGCCGCGGTGGAGCAACTGGACGCCCCGGAACTGCGGGGGCAACCGGTGCTGGTTGGCGGCAGCCCCCGCAGCCGGGGCGTGGTAGCCACCGCCTCTTACGAGGCCCGGGTTTTCGGAGTGCATTCGGCCATGCCCATGGCCACCGCCGTCCGCCACTGTCCCCGGGGAGTAGTTGTGCGTCCCCGCTTTGACCGCTACCGGGAAATGTCCCGCCGGGTGATGAACATTTTTCACGACCTGACCGACTTGGTCGAACCCCTGTCCCTGGACGAGGCGTACCTGGACATCAGCACGGTAGTGGAACGCGGACAGCTTCCCCTGGGAGTGGCAATAGACCTGAAACGCCGGGTCAGGGAGGAAACCGGCCTGGCCCTGTCGGTAGGCACCGGAACCGCCAAATCGGTAGCTAAAATCGCCTCAGACCTGCAAAAGCCCGATGGCCTGGTGGTAGTAGCGCCCGGGCAAGAGCAGGAATTCCTGGCCTCGCTGCCGGTGGGCAAACTATGGGGCATCGGCCCCAAGACGGCGGAGCGACTGCGCCGGGACGGAATCAATACCATCGGAGACCTGGCCGGACAACCCGAGGCCTGGTTCGCCAGGCAGTTCGGCAAGCGGGCCGAGAGCGTTCGGGCCAGGGCTTGGGGCCGGGACGACGACCCGGTGGAAACGGAACGCTCCCCCAAATCGGTAAGCGCCGAGACTACTTTCCCAACCGACATCGGTGCGCCGGAGGCCCTGCGCGAGGAACTGGCCGGGCTGGCGGCTAACGTAGCTCGGCACCTGGAGCAAAAGGGACGGCAAGGCCGCACGGTAACGGTAAAGCTGAGGCTTTCCGACTACACCACCCTCAACCGTCAAACGACCCTGACCCAATCCACCGCCGCCGGAGACATTATCCTGGAAACGGCGTGGCGGCTGCTGTCGGCAGAGCTGTTCCCCGGGCGGGCCTTCCGGCTGCTGGGCGTAGGAATATCAACCTTTGACGAGGTCCCGGAGCGCGGGCAGCAGCTGACCTTGCCCCTGCTGGAAGGGTAGGAGTTGGGCAAGCCTCCAGCGTCCTTAACAGAAGTCCTTAACAGAAAAGTTCTTTGTCCACTGCCTGGCGCTGCCGTGCGCTCATCCGTCGAGCAGCGCCGGCGCCCTACCGGAAAAGGCCGCCCCCGATGTGGGGGACCGATGCCGGGAGCAGCGCCGGCGTCCTACCGGAAAAGGTCTTTGTCCGGGTCTCGAACCAGGGCCCGGTTGCCGGCTTCCTCCATCAGTTCGTAGGGGTAACCCCGGATTATGGCAACCGGGACGCCCAGCGTCTTGCCCATAACCAGTTCCGCGGTAGCCGCCAGCTCATCGGCCACCGCAATTACCGTGGTGTGCAGCTGGTTGCCGTGGGGGTCCTCCTGCCCCACGTAACTGAGCAGGGGATTGAAGCCGGCCACTCCGATAGCGACATTAACCGCCGCACTGCGCCAGGGCCGGCCAAAGGTGTCCGAAATAATGACCGCAACCTCGGCTCCGCCCCGTTCCCGTATGGAGCGCCGGATGCCCCGGGCCGAGGCGTCCGGATCCACGGGCAGCAGGGCCACCGTGCCGGCGACAGGGATGTTGGAGGCGTCGATGCCGGCGTTGGCGCAGTTGAACCCGTGGTAAGTCTCACTGATAATCACTCCCCGGTCCATTCGAACAATTCGCCGGCTCTCCCGCAGAATAAGTTCGGTATGCCGGGGGTCGCGGCGGTGCCCCTCGGTAATGGACAAAGCCAGGGGCGAGGCTTCCACGCTGTCAATGGATACCACCCGGCCCTCCGCTTTGGACACTATTTTCTGGGTGACGACAATCAGGTCCCCCGACTCTATAGGGGTGCCCTGCCGTTCCGCGGCCTCCAGCAGTTGCCCGGCCAGGTCAGCTCCCGGCTGGGCCTCGGGCATCCCCTCAATGCCGATGACACGGATTTCCGGTGGCATGGCGGCAATACCTCCCCGATGAATTCTCGGCAGCAACCACTTATCAGTATAGCCCCACCTTTGGCCCTATGCTACAATGACCCTGCGCATCGGGCGTCACTACCGCCGGGAGTTGGCGGGGCGCCGACGGGCTGCATACCGGCTTATCCAGTTCAGGCGAGGGGAATTGGCGTGACTTCATCATCGTCCTCCTACCGGAAACGGGTCTATACCAAGTTTGGCGACCGGGGAGAGACCAGCCTGCTCTACGGCGGACGGGTCTCCAAGAACGACCCCCACACCGAGGCTTACGGGATAACCGACGAGGCGGTATCGGTGATGGGCCTGGCCCGGTCCCTGTCCGACAATCAACGGGTTAAGGACATTCTGCGGGACGCCCAGCGCGAGTTGTTCACCATTGCCGCCGAGCTGGCCACCGAGCCGGACAAGTACGAACTCTTCCAGCAGCACTTTGCCCCGGTAACCGGGGCAATGGTGGAGAACCTGGAGCGGACGATCGACTCGCTGGAGGAAGAGTTTCAGATGCCGACGGTGTTTGTCCTCCCCGGCGGGTCGCCGGCATCTTCGGCCATTGATATGTCCCGCACCGTCATCCGCACTGCCGAGCGGCGGGTGGTGACGCTGGCCGAGGCTGGCCGCTTGACCAACGAACTGATAATCCACTACCTGAACCGCCTCGGCGACTTGCTCTTCGTTCTGGCCCGCTACCAGGATCGGGAACTGCCCATAGAACGGGCCACCGGGGAGCGGAGTTAGCCCAAGTTAATCGCGTTTTAATTTCCGTCGCCCCGGCAAGTCATTATTCCCCAAGCAGTCTCTTACCTGGCCCGCTCCCGGAAGAGAGCTGACAAGAACCGGTTTTAACCGGAAGTACGCCGTTAGTGGGTTATTCCGAACGGGACGAAGCAGCTAAACCCTCGCCAGGAGATTTTACCGGAGCCGATACGAGGCAGCAGCCGGGCCTTTTAGAGCCTTCCAGGTGTTTATGGAACGGGCCTTGAACCACTTGAAGATAGTAGTAATTGATTATCAGTCCGGCAATTTGCGCAGCGTGGCCAAGGCGCTGGAGGTTATCGGGGCGGCTCCGGTAGTAACCGGGGATGCGACAGCGCTAGAGTCCGCCGACGCGGTGATCTTGCCGGGCGTCGGCTCGGGGCCGGCGGCGATGCAGGCGCTGGAAAGGCGCGGGCTGACTGAACCCCTCAAGGATTATATTGCCGCCGGCCGGCCCTTTATGGGCGTTTGCCTGGGTCTGCAACTGCTGCTGGAGCGCACCGAGGAGGGGGACGCTTCCTGCCTGGGCATCATCCCCGGAAAGGTGCGGCGGCTGCCCGCCGGTTTGAAAGTCCCTCACATGGGTTGGAACAGCGTCGAGTTCGACGGCAGCCACCCGGTATTCCAGGGACTGCCTCCGGCCGGCCACTTCTACTTTGTCCACAGTTACTATGCCGACCCGGCGGAACGGAACGGCGTGGCCGGCACCACGTCCTACGGCATACCTTTTTGCAGCGTTTACGCCCGGGACAACCTGACCGCCACCCAATTCCACCCGGAAAAGAGCGGGAAAGCCGGCTTGCAAATCTACCACAATTTCCTGGATTTCGCGCAGCGCCAGGGCAGCGCCGCTACCCCGGGCGCCTCTGGATAGCAGGGGGCCGACCTGCGGAGCGCCGACTTGGCCGGCAGCTACCCCGGGACCCTCTGGATGGCAGCGTAATGTTGGCAGCGCAATGGAAGTAATCCCCTCAATAGACTTGAAGGCCGGCCGGTGCGTTCGCCTCTTTCAAGGCGATTTCCGCCAGGAGACGGTGTTTTCCGACGACCCCCTGGCGGTAGCCCTGGGCTGGCAAGGGCAGGGAGCGTCCCGGCTGCACCTGGTGGACCTGGACGGAGCCGCCGCCGGCAGTCCGGTCAACCAGCCGGTTATTGAGGCCATCGTCGCCGGGCTGTCCATACCGGTGCAGGTCGGCGGCGGCATCCGTCGCCGGGACACCGCCGCCGCCCTGCTGGCTGCCGGAGTCAACCGGGTGGTTATCGGTACGGCAGCGGTTGAAAACCCGGCGCTGGTAGCCGACCTTTGTCGGGAGTACGGCGGCGACCCGGTGGTAGTGGCGGTGGACGCCAGGGACGGCCTCGTCGCCATCCGGGGGTGGACGGAGGACAGCCGGGTAACCGCCCTGGAACTGGCCCGACAGATGGCCGGTTTGGGAGTTTCCCGACTGCTCTATACCGACATTTCCCGAGACGGCACGCTGACCGCGCCCAACTTTGCCGCAAACGCCGAACTGGTGGCAAAAACCGGGGCGCGGGTGCAGGCCTCCGGCGGCGTGTCCTCTCTGGAACATATCCGGCAACTGGCCCGGACCGGCGTAGAAGGGGTAATTATCGGCAGCGCCCTTTACCAGCAAACCATTGACCTGAGGGAGGCGATCGCCGCCGGTTCGGGATATTCGGGATAGGGGGCAAAGAGCCGGCCGCGACTGAAGGTTATTTTTGAGCGGGAGCGGGCCAGCGATTGGCGAGGCGTTCTTCGGCTTTTTCGTACCAGTCGCCCCGGAGGACTTCCATCAGGATGAAGTCGCGTCCCATACGCCGCACCGTCCGCACCGGGTTGAAGCCGCACTTGCCAAAGCTGCGCTGGGCGCGCTGGTTCCATTCCAGGGTGTGCAGGTACACCCGCTTGAGCTGCCGCTCGTTGAACATATGGTCGAGGAGGGTAACCACGGCGTCGTAGCCGTAGGCATTGTTC
This sequence comes from Dehalococcoidia bacterium, assembly GCA_965215425.1. GTDB lineage: Bacteria > Chloroflexota > Dehalococcoidia > Lucifugimonadales > UBA3495 > CATQHB01. The sequence continues at coordinate 3,076,470 of OZ244064.1, forward strand.
CAATAGTCCCGGTCGCCGATGACGATGCCCAGTTCCGCCTCCAGGTTTATCGTGTCCAGGTCATAGTACATACAGTTGCCGATGAGCTTGCCGCCGGCCACGTCAATGCCGAAATGGTGGGAGCCGGGCGTGGGATACCGCAACTGGTCCTGGAACATCTTGAGATAGCGGTCGTAGTTCATGGTCAGGGGATAGGCGGCGTCCAGTTGGGCCAGTTCCGGGTCGCAACGCCAGATGTAGTCCTGCTCGGCGTCTTCCAGCTTCTTGTCGCGCAGAATAACCCGGGCGCCCCGCAATTCTGCCATCAGCCGCCTTTCTCCCGCTGCGAAATCAACCCGCCCGCCTGCCGCAGCACCTCCGCCTCGTTGGCATAGGTCAAATGGTTCAGCGCCTCGTCGTAAGGGAACCACTGCACCACGTCGAACTCCGGGTCGTGCAACCCGGTATGCCCCCCGATCAGCGCCATCAGGTAAAAGTGCACTGTTTTGTGATAGCGGACAGCGCTATCCTTATCGGAAAACCAGTAGTCAATGCTCTTGATCGGCTCTTCAATAACCGTTTCCAGGCCGGTCTCTTCCCGGACTTCCCGCAAAGCCGTTTGCTCCAGGGTTTCCCCCGGGTCGGGGGTTCCTTTGGCCAGGCTCCAGCGCATTGGATTATTCCGTCCGCACAGGACGACTTCAACCCGCCCCCCCACTCGGCGATAAACCACACCTCCGGCGGAAACCGGCTCCTCCACCCGGGGCTTCTTACCCCTGGGGGAAGTGTTCTTTGACATGGATACCTCTTGTTTACCTCCCTGCCGTTACCGGGTCTGGGACAGAGAGCTTTATGACGATCTCGCCAGTACCATTTTAGGGTGACCGGGTAGGCTAGTCAATTAAAGATTAAGGGTTACGGGTTGCTGGAAACAGTCCACCGCCCCACTCCCGATGGCAAGTCAGCCGCCGCTGATGGCGGGGACGAAGTGGACTTCGCTATTCGTCCGCACCCGTTCCAGTAGGCCCATGCGGGCGATTTCGCCGTCAATCGCCACAGACAAGTTGGGGCGCACCTGGTTGCCTTCCATCAACCGGTCCCTGATGCCGGGGAACTGCTCTTCCAGTTGGTTAATAACCTGGCGGACGTTGGTGGCTTCAACCTGCACCTGCTTTACGCCGCCGGTCAGGGGTTGGAGCATAGTAGGCACGTACACTGTAACCACGGTTGCCGCTCCTTATTGGCTATTGGCTGCCGCTATTCGCAGGGCAAAGTCCGTTTCCCGGCCCATTGGCTGAGCCGGACCGCGGCGGCCTGTTTGCCATGCGCCGGCACGTCGGCGCGGCGCATGGTTCCCTATTGCGCCGAGGCGGGGCCCACCGGGCCAGTCAGGGGGCTGAGGTTTATCATGGTTCCCCACTGCGCCCGAGGCGGGTTTGAAACCCGCCTCGGTAAACCGGGATAAACGAGTTATGGTTAGCCCGGGGGCCGAATCACCCCAAGGCTTCCAGGATGGCGCCGGGAGTAGCCGGCAGTCGGTTCATCCGGCGGCCGACGGCCTGGGATATGGCACTACCGATAGCCGCCAGCGGAGGCACGATGGGCACCTCGCCGACGCCCCGGACGCCGTAGGGGTGGCCGGGATTAGCTACTTCCACGATCACCGTGTCAATCATCGGCAAGTCCAGGGCCGTGGGCATCCGGTAGTCCAGGAAGCTGGAGTTCATCATTTGACCCTGGTCGTTGAAGCAGTATTCTTCGTTCAAGGCCCAGCCGATGCCCTGAGCCACGCCACCCTGCATCTGGCCTTCCACATAACTGGGGTGAATCGCCTTGCCAGCGTCTTGGACTGCCGTGTAACGCAGGATGGTTACCTTGCCGGTATCCGGGTCAACCTCCAGATCCACGAGGTGGACGCCGAAACCGTTGCCCTCGCCGGCGGGGTCAACGTTGGAGACTCCGGTGATTGCGCCGCCGGTGCCCAGCAGTTGGCGGGCCAGCTCCTTGAAGGTCAGCCGCAGTTCCGGGTCGGATTTATGGGACAGGACGCCGTCAGCGTACTCTACGTCCTCCACCGGCGTATCCCAGATTTTGGCGGCCCGCTCCGCCATCTGGCCTTTTACATCCTCGGCGGCCTCGATGGCGGCCCAGCCAGTGGCAAAGGTGGTGCGGCTGCCACCGGTAACCATAGTGTAGCCGATGGAATCGGTGTCCACCACGATAGGTTTGACATCTTCGTAGGCAATACCCAGGGTTTCCGCCGCCTGCTGGGCGATGGTAGCTCGGCTACCGCCGATGTCCACCGAACCCTCAATCAGGTTCACGGTGCCGTCCGGGTTGACGGTAAGGTTAACGCTGGACTGGAATCCCCGGTTGAACCAGAAACCGGCGGCGACGCCCCGGCCCCGGCGCTCACCCTCCAGCGGGGTCTGGTAATGCTCGTGCCGGCGGGCGGCCTCCAGGCACTCCACCAGGCCAATGCGCCGGTAAACCGGGCCTTCCACCCGGCGGACGCCCTCCCTGGCGGCGTTGCGGAGTCGGAACTCCACCGGGTCCAGGCCAAGTTGTTCGCAGATTTCGTCAATGACGGATTCCACGGCGAAAGCGGCCTGGGGCGACCCGGGCGCGCGGTAAGCGGCGGTTTTGGGCTTGTTGACCACCACGTCGTAACCGTTGATGCGGCCATTGGGTACGTCATAGCAGGCCAGGGCGCAGGCGGCCCCCTGCATTACCGGGGAACCGGGATAGGCGCCGGCCTCAAAGGCCAGGGTGATGTCGGCCCCGGTAATCTTGCCGTCATTGCTGACCCCCAGCTTGACCTTCATCCAGGTGCCCGGCGCCGGGCCGGAGGCTTCAAATACCTCGGTACGGCTCATCAGCAGCTTGACCGGACGCCCCGATTTTCTGGAGAGCAGGGCGGCAATGGGTTCAAGATAAGCGGTGATTTTGCCGCCGAAGCCCCCGCCGATTTCCATGGGCGTAACCTTTACCCGCGATACCGGATGGCGCAGAATGTCCCCTACGCTGGCCTGCACCAGGAAAGGCCCCTGGGTACTGCACCAGATATTAAGCTGGCCGTCGGCGCTCCAGAAGGCGGTGGAGTTATGGGGTTCGATGTAACCCTGATGCACCGATGCCGTCTCGTACTCCCGTTCCACCACCAGGTCAGCCTGGGCAAAACCCCGTTCCACGTCGCCCGTCTCAAAGACCATGTGGGCGGCGATGTTGCTGGGCCGGTCGGAAAGTTCGCCCAATTCCGAGGTGTAGAGGTCTTCGTGGAGCAGGGGGGCATCGGGTCCCATCGCCTCCCGCACCGTCATGGCCGGAGGCAGAACTTCATACTCAACCCGGATAAGTTTGAGGGCTTCCTCGGCCACATGCGGGCTATCGGCGGCTACTGCGGCCACCGGATGGCCCTTGAAGAGGACCTTGTCGGCGGCCAGGACATGGTTATTGGCAAACTTGAGCCGCAGGTAGTCGCCGCCCAGTTCCTCCCGGGTCAGGACGGCAAAGGGCAAGTCCCCGGCGGTAACTACCGCGTGAACGCCGGGACAGGCTTCCGCCGCGGTGGTATCGATGGCCCTGATCCGGGCGTGGGCGTGGGGGCTGCGCAAGACCTTGCCCTGAAGCAGCCCGGCCAACTGGACGTCGGCGCCGTACTGGGCCCGTCCGGTGACCTTATCCACACCGTCGGGACGGAGCGGCCGCTTGCCGACGACCTTATAATCAACCTCGGAGAGGACGATGTTGGAGGTCACTAAAGCACCCCCTACGCCTTCATTTTGGTTTCGGCGTCCAGCACCGCCCGGACAATCTTGTCGTAGCCGGTGCAACGACAGAGGTTGCCGGCCAGCCAGTGCCGGATGCGACCCTCGTCGGCGTCAGGCTCCCGCTCCAGCAGCGCCTTCGCCGCGACGATAAACCCGGGGGTGCAGATTCCACACTGGAGAGCGGCGTTTTCCAGGAAGGCTTGCTGTACCGGGTGCAGCCCTTCCGGGGAGGCCACCCCCTCAATAGTGGTTATCTCCTTGCCTTGGGCCTCAACGCCGAGGACGAGACAGGAAGTAACGATGCGGCCGTCGAACACCACGGTACAGGCGCCACAGTTGCCGTCGTTGCAGCCTTCCTTGGTGCCGGTCATACCCAGCACGTCCCGCAGCACCTCGAGGAGGCTCTGGCGAGGTTCACAAAGATAATCGGTGGGATTGCCGTTAATGGTAGTTTGTACGTGAACTAGTCCAGGCATAGCTACTCTTCTCCCCTAGCTCGCTTTACAGCGTTGTTCAGAGTGCGCCGGGTCAGGACACCGACCAGATGTATCCGCTGGCGTATCGTCCCGCGCATATCGTTGATGGGTACGGCGTCAGCCATAGCCAGTTGCGCCGCCTCATCAATGGCCGCCTCAGACACGGCTTTGCCGGCCAGGCTGTCGCCGGCCTCCCGGCAGAACACCGGCGTAGGGGCTACCGAGGCCAGGGCAATACGGGCGGAGACAAAGTTCTGCCCGGAGTCGTCCAGCACTACCGAACTGCCCACGCCGGCAACGGCAATGTCCATCTCGTTGCGCGGAATAAACCGCAGATAGCTGGCGCCGGAGTTGGCTTGCGGCGCGGGAAGATGGATGGATACCAGAACTTCGCCGGGTTCCAGCACGTTGCGGCCCGGGCCGGTGCAGAAATCTTCTACCGCCACTTGACGGGCGCCGTTGGGACCGGCGATGTTGGCAACCGCGCCCAGGGCAATCATCGCGGGTATGGCATCGGCGCTGGGGGCTGAGTTGCACAGATTCCCGCCAAAACTGGCCCGGCCCTGAATCTGGATGCTGCCAATAAGGGAGGCCGAGTCCACCAGACCCGGGTAGTTGGCGGCTACGTCCCGGTTCTCATAAATCCGGTGGCAGGGAGCCGCCGCGCCAATGGTCAGCCCGTCCTGGGCGTCGTAGGATATTTGGTTCAGTTCCGGGATGTCTTTAACGTCAACGACCAGGTCTGCACTGCGGCGACCGCCGCGGAGCTGCACCAGCAGATCGGTGCCGCCGGCCAGAGCGCGGGCGCGATCCCCCTTGGCGGCCATCGCCTGCACTGCCTCGTCCAAAGTTTTCGGTGTGGTATATTCAATTGCTTCCAACTGCCCACCTCCTTACGGGGGCAATTATAACATCAGACCTACCAGGTGTCAGCTACCTACGGAAATTGCCCCCTCATCCTGCATCCTGCGGGCCATCGTCGCTCCTGCCAAAGCAGGAGCGACGATGGATCAGGAATCAGAAGTCAGGGCAAGGTTGACAAGGGGTTGAGCCGCCCCTAGACTCGGCCTACCTGCGACCTTTGCGAAGCGGAGAATAAAAGCCCGGGGGAGTAAATGGACACGTTGGATGACCGTTACTTTGCCAGCTACCCGGTACTGTCCCGATTGGGCCGGGCCGATGCCGGCGGCGTGCCGGTAGCCAATGCGACGCTCAGCACGGTTGCGCCGGATTTATGGCGGATTATCGGCGAGGCCTGCTTTGGCGTTTTGTGGAATCGGCCGGGCCTGACCCTCGAGCAACGCAGTATGGCTACCATCTCCATCATTTCCGTGCTGCGGCGAGACGACAACCTGAAAGGACACATCGAAAGCGGGCTGGATCTGGGGCTTTCCGCCGCGCAGATTGTCGAGATAATACTCCAGATATTTTTCTACGCCGGCGCCCCCATCGGCACTACCGCCCTCGCTATCGCCAACGACGTTTTCCAGGAGCGGGGGGTTCAGGTACAGCCCTATCGGGTCTTTGATGCCACCGAAGACCCGCAAGAGCTGCAACGGCGCGGCCGGGCCAAGCGGCAGGAAGTTCTGGGAGACCTGACCATTGCCGGCGACGCGGTAGTGGACGAGGATTGGGACCGCTACCTGCTGGAGTATTTGTGGGGCTCAATCTGGCCCCGGCCGGGGCTGGATACCCCAAGCCGGATGCTCTGCACCCTCGCCGCTTTGACCCTGGTGGGCACCGAGAATACGCTGCGGGACCACATCCGGGGCGCGCTGCGGGTCGGGCTGACCGAACAGCAGGTAAACGAGCTGTTCTTTCACCTTACCTTCTACACCGGCGAATCCCTCGCCCGGCACAGCCGGGCCATTGCCCGGGAGGTTTTCAACGAATTGCCCGCCGGCTAAACTCGGCGCAATCAACTAAACCGGGGCGCCACCGCTTCGTTGAACAGCCGCAACGAGTTCACTTGCAGCGCATAAGGGAGCTGGTTGCCCAAGTCTATCTCGTAGATGATCTGGGTCAGGTCCAGTTCCTCTTGCAGTTGACCGAGGCGGTCGGTCACCACCTCCGGCGTGCCATAGACTACTTTATCCCGCAGCCAATCGTCGTAATTCATACCCAGGATCTTGTCCCCCTGCGCCTGCCAGTCGCCGGTGGTGCCGCCGTAATTGGCATAGCTGGCTACCCTTAAACCCAAACGCTGGGCCATGAACTCGGCGCCCTCCCGGGGGTCGGCGTAGGCGCGCTCGGCAGTCTCGGCCACGTACACCGGAACCCGCAGGCCAACCTCCGGCTCGCCAGTGTGACCGGCCTCCCGCCAAGCCCGGCGATACTCCGCCAGGTGTCCGGCTAACTCCGGGAAAGTAAACACCCGGGACGGGTTGATGAGGATGGGATAGCCCATGCCCCCGATGATAGGAAAAGACTCCGCCGAGGTGATGCCGACCCGGATGGGAGGATGGGGTATCTGCCGGGGTTTAGGTTCTACGCAAAGGTCCCGGCACTGGTAATACTCGCCTTCAAAGGTAAAGGATTCCTCCGTCCACGCCCGTTTGATGATTTCCAGGCTCTCGTCGAAGCGGCCCCGGCTTTCGGAGAAGGGGGTATTAAAGCCCTCGTGGACGTTGGGGAAGGTGCCGCGGCCCACGCCGTACTCCAGGCGACCACCGCTAATCTGATCCAGAGTCGCCGCTTCCTCAGCCAGGCGCACCGGGTGGCCCAGGGGCAGGCACTGGACGGCCAGGCCGATTCTGATCCGTTCCGTGCGGGCGGCGATGGCAGTGGCAATCATCACTGGAGCGGAGAGAACCCGGCCGGGGTTGAAGTGGTACTCGGCCAGCCAGACCGATTCCACCCCCAACCGCTCCGCCTCGTCAACCAGGGCGAAGGAGGTATCAAAAGCCTCCTGATAAGTTCCTTCGGCACGCCGGGGGAACTCGAGGAACACTCCAAAACGCATTGCGGCAGTCCTCCCAACACGGTTTAAGCCGGAACGGTTCAGCTGAACCGGCGTTCCTGGGCCGCCGGGGAGCGGTTCGCCCCAGTGGTATCCGGGGCGCGGACAAAATTGTGGCAAATTGCGGGCCAGACTCGCCGGGAACCGGCCGGTTCGCACCGGCCCCGGCATCCCCTGGAGCGGGCGCATTCCCCCAGGGCGGGCTTGGCGCCGCCGCCAGAAACCATGAAGCCAGGGTTGAACCCAAGACAACTGGAAACGGCCCAACCGGCCCTGGAAACGTCAATGGCCGTCAATGGGCCATCAATGACCACGACCCCGGGCCGGCTAACGGTTTCTGAGCTTCGGGTCCAGTTTGTCCCGGAGCCAGTCGCCGGAGAGATTCATGGACAGCACCACCAGCAGAATCGCCAGGCCCGGGAACAGGGATACCCACCAGCCATTGCCGCCAACAATCAGGTCTCGTCCGTCGGAGACCATCAGCCCCCAGGCAGGTATCGGGCGGGGAATGCCGGCGCCCAGGAAACTGAGGGTGGCTTCCAGTAGTATCACGTGGCCCACTTCCAGGGTAACCAGCACCACCAGCGGGTTGACTACGTTGGGAAAGATGTGGCGGAGCATGATGCGCGTGTCGGAGGCCCCGGATACCCTGGCCCGGCTGACAAAATCCCGGCCGCGCATGCTCAGGGTTTCGGCCCGGGACATACGCGCAAAGCGGGGCCATAAGATCACCGCCACTACCAGGACGATGGTGCCGAAACTGGGGCCTAAAACTATCGCCAGCACCAGGGCGAAGAGCAGGCCCGGAATGGTGATGAAAATATCCACCAGGCGCATCACCAGATGGTCCAGCAGGCCGCCGAAGTAGCCGGCCAACACTCCCAGGGCACTGCCGACCACGCCTCCGGCCAGGATAGCCAGCAGGGAAATACTGAGGGAAATGCGGGCGCCGTGAATAATGCGGCTCAGCACGTCCCGGCCCAGTTTGTCGGTGCCCAAAATGTGGTCCCAGGTGCCGGCCGGGCCTACCGGAACGCCGTTCAGGGTTTGAGCGCCGGCCCAGGCCGGCGGGGTCAGCCGTTCCCGGGGGTTGACGTCGTAGGGGGAGTAGGGAGCAATCAACTCGGCAAATATGGCCGGTATAATCAGTAATGCCACCAGAACAAATAGCGGAACCAGCGGATAGCGCCGGGCCTCGGCCAGCAACCGGAACAGGCCCACCGGGGCCAGTCGGGGAACCGGGCGGGCTATTCTACCGATGTCCATAACTCAACTTACCTCCCCACAAGCTCACCCGGACGGCGGCGGCCGGCGTCCCCGGTAAACGAACCCCGGCGGCGCCGAGAGCCGGAGATTTCAGGCGTAACGGATGCGCGGGTCGATATAGGCATATACTACATCGACCAACAGATTGATACCTACGAAAATTACGGCAAAGACCAGTACGATGGTTTGCATCACCTGGAAGTCTCGACTGCGGATGGCGTCCACGGCCAACAGGCCAACGCCGGGGTAGGAAAAGACCGTCTCAGTTACCACCGTGCCGGTTACCAACTGGGCGACCAGCAAGCCCAACAGGGTTACCGGAGCGATCGAGGCATTGCGGAGAGCGTGCTTCCAAACTACCCGCGCCTCGGACACGCCCTTGACCCGGGCCAGCTTGATAAACTCGCTGTCCAGCACCTCCAGCATAGAGGAACGCACCAGCCGCATCAGCGCCGCTACCTGGTACCAGCCGATCGCCAGCGCCGGCAGAATGAGGTGGACCACCCGGTCCCAACCCGGGTCTCCCCGCCCGGAGGTGGGCAGCCAGTTAAGCTGGACGGCGAAGACCCACATCAGCATAATCGCCACCCAGAAGGAGGGCGCCGACTGACCCATCAGGGCAAAAACCTTGGCCACATAATCGGGCAGACTATCTTTTTTGACCGCCGACAGCACGCCGACGGGAAAGGCGATGACGATGGAAATTATCAGGGCCAATCCGGCCAGCATCATGGTGGCGGGAAAGCGTTTGAGCACCAGGTCCATAGCTTCCCGGGTGGGGTGTTGTACGGAACGGCCAAAGTCGCCGACCATGGCGTTGCCGAGAAAGGTGAGGTACTGGATATGCAGCGGCTTGTCCAGACCCCATTTCTTTGCCATCAGCTCAAATTCTTCCGGGCCGGCGTCGTCAGGCAGCAGTACGTCCATCGGGTTACCGGAGATCCGGGCCAAGCCGAAGATTATAATGCTTACCGCAAACAGCACTATAATACTCTGGGCTAAACGAACGATGATGTATCGTTGCATTGCTAACCTTCAGGCAGCCCCGGCCCGGCGCCTTTACATACTTTGATTAGCCAATTTATACGCTATCCAACCAGGCTGACTCGCCGGAGCGCCTGGTTGGATCAGAAAACGTCCCGTTACCTAGCTTGCCCAGGCAAATTCGTCAAGTCCGTCTTCGTCAGGGGTCGCCGACCCTACTGAACGGCCTTGACGTACTCGAAGTCCCGCACCCCGAAGACGCCCGGGGTCAACCATTCGGCGATAACTTCGGGATCGATCATAAACTCGAAGGGCACCCAGAACAGCGGGATGGAGCAGTAAATGTCAAAGCAGTACTCGCCCATTTCCCGAATCAGGTCGTCCCGTTCTTCGGTGGAGGCGGCCACCTCCAGGGCCTCGTACTTTTCGGTAAAGAACTCCGACTCGAAGCGGGGATTCCGGGCGCCGCTGTAGTGATAGACAAAGATGGCCCGGGTCGGCTCGGTAAAACTACCGGTGTGCAACCAGGCGGTGTTGTTCACCTCTTTGGCGGTCAGGGCGGCGCTGTAAACCGCCGTATCCACCGGCTTGAAGTCCACCTCGATCCCGATAGCCCGCCAGTAGTCGGCGACCAGTTCCGCGATGTCCAGCATCTCCGGAAGGCCGGGACGCGGGTAGGAGAGCTGGGTAATCTTGAACCCATCGGGGAAACCGGCCTCCTCCAGCTGCCGCTTGGCCAACTCCGGAACGTAGCCGTACTCCACCTGAAAGCGGTCAAGCCAATCAGGTTGCCAGCCGGGGAACTTTTCGTGGGAGTGGGTCTGCATCATCAACTCGGCGCGCCCGCCGAAGAACACGTCGTTAATTTCCTGCCGGTTGATGGCCCGGTTCATCGCCTGGCGAACCAGGGGCATGGTCATGGGATCATAAGGGTAATACGACGGGTGGTCAGGCAGGTAGTTGCCGCCGAAGAAACCCACCAGCCGGATGGCCGGAGTGGTGCCGGAAACTACCTTCATCCCTACGGCTTGGGCGCCCACCTGGAGATCCCGGGGAATCTCAGCAGCGTGAACTTCTCCCGCCACCAGCATCGCCAATTGGGTGGAGGGTTCCCGGACGAAGTTAACCTTGAGCTCCGGGAAGTCCGGCTGCTTGCGCCAGTGGTCAAAATCGGGAGGTTCATAGAGCATATACTGAGCTTCGGCATGTTCCACGAACTGGTAAGGCCCAGTGCCGATGGGGTCGTTAGCCATCAGCTTAACGCCATCGTCATTGGCCTCAAAGTTCACGGTCAACTTGCCGCCATTCTCATCCCAATGCCTCTTGCTGCGGATGACGGTGGTATAGTTGGTGCTCATGTAGGTGGTCATAATCGGTTCGGGCTTGTTCAGGTACAGTTCCACCACATGGCCGTCGGAGCCCTCGGGCATCTCTACCCGGTTCAGCAAATCCCGCCAAGTGGCCGCCCGGCCGTCAAAATGGTCCAGGCGCCGTTCCTGACCCATGGTATGCGCGACGTCCTTGGCGGTCATCTCACCCCAACCCTTGTGGAACTGGACGCCTTCCCGGAGCTGGAAAGTCCAAACGGTGAAATCATCATTGACCGACCACTCCGGGGACAACATGGGCTGGGAGTCGGTGTACTGGTCGAACTGGACCAGTCCTTCAAACATCGGCAAGATCACCGGCAGGTCGCCACGGCCGGCAACCGGGTCGGCCAAGTCTCTGGTAGTCGGGCCTCGAGAAACCTGCAACAGGCTGACTGCCGGTTCCGCCGGCTCTTCCATCGCCGCCACTGGCGGAACAGCGGTAGGCGCGGCGGTAGGCGCCGGCTTCGCCCCGGTGCCAATAGCGCCCTGGCCTACTACAGGGTTGACCGGGGCAGCGGTGGCGGTTGGCTCCGGCTGGGCCCCCGGAGCGGCCGCCGCAGCCGGCTGCTCCGATTGAGCCACTGGGGCCGGCTGTGCTGCCGGAGCCGCTTGTTGCCCGGGTTGCGCTGCCGGTTCGGGGGCCGCCCCGCCGCAAGCGACGGCGGCAATCAGAACCACCAAAACTGCGGTATATATAAGCCAGCGGGGTTGGAAGAGCCGTGGTGGAACCATAGTTTTTCCTCCGACATTCTTTGGATGACTGAACCGCCTCATTCTTCTCCGGCGCCCGGGAAAGGGAACATTACGACTTCAGTTGAGGGTTGAGAATTGCCAGCCAGATAAATGGTTTCGGCGCACCGAGACCGACGCCGGTCAAACGTCCGTCAAGCAAGGAAAATGGTAGTATGCAAATAGCTGGATGTCAAGAAAATCCACACAAGGCGGCCAAGTGGACTACCGCCGGGTTATGTTAAACTTATCCCAGTTGCGGGAGGGCAAAGGTAGATGACTTCACGGAGCAGAAGAGGGGCCAACCGGCGCAGAATAAGGCATCATATTGACGAAAACGTACTGATTCCGACCCGGGACGGGGTAAACCTGGCTACGGACATTCACCGTCCCCTCCAGGACGGCGCGCCGGCAGCAGAGCCATTGCCGGCGCTGTTGCAGCGCACGCCCTACAACAAGTCGGCCGAGGCCCGGCTGGAGGAGGCCGCTTTCTTTACCGCCAACGGGTACGTAACGGTGATACAGGACTGTCGGGGCCGTTACGCCTCCGCGGGAGGGTTTACCAAGTACGTGGACGAGGGACGGGACGGTTACGATACAATTGAGTGGCTGGCCCAACAACCCTGGTGCAACGGCAAGGTAGGCACCTTTGGCCTGTCCTACGCGGCGCACACCCAGGCGGCCCTGGCCTGCCTGAATCCGCCCCACCTGGGCGCCATGTGGCTGGAGTGCGGCGGGTTCTCCAGCGCCTATCACAGCGGCTGCCGCAACGGAGGGGCCTTCGAACTGCGCCAGGTTACCTGGGCCTTCCGGGAGGCGTTGGAAAGCCCGGAGGCGCGGGGCAACCCCAGGACTACCCGGGCGGCAATGTCGAATCAGAATATCCAGGAATGGTTTGACCGGCTGCCCTGGAAAGCGGGCCATTCCCCTCTGCAATGGACGCCGGACTACGAAAACTACCTGCTGGAAATTTGGGGACACGACACCTTCGACGAGTATTGGCAGCAAGTCGGGCTTTGCGCCGCCGCCCATTATGGCTCCTTCGCCGATGTACCCCAGGTGCACCAGTGCAGTTGGTACGATCCTTACGTCGGAGGCACTATCGACAATTATGTAAACTTGAGCCGGCTGAAGGATAGCCCGGTTTCGCTGATTATGGGCCCCTGGACCCACGGCGCCCGCTCCGTAACCTACGCCGGCAACGTGGACTTCGGCGCCCAAGCAACGATAGACAACCGGATTGAGGGGGATTTCAACCGGCAGCGGCTCCGCTTCTTCGACCGCTGGCTCAAGGGCCTGAACAACGGTTGGGAGAAACGACCGGCGGCCCAGATCTTCGTAATGGGCGGTGGCAACGGACGGCGCAACGCCGAGGGCCGGCTCCAGCACGGGGGCCGCTGGCGGGCGGAAATGACGTGGCCCCCGGCCGGCGCCGCCACGCCCTTTTATCTACAGCCCGGCGGCGGCTTGTCCGACCTGGCCCCCCGGGATGCCGAGTCGGCCAGCCGCTACCAGTTTAACCCCAACCAGCCAACGCCTACCATCGGCGGCAATATCTCCTCCGGGCTACCTATCATGGAGCCGGGCGGATTCGACCAGCGGGAGTCGGCGGACTTCTTTGGCTGCCAGCCTCCTTATCTACCCCTGGCTTCCCGGCCCGACGTGCTGGTATTCCAGACGAAGCCGCTGACCGAAAGCCTGGAGGTTACCGGCCCGGTGGAGGTGAACCTGTGGATCGCGTCAACGGCGGTGGATACCGACTTTACCGCCAAGCTGCTGGACGTTTACCCCCCATCGCGGGACTACCCGGAGGGGTATGCGCTGAACCTGACCGACGGGGTGCTGCGGGTCAAGTTTCGCAATTCCTGGAGCGCGCCGGAACTGATGACGCCGGGGCAGGTCTATCCGATAACCATCCGGCTCTATCCCACTGGCAACCTTTTTGCCCGGGGCCACCGCATTCGGGTGGACATTTCCTCCAGCAACTTCCCCCGTCTGGACGTGAACGGAAACACGGGAGATAACCCGGCCGCCTCGCCCCTCCGGATAACGGCGGAAAACACGGTTTACCACGACCGGCAGCGTCCGTCCCACGCCCTGCTGTGGGTGGTGGGGGCTCGGGGGAAGTAGGGAGGCGGCGACAAGACGCCACCCAGCTACCGGGATTAAAGCCACGCGGTAAAAGCGCCGGCCGGCGTCCGGGGCGGGGTCAGCCTTTCGTCCGGGACGCCGATCGAAAGGGCGCCGACCATCAACCAGTCCGGTTCCGCTCCCAACGCTGTCCCCAGTTCCGGGTGGCGGGTGGTACGCCCCGTTTCCCAGGTTACCGCCAGCCCTTCGGCGACGGCCGCCAGGGATATATTCTGCACCGCACAGCAGACCGAGGCATAGTTTTCCCGGGTAACCTCTTCGTCGGTCCCGGGCCGGCTGTAAACGTAAATCAACACCGGGGGGGCCATTACCTTCTCCCGGGCCGCTTCGGCCCGGGCCCGGTTGCTGTTGCCTTCCAGGGAATAAACATAGGCTAACTCCGCCGCCTTTTCACGGGTCGGAGTCTCCCGTTCCAACACAAAGAAACGCCACGGCTCGGTAAGGCGGTGGTTCGGCGCCCAGACCGCCGCATCCAGCAGACGGCTGATGACTTCCCGGGATACCGGGAGGTCTTTGAACCGCCAGGCCATCCGCCGCCGGTAAATCGCCTGGTAAACCGACAGGTCAGTGTCGGGAATCTCTACTGCGTCGGGGTCGAGTCTGTCGGCTCGCGGCCGGCTAGTCTTTTCTTCCATCCTAGTCTTTTCTTCCATCACGGTTCCCTCTCTTCTTGTTCTTCGCCCTCCAGGGGGGCCGGAAGGTCCAATGCTTCAATTACCTCCCGAAAAGCCTCCGGTATCGGGCCGGCTCAGGTCCTTTGGCAGGGATAGGCATGGACTCAATCCGGTCTTCCTGCAATAGATTCATACCCTCCATAAAGATTGGCAATCCCAGATGCAACGCAATGGCCAACGCCGCCGCTACGTCCACGCTCACGTCAAAAACGCGGTTGCTACTTTCCAGCCGGATGGCTCCGGCCACCTGTCCCGCCTCCACGCCTTTAATCAACACCCCGGACACTTCAGCGCCCAGGGCTTTGGTTATGGCCAGAACCAGATGATGGAGCGAGCAGTGGTCGGTAGCCAGACCGCGCATCTCCACCGCCAGCATCCGAGCCTGCTCCATCGTCAGTTGCAGCACCATCGCCGACTTGCGGTCCTGCAAACTCAACAACAACTCCCCGCCATCACCCACGTTGCTCCGTCGTATATGATATGGAAAGACCGGCACCATATTTCCCCTCCTCCGACCATAAAGTATTCAGCATCCGGCAAGCGCATTTCCCCGGGCCCGGAAGAACCGCAAGGAAAAGGGGCTGCCACGAAGGCTGATGCCCGCGTTTCCGCCCCAAGTAGGCGCGGGAAGCGGAAAGTTCAGAGACTTAAATTAAAACTCGTCCATAATAAGTATCATAACTAGTATATACTAATAAAAACAAAGCGAGTATAAACAAGAATATAAGTTGTGTCAACACGCAATCAATCTATCGCCCAACGCTATCCCGATAAGATGGGAAGCATCGCTACAATAAAACCGGGGCGGGCTTGAACCCTGTCCTGTAGCTGCCTGGTATTTTGCCGCCAGCCAACACGGCAACTAACGCCTTCGCCCCTGCTTCCCGCCAAAGAGCGGGCAAAGAGCCGGCCGGGGATTCCAGTGCGGTATTCCAATGGAAACCGGGGCGGGGAAACAGGGGAGGAGTACGTGCGCTGCTCCAGCGCCCCGACGACCATCCACGCCATTTACGAGGACTACCGGGCTGGCGTCAGTATCGCCCCGTTGCAGGCTGAAGCGGGCTTTGCGGACAAGATACCCTGTCAAGATACCCTGTCAAGATACCCTGCCCCGCCTGGCCCGGTGGAGCGAAAGCGGCGGCGTGGGCCGCACCCAGGAGGCGCCGGCGTCCGGCCGGAATACTCCACACAACGTCCGGAGCTATTCCCTTCCCTATGGCCACGATGTTCAACCGGGGAATTGCCGGAGGAGACCCACTGGGAGTGGCGAGAGTTCTCTACTGGAGTGGTGTTTTTACACGGACAGTCTTGGGAAGGATAATTGGAGGGGTTTGCAGCGTCCTCTTCGTTACCGCTGCTCCGCTGCGCCCCGGCGGGGAAATTCCGGCGGCGTGGCGTGGGGCAGGCCTCGTTCCAGCGCCACCATTTGGCACTCCAGACAAAGAGATTCCGCCGGCAGTTCCGGGGCGGCCCAGATGTTATCCCCGATTGCGCCGCAGAGGAACCTGGGAACGGTTTCTTCCCAAGAGGAGGCGGAGAGGGACTCAACGTAGTGGATGCTGCCGGTACGGTCCAGGGTCCCCCACCACCAGGGAGAGAAGTCCCGGCCCAACTCCAGCGCGGTAGCGGCGCTGACCCAGCCATCTTCGGGCAGCTCTACGACCCAACCAACGCGTCCGTTGGCGCCAGCCTCCCGGTAGGCTTTAAGCTCGCCGCCACGGATGCACTCCCGGACACTGGCGGTGGAAATCCTTAACCGTTGGGAAGCCTCCCGGATAGTAACTTTCTCCATTGCCAGTCTCCTTTCCTCCGGGTAGCCCAGGTAGCCCGGCGACTCGATGCAAAAGTCAGCCACGGGCGCCAGTCCTCTATTGCCGGGTATTATCGGGTAAAAAGGCCGAAATGTAAAAGGCTTCCATTTATCACATCACCGCGGGAAATCCGCAAAGGAGCACGCGCGCTACCGCAACCTACGGCTGAGCCGGGGCTGGGGCAGCTACCCGGGGAAAGTAGATGCCGCGCAAAGAGCCATTGCCGAGGCTCAGGATAATGGCGGCAATGAACAAAACCCCGCCGACGGAAAGCACCCATGGCGCATTGAGGAAGGGAAGGTCCACCAAGCCGGCATTGGTCGCATTGGCCAGCGCCATGCTGCCCCCCACGTGGAAGGAGTAAACCCCGGATACCCGGCCCCGAACCGAGTCATCCACAATGGACTGGATAATAGTGTGGCTGATGGTCATAAAGCCACCCTGATTCATTCCCATCGCCACCGTGGCCGCCAGAGACAGCAGCGGGTCTGACGACACCGCCAGGACGATCGGGCCAATACCGCTGGTCAGGCCAAAGGCCAGGAACAGCTTGCCCCGGGTCCTTTCGCTGCGAATGCCCGCCAGCCAAACGGCGGTGAGCAAGGCGCCAAAGCCGACGCCCATTATCAGAAAGCCGGCGCCCTCTTCCCCAGTATTCAGCTTTTCCCCGGAGACAACCGGCAGCAGGGATTCATAGGACATAGTAAAGGCGCAGTGGGCCAGCACGATAAGAATCATCGCCAGCACTTGGGGACGGGAATAGACGTAGCTGAAACCGGCCACCAGGTTGCCAAAGAAACCCCGGCGGGCGTCCAACTGCCCGGTGGAGCGGGTGGCGATGCGGGCTACCTGAATCAACCCAATAGCGTACAGGATGGCGCAGGCCCAGAATACCGGCTCAATGCCGAAATAGAGGGCTACCAGCCAGGCCGCCAAGCCGCCGACAAAGCGGGAACCCTGCTGGGTTGCCTCGTTCAGGGCAATGGCGTTGGGCAGCAGGGCCCGGGGAACCAGGTTAGGCACCAGGGATTGAGTGGTGGTCATATGGGCCGAGCGCAGCGTGCCGTTGAGCAGGGACAAGGCTACCAGCATCCAGACATTAGCCAGGTCCAGCATCACCAGCAAGGCCAGAAGCACAATATGCGCCAGATTCAGGGTGTACGTCCACTGAAGCACGGTCTGGCGGTTAAAGCGATCGGCCAGAAAGCCGGTGATAATGGTGGAAAAGACCCGGGGAATCATGGCGGCGAAGGTAACCACGCCAACCCAAATGTACAGGTCGGTATATTGGTCGGTCAGCACCGCCCGGGCCACAATCAAGGCCCAGGCAGCGGAACCGGCGCAGAGGTTGGCCGTCCACAGCGTCAGATAGTCCCGGTGTTCCAGGGCTTGCAGAAAACGATTGAAGGGAGCGGCCAGCGCCTCGCCGACGCTACCCGCCACGATTCAGCCTCCCGGCGCGCTGCTGCGGATTGTGGCTTGGGCCGAAGGGAACGACTCCCGCCGGGTAGTGGGCAATGGATGATTTCAAGATACGGCTCCCAGTTTGCGGGTTTCCCGCCGGCGAACCGGAAAGAGGGGCAGTTCGGGTGAATTTCAGGGATTATATACCCGCCAGCCGATTTAGGAAAGCGCAGTCATACAACCCGGAGTAACTCTCCTCATCCCGGCCCTCCCCGCAAAGAGAGAGCGATTTCACCCCTTTCCGCGTGGAAGGGGGCCAGACGGAACGGACGCCGAATCAGGTAACTGCCACCCAACGGGCCATTCCCTTAATTCGGATATGGGAAACCAGGAGCAGGGATTGATTGAGTCGCCGAATTTCAAACTCCTGGAAACCTTCGCCGGCGCCGATTTCCAGGTGGCGAGAGATCGTCGCCAGCATATCCCGGCGCAAGGCTTCCATCACGTCCGGCGCCACCAAGTCATACCGGTCTCGCATAATCGCCGTTTGCAACCGGTCGCGGGCAATATCCTTGGTGTAATCCGGGTTTCTCCCGGCTTCTTTTCGATTCACGGTCCGACGCAGCATACTAAGCATGAGAATACTCGCTTCGATTTATGCCCATCAGGTCCCTTACCTTGTCCATCAATCCGGTTTTGACCTCCAAGTCGAGCATCGGCACGTCATCCCCGTCAATTCGGGCCACGATTCGGGAAAAAGCCATACTGGACGGCGCCTTTTTGTCGTGAATGACCGGAACCCCTTGGTTGGTGGCGGTAATCAGCCGGTCGTCCGCCGGGACCATCCCCAAAATCTCCACCGCCAGCAATTCTACAATGTCATCCTTATCCAGCATATCGCCGCGCTTTACCATGCCGGGCCGCACGCGGTTGATTATCAACCTGGGGCGGTACAATTCGGCAGCCTCCAGCAAGCCAATCACCCGGTCGGCGTCCCGGATGGCCGACACCTCCGGGGTCGTAACCAGAATGGCTTCCCGGGCCGGGGCAATGGCATTCTTGAAACCCTGTTCAATGCCCGCCGGACAGTCAATCAGGACATAGTCAAATTCCTGCTCCAGCTCGCGGCACAAACCCGTCAACTGTTCGGGGTTGATGCAGTTCTTGTCCCGAGTCTGGGCGGCGGGAATCAAGTAAAGCTCCTGGAGGTGTTTGTCCCGTATCATAGCCTGGTGCAGTTTGCACCGGCCTTCAATGGAATCCACCAGGTCGTAAACGATGCGGTTCTCCAATCCCATCACCACGTCCAGGTTGCGGAGGCCAATGTCGGTATCAATTACCACCACCTTATGGCCACGCATCGCCAGGCCGGCGCCGATGTTCGCCGTAGCGGTGGTCTTCCCTACACCTCCCTTGCCTGAGGTGATGACGATGGTCTTACCCTTCATACAGTATTCCTCCCTGGTGTTCTTCGTACCGCCGCACGAAAGGAGCGACGAAAATCGAGCTGCGGCGTAAGTAAGCAATCTTGGGCGCGGGCGCGGCCGGCGGGGGTTTGGCCCGGCGAACCCTTTCCGGAGCCTCGCCGATATGCGGGCCAATTTGCAGCCGGTAAGATTCCAGGCTCAGCGCGATGATGGTGGACTTGAGATCTCCACCGGCCCCGGCATGGGCCATCCCCCGCAGCGCGCCGAGCACCACGATGTCCCCTCCCGCGATAATCTCGGCGCCGGGATTGACATCGGCCAGCACCACCACATCCCCCGGGTAGCGTATGACTTCTCCGGAACGGCAGGTGGTCTTGATGATCAAGGCTTCGCTGCCCCGGTAATACCCCGGCGGCACACCTCCCGCCGTTGGATAAGGCAAAGAAGAATCTTCGGTGGACTGGCTTTCCGGTTGCACCGGAGGCGGCTTCTCCAGCGTTGTACCGGCCATAACGCTGGCCGGGGCGGGAACTTTCGCCGAATCCGATTCCAGCTCCAGGTCCTCCGTTGCGCCGGCCGGGGCCGGGCCAACGGTATTATCTCCTTCCGGCAACTCCTCCGCCGATACTTGCTCCACTACTCCCGGGGCCGGGTTTTCCGAACCGACTGCGCGGGACGGGATAGACGCGCCCGGGTCAAGCCGGCGCCGGACACCATTAGCCACGTCGCTATCGGACGGGATGGGCGCGCCCGGGTCAACCGCAACCATCGCACAGTTCCCGGCGTTTGTAGTGGACCGGATGGGCGCGCCCGGGTCAACCGCAACTGTGGACCCGGGCGACTCGCCGGAAGCTGAATCGCCCGGCTCGAGTGCGCCTTCGCCAGGCGCCGGGGCAAAAGTTCCGGCCTCCCGGTTATGGGTTAAAGCGTCTTCAAGGATTTCCGGGGCGCACCAGTAACGGGATACCGTGAGGCCGGACTCTTTATCCAGAATCCGTTTTATCCCGGAAAGCTGCTCTGCGAACAGGATGCGACGCCCTACGTTAACCGAGACCGTGCCTTTGGAATACAAGCCGCGGCACTCGGAAAGGTACTCCCGCAAGTTCTGCGCCGCAGTCTCAAAGGGAACGGTATCATCAATGGTAAAGTCCACATTGGCGCCCCGCCCCATCACTTGTATGGTGTCGGTTTCCGGCATTATATCTTCTTCAACTCAGCGCTCAGGAAATTTTACCCGCAGGACTGCGCCAGACGCCCTGGAGTTGGCAACGGCAAAGTGAGTCAAAGGCGACCGGCAAGGCCCCGGCGCTCCCGGAAAACGGCAAAGCAGAACTACGATGAACTACGGTAAATGACTCGAACCGAAGGGGAACACCGCCACACCTACACCGCTTCCCAAGTTCCGAAGGCTTTATAACAGGCCCATTTCGGCCAAGTCAAGGCTTGCGTTTACACGATTTGAAGGAGATTTAGAAGCGAATCGGAAAGAGAGAGCGGGAGATGTTGAGAGTTGCGGAAAGGCGAAAAACCGAGCCTGGCTCCTTGCTTGACCGGCCAGACCGGGCCGCCCCCGGCAAGCGGTGGGCCGTCGGTAGTCCCGGCGGCGAGGGATCGCCGGTTGAGCCGCCCCGGCAAGCAGCGGGCCGTTACCGGCGCCGGAAAATTGACGTGTCCCCGGCCGAGCGCAAGGGGCAGGCATGGAACCGGGCATGGAGCCGGTCATAGGACCGCGCAACCCTTTCCGACTATTCCCCTTGCGACTATTCCGCCGCCCCGAAGATCGCCACTGAACAAGTAAAGGAACCGGGACGGCCACCCAGGTTGTGGGTCAGGCCCAGATCAGCTTTCTTCAGTTGGCGGGCCTCCGCCTTACCCTGGAGCTGCTTGTAAACCTCGTAAATCATCCGGATGCCGCTGGCCCCAATGGGATGACCAAAGCATTTAAGACCGCCATCGGTGTTGACCGGCAGTTCCCCCTCCAGGGTAAATGTTCCGGCGGCTACGTCGTCGCTACCCCGGCCCCGGGGACTGAAGCCCAAATCCTCATAGATTATCAACTCAGTGATGGTAAAACAGTCGTGAACCATCGCCAGATCCAGCTCTTCCCGGGGCTTGGCGATGCCGGCTTCCTGGTAAGCGGACTGGCTGGCCCGAACACTTTCCGGGAAGTGGGTAAAATCCCAGTCGCTGCGCAAGACGCCAAAGGCGCCAACGGACAGGGCCAGAGCCTTCACCAGCACATAATCGCGCCGGAAGCTGCGGGCAATCTCTGGAGTGGTGATTATGGCCGCCGCTGCGCCGTCGCTGACCCCGCAACAATCGAACAGGCCGAGGGGCCAGGCAACCATGGGAGCGTTGACTACCTGCTCCGGGCTGACCTCTTGCTGGAAATGGGCCCGGGAGTTAAGCGCACCATTATGGTGATTCTTGGCCGCAATCCGGGCCAAAGTATGCTTACCCGCCTCGTAGGGAATGCCGTACTGGTGAAAATAGCGGGTCGCCGCCATGGCAAACTGGGCCGGCGGGGGCGTCGGCGGCGTAACGTCGGAACCGGGAGCTTCCGGGACGGCCAGGCCGGAAAACCCGGAATCCTTCAACTTTTCCACTCCCACTGCCAGGACAATGTCGTAAATGCCGGCGGCAACGGCGTAGGCGGCGTTGCGAAAGGCGTCGGTGGCAGTAGCGCAGGCATTTTCTACCCGGGTTACGGGGATGTAATCCAGTTTCAGCGCCTCGGCCAGGGGTTGGCCGGTGCGGAAGCTGCTGACCGTGCCCAACCAGGCGGCTTGCACTTCTTGGGGTTCAATTCCGGCGTCAGCATAGGCTTCATAGGCCGCCTCCACCATCAGGTCGGCGGGGCCGGCGTCCCAGCGTTCCCCAAAGTGGGTGCAACCCATCCCGATAATAGCAACCCGATCCCTTATGCCGCTCATCGCGCTCGTCCCTTTATGTAATCCGGCTGGTCTTTATCCCCAAACCGGCGGGGGATGGCCTTCCAATAGTAGTTGTGGATGCCATTGACCACCCGCAGCTTGCGGAAGCTCATCGTTACCGGCATACCGACCCGCACCTCATCCAACTCCCGGTCGGTCATCATGCACAGGATTCGGCCGCCGCCCTGGAAATCCACCACGCTGACCACCAGCGGAGTATCGACGGCTCCGGCAATATAGTCCATCGAGTAGGTAAACACCGCGCCGGGCCGGTCGCTCAACCGTACAGGGGCGAAATCATCCCTGGCCTGACAGTTGACACAGACTCGCTGGGCCGGGTATTGAACGTAGCCGCACCTATTACATTTCCCGGCGTACAACCGCAAGTTCTTGTCGTTCTCCCGCCACAGGGCCGAAACCGAGGGCGCCGGCGGCGCCGGACGGCGGGCGGCCGCATCGGTAGCCCACCTCTCCCGCCAGCGGGCGTAGGTCTCATAGTCCTCCAAAATTCGCCGCGAAGCCATATGACCGGCCAAGCCGCCGCACCGTAGCTGCTCCCCGGTGCGGGCTCCGGTACGGGTTCCGGTGGTACGGAAGGCCAACAGATCGCCGCCATCGCCGTAGGAAACGGTCAACAGCAACTGCCCGGATTGGGCTTCCTCCAAGGCGCCGACCAGAAGCATTAGCGGAAAGGCGACTCCGGTGCTGCCCAGACGGCCAAAGAGGGGGTCTTGAACTTGATCCGGCTGGAATCCCAGCCGACGGGCCAACCGGCTCTGTCGCCGGGCATCCGGCCCATAGAGAGCTACCTTGTCAAAGTCCCGGGGGCGGTACTTATACTTGTCCAGAAAGCCGGCCAGCGCCTCCGGCACAATACGCTCCAGACCTTCCTCGGCGGCAAAACGGTCTTCCCAGGAACGAACAAAGGAGTCGCCGGCGGAACGCCAGTTATCCAGCATATTCTCGGTAACGGAATGGGAGCCGGCAAGTTCGGCGATGACGCCGGCGCGGCCCACCAGGAAAGCAGCGGCCCCGTCGCCGGAATTGCGCTCCGTTTCGCTGCGGGGCAACCCTTGACGGAGGTCGGCAGCGACTACCAGGACCTGACCGGCCGAGCCGGCGGCCACCGCGTCCAGGGCGGACTTGAGAGCGGTAGTGCCGGCGCGCAGCACGTCCGTAATGTCGGCGGTAAAGATGTCCCGGCGCAAATCCAGGGCGGTGGCAATGATGGCCGCGCCCTGTTTTTCGGCGTAGGGAGCGGTCGTACTGGCGAAAAACAGGCCGTCCACCGCCTGCCGGTCCCGCTCTCCCAGGCAATCCAGGGCAGCCGCCACCGCCATGGTGATACTGTCCTCGTCAAAGTTCGCCACGGAACGCTCGGCAGCCGCCCCCCAGCCGGCGGTTTCCCGGCCCAGGCGATACTTGGGAACATAGGCTCCACTAGCGACAATTCCTACCAAACCGGCGCTTCCACCAGTGAAATTTGGGCAGCGAAACTGGGGCCATGCTATCAGCCATCAAGTTCAGGTGTCAATTGATGTCCTTCCGTTTGCTTGTAGTGTGTAGTTGCTGCTTCTGATACGGGGTAAACACTAACTGTAAACGGAACTTCTTCCGTGGGCATGCTTAATTTACGCCGGCAGACCCGGGTCAGGTAATATGCCACAGCTCCACCTTCCCGCCCCTCCCCATAGCGCCCCCCAGTCAGGCCCATATCTTGTCATCGGCAATTACCAGGGCCGATCCAGTGGATCCGTCAGTGGGGCAGCGAACAGCGGGGCAGCGAACCCGGTCCCGCGCCATTTTCATCCCGCACCAGTCAAGCTGATTCTCATGAATAACTCAATCTCTGCCTGTGTTGAAAATAGCGTTCCTTCTTCCCCCTTGCGCTTCCCCCGCCCCGGCGCGATAATCGCGCGCGTTTTGACGCACGATAATAACAATCTACCCCCCCCCCCCCCCCCCCCCCCCCCGAGAAAATCAGGGTTCGAAGACCCAAACTTCCGCCTTTGGGGCGGCAGGGCGGCACGGGCATGACTCCTCCCGTTTCTATGCCGGCCGGCTTTACGCTGACCAGCCCGCGGAGCTCCGGGCCCCGGATGTAGAAAATCCCCTCCCGGACGACGTCGTAAATACTATTCTGCCCTCCTCGGCGGAGCGGATGGACGCCCTGCCCGATTGCAGTGTCCACCTGATGGTAACCTCGCCGCCCTACAACGTGGGCAAGGAATACGATACGGATCTGACCCTGGAGGAGTACCGGAACTTCCTGCGCGCCGTGCTGCGGGAAGTTCTCCGGGTTCTGGTTCCCGGCGGCCGGGTCTGCTTCAACATCGCCAACCTGGGCCGCCGCCCCTACCTGCCCCTGCACCGCTACATCATCGAGGATTTGCTGGATTTGCGCCGGCCGGACCAGCCCGATTCCCGCTTCCTGATGCGGGGGGAAATCATCTGGGACAAGACCGGCGGCGGCGCTTCCTCCACCGCCTGGGGCAGCTGGCGCTCCCCGGCCAACCCCACGCTGCGGGACGCCCACGAATACATCCTGGTGTTCAGCAAAGATACCTGGCGCCGGCCCCGGCGGGACGACCGCCAGGCGACGATCAGCCGGGAAGACTTTCTGGAGTGTACCCGCAGCGTGTGGCAGTTTCCGCCGGCGTCGGCCCGGCGCATTGGGCATCCCGCTCCCTTTCCCGAGGAACTGCCCCGGCGCTGCATTGAGCTTTATACCTACAGCAATGAGGTAGTGCTGGACCCCTTTATGGGCAGCGGCGCCACCGCCCTCGCCGCCCTGAAAACCGGTCGCCGCTTCGTCGGCTACGAGATTTCCGAGGAATACCGGGCACTGACCTACCACCGGCTGGCAGCGGCGCCCCGCCTGCTCTATACCCGCACCGGCTCGGACGGACGGGTTATTGCGGAGGTGCGGGATGCCGCCTATTCCATATGACGAAATCTCCCGGAATAATTATTTCCATATCGGCAATCAGGCTTTGACCAATGGGCGGTTACAAAATTACTTCAATGGTTGCTTTCAACAGGTCATTGATGCTGCGGCCTGTTACCCGGCTTGGGCTTGTTTAGCTTGCATTGGCGGTGGGAATCCTACGGCGATGTTCGGCAATTTGCCCCGCAGTTGCCCGGCCTGCAAGTCCAGTAAGGTCTTTGAGATTGCTACCTTTCAAGGTAGAGCGTCAATCGTGGGAAAGGTTTTCGAAAGTGCGGTGCGGTATCTGCTGACCACCAAGTTTGAGCTGCCGGCAGTATCCACCCCGGGCAATACTAATACGCATGACCTGGAGGTTACACCAAGGGTCGCCGTCGAGACCAAAGGCTCGCCCCGTTACGTGCAGAATCCCGACCAAACCGTCACTACAATTGCCCGGCCGGGGCTGGAACGCTCGGACACCTGGAAAAAGGCACAGGCCAACGCCTTGAAATTCCGGCGTCAAAACAAAGTCGCTCCTTTCTACATCGTATCCAATGCCGTCCCTGCTGACTTGGTAGGCTACCGAAGCGATGAGATTACCGGCATTTTCAACATCACCCAGGCCAACCGAGTCAATTCCCTGGTTGACGAAATCCGGGCGGCGATCTAAAGGGTTTTTGGCGGATGGGCGAGGGTGGTTCGACAGACTCACCACAGGGTGCAGAACCGGATTTTCTATGAGCGGAGGAGCGGCTCATCTCGCCGTAAACTCCGTCGCTACCACCTTTTCATACACCTGCCGTTCCCGCACCATTCCGGCGTCCACCAGAATGTCTTGCAGTCCCTCGTACTCCGAGCGGCCCAGGTGCGGACTGGCCGGCCAGGTCTGCTGTTCCTGGTAGCGCCGGATGGCTCGGGTTATCAGCTCCGGGTCGTTGTCGGGGAAGAAGGGCGCCACCGCCGCGCTGACCTCGTTGGCACTGGCGCCGCCCAGCCACTCCAGCGCCTGGGCGTAGCCCTGCACGAACCGTTGCGCCACCTCGGCGCGAGCTTCCAGGAAGCGGTTGGTAGCGGCAAAGGAACTGTAGGCGATATACCCGTTTACCAGCCCCAAGGCCACGGACAGGTGGCCCACTCCCTCGGCCAGCAGTCGCTCCACCGTTGGTTCCGGCAGCTGGATAAAGTCGGCCCGACCATGGCGGAAGGCGGCCACCGCCTCATCCAACCCCAACCCGGGCAGCAGGGTCAACCCCTCTGGGTCCAAACCGCGCCGGCGCAGGGCGTAGCGGAAAGAGGCCCAGGGCATCGGAGAAAAACCCACCGGGATGATGCTGGAACCCTCAAAATCGTCCCATTGGAATTCTTCCGCCCGCTTCCGGCCCAGCACGAAGAACCCGTCCCGGCTATTTATCTCGGCAAAGTGGCGGGGCACCGTCTCGGCGCCCCAATCAGCGGCGATGATGGAGCGCATTATGCCGCTCTGTACTATATCCGCCGCCCCGTGATTCAGGGCGCTCAGTGGATGCGGAAACCGGGTCGGACAGGTGGCAAACTCCACATCCAGCCCCGCCGATTCCAGGTAACCCCCGGCAAGGGTAACGTAGATCGGCGTATAAAAGACGGTGCGGAAGGTTTCCATCAAGCGCAGCGGGTAACGCCCATTAGCCAATGCCGGCCTCCCCTTTACATGACCCGATTTATATGAATCGATCGGCCAAACCGGGGTTTTCCTCTATTCCCAATATCCTGCCGTCCGGTCTGTCCCCGTCCGAATCTACCGGCTCCCCTAACCTTCGGGCCCCAGGAAGGATAGCAGGGCGCCAATAAACGCCTCCGGATCCTCTATCTGCGGGATGTGGCCCAGCCCCGGCAGGATGGTTTTGCTGGCGTTGACAATGTTGTTGTGCAGCAGTTCCTCGCCGTCCCGCAGCAGATCCTTCTCCCCATATATTACCAGGGTGGAAGAGGCCTTAATCCGGGGCAGCCGGGAAAGAATGTCGTAGTAGGAAAGGGACTGGTGCAAGTTCCGCACCCACTCGCCGGCCTGCTCCCGGGTTCGGTTGGTGGCGTCCACCCATTCCTGCTGCGGATTGGCAAAGGTGGCCCGTTCTTGCAGCTGTTCCAGGGTGCGGGGCTGGGCGCGGCCCTGGGCATCATAATCGCCAGCGGTATCCGCCACCCGCTGGTTGCCGTCCCAGGGGTTCCACAAGGGGCAGCCCACCAGGGCCAGTTTGTCCACCCGCTCCGGATAGCTGGCCGCCATTTCCGTGGCCAGGCAGGCTCCCACCGAATTGCCCACGTAGTGGCCCCGGTGAATGTTGAGGACCTGACAGGCGTCGTCCAGAGCGCGGGCGTAGTCGGGAATGTTGAAGTGGCGTGTTGGCTTATCCGAATCCCCGTGACCCAGCATATCGAAGGCGTAGCAGGTGTAATGCTGGCTCAGCGCGTCGATTACCGTATGCCAGGCCCAAACAGAGGTGCCCAGGGGATGCAGCAAAACCAGGGGAAAGCCGGCCCCTTGCCTTACATAGTGCATATTCCCTTCCCGGGTCGGCACGCTGTCGGTCAAGTCCCTGCGGACAAACATAAGCCCTCCTTATACCGTGGCAGAGATAGTTGCCTTATCCTACCCACCGGCTCCGGATCTGTCAATTTGACCGGGCCATTGGGGATTTTGCCAACCCTCGGGGCAGTTGCTTTTACCGGGGTTATATGGCACCATTAGGCCAGCACACATGCGCTCTCTCCCGTACAGGAATGCCCTCCCTGCGGCGGCCCAGGGTTGAGGCCGGGGTTAAGGAAGGTGACCATGTGGACCAAGCAAGACTTGCAACAGTTAGTGCGGCGGCAGATCGGCGAATACCGGTTGATTATCGTCTCCAACCGCCAGCCTTACATCCATAACTTGGTGGAGGGCGAACCCCGCTACGTAGTTCCCGCCGGCGGCCTCACCAGCGCCCTGGACCCCTTGATGCAGGCCTGTGGCGGAACCTGGATCGCCTACGGCGGCGGCAAAGGCGACCGGTACATCGTTGACCGGGACAACCGGGTGATGGTCCCTCCCGATGACCCCTCCTACGCCCTGCGCCTGGTGTGGCTTACCGAGCAGGAAGAACAGGGCTACTACTATGGCTTTTCCAACGAGGCCCTCTGGCCCCTCTGCCACAACGCCTATACCGAGCCGGTCTTTGACCTGCGGGACTGGGAAACCTACCAGGCGGTCAACCGCAAGTTCGCCGATCTGGTGCTGGACGAAATCGGCGACCAGCCGGCGGTCGTCCTGACCCAGGACTATCACCTGGCCCTGCTGCCCCAGTATATCCGCAATGCCGCGCCGCACGTTATCGCCGGCCAGTTCTGGCATATTCCCTGGCCCCATGCCGAGATTTTCCGTATTTGTCCCTGGCAAGGGGAGTTGCTGGAAGGTCTGCTGGGCAACAACCTGTTGGGCTTCCACATTGGCGACCATTGCAATAACTTTATGGATACGGCAGCCCGTACCCTGCCGGTGCAAGTGGACGCCGAATACAACCGCGTCGAATACCGGGGCGATACTACTCTGGTGCGCCCGTTCCCCATCAGCGTTGACTTTGACGACCTCTGCCAGTTCTCCGAGAGTGAAGAGGTGGAACGGGAGATGCAGCGTCTCCGGGAGGAATGGGGACTGGGCGGCAAACTGGTTGGCCTGGGCATCGACCGGGTGGATTACACCAAGGGGATACCCCATCGCTTTCGGGCCATTTGGCGCTTTCTGGAAAAACACCCGGAGTACCAGGGCCAGCTGGTCTTTGTTCAGGCCGGGGTGCTGAGCCGCAGCGATATAGACGCCTACCAGCAGCTTTCGGAGCAGATCGACCGGTTGTTGAGGGAAATTAACGGCCGCTTTGCCCGGGACGATTGGCAGCCGATTATCTATATGCCCGACGACCTGCCCGCCGTTACCCTGATGGCCCTGCGCCGCTTGTCCCGCTTCTGCATCGTCAGTTCCCTCCACGATGGGATGAACCTGGTAGCCAAGGAATTCGTCGCCAGCCGCTTTGACCACGACGGCGTCCTGATTCTCAGCCCCTTCACCGGCGCCGCCCTGGAGCTTACCCAATCCCTCATCGTTAACCCCTATGCTACCGAGGAACTGGCCGAGGCGATCTGGGATGCAGTAACCATGCCCGAACCGGAACGCCGCTATCGTATGCTCCACATGCGGGCCATCGTACGGGAAAACAACATCTACAAGTGGGCCGCCCGGCTTTTGGTGGAGTTGATCCAGTGCGCCCGGAGTTCCGCCTCCGGCCGCTCCCGGTACGCCGTTACCCCCGCCAGGTAGTCGCTTCCTGTTCCCATGGAATCAATGCAACATCCGCCGGAAGCCAGTGCAAAATATCGAGTCGCTCCCTGTTCCCATGGAATCAATTAGGTCTGTTCCAACTCTGACTCAACCAAGTGAAGTCGCTCCCTGCCACCATGGAATCAATGCCGGGAATCAATACGGGTTGACCGCCGCCTATGCCCCACCTGCTGAATGTCTGGCCCCGGGTCCGTCGCCAACTGGCGGCGGCCAGCCACGTCCTGCTGCTGCTGGACTACGACGGCACCCTGGTCCCCATCGCCCCCCGGCCCGATTTGGCCGCGCTGGCCCCGGAGACCCGCCAGACCCTGGCCCGCCTGGCCCGCCGGGAACGCTATACCCTGGGGCTGGTCAGTGGCCGGGGGCAGGCGGACTTGTCGGCGATGGTGGGCCTGCCGGGGCTGATTTATGCCGGCAACCACGGGCTGGAAATCAGGGGGCCGGACCTGGACTTTACGCACCCGGAAGCGGCCCGGCTGAGGCCGGACCTGGACGCCACTTTTGAGGCCCTCAAGGAGCGTTTGTCCGGTTACGACGGCGTCCTGGTAGAAGGCAAAGGGCTGACCCTCAGCGTCCACTTCCGACTGACCCCGGCGGAGTTAAGGCCGCAGGTTCACGCCGGATTTGACGCAGCAGCCGCACCGGCCCGGGCGGCCGGCCGGGTGCGGATTACCCGGGGCAAGGAGGTTCTGGAAGTCCGTCCCAACGTGGCCTGGGACAAGGGCCGAGCCATCGTCCGCATTGCGGCGTCCCTTCCGGCGGGGACGCTGGCAGTCTTCTTCGGAGATGACCTGACCGATGAGGACGGCTTTGCTGCGGTGCATCAATTGAACGGCCTCTCCGTGTTCGTCGGGGCCGCCCGCCAACCTACCCAGGCCCAATACCGCCTCGACTCTCCCAAAGAGGTGGCAGAAACCCTGACGTTGCTGTCCGGTTGACCCATTGGCCCCGAGAACATGATCACAAGAAAACGCCGCCATTGAAGTGGCGAAGCGCAACCCGCTACGATCCGCGGATTGCAGCTCCGCAGAGAAGATTTGAAGCAGGGTGGCCCGCGCCTTACGCTTGATTAGATAATAGTCCGCCGGCGCAATTCGCCGGCGAGAAGGAGTTTTTCATGACCACCAGTTCCGTAGCCTGGACCGAAGCAATGGTAGATGCGGCCGGCAGCCGGCTCAAGCTGATCAAGGGCGGCTCCGGCCCGCCGCTGTTAGTTCTCCACGACGAGCTGGGACACCCCGGCTGGCTGCGCTGGCACGAAGCCCTGGCCCGGGAGCGCACCCTGTACATCCCCTGGCACCCGGGCTTTGGCGACTCGCCGGAGCTGGATTGGGTGATGAACCTGCACGACCTGGCAATCTGGTACTTGGGCGCTCTGGACGACCTGGGACTGGAGGGGGTGGACGTTATCGGCTTTTCCCTGGGCGGCTGGCTGGCCGCGGAAATGGCGGTAATGTGTCCCCAGCAATTCCAGCGGCTGGCCCTGGTCGCCCCCGCCGGCGTCCGCCCCCCGGAGGGAGAAATCTTTGACCTCTTCCAGGTAGTAGCCAAAGCCTACATCAACCGCTGCCTGCTGGACCCGGCGTCGGTAGAAGAGTTTCAGGCCATCTGCCCCGACGAGCCGTCGCCGGAGCAACAGGAAAACTGGGAGACATCCCTGGAGGGCGCCTGCCGCCTGAGCTGGCGGCCCTATATGCACTACCCGGCCTTGCCCCACCTGCTGCCCCGCCTCAAGCGCCGGCCCACCCTGCTAATCTGGGGCCGCCAGGACCCCATCATCCCCCTCAGCGCCGGCCAACTCTACCACGACTCCATCCCCAATTCCCGGCTCGAAATCATAGAAAACTGCGGCCACCGCCCGGAGGTGGAGCAGCGGGAGCAGTTCGTGGCGGCAGTGCGGCGGTGGTTTGGGTAGAAGGGGGCGCCGGAAGACGGCTATAAAACTGACCACAGATAGATCTATAGATCTGGCGCTGCCCTTTACCCGCGTCTGGACACTTCCCCAGTGGTGAAGCCGGCAGGGGTGGCGTCGGGCCTAGCGCTGGACTACACCGGAGACGACGAGGTTGTCGGCGGGGAAATGCCCTGCCTTTCCCGGCGCCTCCCTTGCCGACGCCGTAATTCACTCCTGGCTTCTTTGAGGGCTATTGCCAGTCGTTGGAATGGATGTCAGAGACTTGCAAAGAGCCTGGAGACGCAAGCGGAACTCAACGACTTGGTTGATTGCCTGCTGAGCGGAGAACGGTTTCGACGTTCGTGGAACTCGTGCTCGTATAACCCGTGATAGATTAGGGGGATTTCAGCCCGGCTCAGCCCAACCTTCGGCTCCCGGCGGGAAACCGACGACAGCAGCGCCCTCTCTCACTGCCAAGCTGCGCCTCAGTCATACAACCCCTCGTCCGAGAAGAAGACCTTTTCCCAATCTGTATCGGGCCGGTGGTAAACCAGGCTGGTGTAGAGGCTGCACGCCCGCATCCAGAGCAGGATTACCGCCCGGGCGATGCGCTCCTGGTCAAAGTCAATCCGGATTCCCCGGTTCTTCCAGACCCACTGGGTATAGCCGGCGGCGAAAAAGTTATGCAGAAATTCGGTCGGCTCCTCTCCGGCGAAGGAGCACGCCTGCAAGATCTCCGGGGGAGCCTCGGAACACAGCATATCGGGCCGGTCCAGGGCCAGTTGAAGGTAAAACGGTTCGCTTTCCGGGCCGATGTAAGGAAAAGTCACGGAGCAATACCTGGCGGTCGAGATAGGGCGCCTTCACGATAATGCAGGATACTGACCGGTACGATTCCGCGCCCGCCTTGCGTCTGCTGCGGCCCGGGGTGAAGGCACTTTCAACCGCAGCGACGCGGCCCACGGAGACCCGGCGACGCAAGGCAGGCGCAGTAACGATACACAGTAACGATGCGCAAAGGACGCTTAAGGGGACGGGGGGTTGCGTTACAGGTTGCGCTGGGCCGACACGTAGCCCTTGACCTTGTTATAGATCTGGATACGGTTGCGATGGGTGTCGGCAATCAACAGGCGGCCCTGCTCGGCATCGTAAACTACGCTGCTGGGCAGGGCCAGACGCCACTCTACCTCGATGTTCTTGACCTCCCGGCGCCGCTTCAGCGCCTCCGGGTTAGCCAGCACCACCGGCCTGGCCCATTTGGAGAGTTCCTGGGCATCGCCGACCAAGCTGGTCAGGAAGCGACCCTCCGGGCTGAAGACCTGCACCCGGCTGTTGCCCCAGTCGCAGACGTAGATGTCTCCGTCCGGGTCCACGGCCACGTCAGCCGGCCGGTTAAGCTGCCCGCGACCGGTTCCGCAGGAGCCATATTGAGCCACAAATTCGCCGACGGCGGTCAGCTTCTGCACCCGGTTATTCTTGTGGTCAGCCAGGTACAAGTACCCCTCGCCGTCCCGGGTGATGCCCCAGGGGTTGTTGAACTCGCCCGGGCCGCTACCCAGACGTCCGAACTCGGACCGGTAGGTCCCGTCCGTGGCGAGTTGCTGCACCCGGTGGTTGCGGCCATCCACCACATAGACGGTATCCTGGTCGTCGATGAGAATACCAGCGGGGCCGCTGAACTGGCCGGGGCCTCGGCCTTCCGAGCCCCAACAGGTGATAAAGTTACCGTCCGGGTCAAATACCGATACCCGGTTCATCCATTCGTCGGTAACGTAAGCATTACCCCGGGAGTCCAGGGCGACGCCGGCGGGCCAGATTAACTCGCCGGGAGCATCGCCATACTTGCCGAACTCCGACACCCATTCCTCGTCTTCGTTCTCCCTGCCAATGGTAAATACACCGACGCGGGTGCCGTGGGCCACCCGGTTCCAGGGTGCGCCGGGGATATATTCCGAGCCGCGGTCAACCACGTAGAGGGTATTGCCCGCGCCCAGGCACATACCCACCGGCAGGGTGAACCCGGCGCCGGACACCGCGCCGCGCCCCACCACCCGGCTGTAGTCGTACACCCGGCCGGCCACTATCTGAGTAACCATATTTCCCTCCTCCTGGCTTGCTGACCTTTTCAGGCGTACTGGTATTCCCGGAGCGAAACGATCAACTGGAGCATCTCCGCCACCCGGGCCGGGGCGTTTGCGTCAGCCCAGCGCAGATCGCCGGTCTCACTGGCATGGTTGACCAACTCCTGGCGGTTCTCCGGTTGCACTTCCAGCGGCCCCATCAAGTCCAGGCAGTAGTCCACCAACTGGTCGGGGGTCAGGTCGCCCCTGGCTTGCAGCCGGCGGACAATGGACTGGATACCCGGCTTGGTGGTGTCGCCTACCATATCGGCGGAGAAGTTAATGCGTTTCATCAGCGAACCGCTGTTAATCCACTCGGAGCCGGTGTGCCAGCCCTCCACGCTGGGGGGGTTCATCAGCTCCTGTCCCATGTAGGCGGTCTCCTTGGTCAGATTGCCGATGCCGGGGGCCGGGAACTCGTAACCGCCCACCATCCGCAGGGTGCCCACCACCACCTCGGCGGGACTCTTGATTTTGGCGAAGCGGGCTTCCTTGAAGAAGTCGGAGGTGAAGAGAACCCGCAGCACCGGCGTGATTTCGTAACCGGACTCAACAAAGGTCCGGGCCAGCAGGTCAATCGCCTCCGGGTCATTGGGCGGAGTTACCGACCAGGCCGGCACCTGCGGCTCGTCGGCCACGAAGAAGTTGTAAAGGTGGCGGGCGATGAACCGGGCCGTGGCCGGGTGCTGGCAAACGATGTCGATGATGTCTTCCCCGTTGAAGTTGCCGGTATGCCCCAGGAAGGTCTTTTCCGCGTCGTCGTGGTCCTCTTCCTGGTACTCAAACTCCCAGTCGAAGCGGCCGTAGGCGGCGCGGGGAATCATCGGGGAGATGGTCCAGCCGGTAAAGGCGCGGGAACATTCCCGCACATCCACCTCGGTGTAGTTGCCCACGCCCATGCTGAACAATTCCAGCAATTCCCGACCCCAGTTTTCGTTGACCGCATAGGCGTGATTGTCGCAGTTGTCCAGCCAGTAAATCATGGCCGGGTCCTTGGCCAACCCGACCAGCAGGTCCCGGTAATTGCCCATGCCCCGTTCCCGGAACATATCAATCTGCTTGAATACCTCGTGGTAGTGGTCAATCTTGGAGTAGCCGGTGGCGAAAACGTGATGCCAGAAAAGGACCATCTTCTCCTGAAGCACCCGGCGGGTGTTGATCATATCGTGCAGCCAGACGGCGCCGCCCATACCGGCGGAGGTCGGTGGCTTCCAGAACCCCGGCTGGTAGCGCAGCAACTCCAGCCGGTCCGAAGGTTCCTGTCCCTCGGGGTTCAGCAATTCTTCTACTGTCGCCGCATAGCCCCGGGCCGCCCGTTCCTCCAGCTCGTCGCGGGTCGCCCCAAAGCCGGCGCGGCGCATCAGATGAGCCATCAATGCAATATCCTGGTCAGCCACTGTTGCCTTACCTCCGTTTGTCGAATTGTCGAGTTTCCGCCCGGGCCGGGGGTTCGAAGACCCGGCGGCCCAAAGATCAACGTCAACCGGAGCCAACCGAACCGGTTGCGCCCCATTCTACTTCGTCAAGATTATCATCAACAACCGATTGTCCTGTCAAGGTTAGCCGCCCGGTTCGCCGTCTAGTCCCGGTTGCTAAACTTGCCCTCCGTTAGTATCCTGTAGCCAAGATCCGAAAGGGAGCCAGCGATTCATGCCTTCTATGCCCTCAACCCCGCTCCCAAATCTCCCCCGCCGCCTGGCCCGGTTTGCCCTGGAACAAAGCTCCCTGAACCCGTTGTCCCCGCCGGTGGCGGCGGTGTCTAAAGAGATGATGGTCAACGCCGCCGCGGTGGGCCTGGCCGGGGCAGCGCAGGCAGAGGGGTATGCGCTTACCCGGTTTGTCCAGGAAATGGGGGGTAACGGCAAATGCACCCTCATTGGCAAGGGTTTGCGCACCTCCCCGCTCCTGGCGGCCCTGGCTAACGGTATGATGATTCACCTGCTAGACTTTGACGACGCGATAGTCGCCGGAGGGAGCCACCCGACCAGCGTCATCTTTCCGGTGGTGATGGCGTTGGGAGAGATGCACGGCAGTCCCGGCCGGGAGGCGCTGGCCGCCTTTATCCTGGGCTGTGAGTTGGTTGCCAAGCTGGATGCCGTTTGGGGGCCAGACGCAGCCTGTGCCGCTGCTGCCGCGTCCATCGGGGCCGCCGCCGCCGCCGGCCGGCTGCTGGAGCTGGATGCTGAACAGTTGGAGCAGGCGATTGCCCTGGCCGACAC
Organism: Dehalococcoidia bacterium; assembly: GCA_965215425.1. Lineage (GTDB taxonomy): Bacteria > Chloroflexota > Dehalococcoidia > Lucifugimonadales > UBA3495 > CATQHB01. The sequence continues at coordinate 3,111,910 of OZ244064.1, forward strand.
TGGCGCGGTAACTCCCGCTTATCCTGATCGCGAGCGTGATAGCGCTCGTGGCGCGGGATTGGGTAGCGGTTCGGCCAGCTTGCCACAAGGAGATGCCGGGCCGGCTCCGGCAGGGCTGGCCGGCCCCGACCGGGCCTACCGGCAAGGGAGGGCGGCAATGCACGGCGTAATGGCGGCGCTGCTGGCCCGGCAAGGTCTGGCCGGCCCCGGCATTAGGCCCCGGGCGTTTCCCCACTGGGATGACGGCGGGGATGACGGTAAGGCTGGGGATTTTTTCGCCCGGCTGGGCAACCCCTACGCCGTGATCAGCCCCGGCGTTTCTCTGAAGCTCTATCCTTGCGCCGTCGAGGCGCATACTGCCATTGACGCCGCCCTGCAACTGGGCCAGCAGTACCGCCTTGACCCAGCAATGATTGGGGCGGTGCGGGTAAGGACGACTCCGGCGGCGCTGGAGTCGCTACCCTTTCCTACCCCCGGCAACGGCTGGGAAGCCCGCGGCTGTCTCAGCTACATCGTGGCGGTGGCGCTGCTCTACGGCCAACCCTTGATTGACAACTTCACCGATGCGGCGACGCAGGAGGGCCGGGTACGGCGGATGATGGACCTGGTTACGGTAACGGCCACCGAGAAGCCGTCCCGCTCCATTCCCTACCCCTGCTCCCTGACCATAACCCTCAATGATGGCCGTCAACTGCATCACCGGGTCGAGTTCGCCCGGGGTCAGCCGGAACTGCCCCTGACACCGGAGGAACTGGACGCCAAGTTTCTCTACTGCTCCCGCTACATCCTGCCCCCGGACCACATCGAGGAGGCGGTTACCCGCCTGCGCGACCTGGAAAATATCGAGAACACTACCGGCTTGTTTTCCGTTTTGGGGGGATAGATAATAGATAATTGAAGTAACTTCGCCCCTTGACACTCTTTCCCGGGGCAACCTATACTTGCACCTACTTGCACCGGACAATTGAAGACTGAAAAAGGCTGGGAAGGGGAATAGTAGGCTTCCAGCGAGGCCCAGAGAGCCGGGTTAGGTGTGAGCCGGCGCCAGGCGCAGAAGCACGAATGGACTCCGGAGCCGCCGGCTGAACGAGCAAGGTGGGGTGGGTGAAGCTTGTCCACCTCTGTCTGTTCCTAGTAGGTTGGGACGGTTGGGCGCCGTTAAAGGCCCACGGCACGGGGGCAACGCCGGCCAGCAGAAGCCCCTCCCGCCGGTTGAGACGCCGGCCCGGTTCGGCTGACCCTGTTGTGTTTCGGGGGGAGACCGGGTTGGCAATAAGGGTGGTATCGCGACAAAAGCTCGTCCCTTTAGGGGGCGGGCTTTTTGATTTGCCGGAACAGAATTGAGGGTAGAGTGAAGGGCTATGTATTACCCCCTGCTGGAAGAGGTAAAGACCCTGGCCGGAGCGGGCCGCGGCAACTTGGTGCCGGTTTACCGCTCCATTAACGCCGACCTGGAAACTCCCGTGTCCGCCTATATGAAGGTAGCCCGGTCGCCCTACTCTTTCCTGCTGGAAAGCGTGGCCGGCGGGGAGCGGCTGGGCCGCTACAGCTTCATCGGCACCGAACCTTACCGGGTGGTTAAAACGGGCCGCGGCGAGGAACGAGGCGAAATTGACCCGCTGCTCCCGGTGCAGGAAGAGATGGAGCAGTACCGGCTCATTCCCATCGATGGGCTGCCCCGCTTTCACGGCGGCGGGGTCGGCTACCTGGCCTACGACTCCATTCGCTACTTCGAGCCGCGGGTGCCGCCCATGCCGGCCGACCCCCAGGGCCTGCCCGAATCGGTCTTTATGTTCGCTGACACCCTGCTGGTCTTCGACCACCTGCGCCACGACATCAAAGTGGTCAGCCACGTCCGGCTGGACGGCGACGTGGCCCAAGCCTATGCCGCCGCCACCCGCCGGATTGACGACCTGGTGCGCCGTCTGTCCCAGCCCCTGGAGCTGAACCTGGGTATGCCGGCTCCCCGGCCCGGCCCGGGGGAACCGGCGCCGGTGGAGTCCAACTTCACCCAGCCCCGGTACGAAGCGGCGGTGGCGAAGTGCGTGGAGTATATCTACGCCGGGGATGTTATCCAGGTGGTGAACTCCCAGCGGTTTTCCCGCCGCACCAGCGCCCACCCCTTCCAGGTTTACCGCGCCCTGCGCAGCGTCAACCCGTCCCCCTATATGTATTACCTGAACCTGGACGACTTTCATATCGTCGGCGCCGCCATTGAGACGGTGGCTAAAGTCGAGGACGGCATCGTCGCCACCCACCCCATCGCCGGCACCCGGCCCCGGGGCAAGACGCCGGCGGAGGACGCCGCCCTGGAGTCGGAACTGAAGAACAGCGAAAAGCAGCGGGCGGAACACATTATGCTGGTGGACCTGGGCCGCAACGACATCGGCCGGGTCAGTGTTCCCGGCACCGTGTCGGTTACGCAACTGATGGACGTGGAACGCTTTTCCCACGTGATGCACCTGGTATCCCATGTGGAGGGGCAGCTGAAGCCGGAGCTTACCCCTTATGACGCACTCCGCTCCTGTTTCCCGGCCGGCACCGTATCCGGCGCGCCCAAAATCCGGGCCATGGAGATTATCGCCGAGCTTGAAGGAGAAAAGCGCGGCCCCTACGGCGGCGCCGTAGGCTACTTCAGCTTCTCCGGCAATATGGACACGGCCCTGGTGCTGCGTACCGGCATCTACAAGGACGGCATAATGTATATCCAGGCCGGCGGCGGCGTAGTGGCCGACAGCCACGCCGAGGACGAATACCTGGAAACCCGCCACAAGGCCGGCGCCCTGCTCCGGGCCATCGACCTGGCCGAGGGCCGGGAATGATCAGGAATTACGAATCAAGCTCCCGGGGTTAGCCGGAAGCCCAATTCGTAATTCCTGATTCGTAATTGATAATTGGAGGCAGGCTTATGCTCAAATCAATGTTCCACACGGGATTTGTAGTCAAGGATATAGAGAAGACTATCGACTTTTATACCAACGTCATGGGGCTTACCCTGGCGGGGCGCACCGAGCGGCGGGGGGACTTTGCCAGCAAGCTGCTGGCCTTCCCCGAAGCCCACATCAAGGGCGCTTTCGTGGAACTGGGCGACGGGCATCAACTGGAGCTGATCCAGTATATCAACCCGCCCGTCGGCGCCGGGAGCCTTAACCGCAACGATGCCGGCGCGTCCCACCTGGCCTTCATCGTCGAGAATATCGAAGCGTTCTACGCCGACAAATCCGGCAGAGGGCTGACCTTCAACAGCGACCCGGCCGCCCTGTACGATGACGGCGGCCAGCTGCTCCGCAAGGCGCTCTACGCCCAGGACCCGGATGGCAACTGGCTGGAATTCGTGGAGCTTTTCTGATGCTGCTGCTCATCGACAACTACGACAGCTTTACCTACAACCTCTACCAATACCTTGCCGAGTTGGGCGCCGAGGTGGTTACGGTGCGCAACGACAAGATTACCCTGGAGGAGATTGCGGGGCTGGCTCCGGAGGGGATCGTCGTCTCTCCGGGGCCTTGTACCCCCCGCGAGGCTGGGGTATCCAACGACGTTATCCGCCACTTCGGGGCGAAACTGCCGGTGCTGGGCGTTTGCCTGGGCCACCAGTGCCTGGGTGAGGTTTACGGCGGCGTGGTGGGCCGGGCCGGGGAAATCCGCCACGGCAAGACCTCGCCGATTCACCATACCGGCCGAGGTGTCCTGGCCGGGCTGCCCAACCCCTTCGAGGGCATCCGCTACCACTCCCTGGTAGTCTATCCCGAATCCCTGCCCGACTGCCTGGAAGTTACCGCCTGGACCGACAACGGGCTGATAATGGGCCTGCGCCACAAGGAACACCCGGTCGAGGGGGTGCAGTTCCACCCGGAATCGATAATGACCCCGGTGGGCCACGACCTGCTGCGCAACTTCCTGCAACAGGTGGCGGAGTTTCACCGGGAGGGGTGATTCAAAGGAAGTTTTGTTGGTAACGCGCCCCGCACGGGTTAAGGATCACAAAACCTTGCAAGGAGTAAAACCCATGCCCACTATTGCCGAGCAGATGAGTTCCTGGACCGTAGCCCTCCACTACCGCCACTTGCCCGCTGAAGTTGTCCACCTGACCAAGCGGATGATTATTGATACGATCGGCTGCGCTTTGGGCGGTTACACCAGCGAGCCCGGCAAAATCGCCCGGGCCCTGGCCGCCACCGTTACCAGCACCCAGCCCGGCACGGTTATCGGCAGCGGCCAGGCTACCAGCCCGGACCTGGCGACCTTTGCCAACGGGGTGATGATTCGCTACCTGGACTACAACGACGGCTATACCAGCCTGGAGTCGGGCCATCCCAGCGACAGCATCGCCGCCGTCCTGTCCGCCACCGAGTTGGCCGGGCGGGGCGGCCGGCGGGCCATTACCGCCACCGTGGCCGCCTATGAAGCCTTCTGCCGCCTGGGGGACGCCGCTACTCTCCGCTACCGGGGCTACGACCACGTTACCAACGGCTGCATCGCCAGCATCCTGGGCGCCACCCGTTCCCTGGGCCTTGCCGTGGCGCAGACCCACCAGGCCCTGAACCTGGGCATCGCCCCCAACATCGCCCTGGGCCAGACCCGGGGCGGCGTCCTGTCCCACTGGAAGGGCTGCGCCTATGCCAACGCCAGCCGCAACGCCCTGTTCGCCGTCCTGCTGGCCCGGCAGGGTCTGACCGGCCCGGCGCCCATCTTTGAGGGTGAACACGGCTTCTTCCGCGCCGTAACCGGAGAACCCTATACGCTGGAACCCTTTGGCGGCGGCGACGTTCCTTACAAGATTGCCGAGTGCAGTATCAAGCGGTTCCCCCTGGGCCAGTATTCCCAGACGGTGGTGCAGGCGGCCCTGGAGGCCCGGGAAAAGATGCCCGCCCCGGTTATGGCCGGCGACATCGACCGAGTGAGCATCCGCACCCTGCAAAAGGCCATTGACATAATGGCGGGAGATGGGGAGAAGTGGGACCCCAAGAGCCGGGAGACCGCCGACCACAGTATGCCCTACACCACGGCGGTGGCTTTGACCTATGGCGAGGTGCGCCAGAGCCATTTTGACGAGCAGTATTACCGCAGCCCGCAACTGCTGGACTTGACCCGCCGGGTCCAGGTGGCCGCGTCGGAGGAATCCGACCGCCGGGCCCCGGAGGCTATGCTGTGCGACGTAGAGGTAGTAACCAAGTCGGGCCAACGCTACACCGCCCAAGTTCCCTACCACAAGGGCCACTACAAGAATCCCATGACCGACGCCGAGGTAGAGGCCAAGTTCCGCTCCCTGGCCCAGGACCTGCTGTCCCCGTCCCAAACCGACGCCCTGCTGGAAAAGCTGTGGCGCCTGGAGGAAGTGGAGGACATCGGGGAGGTTATAAGGCTGACGCGGATTTAAGGGGGGCGCCACCCGTCCGGGAACCGGGGCCGACGATGCCTGGGGCGCCGCCCGTCCGGGAACGGGGCCTTGCGGGAACAAAGCCTGGGACTGGTTCGGGAACCGGGCCTTGCGGGAATAAAGCCTGGGGGCCGGTTCGGGAACCGGCCCCAGCTGTCGGTCAGACTTGTTCCCAGCTCCCGCATTAACCCTACGAGATGATTAGCATCGACTACGGCGACGAGTTTGGCCTTCCTGAAGGAGTTCTTCCAAGTTTTTCTCCTAATGCCCGCTGTTTTCAGCTACTGCCTGCTCAATGGCTCGGCGGTACGGACCCTCGTTGGTAAAGTGCCCATCCTTGCCGGGCTGGTCAGCCGGCATTACGTGAGTTTGGCCGTCCCTACCAACTACGGTACGCTCATACCCGGGTTGGCCGGGCCGTTGGATGGTGAAGTGTTTCTTGGACATTTGCGCTAACCCCCTTTGTATTATTAAGATCTGATTTGTTGTCGTCTGCCACGGCTTGCTATCACTACCAATTGGCGCCGGGTCAGGCAACGTCATGACTTCCTGTTTTGAGCTACCGCTTGGCTAATAGCGCGCCGATATTGGCCTTCGTCGGTAAAATGACCATCCTTACCCTTCTTTTGTACGCCCTGATACGTATATATCTGTCCGGTCTTACCGACCACGGTCAACTCATACGAGTTGCGCCCTTTACGCTGGATAGTGAAGTGCGTTTTTCGTCCCTCCGGCTTTTCCTGAGTCGGGACTACTTGGGGATTACCGTTCAGCTTGACTACAATCGAGTCTGTATTTTCAGAGACCATGGTAATTGCGTTTTGCTTCACCAACCAACTCAGCAGGCTCTTGGTTAGATGGTTCTTATTAAATCCCAAGTCTTGAGGAGTGGTGTTGTGCCGGTCAAAGGCTTGCTTGAAACGATTTCCAATATCCACCTTTTTCACGGCTTTCCCGTTTAAGCTCTTGATCACTGCAATGCAATCAGCAATCACGCTAGACTTGGGATACACGAGGTTAAGCTCCACCGGGTTTGACCTCCTTAGAAAAAATTCGGGAGTCCGTCTTTGCCCTTTAGCTATCGAGTAGATGGCGGCCAGCGAATTTGCGTCTGGAATGGTCACGCCACGCTCCCACCGGGAAACGGTGTTCACCGGCAAATTAAGCCGCTCCGCCATATTGGCCTGAGATAGTCCCAGCCGCTCCCTGGTTTCCACTAAAACGTTTGGCGAGAACTCATACTCGAAGTCTTTAGGGTTTACTGGCATGGCACATTCTAACACCTTACAGGAAGTTTATCAACAGTTATGTTGATGCAATTACGCATCTGGATTCGCCTCCTCCGGATGAAACCCGGAATGGTCCTCAAAGGCTCCCTCTGCCGGGAAGATTTGCCGGTACACGCCCCGGGCCCGTTCTTTGATGACCTCGTTGGCCCGGCGGTGCAGGGCGGTCATCCGCGCCCGCTGCTGCCGGTACAGCTCGCTTTGCAGTGGGCTGGCGTCCTCCAGTTCCCAGATGCACAGGAAGTTGAGCATCCCCTCGGTGCCTTCCTCCAGCTTGAACCGCCGGGCGCTGATGTAGCCGGGAATCTCCAGCCGTTCCCGCAGATGCTCCTCATCATACCAGCGGTTAAACTCCTCCTCGTGTTCCGGATCCACCTGCATCATCACCACCATTATGGTGCCGCCGATGTGCTGGGTTGGGTATTTGTCGTTGCGGTCGCTCATCTCTCGCCTTACCTCCCCGGACAGACTTTCGGTAATTGTATCTCAAGGTGGGATGAGGGAACACCCTGCGTTATAATGGGTACTTACCGGGGTACACCAGGAAGGTGCAGATGTTGGTGCATTCTTTGGCCCAGATCCACTACCGGCGCAAATTGAGAATACCTTGCCCCCGTTATTACCAATACCTTCCGGCGTTCCCACGGATACAGGGGCAGGCCTTGTACCCGCTCCTGCAAATACAACGGGCGGGCCGGGCGAAGAATGCCAGCCTGGGTCGGGAATATACTGCTGGGGCGGCTGCGTTGACAGCAAAGGGTGGCAAACCTACAATTTGCTGACCGGTTGGCGGGCAATTCGCCGCCGGGCCGGCAAATCGGGCCGCAAGGATACCATCGCAGCGGTGAGACAAGGCTATCGGCGCTCCGGGGCAAGCGGCTACCCAGCGGGCATTACAGCGAGCGTTTTCGCCCTGGCCGGGATTGTCCTGGTCGCCGCCCTGGGCTGCTCTACAGATACGTCTACTCCCTTGCCGACAAGGGAAAGGGCGGCCGCGGCCCGGGACCCGGGAGATTTAACCGTATTCGCCGCCGCCTCCCTGTCCCAAGCCTTTGCACAGCTGGCCGAAGCCTTTGAAGAAACCCGTCCGGGAGCGTCGGTAATCATCAACTATGACGGAAGTCAGCGGCTGCGTACCCAATTGGAACACGGCGCGCGGGCCGACGTGTTCGCTCCCGCCGACTGGGAACAAATGGAGGCAATAGCCGCCGCCGGGTTGATTGACGGGCAACCGGTCAACTTTGCCAGAAATCAGCCGGTGTTTCTGGTTAATGCCGCCTTTGCCTCGCGGTTGGCAGCGGAACAGGACGCCGGTTCCGCCACAGCGACGGGAGCAGAATCCCCGGGGTCAGTTACCCTGAAAGACCTGGCCCGGCCCGGAGTGAAAATCGTGCTGGCGCTGCCCGAAGCGCCGATAGGACGGTATTCCGAGGCAGTGATTAACCGGATGAGCGGCAGCCCGCTTTTCGGGCCGGACTACCGGGCCGGACTTTTGAACAACGTGGTATCCCGGGAAACCAACGTACGGAGCGTGGCGCAAAAGGTGGCTCTGGGAGAAGCCGACGCCGGTATGACCTACCACACGGACGCCTTGTCCCCCTACGTGGCGCAACACGTCCAAGTTCTGACCATTCCCCCTCCGCTCAATATAACCGCCCACTACCCCATAGCCGCGCTGCGGGAGGCGGCGCAGCCGGAACAGGCCCGGGCCTTTATCGACTTTGTCCGGGCGATGCCGGGCCGGGCAATTCTGGAGCAGCATGGATTTGAACCGCCCCGGCCGGCGGAGACCGGTGCGCCGTAGCCGGCAATCCGGTCAGGCCGGCCAACGCCGGGCCGTTAGCCGCCGTGCAGCAGACGACAACTCCGGTTATGCGTAACCACTTCCGGGTATTAGCTGTATTGGACTACTGGGGGCCGGTGGGGACCGTCTCTACCGCCATCTACAGCCTGTTCATTAGCCTCCCCATCCTGGCTCTGCTGATCAAGGCCGCCCAGCAGGAGAGTTTTCTGGGCAGCCTCACCGGAGAACCGGTCCTGCTGGCCTTGCGGTTGTCCCTGGTAACCAGCAGCATCAGCATCCTGATTGTAATTGTAGTAGGCACTCCCTTCGCCCGTATCCTGGCCCGCGACAACTCCCTGCCCTTGCGGGTAGTCGACCATCTGGTTGAACTGCCCATCGTCCTGCCGCCGGTGGTTTCCGGGGTGGCAATGCTGCTGGCCTTCGGACGGCAGGGGATGCTCGGCCCGGCCCTGTCCGGGTTGGGTATCTCTCTGCCCTTTACCACTGCCGCCGTCATCTTTGCCCAGATCTTCGTGGCGGCGCCCTTTTACATCCGGTCGGCCAAGCTGGGTTTCCAGTCGGTGGCCCGGGAATACGAAGATATTTCCCAGACCCTGGGCGTATCTCCCTGGGAGACCTTCCGGCGGCTGACCCTTCCCCTGGCGGCGCCTTCCATCCTGACCGGTATTGCGTTGGCCTGGGCCAGGGCGATTTCCGAATTTGGCGCGACGATTATGTTTGCCGGAAACCTGACCGGGAAGACGCAAACTATGCCTCTGGCGATAATGAGCGCCCTGGAAACCAGCCTGGACGCCGCGGTCGCGCTGTCAGTGCTGCTGCTGGTGGGGGCCTTGCTGGTGTTAATCGCCCTGGGTTTGATTACCCGACGCCGCTGGCGGGTGGGGCTATGATGCCCACGGCCGGCCCCGGATTTTCAGCCCCGGATCCAGATTATCGGTGCGGGACTAGGCGGCCCGGGGCCGGCGCTAATCCGGCTGGCTCCGGGGCGGCCCGGGGCCAAGTGTATTACCGGATTGGCAAGTTCTGCCTGGAAACGGAATGGGAGGTTCTGCCCGGCCAGATAATGACCCTTTTCGGCCCTTCCGGGGCTGGCAAAACCACCCTGCTCCGGGCAATAGCGGGGCTGCTGCGCCCTCAAAGCGGACACATCGAGGTTGGCGGCCGGGTGGTTTTTGACCGCGAGCGGGATATCTGGATGCCGCCCCATCAGCGCCGGGTAGGGTTCTTGACCCAGCAATATCACCTGTTTCCCCACCTGACGGTGGCCGGCAATATCGCCTACGGGCTGAACCGGCGAAACTCCAGAGAGACCCGGGCAAAGGTTCAGGAACTGGTGCAGCGCTTTCACCTGGAAGGACTGGAAGGCCGGCGGCCCGACGAGATTTCCGCCGGGCAGCAGCAACGGGCCGCCCTGGCCCGCGCCCTGGCGCCCGACCCGGTGGCGCTGCTGCTGGACGAACCCTTTACCTCCCTGGACACCGAACTGCGCCGTACCCTGCGGGGGGAACTACGGGCCAGCCTGGCCCACACCAACATTCCGGTGATAATGGTGTCCCATGACATCGAGGAAGCGGTCAGCATCGGCGACCTGGTGCAGGTAATCGGCGACGGCAAGCTGCAAGCCACCGGAAATCCTCTGCAAGTATTGGGACAGCCAGGGCAAGGCCGAGTGGCCCGGCTGGTAGGCGTGGAGAACTTGCTGAACTTGCGGGTGGCATCCCGGCAGCCCCGGGATGGCACGATGGTCTGCGTTGGCGCCGGATTACAGGCCGGATTGCAGCTGGAAGTGCCGCTGGGCGACCTGGGGCAGGACGACGCCGTGACCGTGGGTATCCGGGCCTCCGACATCATCCTGGCCGACGCCGAGCCGAAGGGTTCCTCCGCCCGCAACCGGCTGCCCGGCTTGGTCTCCCGGGTAGAACTGCGCCCGCCGGGATACGAAGTTACCCTCACCTGCAACGGCGCCGACCTGAAATGTCACATCACCGGCACGTCCCTGAATGAAATGGGCATCAGTCCCGGAATGAATCTTTGGGCCGTGTTCAAGGCGTCATCCTGCTTCCTGGTCCGGGAGGAGGAAGGCCAGGAAGCGGCCGGCCGGGGGAAGACCCGCCTTGACCCGCCGTAATTTTTAGCCGTTGCCGCTTTATTCCCAATGGCTCAGCGAGGAGACCATTTGCGAGAGGCCCTGACCCGCCGTAATTTTTGACCATTGCCGCCGGTCAAGGCATTATAATGGGGACGGAACTACTGACGGGTAAGCCGGGCGCCCGGCTTCTCCGGGTTTTTCAGTCTGAATCGGGAGCGTTTACCGGTATGGCAGACTTTCGGGCGATTATCTTTGACATGGATGGCGTCCTGGTGGATAGCGAACCCCTTTTCCTCAACGCCATTAACCGCTTGTTGGCCCAGGAAGGGGTCCCGCCCATCTCCGAGCGGGAAAATGAAGAGTTCCTCATTGGGACAACCGTAGATGAGACCTGGCGGCAGTTGAAGTTAGCCCGAACTCTGCCCCGGCCGGCCCCGGACTACATCCGTCGCTATGACCGGATTGTTCGCCAGGTGATGCTGGAAGAGTTGGCGCCCCAGCCGGGCGTCCGGGAACTGCTGGATGCCTGCTCCCGCCGGGGCCGGCCCAAGGCGGTAGCCTCCTCCTCCCGGCACGATTGGGTGGACTTAAAGTTGCGTTCCCTCCGCCTGGAGGGAGTTTTCGACGTGGTGCTGGGCGGGGATGACGTAAGCCGGGGGAAACCGGAACCGGACATTTACCTTAAAGCTGCCGCCGGGCTGGGCTTGCCCCCGGAGCGGTGCATCGCTATTGAGGATTCGCCCGTCGGGATAGCGGCGGCCGTGGCCTCGGGGGCTTACACCATCGCCGTGCGCACCGAATACACCCGCAACCTGGACGTAAGCCAGGCCAACGACATTCTGGAAACCCTGGAGGACTTCGACCTGTCCCTGCTGGCCACAAGTTAGTGATGGGAATTATTTTGCCAGGAGACGCAGCGAGTATATTCCCCTCGGCATAGCTCCGGGGCCTGGCGCCGCTTTGTCAGCTCCCGGTCAGCGCCGACGCCGGCGGCGACCGGGCAGGCCGGGATAGGCGCCCTCGGTCAAGACCCACGCAACGCGTTTATGCAGGGCTTGAACTTCCTCCGGCAGCAGCAACTCCAGCAATTCCTTTAGCTCTCCCGCCGGGTCAGCCAGTTGCTTTACCAACTGGGCCAGGGACTCCAGCAGGTGGGCCGGTATGGGTTCGCCGCCGAAGTCCCAGATTACGGTGCGGATTTTGGTGTCGGCGTGGAAGGTCAAACCCTGGTCGATCCCCCAAAGCTTGCCGTTGCTATCCACCAGGACGTGGTTGGCCTTCCGGTCGGTATTGTTCGCCACCAAGTCGAAGCAGGCAATCATCCGCAGTTCTTCAGCGTCGGCCTCGCTCAGGGTATAGTAATTCAGCCGCGGGTCATGCTCCACGTACTGCTGCACCGACCCGATACCGTAAGGCCCGTCCCGTACTATGGTACGGGGAATAAAGTCCCAGCCCAGGGACTGGCTCAGCAGATAGGCTCCATACTCCCGTTTATACAGCGTCCCCCGGGGGAAATCCCAGAGGGGAACCTCGCCATCCCGGGGCTTGTAGATGGCCTGACCGTCCCGCCCGTCCAAACAGAGGGAGGCCAGAAAGGTATAGTTGGAACCCATAGGGGTGAGTTCACAAGTAACGAACTCTCCGTTGCGGAGCAGGTCGGCGCCTAATGGTTCCCCCTCCACCGGGTAGCGTCCGTCATAACCGTTGCGGCCGGCGGAAGGCGGCTCAGCCACTTTCAAACACCGCGTGGCCGTTGGCCCGGGGGCAAACGTGGCCCTCCGGGTTGATGGGCAAACCGCACAGGAAACAGGGAGGACGCCCGGCGGCGCAGATTTGCAGGCTTTCTTCGGCCAGCGCCGCCGCCTGGTCAACGGTAATCCAAAAGCTGACCGAAGACCGCTCCTCTCCTGATTCGGTCTCCTCGCCGGCTCGGGCCTGCAAGTAAAAGGAGTTGGTATCCTGGTCGTGGCGGCCGGAAAGGGCCTGGGCCTTGAACTCAATGTTGATTGCTTCACCGCGCCAGCCCGGGGCAGTAGGCACACTGCCTCGCTCACGCTCCGACTCGCTCTGCCGCTGGACGGCTTCTCTGAGGCCGGCGCCTAACTGGAAAAGCTGTTCCTTTTCCAGCCACACTAAAGACCGGGCCGCGCCCGACTCCAGCACCAGCCGGAAAGTCCTGCGACCCGGCTCCCCGAAAGTCTCCGCCGCAATGCGGGACAAGGGCCCCAGGGGGTATTTAATCTCACTCTGTTCCATGCTCATATCCTAGTCCGGGGCCAACCCCCTGGCAAGCTAAAGCGGCGTATGAATCGCCGGAGGCTCCCCAGCCCCCGAGGATTCCCGGCTCCCAACGAATATACAGCCCGGCCGGCTGACCGGCCGGCCGGCTCGCTACTCCGCCGACAATCCCAGACGGGCCAGAGTCCCCTGCGCCTCCGGGGAAATCCGCAGCCCCTGGGCCAAACCGGCTTCGTATTTCTCCCGCAAGGCCCGCAACAGATGCGTCAGCGGGCGCTGGCCTTCGCCAAGCCGCCGCGACAGGTCGACCAGGGAGTCGCCGGCTTGATCCACGTGCCAGAAAAATGAGAGCAGCCAAGCCAGTTCCCGCTCATTTTCCGGCGGCGGGATGTCGGCCAGGTCGATTAGCGCGTTATTGACCTTGGTATAGCGCAAGATGCCCGCCTTGTCCCGGGAGTCCCGGCCATAGTAACGGCGGCGGTGCAATTCCATCACCCGATGGGTGTAGTCCGCTTCACCGTATATCTCTCGGGGCAGCCACTCCTTGCGCAGGTCCACCACCTCTTCGCCCACCCCGTTCACGATGGCTACGCCCACCTCGGAGCGGAGGATGGGGTCATACTCAAACCGGACGGCGTCCCGCAGCAGCGCCTCCTGGAGCATCAAGGTCAACGCGCGCGGTATTTTTTTATAGTTTCGACCGCTGGCTTCCTCATTGGTATCGGCGCCGATGCCGCCGGTATTGAACACGTAATACTCCTGGGGCAGTCCGCCCCAGGCCAGCTGTTGCAGGATGTAATACATCAAGTTGGCGTTTTCGTCTTCCAGGCCAATGATGAAGGGGTCGGAGAAGTACTCCACATAGGGACGACCGATTGCTCCGATGGCGGCGCCCATCTGCACCGCCTCGCCGTACATCAGCACCCGGATATACTGCTCCAGGCTTAACCGACGGAGGGGAGGGATAACCGTATTCTGGCGCATTACCTCCTGCCAGAACACCCGGTCGGTGAACTCCATTGGCACGTGCACCGCATCGGACCACCGGCCCTCGGTGATGGATTCAATCAGCCCGCCAACTCCTTTGCGGGTCAGCAGACGCTGGCGAGACAGGGTAACCCGCATATTGCGCACCGGGTTTTCGAGGAAGTTGGGCGCCGCAGCTCCGTCGTTCTCATCGCTCTCCGGCAAGCGTACCGGCACGTTTTCCAGGGTCTCCTGGGGGTTGGGAAACTCTGTCGAACCACGCACCGCGTCGAAGGTTATGGGGTCTTCCGCTTCATTCAAGCCAAAGGGCATAGCGTAAAAGTTGTTTTCGGTGCCGTCGATACCGTGCGAGATGGTGTAGCGGTTCCCTGACCGCTGGGAAACTACCGGTTCCCGCAAGGGCTGGAGCAGGACAATATCATCGTTCATCGGATAGACCCCTTCATCGGGGTCAGCAGCCAAGTCCAGCAAACCGGCCAGTTGGCTGTTCGCCAACTCGATCATAATCGTCAGGGTGCTCTTGCCGTGGAGCGAGGGGCCGACGGTAACCAGGGCGGTGTTGGACATCGCCCCGGCCAGGGTTTTCACCCGGGCCAGGCTCAGAGCGGCCTGGATCGCTATGCCATTGTTCTGCTTCACCTGGTACATAGCGATGGACAGGGGGCCCATCTTGTGCTCGCCCACGTAGTCGAAGCCCAGGTGCAGGGACAGCCCCTTGGTTGGCGCCTTAAAGACCAACTGGTTAATGCCCAGTTCCCCGATACGGGTTTTCAGATCTTCCGGCATTCCCAGGTCTTCCAACCAGTGGGGTATGGAAACCTCCATAATATCGGGGGAGCCGGCGCGTTCGCTTTCCGGCAAGTCAAAGGTCAATTGACGCCACATATAGGGCAACTGGAGGTAATCGGAGCCAAAGAGGAGCTGCCTGGCGTGGAAGGAGCGGTCCGGGGCGTCGCAAATCTGGCGATCCGTCTGAATGATCGTGCGGCCGGCCGCAAAGTGTTCCCGCATTTTGACCACAATGCAGTTGAAAACCTCGGCAAAGAGAGCTTGATTCTCCTCGCTGAAGGAAAGCGCATCCCGGTTGGGAGTAAAGTTGTCAACGTAATACTGGGTGAGGTCTGGGCGGCGCACCACTCCCAGCTGGCTGAAGAACCCCATACCGCCGCTGTCCAGCCGGACGGCCACGCCCGGCCAGGCCTTGGTAGCGGCTCGCCCGGCGGCGTTGGCTTCCGCCGCCGTCGCGGTTACCTGGGCAGCTTCCGCCAGCACCCTGGCCCGTTCCGCTTCCGGCAAGGCCTGAAAGACCGGCATATTAGCGACCAGCCACTGGTTAGACGGGTTGAAGTTCTCGCAGTCGGTACGTTGTCCCTGGCGAGCCAGCGTAACCAGTTCATCCAGGATCCGGGCGAAATCCGGGTTGATTTGCGGCGGAATGAGGGGAGACTTGGCCCCCAGCTCCGACTGGTTTTCCGTTTGTTCCTCAGCCACTTGTGGTTCCTCTTGTCATATCGGTTGGCGCAGTTCCCGGGCCCGGCGCGGCGGGACGAGTTTATGCTACATTGTTAACGGGCCGGTGTCAAAGTGTGCCGGGGCAAGCGGATTTTAACCGGCAGCCAAGGCGGGTATTTTTCATACCATTTTTCTTATGCGGGCAGGGCGGCAAACGAAAACCCGGCTGACCGGGGTGAGGACGTATAATTTTTCCTGCGCGGGCAGGGCGGCACGGACACTGAGGCGCCGGGTACGCCGCGGCGCGCCGGGATTACCGGTGTAGCTCTGCCTCTCTGCGGTGAAAAGGCAGTGAAAAATACCCGGGTTAACTACATCTCAAGACGCGACGGCCCCGATTTCACCCTAGAGGCCCGGAGAGTTGCTATAATCCGGTCAGCCCCGGCAAAATCATCGACGCGGATGGGGGAAGCATTATGGAGCAACTGACCCTGAAGCCGGCCCGCAAAGTGGATGGTGTGGTCCAACTGCCCGGTTCCAAGAGCCTGTCCAACCGGCTACTGCTCCTGTCCGCCCTGGCCCGGGGCGCCACGGAGGTACGCAACCTGCTGGACAGCGACGACACCCGGCATATGACCGCCGCATTGCAAACCCTGGGCGTTTCCCTGCGCTTCTACGACGCTGGAACGAAATGCCTGGTGGAGAGCAATGGCGGGCCTTTCGCCATCCGGGAAGCGGAGTTGTTCCTGGGCAACGCCGGCACTGCCATCCGGCCTCTGTGCGCCGCCCTCTGCCTGGGCGATGGCGTGTTTACCCTTACCGGCGAGCCGCGGATGCTGGAACGGCCCATTGCTCATCTGGTGGATGCGCTGCGGCAATTGGGGGCCGGCATCGAGTATTTGAACGCCGCCGGTTACCCGCCCCTGAAAATAAGGGCCGCCGGATTGCGGGGCGGTCGGGTTTCCATCCGGGGCAATGTCTCCAGCCAATACCTGACCTCGCTGCTGCTGGCCTCCCCCCTGGCCGAGCAGGAATTGATTATCGATATTGAGGGCAACCTGGTATCCAGGCCCTACATTGACCTGACCGTTGACGTTATGCGCCGGTTCGGGGTTACCGTGGCAAACGACGACTACCGCCAATTTCGGGTGCCCGGCGGTCAGGTCTATAGCTCTCCGGGCCACGTGCTGGTCGAGGGAGATGCCTCCTCGGCCACCTACTTCCTCTCGGCGGCGGCCATTCGCGGCGGGACGGTACGGGTCAACGGCGTGGGGGCCGACAGTATCCAGGGCGACGTCCAGCACGCCGCTGTGCTGGAACAGATGGGCGCCGTGGTGCGTCGCGGCCCGGACTTTATCGAGGTATCCAGGGGAGAATTACACGGGTTGGAGCTAGACCTGAACCAGATCCCCGATGCCGCCATGACCGTGGCGGTTACCGCCCTCTTCGCCCGGGGCAAGACGATTATCCGCAACATCGCCAACTGGCGGGTCAAGGAAACCGACCGCCTCTCCGCCATGGCCACCGAACTGCGCAAGGTGGGCGGCCAGGTGGTTGAGGGAGCGGACTACCTGGAAATTACGCCGCCGGAGCAGGTTCAACCGGCAGTTATTGCTACTTACAATGACCACCGGATGGCGATGAGCTTTTCCCTGGCTTCCCTGGGCGACGCCGAGATAAGAATTATGGATCCCGGTTGCGTCTCCAAGACCTTTCCAGAATACTTTGACGTTTTTCGGACTATTGTGGCCGGTTAAACTCAGTTCAGTCCCCGGGAGCGGTATTGCAGAGCTTCGGCCAGGTGCGACACGCTGATCGCCTCGGAATTGTCCAGGTCAGCGATGGTTCGGGATACTTTGATGATGCGGTGAAAGGCTCGCGCCGACAGGTTCAGTTGGGTGGTGGCCGTCTGAAGCAAGCCCCTGGCGCCGCCGTCCAGGTTGCAAACGCTCCAGACCTCCGCTGCGCCCATCTCCGAATTAAAACTGACCGGGCCGTGGTCAAACCGCTGGGCTTGAACTGACCGCGCCTTTTCCACCCGCTGCCGAATTTCCGCCGAGTCTTCCGCCAGGTCTCCATCCACCAGCTTTTCATATTCCACCGGCGGCACTTCAACGAATATGTCGATCCGGTCCATCAACGGGCCGCTGACCCGTTTCTGGTAACGGGCCACGGCGGAGGAGCTACAGGAACATTCCTTGCGCGGGTGCGAATAGAAACCGCAGGGACAAGGGTTCTGCGCCGCCACCAGCATAAAACTGGCCGGGTAGGTAACGGTGCCGGTTACCCGGCTGATCGTTACTACCTTGTCTTCCAGGGGTTGGCGCAGGGACTCCAGGGCGGTGCGGTCAAATTCCGGGAGTTCGTCCAGAAACAGCACTCCCCGGTGGCTCATCGTAATCTCGCCCGGCCGCAAGTTTCTGCCGCCGCCCACCAAACCGGCGTTGGAAATGCTGTAATGGGGGGCGCGAAAGGGCCGCTGGGCAATCAGGGGACAATCGGAGGGCAGGGTGCCGCTGATACTGTAAATCTTGGTGGCGTCCAGAGCTTCTTCCGGGGTCATCCGGGGCAGAATCGAGGGCAGGGAGCGGGCCAGCATAGTCTTGCCGCTGCCCGGCGGGCCGTTGAACAGGATATTATGGAAACCGGCGGCGGCCACCTCCAGGGCCCGCTTGGCGTGTTCCTGTCCCTTTATGTGGGCCAGGTTGTTGCCGTTAGCCGCAGGGCCACTCGCGTCGGGCAAGGCGCCGGCGGATTCCGTTGGGGCAATTCGGGATTCCCCCAGCAGGTGGTTGGACAAGGCCGCCAGGGTAGGGATGGCATAAACCCGGATGCCGTCAATCAGGGCCGCCTCGGCCGCGTCGGCGGTGGGAACGTAAACCGCGGCAAATCCCTGGTCCCTGGCTACCGAGACCATGGGCAGGACGCCGTTGGTGTGGCGCAGGCTACCATCCAAAGAAAGTTCGCCCAGGAACATGGAAGACTCCGCCGGCAGGTCAACCTGGCCGGAACTGAACAGTATCCCTACGGCGATCGGCAGGTCGTAGGCCGGGCCGGCCTTTTTCAGGTCTGCCGGGGCCAGGTTGACCGTGATTCGGCGCAGGGGGAATTCGCAGCCGCTGTTGCGGAGAGCCGCCCGCACCCGTTCCCGGGCTTCCTGAACCGCCGTGTCCGGCAGGCCAACAATGTTGAAGGCGGGCAAGCCGGGGGATATGTCCACCTCCACCTCGACGATAAATCCATCCAGGCCCACTACAGCGCACGTCTGACTCTTGGCTAACATCACAACTCCTTGCGTTCCCGGACTTTGCCGGGGCGAGTTTGGCAGTCAGCCAAGATGATAGAACAAATAATCTTATTACGCTATGGCCGGCTGACAGTAACTTGTAAAAGGTCGTCAGCCACACTGACCGGGCCGTCAAACTCCCGGTTAGCCTCGTCAATCAGGGGTTGAGTATCCCGGTGGAAGGGAGTGTCAATGTGCGTCAGGATGAGCTGACCGGCGCCGGCCCGGGCCGCGGCCCGGGCCGCCTCGGCAGCGGTGGAGTGGCCCCGGCGGTCGGTCTCTTCCTGGTCATCTTCAGTGCTGAGCGCCTCGTGAATCAAGAGATTGGCGCCGAGGGAGGCTTCCACCAGGTTATCGCTGTAGCGGGTATCCCCGGAAAAGACCACCGAGAGCCCCCCCGTTTCCACCCGCCAACCTACTGCGCCGCCGATATGGTTGACCGCGAAGGCGCTGGCCCGGACATCGACCCCCAACTGAATCCATTGTCCCACCTCAACCGGGTTCCAGGCCGCCACCCGGTCGCCGTCCACTGTGGTAACGCCGTCCTGGTCAACCTGGTGGCTGATACTGGTGGCCCGGAAAAGGCGCTGCACTCCCGCAATGGTAGGCTCCAGACTGTGGATGCGCAGCGGGGCCGCGCCCGGGGCGACCTGAGTGCGCCGGCCCTGGATGTGCGGCAGCCCGGCCATATGATCAGCGTGGCGGTGGGATAACAGGACGTGTTCAAAATCCTCGGCGCGGATGCCAAGCTGGGCGCCGTGCCGAAGGGCCGAATTGCCGGAGGCGGCATCCAGCAGTAACCGGGTGCCGCCGGCGCAGTCCAGAACTATGGCAGTGTGGGCCCGGTGGATACAGTTCCCCGCCCCGGTGCCGAGAAAGGTGATGCAGACTTGTGGCAAGGTAGAACTCCTGTACCTGTCTTGACTACACGTATCTTGACTATACGTGTCTTGCCCCCGCCCCCGAGGGACTTGCCGGGGTGGAGCTTGCCGGGATGCGGGAGTTACCGGCGGTCCTCCCAGTCGGCCAGGCGGGCTTCCAGCCGCCGCTGTCGCAGGGATATAGTCAGGTCGCCCCGGGTGCGCTCCAAGACGCCGCGCATCGCGTCGGTGCTGCGGCGCAAACCGCCGGTTACCGCTTCGGGAAAATCGATGGTAACCAGAATGCCGTAAATCTCATCCATTATCTCCATAAGCTCTTCACAGTGCTCCGGAGAATCCCGGCGCAGGGCGTCCAGGATGTAGCGGCGCAGTTCCCCAATCACCTCGGCCATGCCATTCAGATAAGCCGGCGGATCAACTTCCAGTTCGCCGGGGTGGGGAATGTCCCCCCGGGAGATGACGGCCAGGGTAATGTTGGCCTCGGCGTATTCCTTGCGGGCGTCGGCCAGAAAACCGGCGAAGTAGATCTCCGGGTTTTCCTGGCGAATCCAACGGGTATCCTCCAGTCGCCGGCCGGCCTGTTGGATTAGAAGACGGGCCTCTTCAAATTCTCCCCGGTGCACGGCGCGGATGGCATTGGCCGAAAACCGGATGACCTCCCGGGAAATCGCCAGAGCCTGCTCTCTGGCACGATTGCGCGCGGTCAGCAGGTCCATCGCCGCGGCGGAGATGTCGGTTAGTTGCTGGTTGTAGCGGGATGGCATTAAATCTTGCCTCCGGCCTGGCGGATGGCGGCTACCAGGTGTTGGGCGGCGGCCTCCGGCTCCGGGGCCAAACCTACGGCGGCGGTTACGCAGACGGCATCGGCTCCGGCCTCAATTACCGGCGCCACGTTTTCCGCATTTATCCCGCCAATGGCTACCAGGGGAACCCGGGTTACGGCCCGGGCCTGGCGTAACCGTTCCGGGCCCTGGGGGCCGCGTCCGCCGGACTTGGTAGTAGTCGGATAGATGGCGCCAAAGGCTACGTGGTCGGCGCCCATCTCCTGGGATTGAACCAGCAGTTCCAGCTCCCGGTTGGAGCGACCCAATACCTGTCCCGGCGCCAGCACTTGCCGGGCCTGAGCCACCGGCAAGTCGGTCTGCCCAACGTGGACGCCGCCGGAACCTACCGCAGCGGCCAAGTCCACGTGGTCGTTGACGATAAGCAGGACATCGTTGTCCTGGCAGAGTTGCTGCAAATCCCGGGCCAAGGGGAGAATCTGGCCCTTGTCCCGCAACTTGTCCCGCAGTTGGAGCATTTTAGCCCCGCCCCGGACGGCGGCCCGGGCAATTTCCAGCGGCTCCCGTCCCCCGGTAACTTCCGGGTCGATGATCACGTACAGACCCCGAACCCGGTCGGCCTGCTCCCGGCGCAAGGCGTCGCCCAGGCGCCCGGCCAAGTCGGCTAAAGCCCCGGCCAGCGCTGCGACGGTTGCAGCAGACAGACCACCGGCCCCGCCCAGGCTGACCAGGGCCTGCACCGAATCCTGCGCCGTTGTTGCCAGGGCCAGCGCCTGGGCCGGGGTCAGCGTCTGAGTCAGGGGAGCCAGCGTCGTTTCCGGCGCGACGGCCCCGCCGAGGGGCAACATGGCAGACAGTTCCTGCAACCGGCCCCGTAACGGGCCGGCAGCCGGCAGTTCAGGGCAAGCGTCATTCAGCGTGTTCAGACAGCCAACCAGGGAATTAAGGAGAAAACCGAGCGGGGCCGCGTGGGCTTCGCGGGCATTATGTCCGGTCATATAGCTATATCCTTGGGCAAGGAGCCTTCCCGGGCAGCGGCGATGGAGTCCCGCACCGATGGCGGCAGCTCCACACCATGACGTTGAAAGCTCTCCTCAACGTTTCGACCAATGTTGCGCGGATCGCTGTAGTAATCCAGGGGCGCGACGCCATTGGCGGAGGGGTATTGCTGGTGAACCGCTTGAGCCGTCTTGCCCAGGGCAAAAGAGGACATCCGCCGTTGCATATCATCGCTTTGGCAGTGGGAACAAACCGGCGTCAACGCCGCGCCAATGGAGCGAATAAAGAAAGCAGAAATCCGGTCGCAACTGCCGCAGCGGTATTCGTAAATGGGCATCGTCGGCACTTTTCGAAAATCAGGTTGGTTACCCGGCAGCGCCGGGGGTGGAACTTTCGCCGGCAGAATCAGGACGGTCATCAGGACGGTCAAAGGAGCGGGGGCCGGAATGCAACTCCCGTCGCATCTCCTCAAAGTCCGGGGTTACCTGTTCGCCCATTTCCTGTTTGATGCGGCCCATAAACCGGTCCAGGTGGACCGGGCTATCCTCATCAACATCGGTCAGGGTCTCGCCGCTGGGAGCCCAGTTCAGGCTTTCTCCCCAGGAACGGCGGACGGAGAAACGGGAGACCAGTCGTTGCAGGTTGGAGCCATTGCACCTAGCACAAGCCCGGTCGCTATCCTTCGACCAGCTATAGACCAACGCCGAATTAAGGTGCTGACAATCCTCGCAGCGATATTCATAAATGGGCATTAACCGGCCACCGCTCTCTCGCTTTCCTGCGGCCATTGTACCACGTATGGCCACCCGGCAGTACCGCCCGGCGAAACGGGCCGGAGCAATCGCCTTATAATCTCCGCCAGTAGCCGGTGCGCATTCCGCATTGGTGCCGTATGCCGACTGATGTATAATGCAGGCAACGCAACCGCCAGAATAAATGGAAATATAACCGGATAATCGTAATTCCTTATTGACTCAGAGGTGCCGCTATGGCCCGGGTTCAAGACGCCACTCTACCCCTGTTCAGTCCGGTGTTCAGTTCTGCGGAAGAGAAGCCCTTGCTGCTGCTTATGGACGGCCACGCGATGGTGCACCGCTCCTTCCGGGCCATATCTACCCAGCGTCATCTCACGGTTTCCAGCACCGGGGAGGACGTTACCGGCGTTTACGGCTTCGTCAACGTTTTCCTGCGCGCGTTGCAGGATTGGCGGCCCAGCCACTACGCCATCGCCTTTGACACCCCGGCGCCTACCTTTCGGCACGAACGTTTCGCGGCGTACAAGGCGCAGCGTGAACCGAGTCCGCCGGAACTGCGCCACCAGTTCCAGCGAGTCCGGGAACTGATGCAGGCCTTTAGCGTCCCCATTTATGCGGTTGACGGTTATGAGGCGGATGATGTTATCGGAACTCTGTGCCGCCAGGCCGAGGAGCAAGGCCTGGACGCCGTAATCCTGACCGGCGACCGGGATACCTTTCAACTGATTTCTCCCCGGGTGCGGGTTGACCTGTCCTACAGCATCCAGGACCGCAAAGTATATGACGAAAAGGAATTGGCCGAGCGGTATTCCGGCCTGACCGCGGCCCAGCAGCCCGATTTCAAGTCCCTGCTCGGCGACGCCTCGGACAACATTGCCGGCGTGCCTCGCATCGGGGAAAAGCGGGCGGTGGGCCTGCTCAACGACTACCACGACCTGGAAGGCATCTACGAACATCTGGACCAGGTAAAACCTCCCAGCGTACGCCAGTCCTTGGCGGAAAATAAGGACCTGGCCTTTGAGAACCGCATCCTGACCACCATCTCCCGAGCGGCTCCGGTGGAACTGACCCTGGACGCGGCCCGCAGCGGCCGGTTCGACCGCCAGCGGGTGGTTAACCTGCTTACCGAACTGGAGTTCTTCAGCGTTATTCCCCGGCTGCCCGCGCCTGCCCTGGAAATCCCCGGCGCGGCCGGCGCGCCGGAAAGAACCTCCGCCGGCAGCGCCCCTCCTACCGACTATGTAACCGTGCAGACGGAGGAACAATTGGAAAATATGCTGGCCGACCTGCGGGCGGCCGGCAGTTTCGCCTTCGACACCGAGACCACCCATCTCGACCCGATGCGGGCCGACCTGGTGGGCCTGAGCTTCGCCGCCGCGCCGGGCCAGGCGTGGTATATCCCGGTGGGACACCGGGAAGGCGACCAACTACCCCTGGAGTCGGCGCTGGCCCATATCAAGGCCCTGATGGAAGACCCGGAGTTAGCCAAGTGCGCCCATAACGCCAACTTTGACCTGATGATGCTGGCTAACTATGGCATCAACGCCCGGAACGTAAACTTCGACACTATGATCGCCGCCCATCTCCTGAGCAAGAGCAACAACAGCCTGGGTCTGAAGCAACTGGCCCTGGATCTGCTGGGAGTGGAGATGACTCCCATAACCGACCTGATTGGCCGGGGGGCGCGGCAAAAGACTTTTGACCAGGTGCCTATTGCGGATGCCGCTCCCTACGCTGCCGCCGACGCCGATCTGACCGCCCGCTTGCAGCCGCTCCTCCGCCACCAGATCGAACCACAGGGGTTGGGGCCCCTGCTGTCCGACCTGGAGCTGCCGCTGACGCCGATCCTGGTAGCTATGCAACGGCAGGGTATCAAGCTGGACGTGGGGCTGCTGCACGAGATGGCCCGGGACTTGAACGGGCAAATGCAGCAGGCCGAGCTGGAGCTATACGACACCATCGGCCATACGGTCAACATCAATTCGCCGCAGCAACTCAGCGACCTGCTGTTCCAGGAGTTGGGACTGCCCAAAACCAAGCGCACCAAGACGGGTTATTCCACCGACGCCAATTCTCTGGAAGGGCTGAAGGCTCACCACCCCGTGGTGGACAAAATCCTGGAATACCGGCAAATCTCCAAGCTGAAATCCACCTACGTGGACGCCCTGCCGGAAATGATTAATCCCCGCACCGGACGGATTCATACCAGCTATAACCAGGTAGGTTCGGCCACGGGACGAATGTCCAGCAGCGACCCGAATTTGCAGAACATTCCCATCCGTACCGAGGTGGGACGGCAGATACGGAAAGCCTTTATCGCCGAGGCGGCGCCGGATTGGGTGCTCTTTTCCGCCGATTATTCCCAGATTGAGCTGCGGGTGCTGGCCCACCTGTCCCGGGACCCGGCCTTGCTGGAAGCCTTCCGCCGGGGCGAGGATATTCACGCCTCCACCGCCTCGCTGATGAACGACGTGCCGATCAACGAGATCAACTCGGAACAGCGGCGCATCGCCAAAGTGCTGAACTTCGGCGTCATCTATGGACTGTCGGCCCACGGCATTTCCCAGCAGACCGGGTTCAGCCGGGAGGAGGGGGCCAGGTTCATCGAGACCTACTTCAACCAGTACCCGGGCATTTCCGCCTACCTGGAAGAGGTCAAGACCCAGACCCGGCAGACCCAGTACGTGGAAACCCTGCTGGGCCGCCGCCGTTACGTGCCGGAAATCAATGCCGCCAACTTTAACGTGCGCGGCGCCGCCGAGCGGATGGCGATAAATATGCCAGTTCAGGGAACCGCCGCCGATATTATGAAGCTGGCAATGCTCCGGGTACACGACCGGCTGAACCGGGAAAAGCTGCGGGCGCGGATGTTGCTTCAGGTTCACGACGAACTGGTCTTTGAGACGCCCCGGGAAGAAATGGCCGACCTGCAAGCCCTGGTTTTCGACGAGATGCCCGCCGCCATGGCCCTGGACGTAACCCTGAAGGTGGAAACCAAATGGGGCGAAACCTGGGGGGATATGGAGTAGGGCGCTGGCCGCGTTGGCAATGGCAGGAAACGGGGAGGATATTCTCTATCTTGCCCGGGAGGGTTGGGAGGAAGAGTTTGCGGAAATTTATCCCGGGGTGAGCCGGGAACTGGACGGGAACGGAGAGCCCACTGGAGTGGAAATTATGGATGCATCCAGGGCGTTCAGCCAAGTGATTGAGCCTCTGGCCGAAAGTTTGGAAAAGTCCGCGTCCTACGGCGAATAAACTCGCGCCGGGCCGGTGCGTTTTAACCTGCGTCCAGCTTTAAGTTTGAGAGAACCCGGATTAGGTCAAAGGTCCGTTGAAATTAACTAACATTGTATCCCAGGAGGCGTCCCTTGCAATTACTCCGCAGCCTTATTTTCGTCCCCGGCAACCAGGCCCGTATGCTGGAGCGGGCGTTGTCCTTTAACGCCGACGTGGTTATGGTTGACTTGGAGGATTCGGTGCCGCCGGCGGAGAAGGCCGCCGCCCGGGAGTTGGCCCGCCAGTGGGTTCCCGCCCTGCATCGGGCCGGCCGGCGGGTGATGGTTCGGGCCAATTCCCTGGATACCGGCCTGACCGGGGAGGAGTTGGCCGCCGTAATTTCTCCTGACTTGTACGGCGTCAGCGTGGGCAAGACCGAGTCGGCGTGGGATCTGCGAGAGGTTGAGCGAATCATTGCGCCCCTGGAAACCGCCGCCGGCTTGGAATACGGCCGGGTCAAAGTGATTCCCTGGATTGAGAGCGCCCGGGCGGTGGTCAACGCAAATGCTATGGCCGCCGCCCTGTCCCGCACGGTGGGCCTTGCCTTTGGCGCCGAAGATTACACCAACGATATGGGCATCCGGCGCACCGACTCCGGGGAAGAGGTTTACTATCCCCGGGCCGCCATCGCCATTGCCGCCCGGGCCGCCGGCGTCGCCGCCCTGGACAGCCCCTACGTGGCCTTTCGGAACCCGGAAGGGCTGGAGCAGGATGCCGGGATAGCGCGGCAACTGGGCTACACCGGCAAGTTCGCCATTCACCCGGCGCAAATCGACGCCATCAATGCGGCGTTCAGTCCCTTGCCCGAGGAGGTGGCCTACGCCCGCCGGGTGCTGGAAGCCTGGCGGGAAGCCGAGGCCGCCGGGCGCGGCTCCCTGGCCCTGGACGGTAAAATGGTGGACGTGCCGGTGGTCAAACGGGCGCAAAACCTGCTGGCTCGGGCCGAGGCCAGCAGTAAAGCCGGCGGCTGAACGGCCACCAATCCTGCCATTCACCGGACTAGACCAGACCAGTCAGGTCGACACCAACTGAGCTGAAGGAGCTGGATTTGACCTCTGACCGGATAATTCTCGAGGGAATGCGGTTCTACGGGTATCACGGAGTTAATCCGGAGGAAAGGGCTCTGGGCCAGTCCTACGTGGTCGACCTGGCCGCCGACGTGGCCCTGGCCCGACCGGGAGCCTCCGACCGGCTGGAGGATACCGTCAGCTACACCCAGATGTACCGGATCGCCAAATCGATAGTCGAGGGCGCCTCCCGCAACCTGCTGGAGTCCCTGGCGCAGACCATCGCCGACCGGCTGCTGGCGGAACTGCCCCTGGACGGGGTGCGGGTGCGGGTCAGGAAACCGGCCCCGCCGGTCAAGGGGGCGATAATCGAGTACGCCGCCGTAGAAATCTACCGTCGCCCCGACCAGGCCCACAGCGCATTGGAAACCAGACACGAACATCAGACATGAACACCTATGACTACCCACAGTGGGCCGCCCGGCCCCGGCATCCGGGGGTGTTGTTGCCGGCTTGGGCGAACCGGAGAGTGCGGGTAGAGTAATACGGCAGGCCGAGTAGTCGACTTTCATACGGGACTTGCACGAAAAGCGTTTCCAGGGGCGCGGGCTATGCCCGGATTAAATCCAGCGGCAAGGGCTGCCGGTTGACCCCGCTGGTAATTTCCAAGCGGCGCTAGTTTACTTTGCCGGATAGGGGGTGGAAACTTGATGCGAAACAACGATACGGCGGCGGCTCGGGCCTACCACGAATCCACCAAGCTGGCCTACATTAACCTGACGAACAAGCCTCCCCTTTACAAGAGCTACTCCGGGCTGCCCACCCGGTCCCTCCCCACCGGCTTTCCCTTGCCGGATACCCCAACCCTGGAGGCGGTCAGCGCCTTTGAACCTTCCACCTCCGGCGGCCCCGAACCGGACTTGCGCGCCCTGGCCCAACTACTCTATTTTTCCGCCGGGGTAATCAGGACCGGGGTCTTTCAGACGGCAGGGGAGGTCCACTTCCGGGCCGCAGCCTCCGCCGGCGGGCTGTACCCGGTGGAGACTTACCTGGCCTGCCGGGAACTGCCCGGATTGGAAGCGGGGGTTTACCACTTTTCGCCGGATACCTTCCACCTGACCCAACTGCGGCCGGGCGACTACCGGGCCGAGTTAGCCGGAGCCGCCGGGGGATATTCCCGGATCGCCTCGGCTCCATTGACCGTCATTTTCACCACCGTCTTCTGGCGCAGTTCCTGGAAATACCGCACGCGCGGCTATCGGTATTGCTTTTGGGATAACGGCACGGTAGCCGCCAACCTCCTGTCCGCTACTGCCGCCGCCGGACTGCCCGCTCAGATTGTAAATGCCTTCGTGGACTCTCAAGTCAACGGTCTGGTGGGAATCGACGGAGTAGGGGAAGCAACCACTTGTCTGGTCCCCATTGGGCCGGATGGGCCAACTGCTAATACTGCTGCCCGTACTAACCGCTACTCCCCGGCCTCCGCAGACCCCTCGGTCTCCGGCGTAGCGGGATTAGGCCCGGTGGGGGGTACTTCGGTGATTACGGCGCCGGGAGAGATTGACTACCCGGAAATACGCCAAACCCACGCGGCTACCCTTTTGACCAACCCGTCCGAGGTAGCTGGCTGTCGGGGCGGGCTTGATTCCCCGGCTCGGGCCGCCTCAAGCGAATTTTATACCCTCCAGATCGCCGGCGACCGCCCGACAGTCTCTACTCCCCTGGGCCGGACCATCAAGGAGCGCGGTTCCACCCGGCGGTTTGACCGCGCGCCCATCTCTTTCACCAGCCTGAGCGCCATTCTGGACGGTTCAACCCGGGGGGTGCCGGCCGATTTCCTGGACGGCCCCGGAGACAGCTTGTTGAGTATCTACCTCATCGCCAATGCCGTAGAAAACCTGCCCCCCGGCTCCTACTATTTTTCCCGCCAGGAAAGGGGGCTGACCCAGCTCCGGGCCGGGGAGTTTCGCGAGGAGGCCGGGCACCTGGGTTTCGAGCAGGCCCTGCCCGCCGATGCCGCAGTGGTAGTGTTTTTCATGGCCGACCTGGAACTGATTTTGCAACGGTACGGCAACCGGGGCTACCGGGCGGCCCAACTGGAGGCGGGAATCATCGGCGGCAAGCTGTACCTCAGCGCCCATTCCCTGGGCTTGGGAGCCAGCGGGCTGACCTTCTATGATGACGCGGTAACCGACTTTTTCTCGCCCCACGCTGCCGGAAAAAGCGCCATGTTCGTGGTGCCTCTGGGAGTAACCGCCGCACAGAACCGGGTGCGGCCCTTCCGCTCCCGAGTCGCCATGACCCTCGATGCCCGGTCCCGGGGAGCGCGGCGGGGGTAGTTGGTTCTTCTCAACTTGCGCCGGGGTTCCCCCAGATCCCGGAGCAGGTCCTGTACCTGCCCTAGTGGCCGGATAGACCACTGCTGCCGAGTCGCCAGATCCCGGAGCGGGTCCTGTACCTGTACCTGCCCCTACCGACCCGCCGGGCTGGCCTGCCTGTCCGGTCCAGCCTGCGTTAAGCATCCCTCCCTTTATGCCCGGTTGACAGTGAAAAGCGCATTAGTATATATTCCTTTCCGCCGAAGCTGGAAGAATCCAATCCCCGGAGGGCAATGGTTTCGGTAAATCCCGGGGCAAAATCAGGCGATTATCAATCTTCCCGGGAGAGCTATAGCACCGGCAGTTGGTAGCTTGCCCCAGGACGGTCCGGCATTCTCTTGGTCAGTTAGCCAGCCCGAGAACCGGCGTTGGCGGCTTAAAGCTCCCGCTTGACTGAGGAGCCGCCCGCACATCTACTTAAAGGATTACTGCTATGAGTGTTGACACCAGCAACGTTATCCTGGAAGTTGAAGACCTCCAAACTTATTTCTTCAACCGCGATTCAGTAGTCAAAGCGGTGGACGGGGTCAGCTTCTACCTGCGCCAGGGTGAAACCCTGGGAATTGTGGGAGAATCGGGCTGTGGCAAGACAATGACCGCTCTTTCCCTGCTGCGCCTGGTGCCGCCACCGGCCGGCCGGATCATCGGCGGAGAAATCCGGCTGAACGGGGAGGACTTGCTACAGAAGAGCGATGACGAGATGCGCCAGATACGGGGGCGGCAAATTTCGATGATTCTCCAGGACCCCCAGACCTCCCTTAATCCGGTGTTCACCATCGGCAACCAGTTAATGGAAGCCTTGGGAATGGCCCGGCGGGAAGGCCGCAAAAATATGCTGTCCCGGGCCGTTGACGCCCTGCGCAACGTAAACGTGGCGGCCCCGGAGCGGCGGCTGGAAGATTTTCCCCACCAGATGAGCGGCGGCATGAAACAGCGGGTGGTGGGCGCCATCGCCCTATCCTGCGA
Source organism: Dehalococcoidia bacterium (assembly GCA_965215425.1). Taxonomy (GTDB): domain Bacteria; phylum Chloroflexota; class Dehalococcoidia; order Lucifugimonadales; family UBA3495; genus CATQHB01. Next base: position 3,141,476 of record OZ244064.1, read on the forward strand.
GCCGGGCGTCATTATCGCCGATGAACCAACCACCGCCCTCGACGTAACCATCCAGTTGCAATACCTGAGACTCTTGAAGGAAATCCAGGCCGAGACCGGCCTGGCGATCATTTTCATCACCCACGATTTCGGCGTGGTCGCCCGGATGTGCGACCGGGTAGCGGTGATGTACGCCGGGCGGGTGGTAGAAAACGGGCCGGTGCGAGACTTGTTCAACAGCCCCTCCCACCCTTACACTCAGGCGTTGATTGCATCGGTGCCCAAGCTGGAGGAACGAACCGAACGGCTGTATTCCATTGAAGGGCAGCCGCCGCTGCTATCCAACCTCCCCGAAGGATGCCGCTTTGCCGACCGGTGCGAATTCGCCCGGGACCGCTGTATCGCCGAATATCCGCCCTCTTATACCATCAAGGAGGGCCATACTGCCGACTGTTGGAGGTTGGACGAATCATGGTAGAAAGTGGTCAAGCCCTCGTTGAAGTAAAGGATCTGAAAAAATACTTTCCGGTTACCAAGGGCCTGATTCTGATGAAAACCATTGGCTACGTCCAAGCCGTGGATGAAATCAGCTTTAGCATCAAGCAAGGGGAAACCCTGGGGCTGGTGGGGGAGTCGGGTTGCGGCAAAACCACCACCAGCAAGCTGCTGCTCCGGCTCGAAAAGCCCACTTCCGGTCAGATAATGCTGGACGGCAAGGATATTCAGGGATTCCGGGGCGCCGAGTTGCAGGATTACCGGACCACGGTTCAGGCCGTTTTTCAGGACCCCTGGTCTTCCCTCAGCCCCCGGATGCGGGTGCGGGACATCGTTGCCGAGCCGCTGGTGGTGAATCGCCAGGTAACCCAACAGGAGAAACAGGAGCGGGTAAGCGAGGTGATGAGCCAGGTAGGGCTGCACGTCGAGCAAGCCAACAACTACCCCCACGAGTTCAGCGGCGGCCAGCGGCAGCGGATCGCCGTAGCCAGCGCCCTGGCTTCCTTTCCCAAGATGATTGTCCTCGACGAGCCGGTCTCCGCCCTGGACGTGTCCATCCGCGCCCAGATAATGAACCTGCTGGTGGACTTGCAAGGCCAGTATAACGTCAGCTACCTGCTGATTGCCCACAACCTGGCTACCGTGCGCTACATGGCGCACCAGACCGCGGTAATGTACCTGGGGCAGATTGTAGAGTACGCGGAAACTGAGGAGCTGTATCAGAACCCGCTCCACCCCTACACCAAGGCCCTGTTCTCGGCGGCTTTGCCTTCGCACCCAGACTTGGTCCGGGAGGAGATAGTGCTGACCGGCGAGGTTCCCTCGCCAATCAATCCCCCCACCGGCTGCCGGTTCCATCCCCGCTGTCCTTTCGCGATGGACAAGTGTTCGGAGGAAGCGCCGGTGAACAAGGAAGTAGCCCCGGGCCACCGGGTTTCTTGCCATCTCTACTAGGCCGCCCTGAGCCGCCATCTCGGACCGATCGTCCCGACGTCGGCGTCAGACCGAAAACGTCAGGCAACGGGCCGGAGAAGGAGATTTCTCCGGCCCGTTTTTTTGGGGGGCGCCCTCAATATGCGCTGGCGTTTACCCTGGCATTACGCTACGCGTTGAGGCCAACGGATAATAACATCCTGCCGGCCTTTAGCTGTCGCCAATCCCCGGAAAGGGCGGTTATTCATCCCACTCGGACTCGCCGTCGCCATCGTTGCCGTAGCTGACCGCATCATCCTCGTCCTCATCCAGTTCGCTCTCTTCCAGATACCGGAGCAGGTCATTGTCCAGGTACACCCGGCGCTCACCCCTGCCGCTGGTAGGAAAGGAGCAAATGTTGTGCAGGCTGGGGTGGCGATAGGTTTCGCGGATTACCAGGGATATTCCCCAGTCGTTAACCCCGATAATCGCGGCCTCATAGCGATTGCCGCCGTCAATGAGCCGTTGCAGGCGGCGGGCCAACCTGGGCTCCACCTGGCCCAGGTATTCACCATCGCGCACATAGACCCGTATCGCCTGATTCTCCACCACCAGGTTCGCCGGCTCGCCGGGGGCGACGCTGGCTACCATGCGGGCTGCCGCCGGCTTTTGCAACACCGTAGTGCCGGATTTGCCGCTTTCGGCGATAAACAACCGGGGGGCGCCGCCCGTCCTTCTGACCTGCTTGCTCGTCGCCGGAATACTTTCCAACTGTTCCAAGCGGATCAGGTTCTTTTTGGCGATGGTATTATAGGGGGCTTGGGCGACCAGCCGGGCTAATACCTCCCGCGCCCGGCCATATTCGTTAAGCTCCATGAAGGCTTTGCCCAGCCGATTCATGGCATCGACATCGTCGGAATGGAGGGCAAGAATGGCCTGGTTAACCTCGGCGGCCCGTTGCCATTCCCCTTGCAAGGCGAGGGAAATGGCTTCCTTGCTCCAATCCCGTCTCAGTTTGGATTTGTCCTGGATCTTGGTCAACTCCATTTCAATATGTCTCCAGAAAATTAAGAATAGTCCGAATAATCGATTAGTTTTAGCGTCGCTCCAAGGTTGCTCGACTAACCAGGTCAATAATTAACGATATAGTTGTTACACTATCCGCCGACATCCGGTCAAGTCCATTTTTAGGCTTTGTTTAAGAATATCCTGAAGGATTTGGAGCCGGTTCAGTGGGGTTCAGTGGGGTTCAACGCCGCAAACGCCAGCGGATTTTCATAACGTCCCAAGCCATACTCGCGGAATCCCGGAGGGGCCGCACCTTGCTGCCCTCCCGGTAATACCAGTCTATGCCTATCTCCCGGATGACCAGGCCCATCCGATCGGCCAGGAGCAGCACCTCTACGTCAAAAGCGAACCCTTCCACCCTTTGACGTTCAAACAAGTCCGTCGCAATCTCATCCCGAAAGCACTTGAAACCACACTGGGTGTCCCTTATACCGGGCAAAGCCAGGGTCTGAATCAACCGGTTAAAAACCCGGCCCATCTGGTGCCGATGGCCCGGCTCGCCGATACGCCGGGAGTCGGCCAATTCCCTGGAACCCACTACAATATCCGCTCCTTCCACTTGCGGCGGCAGAAATCGCTCCGCCTGTTCGATGGGCATTGACAAGTCCGCATCGCAGAGGAATCGGTATTTGCCGGCGGCGGCCAGCATACCCCACTTTACCGCCCAGCCCTTGCCCCGGTGCTCCAGGGACAGCAAGCGGACTTCCGGTTGTCCGGCGGCGAAGGCGGATACCAGTTGGGCCGTGGCGTCAATACTACCGTCATCGGCCACCACTATTTCCCAGGAGAAGTTCCGTGGTTTCAGGAAGGCAGTTATCTGCTCCAGCGTGGAATAAATACGCGCTTCTTCGTTGAACGCCGGAATGACGACGGATAGAAAGGGCTGGCTCACGGGGCCTCCCGGGGAAAACGGGCGGGGTTATTCTCCCTCGTCAAGTTGGAAGCCCCGGTGTAACAGGCGGACCGCCTCGGCTACCTGCTCCTCCCGGATGATGCAGGAAATGCGAATTTCCGAGGTAGTTATCATATCTATGTTAACGCCACCCTCGGCCAGGATGCGAAACATACGGGAGGCATAGCCGGGGGTGTTCTGCATTCCCGACCCGACGACGCTAACCGAGGCCAGGGTCGCGTCGCTGACCACCTCGGCCGCTCCCAGCTCGGCCAGAATAGCTTCCACCTCCCGGATGGCCCGGGACAGGTCGGAACGGGCGACCGTGAAGCTGATGTCGGTAGCGCGTTCTACGCTGGTGTTCTGCACAATGGTATCGACGCTGATACCTACGGCGGCCAGCGGCTCGAACAGGGCAGCGGCCACGCCGGGCCGGTCTGGCACCGACCGCACGGTAATCTTCGCCACGTTGGACTGGTAGGCTATACCGGTAACCTTGACCCGGTTTTCCATCCCCTTCATTTCCACTACCTGATGAATCAGAGTTCCCGGCGCGCCGCTGAAACTGGAGGCCACGTAGATCGGCACCTGGTAGGCTGCCCCCAATTCGATGGAACGGGGGTGCATCTTTGCCCCGTAACTGGCTAATTCCAGCATTTCCTCGTAGCCGATTTCAGCCAGCTTGCGCGCCTTGGGAACCACCCGGGGGTCGGCGGTATAGATACCGTCCACGTCAGTATATATGTCGCAGCGTTCCGCATCCAGGGCTGCGGCCAGGGCAACGGCGGTAGTGTCGGAGCCACCCCGCCCCAGGGTGGTTATATCCAGATCATCGGTTATCCCCTGAAACCCGGCCACGATGACCACCTTGCCCTCGGCCAGTTCGCTCCTGACCCGGGCCGGGTCTATCCGGTGGATGCGGGCCTTGCCGTACATTGTATCGGTGTGGATGCCGGCCTGGAAACCGCTGAGGGTAATGGCGTCATAGCCCAGCCGGCGCAGGGCCATGGTCAGCAAGGCACAGGATACTAACTCGCCGGTGGAAAGCAGGAGGTCCAGCTCCCGGGGGTCCGGCTCCGGGGAGATGGTGCGGGCCAGGTCAATCAGGTCATCGGTAGTATCCCCCATCGCCGAGGCCACCGCAATGATGTCGGCGCCGCCGTCCTTGACCGCGCCGATACGCCGGGCCACGTGCAAAATCTTCCCCGCGTCGGCCACCGAACTGCCCCCATATTTATGTACCACCAGCGGCAAAATGGCTGTTTCCTCTACCTGATTGAAATACTGCCTGACTGAAATACCGGACCGGTTTAACCCGTCCCTATGGAACGGGGGGCAGCCGGGCCCTGTTCCCCCAAGGGGCTATTGCTTTAAGCGGGGTTGACTTAAGTTGGGGTTATCCCGGCTGCTCGATCCGGCTGGCCTAATCACCGCCGGCTACATAGGCTCCCTGACCCGTAGGCCGGGTTATTTCCAGGCGGCCGGGGACTCCGGTGAGGCGCGCCGCTTCGAACATTTCGTAGGCCACCGTCATTTCCCGGCCGGCGGTCAGCGCCAGCACCGTGGAGCCGCTGCCGGAAACGAAAACGCCCAGGGCGCCGGCGGCCCGGGCCGCCGCGAAAATCATTTTGACCGCCGGAAAGAGCGGCTGGCGATAGGGTTGGTGCAGCTTGTCCTGGGTAGCTACTTCCAGATACTCGGGATGGTTGAAGCCCATCCCGGCTACCAGCAAAGCCACCCGGCCCATGTTGAACACCGCATCGGCCACGCTCACCTGCCGGGGCAAAACCGCCCGGGCCGCGGCGGTGGCAATGCGAGCCTCCGGTATAAACAACACGGTATGCAAGGCCGTAGGCACCGGTATCGGCGCCGTATATAGCTGCGGGCCATCGGACACTACCAACTGGAGTCCTCCCAGCACGGCGGCGGCCACGTTATCCGGATGCCCCTCAATGGTCGCCGCCATCTCCAGCAGTTCGTTGGAGGAAAAGGGGTTGCCGCCCAAAGTATTAGCCGCAACCAATCCTCCGGCAATCGCGGCGGCGCTGCTGCCCAAACCCCGGCTCAAGGGTATGCCGTTGTGGCAGCGCAGTCGGAGCGAAGGCATTTCCAGCGCCGCCTCCTTAAAAAGGAACTGCATCGCCCGGTAGGTCAGGTTGCCGGAGTCGGTAGCCAGTTCTCCGGCTCCCTCGCCGAAAACCTCCACCACCGCGCCGCTATCGGCGCCCGGCTCCACCGGCAGCACCTCCAGCCGGTTCCATAAGTCCAGCGCCATGCCCAGGCAGTCGAACCCCGGCCCCAGGTTGGCGGTAGTGGCCGGCGCCAGCACCTCTATTGGCTGAATGTCGGTCATAGCTGAACCGTAAATCCCCCAACGAACCTGAAGTTAAACCAGAATAGGCTGAGCCGGCCGGCCGCCGGAGAGTATAACAATGAGCCGGGGCGGTGGCAATCTACCGCCGCCCCGCCGGATGGCCAGAAGGGAATTATAGGAGAGTGGGAGGCTTTCAGGCAATCCGTTCCTGCTTTCCGGCGCCGGCTCCTTAATCGTCATTCCGGCCTTTGCCAGAATACGGAAAATTCCCGACGTATTCCGATACGCTCCCCAGGATGACGATTGCCACTGCGAATTGGTGGCCGGCTGGTTCAGTACCCGCTCAAAAACGTAACGCCTCCCGTCCTTTTCGGATTGCATGGAAAAAGGGGAACCAGTCCTGCATTAGCGCCGGGGGCGTGGCGCCGGGACGGTCCGGAACGGCTTGACCACCAGGGCCGGCCGGATTCAGACGGGGTTCGCCCGGTGCGCCGGAATATAGAGTTGTTCCAGTTGGTCGAAAGCAGTGGCCCGGCGTCCGTTAGCGCCATTGCCGGCATCGGTGGCATCAGTGGAGGGGCCATTGGCGGAATGACGCGGCCAGTGGGGGTAACCGTTCCGGGCCAGCCGCAGGTAGTCCAGGGCCAGCCGGGGCAGCAGGAATTGTTGACGCACCCGCTCCCGGGCCGCCTGGCCGATCCTTTTCCGCAACTCCGGGTTTTGCAGCAGCTCAACGATGTGCCGGCCGCACTCCTCCGCTGAATCCACCAGATAGCCATTGACCCCGTCTTCAATCTGCATCCGGATGCCGCCTACGTTGCCGCCGATTACGGCCCGGCCCTTCCACATCGCCTCGGAAACGGTCAGGCCAAAACCTTCCCGGGTGGATTTCTGCAATACCACCAGGGACGCCGTCTGAAAGGCATTAACGATACGGTCGATGGAGTCGGGCAGGTCCACCGGGTAAAAATAGGGATGAATATCCGGGTCGCCGGCGGCGTATGCTGTAACGCTGTTCAGCACCTCCAGGGCTTCCGGGTCGTCAGCGGCCTGGCTCAACCCCAGCAGGGCCAACTGCAAGCCCGGCGCCTCCCGGCGCGCCCGGCGGTAAGCGTCAATAACTCCCCAGGGGTCTTTCCAGTAATCAAACCGGGATACCTGAGTAACCAGCGGCCGCTCCGGGTCAATGCCCATCGCCGCCACAATCTGCCCGGCATCCTCCCAACCCATGGGGATATTCTTGGGAGACAGGGGGTCAATGGCCGGCAGCGTTATGTAGATGGGAGATTTCGCATACGCCTCCTCCGGCACGAAATCCAGCAGGGAAAAGGCCAGCCCGTCATAGTCGGGAGTCAGCGGCGTCAGGGTATCCATTACCTCCAGGTTGGGCGCGGTCAGGTCAATGTGGCAGACCCAGTACCGCAATTCATCCCCCTGTTTGGACAGCAGGGAGGCCAGGGGCAGCAATTGGGGGTCATGGAAAAACCATACGTCGGCTTTCAGCCCCCGCGCCCGTATATCCTCGGCCACCTCCTGGTTGCACCGGATATAGATTTCCAGTTCCTCCGGGGACAGGGAACCCTCGGCCCCCTGAAGCAAATTATGAATTCGCTTGGTAACCTGGAAGAACCGCGGGTCCCGGGGGTTGATTACCAGTCGTTCCGTTGCAACGCCCAGGGAATTCATCAGCGGGACCAGGGACTGGAGAATTTCGGCTACGCCGCCACCGGTGGCGGTGCTGTTGGCATGGACAAAGCGCATCCCGCGAGACTCCTGGGCTAAAGCGGTCAATTCGTGCAGCAGTTCCGGGGAGAGCAGGGAAGAGTAGGGGTCAAGGGCCATCTCCGGGTAGTTGATTCTCAGAAGCATTGAAGTTATTTACCCGCCATTAGGATCAAGGATGGGAGCGGCTTTACTCTAGGGAACCGGGGCCTACCGCCGGGTATTGTTCCACCATTGCGGCGCAACCTGCAACACTCCCACCGCCGAATATCCGCCACATTTTCCGATTTCTTCCGACTTCCGGCGGCCAAAGCCAAGCCGGAGTTGCTGCAATTTGCCGAGTTTCCCCGGCGGGGTTGCGGCAACCCTGCCGGGACAGTCCGGCCAGTCAGCCGTCAACAACTTGTAAGGATACCGTTCTATTTTACACTTCCGGCTATGCCGTGTGGGGGATTCAGGTTAAGAAAGGGTTAAGGCGAGCCAGTGGCGAACAACTCATTCCACGGTTACCGATTTAGCCAGGTTGCGCGGCTGATCCACGTCGCAACCCCGGAGCAGGGCAATGTGGTAGGCCAACAGTTGCAAGGGAATGGTCGCCAACACCGGTGTCAGGTGTTCGGGAGCCGGCGGCAGGTAAAGGACCTCATCCACCTGGTTCCGAAGTTCGGCGTCGCCCTCGGTCAGCACGGCCAGGACCACCCCTTCCCGGGCTTTAACTTCCCGGATATTGCTCACCATCTTGTCGTACAAGCTGTCCCGAGGGGCCAGGGCCAGGGTAGCCATATTCCGGTCGATCAGGGCGATGGGGCCGTGCTTCATTTCACCGGCCGGATAGCCCTCGGCGTGGATGTAGCTGATTTCCTTGAGCTTCAGCGCGCCTTCCTGGGCAATAGCCGAGTTCATGCCCCGGCCCAGGAAGAGAAAACCGCCATAGCCACTGAACCTGCGGGCCAGCCGCTGGTACTCGGACCGGTCGGCCAGCATTTCTCCAATCAAGCGGGGACACCGGGCCAGGTCGGTTACCAGCCGCCGGGTAATCTCCGGGGACAATCGCCGGCGAGCTTGAGCCAGATAAATCGCCAGCAGGTGCAGCAGGGTAAGGGAAGCAATGAAAGTCTTGGTGCTGGCTACCCCGATTTCCAGACCGGAACCCATATACAGAGTGTTTTCGGCCAACCGGGCCGACTGGCTTTCCTCGGCATTGCAGATTGCCAGCAGGCGCGCTCCCCGCGCCTGCGCCTCTTGCATGGCCGCCACGGTGTCCGCAGTTTCCCCGGACTGGCTGATGGCTACCACCAACGTCCGCCGGTCCAGCAGGGGTTCCCGGTAGCGGAACTCCGAGGCGCTCTCCACCTCGGCCGGCAGACCGGCAAATCGTTCTACCAGGTGCCGGCCTACCTGGGCGGCGTTCAGGCTGGTGCCGCAGCCAATCAGGACAACCCGCTGCAAGTCCTGAATTTCCGCTTCGGACAGGGAGAATCCCGGCAGTTCCACCCGGCCCGCCTCGAAGTTGACCCGACCGCGCAGGGCGCCCGCCACGGTCTGGGGCTGCTCCATTATCTCCTTGAGCATGAAATGCCGGTAGCCGCCCCGGTCAACCAGCACGTCTTCCGGCGACACGTTGCGCAGTCGCTTGTTCAGGCGGTTTCCCGCCAGGTCGGAGAATTGCACCCCTTCCCGGGTTACTTCGACCATTTCCCCGGATTCGAGGATGCCCACCGGGCCGGGCCGGTGGCGCAAGACCGGCAGGGCCGCCGGCAAGTCGCTGCCCACGATGCCCTGACCGTCCCGGTGGGCAATGACAATTCCCCCGGCATGACCCACCCGCAGGGCGCACAACTTATCCGGTTCCCCTTGCCAAATGGCGGCTACTGCCTGGGAGCCTTCCAGCAGTTGGCCCATACCCCGGAAGGCGGCGGCAAAGCTCAGCCCCTGGGCCAACCCTTCCTCAATCAGGTGGGCGATAACCTCGGTATCCGTTTCCGAGGAAAAAACGTGGCCCCGGCGCTGGAGACCGCGCTTGAGTTCCAGGAAGTTTTCCACGATTCCGTTATGCACCACGGCCACTTGCCGGCCACATTCGGTCAAGGGGTGAGCGTTGGCATCGGAGGGCGGGCCGTGGGTAGCCCACCGGGTATGCCCCAGGCCGACCGTACCTTCGGGGAAACCGGCCTGGGCATCCCGGGTCAGCCCGTTAACCTTACCCACCGTCTTGCGGAGGCACAGCCGTCCGGTCGCTCCCAACACCGCAATACCGGCGCTGTCGTAGCCCCGGTATTCCAACCGCTGCAAGCCCTCCAGGATAATGGGCCAGGCCATCTGGCCGCCAACGTATCCTACTATGCCACACACAACGCCTCCGGGGAGAACCGGAACTGCGCCCGACGTTCCCGCTCCCTCCACCCTGAACTTGTTCGCCGGACCGCCGGCAGCCGGCTAGTTGGAAACCCGCCGTGAGCGCAGATCCAATGCAATGCTTCCAGACGGTGTTCCAGAGCCGAAAATCCGAAAGGGACCGAACTACCCCCCGGCGACGGTTTGAGGCCCCCGCCGGTCGTGGGCCGGACGGTTCACTATTTCCATTATGGTCCGGGCCAGGGCGTTGGGGTCGTGCCGCAGATAGAGGCCGGAGGCCAGCACCGGACTGCTTACGATGTTTTTTACCACCTGCCGGCACTCCGACCGGTCCAGTTCCACCGGGTAGTGCCGGTCGGCGGCATACCGGGATAGCAGCCGGGGTGGGAAGGGGCTGTCATTGAATACCAGGTAATCCAATGGTTCGTCGGTTCCCAGATAGTCCATCAGCAAATTGACAAAGTTAGAAGCCTTGAATCCGTCCGACTCCCCGGGTTTGGTAACCAGATTGCAGACGTGAATCTTGATCGCTTTGGCGGCGACAATCGCGTCGGCCACGTCCTCCACCAACAGGTTGGGCAGGACGCTGGTGTAGATGTCGCCGGGGCCGAGGATGATGGCATCCGCCTGCTCAATGGCATCCAGCACCGGCGGATAAACATAGGCTTTGGGGTCGAGGCGGATGTAGTCAATACCTACGTCCAGATTGTCCCGCCGCAGGTCAATAGCCGATTCGCCGGAAATTTCCTCCCCGTTCTCCAGGCGGGCCACCAGCGTGGAGTGCGTCAGGGTAACCGGCAGCACCTTGCCCTGGATTCCCAACATCTGGGCGGCCTCTTCAACGGCGGTAATCGTGTTTCCGGTAATCTCGGTGAGGGCGGTGAGCAGCAGGTTGCCAAAGTTGTGCCCGGTGAGGCCATTCCCGGAAGTAAAGCGGTAGTCAAAGAGACGGCGCATCAGGTTGCCCTGGGGAGTTTCGGCGGCCAAGGCCATCAGGCAACGCCGTAAGTCCCCCGGCGGCAGCTGTCCCAGCTCGTCCCGCAACCTCCCGGAACTGCCCCCGCTGTCGGTCATCGCCACCACGGCCGCCAGGCCGCAGTCCACATTCCTCAGACCGGTAAGGGTGGTATGGTTGCCAGTACCGCCACCCACCACCAGAACTTCTTTCCTGCTCATTTCCCCTTGACCAGGCAAGGCCGCCAACCAGGGACCAACGGCTGACTGTCTTTTAGTCGCATAGCGAGGTTAGTATATGGACGACCTTTCCGCAATGTCAAGGCGCGACGTTCCTACCGGAAAGAGGTCTGGGCCGGGTTGAGCGCCTCCGGCAATAAAGGTACAATATACCGGTACAATGGGGAATAACTCGGGAATGACGCCGGGGGATTGGCATAGACGGCCCGGCGACCTGGATAGAGGCGGCGAATGTCCGGCAGCGCAGCAAACAACCGGGAAGACTCGCGGGAACACCGGAGGGAACGCTGGCGCAAAAATACCCTAGCGCCAGCTATCCAGCGGTTCCCGGAACGCCAGGAGAGTTTCCGGACCGACAGCGGCATTCCCATTGACCCGCTGTACGCCCGGGACGAGGGAGAGCAGGGAGACCCGGCCCCTGACCGCGTGGGCTATCCGGGGGAGTTTCCCTATACCCGAGGCGTGCAGCCCAATATGTACCGGGGCCGCATCTGGACCATGCGCCAGTATTCGGGCTATGCCACCGCCGCCGACACCAACCACCGCTTCCGCTACCTGCTGGAACAGGGTCAGACCGGGCTTTCAGTAGCTTTTGACCTGCCCACGCAGATTGGTTACGATTCCGACGCTCCCCAGTCCCAAGGCGAGGTGGGCAAGGTGGGCGTGCCCATTTGCAGCCTGGAGGACATGGAAACGCTCTTTGACGGCATACCCTTGGCTCAGGTCAGCACTTCAATGACCATTAACGCTACCGCCTCGGTATTGCTGTGCCTGTATATTGCCGCCGCCCAAAGGCAAGGCGTCGGCCCGGAGCAGTTGAGCGGCACCCTCCAGAACGACATCCTGAAGGAATACATCGCCCGGGGAACTTATGCCTATCCACCCCGGCCCTCTATGCGGCTGGTGGTGGACGTGTTCAAGTATTGCGCCCGGCAGATTCCCCGCTGGAACACCATCAGCATCAGCGGCTACCATATGCGCGAGGCCGGGGCCACCGCCGTCCAGGAGTTGGCCTTTACCTTTGCCAATGCCATCGCCTACGTCCAGGCGGCGGTGGCGGCCGGGCTGGCGGTGGATGACTTTGCGCCCCGGCTGTCCTTTTTCTTCGTGGCCCAGAACAACCTGCTGGAAGAGATCGCCAAGTACCGGGCCGCCCGGCGGATGTGGGCCGGGATTATGCGGGAGCGGTTCGGGGCGCGAGACCCGCGCTCCATGATGCTGCGTTTCCACACCCAGACCGCCGGGGTAACTCTGACTGCCCAGCAACCGGACAACAACCTGATTCGCAGCACGGTGCAGGCCCTGGCAGCCATCCTGGGCGGCACCCAATCTCTGCACGTCAATTCCCGGGATGAGGCCCTGGGACTGCCCACCGAGGAATCGGCCCAGCTTTCGCTCCGCACCCAGCAGATCATCGCCCACGAGAGCGGCGTGGCCGACGTGGTTGACCCCCTGGGCGGTTCCTGGTACGTGGAAAGCCTGACCGACCAGTTGGAGCAGGCGGCCCGGGACTACATCGAGCGCATTGACCGGCAAGGCGGCGCCGTGGCCGCCATCGAGCAGGGTTTCCAGGTAAGGGAAATCGGCGAGTCGGCCTACCGCCACCAACGGGAAGTGGACGCCGGAGAGCGCACCATTGTCGGGGTGAACCGCTACGTCAGCGACACGCCGCCCGCCGGCAACCTGCTGCGGGTGGACCCGGAAGTGGCCCGCCAGCAGGCGCAACGGCTGCAACGGTTGCGCCAAGCGCGGGACAACGCCGCCGTCAAGATGTCCCTGGCCCGACTGGAAGAGGTCGCCCGCACCACCGAAGACACCATACCCGCCACCCTGGAGTGCGTGGAAAACTACTGCACCCTGGGCGAGATTTGCCAGGTTTTTCGCCAGGTCTTCGGCGAACAGCCCGGGGAGTTGGCCTTTTGACCGGGCCGGTCGGAACCACAACCGCAATGAGGAGGGTTTAGTTGACCACGCAAATGCTTAACGAAGAAGAGCGAATGCTCCAGAATCTGGTGCGGGACTTTGCCGACCGGGAGTTGGCGCCTCGCGCCCGGGAGGTGGACGAGAGGGAGGAGTTTGACTGGCCCAACTGGGAAGGCATGGCCCGGCTGGGGCTTACCGGCATCGGCATTGACCCCCAGTACGGGGGCAGTGGCGGCGGCTACCGCCAGCTCGCCATTGCCGCTGCGGAAATCGCCCGGGGCGATGCCGCCGCCAGCACCGGCCTGATTGCGCACCTGTCCCTGGGAACCACCACTATCTACCGCTTTGGGAATGAAGAGCAGAAGCAGCGGTTCGTACCCTCTTTAGCCTCCGGCCAGGGCGTGGCGGCCTGGGCCTTGACCGAACCCGGCGGAGGGTCCGATGCGGCAGCCCTGCAAACCTCGGCCGTCCAGCGGGACGGCGTCTGGTTTCTCAACGGCAGCAAGCTGTTCATCACCAACGCCGACGTGGCCGAGTCCATAGTAGTGTTCGCCACCCAGGACCGGGGGCTGGGTCACCGGGGAATCAGCGCCTTTGTCGTTCCCCGGGGGGCGCCGGGGATGCAGATTAACCAGATGCACGGCAAGATGGGAATGCGCGCTTCCAGCACCAACGAGGTGGTGTTCCAGGATACGCCGGTGCCGGCGGAGAACCTGCTGGGCGAGGCCGGCCGGGGGTTCCGCTACGCCATGGAAATCCTGGACTCCAGCCGGATAACCATCGCTGCCCAGTGCGTGGGCATCGGCCAGGCCGCGCTGGAAGAGGCAGTGCGTTACGCCCAACAGCGGGAATCCTTTGGCCGGCCCATCGCCCAGCACCAGGCCATCCAGTTTAAGCTGGCCGATATGGCCACGGCGGTTTACGCCGCCCGCGCCACCACGATGCAGGCGGCTACCCTGAAGGATGCCGGGCTGCCCTATATTAACGAGGCTTCAATGGCGAAACTCATCGCCTCGGAGATGTGCGTCAACGTTACCTCCCAGGCGGTGCAGGTACACGGTGGCTACGGCTACTTCAAGGACGCCCCGGTAGAACGGCTGTTCCGGGACGCCCGGGTAACCACCATCTACGAAGGCACCTCGGAAGTCCAGCGCCTGCTCATCGCTCGGCAAACGCTGGCCCAATATCCGGTTTAAGCCCGGTCAGTACGGATAGCGGATAATCGTATTTGAGTTTTCTGCGCCCAGAAACTCGGAGCTTCCCGGAGAACCGCCGGGTTCCTCTACGCCTCCGGGGCTCCGGGTGAAAAACCCCGCAGGAGTTGAACCTTGACTACCACGCCGGTATGCGCCGTTGACTACATCGACCACGTGGGGATAGCGGTCCAGGATCTGGACGCTGCCCTGACCCTGTTCAGCGGGGTGTTCGGGGCGCCCCGGCCCGAGGTGCGGGAACTGGCCGACCAGGGAGTGCGCGGCGCCCTGGTGCAGGTGGGCCAGACCCGGCTGGAGTTGCTGGAGCCTACGGCGGCGGATACGCCGATTGGCCGCTTCATCGGCCGGCGGGGCGAGGGCCTGCATCACCTGGCCTTCTACGTAACCGACCTGCCCGGCAAGCTGCAAGTTGTGGCGGAGTCGGGACTGCAACTCATCGACCAAGAACCCCGGGAAGGGCTGTCCGGCGACATCGCCTTTATTCATCCCCGCTCGGTCTTCGGCATTCTTACTGAACTGGTGGAACGGCCGGCCCGATGAACTGGGCAATTACATTTCGGTTTTTCACCCAGCGGCATTAGGTCGAACCGAAAATCTGGAGGAATGGCTTGCCTACCCACGTCCTCTACGGAGACAGCTTCCTGGTTTCCGAAGAGTTGAAAAAGCTGGAACGCGCGGCCGGGGCCGATACGCTGCTGGAGGCTAACCGCCACCAACTTAACGGTAGCCAGCTAAACCTGCCGGAATTGCTGGCGGTCTGCAATTCCCTGCCCTTCATGGATGCCTGCCGCCTGGTAGTGGTAACCGGATTACTGGCGACCCAGGATGGCCGCTCTGGCCGGGGCGGACGGGGGCGGACGGGACGCTCTGCCGCAACCGGTCGCGCTCTGGGCGACTGGGGAGGTCTGGTCGCCGCTATCCCCCAGATGCCAGACACCACCCGGCTGTTCCTGGTTGACCACGCCCTTTCCGATACCAACCCCCTGCTCCGGGGAGTAAAGGATGTGGCCCAGGTGCGCCATCTGACCGCCCCCGCCGGCGAGGCGCTGGCCCGCTATGTCAAGGATTTGGCCCGGAGCAAAGGAGCCGGCATCAGCCCGGCGGCAATCAAGACCCTGATCGACTTGGTGGATAACGACCTCTGGACTCTGGACCGGGAACTGGAAAAACTGTCCCTTTATGCCGCCGGGCGCAGCATCGAAGAGTCGGACATCCGGGAGTTGGTCTCCCAGGTGCGGGAGGCCAGCATCTTCAACGCCGTGGACGCCATGATTGACGGTCGGCCGGGAGTCGCCTTGCGGCTGCTGCAAAAGCTGCGGCAGGACGGCGCCGCCCTGCCTTACATCATCGGGATGGTGGAACGCCAGTTGCGGCTGGTCGCCTTGGCCCGCTACTGGTCCGAGCGACGGGTTCCCCCCCAGGAACTGGCCGGGAAACTGGGTGTCCCGCCCTTTGCCGCCCGGCGAGCAACAGAACAAGCCCGCCGCAACTCCTGGGCCGACATCAACCGGCGTTACCAGCGCCTGTTGGAAACGGACCTGGCAATCAAGACCGGGCAGGTGGAATCGGAAGACCTGGCTTTGGAACTGCTAGTGGCCGACCTGGCCCATCCCGGCCGTTGAACCCGGCAGCCATCCTGCTGCTCCGGGTTGAAATTAACCCGGAGCAGCAGGAAACCAGCGAAGCCGGGAAAAGGCAGCGGGCGCCGGTTACTCCGCCAGCATGGGGTTGTAACCGGGTTGACCTGGCCGAGAAGGGCAACACCCGGGGTTACTCCGCCAGCATGGGGTTGTAACAGGCAACGGCGTGACGGGGCGCAATCTCCTCCAGGGCCGGGCGCGGCTCCTGGCGGCACCGGCTCAGGGCCTTGGGACATCGGGGCAGAAAGGAGCATTGCTCGGGCAGGTTTATCATATCCGGCGGGCTGCCCCGCAGTGGCCGTAACCGTTTCCCCACGTCGTCCAGCCGGGGCAGCGACTGGAGCAAGGCCCAGGTATAAGGATGGCGCGGTTCCCGGAACAAGGGTATAACGTCCGCCGTCTCGGCCAGCGCGCCACCATACATTACGGCTACCCGCTGGCCCATGTGGGCCACGATCCCCAGGTCGTGGGTAATGAGCAGGATGGCCGAGTTCAGTTCCCGGCACAGGCCCTTCAGCCGCTCCAGGATTTCCGCTTGCAGGGTAACGTCCAGTCCGGAGGTAGCTTCGTCCGCAATTAGCAGCCGGGGCTGCATTACCAGGGCAATCGCCAGCATTACCCGTTGGCACATTCCCCCGCTGAGATTAAAGGGATATTCGCCCAGGATACGCCGGGGATCGGGCAACCCCAGTTCTCGCAGCACTTCCTGGGACATCCGGTTGGCTTCCCGGGCCGACTTATCGGTGTGCGTGCGGATGACCTCTTCCAGCTGCGCCCCCACCGTCTGCACCGGGTTCAAGGCGGTCTGGGCATCCTGAAACACCATTGATATGTCTTTGCCCCGGATGCTGCGCAGGTGTTCCGGGCTGGCCCGCAGCAGATCCACGCCGTCAAAGATAATGCGGCCCTGCAATACTGTAGCCGACGGCGGGAGCAAGCCCATAATCGCCAGGGCCAGGGTACTCTTTCCGGCGCCGCTCTCGCCCACGATGCAATAGACCTGATTCGCTTCCTGCGCAAAGCTGATCCCGTTCAGGGCCTTCACCGGGCCGGCGGAGGTCGTAAACTCCACTTGCAGGTCTTCTACTCTCAATGTCTCGTTCATTTATTGTGCCTGCCAAGGTCGAACTTCAGAAGGTCGGATTTCAGGTCGTATCCACCCGGTAGCCGGTACTGTTCAGACTGTTCAGCGCCGCTCAACGCTTCTCGTCCAGCAGCGCCTCGGGCTGGAACCGGCCGGCCTTGATTTCCCGGATCAGGTCGGCCAGGCCGCGAATGGGGCGCTCAAACCGGGTGGCGACGGTGCCCAGTTGCTCCAGCCGGTGGGCGTCGCTGCCCCCGGTGCATTTCAGGTTAAGCGCGGCGCCCAGCTGCCGGGAAAAGTCGTTCTCTGACGGCAGCCCGCGCCCGTTGACGCCCTCGATGGCGTCGCACAAGGGGAAGAAAGCATCGGCGACGGCTCGCTCCAGCATTTCCGCCCGGGCCCGGGGTTCCCGCCCCGGGGCGGCCAGAAACCGGCGCCGGTAAGGATGCGCGGCAACCATCACGCCCTGGCAACGGTCAACCGCGCGGCGGAGAAAGTGGGGCTTATGCAAGCCAAATACGTAGCGTTCCAGGCCGAAGACCAGGATGTGTCCGGCGTCGGTGTTGACCTCGCTGCCGGGCAGCACCAGAAAGTCATGCCGCCGGGACAGAGTCCGCACGGCGTCCTGCGTCCAGAACTCATCATGGTCGGTCAGGCAAATGCCGTCCAAACCCAGGGCCTTTGCCCGGGCGATGAGATCATCCACTCCGGCAAAGCTGTCATCGGACTTGGGATAGCTATGGGTGTGCAGATCGATAAGCAATGGCGATAATCGTAGCTGGGGGAGATAGACTGCCGGGCCGCCCCTACAGACTATAATACCACAAATTCGCCCCGGCTCCCGACCTCCTCCCAGACCGGCCGGGTATCCGTTTGAAATCGGCAGCCATAGGGTGTCGTAGCTAAAAATTAAGACAGACACCCTACTCCCGGAACGGGGCGGTTCAGCTAACGGGGTATAACCAGACCCTCCGCTTCCAGGGCTGACAACACCTGGGAAGCCCGGCTGCCGCCGATCTTGAGCCGGCGTTCCAACAAGGATGTGGTCAGATGCGGGTTACGCAGAGCCAGTTCCCGCGCCTTCTCCAGCAGCATTTCATCCACAGCGTCCTCATCCTCTTCGTCGGCCTCCTCCGATTCCTCCAGGGAGATGGTCGGTAGCGGCGGGCCTTTCTGGTCGAGCCAGAAATTCACCAACTCTTCGATTTCTTCGTCGAATACCAGGGTGCCCTGAACCCGCCGGGGCTGCGGGGAATCATTGTTTACCAGCAGCATATCCCCCTTGCCCAACAGTTTTTCCGCGCCGATAGAGTCCAGAATTACCCGGGCGTTTACCTGGGTGGCGACGGCAAAGGCTATCTTGGCCGGGATGTTGGCCTTGAGCAGCCCGGTAACCACTTCTTTGGAGGGACGCTGCGTCGCCAGCACCAGGTGAATGCCGGCGGCCCGCCCCATTTGCGCCAATCGCACCAGGGAGTGTTCAACTTCGTGGCCGCCTACCATCATCAAGTCCGCCAACTCATCCACTATCAGCACCAGGTAAGGCAGCGGCTCCTTAGCCTTGGCGTTGTAACCGGCAATGTTGCGAGTATTGACCTCCGACATTTGCCGGTAGCGACGAGTCATCTCCCGGACCAAGCCCTTTAACATCGGGCTGACGTCGTCCACTTCCTTGATTACCGGCATAATCAGGTGGGGTATGCCGTTGAAGGGGGTCAGCTCGACCTGTTTCGGGTCCACCATCAGCATCCTCAATTGGTCCGGCGGCTTGGTCAGGAGAAAGGATGCGATAATGGAGTTGATACAGACGCTTTTGCCGCTGCCGGTGGCGCCGGCGATCATCATGTGCGGCAGGGCGGACAAATCCATGGCCACCGGCTTTCCGCCGGCATCGGCGCCCAGGGCGATGGGCAGCCCGCCCCTGGCGGCTATCTTCCGGAAATCCTGAGCGTCCATCACCTCCCGCATCGTAACCTTGCTGGGCGTGGGGGTGGGCAATTCCAGGCCCAGCAAGGCCTCGCCGGGCACCGGCTCAAAGCGCAGGCTGGGCGCGCTGATTGCCAGGGCCAGGTCTTTCTCCCGGGCCAGGATGCTGCCCACCTGGACCCGGCGGCGCTCCCCGACCAGGGAGCCTTCGCCCTTGTCCTGCCGCCCCCTTTTTTCTACCCAGCCGGGCTGCAACCCGAACCGTACGATCCGCGGCCCGGCCTTGATGTCGGTAACCTCCACGTTTACCCCGTGGTCGGCCAGGGCGCTTTCGATGGCAGCGGCCATCTTCTTCAATGGCCGGTCGTCGGTTTCGCGGGTTTCCGCCGGGGCCAGCAGTTCCAAAGGCGGAAGCTGCCACTGGGAGCCTTTAACCGACACCGGCGCCAGTTTCACCGGCGCCGTCGGGGGCGCCGAAAGCGTCGGAGTCGCCACAGTGGTTTCCGGCTCCGGGACAACCTTCGGCACGGCCCGGGCGCGGCGGCCCGAGGCGCCGGACCGACCGCCAAACAGGCGGCCCGGGAATTGGACTGACGCGGTTACCCAGCCGGGGCGGGTTTCCCGGCGGGCGAGGGCGCCAATACCCCTGGCTACCCGGCGGAACAGGTAGCGCAGGGCCAGCGCCAGGTAGTACCCGGCGTACCAGAGGCCCTTGCCCAGCGTGAACAGAGCGGCCCAATAACCCCGGCCGGCTCTGCGGGGATAGGCTACCAGGGGAACGGCCAGGGCAATGGCGACCAGGCGGGCAATGCCCCATACCGGGGATTCGCCAATCATAGCGCTACCCCAGCGGCCGCCCAGGCTGACAAAAGCCAGTTCTCCATATCCAGCGTCAAAATAGGAAAGCGTTCCCACCGCCAGGGCCACCAACGCGGCGCCGACCAGCCACCAGCGCCAGGGCCGGAACAGCCACCGGGGACGGTAACGCAAGCAAGCCAAAGCCGCCAGGCCCCAGAGGAGGACGGGAATCCAGCCATAGCCCAGGGCAGTATAAGTCCAGGTTAAGGCGCCTTCGTAACGCCAGATGACCAGGGCCGCCACCGTCAAGGCCGCCAGCATCACAAAGGCATCCAGGCTGGCGAAAAACCAGAAGCGCACCCTGGCATGGTCAACTGATGCCGCCGAGCGGAGCGTGGATGGCGCGGGTCCCGCCATATTAACCCCTCAAGAAAAGGTCAAGAATGTCCGAAAGGCAGGGTTCTGACCATGTTAGTGGAGTCCAGGGGAAACTTAAAGGAACGGGAGGCAGGGATTTCAGCCATTCCGGGGTGATGGGTCAGGAAGCTAAACTTCCAGCAGCACCGGTACGATGGTGGGGCGGCGGCGGGCTTCGGTTTGCAGGAAGCGGCGGACAGCGTCCCGGATTTTGTTTTTCAGTCGCTCCTGGCGACCGATAAGTTCCGGGCTGTCGGACAGCAGGGCATCCACCAGGCCGGACAGTTTCCCGAACAGCGCCTCTGTCTCGGCGGCATCCATAAACCCGCTGGCCAGCACCTTGGCCGGACTGACCGGGAGGCCGGTTTTCCGGTCGGTGGATACCACCACCACCACCACGCCATCCCGGGCCAGGGCACGCCGTTCCTGCAATACCGCGCTCTGTATATCCCGGGCGCTGGGGCCATCGATAAAGATCGGGCTGGCCGAAACGGTTTCCACCACCTGGCCGCCGGTCTCGGACAGCTCCAGCACGTCGCCGTCCTCCAGCACGAAAATACCGGCTTCCGCCACCCCCATATCCCAGGCCAGGCGGGCATGGGCCATCAGGTGCCGGTACTCGCCATGCACCGGCACAAAGTAGCGGGGCCGGGTCAGACTCAGCATCATTTTCAGTTCTTCCTGGCTGGCGTGGCCGTGAACGTGGACCATGGCAATCCGGTCATAAAGCACCTTGGCTCCTTGCCGCAGCAGGTTGTCAATCGTCCGGCTGACCAGCAGTTCGTTGCCCGGAATCGGCGTCGCCGAGATTACTACCGTATCCCCCTCCATAACCGACACGTCCCGGTGCTCCCCGTTGGCAATGCGCACCAGGGCGGAGGTGGGCTCGCCCTGGCTGCCCGTAGTCAATAGAACCACCTGTTCCGGGGGATAACTCCGGATTTCGTTGAGGGAAAGCAACAGGCCCGGGGGCAGGGACAGGTAGCCCATTTCCACGGCCATGTTCACATTATCCGCCATACTGCGCCCCACAATGCTGACCTTGCGGTGGTGGCGGGCTGCCGCGTCGATAACCTGCTGGATCCGGGAAATGAGGGAGGCAAAGGTAGCCACCATCACCCGGCCGGGAGCGTCGCCGACGGCCCGGTCCAGGGTATCGCTCAATATCTGCTCCGAAGGGGTGTAACCGGGGATTTCCGCATAGGTGGAGTCGGAGCACAGGAGCAACACCCCATCGTTGCCGTGCCGGGCCAGGGTGGTAAGGTCAATGGTATGCCCGTCCACCGGCGTGTGGTCAATCTTGAAGTCGCCGGTATGAATCACGGTGCCCAAAGGAGTGCTGATGGCGATGCCCATAGCGTCAGGGATGCTATGGCAAACCCGGAACCAACTTGCCTTAAAGTTATCGCCCAGTTGGTAAGGAACATCCGGGTCGATCGGCGCCAACAGGGCGTCCCGGGTGGCGGGGCGTTCCCGCAGTTTCACCGAAATCAGTCCGTGGGCCAGCCGGGGCGCGTAAACCGGCACATCCAGATGGGGCAGGACAAAGGGCAGGGCGCCGATATGGTCTTCGTGGCCGTGGGTGATGAGAATACCCCGGACCCGGTCGGCTCGCTCCGTCAAATAG
This sequence comes from Dehalococcoidia bacterium, assembly GCA_965215425.1. Lineage (GTDB taxonomy): Bacteria > Chloroflexota > Dehalococcoidia > Lucifugimonadales > UBA3495 > CATQHB01. The sequence goes on from OZ244064.1 coordinate 3,163,036, forward strand.
GAGATGTCGGGGATAATCAGGTCAACACCCAACATTTCCTCGGTGGGGAACTGGACACCACAGTCAACGACGATGATGTCGCCGCCGCACTCCAGGGCCATCATATTTTTGCCGATTTCGCCGAGGCCGCCCAGGGGTATAACGCGCAAGTTATGGTTCAAGTTTAAGTCAGTTCCTAGAAGACCAATTTCTAAAGGAGGGTCAGTTGTTCCGGCGGCGTCTCTTCTACCACCGGTTCCGGACGGGGAGCCGGTTGCCGCCGGGCTTCCTCCAGGATGCCCGGAATGCGCTTGAAGTCTTCGACGATAACGCTCCGCATTGCCTCCCGGTAGAGGGCTGCCGCCGGGTGCATTACCGGGTAAATCCGCCGCCCGTCCCTTTCCCGGAGACGGCCCCGGGCCCGGCTGATACTTTCGCCGGGAAAGAAACGCGCCAGGGAAAACCGGCCCAGAGTAACAATGAGCTTGGGGTCAATCAGTTCAATCTGGCGGTTCAGGTACTTGCTACAGGCGCCGATTTCGCCCGGCAGCGGGTCTCTATTTTGGGGCGGTCGGCACTTGACCATGTTGGCAATGAAAACCCGGTCCCGGCGCAGCCCGATGGAGGCCAGCAATTCATCGAGAAAACGGCCGGCCGGGCCAACAAAGGGTAAGCCCTGCAAGTCCTCCTGAGAACCCGGCCCCTCCCCGATAAACATCAACTCGGCATCGGCGGCGCCTTCCCCCGGAACCGCGTTGGCCCGTCCCCGATGCAAATCGCAATCGGTGCATCGAGAGACCAATCGGGCTATTTCTTCCAAGCTATCCATCATAGCTCACTAATGCCAGGACGACGCCGGCCGAGAGACTTGGCTCCTCAATTCCCGCTGATCCGTGAAAATGCTCCAACCTCTGCGCCCGTTCCGTCATTCCGGCTTTCACCAAAGTCCGGGAGCGCAAGGCCAGTTAGTAGCCATAATCCTGCTTTGGCGCCCTGCGGGCCGCCTCTTCCCTAAAGAGAGCGTACAGAGGGGTGAGATGCAAAGGCTAGGCAAGGGAACCTTTAACCGGGTGCGCGGGCTAACCAGATGGGAGGGCGGCGGTTGGCCGGAGCGCCCTGGCAACACGGAGCAACCGCCGAATCACTCATTGGCAACGCCGTGTTCAAGCAGATAGTTTATGGCATCCCCAACCGTTCGGATGTTTGAGGCGTCGTCGTCGGAAATTTCCACCTGGTTATCGTCGGTGGAAAACTCCTCTTCAAAAGCCATAATCAGCTCTACCAGGTCCAGGGAGTCCGCATTAAGGTCATCCACGAAGGAGGAACTTTCCTCCACTTCGTCTTCATCTACTCCCAGCTTATCTACCACGATGGACTTTACGCGTTCATTAACGGTGGCCAAAAAGTCATCCCCCTTCAGAAGCGGGTTTATCCGGTTCCAGCTCCCCCCGGGACAAGGCTGCCATCACCGAGCCCAGCACTCCATTGACGAACCGGGCCGTGCTTTCGCTGCCGAAGATTTTAGCCAGTTCCACGGCTTCGTTAATGGCAGTCCTGGAGGGAGTGTTAGTATGATGCAGTAATTCAAACAAAGCGATGCGCAGGATATTCCGGTCAACCGGCGACAGGAGTTGGACCGGCCAGGCCGGAGCGTAAACCTGGATTAACTCGTCCAGGGCCGGCCTCCTTTCCTGTACGCCGCGCAGCAGCGTTTGCGAAAACGCCATTACGTCGGCTATATCCTTGGGATGCAGCGGATTTTCTCCGGCCAGCCATTCCAGGGCAGACTCCTCAAAGCTCCCCCGGACATCGCTGGCGAAACCGGCCTGAAGGGCCATCATCCGCGCCGTCCGTCTCGGGTCATTGGTCAATACCTTGGGCATAATCACCAAAGGGCGGTTACCTTACCTGGCTATCCCGTTATTCCCGTTCCCCTAGATTTCCTGGGTGAGTTTCCGTATTGACGCTGGGTCCGAAAGGGTGAAAGCCTCTACGCCCCGGTCAATACGCTTGATCAGACTGGACAGGACCCGGGCCGGGCCAAACTCCACAAAATGGGAGGCCCCGGAGCTCACCATGTAGCGGACCGACTGCTTCCACTGAACGCAATGGCAAAGCCCGTTGATCAGTTCACTGCGCACCTGGGCCACCGTGGTTACCGGCGCGGCGAGGGAGTTGGCGATTATAGGCACATCCGGGTCGCGCAATTCCAACCCGGTCAGAGCCTCCACCAGCCCTTGCTGGGCATAACCCATCAGGGAGGAATGAAAGGCGCCGCTCACCTTCAGGGGAACGGTCTTTTTGGCGCCCCGGGCGGCGGCCAAGTCCATAGCCCGGGCTACGGCAATCTTGTCGCCGCTGATTACCACCTGATCATCGCTGTTCACGTTGGCTAATTCTACCCCGGTCTCAGCGCAGATATGCTCAAAGGCGAACTCTTCCAAACCGATAATCGCCGCCATACCGCCGGGCCGGGCCTCGGCGGCTTCATGCATCAGGCGCCCCCGTTCCCGTACCAGCTTGATACCTTCCCGAAAGCTGACGACTCCGGCGACCACCAGGGAGGTATATTCCCCCAAGCTGTGCCCGGCAACGGACACCGGGCGCGGGTATTGGGCCCCCAGGATTTCCTCCCAAGCCTTCCAACAAGCAATGCTGACCACCATAATAGCCGGCTGGGAGTTCATAGTATCCCGGAGTTCGCGGGAAGGTCCCTCAAAGATTATGCGGGACAGGGGAAAATCCAGACTGTCATCGGCTTCTTCAAATACTTCCCGGGCCGCCGCAGAGGTATGGAAAAGCTCCAAGCCCATGCCCACCGTCTGCGACCCCTGACCGGGGAAAACGTATGAATAGCCTTTGTTATCCTGCGTATTCGTAATCGCCTCCACACTCAACCCAATTTACCCCACCGGAACAACACATCATTACGGAAAGATCATTTACCAGCCGGCATTGACCGGCGCCCCCGGCAAGGGTGAATTACGCCCTTGCGCCAAGCACCGGTCGTCCCCGGTAATAACCGCAATGGAGACAAGCGGCATGCGGCAATTTAGCGCTACGGCACCTTGGGCAAATGGAAAAGCTTAAGGGCTTCAATTTATAAGAGGTCAGCCTTCGACCTCTCCTGGCCCGGGTTACCTTCTTGTTCGGCACTGCGCCCATAGCAAAATTCCCTCTTATCCCGCTTAAACTTCCGACCGGTGCAGCAAGTCCGCCAGAGCATCCCAGCGATGATCCCGCGGACCGGCGCCGCACGTACAATTTTCCTGGTTCAGGTCAACCCCACATTTCTGGCATAGCCCGGCACAGTTGGCCCGGCACAGGGGCTTAACCGGCTGCGCTGCGATCATGTACTGACGTAGCACTTCGGTCAAATCCAGGACGTGATTAGCGTCTATAATCGTTCCTTCGGTATCCGATGGCAGGGTCATACGCTGCCCGGTATTAACATCCACCCGGGGGAAGAACTCTTCCTCCAGCGCCAGTTGAGTTGCGCCAACGAACTCGTTCAAGCACCGACTACAGGCCAGGTACATCCGGGCCTTCACGTTGCCGCGAACCAGCAATCCTTGATGGGTACGCAGCAACTGCACCCGGCCGCCCAGGGAATCGGCAAAACCGGGGCGGCTCTCCAGCATTTGGCCCGGCCCCGGTTCCAGTTCAACACTGCGGGTGGAGCCGGTAGGCTCCTTCAGCAATTGCGCCACATTATATCGCATCGTTTTTCAAAGAACGCGCCGGCCGGCGGCTTGGTCTCCAGATAAAAGTAGCGCTAAAGGAAAGTTAAGCGACCGACAGCCGTTAAATTGGGAATGATTATACGGGCATTATGTAGGCTGCTGTCAAGGGCGGGCATAGGCAAGAAAACCGTGTTTCGCGGAGGAAAGGCCCGCTGCGGCAAGAGTTAGCGGACCATAGCGACCCGGCGGGGCGGCCTCGCCCGGCAGGGGGCGAACCTACGTCTAGCCGTTCCCGCCGTTCTACCAGAAGGGGCGGCCTCGCCCGGCAGGGGCGAACGATCGCGAGTTTCGCTTTGGGCGGCTACCTGGCGGGGCGGCCTCGCCCGGCAGGGGCGAACCCTCCCGGTGTTTATCGGCCTGGCTCATCAGCGGGAGCGGCCACAGACGGCAAGAGCTAACGTTACCGGAAAAGGCGTTACCGGGCGGCGGCCGGCCCCCGTACGCCGTCGCGGATATAGTCAACAATCTGCTGGGTGGAGGCGCCGGGCCCAAACACCGCGTTTACTCCCAAATCGGCCAGGGGCTGCCGGTCCTCTTCCGGGACGATGCCGCCGAGCACCACCAGGACGTCATCCATCTCCTGCTCCCGCAGCAAGCGCATAATCTCCGGGAGCAATTCCATGTGCGCCCCGGAAAGGATGCTCAGGCCAAGCACTTCCACGTCCTCCTGCGCGGCGGCCTGGACAATCATCTGTGGAGTCTGGCGAATTCCGGTATAGATTACTTCCATGCCGGCGTCGCGCAAAGCCCGGGCGATGACCTTGGCGCCCCGGTCGTGGCCGTCCAGACCCGGCTTGGCTACCAGCACCCGTACCGGGCGGCTGTCTTGAACCATCAGGAACCCTCTCCTTCCATTCAACTTTCCAGCAACCGACGGCTGCCTTGACACCCGATTACGGGCTACGTAAGATTATATCGTACCCCAGCGCCGGGGGGACATCCGGGTAATCCGGGCAAACCGAGTCCCAGTAGCTCAGGGGACAGAGCGGCTGCCTTCTAAGCAGCGGGTCGCGGGTTCGAATCCTGCCTGGGACGCCACTTTCCCCTTAACCGAGTAACCGAGCCATCCCCAAGAAAAAGGGCTTCCGGAATTATCCGGAAGCCCTCTAAACTTGCCGGCTGAAACAACGGCAACCGGTTATTAACCACCCTCGGCGTACTTTCCGGTTAGCTGGGGAGTGGTTCCTTCCAGTCCTTGTTCCATCCGGTCCAGGCGGGTTTCCCTGGACCAGGTGCGCTTCAGATCATCCCGGAAGTTGATGTTGAGGTTGCCCAGGCCCTCCACTTCCAGGTCAATCACATCGCCGTCCATCAGAGAACTGAGGCCCCGGTGGTTGGTGCCGGTGGCTACGATGTCGCCCGGCTCCAGGGGGTGAATGGAGGTAACCCATTCCATAATTCGGGGAATCTGATGGGCCATATCGTTGGTGTTGTAATCCTGCTTGACCTCGCCGTTGACCGACAGCTTCACCTGGCGGTTCAGCGGGTTGGTAAACTCGTCGGCGGTAACGACCCAGGGGCCAATGGGCGCAAAGGTAGCCCGGGATTTCATCTGGTAGAAGGTATTGCCCGGGGGCAGCACGCCCCGCGCCGACCCGTCGATGAAGTTCAGGTAACCGAAGATATAGTCATAGGCGTCTTCCGGCTTCACGTTCTCCGCCCGCTTGCCGACCACAAAGGCCATTTCCGCCTCGAACTCAAAGATGGTGGCAGGAATGTCCGGCAGGTTTACGGTGTCGCCGGGGCCGATGATGCAGTGGGGAGACTTGAGGAAGGCGTTAATCGGGGCCGGTTCGTCCCGGGTGCCATCCTCCATGTAGTTGACCGCCATACAAACGATGGTATAGGGCTTGGGTAAAGGCGGGCAAAGCTTGACCGAACTGAGCGCCACGCCGCTTTCCGCATCGACCACCGCTTCGATGTTGCTCCGGTGCTCGCTCCAACCCTCGATTACCCGGTTAATCAGGTCCTGGGGCGAAGTATGCGGGACACTGCTCACGGCGGAAGAAACATCCACCACCGCATCGTCCTTAACTACGCCCAGCTTGAAATCATCAAAGAAAACCAGCTTCATACTTTCTCCTCCTCACGGGATTGCTTCCGCGGTTACCACCCGGGTTATACCACCCGGCCGGCCCCCAGAATGGGCGGTACGCTTTAGACCAGGACGCCAAACCCGGAAACGGTGCAAAGCTCAATGCGATTGCCGTCCAGGTCGTTGATATAGAAGGCCTGTTGACCGTCGTTACGGGTCTGGATTTCCGTAGCCTCGATACCCTTACCGGTCAGATGTTCCCGGGCCGCCGCGAGGTCATCCACCTCGAAAGCGGTGTGGTGCGACGGAGCGGAGGGCGCATCGGGGTTCTCAATTATGTGAACCATGGCGCCGCTGGGCAGTTGGAGCCAGTAGAGGTGGTCGCTGTTGACCATCTTGGGAATCTGCTTCAGCCCCAGGATGTCCTCATACCACCGCAGGGCGGCGTCCTTGTCCTTCACGTTGTAGGTGATGTGGTTAATGTTCTTGAGCCGGATATGGTCGGCGAGCATCGACGGCCTCCTTTTCCGATTTTAGCTGGATAACCCTATGATACCAGCATTTGACAACTTCACCAAATCCCCTTATTCCGGCCTTTCTCCCTGGGGAAAGAGCCGGGGCGCCGGAGGAGCGGCTAGAGGCCCAGCACCCGCTCCAGGTTCTTCCAAAGGATGGCTTCTTTTTCGTCCTGGGTCAGGCTTTGCAGGCCGTTGACCCATTCCACGGGTGAGTCAATGCCCATATCGTAGGGCCAGTCGCTGCCCAGGAAGATGCGGTCTATACCGGCGGAATCGATCATATACCGGAGCACCGTCTCGCTGTGGGTGAGGCAGTCATAGTAAACCTTGTTCAAGTAGCTGCTGGGCCAGTACGCCCCGTTAGCGCGGGCTTCGGAGCGCACCTGCCAGCCCCGATCCATCCGGCCCGCCCCGAAACAGGCGAACCCGCCGCCGTGGGCCAGACAGACCTTCAGGTCGGGGAACCGGTCCAGCACCCCGCCAAAGACCAGCGTGGCGAAGGTAACGGCCCGGTCGGCCAGGTTGCCGATGGAGTTGTCAATACCGTAGCCCTTGGTGTCCCGGGGCGCGACGATGGTATCGTCGCCCTCCTGGTGAAAGAAAATCAGGGCGCCCAACTGCTCTACGGACTGCCAGAAGGGGGTGAAGTCCGGGTGGTCCAGGGTCTGGTTATTGACGTGGTCGCTGATTTGGGCTCCCTTAAGGCCCAGCTGGTTTACCGCCCGGTCCAGTTCGGCGATGGCGGCGTTCCGGTCCTGCATCGGCAGGGTAGCCATACCGGCAAACCGGGCCGGGTAGCTCCGGGTAAGCTCGGCCACGTAGTCATTACAGTCCCGGGCGATGGCGGTGGTAACCTCGGCCGGCAGGTCATAGTTATACAGGCCGACCCAGGTGGTAAGCACCTGAACGTCCACTCCCAGCGAGTCCATCTCGGCAATGCGCTGTTCCGGCGTCAGGAAATACTTGGGGTGCAGCCACTGGCGCTTGGAACTCTGCACCAGAAACTGACGGCCACCCCCTGCCTGACGGGTAAAACCGTGCCACTCCTGCCCTTCCGGCAGGTTAGCCGCCACCGCCGGAGCGATGTGGGCGTGGATGTCTATGCTTCGCATGGTTCAAGCTCCTGATTTGGGTTGGCTTTGTTGACGTTTCACCGTCATATTGGTCTTCGCCGGGATGACGGCGGCGGGTCGGAACGACGGCCCAGCCCGCGGCTAGATACCCAGCAGGGACTCCAGGTTTTTCCAGAGGATGGCCTCCTTCTCTTCCTGGGTGAGGCTTTCCAGGCCCAGCACCCAGGCCACCGGCCAATCGGCGCACATATCAAAGGGCCAGTCGGTGCCAAAGACCACCTTATCGACTCCCACCGAATCAATAAGCATTCGTAAAGCCGATTCGCTGTGGGTCAGGCAGTCATAGTAAAACCGGTTGAGGTAGCTGCTGGGCGGTTGAGTGATGTTCACCCGGGCCTCGGAGCGCACCTGCCAGCCTCGATCCATTCGGCCGGCCCCGAAGCAGGTGTACCCGCCGCCGTGGGACAGGCAAATCCGCAGGTTGGGGTACTTATCCATCACCCCGCCGAAAACGAAAGAGGCAAAGGTAATGGCCCGGTCGGCCAGGTTGCCGATGGTGTTGGGCAGATGGTAGCGATCCAGCCGGGGCGTAACCACGGTGGTCATATCCTGGTGAATCAGAATGACTGCGCCGGTCTGCTCGGCCACTTCCCATACCGGGTAGAACTCCAGGTTGTCGAAGGTCTTGCCGTTCACGTGGTCGCCAATCATCGCCCCCCGGAGGCCCAGTTGAGTCATGGCCCGCTCCAGTTCGGCGGCGGCGGCGCCCACGTCCTGCATCGGCAGGTTAGCCAGGCCGCCGAACCGGTCGGGGCGATCTTTAACCAGTTGCGCTACGTAGTCGTTGCACTCCCGGTCCATGGCCGTAACGGTGGCGGCATCCCGGTCGTAGCAGTAGAAAACGGCGTTGGTGGAAAGGATGTGCATCTCCACGCCCAGGGAGTCCATATCCGCCAGCCGCTGCTCCGGCGTCCACAGCGTCCGGGGAACGCTCCGGTGAAAGGCGTTGGCAAAGGCAGTAATCCCGTACCAGTCCTCCCCGGCCGCCACCGCACGGATATAGGCTTCCGGGCTGATGTGCGCATGTATGTCGATCGACCGCATTGTTCGGTTACAGCTCCTGTCAAAGTTAATTTAGATTTGCCGGGAGCAGCCGCCCGGCTAAAGCCCCAACATCCGCTCCACGTTCTTCCACAAAATAGCTTCCTTTTCCGCCAGGGTCAGGCTTTCCAGGCCCATTACCCAGGACACCGGCCAGTCGATACGCATATCGGCTGGCCAGTCGGTGCCTAAAACTACCCGGTCTATGCCCACCGCGTCAATCAACATCCGCAGGGCCGGCTCGCTGTGGGTCAGGCAGTCATAATAGAACTTGTTGAGGTAGTGGCGGGGCGGTTGGTTGAGGTTCACCCGGGCCTCGGAGCGCACCTGCCAGCCCCGGTCCATCCGGCCAATGCCGAAACAGGCGTAGCCGCCGCCGTGGGCCAGGCAGATTTTCAGGTCCGGGAACTTATCCATTACCCCGCCAAAGGTAAAAGCGGCGAAGGTAACCACCCGGTCGGCCAAGTTGCCGATGGTGTTGCGGACGTGGTAGCGGGGCTGCCGCTCGGAACCGATGGTCTGGCCGCCCTGGTGAATGAAAAGCAGCGCGCCCAGCTGCTCCGCCGCCTGCCAGATGGGGAAGAACTCCGGTTCGTCAAAGGTCTTGCCATTTACCTGGTCGCCAATCATGGCCCCTTTGAAACCCAGCTGGTTTATCGCTCGATCCAGTTCGGCGACGGCGGCCCCGGCGTCCTGCATCGGGATGGTCGCCAGACCGGCCAGGCGGTCAGGGTAATCCATAGTCATCTGGCGGATTTCATCGTTGCAGTCCCGGGCGATGGCGGCGGTAACCGCCGGGTCTTTGTCGTACTGGTAAAAGCCGGCGTTGGTGGAAACCACCTGAATATCCACTCCCAGCGAATCCATATCGGCGATACGCTGCTCCGGCGTCCAGGCGTTGCGGGGATTGAACAGTTCCCCGTCGGCGGCGGTCATACCGTGCCAGTCGTTACCGGCCAGCACCACTCGCTGGAAACATTGGGGCGTTGAATGAGCGTGTAAATCAATGCTGCGCATAACCTCTCCGCAAAAACCCGGCTACATTTCAGCTGACCAGGGACTCAGAACCCCAGGAGCCGCTCCATATTCTTGTAGAGGATGGCTTCCTTTTCCTCCAGGGTCAGGCTTTCCAGGCCCAAAATCCAGGACACCGGCCAGTCGATAGCCATGTCGGCCGGCCAGTCAGTGCCGAAAATCACCTTATCGATCCCCACGGTGTCGATGAGCAGCCGCAGGGCCGGCTCGCTATGGGTCAGGCAATCGTAGTAAAACTTGCTCAGGTAGGCGCTGGGCGGTTGGCTGAGGTTTACCCGGGCTTCCGGGCGCACCTGCCAGCCCCGGTCCATCCGGCCGGCGCCAAAGCAGGCATAGCCGCCACCGTGACACAGGCAGACTTTCAGGTCGGGACAAGCGTCCATCACGCCGCCAAAGACAAAGGAGGCAAAGGTAACAGCCCGATCCACCAGATTGCCGATGGTATTGTGCAGGTGGTAGCGGGGGTTGCGGTCGCGCACCAGGGTACGGCCTCCCTGCTGGTGCACCAGCAGCACGGCGCCCATCGCCTCCGCCGCTTTCCACAAGGGCAAGAACTCCGGGTCGTCGTAAGTCCTGCCATTCACGTGGTCGTCAATCATGGCGCCGACGAAGCCCATACCGTTAACGGTGCGGTCCAATTCGGCGATTGCCAAGTCAACATCCTGCATCGGGATAATAGCCATGCCCTTGAAGCGGTCGGGATAGTCCACCGTCATTTGATACACTTCGTCGTTGCACTCCCGATGCATGGCGGCAATAACCCGGGCGTCCCGTTCATAATAATAGTAAAAGCTGAAAGTGGAAACCACGTGAACGTCCACGCCCAGGGAGTTCATATCGGCGATGCGTTGTTCCGGCGTCCAGGCGTTGCGAGGGCCGACGCCCATTTCCCCGGGCTTGACTCCATGCCATTCCCGGCCCTCGCGCATAGCCCGGATGAAACACTGGGGCGTCAGATGGGCGTGAATATCTATACTGCGCATACCCTCTCCATTAAAAACGCCGGGACAGGGCCTTTCCGGGTTGAAACGCCGCTGCCCTGGGTCGGCTATAACAGTTTCGCCACCGGGTTCAAGCAATGGGTTGAAAACGCCCCCGCCCGGGGTCGACCTATGCCGGCATCATCGCCGAGTGGACGATCGGGTTGAAAACGCCCCCGCCCGGGGTCGGCGCTCTCCGGGATGGTTGGGCCGGGCTTCAGAGGGCCACGCCCAGCAGTTTCTCCATGTTCTTCCACAGGATAGCTTCCTTCTCGTCCTGGGTCAGGCTCTCCAGGCTCAATACCCAGGACACCGGCCAGTCAATCGCCATATCGAAGGGCCAATCGGTGCCGAACACCACCTTGTCGATCCCCGCCAGATCAATAAGCATCCGCAGGGCGGTTTCGCTGTGGGTCAGGCAGTCGTAGTAGAAGCGGCTCAGGTAGGCGCTGGGCGGCTGGGGGATTTGGGGCAGGCGCCCCACGTCCCAACTGCGGTCCATCCGGCCCACGCCGTAACAGGCATAGCCGCCGCCGTGGGCCAGGCAGATTTTCAGGTCGGGGCAGGCGTCCATCACGCCGCCCATGACGAAGGAGGCGAAGGTTACCGCCCGATCCACCAGGTTGCCAACGGTGTTGGGAAGATGGTAGTTATTGACGCGGGGCCGCACCAGGGTTCCACCACCCTGGTGGATAAATATGACGGCGCCCAACTGCTCGGCGGCCCTCCACAAGGGCAGGAACTCCGGCTCGTCAAAGGTCTTGCCGTTGACCTTGTCGTCAATCATTGCCCCCACCAGGCCCAACTGGTTGACCGACCGTTCCAGTTCGGCGATGGCCAGACCCACATCCTGCATCGGAATCTGGGCAAAGCCCCGGAACCGGTCCGGGTGGTCCAAGACCATCTGGCGCACCTCATCGTTGCACTCCCGGTGCATTGCGGCAATGGTCCGGGCTTCCCGGCCATAGAAGTAGAACTGGGCGCCGGTAGAGACTACCTGCACATCCACGCCCAGGGAATTCATATCCTGGATGCGCTGTTCTGGCGTCCATTCCAGTTCCGGCTCAAGATCCAGCGGGCGGGGTTCCAGGCTGTGCCATTCCCGGGCCTCCTGCATTGCCTGGATAAAGGACCGGGGCGTTACGTGGGCATGAATGTCTATACTGCGCACCTGAACCTCCCGAATCGGTTGAGCTGAGTTGCTGGGATTATATTGAATCCGGCCGCCCGGCGCTACCCTTGAACGCAGAATCTCCCCCGGCGCCCGGGGGAGATTCTGACCGTAATGCAACGGGCATAAACCGGCTGGCCGCTGCCCCGGCGGAGCCGCCTTACCGACCCCGTTGCCTGGGGTCGAACAGGTCCCGCAGGGCGTCGCCAAAGAAGGCGAACCCCATCACCGTAACCGTGATGAATATCCCCGGGAAAGCCAGAATCCAGGGAGCCCGGGGAGCGTACTGGGCGGCCTGGCCGGTAAGCATCCGCCCCCAGGAGGGCGTAGGCTCGGAGATGCCCAGGCCCAGGTAGCTCAGTCCCGCCTCGGTCAGGATGGCGGTGCCGAACATAGAAGACATGATAATCAGGAAGGGCGCCACCGTATTCGGCATAATGTGGCGCAACATCGTCCGCAAGTCCGAGGCGCCGATCGACCGGGCGGCCAGGGTGTAATCCATTTCCCGGATTGATATGGTGGCGGAGCGGATTATCCGCACGCCTCGGGGGAGAATGGTCGCGGCAATGGCCAGGATAACGTTGGGCAGGGTATTACCGAATACCGCCACGATAGTGAGGGCCAGAATCAGGTCCGGGAAAGACATCCACATATCCACCAATCGCTGCACGAAGGCATCGATCTTGCCCATGAAGAAACCGGAGACCAGGCCGACCACCGCGCCAATGCCGGTTCCCACCAACACCGACAGAAAGCCCACCAGCATGGAAATCCGGGCTCCGTGCACCACCCGGGAAAAGACATCGCGCCCGAAGTTATCGGTGCCGAAGAAGAACTCCAGGCTGGGCGCGGCCAGCACCGCGTCATAGTTCTGCTCCTGGTAGGCATAGGGGGCAAGCAAGTCGGCAAAGATGGCGGTAAACACCATCAGCACTACGATGAACAAACCAACGGTGCCCAGCAGCTTGTGCCGGAAATAATAGAGAGTGTATTTGAATAAACCGGGACGGCGCGGCGGCTCCGCAGCTATCAAATTCTCCCGGATATTTTCGGCGCTGGTAGTCTCATTCTGAGTAGCCATTTCGTTTCCTCTTGCCAAAATGCGGGATTCTACACCGCGATTCTGTAGATTTGGAATCGGCGTCCTTCCGGCTTAAGTGTACCGGATTCGCGGGTCCAACCAGGCATACATCAAGTCCACTACCAGGTTAGCCAGCAATACGACCAAAGCAATAAACATCACAATGGCCTGCACCACCGGGTAGTCCCGCGCCGACACCGCCTGGATGAAGAGCTTGCCGATGCCGTGCAGGTTAAAGACCTGCTCAATAATTACCTGGCCGCCCATCAGGAAGACCACCTCAAAGCCGGCCAAAGTGGTTACCGGCAGCAGGGCGTTGCGCAGCACGTGCCGTCCCAAAACCCTGGAGCGATACAACCCCTTGGCTTCGGCAGTACGCACGTAATCCTCCCGCAGCACCTCCAGCACCGAGGAACGGGTCATCCGCAGAATCTCCGCCGAACTGCGCAGCCCCACCAGGAAAGCGGGCAATAGCAGGACGGAAAGATTCCGCACCGGGTCATCCCAGAGATGGCGGTACTCGATCGGCGGTTTCCAACCCCAGATTGCCACCAGGGTTACGATCACCATAAGCGCCACCCAGAAGCCGGGCATCGCTTGCAGGGTCATACTGGAGCCGCGGAGGAGGTAATCGATCCAGGTATCCTGCTTGACCGCGGAGATGACCCCACCCACGGTGCCCAGGACAAAGGCCAGACTCACGGCCAGAACCCCCAGTTCGAAACTGAGGAAGATCCGGGGCGCCATCCGGTCCCAAACCGGCTTGCGATTAGTCCAAGAGATCCCGAAGTCTCCCTGGAAAAAGTTGCCCAGCCAGCGAACATATTGCTGATCTAACCGGCCATCCAGCCCCAGCTGTTCCCGGATTTGCTGGAACTGCTCGGAACTCGCATCGTAAGCCTCTCCGGGCTCGCCGCCCAACAGCAAGGCGGTGGCATAATCCCCGGGAATGGTATGCAGCATTACGAAAATGAAGACCGAGACGCCAAAGGCCGTAGGGATAAACAGGAGCAGACGCTTAATTAAATAGGTTCGCATGGTACACACCTCCCCGGATATTTGCCGGAGCTTCCATTTGATTGAGCCGGTTAATTAAGCCAGTGGCCGCCGGCCAGGGCCGCCGATTTTATGGTTCTACGCCTCAATAGAGCAACCGGTTCTACGCTGCCGGATAAGGTTGACGATACAGATTATTACAGCGGTCAAGACCCGATTTAACCTTGCCGAAACCATCCAAAAGGCAAAGGTTCCGCGCGCCGGTCGCATTATGGTGATGATATGGGCCACCCACCGTACTATCATCGTACTAGCGGGTGGCCCATTCAATTATTGGGGGTCAACCCGATTTCAACTGAACCAGGCGACTAGACACCACCGGGTACACCGGAAATCTGACCGGCGTTATCGCTGTCGTCCTTATGGGCCGGGTCAATCCACAGGTGCATAAACTTGAGGAAAGAGCCATTAGGCGCCGGGAAGTGGGCGTAACCCCTGACCTCGGGCCAGAAGGAGACCGCTTCCTGCTCCCAGTAAACCGGGAAGGAGCTGTACTGATTCATCGCAGCCAGCTCTACCTTATGGGCCAGGTCAAGACGAGTGGAATGATCCAATTCAGTCTGCGCCTGATCCAGCAGGTCCACGATTGACTGATCGCAAGGGCCGTTGGGCGTCCAGTAATTGCCGGCGGAGTCGCAGCGCAGGAAAGCCGCTACCCCGGCGTTGGGGTCATCAGCGGTAACCGTGCTGTTACCGGGCTTGAGGTCGCCCCAGGTGCCGCTTTGTTCCTGTTCGCGGTAGGCGATGGTCTCCACCAGGTCGAAGTCGGTCTTGATGCCGACGAGCCGCAGCTGCTCCTGAAGGAAGGTGGAGCGAGCCTGAACCTGGGCATCGGACTCTACGGTGAAGGAATAGGTCTTGTCGAAGTCGAAACCTTCCGCTTCCAGTATGCCTTTAGCCTCGGCCCGGACCGCTTCCATATCTTCCGATACGCACCAGCCCGGTACGGAGCAGAGCTGATCCCGGGACAGTTCCCAAGGGCTGCCCGGGGCGTAGCCGAACCCGCCGGCGGCGCCATGGCCGTCCTGGAGAACCTTGATGGCCGCATCGCGGTCAATACTCATAACGACGGCCTGACGGACCTTGACGTTGTCAAAGGGGGCGTTCCGGGCATTAATCCAGAGCCGGAAATTACCGCGGGTGGCCCGGATGACCGTCATAATCTGGGGATGGTCGACGTAAGCCTGGTACTGGCCCCAGTTACGGACCCAGTGCCAGTCGGTCTGATGGGCCAACTGGGTAGCCTGTTGCGTGGACTCGTCCAGGATTCCGTTGATTACCAGTTCATCCACGTAGGGAAGTTCCGGAATATAGTAGTTGGGGTTCCGGTCGAAGTACTGGGTGTCAATGCCAACGGACTGGCCTTCACGCCACATAAAGGGCCCCAGTCCCACCGACACGTCCTGGAACATGACATCTTCGCCGCCTTCAACGAACCAGGCCTTGTTGAAGATTTGCGCCCGGCGGTTGGACAGCGGCAGCAGGGGGATACCGGTCGGGCCGGTGAAGTTCATCGTAAGGGTCATATCGTCGGGGCAGCTCAGCGCACTGACGTTGGCGAGGCGGCTCTTCATGTAGCTGGCGGTGATGCCCTCTCCGGTACGCATGGTTTCAAAAGAGAACCGGGCATCCTCACAGGTGAAAAGTTCGCCATTGTGCCAGGTAGTTCCCTCGCGGAAATGGAAATCCACGCCGTCCAGGTTATCGTGGATCTTCCAGCTCTGCGCCAATTCGGGAACCAGGGGCGCGCCGGCATCGTAGGGGTTCTCCATGACCAGCGTCGCGCCGGTGGGCATCCGATACCGGTCGGTTACGCCGGAACCGGCTCCCCAGGCGTTGGCATGTTCCAGGGGGTCTTCATAGTTAATCCGAAGGGTTCCGCCCCGTACCGGCTGGCCGTAAAACGCGGTATCCGGCTTCCAGTAGTCGGCAAAGGCCATGGCCATGGTCTCTTTCTCGGCCATCATCTCACCGGCCGGCTGGTCCATAGCCTCCGGCACAACCGTGGGCGCCATGGCCATGGCGTCGGTCATAGATTCAGTCATGGACTCGGTCATAGCCTCCGGGGCTTCCGTTGGCGCCACGGTAGGCACCGGAGTGGCGGTAGCGGCGGCGCCGCAGGCAACGGCGGCCAGGGCCATAACCGCTACGACCGGCGCCAGCAAAAATGCCTTGGGTTTCCTGAACCAATGGTAGGACATCCTCAAATCCTCCAAGTCTTTTTAGTATCCTGAACATAGCAACTACTATCATTGCTACCAGAGAGAGTGAAACCGAATAATTCTGTCGCTAGGCAACCCACCTCCTGAAATTATTTGGCCCTTCCGTAGGCCTTCCGCTATGGGGGTACTATAATAAAGGGGTACTGTAAATAGTGGCAAGCACTATATACCCCGGTAGTTTTCCCTGTCAATAAAATAGTCCGACTTGACCGGGAAAATCCCATTATCATTCATTAAAATAATTGACCCGGCGTATTATCAGTAATATGCTTATACTACACTTGGAAAATGGCCGCAAGGTCGCCGCCCGGCCCACCGGAGCCGGGCAAGGAGCTAAATCAATGCAAATGAACGTCAATGGAAACCGGCTAATCGACGGACTGCTGACCGCGGGGGTGGTGGCCCTCTGTCTCGGCGCCATCTATCCCATACACCAACTGGCCCTGCTCTGGCTTTACCTCGCGCCCAACCCCCGGCATATGCCCCCGGACCTGACCGGCGAGGCGGTGGGCTGGACGATTATCGGGCTGCTGCTGGCGACGCTGGTGGTCATCATCGCCGAGTCGGTCGTCTGGGAGGGCCGGCGCAGTTTCTGGGAGAAGTACAAGGGGCTGGTCATCGGCAGCGGCATTGCCCTGCCGGTCGGGGCGACCCTGGGCGTGGCCTTTGCCATCATCCAGATGGACAGCGTGGACGGACAGGCGATGACTTCCCGGGAGTTGGCGACGCTGGCCGGGGCTACGGCCGGCACGCTGGGCGCCCTGGCCGGAATCATCGCCGGAACCACCCTGCGCCGCTACGTGGTAAGGATGTACCGGATGCCCGCCAGCCAGCCCGGCGGCCGGCTGGCCTTTAATAATGAAGACGCCACCGACACCGCCCACCCGGCGGCCGGCAGGAGGAGCAATGCAAACTAACACCCTGAAGCGGAAACTCCAAGACGGCCTGGCCGTTTTCGGCGTGATGCTTACCTTTCCCTCGGCCCCGGTGGTGGAAATGCTGGGCGGCCTGGGCTTTGACTGGATTCTGTTGGACAACGAACACGGTTCCGTCACGGTAGATAACTCAGAGGATCTGATTCGCGCCGCCGAACTGAGCGGCATCGCCCCTATTGTCCGGCCGGTGGGCAACCGACCGGAGCTGATCTCTCCCTTCCTTGACCGGGGGGCCTGGGGAGTGCAGGTGCCCCACGTCAACACCGCCGCGGAGGCCCGGGCCGCGGTGGCTGCGGTCAAGTATCACCCGGAAGGACACCGGGGCATCTTCAGCCGCAGCCGCCCGGCCGGCTACGGGTTTTCCGGCGCCACCGCCGACTATGTGAAGGAAGCCAACCGCAACACCCTGGTTTGCCTGATGCTGGAAGAGGTGGAGGCAATCGATAACCTGGAGGAACTGGTTGCGGTGGAAGGGGTGGATGTTTTCTTCATCGGCTCCGGCGACCTGTCCCAGTCGATGGGCTACCCCGGCCAGCAGACCCACCCGGAGGTACAGGAACAGCTGGAACGAGGCGTGAAAATCATCACCGACGCCGGACGTATCGCCGGCGTCAGCTGCCCGGACCACCTGGTTCCCCATTACCTGGGTCTGGGCGTCCAGTATTTCCACGGCAGCGTGAGCGCCCTGCTCCAGACCGCCAGCGTCGACTACCTGAAAGGGATGCGCGCCGCCGCCCAGGCTGCCGGGCGGTAGTTGCGGGATGCAGGATGTAGTTGCGGGAATAAACGAATACGGCTGAATACGGCTCGGGAGCACTGATGAAGTATCGCACTTTAGGTCGCACCGGACTGCAAGTTTCCGAGGTGGGCTTTGGCGGCGCCGGCATCGGCCATGTCTGGGGCGCCACCACCGACGCCGAGTGCATTGCCGCCGTTCAACAGGCCCTGGCCCTGGGCATCAATTTCTTTGACACCTCGCCAATGTATGGCGGCGGCCGCTCCGAGGAGAACCTGGGCCGGGGGCTGACCGGACGCCGGCAGGAAGCGTACATCGCCACCAAGGTACGGCTGCAATCGGAAGCTGACCGGGCCGACCCGGAAGCCGCGGTGCGCCGCTCGGTAGAGGAAAGCCTCCGCCGCCTGAATACCGACTACGTGGACCTGCTCCAGGTACATCACCAGGTAGGGCCGGAGCGGGGTCAATACCTGGCCGCCGTCGGCCCGCCGCCCCGCTATGCCCTGCTGCTGGATAAAGCGGATGCCCTGGCCCTGGGTCAAGCAATGGCCGCCCTGACCCGGGAGGGCAAGTGCCGGTTCATCGGAATTACCGCCTGGGACGGGCAGCCGCCGGTGGTCGGAGAGTTGCTGGAAAGCGACCGGTTTGACACGGCGCAAGTCCTCTACAATATGCTGAATCAATCCGCTCTTTCCCCGCCGCCCGCCGGTTTCGATGACCTGGATCAAGGACAAGTCCTGCCGTTGGCCGAGCGCCGGAACATCGGCGTCATCGGTATTCGCGCCCACGCCGCCGGCGCCCTGGCGGACCGCCTTGACCGCCAGGTAGCGGCGGATTCGGAGGTAAGCCGGGACTTTGCCCGCACCCGAAAACTGCAATTTTTCCAGAAGCCCCCCTATTCCACCCTTGCTCAGGCAGCCCTGCGCTACTGCCTGGACCAGCCGGCCATCGCCACGGTAGTACCGGGATTCAAGTCCGCTGCCGAAGTTAAAGAGGCCGCCGCCTGTTCCGACCTGCCCCCCTTGCCCGGCGCGGACCTTGCCCGGCTGGACGACCTGTACCGGCGACAGTTCGCCGGCTGACCCGAATTATCCGACCCGGCCCCGCTGCACTATCCCCCACTTGGGCCGCGTCCCGGCTTGTGTTAAACTGCCCCGGCAGATCCGTAATCAGCAACCCCGTAATCAGCAGCAAGGAGAGGGAACAGATGGGAGTTTACCGGTTGTTCACCGGCGACGACGGCCAGAGCCACATTGAGGAACTATCGGCGGAGACTTTGCAGGAGATCAAGCTGGAGGGAGCGCAGATGAACTTCAGCGTGTCCCAGCGGGAACCAGGGCATTTCTCCGACTACCATCCGGCGCCCCGCCGCCGTTGGCAGGTCGGGCTGGTAGGTCGGACAATCATCGGCCTGAGCGACGGCACGTCTCATGAATTTGGCCCCGGCGATGTCCGCCTCATTGAAGACACCACCGGCAAAGGCCACACCACCACCTACCCCGACGGTTTCATGATTACCTTGCAGGTAACTCCGGCGGAGGATATCCGCAGTTAACTCTCCACGGTTGCCGTTGCCTGCGCCACCACGGGGCGGGTTGAAGCCCGCCCCATACTTTATTTCCGAACTATTGCGGGATTTCCGACTATCGCAGGCGCTGATGGGGTGAATAACCTCCTAAACTTGGCTCAAGGCGAAAGGGCCGGGCGAAAGAAGCGGCCACACATCGGACTCAACGACGGACTCAACGACCTCATCGCCGTCACAGAAAGGGCCGGACGTTAAAGAAGCGGCCACCCGGCGGACCGGCTCGGGTAAGGCCCGGCGAACCCGGATAAAACATTTGACACGCCAATAACCAATTACTATACTCCCAGCACTTGATTTCCGGTGCGGCATAAGCGCGGGTTTATCTTGGCCGGTCCGCTTTCCACCGGAAAGTCGGAACGGGATTCCGGTTCGTACCGGTTTCCCGGTCAAGCGTTATTTACGCCCCTTCAGGGAGGTATCTCAATGGTAAGAGAATGGCTCAGCAACACCAGGGCGCTTATCGCCATGGCCGCAGTATTGACTCTGACCCTGATGGTCGCTTGCGGCACCGCCGCGCCGGAGGCGGCGGACACCCCGGCCAGTGAACCGGCCCCGCCCGCCCCGGCGGCGCAGCCAGAGCAGCAGCCAATGGCGGAACCGGCGGCGCCCAGCGAACCGGCCCAACCGGCCCGGCAGGAAAGCCCCGGTTCAGGGATGGCCGGCTCGCCCGCCACGGACAGCAGCGGCGCCGGCGCCCAGGAAATGCCGCAAGAGACGCCGCCCCAGGGCCCTCAAACCACCAAGCAGGAATACGTCGTTCCCACGCCCGTCCCTCAGGAAGCCGGCCCGGCCCCTGAGGTCGCCGAGGTTACCGTCGCTAACCGCATCGACAAGGTCGCCATCGCCGTGGGCGGCCAGTCCTGGGACTCCAACTACAGCTACAAGGTCAATATCGGCGGCTTCCTGGACAAGTGGCCGGTGTTGGAATACCTGGTAGGAATCGACAACCAGACCGGCGCCTATGTCCCGGAGTTGGCAACTTCCTGGGAAGTGGCGCCCAACGGCAAGGACTGGACTTTCCACCTGCGGGAGGATGTCCAGTGGCAGGACGGCTACGGCGAGTTTACCGCCGAGGACGTGCGCCATTCCATGTGGCTGCTAGTGCAGCCCACCGCCAAGCCCAGCGGCGTCAGCACCTGGCGCAAGATTATGGGGGTCAGCAAGGGGGATGAGGAAGCCGCAGTTACCCAGCGCGCCGCGGAAGTGGTTGAAATAGTGGACGACCACCAGGTAGTGATTCACCTGGGCATCGTCCTGCCGGAAGCCCTGTTCAACCTGGGCAAGCGGCGGAACCTGCCCATGGAAAGCAAGGCCCGCTGGGACGCCGTGGGCGATGGGGGCATGGGCGAGAAAATCGTCGGCACCGGCCCGCTGAGCTACGTGGAGCGGGTGGAAGGCTCCCACGTACTGTACGATGCCGCCACGGAACACTGGCGGGTAGTCCCCCAGTACGACCAACTGGAGTTCCGGGCCATCGCCGAAAGCCAGACCCGCCTGGCCTCCCTGCTTACCGAGCAGGTGCACCTGGCCGTCATTGAACGCTCCATTCGGGACGACGTGAATGAAAGGGGTATGGAGTTTGTTTCCGGCGTCTATCCGGGCATTTCCCACCACTGGACTTTCTGGGGCAACTACCATACCGAGCCGGATACCCTGGACCCGGACAATCCGATGCTAATCAAAGAGGTGCGCCAGGCCATGGTCAAGGCCGTCAACCGGGAGGCCATCGCCCAGGCGCTACTGCCCGGCGCCGCAGTAGCCATTCCCTCCTTCACCAACTTCACGGCGCTGGACGAACAGGTCTGGCCCGGCTTGATCAACCCGGCGTGGACGGAGCGGTGGGACGAGGTGTACGGCTATGACCCGGAGGCGGCCAAACAATTGCTGGCCGCGGCCGGCTATGCCGACGGCTTTGAGTTTACCCTGGCCCTGGACTCCAACGCCGCCTTGCCGGAGATTATTGACATCGGCCAGGCCATCGCCCTGGATTTTGAGGCCATCGGGTTGAAACCCCGGTTAGCCAACATCGAGGCCAGCGAAATCCGCTCTCAGCGCCGGGCGCGGGAGATCCACAACGTCCTGTCGGGTTCCGCTGGTTACAGCTACACCGTCTATCACCTGGAAACCCGTTTCTGCACCTGCGGCTCCATTCACGCCTTCCAGGACCAGTTCATTGACGCCAAGATTGAGGAACTGAACGGCACGATTGATAAGGCGGCGCGGACGGCCATAATGCGGGAGATTGGCGACTTCTGCTTCGAACAGATTTGTACCCTGCCAATGTTTGACGTAGCCCCGGACATCGCCATCAACCCCGAGTTCATCAAGAGCTATGTCTTCCCGGGGTTCGTGAGCGGGTTCTACACCCACCTGGAGTATATCGAGACCATCCCCCAGTAGGGAGGGAGCGGTCAGCAGGAACCGTAGAGGGACCGTCGCAAACAACACAAGAGGATAAGCGGTGCGCCCGCCCGGGTTCAGTGGGACACGGCGTTGGGCGCACTTGGCATATCGGGAGAACCCCCGCCCCGATTGGCCCATTGCCCAATTGATTGAGAGCAATGGGCCAATCGGGGCCGCCATCCCCCGGCATCACCGACACCAGGAGGGGAAATGCAGCGTTACATCGTAGTTCGCTTGTTTCACGCCATCCTGGCCCTGTTCGCCATGAGTGTCATCGTCTTTTCGCTGGCGCGCATCTCGGGCAACCCCATGGACGTGCTGCTGCCCGAGGACGCCACCGAGCAGGACTTCATCCAAACCGCCGAGCTTTGGGGCCTGGACAAGCCGCTGCACATCCAGTATCTGGTCTATCTGGGCAACGTACTCCGGGGAGACTTCGGGGTATCCATCAAGTGGCCGGGCCGTTCCACCCGGGAGCTGATCTTCGCCCGCCTGCCCGCCACCCTGCAACTCTCCGCCGTCTCCCTGGTGGTAGCGGCCATGCTGGCTCTGCCCCTGGGCGTATTGGTGGCAGTGAAGAAGGATACCGGCATTGACTACGCCGGCAAGGTCGTCGCCCTGCTGGGACAGGCGGCGCCCTCCTTCTGGGTCGGCATCGTCCTGATCTGGATTTTCGCCGTAACCCTGGAATGGCTGCCGGCCTCCGGGCGGGAAGGCTGGGCCAGTCTGATCCTGCCGGGATTTGCCCTGGGCTGGTTCCAGGTAGCGGCGGTAATGCGGCTGACCCGCTCCTCGATGCTGGAGGTGCTGGACAGCGAATACGTCAAGCTGGCCCGGATCAAGGGAATACCCAACTGGAAGGTCATCTGGAAACACTGCCTGCGCAATGCCGCTATTGCGCCCTTGACCTATTTCGGGTTCATCCTGGGCGGGTTCCTGACTGGTTCGGTAGTAATAGAAACGGTGTTCGCCTGGCCGGGCGTAGGCTTGCTGGCGATTGACGCCCTGCGGGCCCGGGATTTCCAGGTAGTGCAGAGCGTAGTGCTGTTCTTCGGCATAATTTATATCGCCAGCAACCTGTTGGTGGATATACTGTATGCCTACCTCGACCCCCGAATTCGTTATACTTCCTAGCCGGTGGGCGGGGTTGCGAGCCGGGCCAGGGTCAATCGGGCTAACGTCAGACCCTGGTCAGACCACGGCGAGACCACTGAAGGGAGCGGCATAATGGCAAACATAGCCGGAACCCTGCCGGAGTCATTAGGAGCGCCGGTGGGACGACTGCGGCGCGGGATAACGTGGGCGCGCCGGTTCCCCCTGCTTTCCCTGGCCGTGCTGTTGTTTGTGCTGGTAACCCCGGCGGTATTCGCCGACCAGGTAGCTCCCCACGACCCCTTCAAAGGCAACATTTTAGAACGGCTTCAACCCCCCGCCTGGCTGGAGGGGGGATCGTGGAACCACCCTTTGGGAACGGACAAGCTGGGCCGGGATATGTTGAGCCGTATCATCTACGGAGCGCGCATTTCCCTCACCATCGCCGCCATTTCCATTGTCTGCGGCGGGCTGGTCGGCACCACCCTGGGGTTGTTGGCCGGCTACTTCGGCGGGCTGTGGGATCACATAATAATGCGCCTGGTCGATATCAAGATTTCCATACCGTCAATTCTCCTGGCCCTGATTCTGGCGGCGGCTTTAGGCCCCAGCTACTTTACGGTAATTATCGTGGTGGCCCTGACCCTCTGGACCCGGTACGCCCGCCTGGTGCGCGGCGAGGTGTTGAGCCTGCGCAGCCAAGACTTCGTAGCCCGGGCCCGGGTTTCCGGCGCTTCCACTTCCCGGATCATTCTGCGCCACCTGCTGCCTAACGTAGTCAACACGATCATCGTCCTGGCCACCCTGGAGGTGGGGGTGGTAATCATTCTGGAGGCTTCCTTGAGCTTCCTGGGGGCCGGCATTCCGCCGCCCAACCCGGCCTGGGGCCTGATGGTAGCCGACGGGCGGGCATTGGTCATCAACGCTTGGTGGCTTTCCTTCTTTCCCGGCTTGGCTATCTTGCTGACCGTGCTTTCGATGAACCTGCTGGGGGACTGGCTCCGGGACCGGCTGGATCCCAAGCTGCGGAACGTGTAGGTGAACTTTTCAAGCCGGGTTGAACTTGGGCCGGGGCGGCGCCCCGGGAAATAACGGAGCGGCCGGACGGAGGGCAATCGATCCGTCCGGCCGTTCATTTTGCCCGACCCAACTGAATGAAAATAAACGATACCATACGCCAGGCCACCTATCCCGTTGCCATTCTGGGCCAGCGAAACTTCGCCCTGGTATGGGTTTCCATCACCCAGTTCCAAATAGGGAGCCAGATGGAAGCGCTGGCGCTGGGGTGGTTCGTCCTCCAATTGACCGATTCACCCTTTCTGGTGGGGCTGATTGCCTCTGCCCGGATGGGCCTGAACTTTCTGGCCCTGTTCGCCGGAGCCATCGTTGACCGCTTGCCCCGGCACCGGCTTCTGGCGGCCATTGAGCTGGTGATGACCGTCCTGGGCCTGCTGGTGCTGGCCCTGCTGCTGACCGGCCAACTGGAGGCCTGGCATCTCTTCGCGGTTACCCTGAGCGCCGGGCTGGTGCGCATATTCCAGATGCCCTCGGCCCAGGCCCTGGTCGGAGATACCCTGCCGGAAGACAAAATCAGCAACGGCGCCGCCCTGACCAGCATGGGGCAGAACATTTCCACCATCCTGGGGCCGTTGCTGGGCGGTTTGCTCTACCAGAAATACGGGCCGGCGGGGGCCTATTCGGTCATATCGCTGCTCTACTTCTCCAGCAGCATCGGCGCGCTTTTCGTGCGGCCATTGCGCGCCGTTTCCGGCAAGCCGCAAGGCTCAGTGCTGCGGTCGGTGGCGGAGGGATTGCGCTACGTCAAGGGCGAACAGGCGCTGTGGGCCACCCTGCTGGTGGCGGTGGTAATCAACCTGACCGGCTGGCCTTTTCACACCGCCCTGATGCCCATCTTCGCCCAGGAGGTGCTGGATACCGGGTCGGCGGGACTGGGGCTGCTGATTTCCGCCTTTGGCATCGGCGCCCTCTGCGGTTCTGCCGGCTGGGCGACCGTGCGTAATCTGCGACACGTTGGCAAGTTGGCGATTCTGTCCGTAATCGTATGGCACGGCAGCATGGCGGTCTTTGCCCTCTCCTCATCCCTGTACCTGTCCCTGGCAATCCTCCTGGTAACCGGAATGGCCTTCTCCTCCACCCAGGTAATGATGTTGACCGTGATGCTGCGAACCACGCGGCCCGAATACCGGGGGCGGGTATTGAGCCTGCGCGTGCTGGCAATCTACGCCTATACCTTTGGCGGCGCCGGGGCCGGCGCCCTGGCCGGTTGGTGGGGCGCGCCCTGGGCCGCTACCACCATCGGCCTGACCGGAATCCTGCTGACCGGCGCCCTGGTTCTATTCACCCCCAAGCTGTTGCGGGCCTGACCGGAGGGTGCTAATAAAGACTTTATACCGGTAATTAAAGGCGGCCCGGCGGCCCGCAGCGGGGCCCGGCGCAACCTCCTCGTCAATACCAGGGCGTCCCCCTGGCTGGCTACCGCCCAGCCAGGGCCAGGCGGGTCTTGCGCCGGTCTCTACAGACCCGCCCCCGCCAGCCGGGTTGGCGGTGCTTTGCGAGAACGTCATCCATCCGGCTGAGGGACCCGCCCCGACAGCCCGGCCGGCGGGCCGGGCAACGAGCGCCGGCTCGGGTTAAGAATACCGAGCGCCGCCGGCCGGTAGTAATTGTCCCAAAAATCGCTATACTGACTGCGCCGGAATTGAGAATACCGAGGAGGATAAGCATGGCACGACTACCCATCGTTACCCGCGACATGGTGCCTGAACCGTTTCAGGGGGCCTATGACCAGTTGACCCCGGACGGGCCGATTACCGGCGGCCCGGGTTCGATCACCATCAACAGCCCGGAAATGGCCCGGCGGCGGGGTGCGTTGACCAGCTACCTGCGCTATGAAACAACCTTTCCCCGGCGGATCCTGGAACTGGCGATCATCGCCACGGCCCGGGCCATGGACTGCCCCTACGTTTGGAACGCCCACGCTCCGGCGGCGCGGCGGGAGGGAATCAGCGCCGCGGTGATTGACGCCCTGCGAGAGCGCCAGCCGCTGCCGGAAATGGCCGCCGCTGAAAGCGCCGTAGTCGCCTACGCCACCGAGTTCTATCAAACCCACCGGGTAAGCGAAGGGACTTTCCAGGCCGCCCTGGAGCAGTTCGGCGCCCAGCACCTAGTCGAACTGACCACGTTAATGGGGAATTACGCTCAAACCGCTTTTATCCTCAACGCCTTTGAGGTAACCCTGCCCGAGGGAACCACCGAGCCGGTATTGCCGGTCTAACCGCTCGGCGCGTCGCTGCGGTCAGGACGGCTGCTCCGGCAGCGGCCCCGAGTTGGCCCAGACCGACGCAGGGGCCCACGGAGAACATCCCGGATTAGGAGGAGAGGAACGAAATGCAAGGGAACACTGCCATCGCCAACGTGCTGAAAATGGAGGGGGCCGAGTACCTGTTCTGCTACCCGGCCAATACGTTGATTGAAGCCTGCGCCATCGCCGGAATCCAACCCATTATGTCCCGCACCGAGCGCACCACGGTAAACATGGCCGACGGTTATACCCGGGTAACCAACGGGCGGCGCACCGGCGTGGTGGTTACCCAGGCCGGTCCGGGCATTGAGAACGCCTTCGCCGGTATCGCCCACGCCTACGCCGAGTCCACGCCCATCCTGGCCCTGCCCGGCGGAACGGCCCGCGGCCGGCAGGGCCAGCCCCCGGACTTCAACGCGCTGGAAGCCTACCGGGGCGTTACCAAGTGGGTTGCCCCGGTCAACCAGGCCGACCGCATCCCGGAACTGATGCGCCGGGCCTTTACCTTCCTGCGCTCCGGCCGGCCCGGCCCGGTAATGCTGCAAGTCCCCGGCGACGTGGCCCAGGAAGAGATTGACGAATCGGCTTTTGACTACCGGCCGGTCAAGGGCTACAAGAGCGCCGGCGACCCGGCCGACGTCGCCGATGCCGTCCGGGCTTTGCTGGCGGCGCGCCACCCGGTAATTTATGCCGGCCAGGGCGTGCTTTGGGCCGAAGCCTCGGCGGAACTGGTGGAGTTCGCCGAACTGGTTAATGCCCCGGTAATGACCACCAACACCGGCAAGAGCGCCTTCCCGGAAGACCATCCCCTGGCCCTGGGGGTGGGCGCCGGGACGATGACCAGGATGGCCCGTCATTTCCTGGACCAAGCCGACCTGGTTTTCGGCATCGGGTGCAGTTTCACCACCAACCTGGCCTCCATCGGTATTCCCCGGGGCAAGACTCTGGTGCAATGCACCGTGGACGACAAGGACTTGAACAAAGAGGAGCAGCTGCACCACGCCGTCATCGGCGACGCCAAACTGGTGCTCCGCCAGCTTATTGCCGAGACGCAGCGGCAGGCCGGCCCGGAGGGACGCAAAGACCAGGGGGAGGTGGCCGCCGCCGTGAAACAGGTCAAGGACGAATGGCTGGCCGAGTGGCTGCCCCGGCTCACTTCCGATGAAGTCCCAATCAACCCTTACCGGGTCATCTGGGACCTGATGCACACCGTTGACCGCACCCAAACCATCGTAACCCACGACTCCGGCCACCCCCGGGACCAGACGATCCCCTTCTACGAAGCCATCGTCCCCCGGGGCTACCTGGGCTGGGGCAACTCCTCCCAGCTGGGCTACGGCCTGGGTCTGGCCATGGGGGCCAAGCTGGGCGCGCCGGACAAGCTGGTCGTCAACATTATGGGCGACGCCGCCATCGGCATGGCCGGAATGGACATCGAAACGGCGGTGCGGCACCGGATACCCATTATGACCATCGTCCTGAACAATCACGTGCTCAGCGGCTACTCCCGCAACTACCCGGTGGCCGCCGAGCGGTTCGGCTTCACCAACCTGTACGGTGATTACGCCAAGCTGGCCGAGGCCCTGGGCGGCTACGGCGAACGGATCGAAGACCCTCAGGAAATAGTCCCGGCCCTCCGGCGCGCCCAGACGGTTATGGAAACCGGGCGTCCCGCTCTCCTGGAGTTTATGACCAAGGAGGAAAATACCCTGTCCCGCTACCCGGCCCGGTAAGCGGTTTATGCGCTTCGCCGCGGCCGCCCTGCCGGGGCTGGCGCAGGGGTTGGCCCAGTGGCTGCCGGTCAGCTTCCCGGTCAGTTCCGTGGGACTGGTTATGGCGGCATCCCTGGCCCGGTGCGACCGCCGGCCGGCGGTGGGCCGAACCCCTTTGCCGGGCGGTTATCGTGGCCGGTAACCGCCCGCTAAAACTCTGATCGTCTGATAAGCCTGATTGTCTGATAAGATAGCAGCAACAAGCCGGGAGGTGAACCATGCGACTGGAAGGAAAGGTAGCCCTGATTAGCGGCGGGGCGCGGGGGCAAGGGGCTTGCGAAGCCCGTATGTTCGCCGCCGAGGGGGCCAGGGTGGTCTTTGGCGATATTCTGGACGACCTGGGCGCCCAGGTGGAAGCCGAGATTCGCGAACTGGGCGGCGAAGCTACCTACCGGCGCCTGGACGTTACCCGCGAAGCCGACTGGGCCGCCGCCGTCCAGACTGCGGTTGAGCGTTACGGCAAGCTGGACATCCTGGTGAATAACGCCGGCATCGTAAGCTGGGGCCGCCTGGAGGATTCCAGCGGCGCGGAATGGGACCGGATTATGGAGGTGAACGGCAAGGGCGTCTTTCTGGGCACCCAGGCGGCGATACCGGAAATGCGCCGGGCCGGCGGCGGTTCCATCATCAACATCTCCTCCATCTCCGGACTGGTGGGCCAGGACACGGTGCAGGCGGCCTATAATGCCTCCAAGGGAGCGGTGCGGCTGCTGACCAAGACCACCGCCATTCAGTACGCCGCCGACGGTATCCGGGCCAACTCGGTACACCCCGGTTCGGTAGCCACGCCGATGACCGCCGAGCGTCAGGCCGACCCGGAAATACTGCGTCAGAGCCAGTCCCGCATCCCCCTGGGGCGTATCGGCCAGCCCGAGGACATCGCCTACGGGGTACTGTTCCTGGCCTCCGACGAATCCTCCTTCATTACCGGCAGCGAGCTGGTGATTGACGGCGGCTTTACGGCGACCTAGCAACTGGAAACTGGAAACCCTCGGCGTTGCAATTAATCCCGCAGCTGCAGCGGACGTCGAGACGCGCCGAGTTTCGCAGCGAGTTTCAGAGGTGAATTATGGACCCTGAAGCAAACGGCCTGGTGGACCTGGAGCGGGGGCTGGTCAGCCGCCGCATCTTCATTGAACCGGACATCTACGCCCAGGAGTTGGAGCGTATCTTTGCTCGCTGTTGGCTGTTCCTGTGCCACGAGAGCCAGATTCCCCATCCCGGCGACTTCTTTAGCACCTATATGGGCGAGGATCCGGTGCTGGCGCTGCGGGACAGCGGCGGCCGGGTTAATGCGTTTATCAACTTCTGCCGGCACCGGGGCAACCGCCTTTGCCGGGCCGACGCCGGCAATGCCGCCACCCTGACCTGCGCCTACCACGGCTGGACCTATGCCAACGACGGCCGGCTGGTGTCCGTCCCCAATTTCCGGGATGCCTATTTCGAGCAACTGGACCTGGAGCAGTGGAGCCTGATTCCAGTGGCGCAACTGGCTAACTACAAGGGCCTCCTCTTTGCCACCTTTGACCCGCAAGCGCCGCCCCTGGCGGAATACCTGGGGGAAATGGCCTGGTATCTGGACACTTTCTTTGACCGCCGGGAGGGCGGCGTGGAAGTCCTGGGCGGAGTCCACAAGTGGGTGGTTCCCTGCAACTGGAAGCTGCCGGCGGAGAACTTTGCCGGAGACGCCTATCACGTGTCCTGGAGCCACCTGTCGGCCATCCGCAGCGGATTCGCCGGGGACTTCCGGCTCCGCGCCGGCACCGGCGGGACGCTGCTTTCCCCGGGCCGGGGCCACTGCGTCATCGCCCTGGGCGGGGATGACATTGCCGAGGCGCCGGAGCCGGAACTGGTGGCCTATGAACGGGAATGTCGCCCGGAGGCGGAAAGACGCCTGGGCCCCCGGCTGCAAGCGGTCAGCCCCATTGTCGCCACCGTGTTCCCCAACTTTTCGATGATTCGCTCCACCTCCCACTCCTTCCGCGTCTGGCATCCCAAGGGGCCGGACCATATCGAGGTCTGGGCGTGGATTTTCGTGGACCAAGCCGCCCCGCCTCCGGTGCGGGAAGCGCTGCGGGTGAACGGGTTAAGGGGATTCGGCCCCTCCGGCACCTTTGAGCAGGACGACATGGACAACTGGCAGGAATGCACCCACACCTGCCGGGGCGTCGTGTCCCGCCGCTATGACCTGAATATGCAGATGGGCCTGGGCCACGAGGTTTACCGTCCCGAGTTGGGCGCCTGGGCCAGCGACTACCGCCTGAGCGAGAGCAACCATCGGCAGTTTTACCGCCGCTGGGCCGAGGTAATGGCCGCCACCAGCGGGGCGGAATTGTGAGAAACCAGCGCAATTTACCGCCGAGACCTCGCAGAGACATTGATTTCACCAATATGCGCCGCAGTTCCCGCCGAGCTTCCCGGAGAGCGTACTTCCCTCCGGGAAGCTCCGGGGAGCTGCCTCTCCCGGTGAACCCATTATGCAAAGGTACGGTTTTGCTATGGCCGATGACACCCTCCGGGAAATTGAACAGTTCCTGTACCGGGAAGCCCGCCTGCTGGACGCCCGGCAGTATCACCAGTGGCTGGAACTGCTGACCGAGGATGTGCGCTACTGGATGCCCATGCGAAGCAACCGCTACCCGGCCCACAGCAAGGCCCTGGCCTCCCTGGACGAAGCCCGGCAGGAATCCCGCGAATTGACCGAACCGCACGAGTTGGCGATTATGGATGAGACCAGGGACTCGCTGCGCCGCCGCATTGAACGGCTGGACAGCGGTCTGGCCTGGGCCGAAGACCCGCCCTCCCGTACGCGCCACTTTATCGCCAACATCGAGGCGCAACCCACGGAGACCGCGGGAGAGACCCGGGTCTATTCCAACTTCATCATGTACCGTACCCGGGGCGAACGGGAAGAGGACTTTTACGTCGGCAGCCGGGAGGACATCCTGCGCCGCACCCCGGGCGGGTGGCGGATTGCCTACCGGAAGGTTATCCTGGACCAAAACGTCATGCCGGCCAAGAACGTGAGCAATTTTTTCTGAAGGGCCGGCATACCTTGCTTGCCACCCACCAATACCGCCCAAAGAACACCACCCAAAGAACTATCCACCGGCTTGTCCGCGCCGGTTAGCGCCATTGGCTGACTGACTTTAAGGAGGGAACGAAGCATGGAAATCGGGGCTTTTATGTTTGTAACCGATTACTCAATGCGCCCGGATGAACTGGCCCGGACGCTGGAGGAACGGGGGTTTGAATCCCTGTGGGTGCCGGAACACACCCACATCCCGGCCAGTCGCCGCAGCCCGTGGCCCGGCGGCGCCGACCTGCCGCCGGAATACTGGCACAGTTATGACCCTTTCGTGGCCCTCAGCGCCGCCGCCGCCGTAACCACCAATCTGAAACTCGGCACCGGTATCTGCCTCATCGTGGAGCGGGACCCCATTACCACCGCCAAGGAAATCGCCAGCCTGGACCTCCTGTCCAACGGGCGGTTCATGTTCGGCATTGGCGGCGGCTGGAACGCCGAGGAAATGGAGAATCACGGCACCAACTACCGGCGTCGCTGGCGGCTTCTGCAGGAGCGGATACTGGCGATGAAAGCCATCTGGACGGAAGAAGCGGCGGAGTTTCACGGGGAGTTGGTCAACTTCGACCCAGTCTGGGCTTACCCCAAGCCGGTGCAGCAGCCCCACCCGCCCATCTTTATGGGCGGCGACGGCCCCCGAACCTTTGACCGGGTGATCGAGTTCTGCGACGGCTGGATGCCCATTGCCGGCCGGCCGGGTCAGGAAGGCAGCCTGGCGGAAAAAATCGCTCTCCTGCGCCGCCAGGCCGGGGAAGCCGGCCGCGATCCCGCCAATCTGCCGGTTTCCGTTTATTGGATGAGCCAGCCCCGGGAGGATACGGTGGAACGGATGGCCGAGGCCGGGGTTGACCGGCTGATTTTCGGCCTCCCTTCGGCCCAACGGGATGCAGTGATGCCCCGTATCGACCAGTGCGCCACGTTGATACCCTGAGGGCGCTTCGGCGCATAAACCCGGGGTCAGGGGCCAGAGCGCTGCTGGAAAGGGGGCTAAATAGTCCAACGGGAGGTCTGTATGGGTTGGTCAAACCACCACAAGAACGGTCTAATCCATTATGCGCCCCAGCATTGCTACCGGGGTTATACCCTGTTCACCACCAACAGCGGCAACTACGTCAACCTGATTGACCTGGAGGGCCGCCTCTGCCATCAATGGTATTCCACCGAAAGGGTGGGCTATGGCTACCTGCTTTCCAACGGACACCTGCTGCTTCGCACCGTCGCCGCCCGGGCCGGCGGCCAGCGCAGCGATGCCGGGCCACGGGCCGGCGCGTTAATCGAAATGGATTGGGACGGGTTAGAGGTCTGGCGTTACGAAAACCCTATGCTGCACCACGACTTTGAGCGGCTGCCCAACGGCAATACCCTGGTCCTGCTTTTTGAGCCGCTGGAGGCGGAACTGGCGGCCCGGGTTCGGGGCGGTTCGACCAGCGGCGACGGAACCGGGGAGATGCTGGGCGACCTGGTAGCGGAAATCACCCCGAAAGGCGAGACGGTTTACTCCTGGCGTTCCTGGGAACACCTGGACCCGGCAGAGGACGTAATCTGCCACCTGGAAAACCGGGAGGAGTGGACACACCAGAACTCCCTCAAGATTACTCCGGAGGGCGATCTCATCGTCAGTTTCCGGCGCACCGACACCATCGGCGTCGTGGACCGGAACAGCGGCGGGTTCAAATGGAAGTGGGGGCCGGGGGAAATCTCCCACCAGCACTATCCCTATCTGCTGGAAAACGGAAACATCCTCCTGTTCGACAACGGCTGCCACCGGCCGGGACCTACCTTCTCCCGGGCGCTGGAAGTGAACTCGTCCCGCAGCGAAATCGTCTGGGAATACCTGGGAGATCCGCCCATATCCTTCTATAGCTTCCACATCAGCGGGGCGGAACGGCTGCCCAACGGCAATACCCTCATCTGCGAGGGCGCGCCCGGGCGCCTCTTTGAGGTAACGCCCAACAAGGAAATCGTCTGGGAATACATCAACCCGATCTTCACTACCGCGCCCCGGGGCGGGGTACGGGCCAACTCGATATTCCGCGCCCACCGCTACGGGCCGGAACACCCGGCGCTGCAAGGCAAAGAACTGGACCCGGCCCGCTACGCCAACTTCAACCGCCTGTACGCCGACCGGTAGCCGTATCCCCTGCTTGAGGTGAAGGTGGAATGACGACGCGCGAGGAATTGCTGGAGCGGGCATCCGGTATGGCGCCGGCCCTGCGGGAACGGGCGCAGGAAACGGAACGACGGCGGCAGCCACTGGCGGAAAACATTGACGCCCTGGTTGAGGCCCAACTCATCCGGGCCACCCAACCAACACGCTACGGCGGTCTGGGGCTGGACTTTGACATCGCCCCGGAGATTTGCGCCGAGTTGGGCCGGGGCTGCGGCTCCACCGCCTGGTGCTACGGTATCTGGGCCAGTCATAACTGGCTGATGGCGCTGTTCCCGGAAGCGGCGCAGGAGGAATACTGGGCCGATACCCCGGACACCTTGTCCTCTACTTCTTTCAATCCGGCCCGGGGCCGGGTGGAGGCCGTCGCCGGGGGTTACCGGCTTTCCGGTCAGTGGGACTTTTCCAGCGGCTGCGACGCCGCCGCCTGGGCGCTGCTCATCGCCAACGGGCCGGCCGGGCCAATAATGCTGCTGCTGCCCCGCCAGGATTATGTGATTGTCGATACCTGGCAGGTATCCGGGCTGAAGGGCACCGGGAGCAAGGATATTGCGGTGGCCGGGGCCTTTGTGCCGGAACATCGTACGGCGTTGATGCGCGACCTGCGGGAGGGCTGCTCTCCCGGCCGCCGGGTGCATAACACGCCCAACCAGCGCATTCCCCAGCAGTGCGTCCTGCCCTTTCATCTGGCGGCGCCCATCCTGGGTATGGCCCAGGGCGCTATTGAGGTCTTTGAGGAACGGCTGCGCTATGGCCGCTCGGCCCGGGAGGGCCAGCCCCTGGCCCAGGTCGCCAGCTACCACCTGCGCCTAGGCGAGGCGGCGGCCGAGGTCAACGCCGCCCGGGCCGTAATGCAGCAGGACTGTCAGGAGATTATCATCCGGGCCCGGCGGGATGAATTGCCCTCGTTGGACGACCGGGCGCGCTACCGGCGAGACCAGGCGTATATCGCAACTTTGAGCGTCCGGGCCATCGACCGGCTCTTTGCGGCCAGCGGCGGCCACAGCCTGTACAAAGCTCATCC
Source organism: Dehalococcoidia bacterium (assembly GCA_965215425.1). Classification (GTDB taxonomy): domain Bacteria; phylum Chloroflexota; class Dehalococcoidia; order Lucifugimonadales; family UBA3495; genus CATQHB01. The sequence continues at coordinate 3,197,154 of OZ244064.1, forward strand.
CTTGCAGCGCTTCCACCGGGACGCCCACGCCGCCTCCCACCACGTAGGTATCGCCTGGGACGCGCTGGCCGAGCAGTACGGTCGGGTAAGGGCTGGGCTGGAGCCGGATGTGCGGATTGTTTAGGGGGCGCCGCTACGGCTTTATGACTTCAAGCGCGCGGGGGAGGGGCCGGGCCAGCTTCCGGTGCAGGTCAAGCAGCGTTTATGACTTCAAGCGCGCGGGGGAGGGGCTAGCTGGTAGCCAACCCGCAGCTCCACCAGCTCTGTGGCTTCAAGCCTGCGGGGGATCGTATTTCCCATAGGGTCGAGGGCGCCGCTGCGTCTTTATGACTTCAGGGGCTTTTCACCGCAACACCGCAGAGACGTGGCGGAAGGTGAGAATCTCGGTGAAACTCGGCGCATCGCTACGTCTCGGCGGCGAGAAAAGCCCCTGATGAAAAATCCGCTCGCCTACTCCGCCCCGTTCTCCTGTCTCCACTCGGCTTCCAGGATGTTGGCCGAGTTCATGGGCAGGTCGGTCAGGCGCAGCCCCACGGCATCGTAGATGGCGTTGGCAACCGCCGCCATGGGAGGCACCAGGGATACTTCGCCCACGCCCCGCACGCCCAGGGGATGGCCGGGGTTGGGAACCTCCACAATTACCGTGTCAATCATCGGCAGGTCCAGGCTGGTGGGCATCCGGTAGTCGAGGAAGCTGGAGTTGACCATCAGGCCCGCGCCGTCCACGTAGTATTCCTCGTTCAGCGCCCAGCCGATGCCCTGGACAGCGCCACCCTGAATCTGGCCCTCCACGTAGCTGGGATGGATGGCCTTGCCGGCGTCCTGGAGGGCCGTATAGCGAAGCACGTCCACCTTGCCGGTATCCCGGTCCACCGCCACGTCCACGATGTGCAGGCCGAAGGCGTTGCCCACGCCGGGCGGGTTGGCCGTGGCCCGTCCCACGATGGGGCCGCCGCTGCCGTTGAGCCGCCGGGCCAGCTGACTGAAGGTCATGCTCAATTCCGAGTCGGATTTATGGCGGAGGATTCCCTTGTCAAACGCTACGTCCGCGGCGGCCACGTCCCAGATTTTGGCGGCCCGCTCGACCATTTGGCGCTTGATGTCCTCCGCCGCCTGATAGACCGCCGTACCCATCTTGAAGGTAACGCCGCTGCCGCCGGCGCCGGAACTGTAGCCAATGGAATCGGTGTCGGCGATGGAGGGCTTTACGTCCTCGGCGGCGATGCCCAATACCTCGGCAAGGTGCATCGCCATCGCCGCCCGGCTGCCGCCGATGTCCGGCGAGCCTTCCACCAGGCTGACCGTGCCGTCCGGGTTGACGCTGGCTACCGCGCTGGCCGGGCCGGTGCCGTTCATCCAGCAGCCGGCGGCCACGCCCCGGCCCCGGTTCTTGCCTTCCACCGGCGCGGCCAGGTGCGGATGCTGCTGGGCCGCCTGGCAAAGCTCCACCATCCCGATTTTGCGGAAGGTGGGGCCGGTTATCTGGCGGTCGCCCTCCTTGGCGGCGTTGATCAGGCGGAACTCCACCGGGTCTATCCCGATTTTTTCGCAGACTTCATCCAGCACCGTCTCGGCGGCAAAGGCGGCGGTGGGCGAACCGGGAGCACGGTAGGCCGCCGATTTTTGCGTGTTGACCACCACGTCCAGCCCCTCAATGTAGCCGTTGGGTATGTCGTAGGGGGCAAACATCGTGCGGCAAGCCGAGGCTACCGGAGAGCCGGGAAAGGCGCCGGCCTCATAGGTCAGGTGGGCTTCGGCGGCAGTTATCCGGCCGTCGTTGGTAGCCCCGACCTTTACCCGCATATGCGTGGCCGGGGCCGGGCCGGTGCCCAGGAACACTTCGTTGCGGGTCATCGCTATTTTCACCGGGCGGCCGGTCTTGCGGGAGAGGGCCGCGACCACCGGCTCCAAGTAACAGCCGCCCATACCCTTGCCGCCGAAACCGCCGCCGATTTCCATGGGGATAATCTTTACCCTGGATACCGGCAGGCCCATGATGGTAGAGGTATGGTCGCGCAGGGCGAAATGGCCCTGGCTGCTGCACCAGATGGTTACCGTGTCGTCGGTATTCCACTGGGCGGTCGCCGCATGGGGTTCGATGTAACCCTGATGTACCGGGCGGGTATGAAACTCCCGCTCCGCCACCACGTCCGCCTCCGCAAAGCCTTGTTCCACGTCGCCGAGGCGGAACTCGAACCGATTAGCCAGGTTGGTAACCTGACCGGACTGGTCGCCCCAACCGCCGGGCCGCATGGCTGGGCTGTCGAAGGTAACCAGCCTTTCGTGGAGCAGGGGCGCGCCCTCGGCCAGGGCTTCAGCGGCGTTCAACACCGGGGGCAGCATCGCATAGTCCACGTCAATCAAGGCCAGCGCTTCCTCGGCCAGGTGGGGGCTGGTCGCCGCAACGGCGGCGACGGCGTGGCCCCGGTAGAGGGCCTTTTCCCGGGCCATAACGTTGCGACTGTAAAAGCCGTAGTTGACGTTGGCGCCCTCGGACAGGTCCGAAGCCTCGGCGGATACTTCCGGGAAGTCGGCAGCGGTAACCACGGCCACCACGCCGGGCCGGGCCAGGGCGCGGCTGGCGTCGATGCTCCGGATCCGGGCGTGGGGGTGGGGACTGCGGAGGATTTTACCGTGCAGCATCCCGGTCAAGTGAACGTCGGCGGCGTAGCGCGCTCGCCCCATAACCTTATCCGGGCCGTCGTGGCGGATGGGCCGGGTTCCCACCACGTCATATTCTTGGCTGGAAAGGACCAGGTTCGGCTTGTAATCGAGCATATATCCCTCCATTCAACCTGGTAGCAGTTTAGACTGGAAACAATTTACCACAAATTGGCCCGGTTGGGGGCGCCGGTTGGGGCCTTGGTTCGTGGTATTGTTCGTGGCATTGTTGGGAACGTTGACCGCCAACTCCGGCGGCGCAATCCAGGCAGGGAAGCATAGCCGGCCGGGAATGCTTGCGCTCGCTGCGGCTACCGGCGAATCGGTTGTATTGACTACGGGAAACGATTTGGGATAAAGTTGGGCTAGTCTTTACAGCCACCGCTGAAGTTGGAGGAAACTTTTATGGCAATCAAACTCTCGCGCATTGGCCATGCCGCCGTCCGAGTCCGGGACATTGAGCGGGCCAAGAAGTTCTACACCGAAGTTATGGGCTTTGTGATTGAGGAAGAAGACCCGGAACACGGGGGCGTATTTATGAGCCTGGGCCGGGAAGATACCAATGAGGGGCACGTTTTGGATCTGTCGCCCGTGGCCGACCCGGCCAGCGCCGCCGATGCTCCGCAGCATAACCAGGTGGGCGTGGCGCACATCGCCATCAAGGTGGACACCCACGACGATATGAAGGACGCCTACGACCACCTCATTGATAACGGCGTAACCGTTGACCGGCTGGTGGAACACGCCAACCAGCGGAGTATGTATTTCGCCGACTCCGAGGGCAACCGGCTGGAGATTTATTACGAGTTCCCCACCTCCAAGGAGCTGTTCAAGCGGGGCCGGGGCGACCGGGATTTCGTGTTCACCTTTGACGACCCGGTGCCTCCCTGGGCCACCGAGGTGCCCGACGACTGGGACCCGGACACTACCGTTGACCGCTACCACCGGGGCACCGTCCGCACTATGGGCGACTAACCTTCCCGCTCCGCTCCGTGCCGTTGCGTCTCCGTGTCAGGGAACTTCCTTAACACGGAGACTTTTTAAGCAAACCGGCAATTACCTTTAACCTGGCGCTAATTCCCCTTTAACCCCTCCGGCACCCACCGGGCCTGAAACGGGCTTTCGGGCGAGGCCGGCGTTGGCTGGCGCCCGGCAATTCACTAATGTTTCAGGAGGAGTGTTCAAGTTATGTCAAGCGGATACCCCGCCACCGTCCAACAGTCCTGGCCCCCATTGCCCCCATACCGGGGCTTGTGTACAATGCCCACCAGCTACTACTCCAGGGGTTTCTCACCCCCTGGTTCCCGGATGAGACCGCGCAGGAAAGTTGACAGGAGGTTTTAGCATGGATTTTGGACTGGAAGGCAAGAAGGCTTTTGTTGGCGGCGGCGGACGGGGCATCGGCAAGGCCATCGCCCGGGTGCTGGCCCAGGAAGGCTGCGATGTGGTAATCGCCTCCCGCTCCGTGGACCAACTGGAAGCCGCCGCTAGGGAAATTGCCGATGCCACCGGCCGCACCGTCATCCCTATGGCGATGGACGCTACCCAGACCGACCAGGTAAACCGGGTGGTGGCCGCGGCGGCGGAAAGACTGGGCGGGCTACAGATAATGGTGAACAGCGCTTCCCTGCCCGGCGGCTCCGACGACGCCGTGGGCTATATCGAGACGGTCAACGAGGACTCCCTGATGGCCGATTTTGACGTCAAGTACGTGGGCGCCCTGCGCTGCTCCCGGGCCGCCATCCCCCTGCTGAAGGAACAGGGCTACGGCCGTATCATCAACATCAGCGGGGGCAACGCCCGCAACGCCGGCAACCTGAGCGGCGGCGCTCGCAACGTCTCCCTGGTCCATATGACCAAGACCCTCTCCAACGACCTGGGCCGCTACGGGATTACCGTCAACTGCATCCACCCGGGCACCACCCGCACCGAGCGCACCGCCGGTATGCTGGCGGCCCGGGCCGCCCAGTTGGGGGTGTCGCCGGAGGAGGTGGAGCAGCAGGACTTTACCCCCGGCTCCGGTCGGGGCAACGCCATCTGCCGGATGGTGGATGCGGAGGAAATCGGCTTCCTGACCGCCTTCCTGGCTTCGGACAAGGCCTGGGCGATTACCGGAGAGGTTATTGCGGCTGGCGGCGGCGTAGGCAGCGCCGTTTTCTACTAGTTTTCACCCAGGAATTAATCAGCCGGGGTCCACCAAGCGACGCAGCGGCAGCGGCTGGCACAGAGATACCAAGAACGGCGGCGGATATTTCGCCGCCGTGAATCTCTCCGGCGCTGCGTCTCCGGCGCAAAAATCCCGTTATGCCTCCGGCGGGGACGGTGGGGACAGGGACTTGCGGGCCTGGCGCACCACCCCCAAAAGCAGCAAGCCTACCGCCAGCGCCGCCGCCACTACCGCCACCGGAATCAGCCAGGGGTAACGTTCCGTCAGGGGAGGCTGGGGGGCGGTAAAGGCCGGGTTGTCCCGTTGCGCGCCCAGAGTCGCCGCCGGCAGGTTGCCGGTTTCCAGATACCGGACGACCCGTTCCAGGTCGTAGGAAGGCTGCCGGGCTTGGCGATTGCCATAGTAGAGGGCATATTCCCCATCGAGTTGGGCGCCGGGTTCGGGGCCAGGTTCGATCTGGAATATCACCTGGCGCTTCACGCCGTGCAGGGTAATCTCCTCCAACTGGAGGGGCGGGTCGTCCCGGTTTTCCACTGTAAACCGGTAGTAGCGATAGCGGCTCTCCGGGTAACTTACTTCCATCCGGCTGCCGTCAAACCGGGGCGTGTCGTAGGAATAGACGGCGGCGGCCTGGAGCAACTGCCAAGTCTCCCCGTCCTCGCTGCCGGCGATGGCTATGTCCCGGTGAAAGTTGACCGCCGGCGTCTGAAAAGCGAGGCGACTGGCCGGAATCCCCGGCGCGCCCAAGTCCAGGGTCAGGATACTGGCGCGGGCGTCGGCGTCCTCGGTATGGTCGAGCAGCGCCGGGCGGTAGGAGGTTTCCCGGGCTTTTACCTCCTGGACAAAGGTTACCCCCACCCCGGTTATATCCAGCGGCGACGGGTCGCCGCCATTGAATACCTTAACCCGCAGATACCGGGCCTCGCTTTCCGGGTAACCGATCCGGGTGTTGCGGGTATTGAAGTCCCGCTCCGGCGCCGTGAAGTCAAAGATTTCCGTTCCTTCCCGCAAGACAACCCAGGTCTGACCGTCGGCGCTGCCTTCCACCGTCGTTTCCCGCTGGAAGTTCGCATCGGCAGTAACGACCTCTACCTCGTTATGCCGGAGGTCGTCCGGCCCCAGGTCGGCTACCAGGCTGGTATATTGGCGGGATAGTTGGTCTGAATACACCAGTTCCGAGGGCAGGGTTGTCCGTTCCTCCCGGCCCTCGGCCAGGGCCAACTGGTAGGGAACCTCCTGTACGCCATCCTTTATCAGCCGCAAGTCCGGCTGGCCGGCGGCGGAGTCCTGATACACTTCCCGGTCCAGGATCAACTCCACCAGTTCCCCGCCGGCCAATCCCGACGGCAGGACAACGGGCTTGAAGTAAGGCCACTCGTCCAGGGTAAAGTCGGCGGCCAGCTCGCTGACTACCAGCGCGCCGGCCAGGACCGCCACCACCGGCAGCAAAGCCAGGCGCACCGGGGCAGTCAATCTACCGGGCCGGGCCCGGTTACGATTAAACCTAATCATCCAGCAGGAACCCCCGGATAACTCGATGATAACGTTGGTACAAGAACCCGCTGACCAGCAGGATGAGCCCCAGGCCGATAAAGGCGGCCACCCGGTACTCTCGCTCCAGGGCAAAGACATCAAAGACAAACAGCTTGACGATGGGAAGCGCCAGCAGCCCCAGCCCGGCCAGCCGCACCCAGCGAGAGCGGCGCACGATGCCCAGGATAATCAGCACGGCGGCATACACCGCCCAGAGCAGGCTCAAAGACAGGCTAATTACGTTCCTGGTATCCCCCGGAGCCACGACAAAAAACTCTCGCTCAACGGAATCGATAACCTCAAGACTCAGGATAAACAGGGACAGGAAGTTGGCTGCTGCCAGCAGGGCCGGCAGGATATATCCCTCGGCGGGGTGCAAGTAACGGTCCCGCCACCGCCACAGGGGATAGGCCGACAGATACATCGCCCCGATGCCCGCGCCAAAGGCCAGGAAGCGCCAATTGACAATCGGCCAGTAGGATTCGTCTCCGGAAACGCCCGGCCCAAAGGAATCCTGAAAATCGAGCCAGAGGAAGTCATGAATCAGCAGCCGGGCGGTAAGGAGGGCCAACACGCCAACCCCGAACCAGCGCAGTTGGGGCATTCCCAGGTTGAAAGACAGCCAGACCAGGGCCACCGCCTGCACCGCCCAGGCCACGCTGACCCAGGGGCCGTTAAACTGCACCGGGGCCGCAATGGTGAGCAGGACCAGGGCAATCGCCGCCGCCGCCAGGCTGAGTTGCACCGGCCCCCGATGTCGCAGCAGGATTCCATAAGCCAGCAGCCCGTAGAACAGGGCCAACAGCAGGGTGAAGCCACCCATCCAGTCCCGAATTTCATCGGACAGCAGCCCGTAGCTGATGCTAAAGTAGGCCGCGGCGTTGAGGGACATCAAGCCCAGGTCCAGCGGCCCGGGAACGCGCCGCCAAATCAGGTGAAACAGCGTGGTAGCGCCAACAAAGATGAGAAAGATGATGGTGATGCCGAGCTGGGCCAGCTGCCAGCCCGGTTCCAGTTGCGCCCACCAGAACCCAAAGACGATTAACGACCCGACCAGCCCCAGCAGGGTAAACCAGCGCCAGTTGCGGAAGGAGGCCAGTCCCAGCACCCCCAAGTCCAGCACCACTACATAGGCCAGCAGGATTACCTGCTCCGGCACCCGGTCGGCCAGCAGCAGCGGAGTGGCGAACCCGCCGAGGATACCCAGAATGGCGATGGTCCGGGACTCGTAACGCAGCGCCAGACCGGCCGCCGTCAGGGTTACCAGGAAACAGAACCCCAAAGCCGGCAGGGGCGGCACCAGGTCGTAAAGGGCAAAGGCGGCAAAGATGGAAAGGTAGAGGATGGCAATGCCGCCGCCGGTCAGGGACAAGGCCCAGACCGGGTACTTGCGGCGCCAATACTCGCCGCCGCCCAGCAGCGCCAGTCCGACCACCAAGCCCAGAACCACGCGCCCGGTCTCGCCAATCCAGTCATTGTCAAAGGCCAGCTTCAAAAAGAAGCCGATGCCGATGATCAGGATTACAACGCCCAGCCGAGCCAGCCAGTTGCCACCCAGCAGCCATTCCCAATCCATTCCGGCCACCCGGGCGAACAGATCCCGGGGCGGTTGGCCGCCCCGTCCACCGGCAGGGCCAGCAGTAGTGAGAGCGGCGGGGTTGGCCGGATTAGCGGGATAGTAGTCCGGCGGCACGGCGCGGGCGGAAGAAGGGGATGCCGGTTGGTCGGCGGCCGTTGCCGGAGTTGTTGCCGGCGGGGCGGGAGAAGGGGATGCCGGTTGGGCAACAGCCGTTGCCGGGGTTGCTGTCGGCGCCGGGCCAGGGAGGGAGAGAGCGCTTTCCAATACGGCGATGCGCCGGGAGTAACGAGCAACCTCGGCTTGCAGGTTGAGGACAGCGACCCGCAGCGTCTCCAGCTGAGCCGACGGATCGGCGCCCTTCTCCGGTTCCGGGGACACCTCCCCTTCACCGGAAGTGCCGGCGCCGGAAGCCGGCGCATCTTCCCGGAGAACGCCGCAGTGCCGGCAAAAGTTCGCCGCCGGGGAACTCTCTCCTCCGCAGTTATGACAGTTCAAAACCAACCGTTCCCGTCAAGATTGGCAAAGGGGCTTGGCAAGTTAGTATATTAACCCCAGAAAAGCGTCAATAGTTAGTCTTTAGCCGAGTTTGGCCGGAAACAGGTTCCGTTTAATTTTTAGGGTTTAGCAGCGCATATACCCACGACCCCTACGGAGCCAACCAGGTTTTCAAACGGAACCCGGAAATACCGTACCCTAACTCACCGGACTCAGTGGTTATGACCGTGGCCGCGCCGGTGTCCGGCCGGGCTTTCCTCCTCGCCGGCTGGCGGGGGCGACGCCGCCGCCGTACGCGGCAGCCGAACCAGCGCCAGAATCAGGATGGCAATGGCGTACAGCGCGGCGGTGTAATAGAACAGATTGTCCGGGTTTTGGTCGTAGAGCCAGCCGGCGATGAGAGGAGAAGCGGCGCTGAAGGCAAACCGGGCCGTGGACAACATCCCCAGGGTGGTAGCCGCCGTGCCTTCCCGCACAATGTCCATCGCCGCGGCGGTGAGGATGGGCTGGTCGCTGTAGAGGAACAACCCCAGGCCGGCCAACAGCGCCGTCATAATTAGCAAATTGTCGCCAAAGAAAGCCATCAGCAGGGTCAGCGCCGCCAGCACCGACATCCCCGGAATCAACACCGGCTTGCGGCCAAACCGGTCGGAGAGGTAGCCCATTACCGGGCTGGCGAAAATCCCCACCAGCACCAGCAGCCCGATGAGGCCGCCCCGGATAACCTGTCCATTGAAGTTCCATCTTTCCTGGTCGCCGGTCAACCCCAGTACGTCGAACAAATACAGGGGCAGGACCGTGATAAACCCGATGTAGGCCATACCCCGCAGGCCGGCCACCAGCGTTACGCCCCAGATGCGCGGGTTGCCGATCAGCAGCCGGGTTTCGGCCAGCTGGTTGCGCATAGTATTGGCCGGAGCCTGCTGCGCCTCGGCGGCGGCCTGGGCCTGGTGCCCAATATCGCGAAAGGCCCAAAAGACCAGAAAGGCCAGGAAAATCGGCACGGCGGCATAGATGGTAATGATGGCCTGCCAGGTCAGGGTAATCAGCAGCGCGCCGGTCAGCACCGGGCCGATAACGTCTCCCACGTTGCCGCCAACGCCGTGAAAGGAGAGCGCCGAGGCCCGCCGGTGGCTGAACCGGGAGGACAGGGCCGCCGTTGCCGGCAGATGCCAGAAGGACGCCGCCAGACCCACCACCGCCATGCCGATAATAAGGAGGACGTAACCGGAAAGGTTGAGAGAGGCGGACTGGCCGCCGGCCGGGAGGTCCTGCTGGGCGGTGAGCCAGGCGCTGCCGGGCACCGCCCAACCGCCGGCGGCCATTAACAGCCAGCCCACGCCAAAGAGGGCCATACAGACGGCCATCACCCAACCCCAGTAACGGCGGAGGGTATCGGTCAGTATCCCGCCGGGCAGCGACACCACCCCGGAGGCGACCTCCCGGGTGGTTTGAATGCTGGTGGCGGCGACCACGCTCCCGCCCAGCAGCAAGTCCCGCACTTCCGGCAAGACCACGATGAAACTCTGGGCCAACCAGTGAAAGACCCCGTGGCCGCCGGTCAGACCGCCGATAATGAAGGCGGCCCCTCGGCGCACACCCCGGCGCTCCTCGCCGGGGTGGTAGTGGGCGTGATGGTGGGTGTGCGCCATAGCCTGCTTCCCTCCTGAATAATCTGGCCCGAACAATCCGGTATCCACTCCCGGCCGGCTGCAATGAACCTCCAGTTTAACACGCCGGGCGCCGGGAAAGGGAAGCGGGCCAGGTCAGTCAAAGGGGCCGGAGTGTCCCTGGGACAGCCGGCTCCACCCGGCAACCCGGCGCGGCGCCAGGGATAACATAGCGCGCAGGTTACTGTAGAGCAGGGCCAGCACAAAGAGCAGAGAGGAAAAGAGCACTACGCTGGCCCCGGAGGATACGTCCACAAAGTAGCTGACATATACGCCCCCCAAGCCGCAAAGGGTGCCAACCCCGGTGGACAGCAGCACCATTGTCTTGAAACTGTCGGTCAACAAGCGGGCCACTATGGGCGGGATGACGATGGCGGCGGCGATCATCGTAACACCCAGCACCTGGATGGAAACCACTATGGTGGCCGCCAACACCAGGGAGAACATAGTATCCACCCAACCGACGGGTACTCCGTAGAAGCCGGCCACCTCTGGCTCGAAGGTGGCAAAAAGAAAAAGCTTGTAGCCGATTACCAGTATGGCAACGGTAGCTACCGCCACCACCAGGATCGCGGCCAGGTCGCCCGGGGTAACTCCCAGGATGTTGCCGAAAAGGGCCGCGTCGAAGCTGCGGGTAAAGCTCTTGAAGCGGCTGATCAAGGCAATGCCCAGGGCAAAGCTGGCGGTGGTGATGATGCCGATGGCGGCGTCGGAGCCGATTTTCCGCTTGCGGGTGGTCAGGGTTATCAGCAGCGCCGAAAGGAAGCCCCAGATGCTGGCGCCGAGAAAAAAGTTGAACGACATTACGTAGCTGACCACGGCGCCGCCGAAGACGGCGTGGGACAGGCCATGCCCGATATACGCCATGCGCCGCAGCACAATATATACCCCGATCAGACCGCAAAGCCCCCCTACCAGGGTGGCGGCGATTAGGCCGCGTACAAAAAACTCGTAGCTGAAGGGTTCAAACAACCTCGGACTCCCGTCTAACGTTGATTGGGGCTACTGGAGAAGGAACCGGGCGTTTACCGTTTTCCCGTCTGCTTTCCCGGCCCGGCTCCCGACCGTTAGCCCAGCTGTTTTCCTGCTCGTTCCGGCCAAAGAAGTGCGGACTCTCGGCCACCAGAGACATTCCCTCGTACTCGATCACCGGCATCTCGGCGCCGTAGGTCGCCCGCAGTATCTCCGGCGAAATGACCTGGGCGGGCGGGCCTTCGGCGAGGATATGCCCCTTCAGACACACCAGCCAGGGCAGATGGGCCGCCACCGCATTGATCTCGTGGGTAGTCATCACCACCGTAATGCCCTGATGGTTCAATTCGTGCAGCAGGTGCATCACCTCATCCCGGGTTTTTATGTCAACCCCGCCGGTGGGTTCATCCAGCAGGAGCAAGGCGGGGCTGCTGACCAGGGCGCGGGCCAGGAACACCCGTTGCTGCTGTCCGCCGGAAAGCTCCCGTATGTGCCGGCGGAACAGGTGGGCAATGCCCAGCCTTTCCATCATCTCGCGGGCCGTCTCCCGGTCCTGCCGCCGGTGCCAGGGGAAGAGGGGATTGCGCCGGGTGCAGCCCATCAGCACCACCTCTTCCACGGTAACCGGGAAGTTCCAGTCAATGGTTTCCAGTTGGGGGACGTAGCCGGCCTGGGCGCGCTGGCGGCCCCGGCGGTTGACCGGAGCTGCGCCGTTAACCGACACTTCTCCCCGGAAAACCCGGGCCGCTCCCAGAATGGTGCGGAGCAGGGTAGTCTTGCCGGAGCCGCTGGGGCCCAGCAACCCGACAAAGTCGCCGGGCATTACCCGGAGGTTCACGTCGGCCAGCACCTGCTGGCCTTCGTAGCCGGCGGTAACGTCTTTCAATTCTACTATTGGCTCCCCCGACCCGCGCTGGTGGGGAAATGGATGTAACATTGGACTCCCTTAGCATCTTGAATATCTTGAATCGCGCCCGGAAACCGGGGCTGAACTATTGAGGATATACCGCCCGGCTCGGCCCGGCAAAGACTGGGCCGGGGTCAAAGCCCTCCAGCGCCGACGAATCGCCGCCCAGCGCCTGGACGATGATTCTCGCATCCTCCAGCATCAACCCCAGGTAAGTATGGCTGGCGTCTCCCGGCTCGCCCGGCAGGTCATCATCCCGCAGCTGGTCGATAAACTCGGCCCCACCCTCTTTGGCGATTTGCTCCATGACCGGACTGGGGAACACCGTCGAGCCGAAGACAGCGGGAACCCCGGTCGCTCGTATCTGGTCAATCAGACCGGCCACCTCCCGCGCCGACGGCTCGGTAAAATCCGAAGGCTGCACCGCCCCGATTAGCTCCAGTCCATACCGGGGGCCGAAGTAGGGAAAGGAGTCATGATAAGTCAAGAGCTTCCGGTTTCGGGGCGGTATGGTCGCCACCGCTGCGGCTATTCTCCGGTCCAGATCCTCGATTTTTACCTTCAGCTGCTCGAAGTTCTCCGCATAATAGCCGGCGTTGTCCGGGTCCTGGGCCACCAATGCATCCCGGATAAGCTCGGCGTACTTCAGGGCCAGGTGGGGCGCCGTCCACAGGTGCGGGTTGGGCTGTCCGCCGGACTCCGGAAAGGAGAAATCGTACACCCATTCCTGGCGGGTTATGGTCTGGTCGCCCAGGGTCAAAATCACCGCGCCGGGCTTCAAGTTAGCCCGGGCCATTTCGATCGTCGGTTCCTCCAGGAAGAGGCCATTGGCAACGAACAGGTCGGCCCGAGCCAGCGTGGCGGCCACCGAAGGGGCCGGCTCGAAGGTATGGGAGTTGGTTCCCTCCGGGACGATCCCCTCCAGCGCAATGCGGTCGCCGCCGATATTCTCCACCAGGCTGGTTATCGGAGAAACCGTGCTGGCTACCCGGAGCGCCGGCTCCGGCAACCCGGCCGGGGAAGGTTCGCCGGCTCCGGTGGGCGCCGCGCCCAGGGCGCAGGCCGGCAAACCCGCGAACAGAACCGGCAACAGCAGCAGGCCGGACGCCTTATGGAACAGCCGGTTAAACTTCAGAATTAGGCCCTTCCTAATTGTCCGTATCCGCATCGTTGGTATCCGATCCAAGGGCGGGAGTTGACCTGGCCCGGCAGTTTCCGCAGTACCCGGAAACGGTGAAATGTTCCAGGTCTGGCGCAAAGCCGAACTCCCGAATCAAGGTGTCCCGGAACTCCTCCAGGTAGTGGGGGCTGAGATCAAGGGCGCGGTGGCAGGACTGGCAAACCATGTGATGATGCTTCTCGCCAGGGTTGGTCAATTCATAATGCAGCCGATTGCCGATGGCGACTTCGGTCATCACGCCCACCTGCTTGAACAGACGCAGGGTACGGTAAACCGTAGCCAAGTCCATATAGGGATAGGCGGCCCGGGCCTGGCGATAAACCTCGTCAACCCCCATGTGGCCGACGCCCTGGGACACAATTTCCAGCACCAGCAAGCGCTGGGGGGTCAACCGGTAGCCCAAACTTTGCAAGTATTGGAGCGACTGCTCCTGACTGGTCATGCCACCACCAGTTAATGCAAACGTTTGCGATAACATCTTATAACAAATTACAATGGGCGTCAAGATGGTGGGGGCCCCCGGGCTATGGTAATATACCCGCACCCGCCGGTATGAGGCTGTAGGGTATTATACTCTGGCCGGTTGCCGGGATTACTGGATGATCGACGCGGTCGGTAGAACCGGGAAGGAACGCACCGGCTACCCCACGCAAAAGCTCCTTGCCCTTTACGAACAGATAATCAGGGCCAGCAGTAACCCCGGAGATATGGTGCTTGACCCCGGGTCGCCGGCGCCGACCGGGAGTATCAGGGAGTAACCCTGGAGATATGGTGCTTGACCCCTTTTGCGGTTGCGCCACCACGCCGGTCGCCGCCGAGCGGTTGGGTCGGGCCAGTCTTACCCTCACCGGGTTGATTGGCCGGAATCGGCAGGACGGCTTTATGGTGAATCAGGAACTGGCGACCCTGGCCGTCAGCAAGGCCCGAGACGCCACCCAGCGTTGCCGGGCTGAAATGCGTTAGGGAGCCGGGACAATGGCTGAATCCACCGAATAGCCCCACCGGGGACTAACCCTATTTTCCAACGGAACCGAGGCAATCGCCCGATTGACAGCCCCGCCGGGCAGCCATAAACTGAAGGGCGCCGGCCTATCCTCAACCTCTATTTCCGCCAAGCGACCCCACAAGGAGGAACATGAAAGCATCCTACCTGGGCGCGATGGGATATGCCGGGCGGCACTGGTTTCCCGATTCCTGGCCCATTCCGCCGGCCTACCACGACCCGCAGCTTTCGGTGCAGAGTTATCAGGACGGCCTGACCGAATGCGAGTTTGCCGAGGCGATGGGCTTTGAGTGGATCAGCTTCTCGGAGCATCACTACTCCGGGCGCATCGCCACCGGCAACCCGGCAGTGATGGCCGCCGCCGTGGCGGAACGCTGCAAGAAGGTCAAGCTGGCAATGCTGGGGCCGTTGCTCCCCCTGAACAACCCGGTGCGGATCGCCGAGGAGATGGGTATGCTGGACAACATCTCCGCCGGGCGGCTCATTATGGGTTTTCTGCGGGGCACGCCCAACGAAGATCAGGTTTATGGCGTAAACCCGGCGGAGGGACGGGAGCGGCTTTTCGAGGGTATGGACCTGATACTAAAAGCCTTGACCGAGCCGCAACCCTTTTCCTGGGAGGGCCGCTACTATCAGTTTCGCACGGTGTCCGTCTGGCCCCGACCGGTGCAGCAACCCCTGCCTCCGGTAATTATGGCTACCCGCAGCGACGATACGGTCAAGTACGCTGCCGACAACGGGTTGGGCCTGGGCGTTTCCTTTGTGCCGGTGGAACAGCTGGAACGAATTACGGACAAGTATTTCGAATGGTGCCGGCGGGCCGGCTGGGAGCCGCAGCCGGACCAGGTGGTGTACCGGGGCAGCATCTACGTGGCCGAGACCGACCGGGAGGCCCAGGCCTGGCTGTCCGGCCTGGAGGGCGGCGAGCCGCGCCGGGCTATAGCCCTGGACCCCAACGTTTCCCGGGTAGTCCAGGCCGCTCGGGCCGGGGAAGAGTTTGGCCTGCGCCGCGTCCTGGCCGGCAGTCCTCAGGGCGACGTGGTAGGCCGCTCCCTGGGCATCAACTTCCTCGGCAGCCCGGATACTATCGCCAACCAGATGAAAGCCTTCCACGACCGCTGCGGCGTCGGGGTGATGGACCTCTTTTTCCAGCAGCCCGGCCTGACCCACCAGGAGGTCATGGGGGAAATTGAGCTGTTCGGTAAGGAAGTCCTGCCCCGGATTAAGGAATTTTAGTTCGGGTGAAGTCGCCCCGAAAACGGGGGACTGGCAGCCCCGGGAATTGACATGGGAATGGATACGGCCGACGCTATGCCGTCAGTTGCCTTCACCGAGCGCCGGATAACCGGCGCCGGCCACTCCGGCAATTGCCGGGAGGCCGGCGCCGGGCTGCCGGTGGTAATCCTGGAAGGGCTGAACTGGGGTCAGTCCCGGTTCTATGCCGCCTTGGCCCGGCAATTTCACGTCTTTGTCCTGGAGTTGCCCGCCGCCGGCGCCACGGCTCGGGAGGACGAGCTGAGCGCACTCAGCGCGCTGACCGGCCAGTTAACCGGCGGCACCCCCTACTCCCTCATCGGCGCTTCCCAAGCCGCCAACCTCGCCCTCCAAATAGCCCTGCAAGACCCGGCGGAGGCGGAACGGATAGAAGCCCTCATTCTGATTTCCCCCACCGCCATACGGCCCGCTCCCGCCCCGCCTTCCTTAACGCCGGAGCAGTGGGCCGGCCGGCTGCTGGCCCACCCGGAGCGGCAGCCGGACCTGGCCGGACTGCTGGCATGGTTCGAGCCACCGGCCCGCAGCGGTGATTCCGGGTATGAACCGGCGCCGCCGGCAGCCCGACTCTTCCGGCCCGCCGCCGGCGCGGCGCAGTTGGAGTCCCGCCTGAGCCAGGTGCGCTGCCCCACCCTGGTAGCCCTTGGCTCCCGGGACCAGCTGGTGGCGCCGGAAGCGGCGGCTCTGTACCGCAGTCAAATCCCCAACTGCCACGTGTCCCTGGTCTATGACGCCGGGCACCTCATCGCCGCCGAACGGCCGGAGGCCCTGAGCAACGTCGTGGCCGACTTCGTAGAAAACCGGGAAACCTTCGTGGTTACCCGCCAGCGCAGCGTGATAAACCCCTGAACTGGTCAAAAGACGCCCTTTTACTGACGCCGGGCCCGTCGGCCGGGTTGGGCGAGGGACAACACCATTATCTATCCCGAACATCCCGAGAAGGCATTAGGAAGGGCCGCTTTTGGCGGCCCTTCCGGTTTTCCTCTGCCGATTGACCCCATGGACGCATTAACCGTACGTACCCTTCAGTGGGCCGCTTTCGCGGGTTGATGCGCCTGGAGGAACTCCCGCACTTGGTTTATGGTATCAGCTTTAATGTCCGCATCTTCCTTCCAGGGATAGACCGTTACCTGGGCCTTGGGGGCCAGGTCCACCAGGTCCATGGCGGCCACGTAGGAATGGGAAGGGGTGTCGTCGGGCATCACCAGCAATGGCGTCGGGCAGGAGCGCGCGAAGTCCCGCGATACGCTGTAAACGAAGTCCGGCTGAACCCGATAAAGGTTGTGCAGATACTGTTCGACAACCTCCATGGTTACGTCCGGACGCTGGGCGCATAGCTCGGGGCCCCAGGCATCGTGGCCGGAGTTATACATGGAGTCCGGCGTTGCCGGCGCATGTCCCACAGGCTGGCACAGCACGGCGGCCAGAACGCGCTGGGGCGCTCGTTCAATCAATTTCATGGCAAAGGGGCCGCCAATGCAGTAACCCATGAACAGAAACTCCTGCGCGCCCAGGTGCTCCATCAGCCCCAGTTGGTCGTCGGCGAAGGCGCCCCAGGGGTCGTTGACCTGGACCGGCCCGGTGGACTGGCCGCCGAGCGCGTTGCGCTGGTCCATCGTAATGCAGCGGAAGTCGTTCTTGAACTCCTCCATTGCGTTGAATACCTGCCTGGGCCAGCCGCTAGCCACGGAGTTCAATCCCCCGCCGGGGGTTACCAGCAGCGGGAAACCGGAACCAACCTCTTCGTAGTAGATGCGGACATCGTCTCTTTCGAAAAACGGCATTGCAACCCTCCTTTTAGATACCGTACCGGCGCCTGAGGCAATTGTAACCGGGGAAACCGGGTTGTCAAGGCAACCCGGTTTCCCGCAACGCCGTTAGAGGCAGTGTGGTGGCAATGTAGTGGCAGTGGATTCCGCCCGCGCCGGAATCCGGTTGCCATTTATATTCATATTGACATCTATTCGCCGTCACCCTAGAATATGCCCACTTAACAACCTAACGGGCCAAGGCACGTAGGGGAGCTTGGTTGAGCCAGGCTGAGAGGGTGGCCCGTCTGCCGCCGACCCTTACGAACCTGATCTGGGTAATGCCAGCGCAGGGAAGCGGCGTCTCTTGATTACTTTTAGTGAAGTCGCCAGGCTCCCGGCATTGGCGGCTTTATTTATTCTGCGGAGGTAGCTCAATGACACAGACTCAGCACGACCTGACAATCCAGGGACAGTCCGCCTTTCCCGCCAGCAAGAAAGTCTATACCCCCGGCTCCCGGAATGACCTCCGGGTTCCCTTTCGCGAAGTTGTCCTGACCCCTACCTCGGGACGGTTCGGGCAGGAAGAAAACGCGCCCCTGAAGGTCTATGACACCAGCGGCCCCTATACTGACGCCGGCGCCAGCCTGCACCTGGGCCAGGGGCTGCCGGCCCTGCGACGACCGTGGATTCTGGAGCGGGGCGACGTTGAGGAGTACCCCGGCGCGCCGGTTATTTATCGCGGCAAAGATCGCAGCCAGCCTTTCCCCGGCTTGACGCGCCACCCCCTGCGGGGCCGGTCGGGCCGCCCGGTAACCCAGATGCACTACGCCCGACAGGGCATTGTTACTCCAGAGATGGAGTTCATCGCTATCCGCGAGGGAGTTGACCCGGACTTCGTGCGCCAGGAGGTGGCTGTCGGCCGGGCGATTATCCCGGCCAACGTCAACCACCCGGAAACCGAGCCAATGATTATCGGTCGCAACTTTCAGGTGAAAATCAACGCCAACATTGGGAACTCGGCCATCACTTCCTCCATCCGGGAAGAGGTGGAAAAGATGCTCTGGGCTACCCGCTGGGGCGCCGACACCGTCATGGACCTGTCCACCGGAGCGGACATTCACACTACCCGGGAATGGATTATCCGCAACTCTCCGGTGCCGATCGGCACGGTGCCGATCTATCAGGCCCTGGAAAAGGTGGACGGCAACCCGGAGGAACTGACTTGGGAAATCTACCGGGACACTATCATCGAGCAGTGCGAACAGGGCGTTGACTACTTCACCATTCACGCCGGCGTGCTGCTGCGCTACGTGCCTCTGACCGCCGACCGGGTTACCGGCATCGTCTCCCGGGGCGGCTCCATCATGGCCGGCTGGTGCCTGGCCCACCACCAGGAGAACTTCCTTTACACCAACTTCGAGGA
The DNA here is from genome assembly GCA_965215425.1 of Dehalococcoidia bacterium. Taxonomy (GTDB): domain Bacteria; phylum Chloroflexota; class Dehalococcoidia; order Lucifugimonadales; family UBA3495; genus CATQHB01. The sequence continues at coordinate 3,215,767 of OZ244064.1, forward strand.
ACTCTGCGAAATTATGCGGGCCTATGACGTCTCCTTCTCCCTGGGCGACGGCCTTCGCCCCGGTTCCATCGCCGACGCCAACGACGCGGCCCAGTTCGGCGAGCTTCAGACCCTGGGCGAGCTGACCAAGTTCGCCTGGGAACACGATGTGCAGGTGATGATTGAGGGGCCGGGGCACGTGCCGATGCACAAGATTAAGGAGAACATGGAACGGCAGATTGAGGTCTGCCACGAAGCGCCCTTCTATACCCTGGGGCCGCTCACCACCGACATTGCCCCCGGCTACGACCACATCACCTCGGGCATCGGGGCGGCGATGATCGGAATGTACGGCACCGCCATGCTCTGCTACGTTACCCCCAAGGAGCACTTGGGCCTGCCCAACAAGCAGGACGTGAAAGAAGGGGTCATCACCTACAAGATAGCGGCCCACGCCGCCGACGTAGCCAAGGGCCATCCCCGGGCCGCCGAGTGGGACGACGCCCTGTCCAAGGCCCGGTTTGAGTTCCGCTGGGAGGACCAGTTCAACCTGGCGCTGGATCCGGAAACGGCCCGGGATTATCACGATGAAACCCTGCCGGCCCAGGGCGCCAAGGTGGCCCACTTCTGTTCCATGTGCGGCCCCAAGTTCTGCGCTATGAAAATCACCCAGGACGTGCGGGAGTACGCCAGGAACCGGGGTCTGGACCCGGAAAAGGCGATCTTCACCGGAATGGCGGAAAAGTCCCAGGAATTCCGGGACACCGGCAGCCGGATTTACCAGCAGTCTTAAACCAACCACAGCGGGTTAATCCACTAATGGCGCGAAGGGTCGCGGATAAGGAACCAAATTATTCGCGACCCTCCCTGGATTACTGGATTAAGGGATCAGGAGTCCGGTCGTGGGAAACTTTAGCTGTCCTGTAGAAGTCTTTTCCGAAGACGACAGCCGCTCCATCACCATTGACGCCCTCGTGGACACCGGCGCCACTTACACCTGCTTGCCCGAAGCCCGGTTGCGGGATTTGGGTATAACCCCCAGCCGTCGCGTGGAGTCAGTATTGGCGGACGGTTCGGTGATTGAGGACGATGTCGGTGTAACCAGCGTAAGGGTGCAAGGAGTCCCCGTCATCACCTATGTGGTATTCGCAAAGGAATCCGCGCCAGCTTTGCTCGGAGCATATACTCTGGAAGGCGCTTTGCTGGCCGTTGACCCCGTTGCAATGCGTCTGGTTCCCACCAGAAATCTGCGAGTTAGTCGATTCTAGCCCCGGAAGAGCGTAATTTTCGCCAAAGAACCTGAGCCGGCCCCACGGGGAGCCTACGCCCCGGAAGCGTCGCCGCTGACCGTTGACCCGATAGAGTTGCGCTTGGTTCCGCCCATAGCCCGATCATAGCCCTGAAAATGGTGCGCTCTATTGCACCGGAAGGCCGGAACCCGCCAGCGACGTAAACGGCGCCCTTCACATCCCTCTGGGGAAACCGTTCAATCGGTAGCCAAACTTATGGAGAAACAAGACCGGCAGGGCGCACGAAGAATCAATCAGGAACCGGGCTGGCCGTTGACCCGGTCCAGCTTGGTCCGGCCCCGCGACGGCAATTCGCTACACCCGGTCTCCAACGTCTCCCCAATAACCATCGCAGGTATTCTTGCCGCTACGCGCATCTCTAACCCTCAGGAGTTAACCCCATGCAAAAACAAGACCTGGGCGTGGCCGTCGTCGGTTCGGGCCGCATCGGAACCCTGCGGGCCAACATGGCCTCCCGCCATCCTTCGGTGCGGTTCCTGGCCGTTTCCGACATTGACCCGGAACGGGCCGGGATGTTGGGCCAGCAGGTAAACGCCGACTTCACCTCCAGCGACAACTACCGGATCATCTCCCACCCGGAAGTAAACGCCGTGGTAGTCTCCACACCGGAGCATGAGCACCTGGAGCCGATCTTGCAGGCGCTGGAGCTGGGCAAGCCGGTCTTTGTGGAAAAGCCGCTGGCTTTGACCCTGCCAGATACGGATAAAATCGTGGCGGCGGTGGAACGTACCGGCGTGGAACTGCGGATAGGCTACTCTCGCCGCCACGACCGGCGATGGATGCTGGCGAAAGAGCAGATCGCCCAAGGACGGCTGGGCGGCATTCTGGGCATCCAATCCCGGGTCTATAACTCCCGCGCCCACATGATGGAAATCCTGAAGCGTTCCCCGGAGGCGACACCGGTGCTGGACGCCCTGACCTACTATGTGGATATGGCCTGCTGGTATCTGGACGGCATCCGTCCGGTAGAGGTCATTGCCCGCGGCAACTACCGCCTCTACCAGGAGCTGGGCCACGACATCCACGACGTAACCTGGGCCATTATCAGTTTTGAGGATGGCTGCCTGGTCAACCTGGGCATCTGCTACGCCTTGCCGGCCAGGTATCCCACCTACGGCCAGAGCGCGCGCTTCGAGGTGCTGGGCGAGGCTGGGGTGATCATCCTGGATATGGACAACAAGGACAGCTTTCTGTTTACCGACAAGGGAGTCCCTCACGCCTATGTCCCCGACCACTACGTGGACGCCCTCTTTATGCAGAGCAACTCCTCCGGCGACTGGGCGATGGGGGAATACTGGGGGCCGATCGCCAACGAAACCCGCTCCTGGCTGGACCACCTGGCCGCCGGAACCCCCTGCTCCCACACCACGGCCCGGGAGGGCCGCCGCACGGTAGAGGTAACCCTGGCAATCGAAGAAGCGGCCCGGTCGGGTCAGCCGGTAAAGCTGTCGGGGCGGTAGAATGGTAAACCTATCTATTCAGGTAGTCAGGCAGCTTCCGGTGCGAGCCATACCGCGCTTGCCCCGGGCGCCCCACTCCGCCGGGGAAGGGACAGCGGGTAAACTGCACTTTTCTTGCCAAGCCAGCCGGCTCGCCCCGATTGCCACCGACCCGCGAGGTTTGCTATGACCACTTTACCATCGGGCAAAAGCAGCGCCTTCATACGCCTGCCTGACGCTCCGCCGCCGGAGGATATGAACAACGAACTGTATCTGAACGTACAAGGCAGTAAGAGCCACCTGGCAGAGCACTTTGGCCGGCGGGACAGCACCATCATAATCGGGGAAATTTATATCAGCCGGGAACCTACTGCCAGCATGGCCGGCCTTTTCGTGCCGGACCTGCTGATTGCCTTCGGCGTTAAGCCGGACCTGATGGTCGCACGGAACGGGTACGTAATCTCGGAGCAGGGGAAGCCGCCGGACTTCGTGCTGGAGGTGGCATCGGCGAGCACCGGGCGGAGAGATATGACAGTCAAGCGTGAAGGATACGCCGCCCTGGGCATCCCCGAATACTGGCGCTTCGACCCGTCGGGAGGCCGCTACCACGATGCGCCACTGGCCGGCGAGCGGCTAGAGCAGGGGGCATACGTGCCCCTGGCGGTGGAACAGCTGGCAGAGGGGACTTGGCAAGGATACAGTCCAGCGCTACACCTGCACCTGCGCTGGGAAGAGGGCCAGTTGGGTTGGTATGACCCGACCACCGACCGGCATATTCCCCGGTTCCAGGATATACGGCAAGAACTGGAAGGGGAGCGGCAGGCCCGGCAGGCTATACGGCAAGAACTGGAAGGAGAGCGGCAGGCCCGGCAGGCAGCGGAGGCCCGGCTGCGGGCGTTGGAAGGCGAGCCGCGGGAGCGTCCGGAGGCTTGAACCACGACCTTGGCCGCCGGCGCCCTTCGCTCCCACACCGGTCCGGGAAGGACACCGCGCGGCAGCGGTTGGGCGCGCCGGTAGCAGCGGGGCAGCCCGCAGCGGCAAAGCCGGCGCTGCTATTGGGGCGACCGGTTCGCCGCAGCGAACGCCGAGAAAACCCGGTGCCTCTCGGCACTCCTCCACGACGCGGTGTGGAGCAGTTCCTTGTCCTGAGCTACTGCTTTACCGCCCCAAAATGCCTTTTAGCCTGTCCGAAGCGGCGTCGACCGCTTCTCCGACCTTTTCCTGGTCCACACCGATGTCGGGCAGGTCGAGTTGCACCTCAATGCCCTCCAACCGGGCGTCAAAGGTGGCGCCGGCCAGTACGAAGCGGTCCTCTAATACATCGCCGCCCCGGAGGTGCGACTCGAACCGGACATTCGGGAGCGGAGAGACGCAGAGACTCTTTCGGACCCTCTACATCTCCGGGTTAAGCGATCCGCTCCAAAGTCTGCTCCTCAATTCCCGGCATAATCCAGATGGGACGCTGGGGGTTGTCGATGGTCAGGCCGGGGTCGTCCAGGTCCAGGCCGGAGACGGTCATCCTGGCCGTTTCCACGTACTCAATTTCGCTATTCACGATCCGGAAGGGCCGGTCGTGGCCGGGGTAGATCAGCTCCGCCTGCTCGACGATGCGGTCAATGCTCTGGGTGGCTTCCTTTTCGTTCCAGAACACCAGGGGATTCTTCCGGGTCAAGGCCACGACGGAGTAGTGCAGCACGTCGCCAGTAACGGCGCACAACCCCCTGGGCGTTTCCACCAACACCGAGAGGCTGCCGGGCGAGTGGCCCGGCGTGTGCATTATGGTAACGCCGGGTTCGATCACGTGGCCCTCCTCCACTTCCTCGACCTTGGGCTGGAACTCGATCATCGCCCCGGACCAGGCCGGCGTAGCCCAATCGTTGCGGTGCGGCTTGTGGGCATACTTGCGCTCCAGGGGATGCACCAACATCGGGGCATGCTGGAACAGGTCATAGTTCTGGCTGTGGTCCCAATGGGCGTGGCTCATCACCGTCAGGTCAATATCCTCCGGGGTCAGGCCCCGGGCGGCCAGGGCATTTTCCAGGGCAGTGCGGCGTCCCACGTGGCCCACGTCCACCAGGATGCGCTTCTCTCCTTCGATCAGCAGTACGGAGCAGAACCCCACCACCCCCACATCGGTACGCAGGGGACTGCCGTGAAGCAGTACGCTAAGTTCTGGCATTACAGTTCTCCTTGCCGTCAAATACCGGCTTGAGTATATGGGCGGAGATCAGCGGTTGTCAAACCGGGGTTCTTTTCCCCAAGAGATCCGGCAACGCGGCGACTCCCCGGGGCAATCCACCCTCGGCGAACCGTTCCGTTGCCGCGTCTCTTGGGGAACCCCCATCCCGCGCCCCCGGTTGACTGTAGCTGGGGATAATGCTAATGTTCAGCCAGCAAGGGAACCAGAAGGAATCGGAGGTCGCGCTATGCCCAGGATGACCGGAGCCAGGTTTGTGGCGGAAACTTTTAAGGGCTATGGCCTGACGCACGTATTTTACGTCCCGTCAATCGCCCGACGCATCCTGGCGGAAATGGAAATAGTGGGAATCCAGCGGGTAGTTACCCACGGGGAAAAGGCGGCAGTGTATATGGCCGATGGCTACGCCCGCGCCGCCAACGGCCCGGCGGTCTGTATGGCCCAGTCGGTGGGGGCGGCCAACCTGGCGGCGGGGCTGCAAGACCCCTTCCTCGGTCTTTCCCCGGTCATCGCCATCACCGGCCACCGGCCCCTGTCGCACCAGTACCGCAACTCCTACCAGGAAATCGAGCATTTCCGCCCCTTCAGCTCCACCACCAAGTACAGCGTGGCAGTGGACAACGTGGAGCAGCTGCCCCACCTGCTGCGGCAAGCCTTCCGGGAGGCCACCTCCGGCGCTCCCGGCCCGGTGCACCTGGACTTTATGGGCATCCAGGGCGAGGTCATCGAGAACGGCGAGGCCGACCTGGAGGTGATCATCGAAGAGGACTTTATGCGGCGTTCCTCCCTGCGCCCGGAGCCCGGGCCGGAAAAAATACGGGAAACGGTGCAAGCGCTGACCGAAGCCCGCCGACCGGTGATTATCGCCGGCGGCGGCGTTACCTCCTCCGGCGCCCAGGCCGAAGTGGTGGAACTGGCCGAAATGCTTAACATCCCGGTGGCTACCTCCCTCAACGCCAAGGGAACCATCCCGGAAAACCATCCCCTGTCCGTCGGGGTTTGCGGCGCCTACTCCCGCTGGTGCGCCAACCGGGTAGTGGCCGAGGCGGACCTGGCGATATTCATCGGCAGCCACACCGGCAGCCAGGTAACCCTGGACTGGCGGATTCCCCAGCCGGGTACTCCGGTCATCCAGATTGACATTGACCCGTCGGAATTGGGCCGCAGCTATCCCACCCGGGTGGCCCTGCACGGCGATGCCAAGGCCACGGTGGGCCGCCTGGTGGAGGCCCTGGAACCGATGGGGCCGCGCGCCGAGTGGGTCGGACGGGCGCAGCAACTGGTGCAGGAATGGCGGGACGAAGTGGCGCCGGACTTTCATTCCGACGCCCAGCCCATCCGCCCGGAGCGGTTGTGCCAGGAGTTCACCGAGAATCTGCCCCCGGACGCCATGCTGGTTTCCGACACCGGACACGCCGGCATCTGGACCGGGGCCTACATTGACCTGACCCACCCGGAACAGAGCTTTATGCGGGCGGCCGGTTCCCTGGGCTGGGCCTTGCCGGCCGCCCTGGGCGCCAAGTGCGCCCTCCCCGACCGGCCGGTGGTGGCTTTCACCGGCGACGGCGGGTTCTGGTATCACCTCGCCGAACTGGAAACGGCCACCCGTTACGGGATAAACGCCGTCATCGTGGTCAACGACAATCGCTCCCTGAACCAGTGCCGGGTGGGGGATGAACGGGTCTATGCCAATTATCCCGGCGGCGATTCCGACTCGATGTGGCAGTTCAACGATGTGGACCTGTCCCAAGTGGCCGAGTCTATGGGCTGCTTTGGCCGGCGGGTAACCGATCCGGCCCGCATCCCCGCCGCCATCGAGGAAGCCCTGGCCTCGGGCCGCCCGGCGGTGGTGGACGTGGTTTCCGACTGGGACGTGGTAGCCCCGCCACCCTGGGGGCCGTAAGCTCCCACTAACATTGATGGACAGGACATACAGGATACTTATTTCTCCATCCTGTATATCACCTTAATCCATTAATCTTAAAGAGGAGTCTTGCCTTGGTGGAAACTCAAGAGCTTCCCATTAACGCCATCCGAGTATCCAACGCCAACGTCCGCAGAGATTTGCAGGCCGGCACCGAGGATGTTGGTCTCAGGGATTTAGCGAACAGTATTCGCCAAAACGGTCTGCTGAGCCCGATTACCGTCAAGCCGCTACCCGGCGGCTTTTACGACTTGGTCATAGGCCAACGCCGTTTCCTGGCTTGCCGAGACGAATTGAGGTGGGATACCATCACCGCCACCGTACGGGATGACTTGGATGATGCCTCCGCCACCGTCATCTCCCTGGTTGAAAACGTCCAGCGGGCTGATATGGCACCCATTGATAAGGCGAAAGCCTTTCAGAACATCTTTTCGCAGTACGGGGACTACAATAGGGTTGCGAAAGAAACTGGAATTTCAAGCCAGACCATCCGACGTTATCTGCGCCTGCTTGGCCTTGCCCCTTCGATTCAAGACAAGCTAACCACCACAGACGGTCCTGCGGGCATCGGAACTCTCTCCCGGTTAGCCACCAATTTCGCCCCGGAGCAACAAGAGAAGGTCCTAGCCCAGATTGGTGGCCTCAAGCAGTCGCTCCAAGAGGAGATTATCCGCAAGAGTGAGGGGGACCCGGATAAGATTACCGAGCTGAAAAATCAGGTAGTGGAGAGCGACCTGAATATGCAAATGTGTCGGGAAGGCTTGTGCTTTGCTATGCCGCCCGAATTGAAGTCTAAAGTCTTGGAACTGTTGCAAGAGGGAAAGGCAACCCACCTTCAGCAATAGTCCCCTGTCATCTAAGCATAGGCAGAGGAGCAGGTTTCGAGACTACCACGCCCTGGGGCCGTAGGCATAATAATTAGGAATTGCAATTACGCGGTTCAATCGCAATTCCTAATTCTCCCCCTATACCTGCCGCAGTTTGGGGTCTAACGTGTCCCGCAGCCAGTCGCCGAACAGGTTGAAGGCAACTACCGTCAGCATTATCGCCACGCCGGGCATAGCGGAGACCCACCAGGCGGTATCCACATACTCCCGGCCTTCGGACACCATACTGCCCCAGGCCGGAGTGGGCGGCGGAATGCCGGCCCCCAGGAAGCTGAGGGAGGCCTCGACGATAATCACCCAGCCCACTTGCAGCGTCAAAAGCACCAGCAGGGTGTTAACCGTGTTGGGGAAGAGGTGAAACAGCACTATTCGCAGGTGCGAACAACCGGACACCCGGGCCCGGGCGATGAAGTCCCGCTCCTTGAGGCCCAGCACTTCGCCCCGGATGACCCGGGCGTAGCGCGCCCAAAGCACCAGGGCAATGGCGACAACCACGTTAGCCATGTTCGGCCCTACCGCCACCACTAGGAGAATGGCGAACAGGATGATAGGAAAGGCCAGGGTGCTGTCAGCGCTGCGCATCAGCACGGCGTCCACCCGCCCGCCAAAGTAGCCGGAAATCAACCCGATGGTGGTGCCGACGCCACCGCCAATTGCCAGGGTGAAAACCGCCACCATCAACGACACCCGCCCGCCGTACATCAGCCGCGTGCCCATGTCCCGCCCCAGGGCATCGGTGCCCAGGGGATGCTGCCAGGCGCCGCCCTCCTGCCATACCGGAGGTGTCAACCGATCTGGCAAGGATGGCTTGGTCGTGGAATGAGTGGTCAGCAGCGGGGCGAAGATGGAAGTGAACACTATAACGACAATGATGGCGAGAGGTATTAACGGCGCCCGCCGCAAACCCGCCGCTGCCTGCCGGCCCCTTCCCAAGAGGGCCTGTCCACTCGATATCGTCGTCTGTATCGTCGCCAACTATCCAACTCCTGCCCGTTGTAACGTTAATTGTATCGAATACGCGGGTCTATGTAGGCGTAGGCTATATCCACGAACAGGTTGACCGAAATCACCACGGCGGCAATCATCAGCACCAGGGTTTGCAGCACCGGAAAGTCCCGCCAGATGATGGAGTCATAGACCAGGCGGCCCAGGCCCGGCCAGGCAAAGACCGTTTCCACCAAGATGGCCCCGGTAATAAACGTCGCCAGGTAGGTTCCGGCGAAGGTCAGCACCGGAATCAGGGCGTTCTTGAAGGTATGTTTCCATACTATCCGGTATTCCGGCAGGCCCTTGATCCGAGCCATCTTGATGTATTCGCCGTCCAGGGCATCCAGCATACTGGAGCGCAGCAGGCGCATTACGGCGGCGGCTACCCACCAGCCCAGGGTGAAGGCCGGCATAATGTAGTGCATGATACCGCCGGTGCCGGCGGCCGGCAGCAGGTCCAGTTGCACCGTGAACAATTGGATGAGCATAATGCCCACCCAGAACTGGGGCAAGGATTGGCCGAGTATGGCAATCAGCTTGGCCCCACCGTCAAAGAAGGTGTCCCGTTTAACCGCCGCCAGTACGCCTAAGGGTATGCCGATGATCAGGGTGATAACCATACCCGCCAATCCCAGCCGGAGCGAGTTCATCACCTTGGGCCCGATCAAGTCCATAACCGGGCGCTTGGATTTTATGGAGTCGCCGAAATCGAACTGGACCGCATTGCTGATGAACTTCCAGTATTGGATCGGCCAGGGCTGGTCCAGGCCATAGTGGCGGCGAAGCGCGTCCTCCGTTTCCTGGGTGGCCTCCTGGGGCAACAAGAGGATTATCGGGTCTCCGCTGAAGCGGCCCAGGGCGAATATGATCATGGACAGGATGATGAGGGCAATTACCGACTGTCCTACCCTCATTACAATGTAACGTTGCATAATCCGTCCTTAATTGGAGACGGCTGGCGGTTCTCCGGAGGAGTTAACCGGTCGGGTTTGTTGGGGCGGGTCCAAGTCCAAGACCCGCCCCCTGATATTGTCGGTCGCGCCGACTATGGCGATTCCTACCACCTCAGGTCGGGGAAGAGGAGACTGTCCACGTTGTTGTCGTAGGAGTCCTTCCCGGTATTCCAGTAGGTGATCTCCGGGATGGCGGCAAAGGCTGAGTCCACCTCAAACAGGGGTATTCCGTCGTAGTTGGCGAGTAGATGTTGCTGCATCTCGCCAATGAGACTCTTGACTTCATCCGGGTTCGTAGAGGCAAAGGCCTGGTTCATAATTGCGTCGAACTCCGGGTTCTTATAGGTGGTGTAAGGCGCATCAGAGTGCTTTAGCACTTTGACAATGCTCAGAATCTCAGCCGGCGCCGCCCGGTTATGGGTGCCCCAGGGACCAACCCAGCCACCGCCGAGACTCCACGCACGGCGCATACTCCGCAAGGTGCCGTACTCAGTGGGCTGGAAGTTGACCTTCACTCCCACCGCTTGAAAGTCCGCGCCCACGGCCTCAATCATCCGCGGGAATTCGGCTATGCCACCGAAGGAGTAAATCGCCAGCTTGATTTCCAGCGGGTTATCCTCGCTGTAACCGGCTTCCGCCAGCAGTTGCCGCGACCGGTCCGGGTCGTAAGGGTAGGAACTCTGGTCGGGATCATAGCCGCTCTCGGCGGCGTAGCTGCCCATGGGGTACAGCGTGGTGCTGCCCCGGCCCAGGAAGATATGCTCCAGGATCGCATCCCGGTTGATGGCCTTGTTCAAAGCCTCCCGCACCCGGATGTCTCCAAAGGGGTTACCCTCCTCCCACTGCTGGAAGAAGTACATTCCCGAAAGCAAGGCCCGTTCCTTGTAGAAGATGTTGAAGCCATCCTCGGCCAGCGGGGCAATCCGCTCCCGGCTGACGTCAATCACGTCGGTCTGCCCGGACTTGAGCATCGCCAGGCGGGTAGTTTCCTCGGAGACGCCCAGGAAGGTAACATCGGCGTACCTGGGTATTCCCCCGTTGAGGCCACCCCGGAAGTGAGGGCGGTTTATCGATTCCACCTGTACCGATGCGCCCAGCACCTGATCCACGAAGCGGTACGGGCCGCTTCCGACGGGGGCCTTGGCGAATTCCGGTTCGCCCACCGCTTCATAGTGGGCCTTGGGGACAATCATCCCTTCGGTGCCGCGCACGCCGGAGAAAATCCACGGGGCATACAGGCAGGGAGTGTGGCAGTTGATTACCCACGTATAGGCATCGGGAGTCTCGTATTTCTCCCAAAGCGGAGTGAGCTCATTAATGAAGGCATTCTGCGCGTCGTCTTCCATGACCTCCAGCGCGCTGAATAACACGTCCTCGGACGTTACCTCTGTACCGTTGTGGAACATCACGCCCTGGCGAAGGTTGACGGTGTGGGTCTTTCCGTCAGGTGAGACGGACCAGTCGGTAGCCAGGCCGGTTTCCTTGCTGAAAGCGCCCTGGGCATTGGACCCGATGACCACGTCATACATCGTCGAGTTTACGTCCTTCCCGCCGGCATTGACGTTACTGGCCTTGGGATAGATGCCGTCGCTGCCCAATGAGGTATAGGTGATGCGCAGGTGGCCTACCGATTGCGTAGCGGCCGCCGGCGCCGGGGCCGGCGTGGGCGTGGCGATCAGAATCTTCTCCACCTCGACCAGCTTCTCTACCTCAACCTGCTCAATTCTTTCCTCTACCACCGTCTTTTCAACCGGGACTTCCTTGATTACCTCCCGCTCCACCGGGACTTCCACTTCCACCTCCCGGATTACTTCCTTCTCCACCTCCACTTCCCGGATTATCTCCTCGGGAGCTGCCGAGCCGCAGGCCAGGATGAACAAAAGCAGCGCAATCGCGCCGGTCGCCAAAAGCCGATTAATGCTTGACCCGTACCGAGCCATAAATATCCTCCTTAATTCACGCCTTAATTCGCGGGATTTCCGAGCGGCAAGGTTGGCTAATTGTAGCACAAAAGGAGGCGGAGTGCGCAATATCGCTGGTAAGTGCGATAAAGCGCAGAAATAGTACGATTTGCAACGCATAGGCGTGGCCGGGGGCAAGAAAAGCGTAACGGAGTTCCGGTATCCGGGGGAGGCGCGGGGGCCCGCAGGCCAATGGCCCATCAGTTGGGCTGGGGCGTCTGGTATCCGGGAGCGGCGCGGGGACCCGCCGTTGCGCCGGAGGGGATTGCCGGCGGGTCTCTTCCCGCCGGGCAACCTTCGGCCAATGTTCGGGTAACTTTCAGGCAACCTTGGGGCGACGTTGTATCCCCTGGCGAAAAGCTACTCGTATTCGGTCTCGTATTTGGTAACGTTCACTACCTGGAAGGTCTTGACCCAGTACTCGCCGGTGATATAGCTCCAACTGGTGGCGTAACTTTTCTGAATGTCGTCGGCAAACTGCTTGCGCAGATTGCTGTCCTCATACCCGCGCAAGGCTTCTTCCGTCCCCCAGGTACTCAGTGAGACGGCTTCATCCTCGCCGTCTATGCCTCGCAGGATGGCGCGGCTCAGCAAACCGTTAACCTTCTCGTTGAAGGGGAAAACCTTTTCCAGATAGTATTTTTCATACTCATCCCAAGCGCCGGGCTTGAGCCGACCCCATACCATCCTGACGAACATACCCGTCGTTTCCTCCGCGGTCCAATAATTATCCAGGACGATCCAACGATGTAGAATCCGGGCAGGTTTCGGGTAGAATCCGGCAACCGAGCCGCGCGCTGCCGGCGGCTCCCGGCCTTTCAGCCGCCCGGTTCCAAAAGTCCATTACCCCGGCCGGCGGCCGGTCAGGGCAGCCAGATACAGGTAACGGTATTGGTAACCCCGTCAATGGAGCGTATGCGATGACGCAGTATGGCGGTAATATCCTCCTGCGTGTCGGCCTCGATCTCCACGACGGCGTCATAAGGCCCCAGCACCTCTTGAACCACCGCGCCGGGCAAACCCTTCAGTCGCTCGATGGCGGACTGGGTTTTGGACGGTTCCAGAGTTAACAGAATATACGCATTGGCGCTCAAACCTTAACCTCGCTTTACGTTATGCAATTTCAACCTGGCGATAAAGGGCGACCGGCGTTCCCCGGGCCGAGTTTCCCGGCCGAGTTTCAGGGAAATAACCGGACCCGGCCGGCCCGGTTTTGGCCGGCCGGGCCGGCAACCGACGGCCCGGACTAGGAATCTCCCTCCCGCAGTTCCCGTTCCGCGCTAATCGTCAAATGGGTCAGCGTCTCCGCATAGCGGTTGGCGAACAGCCGGCCGATGGCCGCGTAGATGCGCATACCAATCTCCGGCTCCCGGGAGCAGAGCAGCAGCAGCTCGGAGCGGGGAATGGACAACACTTCCATGTCGGTCAGGGCCTCGCCCGAGGTAATGAGGGTGCCGGAACCTAGGAGCGCCGCCAGGGGAAAGGCTTCGCCGGGCCGGGCAATGCGCACCGAGATTTCCCCCACCTCGGAATGGGTGGTCAGGTGCGCCTCTCCCTCCAGGATTATAAACATATGTTCGCCCAGTTGGCCGCCGGTGCCCAGGCGGTCTCCGACGGAAACGCGGTCTCGCGTTCCCAAGGCCACCACCCGGTCGATCTGCTCGTGGGAGAGGTCGCTGAAGGCGTCAATCTGGCGAAAGACCCGGTTATCCACCTCGGTGGTTTCCTCGGCCCTGGTTGCCCTGGAACCACCGGCGGCCATTTCGCTCAGTTCCCGGGTGCCGAACACCCGGACTTCCGTCTCGGCCCGCCGTTGCACTTCCCGCGCAATGCTGCGTTTGATATGCCGGGCCAGCAGCCGGCGGTCGTGCGTGTACATGGCAATCAGGTCCGCTCCCGCCCGCCGGGCCAGCCGGACAATTCCCTCGGCGACGGAATTATCCACCTCCACTTCACAGCGCCAATTGCCGGCATCCCAGGACTGCTGGCGGGCCACCGCCCGGAGGTAATCAACCGCCTCATGCCGGTCAGAGTCCTCTTGCTGGCTGCCCAGGATGATGTGGCCGCCGACCATTTGCGTCCTGGCCGGCGGGATAACCTGGAGGAGGATCACCTCCCCATCCCGCTCGATTTCTTCCTTTACCAGGGGAAACACCTCTTCGGCTTCCTTCGAACCGTCCAGGGGTATCAACACTTTGCCGTACATCGCCACCTCCTTGACACAAAACCGGGACACAAAACCGGGACACGAAACCGAAATGGTTGAAACTGTCCGGGAAACTGCCTGGCCGGGGATCCTTTGCCGCCACCGCAACCGGCGCCACCACAACCGCCTTTCCTATAATGTAGCATTGTAGCGGAGCGGCCAAATTAAGGCAAAAGCCGCTTTGGTTACAGCCTTACTCCGGGACCTGCTCCGGCCCTACTCCGGTAAAGTCGCCAACGCCGCATCCGCCTCGGCGCCCGGTTCGGGGGCCAGCTGGCGGGCCAGTTCCCGGTCGGATTCGAACCGGTCCGCCGCCTGCTGCTCGCCAAGCGACAGATACTGCCGGGCACGCTGGCTGCGGTAGGCGTGGCCCTTGAACCGGGCTGCCGAATGATCCAGGCGGGCCGCCGCCGAGTTCACCGCGGCGATGGCGGAGGCGCCACGCCCTTCGGCCCGAATTATGGCGCCTTTCACGGTCAGGGAAATCTGCGCCCGGAGGCGTTCCTGGCAAGACCGGGTCGGCTCGGAAGTTATCTCGACTATGGCGGCGGTCGCCGACGGCAGATGCCGGCCGATTTGCCCCAACTTGCGGGCGACGTGCATTTGAAGCTGTTGACTAAGTTCCAGGTTGCGCCCTTCCATTATCAACTCCACGATAAACCTCCTTTCAGGTAAGCTGCCGCCGACAGCGGGCCGGTATCAAGAGAACGAATAACGAATAGGTAAGAACGGCGAAAGGGCAAGCGGCCACCGGCGCCGGGCCGGACGGTGGTTCGCGCTGCCGGGCCGGGCCACCAGACCGGGAAGAGCTAGTTGCGGCTTAAGAGGGCGTTAACGTAAACAGGGGTCATTTCGATATGGCGGGAGCGGGGTACAAAAGCGTCGGCGCCGTGGTCCAGGGCTTGGTCGCTATCGCTGCCCCGACCCGAGCCGATCAGCAAGATGGGGGCTGAAGTGAGGCAGCGGATGGCCCGCAGCAGGCTGATGGTGTCCCCGCCGGCGTTACCGGCAGTGATAATAACTATGCTCGGGGCATCCTCCAAGACGTGCTTCAGGCCGCGGCGGCTTTCGGTAGCTTCGATAACCTCGAAGGCGGTGCCGCGCAGGGCGTTGATAATGCCGGCGCGTCCCCGGTAATTGCCAATTACCAGCGCTCTGGGTTTCAGTTGCGTAACCATAATACCCTCCCACAGAACGATATTAAGCAACCGTTAGATGGTCAATTAGTCCAGTGCAGTCAATTTACCCCCGGTTCCGGGTATTAGTCAACATTGTGCCTTAATTCACTATGTTTATTGACATATTCAATAATCAAGCGTATATTTTATCTATATATACTATTTTTGGTGACGAAATACGTATAATCCTCAGTTAACGGAGGCCGGCGGGAAGCGCGCCACCCGGCAGGATCGCCGGGGCGCGTATAATTGCGTTTAATCTCCCGGCCCCGGTCGGCCTCCCGGGGCAAGGCCGGAGCCGGCAAAGCGCCAAAAGGGTTTCAGGAACCTGGAAAGCGCCCGGCTATCCGGCAGCTTTAGCTGGAAACTGGAAGTTGGAAATCAGATTAATAGCGCCGGACCAAGTCGCCTGGTAGCGGCGGCGCCAGATGGTGTTATACTCAAAGCCGGCGCGAAGGGCGCTGCCTGGGGCGTCCTTCTGCCATCATTCCAGCCCGGTTCCTGTTTTCACGAGAAGGGCAAACCAGCGGGTTGGCGGGAAAAGCCCCGGGAAGCTGACCCGTCGTGAGTCCATACTTACCCGACACTACCGACCTGACACCGACAGGAGGCCGAATTCCGATGTACGACTTGCTAATCAAGGGCGGTACGGTCATTGACCCAGCCCAGGGCATCAACGGCGAGAATGACGTGGCGGTGGAGCAGGGTAAGATTGCCCGCATCGCTCCCGGCATCCCGGCGGAAGAGGCCGCGCGGGTGCTGGAAGTCAGGGGCAAGCTGGTTACTCCCGGGCTGATTGACCTGCACACCCACATCTACGCCGGGGTCAACGGCAACGGGGTGGAGGCCGATGTTGGCGGCGTCCGGGCCGGGGTTACCACGATGGTGGACGCCGGCAGTTCCGGCTGCGACACCTACGGCGGCTTTCCCCGGCACATCATCCCCAACAACGCCACCGAAATCATTCCCTTCCTGCACATCTGCCGCACCGGGCTGGCGACCACCCCGGACATTTTCAGCCCGGCCAGTATCGACCTGGACCGGACCATCCGGGTGGTGGAGGAAAACCGGGGTACGATTTTCGGCATCAAGGCCCGCATGGTCTCGCCGGCCCTGGAAATTATGGGGATGGAGATGCCCCGATTAGCCAAGCGCGCCGCCAGGGAAGCCGGCGTCAAGCTGATGGTGCACATCGGCGATACGGAGAAACGCTACGACCCCGGGGTAATCCACCAGCTATTGCCCATCCTGGAGGAAGGGGACATCGTTACCCACCTGTTCACCGCCAATCCCGGCGGGGTGATTGACGCCCAGGGCAAGCTGGTTCCCGAGGCCAAGGAGGCGCAGGAGCGGGGCGTTTGGCTGGATACGGCCCACGGGCGGATGAACTTCAGCTTTGACGTGGGGCAGCGGGTACTGGATCAGGGGTTACTGCCCCACTGCATCAGCACCGACCTGACCCTTCCCGGCCGCCAGCTTACGGTACACAGTATGACCGAGATGATGACTCGTTTCCTGGCGCTGGAGTTTACCCTGGAGCAGGTGGTAGCGATGTGCACCCTGAACCCGGCCCGGGCTCTGGGGCAGGAGGAGCGCATCGGCGCGCTCCGGCCCGGCCACCAGGCCGACATTTCAGTGCTGGAAATCAAGGAAGGCGACTGGGTAGTTTATGACGTGGCAGGCGGCGCCCGCCGGACGGAAAGGGCGGTGGTGCCGGCGCTGACGGTCAAAAACGGCCAGGTCTTTATGGCCGGCTGGGGGCCGAGGCCTTGGGGTTGGGAGCCGGATCAGCCGGACGCCGGCTAGGGGATTGCCGAGTTGCCGAAGGCCCCTACCCTCAATTCCGACGTTCCGCCAACGGGTACGCCGGCAAAGCCGGAAAGGGGGGCAGACCGTTTATACCGGCAGGGGATACTGCTCATCAAAGAAGCGTGTTCCGGCAGTCGCCGGAGCTTTCGAAAGCCGAGCCGGAGTAACATACCGTAACGTAGCCCGCTTGACCGTCCCGCCGGCTTTCGCTGGAATCCGCCGGCGGCATACACTTACCTTATTTACGCGGGCTTCCGCCCCGGAATGCCCGCCCCACCCGCCGGCCTACTTGCTGCGCCTTCGCCACGGGCCGGAACCGGGGCCGCATATTATGGGCGATCAGGGGCGCTACCTGCCGGTTGCCCGCCACCAGGGGGGCTACCCATTGGCGCAGTTCCTTCAGGGTGGGCGGGTTCCGCTCCCAGGCGGGAACCAGGGAATCCAGGGGCTGCCACCGCTTTTCTCCCTTCAGGCGGGTCATCACCGTGCCGCCGGCCTCCTGCACCGCCAGGGCGCCGGCCAGCATATCCCACATTCGCGGCGACCCGATGACGGCATATTGCAGCACTCCGCAGGCGGTCATCGCCAGTTCATAGGCGATGCTGCCGGTCGTCCGCAATTCTCCCGGGTTCCGGCCCACCGGCTTGCCGAACCGGGTGGTCTGGACGAAAAACCCGGGCAGCCCGATGAGCCGGTTGCCCACCGGCCGCTCCGACTGGTACACCGATACCGCTTCAGCCTCGGCCCGCCCCGCCCGGGTCGCCCGGGTCGCAAAGCAGCCGCCACCCCGCCGGCAATGCAGTACCAACCCGCCCTCCGGCGCCGGCCAGGGAATATAGAGCGCGCCGGCAGCCGGCCGGCCCCGGTACAGAACCCCGATGGATGAAGCGTAAACCGGCAGGCCGTTGAGAAAGTTGGTGGTGCCGTCCAACGGGTCCAGCACCCAGAGGAAGTCCGGAGCCGGCCCGGCGGCGTCGGTGGCCTCCGAACCCTCCTCGCCCAGGATGCCGTGTTGGGGGAAGCGGCGGGCAATTTCCCCTGCCAGGTATTCCTGGGTAGCCCGGTCGGCAGAGGTTACCGGGTCCAGTTGGTTTTTGTCCTTATACTCGATGGCTAACTGGCGGCCAAAGCGTACGGAGAGCATCCCTCCAGCTTCCCAAGCCAGCTCAATGGCAGCGGATTCAATTTCCTTTAACAGCATTTCTGGTAGCATACCCGACATTATACACGCCGGCGTTTTTTTCGCACCGGGAACCGCTGCGCCCCTGGGTTCCTGGTGTGGGAGCCGACCGGTGCGGGAACCGACCGCTGTGAATCTTCACGCCGCTGCGTCTCTTGGCGCAATCCGCCATCTGTTATAATTCACTGGATATTGCTTAACACTTAACAAAGGGGGAAACCGGTTATGGACCTGGAGCTTAAAGGCAAGGTGGCGATTATCGGCGGAGCCAGCAAGGGACTGGGCCGGGCTTGCGCCGACGTGCTGGCCGAGGAGGGCGCCAAACTTACCCTTTGCAGCCGCACCGTCGCCGACCTGGAACAGGCGGCGGCGGAGATTCGCGATGCTACCGGGGCGGACGTGCTGCCCATCGCCGCCGACCTGGAGGATTACGACAACATCAAAAACCTGGTAGCGACCACGGTCAGCCACTACGGTCAACTGGACATTATGGTCAACAACTCCGGCGGCCCGCCCCTGGCCCGCTCCGAGACGGCCACCGAGGAGCAGTGGGAGACGGCGGTGCAGCGTTCCCTGTTCTTCTTCGCCCGGATGTCCCGGGAGGCCATTCCCCACCTGAAAGCCCAGGGCGGGGGCCGCATCGTCAACATCCTCGCCAGCACCGTGTACCAGCCCATCCCCAACCTGGCCCTCTCCGGCGCCACCCGTTTGGGCGCCGTGGCCTATATGAAGAGCCTGGCCGATGAAGTGGGCCGGGACGGTATCCTGATTAACAACGTGGCCCCCGGCTCCATTCTCAGCGATCGGATGCTGTCCAACGTAACCAACCGGGCCCGGGAGTTGGGCATCTCGGTGGAGGAGGGACTGGCCCAACGGGCCGCGGAAACCGCCGTAGGCCGCATCGGCGAGCCCAGGGAGTTGGCGTACCTGGTGGCTTTCCTGGCCTCGGGCAAATCCAGCTACATCACCGGCGCCACCATCCTGGTGGACGGCGGTCTGGTAAGGTCGGTAATTTAGAGGATGTTCGGGTAGCGCGGGAGCCGGGCCGGCGGCCCCGTCGCCCGGAAGCGCTGCCTGGAGGTGCTGGAGGGAATATGCGAAGCGGCGTTTTCAGGCGGCGGCCGGGAGTGGCCCCGGCGAAGGCGGAGTTGTCCGCCGGGAAGGGTATTTTCGCGTCCCTGGTAGTTCAGCTGAAGGGAGTGGCTCCGGCGAGGGCGGAGTTATCCGCCGGAAAGGGTATAGTGGAGCCGTACGCGGTGGCGGTTTTGGCCGTAACGGTCAAAGGGGGCCGCAGCTTTGCCGCCCGCCCTCCGGCGGAAAGGACTCCGCCGCCGGCCCCGGCCCGGGAGCCGGCGACTACCGCCTGCGACCCGATATGAGGCCCAACTTCACCCCGCCGGAGGATCCCCGGGACGCCGCCGGCTATAACCGGCGGGGTAATCAATACAGCCGCAACGGGGCCTACGAGTCGGCCATTGCCGACTACAGCCGGGCTCTGGAACTGGACGCTGCCTTTGCCGAAGCCTGGTTCAACCGGGGCGTTTCCTGGTACGAGTTGGGCCGCTACGACGATTCCATCGCCGACCTGACCGAAGCCATCCGCCTCAACCCCGACGACGACAATTACTATTCCCGCCGCTCGCTGTCCTACCTGTTCAACGACCAGACCGAGGCAGCGCAGGCGGATATGGACGTCTGCGAGGCGCTACGGCTGCGGGCCTGGAATAGGCCGCCGCATGAACCTGAACCTTGATGGCAGGCGAACCTGACGTCCCATTTTTGAGCTCGCATTTTGAGCTCGTCCAGGGAGGCGATTCTGATGGTAACCGGTGAATATCCCATGCCCTCCGTCGTTTGGCAATCAACCGACGGGGAGTCTGCGTTGTATTGCGGCGACGGACTGTCCTTGCTGGCCGGCCTGCCGCCGGACAGTGTGGATTGCATTTGGACTGACCCACCCTACCGGCTGTCCAGCGATGGCGTCACCTGCATCGCCGGCAAGCGGGTCAGCGTCAACAAAGGCGAATGGGATCGCAGCGAGGGGGTGGAGAAGGATCACGAGTTTAACCTGGCCTGGCTGCGCGAGTGTTACCGGGTTTTAAGGCCGGCCGGCGTCATTTGGGTAACCGGAACGCTGCACCTCTACCTCAGCGTGGGCCTGGCGATGCTGCATTTGGGCTTTCGCCTCCTCAACGACATCATCTGGGAAAAGACCAACCCGCCGCCTAACCTGGGCTGCCGCTGTTTTGCGCATTCCACCGAGACCCTGCTGTGGGCCACCAAAGCGCCCAAAGGCAGCAAGCACCGCTACACCTTTCACTACCAGGAAATGAAGGCCGAAAACGGCGGCAAACAGATGAAAACCGTCTGGCGCTTCCCCGCGGCCGGCCGCGGGGAAAAGCAATTCGGCAAGCATCCGACCCAAAAGCCGGTGGCCCTGATTGACCGCTGCCTGCGGGCAAGCACCAATCCGGGCGACTTGATTTTAGACCCTTTCGCCGGCAGCGCCTCGACCGGGGTGGCCGCGCTGCGCCTCAACCGCAAGTTCATCGGCTGCGACATCGAGCGGGAATATGCCGACCTCGGCCGCCAGCGTTTGTCCCGGATTGCTCCGAACCGCGACACGGCTATCGACCTTCCTGAAATCGCTGCTTCCGGCAGCCAAAAACGCTTGCTGGAAACGACTGATTAGTATCATTTAAGGTCGCCGCTCGCTGTCCTATCTGTTCAATGACCAGACCGAGGCAGCGCAGGCGGATATGGACAGGTGCGACGAACTGCGGAACGGGGAGTGCACTGCTACGCCGCTTGGTGTTGTCGCTTGGGTTCCCCCCGCTGTAACTTCTCAAGAAATTCGTTGGCCGCGTGAGCTAAAGAATCGGCGCGTTGCTCGATGAACTTCGGGTATTTCTCTATAGTGAACAAACTCCGATCCGTAGGTACGTACTGCTCCTTGAGCTGGCTATCGCTGATGCCTTGCATATAATCCATTGGAGATTTTCTACCGATCTTGAGGTTCGTCTCCTTCCGAATAATGACCATGTTGGCAGCGGTATCGGCGTTGTACGAGGGGACTCTGTTTCTCAAAAAGGCGCGCGGGAAAATGTGGTGCCATTCCGGGTTGAACTTTTTGAGTAAATCCGCCCCGGCAAAGCCAATACGGTCTTTGCTGGAACTCCAGTCATGGGCCTGGTTATCGTAGGCTAGCAGATACAACATCAACTGGACGGCCCCATCAGTGTAGCTTCTCTTGAAGTATTCATTGTCGTCTGAAGTAAAGTCCAAACGCCGAGCCGTAGGACTGTAAAGACCGCCAATAGCCTTCTCAACCGTGTCATCAAAGACAGTTCCGTTCCTAACCGCACGCAGGTCCTCAGCCAACCGAGTATCGGTCGTTCGACTATATCTGTTGGTACAGGTAGCGTGAAGCAGCCAGGCCAATGCAGGCCCTATTCTGAATTCGTCCCCAAACTGGACCGCCATGGCAACGATAGGTATGAGCGCATTCTTGCTGGGAAGAACGTCTGAGTTTAGAATGCCATGACTCCCAAGTCCATCAATGATTTTACGCCAAGATTCAGAGACCTTAGGCCAATTTTGGCTTAGCTCCTCGCTGCGCCAAAACCCGTCGGGTGCATCCTTGAACCTGGTTTTACCAGTTGTTGCTCCGATGAGCGAACGAAAGATCAGTGTGGGTTCCAAATCGAAACCGGAGTCTTCCAGGTCATCCAGGAAAGGTTGCAGCGCATCATTTACCCAACTTGGGTTACGGGAAGCTACTTGGGCTCTTACTATGTCCCCCTCACTAACCCGGGAGCCTTTTTGGTTTAGGCGTATGAAAATCTCTACCGTATCCTCCAGATCTCTTGCTTCTTCGAAGGCTGCTATTTGCCTTCCACCGATGGCCTGTATCCGCTGCAAATTTCGGAGAATGTCAAAGGCTTTGTACTCAGGATTACTGGCATGTAAATTTTCACCGATTTTCGTAATTTGTTCATCGGTGGCGTTAAGTATTTCCCGCACCGATACGTACCGGGGATCATTCTTGATATTGCGTTTAGGGACTTCAAAGGTTACTTCCGTTCCGAGTGGATTAGCTCGAATATCAAACCTTTCGCACTCCATGTTCCAAGTCCTGTCGCCGCCGTCCTTCCACCAATAAGGCTTGCGTCCATACAGGAAGCAAAAGGCCGTAGTCCTTTGCTGACCGTCCACCACCCAAGCATCCACAGTCCGGGAGGCATCGGACGTCTTGGGAATAGCTGTACTTGTTTCAGTTGGTTCAGCCCACAACAAGAGCGTACCCACGGGATAGTCCTCAAACAGCGATTCAACCAAGCCGACCACTTTAGTCGGAGTCCAAACAAAATCCCGCTGGAACTCTGGCATGCCAAATTTGTTGCTTACCGCTCTTTCGACAATGTCCTTGACTGTGTATTGGTGGATAGCCATCAGGCAATACCTCAACGCTTGAGATGGGATCGCAGACTACACGGATGATACGCGCCCTTCGGAAGGATTTCAAAGTAGATATTGAGGCTTGACAAATGCCCATTGCCAAGGCTTCGCTGGCGATTTGTCGTGTTCCCTGATCGAACCTTCACCCCTCCGCCGGCTTGAAGTAGGGGATGGTTATCTGGTCGGTGGCCCGGGTGAAGGTTACTTCTACCGGCATACCGATGGTTACGTCCCGGGGGTTGCAGCCCACGATGTTGGTAAACATCTTGACCCCCTCGGCCAGCTCTATCACCGCCAGCACGTAGGGAACCTCCTCGGCGAAGCCGGGCGTCCGGTTCTGATAGGTTACGGTGTAGGTCCACACCGTTCCTGTGCCACTGGCCTGAACCCACCGGATATTTTCCGACCAGCAGTGGGCGCAGATGCCCCGGGGGTAAAACTGGTACTGGCCGCACCGGTCGCACCGCTGAATCAGCAGTTCCCCCCGGCGGCAGGAATCCCAATAGGGTTTGGTTTCGCCAACCACCGTAGGCAGCGGCTTGTTCCATTCCGTCCTGGTCGCCCTGGCTGACGTCATAAGCTAATCCCTCCCCAAAATGGCGGTGCCGCCGCTGTGCCGGGCCCCCAAGGAGCCGCCGGTGCCGTGGCACAGGGCGATTTTGCAGTCCGGCACCTGGCGCGGCGTACCTTCGAACTGGTGGCGCAGTTGGCGGGTGGCTTCCAGCAACAGGAAGATGCCTCGCATCCCCGGGTGGTTGGAGGACAACCCCCCGCCGTCGGTGTTGACGGGCAGCTTGTCGGGTAATTCGGAGTCCACCCGGAGCCGCCCGCCAGAAACGAAAGCGCCGCCCTCTCCCTTTTCGCAAAAGCCCAGGTCCTCCAGGGTTTCCACCACCGTGATGGTAAAGGAGTCGTAAATCATCGCCAGATCGATGTCCTGGTGAGTTACTCCGGCCATGGCAAAGGCGGGTTCGTGGCTCTGTTTGGCGGCGATATACATCAAGTCTCGCCGGCCGGCCCCCTGGTGCGCCAGGGCCTCGCCCACGCCCAGCACCCAAACTGGCGTGTGGCGGCAGTTGCGGGCCACCTCCGGCGCGGCCACCACGACGGCGCCGCCGCCGTCGGTGATGACGCAGCAATCGGGCAGGTGCAGAGGCGAGGAAATCATCCGGGAGTTGACCACGTCGGCGATGGTAATGGGGTCGCGGAACAGGGCTTCCGGGTTCAGCGAGGCGTGCTGGCGTACCGCCACCGCTACTTCGGCCAACTGCTCGGAGGTAGTGCCGTAAAGATGCATGTGCCGCTGGGCGATCATGGCGTACAGGCCCACGGTCGTCAGGCCGTAGAGCTCCTCAAAGCTGTCGGGCGACGGGTCCAAGCGGGGATGCCCGTAGCGGCCCACGCCGCCGGTGCCCACCGATACGCCGCCGGAGCGGGCCAGGCTGCTGTAGGTGATGACGGCGCAGTTAATCCGTCCGGCGGCGATGGCGGTCAGGGCATGGGACAGGTGAAACTCGAAGGAACCGCCGCCCACCGTGGTGTTGTCCACGTACTTGGGGTACATATTCAGGTAATCGGCCAGGTTCATCCCACTATTGCGGATGCTGCTGGAGGCGGTGAAGAGGCCGTCCACGTCCTGCTTGGAGAGGCCGGCGTCGGCCAGCGCCTTGATGACGCTCTCTCCCTGGATTTGCAGCTCGCTCTTGTCCGGGGCGTAGCGCGTAATATGCTCGTGGATACCCACAATCGCCGCGCCGTGTTTCAGGTTGACCATCCCAAATACACCTCCATTCCTTCCATCGGGGGGATTGGGCCATCGGGGGGATGGGGCAAGCCGGGTTATTATGCCACAGATGGGGTGGCGGGGAAAGCAAAACCGACAGCAGGCTCTAATGCGAGGGAACATAGCGGGTAATGGAACAAGGACGTTAGTTAAACGTCCTTTTGGGTTTACGCCATAAATAACCGTTAAATACCGGTTATTTTATTATTGACTTCTGTTATTCTGTGCATTAAAATAGTGTTAATTTAAGGCAAAGGAATGACAAAATGAGTCTGACCATCCAGAGCATAAGCGATCAGTATAGCTTGAGAATTCCGGCGCAGCGTTTCAGCCAGGGAGGTAGAGATGTCTATTCCTTCGCTCTTGACCTTGCCAGACTGGACGGTTTGCTTCCTGAACGGGTGGATGAAGAAGTGGTGAAGGATGCTAATCGTCGTTTGACAGTAAGCCATGCGAATGGGATCCGTGAATACTTGGAGGAACGCGAGGATTGGTTGCTCGGAGCGTTACTCCTCGGAATAGACCCAGCTGCGCTGGAATTCTTGCCTTACGATGACGAACAAGGGGGAAAGGTCGAGAACTTCGGCGAGCTTCGGGTCCGCGATAGTCATAAGAATACTATGCGGATTTTCGATGGGCAGCATCGCAGGTACGCCATTAACGAAGTCTTTGCCAATCCTTCTGGAGACGCGCACAGGGTAGAGAAACTCCGGGCGTCTTCGCTGCCCATAGTGCTTTATGCCGAAAAGGACATGCAAGCTCTACGTCGGATGTTCGTTGACGCTTCCAAAACCAAAGCAACCGAGGCTAACACCCTGACCCTGTTTGATGATAGGGATCCTTTCAATGTTGCCGCAGTGCGTTTGGCAGCTGACAGCGATTTGTTTGGGAACCGGGTTGAAAAAGAGCGCACATCGGTTCGAACAGGAAGCCATTTCCTGATCAGCATAAACAGGCTGGCGGGCGCCTTGAAGACTATGGAGGTAGGATTCGGAGGACGCGTCAGTAAAGAACGCCGAGACAGCCTTATGCTGGACCCGGATAGATTCTACGAACGTTGTTGGATGTGGGCAGATGATTTCATGCCTTCGGCTAGAGGCGAGTACGCTGACCTGATTAATGGCGAAATCGAGAACTCTGAACTTCCTCAACACCGGTCTGGCACATTTGCCTATTACGAAACCACCATACGAATTCTGGCTGGCTGCTACCACCTTTGGTGTAGGGAAATTTCTGTGGACTGGAAGCCTTTAGCAAGTTTCCTCAAAGACTCGTCAATGAAGCGGCCAGGGAATCAGGAATGCCTGCTGGTGCGGGGAGGGCAAGTAGTGCTGGGCGGCGACATCCCTATTACCAGGGCGCAGGAAATGAAGAGCGCGATCAATTATATAGTCAATCAGGCCCGAGAAGCCGCATGAGTTTACCATCCCTTTATATTTCCCCCGATTGGGAAGCAGAGGAAAGTATCTGGGGGGGACCGAGTTCCGAACAATCCAAGCGGGCAGCTGCGGGTGAGATTGCCCGGCGCGTGGCAGTTTCTCTGACGATTTCAATGCTCTGTTGCCGCGAAAATACCGGGAGACGAAAAATTGTTGGGCTACTCCTGCACATTTGGTTGAGCCGTGTATAGGCTCCGGGCGGACTACCTTTGTGAACACATCACTCCCCCCGCCCCGGCAACTCCCTGGGTATATCTTCCAGCAGCGCCTCAATCCGGGGTATCTGGTCGGCGTGGCCCAGGTTGAGGTGGAGGGGGGTTACGGAGATGCGGTTGTTTCTGGCGGCCCACATATCGGTGCCTTCGTCGTTGTCGGCCATTACCGAGCGGTTGCGGGCAATCCAGTAGCGCTTCTGGTGGCCGATGCCCTCCTCCCGCACCGACTCGCCATAGGAGCGGCCGCCGGGCCGGGTTACTTCCACCCCGGCAATCTGCTCCGGGGCCAGGCTGGGCACGTTGATATTTAGCAGAAAGGCGTCCCGGCTCTCCGCCGCGGCCAGCCGCTGGGCGATGCGCCGGAGCAGGGCGGCGGCGCCGTCGAAGCGGGGGTTTTGCACCGAACCCACCGAAATGGCAATGGTGGGGTAGCCCCGGACGTAGCCCTGGAGGGCGGCTCCCACCGTACCCGATACCATTACGTCCCAGCCCAGGTTGGAGCCGGAGTTGATGCCGGATACCACCAAATCCACCGGGCCGACCAGCTTTTCCAGGGCCAGGATACAACTATCCCCCGGCGTGCCTTCCACCGAAAAGGCGATGACCTGGTGCCGGGCTTCCGCCGCCAACCCCGTTTCAGCGGCAGCCTCTTCATTGACCGCCGCGCTCAGTCGCTCCAGGGCCGGGATTTCCAGAGCGCGGGCTTTCACCGGCGAATGGAGGGTGAGGGATGCGCCCACGCCGCTCTGCTCCCGGTCGGGAGCCACCACAAAGAGCTCGCCCACCTGGGCCAGGGCCTGCGCCGCCGCCCACAGCCCGGGAGCGTGGATCCCATCATCGTTGGTAAGTAAGATTTTCAGGGTTATCGTCCTTCCGGCCAGTCGGAAAACCGCATCTATCCGGCTCTATCCTGGAATACGGTCCGATCGATTCAAGGCAGTCCCATCGGACCGCCATTGCCTCGTCCTTGTACCCGCTCAAGACGGCGCGGTACTGCCCTTCCACTATTCGGGGCGGGTAAAACCCGCCCCGAACCGGTCGCCGCAGGCAGATCCGCTGGCCTAATGGTGCGCCAGGCCAATGGCGTGGAACAGGGCGTGCTTGACCTCCACCGGAGCCACGGCGCGGCGATACTCCGCCGAGGCAAATACGTCGCCGATGAGGTCAGCGCCCAGGTCGTCAGCCAGGTGGTTTACCGCCGCCGCGATGTTATCGGCGGTTAGTTCCCGGCCGGCCAGCGCCGCCTCCACCGACCGGGCCCGCACCGGGGTCGGCACCAGTCCGCCCACCGCGATGCGGGCGGCGGCACACCGGCCGTTCGCTACGTTGACGATTACCGCCCCACCGACTACCGGGTAAAAGGAGGCGGGATGGGACATCTTGGCGTATTCGCCCACCTCACCGTGCCGGACGGCCAGGCCGTGATGGTTCCCGTGGTCGTGGTCATGGTCGTGATCATGCTCGTGGCCGTGTTCCGACTCTTGTCCCGGCCCATGGCCGGCATCGGGGACGTGGACGGAAAGGGCCGGGGCGTTGATGGCGGTAATCATTTCGTGGTCCCTCAGGGCGGTGGTAAAGGGGGCCAGGAAAAAGTCCTCCGCCGCAATGGTGCGGGAACCGTTGGGGCTTTGTACCTCTATGCTGCCCTCCAGGGCGGTCAGCACCGTACCCCAGTCCGAGGCCGGGTCGGCGTGGGCCAGGTTGCCACCGATGGTGCCTCGGTTGCGCACCTGGGGGTCGCCGATACCGCCGGCCACTTCGGTCAGCAGGGGGTTGGCCTGGCGAATATCGCGGGACGCCGCAATCTCGCCGTGGGTGGTCAACGCCCCGATACGGACGGCGTCCCCGCTGACGCTGATGCCCTTGAGGTCGGCGATTCCGCCGATGTCAATCAGGGTGGACGGACGGGCCAGGCGCAGGCGCATTAGGGGAATGAGGCTGTGGCCCCCGGCCAGCAGCCGGGCCTCGGCGCCGTCTCCGGAATGGGCGCCGAGCATTGCAATGGCCTCGGCCACCGAGCCGGCCTGGTGATAGTGAAATTCCGGCGTGTACATAACCGCTCCTCCCTAGCCTTGCTGCTAGCCTTGCTGATGGATGGCGCGCCAGACCCGCTCCGGGGTCAGGGGCATTTCCAGTTTGGTTACCCCCAAAGGTCTCAGGGCGTCAATTACCGCATTGTAGATGGTAACGGTGGAGGCGATGGTTCCCGTCTCCCCGATGCCCTTGACTCCCAGCGGGTTGTGGGGCGACGGGGTTTCCGTCGCCAGCGTCTCGATGTCCGGCACCAGGTGAGCGCGGGGCAGGGCATAGTCCAGCATCGTGCCGGTGAGCAGTTGGCCGTTGTCGTCATAGACCGCCCCTTCCCACAGGGCCTGGCCGGCGCCCTGAACCACGCCGCCGTGAACCTGCCCCTCCACAATCATCGGGTTAATCTGCGGCCCGCAGTCGTCCACCGCCACGTAGCGTTCCAGGACGATATGGCCGTTGTCCGGGTCAACGTTGACCACCGCTACGTGAGCGCCGAAGGGGTAGGAGAAGTTGGGCGGGTCGTAGAAGGCGGTAGCCTCCAGTCCCGGCTCCATTCCGGCGGGCATATTCCAGGCCACGTTGGCCATCAGGGCAATGTCCTGGATGGTCTTGCCCTGGTCCGGGGCGCCCCGGACGAAGAAATTGCCATCCTCGTACTCAATATCCGTTTCGGCAGCCTCCAGCAGGTGGGCCGCCAGGGTTATCGCCTTGTCCTTGATTTTGCGGGCGCTCAAGGCCACTGCGCCGCCGCCGACCACCGTGGTGCGGCTGCCGTAGGTGCCCCAGCCCATGGGCGTGTTGTCGGTGTCGCCGTGAATCAGCTCCACGTCATCCACCGGCACTCCCAGTTCATTGGCGACGATCTGAGCGAAGGTGGTTTCTTCTCCCTGGCCGTGGGGCGAGGTGCCGACATAGACATTGACCTTGCCGGTAGCGTAGAAGCGCACCGTGGCGCTTTCCCACAGGCCGCCGCCAAAGCCCACGGCGCCGGCCACCTGGGAAGGGCCGAGGCCGCAGATTTCCGAGTAGCAGCTGACGCCGATGCCGGTATAGCTGCCATGTTGCCGTTGGTCCGCCTGCTTCTGGCGCAGCTGCGGGTAATTAACGTGTTCCAGGGCGACATCCAGGGCCCGCTGGTAGTCGCCGCTGTCATAGGTCAGGCCGATGGCGACGTCGTGGCCGTCGTCAAACTTGGGAATCAGGTTGAGCCGGCGCACCTCCACCGGGTCCAGGTTCACCGCGGCGGCCAGCAAGTCCACCAACCGCTCCAGCAGGAAGGTGGCCTCGGGCCGGCCGGCCCCCCGGTAGGCTTCCACCGGCGTAGTATTGGTAAAGCAGCCGTAGATGTCGGCCTTGATGTTGGGGATGTCGTAAGGGCCGGAATACATCAGCCCGTGCAGGATGGTAGGTATGCCCGGGGCGGCGGTGGACAGGTAGGCGCCCATGCCGGCGTAAACCACGCTGCGGACGCCGGTGATCCGACCCTCCCGGGTGGCGGCCAGTTCCACGTATTCCATGTGGTCCCGGCCGTGGGTGGTAGCGACAAAGTTCTCCGAGCGGGTTTCGGTCCACTTCACCGGGCGACCCAACCGCATCGCGCAGAAGGCGGTAATCATCTCCCAGGGATAGACGGCTATCTTGCTGCCGAACCCGCCGCCCACCTCCGGGGCGATGACTCGTATCTTGTGTTCCGGCACTCCGGTTACCAGGCAGGTAACGAACCGGGCGATGTGGGGGTTCTGCGAGGTGTTCCAGATAGTCAGTTCCCCCATGGATGGCAGGTAGCTGGCGATGGCCGAGCGGGGTTCCATGGCGTTGGGAATCAACTTTTGCTGGATGATGGTGTCGCTGACCACCACCTCGGCGGCGGCAAAGGCGGCGTCGGTGTCTCCGCCGGCGGCTACCCAGTGAAAGGCCTGGTTGCCCGGGGCGTCCTCATGCAGTTGGGGCGCGCCCTCGCGCAACGCCGCCTCCGGGTTTACCACGGCCGGCAGCGGCGTATAGTCCACGTCAATCAGCTCCAGGGCGTCCTCGGCCTGGTAGCGGTCTTCGGCCACCACCACTGCCACCGCATCGCCTACGTAGCGCACCACCTCCCGGGCAATGGCCGGGTAGGCCACCGCCTTGACGTCCGAGTCGGGAATGACCCAGGCACAGGGCATCGGGTTGAGGACTCCCTCGATGTCGGCGCCGGTATAGACGGCCACCACCCCGGGAGCCTGGGCCGCGGTCGCGGTGTCAATGCGATTGATGCGGGCGTGGCCGTGGGGACTGCGCAGGATGGCGGCGTGGGCCATGCCGGTCAGTTTGATGTCGTCGGTATAGGAGGCCTGGCCGGTAATCAACCGGGGGTCTTCCCGGCGGCGAATGCCGGAGCCAAAAAGTCGGGTAGTCATAGCTTTAACCTCCCCTGGCTTCCGCTTCCGCAGTCGCCAGCGTTTCGGCGGCGGCCAGCGTTGCTTTCACGATGTTATGGTAACCGGTGCAGCGGCAGATATTGCCCTCCAACCCGGCCCGTACTTCCACGGCGCTGGGCTGGGGATTGCGCTCCAACAGTTCCGCAACTGTCATAATCATTCCGGCGGTGCAGTAGCCGCACTGGAGGCCGTGATTGTCCCAGAAGGCTTCTTGTACCGGGTGGAGCTTACCGTCCCGGGCCAGACCTTCAATGGTGGTAACTTCCGACCCATTAGCCTGGACGGCGAAACAGGTGCAGGACTTGACCGTTGCGCCATCCAGCCGCACCACGCAGGCACCGCACTGGCTGGTATCGCAGCCAATCTTGGCGCCGGTCAGCCCCAATTCTTCCCGCAGATAATGCACCAGCAGCGTGCGCGGTTCGACTTCCGACTCAAAAACCTTGCCATTGACCGTTACTTTTATCGGAACCTTCACTTCACGCCTCCCGTCGGTGAGATTTTGGTCGTCTCGAAGAACAAAGCAAATGGGAACCGGGTTATGCCGGGCAGTATATACGGGGGTATGGGGGTAGTCAACGGATGGAGAGGGAGGCGAGCGGTCTTTCGGCGCCGAAAGGCCCGGGTATCCTACTTACCCCGAACCTTTCCCTGGGCGGGGATTGGGTGGGGATTGGAGCGAGGGCAAAAAGAGAACCGGGGCCGGGTTGACGCCCGGCCCCGGTTTCGGCTACCACCGGTTCGCCGCCAGCGGCGCGGCGACTTTACTCGCTGAACCAGATACCGCTAACCCGCACGTTGGGGTCCAGGCGCGGCTCCCAATTCACCTTGGGGTTAACCGCATAGATTACCGGCAAGTCAAACAGCGAGATGAACAGCACATCCTCATGGAACTGGTCCGCTAGGGCTTCCAGTCGCCGCTGCCGCTCCTCCCCCGAGGAAGCCAGCGCATCCGCAATCTGCTCCTGAATTCCCCCCGGGTTGGGGTCGCAGACGTGCGACCGGACGCTGGTGCAGTTCATGTAGTACTGCAACTGCCGGCCAAAGTCCAGCGTCTCATTGGAGGGCTGATTTCCCAGCATATCAAAGCCCTCGCACGAGGCGCCGCCCTTATCCAGCGCCGCCTGCATATCGGCCAGCGTGGCATCGGTGGTCTCCGGGTCCCGCCCCGATTCTTCGATTACCTCCAACAGGGCCTTGCCCACGCCACAGCGCGACCGCGCGCTACGGATCGAAGGCTCTACTATCTGGAACTCGAAATTGATTCCCACTTCCTTCAAGTAGCCTTGCACCGCCTCGGAAACCTCCGTCTGCTTGGCGACCCGGGCGCCCCGGGAGATGAGGGTTATCTTGTTTTCGGGGTTGTAGCCCGCTTCGGCCAACAACTGCCGCGACAGTTCGGGATTATACTCATACGGCGCGGTGTTGGCCTCCGTCGCCCCGATAATCCCCGGCCAGATGATATTCCCCCGGCAGGTGGTAAATCCGCCGTACAGGGACTCGATCATCTCCTGGCAGTTGATGGCGTGGACAATGGCCTGACGCACCTCCTTCTTCTTCAGTTCCGGGTGCCACACCGTATCGACGCTCAGGGAATAAGTTTCCGCCGACGTCCCGGCCCGGACCATCGCCGCCGGTAATGCGTCAACTTGGTCAACGCCAATGTCCCAGCCAATATCCGCCTCTTCCGCCCGCACCATTGCGGCAATGACCGTTGGCTCCGCGCGCCACTGCCAGACAACGTTCTGGATAAAGGGTTTCTGGAACTCGAAGTGCTCCCCCGCCGGAACGTAGTCGGCATAAGCCTCCTGGGTAATCGACACGCCCGGCGTCCATTCCACGTGCTTATAGGGGCCAAACCCGATGCTCCGGCCGGCCTGCGCATCCTCCGGCGTGCTGGCCAGCCAGCCCGGAGCTTCAAAGTTGAGGAAAAAGGCGGTATTGGGGAAAATGGGGCAGGGGTCAAAACAATTCAGGTCCACCGTATAATCGTCCACCTTGACCGCATCATACGGGCCGGTATAGTTGATGCTCCCGCCCTCGGAGGAGGGGCTGCCCTGGGAGGCAAAGCTGGGCAGCGAGTTTTCTGCGTTCCAGTCCTCTCCGTTATGGAACTTTACGCCCTGCCGCAGCGTAAACCGCCAGGTATCGGCGTCCACCTGCTGCCAGCTTTCCGTAGCGCTGGTCGGGACAATCCGCAAATCGTCCCCCGACTGCCAAGTCAGCGGGTCTTGCAGGTTGCTGCGGGTGATGGCCGCGTTAAGGGAAGCGCCGATGCTCAGGAAAGAGTTCAACGCCACCGGCTCCTCCGGCACCACGAGGGTTATGGTATCCCGGGCCGAAGTCACCCCCGAGGGCAACGGTGTGGCCGTCGGCGCCGGCGTGGCCGTGGCCGCCGCTACCGGTGTGGCCGTGGCCTGAATCTCCGTCTGAACCGGCGCCGGGGCTGGGGCCGCCGGCTCGGCAGCGCCGCCGCAGGCCACCATCAACAAAGCCGCCAAAGCCAGAATACCCACCAGCCAAGTTCCTCCGTATCTGCTGTATCTGCTCCGCATCATCAGTTCCTCCTGAAAGAAATGGTAATTAAAACTTTTCCGGGCAGCCCCCCAGGAACCGGGCAATAACATCCGCCCCGGGCAGCCAGCAAAACAATAGACGCCGCAAGGAAACGCAAGGGGGCGAATTCCGTCCCAGACGCAGCGTCAACTAACTTCAATCTTTGCCAATCTTTGCCGGAAATAGCGAAAGCAACCTCGCTAGACTCATGAAACGCATGATAGACCCGGATCCGGCCGCCGGTTACCGGTTCCAAACCGATTCCAAAGTAGAATGCGATTGCTCCGCCACCGACCTCCCAATATAGCATTATAAACTTAACTGGTTATAATGCAATAACCATAGGAAGGTAATAATCTACCAAGCGCCGCGGCGCAATTGCGCCGGGGGAAATACAGGCCTCAAATCGTTTCATCATCGTTTCGACTCGGTGGCGGCCCCATGGCCGGCAAGCGCCAGACCCGGGCGCCCGAACCGCCGTGGGTTTCGCCGATTATACCCCGGACTGGGCGTTGGCAGACCCGGGCGCCCGAACCGCCGTTGTCATACCCTCTTTCCGGTGGCACAATGTAGCCCTATGCGCACCAACACTATGTTCCTCGCCGGACTTAACCGGTGCCTGCCCTCGTCCATGCGCTACGGCCAGTTCCGTTACTACTGGCTGGCCCTGTTGACCGGGGTAACCGGGCATCAGATGCTGTTCCAGTTTACCCTGGGCTGGCTGATGTTTGAGTTGACCGGCGAGCCTCGTTATCTAGCCTACCTGGGGCTGGCGGTGGCGCTGCCGGCCCTGGCCCTCAACCTGCTGGGCGGCGTGCTGGCCGACCGCCTGGAACCCAAGGTGCTGGTAGCCGGCGCCCAGAGTATGTCGGCTACGGCGGTGGCCCTGCTGGCCGTGCTGGTACTGCTGGAGCGGGTGGAACCCTGGCACATCCTGTTGACCGCCTTCATCGCCGGCGTGGGTCAGGCCTTCGACCAACCCAGCCGGGCCAGCATATTCCCCCGCCTGGTGGAGCGGGAGCACATCGTCAACGCCGTAGCCATGGAATCCGTGGTCTGGAACGGGGTGCGCGTTCTGGCCCCGGCCCTGGCCGGCCTGGTCATCGACCGGCTGAGCATCGAGACCTCCATGTTCATCAGCGCCGCCTCCTTTTACCTCCTGGCCCTGGTGATGTCCGTCCTCAAGCTGCGGCCCCGCGCCCCGGCTACCGGCCAGGTACTGCGGCAAATCGGCGACAGCTTCCGCTACGTGGGGAGCCACCCCCTGTTCCTGTATATTATGCTGCTCACCTTTTGCAACAGCCTCTTTGGTATGGCCTACATCCTGTTGATGCCGGTGCTGGCCGAGGAATCCCTGAAGGTGGGAGCGGAACGGGTGGGCTGGCTGCTGGGCGCCTCCGGCGTGGGCGCCATCGTCGGCAACTGGATTATCGGCAGCCTCAAGCGGGACAGCCGCCGGGGACAGCTTATCCTGGGCGGAGCCATGCTTTACGGGGTGTGCCTGATTCTCTTTGCCCTGGCCGCCTGGCAATCCCTTTACTGGGTATCTATGGTCGTTCTTTTCGCCGGGGGCATCAACTTCTCCCTTTACCTGGTGGGCGGTCTGAGTACGCTACAGGAGCTGGTTCCCGACGGCATACGGGGACGGGTGATGGGCTTGTACGGCGCCACCTGGAGCCTGGGGCCTTTGGGAATGGCGCAAGGCGGGTTCGTGGCCCAATACCTGGGCGCGCCGGCGGCCGTGGCGATTGGCGCCGGCGCGATCCTGGCGATGGCCCTGGTGATTTACCTGTTCCGGCCCGATGTCCGCAATTTCCGGGGACGCCCGGCGGAAACTTCCCGGACCAGCCGGCCGGTGGCGGCCCGTCCAACCAGTCAAAGGTGAACCGGCGTGGAGAACCGGCAGGTTTGGGCGCAAGGATGCGTTGGCAAAGGATGAGTTAAGGAGGCTGGAGAATGAGCAGTCCGGACAATGCGCCAGGCTATAACCCGCTATCGCCGGAGGAGCGGTACGTAATCGAGTTCAAAGGCACCGAGCGGCCCTTTACCGGGGAGTATGACGACTTTTACGAGGCGGGCGTCTATCTTTGCCGCCGCTGCAACGCCGTCCTTTACCGCTCGGCAGACAAGTTTGACGCCCATTGCGGCTGGCCGGCCTTTGACCGGGAAATACCCGAGGCGGTGAACCAGCTGCCGGATCCGGACGGGATGCGGACGGAGGTGGAATGTTCCAACTGTGGGGGGCACCTGGGCCACGTCTTCTTCGGCGAAGGGTTCACTCCCACCAACGCCCGCCACTGCATAAACTCGCTATCCCTGCGTTTTATGCCGGAGTGAAAGTCCGGCGAACCCACCCGCTCTTTACGCCCGCTTTTTACCGGGCAGCGGCTCGGTCCGGCAGTTGCACTAGGCAGTTGCCCGGGAAGGACGCGTTAGCGTCTTGTTTCGGAGACTGAAATTCGCTTCCCGGGTGATGGCGTGAAGTTGGTTGAACCTGGGACTGACCGATTCGGCCAGCTGGTCAACGGCAATCAGCGCCAGGAGCATCAGGAGCAATAGGAAGAACCAGCCAATCCCGCCGGCCAGGAAAAGGGCGCCGGCGATTAGGGTGAGGTAAGCCGGCAGGGGAGTGAGGCCGGCGCCAATGATGGCAAGGCTGCCCAGGATAAAGCCGGCGCCGATGCTGGCAAATAGCCAAAGCGCCACCGTTACGACGAGTATAGCTTTGACCGAGAAATCGGCCGCGGGAGGTTGACCATCCCCATCTACCGCACTATCTCCAGCGCCGAGTTTCTGAACGACAAGTTCGCTGTAACGGATTAAGCGGTCAAGGAAATACATAACCAAGCGTTCAATAACCTCTTTGGAGAACCAGAGGGTTACATATAATACTGCTGCCGTTACTGCCAACTCCTCTACCGGATGCCGGATTAGTATCAGCAAAAGGGACAGGGCGGTGGCGCAGATTACCGCCGGCTTGAAATTCCTAATCGGAAGAAGCTCTTTCTTCGGCATTCTTATCTGCTCTGGCCGGATTGGTGGATGAACTGGATGGGGTGTTGCGCAGACTGGCGCGGATCAGGGTAAATATATCCTTGAAACTGGTTACCGTGGCCGCAATTCCCAGAATTAGAACATAAAGAAAAACGATTTGCTCCGAGTAATGCTCAATGATTTCCGGCGCCATCAAAGCCTTTAGTATCCAGTTTATCAGCCAATTGAATCCTACGCCAATAGCCAGGATACAAGCCCAAGTCAGGGCAAGGACGGCGGCCCGGACGACTAAGTTAACGCAAAATTTGATTGTTTCAACAGTAGCGGGATGGATGATAGTAAATTTCATCGGCTATCCGGGATAATCTCGCAGGATATGATTGTACCATTCTCTGCCAATATGGCCGGGACGCTGGATCGAGTCTGCTACCCGGATGGGAAATGGTTTGACCACTGCCTGGCCAAAACATTCCCCCTTTCTCTGGATCGGGTATATACTGGGCGGGAAATCCGGGCGGACCGAGTTGATGAGGGTTGATGGATAATAGAGGCGCAGTAGCGCGCAAACCCCTTTTCTATGGCTGGTACATCGTTGCCACCTGTATTTTCGTGGCCTTCGTTACCAACGGGGCGCGCAACAGCTTCGGCATTTTTGTCCTGCCGATGAGCGAAGAGTTTGAGTGGAGCCGGGGCACCATTTCCTTTGCGGCGGCCCTGGGCTTCCTGGTCAACGGTCTGACCCAACCCTTTATGGGCAAGCTGCTGGACCGGTTCGGGGGCCGCAAGGTGATCATTTCCAGCCTGGTCTTATTCGGGCTGGCGACGGTGGCCCTGAGCCTCACCTTTCACCTGCTCTTCCTCATCTTCATCTTCGGCTTTGTATCCTCGGTGGCTTTGAGCGGGATGTCGCTGAACAACACCGGCGCCCTGCTGTCCCGCTGGTTCCGGCGGCGGCGGGCCACCGTGGTGGGGCTGAACGCCTCCGGCCTGTCCCTGGGCGGGCTGCTGCTGGTGCCTTTCGGGGCTTACCTGCTGGACGCTACCGGGGGGCTGCACCTCCCCATATCCCTTTTCGGGTTGGAGCTGCCGGCCCTGAACAACTGGCGTCTTACCTGGATTGTCTTCGGGCTGCTGATCCTGATTCTGTCGGCGCCGCTGGCTTTCCTGTTCCTGCGGGACGATCCCAAGAACCTGGGCTTGAACCCGGATGGCGACGAAACCCGGCCCGGCGCCGTCCCCGGGGCGGGCGGCGGACGCCTGGGCGGGGCGCTGGATACCGACCGCTGGGCTCAGTCTTTCCGGTCAATGCCCATCTGGCAGATGACCATCGCCTACTTTGCCTGCGGCTACACCACCGCCGTCCTGTCGGTCCATTTCGTGCCTTTTGCCGCCTCCCTGGACATCGGCCCCCAGTTGGCCGCCCTGATTTTCGCCTTGATGATGGGGCTGAATGTGGTGGGCAGTATCGGGGCGGGTATCCTGTCGGACAAGTTCAGCCGCAAGAATATGCTGGCCCTGGTTTATTTCGTGCGCGGCACCGCCTACCTCCTGATGCTCATCGGGGTGGAGGTGCTCGGCCTGGGAGCGCCGGCCCTGATGGTATTCGCCATAATCGCCGGAGTCTCCTGGATTGCCACCGCGCCCCTGACCACCGCATTGATTGCCGACGTTTACGGAGTGCGCGCTTTGGGAACCATCTCCGGCGTGGCCTTCCTGGTGCACGCGGTAGGCAGCGGCATTAGCATCTGGCTGGCCGGGTTCCTCTTCGACCTGACCGGCTCCTACACCATTCCCTTCAGTATCGCCGGCCTGATTCTGTTCCCGGCTTCCCTGTTCGCCTTCTCCATCAAAGAGCGCCGGTACTCCTCTCGTTACAGCCCGGTGGATGCGCCGCCGGCGGCGGTTCCGGTGGCCGGGGACTGAGCCCGGCCGCGGCCGGGCCGGCCCGGTCAGCGTGCGACAGGTGGGACAGGATATAGACGTAGCCCGGCCGCGGCCGGGCCGGCCAGTCGGTTCGGCCAGGGAGCAAGAGAGACTGAATGTTAGCTTTGCTGTGGTCGGTGGCAAGGCACCACGACGACATAGCGGACCCGGCGTTTCTGGAGTGGCTCAAAGCCCAGCTGGACCACCTGATAACGCTGGAACCCTGGGTTATCGTGGCCGCCCTGGGGGCGCTGGTGTTGGCAATGCCCCTGGCCCTGGTAGCCTTCTATCTGTACCAGACGCGGCGGGCCTCTTCTTCCGGCTGACTTCAGCTTAACCACGAACCGGCGCGGCGGGGCTTTTTCGCAGCGAGACTCAGCGACGGGGAGGTTCGCAGAGGGTAATCCCCCCTGCGTAGCTCCAGGTCGCTGCGTCTTACAATGAAATGATCCCCCGTCAGGGGAAACCCCGCTTAGCCGGGATTGTGCTTTTCTACCAGGGGAGCTACCCGGGAGTCCACGGCGCCGATGGGTTGGCCGGCATCGACCCGGGCCACCGCCAGATGCGCGTCCCGCTGAATGTCCTCCCAGTCCGGTTCCAGTTCGTACTCGTCCCGCAGTTCGTCGAACAAGTCGGTTAACGATTTTTGGTCAAACATAACGCTTTTTCTTGATACCTCCTCCCTCGTATCTCGCCGAAGCGTGTCCTAGTCTATCCAATTTTGCCGGGACTGGCAAGACTGGGGCCGGCAATTGGGCCGGGCGGCCGGCCGACATGCTGACACCGGGCGGCTTGACAGGTTGGACGGCCCCTCTTTAGCGTAAATGTAGTCAGGACCGACCCGACGATTTGGGGTCGGTCCTTCTTACTTTACAGGATTTTGCCGGGTTAGTGGAGGTGCTCATTTGCGTTGCCGTCGGTGTAATTCGGTCCGGCTGGTAGAGCTGGACATCATCCATCCTAATGATAACCGGGTAATCCGCTGCCGGGAGTGCGGGTTCCTGTTCAGTCCGGGCGGGCCGGCCCGCTCCCCGGAGCCCGGTTACGGCGCTGTTCGCCAAGAGCGGGGAGAGTAGATTCGATGCCAGGACAGCCAGAACTGCCCAGAGAGCCGGGCCGCCCGGGGCGCGCTTCCAGGGCAACCGCCCCGGCAATGGCCCAAGCAACGGCCAAAGCCGCCCGGGTCAGAGCCACCGGCGATTACCCGGAGGCCTCACCCCCGTTGACCCCCGGCCGGTTCGCCCGGGAGGTGTTGGGAGTGGAGTTGTGGGCCAGGCAGGAGGAGGTGCTGGCGGCCCTGCCCGAGCGCCGGCGGGTGGCGGTCAAGTCGGGAAACGGGCTGGGCAAGGGGTTCAGCGCGGCGGTGGCGGTGCTTTGGTTCCTGCACCGCCACGACCCGGCCATCGTCCTCAGCACGGCCCCCACCTTTCGCCAGGTGCGGCACATCCTGTGGCGGCAGATTCACAGCCTGCACCGGCGAGCGGCGGGTAAGCTGGGCGGCAAGCTGCTGGATACCCGCTGGGAATTGGCCGACGATCGTTACGCTATGGGTCTTTCCGCCGACACCGCCGACCAGTTCCAGGGCTTCCACAGCCCCAATATGCTGATTGTGGTGGACGAGGCGGAGGGAGTCAGCGATGAGATCTATGAGGCCATTGAGGCGGTGATGACCTCCGATGCGTCGCGCCTGCTGCTCATTGGCAACCCCACCACCGCAGCGGGGGCCTTCCGGCGGGCCTTTTACCAGGAACGAAACATTTACCACTGCATCACCATTTCCGCCCTGGATAGTCCCAACGTGCAGGCGGGCCGGGTGGTCGTCCCCGGCCTGACCACCGCCCGCTGGGTGGAGGAGCGGCGACAAATCTGGGGCGCGGATAACCCGCTGTACCGGGCCCGGGTGCTGGGCGAGTTTCCCGACCAGGCTGCGGATACATTGATCCGGTTGTCCGACATCGAGGCCGCCGCCCGCCATTACGCCGACAACGGGGTTGGCGACAGCGGGGAAGCAAGAACCGGGGAGGTCGGAGATTTTGCTACCCGGCCCGACCCGGATTCTCCCGTCCGCTCTACTCCGGTCGCCGGGTCGCTGGCCGGGGATGGCCCGGCGCGTCGGGAAGGGACTAGCCGGGAAACGGCCCGGAACGGCGCCGCCGGCGATGTGGTAGTCCTGGCGGTGGACGTGGCCCGCTTCGGCTCCGACCGCAGCGTAATTC
The DNA here is from genome assembly GCA_965215425.1 of Dehalococcoidia bacterium. Classification (GTDB taxonomy): domain Bacteria; phylum Chloroflexota; class Dehalococcoidia; order Lucifugimonadales; family UBA3495; genus CATQHB01. The sequence continues at coordinate 3,255,806 of OZ244064.1, forward strand.
TGCGCCGCCGGGGCCGCCAGGTGGAGGAGATTCGCACCTTTAACCGGATGGACACGATGGAACTGGCCGGCTGGGTGGCCGCGGCCATCCGGGAGTTTCAGCCAGGCCAGACCTGCATCGACGAGGTGGGTGTGGGCGCCGGGGTGGTGGACCGCCTGCGGGAGCAGGGCTACGGCGTCCGGGGCGTCAACGTGGCTCACGCTGCCCGGCAAAAGGAGATTTTCGCCAACCTGCGGGCCGAGGGGTATTGGCGGCTGCGGGAACTTTTCGCCGCCGGAGAAATCAGTATCCCGCCCGACCAACAGTTGATGGGTGAACTGGCCGCCCTGCGATACAGCTACGACAGCCAGGGGAGGATTCTGCTGGAGAGCAAAGAGACCCTGCGCCAACGGGGGATTCCCTCGCCGGATAAGGCAGACGCGCTGATGCTGGCTTTCGTGGAACCGGTCAGCCGGGCGCGGCTTTGGACCTGAATCCCCACGCGCTTCCGCGTCTCCGGGGTTAATTTCACCGCAAAAGTACGCCGAGACTTGATAGCCGAGACTTGATATTTGATGCCGGAGGTAGTTGCAATGAAGGTCAAGCGGTTCAAGCAGTTAATGGAACGGGTGCGGCCGCCGCCGCCGCCCCAAACGGTGGAAGGGGCCGGCCGGGGCCATCCGGTGCGGCGGAGCAACCGGGCGGCCGCGGCCGACCTGGCGCCATTGGGAACTGCTTTCGGCGCCGGCGGCGGCTGGGCCAACCCGGAATACGGCGCCTACTACGCCACCTCGGTTTCGGTCTATGCGGCCATCCGGCTGCGCGCCGACGCGGTGAGCCGCCCGCCGGTAACCCTCTACCGCCGCAGCCCGGAGGGAACCAAAACGGCGGTGCTCCCGGCGCACCCGGCGCAGCAACTGCTCAACCGGGTCAATCCCTGGTACACCCGGGGCGACTTATGGCAGGCCACGGAGATTTACCTGAACCTGTGGGGCCAGGCTTTCTGGGCTTTGGAGCGGGATGAGTCGGGCCGGCAGGAAATCTGGCCGCTGCGCCCGGACCGGGTTACCATCCTGCCCGACCGGCAACGCTACATCCGGGGGTTCGTCTATCGGGGACGCGCCGGCGCGCCGGTGGCTTATACCGCCGACGAGGTGGTCTGGCTGCGCTATTTCAATCCGCTGGAAGAGTATGCCGGGTTGTCCCCCCTGGCCCCGGCTCGGCTGTCGGTGGATATGGGCGGCGACGGGCTACGGTTCAATCGCAACTTTCTGCGCAACTCGGCTCAACCCGATTTTGTGTTGCTGACCGACGCGCAGATGACCGACGCCGAGATTGAGGACTTTTACAATCGTTGGGAGGCCCGCTACCGGGGCGCGCAAAATGCCCGTCGCCCGGCCATCGCCAACTTCGTGCGAGACATTCGGACGCTGGGATTGAGCCACCGGGACATGGACTTTATCCGAGGGCTGCGCTGGAGTCTGGAGGAGGTGAGCCGGGCCTACGGCGTACCCAAGCCGTTGCTGTCGGACCTGGAGCGGGCTACCTTTGCCAACATCAACGCCGCCGAGCGGATTTTCTGGCGCAATACCATCGTGCCGGAGCTCCGGTTCCTAGAAGAGCAGCTTAACCGGATGCTGCTACCCCGCCTGGGCTACACGGACCTGGAGTTGGGGTTTGACCTGAGCGCCATTGAGGCGATGCAGGAGGATGAAAACAGCCGGGTAAGCCGGGAGATGCAACTGCTGGCCCACGGCGTAGTAACCATCAACGAACTGCGCCGTCAGAGAAACCTGCCGGCGGTGCCTTGGGGAGACACTTGGGACAGGGCTTCGGCGAGGGAGTGATCAGGGAAGGATTAGCTAAACCCCTCCCCCACCGGTCCTTGCGCGCCGGCCGGAATCCAGGGGTGTTTCGGGGCGAGCCGGTTCTTGCTCCCGGAAATTTCTGGACTCCAGCTTTCGCGGAGCGACGACGGGGAGGCCCCGGGGGTTCGGGTATTATACACCACTGATTGTCGCCCTGAACGGAGTGAGCGGCCTGAAATCTCGCTGGAAAGTCAATGCTGGTCAAGCCAAGGATTTCAGATTCTTCAATGGCTGCGCCGCTTCAGGATGACCGGATAAAAGACCCTGCCGGCCCGGTCTTTCCTTGACACCCCCCGGGGGCAATGCTAAAATCCGGCTGCCGATTCGTAGCTTCTCCCTATTTGGATTTTAAGCGGCCCAGGTTGTTTGCCGGCCTCCGGGACACCTGGCAGGAGGTTGGTTAATGGCCCCGGAGATTAGGAAGGGACTCAAGGACGTTTACCTGGATACCACCGCATCCAGCTTTATTGATGGCGAGGAGGGCAAGCTGCTCTACCGCGGCTATAACATCCACGACCTGGCCGAACGGTCCACCTTTGAAGAAGTAATCTATCTGCTGCTTTATGCCAAGCTGCCCAACCGTCAGGAACTGGACGAGTTCGATCAGACGCTTCGCGCCAATCGCCGCATTCCCGACGAGGTTATCCAGGTTTTGGACCTGGTCAAGAACAGCCACCCCATGGATGCCCTGCGTACCGGCATCTCCGCCCTTTCCGCCTTTGACCCGGAGGTCAACGACAATTCCGTGGCCGCTACCCTTCGCAAGGGCATCCGCATGACGGCCATGGGGCCGACCATTGTGGCCGCCCATCATCGCCTGCGCCAGGGGCTGGAGCCGGTAGCCCCCAACCCGGACCTGAATCACGCCGGCAACTTCCTCTATATGCTCTTCGATGAGATTCCCGACCAGGAAACCACCGACCTGCTGGACGTGGATTTCATACTTCACGCCGAGCATGGGGCCAACGCCTCCTCCTTTGGCGCCCGGGTTACCGCTTCCACCATCTCCGACCTGCACTCGGCGGTGGTTACCGGCGTTGGCACGCTGAAAGGCCCGGCCCACGGCGGCGCCGCTGAGGAAGTGATGAAGATGGCTCTGGAAATCGGCCAGCCGGAGAATGCCGAGGATTATTGCCGCAACATTCTGGACAACGGCGGTCGGATAATGGGCTTCGGGCACCGGGTCTATCGGGCCGAAGACCCCCGGGCTCGCCACCTGCGGGAGCGTTCCCGCGTTCTCAGCGAAAAGGTAGGCCAGCCCCACTGGTTCCAGATATTGACTTACGTGGAAGAGACGGCCATGGTGCCTTACCGTTCCCGGGGCATCTTCGTTAACGTGGACTTCTTCGCCGGCTCCATCTACTACCTGTTGGGCATCCCCGACGACCTGTTCATCTCCATCTTTGCCCTGGGCCGTATCCCCGGCTGGACGCTGCAATGCGTGGAGCAATTTGCCGACAACATCCTCATCCGTCCCTTGCTCGAATACACCGGCGAAATGGACCTAGAGTACACGCCGATTGAGCAGCGGGGGTAGCCGGGGCAGACGCTTAAACTCCGCCGGAGACGGGACGTTAGCCAGGAAGCGGGCATTGCAAGATAGTTGCAATGCCCGCCGGTTTATGGCAGCGGATGTAGCGTGGATTCCGTTTGAACTTAGAGTTCAGTCCCGTAGGGGCCGTGCGTATATGCGCAACTACACACTAAAAGCAAACGGCGCCGCAGCATGAGACCCGTTGAAAAATACTGGATAATTTACTATATTGTGTTCGTAGGCTCCTTCGCGTTTCTCCTCTGGCGGCACTGGGGCGCACTGCGCTGGGACAATGAAACTTACGTGTACCTGCTGGCGGCTATCCTCGGGCTGTCCGCCGGGGTAGCTCTGATGTCGGCGATTCTTGTGGAGGTAACCGGATACATGGTATTGCTGATACCGGCCAGAATAAAGCAGTTGAAAGCCGAGGGCCACGCCGAGGGCCATGCCGAGGGCCATGCCGAGGGCCACAAGGCCGGCCGGGAAGAAGAACGGCAGGAATGGCTGGCTTGGTATGAGCGACAGCAAGTCGCCTTCCGGGAGGGCATCCCCTTTAACGAGCCGCCCCCGGCCGGCCCGCAAAGCAGAAACGGCAAGTAACTTTCCCGGACCACTGAATCGCCGGGGCGGGGGCCTCATGACTAGATAATTTACTATATTGTATTCGTAGGCTCCTTCGCGTTTCTCCTCTGGCGGCACTGGGGCGCACTGCGCTGGGACAATGAAACTTACGTGTACCTGCTGGCGGCTATCCTCGGGCTGTCCGCCGGGGTAGCTCTGATGTCGGCGATTCTTGTGGAGGTGACCGGATACATGGTATTGCTGATACCAGCCAGAATAAAACAGTTGAAAGCCGAGGGCCACAAGGCCGGCCGGGCAGAAGAACGGCAGGAATGGCTGGCCTGGTACGAGCGACAGCAAGTCGCCTTCCGGGAGGGACTCCCCTTTAACGAGCCACCCCCGGCCAGCCCGCAAAGCAGGAACGGCAAGTGACTTTCCCGGGCCACTGAACTGCCGGGGCGGGGCGTCCCCCGCCCGGCCCCGGTTTTTTCTGCCTTGCCGCCGTGCTCCAACCGTACTACGACACCAAACCGCAAGGGTTCCTGCGGACGGAACAAGCCCCAGCAACTTCCCCGCCAGCCGCCCCAATAGCGTACAATAGCTGCCGTGAACCCCGAACAGGAAATCCGCCGCCGCATCCAGGCTGCCGGCCCGGTAACCTTTGCCGAGTTTATGGAAACAGCCCTCTATTGGCCCGGTGGCGGTTACTACAGCTACCCATCTAGCGCCGAACCCTTTGGGGCTTGGGGAGACTACTACACTTCTCCTATGGCGCATCCCGTTTTTGGCGCGCTGCTGGCGTTGCAGCTTTACCAGTGCTGGCGGCTGCTGGATTGCCCCGACCCTTTCCACGTGGTGGAATTGGGGGCGGGCAACGGGCTGCTCTGCCGCGACATCCTGCCCGCGGCCTCCGGCCTGCCCGGCGGCTTTGCTCGCTGTCTCCGTTACCTGTGCATTGACCGGCGCAACACCATACCCCGCACTGCACTCAACACCGTACCTAACCCGGCCCCCAATACCGTGCCAGACCACGGGCAAAACCTCCCCGGCGCCGGTCGCATTACCTCGGCCGGCGTACCCTTGCGCAACCTGCGCGGCTGCGTCTTGTCCAACGAGTTGCTGGACGCCTTTCCGGTGCACCAGGTACGGCAGGAACGGGGAAAGCTATGGGAGGTCTATATCACGCTGGCGCATGGGAACGCTCAACCTCAACAAGGTAGCAGCGAGTTCGAGACCCGCCCGTTGGTGGAGACGTTGGCCGAACCCAGCAGCCCGGCGCTGGCGACCCGGTTGGCGGAATTGGGCATCCGGTTGGCCGAGGGACAGACCGCTGAAATCAACCTGGGGCTGGACGCCTGGGCCGGAGAGGTGGCGGCGGCGTTGTCGGCCGGCTTTATCCTGACCATCGATTACGGCCGGCCGGCGGCGGAGCTTTACGATGGAGCGCGGCGTCCCCGGGGTACGTTGACCACCTTTTACCGCCATGTCCAGACCGACACCCCACTGCGGCGCATCGGCCGCCAGGATCTGACCGCGCAAGTGGATTTCAGTTCAGTGGTGAACGCCGGACGCCGGGTTGGATTGTTGCCCCTGGCCTTTACCACCCAGCGGCAGTTCCTCCATAACCTGGGGCTGGACCGGTTCCGGCGGCGGCTGGCCGGCGCTTCCTTGCCCCAACGCCAAGCCGAAGCCAACCGAGCCGGGCTTTTGGCGCTGGTCCGTTCCGGCGGACTGGGCGATTTCAAGGTTCTAGCCCAGGGTATAAACGTAGGACAGCCGGCTTTGTGGGGCTTTGAGCCGTCGCCGGCGGCGGACGAACTGGCCGGCTCTCTGCCCGCCCCCTGGTTGACTGACCGGCACCTATCCCTGCCCTCCGGCTGGCCCACCCAAGCGGGTTAGTGGCCCGGGTTGGCGGCCCGGAAATCCCCCGGCCCGACCTTATTCCCCTACGGAGGAGGTGATGTCCCCTCTCTCTTGACCGAAGCCGGCTGGGGCGCGGGTGAGCCGAGGATGACTACGTCGCTTCAACCGTCAAGTCAATCCACTCTGCAATAGGCTTCATGCTTTCCACGATGAAGCTGATGTGCTCATCCAGGTCAACGCCCAGTTCTTCAGCACCCTTTCGGATGTCCTCCCGGTTGACGTCCTTGGCGAAGTTCTTGTCCCGCAGCTTGCGGTGTACCGACCGGGGGGCCAAACCCTCCAGGCTCTTGCCGGGACGCACCAGGGCCACTGCCCGGATAAAGCCGGAGAGTTCATCCACCGCAAACAGAGTATGCTCCAGCAGCGACTCCCGGGGGATACCGGTATGCTCCCCGTGGGTCAGCACCGCCCGGATAATATCCTCCGGGTAGCCGTGCTCCCGCAGAATGTCGGCCCCGAAAGTAGGGTGGGATTCAGGCGTCGGGCAGATTTCCCAGTCGAAATCGTGGAGCAGCCCGGCGATGCCCCAGCGGTCTTCATCCTCCCCGTACTTGCGGGCATACCCCCGCATAGCCGCCTCCACCGTAAACAGATGCTTCATCAGCATATCGGTTTTCACGTGCTGCCGGAGAAACTCGATAGTATGCTCCCGGTGCATAACGTCAACGTCCATAACCAAATACCCTTTCATCATTGAGAGTCGGAAATTGACCGCCGAAACCCCACCCCCCGGCGTCGATCCTCAATTCTTATTCGCAATTGGTACACCGCGCGGTTGGCAGCGCACTGCGGTAGTCAGAAAACCGCTGTGGGCTACCATCCGGTGCGCCGGCCGCACGCTTCGCTCGGTTACGTGCCAGGGCCGCAGCAACGTTTCCACCGTCTCGATTAGCTGGAATCGCCCGTCCTGCTGCAATTGCCCCACCAGTTGGTGCACTTGCAAGATCGTTGGCAGAAAGCTGAGCAGTATGCCCCCCATCACCAGGGACTCGGCCACTCCGGAAACCGCCTGCCAGGGTTCCGGCAGGTCCAGCACTACCCGGTCCACCTGCCGCTCCGCGATGCCCTGGTAGATGTCGCCGACGGTTACGGTCAGGTTGGCGGGGTTGGGTATTATCCGGCGGATGTTCTGCAAGGCGCGGGGGACGACCGCCTCGTCTATCTCGTAGGTGATGACCCGCCCACCCGCACCCACGGCCCGCAGCAGAGCGGCGGTCAAGGCCCCGGAGCCCAGGCCCGACTCAATGACCGTGGCCCCGGGAAAGATGTCGGCAAAGGCTACGATGTTGCCCAAGTCTTTGGCGTAGATAATCTGGGGGCCGCGGGGCATCTGTCGTACAAAGTCGCCGAGGGTGGGACGCACCGCCAGCAGGGTATGCCCCCGGTCGGTGCGATACCACCCCCCCACGCTTTGCCCAATCACCCCATCGTGGGCCAGCCGCCCCAGGTGGCTGTGAAACACCTGCCCTTCGGCCAGGGTGTGCAAGTAACGGCGGTTCTTCCGGTCCAGCAGCAGCACCAGATCGCCATCTTGAAAGCAGTTCCGGTCAGAGTCCAAACGCACGCCATACCCCCGGGCGGCCTCCGGTCTCCCGGTGTTCCGGCCACTTCACCGGCCAGGGCCATCCCGCCTGCTATAGTAACGGGTAAAGGAGGTATTGTCATCCGGGGCGGGCGGAGGATTGCGCTGAAGGGGGTAGCTGGAGCGGGCGATGGGATTCGAACCCACGACTTTTTGCTTGGGAAGCAAACACTCTACCACTGAGTTACGCCCGCCCGGCTGGCGTAATTATAGCAGATAACGGGGCCGGTTGTCAGGTTTTACAACAGCGACGTGAGAAATAGAAAAATAGCGTCTCCCTTTGGGATTGACCGCTATGGAGGAGCCTGGCTAAAAAACGAACTGAGGCGCTACCCGAAGAAAGGTATTCCCAATACGCGCTGGCATTTACATCAGGCCCAACTTCCAGCAGATCGGGGCTATTGATCCCCACAGCATGGCCACGCTCTTGTTGTACCCCCTGGTCTTCCGTTGCAACCGCCGCAGCCGGTCCCGCAGCCGGGAGTGCAGCCCCTCATTCCGGTTCACCGCCCCGCCCCTTCCCACCACCTGCCGGTCCTGGGGCAGCCACGCGTACACCACATAATGGTCGCTCCGGTACAACTCCGCGTCCGGCAGCCGCTCATACAGTCGCAGGAGGGTCTCTTGGTCCCGGCGGCCCACCTCAAAGTCCACCCAGCGGGCGCCGTCCCCTTCTCCACCACCGCCGTCCAGACCCAGACCTCCCGCCGCTTCCCCTTCCGCCGCGCCCCCACGTAGCTCCACATTTCGGCAGAGGCTATCACCTTGGCTGGCGGCTGCCCCGGCGGCTGCCCCGCCCGGCGCCGGGCTTCCCTGACGGCCAACTCCGCCGCCAGCTGGGCTTTTTTTGACCCAGGAAAACACCGTGGTCAGTTGGCCCCCCAGGACCCGGCCGAGGGCGGCGATGCCGGTTTCCTCGGCATACATCTCTAGGGCCTGACGCTTGACGGTCTCCGGGAAGTAGTGGCGGTTGCCCTCGGGGGTGAACCGGGGCAAGCAGTCACGGCAACGGTGAGTCTGCTTGCCCCGGGAATGGCCGTCTCCTGGGAGTCCAGTTGGAGCCGCAGTGGGGGCAGCGCAGGTCATGGCGGTAAGTGCGGGCGCGAGCCCTGTCCGTTTCTCCCGGAAGGAATATCGTAGCATTGCCTCAATTTTACATAACAGCACGTGTTGAGAATACCCGAAGAAACGGTAGCGTTCCGATTTAGGTGGTTTGGTTGTACGATAGGGGCAGCGGGCAGGTTTTGGAGGTGTCCATCAGGGGGCTGTGGTATCAATTGGAAACCGGGTTGGAACAGGAGCTTCCGGTGCGATGGCGCCAATCGTTGCAGGGGGCGCTGGACGTTCATCAGGCGCAAGGTCCGAATTGCCCGTTGGCGATGCACCGCCATCATGCTTATCGCCGTTCCATGATGACCGGCTACGGGGCAGTGGAGTTGTGGATACCGGTGTTCCGGTGCGGAGAGTACCGACGCATGCGCAGGGGCGCAGATGTGTTGGGTGAGGCTGAGCGTCATCGTCGGTACTCAAAAAAAACCGGCGAAACAGCCGTGAAACTGGCGGCGCTGGGGTTGAGTTACGCGGCGGCCAGCGGTTGGGTGGGGGCGGTGAAAAGCACACTGTGCCGTTGGCTGAAGCGGGAGCCGCTGGGCTGACCGACATGGGAAGGCCGGGTGTTGGAGCTGGACGGTCCGTGGACGCGGACGGCGGCGCGGATTCCCGCTCGTTCCAGGAACTGCCGGATTCGTCCGGTCAGGTCTCGGACGTCGGTGTGGGTGGAGTAAACCAGGGTTCGGCGTCCCTGGCTTTTCTCCTGCTGAATCAGGTCAATCAGGGCCTGTTCCTTGGGGTAGATGGGCCTGGGGTCCCGGGGCGGCAGGTGGACGATGACCTGGCGCTGGCCCGTTTCGTCGGCTGCCGGGGCGCTGACGGTTTCGCCCCGGGCGCAGCGGCCGGGGTAGGTCAGGAGGGATTGAAGGGCAGCGGTGGACGCGGCGGGTGGTGGCCTTGAAAGAGCGGGCCGGCGGAATACTGGTGTCGCAAAGCATTGCGTGCGGGCTGGCGCCATTTGCAGACGGGGCAAGCGCAGTTCAAGACCACGTCGCGGCTGGAACGGCAGAACCCGGAGTATCGGCGTCGGGAACGGCAGGGAACGGTATGGTCGCCCCACAACCTATTGCTACTCCTCCAAAAGCGTGGCCCGATCAACCAAACCACCTAAATTGCAACGCTACCCGAAGAAACTACAAGTTGCACTGGACACCCGCCGGGCTTATACTAGGGCCTTGAAATTGGAGGCAAGGTTTCGGAACGTGGCCCGAATGCATATAATATACCGCATATTCCCGTCCTTGATGGAGCTGCCGTTAGCCGTTCCCGGGGTCGGGACGCGCCGGACAACCCGAGGCAATTGCTCGCGGGAAAAGTCCGATATAGATAATCGATACAGGCAATAGAGCGGGGCGGCGGTCGCCGGTTTCTCCCTGACCGGGCGCCGGCAATTTAGCCAAAGGAGTCTCACATGGCGTTAAGCAGGTACGATCTCTCCCTTGCCATTGGGGGAGAAGCCGGGCAGGGAATAGCAACCCCGGGAGATATTCTGGCCCGAATCTTCGTCCGCCGGGGCCTCCATCTATACACTTACAACGCCTACCAATCCATCATTCGCGGCGGCCATATCTTCTTGACCGTCCGGGTTTCCGATACGGAGTTATACAGCCACGGGGACAAGCTGGACCTGTTGCTGTGCCTGAACCAGGACACTATGACCCGCCACCTGAACCTGATGGGATCGGGCAGCCGAGTCATCTATAACGGCGATAACGTTACCCCGGGCGCCGCCAACGCCGGCGTCCACCTTTGTCCCCTCCCGGTTTCCGACCTCAGCGGCGGCAGCCGGAACCGCCTCATCCAGAACACCATCGCCGTGGGCGCCTTTATGTCCCTGTTGGGACTGGACTTTGACATCCTGGAGGAGAGCCTTACCCTCCGGTTCCAACGACAGGGGCAAGGGGTGATTGACGAGAACGTTGGAGTGGCCCGGGCCGGTTTCGAATACGCCAAGGATAACTTTGTTCCGTATTACGACTCTTTGCCTACCGGCGACAAGCCCCTGGCCGTTTGGTCGGGCAATGACGCCCTGGCCATGGGCGGCGCAGCGGCCGGCGTCAAGTTCTACTGCGCCTATCCTATGAGTCCCTCCAGCGGCGTCCTGCACTGGATGGCCCAGAACGCCCGCAGCCTGGGCATTATGGTGCGTCAGGTGGAGGATGAGATCGGCGTGGCTAACATGGCTATCGGGGCGGCCCATGCCGGCTGCCGGACCATGTGCGGCACCTCCGGCGGCGGTTTCGCCCTGATGACCGAGGCGGTGGGCGCCGCCGGCATGATGGAAATTCCGGTGGTGTTTATCAACGTGCAGCGGGCCGGCCCCTCTACCGGCGTTCCCACCAAGACGGAGCAAGGCGACCTTTGGCAGGCGCTGGGCGCCAGCCAGGGCGATTTCGAGCGCTTCATCGTCGCCCCCAGGGACGCCCTGGACTGTTTCAACACTATGCCGGAACTTTTCAACCTGGTGGACCGGGCCCAGTGCCCCGCCATCGTCCTGTCCGACCTGCTGCTCGGCGAGGGCCGGTTCAGCGTTGACCCGGCGGAAATCGATATGCACCCCGCCATCGACCGGGGAGAGCTGATTACCCAGCCGGCTTCGGCCAACGGCTATCTGCGTTACCGGGATACCGAGAGCGGCGTATCTCCCCGGGCTTTGCCCGGCGTAGCCGGTTATGTCCACGTGGTAGCTACCGACGAACACGACGAGGACTCGGTACTCATCAGCGATGAGTTCACCAACCCCCTGAAGCGGCGGATGATGGTAGAAAAGCGGGGGCGCAAGTTCCAGAGCATCGTTGACGCCATCGCCCCGCCGGAACTGGAGGGGGCCGCGGAGGCCCAGGTTACCCTGGTCGGCTGGGGTTCCACCTACGGAGTTATCCGGGAGGCTATGGAGCAGTTGGCCGAAAAGGGAGTTACGGCGAACCAGCTGCCGATCAAGTGGATCGTCCCCTTCCACGCCGAAGCCATTACCGACATCCTGTCCCGGGCCAGGCGGGTCATCATCGTCGAGAACAACTATTCCGGCCAGTTTTACCGCTATCTGCGCAGCGAAACCGGCTTGTCGGCGGACGGGCATATCCGCAAGTACGACGGCGAGCCTTTTATGCCCCACCACATCGTCGCGGGGGTACTGGAACTGCTGGCCGAAACCACCGACCGCTACGTTCCCGTTCAGGAAATAATTGTGTAGAGGGAGTGCCGATGACTACTACTCAAGACAACGCCGGAGATGTTGGCGTAGTTGCCTTAACCGCCCGGGATTTCAAGGGGGCGGTGGACCCGGACTGGTGCCCCGGTTGCGGCGATTTTGGCGTGCTGAACAGCTTGCAGCGGGCCTGCGCCGGCTTGGGCTTGCAACCCCACGAAATCCTCACCGTCAGCGGCATCGGCTGCTCCTCCAACCTGCCGGGGTACTTTAACAGCTACGGAATGCACACCCTCCACGGGCGTTCCCTGGCAGTGGCTACCGGGGCCAAGCTGGCGAACCACGAACTGACCGTCATCGTTACCGGCGGCGACGGCGACGGCTACGGCATCGGCGGCAACCACTTTACCCATACGGCGCGCCGCAACATTGACCTGACCTACATCGTGATGAATAACCAGATTTATGGCCTGACCACCGGCCAGATTTCCCCCACCAGCCGGGACGGGATGAAAACCAAGAGCACCCCCTTTGGCAGCGTGGAGATGCCGGTCAACCCCATCACCTCGGCCATTATGAACGGGGCGACCTTCGTGGCCCGGGGGTACAGTGGCGACGTGCGCCATCTGACCAGCCTGATGCAGCAGGCCATCGAACATCCGGGCTTTGCCCTGGTGGACGTTTTCAGTCCCTGTGTTACCTTCAACCTGGACAATACCCATAATTTCTTCAAGGATCGGGTAGTCAAGCTGGAGGATGAGGAACACGACGTCGGCGACTGGAAGCTGGCCTGCGAAAAGGCTATGGAATGGGGCGAAACCATCTACACCGGCGTCTTCTTCCGCAACCCGGACACCCGCAGCCTGGGCCGCCGGGAGCCGGTGCTGGACGAGGGCGGCCCGCTGGCCCTCCGTCCGCTGGGCCTCAGCGAGGAGCAGGCGCAAAACATCATCCGGCGGATGATGTAAAGGCGCAATGTTCCAACGTTCCGGGTCAGCGTTCCGGGAAAGTCCACGTAATAAGGGCCGGCTCAGCCGTGGCTGAGCCGGCTTTTATCAGCAGACTTGGGCCTCTGCCAGCGAAGGCACGGCCCCAGCCCCGACTGCTTGGCCCGGAAGTTGCGTCACCCGCGCTGGCAGCGAGGGCACGGCTTCAGCTCCTTTCTGAAGCAACGGCAAGACCCTGGCCAAAGGTAGGCGCTAACCGCCGCAGTCATCCCGCAAATAACCGGCCGGACCCTATAACCTCTTTACCCTTCTACCCGGTTACCGGGGCGGGTTTTAACCCGGAGGTTACGCCGCCAGGGACTAGAGAGCCGGCAGGAGAATAGTCCAACACCCTTGCGGTGAAGGCCTTACCGCCACCCGAACACCGGCGGAAACGCTACCACAACCACCGCTGCCCAGCCGGCATACACCGGCAGGTAGGCCGTTTGCCACCGCTCCAGGTCAGAGAAGGGGCGGCGGCGGCGCAGGAAACGGTGGTAGAGCCAAGCCGACCAAGCCAGATTGACCAGCAGGATGAGGTTTTCACCCAGAGCCGCCGTCTTGTTGGGGCTGAAGCCGAACTCGGTAATGCGCCCGGCAATCGCGAACAGGGCCACCGCATCGGCGACCAGCGCGCTGACCACCAGCAAGGCGGTCAGCCAGTCAGAGAGATTGGGCGGCGCCTGCGGGTCCCGGGAGGACACCGAGTAGAGCAGCAGTCCCAAGACCAGGACCAGCAACAGGTCGAAGGCGATCAACATCTCCCGGTCCGCATCCACGCTGATGCCCCGGCCGGTTGCCACCATCGTTGCCAGAAAAGCCAGCAGCAGCGCGGCGACCAGGGGAGTGAACACCCGGGCCAGTATCGGGGCTATATTGCCCATACCCACCGGTTTCCCGTCCACCAGCCAGGCACAGACTATGACTGCGCCCATCGCCCCACAGGGTATCAGCCACTGGCCCACCAACTCCTCCGCGTCGATGCCAATGGTCGAGAACATCAGCCAGGTCAGGGCGATCAGCGCGCCGCCGCCCAGGGCAAGCAGCACGTAATAGATGAAAAACTCGCCGGAAAAGCGCACGAAGTCCATCCCTCGGCTGCCGGCGAGCCAGCGTCCCCCGGCGTAGGCCATACCGATAACCAGCCACAGGGCGAGGGGCAAATGCAGGACGGCAAGGACCAGAGTATCGCCACTTTCGTCGAAAGGATAGCTGTTGGCAACGGCAGCCCCGGCAATGACGGGTAGCGCCAGCCACAGCCAGCGGCGACCGACCGGCCGGCGCTTCCAGGCAAAGTAGCCGGCCAGCAGCGGGAGGACAAAGAAACTGAGGTTCCGGGCGTAAAAAGCCGAATCTTCGCCGAAAGGCCGCTGCCCGAACAACTCGGGAACCTTCACGGCCAGGGCGGCGGCGGTCGCCAGCAGCAGGACAACGCCCAATTCGACACGCCGATTGCCTTCCGGTTCGCCGGTCGGGGTGGAGACGCCCACCGCCGGCGGCCAGAGCGCCCCGGCGAATTCCCCGGATACGGCGTCCCGGGCGCCGATTCGCTTGACGGCGACCCAAAAGGCTTCGTCAAGGGCCAGTCCCACCGCGAGCAGGGCGTCGACCTCAGCCCGCAATCGGCTTTCCAGTTCGTCTATGCCCGGCGGGGGGGCTGTCCCACGCTGACGCTGGTGGTTCCGCCACCGGGCAATCAGTTCTTCCAGGGTTTCGCCGTTTGTCGCCATTTCAATCACTGCCGCCCAATGTCGCCAGCAAAGGCGCCCCTGACTCCCGCCCGGGGACTCCGGGATGAAGGGACTTAGCTCAAGTCCGCAGATATATGCCAGTCAGAAAAACCACCCCGCCGCCTCCGGCATCCCGGGATGCCGGAGGCGGCGGGCGAGAACCCTCTCGGGCGGGGAGGGAACGGATTCTGGCCCTCCGATAGACGCTGAAGAGTAAGAAAACTCTCTCGGGCGGGGAGCGCGGCGCCGGACAAGCCAGTCGGACCTCTGCTCCCGGTTCTAGCGCCCGGTTCTCCGGTTAATCATGGCCTCGGCCAGGGGGCTGGCACCGGAGCGGACGGCTACGTTGACCAGCGAGGGACGCCCGGAGTTGATCGCCCGTTCCACCGCCGGGGCCACTTCCGCCGGTTTTTCCACGTACTCGGCGTAACCGCCAATGGCTTCTACCACTTGGTCGTAGCGGATGAACCGCAGGTCAGTGCCTATCGCCCGGCCGTAGTAGGCTACCTGGAAGGTCTTGTCGATGCCCCAGGTAGCGTCGTTGCCCATTACGGTGGTAATAGGCAGGTTGTGCCGGATGCAGGTATCGTACTCCATCGGGTAAAAGCCAAAGGAGCCGTCGCCGCAAAAGACCAGCACTTTGCTTTCCGGGTGGGCCAGTTTGGCCGCCATGCCGTAGGGGATGCCGCCGCCCAGATGCCCCAGGGGGCCTAACCGCAGGAACCGTCCCGGCTGGCGCGCGCTGAACCAGGAACGGCCCCACTGCACGTAGTCGCCGCCGTCCAGGATGATGAAGGTGTCCTCGTCAATCAGGTCCTGAATGCCGGTGAACACGTCCAGGGGGTGCATCGGCTCCTCGCCGGTGGCCTTGTCCCGCAGCTGCGCCAGCCACGCCTGCCGGTCCTGGGCCAACTGAGCCACCCAGGCGGAGATGTCGGCCTGGTTACCCGGGGCGGCCGCCGCCGTAAGCTGTTCGGTAATGGCGCCCAGATCGCCCAGCAGTCCGACGGCCACGCCCCGGTTGCGCCCGATTTCCGCCGGGGCCGGGTCGGCCTGAATCAGTTTAGCTTCCGGGCCGAAAACCTGGCCGTAGCGGTAGCGATGGTCCAGTCGCTTGCCCAGCAGCAACACCACGTCGGCCTCCCGGAAACGGCGGGCCGCCAGGTTCAACGCTCCGTCGGCGTAGCCGAAGCAGAGGGGATGCTCGTCGTCAATCATCCCCCGGGCCTGCTCCACGGTAAAGGCGGGGATGCCGGTGGCCTCTACCAGGGCGGTCAACTGCTCCTGGGTAGCGGTATAACGGGCCGGGTTGCCGACGATGATGACCGGCCGCTGGGCCTGACGCAGCAGGGCGGCGGCCTCCTGAATCAGCGCCGGGTCGCCCTGGGCCTTGCCCATATTCCGGTACTCCCGGGGCAGGTAGGAGGGTAGTTCCTCCTCGGCTATGGGCGCATCCTGGAGGTCAATGGGCAGGGTCAGGTGCACCGGGCCGGGCCGTCCGGACATGGCGGTGCGGAAGGCGGTGGCGACGAACTCCGGGATGCGCTGGCGGTCGTGAATCAGCCAGGAACCTTTGGTTACCGGAGCCGCCATGCTCACCTGGTCCACTTCCTGGAAAGTAGTCATGCCCTTTTCCGGTAGCTCGGCGCAGCCGGCCACAAAGATGACCGGGCTTTCTGAAGTGTAGATGGCGGGCAGGCCGGAGATGGCGTTGGAAAACCCCGGCCCCCCGGTAAACATCGCCACCGCCGGCTCGCCGGTAATGCGGGCATAGCCGTCGGCCATGTGCATCGCGGCCCCTTCGTGGCGAGTATCAATAAACTCAATGCCTTCATCCGCCGCCGCGTCCACCAGGGGCAGGATGGTGTCGCCGACGATGGTGAACACCCGCTTGACTCCCTCCTGTTTCAGGCAGCGGATGAATAGGTGGCCTCCGTTCAGGTTGGGCATAGCTTCTCCTTTGTGCTCTGGCGCGCTGCGGGCTTAACCCGGCTTGCCCCAGAGCTTACATTGAAGACCGGGTTTCGGCAAGTAGGGAACCGGCGAAACCCCGGCTCGGCACCACTTCCTTGCCGCCGCAAAATCTGGTAACATACCCGATAGAAACAATTGAATGTTCTTGGGCTTGGGCTGTTGCGCTCCGGCGGAACGGCCGGCTTTTAAGCAGTCCCGCGAGGCTGGCAAAGTGTTATCGCCCGGGTCGAGTCAAGCTGCCGGTTTGAGGGCGCTTGACGACTTTATGCGCCGCGCCCCTTGCCGTCTTTGCAAGGGGTATTTTATTGAGGGGCGCCCGGGGAGACCGTTTCCTCTCCCGCCTCAAGGATGTGGGAACAAGGCGACCGGGGAGACCTCGAAGGGGGCAAAGGGATGAAAATAGTCAGCATTGTAGGCAGCCTGCGGCAGGATTCCTGGAACCATAAACTTTCCCGTCTGGCGATACCGATGCTCCAGGACCAGGGAGCGGAAGTGACGGAGGCGAGCCTGGCCGGCTTGCCCCTGTTTAACGGAGACCTGGACGGCGGCGGATACCCGGAGCCGGTGGCCGCCCTGCGGGAAGCGTTACACCAGGCCGACGGGATGCTCATCACCGCCCCGGAGTTCAACCATTCCATACCGGCGGTGTTGAAGAATGCTATTGAATGGGCTTGCCGACCGCCCAATTCCCTGGCCGATAAGGTGGTATTCGCGATGGGCGCCACCCCGGGCAAGTCGGGAGGCATCCGGATGCACCTGCACCTCTCCGACTGCTTGCAATGCGAAGGCTGCTGGGTCATTCCCAAGCCCCTGGTGCTGGTTCCCAACGCCGCAAGCGTCTTCGGGCCGGCGGGGGAGCTTTTGGACCCCTCCGTCGGCGAAATGCTTGAAGCCGGGATGACCCGGCTGGTAGAAACCATCAATTTTATGCGCCCCGGTCTGGTCTAGCCGGTTCGCCCGGCATCCCGATTCGGCGTAGCGGCTCACTTCGAAATTGACCGCCAGGGAGTATCGCAACTAAAAATTCAAACTGAGTCGCTACCCAATTTGGCCTGATCTGGAAAGCTCCGCATAGGGCAGAGAAATGGTGGAACGTCCGATAATGAACGAACCGGACATCCAAAGGGCTTTGGCCCGGGTGTCCCACGAAATACTGGAACGGAACCGGGGCATAGCCGACCTGGTGCTGGTCGGCATTCATACCCGGGGCGTAATCCTGTCCCGGCGGCTGGAACGGAACATCCTCCGATTTGAGGGCAACCGGACGCCGCTGGCGGAATTGGACATCAGCTTGTACCGCGACGACTTGCCGGGTAGAGTAGGGCCGGTGGTAAAACCCACCAGGTTCCCGGTGGACATCCAGGACAAGAAGGTGGTGCTGGTGGATGACGTACTGTTCACCGGCCGCACCGTCCGGGCGGCGCTGGACGCCCTGAATGACTGGGGCCGCCCCTGCCAGGTACAGCTTGCCATTCTGCTCGACCGGGGCCATCGGGAACTGCCCATTCGCGCCGACTACGTCGGCAAGAACATCCCCACCAGCCGGGACGAGCAGGTTAAGGTCCGGTTGGTGGAATCGGACGGGCAGGACGAAGTAGCTCTGGTCAGGAGGGAGGACTAATGGCCATGGTCCGCCCGGAGGCCGCGGAAAGCCCGGGCCATATTGCCATCCCCGGTCTTTCACCGGACGCGCAACCCCGCCAAAACGTCCTGGACCTGGACGACTTTTCGGCGCCGGAGATTATCTCGGTGTTGGACGGTACGACGGCCATGGGGGAGGTGCTGCGGCGGGACATCAAGAAGGTCCCTACCCTGCGGGGCCGAGTGGTCGTTACCCTGTTCTACGAGGCCAGCACGCGAACCCGGATTTCTTTTGAGGAAGCGGGCAAGATACTCAGCGCCGATGTTATCAATATGTCCACTGCGGGCAGCAGCGTGGAAAAGGGGGAGTCGCTGCTGAATACCGGCCTGACGTTGCAGGCGATGGGAGTGGACGTAATCATCATCCGGCATCCCCACTCCGGCGCTCCCTATCTGCTGGCGCGCCACTTGCCCCGGGTCGGCGTAATCAATGCCGGGGATGGTTGGCACGCCCACCCTACCCAGGCGCTCCTTGACTTATACACCATCCGGGAACGGGTGGGCCGGTTGCCGGGCGCGAAGGTCGTCATTGTCGGAGACGTATTGCACAGCCGGGTGGCCCGCTCCAACCTGTGGGGCCTGACCAAAGTGGGCGCCCAGGTTACTTTGTGCGGCCCCGCAACGTTGTTGCCCCTGGACCTGTTGAGTTGCGGCGACGAGCGGGAGGCGGGCCATCCCTTCGCCCAGGTAGAGGTCGATACTGACCTGGACCGGGCCATTGAGGACGCCGACGTGGTAATGGCCCTGCGCCTCCAGTCGGAGCGGCAAAGCGGCGGTTTCCTGCCCAGCCTGCGGGAATACATCCGACGCTGGCAGGTTACCGAAAACCGCCTGGCCCGGGCCAAGCCCGATGCGCTGGTTATGCACCCCGGGCCGATGAACGAGGGGGTTGAAATAAGCACCGGCGTGGCCCACGGCGGCCACTCCGCCATTGAGGAACAGGTAACCAACGGCGTTGCGGTGCGGATGGCCCTCCTGTACCGGCTCTGCGCCCAACCCAGCGCCAAGTCCAGCGCCAGGGAGCCGGGAGGTTCAAGCTCAATTTAGGGAACCGAGACGGAACGGCGCCGCCCGTTGCATCACTACGGAACTATAGAAGCCGGAAGGCTCAAGTTCAATCCAGGGAACAGAGACGGAACGGCGATGCCCGTTGCATCACTACGGAACACAGAAGCCGGAAGGTTCAAGCTCAATTTAGGGAACCGAGACGGAACGGCGTCGCCCGTTGCATCACTATGGAACACAGAAGCCGGAAGGTTCAAGCTCAATTTAGGGAACCGAGACGGAACGGCGCCGCCCGTTGCATCACTGCGGAACATAAAGCGCGGAGGCAGGATTGGTTAATCACCTGGACTCAAGCTCAATCTTGATTCAGGGGCCCCGAATCGTTGACCCCGGCAGAGGGGTGGACGCGGTGGGGGACATCCTGATTGCCGGCGGCCGGATCGTTTCTGCCGGCCCCCGTCTGTCCCCGGCCGACGTTCCCGAAAATTGCCAGTCGCTGCCGGCCAACGGCCTGGTCGCTGCTCCGGGATTCATCGACCTGCACTGCCACCTGCGGGAGCCGGGCTTTGAGTATAAGGAGACGATCGCCACCGGCGCCCGGGCGGCGGCCCGCGGCGGCTTTACCTCCATCTGCTGTATGCCCAACACCGACCCGGCAATCGACAATGCGGCGGTGGTGGAACTGGTGCAGCAGCGCGCCCGAAGCGAAGGCGTAGTCCGGGTCTTTCCCATCGGCTGCGTTACCAAGGGCCGCCGGGGCAAGGAACTGGCCGAGTTGGAGGAACTGGCCGCCGCCGGCGTGGTGGCCTACAGCGATGACGGCGACCCGATTTATGACCCCAACATTATGCGGCTGGCCCTTACCTACACTCTGGACCTGGGTATGCCGGTCAGCAACCATTGCCAGGAGCATAGCCTTTGTCCCGGCGGGGTGATGGCCGAAGGCTGGGTCGCTACCCGCCTCGGCCTGGCCGGCATACCCGCCGCCGCGGAAGAGGCAATGATTGCCCGGGACCTGGCCCTGGCCGAGTTAACCGGCGGCTGGCTGCACCTGGCCCACCTGAGCACTGCCGGCGCGGTTGCCCTGGTGCGCCAAGCCCGGGAACGGGGGGTATCGGTTACCACCGAGGTTTGTCCCCATCACCTTTCCATCACCGATGACTGGGCGTTGGGCTACCGGGGGGTTCCCGACGGGGCCGCCGGGCCGCTTAACTACGATACTTCCACCAAGGTGTATCCGCCGCTGCGGAGCCGGCGGGATGTGGACGCCCTGGTCGCGGGGCTGGCGGAAGGAGTGATTGACTGCATTGCCACGGACCATGCCCCCCATGAAGCGGCCAGCAAGCAGGTTACCTACCAGGAGGCCGCCTTTGGCATCAGCGTATTCGAGACGGCCCTCGGCTCCCTGATGACCCTGGTCCACCAGGGGCGGATTTCCCTCAGCACCCTGGTGGACCGGCTGACCGTCGGCCCGGCCCGGGTGCTGGGGCCGTCCTTTGAAGAACTGGCTACCCTCCACGCCGGTTCCCCGGCAGACCTGGTTCTTTTTGACCCGGGCCTGGAATGGGTGGTGGACACCAGGGAGTTCGCCTCCAAGGGCAAGAACACGCCCCTGGCCGGGGCCAGACTGAAGGGGCGAGTAACCGCCACCCTGGTAGCGGGGAAAGTGGTGCATCAGGATTTGCCGTATTAGGCTTCCTCACCCCGGGCCGGGCGCCGGGGATGGAGACGGCGGTTGACCGGTTCGCCCGGAGCGGGTTAGGCCAATGTCTCCTGAAGGTGAGCAGATTGACTGTTTGCGAGGTTAGGTATTTTGACAATGGCGAGTAGGGCCACGGCCCCGCCGGCCTGGCTGGTGCTGGAGGATGGCTCAGTTCACCGGGGCGAGGCTTTGGGGGCGGAAATACCCGGCCATGGCGAGGTGGTTTTCAACACCAGCATGACCGGCTACCAGGAAGTGCTGACCGATCCCTCCTATGCCGGCCAACTGGTAACCCTGACCTATCCGCTGGTGGGCAACTACGGCATCAACCCTCAGGATTTCGAGTCCCGCCGGATACGGGTCGCCGGCTTGATTACTCGGGAACATTGCGACCGCCCCAGCCATGGCCGCAGCGACCGTACGCTGGACGAATTTCTTCGTTCCCAGGACATTCCGGGCATCTCCGGGGTGGACACCCGGGCCATTACCCGCCGGCTCCGGGAGCAGGGCGTAATGATGGGCCTGTTGACCACCGACTCCCCGGAGGCGGCGCTGGCTCGTTTGTCCCAACTGCCCCGCTACGACGACCAAGATTTGGTGCGCACGGTTACCGCCGGCCAAAGTTACCGCTGGAGCGCCGCCGGCCCGGAAACCGCCTCGAGTTTCCGGGAGGTCCCGTTGGCGGGCGACCCCGGCGCCACCCGCCAACGCATCCTGGTAACCGACGTGGGTCTGAAGTATAACATCCTGCGGTTATTACAGGAGCGGGACTGCGAGGTTATCGCCGTCCCGGCGGACACCGACGCCGCAGCGATGCTGGCCATGGGGCCTTCCGGCATCCTGCTTTCCCCGGGACCGGGGGACCCACAACTGCTGGATTACGTGGCGGAGAACGTCCGGCAGCTATTGGGCCGGGTGCCGGTAATGGGCATTTGCCTGGGGCATCAACTGGTAGCGCGCGCTTTGGGCGCCGCTACCTTCAAGCTGAAATTCGGACACCGGGGCGGCAATCACCCGGTCCAGGACCTGAAAACCGGACGGGTTTACATCACCGCCCAGAATCACGGTTTCGCCGTCAACCCGGACACCCTGCCGCCGGGCCTGGAGGTGTCTCACATCAACCTTAACGACGGCACGGTTGAGGGGCTGCGGCACCGGGATTTGCCCCTGTTTACCATCCAGTACCATTCCGAGGCTTCGCCCGGCCCCCGGGATAACGAATATATTTTCGATGAGTTTCTGGAGATGATTAGGAATTTCCAGCCTTAACCCGCCAGCGTGAGCAAGGTGATAAAGGTAAGGAGGTGGTGTTGGGCTTGGGCCGGTTTTTCGTATCCGCGGGAGGCGGAGTAGGCGGGGGATTCCGTAGCTACCGATGCGTGAATGAATAGTTTGGTTGGTTCCTGATTGCATTATTTGGAGGTTTCGTAATGACGGCGTTTTCGATGGTTTTGCTGGAGGAGGGGATTGAATCCGACCTCCCGATCAGTTTGTCCAGTATGCTGGGGCTGCTGGATCAGGTAGTCCCCCGTTTCCAACACAACGGCCACGGCTACCAGCTGGCCTCGGTCAGCCGGGCCCGGCTGGGCAGCCGTTGGGATTTGTCCGTCAAACTGGTCAACAATGTCACGCACCAGGTTTACGAGGAGCCGGTGGGCTGTCTGGAAGTGGAAAAGACGGGCAACGATTCGGTCAGCTTCCGAGTTCCGCCCCGGGCGGAGCAAGACTTCCCCGGGATGAGCAAGTTCGACCGGGATGGGGCCTATTACGGCTCCTTTATCTACCAGATGCTCAATACCCTGCACGACCGGGGGCTGATCGAACTGCCCGGTCGTCTGCCCACCTTTTAGGCAGCGGGGGGTGAGTTCACCCCCCGCTGAAAAACCCCGGAGGGAGCGAACCGCCCTTGAGCAGCAACGGACAACAATTAAGCAAAGTCCTGGTAATCGGTTCCGGGCCGATCGTTATCGGCCAGGCCGCCGAGTTTGACTATGCCGGCACCCAGGCCTGCAAGGCCCTGCGGGAGGAAGGCGTTTTCACCGTCCTGGTCAACTCCAACCCGGCCACCATTATGACCGACCAGGACATCGCCGACCACGTGTATATCGAGCCGCTGACCGTGGAGGTCATCGAACGCATTATCCGGGAGGAGCGGCCCGAGGGCATCCTGCCCACTCTGGGCGGTCAGACCGGCCTGAACCTGGCGGTGGCGCTGGCCGATGCCGGCGTCCTGGAACGCTACAATGTCCGGCTGCTGGGTACGCCGCTGGAGACGATCCGCAAGTCGGAAGACCGGGAGTATTTCCGCAACTTCCTCCACGACATCGGCGAGCCGGAACCGCCCAACGCTACCGTATCTTCTATCGAGGCGGCCCGGGCCTACTGCGCCGAGATGGGCCTGCCCCTGGTGGTGCGTCCGGCCTACACCCTGGGCGGCACCGGCGGCGGCATCGCCAATACTATGCCGGAGTTTGAGGACATCGTTCAGAACGGGCTGGCTTCCAGTCCCATCTCCCAAGTATTGCTGGAGCGTTCCTTGGTGGGCTGGAAGGAGGTGGAGTACGAAGTCATCCGGGACGGGGCGGACAACTGCATCACCGTCTGCAACATGGAGAACCTGGACCCCATGGGTTCCCATACCGGCGACAGCATCGTGGTGGCGCCCAGCCAGACTCTTACCGACAAAGAGTACCAGATGCTGCGCACCGCCAGCCTCAAGATAATTCGCGGCCTGGGTATCGAAGGAGGCTGCAATATCCAACTGGCCCTGAATCCTCACCCGGACGTAGCTGAAGCGATTCAATCCGACTGGGAAGCGGATTCCCCCTATTATGTCATCGAGGTGAACCCCCGGGTCAGTCGCAGTTCGGCCCTGGCCAGCAAAGCCACCGGGTATCCCATCGCCCGGGTCTCGGCCAAGATTGCCGTCGGCAAGCGGCTGGACGAAATATCCAATGCGGTAACCGGCAAAACCGGGGCTGCTTTTGAGCCGGCCCTGGACTACTGCGTGGTTAAGATTCCCCGCTGGCCCTTCGACAAATTCCCTCACGGCGACCGGCAGATAACGACCCAGATGAAGGCCACCGGCGAGGTAATGGCGATTGACCGCTCTTTTGAGGCGGCCTTGCAAAAGGCCACGCGCTCTCTGGAACTGGGTAACCGTACCCTCCTTTGGGAAGGGCTGCCCACCACAGAAGGGGCCGATGGCAAGCCGCCGCAAAACCTGCTGGCCCCCAACGACCTGCGCTTGTGGGCGTTGCTGGCCGCCTTGCGCCGGGATACGACGCCGGAAACCCTGGTGCAAGACACCTTTATCGACCCCTGGTTCGTCAGCGCCCTGGCGCGGATTGTGGGTATGGAGCGGCGTCTGCTGTCGGAAACGCTGACTCCGACCCTCCTGCGCCAGGCCAAGCGGTTGGGCTTTTCCGACCAGCAGATCGGCACCCTGGCGGATATGTTGCCGGAACAGGTGCGGGACCTGCGGCGGCGCTGGAACCTGCGGCCCGTCTATAAGATGGTGGATACCTGCGCTGCCGAGTTCGAGGCGGTTACCCCTTACTACTACAGCACTTACGAGGAGGAAAACGAGGCCCGGCCCCTGCCCGGAGCGAAAGCGGTGGTTATCGGCAGCGGCCCCATTCGCATCGGCCAGGGCATCGAGTTCGACTATTGCAGCGTGCATGCCGCCTGGGCTTTATCCCAGGCGGGGGTATCCAGCGTGCTGGTCAACTCCAACCCGGAGACGGTTTCCACCGACTTTGACACCAGCGACCGCCTCTATTTTGAACCCCTGGACGAGGAGGCGGTGCGGGACGTTATCGATAACGAAACCATTGACGACCGGCCCCCGCCCTCGGTGGTGCAGTTCGGCGGCCAGACCGCCATCAACCTGTCCCAAGCCCTAGCCCACGCCGGGTTGCCCATCCTGGGTTCCAGCGCGGCGGCGATTGACGTGGCCTCCGACCGGCAGAAGTTCGAGGAGTTCCTGTCCCGGCTGGGCATCCCCCAGCCGCCGGGCGCCTCGGTAACCTCGGTGTCCGAAGCCTTGCAGGTAGCCCAGAACATCGGCTACCCGGTGGTGGTGCGTCCCAGCTACGTGCTGGGCGGTCGGGCCATGGAGATTGTCCAGAACGCCTCGGAATTGGTCCGGTATCTGACGGCGGCCACGGAGGTGGCCCCGGACAAGCGGGTGCTGGTGGACCACTACATGGAAGGCAAGGAATGCGAGGTGGACGCCATCTGCGACGGGGAGCAGGTGCTGATTCCCGGTATTATGGAACACATCGAGCGGGCCGGGGTGCACAGCGGCGACTCCATGGCCATCTATCCCGGGTTGAACCTGACCGAGGCGGAAGTGGATACCATCGTTGACTACACCACCCGCATCGGGCTGGCCATGGGCGTGCGGGGCTTGATGAACATTCAGTTTGTCATCCAGGGCGGCAGCGCCTACCGCAGCCCGCATACCCCCTGGGAAGATGCCGGAACAACCACGGTTTACATCATCGAGGTCAACCCCCGGGGCAGCCGGACTATACCCTTTATTTCCAAGGTTACCTCCGTCCCCGTCGCCCGCCTGGCGACTCGGGTAATGCTGGGAGAGACCCTGGCGGGGTTGGGTTACTCCGGCGGTCTGTGGCCGCGGCAGAAACTGGTGGGCATCAAGGCGCCGGTATTCTCTATGTCCAAGCTGGTAGGGGTCGATTCCTACCTGGGACCGGAAATGAAATCCACCGGGGAGGTGATGGGCATTGACCGGGACTTTCCCAACGCCCTGTCCAAGGCCCTGATGGCGGCCAACCTGAACCTGAAGAAGGGCGGCGGAGTGCTCCTGAGCATTGCCGACCAGCACAAGGCAGAGTCGCTGGTGCTGATCCGGGAACTGCTGGCGGCCGGTTGCCGGTTATACGCCACCGAGGGAACGGCGGCGATGATTGCCGCCACCGGAATGCCGGTTACAATGATTACCAAGCGGCTGAGTGAAGGCCACCCCAACGTGGTGGACGTGATTAACGATGATACGGTGGGGGCGGTAATCAACACCCTGTCCGGGGATACCTCGGTGCTGCGGGACGGTTTCTACATCCGGCGGGCGGCGGTGGAACGTCGTATTCCCTGCTTTACGTCGCTGGACACGGCCCGGGCCGCGGTGGAATGCCTGCTGATGGAACGGGGCAACTACAGCGTCCAGCGGCTTGACGCCTACCTGCAACCGGCGGACGGTTAGGGGGGCAATCGTCCCCCTGATCAACAGTAAGGAAACTTTGGCAAGGCCAGTCATTCAACTCGGGGTATTCTCGCCGAAAACCCCGGGGCGCGCCGCTACCACTCCATTGCCAGGCCCAGCCCTTTGGCGCTGGCCCGGTCGTAGGCCAGCTTGGCGGCGGCGACATCAGCCACGCCGGTGCCCATCAGCTTGGCGTAGATGATCTGCTCCGGGTTATCCCGCCCCTTAACCGTCCCGGTTACCACGTGGCGCAGTTCCTGGAGTTGGCTCCATTGCAGGCGGCCCCGGTCAACGGCGTCGGCCAGGTCTCCGGCCTCTTGCGGGGCCTGCTCTGCCGAGTCAACGAACAGCTTGCCGGCCCGGGCAAAGACGGCTTCATCCACTTCCCTGGCCCGCCAGGTCGTTGGCCCGGCGCCGATAACCGTGGCCCCCGGCGAGAGCCATCCTCCCTCCAGCGCCGGCTCCATGACCGCGGCAATGCAAATGACAATATCGCTCCCGGACACCGCCGCCTCGCCACTGTCCACCGCTTCCACTGCCACGCCCAGGGAACCGGTCATGGTTCTGGCAAAGGCCTCCCGGCGCTCCGCAGTGCGGCTGAAGACGCGGATTTTCCGGATGTTGCGCACCCGGCAGACCGCCTCCAACTGGGTGGGCGCCTGGTAGCCGGCGCCGATGATGCCAATGCTGACGGCGTCGGCTTTGGCGAGATACTTGACCGCTACCCCGGTGGTGGCTCCGGTGCGCAATTGGCCCAGCCGGTTGGCCTGGGTATAGCACAGCAGCTCGCCGGTGCCGGCGTCATAGATGCTGACCTGAAAGGAGTACTTGCCCCGGACCACCGTGTAGGTCTTGACGCCCAGGACGTTGTCGTAGAACAGCCCGCCGCCCATCACCGACAGCATCCCGCCGGGAGCGATGACCTTGCGCCGGGCCAGGTTCATCACCTCGCCCTGTCCGAAACGCCGCTGCATCTCCTCGATCGCTTCCAGCATTTCGTCCATGGAAACCGTCTGGTTAACCTCTTCGTCCCGGAGAAACAGCGCCATGATTGCTTACCTCTCCCAGTGCAAATTACCCGGCATAGTGTAACCCGCCCGGTTGATTCTGGCAAAGACGGGTTATCTCGGGACAGCCCTGCCCCAATCATCGTATCTCAATCATCGCGGATATTTTCATCGCAACGACGCAGAGTGGGGCGGGCTGCGCCGAGATTCCGTACGCTGGTGGCGTCCCGCGTCTCCAGGGACCGAAACCGGGCCGGGGAAGTCGCCAGAGAATGCGGTGAGGGGCCTGGTTACCCTAGTCATCCCCTCCGGGCTGCGGCGCCGGTGCCATTTGCCGTTGACTCCGGTTCTTTTCGCCGGGCGTACGATGAAACATCGCTACGATGCTGCCGGAAATCATAATCCAAACCACGGTGAGGGCGGCAATCTGGAAACCGTCGCGGTAATGCCCCTGGGCCTCCACCGCTGGCAGCAGGTCTATGGCTACCGGCAGGGCCAGCCCCAGCACGGTAGCGCTGACCGTAGTGCCTACCGAGTGGCCCATTTGCCGCGTGGTTTCCAGCAGCCCGGAGGCAAAGCTCCGGTTTTCCGGCAGGGAATTCATCACCGTGGCGTTGTTGGGCGAGTTGAACAGGTTGGAGCCAATAGCAATCGGCAGCAACAGCGCCGGGAGCATATAAACGGGCAAGTCATCGGCCCAGAGTCCCGCCAGAAAGAATCCCGAAGCAATGAGCAGCAGGGAGCCGGGCCGGAGCCAGCGCGGATTATACCGGTCGTGAATCCAGCCGCCCAAAGTGGGCAGGAAAAGTCCCATGAACTGGTTGGGCAGCAGGACCAGCGCCACGACGATGGGGGCCTGCCCCAAACCGTTTTCCACCAGAATCGGTATCAGCGTGGTAACCGCCAGCATCGAGAGGTGGAAGGTAGTGTTGGTAAACAGGGCCATCGAGAAATACTTCTGCTTAAAGTAGCGGAAGTCCACGAAGGGGTCGCTGCTCCGTTGCTGGATCACAAAGAAAAGGGCCAGGCAGGCCAGGAACAGCAGGTGCATCGGAACGTGGTAGCTCAGGGCGTTCGGCGAGGTAAAAGACTCGGCCCCCTCGTGGATGTGCAGCCCGGAGAGGATGAACGTTCCCAGCGTGGCAATCATCAACGTGGCGCCGAAGTAGTTGATCGAAACCCGTTGCATCTCTTCGGTCAGCTGCTGGGCGTGGTACTTCAACAAGGGGTAACTGCACCGGATAGCCAGCAAGCCGATGGGCAGGGAGGTGAGGAATACCAGCCGCCAGCCCCATTGCAGGCTGAAGAATTGCAGGAATACCCCGAATATACCCAAGCCGAGCAGCGTGCCGAACCGGGCCGCCACTACCGGAACGGCAAAGGCCCGTCCCCGTTCCTCGGCTGGGAACACCATAGTCAGGATGGCGTTGGAGTTGGCCGTAACCAGGGCGCCGCCAATACCTACTACCCCGCTCCACAGAATCAACTGGGTCGGCGTGAAGGAGGTGGCGGACAGGACGCTGGCCGCCGACAGCAGGATCGCCCCGAGGAAATAGACGCGAACGTGGCCGAATTTCTGCCCCAGGCGGGCCGCCAGAAAGACGGTGCTGCCCAGCAGCAGCAGCCGAATCACTACCATCCAGGCCGCCTGGGCCACGTCTATTTCGAAGTGGCGGGCCACCGACGGGATGACCAGCGCAATGGGCATACTGGAAAGCTGGACCAGCAATTGGGTAGCGGCCAGGCCGACCAGGGTCTCCCGGCGCTGCCGGTCGCTGCCCAATTCCCGGAAGTTGCCGACTATGTTCAGCCGGCGCAGGATCAGGCGCGCAAGTTCCACAGGCTTTCCCCCGGGATTATTTTTACCGTGGCGACACGATACCCAGCGACGTCCGCGGCGCGGAGGGTTGCGGCGTTACTTCCTGAAAAAGGCCCGGTTCTTCTGGACGTATTCTCGCATCGTGGGGGGAACGGTGAATTCATCGAATATGGCATTCACCGGGCAGGCCGATTCGCAGTAGGCGCAGTCAATACAGTCGTCGGGATTGATGAAAAACATCGGTTCGTCGTCGCTGGTGTGGATGCAATCCACTGGGCAGACCTCTACACAAGAGGCATCTTTGACCCCGATACAGGGTTCAGTAATCACGAAAGCCATTAGCCCTGTACCTCCAAGCAAGCCCGGGCGAAAATGATCGCTTCAGTAACCGTTGCAGGAGTCCGTAATAATCATGCCGGACAAAAGTCATTCTCAATAGAGTTTATTATTTTGTCAAGCGATATTGTATAATATATTATATCCATGTATTATATGCCACAAACCCTATCGAGGTAGCCCGTTATTATGGAACTGCGCGAGATCATCAGCTTTTATCATGTGGCGCGCCTGCACAGCGTTTCCAAGGCGGCGCGTAAGCTGGAACTGGGCCAGCCCACAGTTACCACCCACTTGCGCAAGCTGGAGGACGAGTTCGGCATAATTCTCTTCGACCGGATCAAACGGCCGATTCAGCTTACCTCGGAAGGGTTTACATTCCTGGAATTGATAACCCCCATAGTCGAATCCGTGGATACCCTGAAAACCCAGATGGACTATACGGAGCGCCGGGGTTCCCTCCATATCGGGGCCTACCCCGACCTGATTACCCACCATCTGCCCAAACCGATTCAATCCTTCTTGGACTTTTACCCGGACGTTCGCCTGCAACTAACCGCCCGCTCTTATTCCGATCTGATTCAGTTGGTCAAGTCCGGCGAGTTGGATCTGGCAATATCTTCGCCCCCGCCGCCGGATGAACCCCGTCTGGAGTTTTCCGAGCTGTTCCGGTACAAGGTAGTCCTGCTAACCCCGCCGGGGCACCAACTCTTGCAAAAGTATCCCATTGACCTGCACGACATTGCCAGTTGGCCCCTGATTCTTTCCAGCCCGGGGAGCTTGACCCGCCGCAACCTGGAACAGGCCTTCAAGGATACCGGTATCGGCTTTGACGTGGTGCTGGCGGTGGACCACGCCGAATCGATTAAGCAGTACGTTGAGATTGGCATGGGCGTTGCCATTGGCAACGACTTTACCCTTCACCCGGAAGACCACGACAAGCTGGGCGTAGTTTCCCTGGAACACATTTTCCCCTCCTCGGTAGTCGGGGTCTGCACCCTGCGGGGCAAATTCCTGGGCCGGGCAGTACGCAATTTCATCGACAACCTGGCGAAGCACCTGGCAAATTTCCACGTCCACCTGGATGAATGGGAAACTCCCTATATCGGCGATGCCAGGAACGCCAGCGCGCTGGCCCAGTTGAGCGGTGGATAACCTCTGATAACCCGGGAAAACTTGGGCCACCGGCAGCCGGGGCTACCGGCTTTCCGGCGGCGCCTCTCCCGCCACCTCCTGGCGCACCACCTCCCGCAGCCGCCGTTCCAGATAGGGCCGGGGCAGCAGCACGTAGTGGCGGCATTTCAGGCAGAGGATACCGATGTCCGCGCCCAACCGGGTTACCCGCCAGAGGTAACTGCCACAGGGGTGCACCTTCTTCAGCCGCACCTGGTCGCCGACTTTCAGGTTCAGGGCCATCCCTTTCCCTCGGCTTCGAGTGTTTGATTGATGGCGTCCCGGAGCGACGCCGCGGCGCGGCCGGCGGCTTGGGCAAAATCGGCCCCCGCCGCGGCGTAGATAATGCTCCGGGAAGAGTTGATAATGGCCCGCCGTCCTTGTTTATCCGTGCCGCTGCGGACAGCAGCCAGCAGGTCGCCCCCCTGCGCGCCCACGCCGGGAATGAGCAGAGGCAGGTCGGGGCCAGCCCGCCGCACCGCGGCCAACTGCTCCGGCGCCGTAGCCCCTACTACCAGGCCCAAGTTGCCCCGGCCGTTCCAGTCCAGGCCGGCCCGGGCCAGATGCTCGTATAATTTAACCGGGCCGTAGGGAGAATCCACTACCAGGTCCTGCAGATCCGCGGCGCCGGGGTTGGATCCCCGGCACCAGAGGAACACCCCCCGGCTCGCATCTTCCAGAAAGGGCCGCACCGTGTCCGCTCCACCCCAGGCATTGACCGTAACCGCGTCAAAGTCCCACACTTGGAACATGGCCCGGGCGTAGGCGGCCCCGGAGGGGCCAATATCGCCCCGCTTGGCGTCGCCGATAATCTGTACCTGGGGCGCGGTCTGCCGGATATATTGAATGGTCTGTTCCAACGCCCTCAGGCCGGGCAGTCCCATTGCCTCGTAGAAACCCAGGTTGGGCTTATAGGCGCATACCAGGTCGGCGGTGGCGGCGACAATGGCCCGGTTGAACTCAAAAACGTCCGCCACCGGCAGCCGGGCCGGTTCCGGGTCCAGCCCAACGCAAACCAGACTGCGGTTAGCGCTGCAAGCTCTCTCCAGCTTGGTCAAATAGCTGGTCATAAATCCTCCTGTGGCTTGGGGCTATTATAGCCCGCTGACCGTCCCAGTTGCCATCGGCATCGTTCGTCGGTTACGTTCGGAAACAGGGTTAGCCTCCGCAGGGGCTGGACACCGCTCCAACCTCGTGCGCAGCGGTATAGCGCTGCCAGGTTAGCCCCGTAAGGTTCGGGCGCAGCTCCTACTCCTCTCACCTGGATGACCGAGGAGGAGTTAGCCCCGTCGGGCCGGGCGCAGCTGCGCTCCGAAACACTAAAAGTAAACGGGACCCGGGGCGTCCTGGCTGCCGGTTTGCCAGGCCGGTTCCCGGTTGCTACCATTAGCCCACTATGAAGTTACATCCGCAACTGGTAGAAGCCCGCTTCCTGACCCGGCTTAACCGCTTCGCCGCCCTGGTGGAATGGGAGGGGCGAGAAGTGATGGCGCACGTCGCCAATTCCGGACGGCTGCGGGAGTTGCTGGAGCCGGGCCGCCGGCTGCTGCTGGCTCCGGCTTCCGGCGAACACCGGAAGACTCGCTTCGACCTGGCCCTGGTTGACCTGGACTCCACGCTGGTTTCCGCCGATGCCCGGCTGCCCAATGCGCTGGTGGCGGAGGCTCTGGAGCGGGGCGACCTGCTCCCCTTTGCCGGCTATCCCCAAGTACGCCGGGAGGTAACCTGTGGGGAGAGCCGTCTGGACCTGGCGTTGGATGGGCCGGGCGGCCGGTGCTACCTGGAAACCAAGTCCGTAACCCTGGTGGCCGCCGGCGGCGTGGCCCGGTTCCCGGATGCGCCGACCTTGCGTGGCGTAAAACACCTGCGCACTCTGTCCCAGGCGGTGACCGGCGGGAGCCGGGCGGCGGTCGTATTCGTGATTCAGCGCAACGACGCCCGGTCTCTTGCGCCCCACGATGCGGCCGACCCGGAGTTCGGCGCCACTTTGCGGGCTGCCTACGCCGCCGGGGTAGAGATTTATGCCTACCGCTGTCGGGTCTCGCCGGAGGAAATAAGGTTGGCCGACCCGCTGCCGGTCAACCTGGGAGAAGGACGCGGTGCCGCCTAGTTACGGCAATAGCTGTGGCGACGGCCGCGGCGATAGTTCCAGCAATAGCTGCGGCGACGGCCGCGGCGATAGTTCCAGCAATAGCTGCGGCGACGGCCGCGGCGATAGTTCCAGCAATAGCTGCGGCGACGGCCGCGGCGATAGTTCCAGCAATAGCTGTGGCGACGGCCGCGGCGATAGTTCCAGCAATAGCTGCGGCGACGGCCGCGGCGATAGTTCCAGCAATAGCTGCGGCGACGGCTGCGGCGATAGTTCCAGCAATAGTTGCGGCAATCCGAAAAACGCCTTGCTCCGGGAGGTTTACCGGCTTCTCTACCGCGCCTATGGCCCGCAAGGCTGGTGGCCCGGCGCCGGGCCTTTTGACGTGATAATTGGCGCTATTCTGACCCAGGCGGCCTCCTGGAAGAACGTGGAGTTGGCGATCGCCAACTTGAAGGCGGCCAATTGCTGGTCCTTCGCCGCCATCGACCGGTATTCCCAAGAGGAGTTGGCGGCAATCATTCGTCCCTCCGGGTATTTCAACGCCAAAGCGCGCAAGCTGAAAGCCTTTGCCGCCCACGTGCTGGAGGGTTATGGCGGCGACCTGGCCGGTCTGTTCGCCCAGGACCCCGGGCCACTGCGCGCCGAACTGCTGTCCATCTATGGCATCGGCCCGGAAACCGCCGATGACATCCTGGTGTATGCGGCCGGCCAGCCGTCCTTTGTCATTGACGCTTATACTATCCGCATCCTGAAACGTTTGGGACATATTCCCGCTGGCGACCGGGGCGGGTACGAAGACTTTCAGCGATTGTTCCACGAGCAGCTTCCCCGGGATGCCACCTTATTCAATGAGTATCACGCCTTGCTGGACCGCCACGCAGGTATGGCGTGCCGGAAGGTTCCGGTGTGCTCCGGCTGCTGCCTCCGGGAAATATGTTCGACCGGAAAGACGGCGTTGCCCCTTGCGGTAAGGGAATAACGGTTCCTGTCTCCAGGATCTTAGACCCTGCGCTTCGTTCAGGGCGCCTCATTAAAAGATCCGGAACCATTCCCGCACTGCCTTGAACGTTGACCCGCTCCTGCGATACCATCGGCAATAGAGGCGGTCCTATGCTGAACGGCAAGGGCGACCGCCGTCCTGCGGAGGGCATTGCATGGAGGTCAGAAGAACCAGATATGTCTGTGTCAAATGTGCGCATACCGGCTATACCACCGATGAGTTCCGCGCCACTGGCGGGAACCTTGCCAAGTTTTTCGACGTGCAAAACAAGAAGTTTATGACCGTGTCCTGCAATCAGTGCGGCTACACCGAAATCTACCGGGGCAATACTTCCAGGCTCGGCAACATTGCCGACTTCTTCCTGGGCGGATAGCGGTCTGGGCGGATAGCGGTCGCTTGCCGATGATCGATGTCCTCGCTGCCATAGCCGGTTTCTTCATAGGGCGGATAGCGGTCGATTCGTCGGTTCGCCGCCAGGCCCTTTCTTCCGGCAATGGCCGGATTGCACCGGGATCTGTTCCGGGTTCGGGAGCTGACTAGAACAGGGAGCGGGATTGGCCGCCGTCCACGTTGATGCAAGCCCCGGTTATCAGGTCGGCCCGGTCCGAGGCGAGAAAAGCCACCGTCTCGGCGACAGGTTCCGGCCAGCCGAACCGTCCCATGGGCAGGTTGCGGTCGATGAACTCCGCCACTACTTCCGGCGGCTGGGTATTCTGGAACCGCTCCCAAGTGCTGCCGGGGAAATCGATGGAGCCGGGAGCCACGCAATTAACCAGTACACCATGGGGCGCCAACTGCAATGCCAAGTGCTTGGAAAAGGCAATCAGTCCCGCCTTGCCCGTCATATAATCTATTGATCCGCCATGCTCCCGGCCGTAAATGGAAGAAATGTTGACTATCCGGCCCCAGGCCTGGGCCTTCATATGGGGCAGGACCAAGGCGGTCAGTTGCACGGCGCTGAACAAGTTGACCTCCAGTCCCTCCCGGAATTGGGCCATGCTGGTCTCCTCGAACCGGGTCGAACCGCGGCGACCACCCACATTATTGACCAGGATGTCCGGGTGGCCCAGGCTGGCGACGGTCTCCTCGTAGAAACGGCGGGCCTGAGCCTCCTCGGTTACGTCCGCCGGCGTCCCTTGAACCGGATAGCCCTGGGCCGCCAACTCGCCGATGGCGGTGTTCAGTTGGGCCGCATCCCGGGCGCAGATGGCGATTCGACATCCCTCCCGGGCCAGGGTCTCGGCAATTTGCCGGCCCAGACCGCGACTGCCCCCGGTAATCATCGCCGTTCTCCCGTTCAAGCCCAAGTCCATAACTGCCTCCCGATTAGTCGTGTCATTAGTTGTCGTGTTAGCTGTCCTGGTCTCCGGCGATTATAGCCCGGGCGCCGGTTTCACGCACCCCGGCGCCCGGGGCTATGGCTATAACTGCCCTCGGCTTACATGCACCCCGGCGCCTGGCGGGGTTCGCTTGCGATTGGGCGTGTTTGGATTGCCGGCCTCCATACACCCCGGCGCCTAGCTCGTCCTATTCGCCGGGTAGTCCCGTCTAATTCTTTGGCGCTGCCGGCGGCGGGCAACGGTCAAAGAGACGACTGCCCGGGCCGGCGCCACCCGCGCTATTCCGTGCTATAATGAGCCGGTTACTGAATGGACCGGGAGTTAGGGAATGATAAAGCGGTTTTCCGTCCTGTATGTGGGACAGATTGACCTGGATAACGTGGGGGCCGACGGGACGCCGGCCAATGACCGGAGGTATCCCAACGAAAAGCTGGTTCAGGCTTACGACCACGCGGTAGCCCTGGCCAAGCACCTGGACGAGCTGGGCTTCTATTGTATGTGGACGGCGGAGCACCATTTTCAGCGGGAGGGCTACGAATGCCTCCCCAACATGACGCTCCTGGGGGTTCACCTGGCCGGGCTTACCCGACGGTTGAAGTTTGGCGCCGCTTTTAACATAGTCCCGATGTGGCATCCCCTGCGGCTGGCCGAGGACTTTGCCATGGCGGATGTCCTGACCGGAGGCCGACTGATTTTCGGCGTAGGACGCGGCTACCATTCCCGGGAGGTGGAGACTTTCGGCTCCCCGGTCATTGACAACGACGCCAATCGGGAACTCTTCGAGGAACAGATGGAGATCATCCAGAAAGCCTTTAACGAAGAGTCCTTTACCCACCAGGGCAAGTACTACACGATTCCGCCGGAGGTCCCCTACCGGGGTTACCAGGTGGAGGATGTTACCCTGGTTCCCCGCCCCCTCCGCCGACCGGTGGAGATCTGGCAGCCCATCGCCAGCGGCAAAACGCTGGAGTATATTGCGCAGCGGGGCATCAAGGCGGTGGTGGCCCTGACCGGCGAGACGCTGGTGGAGCGGATGGTCCACTCCTACCACGATGCCGCCGTAGCCGCCGGCCGGGACATCGCCCTCGGCCAGGACATGGCATTGGGCTTCGGATTCTGCCTGGACGACACCCGGCAGCAGGCTATTGACCGGGTTCGCCCCTACCACGACGAGCGTTACAAGTGGTTCGCGCCCTTCGGTTTTGTTCGCTATACCGACTCGCAAGGGCGTCCCTGGGGTACGCCGGGCGCGCCGGCGGGCGTCCCGAGGATTGAGGACGGCGTGCAGCAAAAGGCCTGGTACTGCGGCCCGGCTCAGGACTTCATTCCCTTCTTGCAGGAAGTAGAGCACAAGTACCCGGGTCTGGAGGACATCATCCTCCAGTGGCCGGAGGGTATGCCCTGGCTGGAGTTCAAGGACCAGCTTTCCCAGTTCGCCGCTGCGGTTATGCCGGCCTTTGCCGGGCGCCAGGGGGCGGCCCTGGCCGGCGACGACGGAAATTAACCCCAGCTTTTTACCCGGGGCAAGGGGCCACCGAAAACACCGGGCGGTGTCGGAAGGAGCATTTCCTGGCGAATCAGCAGCATGTAGCCCTGGCCAAGCGGGGGCCTTATGCCCTGGCCCGGTGGCGAGAGCAGCACTGGCGCCGCCGCGCCCGGCTCGATCTGTCCGGCGCTTATCTGAGCGGCGCCCGTCTGCCCGGCGCCGACCTGGCCCACGATAATCTCGACGCTATTGACCTGACCAACGCCAACCTGCGTAATGCCAACCTCGCCGGCTCGGTATTGAAATCCGCCCACTTGTCCCGTTCCAACTTGACCTGGGCCAACCTGAAGGACGCCAGCCTGCCCGGCGCCGCCCTGAACCGGGCCAACCTGTCCGGGGCCTGCTTGCGCGGAGCCGACCTGCGCGGGGCTGACCTCTCCTTTGCCGACCTCGCCGCCGCCGACTTAACCGGGGCCGACCTGGCCGGGGCCGACTTGCGGGAGGCCAATCTCTCCCTGGCCGACCTGAGCCGGGCCTGTCTCAGCGATGCCCGGCTTACCGCCACCCGGCTGGACGTGACCAATCTCGCCGGGGCCGACTTGCGGCGGGCGTCCCTAATACGCGCCGGGCTGGACGCTACCCTGCTCGGCGAAGCTGTCCTGGAAATGACCCTGTTCGGCGACTGCGACCTGAGCCGGGCACTGAGTCTGGAGTCGGTGCGGCACCTCGGCCCCAGCATCATCGGCCTGGATACGCTGGCCCGTTCTCGCGGGCTTATCCCTCGGGAGTTTTTGCGCCGGGCCGGGGTTGCCGAGCCGCTGGCAACCCTCCAGGAGCGGATCAGTTATGCAACTAAAGACTTTTACCGGGTACTGCTGGTCGGTTCGGTCAGCGACGCCGCTTTTATCCGCCGGTTGGAAGCGGACCTGAACCGGGCCGGATTGCCCTGCTGGCAGGTGGCGGTGGACGATGAAGCGTCCTTCGCCGCCGACGCCGGGGAATCGCTGTTGGGCCGGTTTGTTTACTATGACCAACCGGTGCTGGTCTGCTCCGCGGCCTCCCTGGGCAGTCCTTACGGCTGGCGTTCTTTTGAACAGCTGGTACGGGGGCGGGTTGGCCGGTCCAGCGGCCCGGCTCACCCGGTCTCCGTAACCCTGGACCACCGGATTGACGACCAGGAGGATAGCCTTTGCGCCGACTTGCGCCGGGGGGCAGTAGTAGAGTTCTCCGGTTCAGCAGAGGCGGACGGTTGCGCCGACAGCTACCGGGAGAGTCTGGCGCAGTTGTTGGCGGCCCTGTCCGCCCACCGGGAATCCGCCGCCGCTGCCTACCGAAACCGTCCCGAACCGGTTGTCCCGCCGGGCTAATGACACCGCCTGTAGCATAAGTTGTACCGGCGTTACCCCGCCCAGGGAGTGTTCTTGTCCAGCATCAGGCAAGGCTCACCCCACTGGCCGGGGCGGTCCAGGCTCCAGGGAGCGGCGTCGCCGGCGGGCTTCAGGCGAATGCCGGCATCCCCCCCGTACACCAGCAGGATTACGCCATCGCCGGAGTCCTCGGCCAGCGCCGCCCAAGCCGGGCAGGGACCGTTTGCAGCATCCCAGCCGGTAACCTGGCGCCAGGCGTCTTCACCGGCCGGGTCGGCGGTGAACAACTGGTGGATGGCACGCGGTTCCTCCAGCAAGTCAAATACCCGGTTCAAGTCCATGGGGCTGTTGATTCCGGCGGTTACTTCAACTTCAAACAGCATAACAAGTCCCTTGCGGCGGCTAATTAACTTCCCCGCAGGGTAATTCTAGGGCAAACCGGCCCGGTCTTCCACCCCGGCCCGGCCTTACGCCATTTTACGGCCGCCCGCCGGATTCCTGCGGTCATCCGCCAAGTTGCCGCCAGGAACAGGGAATGGGGGCAGGGAGGTTGGCCCGCACGTCCCGTATATACTTATACCCGACCGGATACCCGCCGTTGAGCCGGCTTTACCGATGGCTTATACTAGGTCAGTACCCCTGCCGGCCCGAGCCGGCTATCCCGTCCCGCAGGGAGATGCTTATGCGCCTGGGCTACTTTACGATGCCCCTCCATCCGCCCGGTTCCGACCTCTCGGAAACCCTGGAATCCGACCTGGTTCAGCTGGAAACCCTGGACCGGCTGGGTTACCGGGAGGCTTGGATTGGCGAGCATTTTACTACGGTGTGGGAAAACATACCCGCCCCGGACCAATTCATTGCGGCGGCTCTGCCCCGCACCAGGGACATCGTTTTAGGCACCGGCGTTACCTGTATGCCGAACCACGACCCCTTTATGATTGCTCACCGGGTAGCCCAGTTGGACAACCTGGCCCGGGGCCGGTTCTACTGGGGCGTCGGCTCCGGCGGCTTTCCCGGCGATTTTGAGGTGTTCGGAGTTGACCCCTCCGAGGGGGCTCACCGGGGAATGTCCCGGGACGCTATCGAGCTGATCTTGCAAATGTGGGCCGACCCTCAACCCGGCGCCTACCAGCACCCCTTTTGGAAGTTCGCCATCCCGGAGCCGGTTCCTGAAATCGGCCTGCAATTCCACGTTAAGCCCTACCAGAAACCCCATCCCCCCATCGGCGTGGCCGGCGTTTCCCCCAACTCCGACACCCTGATCCTGGCCGGCGAAAAGGGGTGGCTTCCCCTCAGCATTAACCTGGTGCCGCCGGCAACCCTGAAAAGCCACTGGAAGGCAGTGGAAACGGGAGCGGAAAAAACCGGGCGCACTCCCGACCGCTCCCAGTGGCGCATCGCCCGGGAAATCTATATTGCCGAAACCACCGAGCAGGCGCGCCAAGAAGTTCTGGAAGGCACCATCGGGCGGGACTTTCGCCAGTATTTCATACCGCTAATGCAGTACCTGAATGCTTGCAGCCTGTTCAAGGTTGACCCGGA
The DNA here is from genome assembly GCA_965215425.1 of Dehalococcoidia bacterium. Taxonomy (GTDB): domain Bacteria; phylum Chloroflexota; class Dehalococcoidia; order Lucifugimonadales; family UBA3495; genus CATQHB01. Next base: position 3,294,938 of record OZ244064.1, read on the forward strand.
GCTGCCCGACGCCGCGGTTACGCCGGAATACCTGGTGGATCACGTCTGGATTGTGGGCAGCAAAGACGACGTAACCGAGAAAATCCGGCAAATGTACCGGGACGTGGGCGGTTTTGGCGTCCTGCTGGCCATGGGCCACGAATGGCAACCGGAGGAAAGCTGGGTTAACTCGGTAACTTCACTGGCCCGGGACGTTATGCCCCGGCTGGCCGATCTCAACTAAAGGGTTTGCCGCCACGTTCCGGAATTTGCGTTTCATCCGCGAATAATCACGAATGAAATCATCAAAATAAATCCTTCAGGTTCATTCGCAGTGGCTAGAAAGGAGGTTTGCAATGGCTTTGGGACTCAGGACTTATCGCCCGCTTATCGCCGGCACCACCCACATGGCAGCAACGGGCCACTATCTGGCTACCGCCGCGGCCTATCGTATTCTGGAGCAGGGCGGCAACGCCACCGACGCCGGGGTAGCCGCCGGGATTGTCCTTAACGTTACGCTGCCCCAATATACCAGCTTTGGCGGCGTGGCCCCGATTATGGTGCATGATGCCGCCAGTGGAACTACGACCACCATCAGCGGCCTGGGGCGTTGGCCCAAAGCAGCCAGCGTTGACTACTTCAACCGGCACACGGGCGGCAACTTACCTTCCGGCGTGCTGCGCACCGTAACCCCCGCCGCCGCCGATGCCTGGCTGTCCGCGCTGCAATGGTACGGAACCCTGACCTTTGCGCAGGTGGTCGCTCCGGCCCTGGAGTTGGCCGAGAACGGGTTCCCCATACCCCATACCCTGCACCGGGCGCTGGTTCGGGAGGCGGAGAAGTTGGTCAACGGACAGCGGAACGCCGCCCACTGGACGGCTACTCAAGAGGTGTTCTTTCCCGGCGGTCGGGCCCTGGCGGCCGGCGCGGTGGTCGTGCAGCGGGATCTGGCGCGCACCTTCCGCCGCCTGATTGCGGCGGAGCAAGCCGGCGGCGGGCGGGAAGCATCCATCCAGGCGGCCCGCGACCTTTTCTACCGGGGCGAGATTGCCCAGGAAATGGCGCAGTTCAACCGGGAACAGGGCGGACTGCTCGCCCCGGAGGACTTGGCCGGGTTCGAAGTCAAGCTGGAGCCGCCGGTGGTCGCCAACTATAAGGGGACGGAGGTGGCTACCTGTGGGCCCTGGTGCCAGGGGCCGACTACCGTAATGGCCTTGCGGATTTTGGAAGGTTTCGACCTGCAAGGTATGAGCCATAACAGTCCCGACTACTTGCACACCCTGATTGAGGCGCTCAAGCTGGCTTTCTCCGACCGCCATTCGTACATCGGCGACCCGGATTTTGTGGAGGTGCCGATGGAAGGGCTGCTGGCTGCGGACTATGCGGTCCGGCGGCGGCAGGAGATTGACCCCCAGCGGGCCTGCCCGGAGATGCCCCTTTCCGGCGACCCCTGGCCCTACCAGGACGGCGGCTCCCGGCGGAGCCAGCCGGCGCGCCCAGAGCCGGTGGCCGGCCGGGCCGAGGCGGATACCAGTTACATTTGCGTCGTGGACCGGTGGGGCAACGGTTTCTCGGCCACGCCCAGCGACGGGATAAGTGGCGCCCCGGTAACCCCGGGACTGGGCTTTGCCCTATCCTCGCGGGGTTACCAGACCTGGCTGGACCCGGAACATCCCGCCAGCCTGGCTCCGGGCAAGCGGCCTCGCCTGACGCCCAACCCGGCGATGGCCTTCCGGGACGGTCAGCTATGGATGCCCTTCGGAACTCCCGGCGGCGATGTCCAGTGTCAAGCTATGGTACAGCTTTTCCTGAACGTGGTGGAGTTCGGTATGGATGTGCAGCAGGCGATCGAGGCCCCGCGGGTGGCGAGCTGGAGTTTCCCCGATTCCGGCTGGCCGCATGGTTACACGCCGGCGGCAATGTCGGCAGAGGGGCGCATTGCCCCGGCAACCATCGCCGAACTGGAACGGCGCGGCCACCGGGTGGACGTTTGGGACGATTGGACGCCCCGGATGGGCGCCCTCAATGCCATCACCATCAACCGGGAACGGGGTTCCCTGGAGGTAGGCGCCGACCTGCGCCGGGACAACTACGCCCTGGGACGGTAGCCGGGTAGCCGGCCAGAGCTTTCCCCCGCTCCGGCCCTTACTCCCGGGGCGGGGGAGTGATTTCACCTCTCGGCCCGGGAGAGTAGGGGCTGGGGCGGCAGAATTACATCGCCGTGCGGCCACCGTCGATCACCAACTCGCTGCCGGTTACGAAGGATGACTCATCCGAGGCCAGGTACAGGGCGCCGTAAGCCACGTCCTCCGAGCGGCCGATGCGGCCCAGGGGCGTGCGGCCCAGCCGCTCCCGGTACTGCTCGTCGTCGGCCAGCAACTGCTCGGTCATTGGCGTATCGATGATGCCGGGGTGGATGGAATTGGCCCGGATGCCGTCGCCGGCGTACTGGATGGCCGTGGCTTTGGTGAAAATCCGCACCGCTCCCTTGGACGACCCGTAAGCGGCGGACATCTGACTGCCCACCAGTCCGGCGACGGAGGAAATGTTGATGATGGACCCGCCGCCGGCCCGACGCAGCTCCGGAATAGCGCACTTGGTGCCCAGGAACACGCCCTTGCCGTTAACATCCATTATCAGGTCCCACAACTCTTCGGTGGTCTCCTCCACCCGCTCCGTCCGGTAAATGCCGGCGTTATTAACCAACACATCCAGCTTGCCGAACCGGTCAACCGTAGCGGCTACCACGTCCTGCCAATTGGCCTCGCTGGTTACATCCAGCCGCAGGAACAGGCATTCGCCCCCACTCTCATTGATTTCGGCCTCTACCTGGCGGCCTTCGGCTTCCAGAACGTCGGCAATGACCACGCGGGCGCCCTCGCGGGCGAACAGCTTCGCCTCCACCGCGCCCTGACCCCTGGCTCCGCCGCTAATCAACACCACCTTCCCTGCCAACCGCATACCGATGCCTCCTTCATTTCTGCCTTGCCAGTGCTAACGGGATACTGCAATGGAAGGATTGTAACTTGCCCCCTATTAGTGTCAAGTAGTGTCAGGAGTTGGGGTTATTGCCCGGGCTGATTGACCGGCTTGTCCGCCGCTTATAGAATGTCTATCAAGGATAATAAGCTCGCCCGGATGACTATTGTTGACTGGATACTGTTGGCGATTCGCTGGTGCCACGCCCTGGGCGCCGTGGCCTGGGTCGGCGGCGGGATATTCTATATTCTGGTGCTGCGCCCGGCCTTTCGCCGCTCCCCGCCGCCTCCGGAGACCGGGCAGGCCATTGGGGAGGAGTTTCGCGGCTTGGTGAATACGGCCATCCTGGTTCTGGTAGTAACCGGGGTCGTCCTGACCGCCAGTCGCCTGACCGCCGACACGGTGTCCCTTCCCTACGTGGCGATACTATCGCTGAAAATCGTCCTGGCCCTCTATATGTTTGCCGTCGTCCGGTTTCGCCGGCGCGGCGCCGGGGAGCCGAATGCTCCGGTCGCCGCAAGCCGCCGGGCCGGCGTAAAGGCCCGAATACGGGCCAGGCTCACCGGCAATACCGCCTTGCTACTAATCGGCCTGGCGATTTTTGGCCTGGCCGATTTGCTGGGGGCCTTGTTCGAGAGCGGCCTGGACGGGTAGCCAAAAACGACTAAAGCACAAAATCACGACGGCCGGTGGCCGGAGGAAGTTTGGACAAGGAACTGATGGAGATACTGGCTTGCCCGGTGTGCAAGGGCGAGTTGGAACTGAAAATAGAAAGGGAGGAGGGGGAGGAGGTCATCGAGGGTGCCCTCTTCTGCGCTGTGTGCCGCGAAACCTACCCGATAAATGACTCCATCCCCAACCTGCTGCCGCCGCAAATGCGCGCCGCCGGATAGCTGTCAACCGCCGGGGCAGCTATGGTAGTCTGCCCCGGCGGTGTGCGCCAAGGCTCGCTCCTCTTTCTAGCTGCCGGTCAGGACGGCCACCACCTGGCTGGCCAAGCCTTCCGCCCGTTGCCGCAGCTGCTCCCGGGTCAGGTTTTCAATCGGGTGCTCGGTAAAGATGGTGGGATAGTCCGCCGCGCCCCACATCTGCGCCATTCCCCTGGCGGTGGGGATAAACCGGTCAGTGCAAATAGTGGCCGAGGGCAGCCCGGCCTTTTCCACGTGAATCCCGTCGTGCACACTGCACGCACTACACGAGCCTCAATCGCCGATGGCGATGACCACCGCCGCGCAGTCCCGAGCCAGGTCCCGGATGGCCGACGGGTCAGCAGGACGGGAGGCGCTGGGCTTGCGGTGCCATTTTACATCGGCAATTTCGTAGCGGGTGCGCAGCGTTTCGGCCAACTCTTCCAGCAGCACGTCAGCGTTCCGCTTGCTGTCGTCAATGATGCCCAGACGGGCGCCGGCCAGGGTGGGCAGCCGGGGCGCGCCGCCAAAGGGCGCGATTACCGGCTCGGTGGTAGGATTTACCAAAGTATATTGCGGCATATTGCGGCTCCCTTGTGGTAGATTACGGATGCTAGTCGGTGGTACAGCGGGGTTAGCGGCGGATTTCCCGGGTAACGGCGGTCGAGGCTACCTTCGGCCCCCAACTGGGGATTACCGAAGACATATTCGATTCCTCTCCTCCGGCAAACACCACCAGGATGTCCTCCGGCGCTGCGACCAGGGACACGAACTGCGCTTCGTCCTCCGGCGCCACCGGGCCGGCGAAAACCTGAGCCCGCTTCAGGTCAGCCACCGAGCGCCGGATACGGGCGTGCAGGTAGTTTCTGACGTCGTCTTTGCTCCAGTCCCGCCACAGGCCGCTGTTGCCGGCGAGGGTAATCACCGTCTCCCCCTGCCGTATGCCCTGGGCCGGATCGCCGACGGAGCCGGAAGTGGAGAGAGAGGTGCCGAGGGAAGCAGCAACGTCGGCGATGGCGTACAGGATGGCTTCGGGCCGCCCGACGGAACGCACCTGGCGCGGCCCCTCGGCGGCAAAGACGGTAACGGCGCTCTGTTCCAGGGCAAAACCCCGTTCCACATGGAGCGGCGTCCAGTGGGTTTCCGTCTCCGCCTCGGCGATGCAGTAGGTAAACTTGCCGGGGTGTCCGATGACGCTGCGGTCAAACAGACCGGGGACGGCGGCGCAGGCGTTCATCAGGACCAACCGCAGCGCCCGGCCAATAGTAGCATTGGCCCGGTTGCCGGGGCCGAACAGGTTGTTGCGGGCGTTGATATTCAGTTCCCGGGCCGCCGGGCCGTTGACAATGACCAGGGTTGCCGCGCCGCCCATGCTGGAGGATGGCCCCACCAGGTTGAACTCCGGCGCCAGCATCGCTTCCGTGGCGGCCAGCACCACCGGCAGGTATTCGGGGCGACAGCCGGCCAGCACCGCATTGGCCGCTACCTTTTCCGCAGTTATCCGCCGGCGGCGTTCCGGCAGTTCGCCCACCAGCTCCGCCCGGTCCCGCCCGGCCTGCTCCAGAAACTCGGCCACCCGCTGGGTAGTGGGCGGCACTACCGGCAGGCCATCGGTCCAGCCCAGTTCGTAACCGGCTTCCACCGCCTCGAACACATTATCCCAATTTACCGTGGTGGTATCACTCAAGTTTTACCCTCTCCGGTTCAAGTTCGGTGGCTTTAAGCGGGTTCTCGATTATCACCGGGCGGCGGTTCCCGTCGGTTGCCAGAACGTCCCGGGAACCGCCGCTCACCATCAGCAGCGAGAACCAGGCTCCAATGGACACTTCATAAGTAACCATAGGAACCCCGCTTTTGGGCGGCCGCCGGCGCACTACCATTTCCGAGCAATGCGCCGGCGGCCGTTCTCCTACCTAACCCGGGCGTACTTGGAAAAGCTGCGCAGTTCCCGGGGCGGGTCCAGCTTGGAGCCGCGGATGGTGTAGGAAACCTCGGCCACGTAAACTGCGCCGGTGGAATCCACGGCCACCCCATGGGGGGCAATGAACTGGCCCGGCCCTTCGCCTTCTTCCTTGGCGCCGAACATACCTACCCGGTGGCCTTCCAGGTCATAGATGGTAACCCGGTGGCCCAGGCCCGGGGCATCGTCCACGCCGCCCATGCCGTTCAACTCGCCGATGTAAATGTGGCCGTCCCAAAGCACCATGGCATCGGGACGGTGGATGTTATTCCACATAGTAATGAAACCGCCTTCCGGGTCGAATACCTGAACCCGGTGGGCTTCCCGGTCCACTACCAGGATCCGGTCGTCGGCGTCAACGGCGATGTTGTGGGGACGGATAAACTGGCTGGCGTCAATGCCCGGCTCGCCCCAACTGAACTTGTAGGCGCCTTCCCCGGAGTAAACGTGAATCCGGGAGTTGCCGTAGCCATCGGAGATGTAAATGTCGCCGTTGGCCGGCCGGATCGCCGCCGAAGTGGGCCGGTTGAAGGGCTGACCACTCCACTTGGGGGCGGGATGGTTGCGCTCCCCGATCTCCATCACCTTTTCCCCATCGGGCGTGAACTTCTGGATGGTGTGAATACCGTCGTCCGCCGCCAGGATGGAGTCGTCGTGGGCGATGTAAAGGCCGTGGGTGCGGTTGCTGAACAGCCCCTCGCCGAAGGAACGCAGGAAATTGCCTTCCTTATCGAAAACCATTATCGGGTGCTCGCCCCGGGTCAGGATAAACACCCGGTCTTCCGAGTCGCAGACTACACCGGGACATTCCAGCAAGCGCATCCCCTCGGGCAGCTTGACCCAGTCTTCCACAAAGGTGTATTGAAAGTCGCCTTCGCCGAAAATTTCCGCCATCGTTCTTCCTCCTTGATTTCCTTGCCGGGACAATACTACAACCCTGCCCGGTTGTAGTCAATTGAAGGGCACTGGACAACGGTTCAGCCTGACCCTAGTTCAAGCTGCCGTAGTATCGTCCTGGAAAATGCCGAAGGGGTTGCCCTCGGTGTCCCGGAAGTAGGCGGCATAACCAACGCCGGGGACGGCGAACCTGGGGGTCAGCAGGGTGCCGCCGGCCTGGGTGATCCGGGCGGTGTATTCGTCCACCGAGGGAACGTCCAGGATGATATTGATAACCGCCCCCGGGTCAGGGCGCTGGATCAGCCCCCCGTTAATTCCCTGAGCCGGTTCCTCTCCGGTATTGACCATGTGATAGACGAACCCTTCCCCCTCCAGTCGGTCCACGGTCCAGCCGAAGGTCTCGGTATAGAACTTCTCGGCCCGGTCCAGGTCGTCGGCATAGATTTCGAAATGAACTACTCGCGGCATTGTCAAACTCCTCTGCTGTATTGCGCGGCGCGGTATTGTGCGGTTGGCCAGCGCCCCGGCAGGTTAGCAGCTGGAGACTGGGCCGGCAATGGGCTGCGGTCAGTGAAACTGTCCGTGAAATTGCGGATTTTTCCCTCCCCCGGCCCCTCTGCCTGGGGCAACGGGACAGGGTGAGGGAAAGGGGCCGATTACGCCAGCAGGCTGTTCCCCCTCGCCTTTCACGAAGTCGGCGGTGCGCAGGGCCAGGGCCTGGATGGTGGCAGTGGGGTTGATGCAAGCGCCGGTGGTGAAAATGGAGCCGTCGATTATCAGCAGGTTAGGCACGTCATGGGCCCGCCCCCAGCGGTCCACTACCGAGTTGGCCGGGTCATCCCCCATCCGGGCGGTGCCCAGCAGGTGCCAACCGGAGTTGCGCCGCAGGTGGGAACTGTAGGTCTGCCTGGCTCCGGCCGCCTCCAGCACTTCCCGCGCCCGTTCCACTCCGTGGGCCAGCATCTGGTGGGTGTTTTCGCTGACGGTGTATTGAATCCGGGGCGCCGGGATGCCGTGGGAGTCGGTAAGTTCCGGGTCCAGGGTTACCCGGTTGCTCTCCTCGGGCAGGTCTTCGGTCATTACGCTGATGCTGATGGTATGACCGAACCGCTCGTTGAATACCCGGTGATGCTCCCGGCCCCAGGGTACGACTTCCTGCTGGATTCCGCCC